>NZ_JAEUWU010000001.1 GCF_019754945.1 Corynebacterium pseudokroppenstedtii
ACGTTAATGGTTCCTACAAAAACGAGCTGATCCATACTCGCAGGTGGGATGAGGTTGTCGAGGTGGAAATCGCGACGTTTGAGTGGGTGTCATGGTGGAACGAGACGAGGCTTCACCAAAGCTTGGGCTACCGCACGCCAGCTGAAGTGGAAACCGAATTTTGGGACCAGCACCCGCCGCAAGCAATAATAGAAATCAAGGCAAACGCCTAGGAACAAAACCCGGGGCACTTCAAAGACCAACATTTCCCACTAACACTAAAAAATCGGCCCCACCATTCGCCCTCTCACGGCCTAACACAACGACAAGCTACAAACAGGGGCTAAACCCGCCTACAGGCCTCACAGGCCCGAATACGGGGAAAACGCCTAAAACACCCCACCACACAACACCAACAGGACACACCACCACCCGCACACCCGACATGCAGCCACCACCACACCCAGGGGGGCAAACCCCCAGGTCACAGCCCTCCCATGCACCACTTTTGCGGTTAATATCCCCCCTGGTGCTATTTCGGTGGGGCTATTGGTGGGTTGTTCTACTGCGTCATTTGTCGCAGTAGGGGTTTAGTCTGGACTGTCGTCATGGCCGTTCAGGTGCGAGATTTCTCGTACGTGAAGAGTGGCTACTGCACCATTTGCCGAACTAGAGGTGGTTAATGCACCATTTGTCGCACTAGAGGGGTTTACTGCTAGCCGTTTGAGCTGTCCCATTTGGTACACCCCAATAGGGCAGTTTTAGAATTTCTGTCGCGCTAGCGTGGTCGAGTCCCTGCGGCAGCGGCTTTTCACAACTTCATGGGCGGTTCAGTTGATGCCGGTGAGGAAACCTAGAGAGGCCCTAGGAGCACGGGGGATGAGTTTATTAAAGGCCGAAGGCGCCGCCGCTGATGAGGATGAAGATACCCAGGCCGATTAAAACGATCGGGAACAGCACATGCTCCCAGCGTTCGAGAACCTCCGCGATGGGTGGACGGGTGGCCACGAACTTCGCCAACAGGACCAGGCCCGCCACCAGGATTAGAAAGACGACGCAGTAAATGATAACGGTGGCGGTATCCACGTTGAGAAAAACCGGGACATAGACGCCGATATTGTCGCCACCGTTGGCAAAGGTCACCCCGGCGACGATCAAGGCGCTTACGTTCTTTCCGCTGACTTTCGCGTCATCGTCTCCCTGCCAGGCTTGCCAGGCCGCCCACAGTCCCAGGGTCAGGGGGATCAGCCCGAAGTAGGGGATCGCCTCGGTGGGCAGGAAGGCATCCGCCCCTAGGGTGACCAGGATCGTGGCTGCGAGGATGCCCGCGAAACCAAGGTACTGCCCGGCCAGGATCCGAAGTGTGGTCCCTGCTTGGCTGGCCCCACGGGCGAAGAACAGCGAGAGCACGATGATGTCGTCGATATTGGTTGCGGTAAACAGACCAACCGCCCCCAGGAGACCAGTTACCACTTACCTGCTCCCCTCTCCGGTGGCGCACCCGGGCACGTCACATGCCGAGTCAATACACGGGGCATTCTCGTCGGCAGCCAGAGTGGTATCGAGCAGTGAGTTCAACGCCTGGACAAGATGGGCGTCGACGATCTCGTAGCGGGTCTTCCGCCCCTGCGGTTCGGCGACCACAATTCCGCAGTCCCGTAGGCAAGTGAGGTGGTTCGACACATTTGACCGCGTCAGTTCCAGCTCCCGGGCGAGAGCGGCCGGGTAGGCCGGGCCGCCCAGCAGGGTCAGGAGAATACGGGATCGGGTGGGATCGGCCATCGCCCGGCCCAATCGGTTCATCACGTCCAAGCGCGAAGAAATAGTCAGCATGCACTGGACTATACAGCGGCTGCTGAACTGTTGCCACGAGGGGCGAACGTCGGCCCGACGGTGTTGTGTTTCTGAGCCCGTTTTCGCGCGGCTTTAGTGTCTTCCCTTTTTGTGTTTGTGTGGTTGTTGAATCTGTGCCTGTGGCGCAACCTGCTTGCCCCCTACTTTTTACAAACCGTCGTGAACTTTAGTTCGCGACGGAGCTTTTAATGACCCCAGTTCGTGCCCGTCTAAGTGGGGCACACCTGCCAGCTCAGTGTGTTGTCCAGGGTGCAGACGTGGGCTCCCTTTTTTACTGACACCGGTAAAAGTCTGGTGGCCGTCTTACTGTCAATGCCTTTCACCACTGACCGCTCAAGTACCAGATTTCTCGCAGTAGAAAGCTCACGCTGGATGGTTGTCATGACCATACGGTTGTTCCATTTGGATCAGTAGAAAGCTCTCTCAGGTGGAACATTTATTCCACGTGAACGTTCATGCTGATTATTGGACACAAGACTAGTTTCCGCGCCGGGCTGTGGCTTTAACTGCAGCGCTCGAATTCGGGCAATTGTCAGAACTAAGGGATTTACCCTTTCGGATTTTAAATCCGACCCTTGGATTAATCGGGTTTCGCGGTCTCAAACCGCTAAATGTTCAATGCGCGTCAATGATTAACCCGCGTATCAAACACGACCTACAGGAACAACCGTCATAGGGGGGGGGCACGCTAACTGTTCCTCTCAAGGGGATGCGGCAACCGCACACCCTCCCAAACAGCTAGCGCCTAAATCAGAGATTTAGTTGCTCACCTACACTGCCACTGCGTGTACACGACTACCCTGAGGTCTAGAGCAGGGCTGGTTTCCCTGTTCCTTGAGGGTGGTCCACAGCCCGCTTATAGGGGTAATTGGTAACTATAAGGCAACATTTTTTACTGTTCGAATAGAAAAGCCGTCTGAACAGGTATTTTATTAGCGCTTGTTCGATCCTCGGCGGCTCCACCAGACACACCCCGGTCGTAACAGACCGGGGTTTCGTCGTACAAGCCATAATCCCCAGTCATCAACGTTGTATCGAACCTGCTTCAAGAGTGTTTATGAGTGAGGTCGGGCTGGGTTACGACGTGACGAGGTCACAATATATTATCGACGCTGTGCAAATTCGTCGTCCGCAAAAATATGAGCCGACTCAAGAACCGGCTCCAGAGAGAAAGCCCATCCGAGGTGGGCTTGGCATATCTCTCGGATTGATCTTTTTAGCGGCATGGGCGATTATTCGTTACACCTCGTCGAGTGTGCGGAATAAAGATCTCGGCAATTTGTTTGTGTGGCCCTTGGACTTTTCCGTTTATTACAAGGCTGTCCAGCACGTTTCCGAGGGGCACAATTTGTATGGCAAGGACTATATTTTCAACTTGCCCTTTACCTACCCGCCCTTCGCGGCCGTCGCCTTCACCCCGATGACGCTGGTTGATCGCAAAACACTTGCTGTGTATTGGCAGATAGGCTCGCTCATTGTCCTTTTCGCGGTGATCATCGGGATTTTGAGACAACGTGGCTATAAATGGTCTTTTTCACTGATTATCATTTCCCTTGCCACGGTATTTGCTTCATTTAATCTCTCGGCAATTCATGGCACATTCTTTTTCGGCCAGGTCAACATTTATTTGATGGGCCTCGTGTCCCTGGACTTTCTTCGTCGCAAAACGAATTTCGGACGCGGAATAGGAACGGGCCTTGCAGCAGGTATAAAACTTACCCCCGCGTTCTCGGTACTGATTTTTATCTTCGAGCGACAATGGAAAGCATTGATCACCGCTGTCGTCGTTTTTGCTGCAACAATCGTTGTCGGGTGCATCATCATTCCGGACGGATCGAAGTATTGGACCCACTACATGTTCAATACAGACCGGATCGGGCCCCAAAGTAATCCAGGGGCCCAGTCGCTCCGGGGAGTGCTGTATCGCCTGCATATCGACAACCAAATGACGGTCTGGATCGAGCTATCCATCGCGATCGTCCTGGTGTTCTGCATTGCAGCCTTCGGCGCGATCAAACGCGGTAATGTCGCGATGGCTCTGTGCCTCTCGGGGATAACCGCACCAATTATTGCCCCATTTTCATGGTTCCACCATTGGGTTTTCCTCGTCCCCCTAGCAGTCTTGCTTATCGACGCTATTACGCGCGGTCTCGCGGCGCCGATCGGGTTGATTCAGAACAAGCGTGTGCGGTGGTCATTGGACCAGGTGGCGGGGTTGTGTGCGGTGGCTCTGGTCAGCGTGATGTACATCCCGTTTGTCAGCCAGTACAGTGTGCCGGCTTTTAAGCACCTTCAGCAGAATGAGTCCTCGGACCCAGCGATTGTCCGTGGAAGTTTTGTCTACACCGGTATCGCAATTCTCGTTGTCGTTGCGTTGTGGTACTCGGTGGTTTTGGTTATCGACGCGATCCGTGGCCGCGATGAGCAGGCGGCGTCGCCAGAAAATACGTGGTTCGGCGACGGATCGGGTGTGAACGACAAGGAGCCCCTGGTTATGGTGTCCCAGGGGCAAAGTGACTTCAGAGAGCATGAAGCCTGGGCCTATTACGGCCCGGATATCAAGTGATGCTCACGGATATAAGCGATGTTTACGTCCGCGCGCTAGCGGCGAGACGATGAAAAGAACCTGCGACCGCGGACGCCAGCGATGATCATCATGATCCCGAACGCGGCGAGCATGATGCCCATCAGGATGGTCAGGCTGTAGAGGCTCGTCAGGGGAGCGATGATAAAGATGACGCCCAAGACGATGGAAAGGATTCCGCTCCACGTCAGGTAGCTGGAGGACCCGGACATCCGGGAGATCACTCGGCCGGTGCTAAACGTCGTGAGTCCTTGAGCTAACGCCATGAAACCGATGGCGATTACGATGACCGCGCCGAAACTCTGCGGTGAGATCAGGGCGCCGATGCCGGCGAGCACTAAGAGGATGCCGAAGAAAGCCCCAATCCCGGGGAGGACGGGGATGGATTTGGTGGTGAGGCCAAACCAGACAAGTGCTCCTCCGGCCAAAATGGAGAAGATCCCCGCGGCCCATGCAAAGACGCTAATTCCAGCGTGAGGCCATATCGCTACGACGAGGCCGACGACGGTGGCTAGTCCCCCTAACGCTGCTAGCCATCCTGATCCTTTGGAGGCGACGCCAGCGATAGGGCTTTCGCCCATTAATGACCCGAGCCCACCAAAGTCGGGATTATTGCCAAACGTGGAGTCATACCCTGAGGAAAATCCCCCGGCGCGGTCATAACCAGCAGAAGAACGGTCGTCGTTACTACCCGACGTACCGCCGTCGGCTCGTCGGCCATCGGCACCGTAAACAGCGTCGGGCTCGAAAGGATCGTCGGGAGTTCCCTTTCCTTTCTTGTTGTCATCGCCGGGTGTTGATGAATTATTAGTCATGATTCTCCATTTCCGTATTACTGTTGTTCCTATTTTTATTATTCCCGTGTCCGCGAATTCCTGTAAGGAAGGTAATTAATCGGCGGACTCCATCGGGTGATAAGCACCGACGAGATGGGTATCGACGATTCCCAATGCTTCCATAAGTGCAAACATGGTGGTCGGTCCGACGAAAGAAAAACCCTTCTTCTTCAACGTCTTCGCTAGTGCCGTTGATTCCGGCGTACGTGAAGGGATGTCGGATAACCGAAAAGGCCTGGGCAGTGACGTGGAAGCATAAGACCAGACCACGTCGGAAAGGTAAGAATTTTCTTCGTGGAGTTTAAGAGTTGCCTGTGCGTTCCTAATTGTTGCCCGAATCTTTCGCTCATTACGAATGATTGCCGGGTTTGCCATCAGCGACGCCACCGCATCGTCGTCGAAAGTAGCGACGATATCTGGATCAAAGTCGGCGAACGCTTCCCGAAAAGCCGGTCGCTTTCGCAAGATGGTGGACCACGATAATCCGGATTGAAACGCCTCCAAGCTAAGGCGCTCGAACACGCCCGATTCTGTCTTCACCGGTACGCCCCATTCGGTGTCGTAATACTCCATCAGCAGCGGGTCCGACGCTGCCCATGGAGGACGTGCCCGCCCGTCCTCGCCCATCACGAGGTCAGAAGAGAGACTATCCTGCGCGGCATCCCCATCGTGTTGACTAGACATACTTCGAGTGTGGCATATCTTGGGGTCGTTGTGCTTTAGTAGCGGCTCCGTCCCGTGACGGGCGTCCTCCTCAGAGAAGGGATCACCGCCAGTCGGTTCCCTGTTCCTTAAGGAATGCCGCACATTGCTCCGCATTTGCTTTCAAGCGTGGATCCCAGTCGAGGTAAGCCTTGGTCTCGCGGGCGATGAGCCCGGACAGCACGAGGAGACCGATCAAGTTAGGAATGGCCATCAGACCGTTCGCGAGGTCGGCGAAGGTCCACACGGTGCTCAGCTCTGTCGGCGCACCGACGAATACAACCGCGGTGAACACCATCCGGTAGGGGAGGGATCCCCAGCGCCCGAATGCCCGCTGCGCGCACCGTTCGCCGTAGTAGGACCATCCCAAGATCGTGGAAAAGGCGAAGAACACGATGGACAACGACACGATTGTCCCACCCCATTGGCCGGGCAGCGCGGTCGAGAACGCGTCGGCTGTCATGGTGCCAGCAGCGTCTTTACCGTGGTCCCACACCCCCGTGGTAATGACGACGAGTCCGGTGAACGTCACCACGATGATTGTGTCGATAAAGGTCTGAGTCATAGACACGAGGCCCTGCCGCACCGGGTGAGTGGTTTTCGCAGCTCCAGCGGCGATCGCTGCAGAACCCATACCAGATTCGTTAGAGAAGATACCTCGTGCAACACCCATCTGAATCGCGATGATGATCGACGATCCAGCGAATCCACCGACCGCAGCGGTACCCGTGAATGCGTCGGTAAAAATGAGGCTGAGCGCGTGAGGAATCTGGTCAGCTTTCATAGCTAGGACCACGGTGCCGCCGACGATGTACACCAGGATCATCAGTGGGACGAAGCCGGACGTGATCTTCCCGATCGCCTGGATCCCGCCGAGCAATACCGCGCCGACCAGGATAAACATGAAGATTCCCGACACCCACGGGTCAATCTGGAAGGAGTCCTCAAGTCCTGTCGCAATAGCGTTGGCTTGGGTCAAGTTGCCGATACCAAAGCTGGCGATAATCGCGGCAATGGTGAAAAACCATCCTAAAAATGCGCCGAAACCGTTGGGGATTCCTTTGGTGAGGTATCGCATCGGGCCACCGGACATCGTGCCCTGGCTGTCGGTTTCGCGGAACCGCACACCGAGGAAGGCTTCGGAATACTTCGAGGCCATCCCCACGAGGCCGGTGATCCACATCCACACCAACGCGCCGGGACCACCCACAGAAATAGCCGTCGCAACACCAACAATATTGCCGACGCCGACCGTCGCCGCGAGGGCCGTCGTCAATGCTTGGTATTGCGTGATGTCGCCTTCTCCGCCATCGTCTTCGCGGTCGAGCAGCCCGAGCCGCAAGGCCGAGAAAATTTTGCGGAACTGCACGGCTCGTAGGCGGTAGGTGAGCCATAGGCCGGTCCCCAGCAGTAGGGGGATGAGGACGAATGGGCCCCATACGACGGAGTCAACGTCGGAAAGCCAGGAGGAGAAGGAATCCATGGATAAAAAGATACAGATTGGCTGTGAGAAAACTTATTAAATCCTCGGAAAATGTGAAGAATTAACATAGTTGTAGCATCACGACACGTCAGCGACATGGTTGTTACCAGGCTCAATCAAAAAAGGAGAGTGCCGACGAGAACAACGTCGGGAAACAACAGCCAGGAGCGGGTTACCGTGGTGATGCGCGTGAGGCTATGCTGGAGCTCCATTGCGAGGTGCCCGGAAACGGTTGTGCCGTTCACAGGAAAGATGGAAGTGCATGGATACGGTGGTGCAGAGCGGAAACGCGGGCTCACAAGGCGGTCATAAATCTCTCATTCTCGATATCATCAGCTTGATTACTCGGCTGGCTATGGCCGCAGTCTGGATTATCAGCGGAATTTCGAAACTGCGTGATTCACTGCAAACTCAGCAAGCAATCAATGCTTATGAAATTCTTCCGAGAGATGTCATTGAACCACTCGCGGCAGGGTTGCCGGTGTTCGAAATCGCGCTGGGTGTGCTGTTGCTTCTCGGGATTTTCCTGCGCCCAGCTGCGGTGATCTCCATCGGTCTGTTGACCGTATTTATTATCGCGATTATTTCCGCCTGGGCCCGGGGCCTCAGCATTGATTGCGGATGTTTCGGCGGTGGTGGAGCGAATCCCAACGCGGGACCCTCCACCTATCTGACTGAGATAGGACGCGACCTTGGGTTTATAGTACTTTCGGTATGGACCGTGTGGCGGCCGTTTAAGAGGTTCGCATTGCATCCGTAGTTTTTACTGCGGAGTTCCAAAAGATGGCACCGGTGGGTTCCATCCATAAAAGGAATCCGTAAACTAGGTAAAGCTATGGGCGCGATGCTGGTTCGCGTCACCATGTGAAAAGTAAACTGCGAGGACTTCATTGAGTAGTAACAAGATTAAAGCGCCAAATGAGAAGAATAACGGTTTTATCTGGGCGATCGCCGTCATCGTTATTATTATCGCCGTGGTGATTGGCTTTGTCATTATTAATGACAAGAACAACAGCTCGTCCTCAAGTGACGCCGCCAAAGACCAAGCTGACGTCACCGCAGAGTTCAATCTCGACGGCTCAACAGCAAACTTCAAGAGCAGCGACGCTAAATCAGACGTTCCCACCGTCGACCTGTATGACGACTTAACGTGCCCACACTGTGCTGACCTGGAGTCGAGCACGGGACAGTCTCTTCTCGACGCTGTTAACCAGGGGAAACTGAACCTGAACATCCGCACGATGAACTTCCTGGATAAAGGACAGAACGGGAAGCTTGATGAGCAGGGCCCAGCAACCAAGGCTTTGACAGCGCTGTATGCGGTGGCCAAGTCGGGTGACGGAAAGCTGTATTGGAACTATCGAGCCAGCCTGTTTGAAAACCAGCAGAAAGTTTACGGCTCGTGGGGCTATGACAACTTTGCAGACCTTGCCAAGGATATGGGCGCATCCAAGGGTGTCGTGAAAGACATCAAGGACGCGAAGTATCACAAGGACGCCCTGAAAATGGCCGAGGACAATGAAAAGAAGCTAACCAAGGAAGGCGATGGGCAGGTTTCTAGCCCGCGCGTCTTCGTCAATGGTAAAGAACTCAAGTTGCAGTCCTCTGACCAGCACGCCTTCGAGGATTGGGTGCCTCAGGCTGAAACAGGCAAGGTCGAATAAGCGTCGAATAACCGGTATTCGCTGAGTTTGTAGGGGACTTTCGGTTAATTTCCGAGCCCCCGTTTCAGACGCACCATTAAGGGAGCCAGTCAAAAAAGAGACTGGTTCCCTTTTTCTATGCCCGCCTTGTTCTCGTTGGCGTCCGCTGTGGCGGATACATTTACGCCTTTGGCTCAATACACAACACGATCGCGAAAGCCCCCACGTGGGGATACGAGGGTGCAGCTTTCGTCGAAAAGGGGGAAACTAGGGGTTGAAAGTTTGTATTGTCGCCAATTATCAGCGTTGTCTGATCTCTGAGGAGGCCCATCATGGCACACCCCCGCGCCGGCCAGCTAGCTCAGCCCGAGGATCTTATTGACCTCGCCGAACTCGTCACTGCGTATTACACGAAACATCCGGATCCGGAAAACATCGATCAGCAGGTCGTTTTTGGCACGTCGGGGCACAGGGGGTCATCGCTGGACACCGCCTTTAACGAGGATCACATTCTCGCGACGACGCAGGCCATCGTCGATTACCGCAACAAGGAAGGCATCGACGGCCCGCTTTTCGTCGGGCGCGATACGCATGGCTTGTCAGAGCCGGCGATGATTTCCGCCCTGGAGGTCCTCGTCGGCAACAAAGTGACGACGCTTGCGGATTCGGCGGGGAAGTACACGCCGACGCCTGCTGTGTCCCACGCGATTTTGACGCATGAGCATCCGAAGGCCGATGGCATTGTGATCACGCCGTCCCACAATCCGCCGCGGGATGGGGGCTTTAAATACAATCCGCCGACGGGTGGTCCTGCCGGGACGGATGCGACGGGGTGGATCGCGGATCGTGCCAATGAGTACATTGCGCAGGGGCTCAAGGGGGTCACGCGCACCCCTGTCAGCGGTGTGACGGATTGGGGAGACTACCTCAAGCCCTTCGATTTCATGTCGGATTACATTGATGACCTTCCGTCGATCGTGAACCTTGATGCGATTCGCGACGCAGGGGTTCGCATTGGTGCTGACCCGATGGGTGGGGCATCGGTGGATTACTGGGGTGCGATTGCGGATAAGCATCGGCTGGATCTCACCGTGGTTAATCCGCTGGTCGACGCGACATGGCGTTTCATGACCTTGGATACCGACGGTAAGATCCGCATGGATTGCTCTAGTCCGAACTCCATGGCGTCCTTGGTGCATAATCGTGATAAGTACGACATCGCGACGGGTAACGACGCCGATTCTGACCGCCACGGCATCGTCACTCCCGACGCTGGCCTCATGAATCCGAACCACTATCTGGCCGTCGTCATTGATTACCTCTTTGCGCATCGCCCGGAGTGGGCGGACTCGACGGCCGTCGGGAAGACGGTGGTGTCGTCGTCGATGATTGATCGTGTTGTCGAGAAATTGGGCCGTAAGCTTGTTGAAGTTCCTGTTGGGTTTAAGTGGTTTGTCCCGGGGCTGATTTCAGGCGAGATCGGCTTTGGTGGGGAAGAGTCGGCGGGGGCTTCCTTCCTCCGTTTCGACGGAACCGTGTGGTCGACGGATAAGGACGGGCTGATTCTTAACCTCCTGGCCAGCGAGATTAAAGCGGTCACGGGGAAGACGCCGTCCGAGCGGTATGCGGAATTGGCGGAGGAGTTCGGCGCTCCGGCCTATGCGCGTACCGACGCTGAGGCCAACCGTGAGCAAAAGGATCGGCTGAAGAAGCTTTCTCCGTCGGACGTCACTGCGACGACCCTGGCGGGGGAGGAGATCACGAACAAGTTGACCGAAGCGCCTGGTAACAATGCGGCGATTGGTGGTCTGAAAGTCGTGACCGAGAACGCATGGTTCGCTGCTCGGCCGTCGGGCACCGAGGATAAATACAAGATTTATGCGGAGTCCTTCAAGGGCGACGACCACTTGGCTGAAGTTCAGCGCGAGGCGCAGCAGCTCGTTGAGGACGTGCTAGGAAAGTAAAGGCCTGGGCACATACGACAAATTCCCTGGTCATCGCTGACCAGGGAATTTTTTGTGGAGCTAACGGGACTCGAACCCGTGACCCCCACACTGCCAGTGTGGTGCGCTACCAGCTGCGCCATAGCCCCTTAGACCACGATTAATTTACTCATCGGGAAGATATTAGACAAATCACCAGGTGGGTACGTTGATTTCGCCGGTAGCGTGTTGCCAATGAGTCACCAACGAGCCGGTACAACGTCGGCGTAAGTGCGCAAGTTTTCATCGGTCTGGGCCTCTTTTCCGCGTACACTGAGTGTGTAAGTAAGTGTCCACTCACTTGGTGTGTCGCTCTGGTCACTTACCCCCCCGATATCGATGTCATGCTGCTTCGAATGAGTGGGGAAGCAGCGTTACGGAAGGATTCATAATGCAGAAGGTCGCATTCATCACCGGCGCTGGTCAGGGCATTGGTGAGGCTATCGCAAAGCGCTTGGCCAACGATGGTTTCGCCATCGCAGTCGTGGACTTTAACAATGACACGGCGGAAAAAGTCGCCAAAGACATTTCGGCCCAGGATGGTGGCAAGGCCGTCGCTGTGCACGTCGATGCGTCGGATCGCGATTCCGTCTTTTCCGCTGTCGACGAGACCGTCGAGAAACTGGGGCGTCTGGACGTCGTCGTTAATAATGCTGGTCTTGGGCCGACGACCCCGCTGGAAGACATCACCCCCGAGCTGTACCACAAGGTTTTCGACGTCAACGTCGGCGGAACCCTGTGGGGAATCCAGGCCGCGATGAAGTACATGAAAGAGACCGGCGGGAAGATCATCAACGCGTCGTCGCAGGCAGGCCAGGTAGGCAACCCGGAATTGGCTGTTTATGGTGCGACGAAGTTCGCTATTCGGGGTATTACGCAGACCGCTGCTCGTGATCTCGCGAAGTATGGGATCACGGTGAACGCGTACTGCCCGGGCATTGTGGATACGCCGATGATGCGTGGCATTGCTCAGGAAGTTGCTGATAATGCGGGCAAGCCATTCGAATGGGGCATGGAACAGTTCGCGCAGAACATCACGCTGGGTCGTTTGTCGAAGCCTGAGGATGTGGCCGCGTGTGTGTCCTATCTTGCCGGCCCGGATTCGGATTACATGACCGGGCAAGCGCTCCTGATTGATGGTGGCATGGTCTTCAACTAGGCTTGCTAGCTGCAGTTTTACCAGTCAGCGGGGTGTGGGAATACTTTTCATGATGTTTTGTTGATATGTCATGTAAACGGTTTTACCCATTATCGAGGGAAGGATTGAACGATGCAGTTCGGACTATTCACTGTTAGCGACATCACTACGGATCCCACCACCGGAAAGGCGCGCACCGAGCATGAGCGCATCCTGGCGTGGGACGCGATGGCCAAGAAAGCGGAAGAAGTTGGCTTAGATGTTTTCGCTATCGGCGAGCATCACAATCCTCCGTTCTTCTCCTCGAGCCCTACGACGGCACTGGCGCACCTCGCGGCGAAATACCCGAAACTCCTGTACTCGACGTCGACGACGTTGATCACCACGAACGATCCGGTGAAGATCGCTGAAGATTACGCCATGCTGCAGCATCTCACCGACGGCAACATCGATCTCATGATGGGCCGCGGTAACACCGGTGCGGTGTACCCGTGGTTCGGAAAAGATATCCGCAAGGGAATTCCGCTGGCCATCGAGAACTATCACCTGCTGCGTCGGTTGTGGCGTGAAGAGGTGGTGAACTGGAAGGGCGAGTTCCGTACCTCGCTACAAAGCTTCACCAGCACCCCGCGGCCGTTGGACGATACGCCACCATTTGTGTGGCATGGTTCCATCCGCTCGCCGGAAATCGCAGAACAGGCTGCCTATTATGGCGACGGCTTCTTCCACAACAACATTTTCTGGAATATCGAGCACACCCAGCAGATGGTGAAGCTCTACCGCCAGCGCTATGAGCACTACGGGCACGGGTCTGCCGATCAGGCCATCGTCGGCCTTGGTGGTCACGTCTTTATGGCGGATACGGAAGCGGAAGCAAAGAAGTTCTTCCGCCCCTACTTTGATAACGCACCTGTCTATGGCCATGGTCCGTCGCTCGAAGAGTTCGAAGCCATGACCCCGTTGACGGTGGGCACGCCGGAGCAGGTTATCGAGAAATACCTCGGGTACGCGGATGCCGTCGGGGACTATCAGCGTCAGCTATTCCTGGTGGATCACGCCGGTGTTCCACTGGAGAACGTGCTGGAGCAGATCGAAATCCTGGGTAAGGAAGTTGTCCCGGTGTTGCGTCGCGAGTTTGAGGCACGACGCCCGGCGCACGTCCCGTCAGATCCGCCGACGCACGCATCGCTGGTTGCTGAAGGTCCGGATTCCCCGTTCCACCTGGTTCAGCCGGTTAAGACACGTGAAGAAAATAGTTAAGCTACCGTGCATTCTTAGCTAGCTATTAATACATCGGCGAACCAGAAAGGCGTAACGGAAAATGAAGAAAGTTGTGGTCATCAACGCAGGGCTGGGAACGCCCTCGAGCACCAAGATGCTCATTGATTCCATCACTGGGGCTTTAGAGTCTCAGGTGTCCAAGCGTGGCGACGCAGTCGAAATTGAGACCATTAACTTGCGGAACCTTGCTAACGAACTAGCCACAGTGATGACGACCGGTATGGCCGGTGAGAAGCTCACACAAGCGAAGAAAACTCTCTCCGCTGCCGACGGCGTCATCGCCGCCTCCCCGGTATTTACCTCGAGCTACACCGGGCTATTCAAGATGTTCATGGATTCTCTGGATACCAATGCTCTTAACGGCATGCCGGTGCTGATCGCGGCGACAGCGGGCACTCCTCGCCATGCCCTCATGCTCGATTACGCGATGCGTCCGCTGTTTACGTACTTGCGCGCTACGGTCATGCCTACGGGTGTCTTCGCAGCTACCGAGGACTTCGGCCAAGAGACTGACCTCACGCGCCGGGCCAATCGTGCAGCGTCGGAGCTTGCTGGTTATCTCTTGGCAACGACGGGAGCCGTGGAAGGATTCGGCCCCGACCTGACGGAGTCGGCCCCCGAGCGCAAGGACGGTGTCAATGTTTCCCACTCCCGCGACTTTGAGGATCTTTTGCGCGGTCACGAGGGGTAACCGCTGGTGAGAGGGCGCCGGGAGAATAAACCCCCGGTGAGCTAGACCCCAGCGAGCTAGAGTTCCTCAGGTGCTTTCACAGCGATGTCATCCTCGCCCGGCTTTGACGGGGCGGGGATTTCTTGTCCTTCGTCAGCGCTAATTCGGCGTTCACGTGTCCGAGGTTCCAACGAGACTGGCCGCCCAGTTTCCAGTGACTCCTTCACTGCCTCACAGACGCGTATATCGAGCAGCCCCTCCTCACCGTCGGGCTCAGGCTGTTTATTTTCCCGGACGCACGTCAGGAAATATCGCGTCTCACCAGCGAATTGATCCTTGGCGTCGTAGTGCCATTCCTCGGTGGTATCGGTACGGCTGCCTTCTTCGTCGGCGATCGACACAGTCGCGTGAAGATCAGAGCCTTCACCCCACATGTACGACGATGGGGACACCACCTTCCCCTTAGAGGCTGCCAGTGTGAAGCCCTCGGTTGAGGACGTCGAGTAGCTTGCTGTGAATTGGGCAGTCCGTCCGCTGTCGAATCTAAGAGAAACACTGACTGTGGGGGTGGTGTCCAGGCCGGTGCCCTCGTGGTGTCCGCCGATCGCGAATACAGTCGTCGGTTCTTCTTCATACAGATTCCGCACCATATTGAGCGCGTAAACCCCGAGATCGGGAACCGGGCCACCCCAGAATCCGTGGTTCGCGCGGTGATTCTCCGGGTTAATCGTGTGGCTGAACTGCGATGTGAAATAACGCGCATCGCCGAGTTTGCCAGAGCGGACAAGCTCGACCAGGTCAATCATGAACGGATCGGTATGCATCCGATAGGCGAGCATGAGCGTCGTGCCCGTCTCGTTAGCCGCGTCGATCATAGCCTGGCAATCGTCGACCGACGGGGCCATGGGCTTTTCGCACAACACGGGAATCCCGGCGTGAAGTGCAGGAATGGTGAATTCGCGATGGCGATCAACCGGCGTCGCAACGTAAACAGCGTCGATATCGCCGGAGTCGAGGAGTTCCTGGTAGTGGTCATAGGAATAGCCAGGGAAGTCATAACGCTCGGCCTTTCCGGGATCCGACGTGACGACGGCGGCTAGCTGCGCTTCCGGTAACTGCGCGAGTCCCGGAAGGAAAGCTTGCTGAGCGATCTGCCCGAGCCCGACGACGGCGAAGCGGTAGGGGCGGTCGGGTGATCCTGGTTTGTTCGATGATGTGTTTTCCAACGTGTTATCCGACATAGACGCCAGGGTAGGTCTGAAGCCTCGATCGCGTCGAGTGTGAGTTCGTGGCAGGTGTGAAGTCCGCGATATTAAATGAGAAATTATTATGCGTATTTAAAAAATTAGGCTAATCTACACACATCTCCCTTTTTGTTCAAGGTTAAACTGCACATAGGTGGCGCCCCTCATGTCCTCCAAACCCCTGGGCCCAGATCAGTCCAGCCCGTCAGAATTCGATCCACCCCAGTCGGGCTCCGACAGCCAGTCGGATTACAGCGGCCAGTCGGATAATCCCCCTACGGATAACTTCAGCCTGGAGGAGAGTGCTCAGCAGAGCGGTGCAAACCGTCGCGTGAACTGGCCGACCGTCATGATGGCCGGCGGTGTGGCGGCTATCGTTGCGGCGGTCATCTTGGCGATTGGCGTCGTCGGTTTGTCTCGCCACGGAGACGACGATTCAGCCGCCTACGTCGCGGAAGAGACCACCGATGCGCAGGGGCATAAGGTCATCAAGAAGTCGCCGGTCCCGTCGAGTGCGAAGAAGTCGAAAGATGCTTCCGGGAAAAATTCGCACGATAAGAATAAGAATGACAAGGGTTCCACGGGTGGGGCACTGGGTGCTCCCACCGAGGGGAAGAAAGCGTCGTCGTCGGGCGGAAACTCGGATTCGAGTTCGGGGTCTGGAGAGAATGGCAATGACAGTGGGTCGGACTCCGATTCATCTCAGAATGGGCAGGATGAGTCTGATGCCGGAGATAATGATGCCGACGATAGCAGCGTATCGGACTCGGATTCCGGAAACCGCAGGTGGACGCCGTCGTCACCCTTGCCAGCTAACTACACGGTGACGGATCCCAATCCTTCGCTCGACGAGCTCAACGGGATTGTGTACTTCCTGACTGCGACGGATGCCTCGGATGAAGCTAAGAAAGCGAATATTGAGGCACCCGATGCTGTGGTCGTTCCAAAGACTGTCTCGAGGATTGGTCTATTCCGCGCGCCACGTGGCGGGAGCCGGCTAACCGGACCCATGGAGCGAAACGGCGACACCATTACTGTTCGGCTTCACTCTTTCTCTGCAGGGATTCCCGACATTTCAATGCCTATCAACTTTGTCTACAAAGACGGGAATTGGCGGTTGGCTAGCTCATCAATGTGTCAGGGTGTAAAAACCGTTGGTCTCCCCATTTATTGCAACGCTTAGGGAAAACGCTGAGGTAATCGGCGTGATAAGTGTTCAGAAAAGGTCAGCGTCGTGATTCTGCTGGATAACATTCGTTATGAAGTCGGCCCAGGTAGCCGTCGGCTATGGTCCAGGACGACGAGTAGTAAACACCGTGAATCAGGCGCACATCGCGGGTCGAGTCAGGGCCGGAACGAAGCTACACGGGGCAGGCGGCCCGACTTCGCATTGTCGGATGTGTCACTGCGTTTCGATAATTCCACGATTACGTATCTCGTCGGTCTCAATGGTGTGGGCAAGTCGACGCTGCTGAAGATCATGGCAGGAATTGTGCCTGTCGCGTCGGGAGTAGTCAGCGTGGATGGCGTCGATCCGCGGAAATGGGACGGCCCCGGCCGCTCATTGGGAGTGTTCCTGGATACAACGGCGAGCGAAATGAAGCAGTCGGGACGCCATCATTTGCATTGGGTAGCGTCGGCAAAAAGGCTGTCTTGGGATGAAGCCGACGACATGATTGTGCGGGTTGGGCTCGGGGCCGTAGCGGATCGGCCAGTGCGCAGTTATTCGCTCGGTATGCGTCAGCGGTTGGGCGTTGCGACTGCGCTGCTCGGGTGGCCACGGAACATCATTATGGACGAGCCGATGAATGGTTTGGACCTCGCGGGCATGTTGTGGTTGCGGTCCTTGATGCGGGATCTGGCCGACCGCGGTCATTGCGTTGTGGTGGCGTCGCACCATTTCGCAGATGTGGAGCGGACTGCGGATCGGGTTGTTTTGCTCGAGGGCGGGACTATCGTGTCGCAAGGTTCGGTACGCGATGTTGTCGGGACTCATGCTTCGTTGGAAGAAGCTTTTATCGACGCGATTCCCCGCGCGCTCAATCACGCGGTCGCTGTTGGTCACCATCATGTCGGGAGGAGTGGCCATGCCCGGCAGTTCTGACAGCGCCCAGATGAACAGTGCCGCGCGTAAGTCGGGACCGTTTCCCTGGCGCGCGTTCTATTCCGCATGGACCTCGGAGTGGGTGCGGCTAAGCGGTTGGAGAGGCCCTTTCATACGTGTCCTCGTGCCATTGGGCATCGTTCTGCCCTTGGTGGTGACGCTGTTCATCGGCGGTGTAGCGGAGTCGCTGCACGGTAACGGTGGCTTGATTCAGGTTCGTGAAGTATCGACGACGAACGCGAACTATTGGGTGATCTACCTGGGAATCACCATGTATGCCGTCGTCGCGACCTACGCACAGGCCTCCTCGATGCGAGGACCCGTTGGCGAGCTGGACTCCGTGCTGCACCCACGACCAATCCCGTCGATCATCGCTCGCTGGCTAGTCGTGTCGGCTGCTTCGGCCATCGGGTCGTTTTTCTCCGTCCTCATGGTGATGGTTGCCTTGCCGGCGTTATACCCGCAGGTGTACGGGACTGTGTCCGCCTCAAGCGTCGAGGGCGTGCGGTTCTTGTGGGCGACGCCGCTCTATGCGGTCGCAGCGTGCGGAATCGGCGTGGGGATTGGTGCGCTCGTCGCCATCCCGGCGGCCGCGATTACCGTTATCACGGTCTGGTCGCTCTTGATCGAGAACGCCGTCGTGTTCGTCCCTCACGGGGGTGAACTTGTGGGGTGGATGCCGTTTCTGAACGGAATTTATGGCACAGGTCAAGAGATAGCTCTTGAGCCGCCGTGGAGCAGTAACGGCTCGTTGCTCTACGTCATGGGATGGGCTGCAGTGATTATGCTTTTGGGTACCTGCTCAGCGGTTAGACGGTCGCGTCGGCCCCGCTAGCAGGCGCCTAACATGCACCATGACTAGGGGGTTCGCCGTGTCGCATTGGCACCCGAAAGGGGGATTTCGCTGTGATGAACGTGTTTTTAGAGCAGAATAGACACATGAGCGACGAGAACATCATCACTGAACTGTCCGACGAGGAAGTCTTCGACTTCCTCTCTTCTGTAAAGCTAGGGCGTCTGGTTGTCAGGTCCGGTGAGGACATTGACATTTACCCGGTCAATTACGTTGTTGATCCCGGCGACGGTGACCGTCCGAAGTCCATCCTTTTCCGCACGTCAGAGGGCTCGAAGCTGGTCTCCCTGACCGTCAACGATAAGGTCCTTTTCGAGGTTGACTCTTTCGACGAATCCGACGCCACATCGGTCGTCATTCGCGGTCGCGCACATCGCTTGACCAGCACCGCAGAGATCAACGAAGCAGACAAACTTGAGCTCAAGCCGTGGCTTCCCACGCTGAAATACAACTATGTGCGGGTCGTCCCAGACTCCGTGTCAGGCCGTCACTTCAAACTTGGCGACGAACCTGACCGGTATATGAGCACTAAGTACTAGCACAGATTATTGCTTCCACCACGTGTCGGTAGGAGCGACCGGCATGCTGCGCTTATGGCGGCTCACCGTGTAGAGATGCTCGATGCGATCGATGGCTTCCTGCGGCAGCCCGTCGACGCCTTCGAGGTAATCATCGATCTGTGAGTAGGTCACGCCGAGTGCGTCTTCATCGGGGAGCGCAGGGCGGTTGTCTTCCAAGTCCGCGGTGGGAACCTTGCTCCACGTGCTGGGGGGCGCGCCGAGTTCCTGAAGCAGCGCTGCACCCTGCCGTTTTGTCAGACCTGAGAGGGGGAGAATATCCGCGCCGCCGTCGCCGTACTTGGTGTAAAAACCGGTTACGGCTTCTGCAGCATGGTCAGTGCCGACGACGAGGAGGCCAAGCTGCCCGGCCGCCGCATATTGGGCAACCATGCGAATGCGTGCTTTGACATTTCCCCGGTTGAAATCGGTGAGACAGTGAATTCCTAGCGACGCCGATACCGTCTTTGTTAACGCTTGGGTCGCATCTTTGATATTGATGGCGACGGTTCGATCCGGCTCGATGAAGTTCAGTGCGCGCTGGGCGTCGTCCTCATCTGCTTGCTCACCGTAGGGGAGCCGTACCGCGTGGAAACGTACCTTGGTTCCTTCTTGCTCGCGGACACGCTCGACGGCGAGCTGGGCCAGGCGGCCAGCTAGCGTCGAATCCTGGCCTCCCGAAATGCCCAGGATAAAGCCCTTAGCCTGCGTGGAGATCAGGTACTCAGCCAGGAATGAAACTCGTCGTTCGATTTCTTCCTGTGGATCAATGGTGGACTGGACGCCAAGGGAGCGTCGTATGTCGTCGCGAAGATCGCTTGTCATTCCACCATGGTAAAACGGTTGGGCTGCTGATGTACACCGGTGTCGGTAATTGACATACACCGGTGTGGGGTAGGTGAGGGATTGGGCATAAAGTTTTGGATTTCAGCCTGGTCGCGGTACCATAGCGGTTCGTGTCATAGTCATGTGGGTGAACTGCGATGATTTCGCGGGGATTATCCGCGCAAGACTGTGTTGTGTAGTGGCCAATCACCACAGGTGGTTGGCTTTTACTAGCCCAGCCGACGAAGAAAGGAGCGCCCGATGAAGGTCCGTAAGTCCCTTCGGTCGCTGAAGAACAAGCCGGGCGCTCAGGTTGTGCGCCGTCACGGCAAAGTTTTTGTGATCAACAAGAAGGATCCTCGTTTCAAGGCCCGCCAGGGTTAATTGACTCAGCGGCCGTAGCTGACAGCCAGCAAGAGCTGTATAGAAGCCGACGGTCGACATTGAGCTGAGCGCTGAAGAAGCGCCGAACCGGCAGCTTTCCATTAGGAAGGTTGCCGGTTTTTGCGTTCCGTTGGCAGGGTGGTGGGTGGACGCTCTGGTTTTACAGAAATGTGTCCGCGTGCGGGAAACTGCGTGGGTATATAGGGGTCGGTTGTGAAAACTGCGTGGGGATATGGGCGAAATATGGCCGAAAATTGGCCATATGCCCCCGCACTTTTATTTTTGGGCGCATATTCCCCCGCACTTTTCGGGCTCCAGGTGTAGCTTTCCCCGCAGTTTTCCGTCTACCGGCTCGTTTTTCCGTGCGTCGGTGCGTCGCGCCCCAGGAATTGGGTTCTTCCAGGGAGTTATCCGAGAGGACTGTTGGTGGTGGATGTGATCTGCTCGGGGCAGAGCGCACCGCCTTCTGTCGTATCACCCGGTGGACGCTCTGGTCCATGGGCGGGGCATCGTGCTTCAGGGATGAGGCGTTCCGGTTCGTGGATGATGCACATCTATGTAGCAAAACTGATGCTTAAATCGAGCCGGCATACATGTAGTGATTCGTAATAGTGACGACCTTGGAATTTCGTCTTTGTAATTACTACATGTAGTGGTCGTGGGCCGATTCAAATTCTATCTATTGTGTTTTTACCGTCGGTGGGATAGAGTTAATTCCCGTTGCACGGGCCGAACAAAGGGTGAGGATCCGCCGGATAGTCGCCTCGTTCTCGCGGTAAAAGTGCCCGTCGATAAACAATTGCCGCAGCAAAAGTAGTGCATCAACAGAGGGAGAATTTTCTATGGCCGTCACCGTCTACACCAAGCCCGCCTGTGTTCAGTGCACTGCTACAAAGAAGGCTCTCGATCGTGCGGGCGTGGACTACGAAACTGTCGATATCACCATGGACAGCGATGCTCGCGACTACGTGATGGCTCTGGGCTACCTGCAGGCCCCTGTCGTTGTCGCTCAGGATGAGCACTGGTCGGGGTTCCGTCCGGATCGCATTAAGAGCCTGGTCACCTCCGCTGCATAAGGCGTCGCAGCACACGTCGTCGCCGTTCGACGAGGACTCGCGTGGCGCGAAATCTTATCTTTTGGTTGTTCTGCAGAGTTAATAGGCGGTTCCCTGCAATGCGTGGCCCCGCCTCATTTTCATTTTTCTTTCCGTTTTAACAGTTCGTTTTAACAGTTTCAGTCACCAGAAAAGATGAAAAATAATCATGTACCTCGTCTATTTTTCTTCGGCGACGAATAACACGCAGCGGTTCGTCGATAAGTTGGGTATGCGTGCAGACCGGATACCGCTTCGACGTACCGAACCTGACCTGATCGTCGACGAGCCATATGTGCTGATTTGCCCAACATATGGCGGTGGGGCGTCGATAAGCCGGCAGGAAACGAGGCCTGTGCCCACCCAGGTGATTCATTTCCTGAACAACGAGCAAAACCGCGGTTTAATTCGGGGTGTTATCGCATCGGGTAACACCAATTTTGGTCCAGATTATGGGGTCGCGGGCGATATCATCGCAGAAAAGTGTCACGTTCCTTATCTCTATCGGTTCGAATTAATGGGAACCCAGGAGGACGTGGCCGTCGTGAAACAGGGCCTCGCTGCATTTGAGGCCAATGGGATGAGGCGGCACGCAGCATAAGTAATGCAAATCGCCTGTATGGACTCTCATCACAGACCGAACATCAATTACGAAACGTCAGTACAGAAGTTCCCCCTCAACTATTAGGAGATTCTAGGTGTCAGATCTCGGCAAAACAGTAGCAGAACCTGTTCGGTCTACAGAGCAGTTAGATTTCCATGCTCTGAATGCCATGCTTAACCTCTATGACGAGAATGGCAAGATTCAGTTCGACAAAGACCGCGAAGCGGCTAATCAATTTTTCCTTCAGCATGTTAATCAGAACACGGTGTTCTTCCATGATCTGGAAGAAAAATTTGATTACTTGATCAAGAACAACTATTACAACGGTGACGTTGTCGAGAAATATGAATTTTCCGACATCAAAGATCTGTTCAAGCAAGCCTATAGCTATAAGTTTCGTTTCAAGACGTTCTTAGGCGCATACAAGTATTACACCTCATACACGTTGCGCACTTTTGATGGAAACCGTTACTTAGAGCGGTATGAGGACCGAGTATGCATGGTGGCCTTGGGGCTTGCTGACGGTGATATTTCGCTAGCACGCCGGCTCGTCGACGAAATTATTCAGGGCCGTTTTCAGCCCGCAACCCCGACGTTCCTCAACATCGGGAAAGCTCAGCGTGGTGAGCCGGTTTCATGCTTCCTTCTTCGTATCGAAGACAATATGGAGTCGATTGGTCGCTCTATCAACTCTGCTCTACAGCTATCTAAGCGTGGCGGGGGAGTAGCGCTCCTCCTGTCTAACCTGCGTGAACAGGGCGCTCCGATCAAGAAGATCGAGAACCAATCGTCCGGCGTCATTCCAGTAATGAAGCTCCTGGAAGATTCCTTCTCTTACGCCAACCAGTTGGGTGCGCGTCAGGGAGCCGGTGCGGTGTACTTACACGCACACCATCCGGATATTTTGCGATTCTTGGACACCAAGCGTGAAAATGCGGACGAAAAGATCCGTATTAAAACCTTGTCACTGGGTGTAGTTATCCCTGATATTACGTTTGAATTGGCCAAGCGTAATGATGATATGTACTTGTTCTCGCCGTATGACGTTGAACGAGTCTATGGGAAGCCATTCTCGGACATCGGCATCTCTGAGCACTATGACGAGATGGTGGAAGATCCTCGCATTAAGAAATCGAAAATTAATGCGCGGCAGTTCTTCCAGACATTGGCCGAGATTCAATTTGAGTCCGGCTATCCGTACATTATGTTTGAGGATACAGTTAATCGCGCGAATCCCATTGCTGGGCGCATTAATATGTCTAACCTCTGCTCAGAGATCCTCCAGGTCAATAGCCCGTCGGAATTTAACGCGGACCTGACGTATGAACATATCGGTGACGATATCTCGTGCAACCTCGGTTCGCTGAACATTGCGATGGTCATGGATAGCGATGACTTCGATGGAACCATCGACACCGCTATCCGTGGGTTGACTGCGGTCTCGGATCAGACGTCGATCGATTCGGTGCCATCCGTCCGGCAGGGCAACGAGCATTCCCACGCAATCGGCTTGGGCCAGATGAACCTGCACGGCTACTTGGGTCGCGAGCATATTTACTATGGCAGCGAAGAAGCGCTCGATTTCACCAACGCGTATTTTGCCGCTGTCATGGTGGCCTGCCTCAAGGCATCCAATCGCCTCGCTAAGGAACGGGGAGTGACGTTCACCGGCTTCGAGGACTCCGATTACGCATCGGGTGCCTTCTTTGATCGGTACGATCCGAAGGATTTCGCGCCGAAAACAGAGAAGGTCAAGCGCATCTTCGAGGAATCGTCGATTTCGGTAACGACGCCTGAGGAGTGGGCCCAGTTGCGGGAGGATATCCAGCAATACGGCCTCTACAACCGAAACCTTCAGGCTATTCCTCCGACGGGTTCTATTTCGTATATCAACAACTCGACATCGTCGATTCACCCGATCGCGTCGAGAATTGAAATCCGTAAAGAGGGCAAGATTGGGCGCGTGTACTATCCCGCACCGCATATGAACAACGACAATCTTGACTATTTCAAAGATGCTTATGAAATAGGATATGAAAAGGTTATCGATACGTATGCGGTAGCGACGAAATACGTCGACCAAGGGTTGTCGCTTACCTTGTTCTTTAAAGACACCGCAACGACGCGCGATATTAACCGCGCACAGATTTATGCGTGGAAGAATGGGATTAAGACCCTGTATTACATTCGTCTGCGGCAGGCGGCATTGGAAGGTACAGAGGTCGAAGGTTGCGTCTCCTGCATGCTGTAACGGTTGGGCTGTCATGGTTTGGCAGTGACAGTGACGGTGCGCGATGCGCGCCGTCACAGCCGGGCCGTAACAAGTGGGGCCGAAACGGGCATAAAAATTAGGCCCCATATCGCGATGATATGAGGCCGTTGGTTACCTAACTAGCCGGCACATGCCAACTAGTTTTTCCTACTTAGTTTTAGCGCTGACCAAGCTCAGCATCGAGGCGGAGAATGCCCGCACCGTCGTCGCCAACAAGCTCAAGGCGATCGAGAATCTCGTTAACCGTGTCCTCTTCTTCGATCTGTTCGGTCAAGAAGCGGTCGATTAACTGGCGGGAATCAAGGTCACCTTCAGCATCTGCAGTCTTAGCTAGATCGCGAATCAGGCCCGATACCTTCTTCTCATGCTCAAGAGCAGCCTGGAATGCATCCTTTGCCGACTGAATGTTGAGCTCAGGAACGGAAAGGGTCGAGATAGTCACCTGACCACCGCGAGCCAAGATGTGGTCGCTGAAAGCGTGAGCATGTCCGAATTCCTCATCGACTTGTTCGCGCATCCAGTCCCGCATGCCTACCAAGCTAAGGCGATCAAGCTCCAGCCCTAGTTGCTTGTAAACGAGTGCCGCCTGGAGTTCGGCGTTGAATTGGTCATTGAATGCTTTCTGCATTGTGTCACTGATAGCCATGCCCCGATTATATAAAACTTTTTTGTTTTGGCCAATTATTTTTGAAAAAACTTTAGGGCTGAATTTTTTAGTTTAAGCAAAAAACAACCGGAATGCGGGTTTTAGGGTTCGCTACCGTCCGATTTATTCTACACAATATTTCACTACCCTCTCTCCAGATTTACAATTTTAGAATTAAACCTACGTCTAGTTTTTAAGGAAGTTGGCGTTGTCCTATGAATCTAAAATTCGCGGCTTTGGCCAAAGGAGGTCGAACACTTTTCACACACAAAACCGCCACTTACGCTAAAGATTTGATTCGTATGGTGACAGGGGAGCCTATGTCGTCGGGTAAGGGCTAGACTTGGCCGGTACGGGACTGACGGATACTGGCAGTTGATATTTACAGTGTTGAAAGGGGCACTTTTATGAAGAAGACCAACGCAATCACACCGGTCCGATGGGGGACAAACACAAACAACCATGATCGCCCCATCGCTGCCATCGATTGGAACACCATTCCCGATGACAAAGACCAAGAGGTGTGGGACAGGCTGACAGGGAACTTCTGGCTACCAGAGAAAGTTCCGCTCTCTAACGACATCAAGAGCTGGGGCACCCTCAACGAGCTGGAACAGCGCACCACGATGCGCGTATTCACCGGTCTCACCATGCTGGACACCATCCAGGGCACCGTCGGCGCGGTTTCTCTCATTCCCGACGCCCTCACGCCCCACGAAGAAGCCGTCTACACCAATATTGCGTTCATGGAGTCGGTCCATGCCCGCTCCTACTCGTCGATCTTCATGACGTTGTCGTCGACACCGGAAATCAACGACGCGTTCCGGTGGTCCGAGGAGAACGAGAACCTCCAGGACAAAGCCCGGATCGTTCTCGACTATTACGAGGGCGATAACCCCTTCAAGCGGAAGGTTGCGTCGACACTTCTTGAGTCCTTCCTCTTCTACTCGGGCTTTTACTTGCCGATGTACTGGTCCAGCCATGGCAAGCTCACCAACACTGCCGACGTCATTCGCCTGATTATTCGCGACGAAGCAGTCCACGGCTACTACATCGGTTATAAGTACCAGCGCGGCCAGGAGGCCCTGACGCAGTCCGAGCGGGACGGGCTGAAGGAATACACCTTCGACCTTCTCTACGAGCTGTATGACAACGAAACGCAGTACACCGAAGACCTCTACGACGAGCTGGGGTGGACGGAGGACGTCAAGCGTTTCTTGCGCTACAACGCCAATAAGGCCTTAAACAATCTGGGGTACGAAGCGTTGTTCCCTGCCGACGAAACCCGCGTCAGCCCGGCGATCATCTCGTCCCTGAACCCCGGAGCCGACGAAAACCACGACTTCTTCTCGGGATCGGGATCCTCCTATGTAATAGGTAAGGCGGAATCCACGACCGACGAAGACTGGGATTTCTAAGGCAGCTCTAAAGCCAGCGTCGGAGATAACGCCCGAAACCGGGTTTTAGTTCCCGAGGCCGACACGTCTCTTCCCCCTACTGTGTGGAAGATGGCCGAAAGGGCTGGCCTTTATGTGGTACACAGCGTTACTATATTGAACATCGTTGGTGTACTTCAGGCTATTGTCCGCCGATCTTCAGAAAACTCTCAGGCGCCCTCGTTGAGTTGTTGGACATCGCAACAACCTTTTCGACGTTGTTTGCGCTGGTGACAGCGTTCTGAGTGGTTAGGGTGGGGCGTGGTCGACGCACGCCGGCAATGACAATGACGAGGAATCTGCTTCACGTGAAGGCAAGGAGCAGCTTCCGAATTCAGGAGGAAAGTATGACTGCTGTAGCGCCTAAGGTTGACCAACCGGTCGCCCCTGCTAGGCCAAAGCCGTCAGGAACCACCCCGAAGGGGGGATTTGCCTGGCGCATGCTGACCACGACGGACCATAAGCAGCTCGGCATGATGTACATCATCACGTCGTTCTGTTTCTTCTTCCTCGGTGGTCTCATGGCCCTATTGATTCGTGCTGAGCTCTTCAGCCCGGGTCTTCAGTTCTTGTCCAACGAACAGTTCAACCAGCTGTTCACCATGCACGGCACCATCATGCTGCTGCTATACGGCACGCCTGTGGTGTGGGGCTTCGCGAACTACATCATGCCGTTGCAAATCGGCGCACCCGATGTGGCATTCCCTAGGTTGAACGCCCTGGGCTTCTGGCTGACACTCGGTGGCGGCATTCTAATGCTGTCGGGCTTCTTTACCCCTGGTGGAGCCGCTGACTTCGGCTGGACCATTTACTCGCCGCTGTCCGACGCTCTTCACTCGCCGGGTATCGGTTCCGACATGTGGATCGTCGGCGTTGGTGCTGGTGGTGTCGGAACCATCGCGTCGGCTATCAACATGATCACGACGATCGTGTGCCTGCGTGCCCCTGGTATGACGATGTTCCGCCTGCCGATCTTCACCTGGAACATTCTGGTTACGTCGATCATCGTTCTGTTGATCTTCCCGATGCTGACCGCAGCTGCCCTTGGCGTGCTGTACGACCGCAAACTCGGTGCACACATTTATGACCCCGCTAACGGTGGCGCAATTCTGTGGCAGCACCTGTTCTGGTTCTTCGGTCACCCTGAGGTTTATGTCTTGGCCCTTCCGTTCTTCGGTATCGTGTCCGAGATCGTTCCGGTCTTCTCCCGTAAGCCAATGTTCGGTTACGCCGGGCTGGTGTTCGCGACGCTGTCGATCGCTGCTCTGTCGGTTGCTGTGTGGGCTCACCACATGTTCGTCACCGGCGCTATCCTGCTCCCGTTCTTCTCATTCATGACGTACCTGATCTCGGTGCCGACCGGTGTGAAGTTCTTCAACTGGGTGGGAACGATGTGGCGCGGTCACATCACCTTTGAGACCCCGATGCTCTGGACCATGGGCTTCCTGGTGACATTCCTCTTCGGTGGTCTGACCGGTATTATGCTGGCTTCACCGCCGCTGGACTTCCACGTGTCGGATACCTACTTCGTGGTCGCTCACTTCCACTACACCCTGTTCGGTACCATCGTGTTCGCCTCCTGTGCAGGCGTCTACTACTGGTTCCCCAAGATGACCGGACGTATGCTGGACGAGCGTCTGGGCAAGATCCACTTCTGGATGACGGTCATCGGATTCAACGGAACGTTCTTGGTCCAGCACTGGCTCGGTGACGAAGGTATGCCACGTCGTTACGCTGACTACCTTCCGACCGACGGATTCACCGGTTTGAACCAGTTCTCCACGATCTTCTCCTTCATTCTTGGTATCGGATTCCTGCCGTTCATCTGGAACGTGTTCAAGTCGTTCCGCTACGGCGAGATCGTGACCGTTGACGATCCGTGGGGTTACGGAAACTCCCTCGAGTGGGCAACATCCTGCCCGCCCCCGACCCACAACTTCACCTCGCTGCCTCGTATCCGTTCCGAGCGCCCAGCCTTCGAGCTTCACCATCCGCAGATGGTTGAAAAGATGCGAGCTGAAGCTCACATCGGTCGGCAGATTTAGTGAGAGTGGTTGTGTGTTTGCTCGCTCAATGCGAGAGAAACAAAGTATTCAGACCTCCTGAATAAATGAGACGGCCCCCATCCACACGGTTGGGGGCCGTTTCTGCTATCACCACTAAAATCCGCGCGCCACTCAGGCACGATTACAAGACCTGTTTAAACCGCCCGCCTCGCCCCATCCACTCCTAGGAGCAACTGAAGTACACCATGGCCTCCAAGCTCTCTATTAATCTCATTGACGGTTTTCGCCCCGCCGTCGTCATCGCCTCTGGCCCCGACCGACCGGGTGTTAGTGCGGCGCTGTTCCGTGTCCTTGCCGCACATGGCAGTCAACTTCTCGACATCGAGCAGTCCATCTTCCGTGGGCACTTGTCCCTGGCTGCACTCGTCGGATGTCCGCCTCACAAAATTGGTCGCCTTCGTGACGATCTCGTCGAAACGCTAGCGACCTACGACTGCACCGTCGAAATTGAATTTGATGACCAGGCTGTACCGTCACGCCCATATTCCAGCCACGCCGTCGTCGTGTTAGGTAATCCAGTTACTGCGGAACATATTTCCCAGATTGGGCAAGTTCTGGCTGATTACGGGACAAATATTGATACCTACCGGGGCATCTCCGATTATCCAGTCACCGGTGTGGAGCTCAAAGTGTCGGTACGGGATCCCCGGCCCGGCGGCGGTATTGCGCTCCGCAAAGCTCTCGCGGAGCTCAGCACCCGGATCGGTGTCGACATTGCTATTGAGCGCGCAGGCTTGGCTCGGCGGTCCAAGCGTCTTATCTGCTTCGATTGTGACTCGACGTTGATCCGAGGTGAGGTCATCGAGATGCTGGCAGCCCACGCCGGCCGAGAACAAGAAGTAGCAGAAGTGACAGCGCGGGCAATGCGGGGAGAAATCGATTTCGAAGAATCGTTACGGGAGCGCGTCGCCACTCTGCGCGGTTTGGATAGCTCGGTCATCGACGAGGTAGCGAACAATATCGTCCTCACACCCGGGGCGCGGACGACGATCCGGACCCTCAAGCGAATGGGGTACCGCACCGCGGTCGTCTCAGGAGGGTTTATCCAGGTTATTCAACCACTGATTGATGACCTCGATATCGATTTCGTCCGGGCCAACACATTGGAAATTGTCGACGGCAGGCTGACCGGCAGAGTTGTCGGCGATATTGTGGGCCGGGAAGCTAAAGCGCGATACCTCAAGGAATTCGCCGCGACCTCGGGACTGGCGATGTATCAGACCGTTGCTGTGGGGGACGGCGCGAATGATATCGACATGTTGTCCGCGGCGGGGCTCGGCATCGCCTTTAACGCCAAGAAAGCGCTGCAAGAAGTAGCGGACGCGTCTGTGAATTTCCCCTTCCTCGACGAAGTGTTGAGCATTTTGGGTATTGACCGCGACGATGTTGATGCTGCTTCTGATGCCAAAGAAGCTACCGACGAAGGAATGACCGACGAGGCAACCGCCGACGAACACGCGACGTCACAGGAGTTAATTCATGATTGATGACGATGGACGCACGGAAGGCAGCGCGATATCTGGCATCAGAAACGCACATTCGCTGTTAGCGTCGGTTCTCGGCGATGGTGTCAACCAGCCCGATGGGGAAGATCCCAGTGATCCACACACCGTTCAAGCGATGCCGATCGTGCTGAACATGCCGAAATCGTCGCCGCCCCGTCGTCGGGAACTGTTGGAAGCCGCGGCGTTAGCGTCGGCACTCGTGTGTCTCGACCCTCGTGCCGGAAGCGACGGAGCATGGCGAGAATCGCTATCTCGGTGGTACGGAGCACGAATCCGGAAAATTGCGCGACGTGCTCGGACGTCGGGGCAGTGGTCGAAAGTGCAGAGCATTCCGGGAGTGACGGTCACGATTGGGGAGTCGTCGGCGCGTGCTTTTCTTCCAGGGCCGGTCCGCGATGTTGATCCGAGAATTGGAAAACTGCAGATTTCCGGTACTGATCTCCCGCGCGAGGACGCTTCGCAGAAGAAACGCATAGGTGGAAGCGATCCCGTGCGCCCAACCCTTGCATTAAACGAGGACTTGGAGATGTCGGTGGGCAAAGCTGCAGCTCAGGTGGGGCACGCAGCGATGTTATGGGCTGCTCATGCCTCATTTCCGACCGTTGAACGGTGGCTCCATGAACCGCGGTTCACCATCGTCGAGGTACCGAGTAGCGAGCTGGAGGCCGCTGCCCGTCGCTATGGGGTTGGTCATTACGTCGAGGTTGTTGACGCTGGTTTCACCGAGGTAGCCCCAGGTAGTAGAACCGCGGTCGCGTTTGATCCTGACGTGGCTATTTCTTGACTAGCCGCTTGAGCGCATCCCGCGTTTGTTCGAGTGAGGTCGTGCGCCACAAGTCCGGCATGGACGCTGCGATAAACGAACCATATCGTTTCGTAGCCAGCCTGGGATCGAGAACAGCGACGACACCACGATCATTCACGGATCGCAACAGCCGTCCGGATCCCTGCGCCATCAGAAGTGCCGCGTGCGCTGCCGATACCTCCATGAACCCATTGCGCCCCGCCGCGTTGGCCGCGTCGGAACGAGCTTTTAAGAGGGGATCGTCGGGACGGGGAAACGGAAGCCGGTCGATAATAACCAAAGATAACGATGGCCCGGGGACATCGACGCCCTGCCATAACGACAACGTGCCGAACAACACCGAGTTCTCATTGTTGGAAAATGACGTGACCAAGGCGCCTATCGAGTCCTCGCCTTGGCAATAAATGTCGAAAGGCAGAACTTCCCGCATCGCGTGTGCGGCAGCGTCGGCGGCACGGCGGGACGAAAACAAGCCCAGCGTTCTACCGCCAGCAGCGGTAATGAGAGTGCGCATTTCCTCAACGGCCTGCTGCGACATACCGTCCCGGCCGGGAGGTGGTAAGTGGTCCGCGACGTAAAGGATTCCCGAGCGCCGTGCATCAAAAGGCGTCCCCACGTCGAGCGTGGTGTAGGTGTTTTTACGCAAACCCCACTGCGCCGCCATGGCATCGAACTTCCCACCCAGGGCCAGCGTGGCCGAGGTCAAGATGACCGTATTGGCGTCGAAAAGATTCTTGCTCAGCAGCGGTGCGACCGAGAGCGGTGCCACCATTACTCTGCCGTTCTCACCATTCTCTTTCCACACCACATCGTCCGGTTCCAGGGAGGTACTGCGACCTTGTTGCTCGAGCTGATTGCCATACGAAAGAATTCGCGCGCAGGTGTGCAGCAGCTCATCCAGAGCCGAAAGCACCGCCTGCCGCTCCGCCGCCTTCTCCGGATCATTCGACAAAGAATCAGCGGACACACTATGCACCGCCGTAAACGCAGTATTGATATGTTTGCGCAAATCCTCCACGTTGCCGGCAGCGCCATCCGGAAATGGCTTCCACCGCCCATCATCCACCACAGCGTCGATGTACGACTGCCAATCATCAATGCTGTTCATCAGCGACGATGATGCCTCGTCATCAAACTTGGCGACGCGACGTGCCGTCGCCCTCATACCCGGTGCTGCCAGCTCCTGCGTTGCGACCGACGTGATACGCCCGTCCAGCTCATGCGCCTCGTCGACAATAACGATGTCATGCTCAGGCAGGATGCTTCCCTCAGACAATGCATCGATGGCCAGCAAAGCGTGGTTCGTGACGATAACGTGCGCATCACGCGTTTTATCGCGCGCACGCTCCGCGAAACAATCCTCGCCATGCGGGCACCGCGACGCGCCGATGCACTCATTCGCGGTCACACTGACTTGCTTCCACGCCAGGTCGGAAACGCTGCTCTCCAAACTGTCGCGGTCGCCGTCGTCAGTGTCGGATGCCCACTCGTGTAATTCCTTGACCTGCCGTCCGACGCGCGAAATCTGGCTGGGGTCGATCAGCGGGCTCTCACTGTTGTCCTCAACACCGAGCTTGTTCAGGCACAGATAATTAGACCGTCCCTTGAGGATCGCGAAATTGATCGTGCCCAGCGTGGGTTTCAACGCTGCTGCGATACGGGGAAGATCCCGGGAAATCAGCTGACGTTGCAGCGCAATCGTCGCTGTCGACACGACGATCGTGGTATCCGTTTCGACGGCGTGCGCGATCGCCGGAATAAGGTAAGCCATCGACTTCCCGGTTCCGGTACCAGCCTGAACCGCCAGATGCTTCTCCATCCTGATCGCTTTTTGGATGGATGAGGTCATCCGCGATTGGCCATCGCGCCGGGCACCTCCCATCGCGGCAACGACGGTGTCGAGCAAGCGCTCAGCGTCGTACTTTTCATTATCATTGCTCGGTTGAGCATCGGTTTGACGAGTCTTCGAACCCATATGTTTCCGGTGAGCCGCCTAGAACCCGACGAACCGGGTGGAAATAGCCGGCTCATCGGCGGACAGGGCGAGGCCTTCCCATGGCAACGTGATGAGCGCTTGAGAGAGGTACTCGCGGCACGCCTCGAGCGAGGGGAGATTGCCTGTTATTTCTCCACCGCGCATCAGGGCCACAGTCAACGGGCGCGCATGCAGGCCGTTGTAAAGCTTCGGTGCGTCGTCGTCGAAGTGCGTGATAACTTCCTCAACTGCGGTTCCAGATTCTCGGACGGCGCGGTAGGCACGCTTGGTACCACCATGCGAGATCTTGTGGCTTGAGCGTTTCGCCACGGGCAGCCCGTCGACCTCAACGAGCTTGTACACCATTTCGGCGGTGGGGTGCCCAGAACCGGTCACCACAGACGTACCGACGCCGTACGCGTCGACGGGCTCGGAACGCAGCGCAGCAATTGCGAATTCGTCGAGGTCGGAGGACACGACAATCTTCGTGTTCGTCGCTCCTAAGGAATCCAGCTGGTCGCGAACCTGACGGGCTAAAACGCCTAGTTCGCCAGAGTCAATCCTGATGCCGCCTAGGTCAGTGCCGGCGACATCGATGGCGGTGCGCACTCCGGCGGCGATGTCGTAGGTGTCAACAAGAAGCGTCGTTCCGATGCCGAGGGTGTCGATCTGCGTGCGGAACGCCTCGTCCTCATGGGCGCCCTCGCTGGTGGTGTGTGCCAAAGTCCATGCGTGCGCTGCCGTTCCCGCTGAGGGGATGTTGTAGCGGTACGCGGCCTCCAAGTTACTGGTGGAGGAGAAGCCTGCGAGGTAGGCGGCGCGGGTGGCGGTGACCGCGGCATATTCGTGGGTGCGTCGGGATCCCATCTCCATGATGGGCCGTCCCTCCGCGGCGGTGACCATTCGCGCTGCTGCCGTTGCGACGGCCGAATCGGCGTTCATGATGGACAGAATGACTGTTTCCAGCACCACGCACTCAGCGAATGTCCCGCGGACCGTCAAAATGGGGGAGTACGGGAAGTAGAGTTCGCCTTCGGAGTATCCGTCGATATGGCCTGAGAAACGGTAATTGCGTAGGTACTCAATTGTTTCGTCGCTAAGGAAGTCGAGATATTCGAGTTGTTCGTCGGTAAAGACAAAATCGCGAACAGTGCGTAAAACTCGGTCGGTACCTGCAACAACCCCGTACCGACGTTGTCCGGGGAGCCGTCGCGCGAAAACTTCGAAACTCACTTGTCGATCCGCTGTGCCATCTTTAATGGCTGCGTCGAGCATCGTGAGTTCATACTTGTCGGTGAGCAGTGCGCTGGAACGTCGAGTGGTGTCCTGGGGGTGGGAAGCGTTCATGGCGATCATGATAGTGGGTGCCGGGGACAAACGTATATGAGTGGATAACCCGCCTCCTCGGTCGCCGTGCGAGGCGTCGGCACGGTTCGCTGGGTTCCTGTGAGTCGGCATGGTTTCTGGCTAAAGTGGACACCATGAGTCCTGCCGCAGCTCCCTTAGCTACCCCCGAAACAGACACACAGACGATGACAGAACCTGATCTCCCATGGCTGTGCATCGTGTGGGATGACCCCGTCAATCTGATGAGTTATGTCACCTATGTGTTTGAAACTGTGCTGGGCTATGGGCGTGCTAGAGCGACGGAGCTGATGATGAAAGTGCATACGGAGGGCAAGGCGGTCGTGTCGTCGGGGGAGCGCGATAAGGTAGAAGTCGATGTCAAGAAGCTGCAGACTGCGGGTTTATGGGCCACCATGCAGCGTTCTGAGGGCTAAAGCTAGGGCGGTAAGCTGCTTGTAGTTGTACTCGCTTCGTATGACGTACCGACGAATCACGTGAGGGATAAGCTGTGGAGCCGTGGAAACCCCGTAAAGGGTTGCTGAAGAAGAGGACAATAAACACGACCTTTGAGCCCATGGAGCGGGAACTTCTGGGTGACGCGGCGGCAGACTTGTGCAATGCATTAATTGAACGCCAGCGGAGCGCTCCCAAGGATGTGCTCGAGGAGATGACGGGGATCAGTTCGGGCCACTCCGAAAAACCGGAGGATCCGGGGTTGGCGCGCTTGCTTCCCGACTTTGAAACGTCGGAGGCCGAAGAGTTTGAGGGCGACAATGGGATGCTCCGTCAGCTTCACGAACCGGATATTATTTCCCAGAAGCTCACGAATCTTCGTTATATTGTCGACGCTTTAGGCCCCGATGGGTCGGTCAATGTGTCGTTGATCTATGACGACGTTCCACGCTGGTTAGCTGGGCTGAACGACATCCGCATCTATAAGGCTGCAGCCTTTATTGACGACGAGGGGCATTTGCCTGAAGCTGGCCCCGACGCAGGCTTTGATCGGAATTTCGTCGAATGGCTGGCGGTGTGCCAGGAGTCCTTACTTGAAGCGTGGCGCTCATGAAAAATAGCCCCATTGGAGTTTTTGATTCCGGGGTAGGCGGGTTAACTGTTGCGCGGACCATTGTGGACCAAGCCCCGACTGAGTCGATCATGTATGTCGGAGATACCGTGCACGCCCCGTATGGACCCAAGCCCCGCGAAGATATCATCCGGTATTCGACGGCGATTGCCGACGACCTCGTCGCCCGCGGCGCCAAAATGATCGTGATCGCGTGCAATACGGCCGCGTCGGTGTTCTTGGATAAAGCGCGGGAGCTCTACGACGTCCCCGTCGTGGGGGTGATCGAGCCGGCGTCGCGACGCGCGGTCGCGGCAACGCGCAATGGCCGCGTCGGAGTGATCGGAACGACGGGAACGATCGCGTCGGGAGCGTACCAGCGATGCATCGCGAATCTGGATCCGAACATCGAGGTCCATGCCGTCGATTGCCCGCAATTCGTGCCCTTCGTCGAGCGTGGCATCACGACGGGCCGGCAGATTATGGGCTTAGCGGAGGCGTATTTGGAGCCGTTGCAGGATGTCGGCGTCGACACTGTGGTGCTGGGGTGTACTCATTATCCGCTACTCACAGGGGTGATTCAGCTGGTGATGGGGGATAACGTGACCCTGGTGAGCAGCTCCGAGGAGGAGGGCAAGGAGGTTCCGCGGGTCCTTTATCAGGAGGATTTGTTTAACGACGCTAACCCTGAGGCGGAGTCGTTGGATGTGGTGGATGCCAACGTCGTGAATGACTATGCGGGTCCTGAACCTGTTCGGACCTTTGAGTCTACCGGTGATCCCCATCGGTTTGCCAGGCTGGCCAGGCGTTTCTTGGGCCCGTCGATTACCCAAGTGAGCCACGTTGAGGGCCTTACGGATATGTAGATCCGTGATCTTCATCTCAGCCAGATGATGGAGTGATGATCGAGACAAAAGCGCGCAAAATTGCAGCTTTAATCGCCATGATGTGTGCTGGTCTGGCACTATAAACACATGCGGTTGACGATTATCGGTTCTTCAGGAAGCCTCGCTGGTCCGCAGTCTCCGGCATCGAGTTATTTGTTGACGCCGGACGATGGGTCGGATCCTGTCATCATGGATCTGGGGCCCGGGGCGATGGGGGTTCTCCCGCAGGTCACCGACCCTGGTCGAGCGCATATCGTCTTTACCCACCTGCATGCTGACCACTGCCTAGACTTTCCGTCGCTGCTGGTGTGGCGTCGGTTCCATCCCCAATTAGCAGCGAAGTCCAAACATACCTTCGTCGGTCCGGATTTCTCTGCTAAGCATTTGGGCTTAGCCAGTGCCGACGCACCAGGTGACGTGGACGATTTCTCCGATAGCTTCGTCATCCATAGTTGGCGCGAGGGTGTTGTTCAGTCGGTGGGGGCTTTTGATTTCACGCCGGTGCGCGTCATTCACCCGACGGAGACGTACGCGCTGCGGGCGGTTGAGCGGGGAACCGGCCACACCTTGGTGTTTTCTGCGGACACCGTCTACTGCGATCAGCTGGTCGACTTGGCCAAGGGTGCGCACACGCTCTTGTGTGAGGCGTCATGGGGAGTGTCGTCGGAGGATGCTGCACCTGACATGCATATGAGTGGCCCGGAGGCAGCGATGACTGCGACGCGGGCTGGTGTGAAGCGGTTGATTTTGACTCACATCCCGCCATGGATTGATGCGCTGGCCACTGTTGGTGCTGCTCACGATCATTTTTCGGGCGAGATCGATGTAGCCACCCCGAAGAAGACCTACGAGTTTTAGCAGTCGTGTCCGGGGGGACCGGTAGGGTGGGGACCATGAGTGATTTTGTACGCGCTGATGGCCGTGCCCTTGATGAAATGCGTCCTGTCCGTATTGTTCGTGGCTTTACGACGAATCCCGCTGGTTCTGTCTTAGTGGAATTCGGAAACACGCGGGTGATGTGTACTGCCTCGGTGGAGGACCGCGTGCCTCGTTTTAAAAAGGACAGCGGTGAAGGGTGGTTAACGGCCGAGTATTCGATGCTTCCCTCGGCGACGGCGGAGCGGATGCCGCGCGAGTCAATGCGGGGAAAGGTCAAGGGGCGGACGCATGAGATTTCCCGTCTGGTGGGGCGTTCGCTTCGAGCTGCAATCGATTTGAAAGCGCTGGGGGAGAACACCATTGCGTTGGATTGCGATGTCCTTCAGGCGGATGGTGGTACGCGTACTGCCTCTATTACCGGCGCATATGTTGCTCTCGCCGATGCGTTGACATACCTGGAAGCGGAGGGCCTGGTGTCTCAGAATGCCTTGCTTCCTCCTGTTGCTGCAGTGTCCGTCGGTCTTATCGACGGGCATGTGTGCCTGGATCTGCCGTATGAGGAGGACTCGCGCGCGGAGGTCGATATGAACGTCGTGATGACGGAATCGGGCGAGTTCGTGGAGATCCAGGGTACGGGTGAACACAGCACATTTTCTCGTGAGCATTTGATGCAGTTTATGGATGCGGCGGAAAAGGGATGTTCAGAGCTGATTCGTGCTCAGAAGGAAGCTCTGTCGAAGCCGTATCCGAAACCTTTGCCGAACCGGAAGAACGCTTAACGAAGAACGCGTAACAGAGGATGGGTGCTTGCTAAAGGACGAGTGCTTAACCCAGGACGAGGAGGAAATGTGCAGGTCCTTGTTGCCAGTCGGAATGCTAAGAAACTGAGGGAGCTCCAAAGGGTTCTGGATATGCGGCATGTTGCTGGGATTGAGTTGCTCAGCTTGAAAGATGTCGTTGAGTATCCTGAGGCCCCAGAGACCGGCCGGACGTTCGGTGATAATGCCCTGTTGAAGGCTAGAGAAGCTGCCAAGCACACTAATTTGGTATCGATTGCCGACGATTCCGGCTTGGCTATCGACGAGCTCAATGGCATGCCCGGGGTGCTCTCGGCTCGGTGGTCAGGTAAGCATGGCGATGATGATGCCAACACGAACCTGGTTTTGGGACAGATGAATGATGTCCCCGATGAACGACGTGGGGCTGCGTTCGTTTCGGTATGCGCCTTAGTTATTCCGGAGAGCCGAATGCCTCGGGCGAAGGCGGCAGGCCTGACGGTTCCTTCGCTACAAAAGTTCAGTGAGGGTGTTTCTCTCTCGGCTCCTGCTGAATCTGGCGAATTCGTTGTTCGCGGCCAGTGGCGGGGCCGTATTATTCGCGAGCCTCGGGGCACTAATGGCTTCGGTTACGATCCGATTTTTGTTCCCGAGGAGGAAGACACCCGCGCCCAGATTCAACATTCCCCGAGGGATGCGGGTGATGAGGATGGCGAAGGTGTTAATCAGTCAGATCACTCGGGGAAGAACCGACGCCCGCGTGTTGCGCCGCGAACCTCTGCCGAACTATCTGCTGAAGAGAAGGATGCCCAATCACACCGAGGGCGCGCCTTGGCCCAGCTGGTGCCGATTTTGCGATCAATAGGGGATATGTAGGCGCTGGCGGTGCTACGAGAGGTTGAATGCCTTCTGGACTTCGTGCCGACGACGTGCCTCCACCACGAAGGAGAGGAAGGGGATGGTTCCCGCTAAGCATGTGGTGAGCCATTTGATGGGCTTCCACCGCGCTTTCGTTCCGAGGTCCAGCGTCATGATGAGGTATACCATGAAGAAAAAACCGTGGGCCATGCCGATATACATGAACCAGTCGGGGGGATTATCAAGAATCAGGTGGTCGAAAACCATCTCCACGCAGAGGAGAAGTAGCCACACACCTGTGACGTAGGCGGCCACTGAGTAGCGTTTAAGTGCGGAAGCGACTCGCGCCTGCCGAGCGGGATTGATTCGCGGTGTGTCGCGTCGCCGTTGATTGGGTGCGCGATTCGCGTCGGATGGATGTGTATCGGCTTGGCGTGCATCGTTATTGGGCGCACCAGTCGACTGTGCGTCATTCACAGGGGTGTTGTTAGTCATAGTGGAATTCCTGCATGCCTACGTTTAATGAGTTTTTCTGGGGTTCTCCGGGGTTTGCTCAGGCTGGGGGCGGGATCGCTGAGGCAAGAAATCCTCAGGTATCTCCCGCATAGGAACATCGTTCTCGCGGGAGGCTGTGTCCGTCGCTCCTTTGCGCGATGACTCTTTACGGCGAGAACGTGAGGTTTCACGCCTCGCGCCGGGTTCGGCATTACCTCCCGCGAGTTCACGTTCGTACTGAAGATACTTACGATACGCGATAATGAAAAAGGCTCCAATTGCCGGCCATTGCAAAACATAGCCAAGATTCTGCGCGGTACCCGAGTCCGACGTGTACCGGTCCCATTGCCAGTGGGCTAGGAATAAAGTTGCGGCCACTGCTGCGATGAGAAAAATGATTTGAACAATGCGAACCCGAACGGACGGCATCGTGTGCTGAGGCTGCACCTCTTGCTGTCCTCCGTCTGCACTGGTCAGGGCATCGTCCCCGTGCACGCGGTCGGCTTTGTCCTCTGTACTCACGTGCCACAGTCTACCCGTTGCTGTGCCAGGGTGTGAGTGGTGTTTGTACTGGAGGTTTCCATTGGCTGGTGCTGTCAGCTAGTATTACGTCGCGCATGTTCGGGTCATTTAGTCGGCCCGTATCTCCGAATTCTCAAACAGCTGGTGCGCCGTGTGGTGCTGTGGTTGATTGGTTCGGATGTTCATGTGTTTTGCGCTTGTGGCGGAATTGGCAGACGCGCTGGATTTAGGTTCCAGTGTCTTTTGACGTGGGGGTTCAAGTCCCCCCAAGTGCACGAAACCCCTCCCTGTTTGCGCAGGTGAGGGGTATTTTAGTTTTCAGAACGGGGTGTTCCAGGTCGTGAATCTCACGACGGCCGACGCACGCTCGACCGCAACCGCTACACCGATACGTCGGTGGTGTCCCACTCCAAGGTGTGTCCGTCGAGCAGCCAGTTGAGGGCCCATAGACGCTCAATGCCGCTGTTGGGGTCAAAGTTCGTGCCCCTGACCATTCCGCGCCGGGCGGCCGCCATGAGGCTCCGGTACGTCTGTTGTGCGTCGAGCAGTTCGTCGATATCGCGGACAGTCGGGGTCTCATCCATGTCCAAGGCAGTGGGGAATGCTTCTGCACCGTCGGTTGGTTCCCCGGTGAAAGCCGAGGGCAGTTCATACCTACCGAGTGCCCAGGTCAGTGCCCCGACGGCTTCACTTCGCCAGGACAGCTTTTCTGCAAGCCCCGGATCCGCGGTCTCGAAAAGCTTCTTCTCTTCTTTAGTTCGTGCGGCAAAGCCTTCCGGGGACGTTTCCTCCATAAGTGCGGGATCAATCGGATCGCCGCGTAGAACGGAATCCGCGTAATCCGCAACCATGCACAGGGCAATAGCGCGTAGCTGAATATCTTCCGCAGGTTTAATCGCGAGTTCTTCCGGAGCGCGCACAGGCGTGAACGTGTCGGGAATATCGACGCCGATATTGTCGCGAATCTGGTGCTGGATCGTTGTAAACCGCTTCTGCGCAGAATCAATGATGGGCGGGTGGCCTAAAGTCGTGACACTGGGCGTGGGAAGCAACGGTTGTCCGGCGGGGTCAATAAACATCCCGTCTTCCATGAGGAGCACGGCGTTGTTTTGAGCCGACCACTGCAAAAGCTGACGATAAGTAGACGGATCAGATGCATTGGCTTCGAAACTGTAATGCCATTGCGTCGACCGTAAGTGTTCCAGAAGATCTAAAGCTTCCTGAGGGAATTGTCCACTTCCCGCACTGACATTAAAACGAGAAAAAATGTATTCATAGAGTTCGTGAATGTGAGCGCTAAAAGTATTTAGCGCTTCATAATCGAGAGTGCTCGACTGCTTTGGATTTTCTGTGGCATCGCTCGAATCCTGCCCCTCTGATGTGGCCGAGGGGGATTCGGTGGTCTCCGAGCTTTCGAAGCTAGCCGGATAATCAGATGAAGAATTAGTGGGATTGATATGGGGCAAACCCTGGCTTTGTACAGGGCTAGATGCCACCCGTGGCTCACTGTATTCCGTGAGAGTGGAGTAGGCATTAATTTCCATTATCATAATCTCCGATTCGCGTTCTTCATCTATTAAGTGGATCCGTCACGTGTGCATATGTCACGCTAAGCGTTCCAGCCACGCTAAGCACTCCAGAGTAGAGCGTTTCGCGGTTAGAATAAGCACATGAATACGGCCTCCGCCCAGAACTCTCATCCACAGCCCGGCAAATGTACCAGCGCCGATCCTCAGAAAGATCCGTTACAGGGTCATAAAATACATAAAGGTTCGGAACAATTACAGTCAGGTCACGATAACCCCAGTCAGGGTGCATCACGACGCGAGGTTCTCGTTTTTCGACATTTAGCGTTTGAGGACCTGGGAACTTGGGAAGAAACCTTCTCTCAACTGGGCTTTTGCGTTGCTTATGTCGACATGGGCGCCGATCCTCTTGATGAAAACCGGGTCATGAATGCAGCTTTACTGATTGTTCTCGGTGGCCCCATCGGTGTTCACGATAAAGAGCTGTACCCATTTCTTGCCGACGAAGAAAGCACGATCAAGCGACGGATGTCGCAGGAGTCGCCGATCATCGGAATCTGCCTGGGCGCTCAACTAATGGCGCTAGCTGCGGGAGGCGCGGTTAAGCCCGCGGGGAGTGGATTAGGCGGTTCACCCGGCGCCATGGAGATCGGGTTTTCGCCCCTCAACGTCACCGAGGATGGCGCTCAGTCGCCCATGAAAACGCTTGCGGGCGTCGACGTCCTCCACTGGCACGGCGATTGCTTTTCGACGCCTCCGGGCGCAGTAAACCTCGCCAATACGCCTGGATATCCCAATCAGGCCTTCGCCATTGGCACCTGGGCCCTGGGGCTCCAATTCCACCCGGAATTCGACTCGTCTTCCGTCGAAAAGTGGTTGATCGGGCACACGAGCGACCTGCGCGCTCATGGTGTTGACATTGTGTCTCTACGGAGCGACGCGGCTAACAAAGGACCAGCCCTGAGGAGCGCTTCGACGGTAATGATGACTAAATGGCTTCGCCGCGCCGGGCTCGTGGAGTAGTGGGGCTCGGGAGATAACGATACTCGTAGGATAAGGCACTTGGGTCGGATACCGTCACAAACTATTTACCGCTCAGGCCGAGATCTTTGAGGATGCGCACAACATGGCCGGTAGCTCGGACGTTGTACTTGGCCAATTCAATGGTCTGATCCTCACCGACGACGAAGGTGGAGCGGATGACACCGTGGATAAGTTTGCCGTAATTCTTCTTCTCCCCGAACGCGCCCCATGCTTTCATAACTTCTTTGTCGGGATCCGAGAGCAAGGGGAAGGGAAGCTCGTACTTCTCTTTGAATTTCGTGAGCTTCTCTGGAGAATCGGGGGAAATACCGACGACGTCAATTCCCGCGTCGGCAAGCACAGACAGATTGTCGCGGAAATCGCATGCTTCCTTAGTGCACCCGGGTGTGTTCGCGCGGGGATAGAAGTAGACCAGCACTTTCTTGCCCGAATAATCCGACAGCGACACCTGCGTTTGCGCGTCTGAGGTCAACGAAAACTGCGGGGCAGGATCGCCTTTCTCTAGCCGACGGGGTGCCGACGAGTTCTGCTCGGCCGATGGCTGTGTATGTGACTTTGAACCACTCATAGCTTTTGAGGGTACCCGGAAGTGAATGCGCGGGGCCGATCCATCTCATGGGGGAGGGCGTGCACCCCGACTGGATGCAGCATGGGGGCTTTTCTCGGAGGCTTCGTCTTGGTCTCGACGGGCGAACGAGCAGTTTTCTGTTTTGCGAAATTTCGGTGTCGGCTCACCCTGGTTAGTCGTGCATTGTGGTTGTCCATTACCGTAGAGTAAGAGCAGAAAAGTGCTATTTCGTGGGCTATGTAATGCCCGTGGGACTAGCATCCGTGACCGGATTAAGGAGACCCTGTGGCTCGCAGCATTGATGCAATCCAGAGTGATCTTGAACGTACTCGTAACCAATTAGCCAGCACCCTCGATGAGCTCGCAGATCGGGCCAACCCGAATGCGATTGCCGACGACGCCAAAGAGAAGGCAACGTCGCTTATTCAGGACCCGAAGGTTCAAAAGGTTCTCATCGGTATCGGCGTCGCCGTGGCTGGTGTGGTTCTGCTGACAATGCGGAGCAAGAGGAAGCAGTCCAAGGAGATTAAGGAAATCCAGAAGCTCCTGTCGGCTCACCGGAGCAATTAGCCCTTTTAGCAGATTCGCACTAACCGCACTTCTTCATGGAGTGCGGTTTTGTTATGAAGAGCAGCGAGATTCTTATTTAAGAGTGGCGCCGGAATGGCGGAAGTCCCCCCAACACCGAAGTACTGGAGGGACTAGTTGGGGTGACTGACGGGGCTCGAACCCGCGACACCCAGGATCACAACCTGGTGCTCTACCAGCTGAACTACAGTCACCATTGCTGCGACGCTGTTCTTGCAAGAACGCTGCGCAGCGCTGTAAATACTAGAACAGATGGTGGGCAGTTCCCAAATCACGCCCTGAACTGCTAAATCGGGTACCGTCGAGAGGCCTCATCTGCGGCTGATGTGATTCGTTCGTCGGTCCCCTGATCATCTGTGATGAAGACTGCCCGGCGGTAGTAGTCCAGTTCTCTGATCGACTCTTTTATGTCGACTAATGCTCTGTGGGCCAGTCCCTTCTTGGGCTGGTTCTGATACACCTTGGGGTACCAGCGGTGGGCGAGTTCTTTAATGGAGCTGACGTCAATCATGCGGTAGTGCAAAAACTCGTCCAGCTTCGGCATGTAAGCCGCAATGAACTTCCGGTCACTAGCGATGGAGTTACCGGCTAGCGGCGCTGTCCGTGGCGCGTTGACCCACTTCTTGACGTAATCGAGAACCTCGTTTTCTGCCTCACCCACGGACACAGTGGACTTGCGGATTTCATCAGTGAGGCCGTTCTTGGTGTGCATCTGGGTAACAAAATCGTCCATCTTCGCCAGCTCGTCATCAGTGGCGTGAATGACAATATCGAGGCCCTCGTCAAGGATATTGAGGTTTGCGTCGGTAACGATGGCGGCGATTTCTACAAGGACGTGTGTGCTCGGATCAAGGCCGGTCATCTCGCAGTCGATCCATACAATGCGGTCCAGCTTCGAGTCCTCAGGTTTGTGTGCTGCTGGTTTGGTGGTGTTTGATTTGTTGGATTCTGTCATTATTGCTGCTCTCCTACGTGTACTGCTCGTCGTTAGTTGATGTGGTTTCTTCCCGGCTGTCAGTGTAGTTCGCCTCAGTGACAAAGTCCGCCCGATGATGTGGGCCGCGGTGACACGGCGACATAGCCTTTCCGTAAGCTGTGGATTATGCAGCATCGCGGAATTATGTGGAGGGATATAGATCCCCGTGAGCTCGATATTCGCCTCATTGTGTGCGATATGGATGGCACCTTGTTGGATGGCGATTCGCACCTTCCCGAGGAATTTTGGGAGGTTTATAGGCTGTTAACCGAGCACAATGTCACGTTTGTGCCAGCTAGTGGGCGTCAATTAGCGACGTTGACCACGATGTTTCAGCCGGCCGATAGTGGTGTGACAGGCGTGGACGACGTGGAAGACGTCGAAGGGTCCCACGAAGAGGTGTCTCTGCCACGGACGAACGACTTCATCGCTGAAAACGGGAACCTTGTCATCCATTCGGGTGAGAGAGTGTGGCAGAGCGTTATTCCAGAAGCGATTGCCCACGAAGTTATCCATGCTGTCCGCCGGGGAGTAAATGACGGGCGAAACCTGGGTCTGGTCATGTGCGCTGCAGACGGTGCGTATGTCGACAGGGACGACGATGCTTTTCTGGCCGAAGCGCGTAAATACTACGCATCGTTAGACGTCGTCCCCGATGTCGCCGATGTTGAGGATGATTTCCTCAAATTCGCTATTTACGATTTCGACGATGCCGAGGCCGCGGTTGGAAGCATCTTTGGGTCGCTCGATGAACGTTATCGGCCGGTAGTGTCCGGCCAACATTGGATCGATGTTATGGATAGCAGCGTGAATAAGGGAGTGGCGCTGCGTCGGTTACAAGAGGCTCTGGGGGTTACTCGCGAGCAGACTGCAGTGTTTGGTGATTATCTCAATGATCGCGAAATGATTGCCGAGGGGCAGTACTCGTTCGCAATGGAGAATGCGCATCCCACGATCATGGAGGAAGCTAATTATTGGGCTCCGGCTAATACGGAGGCGGGGGTTGTTCAGGTCCTTCGTCATCTTTTCGACGGCACCTCTGGGGCGCACTAGTTCGCTCGTGGGTGAATGCGTCTCGTGGGTGGGCATGCCCTCCCCGTGAGGGCTGTGTCTGTGCACGGCGCTGTCCGAACGGCCTACGAATGCAATGATGGCCGGCAGCTAGGGGGCGTAGCTGTCGGCCATCTTTAGGGTGAAGGGCACTGGGTAATTACTGGACTACTGTCCCGTTCTTACCGCTTTCCACGATCTTGTCGTAAGGAATGTTCCAGTCGCCGAGTCCATCGGTGCCAGAAAGCTGTCCACCTTGCGTGTTCTTTACCTCGACGATGTCACCAATGGTGGTGTTCTCGAGGAACCACTTCGCGTTCTCGGGGCTGACGTTCAAGCAACCGTGGGAAACATTCGTATTTCCCTGTTGCGCGATCGACCACGGTGCCGAGTGGACGTAGATGCCGGAGAACGACATCTGGGTCGCGTAGTTCACCGTGCTGCGGTATCCGCCGGCCGCGGTGGTCGGCAGACCGAACGTCGAGGAGTCCATGATCATGGAGGGGTTGTGGTCTCCCAAGAAGTACACGCCGTTCGGAGTGGGGTAGGAAGCCGACCCCATGGAGATGGGCATCGTCTTCACGACTTCGCCGTTCTTCTTGACAACCATTTCTTTGGTGTTGTCGTCGGCAGTGGCAATAATCTGATCACCGATCGTGAAGCTGGAGCTGACATCGTCGTTGACATAGGAGCCTTCGCCGAGGTCTTTTCCGTAGAGCTTGGTTTTGACGGTGACCTTTGTGCCCGGCTGCCAGTAATCCTTGGGGCGCCAACGCAGGAGACGTTCGTTCACCCAATAGAAGGACCCGTCGACGTGGGGTTCTGTGGTGACTTCAACGTTGTCTTCGATCTTCTTCTTGTTGGTGACGTAGTCGCCGAAGTCGATACTCAAGGGCTGTCCAACGCCGACCTTCATGCCATCACCAGGGGTGACGGTTGGCGACATTGGATAGGTTGGAGACACCGTCGTGAACGTCGAATTAAGCTTCTTGTCTTTGGCCGTGGCGGTCAAGGTATAGGTCTTGCCGTAGCCGAGGTCCTCGTCAGTTTTCCACGACTTTCCGTCGTTTTCTGATTGACCTTTAACTTCTGTCCCATCCGAAGAGGTGAGTGAGACGTCAGATAGCTTACTGCCAGCCTTAACGGTGACGGGATCAATGACCGAAACATCGGTATCGCCGTCGGAGACACTGGCAACAGGCTTGGCGTCCTCTTTCATCTCAGAGGTTTTCGCTCTGTTGGACGTACTTCCGCTTTCAACCTTTTGGAGTGTGCAGCCCGATACTCCGATCACTCCGGTGACCACCAAAGCGGAAATGATCATGCGTGCGTGCTTGCTACGCATGAACCTACGTTGTGGCATTTTCCACCCTTACACATTCGTCATTCGCTGCGTGTGTGCAGCCGTTCATACACGATATATCAGCGAGGGGTCCTCGCGTTACACCTTCTGGATCACTCGCCTTCAGTGATGTGTCCATAAAGTTGATTCTTATCGTACTAGAGAACTTTAAGCGACGTTGTGAAGAATCGGGGTGTTTGCGCGGTAACAACTTGGGAACAATCCTTGAACGACTCCATAACGCTTTGTGTGGAATTCAATGTGGTTGCTCAAACACTCTGGGTGGGGCTCATAATTGTAATTGATCGGTCTGTTGAGTTTCCCACGAGCGAGACGGGCTACATAGCCGGTATGAATTTTGTTGCCGACGATTGTTCGGTGTCGTTTTATATCCTAGTGAGCTGGACATTTGTTGGTTTCGAGAGAGATTGCTATAGTTTTTTCTCGTTGCAACACCGCGGATTTACCCGGTTCTTGTATTGCAACAATGCGACGTTTATCACCAAGGTGATCGTTGTTTTCTGCGCCATTAGCTCAACTGGCAGAGCAGCTGACTCTTAATCAGCGGGTTCGGGGTTCGAGTCCCTGATGGCGCACTAAAGCCCCAGCTAGAACAGCGTTTAAGCCTCTAGCTGGGGATTCTTTATAGCCAAAAGTCTCCAAAAAGTATCCGGGTTATAGAGTTATACGACATGCACAGGATTGCACCGATTGATTAAACAATCGGTGCGAAACCTATTGTCAGTGGGTACCGGAAACCCACAAAGGCCTTCATTCAGGCGGGTGCTTAGAACCCGGTCGCTACGGTTATTTCTGCCCGGACCTGCTCGAGCTTTGCCTGAGCTTTAGTCTGTAGTGCCATGATTTCAGTTGCGGTCGCGTCCGCATCGACGGGTAAGACTACCTCGAGATAACACTTGAGCTTGGGCTCAGTCCCGGAAGGCCGACAGATGACGCGTGTGTTGTCCTCCGTGAGGAACAGGACACCATCTGTTCCCGGTAAACCGTGGTAACCGTTCGCGAGGTCCGCGGATTCCGTGATGGGCGATCCCGCAAATTCAGCCGGCGGGGTTGTCCTTAGCTTGGACATGCCATCGACGATTCGTTGGCGGTTCTCAACCCGGAACGCGGCCTGAGTTGTGGCGTAGACGCCGTTGTCGCGAGCAATCTCTGTGAGACGATCGTCTACCGTTTTGCCTTCTCGATGGAGAGAATCGACGAGGTAAGCGACGGTAACGGCTGCCGACACCCCATCTTTGTCCCTGACAATATTCGGATAGGTGCAGTAGCCAATCGCTTCTTCGTAACCGAACGCCAAGTCCGGGGTACGCCCGATCCATTTGAAGCCCGTCAAGGTAGGGCCGTAATTGAGGCCGTATTTTCTTGCAATAGCTCCCAGTAAGCGAGACGAGACGATGGAGTTGGCAAAGACTGAATCCGACGTCTCAGCGGTAGTATCCCCTGAGGCTGCGTCTGCATCCGAGCCTGAACTCTGGTGAACCGGACGCAACTTTGTACGTGCGACGAAATCACCGAGCAGACCACCGATTTGGTCACCAGTCAGTTGGCGATATGTCGGTTCCGTCGATGGTCCATCGCTCCCAGTGGCGTCGCGGGTCTTTGTAGGAATGGCGACGGAGCACCGATCAGCGTCGGGGTCCAGAGCTATCACGACGTCAGCATGGCTACGTTGAGCGTTGCTGAGAGCGAGATCCAGGGCTCCCTTCTCTTCCGGGTTGGGGAATGAGACGGTGGGGAAGTCCGGATCTGGTTCAGCTTGTTCCTTGACGAGGGTGATATTGGTGAACCCTGCTTTGTTGAGCGCTTTTGTGGCGGTTTCGGCCCCAACGCCATGCATTGCAGTGAGGGTGATGGAAATATCACTGTGGAACGAACTGTGGGATTCGTTGGATGTGGGGGAGTCATCGCCCTTGCTGGCGGTTTCCGCCGTGCGGAATGGTTCGGTTTCTGTCTCGAGAGCTTCGAGGTAGGCTTCTCGTACTTCCTCGCCAAGGAAGGTAATGCCTTCTGACGAACGCGGGATATCCTTCGCCGGGCCCGTTTGTGCGATTGCGTTAGCAATATTGCTGTCGTCTGGCGGAACGATTTGTACACCGTTGCCCCACTGATCGGTCATGCGTCCACCTAGATAGACCTTGTACCCATTATCCCGCGGTGGATTGTGAGAAGCGGTGACCATAATGCCGGCATCAGCCTTCAAATGCCGAACCGCGAACGCGAGTAACGGGGTAGGAAAATGGCTCGGTAAACGTAGCGCATGGCCCCCGGCAGCATTAATAACCTCAGCCGCATCGGTAGCGAATTCTGCCGAGCCGTGGCGAGCATCATGGCCAATAACGACGACGGGCGCGGATCCGATGGATTCGGTTAAATACGATACGAGTCCTGCAGTGGCTTTGATGACGACGGACCGGTTCATCCGTGATTCTCCGGCGCCGATTTCTCCACGTAAACCAGCAGTTCCGAATTGCAGTGGTCCAGAGAAGCGTGCGGCTAATTCGTCGATGTTCCGTGTTTTGATGAGTTCACGGATCGTTTCAGCGTCTGTGGAATCAACATCGTTGTCAGCCCATTTTTCCGCGCGGGCGAGGATATCGTCACGTGTAGAGTCGTCACTTTCAGAGGAGTCTGCGAGGCCATCCAGAACGGCTCGTGTTCCAGAAAGCCCTAGGCGGTTTGCCCCCGCAGCAATCATCTCCAGTGCTTTTTCTGCTGTTCGAATTCCGCCAGACGCCTTAACTCCCATGTCAGGCCCGACGGTCTCGCGCATGAGGCGAATGGCGTGAACGCTCGCACCGCCACTCGGGTGGAAACCCGTCGACGTCTTGACGAAATCCGCGCCTGCATTTTTCGCAGCGTTACATGCGGCAACAATAGCGTCGTCGGAAAGAAGAGCAGTTTCTAGGATGACTTTAAGAACAGTGGGCGAGGGAACGGCATCCCGGACCGCACGAATGTCCTTTTCGACGGTGGCCCAGTCGCCTTCGGCTGCTGCCGCCAGGTTGATGACCATGTCGATTTCATCTGCGCCATTGTTAACTGCCAGGCGGGCTTCTTCGGCTTTGATCTCACTGGCGTGGGCTCCGGAAGGAAAGCCACAAACCGCTGCCACATGGAGTTCGTCGGGAACGGTGATGGGAAGCATCGACGGGGAGACACAGATGGAATACGTCCCGAGTTCAATAGCCTCGTGGATAAGCTCGTCGACGTCGTGATGCGTTGATTCAGGTTTGAGAAGAGTGTGGTCGACGATGGAGGCGACCTCGTCGCGCGAGGGTGTGTTCGTACCAGATGAAAGACTGTCTGGCGTAGTAGGCACAGTTTCTCCTAAGAATTGAACAAAAGTTGTTCAATGCCGTTTGCGGGCACTGAACAACGGCCGGGGCTAGTTGATTTTTTCGATAACGACGGACTGACGTGGTGTAGGAACGCTCTCGTCGATAGGAGCAATACTCCAGCCTTGGTTGAGTGATTCCAGAGCGCGTTCGAATCGGTCCGTGTCGTCAGAATGAAGCGTGAACAAGGGGGTGCCTTTCGTGACCTTTTGGCCGCGGTCCACCAAGATTTCAATCCCAGCGCCAGCCTGAACTGGATCTTCTTTGCGTGCACGCCCGGCGCCCAATCGCCAGCTAGCCACACCGATGGCAAGGGCGTCGAGTTCGGTGATCACGCCATCTGCATCCGCGTACACAGTTTCTGTGTGTTTCGCGGTGGGCAGTGGGGCATCGGGATCGCCGCCCTGGGCGCGGATCATGGACTTCCAGGTGTCCATTGCACGGCCATTCTTCAAAGCTTCTTCAACGTCAGCGTCGTGAACTCCGGCCAAATTGAGCATTTCACGGGCTAATTCGCAGGTTAGCTCGACAACGTCGGCGGGCCCTCCACCAGCGAGAACGTCCAGCGATTCCCTGACCTCGAGGGCATTTCCGACAGTCTTCCCCAGTGGCGTGGACATATCTGTGAGCAGTGCGACGGTTTTGACTCCGGCGTCGGTTCCCAGGTTCACCATTGTTTGAGCCAGTTCGCGCGCGTCGTCAAGAGTTTTCATGAAAGCTCCTGAACCAACTTTTACATCGAGGACGAGCGCGCCCGTGCCCTCCGCGATCTTTTTGCTCATGATTGAACTTGCGATCAGGGGGATGCAGTCCACAGTGCTGGTGATGTCGCGCAGTGCATAGAGCTTTTTATCCGCTGGTGCGAGCCCTGAGCCGGCGGCACAGATGACGCATCCGGGGTCTTCGAGCATCTGCATCATGCGATCGTTAGACAGATTCGCCTGCCAGCCCGGGATTGATTCCAATTTGTCCAGCGTGCCGCCAGTGTGGCCGAGCCCTCGGCCGGAGAGCTGCGGAACCGATACTCCAAACGATGCCACCAGTGGAGCGAGGGGGAGGGTGATTTTGTCACCCACGCCGCCTGTCGAGTGCTTATCCGCTGTTGGACGCGACAGTGAGCTAAAGGACATCGTTTCACCGGAATTAATCATCGCCTGAGTCCATTGCGCGATCTCTCGCCGGTTCATCCCATTGAGGAAGATAGCCATTGCGAGAGCAGACATTTGTTCATCAGCGACGACTCCGCGGGTGTACGCGTCGATAACCCAATCTATCTGACCTTGGGAAAGCTCCCCCTTATCTCTTTTGGTGCGGATAACGTCGACGGCATCGAAATGCTCAGCCATGTAGTACTCCAATCAGTGTTCCGGTGTACCGTGAGGTCACCTTTGAGGCGGGAGTGGGGATGCGCCATAAGGCTTAAAGTGTGACGTAACCAACTCTTGTTTCCACGTTGTGATCTCAATTATCATAACAGTCGGAACGTATGTCAATATCTTTTTTCATATATGTTCGCAGGCTTACTTGACGACGCCACCCTTCGTGGCTCCTTGATCGTGAGGACACATCATGATTGAAAAGAACGCTTCCGACGTCGGCAGTTCTCGGGGTGAATTTTCTGATGCTGCAGCGGATATCACACTGCTAGAACAGGCGCGTGACGCTGCCAAAGGTGCATACGTGCCATACAGTGAGTTCCCCGTCGGTGCTGCTATTCGCACCACGGAGGGGAAGACCATCACTGGGTGCAACATAGAAAACGCCAGCTATGGTTTAACGAACTGCGCGGAACGAACAGCATCGTTTCGCATGATTGCGGAAAGTGGAGATGTTCCCCGTATCGACACAGTTGCCATTGTTGGTCTCAAAGCCGAACCGTGTTGGCCCTGTGGTGCGTGCCGGCAGGTTTTGAGGGAATTCGGTTGTTCTCGTGTCATTGTGGAGAAGGAATCGCGCCCATTTGTATTACCCTTTGAATCAATTCTCCCATTTTCCTTCGGCCCTGAAGACCTGGAGGGGTAATCATGGAAAGATTCCAAGGGCTAATTGGTATTGCCGTTATCCTTGCTCTCGGCGTTGCGTTATCTAAACACCGATCCAAAATTAACTGGCGGACCCTGGGCACCGGCCTTGCCCTCCAAGTCATCCTGGCTCTGTTGGTCCTGAAGTGGGGGCCCGGATATCACGCTCTCAAGTGGTTGGCTGAGGGCATCGACCAGCTCATCGGTTATACCGACAAAGGAACAGAATTCGTTTTTGGTCCCTTGTTTGGGGACAAAATCGGCTTCGTCTTTGCACTCAATGTTCTCCCAGTCATTATCTTCCTCGGTGCGATCATCGGTGTTCTGTACTATCTCCGTGTCATTCAAATTGTTGTTGAATACGTCGGCGGTGCCCTCGGAAAACTCATGGGGACGTCCAAGGTTGAATCGGTCTTTGCTGCAACCGTTATTTTCTTGGGGCAGAGTGAAGCGCCCCTCCTCATTCAGCCGTATATCAAAAAGCTGACGAAATCCGAATTATTCACCTGTATGACCGGCGGTTTTGCCTCCGTCGCAGGGTCCACCTTGATTGGCTACTCCCTTTTGGGGGCTCCACTTCCATACCTCTTGGCGGCAAGCGTTATGAATGCTCCCGGCTCGCTACTCATGGCTAAGGCATTCTTCCCGGAAACGGAAGAGAGCCAATTGGACGCGACCGTCCGTGATGTCCGCGATGAAGAATCAAAGAACGTCATTGATGCTCTTGGCCGCGGCGCTATGAATGGTGGGCGCATTGCTGTCACCGTCGGATGCCTCCTGATCGCCTTTATCGCGGTCATCGCTTTCTTGTCAGCGATTATCGGAGGAATCGGTAGCTGGTTCGGCCATTCCGAATGGAGCCTGGAAGGAATATTCGGTTGGGCGCTTGCCCCATTTGCTTGGGCTATCGGCGTTCCATGGCACGATGCCGTTGACGTCGGTAACTTTATCGGGCAAAAGACGGTGCTCAATGAGTTCGTGGGCTACACCTCGTTCGGTAAGCACGTTGATGAACTCTCCGACAAAGCTGTCATGATCTCAACCTTCGCGTTGGCTGGGTTTGCCAACTTCTCTTCGATTGCAATCCAAATGGGATCGATGGGTGGATTAGCGCCAGAGCGTCGTGGTGAGATAGCCAAATTCGGAATGTTTGCTCTTCTTGCAGGTTTCTGCGTCAATATGATTAACGCTGCAATTGTGGGAGTCGTCGCAAGTTAGGGTCGGCAATCATTCCTCAAGTAAGCGTTCTGCGCACGCTTGATCAGTGACTAAGTGCGTTGCCATCCCCGCTTTCAGCGCAACTTTCAAGGCGCGCACTTTGTGTAATCCGCCCGCGACGAGAAGTCGGACCGGGCGCTGCGCTAAATCTTCCATGGTTATTCCGACAGTGCGTTCGTCCACTGATTGCACGGCGACGGATGCATTCGCGTCGAAAAACCGTGAGCAAATATCACCCACCGCCCGTTGACGAAGCTGTGTGCGCTCGGAGGGAGTAACGCTGCCAAGGTTAAGGGCCAGACTGTTTTCTCCCGCTGACCCCACTGTAAAAACGGCGATGTCAGTTTTTCTCCCTTGCTCGAGAACATTGGCGATAAACCGGTCTTTTTCTACAAGTTCTTTTGTTTCGGCGTTATCAAAAATGACGGGCAGGGGAAGAGTGTGGGCATATGCGTGAAAGGCTTTACAAAACAACGTGATCGTTTCGATATCGTTCGTTTTCCGGTCTGTATATGACATTCCGCCTTTCAGCTGAACGATCGTCACGTCGTGAACGTTTTTTTCAGTGAGATGCTGGGCGATGGAATACATTGTTCGCCCCCACGACACACCGACACTGGACCCATCGACGACAAGAGAACGGAGGGCTTGCGCACCGACATGACCGAGGGCATCGACGATATCGTCGGTGGTCTGCGATACCGGTTGTGCGAGCCGCACAGATGTTAAGCCATATTTTGTCGCTAGTGCCGTTGCGGTGGTGGACGACGCTTCCCGGGGATCGCGAATAGTGATGGTTACGAAGCCGCGGTCGTGGGCATGCTGAATGAGCTTGGATGTTGTTGGTCGCGAAATACCTAAAGCCAGGGCAACTTCTGCTTGGCTAAGGTTGTCGCGGTAGTACATTTTTGCCGCGCGTAGGGATTGCTCATCACGACTGTCCACAGTTGAACCTCAATCAGTTAATGCTGAGTGCTTGTACGCATGCTTTATTTAACTTGACTTTATTTTGCCTGATACAGCCATTTTGCCTGATACAGCCCGGTTTGCGGTGATCGCCGGGTATTCGCAGTGAACAGCCTTCCGGGCGTGGCTTACTCATCCAACCCAATCGTTAGGGCAGCTTAGTGCAGATCTGCCTCCGAGTACTATACGGATGGGTGTCATGAGAGTGGAGGCTATCAACGATGCCGGGCACCTACTGATGCTGTTAGACGATTGAAACATACTTCCCAAGCAGGAGGTATCCTGCGTTGCGTGATGTGGCGGGGCGCGTCTGGTTTGTGCTACATAACAGTGGCGTGGCGGTCATTAGTGTCCAGTTGATGTATGTGAATGGATGATCTGAAAAATTTGGCGCAAGGCTAACATATCCCCCGTCTCGGGGTGTAGGTCAACCTAATTTATAAAACCTATAGACAGCTTACGTCTCGGTATGAAAAGTAAGGATGCCTACAGGTTGTAGGTTGAAAAATTCACTGAAAGGAATGGCTTGTAATATGGATGAGCCACGGACGGATTATCTCCTCAGTACTCCTTGCTTTATCAGTTTCCTTGGCTGGAGCGGGTATGGCAGTCGCTACGCCCGTAACGGATTCGACTGATCAGAAACAATTGGAGAACTTTACCTCTGAACAGGCGCACGAAGTGGAACTTGCTGCGAAGTTGTTTAAGGAACTATCCCGAGTGGAAAGTGGTAAAGAAAAGGAAGAAGTCCTAGTTGATAATGTGGGCGAAGAGGAGACGGCTGAAGCTGCAGCGGTTGTCGGCTTGACTCCTGATGAACTCTTTTCTGACGAAACAGTAGCAAATGAATACGCCTTTGGCCTCGGTGGAACTGAAAAATTCCTTTCTTGCATGGAAGGGAAGGTCGAGGACGATGTTAAAGAAATATTTCATGTCAATGCCATTGCTGTTTTGATAGGACAGGAAAAGTACTTCGAAGCTGCGGAAGAAGCGGTTGCATACCTAGCAAAACAGGGTGTTAAGCGGAATGCTGCAGCTATTGCCTCCGTGCTAGCTTTTTATGGAGCTAGGTGTGCCTTTTGTAAATAGGAGATTGATCGGAAGGAGGATCTGATGCAGAAGCGAACCACAAACGTCCTGAAAGCTATTCGGTGGTGGATTGGAATGGCCGGGGGATTTCTCGTTTTCTTCTACTTGTGGTCTTTGGTTTTCAAAGATGACCCCTTTTCGCGGGAGGATTGGGGAAAAACGGTCGTGTTCGGAACTCTTGTCGGGGTCATATATTTGATTTATAGTAGGCCTAGGAAATAGCGCTACACAGTAAAGATACTCGGCACTCGGAGATAAAGGTTCACATGTGCTCATGGATTGTCGTGGGCTTTTGTAGTGGTGCCTGTTGGTGAATAAGTGTCAAAGGGTGGTGCGGACACAATCCTCCGGGATTCTGTCCGCACCACTGAACAGACACTTATGTTGGGGCATCCGACAGCTGATCGGTCGTGTGGTGCCCCTGGCAGGATTCGAACCCGCGCCACTCCGGGTAGAAGCCGGATGCTCTAATCCACTGAGCTACAGGGGCATTTTATCGATCGTGGGTTGCGCTTTCGTCGCAACCCACTAGACGAATATAACAGTACTGAACTCTTTGCTGATAACTGGTCCTTCGGGTTGATTAGATCGTCTCCGCGCTGGGTAGGGTTGGGAGTATGACGGAGGTAAAGACGAAAGCTGGTTCTTCGGTGCCTGTGCGGTCAGCTACCGGTTACTTTGTGCTCGCCGGGCTCGTGGCGGGAATAGTGGGGGCGGCCATCGGCTATTCCTTGTATAGCGAATCACTGTCTGCGCTAGGAATTCCCGACCCTGGTTTCTCGGTATCCTTCGGTCTTCCCTTTGTCCGTGGTCTGGCCACGATGTTCGGCTTCATTGGTGTCGGATCATTCTTGATGTCGGCATTTGGCACACCACCACGGAAAGATGGTTACCTCGACGTCGACGGGTATAAAGCAAGCAGAACAGGCACGTGGTGCCTATTTATATGGGCTGTTCTCGCACTGCTGCTTATCCCGATGAGTTTGTCGGACGTTTCGGGGGCACCATTGTCGACGACGCTCAGCCCGGCGCACTGGGGGGAAGCGATTGACCAAGTATCTGTGGCGCGTTCCTGGATGTGGGTCGCTATCTTCGCGTTGATCACTGTCGTGTGGTCGTTAGGGACGCGACGCTGGATTTTCCAGATGCTATTTTTCGCTTTCTCCCTGGTGACGTTGATACCTATTAGCCTTGAAGGACACTCAGCGGCCGGTGGTAATCATGACTATGGCGTTAATTCGTACCTGTGGCACTTTGTGTTTTGTGCATTGTGGGTCGGCGGCTTGGCAGCAATGATCCAGCACGCCCTGCGCAAAGGGCCCCACATGGACGTTATCGTCAAGCGATACAGCTTCTTAGCATTGGTGTCGATTATTGTTTTGGCAATCTCAGGAGTAGTTAATGCGTTGCTTCGCATCCGCGTCGATGAACTTCTGACCAGTAATTATGGCCGAGTAATTACAGCCAAAGCGGTTTTGCTCATCGTCCTGGGCATTTTTGGATTCCTCCACCGACGAATGACGATTCCCAAGCTGGAAAAGAATCCGTCGGACCGACTCGCCTTTTCTCAAATTGCGATCGTGGAACTGGTCGTGATGGCGGCGACAATCGGCGTCGCTGTATCTTTGTCTCGCATTCCGCCACCCTTGCCGAAAGAGCTGAACCTTAACGTCATGGAGCTTGAGCTGGGCTTCAGCCTGACGAAGCCACCGTCGTGGGGTGGTCTGTTCGGCATGGTGCGGTTCGACATGATTTACGGAACCGTCGCAATAATTGCGGAAGTTTTATATGTGTGGGCCTACGTCCATCTCCGGAAAAAGGGCGGGGAGTGGCCTTTTAGCCGAGTGTTGTGGTGGACACTAGGGAACATTCTTCTACTTTTCGCGACGTCTTCTGGCCTCGGGATGTACGCGATGGTGTCGTTCTCGATGCACATGATCCAGCACATGATTTTGTCGATGGCGATCCCGATCGCCTGGGTTTTGGCTGGTCCGGTGACCTTATTCCTCCGCGCCTTGCCTGTTGCGGGCCGCGACGGTGTCCCTGGGCCACGTGAGTGGATTGTTGCTTTTATCAATAACCCGGTTTCGCGGTTTTTAACGAACCCCGTTGTGGCTGCTGCACAGTTCGTCATTGGGTTCTACATTATGTACTTCACGCCTCTATTTGAGGCTCTCATGAAGTATCACTTCGGTCACCTATTCATGATCGCTCACTTCTTGGTCTCCGGGTACATTTTCTACTGGATATCAATTGGTATCGACGCGGCACCTCGCCATACGTCTCCGTTCATCAAAATGGTGACCATCTTAGGAACAATGCCGTTCCACGCTTGGTTTGCGATTGCCCTCATGCAGTTGAATTACCCGCTCGGGCAACCGATGTATGAAACCTTCGGTATCCCGTGGCACGTCGACTACATGGCTGATCAGAACCTGGGCGGTAAGATCGCGTGGGCAACCGGCGAGATCCCGCTGTTAATCGTGACAGCGGCTCACTTCCTGCAGTGGCGTCGGGAAGATAGTAAAGAAACAGCACGCTATGAGCGTCGGGCTGACCGCACCCACGAGGCCGAACTCAATGCCTACAACGAGATGCTCGCGGCGCTGAACTCTGGCGCAGGGGATCGGGAACTGCAGGACTACTACAGCTCAGATTATTCGTCTGACGAGGTGCGGAGTTACTTCCACCAGAAGAAGTTTGAGCACCATAACGTACCGAAGGCACGCCGCTCATCAGCAAAAACGCCTGCCGATAAGCCAACCGGCAGTGTTGACGCTGAGCAGCAGGATGTCAGTGGAAAAGGTTCAGGGAACGGTAGGTCCAGTGAAGGGGACTGAGCTGATAACCGGTCGGATTAGCCTCGCCGGGGCCCAAAGTCGGCAATAGCTAAGCCCTATCTAAAGCCAGCTTATTAATAGTTGCCACGCGTATAAGAAGGGTGTATAACTAGGGGCAGAGCGAAGGAAAAGCCCGGTATCGGGCACAGTCCACGTAGCTCTGAGACGACAAACCAACTTATCGAGAGAAGGAAAAAGATATGACTTCCGCGCAAGCATCTGTTGGGCGTTCGGCTTCCGCTGAAAGCTCCGTTCAAACAACTCCAGCCTTTAGTGCTCCTAGCGACGTTGTTTCTGATTTGCAGAAGGTTCTCGTTGATTTCATCGATTTGAGCCTGGTTGCCAAGGAAGCTCACTGGAACATTCTCGGACCGAACTTCCGCGATCTGCACCTGAACTTAGACGAGCTTGTTTCGGTTGCTCGTGAAGGCACCGACGAAATCGCTGAGCGTATGCGTGCTTTGAATGGCATTCCCGATGGTCGCACGGCCGTTGTAGCCGCAGGTTCGTCCCTTCCGGAGTTCCCGGCAGGAGAGATCCTTACTCACGACGCTATTTCCCACGTCGTCGAGGCTATTAACGCGACAACCAACACCATGCGTGAGGTTCACGACCGCGTTGACGAGGCTGACCCGACGAGTGCTGATCTGCTGCACGAATACATCAAGCAGCTGGAGCAGCAGGCTTGGTTCATCAGCGCCGAGACCCGTACTCCATCTGGAAAGTAGTACATATCGATCTTCACTGTGCGCCTAGTTGAACCCTTAAACGGGGCTTCAGCAGCGTGTTTCCCTGTTCGTCATCGGAGGTCATGACGAGGCCTTCCGATGACATGCGCCGGACTGTGCGATAGCGCGGTCCGGTTTTTCTTTATCGCTATGCGATTATCCGTTGTATCGGCGACACCTACTTTCGGCACTCACCCCTTCTGTCGGCACGGGGCGTTATTTTTTGTTTCACGGATCTTTTTCACCGTGTGGATTCACTGCGCGGATAAGAAAGTCGGGTGAATAAAAATCTGTGGATAACTTTGGTTATCCACAGCGGACGCCCCGATGAGCTCCTCACAGGCCTAATTTCCGGACCACCGTGTGCCACTCTGAGTTTGTCATTTTCAGATCGTCTCTATCGATGAGGACTTCACGGTACTGCGCTAATCAGCTACTCAGCTACTCAGCCGTTACCGGGAGCGCCCTTCGTAGGAGGGAGAGTAGGTACGTCATGGCACAAAATTCCGCAATGGTCACCGTCGTGGGAAACGTCGTCAGTGACCCAGTTGATCGAACACCATCGGGTCGAACCCCTTTCGCAACTATGCGCGTTGCGTCGGATCGTCGTTGGCGTGACGACGATGGTGTATGGCAGTCATCTGACTCATTATTTATCGACGTCCAGATGTCCGGTCCACTAGCCACACACTGTTTGAAATCGGTAACGAAGGGGATGCCAGTTGTTATATACGGTCGGCTGATCACTCATTCGTGGGAGGCGACGTTGGACTCGGGGGAGAAGATCACGCGGAGCTCCGTGAGAATCAAGGCCTCTCACGTTGGAGTTGACCTCAACAGGATCGTTATTACGTCCGCGATGACTAGTCGCCTAGGACGTTTGGTTCCGTTGGAAATCGGCTCCTCTGCTGGAGCAGCCAAGGGATCAGGGGAGGTGACGAGTCTCTCCACCGATTGGGACGGAACGGTCACGTCGGATGGAAATCCATTCCCCGAGGGCTCGTCGAGTGATTCGAGCACTTCCACCGACTCCACAGCCCTGAGGGACTCCACGCATTTGAGCGAACAGGAGGATTCATACACACGGGATGTCGCCCTGGCTAGCGCATGAGGGCGTGCCTCCGTGAAGGAGTCGTCGTAACTGGTTGTTGTTAGCACCGTGCTTGCGTACCCTCAACGGTTAGACTTTGCTGAGGAACTTGCGCGGGGACCATCGCACCTCTTAACTCTCGAGGTTGATCCTTGAGATTAGCTTTCGAGGTGGTGAACCCTATGGTCATCGGCCATAGTAGGTGAGCAGAGAATGCTAGGTTCGTGCGGCATAGAAAAATGAGTTGAGGACTGTATGGGTGAATTCATTTACACAATGAAAAACGTGCGCAAGGCGCATGGAGAAAAAGTCATTCTTGACGACGTCACCATGGCTTTTTATCCGGGGGCCAAGATCGGCGTGGTGGGGCCAAACGGCGCCGGAAAATCGTCGATCTTGAAAATTATGGCGGGAATTGATCAGCCCTCCAATGGTGAGGCGTTCCTCGATCCCGGCGCTTCTGTGGGGATCTTGCTCCAGGAGCCTCCACTCAACGAGGAAAAGACCGTCCGCGGCAACGTGGAAGAAGGCCTCGGAGAGATCTGGGAAGTCAAGCGTGAATATGAAGAAATCGCCGAAAAGATGGCGACGGATTATTCCGATGAGCTCATGGAACGCATGACCGTCCTGCAGGAGAAAATCGACACTGCCGACGCCTGGGAATTGGATTCGAAGATCGACCAGGCTATGGATGCGCTGCGGTGTCCGCCGTCAGACTCGCCAGTGACGACGCTATCCGGTGGTGAGCGTCGTCGTGTAGCACTAGCCAAGCTTCTGTTGGCTGAGCCAGATCTATTGCTGCTCGATGAGCCCACCAACCACTTGGACGCTGAGTCTGTGCTCTGGCTGGAGCAGCATCTGCGTAATTATCCGGGCGCGGTGTTGGCTGTTACCCACGACCGTTACTTCCTCGACCACGTTGCCCAGTGGATTTGTGAGGTCGATCGCGGGAAGCTGTACCCCTACGAAGGTAACTACTCCACGTACTTGGAGAAGAAATCTGAGCGTCTGCAAGTTGCGGGTAAGAAAGACGCCAAGCTGCAGAAGCGGTTGAAGCAGGAACTGCAGTGGGTGCGCTCGGGCGCTAAGGCACGTCAGGCGAAGAATAAGGCTCGCTTGCAGCGTTACGAGGAAATGGCTGCGGAGGCCGAGAAATATAAGAAGCTCGACTTTGAGGAAATCCAAATTCCGACCCCGCAGCGCCTGGGCAACCAGGTTGTGGAGGTCAGCCACCTCAACAAGGGCTTCGATGGCCGTACCCTGATCAAAGACCTGTCCTTCACGTTGCCTCGTAACGGCATCGTCGGTGTTATCGGCCCGAACGGTGTGGGTAAGTCCACCTTGTTCAAGACGATTGTGGGGCTTGAAGAGCCGGATTCCGGCGAGGTGAAAGTCGGTAAAACTGTCGACATCAGCTACGTGGACCAGAACCGTGAGAACATTGACCCCGAAAAGACCGTGTGGGAAGTCGTCTCTGACGGGCTGGACTACATCATCGTCGGCCAGAACGAAATGCCATCGCGCGCTTATATTTCGGCTTTCGGTTTCAAAGGTGCTGATCAGCAAAAGCCAGCCAAGGTGCTCTCCGGCGGTGAGCGTAACCGTTTGAACCTGGCGCTGACCTTGAAGCAGGGTGGTAACCTGATCCTATTGGATGAGCCCACCAACGATCTGGATGTCGAAACTCTCTCCAGCTTGGAGAATGCGCTTGAACAATTCCCGGGGTGTGCTGTTGTGATCTCCCACGATAGGTGGTTCTTGGATCGCACGTGTACACACATTCTCGCCTGGGAAGGCAATGTTGCCGAAGGCCAGTGGTACTGGTTTGAAGGTAACTTCGAGGACTATGAGAAGAACAAGGTCGATAGGCTCGGTGAAGAAGCTGCGCGTCCCCACCGTGTGACTCACCGGAAGTTAACTCGCTAATTCGTTAGGTCATGGTGAATTATGCCTTTTCGTGAAGTACTCGGACGTACTGGCAGGGTCCATACAGTGTCATTGCCACTTCGGTGGTCCGACTTCGACATGTATGGTCACGTCAATAACTCGGCGTATCTCGAGTTCTCACAAGATTCACGCGTCGCACTTCTGAACGAAATGGAGTCCATAGCTGGTAACGGGTCAGTACCAAAGGTATTTGTGCGCCACGCCGAATTGGATTACCGACGCGGAATTTCCCCATCCAGCCACACCGTGACCGTGAATTCAGAAGTGACCCGGGTCGGCCGAACATCTTTTGGTGTCCGCCAACTGATCCTCGATCGCGACGGGATCGTGTGTTGCGAAGTGAAGATTACGCAGGTTGCTATCGATATGCGGTCGAGCTCTCCGCGCGAAATTACGGACAGTGAACGGCAGCTCCTCGAGTCCATGATCACTCGCCCCGTGAGAGAAATCGAACGAGGCCAAGATAATGAACCCGATATTGATCAACTCGTGCCTCCGGATTCTACGGAGTAATCCACCGGCCTCATCCAGGGGACACCATGCCGATAACTATTGAGCACGGCGTTGCTCGAGACCTCTTCACATACATGTCTCGAGCAGAACGCCTCGATTCGACGGCGTTGGTTCGGATTCATCTTGCGAATACCAGATCTCGCCAACCTAATGCTGCGGGTGCTGCCATCGAGGCTCGTGACCAGCGTCATCAGTGGTTCGATGTTTATGTCACCACGCCACTTGGTCCCTTTGGGCTGCGACGGGTCCGTGGTGTGTGGGGGAATGACTCGGCTCGTGACGTCATCACGCATTGTTCGAACGTGCGGCGAGCCATCGATGCGTCGACCTCTTTCCACTCTCGGGAGGGTGGTCCGATAACTCTTTCGCTGGAGCACCCCGGTACGCCGGGAATGTGGCCCGGACCTGTGCCTCTGACAGAGACATTCACCTATATTGATGACGTAGCGATAGACACCGTTGCGGCGTTATATAACGACGTCCGTGACACAGCCACGGCAGAATCGGGGCCAGCGGGGATAGCTCAATCGCTGTTGGACCAGAAGATTATGACCGTCGAATCGCCGACGACGGAAGAGACGGCGCAGCTCACGTCGCGAGCCATTATCGCCTTGGGAAGCCTCGGTTTTATCGGAGGCGATATTATGCGGGTCTCCGTTTCGCCTCTCTGGGTCAGGACGGATACCAGGCTGGGAACGGTCCTTGCACAACGCAGGAATCGGCTGAACCTACTTAATATGTAGGCCCGGACCGTATGGCCGGGGAGGCCTCGGCGTCCCCAGTTCAGGAGACATCGAGGCTATGGCTTTTAGCTCCGGTCGTGTTCACGTGCTGCAGCGAAGCGGCGCTGATTATCCTTACCCTCCGCGATCAGTCGGCGGAAACCAGCGGGCAATTCTTCGTCGGCAACCAGTTTCTCGGCTCGAGCGATAGCCTCGTCCGATGTATCCCATGATGGATACATTCCCGCGAGCACGCGCAGAGCCATCTCGCCATTGAGGTTCTCCCACACACTGAGGGCCTCATCGAAATAACGATCGCGGTAACCGGCCAAGAGCTCGTCACTGCCGGCAGTCCTAAATCCTGCGACATTCGACAACAACTGGCGGTTCGACAGCGTCGACGCATCCTCGCCCATGATGTCATCCCACACGCGAGACTTGTTGTCCGGTGTTGGCAGGAGCGCCCGCGCCGCAATCGCCGCTTGTTCACCCAATGACGAACGGTCGTTCGCGGAGGTTTCGTCGATAAGCTTTGTGACCTCATCCTCTGACACCCCGTGGGAACCGCTGGACGCGGCAAGCATTTTGATCGCAAGCCACGTCATATCGGTATCGATGGAGAGACCGTCCAGTTCGACACTCTCCGGGGTGCCATCGACAATCGCGCGCGCGATAGCAACAGTCTCGGCAGTGGGCTCCACATTGGGCAGCTCCTTGACCGCCGCGAGCTGGGTATCGCTACCCGGAGCAGCCGCGCGTGCCGTCGATACCAAAGCATGAGCAACCGCATCCCAGCCTTCGTCGGCAAGCCACGTCGGGTCGGCATAGTTCCTCGCTGCGGACACAACCTGTCGAACTAATTGCTGAACGACGGCGGTTTCCGTCTCATGAGGCAGACCACGCTCAACAAGCGCGATGAAATCACGAGCGCGCAAACGACCAGCGCGCAGACGCTCCCACTCCGCCGACCAGCACAGAGCGCGAGCCATGGGATCCTTAATTGCCGGCAGGTGATTCAGCACGAACTCGTTGGAAGCATCATCGAGATCGATGAGCGCATATGTCAGGTCGCCATCATTGGGCAGAACGAGATCGCCGACGGGAGTGCCGACGAGTTCAGGAACGTCGGTGCTCTCACCGTGGATATCCAGCTCGGTGTTAGCTGTGCGAACGACGTCACCATCCTGGAGGGAATAGACGCCGACGCCGATGCGGTGATCGCGGTGTTCGCCTTCACCCGGTTGCGCACCACTCTGCTTGACAGCAACTGAGGTGTAGGCCCCGTCTTTAGCCTGCGCATCGACGGACAAGGTATTGACGCCGGTGGTCTTGAGCCATTGATCAGCCCACTGGGACAGATCGCGTCCCGACGATTCCTCGAGCGCGTTAAGGAGATCATCGAAGGTCGCGTTGTCGTACTGATGGCGCTGGAAATGCAGACGTACACCGGCGAAGAATTCGTCGAGCCCGACATAAGCGGCTAGCTGCTTGAGAACCGACGCGCCCTTGGCATAGGTGATCCCGTCGAAGTTCTGGTCGACGGTTTCGATATCCGACGCGTCCGTCGAAATCGGGTGCGTGGACGACATCTGGTCTTGCGCGTATGCCCAAGCCTTTTCGACGTGGGCGAATGTGACCCACGCGGTGGTAAATTCGCTGACCTCAGTTTGAGCCTGCGCCGAGGACCAGGTGGCGAATGATTCGTTAAGCCACAGGTCATTCCACCACTTCATGGTGACGAGATCGCCGAACCACATGTGCGCCATCTCGTGGAGGATCGTGTCATTGCGACGCTCGTAGAGGTACCGAGTGGTGGCCGACCGGAACACATAGTCTTCACGGATCGTGACGGCCCCGGCATTTTCCATTGCCCCCATGTTGTATTCAGGGCAGAACACTTGGTCGTATTTCTTAAATGGATACGGGATGCCAAAGTGCTTAGCGTAGAAATCGAATCCCTGTTTTGTTTCCTTAAACAGTTCTTCGGAATCGAGGTGCTCGGCCAGCGCCCGTCGGCAATAAAGACCGAGGGGAATTTCGACTTCCTGGCTGGACGATTCGTCCGACGTTTCGGTTGATTTGTCCGATGTTTCGGGATGCGGAGTAATGGTTCCGCGCCACACATCGGTGGCTTCGGTGTACGGCCCCGCCATGAAAGCAATTAAATAGGTAGAGAGAGGGTAATCAACCTCAGCTTCGTGAATCGCGACCGTTGTTTGTGGGTTGTCGCCGTCGGTCGTGAGAATACCCGCGCGGGGAGAGGTCACCGTGGTGCTGACAGGGCCATTAGTAATGAGCCGCCACGAATCAGGCGTGATGACCTGCACACGGTACGTGGCTTTGAGATCCGGCTGGTCGAAGCACGCGAAGACGCGTTTGGCGTCGGCAGTTTCGAATTGTGTGTACAGGTAGACCGCATTGTCCGAGGGATCGACGAAACGGTGAAGTCCCTCACCTGAGGTCGAGTAGCGGCATTCGGCGCACACCGTGACGCGGTTGCCGCCAGGTTCCAGATTGCGAAGCTGAATACCGGCTTCCTCGTCATACTGGTTATCCGAATAACGGATCGCATCGGTCGTGACATCGGTCCCGTTGAGCTGCACAGATGTTACCCGCGAGGCGCGGAGATCCAGGAAGGTTCCTTGCTCCAGATCGCCCTCCGACACACCGTCGCGTGTGTGGAACCACACTGTGGTCTTTGACGTAAAGGTTTTTTCTCCAGGAAGCCCATGTCCGTCAGTAAGGTCTAAAATTATGGAGTACCGGTCCACTCCAATGAGTGCGGCCCGGTCCTTGGCCTCTTGCCAGGTGAGATTAGTTGATGACATTCCTGCGTTGTGTCCTTTCGCTGGAGGGCTTTGGAATATGCGAGAGCATAAAGTTCCCAGATATTGAGACTACTAGGTGATGAAAAATCGCGGGAGCAATGAGCCCTCGGTGGGCACAGCGCCAACGTACAGATCATGGAGGTAATGACATGGCCGACAAACAGCGAATCGATTTTTGGTTTGATGTCTCCTGCCCGTTTTGCTGGGTAACATCCCGGTGGATTAAAGAGGTAGAAAAAGTCCGGGATATCACTGTGGTTTGGCATCCTATGAGCTTGTCGGTTCTCAATGAGAACAATGATGATCTTCCCGACGATTACAAGAAGATGATGAAACAGACGTGGGGCCCAGCTCGCGTTGCCGCCCTCATTGCCGACGAAAATCCGGAGAAATTAGACGCCTACTACACCGCAATGGGCACCCGGATTCACGATAAGAAAGAAGTGGACGCTCACGCCGGCGAGGGATTCGACGACGTGCTCCGCGATGCCTTGGAAGAGATTGGCCTTCCGGCGTCGTATCTCGAGGTGGCACACTCCACTGAGCAGGATGATTCGCTACGCCGTCACCACCAGGGCGCGATGGACGCGGTCGGCGATGACGTGGGGACGCCGGTGCTGAAGTTGGGCGATAACGCGTTCTTCGGGCCAGTGATCACCCGTGTACCGCGCGGGGAAGATGCGGGACGAATCTTCGATGGGGCAGTGGCCTTGGCAGCGTTCCCGCATTTCTTCGAATTGAAACGATCTCGCACAGAGATGCCAGAAAACAAGACTGCTGAGCTACCCTAGAACTATGCGCGTTTATCTTGGTGCGGACCACGCTGGGTTCGAGTTGAAAAATACTATTGCTGCTCATTTGGAAAAGAACGGCCACGAGATCGTCGATTGCGGGGCTCATTCCTTTGATCCCAAGGATGATTACCCTGCTTACTGCATCGAAGCCTCTGCCCGGGTCGTGAACGATCCCGGATCATTGGGCATCGTGATCGGCGGTTCCGGAAACGGTGAGCAGATCGCTGCCAACAAGGTCAAGGGAGCCCGCTGTGCTTTGGCCTGGTCCGTGGAGACGGCCAAGCTTGCCCGGGAGCACAACAATGCACAGCTCATCGGTTTAGGGGCTCGCCAGCACTCCGAGGAGGAAGCCCTCGAGATTGTCGACGCTTTCATCGAAGCGCCGTGGTCGAATGAGGAACGCCACCAGCGGCGGCTTGACATTCTCGCGGAGTATGAACGTACGGGGATGGCACCCGCGTTGCCCGAAGACCAGTAGGCCGCCCGGGCTGCCGTCGGGGCTCGGGCACGAACGTGCCATAAAAGAAAGCATCTCTTGCGCAACAATGTGCAAGAGATGCTTTTCCTTTTCCGGTGTTATCTTCTTTCAGCTCGCCCTCCACCGAAGAGGAGCATTCATCATCGGACAGCGTGGTTATGGCCTGGTCAGGGTGGCGCTTAACCGTCGGTGTCGGAGTCGTTTTTTCTCCTACGGTCGACTCGATTCTCGTGCCAATGCTTTACGTCTTCAGCATCCCAGAGAGTCAATCCTTGAAACTTTGCTACAGGCTTTGGTGCGCGACCACGACCCGCATAGCTGGTGAATGTACCCCGCGCTGTACCAGAAAACTCAGCGCATTGCGCTGCGGTCCACAGCTCGTGTCCTGAGTCTTTGTCAAGAAGGATCGGTGTCATGAGTCAGGAGTGTACGCCCGAAAAATAGGGGAGCGCTATGTAGCAAAACTCCAGCTAAACTGGCATGAAGTCCGTTAAACTACTTATTACACCCCCGTATGTGTTCAACCCACGTTTAAAGGCGCTGCTTACCAAAGAATCTGCAGATTTCCGCCCGATAAAGAATCGTTAACTATTCGTTATCGAGCCGGTAAAAAAGTTACCCCATAGTAGGGGTACTGATAATGGTATGGTTGCCAAAGTTAATTATTGGAACTCGACTGAACGGTGCCCTCGTTGCCCTTCCACCACCTCGTGGTGGTCAACAATCAGGTGCCGAGACTCCAACCGCTCAATCATCCGACGGTCGTGAGTGACAACAAGCACTGTTCCCTCAGCACTCGCGATGGCATCCTGTACCTCTTCAATCAAGTCGACGGAGAGGTGGTTCGTCGGCTCGTCGAGAAGGAGAATATGAGGCGGGCCGGCTGCAATCAGCGCAAGCGCTACTCGTCGCTGCTGGCCTATAGAGAGGTCCCCGACGGGCCGAATGGCGTCCTCAGGAGCCAGCAGTCCGAGCTCGTCGAAGCTCACAGTGGGGTGGGGAGCCAACGCATACAGATCCTCTGCTGATTGTCTGGGATCATCCCATCGCTGCTCTTGGCGGAGAACACCCACACTTTGGCCCTCCCCAATGCGAACTTGCCCGCTCTCTGTCGGCACCGCGCCGGAGATAGCCCCGAGCAATGACGACTTGCCTGCTCCATTCGGCCCCGTGATCACTACTTTTTCACCCGGGCGAATAGTCAAAGACCCTACGCGGACACGATCAGGGACGACGAGTCCTTGTAATTTAATGGCGAAGTCCTCCTCGGATCCTGCCGCGACCCGACGACGCGGTACGGGCGCCGTCAAGGGTGCATCGAGACCGAGAACTGCGGGGGGCTGTTCCACACCGTTCTCCTCGAGCTCGGTGAGACGTTGCCGCGTCGCACGGATTCGTCGGGACAATTGACGGTCGGCCCGGTTACCGGCCATCCCATACATGACCTTTTCGTTGTCCCGCTTCGCCTTCTTCGGACCGGCCGACTCATGATGTGCCTCAATATCCTGCTCTAGCTGGTTTTTCTCCCTCTGCTCCGTCTTCCATTGATGCTCCCACAGCGCGCGCTCATGCCGACGGTGCTTGTCATAAGCGGTGTAATTGCCCCTAAAAATGTGAATTCCCTCGCGCCGGGGCACGATATCGCCGATCTGCGTACACACCGCGTCGAGAAAATCTCGATCATGCGTAGCGACGACAACCACGCCAGCGTGGTTATGAATGTGATCGATAACAAGTTCTCTGCCACGGTCGTCGAGGTGGTTCGTGGGCTCGTCGAGGAGGAGAATCTCGGGATTGCGAATGAGGGTGAGCGCTAACCCAAGGCGCGCCCGCTGGCCACCGGATAGATCGGCTGTCCTGCGTGAGAGCAGCGGTTCACCATTAACAGTCGTTGAGTCATCATTGGTGAGGCCGAGGCTGTCGAGAATGATGTCCGCGTTATGTTCGGCATTCCAATCATCGTGGGCCGTGACATCGGAGAAAATGGTGGAATACCGCTCATTTGCTCGGGCAACTTCCTCGTCTGTCTCCGCGTCGGCAAGTGCTTCCGTGGCCTCCTCGAATGCTTGTAGGCGACGAAGCGACGGCCCCAGAGCCTCTTTAATGAGCATCTCACCGGTTGAATCGAAGGGGGCCTCTAATTCCTGGGAGCCAAGAACACGTTGCCCGACGTGGGTGACGACGCCACTCGTGGGCTTGCGTCGGCCAGAGAGAACCCACATTAACGTCGATTTACCAGCGCCGTTATCGCCGACCAGCCCGAGAACGTCGCCCGCTGACAAGGTGAGGTCGATGTTGCGGAGAACCGGTACTCCCGAATAATCAAAACTGACGCCGTTGGCGATAAGTTGCGTCTGGGATAAATCAGTGGAGAGAGTTGTTGCCGTCAGTGATGCGGAAGAATCGCCTGATAGTGGGGCAGCAGGAGTATCGGTAGGCATGGTTCCTCCAGGGGTAGTGTCGTCACCATTATTTTACGCGACGGGCCTTGAGGTGACCGACATTCTGGGCGTTATTGCTGCTGGTGGTGCTTGCCTAATTGGCGACGCGGCTGCTCGTATGAAGCTGATGCTTCTGCGCTAGTGAGCGTTTTGTTCGTGCGACGTTTAAAGCGGCGTTTAAAAGGCAGCGTTGTAGCGGGATCGGGAATGCGTAATTTGTGGGGAGTTCGGGTTTTGCGAAACCGCGAACGAAATGTACTATGGCAACACACCGCGGAAAGAAGGTTCGTGGGCGTTGAAGTACGCGTCAGCCGTGTTTCACGTGCTCAGGTACCGTTTTTCGCAATGGGAATGTCGTATAGTGGCTAATACCTCAGCCTTCCAAGCTGAAGACGCGGGTTCGATTCCCGTCATTCCCTCCATTATGTCGGAGACATAGAGAGTCCCGACGACAATATCACCCGGTTGGTTTTCCACGCTTGCGGAGAACTAGCCGGGTTTCGTCGTATGACCATGCATATGACCACACGGGTTCTTCAGTGTTATACGCCAATAGTGTGTCCGCGTGCGGGACAACTGTGGGGGTATATCGGGGTCGGTTGTGAAAACTGCGGAGGGATATGGGCGAAAAATGGCCGAAAATTGATCATATAGCCCCGCACTTTTGTTTTGGGACGCGTATCCCCCACGCACTTTTAGGCTCTAGGTGTAGCTTTCCCTCAGTTTTCCGTGTACCGGTTCCTTCTTCGGTGCGTCGGCGTTTCGAGCCCAGGAATTGGGTTCTTCCCGGGGGTGTACGACAAAACGCGGTGTGGACACTTTTTGGACAGGTTATGCCGTCATCATGCGGCAGTGCCCGTCGTGAGACAGGGAACGTAAGGCATAGGGATTAAGGCATAGAGCTGCTGTCACAGCGGAGAGTAGAAAATGACGCAGCCTCGCTCCATTGCTAACCCCTAAGCTGACCGTGTAACATCACAAAAAGCTCTTTCACCACGTATTTTGCGGTGGATAACGCTGAATAGTGGGGGTCAATGAAAGTGGCAAAAACGGTGCCCGTAGACTCTAGTTGTCTTCGGCACTCGTGGCCGGTGGACTTTCTTTCATACCGGGGTATGGCGCAGCTTGGTAGCGCACTCGCTTTGGGAGCGAGGGGTCGTGGGTTCGAATCCCGCTACCCCGACCAGGAGTGGCCCGGCCGGTCAGACACGACGTTTGGCAGGCCGGGTCTCCACAAATAGAGAGAAATTGTATTCCAAATAACCAACGACACCACAGGAGTGTGCATCCGTGAAGAGCTCCGTTGAGCAACAGAGCGCGACTCGCGTAAAGCTTACTGTCGAAGTTCCTTTTGACGAGCTTCAGCCGGAGATCGACCAAGCCTACCGCTCGCTGGCGCAGCAGGTCACACTCCCTGGCTTCCGTAAAGGCAAGGTTCCTCCGCGCGTTCTTGAGGCGCGACTCGGCCGGGGGGCTATCCTCGACCAGGTCATCAACAACATGCTGCCCAGCCGCTACAGCCAGGCTGTTGAAGAGCATGACCTCAAGGTTCTCACGCAACCGACCATCGACATCACCCGGCTGGAAGATAACGAGCTCGTTGAGTTCACCGCAGAGGCTGATGTCCGTCCGGAGATTGATCTTCCTGATTTCTCCACCATCGAAGTCGAAGTCGATCCGCTCGTTGCCGACGACGCCGCTGTCGACGCTGAGCTGGACAACCTCCGCGCACGTTTCGGCACCTTGAAGGCAGTCGAGCGCCCAGTTCAGAAAGACGACTTCGTCTCCATTGACCTGTCCGCAACCGTGGGTGGCGAACCTGTTGACGAGGCCACGACCGAAGGCCTTTCCCACCAGGTCGGCAACGGCGAGCTCATCGAGGGCTTGGACGACGCGCTCGAGGGCATGAAGGTTGATGAATCAAAGACCTTTAAGTCGAACCTTGTCGCCGGTGACCACGAAGGCGAAGAGGCCGAGGTCACTGTCACTGTGAAGTCGCTCAAAGAACGTGAACTTCCTGAAGCTGACGATGACTTCGCTCAGCTCGCATCGGAGTTCGACACCATCGGCGAGCTTCGTGAATCCTTGGCCAAGCAGGTTGAGGAAAACAAGAAGGCTGAGCAGGCGTCGTCGATCCGGGACAAGGTCCTCGAAAAGGCTCTGGAAAAGACCGACTTCGAGCTGCCAGAAGCCGTTGTCGAAGAGCAAGTTAAGGGCCAGTTGAACCAGCTTCTCCAGCAGTTCAATGGTGATGAGAAAGCCTTTGACCAGCTTCTCGCCGCCCAGGGCAGCAGCCGCGAAGAGTTCGATCGCGACACCCGGTCCAGTGCAGAAGAGGCCGTGCGGACTCAGCTGTTCCTCGACACTCTCGCTGATGAGCTCCAGCCAGAGGTCAGCCAGCAGGAATTCACCGAGCACATCATGTTCACCGCCCAGCGGTACGGCATGGAGCCTCAGCAGTTCATGCAGGCCATTCAGGCGTCGGACCAGATCGGTGCCCTCTACGCCGATGTTCGTCGTGGCAAGGCTTTGGCTGAATCCATTTGCACGGTGTCGGTCAAGGACACCGATGGCAACGAGATCGATCCGAAAGAATACTTCGGTGAAGAAGAAAACACCGACGAGACTTCTACCGGGTCCGCAGATGCCGAGGCATCGGAAAACAGTGAAGCAACGCCCTCTGGCACCGAGACCGAAGAATCGGCTGAATTCGATCAAGCGGCGGAAGCTCCCGTGGCAACCCCCACCGATGACGATTCAGAGAACGCTGAAAAATAAACCGTTGACTTGCGGATAATTCCGACACTGCCCCCACGCCCTGAAAGGTGTGGGGGCATCGGCATCTCATACCGACGCACGCTAACAGCGAACAGAGCGCAAAAGGCGAGCCACACTTCATCGAATTAGCTAGTCTGGGGTGCACCCAAAAACATTGGAAAGTGAGCGTACATAATGAACTTTTCCTCAAACGACACTGGAGTTAGTGCTCAGAAGGGATATTCTGCCCCCACCATGGAAAATGGGACAGCAGGATTGAACCTTAACGATTCCGTCTTCGAGCGACTGCTGCGGGAACGCATTATCTTCCTCGGCACCGAGGTTAATGACGACATCGCCAACCGGCTTTGCGCACAGATCCTTTTGCTCTCGGCGGAGGACCCGACGCGGGACATTTCGTTGTATATCAACTCGCCCGGTGGTTCTGTGACCGCAGGGATGGCCATTTATGACACCATGACGTACGCACCGTGTGACATCGCCACGTACGGGATGGGCCTGGCTGCCTCCATGGGCCAGTTCCTCCTCACTGCGGGAACAAAAGGCAAGCGCTACGCTTTGCCACACGCTCGCATTTTGATGCACCAGCCGTCGGCAGGTGTAGGCGGAACGGCAGCTGATATTGCTATTCAGGCCGAGCAGTTCGCCCGCACCAAGCGCGATTTGGCCGAGCTCAACGCGCAGCACACCGGCCAGTCGCTGGAGCGGATTCAGAAAGACTCCGACCGTGACCGCTGGTTCGATGCCCAGGAGGCCTTAGAGTACGGCTTTGTTGATCACGTGATTACATCGGCGAAGGAGGAGACAGAGTAGTGGCCATGAACCCTAGCGATGAACTCAACCAGTATTCTTCTTCTCAACTGAACGGGGTTTCCCACATGCAGATGCCAGAAAGCCGCTACATCCTCCCATCATTTGTCGAGCACAGCTCGTTTGGGGCCAAAGAATCCAACCCGTATAACAAGCTTTTTGAAGAGCGCATCATCTTCCTCGGTACCCAGGTCGATGACGCCTCCGCCAACGACATCATGGCTCAGCTGCTGGTCCTCGAGGGGCTGGACCCGGACCGCGACATCACCATGTACATCAACTCGCCCGGCGGATCCTTCACGTCGCTCATGGCGATTTACGACACCATGCAGTATGTCCGTCCCGACGTCGTCACTGTCTGCTTGGGGCAAGCTGCGTCGGCTGCTGCAGTGCTGTTGGCAGCCGGTACGCCGGGTAAGCGTGCTGCGTTGCCGAATGCGCGTGTTCTTATTCACCAGCCAGCGACGCAGGGCACGCAGGGGCAGGTTTCCGACCTCGAAATCCAGGCCGCAGAGATCGAGCGTATGCGGACCTTGATGGAGACCACCTTGGCACGTCATACCGGCGTATCAGCGGAACAGATTCGCATCGATACCGACCGTGACAAGATCCTCACCGCAGAAGGTGCGAAAGAATACGGAATCATCGACCAAGTCTTTGATTACCGTAAGGCCTCTGCGCAGAAATAGGGCGGAGCACCGACGCGAACAGGGTTTATGAACCGGAAGCGCCGGTTTGCTGCCCAGATTTATAATGAGATGACAACGAGCCCAGAATGAGCGCGGAATCGACGAGTTCCGCTGCTATTCTGGGCTTTGGTCTCGGATAGACAACCATGAACGGTTGTACGCCTACGAAGTCGTTAGGGGTCAAGGGAATTTATGGCACGTATGCAGGAAAGCGCCGATGTCCTGAAGTGCTCTTTTTGCGGAAAGAGCCAAAAACAGGTCCGCAAACTTATCGCGGGCCCGGGTGTGTACATCTGCGACGAATGCATCGACCTGTGCAATGAAATTATCGAAGAAGAATTCGATAACTCACCCGCGCAGAAGACGGACAAGGCGCTACCCAAGCCATCGCAAATCGTCGACTTTCTCGGTGATTACGTCATCGGCCAGGACGCCGCAAAGCGGACTTTAGCCGTGGCGGTCTACAACCACTACAAGCGCATCCAAGCCGATGAGAATGACCACCATAAGTCTGACGACGATATAGAGATCGCGAAGTCCAACATCCTCATGCTCGGCCCGACCGGTTCTGGGAAGACCTACCTGGCGCAAACACTGGCCCGCATGCTCGACGTTCCCTTCGCCATGACCGACGCAACCAGCCTGACGGAGGCCGGCTATGTCGGTGAAGACGTGGAGAACATTCTTCTGAAGCTCCTCCAGGCTGCGGACTTTGACGTCGATCGTGCCCAGCGCGGAATCATTTACATCGACGAGGTCGATAAGATTTCACGCAAATCGGAAAACCCCTCGATTACCAGGGACGTTTCAGGCGAGGGTGTTCAGCAGGCACTGCTGAAAATTCTCGAAGGAACGGTGGCCTCGGTCCCGCCGCAGGGTGGCCGGAAGCATCCGAACCAAGAATTTATCCAGCTCGATACGAAGAATGTCCTGTTCATCGTTGCCGGTGCGTTCGCGGGCTTGGAGAAAGTCATTGGCGAGCGACGCGGAAAGCAGGGGCTCGGATTCGGCGCGAATGTGTCCTCTAAAGAGGAAAACGAACTCGATGCGTTCTCCTATGTTCAGCCAGAAGACCTGGTGAAGTTCGGGTTAATTCCTGAGTTCATTGGGCGTCTCCCGGTCGTCGCTACCGTCAATGATCTTGACCGCGAAGCGCTGGTTCGCGTGTTGACCGAACCAAAGAACTCGCTGGTCAAGCAGTACAGCAGGCTGCTCGACATGGATGGCGTAACCCTGACCATGGAGGAGGGTGCGCTTAATGCCATTGCCGACAAGGCCATCGAACGCGGTACGGGGGCTCGTGGCCTGAGGGCGATCTTGGAGGAGATCTTAGGACCGGTCATGTTCGAGGTCCCCGACTCAGAGGACGTTACCGAAGTGGTTATTTCAGAAGAATGCGTCACAGAAGATGCTGAACCGAGGCTGATTTCGTCCACGGAGGCGGAAAGGGAATCCGCGTAAAGCCGGTTGCTCTCAAAGGGCGGCCACCTCAACCCGTAAATGGTTGCCGACGTATCACGTTCAATCAGTCGCGGTAAAACTCCGAGAACGGACCAAATTGTTCGTCGAACCGATTGGTCTCATTGGACGCCGGCGCGTCACTGCCGTCCAACAGATCACCATCGCCATATAGTGGCGTATTCTCCCGCTCGCTGGCGCGAAGCTGCTCGGTGGTGACGGTGTAGGAATCTCCCTCGCGTGTGGCCATCGTCGTCGTCAAGAGGCTGATCACAGTATCTTGAATCAGCGCGTTAATGCCATCGCGGTTGCTTTCGTCGCCGGTAGCTACGTCGTACATAGACCGGAAGGTCGACTGGTTATACGCAGGAAACGTCGCTAACGCGCAAATGATGAAGTAGATATCGATCGCGGACACCCCTGGCCGAAATGCGCCGTGATCCTGGCCATTCATCAGCAGTCGCCCGATCTGCAGAACGGCGGGTGAACCGGAAAAGATGTGGACATCGGCATCTTGGGGGAGGATCCCGAGCAGGTTTTCCATCGCTAACATCCTGGCCGACCGCGGCTCAGCAAAGAACTTCTTCACAAGGATGTCAATGAGCTGCCGGATCGCCTCAACCGGCACGTCACTGTCAGGAATAAGATCCTCTGCCTTCGGGTGGAGGAGCGTTTCCGCATAGCGCAGGCACTCCATGTAAAGGCCTTTTTTGTCGCCGTAATAGTAATGGATCATCCGTTTAGAGACACCGGATGCGCTCGCGATATTTTCCAGGCGAGCCTCGTTATAGCCGACGTTAGAAAAAACGGTCAGCGCGGCGTCGAGAATTTCCTCATGCTCGGGGGCTGAGGTCTCAGCGTTCTTCGAGATAGGGCCGGTATCGATGGAAATGAGGTCGGGTGCTGAGGGGGAGTCGTTGTGTAAAGGCGATGTTGACATACTCATTACTTCGAACGGGGTTGACATCTATGGCTTCAGTTCGCGGCGTGCTGAGTCTGTTGCCTCATGCTCCTTGATCCCTCATCGAATGATCCACATTATCGACGAGCTTATGATCCAGTCCGCCACCAACCTCCACGTGCTAGTGATGCTGATCGACTAACGGTGGTAGAGGAACAGTTACGGTCTCGACCTGGTGCCATAATTACCAACACAATCGTAGACATTAGTTTTTACTTTCTGCATTATCTCTTGGTTTATCCCAGTTCGTCGAGCGTTTTTGACCTTATTCGGGGGTAGTTAAGTACATAGCGTCCCGATCAATGCCCACCTTTATACGATCGACGCGTGCAACTACCCCCTTGCCAAGAAAGAACCTACGGAATGGTAGGTGCCACGACTGTTGCCGTGGGGAAGGCGCGGTCTGGACGGTCCCGACCGCAACACAACTCTGTCTACGCAGGTCTGTATATGCAGGGCGGTCGCGTCAAGGAGTATCGTTGGAGGCGTGCGGACCTACCGTTCCGTAGCTCTTTTCCGGGCAACTGACCCCTCGAGTAGTAGGTGGATGGCCCGACTGTGAACGGGTGGTACGCGGTACACCGATATGTAGGGAAGGTTTTAATGACTGCTGAAGGAAAGAATCCCGTCAACGTTGCTGTTTCCGGAGCATCCGGACAGATTTCGTACTCTTTGCTCTTCCGCATTGCTTCAGGTGACGTCTTTGGTAAGGACACCCCGGTTCACCTCCGGCTGCTCGATATTCCGCAGGCTGTTTCCGCTGCTCAGGGTGTCGCGATGGAGCTCTTTGACGCTGCATTCCCGCTGGTCACCGGTATCACGGTCACCGATAAGGCAGAGGAAGCATTCGAGGATGCTCAGGCGGTTTTCTTGGTTGGTTCCAAGCCCCGCGGTAAAGGAGAGGAACGTTCCGATCTCCTCGCAGCAAATGGCAAGATTTTCGGGCCCCAAGGTAAAGCAATCAACGACCACGCTGCCAAAGATGTGCGCGTACTCGTCGTGGGCAACCCTGCCAACACCAACTGCCTGATCGCGAAGGCCAGCGCCCCCGACATCCCGGGCAACCACTTCACCGCCATGACCCGTCTGGATCACAACCGGTCGCTGGCTCAGCTCTCTGACAAGCTGGGTGCCCCGGTGAAAGACTTCGCGAAGATGACGGTGTGGGGTAACCACTCTGCTACGCAGTTCCCCGACGTCACCTATGCCACGGTCAATGGCGAGTCTGTTGCCGACAAGGTCGATGAGAAGTGGCTTGCCGACGAGTTCCGTCCGCGTGTTGCCAAGCGTGGGGCTGAAATTATCGAGGTTCGCGGTAAGTCCTCCGCAGCCTCCGCAGCCTCGGCGGCCATCGATCACATGCGCGACTGGTTCGCCGGCACCCCGGAGGGCGACTGGGTATCCGTGTCGCTTCCGTCGGATGGTTCCTACGGTATCGACGAGGGCCTGGTTGCCTCTGTGCCGTGCCGCTCGGTGAACGGCGAGTGGGAAGTTGTTAAGGACCTGGAGATTTCCGACGCTCAGCGCAAGCTGATCGACGCGAATGTGGAGGAGCTCCGTAACGAAAAGAAGATCGTGGAGGATAGCGGCTTGATCTAGCCCTGGCAGTCCTCGACGACTGATAGACGGTTGATAGGCGCCCGTTACGCGTTGTAAAACCGGTTGTTCAAGGCCCGGCTCTCCCTGGTGGAAGAGTCGGGCCTTGTGCCGTCGTTGCCCCGAAACCGCATATGTCCTCGGTCCGTTTTAGAATGAACCTCATGAATTCAGCCCGTCACACGCCGCAAGGCTCCTCGTCATCATCGAAATCCTCTACGACGAACCGCGCAGACCTCTTACCTAAGCAGTGGAATCCCGCGGATGTTGAGAAGAAACTCTATGAGAGCTGGGTAAACCAGGGCTACTTCACGGCGGATGCGTCGTCATCGAAGCCGTCCTATTCCATTGTTCTGCCACCGCCGAATGTGACCGGACAGTTGCACATGGGGCACGCTTTGGACCACACGATTATGGATGCCCTCGCCCGCCAGAAGCGGATGCAAGGCTATGAGGTTCTGTGGCTCCCGGGCATGGACCACGCGGGTATCGCCACTCAAACCAAGGTTGAAGCGCTTCTCAAGGAGACAGAGGGGAAGGATCGCTTCGATTACGGCCGCGAGGAATTCGTCGACAAGGTGTGGTCGTGGAAGAAAGACTATGCCGAGAGAATCGGCAACCAGATGCGCGCCTTGGGGGATTCTCTGGACTGGTCGCGTGAGAGGTTTACCCTCGACGAGGGACTCTCACGTGCGGTTCAGACCATGTTCAAGAAGCTTTATGATCAGGGATTAATTTACCGTGCGAACCGAATGGTGAATTGGTCGCCGAAGTTAGAGACCGCGATCTCCGATATTGAGGTCGTGTACTCCGACGATGAAGGTGAGCTCGTTTCCATCCGCTACGGTTCTCTCAACGACGACGAGCCGCACGTCATTGTCGCGACGACGCGTGTTGAGACGATGCTGGGCGACGTCGCGGTTGCCGTCCACCCGGACGATGATCGATACAAAGATCTCGTCGGTAAAGAGTTGCCGCATCCCTTTATCGAAGGCCGCATGATGAAGGTCATTGCCGACGATTATGTCGATCCTGAATTCGGTACGGGTGCTGTGAAGATCACGCCTGCTCATGACCCCAATGACTTCGCGATGGGGCAGCGCCATCACCTCGATATGCCCGTGGTCTTGGATAAGTCCGCGCATATTGCGGACACAGGAACCCAGTTCGATGGCATGGATCGGTATGAGGCGCGGAAGGCTATCACGGAGGCGCTGCGGGAACAGGGCCGGATTGTGAAGGAGATCCGCCCCTACGTCCACGCGGTGGGCCACTCCGAGCGCACGAAGGAGGCCATCGAGCCACGCTTGTCCGAGCAGTGGTGGGTTAAAGTCGATGGCCTTGCCAAGATGGCATCTGAAGCGGTAAGCAGCGGTGATACCGTCATCCATCCGGAAAGCCAGACACCCCGCTGGTTCGATTGGGTCGACAACATGCACGATTGGTGTATTTCTCGACAGCTGTGGTGGGGCCACCGGATTCCGATTTGGTATGGCCCCGACGGTGAGGTCGTCTGTTGTGGCCCCGATGATGAACCACCAACAGATGAGGGCTGGCATCAGGATCCCGATGTGTTAGATACCTGGTTTTCCTCGGGCCTGTGGCCGTTCTCGACGATGGGGTGGCCGGAACACACTAAGGATCTGGACAAGTTCTATCCGACGTCCGTGCTGGTCACCGGCTATGACATTCTGTTTTTCTGGGTGGCCAGAATGATGATGTTCGCCACCTATGCCGATACCCTCGAGGACTCAACCCTTCATGATGGCCAGGGTGCGACGGCGAAGGACGGCCGTCCTCAGGTACCGTTTACGGACATTTTCTTGCACGGTCTTGTGCGCGATGAACAGGGCCGGAAGATGTCGAAGTCCTTGGGCAATGGCATTGATCCCATGGATTGGGTGCGCGATTATGGCGCCGACGCTTTGCGCTTCACGCTGGCTCGCGGTGCAAACCCGGGAACAGATTTGCCACTCGGTAGCGACGCCGCGCAGTCCTCGCGCAATTTTGCGACGAAGCTCTTTAACGCAACCCGGTTCGCGCTGATGAATGGCGCGCAGGTTGGCCCGTTGCCAGAGCGCTCCTCGCTCACGGACGCTGACCGGTGGATCCTGGACCGCCTGGAGGCCACCCGTCAGTACGTCGATAAGTCCCTGGCCAAGTACGAATTCGCGAAGGCGAGTGAGGCGCTCTACCACTTCACGTGGGACGAGTTCTGTGACTGGTACCTGGAAATCGCGAAGACGCAGATTCCGCGCGACCCCGAGGACAATGATGCAACCGGGCAGGCCACTCAGTGCGTGATCGGCCGAGTACTGGACACCATTCTGCGGCTGCTCCACCCGACGATGCCTTACGTGACAGAAACATTGTGGACCGCGCTCACCAATGGTGTGGAAGGGCAGAAAGAATCTCTAGTTGTTTCTTCCTGGCCTGATGTGTCGATGACGACAGACGGTGCCGACGCCGACCCCGTTGCTCAACGTCGTGTGGAGGACCTCATCAAATTGGTGACGGAAATCCGCCGTTTCCGTTCCGATCAGGGTGTGAAACCGTCACAGCGGGTACCAGCGCGGGTTGATTGCGCCGCTGCGGATCTTCAGGAACAAGAACCTGCCATCCGTAATTTGGCTCGTATCGATGAACCCTCAGACGGATTCTCTGCGACGGCGTCCATTGAACTGCGCTTATCGCAAACCACGATTACTGTCGAACTGGACACCTCCGACACCGTCGATAAGGACGCTGAGCGGAAGCGGATGGAGAAAGACCTCAAAGCGGCGAACAAGGAACTGGAAACCACCGGTAAGAAGCTGGCCAACGAGAATTTCCTCACGAAAGCGCCGGATGCCGTGGTGAACAAGATCCGTGAGCGTCGAGCTATTGCCGAGGAAGAGGTTGCTAGGATTTCAGCGCGGTTGGCGGACCTCGGGTAAGTTCCCGGGGATAAACCCTGGTGAATGCGGACGAACGGCATAGAACGAAGCGGGATACAAGGAAGAAGGTATGAATGGTGGCAGGTCGTGACGAGGATGACCTCGATAACGACGGGGGCATCCCCCATTCCCATCACGACAAGATCGAGGGCAATTCAGTCGATCCGGCATCACTGAGTCCGGAGGACATTAACGCCGCGATCTCCGATGACCTCAAAGTCGATGATGCCGGGCTGACGTTGCCCTTGAGTGACGAAACAAAGCCAGAGGTTGTGCACCGCACCATCACACCGGACGATCTCGAGGCACTGGCGGACGTCGAAGACCAGCTCAATTCGCGCTGGCCAGAGACGAAAATTGATCCCACCCTGGATCGCATGCATCAGGTCCTCGATCTTTTGGGGGATCCTCAGCACGCATACCCATCTATTCATGTTGCGGGGACGAATGGGAAAACGTCCGTGACTCGGATGATTGAATCCCTCCTTCGTGCGTTCCATCGGCGGACCGGCCGTACCACCAGCCCTCACCTGCAGTCAGTGACGGAACGAATTGCCATCGATGGGGAACCAATCCATCCTGCAGACTTCGTGCAGACCTGGAAATCCATTAAGCCCTTCGTCGAAATGGTCGATCGCCGATCTGAGGACGAGGGGGGACCGCGTATGAGCACCTTTGAGGTGCTCACGACGATGGCATTCGCTGCATTCGCCGATGCTCCCGTCGACGTGGCCGTCGTCGAGGTCGGCATGGGTGGCCGTTGGGATGCAACCAACGTCGTGCACGGGGACGTGACCGTGATAACCCCGGTGGGAATGGACCACTCCGAATACCTCGGCGACACCATTGAAGAAATCGCCGGTGAAAAAGCGGGAATTATTAAGTCTCGGTGGGACAAGGATGACCTTCTGACCCCACCCGATAATGTCGCCATTATCGCCGAGCAGGACCCCGCCGCGATGAATGTGATCCTGGAACAAGCGGTGTCCGTCGATGCATCGGTGGCCCGCGCCGGGAGTGAATATGGCGTCGTTGAACGATCCGTGGCTGTTGGCGGCCAGACCTTAACTATCCGCGGTCTCGGTGGAACATATGAAAACATCTTCCTCCCGCTGTCTGGTGCCTACCAGGCCCGGAATGCCGCAACAGCGCTTGCCGCCGTCGAGGCTTTCTTTGGCGCGGGAGGCGGACGGCAATTGGACATCAACACTGTCCGCGAGGGCTTCGGTAACGTCAGCTCACCAGCCCGTTTAGAGCGCATCCGAACCTCGCCATCGGTATTTGTTGACGCCACCCATAACCCCCAAGGTGCCCGGGCTTTAGCAGAAACCCTTCACGACGACTTTTCTTTCCGACGTCTCATCGGCATCGTCAGCATCTTCCAAGACAAAGATGTCGTCGGTGTGTTGGAAACCTTGCGCGACACATTCGATGAAATCGTTGTCACGGAGGTTGATTCGCCACGAGCTATGCCCGTCGACGAGTTAGCTGAGCTCGCGCGCACCCTTTTCGGCGATGAACGTGTCCACGTTTCAGCCTCCATGGCCGACGCCATTGAAGACGCTGTTGCCCTGGCCGAAGAGGAAGGCGAGGAAGAAGGCTATGGCTTGGCTGGAACAGCGGTCGTCATAACGGGCAGTGTGTATTCAGCAGGTCGCGCGCGTGCGCTGCTAGAAAAGGAACCGGAGTAGTGGTGGATCGACGAGAAACAGGTTCGGGTTGCGACGGCAACCAGCGGCACGGCAACCAGCTTCCGAGTGCCAAGGGCGACGACGCGATCGAGTATGGCCCCCTAGGACCCGGCCATGATCCGGTGAAGGACCCGTTGAAAAGTTTGCGGGGAGTGATGGCCGGAACCTTGATCATGGAGTTCATCACCTTCTTACTGGTTCTCCCCGTGGTAGCCCGAGTTGACGAAGGCGCGTATAACACGCCTTTCAACATCGTGTCGGTGATCGTATTTTGCGTTGCCTTATTGGTTATGTCGTTCCTGCAGGGTAAGTCGTGGGCTCTGGGGGTCGACTTGCTTTTGCAGGCTGTTGCCATCGTGGGGTTCATTGTTCATCCCGCAATGGGTGTGATGGGGATCGTTTTCGCACTCGTTTGGGCGTATATCGTGTACCTGCGCAAGAACTTGATTGAGCGGATGAAGCGCGGGTTACTAACTACCCAGCACACATAAGTCCGCGGGACGTGCTTGGAATCGGGGGATTCGGGGGACCTTTTGTCGGGGGACAAGCGGTAATCGGTGAATCGGGGGAGTCGGTTGGGCCATCGTACGGAACATCGTCGTGGCCGTCGTCGGCAAGCTCGTTAAGCATCCGCACCAGAGCCCGACCTCGTCTTCGGGATGGTGATGTAATAATATGTTCAAACATCAATAATATTGCGACCTGTGGGCTGACCCCTCGATAGGTACCCGCACTGATCACGTAACGAGAGACACCAACATGGCTTCACATCACACCGATCCTATTCCCGGTCGAATCCGGGAACGTGGGGTCTTCCATCCGGGTACATGGATTGCAGCTGTCATCGTTGCAGTCTTAGTCGCGATGTTCATCCACGGCCTGATCACAAACACCAACTATCAGTGGGACGTGGTCAACGACTACATCCGCGACGTGAACGTCGTGAAAGGTGTTGGCTGGACCCTGTTGCTGACCGTTCTGGCCATGGCGATCGGTATTGTGCTGGCTGTGACCGCGGCCATTATGCGGCAGAGTGAGAATCCTGTTCTTCGTTCCGTTGCCTGGGCCTATATTTTCGTTTTCCGTGGAATCCCGGTTTACACCCAGTTAGTTTTCTGGGGTTTGCTGGCTGTTCTGTATCCGAAGCTGTCCATGGGGGTTCCCTTTGGCCCCGAGTTCTTCAAATTCGATACATCCGATATCATCACGGCGTTTTGGGCTGCAACACTGGGGCTTGGTTTTAACGAGGGTGCCTACCTTGCCGAAATCGTCCGATCCGGTTTAGAGAGCGTGGACGAAGGCCAGCATGAGGCCGCCCGAGCCTTGGGAATGAAGCACAGCACCGTCCTTCGTCGAATTATTATCCCGCAGGCGATGCGAGTGATTATCCCGCCGCTCGGAAATGAAACGATCGGCATGCTGAAGACGACCTCCCTGGTTCTGGCCGTTCCGTTTACTCTGGATCTACAGTACGCAACAAATGCCATTGCCAACCGTCTCTATGCACCGATCCCGCTGCTGATTGTCGCGGCGCTGTGGTACCTCGTCGTGACCAGCGTGCTTATGGTTGGGCAGTACTTCCTCGAGCGATACTTCGGCCGCGGTTTTGATAAAAACCGTAGCTCCAAACGAATCCAAAAAGTGGCGTCTGACCCGTCGAAACTGAGCAAAATCCCGGAGGTTGAACAGTGAGTAAGCCCGTAAACCCGGATCAGAATACATCGACGAGTACGACGTCGGCGTCCACGGCTACGGCCGGTTCAGGTGAGCCATTGGTTGTCATCGACGGTCTGTGGAAAGCCTTCGGTGAGCTGGTAATCCTCAAAGACGTGTCATTGTCGGTGAATCGCGGCGACGTCACCGTGCTCATCGGCCCATCAGGATCGGGAAAATCGACTCTGCTGCGATGCGTTAACCAACTGGAGCGAATCCAGGCAGGTTTGATTCGGATCGATGGAGAGCTGCAGGGGTATGAGCAAGAACCCCTTTCCGACGGGCGACTCCAGCGTTTGAAAGCGAAAGATATCTCCCGGCAGCGCTCCCGCATCGGGATGGTGTTCCAGCGTTTCAACCTTTTCCCTCACATGACTGCCTTGGAAAATGTCATGGAAGCGCCGCGCCGGGTTAAAGGTGTGCCCAAAGAGAAGGCCAAGAAACGGGCACTTGAGCTCCTGGAACGAGTTGGACTAGGGGATCGCGCGACGCACTATCCGGGTGAATTGTCCGGTGGACAGCAACAGCGTGTTGCTATCGCGCGTGCGTTGGCTATGGACCCAGAGATTATGTTGTTCGACGAACCGACGTCGGCACTGGACCCTGAGTTGGTCTCTGAAGTTCTCACGGTTCTCCAAGAGCTTGCCGAGAGTGGAATGACCATGATCGTGGTGACTCACGAAATGGGATTCGCCCGCGAAATGGCCGATAACGTCGTGTTTATGGATGAAGGGCAGATTGTGGAGCAAGGCGCTCCGCAGGACGTGATCAACAACCCGAAGTCAGATCGACTCCAAGCTTTCCTCCAGTCGGTGTTATAGGCCGAGCAACCTAATGCCGTTCGACCGCCCCAATGCTGTTCGGCTATTCCGTGGGCAAGTGGCTCTCTCTGTGCAAGACGCTTTGCTAAGCCTTTCAAGCGTAGGCGATTCATGACTTACAATGATGGTATGTCTGAACGTACCCTCATTCTGATTAAGCCCGACGCAGTCAAACGAGGCCTCGTAGGAGAGATTCTCGCCCGTATCGAGCGTAAGGGGCTCACATTTTCCGCCCTGGATCTGCGCGTGGCAGACCGGGAAACCGCGGAAAAGCACTACGAAGAGCACAAAGACAAGCCGTTCTTCAAAGACCTTATTGAATTCATCACATCGGGGCCGCTCGTTGCTGGAGTTGTCGAAGGCCCACACGCTATCGAGGCTTGGCGGCAGCTCGCTGGGGGTACCGACCCTGTGAAGAAAGCGACGCCGGGGAGCATCCGTGGGGATTTCGCGCTCGACGTTGATGCCAATGTCGTTCATGGTTCGGACTCGCCGGAATCGGCAGAACGCGAAATCGGCATCTGGTTCCCGAACCTTTAAATTCTTATCGAACCCGCACGATGACCACATGGCGAATGATCGCATGTTGACGGTGCGGGAACGATAACGACACTCCGTTAGCCCAGGTATATGGCCTGGTTGTGCGGGGAATTGTAGTGGGCGAGGGCTGCTGATCCGCCGCCCTCCGGTCCGCCTATGACAAAATAATATTCGGAATGCAGACGGGCGAAGCTGCGCTGCAGCGCATGACCGCACATTGTGTGCCCCATGTGTGTCGTTTAACAGCGAGGGGCTGTCCGGGATTGCTCTATTACCCCGGTGTTCATAACCGCGAGTTTTTAGAAGATAGCTGCAAGCTGCGCCCCCGTTTCTGTTCCGCCAGCAAGCTTTACCATGACAAAAGAACCGCACTGCACACGCTGTCCAGCCAGATTTATACACGCACTGTGCTAGTCAGTGTTCGGTGGTGCCGAGCAGACGTCGCTCGGAATGAGTAAGCCATCGTGCGCATGACGGACTGGACCACCGGCCCTTGCCACTATCTGGGGCGCGACCACTGCGGTGCTGCTAAAGGAGAATTGTGGCTGACACAAGCCGTACACCCCGTCGACGTTCGGCAAAACGAACGACAAACACATCATCACAATCGAAGTCGAGGAATGCTCGGGCGTCCCGAGCGGCCCACGCCGAGATGGTGACCGAATTAAGTGCCCTATCTGCTGGGACAAAAGCAGTTATCTCTTCCCTCGACGAGCGTGACCTCGCCGCGAAAACACGCGTTCATCAGTTAGCGAAACTCATCGGGCACACGAGCAAAGAAGTTATCGCACTCCTCGGTGCCGTCGGAATCACCGTCCGCAGTGCGCAATCGACCGTCACTCGTGAACAAGTGGCCGAATTCCGCGACCGAGTACAAGCTGCAGACAAAGACGGCTCCGATCACGCGCGTGATGCCGACTCTCAGAACGCTGATACCGATAAGGGGCAGGCGGATAAGACTGAGTCGGATAAGGCTGAGCGTGCCGACGTCGGCAAGGCTGAGGTTGAGAAGGCTACCCCTGAAGCGGAGACACCTGAGGAAGATAAGTCCGAGGCAGAGGACGCTGATGCTGGGGAAGCCAACGTCGATAAGTCCGAAGCGGAAAAGACTGAGACTGAGACGCGAGACGCCGAAGAGCTAGAAACTGAGAGCTCCGACACCGCTGAGGACCAGGAAACGAATCATATTTCCATTCCGACTCCGATTTTCATGGCGCCCACGCCGGTCGCCACGGAGTCGACGGAATCCCGCGACAATTCAGGTGATTCTTCCACGTCCGATGGTGAATCGTCAGAGGACACAGAGGAGACATCGGACGTCGACAATGAGGATAATGACGACTCACCGTCATATCGACGCCGCCGGGGTCGCCGTGGCCGGGGCAAGAAGAACGTCGACGAGTCGCCGAAATCTCGACACTCCAAAGATCACAATGAGGACGACACCTCGGACGATGAGCGTGGTTCGTCGTCGAAGCGGTCGAAGAAGAGCAGCGATAGGGGCAAATCGGGGGACAAGAAAGACACCAAGCACGACTCAAACAAGCACGACTCCAACAAACGTAAGGACAAGAACAAGAAGGGGCGTTCCTCGGGCAACAACTCCTCGGGCAACGGTGATGGCTCCGGCGAGGGGAAACAGGAGTCGCCGAAGTCCGATGAGCCCACCAAGATCAAGGGCTCTACACGTGCTGCGGCTGCGCGGAAGCGTCGCGAAGAAAACAAGCGCGACAAACACCAGACCATCAGCACGGCTGAGTTCCAGGCGCGCCGGGATGCCGTTCACCGCCGGATGATCGTTCGCGATTCAGTGCGATCCGACGGCTCCGGAAAAGTCACGCAAGTCGCCATCATGGAAGACGATCAGCTGGTCGAACACTTCGTGACGTCGGAACGCACGCGTACCCTCGTCGGCAATATTTACTTGGGGCGTGTCCAAAACGTCTTGGCCAGCATGGAAGCTGCGTTTGTCGATATCGGAACCGACCGCAACAGTGTGATCTACTCCGGAGACATTGATTGGCGGCACACTCGGCACACTGGTCGCCAGCGGAAGATTGAAAAAGCGCTCAAGCCGGGCGATCCGATTTTGGTTCAGGTCACGAAGGATTCCGTCGGACACAAGGGGCCGCGGCTCACCAGCCACATTTCTCTGGCCGGTCGGTACCTGGTGTACGTGCCCGAGGGGCGTGCGCACGGGGTATCGCGTAAGCTGCCGGAGCCTGAGCGGAAGCGTTTGAAGAAAGCGGTTTCCGGCATTTTGCCTGATGAGGGTGGTGCGATTATCCGCACGGCCGCGGAGGGCGTCGATACCGAGGACATCGCTCGTGATGTTCGTCGGCAGCAGAATGTGTGGGACACGATCCTTGAGAAGGCTGACGAGCTCCGTACTTTGCCGGGCTCGCAGGCTTCCTCTGGGAAAGGTTCCGGGAAGAAGAATTCGAAGGGCGGCAAGAAGGGATCGAAGCCGCACTTTGACGGCCCACAAACACTGCATGAAGAGCCAAACCTGCTGGTCAAGGTTGTGCGTGACCTCTTCAATGAGGACTTCGATGAGCTTATTGTCGACGGGGACCGCTCGTGGTCGATGGTGTCGTCGTACATCCACCGGATTGCGCCGGACCTGGAAGAGAAATTGTCGAAGTACGAGCGTCAGGACCATGATGGGCAGGACGCGTTCGGCCACTGGGGGATTGATAAGCAACTGAAACAAGCGCTGGACCGCGTGGTGTTCCTTCCGTCCGGAGGCACGCTTGTCATTGAGAAGACCGAGGCCATGACGGTCATTGACGTCAACACCGGCCGTTTCACCGGCTCGAGTGGCAGCCTCGAAGAAACCGTGACCCGCAACAACCTCGAAGCCGCCGACGAGATCGTCCGTCAGATGCGGTTGCGTGATATCGGCGGCATGATCGTCGTTGACTTCATCGATATGGTGCTGGAAGAAAACCAGGAACTGGTGCTCCGCCGGCTCAGTGAAGCCCTGGCCAAGGACCGAACCCGCCATCAGCTGGGTGAAGTGACGTCCCTGGGTCTCGTGCAGATCACCCGCAAGCGGCTGGGCAAAGGCTTGGTTGAAACCTTCTCGACGCCATGTAGTGAGTGTCATGGCCGTGGGTTCATTGTCCACGACGATCCCATCCTGTTGAGCAGCACGGATGATGATGAATCGGACGACGATAGCGCGGCACTTCAGGACAATGTCGACAATGACCTGCCCGAGTACTCGTTTGACGACGACACCGACGATCACGCGGACGATACGTCGAGTGATTCCACGTCAGGCGATTCCAAGAACGACCGCTCTAAGGGTGGTCGCTCTGGAGGCGGCCGTTCTAAGAAGGACCATGCTGGGAAGGGCGGTTCTGGGAAGCAGGGTCATTCTGAAAAACAGGGCGACTCTGAGGAGGCGACCACGCGTCGGCGCTCCATCGAGGAAATCGCTGCAGCTGCAGTAATTCTTGCCGACGATGAAGATCCCGATGAGCCCAGTGGCGCTGATTATCTCCCGGCTGCGCAAGACTCTCGGAGTGGTGGCGACGACGCAGATGATGCTTCGGCTGGCGATAATGGATCTTCTGGTGACAAGGATGGGCGTCCTCGTCGCCGGCGGCGTCGTAAAGCAACACGCTCATCGCGTTCTCAGCATGAGGAGCAGGTAAAGGCGGACCACACAGAGTCCGATGGTGCGAAGACAAACCAGCCGGAAAACGCGACGAAGCGTGACGAGGAAACTGCTCACCATCCTGACGCTGACGCGGACAAGGGGAGCGGCGACAAGACCACACGCGGTAAGAAGCAGCGTGGTCGTCGTCACGCGACCCGCCGGAGTGCGTCGCAGGCGAAGAAGGCAGCATCGTCGTCGCAATCGAAGTCCCGCAATGAGGACGACTCTCACGCCAAGGACGAGCACCAGACTAAGGATGCGTCCCGAACCAAATCTCGCTCGAAGGATTCAGGAGACTCATCGTCACGGTCCCGAGGGAAGAAATCCTCCTCAGCAGACACCTCGTCCCAGCACGAGGAGACGTATGAGGAGGCACAACGACAGTTCGACCGGTCGCCACGGCGTCGGCGAGCTACTCGTGGAAACTCCCGGTCCGATGTACCGCCGGAGAAGGAAAACTATTCAGACGGTAAAACCGGTAAAACGGGACGTGGTTCGTCCAACGCGTCAGACCAGAAACAGTCGGATAAGTCATCGGCCGAAAACCGGTCAGAGCACGCCGACAAGCGGGAAAACGACTCTCACAGTGGGTCATCCGCCCGCAAGAATGGCCGACGTCGTGCGCGGCGGAGAGCCTCCACGAAGAAGTGATCGGTAGTTTCAGGCGCCCGGGAGGAAACGTCGATTCGTTTCACACTGGTAACAATGATATAGACGGTTTTGTTATCCATCGGTGACCGGGTAGTCTTGAGCAGTCGCTGTTCGCAGGCCGACTGTCTAGGCCCGTGTGTGCTCATGAATGCGCCCGGGCAACCGTTCATGTCTCATGCCGCGAACACGTTAATAGTCCAGTCAGGGTGATTAGCCCTGAGCCGAGCGAAAAATAAAAAGGGGTAGCCCTCTTATGTACGCGATCGTCAAGACCGGCGGAAAGCAGTACAAGGTTGCTGAAGGTGACCTCGTCAAGGTCGAGAAGATCGAGGGTGAGCCGGGTTCGTCCGTGGCTCTCTCCCCGGTTTTGCTCGTCGACGGTGCCTCAATCACCTCAGGTGATGATCTGTCCTCAGTGGCAGTGAACGCCGAGATCGTCGAGCACACCAAGGGCCCGAAGATCCGCAACATGCATTACAGGAACAAGACCGGATACAAGCGTCGCCACGGGCATCGCCAGCCGTTGACCGTTGTGAAGATCACCGGCATCAAGTAAGTCTCGCGGCCGCTGCGGGTTCATCACCCACAGCTGCCACGTGCCCGAGTTTTTCCAAGGAGGGAAATCAACCAATGGCACACAAGAAAGGTGCGGCCAGCTCAAACAACGGTCGCGATTCAGAGTCAAAGCGCCTCGGCGTGAAGCGCTTCGGTGGCCAGCAGGTCAAGGCGGGCGAGATTCTTGTTCGCCAGCGTGGTACCTCATTCCACCCCGGCGAAAACGTCGGCCGTGGTGGCGACGACACGCTCTTCGCCCTGAAAGCAGGTGCAGTTCAGTTCGCTCGCAAGCGTAACCGTCGCACCGTCAATATCGTCGAGAACGTCGAAGCTGAGCCCGCCAAGGCCTAGTTCGCCGTCTCCGCAGCTCCTCCGGCGTCTTATCGCCCGGGGGAGTTCTTTTTATATGTGGAATAATGACCTGGCAGGTATGCCAAGCATTCCCACCCCACCCCAACCCCAACGATGTTGAGGGAGAACTCGTGAGCCACCACAGCCGGACTAGCACCACAACCCCTCACAGCGAATCTCTGGATCGCGGGTTGGAATCGCGGCACATGAACATGATCGCCATCGGCGGCGCCATCGGTACCGGGCTCTTCGTCGCTTCGGGTGCCACCATTGCCGACGCCGGCCCCGGCGGTGCCCTCGTCGCCTACGGTGCTATCGGCCTCATGGTGTTCCTGCTGATGCAGTCACTGGGGGAAATGGCGACATATTCACCGGTGTCGGGGGCCTTCGCGCACTATGCCCGCACCTACGTGTCTCCGTCCTTCGGTTTCGCCACAGGCTGGAACTACTGGTTCAACTGGGCGATCACTGTAGCGGCAGAGCTAGTAGCGGCAGCCCTGGTCATGAAATTTTGGTTTCCCTCGACGCCGGGTTGGGTGTGGTCCGCGATATTCCTCGCGCTCCTCTTTTCGCTGAATATCGCCTCCGTCAAGGGATATGGGGAAGGCGAATTCTGGTTCGCGCTCATCAAAGTTGTTGCGGTGATCGTATTCCTGGGCATAGGCGTGCTCATGATCGCCGGGATCTTGGGTGGAAAATCCCCAGGATTCTCCAACTGGACCCACGGCGAAGCACCATTCAAAGCCGGATTCCTAGGCATCCTCAACGTCTTCATGATCGCCGGATTCTCATTCCAAGGCACGGAGCTCGTCGGGGTCGCGGCCGGTGAATCACGAAACCCGGATAAAGACATTCCCCGCGCTATCCGCAGCGTGTTCATCCGAATCATGCTTTTCTACATCGGCGCGATTGCGGTCATTGGGTTCCTCATCCCGTACACCAACCCCAACCTCCTTCGGTCCGACGTCGACAATATTTCGGTTTCACCCTTCACCTTGGTGTTCCAAAATGCGGGTGTTCTTGCCGCTGCGACCATCATGAACGCGGTCATCTTGACCTCGATTTTGTCGGCGGGAAACTCCGGCCTGTACGCGTCGACACGAATGCTGTATGCGATGGCGAAGGATGGGGTCGCACCGCGCATCTTCGCAAAAACATCGAAACGCGGTGTGCCCCGGCCGGCACTCTTTGCCACCACGGCGGTGGGATTGCTGTGTTTCCTCACCTCGTTGATTGGGGAAGGCGCAGCATACGAGTGGCTGGTTAACGCGTCGGGTCTAGCCGGTTTCTTAGCGTGGATGTCGATTGCGTGGAGCCATTATCGTTTCCGACGCGCCTATATCGCTCAAGGGAATGACCCCGCTGATCTGCCCTATCGTGCTCGCTGGTTCCCCGCTGGGCCGATTGTTGCGCTGGTGATGTGCGCAGTGGTGATTATCGGGCAGAATTACCAAGCCCTCTTTGATTGGTCTAGTTTCTCTACCATTCTGTCCTCATATATCGGCCTACCGCTGTTCATTGCGTTGTGGGTGGGGCACAAGCTCTCCACCCGCTCCCATATGGTTCCCCTCGACGATGTCGACATTAGCCGGCATCATCAGATGTAAGATCGGCAGCGCTTGATCCGGCTCACCCGAGCCGTTTCACGGAAGGATTGGAATTCATGCCTCAGTTTGTTGACCGCGTTGTGCTGCATGTCCGCGCTGGCGATGGCGGCCATGGGTGCGCATCCATTCACCGCGAGAAATTCGTCCCCCTGGGCGGCCCCGATGGGGGCAATGGCGGCCACGGCGGTGACGTTATTCTGGAGGTCAGCAACCAGGTTCACACGCTCGTCGACTTCCACTTCCACCCGCATATCAAGGCAACCCGTGGCGGCAATGGGGCTGGTGACAACCGCAATGGAGCTCGGGGCGAAGACCTGGTCCTCCCCGTTCCCGATGGCACCGTCGTTACGGAACCCGACGGCACCGTGGTCGCGGATTTGATGGGCGTCGGCACGCGGTTCACCATCGCAGAGGGCGGCTACGGGGGACTGGGGAACGCTGCCCTTGTTTCAAAGGCGCGCCGGGCGCCGGGTTTTGCCCTCCTCGGCGAGCCAGGTGAAGAAAAAGACGTCGTCCTTGAACTCAAGTCCATTGCCGACGTTGGACTGGTGGGCTACCCCTCGGCGGGGAAGTCGTCACTGATCAGCGTGCTCTCGGCTGCGAAGCCGAAGATTGCGGATTATCCCTTCACGACGCTGACGCCGAATCTCGGGGTCGTCATGGTGGATAATGACGCTTTCACGATCGCGGATGTCCCCGGTTTGATCCCCGGTGCTTCTGAAGGGCGTGGCCTGGGGTTGGATTTCCTGCGCCATATTGAACGATGTGCGGTGATCGCCCATGTGGTTGATCCGGCGGCTCTGGAAGCTGACCGCAACCCGGTCGATGACATTCGTGCGCTGGAAGAAGAGTTAGCTGCGTATCAAACAGCGTTGGATCACGACACGGGGCTGGGGGATTTGCGTGAGCGTCCGCGTGTCATTGTTCTGACGAAGATGGATGTTCCTGACGCACGTGATATGGCTGAGCTGGAGAAGGAGTCTCTCGAACAGTTCGGGTGGCCCATTTTCACGATTTCGTCGGTCGCCCACGAGGGCTTGGACGAGCTTCGTTTCGGTTTATGGGAGATCGTGAAGAAGTATCGGTCTGAGCATCCGGTCGACGAGGAGCCCGTGGCGGTTCTTCGGCCCGAGCCTGTTGACAAGCGTCGAGGAAAACTGGGCCGCAAGAGCGGAGCGAAAAACGCCGGTGAGGATTTCGTCGTTCACACGGATAATGGCACGGACAATGAGCTCGGCGGCTTTATCGTCGAAGGTAAGAAACTCGACCGCTGGATTCGTCAGACCGACTTCGAGAACGATGAAGCGGTGGGGTACTTGGCTGATCGCCTGGCCCGAATCGGTGTGGAGGATGCTCTCTTTGATGCTGGCGCCGAGCCAGGCTGCGATGTGACTATTGGCGACATCACGTTTGAGTGGGAGCCGACAACCTCGGCGGGTATCGACCGCACACCGGATAGTCGTGGTTCGGATGCGCGCTTGTCACAGAACCATCGTGCTACCGCGGAAGATCGTAAGCGGGCGTCGCAGGTTCGTCGTGGACTTATTGATGAATACGACCTGGGACAAGAAGCGTCACGCGAGCGGTGGGAAGGCTAAACACCGAAGAGTAGAGGAAGGGAATTGGCCGATCCGCGCGCTGTGACGCGCTCAACATCTTCCGCCAAAATGCAAGGAAAAAGACACTGCAGACCGTCGAAAACGGTCGGATGGAATATGACAGTTCCTCCTTTTCTTGCTAATACTGGATAGCGTGCTTGATGAGCGGCAGAGGACGTATGCCCTCATCTCTTCATCACTTTTCTGTTCTCAATCTGATGTATCAGGATCGATGCCTTCTTCTACCCAGACACTGACCCCTGAACAAACGACTAATAACCCGACAGATCACACGAACGCCGATAGCGACGTCGCACCCGACCATCCACAACCGTCTGACCAGGAAGCGTCGGGTCACCAGCCCGGCGCCGAACTCCCTTCGAACTTCCAGTCAGACGCACCTGCCCCTGAGGGAGTACCCATGCGTGACGATGTGCACGTACATATGCCAGGCCCGGTTGTTCCGGCCAAAGAATTCCAATTCCCGGACCCCGACCAGGGCATAGATGATCGTGCCGCTGGCCACGAATCCACCGTTCGTGAGCGTATCGCCGACGCTAAGAAAATCGTCGTCAAGATTGGGTCCTCCTCGTTGACGGATGACAACGGGGCCGTGTACCCGGAGGCCATGGACCGCATTTGCGATGCGCTCGAGGCTCGCATGGCCCGTGGCAGTGACGTGATTGTTGTGTCATCGGGCGCGGTGGCCTGCGGCATGAAACCACTGAACTTGCCGACGAAACCCACCGACTTAGCGACGAAACAGGCAGCTGCCGCCGTCGGCCAGGTGCTGTTGGCGCAAGAGTGGGGGCGGACGTTCGCCCGCTACGGCAGGCCCATCGCTCAGGTTTTGTTAACACAGTCCGACGCGGGGCGTCGTGACCGTGCTCGCAACGCACAGCGCACGATTGATCGCCTTCGCCGAATGCACGTCGTTCCCATTGTTAACGAGAACGATGCAGTGGCGACCTCGGAAATGCGCTTCGGCGACAACGACCGCCTGGCCGCGCTGGTCGCACACCTGGTCTCTGCGGATGCGTTGGTGTTGCTGTCCGATGTGGATGGTTTGTACGACCGCAACCCGTCCTCGCCGGGGGCGCGCTTTGTCCCTGAGGTCAAGAGCGGCAACGATTTGAAGGAAGTCGCCGCCGGTGATGGCGGCAAACTGGGGACAGGTGGCATGGCCTCAAAGCTTTCGGCTGCTCGGTTGGCCTCGCGCGCTGGCGTTCCGGTGCTGTTAACCTCCACGGCTAACATCGGCCCGGCGCTGAATGATGCGGACGTCGGAACGGCGTTCTGGCCACGCGAAGAGCGCTTGTCAGCATGGAAATTCTGGGCGCTGTATGCCGCCGACGCCAGCGGCACGTTGCGCCTTGATGCCGGCGCGATGAAAGCCGTGACGGAAAAGCACTCGTCGCTTCTTGCTGTTGGTATTCGTCGTGCCGATGGGGACTTCACCGCGGGTGACATCGTCGATATTGTGGGCCCGAAGGGGCAGGTCATTGGCCGTGGCGAGGTTAATTACGACTCCTCGACATTGGCAGACATGATTGGGCGTTCCTCGGAGGAGCTGCCCGAATACCTCCACCGTCCCGTGGTACACCGCGATTATTTGTCGAATTTCGCTTCCCGCGCCTAGGTGGGGCAGTAGGTTAAAAGCATCGTGAGGACATCACGGCGGCGATTGATACACGTTGATTACTGCGCCGTGATTGACAACCACAATGAAGAAAGGCTTCATGACAACACCTAGCCAGAATCCCCAGACCGACCCCAAGACGACCGACCAGAACACAAAGCTCGAAGACGAGCGTGCACAGGAGCGCGCTGAGGTCCTCGATAAGGCTCAGCGTGCGCATGACGTTGCCCACACGCTTCGTTTAACAACTGTTCAAAAGAATGAGCTGCTCCATCACGCCGCTGATGCATTAGTGAAGTCAGCGTCGGCAATTATTGAGGCGAATGACAAAGATGTTGCAGCTGGCCGTGAGCGGGGGATGTCCGAGGCCCTCATCGACCGTCTGGTTCTCGACGAGGATCGCATCGAGGGAATCGCCGATGGCCTGCGCCAGGTGGCTGCGCTGCCCGACCCCGTGGGCGATATCGTTCGCGGCTCGACCTTGCCGAATGGTTTGGAGCTCAAGCAGGTGCGCGTCCCGCTCGGCGTGATGGGCATGGTTTATGAGGCCCGTCCGAACGTGACAGTTGATGCCTTCGGCTTGGCGCTGAAGTCGGGGAATGTTGCGCTGCTTCGCGGATCAAAGTCCGCCGTTCATTCCAATAGCGCGCTGGTCGATGTACTCCGGCAGGCCTGCGCGGACCAGGACGTGCCCGAGGACGCCGTGCAGCTTTTGCCCTGCACCACGCACGACAGCGTCCAGGATCTGATTACGGCTCGTGGCCTGGTGGACATCGTGATCCCCCGCGGCGGTGCCGGCCTGATCAACGCCGTCGTCACCGGCGCAACGGTGCCAACAATCGAAACGGGCACCGGAAATTGCCACTTCTACGTGCACAAAGACGCCGACCTTGCCGACGCCATCGCGATGGTGATCAATGGCAAGACCCGACGCTGCTCTGTGTGCAACGCGACCGAAACGGTTCTTCTCGACGGGCGCCTGCCCGATGAGGACAAAGTCGCTGTGCTCAAGGCCCTCCAGGACGCGGGCGTGACCATCCACGGACGCCAGGAACTGCGTGACCTGGGCGTCGACAATGTGGTGGAAGCCGAGGAAAAGGACTGGACGTCGGAGTACTTGTCCATGGATATCGCCGCAGCGATTGTTCCCGACGAACAGGGCGCCGTTGACTGGATCCGCACCTATTCGACGGGCCACTCGGAGGCCATTGCCACACAGGACTGGTCGGCGGCGAAGGAATTTGAAGCTGCTGTGGACGCCGCGGCTGTGTACGTCAACGCATCGACGGCGTACACCGATGGTGAGCAGTTCGGCTTCGGTGCAGAAATCGGCATTTCGACGCAAAAACTGCACGCGCGTGGCCCTATGGGGTTGCCGGAATTGACCTCCACGAAGTGGGTCATTTACGGAGAGGGACACACTCGCCCGTAGAGTTTATTCTGTGATGCAGACGTCAACGAACTATCCGCGCCTTGGAATTATGGGCGGCACCTTTGATCCCATTCATCATGGGCACTTGGTGGCCGCCTCCGAGGTCGCGGATCTTTTTTCTTTGGATCGCGTACTGTTCGTTCCGACGGGGCAGCCGTGGCAGAAGAAGAACCGCACCGTGACGCCGGCCGAAGACCGCTATCTCATGACCACGATTGCGACGGCGTCGAATCCTCGGTTTAGTGTGTCGAGGGTGGATATCGACCGCGGCGGCCCCACATATACCGTCGATACGCTCCATGATTTGCACCAGCGATACCCACACGCCGAATTGTTCTTCATCACCGGTGCCGACGCTGTGGCGAGGATGGCAACGTGGCGCGATTGCACCGAGATGATGTCATTGGCGACGTTCGTCGCCGTCACGCGGCCCGGGTATTCGTTGGAGAAAACCGAGCTAGGCCCGTTGGGGGATAGTGTCACGATGGTTGAGGTGCCGGCTATGGCGATTTCGTCGACGAATATTCGCGCGCGTGCAAGGGCGAATCGGCCTATTTGGTATCTCGTGCCCGATGGTGTGGTGCAATACATTGCGAAGGAAAAGCTGTACCTGCCCTCAGGACAAGTCGGGGCGTCGAGTATGTGGTAGGCCTTATGCGGTAAGCGGGGTCCCGTGTCACAATGAGACTTTGCTTCCCCGCCGACAAGACTGAACAACAATAACGAAAACAACAACGAAGGATTTTATGGCTGCATCAGAAGAATCAGTGAGCATGGCGCAGATTGCCGCGCGTGCCGCATCGGACAAAATAGCGTCGGACATCGTTGTCTTGGACGTGTCAGGCCAGCTGGTGATCACCGACTGTTTCGTCGTATGTAGTGGCGATAACGAACGCCATGTCATGTCTATTGCCGATGAAATCGAAGACAAACTCGCCGAAGCGGGCCACAAGCCGGTCCGACGCGAGGGCAGCCGTGAAGCGCGCTGGGTGCTGTTGGATTACAACGACATTGTGGTACATGTCCAGCGCGAGCCGGAGCGCGATTTTTATGGGCTCGATAGCCTGTGGAAAGACTGCCCCGTGATCGAGATCGAAGGCATCGAACCATCCCAGCGCGGTGGGTTCTCTGATACCAGCGACGCGGCGCACCGGGCCGATGTGATTGATGACATACCACTGGCCGGCCGTGAACCCGACGCGGACGAAATCTAGGTAGTACCGATGGCTCGCCGCCTTATTCTTCTTCGACACGGCCAGACGGATTACAACGCCACTGGCCGCATGCAGGGCCAGATGGATACGCACCTCAGCGATCTGGGGCGACAGCAAGCCCAGCGGACGGCTGACGAACTCAGTCGGTGGGATATCCGACGAGTGGTGACCTCTGACCTGTCGCGAGCAGCGGAAACTGCAGGGCTGATTGCGGCCCCTCATGGGCTCACCCCCGTGCTCGATGAGCGCTTGCGTGAGACCCATTTGGGGGCGTGGCAGGCCCGTTCGCATGAGGAGATTGATGCTGCTCACCCTGGTCAGCGCGCGATGTGGCGGCATAACCCTCATTGGGCCCCGCCGGGTGGTGAGACCCGTCTTGAGGTCGCTGCCCGTGCCCGCAGCCTTGTTGATGAGCTCATGCACTCGTTCCCCGAGTGGGAAGGCGGCACGGTCGTGTGCGTGGCCCACGGAGGAACGATCGCCGGCTTGACCTGCTCATTGTTGGGATTGCCGACGGACAACTACTCGTCATTTTCGGGGTTGGGGAATACGAGTTGGGCTCAGCTGACGGCGCGCCCACGTTTCCACTACGACCACTCGACCGTCGACAATTCCGGTGACCGACCGGCGGATCCAGCGTTGGATACGACCCCGGTGGCGACGTTCTCTGAATCGACTATCGACGATGCGCAGTGGCATCTGGACGCCTGGAATGCGTCCGCGCTGGGTATTCCCTTTGCGCCTGCTCAACCAGGTAGTGAGGGCGTCGGCGTGACCTATACCAGGACGTCGATCGAGGGGCTGCAGTGACTGTCCGCGTCGTCACTGATTCCTCATCGTGCTTGCCCGTCGAGAGCGCGCGGGAATGGGGGATTACCGTCCTCCCGCTGCACGTCGTGTCTTCCGACGACGCGAGTTCGACGTCGGGACTGACGGCGTTGGAACTAGCCGCAGCTTATGGCCGGGAGATGGAACGGTCTGATGACGACGGTGTTGTCGCTGTTCATCTTGGACAAAAGCTCAGTAGTACCTGGTCAGCGGCGGTGGCAGCCTCCGCGGTGTTTGAAGGAAAAGTCCGCGTTATTGAAACCGATTCGATCGGGATGCCGGTGGGGGAAGCTGCCATGGCCGCTGCTCGTGCGGCGAAGGATGGTGGGGACCTGGAGGAATGCGCGAGACGTGCGTCGATGATCACTGGCCATTCGCAATTGTTCCTCTACCTTGAGCGTACCGACGGTTTGCGACGTTCGGGGCGGATGAGCACGATGTCATCGTTGATGTCATCTGCGCTGCCCGTGAAGTCGTTGTTTTCCCTGCACGATGGCAGTTTTGGTGTTGTTGCCCGGACGCGGACGCAAGCGAAAGCCTTTACGCGACTTGTCAACATGGTGGTTGATGCTGCAACCGTGACCACCAGTGCCGACGATGAGGATGACTCCAGTGGGGATTCCGGTGCGGACGCTGGCTCGACTGTTTCCCGCAGTTCGGATGCTGATCTGGAACCGGTGCGTATCTGCATTCATCACTCGGGTGCCGATGACCGTGCACGCCTTGTTGGCGCGGGGCTGAAGAAGGCGTTGGAAGCGGATAATGTGTTCCTTGACCTGGGTAAACGATGGGGGATAGAAGAGCCCCCGCCTGCGGACGTGGTGCTGACGCAGACTGAACTCTCCCCGGCTTTGGCGGTGCATACCGGTGCCGGCGCGATTGCGGTCTCGGTGATCAATACGCGCGACGCTGCTGAGTCGTAGTGGGCACTGCTGCAATCTGGGCTAGCGGGGCAATAGCGGGCACTGTCCATATCTGTGGATAACTTTGTTTATCCACAACATGGCCGTCCTGATGGCTGATGTACCCAACGATGATGGGCCGAGTTCTCTACTCTCCGGCTCATGAGTAGCAGCGGCAGTGTGGGGATGATGCGGGCGGACGTCGCCAATGAGACCGATGTACTTGAGCGTGGCCCGGACGGCTATATCCCAAGTGACTTTGTGCCACGGTCGAGACCACAGGACACCACCTTGTCCTCACCTGTCCATACTTCGAATAGACCGGTGAACAGCGCGGTTCGCGATCGAATCAGGATGTTCGACGCCGAACGCGCCGAGGGGGATAGCAACGTTGCCCTTTATGACTTCTCTCGTGATGGACATGCCCGGCGCGGTATCCGGTTTCTCCAGGGGATGTCACCGCGGGCGTGCGTCGGAATAGTTGTCCTTGCTGTACTCGCGGTGTCCACTGTGATCGGCTTCGCGTTGATGGGGGACGACAATAGTCAGCGCCCAGTGTCTAAAGCGGCGCAGGTGGTGTCAGCCGACGCAGAGACCCACCGCGGGGAGGCCAGGGAGAAATCCGACGCAGAATCGTCGGACCATGGTTCAACAGGTGCGTCACCGAATAAAAAAGAGGCCGGGGCCCAGGAGGGATCGCATGGTGGTCACGAGGCGGCGTCGCAGCCGATTACGGTCGCGGTTGTCTGCAATGTCGTTCATCCTGGATTAGTCTCCTTGGATGCCCAAGCCCGGGTTGATGACGCCGTCAATGCGGCCGGCGGGTTGACTGATCGTGGCAGGTGGGACGGCCTTAATCGTGCGCAAAAGCTAGTTGATGGGCAACAAATATGCGTCGGAGAAGAAGGGAAAGAGGGCACCATTATCGGCGGTGAACCATCCGGGAACGCGGGTTCCCCACCGGGGGCGCCGCCGGGAGGCCCGGGCGGTGGATCCGCGCCGGGCCAGGGACCGCCAGCGAAGTCGGGTGGCGGGACGAATATCAATACGGCAGGCGAGGCAGAGCTGACCGCCATACCTGGAGTCGGGCCCAAAACGGCGTCGGCAATTATTGCCTACCGCGAGCAGAACGGGCCGTTCCGAAGTATCGACCAATTGGCGGAAGTTAAGGGGATAGGCCCCGCAAAACTGGCCGCGATGCGCGATGCCGTCACGATCTGACAACCCGCCTGCTGTGGGGGACAGCCAGTCCGGACGCCCGAAGCGTGAAGGAATAAAAGAACGGGTTCCGCTGGATGGCCGGTTACTGCCCTGCGCCGCCGGTGTATGGGCAGCGAGCGGACTCGTGGTGTGGTTCCGATGGGGAACACCAGAAACGGATAGTTTTCACCCTGATGGTGGCTTTATTGCCTGGTGGCTCGACCACCCCGTATCCGCCGTGGCGGTATGTACTGCACTAGCAGCAGCGACGGTGATCGCTGCACGCTGCTATATGAATCGCCGTCGACGTAGTTACGGCGAGAGAATCGCGGTCGGCTTGTGCCGCTCATGGGTGTTGCAGCTTCTCATGGTGGCTGTCGGCGCCATCATCGGAGGTATCAGGTCGCTCTATGCCATCCGTCGCTCGTCGAGCCATTGGTTAGCCCACAAGCAGGGCAGCCATCTGCTTATCGACCACTCGATGGACTGCACCGCGACGTCCTACCCACGTCGGCTTCCCGAATCTCCCTTCGCGCCGGGGCAGGAGCGGTATGGCGTTTCGGTGTCGCTCAAGGGAATGCCGTCGGATATTTTCGTCTCAGGCGGCCCCGAACTTCGCGCTGTTAATCCTGGTCAGCGGCTTGAAGGGCTCGTGTCGGTCAAAGAGGCATTCCAGCCGGGAACCGCACCAGTCGCATTGTCGTCAGCGGGACACAGTGGATCAGGCCAGGGCTTACATGTCGTGCAGGAGCCTCCATTGTGGCCGATGGGGTGGAGTGTCACCCGGTTTTGGAATGTCGTGTGCCATGCGATGTCTGCTGTCCATCGGGAGTTCCTTGAGGCCTCGCGCCGCTATGTGCCCGAGGATCTGCAGGGTTTGGCTCAGGGGATGGTGATCGGTGATACCTCGTTACAATCTGACGACGATAAAGCAGCTTTTGTCACCTCCGGCCTCAGCCACCTGTCTGCGGTCTCCGGGGCGAATGTTGCGATCGTCCTCGGAGTGGTGGCCGCGATTGTCTCCACCGAGCGTCCGCGTGTTCGTTATCTTTGCGCGGGATGCTCATTGGTGGGGTTTGTTCTTCTCATCGGATTGGACGCGTCCGTGTTGCGGGCGGCTGTCGCGGGGACGGTGGGGCTTCTTGCCACGATGGCGGGGAGGCGACGGCAAGCGTTGCCCGCCTTGTGTGCTGGGATCATCGGGCTCGTGGTGTGGAACCCGGATATGGCCGTGTCCTTGGGTTTTGCCTTATCGTGCGCTGCGACGGCCGGCATTATTTGTCTTGCGCCACCTTTGTCCGATGCCATCGAGAAGGTGGTGGTGCGTGTATTGACTGCGTGCGGGAAGTCCGGTGAGGTATCGCGGCGCACGCGGGCAGTTATCACCGGGTGCGCCGTATGCGTAGCTGCAGATGTGGTAACTCAACCGATTATTTTGCTCGTTGTTGGCCGGACTTCTGCTCTCTCGATCGTGGCCAATTCCTTAGTCGGATTCGTCGTCGCACCCGTCACCGTCATCGGGACCATCGCGCTGGTTCTGTGCGCACTGAGCGCTGTGGTTCATCCCTTGGGGGCACGTGCCGGGCTGGTCTGTGACACTGTTCAATGGCTCAGCGATTCGTTGTGTCGTGGAGCCACTTGGCTGGCGTCGGTAGGCATGGCTGCATGCACACCGGTTTTGTGGTGGATTCGCTGGGTCGGGCACGCGATAGCCAAGTGCGAGGCCGCCCAATTGGTTGTCGGATCACCAGGTTCAGCAATCATCGTTATCGCAGTCGTGGTCGGATCATACATTCTCTTGTCGACGTTGTGGACAGGTGGTTTTCTCTCACGGCTGGTGTCCAAGCCTCCTAGCTCGAGAGCCGGTTCCACGCAACGTCGGCTCCGACGGTGGATGACGAGCACGTGGGCGACGAGCTGGTGGAGTAAAGCACTAGGGAGCGTCGGAGTCGTTGTGGTCGCCGTGTCGACGTGTCTAGCAGCAACTGACGGTGCGACTGCCGGCGAGCGCGATCGCTCAGGAGAGTTCTCCGCGGGAGTGGGAGCGACGGGCGGTGGATCGAGCAATCAAGCATCGGAGTACGCGTTGCGTCCACCACGCGACGCCTTCGACCACCTGTGGACCATCACCCACCTCGTGAGGTCCCCATCGTTCCCTCCGGCTCAGTGGGCCGCTGCAGTATGTCCGTTTTCGTCGTCGATCTCGGTGGTGATGTGGCCAGACAGTCACTACGCCTTGGTCACCGTCGACAAGCAGCCACTTGTACCCGCGGATGATGTGGCCCCTGAAGTGGCTTTGCAGCTGGAGCGACGTATTAAAGATTGCGCCCGCGAGTTGAAGATATCGTCTCGGAACCTTGTTGCCGACGACGGTTCACACCGCGAGCACGGGGAATCCGTCGCATTCGTCGGCGATAAAAAACAGATCGATCCAGAGTCCTCGTCTGTACGGTGGTTCATCATCACCAAGCCGACGTCACCATCGCCCTCGTCACATTCGGGCACGGGCAATCAATCTTTTCGCCTGACACAACTGGCCAATGGAACACCGGTCACCACGCTTGTCGACGAAGGCATTGTTGTCCTACTCAGCAACGGAAAAACCTGTTCATGGAGGTTCTGCCCATGAGCCGCGTTATGTCCCCAGCGGTCAGTAGACTGACGGGCATGGCACCATCACGGAGGTCACGCACCACATTCGACCCTGCGGAGGGATCCGGCGCGCCCGCACCCGTCCATATCATCGTCGGAACAGAAGATTTCCTCGCCGATCGCCACCGCCATGCCATCGTCAAACGTGTTCGTGAGAACTCGCCCACCGGCGATGAACTCACCGTCACCACAGTCCGCGCGGGAGATATCACGGCCCCTGAGCTCACCGAGCTACTGAGCCCCAGCCTCTTTGGCGAAGATCGCATCGTCGTCATTACCAACATGAATGATGCAGGTAAAGAGCCAGCGTCGCTCGTTCTTGCCGCTGCGAAAGACCCCGCGCCGGGCATCACCCTGATCATTCAACATTCGGGTGAGGGGCGGACGAAAGCCATGGTGTCCAAGCTTCTCAAGCTGGGGGAAGAACACCGAGCTGACGCCATTCCGGTCCGTGAATTGCCCACTTTTGTGCAGTCAGAGTTCCACCGATTCCGCGTGCGGGTGAGCCCGGACGTTGTCTCTGCCCTCATCGAGAGCGTCGGTTCCAATGTGCGCGAATTAGCGTCGGCAGTGAGCCAGCTGGTCGCCGATAATGATGGAAAAGTCGACCTCGAAGCCGTGAGACGGTACTACACCGGCACCGCGGAGGTCAGCAGTTTTTCCATTGCCGACGACGTTATCGCGGGCAATGTGGACCAGTCGGTGGCAAAAGTGCGTCGGGCTCTCCAGTTGGGAGTGGCTCATATGGCGATATCAACGGCGGTGTGTCGTGGGATCAGCGAGGTCGCTCGGCTTAGTGGGAGTAGGCGTATTGATCCCTATCGTGATGCGTCGCGGTTGGGAATGCCACCGTGGAAACTGAAACGGACAGCGCCGATAGCTCAGAGATGGTCGCAAGCTGCGATAGCCGAGGCTGTGCAGGTTGCCGCGCAGATGGAAGCGGGGATTAAAGGTGCCGCGGGTGATCAAGACAGTGCTGTTGAGCTAGGTGTGCGGCGCTTGGCGGAGCTTGCCCGAATGAAATAGCCGCGAATCCAATCATCGCGGACGCAATGAAAAACCCCGCTCCGGGCGGAGCGGGGAACACCCTGGTCAGTGGGCTTAAAGACGGGTGACCGGGAGATCACGCGGTCGTGTGGCCCACACGAACCAGCGGGCTCGTAGGAAAATTAGTCCATCGAGTTGAACAACTTAGCCATCGCAGACTTCTTGTTCGCAGCGTTGTTGCGGTGAAGAGTGCCCTTAGTAACGGCTTTGTCGTACTCGCGGGATGCCAGGCGAAGCTGAGCCTCGGCACCAGCCTTGTCACCAGCAGCGACGAGCTCACGGAACTTGCGGTTCTCGGTGTGCAAGCGAGAACGGATGGCCTTGTTGCGCTGACGGGCCTTTTCGTTTGTCTTGATGCGCTTCTTCTTGGACTTAATGTTTGCCACGGGAATTACCTCTTTCTCTACGCTTGTCATGCACTGGGTGCGCACGACGCGATCTACCACAACTCTTCATGTCATTTCTCATGTGAAGAGCATGTGGAGGGCGGTACAAGGGCATCGGCCCGTGAAATCAGCCCGTGAATGAGCGACCTTCAAGAACAAACCCAAGGTCCTGCTTGTTCCGGCTCATCGTCCACATGTGTGGTAGAACTCCAGGACACTTTACAGTGCTTCAAGAATTGCGTCCAATATCAGCGCTACCAACCCAAGCTAAACTCGGTTAACGGTGACTGGCGCCTACGCAGCCTACTATTAACGCCAGTTGTAATCCGTCCGCAGCCGGCTGGCGATGCGTTCAAACCGCCGCCGCGGCAACACCGTCCCTTTCCGACGAATCATGTGGTCAGGAACCTCAATGATCTTGTCCAACCGAACCCATGCGGGCCGGCCTTGCATGTCCCAGCCCCCGGCGCCGATTTCAAGCCAGTTGTTATCCGTCGAGTGCTCGTCATTCGTCGAAATAAGAAGCCCGCGGATGTATCGCTCGTGGTGGCCAAGAATAACGATTGCTCGTTCCCGGCCATCCGATTGCTTGTTCGGGGAATGAACCCACACCACCTCGCCAGGATCGGCTTGTCCATCCATATCGGGCGCATAAATGAGGGTAGAGGCGCAGGCACCAGTGGGCCGGGCGAGAACCGGCTCATCTTCGTTGTTAAACGTCGATACGTTGGAGTCCGTCATGCCTAGCCCCTGCTGTAGTGAAGCAAGGCCTTGATCCAGAGCACCCTCGTGGTGGAATGGCCGCGAGAATGACGTCGGCACGCGACGAGATCGGCGTGGTGAATGCGACCTCGCGGCTGCGTCAGGGAGTTCGAAGTCGTCGTCACTCGTGGTTGCCCGCTTGTGGGAAAGAAAGCCGGTGATGTGACGGATCAGGGAAGACCGCTGCGTGTGGCGTTCGGGCTCAGAGTCGTATGAAAATGGGCCCGAATTTCCTCGCGGTACGAACATGTCCCCACAATAATTCGGTGTGAAAAGTGGTGCAATCCAACGTCTAGTACTGTGATCACCGAGTACTGACGGAGAGGATCACAGCTCTTTTATGGCCACCAACTACGCGGAAACAACGTTCACCGACCCGGAGCGTATCCGGAACTTCTGCATCATCGCACACATCGACCACGGGAAATCGACCTTGGCGGATCGAATTCTGCAGCTCACCGGGGTGGTCGGTGATCGTGACATGCGCGACCAGTATCTGGACAACATGGATATTGAGCGCGAACGGGGCATCACGATTAAGGCCCAGAACGTGCGCCTGCCGTGGGTCCCCAAGACTGGGGATCATGCGGGTGAGCAGATTGTGCTCCATCTCATCGACACCCCCGGTCACGTCGACTTCACTTATGAAGTCTCGCGTGCGCTCGAGGCGTGTGAGGGTGCCATCCTTCTTGTCGACGCAGCTCAGGGTATTGAGGCGCAGACACTCGCGAATTTATATCTCGCGATGGAGAATGACCTGGAAATTATTCCGGTCTTGAACAAAATTGATCTTCCCGCGGCGGATCCCGACAAGTTTGCCGACGAGCTGGCGCTGATCATCGGGTGTGAACCGGAAGAAGTGTTGCGGGTCTCGGCGAAGACGGGCGACGGCGTCCCCGAACTGTTAGACAAGTTGTGTGATGTTGTTCCTGCGCCGACCGGCGACGCGGATGCGCCCGCCCGCGCGCTGATTTTCGATTCGGTGTATGACACCTATCGCGGTGTCGTGACTTATGTGCGCGTGATGGATGGTCGGCTGAAGGCCCGCGAGAAGATTCAGATGATGTCGACGGGGGCCACGCACGAGACGCTGGAGATCGGTGTTGTTTCGCCACAGCCGAAGAAGACCGACGGTTTGGGTGTCGGCGAAGTGGGGTACCTCATCACGGGTGTGAAGGATGTGCGCCAGTCGAAGGTAGGCGACACCGTGACCGTGGTGAATGACCCCGCCACCGAACCGTTGAAGGGTTATGAAGAGCCGAAGCCGATGGTGTATTCGGGGTTGTTCCCGATTTCGGCGGATCAGTACCCGGATTTGCGCGACGCCTTGGAGAAACTGCAGCTCAACGACGCCGCGTTGACCTATGAGCCGGAGTCGTCCGTGGCGCTGGGCTTCGGTTTTCGGTGCGGGTTCTTGGGCTTGCTCCATATGGAAATTACCCGTGCTCGGCTGGAGCGCGAGTTCAACTTGGATTTGATTTCGACGGCTCCCTCGGTGGTCTATCGCGTGGTGACGGAGGCGGGCGAAGAGATCAAGGTGCGTAATCCCTCGGATTGGCCGGATGGAAAACCGCGGGAGATCTACGAACCCATCGTGAAGATGACGGTGATCGTTCCGGCGGAGTTTTTGGGTCCGACGATGGAACTATGCCAGTCCAAGCGCGGCCAGATGGGTGGCATGGATTATCTGTCAGAGGACCGCGTCGAGCTGCGGTACACCATGCCGCTGGGAGAGATCATCTTCGACTTCTTTGACATGTTGAAGTCCCGCACCAAGGGCTACGCATCCTTGAACTATGAGGACGCTGGCGAGCAGATCGCTGACCTCGTGAAAGTCGACATTCTTTTGCAGGGCGATCCGGTGGATGCGTTCTCTGCCATCGTGCACCGGGACAATGCGCAGTGGTACGGCAATAAGATGACGACGAAACTCAAGGAGCTTATTCCACGTCAGCAGTTTGAGGTACCGATTCAGGCTGCGATCGGGTCGAAAATCATTGCTCGCGAGAATGTCCGCGCTGTCCGCAAGGACGTGTTGGCTAAGTGCTACGGCGGCGATATTTCACGTAAGCGCAAGCTCTTGGAGAAGCAGAAGGCCGGTAAGAAGCGCATGAAGAGTATCGGTTCTGTGTCGGTTCCTCAGGAAGCCTTCGTTGCGGCCTTGTCGACGGACGAGGGAAAGAAGTAGGCCGCGCCGGGCTGTGGGGGGCGCTACGCCGCGCACTGATTAAGCACGGCGGTGAGCGCCTCCTTTTCCTGTCGTGTAACCCGTAGATGGTATTTCGACTTCACGCGGACTTGGCGGTCGGCGTATCCGCACTGGTAGGCGGTGTTCGGCGGCATCCACTCGGCAGCGTCCTTGTCAGATTTGGCGTTGTTGGTGGGGCCGTCCACGGCGAGCAAGTTGAGCGGATCGTTGGCGAGTGCAGTGCGCGCGGCATACGGCAGGGCATAGGCGCCACTGGCCCAGGCATTGGATAGCGCGACGACGTGGTCGATTTGTACCGCCTGCGAGGTTTTCTTCCCTCGGTGGAAATCGATGGTGTTGCCTGTGTAGGGGTCATGTAATTCCCCTGTGAGAACGACGCATCCCTGTGGCGGCTTCGTCGTGATGTCCGTGAGGTCTCGGTGGAGGATGTCATTGCGGGTGTCGCAGCCGTTGCGGTCCACATCCGCCCATGACGGGCCGAAATTCTTGCGCTGGTACCTCTCCGCGCCACCACGACGTGGGGATTCAGGTAGTGCGGCCAGAAGTGCGTGAATGTCGCCGGTGGGGAAGGGGACATTCAGGGCTGTGAGTGCGTCGGCGCTTTCTTGTTTGCTCAGCTGGCCGATGTGCTCAGCACGTGGGGAACCGGGGAAAGCAGCATCCGTTGCGGGTGGTTCATTAGCGCCTTGATCAGGAGAATCTGCGGGTGACGAGCCATCGTCGGCTGAGCCATTGTCCTTTGGTGCAGTGCCGTCGTTTGCGGGAGCGGCATCATTGTTAGCCGGCGAGCTTGCCGAAGATGAACCATTGTTGCCCTGTGTAGCGATATCGCCGCAGCCTGCAAGGGGCATCACAAGGCCGAGGCTGAGAACAATGCCCACCAGTGCTGAGAGTGAATAGTGGGAAAACAGTGGTCCATGATGGCTGGAACAATGTGCTCGCGTCGTTCGCATGAGGGACATCATACACACAAAATTCGAACTCGAGTTCGGATAGGGGTGACGTGGGGAAACTACGGATAACACGTCGGGTGTGGCCGTTATTCACAGTGAGCACCCTTGCCCCGATGGCCTCTGTAGTGAGTTTTCCTTCGTACCTCATACCTATCTCGTGGCGCGAAATGGGGGTGTCCTATCCCGGCGTTGTCACGTATTGTCGGTGATATGAATGCTCCCCATGGTCGACGTCGCCAACCCGAGTTAACGGGACCCCACGAGGTGTCCCAGTCTCGTGGCCTTTTTGGGCGTGCCGGTTGTCGACGGATCATGCAGACCACACGACGCGGCGCGAGCATCGCGGTGGCCGTCGGGATTGTCGTCGGCGGTGGCTTAGCTGGGTGTAGCAGCAGCGATGATGTTGCGAATTCTGCCCATGATCACACGTCGGTAGCGTCGGCAACTCAGTCGCAGACTCATTCCACCTCGAACGCGCGTGCACCGCAGCCGGCGACAGAGGCCCCGCAAGACAACCCACATCCCAGCCTCAATTCGACGACGACGAGCCGTCATACTGGCACGCAGCGCGGTGCGACGAATAGAACTGCCCAGCAACAACAGGGCGGTGCTCAGGGGAACCGCGCAGCAACGCCACGAACCGCTAAGAATGGGACGGCAACTCCCAGGACCGGCAGTGGCGCAGCAAGTGGGGCCACAACCACGACCCCACCAGGCCGGACGGTATTTCAGAGCCCCAGCGGCAACATCGTGTGCCAGTTCCGCGGGATGGATGACGATGGCTGCGATGTCCATCAGCACCCCCGGTGGGGCGACGAAAACCGGTGCCCATATCTGGGCGTCGAAGCGAGAAATGACACCATGATTGGTTTCCGCCGAGGTCCCGACGCGGAACCGTGCCACTGGCTCTTGCAGGGAGAATTCCCACGGACAGGACCTGTGCTGCCTTATGGTCAATCGAAAACTATCCAAGTCCAGGGGAACTACACAACCACCTACACATGCACATCGAAGGCAAGCGGAATGACGTGTACCAGCGCTGAAGGACACGGCTTTTTCGTCAACGATAAGCAATATAAGACCTGGTAAAAGCCCTCACACTGGCACGGGGGACTAGTACGAGGATGGGCACCGGGCGAGTGCTACTGTCACTTTCTTTCGTATTTTCCGACGAAAAGTCAGTGATGTTTTTACGATGAGGGAAACCACCGATAAGGGAAATCGCCAATGAAGCGCTGATCGCAGCGACGAAAAGCAACAGAGGGGACAACATACTCATGGTAGATCAGAAAAACAACGACAAGTCATCGGACTCGGTTGACATCTCAGCGTTGCGCGTAGGTGTCGTCGGTGCTGGTCAGATGGGGTCAGGCATTATCGAGGTTGCTGCTCGTCATGGTTCCGACGTCGTAGCGTGGGAAGCTACCCCGGAGTTCGCCGACAAAGGCCTCGAGAGGATCACCAAGTCATTGGAGCGCGGTGTATCACGAGGCAAGCTGTCTGAGGAAGACAAAGACGCTGCGCTCGGGCGTATCCGCATCACCACTGACTTGGAGGAATTTGCAGACCGTCAACTGGTCTGCGAAGCGATTGTTGAAAACCCCGAGGTCAAAGCCGATATTTTCGGGAAGCTCGACAAGATTGTCTCGGATCCCGATACGCCTTTGTGTTCTAACACATCGTCGTTGCCGATTCAGCAGATTGCGTCGGCAACGTCGAACCCAGGTCGCGTGATGGGGCTGCACTTCTTCAATCCTGTCCCGGTTCTTCCCCTAGTTGAGCACGTCCGAACCTTGGATACGACGGACGCCGTCGCGGATCGGGCCGAAGAGTGGGCCAGTGAAGTGTTGAAGAAAACGGTGATCAAGGCGAAGGATCGCTCCGGGTTTATCGTCAACTTCTTGTTAGTGCCCTACCTGCTCTCTGCGATCCGAATGCTCGAAAATGGCGTGGCAACGAAGGAAGACATCGACGCTGGTATGCGCAATGGTGCAGCACATCCCATGGGGCCTATTGCACTCTCTGACATGGTGGGGCTGGACACTGTGGCCTCGATTGCCGATGTCATGGTCGACGAATACGGCGACCCGACATACGCCTGCCCGCCCCTGCTGCGTCGTATGGTGCAAGCCGGTCGGCTAGGAAAGAAGACCGGCCGAGGCTTTTACACGTACGACGAGAAAGGCAAACCTATTCGTTAGTCTGCTTGCCGGCCGGGGCAGTGGGCTGGTTGGCAGCCTCTGCACTGGTTGCGGCCTGCGAAGCCGCGGCCGTCTCAGCATCTGCTGCGTTCTGTGTGCTCATCGTGGTCTCAGCATCCGGGTTCTGTGCGCCAAAGGAAGAGGCATCAGAATCCGGGGTAGTGAAACCATCCTGCGCAGATGCGTTGGTTGTGCGGGTACGAGTGGTCATCATCATGGCGAGGGCGATCAGCGCAGCCGATGCTAGTGCGGTGATGATGGTCACGATTTTGTCGCCTTCACCAACGATCACGGACTTATACGGAAACGCTGACAGCATCAGACCCGTTAACGCGTAGGCAAGCACGGGTACGCGCATAAAGCGTCGAAGCTGGGGCATCAGGAGGGCAGGAATAAGGATGCCGGCCCCCATCGTGAGCATTGCCCACGATTCGTTGACTGTGAACGTCGGGTGGTTATACATCACAGCGCCAGTCATGGGGTTGTACCGAATAACTTGAACATCGTCGGAGAACCGGGACCATATGACGGCAATCGCCGCAATGATTCCCATGAGACCGATCAACGTCACGCTGATCTTGATTGGTGTGGGAGCAGCGCTAAACGGCGAAAGGGCCTTGGCGGAGGACCGGGCATCGTCCTCAGAGTCAGCAGATGGGCCCAAGTCCTCTTCCGAGGATTGACCAGCAACCGCGTTCTCCTCACCCCAGTGTGCGGCCACCTCATCACCATGTGTGCCGGAAGCTGAGGCACTGGCATACTCATCCGGCAATGTGCCTGTACGGGCAAGATGACGCAGGGCAGGAACAGTCATAGCCGGGATATCAGTCCGCTGCAGCGCATCGTCGTAGGTGGTCTTCGCCCGGTCATTGTGGAAAATCGTCCGCGCAGCTAAAAGCTCTTGCACGCGCGCGTCGGTTTCAGGAACACCGTTATCCTCCAGCTCACGCAGCCGGGACGTGCAGATATCAACAAGCTCTTCCGGCGCTAACGACGGATCCAGGTTGAGCTGCTCATAAAAGTTGTAATGCTCATTGGTATTCGTGATGGAATCGTCCCCCTCAGGATCAAAATGGTACTTAGCTTTCATGCCGGCGAGCTTACCAGCCGCTCTGTCACGGCCGGTTGAGATTTATGTTGAATCTTATGTCGGCGGGACCGGTTGGCGGGCAGCGCTAATCAGTTCCTTCGTGTACTCATGCTGAGGATTGCGATAAATCTGATCGCTTGTTCCCTTTTCGACGATCCGCCCGTTCTTCATCACAGCAACCGTGTCGCAAATGTGCCGCACAACGTCAAGATCGTGCGATAAGAACACCATTGTCAGGTCATAGTCTTCGGCAAGTTCGTCGAGAAGCGCAATGACGCGGTTCCGCACGGTGACGTCCAACGCCGAGACGGGCTCGTCGGCAAGAAGAATCTGAGGGTGGGTAGTCAGCGTACGGGCAAGTGAAATCCGCTGCCGTTGGCCACCGCTGAAATGGTGAGGGAACCGATCTATTGCCGACGGATCCAGCCCCACTTGCTTGAGCACGGTGGCTATGCGTTCGCGCTGCTCGTCTCGGGGGAGGGGTTGTGGTTGCACGCGGAGTGGTTCGGCGAGCGAATCGCCAATAGTCATTGTGGGATCCAAAGAACCACGTGGATCCTGGAAAACAACCTGGCCGTAGGGGCTCATATCGTGCGGATTGGTAATGGCGTGCCCGTCGACACGGACATCGCCGGATGTCGGCCGGCTGAGTCCCGCCATAATCTTCAACAGGGTAGTTTTGCCCGATCCAGATTCGCCGACGATGCCAAGGCGTTCGCCCCGGCGGATGTCTAATGTCACATCGTCAACAGCAGTGATTGCCGACGACAGCCCGAAGCGGTTCTGACGTTGGTCGAACACCTGGCTCACATGGCGGATCTGGATGAGAGGATCGGTTGACGACGGCGTCGACGAAATCTCGTCGCGTGCATCATGTTCGGCGGACGTATCGTGACCCTGTGCATCGTGTTCGTCGCAAATGTCATGAACGTGTGCATTCTGAACCAGCATCGTCGTGTATGGATCTTGGGGATGCCGCAAGATGCGCTCTGTCGGCCCGTATTCGCGCGGAACCCCATCCTTCAAGACCAGAATGTTGTCACACATGTTAGCAACGACCGACAGATCATGCGTGATGAACAGCAGCGCGGTGTTGTTTTCGCGAACAAGCCGGTTGATCAGCATCAAAATAGACCGCTGAACTGTGACATCCAAGGCCGTTGTTGGCTCGTCGCAAATGAGAAGCTCAGGGTCATTCGCAAACGCCATCGCGATGAGAACTCGCTGGCGTTGGCCCCCGGAGAGCTCAAACGGATACGAATAGTAAGCGCGCTCGGGGAGCCCGACTGACTCAAGAAGCTCACGGACTTTAGCGTCACGCTCTCGTCGGCTGTAACCAGACGAACGTCGGTTCCGGCCAGCACGCTTGTCCTCTCGTGCGCCGGCCCGACATGCGCGTTCGATTTGTTTGCCCACGGTCATGAGCGGATTCAGAGCGGTCATTGGCTCCTGGAAAACCATCGACATGCGCACGCTCCGGAACTGGCTGAGGATGCTATCAGCAGCGCCCACAATTTCGTTGCCGGCAAACATGATCGATCCGGACGGGCGCACATCGTCGGGCAAAAGTCCCATGATCGCCAGTGCCGTTAGTGACTTCCCCGATCCGGATTCGCCGATGAGCCCGAGTCGGTCACCGGGCTCGAGACTGAAGCTCAGGGAATCAACTAATCGACGCCCGTTCGTGGCAGTATCTGCAGAACGCGGGGTGGTCAATGACAGGTCTCTCACCTGCAAAATTGCCGACGACGATTCGTCCACCGCTGGATCAGCCGACGAATTTAGCGGCGACTCCAGCGCTGTTTCTCGCGGCGACTCCTCTGATTTCGGCCCCTGCTCAGGCTCCCCATGAGCCGTGATCGTGGTTGGAGCGTCGTACATTGCCCGGTGGGAGAACGGATCGAGGATGTCGCGGAGCCCGTCGCCAAGAAGATTGAACCCCAGCACCGTGAGGGCGATAGCGAGCCCCGGCCATAGAGCCAGCTCCGCGTGTGAATCGAGGAAAACCTGAGAGTCCTGGAGCATCCGCCCCCAGGAGGCCTGCGGCGGCGTTGTCCCCAGGCCTAGGAATGACAACCCTGCCTCAGCCAGAATGGCGAGCGCCACCGAGACCGTCGCCTGGACAATGATGAGACCAATAATTCCACGAACGATATGCCTCGTTGCAATGGAAAACCACCTCATTCCCGCACTTCGCGCGGCCAAAATGTAGTCCTGGCTGAGGACTTGGCGGGTGCCCGCGCGGGATACGCGAGCAAAGCTGGGGATAAACGCAATCCCAATGGCCATCATCTCTGACGACGTGCCGACACCGACGACCGATCCGGCGATGATCGCCAACAGGAGTGCCGGGAATGCCAGCGCTAAATCCGACAGCCGCATGATGAAGGAATCGAGCCACCCTCCGCGGACTGCGGAAAGTATCCCGAGCGTAACTCCGACGCCGGCACCAATCGCAACCGCAAGAACGCTCACTTCGAGTGAGATCTGGGATCCGACCATGATCCGCGATAACGTATCCCGGCCGTATCGGTCGGTTCCCATCCAGTGGTCCCAACTCGGTGGCTGCAGTGCCGACGCCGGGTTAGCCTCTTGCGGCCCATACGGTGTCCAGACCAGCGATATCAGCGCGACAAGGACGACCAGGCTCACCACGGCTGCCCCAACCATGAACATGACGCGGTGGTTGGCGCGGGTCACCGCCGTTAACCGTCGATTCTTCCCTGCCATCACTGGATTCGGTCTCTCGGAACGTGGTACTTGTGTGCGTGCGTTAGACAAGGCGTGACCTCGACATTCTGGGGTCAATCAGCGCCGCTACGGCGTCGGCAGCCAGCGTGACGGTGAGCGTGATGGTGACCAGCATCATGACGCAGCTTTGGACGGTAATCATGTCGCGACTATTCACCGCATCAAGGACGTAGGATCCCAATCCGGGGATGACGAACACCTGCTCAATGAGCACAGCTCCGACGACAAGTGTGGCCATGTTCACGCCAATGACTGCCACGATGGGCACGGCTGCATTCCTCGCACCATGGGCGACGAGGGCGTGGAGCGTCGATAAGCCCGTTGACCTGGCGGTACGGATGTATTCCTGGTGCAGAACCTCCAAGACGGCCGATCGAACATAGCGCGTCAGGATCGCTGCCTGAATGAACGCCAACGCGCAACACGGAAGGATGAGCCGTCGGAGAAAACCGGTGAAGGACTGGTTCGGGGGAACCCATCCATTTGCGGGAAGGATGCTCCAGTGGACGGCAAAAAGCGAGATCAACAGGATGCCGGCCAAGAAACTGGGAATGGCGATACCCACGTGCGCCAGCACCGACAGGGCAGTGCCGTCCGGTTTGTGGTTACGCATAGCCGCCCAGGTCCCCAGGGGGACGGCGAGCACAATGGCAAGAACCATGCTGGTCAGAACCAGAATAAGGCTGACCGCCGTCCGGTCCATCAGTATTGGCCCGATGTCCGTCCCACTGGAGTAGGAGACCCCGAAGTGCCCATGCAACATCCCGGTAACCCATGAAAAATACTGTGTGATGAGCGGTCGATCGGTCCCCAGCGTGTGCTTCATCGACTCAATAGCTTGTGGCGTCGCGGTCTCGCCCAGGGAAACCTCCGCGGGATCACCCGGAATGAGCCGCATGATCATGAAAATGATGACCGACGCTGCCCACAGGGACACGATATAGCGCAGAGCGATCCTGCCTACGATGCGTACATGAGCTGTCATGATTCGCTCCGTGCGGTCGAGTGATGGTCGCGGCTTATGCCTGCGAGTTCGAGCCCCTGCCCAGCAATAGTCGTGGGGATACCGGTGAGATCTTTATCCCGCACAACGATGTTGGGATAGATAAATATCGTGTTAGCACCTGCTTGATTCATGATCCGATCAACAGCTTTGCGCATGAGGGGAGCGTACTCATCAGGGGGAGCGGAATCCGCAGCGGACAAGAGTGTGCGTGTTTGCTCGTCGTCGTAACCGAGGTAGTAGTCAGGGTTTCCGAACAACGTGGGAATGTCCCTGGCCTCAGCGTGCTCAATGATGGACATGTCGTAGTCATGTTGGGTAAGAGTTTGAGACAACCACACGGCGGGGAATTCCTGCGATTCGATATGAGCGTGAATTCCGACGTCCTCCAGCTCAGAAATAATGAGCTCTGCAGCATTAGTGGCATACGCGCGGGCCGGCACGGTGAAGGTGATATCGGCATCATGGACACCGGCTTCGGCAAGCAACTGCCGAGCACGGTCAGGATCGTAGGGGTACTCGGTGGAGTGGTACGACCACGGATCCGTCGGCGGGGCAGGCACGCCACCGGTGTCCTCACCAAATCCACCCCACGCGGTATCGATCACCGCTTGCCGGTTGATCGCGTACATCACCGCCCGTCTGACGCGGACATCGTTAAACGGCGCACGCTTATTGTTCATGGTCAGCAGAACTTTGCCGGTGGTCGTGCCAACGTCGACGGCGTACCGGTTGTTCTCGCGGAAGGACGAGACCATCTCCGGGGCATCCATCCCGACAATCGCGTCGACGTCACCCGATCGGAGCGCATTTGCTGTCGCGGTGGAATCCGTCATGTAACGCAACGCCACATGGCGGGTGGCCGGTTGCTGGCCCCAATATGACGTGTTCGCCGTCAAGGTGAGGAATCGACCGACTTTGTACTCGTCGACGGTAAAAGGCCCGGTCCCGACGGGTTTAGTGGCCAGATGATCGACGCCACGGGGCGTCATCTGTGCCCCAATGAGCGTGCCCATCGACCACAACCAGCCATTACTGGGCGCGGAGAGCGTCACCGCCAACGTGTATTTATCGACGGCCTGCGTGCGCGTCACCGGCTTCATCCCCGATTTGAGACCGTTGGTCCACGCGTCCGACTTCACCCGGTCGATGCTGAACTTCGCGGTATCGGCGGTGAACTCGTCGCCGTTGGAAAAATGCACCCCTTTCCGCAGGTGAAAGGTGTAGGTGGTGCGGTCCGGGGAGAGGTCCCACGACGTCGCCAACTGGGGTTCGATATCTCCTTGGGACGATATTCGGACCAGCCCTTCGTACACATTCCCGATCAAGGCTTGGGGTATCGCCGCGCCGCCGGATTTTGTGAAGTCAAGGGTGGCGGGGGCTGCCGTCAGCGCGATGACGGCGGAGTCGTCGGAGGCGACGCGTCCACTTTGGACCGCTGTGTGGCCCGCGCTGCACCCGCCGAGGAACAGTGAGACTGCCGCCATCGTGGTTGTTGCCGTGAGTGTGGTGAGGTATTGCAATTTCCGACGCTTCGACGCCGGGGTTGTCGACGTATGTGCTGTGAAAAGTCCGACCATGGGTGATTCGTTGGTGGTTAGTGAGCCTCTGGGACACCGTTCGGTGTGGTGTGACGTGGTGTGCCATTCGGATTCTCGGCGGAGCCGAAGAGCTGGGTCAACGTATTGGCAATCATTTCACAGATGTCGCGCGAGGTTGCGAAATTGATCCGAATACATCCGAATCCGTGGGGGAGCGGTTGGGTTTCGTTGTCGTTCCCCCGTGCCTTGTTCCCCTGCGCGGACTCGGCGGGGGGTGCAGCGAAAGCAGCACCGTCATTAGGTGCTAACTTCGCGTGTTTGACCAGCCATTGCTCGGGATTGAGGCCGCCACGCCGGATATTTTCGCTGAACGTTATTCCTTCGTCGGCGGTGTCGTCGTCCTCTCCCTCCTGCGCCTGATCCGGCACAGCAGGAATGACCACATCGGCCATGTCTACCCACAGCAAGAACGTTGCTTCTGGGTTAGTGGTACGCACATTCGGAATCCGGTTGAGAGCGTCGACAAGAAGGTTTTTGTTGTCGCGGAGATAATCAATTTCGTCCCGGAGCCATTCCCGGCCATTCGTGTACGCCCCGATCGCTGCCAGCTGGCCGAGCGTCGACACACCCTCCTTGTCCAGGAAGTTAATCCGCGTATCCCACACGTATTTGTCGGCGGGATTCGTGAAAATCAGTTGCGCGCATTTCAAGCCGGCCGTGTTCCACCCCTTTGAGGTAGCGGTAACGGTGATCGTCACGCGGGCAGCGGTCTCGGACACGCTCGCCGTCGGGATATGCGGGCGATCGTAAACCAGAGGCCCGTGGATTTCGTCGGAGAAAACGCGCACGTCATAGCCGGCTGCAAGGTCGGTCACCGCGCGAAGTTCGTCGGCAGTAAAAGCGGTGCCCAAGGGGTTGTGCGGATTGCACAGGATCATGCTGCCAGCACCGTTCGCGAATGCCCGCTCCAGCCCGTCGAGGTCGAATACCCAGCGGCCGGTCGCGGTGTCCTGGATCATGGGGACGAACACTCCAGGCCGGTCGCATACCTCCAGCAGGGCGAAAAACGGCATATACGCAGGGGTAGGGATGACGATGGGGCTACCCGGATTCGTGAAGTGCGTGATGGCCAGCCGAAGACCTCGAACTACATCGGGCACGCCCACGATGGCAGTCGGGTCAACGTCCCACCCGTATGCATCGTGGCACCACGAACCGAGAGCTTCCCCGAGCTCGGGGAGTTCGGGTGGATAACCGAAATATTGCCGACGAACACCCGCGTTAACAGCGTCGATCACGGCCGGGCAGGTATCAAAGTCGGATTCCGCGATCCAGACGGGCAGCACGTCGGGAGGGAAATGAGTCCACTTCCTTGTTCCGCGGGCACGCAGTTCCTCTATCGAGAGGGTGGAAAATTGGTGGCCAGGCATGGCAGCAAGGATAGTCGTTATCGGTGACATGGAACATATTCAGGGGAATGACCTGGGCAGTTCGGCTCAAACCCACCCATGTAAACCTCATCCCTCTGGGAGGTCCAGTCATTATTGCCGACTCTGGCCACGGCGACGCAGGCTGCGTTGAGAAGATGATGAGAACGTCAAGAATTGGCACCGCGACGATGGCGTGTGCGGAAGCGGCGAGTTTCCCCGGCCACGACGGACTGTGCTGTCGTAAGAAGCTTCGTGGCATTTCCCACGCGGATCCTGGAGGACGTCACCTTCTGAGCCGGTGTGTGCTCAAGGGAATGAGCAAGCTTTAAAAAGAGTGCATATGCAGCGCGTACGCCGAGTCGTGAATTAACAGGTAAGAGCGGAATTGCCTGGTGAGCGATAGATAAATCGCGGTAGATCTCAGCCAGGAAAGAATCTTTGGTCTCGTCATTGAGGGGCTGCCCGTGCGCGACGTAATCGCGGTTCAGGCCATCTTTGTCCGCCGCATAATCCCGAAGAAAATTGATTTTTTGAAACGCTGCCCCAAGATGACGAGCACCTTCTTCCATCGTGTGACGGTCGGTCGGTGATGGAGTTTCGTCGCGCAAGAAAATCGACAGGCACATGAGGCCAATGACTTCCGCTGAACCATAAATGTAGGTGTCGCGGGTCTCGGCGTCGTACACCGTTGTGGACTGGGGCACGTGCTGGTTGGTGGAGGGCGACGCCGGGGTAGATGGGGAAGAAGACGAGGGAATATCTGCCCGCATCGATTCGAAAAATGCAGCTAGATGGCTGCTTTTGATGTCACATGACCGCGCTGTGCCGGCGAAGGCGTGGATAATCGGATCGGTCGAAAACCCGGTGGCGCAGCCTTTATGAACACGTTGTTCATAGTCGTTGAGGACGTCCTGAATGGCCTCAGGGGGCAGGCCATGGCCACCTGCTGCGCCGTCGACAACCTCATCGGCCACGCGGACAATCCCATAGAGATTGTGGATATCCTGCCGGACTCGTGGGCCAAGTAGACGCGTCGATAAGGTAAACGACGTTGAGTACGCGCGGATGAGCCGGGAAGACAAGCGAGCCGCCACACGATCGTAGAGTTCAGCCGTGGAGGCGTAGAGACGAGCCCGAGCATCGTCACTGGTGGCGTGCGAGTGAGTGCCCTCTGCATTGCTATTTTCCGCGCGGTCGTCGAGCGCCGTCATATCTGTCGACGGTTCGGTAGGCGGCTCCGAAGTCATAAAACCATTCAATCACGTTTATGACAGGAGGCTTGGGCCCTTAACCCGCGTCAAAGGCGTGCATAATGGGAGCCGTCTGGCCGAGGGGCCTGTGACTAAGAATATGACCAAGAAACCGTATCGAGGAGGAGCGGGGATCGTGCCATGGTGATCCACCCTGATGTTTTAGTTTTATCCGGTGCAGCATCGGCGGACCTACATGGCACCGCTATACACGCCACCGCACTCTCTTCCCCGCCCTCTTCGTCGTTATCCCAATCCATTGCGGACGCATGGAATTCGGCAGAGCAATGGATAATCTCTTTATCCGTGTGGGGCCAAGCTCCCATCGTCATACCGATTGTCGTCCTTGTGTCGATGGGTGTGGCGTGGGCCGTTCTTCACCTTGTTGATAAGGTCGGTATACCGATCGAGAATGCAATTAACGATCGCAACCTGACAGCGGACGGCGATGATGGGAAGGAGGACTCGTGAAGAATTCCCAGGTGAGAAACTTCCTCTTTCTCCTCATAGCGGTTATCGTGGTCGCCTACCTCGTGGCGCATTTCTAGTACACGTCACCGCTACGGGTACACGTCACCGTCGTGAGTGGAAATAGGATTGCGCCCACTCATCGGACCTAAATAGGTCCTCCAGCACCACTGCTTTTCCATCACCATCGCACAACGGAATCCTCCAGTTGGGGTAGATGTCCGCCGTGGTTCCGGGCTGGTTTTGCACTCGCCGATCGTGAACAATGTCCACCAAACTCGTGCAGGTCAGCGCAGCGGGCGACTCCGCCAGGAATTTGTGCAGCCCAGCGATAATGGCCGCCGAATCTGGCCGTTCATCGCGCGCCAGCCCGTCGTAGGACACGTCGGCAGGAGTCCCGTCGAAATCACCATGTTCGCGCACCGTGTCAAGAACGCGGTTCTGCCACTCCAGGTCGTTCGCATCCTCTTCTTCCGGATCCGACGTCAAAATTCCCAGCTTCCGCCGCAGCGTCACGTGCTCGCCATCTAAGTATCCGGCGGTCGGGGGCAAATCATGGGTCGTCACCGACGCCAAGCACAAGCGTCGATAATTCCCGGAGTGACGCGGCGCATCGTTGTCATTTTCAAACCAGAGAATCGACGTCCCCATAATGCCGCGCGATTGCAAATAATCTTGAACCCACGGCTCAAATGTGCCGAGATCTTCACCGACGACGACGGCACCTGCGCGTTCCGCCTCCAGCGCGAGAATGCCCACCATCGCCGCGTGGTCGTAGTTCACGTACGTCCCGGCGCGGGGATCAGCTACTTCGCCCGGTGCGGGGCGATGTATCCACCACAGGCGGAATAGCCCCAAGATGTGGTCAACCCGGATACCCCCGGCGTGGCGAAGGACAGTGCGCAGCAAGTCACGCCACGGGCGATACCCTGCTTCTGCCAGCTTCCACGGGTGCCACGGGGGTTGGGACCAGTCCTGACCCATTTGGTTATACCCATCGGGCGGTGCCCCCACTGAGCAGTCCGGAGCCAGGTACGGGGCCAATGCTTCCGCGTCTGATCCACCCGGGTGGACTCCTACCGCAAGATCAGCCATCAGCCCGAGGGTCATTCCGCTATCACGTGCGGTCACGTCGGCTGCTTCCAGCTGCTCATCAACAATCCACTGGAGCCACCGGTAAAAGTCGACCCAATAATCACGGGGAGGGAACGAATCGTCGTCCCCGTCATGACCGAGCTTCTCGCGCCACCACGGTTCTGCCTGGTCAGCGCACCATTGCGCAAAGTGGGTGAGGCCCTCACCCTCATGCTCAACAAAAGTATCGAACGCGTGTTGCCGCGTTGCCGACCGTTCGACGTCGTAAATGTCTTTCAAACTCAGCAACTTATCGGCGTAAATAGGGTTCCGGTTGATATAGGCCGATGAGGTGTTCTCTGGATAATGACGTCGTCCCCGTTCCTGCAGAGCCTCGGCGGCGTCGTCGGGGAGGTGGGCGGCCTCGGGGATCGCGCCGGGACGGATATAAATCGGGTTGATATAGCGACGCGTTGTGGGAAGGTACGGGGAGTCCTCCACCGGCGGGACGGGCTCCGCAGCGTGAAGTGGGTTGGTCAGGATAAACGAGCTCCCCTGCTCTGCAGCGTGGCGGGCGAGCGTGCCCAGGGTGTAGAAATCCCCAATTCCCCAGGCCCCGGAATCGCGAACTGAATACAGTTGCGCCATCAACCCCGCTTGTGGTTGAGCGACGAGGTCGTCGGCAGCAGAGAGGCGGGAGGGCGTAATAATAAGCGTCGTTTCTGCCTCGCCGCGTGTGGGCGAGGACGCATAAATGGTGTGCCATCCCAGCGGCAGGTCTTTCGAGAGAGTAAATGACGCCTGACCGTAGCTCGCCGCGCCGGGAGCATGGGGGTCCGACTCGGACTCATTTCCCGTCAGTGGTTCTCCAGCATGGTCGACGGGATAATCGACGTGCCTCGCGGGGGTGAGATCCTCAATCTGGTGGCAGTCATGCCGCTGACCGTCTTCGGTGACTACCCAGACGTCCACAGGCTCGCCGTCGATAACGTGAACGGGGAAGGTGACATCTTCGCCTTCGACTCCGATAACAGTGGGGGGAAGGGAGCGGGTGGCTTCTTTGGTGTAAAAGTATTCGCTAGCTGCATCGATGCCGGCGTCGTCGTGGGAAAAACTAAGGCCAAGGGTGTGCAGTGTATTTTCGAGTGTTTCGTCGGCGACGTCCACGTGAGAGCCGCGATAGTCGGTATAGGACGTTGCAACGCCACAGTGTGCGCTGAGGGAGCGGAGCTTTTCTGAGTAGGTCACGGGGCCATTCTTGCAGAAAGATGATGTCTGAACAGGCTCGCGTGGGGACCTGGCGGGGGTTAATGGCGGCCGTCGGGAAAATGAGTGCTGCTTGTGGGGGTGGTGGTGGCCCGAATGTGGTGGGGGATAGCATTAATTATTTGATCCCCCACATTGAGTGGGCGGAATAGCGTAGATTATTCACCAATCACAAAAGTAGCGTAGGTCACACAGTCAGGTACTCGGAGGTTAATGAACAATGCAAGAAAGCTCTACCAAGGCTCTCTACTCAGTGGGCGAGAATGAAACCTGTTTGACCGCAGTTCTGGATAACAATAAACGACGTCCCAAGCTGGCGTTATTCACTCGTCCCAAGAATTTCGAGTGGGTCAGTGTGACGTCAGAAGAGTTCATTGCCGAGGTCATGGCTGTGGCGAAGGGGCTTATTGCCAACGGCGTCGAGCACGGCGATCGTGTCGCATTGCTGTCGGAAACGCGATACGAGTGGACAGTCATGGACTTCGCCATCTGGGCTGCGGGGGCGGTGACTGTTCCGATTTATGGTTCGTCGTCGGCAAGCCAGATTCAGTGGATTATTGAGGATTCAGGAACCGTATTCGCGATTACGGAAACTCGTGAGCACACCGAACTTATGCGGTTCCTGGAATTGGATAGCGATGGAAAACCGCGCTTGAAAGGGTCCCCAACCAAACTTCGACGCATTCTGGAATTTAATTCCTCAGCCTTGGATACGCTCGCTTTTGAAGGCCGTGATGTGTCCGATGACGCTGTGTGGGAGCGCATCCATTCCACGAAATCCTCTGACTTAGCAAGTTTGGTGTACACCTCCGGTACCACGGGCCGGCCGAAGGGATGTCGGCTCACCCACGCAAACTGGCTGGGCGAAGCGCGCTCTCTACTGACCCACAACATCGCCCGGACCATCGCCCGGCCCGGCATGCGCTACATCACTTTCCTCCCGCTAGCACACGTTTTCGCGCGGGCCATTTCTTTGGCAATGGCTATCGGTGGGGCACAACAATCTCACTGGTCCGACTTCTCCACGATCAGCATCGAATTCCAGCGTGCGCAGCCGAATATGATCCTAGGTGTCCCACGAGTTTTCGAAAAAGTCCGTAATGGTGTGCAAGCCCAAGCGAAGAGCAAAGGCCCATTAGGATCGCTATTGTTCTCGCGCGCAGAGGCGACAGCTATTCAGTACTCCAAGGCCTTAGACGAGGAAGGCCCGTCGCGGGTCCTGAAATGGCGTCGAGCTCTCTACGACCGCCTCATTTATCGCAAGGTGCGTGCCGCTATGGGTGGGGCAGTGCAATATGGAATCTCCGGCGGTTCAGCCATGAACCCCGAGCTCCTCCACTTCTTCCGCGGCATTGGAACCACCGTCTACGAAGGCTACGGTCTGACGGAATCCACCGCCGCATTCTGTGTCAACTACGACGACAACATCATCGGAACCGTGGGGCGCCCGTCCGGCGGCTGCTCAGCCCGCATTTCCGACGACGGAGAAGTGTGTCTGAAGGGCCCCATCATTTTCGATGGCTATTGGAATAACGAGGAAGCAACCAAAGAATGCTTCGATGACGACGGCTACTTCCACACCGGCGATCTGGGCGGGATCCTCGATTCCGGACACCTCAAGATCACTGGCCGAAAGAAGGAATTGCTGGTGACCGCGGGTGGCAAGAATGTGTCGCCTGGCCCGTTGGAAGACCGCATGCGCACGCACCCGTTGATCAGCCAAGTGATGCTCGTCGGCGATGGCCAGCCGTTCATCGGATGCCTTGTCACGCTCGACGAGGTCGCCCTGGAGAAGTGGAAGCGCGACCACGGTGTTAATGACAATGTGAGCAACCGCGAGTTGCACGCCAACCCGGTGTTGCGCGCGGAGATCCAGGACGCCATTAACGACGCCAACAGCACGGTGTCGCACGCGGAGGCCGTCAAGAAGTTCCATGTTCTCGACCGCGATTTCACCGAGGAAGATGGCGAACTAACCGCGACCTTGAAGGTCAAGCGGCATGTGGTGATGCAGCATTTCGCGCGGGATATTGCGAACCTGTATCAGAAGTAACCACCGCTCGGCGCGCCGCAGTGCAATGGGCTCCCCGCTGCTTTATGGTTATCCCCGTCCCTATTTGATACCGGTTGTGCAGAGTGATCAGTCGTCCGTAAGCACCCATTTCCGACATGATTTCTCCTGCTCTTATCGCCTGGTTCGGTCGATTCTGTGAGGAGTTCGCCTGTGCTTGAAGAGTCTCCCGCTCGGTGTAGCGCCACGGAAAGGCTTCGCGAGCTCACTCAGGAGGTCTCCGATATTGGCGACGAGGTCGCCACATATATCGATAACATCGGTGAAGCCCTGGCCGATTGGGATGCAGATCTTGCCGACGATTGCCTGGAAGAATGTGACGTCATTATCCGCGAGGCCCGCGAGGACATTCGCAGCGTCGTACCCGAACTTGACGGAATCCGCCGCGCTCTGACGTCGGGACTAAAAAGCGGGGTGCTCTCGGCGGGTCCGGGAGCACGTGAACGCTCTGGACGCCCGATGACGGGTCTGCCGAATGAGCCGCTCAAAGTCACCGCGGAATCGCTGGCCCACTGCTTTCCCATCCCAACGGTGGTGGACGCGGACGCGGTGAGCACCGCGTTGACGAGCCGCACAGAGACCGCGTCGGGACTGTGCGCCGACGTCGCAAGTTGGGTGGAGTATCAGACGAACCTAGCCGTGGATGATGCGTCGTCAACCAATTTGTCAATCGTTTTCGCGCGAGCCTACGACCATGTGGTCAGTGCCATTGACGCGTGGAAGAACACCGTGGCCTGGCCATATCCGCCCTTTACCCGGATGATGCGGGGAACCTGCCCGCCACCGTTCTTAGAGGAGCGTGCGCGGGTGGACCGTATCGTGGCGAGTGTGGCGTCGCGCCGCCAAGGTGGCCATTTTGCCTCCTGAGAAGAAGGATTCTTTCGGGGTTTATATCCACGTCCCTTTTTGCGTGACACGCTGCGGCTACTGCGATTTCAACACCTACACGCCGCGGGAATTGGGTGTCCGTGACGACGCACCCTCGCCCGTCCTCCAGTACCTCGACGCCGTCGAGCGTGAACTCTCCCGAGCCGCGGAGCGCTACCACCTGCCACCAGCCGACACGGTGTTCGTCGGCGGGGGAACACCATCCCTGGTGGGGGCAGAGGGGTTAACGCGGGCGCTCAACGCCGTGCGCTCGTCGATGGGCTTAAGCCCGGGAGCAGAAGTGACGACGGAGGCCAACCCGGAATCCACCTCGCCAGAGTTCTTCTCAGGACTGCGCGAGGCCGGGTTCACCCGGGTGAGCTTGGGGATGCAGTCGGCGTCGGAGAAAGTACTTCGGGTGTTGGACAGGCGTCACACCCCCGGTAGGCCGGTTGCTGCTGCTCAGGAAGCGCGCCGGGCGGGGTTCGAGCACGTGAATCTTGACCTTATTTATGGCACGCCCGGGGAAGTGGACGATGATGTCAAGCGCTCGGTCGATGCGGTTCTTAGCGCTGATGTTGATCATGTCTCGGCCTATTCGCTGATTATCGAGCGGGGGACAGCGATGTTCCGCAAAGTGCGTCGTGGTGAGCTGACCGAAACCGATGAGGACACCTTGGCTCGTCGGTACGACATTATCGACGACGCTCTGAGCGGGCAGGGTTTCTCCTGGTACGAAGTCTCCAACTGGTCGCGTCCGGGCGGCGAGTGCCGCCACAACTTGGTCTATTGGCGCGACGGCGACTGGTGGGGTGCCGGCCCGGGCGCGCACGGCCACATCGGCAACCAGAGGTTTGTTAATGTCAAACACCCCGCCCGGTACTCGGCGATGATCAGCCAGAGTGAGGACGCGCTTGCCTTGAAGGGCGTGGAGGACTTGTCCCCCTCTGAACGTCATGAGGAGCGCGTAATGTTGGCTTTGCGGTTGGCCGAGGGGATCGAGGAATCCCAGCTGCCTGAATCAACAACATCATGCGTGCAGCGGTTTATTGATGACGGGTTGTTTTGGCGTCCTTCTAGCGGTCGGGTGGCGGTCACGAATCGTGGGCGTTTATTAGCGGATGGGATCATCACCGATATCCTGGTGAGTGAAGATAGCTAGCGGGCTCTCAGAGCTAGCGGCCTGTCACGAGGGCCACGGTTGGTCGACGACACGATAAGGAGGTACTGATGGCTGGAACTCAAGAACGCCGTGCTGAGGTGTTGCGGGCCATCGTGACCGATTACATTACGTCGCGGGAACCGGTGGGCTCGAAGTCGTTGGTTGAGCGGCATAAATTGGGCGTTTCATCAGCGACGATACGCAATGACATGGGCGTGTTGGAAGCGGAAGGCTACATCACGCAGCAGCACGCTAGTTCCGGGCGCATTCCCACAGAGAAGGGCTACCGGGCGTTCGTCGACACGATCCATGACATTAAGCCTTTGTCCAGGGCGGAGCATCGCGCCATTTTGTCGTTCCTTCAAGATGGTGTTGATTTGGAGGATGTTTTACGACGCAGCGTCCAGTTGCTCGCCCAGTTGACCAGGCAAGTTGCTGTGGTTCAGGTGCCGACGCTGACCGTCAGCCATGTCAAGCACTGCGAAATCGTTCAGCTGACGCCGCACCGCCTTCTCCTGGTGTTAATTACGGACACTGGACGTGTGGAACAGCGGAATGTGGAGGTTACGTCGGAAATTCCGACTGAGGATGTCCCGCGCGTGCGCGACGCGGTGAACCGCGCGTTGAGTGGCAAGACACTGGCGGAAGCTCCGGACGGGATGGAATCGTTGGTGGCTCATGCGCCGCGTGAGCTGCGGTCCGTCATTGTTGCGTGTGCCACCGTGATCGTCGAGACCCTTGTTGAGCGTCCCTCTGACCGGCTGATTCTTGCCGGGGCGTCGAATTTGACCCGTACTCAGGAGGGGTCCAACGCGTTGCGGCCCGTGCTGGAGGCTCTTGAGGAACAAGTGGTGGTGTTGAAACTGCTGGCTGCTGCTCGGGATCTGGAATCAGTGCACGTTTCCATCGGCGAGGAGAACGAAACCGAAGAGCTCCGGGGCGCGTCCATTGTGTCTGCTGGATATGGCGGGGCGGCTGAGCGACTGGGTGGCTTAGGTGTCGTCGGGCCAACATTTATGGATTATCCAGGTACGATGTCGCACGTTGCCGTCGTCGCTAAGTACGTTGGTGACGTTCTCCGCGGGGAGTGATCAGCGGGGAGTGGTCGGGGCGGACCTCGAACCTCGTGGCAGAGACCGTCGGAAAACTAGCACTCACAGTGCAAGAGTGCTAAAACTGAGCACGAGTGGAAGAACGTATTATTATCGCGAGATTCCCCGCTTTTAACCATTATTAAATTGTGAATAAAGCTAACCCCTGAACACTGACGTAGGTAAACAAGGAGTACGTGAGCTGTGGCTCGAGATTATTACGGAATATTAGGCGTCGACAGAAATGCTTCTGACGCGGACATTAAGAAAGCTTTCCGACGCAAGGCGCGGAAGTATCACCCCGATGTCAATGATTCCGCTGAAGCCGCTGACAAATTCAACGAACTCAAAATCGCCCAAGAGGTGCTGACCGATCCGCAAAAGCGCAGCATCGTTGATGCCGGCGGTGACCCCGAGGCACAGCCCAATTATGGTGGCGCAGGCGGATTCTCGGGCGGCTTCGGCGGTGGCGGCCTGGGAGATATTTTCGAGCAATTCTTCGGTGGTGCGGGCGCAGGAATGCGTGGTCCGAAACCGCGCGTGCGCCCCGGTAATGACGCCCTCGTACGCATGAAGCTCGATCTCGCCGAGTGCTACACCGGTGTTCGCAAAGAGGTCACCGTCGATACGGCCATCTTGTGCGACGCCTGCCAGGGCAAAGGCTCCCAGTCTGGCCAGTCGCCAGTGACGTGCCCGACGTGCCAAGGCCGTGGTGAAGTCGTCGAAACACAGCGCAGCTTCTTAGGGAATGTGCAAACTGTCCGGGAGTGCAGCCGATGTGGCGGTACTGGTGAGATCATTAAAGATCCGTGCCCGAAGTGTGATGGCGATGGCCGCGTGAAGAAGCGCCGCCCCATTACCGTCGATATTCCGGCAGGTATTGACGACGGCATGCGTGTTCGCCTCTCTGGCCAGGGCGAAGTGGGCCCCGGCGGTGGACCAGCCGGCGATCTCTATGTTGAGGTTCGTGTGGCGCCGGATAGCATTTTTGTCCGCGAGGGCGATGACCTTCACTTGAGTGTGTCGGTCCCCATGGTCGACGCAGCGCTCGGCACCTCGATTTCCGTGAAGGACCCGGTCGGGGAGGAATTCCCCCTCGACATTGCTCCGGGAACGCAACCGGATGAAACCATCACCGTCGAGGGCCGTGGTATGCCACGGATTAGGTCCGACCGCAAGGGCAATGTGGTGGCTCACGTTAGTGTCGCCGTGCCGACCAAGCTGGATTCCAAGACAGAGAAGCTGTTGAAGCAGGTGAAGAACCACCGCAAGGACGATGCCATCGTGAATGACAGGGAATCAGGTGGGGGTTTCTTCTCCCGGCTGCGTAGCCGGTTTGTAGGGCGTTAAGTGTTCACATGAGTGATCCCGTCTTTGTGTATGGCTTTGCTGGATACCCCGATGGAGCATTTCCCTCATTAGCCGACGTTGTTGGTCCGCGTGATGACGGCACTGGCCACCTCGGCGGGCAACGCGATGAAGGGCTTGGCGATGGCGCTAATGCTCACCAGCAAAAGCCGCTGACTCAGTACGACGTCGGTGACGTCGTTCTTCTCACGGGCTCGGAAGGCCGCCATGCCGTTACCGTGAAACGCCTGGTGGCGGGGGATTCGCTGCTCTTAGTTAATGGTGAGGGCGATTGGCTCCGATGCACAGTGGAGTCCACCCCGTCAAAGACCCAGCTGAGGGCCACAGTTCGCGGGGCCGGCCGCACGCCGATGCCCACCCCGCCCATGACCGTCGTCCAAGCCCTTCCCAAGTCTGATCGGTCCGAACTCGCGGTTGATCTAGCGTGCCAAGCGGGTGCCGACGCGATCGTTCCGTGGTCGGCATCCCGCTCGATTGCCCGGTGGAAGGGTAAAGAGAAGAAGGCGGGCACCAAGTGGGTCGATACCGCTGTCGCGTCGTCGAAACAGTCCCGGCGCGCGCGTTTTCCACGGGTCGCCGCTTTGTCGACGACGGATGACGTCGTCAATGCCATTGAACAGGTCACGCAATCGGGCGGTCTCGCTCTTGTGCTGGAGGAATCGGAATCGGTGCCCGTGACCGCGCTGTCCGACAAATTACGTCAGGCGTCGCAGATCATGCTCATTGTGGGGCCCGAAGGTGGCATTGCTCCCGATGAACATGACGCTTTCGTTCGTGCGGGTGCTACCTCCGTTGTTCTTGGCCCCGAAGTATTGCGAACCGCCACGGCAGCGAGTGTCGCTCTGGGTGCTGTGAATGTGCTGGCCGGGCGGTGGTCCGAGGCGTGATAGGCGTGCATATGAGCGTCGGGGCGACGAGAACCACACTGCACGCTACACTGAGTGAGCACACTAACCAGGGAGGTTTCCACTGAGTACGTCGAATTCGGCATCCCGACGTCAATCCCCACGGCCCGGCAATCCGCGGGCGCAAGCCGGTGACGATCACGAGAGCGTCGTGTCGTCGGCTATATCGTCGTTAAGCTTTGATCTTGACGACGATTACGCGCCGCAGGTCCTTGGCCCGGCGGATCAGAATCTCCGCATCGTGGAGCGGTCAGTGGACGCCGATGTCCATGTTCGTGGCGCCCGGGTCACGGTGTCCGGCAGGCCGGCGGATTGTCAAGCGGTACGTCGGATTTTCCTCGAGCTGCAGTCGATGGCGCGTCGGGGGCACCCCATTTCCGCTGATGCCGTATCCAGAACTGTGACATTGGTTCGGGGTGAGGCGGCGACGTTGCCGTCGGAAAGTGCTGCGATTGTGACGCGGCGCGGTCGGGGTGTTCACCCCAAGACGCCTGGTCAGCGGGATTATGTTGATGCGATCGATAGCAACACGATTGTTTTCGGGATAGGTCCTGCGGGGTCGGGTAAAACCTATTTGGCCATGGCCAAGGCTGTGCAGGCGCTGCAACATCGTGAGGTTCATCGGATTATTCTGACGCGGCCGGCTGTCGAGGCTGGCGAGAATTTAGGGTTTTTACCTGGGACGTTGCACGAAAAGATCGATCCGTATCTGCGTCCGCTGCACGATGCCCTCCGCGATATGGTTGAGCCGGAAACCATTCCTAAACTGATGGAGTCGGGGATTATCGAGGTCGCGCCGTTGGCCTATATGCGTGGGCGGACTCTCAACGACGCTTTCGTCATTTTGGATGAAGCCCAAAACACCACGCCCGCGCAGATGAAGATGTTTCTGACGCGTCTCGGTTTTGGTACAACAATGGTTGTGACAGGCGACCTCACCCAGGTCGATCTGCCCCACCAAGAGTCGGGATTGGCGCGCGCCGTCAATGTGCTGGATGGGGTGAAAGACATCAGCGTTATCCGTATGCAATCTGAGGATGTTGTTCGGCATCATCTTGTGTCCGCCATTGTCGACGCATACGCAGCCTTTGAAGGTGACGACGGTGATAGCCCGCATGCGGGGACGTCGCGACGAGGTAAACGGCATGGTGGCCACCGGGATGTTGGGCGCACGCAGGGTGAGCGGCCTCAGCATCAGCGGTATGTGTGGAAGGACTCAGAGTGAGTATCGAAGTCTTTAATGAATCCGGGTACGACGGAGTCAACGAAGAAGCGCTTATCGACGTTGCGCAATTTGCTCTCATGCGGATGGATATTCACCCGGCCGCAGATATGACCATTTCTATTGTCGATGAGCCGACGATAGAGGACCTCCACGTCCGGTGGCTGGATTTGGAAGGCCCGACGGACGTCATGAGTTTCCCTATGGATGAGCTCACTCCCGGCTCTGGCAGACCAGACTCGGATGCCCCTGGTCCGGCAATGTTAGGTGACATTGTGTTGTGCCCCGCTTTCGCTGAGCGTCAGGCTCATCGGGCCGGCCACGGTCTGGGCCACGAGTTGTCTCTACTGACTGTGCACGGCATTTTGCATCTGTTGGGCTATGACCATGTGGCCCCTGAGGAGGAGCGGCGGATGTTCGCCCTCCAGAACGACATTCTCGCTGACTGGTACACCGACCTGGAAGAACGCGGTGTTTCCTATGGGCCGAAGCCTACGGGCCCCGGTGCGTTTCCCACCGCGGCAGATCGTGAGGCGCTGGATCAGGACATGATTAAGTCGACAGTTGGTGGGATGATCGCGGAGCCGACTGATCGCGATAAGTCATAGAAAGACGTTACATACCCGTGAATTTTCTGACTGAAGGCCTCATCGACTGCGTTATTGTCGTGGTTCTTTTGGCTATTGCCGCGATTCTTACAGCAGTAGAGACCGCATTGATCTCGATTTCACGTGCCCGTGTTGAAGATATGGATGAGACACGGAGTACCCGTACGTTATTGGCGATATTGGATAATCGGGCTCGTTTTATTAACCCCCTTATTCTTGTGCGAACCGCGTGCGAGGCGGGGGCATCGGTCATTATTACGGTCCTCGCTATTCGGTTAATTCATGAGGCTGCCGTTGTTGTTGCGATTATTCTGATTACGGTTCTTTCGTATGTGTTCTTGGGTGTGGTCGGACGGACTGTCGGCCGCCAAAACCCCTACAGGGTTAGGTTGCGAGCGGCGTTTTTCTTACGGCCGATTGTTAAGTTATTTAGCCCGCTGGCATCATTGCTCATTTGGTTGGGAAATGTTTTTACGCCCGGAAAGAAATTCGAACAAGGGCCCTTTACTAACGAGGTTGAACTCCGTGAAATGGTGGACATAGCCTCGGAACGCGGTGTTGTTCAGGTCGAAGAACGACGAATGATTCAGGCTATTTTCGACTTAGCCAATACGCGTGCCCGGCAAGTGATGGTTCCGCGAACAGATATGTTGTGGATTGAGTCGGAAAAGAGCGCGCGCCAGGCAACCCGTTTGTGTGTCCGCTCAGGCCACTCCCGCATTCCCGTTGTCGGCGAAAATGTTGATGATATTGAGGGCGTTGTTTATCTGAAAGATCTCGTGGCTTTGTCTTATGACGATCCCAGTAAAAATTCGACGCCGGTCAAAGAAGTCATGCGCCCGGCAGAATTTGTCCCCGATTCTCTGCCCCTAGATGAGCTCTTGGGCGACATGCAAACATCCCACGACCATATCGCTCTTCTTGTCGACGAATTCGGCGCCATTGCTGGTTTGATTTCCATTGAAGATATTTTGGAAGAAATCGTGGGAGAGATCAGCGACGAATATGACGAGGACGAAGTTGCCCCCGTCGAGGAGCTCGAGGACGGTTCATTCCGACTAGTTGCACGCTTCTCTCTGGACGAATTGGTCGAGCTTTACGACGAGAAGCGGGGAATTGACATCGAATTCTCCGAGGAACAACTCGAGGACGTCGAGACCGTCGCAGGTTTGTTGGCGTTTGAGTTAGGCCGTGTTCCGCTACCGGGTGCCCAGGTTACGACGGCGGGGCTGACTTTCCGCGCTGAGGGCGGACACGATCGCCGAGGCCGCATCCGGATTACCAGCGTCGTTGTGAGCCGTTCGGCCACGTCCAGTGAATCTGTGAATGGTGATGATTCTTCGAATAATGGGATCGTCCACAGTGGCACGGGCGATCACGATTCTGAATGATGATGTATGAGCATGGCGGGCACATTTTGTCACGCCGGCTCGTATGCTGATCACAACACCAATTCACCACGGTCTTTGCGCGAACGACCAGTGCGCTAAAGATCATCCCGCCAAATATCATTGCTCCACAACCGAGAAGGAGAATAAACGCGATGGACGCACCTCAAGGCAGTTCCCTGGGCGATCAACCCGATGGTTTTCGATCAGGTTTCGTTAGCTTCGTCGGACGCCCGAATACAGGGAAATCGACGTTAACCAATGCCTTGGTGGGCGAGAAAATTGCAATTACTGCAGATCAACCAGAGACCACTCGCCATCCCATCCGCGGCGTGATTCACGAGGATAATGCGCAGATCATTGTCGTCGATACCCCTGGGCTGCACCGCCCGAGAACGCTATTGGGCGAACGTTTGAACGAAGTGGTTAAGGATACATATGCCGACGTCGATGTCATCGGGGTGTGCGTTCCCGCGAATGAAAAGTTGGGCCCGGGGGACCGGTGGATTGTGGAGAACGTCCGTAAAGCCGCCCCCAAAATGCCCTTGATCGGTATTGTTACGAAAACTGATATTGCATCAAAGGACGAAATCGGCGCTCAACTGCTCGCACTTCATGATCTTCTGGATGGTGCCGATGTTGTCCCGTGCTCGGCGAAGGATAATTTTCAGCTTTCTACCCTTCTTGAAGTATTGACGAGCTATCTTCCCGAGGGGCCAAAGTTTTATCCGGATGAGCATGTGACGGATGAAGACCGTGACACACGCATCTCGGAATTAATCCGTGAGGCCGCGCTATCAGGGCTGCGGGACGAGTTGCCGCACTCGGTGGCTGTGGAAGTGGACGAGGTTTTACCTAATCCTGATCGCCCGAACGTTCTTGATGTTCATGCCATTATTTATGTTGAGCGCCCCGGTCAAAAGAAAATCTTATTGGGCAAAAATAATCGACGGATGGGTCGGATTATTTCTCAGTCGCGTAAGTCGCTCATCGAACTCATGGGGCAGAACGTGTTTGTTGATCTGAGGATCAAAGTGCTCGATAATTGGCAGTCCGATCCTAAGTCCTTAGGAAGATTGGGCTTTTAATTCTTTTATGCGTCAGAATTATCGCGACCGCGCCTTAGTAGTTCGCCATTACGATTTCAGTGAAGCCGACCGCATTGTGGTTTTGCTTACCCGTGAGCATGGCGTCGTCAGGGCTGTCGCGAAAGGCGTACGGAAGAATAAAAGTCGGTTTGGTGGTCGCCTCGCGCCCTTCGTCGTCGTCGATGTGCAGCTCTATGTTGGCCGGGGATCACTGGCGACGCTGACGTCGGCGGAAACGGTCCGCTCGTACAACCAGTTGATCGTTGATTCTTACGCTAAGTACACGGCTGCATGCGCGGTGCTCGATGTTGCCGAGAAACTGACGGTGGGCGAGGAGGCGACGCTGTGTGATGATGCCGCAGCGGCCATTCGCGATATTGCGCATTCCTGGCCGGTGGACTCAGCTGCACAGGGGGAGGACTCGAGAGTGAGGGCCGAGGGCTTGCCGACGTTACGCGTCGACAAGTTTGTCCTGCGTGCCCTGGCCGCTGAGGGGTGGGAACCGCAACTGTTTTCCTGCGCCGGGTGTGGCCAACCTGGCCCTCACCATGCGTTTTCAGCGTCGATCGGTGGGGCAGTGTGCGGTGCGTGCCGCCCGCCCGGAGCCTTGACAGTTCCCGAGGAGTCCCTGCGGTTGGCGTGGTGGCTTGCTCATGATCGCGATGCGGCTGTTCGCAATGCGTGGATGTCGTCGGGTGATTCCCCAGAGTTTCGTCGTATAGCTGACGGGTGCCACGACTTGGTCGTCGAGCATGTGCAGTGGCATCTCGGCATGAAGCTGCGGACCGTGGAACTCATGGAAGGCTAGGCAGCCGAACCCGCGTGATTGCGCGCCCGCGCCCGGTTGGTCGTCGGACCAGGTTGATAGGTTGTCGTGAGCACCAACATCGGTCTGGCAGAATAATCCATGTGAATTCTTCGTCATCTGTTCAACTTCCTTCTGCTCCGCCTGATCTTCCCGCTGACTTGATTCCTCGCCATATTGCTCTGGTGATGGATGGGAATGGCCGTTGGGCTCGCGAGCGTGGTCTTCCCCGCACAGAGGGGCACAAGCGCGGTGAGGCCGTGCTGATGGACGCCGTCGATGGTTGTCTCGAGGCCGGGGTGAACACTTTGTCGGCCTACGCGTTTTCGACTGAGAATTGGCGACGCAGCCCTGAAGAGGTTCGCTTCATCATGGGGTTTAGCCGTCGGGTGTTGCACGATCACCGCGATGAACTGGATGCGAAGGGCGTTCGTATTCGCTGGATCGGCCGTCGTCCCCGGTTGTGGCGGGTAGTCATTCGGGAGCTGGAGAAGGCTGAGGCTCAGACCGTGAATAACACCCGAATGACGCTCAACATGTGCATTAATTATGGTGGTCGCGCAGAAATTGCGGACGCCATGAAATTAGTGGCCGAAAAAGTTCAGAGTGGTGAAATTTCTCCTTCGGATATCACTGAAAAAAATATTTCATCATTCTTATATGATCCGGAAATGCCGGATGTAGATTTATTTCTTCGTCCCTCGGGAGAAAAAAGAACATCGAATTTCCTCTTGTGGCAATCCGCCTATGCGGAGTATGTTTTTCAAGATGTTCTTTTCCCCGATTTTACGAAAAACCATATTTGGGCCGCTATAAATGAATACGCTCACCGTGACCGTCGTTTCGGTGGAGTCAAGTAGTGGCGACGGAGTGACGTAGCGGCCAGGGGCTGGCTGCATGGTTGTGGGTTGATGGTGTGTACCGAGGAGTGATCGATGAATTCGAAGAAGACCACTGATGTTCCTACCCCTACCCGCAGGCAAATCAACCGGTGGCAACGCTACTTAGCGAATGAACGCGCTGAGGCGGCTGTGTACCGCGAACTCGCCCGGAAGAAAACGGGGGAAGAGCGCACCATTCTTTTAGAGATCGCCGAAGCCGAGCACCGTCACGAGGAGTACTGGCTGGAGCGCCTCGGTGACCGCGTGGGGATGCCGCGTTCGCCCAGCTGGGGGACGCGTTTCCTCGGCTGGATGGCGAAGAACATGGGCTCCGTGTGGGTCTTGGCACTTATGCAGTCTGCAGAGACCCGCTCCCCGTATTTGAAAGACACCGACGCTACCGAGCAAATGATTGCCGACGAAGCGATCCACGCCGAGGTCGTTCGCGGTCTGGCAGCTCGCGGGCGAGAAAACATGTCGGGGAGTTTCCGCGCAGCGGTATTCGGTGCCAATGACGGCCTGGTATCGAACTTAGCATTGGTGCTTGGTGTGATCGGCTCCGGGATATCGCATCACACGGTCCTGGTGACCGGCCTGTCCGGTTTGTTAGCCGGCGCCTTGTCTATGGGGGCGGGAGAGTACGTATCGGTGTCCTCCCAGCGGAAACTGCTCGCGGCGTCAGAGCCTAACCCGGAGGCAAAGCATATCGTCCCCAAGCTGGACATGAACGCTAATGAGTTGGCTTTGGTTTATCGGGCAAGGGGATACGACGCGGAGAAGGCCCAACGTAAAGCTGTCGAAGTTTTCGATGAGGTCACCCGCGCGATGTCCGCGCAGGAGCAGCCGGGAGCGCGTGATACTGCACGGCGTATGGCTAATCCGGTGTATGCGGAGTCGCATGACGTTGTGGGGACTGCCTTGGGGGCGGCGATATCAAGTTTCTCGTTCTTTGCGTCCGGTGCGATCATCCCGGTCTTGCCGTTCTTGTTGGGGATGACGGGACTCGCCGCAGTGGTGGTGGCCTGCACGCTGGTGGGAATTGCGCTTTTGTGCACGGGAGGAACTGTCGGTTTGCTCTCTGGGACCTCTGTGGTCAAGCGCGCATTGTTCCAGCTTGCGATTGGTGCTGGTGCTGCCAGTGTGACCTTCGTGTTGGGACGTATTTTCTCGGGCTAAACCGGCGGCCACTCTGGTTGGTCCTCCGGGGGTTTCTCCACGCAGACGCTGGGTTATACGACGGAAGGCGGTGTGGACAGAATCCTGGGGTGCGAAGCACCGACGCACGGAACAAGGAGCCGGTACATGGAAAGCTGCCGGGAATGCTACACCTGGAGCCTGAAAAATGCGCGGGTATATGCGCCCTCAAATAAAAGTGCGGGGGTATATGGGCAATTTTCGGCCATTTTTCGCCCATATTCCCCCGCAGTTTTCACAACCGACCCTGACATACCCCCTCAGTTTTCCGGCACACGGACACACCTTTGTCGTAAACCCCCAAGCGCTCCACCAGCGCCGCACCAACGCAGCACACAATGATAAAGCCGGCCAGAGAACTCATCTCCGGCCGGCTAATATCCGCTGTCACTGGGTGCACTCATGCACAACAAGTCATCGTGTTTTACGACTTCTTACCGTGGCAGCGCGGGCACAGGCCAAACACCTCGGCGGTGTGGCCGGTGAGAACGTAGCCGTGCTCGTCGGCAGCCTGTTGCGACCACTCTTCGACGGGACCTCCGTCGATTTCTACTGCGGCTCCGCAGTTGGTGCATACCAAGTGGTGATGGTGCGTCGAGGAGTTGCACTTGCGGTACAGCGCCTCGCCGCCGAGGCTATTGAGAACGTCGACTTCTCCGGCGTCGGCAAGTGCCTGAAGGGTCCTATACACAGTTGTGAGCCCGACGCTCTCGCCTTTATCGACGATGCGACGGTGAATGTCGCCGGCAGAGGCGAACCGAGGAAGGTCAGCGAGGGTATCTTCGACGGCTGCCCTCTGGCGGGTGGATCGGATGCCGATTGTCTTACGGCGTGGTGTCGTAGTCATGTAATTCTTCTCCTTAGTGTCGTTTGCTCGGGGCGCGAGTTGGTTGTGGTCTGGCTCGCGTTGTGGTCTGTGAGCAAACGACGCGTGTTACATCGTGTTGGGTTCTCGCCAGCGTCCGAGGGATACTGTGGTGCACCCACTTAATATTTAGTGAAATTCATATGTGAGCGTTACATCTAAATATATAAATTTTAGATTTTCCTGTATCAGAGGCCCTAACGGACGTCTGTGTACCACTCAGGTGCGGTCCATGGCGCCGGACATCTGGATGGAAAATGAATACTGCTGTGGGAGCAAATGTGTATTGGTACTGTGGAAGATGCCTCGCAGAAACAGTTGGTAGTGGTATCCAGCGTGTTTAGGAGTGTTCTCACAGTGGGAGGCGGTGTGTGGAATGGGCACTAATTCACTAGACCGGGCTTTCGCTCGGCTCATATCCCGCCAGCCGCGATTCGCACCTGAAATAGGTGGCGTATCACCCAACGGTGTTCATAGTAGACCGGATGAGGGCGCCCTGTCGAGTAATGAAAATCGTCACCCCACCGGTCCGACATCTGAGCAAGGCTTTGACCAGACTCCCGAGCAGGAGAGTGCCGGAGCGAGGTGGACCCTTTCCGACCTCGTGGACCCCAGCGTCATGACCCGCAATGTTGCCGCTGCCCAGCGCCAATTCCAGCTAGAGTCCGAAAAAGACGCGGCGCACCTGTGGCTCTACAGTTTCTGCAACACCCTCGTCGCCCCTTCGCTGTGGCTCACGGTGCAGGAATCGGTGTGCCCTAGCCCGAACATCGACGACGGGATCCTCAAGCACAGAGAAGGCATGTGGTGGAGCTTCCATCCCGGGGCGACGACAACCTCTGATCAATTCGGCGCGATTTTTGCCGACACCATCCGGCCCGTTATCGAATCCCTTTCTGAGGTGACGTCGGTCTCTCCGGCCCCGCTTCGGGCCATTGCCGTCGACGCTTTAGGAAGTGCCGCCACGGAAGCGGGCAACGACGATTTCGCTCCGGAGGAAGGGGAAGAGTGTGCCACAACGTGTGAGGACGCGTTTCGCGACGAAGCGGCGACGTGGGGCGCCCGGGTACCCCCATTCCGTTCCCAGTGGATCACCGACGCGATGGGGGAGGATCGTGTCGTCGTCGTGAGGTCATCGTGCTGCATGATGTACCGCTCGCCGATGGCGGATATGTGCACGAACTGCCCGCGTCGGGACAAAGAATCTCGGCGGAACCTTCTTGAGTTATAGATGCTGGACCCTGTGCGGAATCATCCGCCACCCGCCGGAACCCGCCACGCGACCACCCGCCGTCCGCAGCCATCTAACTTTTAGCTCACCCTATCCTTATGGCCTGTAGAAAGGCTCGGGCTCGGCGTACACTCGTGGCAACGCCTATCGCGGTTCGGCCGGCGTTGGAAAGGTAGTGGAGGGACATGAATTTCCTAGAATTGATCGCGGCGGCTCTCGACCGAGAAGGGATCGAATCCCGTATATCGGGCGAGGCCCTGTATGTCCCCATCTCGCCGGACGTGGATCTTCGTTGCGAAGAGATCAATTCAGACATTCCGGCAGCCAATGTGTACGTGGCCGTCGCTAATGCCGCGCCGGGCGACGATGCATCCGATGACGATGCCATGCTGGTCACGGCAATATTCACCGTCGAGGATGCCGTCGATACGGTCAATTTCCATGTTGCGACGGACCAAGCCGTGACGATTATCCGAGATCTTCTCGACGGCTCAGATGCGCGTATTGCGGATTTGGACTTTGAACAAGATGACGAGGATCCGACTCTGCTATCTGCGGATGTGGGGGAGTCGTCGTCCCTGGAAGTGGTGACGACGGTGGATTCCTCGTCCCCGTCCGTCAGCGTGGCGTTTGTGACATATATTGACCCCGACGACGCAGATGACACGGATGATACCGACGACTCCGACGAATCCGATGATGTCGATGACGCGGATGAACCTGATGATACCGACGACCTAGACGACACCGACCTCGATGCATCCGAGAACGACGACGATCTCTCTGACGATGACGTCGCCGTGGAAGTCATGGATCTGGGCGTATTCAAAGACTATGACACGGTTTTCAATGTGCTCAGCGTCGCTGTTGACCAAGCGGAGAATTGGGAGGCTGAGCTCATCAACTCAGCCAACGATCCATGGGGAGGCAGTGCGCGTGATCCGTGGGTGAACGAAGCGTAAGCGCTGGCTACAGCGCTACGGCACGCGCGGTACGGATACCGCACCACTGCTACCACATCAAGACTGATGCGCCACTCTTACTTTCGCAGACGGTAACATCCGCCTGGCTTTCGCACTTCAAAGTGAGCTTCTCATTGCTTACCGGGGATGTTGCGGTAATCGATAGCGGTGTCACCTGGCTCAGCTTCTTGGACCCGGTCACCTTGTTAAAAGCTTCGCCTGCAGCGGCACTAGCAAACTCGCAACTTGTGCCATCCAGCGCTGCGACTTGCTCGATGCCCTTTTTAATCGCCGCGTCATTTCCACGACTACAGACGGTCATCGTCTTGCCATTGCGGGTGAATTGCACGCCCGGGGGATAGAACGGCATACCGCTAGCCAAGGCTGGTTCGCCCAGCTCTTTGGTTGTGCCCGCTCCACGGACGTCTTTGACGTCGGTGTTCTTCTTGTCAGATCCGACGACAGCATTAAGCAGCGCGTTGTCGTTCGCAGCACCACTCTGCTTAGCGTCGGCGGGGTCTGCAGCGGAGCTAGGCGGAATTGAGGGGCCCTCGCCATTGTCCTCCGATGGAGCCGGGCTCTTTTGTGCCGACGGGGCAGCAGTCCTGGTCGACGTCGACGTGACAACGCTGGTGGAGTTGTCGTCGTCCGAGTTCGAGGAACATCCGGTGACGACGCCACACAGAGCGATGGCACAGCCGCCTGCGGCAAGTACTTTCAGCGACGTGCGTCGGTAATTGCGCCCTCGAATGGGGGCCCATTGGCCGGTTGACATGGTGGTATCTGTTGCTGTGATGGGGTCGGATTTAATGGATCGCACCCACTCGAGCGTACCGTTACAAGAGAGCCGTGGGAAGTTCACGGAGGATGCCCCGAAGTCCGCGCTTACAGTTACTGGTTTCAGTGGCACGTCTGTGATAACCGCTCACCCCTGACTTGGAGCGCACGGATGGAAGGTATCGCTCATGCCCTTTGACCAGCTACTTTCGTTGATACTCCTGGTTCTTGTGTTCTTACTGGCCATCAGTAAGAAGCTGAATATCGGTATCTTGGCCCTTGCCGCCACACTTCCTCTCGCCGTGATCGCGGGGGTTGACGCCAAGCAAGTTTTCGAGTTTTTCGACGGCAAACTTGTTGTTCTGATTGCCGGCGTCTCACTGCTCTTTGCCCACATGAAAGAGTCGGGCGCCTTGACGTGGTTGATAGTCAAAATTTTCGACGTCGTGGGGGACCGGGTTTACGTTTTGCCCTGGGCAGTGTTTATTTTGGGCGCTGCATTATCGACGGCGGGCGCTTTCGCTACCGCACCGATTGCGCTATTGGTGCCGATGGTGGCCTATGTGTCGTCGCGAACGCGCCACATGTTCTTCATTAACGAGCTTGCTGTGATTATTGGGGCGAATATGGCTGGTCCGTCGCCGTTGAACCCCGTCGGCGCTCTGATTAGTTCGATCGCTGCGGATCACAATGTATCCTACTCCAAGTGGGGCGTGTGGGCCGTCGCGATGGTGACCGCGGTGGTTGCCGTGGCTGTGCTCCAAGTTATTTTCACTGCAACGAAGTGGGGCCGTGCTCGCGCGAATATGAAGCCTGAGCAGGTCGTCGAAGGCGCAACCGATGATGCTGTGGAGCGGCCGGTTTATGCAATGTGCTCGGGCCTCGCCTTGATCATGTTCGTGGTCTGCGTGATTGCCTTCGGCTGGGATGTTGGATTGACCGCGATGGCGATGGTCGTCATTTTGCAGCTGGTCTTTAACCCGCCGGAGAAGGCGCTGCTGAAGACGGTGCCGTGGAATGCCATCATCCTGTTGACTGGTTTGCTGACGTATCTGGGTGTCATGAAGCACATTGGCACGATGGATTCGATCCAGCATGGCATGTTGTCTATCGGCAGCTCGGCCCTGCTTTTGGCCGCGATCGTGTACTTGACCACCTTGTTGTGCAATATTGAATCCTCGACGTTGGGCGTGTTGGGGCTTGCGTTGCCGATTGCGATGTCGTCGTTCCCGGGGAACGAGCATATGACGTGGGTGATTGCCGCGATTGCAGCCCCGGCGGCGTTGATGGTGGTCAACCCTGTGCACGTCGCCGGCACCTTGGTCGTCGCCCAGGTGCAGGAAGACAAGCAGAATAGGACGTTCCGTTTGTTGTTGAGCTTGGCGATTTCCATGGGCGTGATTGCCCCGCTCTTGCTGCTGATCTACCCGATGATGGTGGTTTAAGGGCCCTAGTCGCCCGAGCCACCACGCCCGGCTACTATGCCGACACACCACGCGTGCCACCAGGTCGAATCGCTTTTTTCTGGCCGGACGCGTAACCTGTTGGGGACTGAGCGCACCGGCTGGAGCCCACGATTCTTGCGAATAGGCACCTGCCTCACCTGCGTTTGGGTTCCGACGGGATGGCTTCACAAGGTCCGCCCGTGGGAGTGTGATAGCTGCTTTTCCATCGTCGCTGTTGAGACAGCCGGTGACCAATGAGTGGCTATCGTGATGTGAAACGTTGTTGAGTACCGACGAATACCGTTACGTCCTCACTCGTGAACCTCTGAGCTGTGTTCACCGTTCTACTTCTTGTCGACGCTGACCTTCTTCCCCTTACTACTGTTGCGATCTTTTGCGCTCTCGGGCGACCCTCGGGCGAATTGCGTGACAGAGCCTTCTGGCGAAGTCGAGTGTGAAAGCTGTTGGCGAAGAAGTGCGGTTGAGTGTCCAGCCCGGTTGAGAGTTCACCAGTGATGGTCTCCGATGAAGTTACGCGCGTTGGATGTGAGCGTTGAAACGGATATGTCGGGCAGAAAATAGATGGGTAAAAATATATGGCTGACGAGCCCAGCACCCCGACCGACTTTGAGACAGACTCCGTTAAGGGAGGCGAGAGCGCAAGCTCCGCAATGGGAAATGAGAGTGAAGGCCCGACGCAGGGCACTGACATGAGTGTGAATGAGAATGTGGATGAGCAACGCGGCGCTGAGGATGATGCGTTGACGTTGAACGACGTGATCTCCGCTGATTCGGTGGATGATTCGAAGAATAAGTCTGAGCCGACGACGAGGTCAGACTTGGCAGATAAAGCAGATGAGGCGCACACCGCTCCCAGTGATGACAGCGGTGAGGAAGACCGCACGGAGGATGCACCTGAGCAGGAAGGCGTCGAACAGGACAACTCCACGCCGGAAAGCGCCGAGCAGGAGAGCGCCAAGGATGGCGAATCTGAGAACGCCGACGGAAAGACCAACGAGGACGCGTCCGGTAAGGAATCGTCGGAAAAAGAAAACGCTGACAAAGAGGCATCCGATTCCGATGATGACGAGGACGATGGCCCGTCCTTCGACGACCTTGATTTGAGTGATGACGTCGTCCGTGCTGTGAAAAAGGTCGGGTTTGAGACCCCATCGCCTATTCAGGCGGCCACGATTCCGATTCTCGCCCAGGGGCGGGACGTTGTCGGCCTAGCTCAGACCGGTACCGGTAAGACTGCTGCGTTCGCGCTTCCGATCTTGTCGCGTTTGGACCGGTCGCAGAAGAAGCCTCAAGCATTGGTGCTGTCGCCGACGCGTGAGCTCGCGCTGCAGGTGGCAGATGCATTCCAGGAATTCGCTGACCATTTGGGTGGCGTGCATGTCCTCCCGATTTATGGTGGTCAGTCGTACGGCATCCAGCTGTCGGGCTTGCGGCGTGGAGCCCACATCGTGGTGGGCACGCCCGGTCGCGTGATTGATCATTTGGAACGCGGCAGCCTGGATCTTTCTGAGCTCAGGTACCTCGTCTTGGATGAGGCGGATGAGATGCTCAACATGGGTTTCCAGGAGGACGTTGAGCGTATTCTCGCTGACACTCCGGAGCATAAGCAGACTGCGTTGTTCTCTGCGACGATGCCGGCGTCGATCCGTCGGTTGTCAAAGCAGTACCTGGAGGATCCGCGTGAAGTCACGATTAAGTCGCAACAGCGCACGGCGGACAACATCCACCAGCAGTATTTGCTGGTCAACCACCACTACAAGCTGGACGCCTTGACTCGTATCCTCGAGGTCACCGAGTTCGACGCGATGATCATGTTCGCGCGGACAAAGCAGAACACCGAGGAGCTCGCGGAGAAGCTTCGTGCCCGCGGGTTCTCTGCCGCCGCGATTAACGGTGACATGGCGCAGAATCAGCGTGAACGGACCGTCGATCAGCTGCGCGATGGTCGCCTGGACATTCTGGTTGCGACGGATGTGGCCGCTCGCGGCTTGGATGTGGAGCGCATTTCCCACGTCGTCAACTATGACATCCCGCACGATACGGAGTCATATGTGCACCGTATTGGGCGTACAGGCCGTGCGGGGCGTTCCGGTGAAGCGATCTTGTTTGTGACCCCGCGTGAGCGGCGCTTGCTGAGGTCCATCGAGCGTGCCACCAAGTCCTCGATTGAGGAAATGCAATTGCCGACGGTTGATGAGGTCAATGAGACTCGCAAGGCGAAGTTTGCGCAGTCGATCACGGAGTCCTTGGCGGACCCGCAGGTTGATTTGTTCCGTGGCCTGATCAACTCCTACGCCGAGGAGCACGAAACACCGCTGGCAGATATTGCTGCTGCACTCGCAACGCAATCGCAATCGGGTGATGAATTCCTGCTAAAGGAAGACACCATCCGACGCAACGATCGTCGCAATGATCGACGCGGCCGCCGGAATGACCGCGAACCCGATACCCGTAGCTTGAACGAGCGCTTCAGCGGTAAGGAGCCCCCGCGGTTCACTGATCGCACGGGTAAAGAAATGGCTGTGTACAAGATCGCCGTGGGTAAGCGCCAGCAGGTTCGGCCGGGTGCGATTGTGGGTGCCATCGCGAACGAAGGCGGACTCAACTCCCGTGATTTCGGTAAGATTTCGATCTTCTCGGAGCACTCCTTGGTTGAGCTCCCCGCGGATCTGCCGATGGAAGTTTTTGAGGCATTGGAGGACACGCGTGTGTCCGGCCAGCTCATTAAGATTGAGCCGGATCCGGGTGCGCCGGCAGGTCGGCCGGGTGCACACAAGCGGGATCGCCAGTCGGGTGATCGACGTGGCGGCCGGTTCAATGATCGTGGTCATGGTGACCGTCGTTCACGTGGTCGTGATGGTGGTCGCGGTTTCAATGACCGTGGATTCCGTGGGCGTGGCCGTGACGATCGGGGCCGTGATGATCGCGGTCGCGGTGGTCGCGATTCATGGGATCGCGGAGACCGACGCCGCGACGGTGGTCGCAATGATCGTCGTGATGGGGGTCGCAATGATCGGAACCGTGGTGGCCGTGATTGGAACGGCCGAGGTGGTCGTGGTTTTAACGATCGTGGTTTCCGTGGTCGTGGTCGCGACGACCGGTACTAAACCGGCAGTTGGGCGGGACTGAACCCGCCCTGAACCAGTAATAAAACAAAACCGGAGGCCGGCAGCATTGCGCTGTCGGCCTCTCGCAGTTATACGTCCTATGGCGCCAACGACTTAAGGCCGGAAGAACATCAAGATAGCGGTGATAACCCACAGGGCGTTGAAAATCCCGGAGAACATGTTGAGCATTCCCGGCGTCTTATCCCATTGTGCGGGCGGAACCTCGTCAGGTTCGATGTCGTCGGCTTCGTCGAGAAGATTCAGATCAGCGATCAGGGTCCTTTGCTTAGGGACGATCACGAAGAAGAGGATTCCCCACCCAATCACCGTCAGCAATATGCCGGTGTGGATGAAGTAGTTCTTGAGGGCACCATCGACGGTAAAGAGGGCACCAAATCCGATAAGGGGAACGAGCAAGGACCACAATCCGTAGGCTTTGGTGATCGAGTGCAGCGATTGGGCTCGGCCTCGCGCTAACTCATCACCGTTATGCGCTGCTTGTGCAGCTTTGGGGAATTGTGAGGTGGCTACCATGACAGGGCCGATCAGGATGATCGCCGCAATGACGTGGATAAGCACCATGAAATGTTCAGGCACGATGTGTCCTTTTCTTTGGGGTCAGGGGTCGTCAATGAATACGTCGTCAGTTAATAGGGTACCTGCCAGCGAGTAGTGGCCGGTCGAGGGGTCGATGACATGACACGAAGTCAGATTCGACGTTGAGCGTGGTGGCGTGGCGATGCGCTGGCCCCGGTGTGCTGTTTGGTTTTCTCAACAGGCCTCCCGAAGCGCGCTCGCGTCCCGTTGAGTCAGCGCGAGATCGTACGCGACAATCACCTTGGCGTAGGTAGTGGCGTACCAGCAGGCTTGTCGTGTGCTCGGCGGCATCCATTCTTCCGGCGTTTTGTCGCTCTTTGTCCTGTTCACATGTGAATCGGTCACCACCAGATTCCGTTTCCTGTCATTGGCAAAGCTCATCCGTTCCTCGCGCGACCACCGTGCCGCACCCAGGTCCCACGCGGCAGCGAGTGGCACGATGTGGTCGATGTCGATAGACCCGATGGTGAGGCTCTTCCCTGTGTAGGGGTCGAGTCCATGCCCGCCGACAACGTCACAGGTGTCAGCCGTTTTTATGTCATCAAGTTGTTCGCGAAGAACATGTTGCCGGGTCGTGCACCACGTGCCTTGTGGGGTAGGGGATCGCGCCCACCCATCCCCGAACTTATCGCGCTGATACCCCAGAATTGTGGTCCGGTAGTCAATAATTCGTGCCGACGACAGAAGCGCGTCCAAGGACCGACGCTCGTTGGTTTCGGGGCGATGCTTAATGGCGACGATCGTTGCAAGGAAGAGCCCACTGACCAGGACGAGAGTGACGACGCTGAGCCCGCGTCGGCAATAAGTACGCGGAGATGAAAAAACGTGGAGCACGTCTGTTTAGACGCACTCCACGTAGTGAGGTTCCAAGGAAAACTAGGCCTTGATGTTGCCTTCCTCGATCTTTTCCTGAGCTGTGGCGATGTTCAGCTCGGGGTTGGCTTCCGCGACACGGGCGAGGCGGGAGGCCTCGTCGAAGCCGTCGGTGATGCTCTTGTCAGGTTCGGGCGTCGCCAAGGTCACGGCGATCATAGCGATTGTGCTGCAAATGACGCCTGGGATCATCTCGTAGAGTCCGTTGCCGAACGGGGTGTCAACGATCCACTGGCCCCAGACGAAGGCCACGACCGCACCAGTGACCATTCCGGCCAGAGCACCCTGGTAGTTCAGACGACGCCAGTACAGTGCGGCCACCACCATCGGGCCGAACGCAGAACCGAAGCCGGCCCAGGCGAAGGACACCAGGTTGAGGATCTGGCTGTTCGGATCCAAGGCCAGCAGGGCGGCGACGACGGCCACCATGATCACTGCAGCGCGGGAAAGGTTGATCAACGTCTTGTGGCTCGCGTTCTTGTTGATCAGCCCGTTGTAAATGTCCTCAACCAGCGCAGAGGAGACAACGAGCAGCTGGGAAGCGATCGTCGACATGATAGCCGCGAGAACCGCCGTCAAAATAAGACCAGCGATCAGCGGGTGGAACAGGATCTGTCCCATATCCAGGAAGATCGTCTCGTAGTTGACGGTGTCGTCGATGTGGATTGAGGGGTCCTGGCCGAAGAAGGAAGGCCCAATGACGGCCACCATGGTTGCGCCGATGATGCAGAGGGACATCCACACAACGCCGTAGCGACGTCCGGATCGTGCCTCAGACGGCTTACGCAGAGCCATGAAGCGAACAATGATGTGTGGCTGTCCGAAGTAACCCAAGCCCCATGCCAATCCTGAGATGGCGGTGACGAAGGACACGCCGTTGAACAGGGAGAACCAGTGGGGGTTGGAGCTCAGTGCTTCGTGGAAGCCGTAGTTGTGCTGGGTCTGGTAGGTCCAGATTGAGCCGGCGTCGTGCATGTGCAGCAAAGCGAAGGTGGGGACCAGGATCAGCGCGATGAACATGATCAGGCCCTGGACCGTATCCGTGTAGGACACAGCCAAGAAACCACCGATGAAGGTGTACGCAACGGTCACGCACGCAATGACCAGCATGCCGACGAGGTAGTTGCCGCCGAAGGTCGACTGGAAGTACTTGCCGCCTGACACCATTCCCGACGCGACGTAGAAGGTGAAGAAAACCAGAATGATGAGGCCAGCGGCGATGCGGAGCGCATGGCTCTTGTCGTTGAGCCGCTTTTCCAAGAACGACGGAATGGTAATGGAGTTATCGGCGATCTCTGTGTAGGAACGCAGTCGTGGTGCTGTCCACTTCCAGTTGGCCCAACAGCCGATGAGGAGGCCAATGGGCATCCACAGCTGGCCGAAGCCCGACACATACATGGCGCCAGGCAGCCCCATGAGGAGCCAGCCGGACATGTCCGACGCCCCGGCAGAGAGTGCGGCGACGAACGGGTGCAGGCCGCGCCCGCCGAGCATGTAATCGTCGTATTCATCGGTTTGGCGGAACGAATACAGACCTATCGCAAGCATGGCGAGCAGATAGATCACCATGGCGATAATGAACCACGTTTGTTGACTCACAAAGACTCCTCGGTGGTTAGCGTGCTGGGACAGCAGTTCCATCAATCATGAACTGCTACGAATAGGGACAAAGAATACAAACAAATACGAATAGAAAAATTGGGGATTGATAAAAGAGCGTTTTCAGGGTGTCACGGATAAGTAGGCGTATCAAATCCGGCGGGCAGTTTTGCCCACACTGATCCTTAGTTTTTTTCGTGGTTTTCACGTCGTTGTCACGTGGTTTCGCCGATTCTATCGAAAATATGTTCGACGGTGTTGTGTAGATGTTTCGACGGCTTGTCTCGTGGGCCTGGTATCAATGAAACCATGACTGCGTATCTTCTCCATGTTTTGTGGCCGGTGCATTCCGGCATGCATGTGTGGGTGGAGGAGACCGATGGTCACAAGGTGGTGGCTAATTATTCTGACCTGCCACGTGACCAATTTCCGCAGGTCATTCTGGATGCGTTAACCAATCGTGGGCGGCGGACGGTGGCGCCGCGGCGTGCGAACGCTGTGCTATCAACGCCAAAAGGGCGGCTCCGCGAGTTGACAATCCCGACAGTGGAGTTCACTCCGGATCAGGCGGTTGATTTCCTGATAGCGCTGGCCCGGTTGCAGGACAATGATGAGCTTCCGGAAGACGTGGGTATCGCGCCGGAAACGGAATTCGTGCTCACCCTCTTGCGCGGATTGGAAAAGCTCCGCATGTCGGGGCGTGTCCTCTTTCGAATGCAGTGGGTTGACCAAGAATGGATTCCGATGTGGCAGCCCGCCGTCGGCATGGCGGAGCGTGTCTGGCTGGCCCAGATGGTTGAGGCAACACCAGAGGTGCTAACGCTCTCCGGCGGCCGTGATCTCGCTGAACGAATTTCCGTCCCACTTATCGACGCCTTAGCACGGCGGACGTTGGTCTCTATGCCCGATCAAGAGGAGATTGTTCAGCCTTTGGTCCGCTCACTTATTGACGGATCACCGTTGGATCGGGCGACCGGGTCGATGGTCGTCGATATCAATACGTGGCGTAGCAAAATGTCGTCGGAAAGCTATGACCTCATCTTTATTGTCCATGAACCCGACGATGTGGAAACGGAAGAACCGCGTTTTAATCCCGCGGATCCGCGTGCCGCCCGCGGACTGGCCGAAGCGGACATAGTCCGCGATGAAGGCGCTTCCCGGCTCATCGATACAACTGACGACGTTCATGACTTCGGTGCCACTGCTACTGGACCTGAGCCTGAAATTCAGTGGAGAATCCGTTTGGCTTACCGCTCGGGTACCGACGCGCCCGCACCGATCCCGCAGCCGATCAATGACCCTGCTCTTCGCAAGCGTGTGGACGAGCAACTAGAGCGGGCATCCCATGTGTGGCCGCAACTCGCCACATATGGCATTGATCCTGATACGCGCGACTACCTTTTATCCACGAACGACATTGTGGAATTCATTGACCGGGGTGCAGATGCGCTTCGGCACATAGGGTTCCGTGTCCTCGTTCCGGCGCCATGGACAAAAGAAAAAGTCCGAGTGTCGCTGTCAGCGCAGCCCGCGGTGGTGAACGGTCCGGGTGACGCGAAACTGGGTTTCGACCAGCTCTTGGACTTCTCATGGTCCGCATCTATGGGTGGCACCCAACTATCGCCCGCGGAGGTAGATGACCTCCTGCAATCCAGCACGGACCTCGTCAACATCCGAGGGAAATGGGTGCAGGCAGATACGCGCGTGCTCAAAGCGGCATCGAAGCACTTATCATCCCTGGTAAACAGGACTTCTGGCAAGGACAACAGCGGTACCGACGAGAGTCAGGTAACAGTAGGCCAGCTACGTCATGCTACCGACGAGATTCGTCGCGATCTTCGTGACGATGGTGAAACAGGATCAATTATTGCCGACGGAATAGCCGCGTCACCTGGCGACGGTGACGAGGATCCCGACGATCCTAACGCGGACGACGCCAGCGTGATGGTGGAGGCAGCGACGTGGATTAGTGCGCTTATCGGGGTGAATAAAGCCATTGCGCCTCAGCGCATGGATACGCCGTCGGGCATCACTGTTGAGCTGCGAGAATATCAGCGTCGAGGTTTTGACTGGCTCGCGTGGATGACGTCGCAACATCTTGGCTGCGTGCTGGCTGATGATATGGGCCTCGGAAAAACACTGCAGACACTGACGCTCTTAGCCTATGAAAAAGAAAATGCGGTGCCCTCAGGGCCGGTCCTTGTTATTGCTCCGACATCAGTGATTGGGAACTGGATTGCGGAGGCAAAAAAATTCGCGCCGGGCCTGAGCACCTACTTACACCACGGTCCAGAGCGGCTCGAAGGTGAAGCACTGACGGACAAGATCGCCGAAACCGACCTCATTGTCACCACCTACTCCATTGCGACGCGTGATCAAGAAGTTTTAGGGAGGACGTACTTTCACCGCATCGCTATAGATGAAGCCCAGCAAGTGAAGAATCCCGGAACGAAGAATGCGAAAGCAGTTCGGACCCTGCAGGCATCTCACCGGCTTGCGCTGACCGGCACACCCGTCGAAAACCGGTTGGATGAGCTGTGGGCAGTGATGGATTTTTGTAATCCAGGCCTCTTTGGGAAACGTAACGAGTTTCGTGACCGATACTCGATCCCCATTGAGCGATACCATGACGACAACCTCACAGCGGACTTAAAAGCGCTCACGCAACCATTCATTCTCCGGAGAGTGAAGACCGATCCCGCTGTTGTTGATGATCTTCCCGAAAAGAACGAAGCCGTATTGGTAGCAGAGATGCTTCCGCAACAGGCGAGCTTGTATAAAGCCGTCACGGCCACAGTGGCTAAGGAACTCGAGTCCAAACAGGGAGGAATGGATCGTCGTGGCCTCATATTTAAGCTGCTCACAGGGTTAAAGCAGATATGCAACCACCCCGCGCAGTACCTGGGGGACGATTCGCCATTCTTGGACGGATCCCACCATCGCTCCGGAAAAGTCGCCACCGCCGAACCACTCGTGGATGAAGCGCTCCAGCAGGGGCGAAAGGTGCTGATCTTCACGCAATTCGTCGTGTTCGGGAATATGCTCAAGACATATTTCAACAACCGATATGGAATTGACGTGCCTTTTCTTAATGGCTCGGTAGAGAGAAAAGAACGGGACCGCATGGTGAACACTTTTAATTCCCCGGCGGGCCCGCCGATCATGATTCTGTCTCTCCGAGCAGGAGGAACCGGCCTGAATCTCACCGGAGCTAGTGTTGTTATTCACATGGATCGGTGGTGGAACCCAGCCGTCGAAAATCAAGCTACTGACCGTGCGTATCGCATTGGCCAAGAACACGACGTCAGTGTGTATAAGCTAATTAGTAAAGGAACGATCGAAGAAAAAATCAACGATATTATCGAAGGGAAACTCCAGCTGGCCAGCGCCGTTGTCGGCACTGGTGAGGCCTGGATTTCCGAGCTGTCAGACGATGAGCTTCTCCAGTTGGTCGCCATGAAGGAATCCACAAAGCCTATTCGGTCCGAATACACCAACGCTCGGGCGCGGCATAGCCTGCCAACGACCAGCAATGCCGGGAGACATCATGAGTGACACACCAAATAATCACTCGCGATCGGGCGATAAGCGTCGCCGTCTCACCGTCGACGATAACGTTATTTACCTAAACTTCGGTCGAAACCGGGAAACCGCTGACGCAGATAAGGAAGAGACCGCGACCCCTAATCGACGTGCGCGTCAATCTCAGCACGGGGGATCTGCGACGTCAGTGAACCGACACTCAGGGGGAAAGCGACGCTCTAGTTCTCGTCGTCCTCGTCGCCGCGACGACCGCAGTGCGCACCCGTGGCCAGCCTCAGTAATCATGCGTCAACTCGATGACAATACCGAGGCCGGGAGGAAGAAGCGGGGCCGCGATTACTTCCGGCAGGACTCCGTCCTGCGAGTGGACGTCGAGGATTGGCAGATAGTCGCGCAGGTGATGGGGTCTCAGCCGGAGCCGTTCACCATTCATGCGTATGTTCCGCATGACCCCGATGCCGTCGACCACGCTATTAAGTACCTGGCCGACGATGACCAGGCACACGACAGTTTTGTGCATGCACAGGAAGACCGTCGCCTCGAAAGCATGCTGTTCCCGTTCGATGATGCACGGTGGTCATGCAGCTGCCCTGACCCGGACCCGTGGTGCAAACATATCTATGCCGTTGGCCTATATCTGCAAGAGCGGTTTACCAGCGACCCTTTCAGTATTCTCCGCGTGGCCAACACCACCGTAGCGGACATCTCGCGACGAGTTCATCAGGCCCAGGGATACCCAGAGACTGGACACGGGACGTCGTCATCGACTCCGGATCTCCCCAGCTCTGATGCATTCGGACAGAACAACGCAACAGCGCGACGTGGATGGGATGCAGGTGGAGGCAATTTGTCTGCTTATGGCGTCGATGGCCAGCAGACCGACCCCGAGACGTTTTGGGGCGTGCCCACCAACTACCCGGCTCCGCCGGACATGAAGAAAACATCGGCCCTGGAAGACCATGACCAACAAGCCCTCATGAAAGTTCTCAGTTGGGTTTCCTATGGGGCGGTGGGGCAGCTCAGCGCACGCAGTGACCTCGAAGATGCTTATCATCACCTCATGAGCGCACCGCCAGAAATGGCTCACCCCGACGAACAACAAGAACACGCAGATACGACACCGGATGACGAAGGATAATTATGGCTCCCTCACACTCTCACCCCGAGAAAGTAACACGCACGATTAACCACGGGCATTCCTCAGCGCGCGGTCATGCTCGCATTCTCCACACCTCAGACTGGCAGCTCGGAATGGAACGGTGGTTCCTGAAAACAGACAAAAGCACGAATAACGACGACGGTGGCCTTGATTCCCAAGCGCTCTACACGCAAGCTCGGTTTACGGTCATTAAGCGAATGGCAGATATAGCCCATGACCGGCAGTGTGATGCTGTCGTTGTCGCTGGAGACGTCTTTGATTCGCCGCAGGTAGAGGAGCGCATACAGAGCCGCTTTATTGAGGCGATTGAACGCTTCGCTCCGATCCCCATCGCGTTTTTACCTGGTAACCATGATCCCTACCAGATTGGGAGCGTGTGGAACTCGTCATTTGCTAACCGCATACAAGAGGCGGGTGGAATCATTATTTCCGACAATTCCATCCACCACCTTGGCGGTATTGAAGTTGTAGGAGCACCGCTGACCAGCAATAAACCAACTGAAGATACGGTCTCGGCTGCCTTACGCAGTCTTGAACCGTCTTCCGGGGTCCGGGTCCTGATAGGACACGGTCAGCCCCGACGGGATTGGTATGAGTCTACGGCTCACGCAGATCACGCGGTCGACCTGGACAACGTTGATCAAGCATTAAGTACTCATAAGGTCGACTACATCGCCATGGGAGATACCCACTCCGTAGAAGAACTCGATGACCTTGGAGGTATGTGGTTCTCCGGATCCCCTGAGCCAACTGATTTGGACGATCGTGAACGAGACTCCGGATACTGCTTAGTTGTTGATATTGATGTCGCCGATGGAACAACGACGTTGACCGTTGATCCTGTCCATGTGGCCGAGTGGTCCTTCCATTCCGATGTGCGCGAAGTGAACACTGACGCAGATATAGAACAATGGTTTTCTGATCTCAATGACATGCGTGACGCCTCAACGACCGTCGTACGAAGCACGCTCTCCGGAAGAATCAGCCTTGAACAAGATAGCCGGATAGAGCAGTACAGACAACGCTTAGCTTCTAAGTTCGCGGCCTTTTATGACCATGAGGGTAAAACCAAACTCAGCATTGTGCCGGATTCCCTCGATGCAGATGCCTTTAATTTACACGGGTATTTTCGGAAAGTTCTCGACGATCTTGATCCTGAAGACGATACCGATAGGGAAGCGCTAAGAATTCTTTACCAACTTAATCAGAAGTATCAGGAAAGCGAGTAATCGTCATGAAAATTCACAAAATTGATATTAGTAACTTCCGTACTATCGACCACGTTACTTTAGAATTCCCGGACACTGGTGTAACAGTGATTTCTGGACCGAATGAGGTGGGGAAATCTAGTGTTGTTAAAGCACTGACGATGTGGAAGTCTGCCACGTATTCAAGCTCAAAAGCGGAAGTTAAAGCTGCCAAACCCGTGGACAAGGATGTTGCTCCCGAAGTTACCGTGGAGATGACCGTCGACGGACAGCACTTCTCGATGTACAAGAGATGGCTGAAAAACTCTCAAGCAGAACTTACGATTCTTAGTCCACAGCGAACAAGCAAAACCGGAAAAGACGCAGAGAAATGGGTTGAGGAGGTGTTTTCCTCGAGCGACCAATCATTGCCTTTTGACGCGTTGACGGTCAGTCAGGCCAGTGGGACATGGGATTTCCTCGATGTCGGAAACTATGCTGCACTCGAAAACAGTCTCTCCGAATCTGATGGGACTGACGATAGCGACGCGGTTGGTTTGCGAGGAGGCATTAAGAGTGAGTTTGAAAAATACTTCACAGCAGCCGGCAAACCGCGAGCAGGTGTGCATAAGGACGCTATCAGTGGGTATGAAAAGGCAAAGAAAGATGAAGAAGATGCCGAGCAAGCTGCAGAAAAATTAGCGAATTTGCGAGTAGAGTTGGAGAGAATCACCCACAAACTCGACGACAATAAAAAAACACTTATCGACGTGGGTGTGCTACTGGATAGTGCGCAAAACGAAAAAAAGAAAATCGATGAGGCTCAAGCGAAACTGAAGCAGGCGGAACAAGATCGGAAAGACGCTGAAACTGCGCTCCAACATCAGCGAGAGTTAAAGCAAAGTCGGACGCAGCTTCGCGACGACTTTGCCGAACGCAAGCAGCAGGCAGCGAAGGCAGAAGAAAGATATAACCAAGTAGCAAAACAAGCTGAATCCTATGAGGGGCGGCTCAAAGCTGCTCAAGATACGTATGACGATGCGCAGCGGGTTAAAACGTGTGCGGATTTAGAGTTGGACAAGCTCAAAATTCACAGAGATTGGGCAGAGGCCACGAAGGGAGTCGAACAGGTTCGGGCCAAGCTACTCTCAGGAGATGCTGCTAACCAGCGTCGACGAGAAGCTGAGAGCAAACTCAATGACGCCTCATCCACTATCGACGATGACGCGTTTGATGATTTGAAAAAGAGTCAAGAGGCGTGGCGTAACCAAGAAGAGGCCTTAGGCCTTGCGGTAGGGACTATCCATATCGAGGGTCCTGACGGGGACGACGCTGTAGGGGAATACCCCATGGATAGGCCCCAGCGCATTGAACTAGGGGAATACACACTGGAAATCCGCCCCTCTGCTGAAATGAGTGACCGAAGGAAAAGCGTCGATTCCGCTCACGAGATCTTCAAAGGCTTGTTAAAAAAACATGGGTTGGAATCCTTTGATGACGCCGAACAACGTCATCATGCCTATGCCCAGGCTCGCAATGAACGTGATGCCGCACAGCGTGATCAAGAAATAGCATGGGGAAACCAACCACGTGAAGCCATAGAGGCGAAGCTACAAGAGCTGAGTCATTCTGTCGACGACTGTGAAGAGCAGTATCAAGAACTCCTCGATCGGGAGGAACAGAGTGCTTCTGGCCATGATTCAGATGGTGACCTTACATCCACAGGGCGAGCTCATGAGGTGTTAAAAGTTGACGGTGCGCCGTCGAGTGAGGACATTCGTCGAGCTAAGGCGGATAGGGACCGTTCAGAGCACGCGTATAATGTGGCACACCGCGAACTGGAGAAACTTCGTCAAGAAGATGTGTCCGCCCAGCTATCGCGTGAGAAAGCCAATCGCGATTCGGCGAACAAAGAACGCGACAGAGCTTTAGAAAAGTTAGCCGAAGCGCAGGCGGCTCTTTCCGACGAGGTTCTGGCTAATAACTTCCACGAAGCGGAAGAGCAGTGGGATTACCGACGTGACGCATACGACAAAGCTGTCCGAAATCTCAAGGCCCTTGACCCCGAGCAGAACACTAAAAAACTCGAGGACGCCAAACGTCGAAAACGAGCTCTTGTACAGGCAATCGACAGCTCGAAGGAACAACAGAGCCATCTTCGAGGACTGATTGAAGGATTCGGGTCGCCTGATGCAGATCTTCAGGAGAAAAAGACGATCCTCAAGCAAAAAGAAAACACTCTCAAGGCTGTCACGATGCGAGCCAACGCTATTCGCCGCTTGTATGAGCTGGTGGAAAAGCACTACGAGGATGCGAAGAAAGAGTACCTCGAGCCATATATCAACCTACTTACTGAGAAGGCTGGTCACGTTTTCGGCCCGGATGTGTCATTTACGTCAGAGGACGATGCCGCTCACGGCGGATCAACAGGCAGGAAAAACAGGGGTACAAAAGCCGCTAGCGAGTCGACGATCTCGAAGCGCGTCCTTAATGGTCGAGCAGTTAATCTCGCCGAGCTCTCCGGTGGTGCAGCCGAGCAACTGCAAATCATCCAGCGCCTGGCAGTCGCTGAGCTGGTTGGCAATCAAAGCGTGCCTGTCTTCCTCGATGACGCCCTGGGCTATGCGGATACCGAGCGGGCCAGGAAAATGAATGAACTTCTGACGGAATCAGGAAAGAAACACCAGATCATCGTCATGACGTGTGTCCCTGAACGGTATAAATCTGTCCAAGCAGCGAAAACGATTGAAATGACCGGAACTGAGTGATTACTGGAAACTGAGTGCTGCTGGCGCAACCTCACCACGTTCTACATTGTGGATCAATACTTGAAAGGACGAGAATAGACAACATGTCAGACGACAAGAAAAATACGGAAAATGCGCGAGAAGCAGAAAGCGTGACCTCCAGTAGCGTCGATCAAGGCGAAAAGCCACGCGTGCCCGTCACCGATGTTCTCAATACTCCGCCCCAGCGCGACGACCCCATCTCTTTCCTCACAGATATGGATGGTGTGTTGGTCAAAGAAGGCGAGATCATTCCCGGCGCGGATGAGTTCCTCAATGAGCTCCGCGAAAATGACGTCGAATATATGGTGCTCACCAACAATTCGATCTATACCCCGCGCGATCTCTCGGCTCGTTTAGAGCGAACGGGGATTGACATTCCCGCCGAGCGTATCTGGACATCGGCCAAAGCCACGGCCGCTTTTCTCGCTAGCCAGAAAGAAGTCTCGACAGCGTACGTCGTCGGTGAATCCGGATTAACCACTGCGCTTCACGAAATAGGGTGGATTCTGACTGACTCGGATCCCGAATACGTTGTGCTCGGGGAAACCCGCACCTATTCCTTCGAGGCCATTACGACAGCGATTCGGCTCATCCGCCGAGGTGCAAAGTTTATTTGCACTAATCCCGATATCACGGGCCCATCGCCGGAAGGGGTGCTGCCCGCGACCGGTGCTGTTGCGTCTCTGATTCAAACGGCATCGTTGAAGGAACCCTATTACGTCGGTAAGCCGAATCCGATGATGATGAGGTCGGCCCTTCGCCGTATCGGTGTCCACTCCGAGAACACCATTATGGTGGGCGATCGCATGGATACTGACATCAAGGCCGGAATGGAAGCCGGTATGAAAACAATCCTCGTCCGGTCCGGTATTACCGATGACGACATGATTGAGGACTTCCCCTACCGGCCGAGTCGCGTGATTGACTCAGTCAAAGATCTTGTGGGGAATGTCCACGATCCCTGCGGGGAATTTGACGAGTAGAAGAAGGCTATTGGTCGACGAGCCAGGGCAAACCCTCGGCGGCGTTCGCCCGGATCGACCACGTAGCTAACTGGGTGAGGTCAGTCTCGGCCGGGCTGACCTCCACGATGGGGGTGCCACGGCGCGCGGCAAGCGTCGGCAATGATGCTGCCGGATAAACGACGCCGGACGTTCCGATGATGACCACCAGGTCGGCGTCGTTCATGGCTGCTTCTGCCCTCTGACCAATCGTTGGATGGCAGGGCTTCACCGAACCACACGACGCTTGGGCGGACTGTTCCTCCGCATTCCGCGCAGCGAGGGGGAGCGAGCCGCTCAATGGGGTGGGCCGGGGGTTGTTCACCAGGCGCGGGCTTTCCGCACACACTGCACCGATATTCGTTCAGGCGGCCGTGGAGGTGCGCCACATTTGTTGCCCCCGCGCGTTCGTGCAGGTCATCGATATTTTGGGTCGTGGTGTGCATCGAGACACCATCGCGCGCACCCCACCGGGCCAATGCTTTGTGCCCGGCATGTGGTTGCGCCTCACGCGCACAGTGTTCCCGCCACTGATACCAGGCCCACATGGGATCGGGATCCTCCCGCCACGAATCAATACTGGCCATAGCCTGGGGATCCACGTGGCTCCATAGACCAGTCTCGGCATCGCGGAAAGTATCTAAACCGCTATCGGCGCTCATCCCTGCCCCCGTGAATATTTCAACGCTGCGCGCTCGGTCTCGTGCGGTGCGAAGACTGCTTGGAAGTGGGTCAGTAGGAGAGATAACAGTTGTATTGGGATACATCAGATTCACTCGATGCTCACGCAGTGGGAGAGCGGTGTTGCTGGAAAGTGTGGTGTGATCAACCGAACCCGTGAGAAGAGCGCTGGCTATGATGTTTTCCCTGCTCGCTCACAGTAAGTGGCGTGGGATATTAAGCCATGTGCTCTTCGTGGGATCCTTCTTTATTGCTCCGAACTATTCCGAGTAAGAATGACGCTCAGAAATAGTGCCGTCCAGATTCTTGATGATGTGGTCGCCCTTGCGCTCTTTAGCGAGGTTACGGCCGTATTCAACAGCTTCCTCTTTGGTTTCGTGGGTGCTGGTCGCTCGCTCGTTACCCTGAGGGCGGTTCTTCCATTCACCATCTTCGTTGTAGGTCTCGATAACGGTATCTGCCATTGTTGTGTCCTTTCATCTCAATCAATTGACGACGCTTATTCCGGTAGGCGACCGAATCAATTCGTTCGTATCCGAACACCAAGCAGTGCTATCTATCAAGTATAGAGACAGGTAATTTGATGCGCTGTGCGTTCACCGAGATTATAGCCACACTACAAGTGGTTCTTTCGGGGAAAACCACTTTCTCGGGTGGGCGGGGGGAGCTGTGAGTTTCAGATCTGTGGCTTTTCACCCTTTAGTGACACTGTTCACAGTAAGCTGTTGATATTCTTTCATCGCGACGATCAGTCGTGACGGTTCTAGGAGTCCACTCGCTTGGACTGTCGACGAAAGATTCTGACCGTTTATCGGTGATTATCTCAGCGTGGACAACCCGGCGATGGGGTACAACCGTCGCACTCGGACACCGGGACCAGGATTGCCGCGACTTAATGACGAGCTTGAATTGATGAGGAGAGATCTACGATGTCGCCAGTTCCTCCACCCCCACCGGGGAGCCCATCCCCATCGGAGGCCTCGAAAAAACGTGCCCCAGCCGCGTCCGACAACGACGACACGACGCAGGACGCGGTGGAGCCGCGCGAGGTCGATAGCACCACTACTCAGGGTGACGACGCCGGGTCGGGCGACAAACCGAAGTTCAGCGCTAAGTCGCAAGCTCCTGGCGCTCCGGTAGCCCCCGGTGCGCCAAAAGCCCCGGGTGCTCCGAAGGCTCCGTCGGCGTCCGGCGATGTGGAGGAAGGGGGAGCTCCCTCGGCTCCTAAGGCAGTGAAGGCTCCGTCGGCTGCTAAGACAGGCGGAGCTCCCAAGGCCCCTGGTGCGCCTAAAGCGCCATCTGCACCATCTGCCCCCGGTGCGCCGAAAGCACCGACGTCCGCTAAGGCGGGTGGAGCACCTAAAGCTCCGGGTGCACCGGGCGCTCCGAAGGCCCCTGCATCCGCCAAAGCAGGTGGAGCTCCCAAGGCCCCTGGTGCGCCTAAAGCCCCATCAGCTCCAGGTGTCCCGAAGGCCCCCTCGGCGGCTGGAGCAGCCGCTCCCGGTGCCCCCAGTAAACCCGGAGCAAAGAAACCTGGTGCGCCAGGTAAGCCGGGTAAACCCGGTGCAGGTGCACCGGGCAAGCCAGGTGCAAAAGCCCCAGCTGCGAATAAACCCGGTGGTCCGAAGGCGCCGGGCAATAAGAAATCGGGCACCGGCAAGGCCGGAAAAGGCAAGACCGGCAAAGACGCGGCCAAGAAGTCCGGGAAGAAGGACTCGAAGAAGCAGCGCGAACCGATCATGATCGGTGAGAAGAGTCTGATGCAGTGGGGCAAAATCGCTGGTCTCGTTGCCGCCGGACTTATTGTCCTCGGAATCATCGTGGTTGTTGGCGCCCGCTGGCTAATGAGTCTGGATGCCGTCTCTCGATGGGTGGACAAGTATCCCGGCGAATACGATCCTTCGCCCGCGCCGGATCCTGGCTTCCCGTTGTGGGCTCGATGGCAGCATTACCTCAACTTCTTCTTCATGCTGCTGATTATCCGGACTGGTCTACAAGTGCGTCATCAGCAAAAGCCTCCTGCTGTGTGGCAATCGAAACGTGGCGGTAAGAAAATCAGCATTTTCTTGTGGCTGCACACCTCACTTGATGTGTTGTGGCTGGTCAACGGCCTGGTTTTCGTTGTGCTCTTGTTCTCCACGGGTCACTGGACGCGTCTCGTGCCCACCAGCTGGGAAGTCTTCCCGAACGCCTTGTCCGCGGCTCTTCAGTACGCGGCGTTCGATTGGCCGGCGGAACACGGTTGGGAGAACTTCAACAGTTTGCAGCAAATCATGTACTTCCTGGTGATCTTCGTCGCCGCCCCGCTAGCTGCGATCTCGGGCGTGCGCATGAGTGAATGGTGGCCGAAAAAGGCAAAAACCCTGAACAAGCTGTACCCGGCCCCGGTCGCTCGTCATATTCACTACCCGACGATGATCTACTTCGTGTTCTTCGTTTTCGTTCACGTCTTCCTCGTCTTCACGACGGGCTTCCGCGAAAACCTGAATCACATGTTCGCTGGTAATGACTCTGCGAACTGGGGTGGTTTCCTCTGGTTCATCGGTGGCCTTGCTGTTGCGGTAGCGGCTGTGATGGCGGCACGACCGCTCGTTCTGGCACCGATCGCAAGTCGATTTGGCCAGGTGAGTGCGCGTTAGAACTCACACGTAGCCGCAAGATTGAGCGTCTATTCGTCGTCGGTAAAGAGATTATCGACGACGAATTTCGCGTTTCTGGCATGCGTTGGCACGTCCTGAGACGCGTCGGCACGCGTCTGAGCCTCTGCCGAGAGTGAATGTCAGTGTAATTGTGGCTTCTTCCTGGGGTGTTGGGGATGTGAACCCAGGGGTACTAGTGTGTGGACGGATCACAAGCGTTCCGGGCTACGGCCCGTTGTAAACGTTGGCGATGATGACGCGGTCGCGCCCGTTGATTCACCTGTTTACGCGTGAGTAGAAAGCCTCGATTTTTGTTTGCACTGCAGATATTGATCGTCTTGGCGGCTATTGTCCTGGGGGCCCGGTTAGGTTCAATAGCAATCGGCTTCGCTGGCGGTCTGGGGGTACTTGTCCTCGGACTGACCGGAGTTCCGGTGTCCCATGAACAGATCCCGTTCGACGTCATCAGCATTATTATGTCCGTCATTTCGGCCATTGCTGCGATGCAATTGGCCGGAGGAATGGACTACCTGGTTCACGTTGCTGAACGTTTCTTGCGGAAGAATCCCAAGCGAGTCACATTCCTTGCCCCGATTGTCACGTATTTAATGACGTTATTGGCCGGTACAGGGCATACCGCTTTTTCAACGCTTCCGGTCATTGCCGAAGTAGCGAAAGAGGGCGGTGTCCGCCCGTCCAGGCCGTTATCCATTTCCGTTGTCGCATCTCAGATAGCGATTACCGCGTCGCCGATTTCAGCCGCCGTCGTTTTGATGGCGTCCTTAATGGAGCCGCATGGGGTGAGCTATCTGACGCTCCTCGCTGTGGTTATTCCGTCCACTTTCTTGGCTATTTTCCCTGCAGCGTTCATTACCAATCACCTTGGGAAAGAGTTAAGCGATGACCCGATTTATCAAGATCGGCTAGCTAAAGGTCTGGTGAAGCGGACACAGGGGCAGAAAGCTTATGTCCCCACAAAGAATTCCAAACTTTCGGTGTGGATTTTCCTTATCGCAATTATTGCGGTCATGGTCTACGCGACCTTGATTTCCGACCAAGTGGGCTTAATTTCACATCCGACATTGCCTAGGAATGAAGCCATCATTTCGTTGATGCTGGCTACAGCCACGATCATCACGCTCGTGTGCAAGCTACCGGCTGCTGAGATTTTGACGACTCAGGTGTTTAAGTCGGGCATGTCCGCGTGCATATGCGTCATGGGTGTTGCATGGCTGGGAACAACCATTATCGACGCGCACCTGGACCAGATTAAAGATCTAGCCGGGAACGTGTTGAAGGACTATCCGTGGATGCTCGCCGTGGTGTTGTTCCTTGCTGCGGCCTTGTTGTACTCCCAAGCGGCTACGACGAAGGCTCTCATGCCAGCGGCATTGGCGGTGGGGGTAAGTCCCGTCATAGCGGTGGCATCGTTTGCAGCAGTAAGTTCTTTGTTTATTTTGCCGACATATCCGACGCTTCTCGCGGCCGTAGAAATGGACGATACGGGAACTACGCGAATTGGAAAATACGTGTTTAACCACCCATTCCTCATACCGGGCACAGTGGCTATTGCAACGGCGGTTGTTTCAGGCTTTGTCCTAGGGGAGCTACTGATTTAACCCGCCCGCCGCCGTCCTTCGAGGCATTCACTCCGAATAATTTTCATTCTCATCGGGTTCAAAGCAATACAATAGAAAGCGATATACCGGCTTTGACCGAGGAAAAGAAAGATGGTGGGTTAATAATGTCTACTTTTACTGTCACAGCTGAACCAGGAACGAGTAGTGATGTCTGGGCCCTCGTGTGCCCCGAAGTGGGTGCCGTGTCCCAGGTGGAAAACCTCGATGATGCCGCGGATGAAATGCGGGAAGCGATCGCTTATCTTGCAGGAATAAAAGAAGATGACGTGGATATTGAGGTAGAGACGATTAAGCAAGCTAGTTAAACAACAACCTAGTTAGATAAAGGCTAAACCCCGCTTTGACCAAGTATTTGTACTGATCAAAGCGGGGTTTTACTGTGCCCCCGACAGGATTCGAACCTGCGACCTTTGGTACCGGAAACCAACGCTCTATCCCCTGAGCTACGGAGGCATCACCGGCAAAACACCACGATCCCTTGACACTAATTCAACGGATAACGGGGTGTTCACCGCACGACGAAACTACCTTAGCACTCCGTCGTGAAAGTACGAACACGCGGGGTAACTCGTGTCGGCAATCACGCGAGAATGCCCCATCTACCAGTCACTTCCGGACAATCAACACGATCAGAGTTCGTGGTCCGTGGACCCCTTCAACACGACTCAACTCGATATCAGAGGTCGCCGAGGGCCCTGAGACAAGAGTGATCGGCATCTCCGGGTTGAGGCGATCAATAGCCTCAGGAACACCATAGACAATCGACTCCTCACGTACGATGCACAAGTGGCAGTCGGGGACCAACGTCAACGCACGTCGGCCATTCGTCGCCGACCCATCCAGGTAGATCGTGCCCGTCTGCGCGGAACTGACGTGAGACTCCGTGATAATCGCATCGAAGCGCCCCAACTTATGAGGATCAGTGGAGCGATCATCCTTCTCAACATCCGCTGAGACTGAGGAATAAATAGATTCGTCGATGCCCTCGGCTACTCCGACTGTGGAGAACCTATGTTCGCGGCAGAGATCAGCCACCGTGGAGGGCAGGTCAGCCTCTTTAACGATGTGAACGTCGGCCTTGTAATCCACCAATCGGTCTTCGAGGAGATCGACCAGTTCGTCGGTGGACCGGGTCCGGTTGGTCCTGTAGTCCCGTGGAATGGGATAGGGCTCCGACGGCACACCGGCCAGTTTGTTTGCGTTGCGGATTCGCCCGAGGATTTCTTCTTTAGCGGACGTAGACCGGAATCCCATGACTACTTCCCCTCCTTCGACGAATTCTTAGCGCTGCTGTCGTCGTGTGCCTGTGAGTTAGAAGTAGCGTCGTCCAGCACATGCTCGAGAGGCTTCGACGAGTTCTTCCGCTCGCCAGGTTCACTGACCTTCACTTCGGCGGCGTCGCCAGTGTTGTGATCGGCATGGCGGAAACTGTTATCCGGAATACCTTCCTTCCGGGCAGCGGCCAGAGTCCTCTTGCCTTCCTCGGAAGCGAACCACGCGCGGAACGATTTCTTCGGCGGAATTGCGGTATCACGCACATTCGACCACCCAGAGAGGAAGCCGGGCAGGCTCGTGATCTTCCCCTTCGGCCACCCAAGAGCGCGTCCCAACACAGCGGCTCGGGCGGAGAAGTTCCAAATCTGTTTGTTCCCGAAGACCAGCCCCATGCTGCTCATGATCATGCCTTCGAACTTCGGCCGGTGGTGCTCAATCTTCTGGTGGCGAAGCTCCAGCAACGCGGACGGGATGTCGATCTCGACGGGGCAGACCTCGAAGCAGGCACCACACAATGAAGAGGCATAGGGGAGTGAGGCGTTGGGATCCTCGGCGGATTCCATACCTGCCAGTTGTGGCGTCAAAATGGCACCAATCGGACCTGGGTAGGTTGACCCGTATGCGTGGCCACCAGCTCGTTCGTACACCGGGCACACGTTCAAGCACGCGGAGCAGCGGATGCACTTCAACGCTTCACGGCCGATGGCATTCGCCAGCGCGTGTGTGCGTCCATTGTCAATGAGCACAATGTGGAAGTTCTTTGGCCCGTCGTTTTCAGTCGTTTCTGACCACAGGCTGGTGTAGGGGTTCATGCGCTCGCCGGTGGAGGACCGAGGAAGCAGCTGCAAGAACACCTCGAGGTCCTTGAACGTCGGCAAGAGCTTTTCAATCCCCATCACGGAGATCAAGGTCTCCGGCAAGGTCAGGCACATGCGGCCATTGCCCTCAGACTCGACGATGGACAGCGTGCCCGTCTCTGCGATACCGAAGTTAGCGCCAGAAATGGCGACCTTCGCGTCCATAAACTGCTTGCGGAGGAAGAGCCGCGATGCCTCGGCCAAGTCCGCAGGATTATCCGTCAAGCTCTCATCCGTGTTGGGCATCTCCTTAATAAAGATGTCCCGGATCTCAGCGCGGTTACGGTGAATCGCGGGGACCACGATGTGCGATGGACGATCATGACCAAGCTGGACAATCAGCTCGGCCAGGTCCGTTTCACGCGCCTCAATTCCAGCTTCCTTGAGGGCATCGTTGAGGCCGATCTCCATCGTCGCCATCGACTTAATCTTGACGACCTTCTTCTCACCCGTCTCCTTAACAAGACCGGTGATGATCTCGTTGGCCTCTTTAGCGTCACGGGCCCAGTGCACATGGCCACCACGCGCGGTGACAGCTTCCTCAAACTGCTCCAGAAGCTCAGGCATCCGAGCCATCACGTCACGTTTGATGGCCGACCCGGCGTGGCGAAGTTGCTGCCAATCGTCGATTTCACCAACAACACGGGCACGTTTATCGCGAATCGTATGCGTCGCCATCCGCAAGTTGTGGCGCTGGACCGAATTCTTCAAATCATGGCGAGCAGCTTGAGGGAATCTTTCCGTACCACGAAGATTGCCGACGCCGTCAGGGGCAGTGGGTGGCATCGTCGGCATACCAAGACTGATGGTCACAGCATTGCCTCCTTGGAATAGAACGCGCCTTCCGGCGTCCAGGGGTGTTCTTCAGTCGATGCGAGGATTTCCGCAATGTGCAGGGCGCGGACACCGGAGCGCTGGCGGGACAAGCTACCGCCGATATTCATGAGGCAGCTCGGGTCGCCGGCGGTGACGAATTCCGCACCAGTCGAGACAACATTGCGAGCTTTGTCGCCGACCATGGCGGCCGACGTATCCGCGTTCTTCACCGAGAACGTTCCGCCGAATCCGCAGCATTCCTCCGCGCCGGGCAGGCGGACAAGATCCAGGCTCTTGACCTGTTTGAGCAGCTGATAGGGGCGGTCGCCCACCTTCACCATGCGCAGCGAGTGGCAGGTTGAGTGGTACGTCACGCGGTGGGGGAAATAAGCACCAATATTTGTTTTCCCCTCGACATCAACAAGGAATTCCGAGAGATCCAAGGTCTTCGGTGCCGTCTTCTTCACACCGTCGACGAGTGCTTTATCGCCATAGCGTTCCGCGACCATTTGGTGCTGGTGGCGGACCGCGCCCGTGCATGAGCCCGATGGTGCGATGACGTAATCAATGGATGGATCCGAGAATGCGTCAACATAGTCGCGGATCTGGGGGATGATTTCTCTTTGATAGCCAGTGTTGACGTGCATCTGTCCGCAGCACGTCTGGCCTTCGGGGAATACTACTTCGTGGCCAAGCCGGGACAAGATCACTGCCGTCGCCTTGGAAGCGTCAGGAAATAGGGCATCCCCGATACACGTGGAAAATAGTGCGATACGCACAAGCCCTCCTCAGGGTTAAAGTCGTCATCATCAGTTTAGGACTAAAACTTCATTCCTCAGAGGTGGTCAGCGCGTATCGACGCAGGTAAATGAGCCGATAATGAAATGAAAATGATTGTCGCGAGACTTTATTAAGTATTCTCGCAGTGCATGGAAATTCCCTAGAAAGGTATGTGCATTAACGCAATACCAACGTTTCGGAAATAAAAAACTCCGAGTTACCCACTTTCGGGGTGAATATCGACAAGCTGGCACCAGCACTCCGCGCTGACGAACGGTTCAATCAACCGAAACCGACAGCGAGCTGAACTAGCACTTGGCAGTGATAGGGAACCCCGGCGCGGTGCCGTACACTGTGGGCCTATGACTCCCGAAGAATTGTCGACTCTCATTGCCACGCGTGCTGAATCTGTCTTGTCACACCACGGGAAAGATGCCTCGGTACTACCGCCGACGGTGACAGTAGAACGACCCCGCAACCCAGAACATGGCGACTATGCAACGAACTTGGCCTTGCAGATTGCCAAGAAAGTGGGAACATCACCGCGGGAGCTAGCAGGTTGGTTAGCAGAAGACTTAGCCACCAACTCCGCCATCGGCACTGTCGACGTCGCCGGCCCAGGGTTCCTTAACATTCGCCTCGCTGCCGCCGCTCAGGGAGAAATCGTGGGACGCATTCTCGCCGAAGGGGAACGGTTCGGAAGCAGCTCAGAACTTAGCGACGAGGTCATCAACCTCGAATTCGTATCAGCGAACCCTACCGGGCCCATCCACTTGGGCGGCACACGCTGGGCCGCAGTCGGCGATGCCCTTGGACGTATTTTTGCATTCCGTGGCGCGTCGATTACCAGGGAGTATTACTTCAACGACCACGGGCGGCAGATCGACCGCTTCGCACGCTCGCTCGTTGCGGCCGCCCTCGGCCAGCCCACTCCGGAGGATGGCTACGGAGGGGAATACATTCAGGACATCGCGTCGTCCGTCGTCGAGAAGCATCCGGAAGCAACGCAGATGTCCCCCGAGGAACGCCAGGAAGTCTTCCGCAAGGAAGGCGTGGACCTCATGTTTGCGCATATCAAACGCACCCTCCACGAATTCGGCACTGACTTCGATGTGTTCTTCCACGAGAACTCGCTCTTCGAATCCGGCGCGGTAGATCAAGCGATACAAAAACTGAAAGACAATGGCAATCTCTACGAGGCCGACGGGGCATGGTGGCTGCGCAGCACCTCATTTGGCGACGACAAAGACCGCGTCGTGATCAAGTCCGACGGTGACGCAGCATATATCGCGGGAGATATTGCCTACATCAGGGACAAAATCGAACGTGGTCACAACCTATGCATCTATATGTTGGGAGCCGACCACCACGGTTACATCGCTCGCCTCAAGGCGGCCGCGCAGGCACTGGGCTATGACCCAACCCAGGTTGAGGTCCTGATCGGCCAGATGGTGAACCTGGTGCGCGATGGTAAAGCTGTCAAGATGTCGAAGCGCGCCGGGACGGTCATTACCCTCGATGACCTTGTCGAACTTATTGGTGTCGACGCTGCCCGCTATGCCCTTATACGCAGCTCAGTGGACCAAACGCTGGATATCGATATGGATCTGTGGGCCCGCCAAACCAACGACAACCCCGTGTTTTATGTGCAGTATGCGCACGCGCGGCTGTGCTCGTTGGGGAGGAAGGCGCAGGCAGCGGGGATCGCGGTCAAGGACCCCGATTACTCTCTCCTGACCAATGACTACGAGGGTGCGCTCATCCGTACTTTGGGCGAATTCCCCTCTGTGGTGGGAACCGCGGCGGAGCTCCGTGAACCGCACCGTATTGCGCGCTACATGGAGGAGCTGGCGGGGACATTCCACCGGTTCTATGACTCCTGCCAAATCCTTCCCAAGAAATCAGAGCCGACGGGCGACGACGCAGCGCCGATTGTCTACGCACGGCTGGCATTAGCGCAGGCAACGCGCCAAACGATCGCTAACGCATTGAACCTTCTCGGTGTCAGCGCACCCGAACGCATGTAGGAGCCCCCGTGGATCTACTGAGTAAAGGACCAGGCTTCGCGCATCTATACGCCGACGCGAGCCTGCCCGAGTTTTCAACCGATCAATTCAATGCCCTGCCTCCGCATGTGTGGCCCATGAACGCACATCGCGACGACGATGGCCAGGTGTCGATTGCCGGTGTTCGCTTGGTCGACTTGGCCAATAAGTATGGAACCCCACTCATGGTCGTGGATGAGGACGATTTTCGCGCTCGATGCCGGGCCATGGCCGATGCTTTCGACGGCCCCGGGCATGTCCATTACGCGTCCAAAGCATTCCTTACCGTTGGCATTGCCCGATGGGTGGCGAGCGAGGGATTGTGCCTTGACGTCGCCTCCGATGGTGAGCTGGACGTGGCATTGCGCGCGAGTTTTCCACCCGAGCGCATCACCGTGCATGGCAATAACAAGTTGGACAGCACGTTGACCAAGGCTGTTCAGGCAGGCGTGGGCCACATTGTGATCGACTCCCGTCAGGAAGTGGATCGGCTAGGGAAGATTACGCGGGATGCTGGTGTCCGCCAAGAAGTGTTGATTCGTGTGACACCGGGTGTTCACGCGGATACTCACGAATTCATTGCGACGTCACACGAAGACCAGAAATTCGGTCTGTCGTTGGCTTCCGGTGCAGCGAAGGATGCGGTTCTTGCAGCGATGGACTACGACTCGCTGGCCGTCGCTGGGCTGCACTGTCACGTCGGGTCACAGGTTTTTGACGCCGACGGCTTCTCCCTCGCGGCTGAACGTTTGCTTGGCTTGATGGCTGACTTGCATCACCAACTCGGTCGGTACGGCAGCGACGGTGGCGTCGAGAAAAAAGATGTCAAGGATTCCTTGGACATCCTGGATCTGGGTGGCGGCTACGGCATTGCCTACAGCGCCTCGGATTCGCCCCTGGATGTCCGGTCGGTGGCCGACGATCTTAAAGCCCGCGTCCATAAAGCGGCCCATGACCTGCACTTTGACCCCCCGACATTGATGGTTGAACCGGGCCGCGCCATTGCTGGCCCGTCGACGGTGACGGTCTACACGGTGGGAACAATTAAAGATGTGCCCACGGATGAGCGCTCCACTCGGCGCTATCTCGCCGTTGATGGCGGGATGTCGGATAACATCCGCCCCGCGTTGTACAACGCCCATTACGATGGTCGAGTGATTAATCGCCTGATGCACGGAAACCCGATTCCCACGCGCCTGGTGGGATCACACTGTGAATCCGGAGATATCCTCGTCGAAGATGGAATTTATCCCGACGATATCGAGGTCGGAGACCGTATCGCCCTCGCAGGCACTGGCGCGTACTGCTTCTCCATGTCGTCGCGGTACAACATGTTCTGCCGGCCGGCCGTTGTCGCAGTGCGCGACGGGCACGAACGCGTGATGGTCCGTCGGGAAACAATTGATGATCTTCTTGCGCTCGACGAAGATTGCTGACGGATGCTGACCACTGCTGACGATAGGTCGAATCCGTCTATCGAATCTGTCGGTCACCTAAAACCTGAGTAGACCAGCATAAATACTAGATATAGTATCCTTCATACAGCTTTGTCTGCCGACGCATACAGGACAACGACGTTGAGCCAACAACGTTGTAAACCGAACACCACACAAGGGAACCAACACAAGGGAAGCACAAGGGATAGGAATATGACCCAGCAAACTAGCTACAACACCGGAAAAGGGGCCGGGGAAACCGTCGGAGTTGCCCTCCTCGGCTTTGGCACCGTCGGGCAGGCTGCCTATCGGCTCATGAACGAATATGCCGACGAATTTACCGAACGAGCTGGTGGGCCAATTGAAATCCGCGGTGTGGCAGTGTCCGATCTATCCCGCCCGCGTGAAGGCGTTGATCCCGACCTCCTCACCGACGATGCCATGAGCTTGGTTCTTCGCGACGATATCGACCTCGTCGTGGAAGTCATCGGCGGCATTGACCTGCCACGGAAGCTCGTGTTGGCGGCGTTGCGGGCCGGGAAGTCTGTCGTCACCGCGAACAAAGCCCTGGTGGCGGCTCACGCGGACGAATTAGCCGAAGCAGCCGATGCGTCGGGCGCAGATTTGTTCTTCGAAGCAGCAGTGGCGGCGGCGATCCCCGTGGTGGGGCCTCTGCGACGCTCTCTTGCTGGTGACCGCGTCAACCGGGTCATGGGCATTGTCAACGGGACGACGAACTTCATCCTGGACGCCATGGATGAGTCGGGCGCGTCCTATGACGAGATGCTGGCTGAAGCGACCCGTTTGGGATATGCCGAGGCAGACCCCACTGCCGACGTCGACGGATATGATGCAGCTTCCAAGGCGGCCATTCTTGCATCCATTGCTTTCCACACGCGCGTGTCCGCCGACGACGTCTACCGCGAGGGCATTCGCGAGATCACCGCGGCGGATATCGCGTCGGCAAAGGCGGTGGGATGCACTATTAAACTGCTGGCCCTCTGCGAGCGACTTGTTGATAGCGAGGGTAAGGAATCCGTCTCTGCCAGGGTGTATCCGGCGCTGGTGCCGCGTAACCACCCGTTGGCGAGCGTGTCGCAGTCATTCAACGCTGTGTTCGTCGAGGCGGAAGCCGCTGGGCGTCTGATGTTCTACGGCAATGGTGCCGGCGGAAACCCGACCGCGTCGGCTGTGTTGGGCGACGTGATCGGTGCGTCGCGAAACATCGTTTTGGGTGGTCGTGCTCCGGGAGAGTCTGTGTACGCGTCGTTGCCAATCGCGCCATTCGGTTCCATCGACACCCGGTACCACGTCGTCATGCACGTGAAGGACCAGGTTGGTGTCCTTGCCGACGTCGCCAAGTGCTTCGCTAACCGCGGCATATCGCTGAAGACGGTCCGCCAGGAGGGCAGCGAAAACGGCGCTCGGCTGGTTGTTGTCACCCACATGGCGCGGGAGGACGACCTCGAGAAAACCGTGGCCGACGTCTCATCCATCGATACGGTGCTGTCCGTCGAGCGCGTGCTGCGCATGGAGGGGGACGACTAAGTGCCACACGATATCCCGGTGGGGCGCTCGGTCACGGTCCGCGTGCCAGCGTCGTCGGCCAATTTAGGGCCCGGATTCGACACCCTCGGCTTGGCTGTGGGGCTCTATGACCTGGTGACCGTCGAGGTCACTGCGTCCGGTTTAACCGTTGATGTGCAGGGTGAAGGCGCTGGCGAGGTTCCCCTCGACGGAACCCACTTAGTGGTGCGGGCGATCTGTGAAGGGCTTCGTGTTGCCCATGCTGACGTCCCCGGCCTGGCGGTGTCCTGTGAGAACTCGATTCCGCAATCGCGCGGTCTCGGCTCGTCCGCGGCGGCGGCAGCGGCTGGAGTGTGTGCTGCTAATGCCTTGGCAGATAACGCCCTCACGACTGATCAGGTTGTTCAGGTTGTCAGTTCTTTTGAGGGCCACCCTGATAATGCGGCCGCATCTGTGCTGGGTGGGGCAGTGGTGTCCTGGACGGATACGCCTGTCGATGGTGAAACTGCGCCCCAGTACCACGCGATCGGTGTGGATGTTCACCCCGACATTCGCGCAACGGCCTTTATCCCGGATTTCACGGCGTCGACGAATGCGGTGCGCCGAGTGCTGCCCAGTGATGTGAGCCATGTTGACGCACGATTCAATGTGTCACGAACGGCAGTCATGACGGTTGCGCTGCGTACCAACCCCGAGCTGTTGTGGGAGGGCACGAGGGATCGCCTTCACCAGCCTTACCGCGCAGACGCCTTGCCGGTCTCTGCGGAATGGGTAAACCGCCTGCGTAACCGGGGTTATGCGGCATACTTATCGGGCGCTGGCCCCACCATCATGGTTCTCTCCACCGAGGACCTGCCCGCCGAAATCATTGACACCGCATCCTCCGAGGGGCTTCGCGTTCTCACGCTCCCCATCGCCGGCCCTATCCAGGTCAATCGCAAAGAACTGGGATAGTGCGTGGCGGGAGCGCGTGGCGAGCTTACCCGCGCAAACGCTAGGCCTGCGATGCTGAGCTAGAGGAACTATTGTCGCCGTAGCTATCGCCACTACGACGGGGCCCTTGCAGGGAAATGACATCCAGTTTCCCGTCGGCAAGGTGCTGCCGCAGGTCCTTCTTGTCATATTTATCGACGCTCGTCTTATCGATAGTGTCAACGAATGCCCAGTACTCGGGGATCATCCACCCGGGAATGACCCCACGTAATCGTGTGCGAAGACGCTCTGCTGTCGCCGCCGACCGCTCAACCCCGTCGGCAAGGACAGTCACCGCCAGCGGCCGCTCACCCCATGTCTCATCGGGATATCCGATAACGGCACATTCAAGAACCGGGGGAGCGTCAACAACATAGTTCTCCAACTCGGCCGAGTAAATCCATTCCCCACCTGAGCGGATAACATCGCGGATGCGATCATTGACCGTTAAGAACCCATCGCGGTTAATAGAGCCGACGTCTCCTGTGCGGAACCACCCGTCGTCGGTAAAACGATCATCGGCGTAGTCAATGGGTTCGCCTCGGAAACGGGACGCGGGGCCATCGCCTTCGCCCGTCGGTGAATGGAAATAGGAGCCGGTTACCCAGTTGCCGCGTACCTGGATTTCGCCCTGGTTGCGGTCGTGTCCTTCCAGCACGTGGCCGGCGTCGTCGGCAATTCGGAAATTCATGGCGACGGGGAAGCGCCCCTGGGACTCGCGGTAGAGATCTCTCGTTTCCCCACTCAAGCCTGCCGGGGGGCGTGATACTGTCCCCACGGGTGACGTTTCTGTCATTCCCCAACAATGAATGACATCGACACCAAACTTTTCTTCCCATACTTTAATGAGCACCGGCGGGACAGGGGCCCCACCAGCGAAAATCTCCCGAAGGCTCATACGCTTCGGCGGGTTGTGGAAATAGTAGGAAAAGAGCGATACCCACAATGTCGGAACCCCGTGTGCCGTACGAGGCATAGAGGTTGCGATCACCTGCGCAAGGCGAGGTGCCGAAAGATCCTCACCAGGGAAGATGAGCGGAGCGCCAGCCATCCAGGCCGCGAGAGGAACGCCCCAGCTCAGAACGTGATAAATGGGGACACAACAAAGGAAGGACACGCCATTAGTAATGGCGAAGGAATCCACGCCCAGCAATGATTGCGAGTGCAAGAACATAGACCGGTGGGAATAGGCCACACCCTTGGGCGCCCCCTCGGTGCCCGTCGAAAAGCAGAGGGCAGCTGCGGTGTCTTCGGGGAGATCGGGCCATGGAAACTCGGTGGCTTGACCGTCGATAAAAGCCTCATAATCGGTGACCGAAAAATGGGGGTCAGGGATGGCATCGAAGGCAGCGACGGCTTCAGCGCGCTGTGCCGACGACCCGGACGCGATGATGATGTGGTTCACTCCCGGACACTCGGTGATGAGTCTGGCCAAGCGGGGTGCATTGCGGGGCGAAACGACGATGACCTTCTGGTCCGCATAGTTGATGATGTGGATGATTTGGTCGTCGGAAAGGTGCGAGTTCAGGGGGCTAAATACGGCTCCCATGCACGACGACGCAAAAAACACTTCGAGATGCTCCGCGCAATTGTCCATCATGGTTCCGATGCGTTGGTCGGCGTCGATACCGCAGAGCGACCGCAGAGCATGAGCACACGCGGCAGCTCGGCCGGCGAGTGCGGAAAACGTGATGGTCTCTGGCCCGGATTCGCCCCAACTCGTTACCTCTGTGTCTCCGAAAACAGTGGCACCGTAGGTGAAAATTTGGGTGACAGAAAGAGGCACGTCCATCATCGTCGACTTCATGTCGTTTACTTTAAGTCAGACAGACGGTAGATGCAGGTGAAGCCCATCCGCGTGCCGTTGCAGCGACTTGTGCTGGAAAGTGGTACGGTTATGAGCGATTCCTTTGGTTGTAGTTTTCGGACTGCTCATCAAGTTGTGTATTCTCCGCTAGGGCATCGAGCCGAACGATGTGTAACATCGGCTTCCGGCCTAGCAAGAGTGGTGGATCCAGGGGATTTCTCATCCGCCCTGAATACAACACCGATGACCGGACGCTACAAAGAATCCTTCATTTCGTAATCGCGCGTAGTGTCGCGAATCTGCATCGCCCGCGATGGCTAATGGTAAAAACCGCGATAGCAGTTCGGGCAGGTCACGTGTCTTTCGGCACATTGACACAAGCGGAAACGAAATGACGCACATTCCGTTGACATGCTGCACCATCGGAGAAACACCATCGTGAGGCCACCGACGGTAGAGCGATGAAGCAGCGTCGCGATAGGACAACACCACAGGGCTAACCCTCCAGCGCGTGATGAGACACGTATCCACTGACAAATACTGACAATTGTCCCCGGAGGGGCTGGCAACGAAAGGACATCCGTGACTGATACGGACACGAACAACTTGGCCGCTATGCGCATCCCGGAATTAAAGGCGCTAGCTGCCGAAAAGGGGATTCGAGGACTCTCAGGGCTGCGCAAGGGGGATATTATCGCAGCCATCCAGGCCGCCGACGCTGGTCAGCCGTATTCTCGGCCCCGTCGATCCACACGGAAAGCGGGGGAACCGAAGGCCGAGTCCCACCATTCGGATAACTCTGAATCGCCGAACTCCGATTCATTTAACACTGGATCGTCGGCAAACAACGACGGACGTGGTTCCGGCTCCGATAACCGCCAGAATGGTAACGACGACCGTCGTGGAGACGAGCACTCTGGTGGCTCGGACTCCCACTCCGACTCCCATTCGGATAATGACAACGGTCGCGACAACGACGATTCTGACGATTCCCGCCACCACGGCTACAAATCGCGTTCCCAGGCACGCCGTGCGCGTCGCCACCGTGCCCGCCACAACGGTCATTCCAATGACGGTGATGACCGAAATAATTCGTCCCGTGATTCTTCCGACGATTCGGATGATAATAACTCCCGCCGGGATGATGACCGGAATAACAATGATCATCGACGGTCCAATGACGACCGTGATGATCGTTATGGCCACAATGACGACAACTCCGGTGACAACAACGACCACAATGGTCGCGGTGGCCGCAATAACCAGGACCACCGGGGTGGTCGCAACAACCGCAATGATCGTGACAACCGGAACGATCGCGGTGGCCGCAATAACCGCAACGACCGTAATAACCGCGGCAATCGGCGCAACCGTCGCAACCGGGATAACCGCGACAACCAGAACCCGAACCAGCTGCGCGAGGGTGAAACTTTCCAGCCGATCGCGGGCATCCTCGATGTTGTCGACAACAACACTGCGTTCATTCGCACGTCGGGGTACCAGTCCGGCCCGAACGACGTTTATGTGTCTATGAACATGGTTCGGTCCCAGGGAATGCGTCGCGGCGACGCTGTGACCGGGCAGATTAAGGTCCGTGAGGACGGATCAAGCCGCCCGCAGCATGGTCGCGGCCGCAACCGGCAGAAGTTCGCCCCCTTGGCTCGCGTTGACACGGTCAACGGCATGACGCCGGAGGAGGCCAAGGCCCGCCCCGAGTTTGCCAAGCTCACACCGCTGTACCCGAACCAGCGGCTGCGTTTGGAAACGGACCAGAAGAAGCTCACGACGCGTGTGATTGACCTCATCATGCCGATCGGTAAGGGGCAGCGTGCGCTGATCGTGTCCCCGCCGAAGGCCGGTAAAACGACGATTCTTCAGGACGTCGCTAACGCCATCACGACCAACAATCAAGAGTGCTACCTTATGGTTGTTCTTGTCGACGAGCGCCCTGAGGAAGTCACCGACATGCAGCGTTCGGTCAATGGTGAAGTGATCGCCTCGACGTTTGACCGCCCGCCGAGCGAGCACACCACGGTCGCTGAGCTGGCGATTGAGCGGGCTAAGCGCCTTGTTGAGGCTGGTCAGGACGTTGTTGTGCTGCTGGATTCCATTACGCGACTGGGCCGCGCCTACAACAACTCCTCTCCGGCGTCGGGCAGGATCCTGTCCGGTGGTGTGGATTCCAACGCCCTCTACCCACCGAAGCGATTCTTGGGTGCGGCACGGAACATCGAAAACGGTGGTTCGCTGACCATTATCGCGACGGCGATGGTTGAGACGGGTTCCGCGGGTGACACCGTCATCTTCGAGGAATTCAAGGGCACGGGTAACGCAGAGCTGAAGCTTGACAGGAAGATTTCGGAGCGCCGCGTCTTCCCAGCCGTCGACGTGAATCCGTCGGGTACCCGTAAGGACGAGCTGCTCCTGGCTCCCGACGAGGCACGCGTCATGCACAAGCTACGTCGGATCTTGTCGGCACTGGACCCGCAGCAGGCTATTGACTTGCTGATCAAGCAGCTGCGCAAGACTAAGAACAATGGCGATTTCCTCATGCAGATCGCGTCGTCGGCACCCATGAGTGTTCCCGACGACGATGACGAGTAATTCGTCCCCTATGCGCGACGCTAAGCCGTGAAGCCAGGCAGTGATGTGAAGTAGTGGCGCCAGGAGGTAAAGCTCTCCTGGTCACGGTGCGGGCGGTGGTTCGGTTGAGCCGCCGCCGTCGCGCTATATTCGTGTAGTTACCGGTATTTGTAGTGAGCAGTTAAAGGAGCACTCTGGGGTCATGGCGACGCATGTTTCGGCGGTCGACGACATTGTTTCGGAATATCAAGGGCTCGAAGCTCAATTAGCTGATCCTGATTTACATAACGACGCTGCTCGCGCGCGGAAGGTGGGGAAGCGGTTCTCTGAACTCCAGCCCATCATTCAGACGAATGACCGGTTAAATGCTGTTACTGATGATCTCGAAGCCGCCGAGGAAATGGCCCACGAAGACCAGGAATTCGCGGCAGAAGCCGAGCGTCTTCGGGCGGAAAAAGAGGAGCTATCGGATAAGCTAGCTGACCTTTTGGCTCCGCGTGATCCTCATGATGGCGATGACATTGTGATGGAAGTGAAGTCCGGTGCGGGCGGGGAAGAAGCTGCCCTCTTCGCCGGCGAATTAGTGCGGATGTACCAGCGCTACGCGGACAAACACGGCTTCGCGATCGACGTTTTGGACGACGCTCCGACGGACCTCGGGGGAATTAAAGACATCACCATGTCTATTCGTTCCAAGAAGCCGTCTCGGGACGGTGCGTGGAGCGTCTTCAAGTTTGAGGGTGGCGTCCACCGTGTTCAGCGAGTTCCCGTTACCGAGTCCCAGGGGCGTATTCAGACTTCCGCTGCCGGTGTCCTCGTCTACCCGGAACCTGATGAGATTGAGGATGTCGAGATTGATGACAAGGACATCCGCGTTGATGTGTATCGCTCATCCGGTAAAGGTGGCCAAGGCGTTAACACGACCGACTCCGCTGTCCGCATCACACACTTGCCGACGGGGTTGATCGTGACGTGCCAGAAAGAACGTAGCCAGATCCAAAACAAGGCGCGCGCGATGCAGGTCCTGGCCGCGCGGTTGCAGCAGATGAAGGAAGAAGAAGCAGAGGCTGCGGCGTCGGCTGATCGTGCCGCTCAGGTGCGGACCATGGATCGTTCGGAGCGCATCCGTACCTACAATTTCCCCGAAAATCGCATCTCTGACCACAGAATTAATTACAAGGCGCACAACCTCGACCAGGTTCTCGACGGCGACCTGGATGATCTCTTCTCTGCGCTGCAGTCCGCAGAGCGCGCCGAACGGCTCGAGGCAGAATGACGTATCCCCGTACATCTGTTCGCCAGATGATCAACAATGCCGGCGGACGACTGCGCGCTGCGGGGGTGGATTCTCCACGAGTCGATGCTGAGCTTCTGATGGCACATGCGCTCACCGTTAAGGGCGCGCCGGGTGCGGAACCGGTCACACGGTCCTCGTTATTCTTCCGACGCCAAGACGACGTCGATCCCGACACGGCTGAGTTTTTCGAAGCGTGTATTAGCCGACGTGAGCAGCGGGAACCCTTGCAGCACATTATGGGGACGGTGCGGTTCGCAGGGATCGATCTGCTGATCGGTCCGGGGGCTTTTATTCCCCGTCCGGAAACCGAATTGATTGTGGAATGGGCGGGAAAGCAACTCCGGAGAGCGTTGGATAACCGGTCCGAGAAATCCGGGTCTTCGAAGCCTGTGCCGGCGGATTACACGATCGTTGACTTGTGCACTGGGCCTGGAACTTTAGCTCTGGGTGTTGCGCACGCGGCGGGTAACGCGTTGTTGTCTCTTCATCGCGACTTTCGAGAGCAGGCGGCCGTCAATCCGCAAGTGGGAAGCGTCGGCAAGCTCCCACGAATCCGCATTGTTGGCGTTGACACGAGCGACGTCGCGCTGGATTACGCCCGTCGCAACGTCGAGACCTTCATGCAGAATTGGCGGGCCGAAGCGCTGGACGTCGGCCTGTCAGAGGACGACGCCGATCAGCTCTCGGTGAGCCTGTGCGCAGGGGATGTCACAGATCCCACTATCGTGAAAAGCATTCGGGACTTGTGTGGCAGGGACACGCGTGATCGGGACAAACGTGACGGTGACTATCCTGAACCGACGCACGAACTGAAGGTGGATATGGTCGTTTCGAATCCACCCTATGTGCCCGAGAACACGGCGATTTCGCCCGAAGTCGCGGCCGATCCTCATGACGCCGTTTTCGCTGGTGCGGACGGAATGAGCGTGATCGTGCCGATGATGGCCGTGGTTGAGGATTTGTCTAGCCCCGGCACCGTCGTGGCTGTGGAACATGACGAGCTCAACGGGCCTGTGACCTCACAATGCTTGAATAATCACGGTTTCACCGATGTAGAAATACATAAGGATTTAGCTGGACGCGATAGGTTTGTGACGGGCATTCGGGCCGCACACACGAGGAAAGCGTAATAACACTCATGAGCACAATTTACGATTGCACTGACCAAGACGAACGACGTCGTGGCCTCGAGGCTGCCCAGAGCGCAGTAAAGGGCGGACGGCTGGTCGTTATCCCCACCGACACCGTCTACGGCATCGGATGTGATGCATTCGATAACGACGCTGTTGCCGCGCTGTTGCGGGCGAAGCATCGTGGCCCTGACATGCCTGTTCCCGTGTTGGTTGGGTCATGGGACACCGTCGACGGCCTGGTGCAGACGGTCACTCCGCGGATGCGCGAATTAGTCCAAGCGTTTTGGCCTGGCGGACTGTCATTTGTAGTGACGCAGGCTCCGTCGTTGCCCTGGGACCTTGGGGATACTAACGGATCAGTGATGCTTCGGATGCCGCTACAGCCGGTCGCGATTGAGCTGTTGAGAGCCACAGGCCCCATGGCAGTGAGCTCCGCGAATATTTCGGGGCAGCCGCCGGCGACGTCGGCCATTGCCGCGAAACAGATGCTGGGAAGCGAAGTATCCGTCTATTTGGACGATGGAGAGGCGACGATCGGGGAGCCGTCAACCATCATTGATCTGACCTCGCCCACCCCTCATCTTTTGCGTGAAGGGGCGATTTCTGCAGAACGTATCTCCGAGGTCATCGGAACGAGCCCTGCTACTCTGCGTCAGAGATAGTTCGAGGGGAAAACGGCCTCACGTGCGCGGTTAGTCCAGGGAATGCGGGGTAGAGAAACATCATGATCGTTTGTGCACAATCAGCGGTGGGGGGAACCGGTGTGCCCATTCGGGAACTCATCCTTGTTCTCTGCACGGGCTGCATCGTGACGTTCCTGACAACAGGATGCATACGATCCGTCATGGTGCGGACCGGGAGAATAGCTATCCCGCGTGCCCGTGACGTCCATAAACAACCCCGCCCGCGGTTGGGTGGGGTCGCGATGTTCACCGGCGTCATTGCAGCCTTACTGGTGGCCAACCAATTACCGGCGTTGAACCGCGGATTTCCTCCCATGACTCCGGACTTGAGAGCCGTGTTATGGGCTGCCCTCATCATCGTTGTTGTCGGCATTATCGACGACTTGTATGACATTCCGGCTCTGGTGAAACTGGTTGGGCAGGTCGCTGGTGCGACGGTCATGAGTCTACTGGGGTTGAGTTGGTACCTCCTCTACGTTCCCTGGCATGGGGGCACCACGGTCATTCTGGATCAAGTCCAGTCCACAGTCCTGACTGTCGTCTTCACCGTCACCCTGATCAACGCGATTAACTTTGTCGACGGTCTCGACGGGTTGGCGGCCGGCGTCGGAGGGATCGCGGGAATTTCGCTCTTCGCGTTTTCGCTCACCATTCTCCACGACCAAGGGGGAGCGGTGAGCGCTTATCCGCCGGCCATTATTTCCGCCGTGTTGATTGGAGCCTGCGCGGGTTTCTTGCCCCACAACTTTGAGCCGAGCCGGATTTTCATGGGCGACACGGGGTCCATGCTGATCGGCCTTCTCCTCGCGGCGGCATCGACCTCAGCGTCTGGCCGCATCACGATGTCGCTCTATGGTGCCGCCGATATTTTCGCGCTGCTGAGCCCGATCATCGTGGTGGCGGCGAGTGTGTTCATCCCGATGCTCGACCTCATCATGGCTGTTATCCGCCGTGTCGGTCACGGGAAAAGCCCGTTCGCCCCAGATAAAAAGCATCTGCACCACAGGCTGCTCCAGCTCGGGCACACTCACCGACGGGTGGTCCTTGTGCTCTACACGTGGGTGAGCGTCGTCGCCTTCAGTGCGGTGGCAGCAACAATTTTGCCGACGGACATTACCCTCATTGCGGTGGGGCTAGCGATCATCATCGCCGTCGGGATTACGTCTGTACCGCGCTCGCGTGATCGTCGGCACCCGGACCGCTACAATCAGCCAGCGTGACTGATTCCCACTCCTCTGGCGAACCGAACAGCGCCTCGTCGAAGCCGACGTCTCCATATTCCACTTTCGCATCGGGGAAGTCCGGCGGAAAAACACCGGAACAACCCGATGGACAGGACTATTTTGAAACGGCGAACTCGTCGGCTAACTCGTCTACCGACGGTGGTTCGTCTATCGACGACGTGATTGCGAAGAGAAACCGGCATGTGTCGGATCCGCGGTGGCCGTTGCTCAAAGCTGCACGGCTTGGGGGTATCGCAATTGCCTGTTTAGCTGTGGTTTCGTTGTTGGCCTGGGGCGGACAATCAGGTATGCGAGGTGTCTGGGGAGCGCTCATCGGTTCTGTCATCGGTGGTGCCTTTGTTTTGCTCACTATCGTGAGTGTGCTCATCACATCTCGGACTAATCCCCAAACGACGATGGCTGTGGTGATGGGGACGTGGCTGCTCAAAGTCGTCGTTGTCTTACTCGTCTTAGTCGTTCTGAAGAACATGTATTTCTATGACCACCTGGCGTTGGCGGTCACGGTGATCGCCGCGTTAATCGTCGGATTGGTCTCAGAAACATGGGGTGTTTTAACCGCGCGTGTGACCTATATCGCTGACCGAGAATGGGCAGAAGAACGGGACCACCAGCAATAGCCTGCATGGGGGTGAATCAGGTGTAGTTTTAGGGGGGTCGGATTGAGAGATCGCTTGGGAAAAACCTGAATTAAGCTGCTATCGTCAACTGCGGGTTATAAGGAAAAGTCGCTATGCGTAGCCACCCCCGAATAACCCCCGGGCCCCCGCGATGATGTGCGACGGAATCCGCGGTGGGCTATGCACATAGACCTCCATCGCACCGTTTTCTGTTTGGCAGAAAGCGGCCCGAACACGGGAGAGAACGCTGAGCGTTACAACCTTGTCCATGAAGGGGCATTTCCACGCCCCAGATCTGGACCACGACTTTTTCCCGGGGTTCGTTTGCGGGACCGGCAGTGACGGTGAGCCACGCTGTCCCGACGGTGCGTCGAATGGTGATCACATCAACCTTTGGTTCGGTAATTTTGCCGACGGTTGGTTCGCCATCGACCGCATCATGTTCGTCCGACTCCTCGTGATGGTGCTCATGGGGCTGTTCTTCTTCTTCGCTATGCGGAAGCCGAAGTTAGTTCCGCGTGGCGTGCAGAACGTCGCTGAGTACTTGTTGGATTTCGTCCGTATCCACATCAGTGAGGAGATTCTTGGTCGAAAAGAAGGACGTCGCTTCCTTCCGATTATTTCCACGATCTTCTTCCTTGTTCTGTTCATGAACGCACCTTCGGTGATCCCGTTCTTGAACGTTTCCCCCAATGCTCGTATTGGTATGCCACTGCTCTTGGCCGTGGTTGCCTACATCTGCATGATCTACGCAGGTGCCAAGCGGTATGGGTTCGGGAAGTACATGAAGAGCTCTCTGGTAATTCCGGGGTTGCCTTTCCTTCTCTATTTCTTGGTCGTACCGATTGAGTTCTTCTCGACCTTCATTTTGAGGCCTGTCACGCTGACCATTCGTCTTATGGCCAATATGCTGTCAGGTCACATCGTGCTGGTGCTCTTGTACTCGGCAACCAACTTCTTCTTCTGGCAGATGAACGGCTGGCTTGTTGCGTCCGGCTTTACCATCGCGGCAGCTTTTGCCTTCTCGCTGTTTGAGATTTTGGTGATTTTCCTGCAGGCGTACATTTTCGCCCTGCTGACTGCGGTGTACATTGAGCTTTCCCTGCATGCGGACGAACACTAACTGAACACCCCACTCGAAGTTTTTCACGAATACGTCGTTGGAAAACCAACGGCATTTTGAAAGGGAACGGAACACCCCATGAACGAGATCCTTCTCGCTGCAGACTCCACCCGCTATGACGGCTTCGGCGCTATCGGCTACGGCCTCGCTGCTATCGGCCCTGGTATCGGTATCGGTATTGTCGCCGGAAAGACGGTGGAAGGCATGGCACGTCAGCCGGAAATGGCTGGCCAGTTGCGTACCACAATGTTCCTGGGCATCGCCTTCACTGAGGCCCTTGCCCTTATCGGCTTGGTCGCCGGCTTCCTGTTCTAATCAGGTTGTTTTCACTACATCCTGATATTCGAAATAGCGAAAGCTGGAGACTATGACGAACTCACTTATTTTGGCTGAGGACACGCTGCCTCTCGAAAAGGGCAACTTGCCGCTTCTCCCTTTGCCATACGACCTCGTCTGGTCCATCGTCTGCTTCGTACTGATCCTATGGCTTTTCTGGAAGTTTGTTCTTCCGAAATTCCAAGAGGTTCTTTCTGAGCGTGAAGATCGCATTGAAGGCGGTATTCAACGTGCGGAGGCCGCGCAATCCGAGGCGAAGGCTGCGTTGCAAAAATACAATGACCAGCTCGCTGAGGCTCGTGCAGAGGCCGCTCGTATTCGCGACGAAGCTCGTGCTGACGGGCAAAAGATCGTTGCGGATATGAAGACCGAAGCAACGGAGGAAAGCAACCGCATTATCGCTCAAGGCGAAAAGCAACTTGCTGCTCAGCGTGATGCCGTCGTCGCTGACCTGCGTAAGGACATGGGTCAGAATTCGGTCGATCTGGCGGAGAAGCTCCTCGGCTCTCATCTATCCGACGATGCCAAGCGCGCCGAGACAGTGGATTCTTTCCTGTCTTCCTTGGATGACATTCCGGCAGGGAAGTGATCAGTATGCACGCAGCGAGCCGAGAATCGATGACCGAGTTGGCGGCTACCCTCGACAACACCGTTGCTCAGTCCAACGCCGCCGTCGACGGCGCCCAGATCGGACCCGAGCTCTTCGACGTCGTTGAGGTTTTGGACTCCAACCGTGACTTGCGTGTGGCGCTTATTGATCCCGCAGCGTCCTCCGAGAAACGTGCAGATCTTGCCGATCGCGTTTTCGGTGAGAAGCTCAATCAGGCTTCGCGCAGCGTGTTGCGTTCTGCAGTAGATAAAGACTGGTCGAATACGCGCGATTTCCGTAATGGGCTTGTTCAACTTGGCCGGCGGGCTCTGTTCCGCGCTGCCGAGGCAGACGACAAGCTCACGACCGTCGAATCTGAGTTGTTCCAGTTGGCGAGGGTTCTTGAAGACGCCCCGCAGCTGGAGATGCTTTTGGCAGACCGACAAGCTAGTGCGGACCGACGTCGCCAATTGTTGGCCTCAGTCTTGTACGGCAAAGTTACTTCAATTACAGAAACTCTTGCCTTGCAGGCGATTTCTCGTGCTAAACAACGTCCTGTCGAAGCATGTGAAACGCTATCGCGGGAGGCAGCGCAGCTGCGTGGGTACGAAGTTGCTCATGTTGTGACTGCCGGCGAATTGGGCGATACCCAACGATCCACCCTGGCTGACAAGCTCGGTCGAATTTATGGTCACAAGATGTCCATCCACGGAGAGGTCGATCCCAGCATCCTCGGTGGAATGGTCATCCGGGTCGGAGATGAGCGTATCGATGGCAGCACATCGGGCAAACTCGAGAAATTACGGCGAGCTTTTGCCTGACGCCCACGGCGGACGGAATGCCGGTCGTGACCGCGACCAGAAATACGACGTAATAAACAAGTAATGCTGGAAGAGACTACCGAGAGCAGGAAGAACATGGCGGAGCTGACGATCTCCTCCGACGAGATCCGTAGCGCGATTGCGAACTACACCTCGAGCTACTCCGCGGAGGCCTCCCGTGAGGAGGTCGGCGTGGTCATTAGTGCGGCTGACGGTATCGCCCAGGTTTCGGGTATGCCATCAGTCATGGCTAATGAGTTGCTCGAGTTCCCAGGTGGCGTCATCGGCGTCGCTCAAAACCTTGACACCGATAAAGTCGGTGTCGTGGTCTTGGGAAGCTACGAGACCTTGCGGGAAGGCGACGAAGTAAAAAGGACCGGAGAGGTCCTATCCATTCCGGTTGGGGACAAATTCCTCGGCCGCGTTATTAATCCCCTGGGCCAGCCAATCGACGGCCTAGGATCCATCGAGGCAGAAGAAGATCGCGTCCTGGAACTGCAGGCGCCCTCAGTGTTGATGCGTCAACCAGTCGAGGAACCACTCCAGACCGGTATTAAAGCTATCGACGCGATGACCCCGATCGGGCGAGGCCAGCGACAGCTCATCATTGGTGACCGTAAAACAGGTAAGACGGCTGTTTGCCTCGATACCATCATTAACCAGAAAGCCAACTGGGAATCCGGGGACCCGGAAAAGCAGGTTCGCTGCATTTATGTCGCCATCGGTCAGAAGGGCTCCACAATCGCTGGTGTCCGTAAGACCCTAGAGGACAACGGCGCCCTGGATTACACCACCATTGTCGCTGCTCCCGCATCAGATTCAGCTGGTTTTAAGTGGCTCGCACCCTTCGCTGGTGCCGCACTGGGACAGCACTGGATGTACAAGGGCAAGCACGTGCTGGTCATCTACGATGACCTCACCAAGCAGGCTGAAGCCTACCGTGCCATCTCCTTGCTGCTTCGCCGTCCGCCGGGACGTGAAGCGTACCCAGGTGACGTTTTCTACCTCCACTCCCGCTTGTTGGAGCGTGCAGCTAAGCTCTCCGACGACTTGGGTGGCGGCTCTATGACGGCCCTGCCGATCATCGAGACTAAAGCGAACGACGTGTCCGCCTTCATTCCGACCAACGTAATTTCTATTACCGACGGTCAGGTCTTCTTGGAGTCAGATCTCTTCAACCAGGGTGTTCGCCCCGCTATTAACGTCGGTGTGTCGGTCTCCCGTGTCGGTGGTGCCGCCCAGACGAAGGGTATGAAGAAGGTATCGGGTTCGCTGCGTATTGACCTCGCCGCATACCGCGACTTGGAAGCATTCGCTGCTTTCGCGTCGGACCTCGACGATTCCTCCAAGGCACAGCTGGAGCGCGGATCTCGCCTTGTTGAGCTGCTGAAGCAGCCGGAGAACCACCCGCAAGCTGTGGAAGACCAGATGGTGTCGATCTACCTTGCTGGTAACGGCGACTTTGACTCCGTTCCCGTCGAAGATATTCGTCGGTTCGAATCTGAACTCCTTGAGCACCTCCATTCGAAGCATGCTGGTGTCTTCGAGCAGGTTGAGGGTGGGTCCCCACTTAATGACGAATCCAAGGCAGAGCTTTCCTCCGCTGTGGATGAGTTCAAGCAGAACTTCCAGGCCTCCGACGGCAAACCTGTTATCAACGAGCCCGATGTAGACCCAATGGAGCAATCCGAATTGGGTAAAGAACAAATCACTGTGTCGCGTAAGTCCTCGGGTAAGTAAGGGCGGTGCGCGCAATGGATAAGAACGAAGGGAGGCGATGAGTGTAAATGGCTACGTTACGTGAACTACGAGACCGGATTAAGTCCGTCAACTCGACCAAGAAGATCACGAAGGCCCAGGAGCTGATCGCCACTTCGAAGATCACGAAAGCGCAGGCCAGGGTAGCTGCCTCGCAACCGTACGCGGAGGAAATCACCAAGGTCGTCCATCGCTTGTCATCGGCAAGTTCACTGGACCACCCCATGCTCCGCGAACGCGAAGGCGGAAACCGTGCCGCTATCTTGGTAGTCTCCAGCGACCGAGGAATGTGTGGCGGGTACAACCACAACGTTTTCAAGAAAGTTGCTGAACTACGCGCTTTGTTGGAAAAGCAGGGCTATGAGGTTGTCCTCTACGTCTTCGGCAACAAGGGTCTGACCTACTACCGCTTCCGCGGTGAGGACCTCGAAGGCGCATGGACCGGATACTCCCAGGACCCCGAGTACGAAGGCACGCACCAGATGCGTCGGCACCTTATCGATGCATTCGTTGCTAGCTCATCGGGCAAAGCAGAGTGGCGCCCCGGGCTCACCGCGCCTGAGGGCGAGAGCGTGCAAGGCTTCGACCAGCTCCACGTCGTCTACACGAAGTTCGAGTCGATGTTGTCTCAGAAGGCCGTCGCACGGCAGATGCTTCCGATGGAAGCGGTCATCGACTATGAGGAAGTAGAGACTGGCGAAGACATGCTGTCTGACCCAGACGATTCCGAAATTAGTGCCAACTATGAATTCGAGCCCGACGCGACCACGTTGTTGTCAGAGCTCCTCCCGCACTACGTGTCTCGTGCTTTGTATGCCTTGCTGCTGGAGTCAGCTGCGTCAGAATCCGCAGCACGCCGTACAGCTATGAGTTCGGCGACGGATAACGCAACTGAGCTTGCCACCACGTTGTCTCGTACAGCTAACCAAGCTCGTCAGGCACAAATTACCCAGGAAATTACAGAGATCGTCGGTGGCGCGGGAGCGCTCGACGACAGCGGAGAAAGTGACTAACCAATGACTACAGCTCTTAGTGAGCAGCAGACGGGCCTCAGCGGCCGTGTCGCACGCGTCATCGGCCCGGTTGTCGACGTGGAATTCCCTCGCGGAGAACTACCGGCGCTATTCAACGCGCTGACCGTCGACGTTGATTTAGAGGCCGTCGCTAAGACAATTACCCTCGAGGTTGCCCAGCACCTCGGTGACAACATCGTCCGTGCCGTATCGATGGCACCGACCGATGGTTTGATCCGCGGTGCGGAAGTGAAAGACACCGGCAAACCGATTTCCGTTCCCGTCGGGGACACCGTCAAGGGACACGTGTTCAACGCCCTCGGTGACTGCCTTGACGAGCCAGGGCTCGGCCGTGACGGCGAGCAATGGTCCATCCACCGTAAGCCACCGGCTTTCGACCAACTCGAAGGTAAGACCGAAATCCTCGAGACCGGTATTAAGGTCATCGACCTTCTCACCCCGTATGTGAAGGGTGGAAAGATTGGCCTGTTCGGTGGTGCTGGTGTGGGCAAGACCGTGCTCATCCAGGAAATGATCACCCGTATTGCCCGCGAGTTCTCCGGTACGTCAGTATTCGCCGGCGTCGGTGAGCGTACCCGTGAGGGCACCGACCTCTTCCTCGAAATGGAAGAGATGGGCGTGCTCCAAGATACGGCCCTCGTGTTCGGCCAGATGGACGAGCCGCCGGGAGTTCGTATGCGTGTGGCTCTCTCCGGGCTGACGATGGCGGAGTACTTCCGTGATGTTCAGCACCAGGACGTGCTGCTCTTCATCGACAACATCTTCCGTTTCAGCCAGGCAGGTTCCGAGGTTTCCACGCTGCTGGGCCGCATGCCTTCTGCTGTGGGTTACCAGCCAACATTGGCTGACGAGATGGGTGAGCTCCAGGAGCGCATTACGTCGACCAAGGGCCGTTCGATTACCTCTCTGCAGGCTGTCTACGTCCCCGCCGACGACTACACCGACCCGGCTCCTGCGACCGTGTTCGCCCACTTGGATGCGACCACAGAGCTCGACCGTTCCATCGCATCGAAGGGTATTTACCCCGCTGTGAACCCGCTGACCTCTACGTCTCGTATCCTCGAGCCTGGAATCGTCGGCGAGGAGCACTACCAAGTTGCACAGCGAGTCATCAATATCCTTCAGAAGAACAAGGAACTGCAGGATATTATCGCCATTCTTGGTATGGACGAGTTGTCTGAAGAAGACAAGATCACCGTCCAGCGTGCACGTCGTATCGAGCGCTTCCTCGGCCAGAACTTCTTCGTTGCTGAAAAGTTCACCGGCCTGCCAGGCTCCTACGTTCCGCTGAAGGACACCATCGACGCCTTCCGCCGTATTTGCGATGGCGAATATGACGCATACCCCGAGCGCTGCTTCAACGGCCTCGGTGGTCTCGACGACGTCGAAGCCGAATACAAGAAGCTGCAAGAGAAGTAAGGTAGGGACACCATGGCTGAAATTGCCACTGAGTTAGTCTCCGTTGAGCGAGCGCTATGGTCCGGTGCTGCGACGTCTGTCACCGCACAGACCACAGAAGGTGAAATCGGCATACTTCCCGGACACGAACCCATCCTTGGGCAGCTTGTAGAAAACGGTGTGGTCATAATCCGTACCACCGACGGCGAAAAGAAAGTCGCTGCAGTACAGGGCGGGTTCCTGTCCGTCGGCAAGCACAAGGTATCTATTCTGGCGGACCACGCCACGTGGTCGTCAGAAGTGGATGTTTCCAGCGCAGAGCAGAGCTACAAAGGCTCCGACACGGATTCACATGACCGTGCTCAAGCTCAATCCGAGCTCCGAGCCGTCCAGCGTGCGAAAGAAAAGTAGGTCGACTGTATAGCTCTCACCTACGCCCCCGTAGTTTCTAAGGCCATTTCTTAGGAACACGGGGTTTCGTCGTTTATACTCAGCTCAAGGAACGACGTGCATGACGAGCCGTCGCCGGACGTAATGGGAGAGGTGGCCCATGGTTCTCTTCACCGTGACAATGGCGTGTATGGCCATCCTCGTATGGGGAATGGGAGTCGCCATATGGCGATTTTCGTGGATCCGGCCCCGGGGCATACCAGTCTGTACCGCCGTTTACCGTGACGGCCGACGATATCGCTGGCATCACGGGGTCATCATTTTGGGGGAAGACGCCGCAAAGCTTTACTTGCTACGGTCTCTTAAACCGGGGGCAGACTTATCGTGTGAAAGGCACAACATAGAAATTGTTGGCCGACGAGACGTCAAAACGGGGGTTTTACGGCTACTAGCTGATCCACGGATAGTCGAACTTCAAGCGGGGGGTGTACGAGTGGATGTAGCCGGGGGACACGCCATGGATATGGCATTGGTGGCGTGGTTGGAATCCGCCCCGAGCACCAGGATTCAGCGGCTCAGTAAACACCCGCGGCGAGTTAAAGAGCGGGGACACAGATTCCATCGCCACAGTTAACGACGTTGGCTATTGAGCGAAGGTGTGTTAACGCAGTACGTGGCGAAAGGCCGCAGCGCCTTGTCCGAGGCTGTGACGTAATAGGTTCTGAGAGAACGCGATTTGGTACTCTCTCGCTCATGCGCCTTGTCATCGCTACGTGTTCCGTCGATTATGTTGGTCGTTTAACCGCCCACTTGCCTAAAGCAACTCGTCTACTCATGGTCAAAGCTGACGGATCAGTGTCAGTCCACGCCGATGACCGGGCCTATAAACCGCTCAATTGGATGACTCCGCCGTGTACGCTCACGGTCCACCCGATTACTATCGACGATTCCGACGGCGACTTTACCGACGGTAGCTCCGTCGGCAATTCTGAAGAACAGGGGACCGACGGCTCGGCTCGAGCCGGACATGAGGAAGAGCTTTGGGTCGTTGAGAATAAAAAAGGGGAACAGCTCCGCATTACGGTGCATGACAAGATTTCTGACACCACGTATGACCTGGGGGAGGATCCAGGTCTCACGAAGGATGGTGTGGAAGCGCATCTTCAGGAGCTGTTAGCGCAACACCCGGAAGCGCTGGGGGAGGGCTTCACGCTCGTTCGGCGCGAATATCCGACACCTATTGGGCCCGTCGATATCTTGACCAGGGACGCTAGCGGGAAGACCGTGGCCGTTGAGGTAAAGCGGCGCGGTGGTATTGATGGCGTTGAGCAGCTCACGCGGTACGTCGAATTGCTGAACAGGGATGAAATTTTAGCCCCAGTGCAGGGGCTTTTCGCAGCCCAGGAGATCAAACCGCAGGCGCGGACGCTTGCGGAGGATCGTGGGTTTACGTGCGTGACCGTCGACTATGACGAGTTGCGCGGTACCCCATCGCAGGAGCTTCGTCTTTTTTAGCGTGCCAGGGTCCGACCGCCCGCTCGTCCAGTGAAAACGAGGCCCCAATAAAGGGCGCGCCGTCACCGTCGGGCCGCAATAAAAATGGGGCCCACCAACGTGGACCCCAGAGCGACAGGAAAACTTACTTTCCTGGCTGAGTCAGTTCGAGAAGGACTCCGCCTGCGTCTTTCGGATGGACGAAGTTAATGCGAGCACCGGCGGTTCCGTTCTTCGGCTCGTCATAAAGAAGCCGGGTACCTTGCTTACGCAGGTGGTCACAGAGGGCGTCGATATCGGTCGTGCGCAGACACATCTGTTGCAAACCCGGGCCCTTCTTGTCGAGGAACTTAGCGATCGTCGACTTTTCGTTTAGCGGGGCCAGAACCTGAATCATTCCCTGCAGCTCCGTGAGGGTCTTCGGGCCAACCATGGCCTCCTGAACACCCTGCTCTTCATTTGTTTCGACGTGGTGGCAGATCCACCCCATGTTCGTGCGGTACCACTCCAGCGTGGCATCCAAGTCAGCTGTGGCGATACCTACGTGATCCAGGCAGTTGACTAGTTCGTGCGGTACTTCGGTGCTGTACTCGTTGTTACTCATGCTTCTATGCTAAGCCCCCCGCGGCCAATATTGCTTCTTCGCAGGCGTATTCAGGGGTGTGATTTTGTACGACATTGTCCGTCAGGCTGGACTAGCATCGGGGCCATGATTGTTGCGTTTTCTGTTGCTCCGACTACTTCTACTGACGACGATGGTGGTGTCGCGGATGCGGTTGCTGAGGCAATCCGAGTTGTTCGGGAGTCGGGTCTACCGAACGAGACAAACGCCATGTTCACCTTGATCGAAGGCGAGTGGGACGAGGTTTTCGATGTCGTGAAGCGGGCAACGGAAGCTGTCAGCTCGGTGAGTCCACGGACGTCCCTCGTGGTGAAAGCCGATATTCGCCCGGGCTACGACCATCAGCTCACAGAGAAGGTGGACGCGGTGAACCGTCGTCTGGCGTCGTCATCCGAGAAGTGAACGGCGGACGGGTGGAACACGGTGCCACCTAGCACCGCCCGACAGCATCGCCAAGAATATAGTGACGACGAACAGATAAATTAGACATTCTTACTGAGAGGGGTACAAGACAGTAATGACATCTCCGGGAAAAGGCCCTGAGCGGTTTATAGCTGGTGCAGTTGATTTAGGAGAGGTTAAGGCACGGGCCGAAGCTCGGGCGGAGGCAGAAAAGCAACGCCAGAGGCAAGCGCGCGGGACCGGCAGTACACCGGGGTCGTCTGCCGGAAATAATGCACCTGGCGGTGCCGGCGTTCCTGGGGGCGGCTCGACGAGCGGCACAGCGCAGATAACCGTCGATGTTACCGAGGCCAACTTTGAAAATGACGTCCTCAAGCGGTCTTTGCAGGTCCCGGTCATTGTCGCTATTAGTTCGACGCGGTCGCCAGATTCTCAAGACATTGTCCAGAATCTTGATTCCATGGCGCGTCAGGCGAATTACAAGTGGATCTTTGCCAATGTCAGTGCAGATACAGTTCCCCAGATTGCCCAGGCCTTTGGCGTTCGCGCTATCCCGACAGTCATAGCATTGGCGAATGGCCGCCCGCTTGATGCTCGCGAAGGACAACAGCCGAAAGAACAATTACAGGGGTGGATCGACCAAATCCTGCAGGTAATCGGCGACCAATTGCCTGGTATTCCCGACGCTGAAAGAGCGGCGACCACTGAGGACGAACAACCCCCATCAGACCCACGGTTCGACGCCGCTGAAGAGGCCCTCAATAACGGGGACTTCGATGCTGCGCTTGCCGCCTACGACAAGATTATCGACGCCGAGCCACACAACACTGAGGCCAAGGCTGCGCGTGCGAATGTGTCCCTCCTCAAACGAGTGTCGGAGGCGCACGCATCCGACGACCCGACGCCAGAACCGGAGAAAACGTTCGCCCAGGCCGATCAGTACATGATCTCGTCCAAGGAAGAGGACGCGTTTCGCGTGCTTCTAGACCTCCTGCGGGTATCGGCAGGAGATCAAAAGACCCAGGTTAAAGACCGGTTGATCGAACTGTTCACGCTGTGTGACCCCGCCGACCCGCGCGTAGCCACAGCCAGGCGGGAAATGGCGAGCGCCTTGTTCTAAAAACCCCGGCCAGGTTGCCCGCCCGCCAGCCGGGCTACATCATCCCCGCGCTACCCGTCGAAGCGGAAGAACAGGGCACTCATGGCGGGCACAAAGATAGTCGCTGAGGCAGGGTAGCCGTCGTATTCACCACTATTCGCCGTGATCTGCCCCAGGTTTCCGCCGCCAGCGCCTTCATAATCGGATGAGTCGGTGTTGAGAATCTCCGTCCACCGACCAGCGTTGGTGAGGCCCAATTGGTACTGCGGATATGTGGTTCCCGAGAAATTGAATACGCACGCGACGCGTTGCCCGTTCGACCCGTACCGCATAAAACTCAGCACGCCACGTTGAGCGTCGCTGGCGTTGATCCACGAGAAACCGCTGGGTTCGTTGTCTTGTGTATAGAGCGCAGGGGTAGCAGAGTAGAGGCCATTAAGGTCCTTGACCAGGCGCGATACGGCTGCGTGGTATTCGCCTTCCCAGCCTTCTTGTTGCCCCCACGGCAGAGACTCGTCGTGATTCCACTCGGTGGTTTGCCCAAAGTCTTGCCCTTGGAACAAGAGTTGCTTGCCGGGGTGCGCCCACATGAATGCCAGATAGGTGCGCAGCCCTGCTGCCTTATTCCACGTATCGCCCGGCATCCGCGACCATAGCGTCCCCTTCCCGTAAACCACTTCATCATGGCTAATGGGGAGAATGAACTTTTCAGACCACGCGTACACCAGCGAAAACGTGATATCTCCATGGTGCCAGGGGCGATAAATGGGATCGTTGGAGATGTATTCCAGGGTGTCGTGCATCCACCCCATGTTCCACTTGAACGTAAATCCCAGGCCACCGTCGTACGTGGGGGCCGTCACCCCTGGCCACGAGGTGGATTCCTCCGCCACGGTCATCGTCCCGGGATAGGCCCTGGCGACGGTAGCGTTCATCTCCTGCAGGAATTGAACGGCATCGAGGTTCTCGCGGCCACCGTACTGGTTGGGGAGCCATTCGCCGTCTTTACGGCTGTAATCCAGGTACAAAATCGAGGCGACGGCGTCGACACGCAGTCCGTCGATGTGGAACTGATCCACCCAGTACAATGCGTTGGCCACGAGGAAGTTGCGCACTTCCGCTCGTCCGAAGTCGAAGACATAGGTGCCCCAGTCTTTTTGTTCCCCTCGTCGCCAATCGGGGTGCTCGTAGCAGGCGCGGCCATCGAAGCGGGCGAGTGCCCACTCATCCTTGGGGAAGTGCCCGGGGACCCAGTCCATGATGACACCGATTCCAGCTTCGTGGAAGGCATCGACAAGGGCGCGGAACTCGTCGGGAGTGCCGAAGCGCGAGGTGGGAGCGTAATACGAGGTGACTTGGTACCCCCACGACCCCGAGAACGGGTATTCGGTGACCGGCATGAATTCCACATGCGTGTACCCCATATCCGAAACATAGGACACCAATTCATCCGCGAGCTCCGTATAGGAAAGGCCCTTATGCCAGGACTCCAGGTGCACTTCGTAAATAGAGATAGGTGAGTCCTGGAGGTTCTTCCGCGTTTTCTCAGCCATCCACTCGTCATCGGACCACGAATAATCACTATCGGCCACGATCGACGCTGTAGCCGGTGGCACCTCAGCCCGCCGCGCCATGGGATCGGCTTTATCGATCCGATTCCCATCAGGCGTGGTCACGCAGAATTTGTAATACGCGCCGGCGGAGACATTGGGAACGAAAACTTCCCAAATTCCCGACGACCCCAGCGAGCGCATGGGGAACTGGTTTTTATTCCACGCGCAGAACGAACCCGTCACTGTCACGCCCTGAGCATTCGGCGCCCACACAGCAAACGACGTACCATCGACGGTTCCCATCTCAGTCTCGTAATGGCGGACATGAGCGCCCAGCACTTCCCATAAACGCTCGTGTCGTCCCTCGCCGATGAGGTGGAGATCCATTTCCCCAAGCGTGGGTAACCACGTGTACCCGTTGGCAATCGTTATGGTTTCGTCATCGGGATAGGTGACGTGTAGACGGTGATCGGTCACTCCACTGTGGATGGATGCGGTAAAGAAACCATCGCCGTCGTTAACCGCGTCGACAGCCTCGGATGGGGTCTCCACGGTGACTGACTCCGCGCCGGGCCGAAACGCCGTGATGGTCGTTGTTCCGTCGTCGTGGGGGTGTGCCCCGAGGACGGAGTGCGGGTTGTAATGGGTACCTGCAAGTATTCGTGCGCGGTCATTCGGGTCGATAGTTGGCATGGTCTCTCCTCAGAGGGTGGGCGGCGTGTACACGTACCGTCGCTTTAGCAGGTCTTAGCAGGTGTAGCGATACTCGTGGTGAGGAGCAAAGCCGCTGCGGTCGCGATAGTCAGTGGGGATCTCGGGCAATTTGACGATGTGGCACACGTTGAAGGTCGGATCGAGGCGTACATAATTGTCCTCACCCCACGTCCATTGTTGGTCAGTAATAAGGTCGTGAACCTCAATAGTCGAGGGCAGCCCCAGCGACTCCAGGTCAAGGTGGATTGTCGTCTCTTGAACGTTCTCAGAATCTAGATTGACGACGATGGCCAGGGCATTCCCAGTGAGCGGATCAACCTTGGTGTACGCCATGATGTTGTCGTTATCTGACGGCACGAGCCTGAGTGTCCGGAGCTGTTGAAGAGCAGGTTGCTCCCGGCGGATGGTGTTGAGCACTGTCACGAACGGTTCTAGTGATTCCCCGCGGAGGCGAGCGCCCTCAAAATCACGCGGCCTGAGCTGGTACTTTTCGCTATCAAGGTATTCTTCGCTGCCCTCTTTGACCGCGACGTGTTCGTAAATCTCGAAGCCGGAGTACATGCCCCACGATGGGCTCAGGGTGGTGGCGAGAGCTGCACGGATCGCGAACATCGCCTTTCCGCCGTGCTGAAGGCTTGCATGGAGAATGTCGGGTGTATTCACGAAGAGATTGGGCCGGCAGGCATCGGCCGCATCGCGAATTTCCTCAGCAAATGCTTCTAGTTCTTTTTTCGACGTCTGCCACGTGAAATAGGTGTACGACTGTGAGAAACCAGCTTTTGCCAGGCCATAGAGGATTGGCCGACGTGTAAACGCTTCGGCGAGGAACACGATGTCGGGGTACGTCTGGTGGATCGTGGAAATCAGGCGCGTCCAAAACGCGGTGGGCTTGGTGTGGGGGTTATCCACACGGAAGATATGAACTCCGCGCTTGATCCAGAACACCAAGACACGGTGAATCTCAGCGAATAATCCTTCGGGATCATTATCGAAATTCAAGGGGTAGATGTCTTGATACTTCTTCGGCGGATTTTCCGCATAGGCAATAGTGCCGTCGGGAAGAACGGTAAACCATTCGGGGTGCGGTGCAGCCCACGGGTGGTCGGGGGCACATTGCAACGCGAAATCGAGCGCTACCTCGAGATTGAGTTCACGGGCCCGGGCAACAAACGCGTCAAAATCGTCGAGCGTGCCGAGGTCGGGGTGGACAGCGTCATGGCCACCCTCAGATGACCCGATGGCCCAGGGGGAGCCGACGTCATCCAGTGTGGAGTCCAGGGTGTTGTTTTTCCCCTTGCGGTTGATATGGCCGATGGGGTGGATCGGCGGGAGATACACAACGTCAAAGTTCATTCGCGCGATCCGGTCGAGCGCCTGTGCGGCGGTCGCAAACGTCCCGTGCACCGGTTCGCCATTTTCCACCCCGCCCGTGGAGCGCGGGAAGAACTCATACCAGGATCCGACGAGCGCGCGCCGACGCTCCACGTACACCTCGTAGGTACGTCCCCGCGTCAAGAGTTCGCGGAGAGGTGTCCGTCGGAAAATGCTTGTTGTCTCTGCCGATAGTGCCGGGGCAATGCGCGCACGAATATCGCGGTCGGACCTCAACGACGCGGCCACGGACAACAGGTGGGGGCGATCGGTGACGGAGGCAACGTTGTTGGCGGTGTCCTCCATAATCCGCGCCCCAATTTCCAGGTCATTCGCGACCTCCTCGGCGCCTTGACCAGCTTCAACCTTGGCCTCGATGGCATGGCGCCACGTGCGGTAGGGGTCAGACCATGCGTCGATACGGAAAGTCCATGTCCCTGGGCAATCGGGCACGAATATGGCGTTGACCAGGTCAGGGTCACCGTGTGCCGGCACCATGGGGATGCGCTGAACGGCGGAGGGCCCCGGCGCGGAAGTAGGCCCCTTCACGATGGCTGTGGCAGAGACCGCGTCGTGCCCCTCGCGCCACACGACAGCGCTGAGGGGGATGACCTCTCCGACCACCGCCTTGGCGGGTACTTCGCCACTGGATACGCGGGGGCGGACGTCGTCAATGCCGAGTCGTCCAACGGTTCCGAGCCGTCCGGTCACAGGTATCTCCTTTTTGTCGTGCTCCGCACTCTTTCTCTCCAACAGAGTAGAGGACAACCCAGATATCGCGCAGCACAGAACCCCTTTTTGGGCTGATCACTTTCGGCGGCAGTCCGTCGAAAGTGACGACGCTTTGTGCAAAGTGACGGAACGTGTCGTGGGTTAGCCCTAAGATGGTGATGTGACTCGACACGACACTTCTTCCCACACGCACGGTTCCGATGATTCCCAGCCTCACGCGACGGTTCGCTCTCGTGAGGAGCTTGATGCACTTCCGATTGACCCCGACGCTCTTATTTCCCTTGACGACGTGAGCGTCGTTCGGAATGGTTCGACGCTGTTGCAGCCTATGAACTGGGTGGTGAAACCCGGGCAGCGTTGGGTCATTATCGGCCCGAATGGTGCTGGTAAGACGACGCTGATGAAGGTCGCGGGTGCGGAAACCTATCCGACGACGGGCCGCAGCGTGATCATGGGTGAGGTTTTGGGCAAGACCGATGTACGGGATGTGCGCACGATGATCGGTATGTCGTCCTCCGCATTGGCCCAGCGTATTCCGGGCCGCGAGCGTGTTCTCGACTTAGTGATTTCCGCCGGATACAACATTCTCGGTCGATGGCGTGAGCAGTACGACGACGTCGATAAGGAACAAGCAACGCTCATCCTTGAGGATCTCGGTGCCATGCATTTAGCCGACCGAACGTGGTCGACCCTGTCGGAAGGGGAGCGTAAACGGGTTTTAATCGCGCGCTCGTTAATGACTGATCCGGAACTACTTCTTCTCGACGAGCCAGGCGCTGGGCTTGACCTGGGCGGGCGTGAGGATCTTGTCGAGCGCCTGTCCACACTGGCGAATAACCCTGATGCTCCCGTGATCGTTATGGTTACTCACCACGTGGAAGAAATCCCTCAGGGCTTCACCCACGCAATGCTCCTTGACGAGGGCAAACAGGTTGTCGCCGGACCTATCGACGAGGTCCTCACTGGAGAGAATTTGACGAAGACGTTCCATCAGCCGATTACGTTGGATACCGTCGACGGCCGTTTCTTCGCTCACCGAGTGAAATCTTCGCGGCGTCATCGTCGATAATTCCGGTAGTGTTTGAGCTGATCTACGATGCTCACTGAGAACGATGCTCGCAGAAGATGCTCACGGACGAAACTGTGAGATAGCAGTGTGGTGTAACAGTTATCTGCTTGGCAGAAAGGGAGGGTCATGTTTCTGACACCGACAGGTGAGAGACGTGCCTCTACCGTTCTGTTGCTGCGGGACACGGTGTGGGGGATGGAGGTTTACGTTCAAGAACGCGCCTCCACTATGGTCCACTACCCGGAAATGACCGTTTTCCCTGGAGGCGGCGTTGACCAGCGTGATCTTCCCGGTGACGTCGACGGCGACGGTGTGGATTCACCGGAGCTTCGGTGGGTCGGTCACGATACATCCTGGTGGGCACGTCATTTGAAAGTTCCTCGAGACGATGCCCGCGCGCTGGTTTGTGCGGCTGTGCGAGAAACCTTTGAGGAATCGGGAACTCTTTTGGCCGGGCTTCACGACGGCAATGTTGTCGGCGATACCGACCCCTACATTCCGTTTCGCTCGCGCCTTGAAAGCCACGAGTTGGCGTTCTCTAATTTTTTGGACGACACAGGTCTATATCTCCGCGCTGACCTGCTGCGACCTTGGGCAAACTGGGTGAGTCCTCCCGGGGACACGGCACGTTATGACACTCATTTCTTTGTGGCCGCGCAGCCGGAAGGCCAGAATACTCACGATGATGCGATGGAGGCCGCGTCGAGCGGGTGGTTTAGGCCGTCAACCTTGCTTGATGGCTGGCGGTACCGCAAAATTCGTCTCCTCCCGCCGACGTGGGTGCAGTTGCGCATGCTGGACACATTCCGAACTGTTGATGAAGTGCTGGGGTACGCGTCGGATCTGACTGTTGAACCTGTGACCGGCGCGGTTCGGGACCGTCCCTTCATGGATGAATATTTCACTGTGGAACGCTCCTTTGACACGTACTACGCCCGCGGGTGGGCCTAACGGTGTTATCCCGAGACGACGTTGCGTGGATAACGAGTCATCCGGACGCGTGCGCCGAGGCGGAACCACTCGAGTTTTCGAAGGCCACCGAGTTTGCCGACGGGGCTCGGTTGCGTTCGAAATATGGGCAATATGGTCGCGCGTTGGCTGAATTAATGGTTGCTCGACGGTCGGCACGGGGCGCTCGACCGGTGGACGCCAAAGTATCCGAGGATGTTGTTGACGAATGGCTCGCCGACGCGGAGTCGGTTCAGCAAGCAACCGCCCTGTTCATTGCTCAGTACAGGGCGAGGCGGTTAGCGTTGGCGTCGTCGTTGCAGGCAGGCGGACTGGTGCACGATGTGACATGCTCCATTGGTAGTGAACTTGCTGCCCTGGCTGGTGAGGGCTTGACCGCTATCGGGTCTGATATCGATCCCGGCAGGGTAGCGATGGCCCAGCACAATATGTCCGTGCTTGAGAAGGCTGCGCGAGAGGAAGCAGGCTCGGGAGTAAGTGGTGGAGCCTCGGCGCGGTTTACTCGCCCGCTGATTGTCCGCGCTGATGCTTTGTGCCCAGTGTCGTTTCCGGCGGTTGTCATTGCCGATCCTGCCCGTCGTGCTCAAGGCCGACGAATCTCTCAGCCTCAGGATTTAATCCCGCCGCTCCCCGGGCTGATCGATATATGGCGTGGTCTGCGGGCTGGGGAGCAGGCGGTACCTCACGCCGATCGTTCGCCGGAGCTCGTCGTGAAGTGCGCCCCTGGGATCGATTACTCCAGTTGGGATGGGGAAGTAGAAATTATCTCCGTCGCCGGTGCGGTGAAAGAAGCATGTTTGTGGACGCCTGAAATCGCGGCGTCCACGTCGGGAATTCGTGCGGCGGTGACGGGCGACGACAACACGGATGATGATGATGACAGCGCGGTTCAGCAGCGACGCATCACGCGCCGGGCAACCCTGATCCATGCGGATGGATCCGTCGACATGTTTACTGATACGGATCCAGAAATCCCGCAATCGGCAGGCTCTTCGGTGCCTTCGTCGGATGTAGACGACGACACCGGAAGCCGAAAGAAGAGCCTGGCTGACCGGTACATCGTCGATCCGGATGGAGCGATTGTTCGGGCAGGATTGGTGCGTCAAGCTGCGTACCGGTGGGGGATGCGGCAGATCGACCCTCATATTGCCTTCGTAACTGGCGATACACCGCCAGCAGGTATTTTAGCGTGTGAAGTGCTGGATGCTGTGCCACTGTCCAAACTGACGTCGACGATGGCGAAGCGTGCTCCAGAACAGATCGAAATTCTCGTGCGTGGTGTGGCAGCGAATCCCGATCATGTTCGGGCAAAAATCATGTCTGCCGCTCGGAAGCACTCGGGGAAGCAGGCGCGTAATCAGCGCAACAACCACAGCAAAGAAGCCTCTGCTGGCCGACTGCCTCAAGGAGAGGCGACCGCGGATTCACCGTCGGACGAGGTGTCAGGCGGTAGCTACACGATCGTGATCACGCAGGTGGGGGATAGGCAGGGGAAGAATTCCTCGGTCGCGTTCATTTGTGGTCCGCGAGAGTTCCATTAATAAGGTCCATTGACGACAACGCCAGTAACCCGGTGAGACCGTGGGAAGCAGATCGGTCCGCGGGGATGGCTTGGGCCGGATGGCCCACACAAACGGGGGCATTGGTCACGGGTCTAGAGAGTTTGGACACACTTTTGTGTTCTAGGCCACAAAAGTGCGTTAAAGTGGTCTTCAAAACGAGCGAGATATTGATGTGAGGTACGCCGGCGACGGCTGCAGCCTCCGGTTTTTCGCCCCGACACCATGAGAAAGGTGAATGAATGTCGAACATTGTCGTGTTAGTTAAGCAAGTACCGGACACCTACTCCGAGCGGCAGCTCACCGAGGACGATTACACCGTTGACCGCGAGAGCACCGATCAGGTTCTCGACGAGATCAATGAAAACGCCGTGGAAGCAGCCCTTCAGCTCAAGGAAGCAGGAGGGGATTACACAGTCACCGCCCTGACCGTCGGCCCCGAAAGTGCCAAAGAAGCACTGCGGAAGGCACTGTCGCTCGGCTGCGACGAAGCTATCCACGTGTGCGATGATGCCCTCGCTGGCTCCGATGTCCTGGGAACTGCATGGACACTGTCGCAGGCCCTGAACCTGGTTGATGACATCGAACTCATTATCTGCGGCAACGAGTCCACCGACGGCAATATGGGAACCGTGCCCGGATTGATCTCGGAATACCGCCAGATCCCCGCGGTGACCGGTCTGCGCTCATTCTCCGTCGAAAATGGCACGGTCACCGGCGAAAGCGCTCGTGAAGAGGGCGTGTACAGCCTGGAAGCTCCTACACCGGCCATTATCTCCGTAACTGAGAAGGCCAACGAGCCCCGCTTCGCTGCGTTCAAGGGAATCATGGCAGCAAAGAAGAAGAAGATTCAGCAGGTCGACCTTGAGGATATTGGAGTCGACGCTGCCAACGTCGGATTGGAGAATGCTGCGACGTCCGTGACCGGATACGCACCCAAGCCGGAAAAGTCCGCTGGTGAAATCATTACCGACGAAGGCGATGGTGGAACGAAGTTCGTGGAATTCTTGGCCAACGAAAAGCTCATCTAAACGTGGTATCGAGACCATAACTCACCATCGTTGTTTGTTTACTAACAGGAATATTCGGTCAGTAATGGCCGGTAACGAAAGGACTTTCCCATGACTGATGTACTAGTTCTCGTTGAACATGCTGATGGAGCCTTGTCCAACAACACCAATGAACTGATTACCGCTGGTCGCGTATTCGGTTCCGTGGGCGCGGTTGTTGTCGGTGCTGAGGGCACAGCAGAATCGTTGAAGGATGACTTAGCCGCTGCAGGTGCGGAAACGATTTACGCAGCAGAAAACGATTATGCTGCTAACTACTTGGTCACGCCTTCTGTCGACGCACTGTCCGCCCTGGCAGCAGGTCTCGAAGTGCCCGTCATCATTTCCTCCTCCGCAACGGGCAAAGAAATCGGTGGCCGCGTCGGTGCCCGCGTTGCATCCGGTGTTCTCTGTGATGTGACAGAGATTAATGCTGACCACACCGCAGCCAGCTCTATCTTCGGTGGCGATTACACCGTCGAGCTCTCCGTCGGAGGATCTTCCCCGATCTTCCTTCTCCGTCCCGGTTCGGTCGATCCCGAGCCTCAGGCGGCCGCAGGAAATATTGAGCCCGTCGAGATGCCTGAGCCCGGCCCGGTTGCCGTGAAGGTCACGTCCTTCTCCCCGGCAGAGGCTGGCGACCGCCCCGAACTCACCGAAGCGAAGATCGTGGTTTCTGGTGGCCGTGGCGTCGGATCCGCCGACGGATTCGCCGACGTTATCGAGCCCCTTGCCGATGCTCTCGGTGCTGCGGTGGGTGCCTCCCGTGCCGCCGTCGACTCTGATTACTACCCAGGCAAGTTCCAGGTGGGACAAACGGGTAAGACAGTGTCGCCAGACCTGTATGTTGCGCTCGGAATTTCAGGTGCTATCCAGCACAAAGCAGGTATGCAAACATCCAAGACCATTGTTGCGGTCAACAAGGATGAGGAAGCTGCCATTTTTGAGATCGCGGACTTCGGTATCGTCGGCGACCTGTTCGACGTAGCTCCCCAGGCTACCGAGGCCATTAAAAGCCACTAGATGAATCACTAGGTGAAGGCTTGAACGAGCTGTATTACCCTTCGAAGGGTGACTACAGCTCGTTTTTTTATGGATCATGCCGCAACGAGTCCTCTCCGACAGGTTGCCAAAGACGCCATCATGGACTCGTGGGATCTGTTGAACCCCGGGGGCCAGTACGCGTCAGGGCGTGATGCACGCAAAGCTGTGGAAGAAGCCCGCGAGACTATCGCGCGTTTGCTCGGTGCCGAGCCGATCGAGGTCATTTTCACGGCATCCGGAACAGAGGCCGATAACCTCGCTGTGCAGGGACTTTATGCCGAACGTGCTCAAGAAAAGTCGTCGCCCCACCGTGTCATCGTCGGATCAGTGGAGCATCCCGCCGTTTTAGAACCGGCCAAAGCGCTGGGCACAGATCCTTCATCCCCGGGGCCCGAAGCAGATGTTATCGAGGTGCCCGTTGATTCCAGCGGCCATTACCGCACCGATTTTCTTGCCGACGTTCTTGCCGACGGACCAGCCACGATCATGGCCCTCCAGTGGGCGAACAATGAAACCGGCGCGCTGCAACCGGTCGACGAGATTGCATCTCTCGCCGCAGAGCACAACGTCCCGTGGCATGCTGATGCCGTGCAGGCCGTCGGCCACGTTCCCATGAACTTCCATTCGTCGGGTGCAACGACGATTGCGGCGTCGGCACACAAATTCGGTGGCCCCCGCTCAACGGGCCTGTTGTTGTGTGGTCGTGCGACGAATCTCCACAAGATTCTGCGTGGTGGCGGGCAGGAGAGGTCCGTTCGCCCAGGAACGCTGAATGTTGTCGGTGCGGTGGGAACCGCGGTGGCCTTGACCGAGGCCTGCCACGACATGGAGGCTGAACGCGCCCGGCTTTCCGGGCTTCGGGACCGCTTATTGTCGTTTATCAGCCGAGAAATTCCGGATTCGTTAATCCATACGGCAGAGCCAGCGCTGCCGGGGCATGTTCATGTGAGTTTTCCGGGCGCGGAAGGCGATAGCCTCATTATGTTGTTGGACCAAGCGGGGTTCGATGCGTCGACGGGGTCGGCATGTGCGGCTGGCGTGAATCGGGTGAGCCATGTAGTCATGGCGATTGGTGTGGAACCCGTCGCCGCCCGCGGAACGCTACGGTTTACCTTGGGTCGGACGACGTCCGAGAAGGATGTTGCCGCTCTGGAAGCGGTCCTCCCGAAGATCGTCGAACAGGCGCGTGCTGCCGGGATGGCGTAAGCAGGGTTGTCCTGGTGAGCACAACTACCTAAAGTGTGTGGCTTAGTTTCGTATTCAACAGATGGGATTGTCATGCGTGTAATGGCAGCAATGAGCGGCGGTGTTGATTCCTCCGTTGCCGCTGCGCGATTGGTCGCCGAGGGGCATGAGGTCATCGGCGTTCATTTAGCACTAGCCTCGACGCCGACGACGTTGCGCGTCGGTTCGCGCGGGTGCTGTTCGCTGGAAGACTCCGGCGATGCTCGTCGTGTTGCCGATGCGTTAGGAATCCCTTTCTACGTCTGGGACTTTTCCGATCGATTCCGCGAAGATGTCGTCGATCCTTTTATTAATTCGTATGAGATGGGGGAAACCCCCAACCCTTGCCTGCGGTGTAATGAGAAGATTAAATTCCAGGCGCTGCTTGATCGTGGTATCGCGCTGGGGTTTGATGCCGTGGCGACGGGCCATTATGCGCGGTTGAAGGACGGCGAACTCCGCCGGGCCATCGACGATAAGAAGGACCAGTCATATGTCCTCGGTGTGTTGAACGATGAGCAGCTGGCCCATTGTTTATTCCCGCTGGGAGACACCCGCAAGCCGGATATCCGCAAAGAGGCGGAGGCGGCGGGACTCGTGACGGCCTCGAAGCCCGATAGCCATGACATTTGCTTCATCCCGGATGGGAATACGAAGGCCTTCTTGGGCAACCACATCGGTGTCCGGTCGGGTGACTTGAAGGACCAGGATGGCAATGTGATCAGCCATCACGATGGCATTTACGGTTTCACTATCGGGCAGCGGAAGGGGCTCGGTCTACCTGGTCCGGCGCCAGATGGTAAGCCCAGGTATGTCACCGATATTGATGCTGACACGGGAACTGTCACCGTCGGCACCCGCGACGATCTTCGTGTCGGTCGGTTGTATGCTGATCGCCTTATTCGTCTCGATGAGCATGAAGGATCGACGCAGGAGTGCCAAGTCCAGGTCCGCGCCCATGGCGGTGTTGTCGACGCCACGGTAACTATTGACGACGGCGTCGCAACGATTGATCTCCATTCCCCTCTGACCGGTGTTGCGCGCGGCCAAGCTGCGGTGGTTTACCGCCCCGATCCTGATGGCGACATCGTGTTGGGCTCGGGGACGATTTGCGACACAGTGTCGGTCTCTAAGCTGCAGCCGACCACCGCGGGCGCGTCCACGAACAGCTAATATGCTGGCCATGAACCAGAATTCGGGTGGCGCGACGTGGGCGTCGGGGTGGGGAGCCCTGGAGACTCGTGATCCTCGTGAGGCGGCTCGCATCATTGCGGGGGAGGCTGCGCTGCCGTTCGTCCCGCAGTTGATTAACCGCGGTGTGGGCTCGTCATTGTCGGGATCGACATTGTCGTTGCTGTCCTCTTCCTATGTTCAGGGGCCACGATCGTGGCAAATGTCGGGCCCGACGGTGGCATCACGCCGCCGCAATGATGAGATCCATCGCGATATCGATGTGTATGAGGAAGCGTGGGAAGGGGGATCTGCGCTTTCTAGCCAGGAGATGAAGGTCCAGGTTATGGGCCCGTGGTCGCTGGCAGTCGCGACGGAATTATCGGATGGTCACCGTATTGTGTCGGATAGGTCGGCGGTTCGCGGTTTCCATGACGAGTGGAGTGGTGGTGTCGCCGAGTACCTCTCGGAGATTCACCGCCGTTTTGGCAAGCGCATTGTCCTGCATATTGAGGAACCCTATGTGGACACTCTCGTCCGGGGACGTATCGCTGGGACCACTGATTGGGACATTATTCCTCCCGTCCACAACGATGTTCTGAGTACTGAGTGGGACAGGACCATTGGGGACGTGTTCGACGAGCTAGGAGGGGGTATTACCGACGACGCCTCTCAGGGTGTTATTGCTGGTGTTGTGATGTCTTGTGGGGCATCACTACCGGACGACCTCCAGATACCAGCGTGGGCGCTGCCGCTGATCGGGTTGGGTGAACTGGAACGCGCTGCGGCGAATGGGTCGTCGACGCACCATATGCTCGACCGAATAGGTGAGCTTATCGACGCTGATGGTCGGCCGATGGTGATCGGCGTGGCGGGCAATAAAGGCGTCGCTGATGGCGATCCGGGGACCGCTCCCGGGGTTACAGCCGTCGGTGTTGGTGCTGACGCTGGTGACCGCGATCAATCTGCCGTGACAACCGCATACGCGAGTGAGGATCCCGCCCGTGATCGCGCGGTGCGCATTGCCCGCGTGTGGAAGGCGATGGGGATTAACCCGACCCTCATGGGGGAGCGGGTGAGCATTGTCGAAGGGCATGGCCGACGTGGGTGGGAGCAGTCCACTGCGGAATCGTTGCGATTAGCTGACGATGTGAGGGATATGCTCCGCCGCGATAGCGGAGACCTATAGTCCGGGCAAGATCAGCCCTGGCAGCCCGGCCGTCCCCGCGTTTACTTGGATTGAGTTGGCCGCTGCACAGAACTCTGCGCGGCATTAATCACAGCCTGAATAGCGGTGACGTACCAATCTTCCACTTCGGTGTTATCCAGCGGCTCAACAGCGCGAGTGTTCTCGGTTTCCACCGCGGTGTGGTGCTGCATCACGGGGACAGAATCGTGCCCGGACTCGGCATTATCCTCACCACCGGAACCCGAGGTGACTTCGCGACCATGCGGTCCTTTGGCCCCACCGTGACCATTCATGGGACCACCCATCGCGGTGACCCCAGCATTAATGAGTGACTGGATACTCGAGATTAGTTCCGGCTTCAATTCCGCCGGAATGTCGGGCAGTTTATCGACCTCACGCGCTAGAGCCTGGGTCAATTTGGCGTGCAGACGTCCAATTCGTGCTCGTGCGTCGTCGTCAAGGTGGACCCGGGAAAGAGCGGATCGCCACGAGTGCCGAGACTCGCGGGCCTCGCGGAAACTGGCGCGGGCGTATGCCTCGATAGCGTCGAGCGGCCCAGGTGCATCGTCCATCTGGTCGGTAATGACCTGGGCGCGCCGGGGGAAATCCCGAACGACGACGGCCTCGATCATGTCGTCGACATTGTTGTGATACCGGTAGAGGCTTGACCTGCCCATACCGAGGCGCTTGGCGACAGTCCCGACAGTGAGCGGGGCTGCGTTCTGGTCGGTTTGGGATTCTTCGAGGATTTCTTCGACGGCATCGAGGATTTTCTCGGACGTTTGACGCCGGTGTTCAATCACTGACTTCGCTGAAATCCTTGGCATGAGGCTATCCTAACCTTTAATTATGGTGAGTGAAAGTAGCGGGGAAGAAAAACCCCCATCATTGTGTAGCAGCCCTACTGTTGCACGCGGGTCACGTATGTGAACCATCCCGCATGGGCCACGCAGTGGAGAAATCTGTTATCTCCCGACCTTGCGACGCGAAATAGTCACGCAACTGTATTTGGTAGTCGAAATAAGAAACCGCCTGAAATTCCATCAGCTCATCGGCCGTTTTCTTGACCAAATCAGGCCACATCCGTGCCATTTTCCACGCCACCCGAGCCGCCGCGAGGGCATCTGAACTGGCATTGTGGGCATTATCCAACTGAATCCCGTAACGCTTCACCAATGTCCCCAACTTACGCGGGCCCGTCCGTCGGGGCTCCAACGCCCGGTCCATCACCAGGGGGTCGAACACTAATCCACTACAAACAAATGACGGCTCCAGGTGCCGCAAAATCGTGAGGTCATAGGCGGCATTAAAAACGATGAGCGTCTGCCCGCGCTCCCATCCGTCGTAAATCCCACGAATCGTCTTGTGTAAGACATCGTCATGAGGTTCGCCATGCTCCCTGGCATACTCCGTCGAAATCCCATGAATCTTTGACGCCGACTCGGGAATCTCAATGCCAGGGTCGGCGAGCAATTCGGTGGAATTGGCCGATCCACCATGGATGGACACGAGTGCCGACGTCACAATTCTCGCCTGTAGAGGATTGGTGCCCGTGGTCTCCAGATCGAAGCTGAGCATAGAGGCGGGATCAAAGTGACTCGGCGCGGACGATGGAAGCGGCATAGGCATAGATTAGACGACGGGTCGGACACGGGGATAGGTGTTCGGTCCAGGCCGGCATTGGCCGTGGTAGCGCCTGTGGTAGCACCTGCGACGTTGTCCACGGCGTGCATCGGCAGTGGCAGCCGTGATGTGGGCCGGCGGTGAAATCACTCTATGCTGGGCGTGTGAATAATTCCGGGAATTCCACTGACGTGAGCACCGATCTTCAAGCGTATTGGAACCAACTTGCTGTTGATGTTCGGCACCACCGTGACCTCTACTACAACAGTGAGCCCGTGATCTCGGATGCTGAATTCGATCACCTTTTCAAGACCCTCCAAGACCTGGAAGCCGACCATCCGGAGTTAGCCAAGAATGGTTCACCGACGGAAGAGGTGGGCGCGCCCGTCCCGCCCCCTACCCAGACCAGCGCTGGCGAAGTGACCTTTGCCCCGGTCCGCCACATCGAGCGCTTGTACAGCCTGGACAATGTTTTTTCGAAGTCAGAGTTGCTGGAATGGCTGCATAGAACCCCCGCGCCGACGTACTTGACGGAGCTAAAGATCGACGGTTTATCCATCGATCTGGTCTATCGTGATGGCGAACTCGTCTCTGCCGCCACTCGAGGCGACGGCGTCACCGGCGAGGACATCACTCCGAATGCCCGGACGATCTCCGATATCCCGCAAACAATTTCTCCGACGGACGAGTATCCCGTACCAGCGTTGCTGGAAGTGCGCGGCGAAGTGTTCATTGGCGTCGAAGAGTTCGCCGTCATTAACGCGGACCGCGTGGAGCAAGGCCGGAAGCCTTTTGCCAACCCACGCAATGCCGCGGCGGGATCCTTGCGCCAAAAGAACCCCGCGGAAACCGCTAAGCGGAACCTGTCGATGATCTGCCACGGGATCGGAGCGCGCGAAGGCTGGGAACCTGCGACTCAACATGATGCGTACACAGCCTTGGCCGCGTGGGGTTTCCGAGTATCGCCGTACACCAAGCGTGTGACTTCGGCCGATGAGGTCATTGCGCAAATGGAGTACTGGGGCGAACACCGTCACGATGCGACCCACGAAATGGACGGATTAGTCGTCAAAGTTGATGACCTAGCTGAGCAGGAGGATTTGGGCGAGACCTCGCGCGCTCCCCGGTGGGCTATTGCCTACAAATATCCGCCCGAAGAGGTCGTGACGACGCTGCGCGATATTCGTATCGGCATCGGTCGGACTGGTCGCGCGACGACGTACGCCGTGCTGGATCCTGTCCTGGTGGCTGGCTCAACGGTTGCTCGGGCGACGTTGCACAACCCATCGGAAGTCCACGACAAAGGTGTGCTGATCGGCGATAGGGTCACCATCCGCAAGGCTGGCGAGGTCATTCCCGAAGTCCTGGGCCCGGTAGCGGATGCGCGTGACGGGTCCGAAAAACCATTCGTGTTCTCCACTGTCTGCCCTGAGTGCGGCACACCGTTGGTGCAGGCCAAGGCGGATGACGCCGATTGGAGATGCCCCAATACACAAGGGTGCCCCGGTCAGTTGCTCGCCCGGATGACGTATTTGGCCGGCCGGTCCGCCTTCGACATCGATGCACTGGGCGTGTCGGGTATCCAGGATCTGATCAGGTCGGGAGCGTTGACGAATGAATCTGAGCTCTTTGATCTCGATGAATCGCATCTTCTGATGACCTCGGTGTTTACCACCAAGGCCGGGAAGGTCAATGCGACGGGTAAAGCGTTGCTAAAAAACCTCGAGGAAGCGAAGTCCACCGACCTGTGGCGGGTCATTGTGGCGCTCTCCATTCGTCACGTGGGCCCCACAGCTGCCCGCGCGCTGGCCACCAAGTATGGGTCTCTCGACGCCATTCGTAACGCGTCCGAGGAAGAACTCGCCCGGATCGATGGAGTAGGCAGCATCATCGCGGCGTCGTTGCGGTCATGGTTTGCCGTCGATTGGCATATAAGAATTGTCGACGCCTGGGCTGCGGCCGGTGTCCGCATGGAGGAAGACCAGCAGCAGGCGCAACCCCAGACCTTGGAGGATATGACTGTCGTCGTTACAGGTACTTTGGAGGATTTCACGCGCGACTCGGCGAAGGAAGCGATTATCTCCAGGGGAGGCCGGGCAGCGGGGTCCGTGTCCAAGAAGACGGATTATGTCGTGGTCGGGGCTAATGCTGGATCGAAGGAGACGAAAGCGCGGGACCTCGGGTTGCGTATTCTCGACGAGGACGGTTTTAAAGAGCTTTTAGAAACAGGCCGTGTGAGTGACCCTGCTTAAGCAGCGGCTTTCCTTTTAGCCGACCTTTCGGTCATGATGCTAACGACGACATAGATGACATGAGATAGACGACACTCAGGAGTAACACGATGTCCCCCGCCCAGAAGCCTCACCCCTCTAATTCTGATTATCTGAGCTTAGTTGTCCGAGCCCCCGTGTATGACGCCGCGGAGAGGACGCTACTGGAGCCTATGCCGCGAATGTCGCAACGGCTGGGCAATGACGTCTATGTCAAGCGCGAGGACACCCAGCCGGTCCACAGTTTTAAGGTCCGCGGTGCCTACGCTCGCATGGCTGCCCTCACCGACGACGAGAAGCGTCGTGGTGTGGTCACGGCCTCGGCGGGTAACCATGCGCAGGGTGTCGCCTTGTCCGGCAGCATCATGGATGTGTCGGCACTCATCGTGATGCCGACGATGACCCCGCAGATCAAGGTCGATGCGGTCCGGAACTTCGGCGGCGAGGTCCTCCTCTTCGGCGACAACTTCGACGAGGCCAAGGAACGCGCCTCTGAAATCGCCCAATCCGAGGGCCGAGTTTTCGTTCCCCCCTTTGACGACCCTCATGTCATCGCTGGTCAGGGGACCATTGGGTTAGAGATCTTCCAACAAGCGTCGACAGTTGATCGTGTTTTTGTACCCGTCGGCGGCGGTGGTCTCGCCGCTGGTGTGGCCGTCGTGTTGAAGCAGCTGAACCCGCGCATCAGCGTGATCGGTGTCGAGCCCGAGGGCTCGGCCTGCTTGACCGCAGCTATGAAGGCCGGCGAGCCTGTCACATTGGATCGCGTGTCTTTGTATGCGGAGGGCGTGGCAGTCGCCCGCATTGGTGACGAGACGTTCCGGGTTTGTCGGGATAATCTCGACGAAGTCATCACGGTCAATTCCGACGAAATCAGCGCTGCTGTCAAAGATATTTTCGACGACACCCGCGCGGTGGCTGAGCCATCGGGGGCTGTTGCTCTTGCTGGGTTGAAGAAATACGTGACGACCCATGGAGTGCATGGCGAGACGCTGGCCCACGTTCTGTCTGGTGCAAACCTGAATTTCCACGGCCTCCGGTATATTTCTGAACGCGCTGAGCTAGGTGAACACGGCGAAGCGCTCTTGGGCGTGACTATTCCGGAACGTAAAGGTGCGTTCCTTGAGTTCTGCCAGGTTCTCGGCGGCCGGTCCGTGACGGAGTTTAATTATCGCGTGGATGACAACGATCGTGCGCGCATCTTTGTAGGTGTGCAGCTCCACGAGGGTGATCAAGAGCGCGATGACATTATCGCGGACTTGCAGGAGCGCTCCTATGATGTCGTCGATTTATCCAGCGACGATGCCGCGAAGGAGCATGTCCGCTACATGATCGGCGGGCGAGCACCCAGGCATTTCAACGAGCGAGTGTTCTCGATCCAGTTCCCCGAGCACCCCGGTGCCTTGCTCCACTTCTTGAAGGTCCTGGGCACGCACTGGAATATCAGCCTTTTCCATTACCGGAGCCACGGGATGGATTACGGCCGCGTGCTATGTGGATTCGATGACACGGAGAACCCGGCGGGCGACGGGTCGGACGATGATTTCGACCATCACATGCAGGAGCTGGGATACCAGTTCAAGGAGGTCACGGATTCGGTGGCCTACACGTACTTCCTCAAGTCATAGGGCGTTTGCCGTAGGCTCACGGTTCCCGCACTAGTCCATCATTGCGCTCAGGATGGTGCCGAGCTTGCCGAGGTGTTCAACCTCTCCGGCCAGGAAATCCGGCCCGCCAGGGCGGCCGATGACGAGAACGTCGTCCTTGTCGCTAATCGGCGCGGCCGCCAGCGCTGAATCCATGACTGTCCAGCTTTCGGGCAGCCAATCGTCGTCCTCGCGGTCGAGGCACCGGGCCGTCGTCACCGGGGTGGACTGAAGAATACGCCCATCATCCTCGGGGGCGGCCATAGAGGCGGCAACGCGATGCACGTCGGTCCGCCCGCTCAGCACAATGGCCCAGCCCGCCGACATCGTCGTCGGAAGTCCGTCGACAAGAAGCTGGAGAGCCTTGCTCCGGGACGGTGCTTGGGCGATCGATGCCAACATGGCGACCTGTCCGGAACGGTTCACCGAGCCGGAGAACGGGCGGATGGAATCGACTTCGACGCCGTCGACCTGCTGAGCTGCGGTAATAAGGGTGTCGGGGAGGGATGTGGGCGGAAGATCGATGACAATATCGTCCACAACGGCACCGTCGGAGAAATTGTGGCTGACGATATCGACGCTGCGGATATCTCCGCCGACCTCGCCGATCGATGCGGCAAGACGGCCTAAGCTGCCGGGAGCGTCAGGCAGGAAGACGCGGAGGAGGAACGACATAGAAAACCCTTTATTCGACGGTGCGGTGCGATCAGTGCACTGTGATCAACTAGACAGTGTAGGCGTTCCCTGTGACACGCGTGGGAACCGGTGACAGAAATAGACAGATTGGTGCATTTCGGGTTGTCGCACCACGGTGCCCGTGCCGAGCGTCGGCGGCCGTCCCCCTAAGGCCACATGAATCCCGTAACCGGCTAAACTAGGGGAGTCATCATTGTCACACCAGGTGAAGGAACCACTGTGTCTTCTATTTCCCGCGACGAGGTCGCGCACCTTGCGCGCTTGTCTCGGCTCTCTCTCACCGACGACGAGCTGAATGAATTCGCTGATCAGATCGACGGCATTATTGAGCACGTCCAGAAAGTATCGAATGTTGATACCGAGGGCGTTGAGCCGATGAGCCATCCCTCTGATCTTGCCGGTGTTATGCGTGAGGATGAAGTTCATCCGACGTTGACGGCTGAGCAGGCCTTGGACCAGGCCCCAGCTAGCCAGCGTGACCGTTTCGAAGTACCGCGGATTCTGGGGGAGTAAACCATGGAGACCACATATCGCGTTGCGAATTTCAATGCTGACGATCTCACGACGTACACCGCGGCGGATCTGGCTGAAAAAATCCACTCCGGCGACGTGTCATCGGTGGAAGCGACCCAGGCGCATCTGGACCGTATTTCACAGATCGACGGCGATATCCACGCTTTCCTGCATGTTTCTGCCGACGAAGCTCTCGCGGCGGCCAAGAAGGTCGATGACAGTATCGCCCGTGGCGAGAAGCCCTCATCCCCCCTCGCCGGTGTTCCTTTAGCCTTGAAAGATGTCTTTACGACGACGGACGCGCCGACGACGTGTGCGTCAAAAATCCTTGAAGGGTACATGAGCCCGTATGACGCGACGGTGACGAAGCGTCTGCGCGAGGCTGGTATTCCTATCGTCGGAAAGACCAATATGGACGAGTTCGCCATGGGGTCGTCGACGGAAAACTCGGCTTATGGGCCGACGCATAATCCGTGGGACCTTGACCGGACACCGGGTGGCTCCGGCGGTGGCTCGGCCGCAGCGTTGGCGTCGGGAATGGCGCCTCTGGCCATCGGTACGGACACGGGCGGATCTATCCGCCAGCCTGCGGCACTGACCAACACGGTCGGGGTGAAGCCGACCTATGGCACAGTATCGCGTTACGGCCTCGTTGCCTGCGCGTCGTCGCTTGATCAGGGTGGTCCGACTGGCCGCACAGTGCTGGATACCGCACTGTTGCACGAGGTCATCGCGGGATACGACCCGCACGATTCCACGTCAGTCAACCGTCCCGTTGCGCCTGTGGTTCAGGCCGCCCGCGAAGGGGCGAAGGGGGATCTGTCCGGCCTCAAGGTCGGCGTCGTCAAACAATTGGCAGGCGACGGTTACCAGGACGGCGTCCTCGAGTCGTATAACGAGGCCGTGAGCACGCTCTCTCGTCTGGGTGCGGAGGTCGTGGATGTGGATTGTCCTCACTTCGACGACGCATTGAGCGCGTACTACCTCATTCTCCCGTGTGAAGTGAGCTCTAACCTCGCCCGGTTCGACGGGATGCGCTACGGTCTGCGCGTCGGTGATGATGGCCACCATTCGGCCAATGACGTGATGGAACTGTCCCGCGAAGAGGGCTTCGGTTCCGAGGTCAAGCGACGCATCATCCTGGGAACGTATGCACTCTCGGTTGGGTACTACGACGCCTACTACCTGCAGGCTCAGCGTGTTCGTGCGTTGATTGCCCGCGATTTTGCCAAGGCGTACGAGAAAGTCGATGTGCTGGTCTCTCCGACGACGCCGACGACGGCGTTCAAATTGGGTACCAAGGTCGATGACCCCATTTCGATGTACCGGTTCGACCTGTGCACGCTGCCGCTGAACCTTGCCGGCTTGTGCGGTATGTCGGTTCCGTCGGGGTTGGCCTCTGATACGCATCTCCCCGTTGGCCTGCAGATTATGGCCCCAGCGCACCAGGATGATCGACTGTATCGCGTCGGTGCCGCATATGAGGCTGCTCGCTCGGGAGAATCACAAGAGTAGGTTAGGGCCTATGGACCACAGTGGAGACGGTTGGGCAATTCAAGCAAATGGTGCGCGGTTCTGGGGAGTCGAAGGAGCAGCGGGATTGTTGCTTCGAGCGCCGGGGCCTGATGGTCTTCCCATGGTCCTCATGCAATATCGTGCCGAATGGACATCAATGCCCCTCACCTGGGGTGTACCGGGCGGAGCGCGTGATGCGGATGAAACAGTCGAAGAAGCCGCGTTACGTGAAGCCATTGAAGAAGCCGGCCTCAATCCCCAGGATGTCACGGTCGTTCAAAAACAAGTGACGACGCGGGTCCCAGTGGATTATGCGGTGCGGAGAGCACCGGCTGAAGATTGGCCGCGTTTACCCTGGTACACCTCTTTGACGGGGAAGCGTTGGGTGGGGCTAATGGACCCTAGTGTGCGCGAGTGGACATATACGACAGTGTCGGCTTTTGCTTCTCATCCGCTTGAGGTGCACAAGAATAATGAATCCATTGAGCTGGTGTGGGTGCCAGAATTCGAGATTGAAAGTTTGGATTTAATGGCCCCCTTCCGGAGTTCTTTGTCGATGACGTCGAGTGTCGTCCAGCATGGCGATGTTTCTCAGCCGACGATGCGCGCTAATAAGTCGGGCGAGGGCGCGTTCTGGGTGATGCCTCGGTAGCCTCAGTAAATAGGCGGGCTGTGCGAGGTAGAGCTCGAGGGTTGGCTCGGCGTATGTCGCCTGGGTTCCTTGCCTGCCGTCTGATCGCGGGCCCGAATTAAGGTTTCGCGATGATCTTTGTGTGCGCGTAACCTGTCTGGATGGACAAGGTGAAGTCTGTACTACGAGCACGACTTTCGCCTTAAATAGTTCGCTTTTCGAGCATTTACGGGAGAAAACCCCGAATTCCGTCAGCGTTCACTCTTTTCTTTTGTAACGATGAGTAGATCAATAGTGGTGAATAAATAAGAGGTAAGGAAGCTTTTTGACTGGTAACCTCAGCGGATCGTCGCACCAAGAGACGACGACCAACACAGCAGCGAATAATCCCTCAGCCAACTCGTCTCAGGCGGGACAACCCCAAGGAATGATCCCAGAAAAAGACGCGTGGCGTGCATTAGTAGCGCTCTGCATTGGCTTTTTTATGATCCTTCTGGATCAGACCATTGTGGCAGTGGCAACCCCTGATTTTCAGAGTGCGTTAAACGCCGACTACAGCCAAGTGCTGTGGGTAACGTCGGTGTACTTGCTGACCTACGCAGTCCCGCTATTGGTCACAGGCCGATTGGGAGATCAGATCGGGCCGAAGAACGTCTATGTCGCCGGCATGGTCGTCTTCACTCTCTCGTCCCTGGGCTGTGGTTTAGCACCGGATATTCATTGGCTCATTGCCGCGCGCGCTGTTCAGGGGCTAGGTGCTGCTCTGCTGACCCCTCAAACCATGAGCGTGATTAACCGAATCTTCGCGCGTGAGCGACGTGGCGCAGCCATGGGCCTGTGGGGTGCCACCGCCGGAATGGCAGGTTTGGCCGGCCCGGTCCTCGGCGGGTTACTCACCACATGGATCGGCTGGGAATGGATTTTCTTCGTTAACGTTCCGATCGGCGTGGTCTCAGTCATCATGGTGCACAAGTGGGTGCCACAATTGCCGACGCGAAACCACGGCTACGACTGGGGTGGCATCGTGACCTCTGTCATCGCAGTGTTCTTGCTGGTCTTCGCGCTCCAGGAGGGTGGCAACGCAAACTGGGCACCGTGGATCTGGATCATGATTGCAGCGTCCGTCGTCGTCTTCGGTATTTTCATCATGATCGAAAAGTGGGGCGACCAGCGTGGCGTCGAAGTGCTGGTCCCGCTGTCGCTCTTTAAGGACAAGAATTTCTCGGTGGGCAATATTTCGATCACGACGATGGGCTTCGCTGTCGCTGGTCCGATGGTTCCGATCATGATTTACTTCCAGCAGTTCCACCACATGTCGGCCCTGAAAGCCGGCCTGATGATGGTGCCGATGGCTCTGATTTCAGGTTTGCTCTCCCCATTCGTCGGCCGTTTGTCGGATACAGTGCCGCCGCGTCGGCTATCGCTGACCGGATTTACCTTTATGACGTTGTCCATGCTCTGCTACTTCTTGGTGATGAAGCCGGATACGTCGGTGTGGTGGATGTTTGTGCCCATCGCTCTGCAGGGGTTGGGCAACGCGTTCGTGTGGGCGCCGAATTCGACGACCACCATGCGCGATCTCCCGATGGAGAAAACGGGTGCGGGGTCTGGTGTGTACAACACCACGCGCCAAGTTGGTTCGGTGATCGGTTCCGCTACTGTCGCAGCGACGCTTGACGTGTTCATGCAGCATACCGACCCAGTGTCGTCTTTAGGCTGGACGATGATTTTCCCGGCAACGGTGTTGTTGGTCGGTTTAGTCGTTGTTACGCAATTCCAAGGAACAACAGCTGCAACGCGCGGAAAGTAGTAGGTGGTCCCGGATAGGCAACACGCCGGCGATCCGGCTAGGGTAGTCACTATGCGTATTGCGACTCTTACCTCCGGTGGTGATTGCCCGGGACTGAACGCGGTGATTCGTGGAATTGTCCGCACCGCGAGTTCTGAATATGGCTCCACCGTGGTCGGCTATGAAGATGGCTGGGTGGGGCTCCTCGAGGATCGCCGAATTCAGCTCTACGACGATGAGGAGATTGACCGGGTTCTCCTCCGGGGCGGAACTATCTTGGGCACGGGCCGTTTACACCCGGACAAATTTCGCGAAGGAATTGAACAGATTAAGGAAAACCTAGAGAACGCGGGGGTCGACGCGTTGATCCCCATCGGCGGCGAGGGAACGCTGAAAGGTGCTCTCTGGCTCCATGAAAACGGAATCCCGGTGGTCGGCGTCCCCAAGACCATTGACAACGACGTTAACGCGACGGACTACACCTTCGGTTTCGACACCGCGGTTTCCGTCGCCACTGATGCGATTGACCGTTTGCACACCACCGCAGAGTCGCACAATCGTGTGATGGTTGTGGAGGTCATGGGCCGTCACGTGGGCTGGATTGCGCTTCACGCAGGTATGGCCGGCGGTGCTCACTACACCGTGATCCCCGAGGTTCCGTTCGATATCGACGCGATTTGTAAAGCCATGGAGCGTCGTTTCCAGATGGGGGAGAAGTACGGAATCGTCGTCGTTGCCGAGGGTGCCCGTCCGAAAGAAGGCACCATGGAACTGAAGGCTGGCGGGATTGACCAGTTCGGTCACGAAGTTTTCACCGGCGTTGGCCAGCAAGTTGCCGACGCTATCCATGAGCGTCTGGGCCACGATGTCCGTACAACTGTGTTGGGCCATATTCAGCGCGGTGGTACACCGACGGCTTATGACCGCGTTCTCGCCACGCGCTACGGTGTTCACGCTTGCCGTGCAGCTCACGAAGGTAAGTACGGAACCGTCGCTTCCCTCCAGGGAGAGAATATTGGGTTGGTCAGCCTCCAGGACGCGGTTGGCACGCTGAAGGTTGTTCCGATCGAGCGGTACGAGGCCGCGGCTGCTCTATTCGGATAATTATCGTCCGGTAATCACCCGACCACGCGGGCATTACCCGCCCATGACGGCACCTTCCCGCCGCGGATCCGCCCCGCCGAGGAGGTGCCCATCACGAGTTCGGATAATGGCGGATAGTCCACTCGATTGTTCGTCGAGGTTGACGGTGTGCCCTCGACGTGTGAGACCGTCGACCAGTTCCTGAGCCTCTGGCGTGGCTTTTCCGTCATGGCCGATGTCTGGGTGCTCACCACCAATGCCGGTTTCCGGTTTATTTCGGGCGCCGAAGTTGGGCAGAGCCACGGCTTGCTGTGGATCTAAGCCCCAGTCGAGGATGCCGATCAGTGTTTTGATGACAAATTGCGGAATGACCGCTCCACCTGGCGATCCGACGACGGCATAGAGATCTCCCCGCTCGCCGGTCTTCGTCATGGTGTACACGATCGTGGGAGACATCGATGACCTCGGCCGTTTCCCGCCTTCCACCCGGTTCGCCTTGAGCTGACCGTCGTCGTCACGGGGTGTGGCCTCGAAATCGTTGAGCTGGTTATTCAACATGAACCCATCGACCATGTGGAATGAGCCGAATGCCGATTCCACACTCGTCGTCATACTGGCCGCGTTCCCATACGAATCGACGACGGAAATGTGGCTGGTTCCGTGTTCGGGTTGATCCTCACCGCGGGCGTGATCCATGTCGAATGTGCCGGGTTTCGCTGTTCCCATGGATTTCTCCGGGCTGATCTGCGAATACCGCTGCGCTAAATATTCCGGGTTGAGCAGTTTGGTGTAATCGCCGTCGGGGCGGTTCTCAAAAGCGGTGTCGGCAAGGTAGGCGTCGCGGTCCGCGTAGGCGAGGCGCTCTGCTTCAGAAATGATATGGACCGCCTCGGGGGAGGGCACGCCACCATTATTGTCGACCTTGAGCGGTTTCATCGCGGAGAGATCCGCGTGAGAAAGAATCCCCAGCGTAGCTGCTACCGTGACGCCGCCCGAGGTGGATGGCGGTGCACCACAGACAATATGGGTGCGATAGGGGCCACACAGTGCTTGTTTAACAGTGGGGTTGTATTTCGCGAGATCGGCCGTCGTTAAGGAGGATGGTGTTGTTCCGCCCTGCTCGCTGCGTGCTCGGGCGACGATGTCGTCGGCTATTTTCCCTGTATATAGCGCTTGTGGGCCATTGACTTTGAGGGATGTGAGTGTCGTGGCATAGGCCGGGTTGGTGAGGCGCGTCCCGGTTTTCTTTCCGGTTCCATCCGGGTTGAGGTAATAGGCCGCGGCTTCTGGATCGCGGGCGAGGTCTGCGGCATTGTCCTCAATCGTTGTCGCGAGCCGAGGGCTGATGTCGAACCCGTTCTCAGACAGCGTGATGGCAGGTTGAACAAGGTCACCCCATTGCGTTTTCCCGTGTTGGGTGTGGAGGGTCCCTAAGGCGGCCATGATTCCCGGTACACCGATTGACCTGCCGGAACGTCGCGCGTCGGGCTCGGGTGTGTGAGTGTCGGTGGAAGATATCTGCGACAGGTAGGTGTCAGGCGCGTCGTCGGGCGCGGTTTCACGGCCATCGATGGCGGTGACAGAGTCGCTCGTCGCGTCGTGGTACAGGATGTAGCCACCACCGCCGATACCCGACGATTGAGGCTCCACCAGCCCTAACACGAGTTGCGCCGTAACCAACGCATCAGCAGCGGTTCCACCAGTGGCCAACACATCGCGGGCGGCAGCCGTCGAGACGGGATTTGCGGTGGATACGGAGTATGAGTCCGTCTGTACCGCCGTCATGTCCGGGCGGTAGTCGGTATTTGATTCGGGAGCGACGGAAATATCCCGGTTCGGTGCCGGCGGCGCAGCGTTCGCTGTTCGCGTGGATGCTGGGGCGTATCCGCTGGCAATAAGCAGGACGAGCGTGCTCATCATCGACGCCCATAGTCGTCTGCGGCGAGATAATTGTTGTGGCTGCGTCGCGACCAGTGTCGTCGACGATTTTCGTTGGCTTTTTGACGTTTGTCGGCGGGGGAGCGGATTCATTCTTTTACCCTATGGAGCCGCTGTGACAGCCATCATTGTTTTTCATTAATTGTGTGTTACAAATGCAAGCGATCATGTTAAATGGCGGTTTTTGTCCGTGCAGTCGAGTAACCTTTGCCGGTGGTAGTCGAGCCGTCCCGGCTCTCTGGTGATTTTGTTCCAAGGAGAACCCCTCATGTTCAGAAATACGCTTTCGATCGCTTTAGCTTTTGTGGGGCTGATCGTTGGCGCGGGAACAGCCTCGGGGCAGGAGGGGCTGCAGTTTTTCGTCGCTTTTGGGCGCTGGGGCTTGTGGGGCGTTGTCCTCGCCGCGGTTTTGATGAGTATTGCCGGCACGTCAGTCTTTGTCCTAGGGAGCTATTACCGAGCTCAAGAGCACAAACGAGTCATTGACAGCTCCGCGACGAAGCTCCTGGCCATTTTTTTGGACATCGGCATCTTGGTCACCCTGTTTTCGCTAGGGTTCGTGATGTTCGCGGGCGCGGGCTCAAACCTGAAGCAGCAATTTGGCTTTCCGACGTGGGTAGGTGCGACGATCCTGCTGGTCCTCGTCCTATTATCGGGGATGCTAGATGTCTCTAAAGTCTCGGCCATTATCGGGGCGATTACTCCGTTCATCATTGTTTGCATTACGATCGTCGGGCTAGTGACGTTGATCGGAATTCATCCCGACTTCAACCACTTAGACGCTTCCGCATCGACCATCAATACGAATCTGCCGAACTGGTGGATTTCCGCGCTCAACTACGTGGGCTTCAACCTTATTTGTGGTGTGTCCATGGCCATCGTGATCGGCGGTTCCTATTTTTATCCGCGTCAGGCCGGAATTGGTGGCGGCCTCGGAGGCCTGATCTTCGGATTCCTGCTGATCGTCATCGCATTTTCGCTGTATGTGAAGATCGATGAGGTCAAAGATGCGGATCTTCCGATGCTTGCCCTCGCATCGAATTTCAATGGCCCGTTCGGTTGGGTCATGTCGATTGTCATTTACGGCATGATCTTCAATACAGCATTGGGCGTTTTCTACGCTCTGGCTCGTCGGTTGACTGCAAACCATGAGGAACGCTTCCGCCCGACGCTCGTTGTGACAGCCTTGGTTGCCTTCGTGATCAGCTTCTTCGGGTTCAAAACGCTGGTGTCGAATGTTTACCCAATCTTGGGATATGTCGGTGTCGTCCTCATGATTGTGTTGGTTTATTCGTGGCGGAAATCGCGAATCCAGATTCAGGAAGAGGGGGACCGACGTCGGAAGCTACATGAGTTGGCTGAGCGGAAGTTGGATCCCACCAAGCGGTTCACCTCTAAACAGAAGCGCCAACTCCGGCACCTCATCGGCGAGTCGAATATTGACGACGATGTGTTGCGCGACATCCTCGACCGCAACGACGTCTAGGCGTTCCCGCTCGATTGTCCCTTTATAAGTTGTTGAACACTCTGGCGCTACACTGTTGGTTATGACTTCTCCCGCTCAGTCGATTCAGGATTATTCCGACGATATTATGGACTATGACGACGTCGTCGCGCAGTTTGATCCCGTTATGGGGATGGAAATTCACGTTGAGCTTGCGACGAAATCGAAGATGTTTTCGTCGTCCTCGGTTGAGTTCGGTGATGCCCCTAATTCCCATGCCGACCCGTGCTGCTTAGGTTTGCCGGGTGCTCTGCCCGTGGTGAACAAGAAGGGCGTCGAATGGGCAATCAAAATTGGTTTGGCCCTCAATTGCTCTATCGCCGAGCGGTCGCGGTTTGCGCGAAAGAATTATTTCTACCCGGATCAGCCGAAGAATTACCAGATCAGCCAGTACGACGAGCCTATCGCGTATGACGGTTATTTGGATGTTCAGCTCGACGATGGCTCGACGTTCCGCGTGGAGATTGAGCGCGCCCACATGGAGGAAGACACCTGTAAATTGACCCACATCGGTGGGCAAGGTGGCCGCATCGCTGGTGCTACAAAGTCTCTTGTCGACGCTAACCGCGCTGGTGTGCCGCTGATCGAGATCGTGACCAAGCCCATCGTGGGGGCAGGCGAGCGCGCGCCGGAAGTTGCTCGTGCGTATGTCACAGCCGTGCGTGATCTGATGAAAGCCCTCAAAGTTTCGGATGCCCGCATGGACCAGGGTTCGATGCGTGTTGACTCGAACCTGTCTCTGCGGCCGATCGGTACGGAAGAATTCGGCACCCGCACGGAGACGAAGAACATCAATTCGCTGCGTTCAGTGGAACAGGCTGTGCGGTTCGAGATGCAGCGTCAGGCTCAGTGCCTGAAGCACGGCGTCGAGATTGTCCAGGAGACACGGCACTATCAGGAGACCGATGGCACGACCTCGAAGGGCCGTCCGAAGGAAACGATGGCGGATTACCGCTACTTCAACGATCCTGATTTGCCGCCCGTTGTTGCTCCGTCTGAATGGGTGGAGGAAATCCGTGCGACGTTGCCGGAGCTTCCGTGGGTACGTCGTGCCCGGATTCAGAAGGAATGGAAGCTTTCCGACGAGGAGCTCCGCGACCTCGTGAACGCGGGCGCCTTGGATCTCGTGGCTGACACTGTCGAAGCCGGCGCTACGCCAACTGAGGCTCGCTCGTGGTGGGTGTCCTATCTTGCGCAGAAGGCGAATGAGCAGGAAGTCGAGCTGGATGCGCTGACCATTAGCCCTCGTCAGGTTGCTCGCGTGGCGAAGCTCGTCGCCGATGGGAAGCTGACGAATAAGCTGGCCCGTTCTGCCATCGATGGCGTCCTTGCCGGCGAAGGTAAGGAGAACGTCGACGATCCCGAGAGCGAGGACGTCGTCGACAATGTTGTCAAGAATCGTGGGCTTGAAGTGGTCCGCGACGACGGTGCCTTGGAGAAGGCTGTCGACGAGGCTCTGGCGGCAAATCCGGACATTGTCGAGAAGATCAAGGGCGGCAAGACGAAAGCGGCGGGCGCTATCGTCGGTGCCGTGATGAAGGCTACGCGGGGCAAGGCTGATCCGGCTCGTGTTCAGCAGCTTATCGTGGAGAAATGCAGTTAAGGTGTTGCACTAACTATTAGTTGCGGTGCCTCGGCCGGTATGATTCCTCAATAGAAAGCTAATCAACCCTTTCTTGAGGATTCGATGTTCAAAAGAACAATTGCTGTTGCTATGTCGGTTGTCGGCCTTATCGTCGGCGCCGGCTTTTCATCTGGTCAGGAAGTGCTCCAGTATTTCGTGGCCTTCGGAAAAATGGGGATTTGGGGGGCCGTTATCGTAGCGGTCTTGATGTCCGCTGCCGGAATGATCGTGTTGCAGCTGGGAAGCTACTTCCAAGCTGATGAACACGCCGGAGTCTTACGGACCATTGGCACGAAAACGGTTTCGTGGATCCTGGATATCGGCATTGTGTTCACACTGTTTTCCGTGGGCTTCGTCATGCTGGCCGGGGGTGGATCCAACCTCAACCAGCAGTTTGGAATTCCATCGTGGGTGGGGTCCGCGATTCTCCTGGTTCTCGTGTTGGCTGCGGGGATGCTTGATGCCGATCGCGTCAGCACAGTGATCGGAGCCATCACGCCGTTCATCGTGGTTGCCCTCGTCGGGGCAGCGATATGGGCATACACCCACACCGACGGAAGCCTGTCGAGCCTCGAACCGCTCACCCAGAACGTTGATACCAATCTTCCGAATTGGTGGATCAGTGCCCTGAACTACGCTGGCTTGGTCCTCATGGTTAACGTGGCCATGGCCATCGTTATTGGTGGCTCTCACCTCTACCCGCGCGAAGCCGGCCTCGGTGGGCTCGTGGGAGGCATCATTTTCGGTGTGTTGCTCATCATCAGCACCCTGTCGCTCTTCCTGAAGATCAAGACCGTTCAGGGGTCCGACCTGCCCATGCTGACGCTGGTTGACCACATTCACCCAGCCTTAGGCGTGATCATGTCCTTGATCATTTACGGGATGATCTTTAACACCTGCCTGGGCCTGTTCTATTCCTTGGGGCGTCGTCTGACAGCACGTCACCCGGAGAAATTCCGGATCGTGTTTACGGTCGTCACCGTGATTGGCTTTGCCGTCAGCTTCTTCGGATTCAAAACGTTGCTGTCCAGCGTGTACCCGATCATGGGGTACGTCGGGTTCGTGCTCATCGCGTTGCTGTTCATTGCGTGGTTCCGTGGGCGGACTGCGATGCATGACGAAGGCGGCCGTCGCCAAGAAGCGCGTGAACTTGCCGAGCGCAAGCTCGATCCGAATGTGCGGTTTACGTCGAAGCAGGCTCGCCGGCTCCGGCACCTGATCGGGGATTCGAACCTGGACGATGACGAACTTCGGAAGCTTATTCGCGACGACGTGACGAGTTATACCAAGACTGATGAGGCTCCCGAACCTGAAGAGATCGATGAGCCGGATGCGAAGGACAGCGCTGGGGAAGGTACTAGTGCTGGGGGAGATACTGGCTCAGGTTCCACGGTGTCGAGTACCCCGGTGAAGTAGTGACATCGGGAATAGCAATCGATCGTTAGATTCGGAATAGATAGAAAGTTAGATCAGTGGTTAAACGCACAATAAGTATTGCGTTGTCCTTTGTTGGATTAATTGTTGGTGCGGGTTTCGCGTCGGGCCAGGAGATCCAGCAGTATTTCGTGTCCTATGGAACGTGGGGAATTCTGGGTGCGATTCTTGCCGCGGTCATTATGGCGGCAACGGGGTACACAGTGCTCCAACTGGGCAGCTATTACATGGCTGATGAGCACAATGAAGTATTGTCCGGCTCATTGCCCACCTGGGTATCGAAATTTCTCGATCTCGCCATTATTGCCACCCTATTTTGTATTGGTTTCGTGATGTTCGCGGGTGCGGGGGAGAACCTTAAACAGCAGCTGGGGTGGCCAGTGTGGGCTGGTTCGGTCATCATGCTGGTGCTCGTTTTAGCGGCCGGCATGTTAGACGTTGATAAAGTTTCAGCCGTCATTGGTGGAATTACACCTTTTATCATCGTTTTCGTTGTGGCTGCATCGATCTATTCCTTCGTTGATCGCAGCGATTCATGGGGTCATCTCAGTGAGGTAGCCTCATCAATTCCTAATAGCTTCCCGAACTTCGCATTGTCGAGTCTGAACTATGTGGGCCTGTCATTAATTCTTTCGGTATCCATGGCGATTGTTATCGGTGGTTCGCACCTGTACCCGCGTGAGGCGGGCTGGGGAGGCTTCTTCGGTGGCCTTACCTTCGGTATTTTGCTCACCATTTCAGCGGTTGCTTTATTGTGCTCCACGGCGACGGTTAAAGATGACGCATTACCCATGCTTTCCCTGGTGAATAACATCAACGGTGGCCTTGGTTGGGTCATGGCTGTGGTTATTTACGGCATGATCTTTAATACCGCCATCGGAATGTTTTATTCATTGGGGCGACGGCTATCCTCCAAGCGTCCCGAGAAATTCCGCATTATCTTCATCGGCGTCACATTGGCGGGCTTTGTTTTGAGCTTCCTGGGGTTCAAGTCCCTAATTGCGACGGTATATCCGGCCTTAGGTTACCTGGGCGTTTTCCTTATTATTGTGCTGTTGATTGCCTGGTTCCGCGGGCATTCCCGCATTGAGGACGAGGCCGAACGTCGTGATCGAATTAGCGAATTAGTCGAGCGCCGTGACAATCCGAAGAAGCGCTTCACCTCAAAGCAGCGGCGGCAATTACGTCACCTAGTCAGGGCGTCAAACATTGAAAACGCGGAGCTGCGGGAAGCTGTCAGGAAAGAGCTCGATGAGGAGTCAGATGATGACTCACACGACGCTTCTTCAGACGGGAACACGTCGGGTAATGAGGGAACGTCCGCACAAGGCGAATCATCCTCCTCGGAGACTGGAACGAATGGGGATACCTCCGACGGGAAATCGACCGATAGCTCCGGTGGCCGGTCGGGAAGTGTGCCAGCGTCGACGTCGGATTAGCTGAGAATCGGGACTCCTCTAAACACTATTTGCACTGGTCGCGTGGATACTAATCGACACACCACGTGAATTATCTGCGTTGTGTCACTGTTCACCTTTAAAGTGGGGTTATGTTCGGAAGAAAGTCCCGCAATAAATCTAGTGACCTTACAGCTGATACCCCCATCTCTGATCGCGAATCCCGTGACGAGATCGATGTGCCCGCATCGGATACGTCCACATCGAAGGGATCCAGCGCCGACGCCGTACGTGAAACTGCGTCGGCAGAAGGGGAGTCCCACGAGGTGCAGGAGAAGTCCGCACCGTCATTGTCATATGGGGCGATAGATCACCGCGGTCTGGATCCCTGGGATGACAAGTCACGCGGGTCCTCCGACGCAAGTGACTCGCGCAATTTAGACGATCTTCAGGCAATGGATGATTTAGACGGCATCCCGACGGTTGCCGGATCACGCCCCGTTAAGCCTGCAGCTCCGTCTGTTAAGCCTGCGGCTAGCTCTGCGGCGTCGGAGGATCGTGCGGGCAATGACGAACCTAGGGGTGATCACGCAGGTGATCTCGGGGCCGCTGAATCTGAGCGCGACACGGCCCACGACGCACCTCACGACGTCTCTAGTAGTGAAGCAGAATCTGAAACGCCATCTGATGAGGATTTTGCAGCTGACGAACTCACGGTGGTTGAGCAGCGTCCACAGGGCCGTCGTGACATTTATTCCTTGACGGGGCGAGCTGCACCACAGGTGATTACACCCCGTGAGCAGCCTCAGGAACCGAAAAACCACGACCCGCTGTTCGATCAGCCTGAGGACATTCCTGGTGCTCGGTCAACGTCGGACGAGGATGCCGTTTTCGCTAACGCTCCGGTGTCAGATTTAGATATGGCCACCATGGATGAGGAAGAACCTGCCTCAGCAAGTCGTACCCCGGCAGACAGGAGCGCGTCTTCGCAATCCGCGCCGCGGTACGAAACACACGACACATACGTCGATCGACCTGATGAACAGATCAACGAGACACGCGTCGATATGCCCACGTCAGGTGCCTATGATCGCGACCACGTCGATATGGGCCGTTATGCCGACGATCGCCAGAATGACAGGGCGGCTGCCGGCGTGATGGCGAGTGAAGGTGCCGCTGGTGAATACAGGGATGGCGCTGTCCCACTGGGGGAGGACGACCGCCCCATTGATAACACTGGTGACGTCGACGTCGATGACGAGATCTACGAGGATGAGGACCCGCGCCGAGGAACCACCGATTTCGGCCTCTTCCTCATTCGCCTGGCTCTGGGCGCGATGCTGCTCTTCTACGGTATCCGAACTCTCTTCGAGCTAGGAGGCAGCTCTGGCGTCGATGGACTGCACAACGACTTCTACTTCATGAAGGGCAATGAGCTTCTCGCCTGGGCTGTGCCGATCATCGAAACTGCCGCCGGAGCGTTCCTCGTGTTGGGCGTACTCGCCCCGCTGGGTGCGTGCATGGCGGTTGCGGTATCAAGCTTTATGGCGATGTACTCGATTGACCTTCAGCCGGGCGCGTTCTCACCATTCAACTTGGCTCCGCACGTACAGGTGTGGTTGTTGCTCACCGCGCTATCCATAGGCGTAGCGTTTAGCGGTCCCGGAAGGTGGGGAGTGGATGCCACTCGCGGTTGGGCTCGACGCCCGCTGGGGAGCGGCTGGTTCAGTACGATTATCGGTTTGCTCGCGGGGGCAGCGGTGTGGGTCGTCGTCGCCCAGTCAAACCCATTCAACTAACCCAAATAAGTCGGCTCCTCACGCGTTCAACCATGGCGGTTGAGCTCGGAGGGGCCGTGCAGGTTCTGCACAAGGGCGAACCCGAAACCTGTAACTACCGACGGTCGTTGACTTTCCGAACCGCACCAGTATCAGCGCTGGTAGCCATAGATGCATATGCCTGGAGCGCCTTGCTCACCCGACGTTGACGGTTCAGCGGACGCCACGGGCGCTCAGAGGCATTCATCTTCTCCCGACGCTCCGCCAACACATCCTCGGGCACGTCAAGGGTGAGCTGGCGTTTGTGGACGTCGATAGTAACGGTGTCACCGTCGTGAATAAGACCAATCAGCCCACCATGTGCTGCCTCGGGAGAAATGTGCCCAACGGAAATTCCCGATGAACCACCAGAGAACCGCCCATCCGTGATCAGTGCGCACTGGGTTCCCAGGCCAGCGCCCTTCAAGAATGCCGTCGGGTGGAGCATTTCTTGCATCCCCGGGCCACCGGCGGGACCTTCGTACCGAATGACGACGACCTCGCCCGGCTTGATCTGCTTGTTCAAAATGGCGTTGACGGCATCCTCTTGGGATTCCAACACGTGAGCAGGCCCAGAGAAGTGCCACAGCGACTCATCAATTCCGGCGGCCTTAATGACGGCGCCGTCCTCAGCGAGGTTCCCGCGCAAAATAACCAGCCCGCCATCAGCGGTGTAAGCGTGGTCCACGTCGCGGATGCAGCCGTTTTCGGAGTCCGTATCAAGTTCGTCCCACTTGTTATCCGTCGAGAAGGGGACGGTCGTTCGCACGCCGCCAGGGGCAGCATGGAATAAATCCAACGCAATCTGTGTCGGGTTATCGGTACGAATATCCCAGGTCGCTAACCAGTCCGACAGAGACTGCGCATGCACCGCGTGCACATCATCGTGGAGGAGCCCCGCGCGGTTAAGCTCGCCGAGAATCGCAGGGATCCCGCCCGCGCGATGGACGTCTTCCATGTGGTAGTTCGAGTTCGGCGCGACCTTGGACAGACAAGGAACTTCCCTGGACAGACGGTCGATATCAGCAAGGTCAAAATCGATGTCGCCCTCTTGCGCCGCGGCAAGAATGTGCAGAACCGTGTTCGTCGATCCACCCATGGCCATATCAAGGGTCATGGCGTTATCAAAAGCATGCTTATTCGCGACGTTACGCGGGAGAACACTATCGTCATCGTGGTTGTAATAACGCTGGCACATGTCGACGATCGTCCGACCAGCGTTCTCAAAGAGCGCGCGCCGGGCTGCATGGGTAGCCAGTGTAGAGCCGTTACCAGGGAGTGACAGCCCGAGCGCCTCCGTCAAGCTGTTCATGGAGTTCGCTGTAAACATTCCCGAACACGAGCCACAAGTCGGGCACGCCGAATTCTCGACGATAGAGAGCCCCCGGTCGTCGACACTATCGTTTGCCGACGCCGAAATCGCTGTAATGAGGTCGGTCGGAGTATGCGCAACCCCATCGACGACAACAGCTTTTCCCGCCTCCATGGGGCCGCCGGACACGAAGATGGCGGGAATGTTGAGCCGCATGGCCGCATTGAGCATTCCCGGCGTGATCTTGTCACAGTTGGAAATGCAGACAATTGCGTCTGCGGCGTGCGCATTGACCATATATTCCACGGAATCGGAGATGATTTCGCGTGAGGGGAGTGAGTAAAGCATCCCGCCGTGGCCCATGGCGATTCCATCATCGACGGCAATGGTGTTGAACTCTCGAGGAACACCGCCTGCTTCACGGATGGCACCGGCGACGATGTCCCCGACGTCCTTGAGGTGCACATGACCGGGAACGAACTGCGTGTAGGAGTTCGCGATGGCGATGATGGGCTTGTTAAAGTCACCATCTTTTAAGCCGGCAGCTCGCCAGAGCGCGCGAGCTCCAGCGGCGTTGCGGCCTTGGGTAGTGACCGACGATCGTAGGGGGATCATGGGGGTTGGCTCCTCAACAGTGTGATGTCTGGAATGGTCGGGCGCCGCTGCTAATCCTGGTCAGGTTTTTCCGGTGTGTCTGACTGGTCGCGGTGGCTTGTCTCCGAGGTTTCGTCGGATGTGGAGTGCTGGGCTGCGCGTCGTCGTTCCATCTCGGCGGCGATGAGTTTCGCGTTGTGCTCCCTCGTCGCCTCCTCGCGGGTCTTAACGACGGCGTACCCGTCGCGATTGACGGTGGTCAACTCGTCATCGTCGCGGTTTCGCCCCGGCGTAACAGGGTCAGGGATGAGTCCGCCGGAGGCCTTGGCAAGCTTCGGAAGGTTATTAAACGTCACTCCAGGTAATGCGATGGTATCGCGCTTTTGCCTGGGGCGGCTGGTACGTCCGCGCTCCGCAGCGTGATCATTCGTCTCCTGATTCGGCCCATTCGGCACGGCATAAGCGCGTCCGCCACGGCTGAACTGAATACCGGAGAAGTCATCCCAGGATAGTGTTCGGCTGGAGCGGAAAAGATACCGTGCGGTAATACCCGTCGGTGAAATCTCAGTACGAGCACGGAGAACCCACACGGCGAAAAGAATAGGGAAGGTCAGCACCCAGAAGAGGTAGGCGGGTTTATAGCCCACGAAAATGAGGAAGATCAGGAACATGACGATCGCCCCAATGAGGTTCATTCTGTCGGGACGGATGGTCGTCGTTGTCCTGATCTTTTCCTTCTGCGTGCGGGGTGAGGATGCCGCAGGGCGAGATGCCTGCCGGCCCGCACCGTGACCTGGTCGTGCGTGGTGTGGGCGTGGGTGAGAGCCTGGGGTGTGCTCGCCGGACGGAGTCGAACTCATGGGGCCATTGTAGATGCTGTGTTGTTGTCACCTTGACCGTGGCTCAGATTCATCTGGCCGGAGTTGTCATTCCCACTGTTGGAGTTGCCGGACCCTGAGCCCTGGTTGCTGCTGTCAGTGTCCTGTTGGTTGGCCCCTCCGTTATCGGAGTTGTCCCCATTGGAATTAGATCCCGCATTCCCGTTATTGCCGGAATTTTGGTTTCCATTCGTGGAATTCTGCTGGTTCCGGTTGTTATCCGTATTCGGCGCAGTCGTCGTGGGCTGTGTGCGATTCGGCGTTGTCGTTGGAGTATTGCTGCCGTTCTCGCTATTGCTATCCCGCTCCGTGGTCGGATTCTCAGAATGGGTGTTCGACTCCGGCGTCGTGGGAGCCGAGCTCTCCGACTTGTCGTCCGATTCCTTCGTGTCCGAACGCGATTGGAACGACGAGGGGGCCAGTATTCCAGAGCCGCGGTCGCCGCCGTCATAGGTGAGCCCTTGGAGAATCACCAAGATGATGAGAACCAGCACAATGGCACTGGTTGATGCGCGGCACCGTCCGCCGATCGAGAAGAGCCGTTGGATCCGTCGCTCGTACGAAATCCTTCTGAACAGCCCATTTTGCTGCGCATCTTCCGCTTCTTTTTCTAGCGACGTGCGGGTGTCTTCTGCCTTTTTCGACGTTGTTGCGTCTGAAACATCGGCGCTGCTGGTACCCCGGTCGCTCGGGTTAACCCCATGATCGGACGCCTGGGCAGCACGTTCGGCAGCTGCGGTGTCGTCCTCGGGTGAAAACACCCGAGTTTCCGCCGTGGAGCCTGATGTGGAGCCTGATGCCGAGGGGAAGACGACGGTCTCCGAGTCGTTGGCCGTGCCGCTGCCATTCCCACTGGCAGTAGGGCCGACATTCCCGATGCCACCATTGGCGGTCTCTGACGAAGCAGCCCCTTGCGCATCCTCCGTCGTTGGCCGTCCTTCAAACTCGTCTTCTTCCCGTTGCAGCGTCGTAGCCCACCGGCGTGTTGTATCCAACGCCTGGGTGTTGTCGCCGCTGGTCGCCTCATCTTTGTCGGAAGTTGTCGATGCATGTGCACCGTCACCACTGTGTCCATCGTGGTGCCCGTTGTCACCCCCATTACCGTGCGCATGATGCGAGTGCCCGGAAGACCGAGTGAGTCCCGGCAAGCTCTCAATGGTTGACCGGGAATACGATGCCCACATTTCATCCATGACGGCTGAACGAAGGGCACGCTCCACAGTCCATTGCTGTCCCGGTTCAACACGAATGAGGACGCGGTACTTGATACTCCACGGAACACCCGTCGATGTCGGTGGAATCAGATCCAGCGCGGGCAGGATACTCACGGCATCGGCGTCGTCGCTGACGAGTCGTGCGATCTCAGGCTTAGCCAAAGTGCGGTTCACGCAGCCATCGAAGAGTGCGTTCAGGTCTTCAGTGCTATCACCTGCGGTGAGGGGAACGGGGATGTCTATCTGAGCCTTCGCCCATCCGGAGGAAGCATTGACAGCAACAAGTGGTACGGAGTTCGGCACAACTGCCTCTTGCCCGTTGAGTGTCCGTACTGTGGTTGAGCGCAGGGTAATAGCCGTCACTGTTCCTTCCACCGGGGCGTTCTTGTTTTGAAGGATGACCCAGTCACCGACGCCATACTGCCGCTCGGTAATGATGAAGAATCCGGCGAGGAAGTCAGCGATGATTTTCTGCGCACCAAACGCAACGGCGGCAGAAACAACGGTTGCGGGAACGGCCGCGCCGGTCGTTGAGAATCCGAAGTCTTTAAGGATCCGGATGGCGACGAAGAAGAAGGCGATGGCCTCTGCGATGTAGACCAGTGCGCCGAGAATGGCTAGCCGACCTTTGTAGCCTTCGGTGTCGGCAATTTCTCCGCGCCGTTCTTCGTGCTCGTTCATCTTGATCGTCGCCCATCGGACCACAAGTCGGCCGATGCGCGGTATGAGTATGGCGATACAGATCAAGATGGCAAGGGATAGGCCGGTGTTGGCCACCCACTCCCACATGGAAGTCAAATAGAACTTGAACGGCATAGACCTAAACTTAGTCACCAGATTGTGCGGTTGGCCACGATGTGGATGATCTTCTCACAGATCTCCGTGAATATTCTCAGTGAACTATCAGCACGGGGATGGTAGAGGAGTGGCGGTTTTGCTCCCGTGGCTCGCCGTCCTCCCGTTTTCTGGCACGTTCCTTACCATTTGGGGGTGATAGTGCGCCATTATCGGGCAATTCCGGTGATTTCTCGTGGCCCTAGTTGGTCTGACGTGTCTGTGCCTTTATAGTTCTAAATATGACGAGCGCAACGATGACCACCATCATTCTTGTAGTACCGAGAGGGCGTTAGCTTTCCTGGTTACTCGTCACCGCCCTTTCGCACCACGCGAGAAGGGCTTTTTTCATATCCGATGCTTTATCGGAACTCGTGACGATGGCAACAACACGCTCATCCGTCGGTAATAAAAGTTCCGCTGAGGCTGATACCCCTGATAACACAGTGAGGAGAGCACAAAACCGTGAACGCCCCCTCTCAACCGCCCACTCCGGCGACGGTTGCGGCTTCAACTGTGGCAACGCAGTCGGGAGCACCCAACAAACCCACTCAGAAAATCCGAAAAGAAAAGTTCACCGGCGCAGAGCTTATTGTCCGTACCCTCGAGGTATTGGGCACTCGGACTGTTTTCGGTCTTCCGGGTGGCGCTGTTCTTCCCCTCTACGAGGCCCTTTACGAATCGACCATCCTCAATCACATTCTGGTGCGCCACGAGCAGGGCGCTGGCCACGCCGCAACCGGTTATGCCCAAGCCACCGGCGAAGTTGGCGTGTGCATCGCGACATCAGGACCCGGCGCGACGAACCTTGTGACGCCGCTGGCCGATGCCAACATTGACTCCGTTCCGGTCGTCGCGATTACTGGGCAGGTGGGGCTGCACTTATTGGGAACCGACGCGTTCCAGGAAGCTGATATTTGCGGGGTGACCCTTCCCGTCACGAAGCACAACTTCATGGTGACCAAAGTTGAGGACATCCCGCGTCTGATTGCGGAAGCATTCCACTTGGCATCCACCGGTCGGCCTGGTCCGGTGCTTGTCGACGTGCCGAAGGATATTCAGAATCAGGTCGCTGAGTTTGAGTGGCCTGTTGAGCTTGAGCTTCCTGGTTATAGGCCGACGACGTCGCCGCACTCGCGGAAAATCAAGCAGGCGGTGGATCTCATTGCACAATCCCGTCGCCCGGTGCTCTACGTCGGTGGTGGGGTGATCAAGGCTAACGCCAGCGCGGAGCTTGCGGAGTTCGTCGAGAAGACGGGTATTCCCGTGGTGACGACGTTGATGGCGCTGGGGTCGTTCCCCGATTCTCATCCTCTTCATATGGGGATGCCGGGGATGCACGGCAGCGTCTCGGCCGTCGCTTCATTGCAGAAAGCTGACGTTGTTATAGCGATCGGAACGCGTTTCGACGATCGTGTCACTGGCGATGTTGAGTCTTTCGCTCCTGAGGCGAAGTTTATCCACGCGGATATTGACCCTGCGGAGATCGGAAAGATCCGCGAGGTTGAGGTCCCCATCGTCGGGGATGCGCGAGAAGTTCTTCAGTCTCTGACTGATATGTACGAGAAGAAGAACCTGAAGCAGCCTGAGTGTAGCCGTTGGGTTGATTATCTCCATTCTTTGCAGAAGACCTATGCCTTGGGGTGGGAGAATCCCGACGATGGCAAGTTAGCTCCCCAAGCGGTTATTAAGGCCATTTCCGATGAAGTTGGTCCCGACGCGATTTACTGCGCTGGGGTGGGGCAGCACCAGATGTGGGCGGCGCAGTTCGTCGATTATGAACAGCCGCGGACATGGTTGAACTCGGGTGGCTTGGGGACGATGGGTTATGCCGTTCCTGCTGCGATGGGTGCTCAGGCCGGTTCGCCGGGGAAAGAAGTCTGGGCTATCGATGGCGATGGTTGCTTCCAGATGACCAACCAGGAGTTGGTGACCTGTGCGGTCAATGATCTTCCGATCAAAGTTGCGGTGATTAATAACGGCAATCTGGGCATGGTTCGTCAGTGGCAGAATTTGTTCTACCAGAGCCACTATTCGCACACGGGCCTTCACCCGAAGGGCGAGTATCTACCGGATTTTGTGTCCTTGGCAGAGTCGATGGGCTGTGCGAGCTTCCGTGTTACTCGGGAAGACGAGATCGTGCCGACGATCAAGAAAGCGCGCGAGATTAACGACCGGCCTGTGGTGATTGACTTCATCGTTGGTGAGGATGCGCAAGTGTGGCCGATGGTTGCGTCGGGACACTCGAATGATGAGATCCAGTACGCCCTCAACCTGCGGCCATTGTTCGACTCCGATCAGATGATTGATGAAGATTCGGTCACTGATGTGAGCGACGTTATTGAAGAGGATCAGGCTCGGGTGGCAGCGGAAGGAACCACAGCAGCCACCGACGACCAGCGCGGCGGGGGAGAGGAGTAGGGGCATGCAACATACGTTGAGTCTCTTAGTGGAAGATCAGCCAGGCATTGTTGCTCGGCTGTCCGGGATGTTCGCTCGGCGATCATTCAACATCATTTCGATGACGACAGGAACGACTGATCTGGAGGGGGTCAATCGGATCACCATCGTCGTGGAAACAGATGAAGTGTCCATCGAACAGATCACGAAGCAGCTCAATAAATTGATCCCGGTGCTGAAGGTCATTCGGCAGAAGGACGATCAAATGGTGTCTCGTGCCCTGCTTATGGTCAAGGTTGCGGCGAATAATGAGAACCGGGCGCAGGTTGTCGACGCTGCCAACCTGTTCCGTGCTCGTGTGGTCGATGTGGCACCTGAATCGGTGGTCATTGAGGCGACGGGGCAGCCGGGGAAATTGGTTGCTTTGTTGGATGTCCTTCGGCCCTTTGGTATCCGCGAACAAGTGTATTCGGGGGTGGTTGCTTTAAGTCGTGGTGCGAATCCCATGATGCCCAAACGATAATCTCACCCTATGATATGATCTTCTCGACAAATGGAACTCTTGAAAGGAGTTACAGTGGCAATCAAAACTTATTACGACGATGACGCAGACCTGAGCATCATCCAAGGCCGCAAAGTAGCGGTGATTGGCTACGGTTCACAGGGCCACGCACACGCTAAGTGCTTGCGCGACTCTGGCGTCGATGTTCGTATCGGCCTGCGCGAGGGCTCCAAGTCCGCGGAAAAGGCCAAAGAAGCTGGCTTCGAAGTGCTCTCTAACGCTGAGGCCGCTGAGTGGGCAGATCTGATCATGATCTTGGCCCCCGACACGTCGCAGATCGCGATCTTCGAAAAGGAGATTGAACCTCACCTGAAAGATGGGGACGCTATTTTCTTCGCCCACGGCTTGAACATTCACTTCAAGAAGATCGTCGCTCCTAAGGGAGTCACGGTGGGCATGGTTGCACCGAAGGGCCCCGGCCACCTGGTTCGTCGCCAGTTTACGGAGGGCAAGGGTGTTCCCTCGTTGATTGCCGTGGAAAATGACCCGACCGGCGAGGGCACGGCGCTGGCACTGTCCTATGCAGCCGCTATCGGCGCTGGACGTGCAGGGGTTATCGAGACCACCTTCCGTGAAGAGACCGAAACTGACCTCTTCGGTGAGCAGGCAGTTCTCTGTGGTGGCTTGGAAAAGCTGATGATGACGGGCTTCGAGGTTCTCGTCGAAGCTGGGTACGCACCGGAGATGGCGTTCTTCGAGGTCTGCCACGAGATGAAGCTGATCGTGGACCTCATCTTCGAGGGTGGCCTGTCGAACATGAACTACTCGATCTCGGAAACCGCTGAGTTCGGTGGCTACGTTTCGGGACCGAAGATCATTGATGACCACGTCAAGGAGTCGATGAAGAAGGTTCTCTCTGAGATTCAGGACGGCACCTTCGTCGACGCCATGTTCAAGGATGTCGACGCTGGTCAGCCTGGTTTGAAGGGTCTGCGCGAGGAATACGCGAACCACCCGTTGGAGAAGGCCGGTAAAGATATGCGCTCCATGATGAGCTGGATCGCTAACCCGTTGGACGAAACCGCTTAAATTATCCCCAAAAAGGGATATTATTCAGCATAGTCCTCTTATTTCGCCATAATGTGCTGGTAGGAGGGCTATGCTTTTTGTATATCTGCGCCTGATCATCCGGGCCATATATGTGCTCAAACCCCCAACCCACACGACGGAGTGCACCTGACCGTGCGCTATTTTACTAGGAGGACCAAATCGTGAATCACAACTGCTTACCTGTGGTTCTTATCGCTGACAAGCTTGCTCAATCAACAATCGAGGCGCTGGGAGATGGCGTTGAGGTCCGGTGGGTAGACGGGCCGAACCGTGCCGAGCTCCTGGCCGCCGTCTCAGAAGCAGATGCGCTCCTAGTACGTTCCGCCACCACGGTGGATGAAGAAGTTCTCGACGCCGCCAAAGAATTGAAAATCATCGGCCGCGCGGGCGTCGGACTGGACAATGTTGACATTGAAGGCGCGACACAGCGTGGTGTGATGGTGGTCAACGCGCCCACGTCGAATATTCACTCAGCCTGCGAACATGCGATCACCTTGCTGCTCGCGGCTGCTCGGCAGATCCCCCAGGCCGATCAATCGCTGCGGCAAGGCGAGTGGAAACGGTCGTCCTTCAAGGGTGTCGAGGTATATGGCAAGACTGTGGGCATCGTCGGCTTTGGCCATATCGGGCAGCTCTTTGCTCAACGGCTTGCGGCCTTTGATGTGGAGCGCATTGTTGCTTATGACCCCTACGCTAACCCCGCGCGCGCCGCACAGTTGGGGGTTGAGCTCATTGACCTCGAGGAACTGATGGCGGTGGCTGATTTCGTCACCATCCACCTCCCCAAGACCAAGGAGACAGCGGACATGTTCAATGACGCTCTCCTTGAGAAGTCGAAGAAGGGGCAGATTATCGTTAATGCTGCTCGCGGTGGTCTTATCGACGAAGAAGCGCTGGCTCGCGCGATCGATTCCGGCCACATTCGTGGCGCGGGTGTGGATGTGTACGCCACGGAGCCTTGCACGGATTCTCCTCTGTTTGACCGGCCCGAAGTTGTGGTGACACCTCACTTAGGCGCGTCGACCGTGGAGGCGCAGGATCGCGCCGGGATCGATGTAGCGAAGTCCGTTTTGCTTGCCCTCGCGGGAGAGTTTGTTCCCGATGCGGTGAACGTCTCTGGTGGTGCCATCGGCGAAGAGGTCTCCCTGTGGCTGAACCTCACGCGCAAGCTGGCTGTGTTGGCGTCGGCAATCCAGCATGGTGCGACGACGTCGGTGGAAGTGATCGCGCGTGGCGAGCTGTCTTCCGAAAATGTCGATGCCCTGGGTCTTGCGGCTCTGCGTGGCGTGTTCGCGGGCACGGTGGATGAGAAGGTGACATTTGTTAATGCCCCGGCCATTGCTGAGGACCGTGGTGTTCAACTTTCCGTGACGACGGCTGCCGAGTCGGTGCTGCACCGCTCTGTTGTTGAGGTTCGGCTTGTTACTAATACGGGCGACACCGTGTCGGTCGTGGGTGCCCTGACCGGCTTGGATGGTGTGGAAAAGATTGTCCGCATCAACGACCGAGGGTTGGATCTTCGCGCGGAAGGTCGGAACGTGTTCCTGCACTACAAGGACCGCCCGGGTGCCTTGGGTGCCGTCGGATCCCAGTTGGGTGAGCGTGGAATTAACGTCGAGGCCGCGGCATTGTCGCAGGATAAGGCCGGAACTGGTGCCACGCTGGTTCTTAGGGTGGATAAGTCGGTTCCTGACGATGTGATGGAGTCGATGAAGGCATCGTTGGATGCGCAGTACGCCATTGCACTCGACTTCGACTAGGTAGGCCCATCCGCCTGGGTGGGTGGAAACCGCCACTATTGACATTGTGTATCATTAACGCTTTGGAGGATGTGTAGTCAGCCAACTGCGCCGGGCACTGGTTGACTAACTTTGGCTGACTGCCGTCCTCCATCTCAAGTGGTGCGTTATGTCCAGCTTTGTGCTGCGACTAACGCGGAGAGACGTTAAGGGGATGCACAGTGTTTGAAGAGCGCCATATGGACGATGCGGTGAAAGAAAACGTCCGAAACGCCGACATGGCTGATTTTCGGCCGACGCCGGTGACGGTTCTGTCAGGGTTCCTCGGTTCGGGGAAAACGACGCTCCTCAACCACCTGTTGGCTAACCGCGCGGGCCGCAAAATCGCGGTGATCGTCAACGACTTTTCGGAAGTGAATATTGACGCTGCGCTCATCGCCGGTGAGGGGCACCTTGAGCGCGGAAGTGACCGCATGGTCGAGCTCTCCAATGGCTGCATCTGCTGCACGCTGCGGGAAGACCTCATTGAATCAGTCACGTCGCTCGCGGCGAGCCAAAAGTTCGACCACATCGTTATCGAATCAACGGGCATCTCAGAGCCGATGCCCGTCGCCGCAACCTTCGAGTGGGAGTTTTCCGACGGCGTCCATCTTGGTGGCATCGCTCCGATCGACACAATGGTGACCCTGGTCGATGCAACGACGTTCCTGCCTCAGATGTACAAACGTGGGCGACTCTCTGACCGGGGTTTAGAGGCCACTCCCGACGACGACCGCACGGTTGCGGAGCTTCTCGTCGACCAAGTCGAGTTTGCCGACATGATCTTCGTGACGAAATGCGACCTGGTTTGTGATGAACTCGCTAAAGCAACTGAAGATGCTGTTCACGCCATGAATCCGCGCGCACGCATACGTCGTGTGGTCAATGGCGAGATTTCGATGGAAGCTGTGCTCGATGCGCACCTTTATGACGTCGATGAGTCCGCTGCAGCTCCCGGGTACCTTGATGAACTCGCGAATCCGCATACTCCGGAAACCGAAGAGTACGGGATTTCCTCAGTGGTGTTTCGATCCCAACGGCCATTTGACCAGCGCCGTCTCATCGCAGCGGTGAAATCCATGCGTGGTCTGGTTCGGTCAAAAGGGCATTGTTGGATCGCGGACCGCCCGGAGCTCATTCAGATGTGGTCCCAGGCCGGCCCGAATTTAACGATCTCACCTGCAGCGTTATGGTCGCAGGCGTCGGAGGTTCCGTCGTCGGAAATTGTCCTTATTGGTGTGAACTTTAATGGTGCCGACGCCCTAGCCCGGCTCCAGGCAGCAACACTAAATGACGACGAATCGCGCGCGCTGCTTAAACGTATGGCTGGAGCGTCGGCGATCAGTTAGACTCACAAGAAACCCGTGATGTGAGAAAGGTATCTCAGGATATGAAACTAGCGGTTATCCCTGGCGACGGGATCGGCACAGAAGTAACAGCGGAAGCGCTCAAAGTGATGCGAGCTGCGTTGGCGGGGAGCGGCGAGTCTATTGAGACCACGGAATACGACCTCGGCGCCCGCCGGTACCTCCGCAATGGGGAGCTTCTCACTGACGACGATCTTGCCTCCTTGCGTGAGCACGATGCGATTCTGCTTGGGGCTGTCGGCGATCCGCGAACTGTCCCATCAGGAGTGTTGGAGCGCGGGCTCCTGCTGAAGATGCGATTCGCCCTCGATCACCATGTCAATCTGCGCCCGTCGGTGCTGTATCCGGGGGTCACTTCGCCACTGTCCGATCCGGGGAAGGTCGACTTTATTGTCGTCCGCGAGGGAACCGAGGGGTTGTACGCCGGGAACGGTGGTTCGATCCGGGCGGATACGCCTCACGAAGTTGCCAACGAAACAAGTGTGAACACACGGTACGGAGTTGAGCGTGTTGTCCGCTACGCTTTTGACCGTGCGCAGGAGCGGCGCAAGAAGTTAACGCTGGTGCACAAAACCAATGTCCTTGTGTACGCCGGTGGACTGTGGCAGCGCACCGTTGACCAGGTTGCCCAGGAATACCCCGACGTTGAGGTGAATTATTGCCACATCGACGCGGCGACAATTTATATGGTCACTGACCCCTCGCGCTTCGACGTGATTGTGACGGATAACCTTTTTGGCGACATCATCACGGACCTGGCGGGAGCGGTCACCGGTGGTATCGGTTTGGCTGCATCGGGCAATATCGACGCGACCGGCACGAATCCGTCCATGTTCGAGCCTGTTCACGGCTCTGCTCCTGATATTGCCGGGAAGGGCATCGCGGATCCAACCGCTGCGATTTTGTCGGGAGCGCTGCTATTCCGTCACTTGGGTAAGACCGACGAAGCCGACGCCATTGAGGCCGCGGTGCGCAATGATGTTGCCTCGAGAGATGGCAGCATTCGCACCGAGGAAGTTGGAACTCGGATTGCAAACAGTCTCGACAGTTAGCTGTGGGGTAGGGGACTGCCGTGTTACCACCTGAGATTTGGCCACCGTCCGGCCTCCGCATAAGGGCGGGCACGCTGGAGCTCCGGCCTATGGATGAGCAGGCCATTTCCGACGCCGTTCGCGCGGTGTCGCGAGTGGATGATGTGTTTGCTGATCCCACTGGTCCCGAGGTTTTTCCATGGATCGGTGCGCCGAAGTATTCCAATGCTGCGTTTCACCTGAGCACAATGGCAAGCCTTGGGATGGGAGACCCCTCCTCGTCCGAGTGGACCTTGGCTTTGGTTATCCGGCATCGCGGCGAGTTTATTGGTGTTATTGATCTCCGGCGGCGTCGAATCCCTGGCTCTGCTTCCTCAGACGGGGAGGAGCTGCGCGGACTCCTTCGTGACCTTGGCCTCAAGGCCGGTGATAGCTACGTCGAGACCGGGTCATATATCATGCGACCTTTTCAAGGGCACGGATATGGAACTCAGGCCCGACGAGCCGCACTCACCGTGGCATTTACGTATTGCGGTTTTGGCATCGCGGTATCCGAAAGCTGGCCGACGAACGCTGCATCTCAAGCGGTATCGCTGTCGTGCGGTTACACATTCCTCGGCACGCGTCCCGACGCCATCAATGGTGCCTCCGCCGCCGCCGAAGAGAGTGATGCCGGCGGGAGTGACGTCGGCAATAACAACCTCGGCAATGACAATGAAAAGGTGCGAATGTATTGCACCCCAGACACGTTCGACTGTGGGTCTACCTCGGTGCATGTCGATGGGTGGACACCGGAATTGGCCGCGATGCTAGGGGTACAGACGCGACGGAACTAGGGATAATCAAGCTGGGGAACTAGACGTCCTCGATCACAGATGATCTTCATTATCAGCGTTGCGCCCCGTTGTGCGCACTCCGAAAACTCCGATGTCGATCATCATGATCACCATGGCGACGGCGACGACAGTGAACACTGTTCCGGGGCCGGCACTATGCAGAATGGGCAGCAAGATGAAGGGCATGACGCCCGCCGAAATCTTCGATAGCGAGTAGGCGAAACCAGCAGCCGTGCCCCTAATGCGCGTCGGGAAGTTTTCCGCCAGATAGGTGTGGTACACACCGGAGAACATGTTGCTTGACGCTGTAAACAATCCGCCGGCGATCATGACAATGGCGGGCGTGGGGGAGAAGCCGAAGACGAGACCGAAGACACCCATCATGATGGCGGTGGCAACAATGAGGTGTTTGCGCTCAAACCGGTCAACCAGCGGTACCATCAGTAACGAACCGACCGGATAACCGATGTAGGTCACCGCGGTGTACGCAATGGAATCCACAATATCGAACCCTTTCGCCGCCAGAGCGAGGGTCGCGATCGTGCCAAAACCGTAGTACCCGAACACCTGCAGAACACTCATGATGGAGACAACGAGCGTCCGCTTCCTCACCGCGGGGGCGAACACTTCCGAGAACTGCACATTCTTCTGGTGGACAGGGCGCACGCGGGTGTCCGGTTCCGCGAGGGTGTGGCCCTCTTTTCGTGCTTCATCCTCAAAACGACGCGCGATCTTTTCGGCTTCATCTGTGCGGCCATGAGCCTCAAGCCACACCGGCGATTCGGGGAGGAAGCTGCGGATAGCCCACACAATTAATCCACCCACACCGCCGATGATGAACATCCAGCGCCAACCGTCGAACCCCAAAGGCTCTAGGGGAACGAGCCACCGGGCGAGGAACCCTGATAAAGGCACCCCGAAGAAGCTCACCGTGTAGGCCCACACAATGTAGCGGCCGCGCACCTTGGACGGGAGGATATCGGCAAGGTACGAGTCTGCCAGCGCGTATTCCCCGCCGATGCCGATTCCCGCGACGAACCGCGCGAGGATCAGAACAGAGGCATGCGGCGCCAGGCCACACACAATCGAGGCAAGCGAGTAGACCAACAAGTTAATGATGAAGGTGTGCTGCCGCCCGATGCGGTCCGCCAACCGGCCCATCCAGAGCGCGCCCACAAATTGGCCCAAGAATGCCGACGCCAGAACAAGCGACAGCTGAGTCCCGCCCAGGTCGAAGTGCTTTTTCAGCACCGTCGACATGATAGGGGCCAGGAAGTTCTCATATTGATCGAAGAAGACTCCCAATCCGATCACAATGGTGATCAATTTGTGTGACCGAAGGACGGGGAGCCGGTCCATCCGCGCAGCAATGGAGGGAGTTTCTTCTGAGGCTAGGGAACCAGAAGATAAAGGTCGGGAGCGAGACATAGTCCCCTAACATAGACCGCTTAGTCTGGAAGTGGAAATAGAGTAAGCGAAAGTACTGGAAGCGAAATACCCGTGGAACACATGTAAAAAACGTCGAGCAAATTCGATACGGTAGGGGCATGACGGTTGAAATCTCAGAGATCACCGATTTCTTAGCGCACACCCCGCCCTTTGACAGCATTACCGACGACCACCGCGCACGGGTCGCACGGAACGCAACCATGCTCTACGTCAAAGCGGGCGAAAAAGCCGATGCCACGTCTGATACGTCACACAGCCACTCGGGTGGCACGTCAGCTGGCGACGCCATGACCGGCATCCGCATCGTCCGATCCGGGGCCATCAACTGCTTCGGTGAACGGGATCAACTGGTTGACCGCTTCGGCCCCGGCGAAATTTATCCGCGCCGGGTATCGGATAAACCGACGCAGCACTATTCCTACTGGGCGCACGAAGATAGCCTGCTGATCGAAATTCCCGTCGAGGTTATTGAAAGCCTCGAGAACTACCCCGAAGTCACCACATTCTTCGGGACAGTGACGACGAGGCGTCGCAGTTCAGCCAACGAATTGCGGGAGACGTCGGGCACAGGGGGAGTTGCCGATATCGATGCGCTCCGCGGAACCGTCGGCGAGGTTGCCGTGAAACCGGTCATCGTCTCGCCCGCCACTACGATCCGCGACACCGCCACCAAAATGAGCGAGCGGAATTTATCCAGCGCCATCGTCGTGAAGCCAGCCAACGAGGGGCAACGCCCGAGCCGGATCGTCGGAATTGTGACTGATGCAACGCTGCGGTCGGAGGTGCTAGCAAAGGGGGCGGATCCGTCGGGTCCCGTGGAGCGCATCATGTCGCCCAAACCCATGGTGACTTATTCGAGCATGCCGCTGTTCGAGGGCATGCTGCAGTTAACGGAAGCCCGTGTGAACCACCTTCCCGTGATCGACGATGACGATGTCGTTGGAGTCTTGACGACGGGCGCCGTCATGCGGCAGCTCCAGGGCGATCCGATTTTTGCCGCCGCGCAATTCCGCGAGGCACGAACGGACCAGCTCTCTGAGTGCTTTGACGCGGTGATCGACGTCGCGGTGCGTTTCATCGACCGCGGCGCCACCCCACATGAGGCCACGAGGCTCTTGACCCTGGGCACCGACGAAATGATGAAGCGTGTCATCGAATTAGTGCAGGAGGAAATCGGGCCCGCTCCGGTACCGTTCTGCCTTGTTGTGATGGGATCGCTGGGCCGCTCCGAAATGGTGCTCTCTAGCGACCAGGATCACGCCATCATTTTGTCTGATGAGTACGACCCCGATAAGCACGGGTTTTACTTCAAACAGTTGGGTGAAAAGTTCAGCAGCCTGGTGGCCCAAGCCGGGTTACCCGTGTGCCCGGGCGACATGATGGCGTCCAATAGCAAGTGGCGCCTGACCGCGAGTGCCTGGGAAAAAGAGTTCAGTACATGGACTGATGACCTCGGTCCGAAGGCATTAATGAAGGCACAAACCTTCTTCGACATGCGCCCGGTAGTCGGAGATAGTGAACTCTGCGACGATGTCCGGTCCGCCGCCCTCATGACCGCGCGCCGGGATCGACGTTTCCTTAACGCACTGGTGAAGATCGCGCGCCATCGCGAACCTCCGCTAGGTTTCTTCCGCGGATTCGTCCTGGATCGCTCCGGCAATTACGCCAACACTCTTGATATCAAGAGGGGAGGGCTGACGGCTGTTGTTCAGCTCGCGCGGTTGTACGCGATTCAGGCGTGGGTGGATGAGGTCGGCACGCGTGATCGGTTGCGGGCTGCGGCGCGGGCTGGGGTCATTAGCCACCGTCGGGTTGAGGACCTCGTTGATGCGTTCGATATTTTCCAGCTCATTTTGTTGGCTAGCCAGGCTTCGCAGTGGCGGGATGGGAAGGAAACGAACGCTCGTATTGATCCCGATTCCTTGGCCCACTTGGAGCGGGAATCCCTCCGCGATGCGTTCCGGTTGGTCCGCTCCGAGCTCAAGTCGGCTGAATCGAGCACAGGTCTATGAGGTTTTTTCGACGACGACCACGCGTGTCGTGGGAGGACTATGCCGACCGTTCCCGCGAGGTGTGCGAACAGTTACGCGAGAGCGACGACCCGCGGGATCGCTCCCGATGCGCGTTAGCGGAGGCGCTCCACCATTTCTATACGACGCCTGCGCCTGAGCTGTACACACCGCTGACAGAATTACCGCTGTTAGCTGTGGATGTAGAAACCACTGGTCTGGATGCTGACCGTGATCGTCTGCTGTCAGTGGGGATGGTCGCCATTAACGGGCGTGCTATTCCTTTGGCGACGGCGGACCACTGGCTCGTGCGCTATCACGAGGGCGACGTTTCAGTGGGGCAGTCGGCGACGATCCACGGGATCACCGATTCCCAGTTGGAGAATGGCCGCTCTTTGCTGGACATTCTGACGGACGTTGTCAACGCGGCCGCCGGGCGTGCTTTGTTGGCCCATTTAGCGCTCATTGAGCACGACTTTATTTCTACGGCCTGTGAGCGTGCGGTCGGTGTGCCGTGGAGCCCTCTTCGCGTCGTCGACACGATGGATTTGGAGCGACGCTCTGCGGTGTCATTTGGGCGCCGGCCGGGCCGTGGCGAGGTCCGGTTGATGAACGCGCGCTATTCGCGTGGGTTGCCGAGCTATCACAACCACAATGCGCTGGTAGACGCTTTGGCGTGCGCGGAACTGTATTTGGCGCAGACGTCGGCCGATCACTTCGGTTCGGAGCTGGAGAGCGTCATTCGGAAGAAGGGAACGACGCGGTGGTGATGCAGCAGGACGTCTGCCGTGCACCTACACTGCGCCGGCAGCATCTTCGCTGTTTTAGGATGTTTTCCTTATCAGCTGTGAGGGGTTATGTAGGCTGGTTCGCATGCGAATAGCTCGAATCGCCACTGTTGAAGGTATGACATTTTGTTCCGTGGAGGGTGAGGGAGACGACATCGTCTGCCGCCAAATTGATGGCCACCCGTTCGGGGAACCGACATTAACGGGGAAGGAATGGCCCCTCGCAGACGTCCGGCTTTTGGCCCCGATCTTGGCGCCGAAGGTCGTTGCGGTAGGCCGTAACTACGCCGACCACGTGGCTGAAGTCTTCAAAAAGGGTGCCGAGCATCTGCCGCCCACGATTTTCTTGAAGCCTCCGACAGCGATTACCGGGCCGGGGTCGCCGATTAGGATCCCGGACTTCGCGACGAACGTTGAATTCGAGGGTGAACTCGCCATCGTCATTGGTCGTCCCGTGAAGAACGTTGCCGCGGAAAATTGGCGCGACGCTGTGCTCGGCTACACCATCGTGAACGATGTTTCGTCCCGTGACCTGCAGTTTTCGGATGGTCAGTGGGCGCGAGCTAAGGGACTTGATACGTTCTGTCCGATGGGCCCGTGGATTGAAACCAATCTCGATGCTCTCGATTTGGAGGGGCTGCCTATCCGTGCTCACCTGACTCACGACGGAACCACCACGGTGAAGCAGGATTCCAATTCGAATCAGATGATTAAGTCGGTTCCGGAGATTATTGAGTGGGTCTCCCAGGCGTTCACTCTTCTCCCCGGCGATGTGATTTCTACTGGTTCTCCTGCGGGGACGGCACAAATGGTTCCTGGTGACGAGATTGAGATTGAGATACCTGGTTTGGGTTCGCTGAAGAATCCGGTTGCGAAGGCTTAGGTAGCTTAGAAAGTCATTGCCTTCCCGGGGCCTCAATCTTTCCGGTCGCAGGTTTTCCGGCTGCGACCCTAATTGTGGCGGATTTCCGAGGCTCCCATTGCGAGAAGCATTGTTTTCATTTTCCCGCATGTTTCCTCAACTTCCTCAGCGGAGTTGGATTGTTCGACGATTCCGCCACCGGCCCAGGCTCGCGCGTGCTGGAGGTCTTTCTCCAGCTCAGCGCACCGAATGCTGACCATGAACTCTCCGTCGCCGTTGGCGTGACACCATCCGACAGCCCCACCGTAAAATCGGCGGTCTCCTTCGGCGGTGCGGATAATTTCCATGGCGGCGTCGGTGGGAACGCCAGCAAGGGCGGGAGTGGGGTAGAGGGCCTCGGCAAGCTGGAGAGCGCTGGGCCCGTCGTCGTTAATAGTCGCGCGGATCGGCGTCGCTAAGTGCCACATTTCGGCGGTCTGCATGAGCTCCGGCGAACTCGGAATATCAACTGTGTGGCAGAGCTGGCTGAACACACGTCGGTAATGATCGACAACATAGTGGTGCTCATCCAGGTTCTTCGTGCTGTGAAGCAACTGCTGGCCACGCTGTCCGTCTTCCTGAGGGTCGTTGCTCCGCGGTAGCGAGCCAGCCAGGGGATACGCCGACACAACAGGGCCCTGGCGCCGGATCAGCATTTCGGGCGAGGAACCAACAAGCCAATGGCCCGCGTATTCGGACCCGGCCGGGGAGAGGTCCGCAAGAAAACCGTCCAGGTTCGGAGCGTGGTCGATCAACCGCGTGGCCAGCAGCCGGGGGTCAATGGGGTCATCGAAGAACAGATCAACATTGCGGGCAATAACGACCTTATCGACGCTGGTCCGCGAGATCGTTCGCGTGACGGCATTGATAATCTCCGCGTGCTCGTCGAGGCTGGGGTTCTCAGCGACGATGTGCGCGTGGGCGCCTTTGCCCCTGTAGAAGGCGGGCGGCTCCAGCGGACCAGTGTATCGCCACACCGATCGGGGGCTCGTGAGCGCAACCGGGCGTGACGGATCGAAGGGCAGCGCACCGACGATATAGGAGGCCTTTCCGTTGTCTAAGGCGCTTTGAGCGTCGCTAAGAGTGGTGAAAGTGGCATCCGAACCTTGCGTGCGCAATGAGCCGTCAACACGTGAAAGGAGGAAGTCAGGGGCGTTTCGGGGTCGGGGTGCGGAGCTATTGTCGGATGCTGAAGCCACGCTGAAACAGTACGTTCGTTCGCCCGAGGTGGCAAGCTTTTCCGGCGGATTCGTCGTCGATAATGAAGGTCGGTCGTGATCGCGCGGTGCTCGGTCGGCGCCGCTGCATTGATCGTGTGCGACAAGGGCGGGGGTGGTGAGAAATCCCGTGTCCACTACGCTTGATGGGCATGAGTGACGTTGTTGTCCGATTTAGTCCATCGCCGACGGGTACTCCCCATGTGGGAATGGTGCGTACTGCTTTGTTTAACTGGGCGTATGCCCGGCATACCGGCGGAAAGATGATCTTTCGTATTGAAGATACCGATGCTAAACGCGATTCTGAGGAATCCTATGCTGCGATTATTGATTCACTTCGATGGTTGGGCATTGACTGGGATGAAGGAATCGGTGAGGTCGGCGGGCCGAATGGTCCTTACCGACAGTCTCAGCGGTTAGATATTTATGCCGATGTTTTAAATAAACTCATTGAGGCCGGCTTTGTTTATCCCGCTTATTCGACGGCGGATGAAGTGAGAGCGCGCCACAAGGCGGCGGGCCGTGATCCTCAATTGGGTTATGACAATTACGATCGCAATTTAACTGATGAACAAATTGCGGAATATGAAAAAGAGGGCCGCAAACCGGTATGGCGTTTCCGCATGCCGGAGCAGGTGTGGGAATGGGATGACCTGGTCCGTGGCCATGTGACATTCCAGCCTGAAACTCAGCCGGACTATGTTGTTGCCCGGTCTGATGGATCTCCTCTGTATCCGCTGGTCAACCCGGTTGACGACGCCATGATGGGTGTCACTCACGTGCTGCGCGGTGAGGATATTTTGGCATCGACGCCTCGCCAGTTGGCTTTGTACGAGGCTCTGAAGAAGTTGGGGATTGCGAAGCAGACTCCGCAGTTTGCCCACTTGCCGTTCGTGATGGGGCAGGGCAATAAGAAGCTGTCGAAGCGGGACCCGGAGTCGAATCTCTTTAACCATCGGGATGCGGGCATCATTCCTGAAGGAATGGTGAACTATCTGTCTCTCTTGGGATGGTCTTTGTCCGCCGATCAGGATATTTTCGGCCGGGATGAATTAGTCAAGAACTTTGACGTTGCCGATGTGTTGGGCAATCCCGCGCGGTTTGATGAGAAAAAGCTGATCGCTATCAACGCTGAGCATATCCGTATGCTCGACAAAGATGATTTTGCTCAGCGTTTGCGGGCGTACTTGGAAGAGTACAAGGGTTTCCCCGCGGATTATCCGGACGATAAATTCGCTGTCGCTGCGGAACTCGTCCAAACGCGCATCAAGACGTTGGGAGATGCGTGGGATCTCCTGAAGTTCCTTGTGGTGTCGGATGAGGACTTCGAGATCGACGAGAAGTCTGGCAGGAAGAACCTCAAAGAGGACGCTGTGCAGGCTCTTGATGTGGCAATGGAGGAGTTGGATGCCATCGATGAATCCTCCTTTGCAACGGAGCGCATCGAAGCTGCCCTGCATGGTGCGTTGATCGACAGGCTTGGTCTGAAGCCTCGGAAGGCGTTTGGTGCGATTCGGGTGGCGACGTCGGGCGCTGCGGTATCGCCGCCGTTGTTCGAGTCCCTGGAGCTGCTGGGGAAGGAGACGACGATGAAGCGCCTGAAGGATGCGCGGGCCGTCACTCCATGGTCAGCCCAACAGTGATTTCTGCTGTAGTGAGTATTGCAGCTGCTGGCACTTGTTGGCTCTGAGCGGGTGCTGTGTTGCGTTGGGAATAGCGTTGACCTGAGGATTTGCCCCACATGAGGCCCTATGGTTATATTATTCCCCGTTGCACAGCGCAGCCGGGCCTGGCGGTGCTTTGTGCTTATTGGCCTATGGTGTAATTGGCAACACAGCGGTTTCTGGTACCGCCATTCTAGGTTCGAGTCCTGGTAGGCCAGCAGGAAGCTTTTTGGCTTCTTACGCCCTGTTCGTCTAGCGGCCTAGGACACCGCCCTCTCACGGCGGCGGCACGGGTTCAAATCCCGTACAGGGTACAACTCCCCCTCACCTGTTACCGCAGGTCAGGGGGAGTTTGCATATGTGAAGTCGGACGTTTCGGGGGTTATACGGGATAAGTAGCAAAAGGCGGTGCGGACTCGCACAGAGGCGGGACGCCCCCGCCTGTACCATAATCCCGAGGCGTTTCCTGATGATCGAACAAAACGATGCTCCGCCAAGAAAATGTATCTATTCCCCGATACTGTATATGGCACACTACAGCTAAACGGAGACAGCCATGAGCATCACAATCAACCGGAGAACCACTGAGGAGCTCCACAAGCGGCGCAAAGCGATATACAACAGCTTTAAATATGCCGGCATCATGCGGGAAGGTGCCCCGCTGAAACAACAAGATCTCCGAGACCTTGCCGTCATGAGGATACTACCCGACCCCGAACGACGCCTCTACGACGAACTCGTAAGGATCGAGAGTCTACTCAGCTTATGAACATCGGCGAGCTCTAGGAGGCCCCCGAAGGTTTCTTCAACCCGAAAGTTTTTAAAAACTTACTTAGCCCTTGAGCGTGAATTGCTCCCCACTAGTCGGTGTCTGATTTCGCAGCCCAACTAACGGGGAGCAGTTCATTCGTGCCTCGGGGTTCTTCTTGGCTGTAGAAGACGATCTTGGCATCGAGTCTGTCCAGGGGTTTAGCAGGTGATTGATGATTGTGCGCATTCAACCCGGTTTCTTTGAGGCGTCGGAATTGCCCGGAGAATGGGCGGGCTTTGAGGTGTTGGTTCTGGCGAGATTAGTAGGCCCGCTGTGGCCGAACTCGTCGGAATAACCGATGTGCGGGATCCTTGGATACACGAAAGCTCGTGCGGTGTACGCACGAGCCTCGGAAGTGGAGGACCACAGTGCGTCCGAGAGAGAAGTTAGTGTGGTTGGTGGGGTCTGTCAAAAGTTTTCTGTATGTCAAAATTATCGGGGCTGCAGGAGCGTTCCCTGATCCTGCGAAAACTCCACCGTGCGCTCTTGCAGGCCTACACCTAGTTCCGTGGCACGCCGTGCGCTATCCAGATTGTTTAGCTGGGCCGTCTACTGAAATGTCACGGCGGTGCCGGACGCAGTGACCATGATCATGTTCTGGCCGACGGCCTCGTAGTCGATGTCCACTCCGACGACGCCCTCTGCGCCGAGTTCGACCGCGCGGTCGACCATCTCTGCGAGTGCGTCTTCGCGTGCCTTGCGGATCTCGCCCTCGTAGCTGTTGGAGCGACCGCCGACGAGGTTGCGGAACCCTGCGCTGATGTCCTTGAACGCGTTAATGCCCGCGACGGTCTCACCTGCCACGATGCGCAGGTACTGACCGATCTGCTTCCCCTCGATGGTATTTGTGGTGGTCACGATCATATACTCGGCTTCTTCTCTCTAGCAGTTAGTCATTTTTAGGGTGGTGACGGTACCAGGCACCAGCCACTCCACGATGCCCCGATGCTACCGGGGCTCAGTAGGTTGTGATGGTGTGGCTCCTTGAGAAGATGTGACGGAGTCGGGGCTGCTGGGGCACCAAAGAAGTGTTGTGAACAGTTCAATTGACGCAGCAGGGACACCGAATTTCATATTCCCGGCTATCAGGAAGTGTTATGAATGCTAAAGGGAACCCCATGAAGATTCTTCTAAGCTGGAGATTTCTAGTGGTAGTACTGCTGGTAGTGATCTCGATGGTTATATCGATAGCTGACGTCCGGGACTCTGATCACTGAGCCAGAATCTTATCTTCTTTGGCGTGGCTTGTAGCTTGCTCCATGTTTTTGGGTTCCGGCTTAAATCACCGCATTAAGTTATTGGTCTTTTCACTATCTTCAATGCTTCTGATCTGCATATGGGTACTCTGTTTCATATCCATCGCGCATTCTGGTGGGCATAATTACGACCCGGCAATATCCATACTGAACATCGCACTAATAGCAACTTTTATAGTTCAGTCAGTTGTATCGTTCTTTGTGAAAGATGTGACTTAAAAGGATTTTTCAACTCTCGCATAGAATACAAAGCGTTGTAACCTGCGAGCGCCACGAAGAATATATTTTCTGCATCCTGCAATGGTCGGGTGTGTAATTCGAGCTGAAGTTCGTGACCGGATTCCCTGGTAGTGCTCTAGGCTACTGGGCATTTTACCGTGTATGCCCTGTTGATCGACTAGGCTCGACACCACAAAAACTCACCAGGGGGGAGACTAGTTAAAAGGGGGGGAGGCGATCGCAATGCCCTCACCACTTTTTAAGCCTCAGACCGTTGAAGAACTGCGAGCAGAACGAGACAAAGTGGAAAAACAAATGCCTTGTTCTGTTGACATTCTTCGTAGGCTCCGTGGCGCCTCGGCTATCGAATATGACGAAGACCGTTTACTTCGCCGGTATGAACAATTGACCTGGGCTATCGGCGATTAAACCTGCACGCGTCGATGATCTCACGTACGAAGAAGAAGCTTTACTCGATAATTACGAAATGGTGGACTTGGTTATCGGCGACAACGGCTAGCCGACCCTACACCCACCACAATCACCCGCGGAATAATTACTTAGCAGCAATCACGTTCTTTTCAGGACCGGCCGGGAAACCGGTGATATCACGGGCACCGTCGTCGGTAATCACGAGAATGTCGTGCTCACGGTATCCGCCGGCACCCGGCTTACCATCAGGAACGGTAATCATGGGTTCCATGGACACCACCATGTTCGGCTCTAGGACAGTATCGATATCTTCGCGGAGCTCCAGCCCGGCTTCCCGTCCGTAGTAGTGCGATAACACGCCGAACGAATGCCCGTAGCCGAAGGTTCGCAGCCCCAGCATCCCGTGCTTGGCGTAAATAAGGTTCAACTCCTTGGCGATATCCCCACACACCGCACCTGGTCGGATCAGCTCCAGACCCCGGTAGTACACCTCCATATTGACGTCCCAATAGCGCCGGGTAGCGTCGTCAATGTCCCCATAAAATAGCGTTCTTTCTAGGGCTGTGTAGTACCCGCTGATCATCGGGAAACAGTTCAAACTCAAAATGTCGCCCGGCTGAACCATTCGGGTCGTCGGCCAGTTGTGGGCACCGTCGGTATTAATGCCGGATTGGAACCACACCCACGTGTCGCGGATCTCGCTGCCGGGATAGCGATGAGCGATCTCTTTCACCATGGCCTCGGTGCCAATGAGCGCCAGCTCGTATTCCGTCTTAGGCCCGGCCTCGAGAGCCTCGCGGATGGCGAAGCCCCCAATATCCGCCACGTTGGCACCGTCGGTAATAACGGTGATTTCTTCCTCGGACTTGATCATGCGCAATCTCATTGTCGACGGAGCAATGTCGACGAATTCAACTTCAGGCCCAATGGTCGTCGTAATGGCGCTATAAAGATGAACGGAAAGGCCGTCGAACTCCAAGCCAACTCGTCGTGATGTTACCCAATCGCGAATAGCGGTATTGATCGCGTGGGGATAGTTGTTGCGGCCCCAATCGGTGTAAATCAAGTTATCGCCCGTCGAACGTCGCCAGGGCATACCTGCATCGATACCGGCACTGATGGTGCAGCAGTCGTCGGCGGTCACCACGACGGCGTAGAAACGTCCGAAATGGGTGTAAAGGAAATCCGAATAATACTTGATGTTGTGTTGGGAGGTCAGCACCACGGCATCAAGATCTTGCTCGACCATGACGCCACGCAAAGCATCAAGGCGACGCTGCATTTCCTCCTCACTGAAGGTCAAAGGCTGCTTCTCACCGTTGTAAAAAGTGCGCAGACGCTCGTTAAGAAAATCCGTGGAATCAATAGTGGGGACGACCCCGGTGGGCAAAGATGGCATGGAAACCTATCCTCTCTTTAATTCGTGTTTACTAGTTTCGCGTGCTGCGAGTACCGCAAAGAATGTGACGACGGCGGCCGCCATGAGGTAAAAGCCGGGCGCGAGATCTGATCCGGTCCAGCCGATTAGCAGCGTGGCAACCATCGCTGCGCTTCCACCGAAAACCGCATTGGCGGCGTTGAAGGTCAGGGCGAAACCGCTCAGCCGAACCTTGGTGCTGAATTGCTCGGAAAGGAACGACGGCAGAACACCGTCGTTGAGAGCGAGGGCCATTCCCATGCACAACTGGATCACAATGACGAGGAACAATCCCGCCCCGTCGAGGAGCATGAATGCCGGAACAATGGTGAGGACAAAGGCAATGGACGCGGTGAGCATAATCCTCTTGCGGCCTACTCGGTCGGATAGCCAGCCGGTGAAGAGAACGCTGAAGATGTAGGCAAACAGGGTGATGGACGTGGCAATGAAGGAATCCGTGTGATTCTGCCCCAATTCCTCGCTGAGGTACGTCGGTAAGTACGACAGGATGACATAAAACCCAATGGCATTCAGCAAGGATGCTGCAAGAGCGATACCGAGAGCCTTGGGTTCTTTCCACACCATGGCCAGGGGAGATTTTTGGGCTTCATCAGTGCCGACGGCAACTTCCTCCGATTCCTGTGCGCACTGGAATTCATTGGTCTCATCCATGTGACGACGGATCCACAGCCCGATGATCCCGAGAGGAGCGGCGAGGAGGAAAGGGATCCGCCAGCCCTACGAGTGGAGGTTGCCGTCGGAGAGAGTTCCATTAAGTAGCGCGGCGAGTAAGGAACTGAGGAGCAATCCCGAAGCAGTGGACGCCGGAACGATGGCGGCGTAGAGCCCGCGACGACCGGATGGTGCGATCTCGGTAAGCATTGTTCCTGCACCGGCATACTCTCCGGCGGCGGAGAACCCCTGAACGAGGCGAAGCGCCAGGAGAAGAAGTGGGGCAAGAATACCGATGTGGTCGTAACCGGGAAGGAAAGCGATGCACATGGTGGCGCCGGACATCAGCAGGATGGACCGCGACAACGTTGTTTTGCGCCCGAGGCGATCACCGATGTGTCCCCAGAAAATCGCACCGATGGGCCGGATGAGGAAGCTGATGGCGAAGAGGCCAAAAGTGAGAACTAGCCCTACATTGGAGTCCGATTCGGGGAAGAAAACCGAGGCGATGACGACGGCGAGGTAGCCGTACATGGCGTAGTCGAACCACTCGATAAAGTTACCGATGAAGCTCGAGGTGACAGAGCGACGAATGTTCGTACGGGAATGTTCCTCCGCACCTGCTAGGTCGACGATTGTGTTTTCTCCTTCTGGCGCGGTTTCTTCTACGGAGCTCAGGTCATGGGGGCCGGTTGTCGTTACGACGAAATCTGAGGAATCTGTCGTTATTGGTGGAGCATTCATGTGTTTTCCGCTCCTTTCTTGCTCCGCGGGAGGGCGCGGTATGCGGGGCACCGGCGCGGAAGCGAACCAACCGGTAATTGAAATCTAAGTAGCCTTAGTTACTGATTTATTTCAGGTTAGTGATCTTTGAGTTTCTGTCTTGTCTTTTTGCTAAAACTATTGACGAAATTTAAGATTTCGATTCCATTGGAAATGGCTCGTGTCTGAGAATAAAGAGCATGATGAGCAATTACGGGTTTGATAAAGATGACGGTTTTGACGCAGATGTCATTGTTGTGGGTTCGGGGTCCATGGAGTCTGCTGCCGCGGATCGGCTGAGTGAACGAGGGCAGAAGGTCTTAGGCTTCGAGCAATTCCATCGCGGTCACGACAATGGTTCCTACCATGGTGGATCGAGGATCATTCGGATGAGCTATTTTGAGCATCCGGATTATGTGCCACTGTTACGGCGGGCCTTTGAGCTGTGGGATGAGCTGGAAGAAGATAGCCAGCAGCGAGGGTGGGAGCAGCTTGTCCATTACACAGGAGGTTTGTACGCGGGTCTCCCGGTTGCACCACGGTTGAGAGATCACGAATCTCTGCGGTGGAGCATGGGCTTGACCACGAATTACTTCTTGCCGACGACATTCGCGCTCGTTTTCCCCACTTTGCGGTGAAGGACGATGAGGTGGCGGTGTTTGAAAAGCGTGCCGGTTTTGTCCGCCCGGAGTTAACAGTCGCCTTGCAGCTGGCCCGAGCGGAAGAACGCGGTGCGGTGCTACGCCATCGCCACAAGGTTTTGGGCATTGAACCAAGGGGCGGTGGTTGGGCTGTGACCGTCGTTGAAGCCGTCGGCAAGGAAGAGGAACCGGGCGCGCAAACGTACGGAGATCCGGAAGTCTTTACTGCCCGCACAGCGGTGATCTGCCCAGGTGCGTGGGCCCCTGGACTGTTTGAAGAAACAGGCATCCCGCAGCGCGCGGAGCGCCAGGTCATGCACTGGTTTAGCCCAGGGGAGGAGTCCGTAGAGTATGAACGGGGCCCGGTGTATATCCACGAGCGCGCCGACGAGCTTCAGATTTACGGTTTCCCGGCCGCGGATGGGGAAGAAGCAGGGGCGAAGGTGGCGTTTTTCCGTAATGGCCGGACGGTTGACCCGGACCACTTGGATCGGGAGATCACCGATGCTGAGATCAATGAGATGCGGGTGCGTCTGCTGACTTTTGTGCCGGCTCTGGGCCGCGGGGAGCATCGGAATAGTCGGGCCTGCACGTACACCACCACGCCTGACGAACCTTTTGTGATTGGCCGGCACCCCCAGTGGAATGATCCGAACATAATTATCGCGTGCGGGTTTTCGGGGCACAGTTTTAAATTTGTTCCCGCCATCGGCGAGGTTCTTGCGGACCTTGCTACCGACGGTCGTACGGATCATCCCGTTGACCTTTTCGACCCATTACGCTTCACCGAGGTTCGAGCTGCGGTGTCGAAGGACGTGTGAAGAGGGCGTTGATCTATTTCTTGCCGACGTTTGTCGAGCGCGATTTTCCGAAATAATCGCCCATTCTTATCCTGCCCGAGAGACGTCGGGGGATTAGGCTGTAAGGAAACCGGTGTTTCTGATGGTATTGGCAGGTAGTGGGCATGCATCGACCGGCAGTGAGTGCGCACTGACATGCATCCACGCGCGAGAAAGGTCCCTATGAGCGAAAACGATAACCTTTCCGACGAAACTCACGTCGACCAGCTCGGTCATGCATCTAGTCGTCTGGGCGAAACTTTTTATGCCGATGATGATTCCAGTGACGCCTCGCCTTTACTGTTTTCCCCCGACCATGAAACATTCGTCAGGCAGGGACAGGATGACCAAACGCCTGATGAATCATGCACTGCGCTGGATATTCTCTCTTATCTCTCTGCCATGGAAGGATCCCTTCGCGGCGTAGTTGACCGCTATGGTGATGCGCCTGCGTACATCAACGAAGCGATTGACAACGCTCTGGCCTCGTCCGTTACGACTTCTGATTCGTGGGCCATCGGCATCCCACCTGCGGAACGCGCGGCCCGGCTGTTGGAAACCATATTCGTGCAGTTTTCTGATCGGGAGCAGGAAATATTGTACCGACGCTACGGGGACGGCCACGAGGAAACACTAGAGAGCATTGGCCACGCGGTCGGCGTGACCCGGGAGCGTATTCGTCAAATTTTGGCGGGACTGGATTCGACGATCAGTGAATCCATATCGCGAGGTCCCGTCGCCAACCTCCTCGCCGCAATGCGGTATCACGCGTATCCCGTCGGCACAGTGAAGGCCCTGTCCCAGAAATACCCGGAACTTGAACGAACTTTGCACGGTTGGGAAGCGCCCTTGTGGAAAATACTCGATGTTTTGGACGATCGTCTTTCTGTCGAACAAGGATGGGTATGTTTTCCTAGCTTCGGCGAATGCCAAAAGAAGACGACAGAGTTACTCGACGATATGACTGACAAATACGGTGTCGTCTCTTTTAAAGAAATTCAGCGCATCAGCCATGTTCCGGAGGACGACCTGACCAAGTGGCTCGAGGGGTGTGGTGCCGCTGTTATTGGCGACCACGTGGTGGCGAATCCGACAACCGCGGTAAACCGCATTCAAGCTGCCCTCGATATTGCCGGCCATCCTCTTTCCCTTGATGAGATCGCGCATATGTGGGGCATTGGCCAGGCTCGTAGTTTGGCAAATGCTGCTTATTCTGAAGACTCAATTATCCGGATTAGTAAAACCAAGATCGCTTTACGGGAGTGGGGGCTGGAGGAGTTTATTTCCATCCGTGATTTTATTGATTCCCGTGTTGGTGATGAGTCGGCTGATCTTGATGATCTCATCTCTGAAGGAACAACAAAGTTCGGTGTATCAGCGTCGTCGATTCGTTCGTATGCCAGTTCTGGTGAATTCCGTCTGGATGATGGAATTGTTAGCCGACGAAATGACGATATAGAACCCCACCGACAGCCCGAGGATTCTCGGGGGCTCTATTGGCGCAAAGGCCGGTGGCAATACCTCGTCACGGTGAACCATGACCACATGCGAGGTAGCGGAAGCGGAGTACCCGCCGGTATCGCTTTGCTACTCAAGTTGCGCTTGGGCCAACCTCGGCATATCCCCAGCGACGACGGCGATCAATCCGTCACCTGGAACGCAACGGGCACCACAACGGGATCGATCCGACGGCTTCTCCTGGCGCAAGGAATCACAGAGGGAGAACGTATTTGGATGGACTTCGGGAACGGCACGTATTTCCGCATTGAACCGGCGGCACCGCGCGCATCGTTCCTCCTTGAGGATGAAGTCTCTGCCGAACGCGAAGAACTGGGAGACACGCCCAATCCACTTCATGCTGGTGGGGTAGGGCTGGGCCCAGAGAGTCGCTCCATCACCATGGTCAATCTGGCCAATTACATGGGTATTTCCCACGACGAGATTGCTCAACGGATCGATGACCTCGGCGGTGAGACCGGAAACACGATTGATCAAGCGTGTGAAAGTTTGGTTGCGGAGTACCTCGGGCTTTCGCCTGATGCGCCCCGCCGCAGGATTGTTGCTCGACTACGCCACCGCCATGACAAAGATGCCATCGCGATGGTCGAAGAGCTGTGGCTTTAGCGATCCTCTTTGTGCAGTGTTGCATCGGGATCTAATTTCCGACGCTCCTCTTGGGCAACCGTCGCGAAGAGCTTCTCGCTATTAGCGTCGGAACCCTCGAGCTCGTGATTCAGTTCCATCGTGCTATCCACAGCGATATTGGGATGGATGTACAGGTGGGTGAGCTGGCGAATTCGGTTACGACGTTCCTTTTCACCGCGGATCAGTCGGCTCCAGCGAATACGCCATGCGATAAACACGATTCCAACGAATGTTCCCAAGTATCCCAGAATGGGGAAAACAACCTGAATCAACGGGCCGAAACCGAACAAACTAATTGCCCAGCACACAGTCAGAATAACGGCGAGGTTTATCTTCGGATGCGTGGGGAGGGCAACGTCGATACGCCGTGAAAACGCGTAAAAATCGCCTAACGCGGTATTAAAAATCATGATCAGAATAATGATCTGAAGAATAATACCGGCGGCAGGGTTAATAGCATGGGTAACCGACGCCATCGGAATATCTTTCCCGCCGGCATCTTTAACGTTGATGAAGAGTGTGACCGTCTCCATCAGCATCATGATTCCGATAATCGAGCCACCAATAAGGCCACCGATACCAACGTCGCGAAGCTTGGTGTGGGTACCGCCGATGACCAGTGACATTCCGATCGCACACATCAAGGTCATGCCGGCACAGTTGATGGCTGACCACCACCACGGTGATACAGGTGCGGCTTCTTTTTTACCTAGTTCGCTCGCTGCGCTAAAGGAGAAGTCCTCAGGAACGTGAACGAGTGACCATATGAAAAGAATGATGACGGCAACGATCATCAGCGGGGTCACAATACCGATGATGTTGGATACCTTTTCGGCATCAAGGAAACAGACGAAATACACGATGATCGCTAACCCAGCAGAACCCAGCCATGCGGGTAAACCGAAGGTTTGCTTCACGCTGGAGCCTGCTCCAGCCAGCATCATCATGCCCATGGTCACCATGGTTGCGGAGACACAGAGGTCCAAAATTCGTGATACTCGTGGGTGGGCGATGTTTTTAAAAACATGCCCGTGTTCGTCGGCAAGGAAATAGCTTCCGACCTGCAGAACAACCCACCCGAAAATAGCCATGAGTGTTCCAGTGATCACCACGCCCACGAGGCCGATTGACCCGAAGGCGATGAAGTACTGGAGCATTTCTTTACCAGTGGCGAACCCGGCACCAACCAGGAGGCCAACAAATGCCATGGCGACAGCCATACTCTGTCTCATGAAAAGTCCTATTCGATCATGGGGCAACAGTTCTGTTAAGCCTACCTATGGGTTGTTGTTCTCGCCCACTCTTTGGGAGGATCTACTATTGGTGAAGCCTCATGCCGGCAGGATGAATGACCGAAATAATCTCCAAACGACGACGACAGAAAAGATATGACACCAGTAACAATCCTCTTTAATCCCCACTCGACAGGTGACAGCGAAACACGCGCACGACGCTTGGCTGATCAGCTGGAGGGACTTTTTGAGGTCACTGTCGTCCCTACGCAATATCAGGGTCATGCCGAGAAAATAGCCGACCAGATCACCAAAGAATCTGAGAACATTCATGTCATCGTCTGTTCCAGCGGGGACGGGACATATAACGAAGTAGTCAATGGCGTTATGCGTCATCCGCATGATCACATTCGCACTGCTATCTTGCCGAGCGGTAATGCAAATGATCATTATCACGCATTGAGTAACGGTAAGACGCTGGCGCACCGCATTATTACCCGTGATTACACGGACATCGATGTCCTTAAATTGGTGAGTACTGGAAGAGATAATCTTGAGCGTTATGCGCATTCATATATCGGGTTCGGCCTAACCCCTCATATCGGAGAAAAACTCACTGCGGCGCATCTGACCAAGTGGAATCAAGGCTGGATTGTCATGAGGAACCTCTTCTCGGTGAAGCCTGTGAAAATTATTCACGAAGGTCACCAAGAAAAATTCGATAACTTGGTGTTTGCCAACGTCCCCAGGATGAGCAAAGTAATCAAAATTAGTGACCACACTTCGCTAACCAACGGGAAATTCGACGTCGTTAAGCACAAAAGTCTGACACTCGCCATGCTTGTCGGCTACCTGTTTCGCGCAAGCACATTGGGCCTTCACAACACCGACCGAGAAAAACGGTGGCATTTCATCTTGGAAAAAGACTCCCACGTCCAACTGGATGGGGAGGTTATGCGCTTGTCTAAGTACGACGAGATCACCATCTCTGTTGTTCCCCACACATTGGCATGTGCCGCGTGAGATCACGCACGTGAGGCCACGCGGGAGAGTGTGACATTACGACGACGCAATGCCGAACCGATAAGCTGAAACTCTCACGGAAGGAGTAGGTTACGTCAGATTCAGAGCAGGCTGTGCCGACGAATTCACTCGGTGATCACAGCGGACGTCGACCATCTGGCACACCAGCCTCAGGTTCGTCCGACCCCATGTCACAGCCATCGGCATCTCCGTCATCGAAGCGGCTTATCGGTCTGCTGGGCCCAGCCTTCATTGCAGCTATCGCCTACGTGGACCCCGGCAACGTTGCGGCGAACATCTCCTCTGGGGCGACCTACGGGTATCTGTTGGTGTGGGTGCTCGCGGCCGCGAACCTGATGGCCATGATCATCCAGTATCAGGCGGCCAAGCTCGGAATCGTCACGGGGAAGAGTCTTCCCCAACTGCTAGGCCAGCGACTTTCCCGACCGTGGAGAATCGCATACTGGCTACAAGCGGAGATTGTGGCCGCAGCTACTGACCTCGCAGAGATCATCGGTGGTGCCGTCGCCCTGCATCTATTGTTCGGGGTATCCCCGCTGACAGGCGGGATCATTGTCGGGGCAGTCTCGATGGCTCTGCTGTTAACGCAGGGGACCGCTCAAAAGGTATTCGAGCGGGTCATCATAGTGATGCTAGTCATTATTACCTTTGGTTTCCTTGCAGGTTTGTTTCTTGCTCCACCCAATCTCCGGGGGATTGCGGGCGGATTAGTTCCCCGGTTTGAAGGAAGCAATAGCGTTATCCTCGCTGCCTCCATGTTGGGAGCAACGGTGATGCCTCACGTTATTTACTTACATTCGTCATTAGTTATTCATCGGCATGGTGCCGGCCATGAAGATCCCCACGTCATTCGTCGTTTATTAAAAGCGACCCGCATCGACATTATTATCGCGCTCGGAATCGCGGGGCTCGTGAATATCGGGCTCCTCTTGCTGGCAGCATCCGCCTTAAGTGGCCGACACGGGACCGACACCATCGAAGGTGCCCATGCAGCTCTGAGCAGCGCATTAGGACCCGCAATAGGCGTGATCTTTGCCATCGGACTGTTGTTTTCCGGGCTCGCCTCGACGTCGGTCGGTGCATATGCGGGCTCCGAAGTGATGAAGGGAATGCTTCATTTCCAAGTGAAGCTGTGGATACGGCGCGCAATTACGCTCATTCCGGCGCTCCTCATCATTGCACTGAATATTGATGCCACCTATGCACTTGTTATTTCACAAGTCGTCTTGAGTTTTGGTATTCCGTTTGCTCTCATCCCGTTGCAAATCGTGACGGGCGGGAAAGTCATGGGAGAGTACCGAGACAAAGCGCTGAAATGGATAGGCGTTATTATTTCAGTGCTCATTATCGGGCTGAATATCGTCCTTATTGTGATGACTCTTCGCGGCCAAGCCTGACAGGCCTGATAAGCCTGAGAAATTTCACTGCAATGACTGGTTAATCCTTTCAGCTGCCTCGCGGATAAGGTTTCCATACAGTTGTTGAGGCGACGGTCGTAAGCGTTCCACAGGACCTGAAATAGACAAGGCCGCAACGACGCCCTGATTCGCGCGGATCGGCGTCGACACGCTGGCTAAACTCGGGTCACGTTCACCGATTGATTCTGCGACGCCCGTCGCGCGTGTCTCCGCAAGATCATCTTCAGTAAAGGCGGCGTCGGGAATAATGGATTGAATCATTTCCTCCTGCGCCCAGGCCATTAACACTCGCGCGGCTGAGCCGCGAAGCAGCGACATGCGTGCGCCGACGGGGACCGTATTTTGCAGCCCGCTCGCTGGTTCGATGGACGCGATGCATGTGCGGACATTACCCGTGAGGCGGTAAATCTGGACGGATTCGTTGGTTTTTTCCATCAGGCTGCGCATGACCGTCATTCCGGCCTGGATAATTCGGTCCGAGCTAGCGGGGGATAGTTCAGACAGTCCTGGGCCTGCGCTCCAGCGGCCATCTTTATCGCGTTCGAGCAACCGGTGAACATGTAGCGCGGTAAGTAATCGGTGTGCCGTTGCGCGCGGTAGCCCGGTTGAGGAGCATATTTCGCTCAGATTCATGGGGCGGGCGGTGGCTGTGCGCAGGATAAGTAAGGATCGATCAAGAACTTTGATCCCACTATCGGGGTTGAAGGTCGCGTGATTGTCGTCGAGTTCGTTGTCAAAGTCGCTTAATTTTCCCATATTTTGATACTATCATTCTGCATAGTGAGACGCTCGGACGTCGGAACGGCAGCCGACTCGACGGAAGGATTGGAGAATGACGAACTCCACCGCAGACATAACCTCCGCAACCACCGGAGCCTCTACCACTCGCACCCCATCGACGACGCTCTCGGACTCTGCTGAGGACGACCACAAAGATCGCCCGCGCACGATGGCGGAGAAAGTATGGGAAAACCATATTGTCTCACGCGGGAACAATGGGGACCCTGACCTCATCTACATTGACCTGCACCTGGTCCACGAAGTGACCTCGCCCCAGGCGTTCGACGGCCTCCGCATGGCGGGCCGACCGGTTCGCCGGCCTGACCTCACCATCGCCACCGAGGATCACAATGTCCCCACCATTGGGGTCAAGACCGGCGACGTCGCAGAGATTAAAGACATCACGTCGCGCACACAGGTCTCCACGCTACGGAAAAACGCCGAAGAATTCGGCGTCAAACTCTTCCCAATGGGGAACCGCGAACAAGGCATTGTGCACGTCGTCGGGCCACAATTGGGGCTGACGCAACCAGGGATGACAGTGGTGTGCGGGGACTCCCACACCGCAACCCACGGAGCCTTCGGAGCTATCGCATTCGGAATCGGAACCTCCGAAGTAGAACATGTGATGGCCACGCAGACCTTGCCTCTCAAGCCATTCAAAACAATGGCGGTTAATGTCGACGGAACCCTCCCCGAAGGGACGACGGGCAAAGACATCATCCTGGCTGTCATTGCGAAGATCGGAACCGGCGGTGGTCAAGGACACATCATTGAATACCGCGGCGAAGCGATCCGCCAGCTGTCGATGGAAGCCCGGATGACGGTGTGCAACATGTCGATTGAAGCGGGTGCAAGGGCCGGAATGATCGCTCCCGACGAGACGACGTTCAGCTACATCAAGGGTCGCCCGCACGCACCGGAGGATTGGGATGGTGCCGTCGAATATTGGAAATCATTGCGGACCGACGACGACGCGGAATTCGACACCGTCGTTAACCTCGATGCCAGCGACATCACGCCGTTCGTTACGTGGGGAACAAACCCCGGGCAGGGCATTGCACTCGGGGAACCCGTTCCAGGTCCCGAAGACTTTACCGACGCAGAAGAAGCGTCGGCTTGTGAAAAAACCCTGAAGTACATGGACCTCACCCCTGGGGTTTCGATGCGCGACGTTCCCATCGACGTTGTTTTCGTTGGATCGTGTACGAACGGCCGCATTGAAGACATGCGCGCGGCAGCGTCCGTCGTGAAGGGACGGAAAGTTGCCGACGGGGTGCGCATGCTGGTGGTGCCAGGATCTGCGCGTGTGAAGCAGCAAGCCGAAGAAGAGAGACTGGACGCTATTTTCACTGAGGCTGGTGCCGAGTGGCGTCTGCCCGGGTGCTCGATGTGTTTGGGAATGAACCCTGATCAGCTTTCGCCAGGTCAGCGGTGTGCATCGACGTCGAACCGTAACTTTGAAGGTCGTCAAGGACGGGGCGGACGGACGCACCTCGTGAGCCCGTACGTGGCCGCCGCTACTGCTGTTCAAGGTCGTTTTGCGTCGCCTGCAGATCTCAGTCCGGCGGGTAGCGCAGCCAGTGAGGCGGCATCACCACAGAGCACCGCAACGAGTGCATAGAGCGGTGTGGCGGAAAGAACGCCGCACACGCGCATAGGAAAACCGCGCGCATAAGAAAAACCGCACACATCACGAACAACGCCACACAGAAAGGGTCGGTTATGGAGCAGTTCATTAGCCACACTGGGGTGGGAGTTCCACTCGGGCGCTCCAACGTCGATACAGATCAGATAATTCCCGCCGTGTATCTGAAACGGGTCACGCGAACCGGATTCGAGGACGGGCTATTCGCGCGATGGCGGGAAGACCCCGATTTCGTCCTCAACCAGGACACGTACAAGAACGGGTCGATTCTTGTTGCTGGGCCAGATTTCGGTACCGGATCCTCCCGCGAACACGCGGCCTGGGCCCTGATGGATTATGGGTTCCGCGTCGTTATATCTGCACGGTTCGCGGATATTTTCCGCGGCAACGCCGGCAAGAACGGGCTTGTTGCCGCGCAAATGACTGAAGAAGATATCGAGTTGATCTGGAAGCTTCTGGATGAACAACCGGGCCGTACCATGACCGTCGACCTCGAAGAACGCACAGTCACGGTCGGCGAGGCGGTGTTCGGTTTTGATATCGATGACCACACGCGGTGGCGCTTGATGGAGGGCCTCGACGACATTGCGCTGACGCTGCGCAATGAAGACGCCATCACGCAATACGAAAAGTCGCGGTCGCCGTTCATGCCGACGACGATTTAAGCGCTCGTAGCGTCCATCGCCGCTATTTAATCGGCAGAGGGCTAGCGAAATAGTCCGCGCCGGATAGCTTCCCGTCGACAAAGGTCAGCACCCATGCGCTGGATTTCTTACACGGTATGTCGTCGATAGACACGTCTCCTTCCGACGACAACCAGGCAATGATCTCCGGGATCGCTTTGCCCTGGCTGACGATCGCGGACACTCCGCCATGCGTAATGATGTCCGAAATCCGTCGTTTCGCGTCGGCCGTGTGCGCGTCCCAGCCGTTGTCGCCGAACAGCTCGTCGATAGTAATGTGCAGCCCCAAACTCTGCGACAGTGGCTCGGCCGTGGTCTGACAGCGGATCGGATCTGCCGAATACAACCGGGTGATTCCAAACCCCGCCAACTCGCGGGGCAACATGTCGGCCTGACGACGGCCTTTCCGGTCGAGGGGCCGGAGATTATCGTTACCGCCCCACCCCTCGCGCGGATGAGCATGAGCATGGCGGATAAGAATGATCCGGGATGTGGGGGAGAGGACAATTTCGTGAGCCGCCTTCTCGAGGATCTCCGAGTCCACCTTGTACGTTGTGCGCTTCTTCGCTTCCTCCAACGGCAGCCACACCAGCTGGTCAACCTCGTCATTGTCCTCGAAGGCCCCGTCAACGCACTCGGCCGTCCAGTAATACACCACCTTCGTCCTACTCTTCACCGGATACGTCACCCGGCCCAGAAGCTTCCCCAGCGTGACGTCGTAACCCGTCTCCTCCTTGATCTCCCGAATAGCCGTCATGGGGAGTGTCTCGCCGGGATCCAGTTTCCCCTTCGCCAGCGACCAATCGTCGTACCGCGGCCGGTGAATCAGGAGGACCTCGATGTCATCCACGGTCACAGTACTTGCCGACGAATCATGTGATGACTCATCCGCGGCCGGTGTAGAAGAATCCGCTCCCTGCCGACGTCGCCACACGACGGCACCGGCGGCCAGCGTAATTTTGCCCAGCTCCTGTGCGGGGTGGCGGGCGATACCCTGCACGCGTCCTTCCGCGTCGGACCGGTGCTTCGTGTTTGTGCCACTTCCCTGGGATCCGGGCAGAGGAGCGTCGGCAAGAGTGGCATCGTGTGAGTGGGATGAACGTTTCTTCGACATAGTGATGTGTATCCTCCCGGGGATTCTGTGGAGTGAATCTATGTCAACGATAAGCGAGGAACGCAAACAATGGTGAGAGGTTAATCCGCGCGAGCCCGAATAGGGGCGGTTAGGCTGGATCCAAAAGACGAGCCGACGCATACGGTGGGGAAGGGCACGGCACCCACACGATAGTGCGCATGACGAAGGGAAGGATGGTCCGCGATGGTTGCAGTAGCGGTGATGGGGGCAGGGTCGTGGGGAACCACGATGGCGAAAGTGTTTGCCGACGCCGGAAACACGGTCAGACTGTGGGCCCGGCGCGACGAGGTGGCCGATGAGATCCAATCGGCGCGGCGCAACCAGCGATACCTCCCGGGCGTCGTTATCCCCGATGCCGTGACTGCGACGAGTGACCCCCGCGTGGCCTTGGCGGATGCGGACATTGTTGTGCTGGGGGTTCCGTCCCATGCGGTTCGAGACAGCCTGACCCGTTGGAGGGATTTCCTTCCCGACGATGCGCTGATTGTGTCGCTGCCGAAGGGGCTTGAACGTGACACGGCCCGCAGGATGAGTGAGGTCATTGCGGAGGCATCCGGGCGGCCGTCGGACAAGATCGCAGTGCTGTCCGGCCCTAATCTGGCTAAAGAGGTAGCGGACGAGCAGCCCGCGGCAACGGTGGTGGCCTGCACCGATCATGACAGCGCCAAACGGGTTCAGGAAGCGTGTACCACGGGCTATTTCCGGCCGTACACCAATACGGATGTCATTGGCTGTGAAATCGGGGGAGTAGCAAAGAATGTAATTGCTTTAGCTGCGGGGATGGCCGCTGGCCAAAACCTGGGTTTCAACACCGCAGCGACGATTATCACGCGCGGACTTGCTGAAACGGTACGGCTTGGGACGGCTCTCGGCGCTAATCCCGCAACATTTTCCGGGCTGGCCGGACTAGGCGACTTAGTAGCAACCTGTAATTCGCCGTTGTCTCGTAACAGAACCTTCGGGGAGCACCTCAGTCAGGGAATGAGCCTCGAGGAAGCGCAAGAAGCCTGTCATGGGCAAGTCGCGGAGGGCGTCAACGCGTGCCGGGCAATTCAGTCGCTGGCCCGGGCCCATAGTGTCGACGTTCCCATCGCGGATGCGGTGGTGTCGGTCTGCTTCGACGGTGCCACCGTGAAAGAGAGCATCATGAACCTGATGGAGCGCGATACCAAAGCGGAGTAGTACCGTGACATCGCGTAGTGCCGCTACACTTAGTCCCCGTGACTACATCTGAACCTTCATCTGACTCGTCGGCGGACACTACATCGCAGTCGGCATCGCCCCTGGTTTCCTCTACTCAATCAGGTCCGGGTACTGGCGGGGAGCGCGACGAGAGCAGCAGCCATAACGAGCACAGTCGCATCCGCGTCGCCGTCGTCTATGGTGGGCGTAGTTCTGAGCATTCCATTTCGTGTGTGTCTGCGGGCGCCGTGATTTCTCACCTCGACCCCGACCGTTACCAGGTGGTTCCGATTGGTATCACGAGAGATGGGCGCTGGGTAGTGGGGTCCTCGGATCCGAAAGAACTTTCCATTCGTGAGCGGCAGCTGCCAGAAGTGAAGGCCGGCACCAGCTTGTCGTTGTCACTCGATCCGCAGCACGCCGGCCGTTTTGTCTATGCGGACGGTCCCGACGTTGGCCAGGTCTTTGCGGACGTCGACGTCATTTTCCCTGTTCTTCACGGACGTTTCGGTGAAGACGGAACCGTCCAAGGGCTCTTTGACATGGCGTCCGTTCCGTACGTCGGTGCAGGTGTCTTGGCGTCGGCGGCATCGATGGACAAAGAATTCACCAAGAAACTGGCTGCGGCAGAAGGGCTCCCCATCGGCCGTGACGTCGTCCTCCGTGAGACGCGATCCCTGACCGAGGAGGAAAAGAATCTTCTGGGCCTGCCGGTGTTCGTGAAGCCTGCGCGAGGTGGATCCTCCATCGGTATTTCCAAGGTTGACCAGTGGGATGAACTTGACGACGCTCTCGATCTGGCGCGTCAGCATGATTCCAAGGTCATTGTGGAGTCCATGATTGTGGGTACGGAAGTGGAGTGTGGCGTTCTCCAGCGGCCAGATGGCACCGTCGAGGCCTCCTTGCCCGCGCAGCTCGAGGACACTGAGTCGGGTGACGAAGGGTTCTACGGTTTCGACACAAAGTACCTGGATAACGTCATTACAGCCCAGATTCCACCGCACTTTGACGACGACACCATCCGCCACATCCGCGAACTCGCTGTGGAAACCTTCCACGCCTTGGATTGTGAAGGCCTGGCACGCGTTGATTTCTTCGTGACGGACCGTGGCCCGGTGTTGAACGAGATCAACACCATGCCTGGGTTCACGCCGATCTCGATGTATCCACAAATGTTCGGTGCGATGGGTATTGACTACCCCGACCTCTTGGATCTCCTGATCCAACGCGCCATGGTGGCCCACCCCGGGGCTTAACGATTTTTGGCTTAGCCTCCTGGTTTAGTCCCCGGACTTTTCCATATTTTTGCTAATCGCGTTGGACAGCGTCGTAATGACGCTGTTTCCCGACGACGCCGGCATCGAAAGAGCAACGATATCGCTGTATCCCAGGGCGTACCAGGTGTTATCCGTCGCCGACGTGGAAGCGTTTTCGGGCGCGTTCTGCGCTGAGCTCCCCGACGAGGGAGCTTCCGCCGTTGGCTGGTTACCGGGCGTTCCGTCGTTGAACCACGGAACATCATTAATCTGTTGGAGCTGAGCCCCAGGATGGTAACTCTCGGGCTGCTCTACTCCGCACCTCACGACGACGGGGTCGCGTCGGGGTGCCGTCCACGCTGCCATTCCGTCGGGAAGATCGTTACCCAGCGCGTCCTTTGTCGTACGTTGTAACGCGCCGAAGTGATCGGGGAGAGCATCGAGGACGCTACGACATTGCTTGCCACGAGCCGCCTCATCTGTGACGGGGAGCGTAGACAACGGCGTCTGAGCTGGATGCGCCGTCGCCGACGCATCCGACACCGGGTTGTGGTGAAGCGCCCCAGAAAGATCGCTCAAATCATCTGCCACATCCTCGGGCCCAGTGACGGCAACTTCTTGCGCACGCCCCAGCGTGTACCAGGTCACGGAATCCGTGACGGGTTTATCGCCGCCGCGGGCGTCGGCAATGCCTAACCAGCGGATACCCTCCGACTTGCCGCCGGATTCTTCCTTGCCGTGTTCCTCCGTCGTCGATAATGCTGTGTAGGAATCTGGTGGCTGAACCCCACAGCGCAGCGTTATGCGATTGTCGCCATCGATCCAGACAGCAGCACCATCAGGGGCGGGGTCTGCCAGCGATACCCGATCATAAGAACCGAGGTGGTCGGGGAGGTTGTCGATAAGACTGCTGCATTCCTCCGACGACGCACCCGGCGCGTCGATGGTGTTGAGAGTGACGGGCTGGTGCTCAGCGTGGTCGTACGCGATTCGGGCAGCAATGATGACACCGACGACTAACCCGATGGCCAAGACGAGGGAAATGATCGTCCCCGGGCCGGTGAGTCGTTGGATTTCGTCTGTAGTCGGCTGGTCATCAGACATAATTTCTCAGTGTACTGGTGGTCGCTTGCTGCTCGGTTGCCAGTGGCGGTTCCGTAGCTGCTCCAGAGCGCGCTCGGTGTGTCTCGGTGCGTCAACGGCCGATTGTTACGGAATCAATTATCATCATGTCGTTAGTCGCGCCGAGATGAGAGAGTAATGGGACAACCTATACGTAGCCTTGGTGAGCGGGGCGTGATCGACGCCATCCGCTCAGCCGCTCCTTCCGACATGAACGGTGATGACGCCGCCGTCCTCTCTCCGTCATCGTTTGCGTCGAAAACGGTGTGTAGCACGGATCTTTTGGTGGAGGGGCAGCATTTCCGGAGTGATTGGTCGACGCCCTATGATGTGGGCCGCCGTGCCGTAGTACAAAATTTCGCGGATATAGAAGCAATGGGTGCGCGCCCGGTCGCTCTGCTTTTAGGAGTTGCTGCGCCGCCGAATCTGGATAGTGACGTCCTCACCGGGATTGCCAGGGGCATTGCCGACGAAGCTGGCCGGTGGCCCGCGGAACTGGTTGGGGGAGATGTAGTAACCAGTGAGCGGTTGACGCTTAGCATCACTGCGATCGGTGAGCTGGCAGGACCAGCCCCGGCCTTGTCATTATCAGGCGCCCATCCAGGGCAAACGCTGATAGCTAGTGGACGGCTGGGGTACTCGGCAGCGGGTTGGGCGTTGCTCGAGCATTTCGGTTCGCCCGACGCCATTCCCGATTCAGAGCACCTTCAGACATTGGTCGACGCTTTCCGTGTCCCCTCTCTGGCTCGGGCGCGCGGCACGGTGGCGCGGTCAACGGGGGCTACAGCGATGACGGATAACTCGGATGGTCTCGTTGTTGATCTTTCGACGATCGCTCGGGCCAGCCACGTCACAATCGACCTTGATAAGGACGCGATCGCGCCGGATCCGGCTGTGCGTGAAGCAGCTCGCTTGCTGGGCCGCGACCCCATGGAATGGATATGCCAGGGCGGTGAGGACCACGCCCTCCTCGCCACCACCGGGGCGGATATTCCCTCGGGCTTCCGCTTCCTCGGCCGCGTCCACAAACAGGGTGCCGAGCCGTTAACTATCGATGGGCAGCCACCGACGTTTACATTAGGGTGGGATCCTTTCGGTGGGGAGTCGTTTGCCGGGGAGTCGTCCGGTAGAGAGTAATGCCGAAGAGTGTGGAGCCTGCCGGGCCGGCGTCGCTAAAGTGTGAACCATGACCCTGCAGACACCGTTACCGATCCACGACAGCTGGAAAGAGCCACTGGATCCCGTCACCGACCGGATCCACGAGCTCGGCGATTTTTTGCGAGAGGAAAACGCAGCTGGTCGTGGATACTTACCAGCAGGGACCGATGTGTTGCGGGCATTCACCTACCCATTCGACCAGGTCAAGGTCTTGATTGTGGGGCAAGATCCATATCCGACGCCTGGCCATCCAATGGGGTTGAGCTTTTCGGTTCACCCCGATGTCACACCAATTCCCCGCAGTTTGGCGAACATTTTCCGAGAGCTGCAGGAGGATATCGGATGCCCGGCCCCCTCCACTGGGGACTTAACCGCGTGGTCGGAACATGGTGTGGCGTTATTTAACCGGGTTCTCACTGTGCGGCCCGGCCATTCGGGATCGCACCGTGGCAAAGGGTGGGAAGAAGTAACCGAGTGCGCCATTAAAGCGCTGGCTGAGAGGGATCGCCCGCTGGTCGCCATATTGTGGGGACGAGACGCACAGAGTACCGCGAAATGGTTGGGGAACACCCCGACCGTCTGTTCCCCGCATCCATCGCCACTATCGGCGAGCCGGGGATTCTTCGGTTCACGCCCGTTTAGCCGGGCCAATGAGCTATTGGTCAGCCAAGGTGCGGAGCCCGTCGAATGGGCACTCCCATGACGAATTCGCTGCCGGACGCAATTGATTCTGCCGCGCTTCAGAGGTGGGCGCGTGCCTGTGCGCAGACGCTGGCCCGGCAGAAGGAAGAGATTAACCGCCTGAATGTTTTCCCGGTTCCGGACTCCGACACCGGATCAAATATGGCGTTTACTATGGCATCGGCCGTGTCGGCATTGGATCATGCTCTTCGCGAACGGGAGGTGAAAAAGAGCAGGTCGCGCGCTGGAAACAGTGCTGGGATTGGTTCCCGTCCGCACCGCGACGACGACACGGAATTAACGACCTCAGAAGCAGCCATAGCCCTAGCTATTGGAGCGACGAAAGGGTCGCGCGGAAACTCAGGTGTCGTTCTCTCTCAGCTACTTCGAGGGCTAGCCGAGTCTGCGCAAGATGGCCCTTTGGACGGCGCCTCGGTGTGTGACGCGTTATCGAATAGTTTGCGTTTTGTGCAGGCTGCCATTGTGAATCCGGTGGAGGGAACGGTTATCACTGTGTTGCGCTCCGCGGCTGCTGCAGCGACGTCGGTAGCTCGCTCGACCGACAGCGCGCGTGCGGTGGCACATGCTGCCAGGCTCGCTGCCAGCCGGGCTCTTGAGCGCACCCCGTCTCAGCTTCCTGTTTTACGACGTGCTGGTGTTGTCGATGCCGGCGGGCGCGGTCTTGTCGTGTTGTTAGAGGAGCTAGAGCGGGTTCTCTCGTCGCGGCCCGGTGAGATGCGGGATGGCGACAGTAACGACGTCGATTTTCACGACGTCGACTCCGCGCGCAGTGACGGAAAAACAGCGTGGGCCAGCGATGATGATTTGTTGTGGGGGAGCGGGCAATCGCGTCCGGATTCGTCGGCCAGTGACGGGGTGAACGCCTCGCGAACTCCCGCGCCGGGCACGGGAAACGGTGAAACCGGCGGCGGAAGTTCCGGTGGCGAAAATACAACGCCGAATCCGTCGGCTGCGCAGCTTGAAGTCATGTTTTTTATCGAGAACACGGACCTCGAGGATCTGCGGACGTTCTTAGTTCCCCTGGGCGATAGCCTGATTGTGGGCGCGCTGACGGACCATTCCGCGCGCATCCACATTCACACTAATCGGGCTGGCGACGTTATTTCGGGGGCATATGAGCGCGGTGACGTGTCCGAACTCACGGTTGAGACTCTGCACCAGGTTTCTGCGGATCGTCCGTCCGCCTTGCAGACTGCTCGGCCGCGGCTACGGTCCGTCTTAGCCGTGGTGCCGAGTGAGGATGCTGCCGTTTTCTTTGGTCGCGCCGGGGCGGATACCGTTGTCATAGAAGCAGATGAAAACGCTGCTGGCCAGCACCAATACGAGGTTGTGTGTGAGGCCATTGAGAAAGAAGATGTTGATGAAGTAGTGCTACTGACGAACGGCATCGTTGATCCCAACGACGTGGATGGGCGCATGCCGAATGTTTTCGTTGTTCCGGCATCATCATTGTGCGCGGGTTTGGCTGCCATGGCGGTTCACGATCCGTCACAATCTCTCGACGCGGATGCGGCGGCCATGGTTGACGCGGCCCGGGGGACAACAACGATGACCTTGACCTATGACGACTTGGGCGACCTTAACGACATGGGCCACCGTAGTGACGAAGAGTCCACTAGTGCCGAACTCCCACCGCCGCCCGAGGTCGTCCGCGCTTGGAAAACCGTATCGGAGTTACTCGAGAAAGGTGGCGAACTCGTCACCGTCATTTCTGGCGACGATCAGTGCTCGCACGTGATGCGGTCCCTGTCGCAATCGGACACCGCGGAGTATTCGTTCTTCACTATCCCGAAGTGCGGTGCCGCCGTCATGATCGGTGTCGAATAATGGTCACATACACGGAGCATGCCGGACCAGCGTCGGCAGTCAGAAGGAGGAGCACGTGCGCCCAATGATGGGGTGGGAGCCGCTCGTCGTTCCCCTGCCCGATTCCCTTCCCGACTCGACCCGCTCGCACTTAGCTGCTGTCGGAGTATCGACGGTTGCCGAGCTCGTGGAATGGTTCCCGCGTCGGTATGTCGAACCCGGGTCGACGTCGGACATGGGATCTGTTGACGTGGGCACCACCGTGACTTTCGTGGGGGAAATCCTCCGGGGGAATAAGATAACGACGCACACCCGAAAGCGCCTGTACACGGTGGTCATTACCGACGGCACCCAAACTATCAATGCCACGTTTTTTAACGCGTTCGCTCCGGCGCGGGATCTCGTCGTCGGAACCCGGGCTATTTTTGTGGGAACCGTTTCGGAGTATCGAGGGGCGCTGCAACTGGCTCATCCCGCCTACAAGGTGATTGATTTTGCGAAAGAGTGGACGTTAGACGCTCAGCCCCCCGATGAGCAGGACAAACACCGTTCCACACACGGTTCTCAACGTGGTTCATCCCGAAACATTATTGACCGTGACACCGCGGCGCTGGTGACCGAGCTCCCGCTTTTACCTATCTACCCGCTGAAGAGTCAATCATCGCGGCCCTCGTCGGCTACTGATGGTGATACGGGCAGCTCAAAGACGGGAAAGCAATCAACGAAACAATCAGCCAAGCGTCCAACTAAGCGCTCAAAACGGGGTTCGAAGCGCCCGGTTCGTGTGGATTCCTGGACTGCGTTGGACGCGATTACTACCGTCCTCACCCATAGCGATCCCATCCCGGACCCCCTGCCGCGCGTGCCCACTGTTCTGGGCAAACCCCTGCCGTCGCTGGATCACGCCATCCGCGCGATGCACATGCCTTCCTCGTGGGCAGATCAAGCCATGGCCCGCAAGCGCCTCGCTTTTAACGAAGCCTTGGGGTTGCAGCTGATCCTCGCTTTACGACGCCACGCTGCAGCGGACCGTCGCGCCCCGCAGTGCGTTCCCCGCGAGGACGGATACCGCGCCGAATTATTAGCCGGCTTGCCCTTCGCCCTGACTGATCAACAACGCGCGGTCGCGGAAGAGATTGGCGACGATCTTGCCGCCACCAGGCCAATGTGTCGGCTGCTTCAAGGCGACGTGGGGTCGGGCAAAACCATCGTTGCTCTGATCGCCATGCTTCAGGCGGTGGATGCGGGGTGTCAGGCGGCGCTCTTAGCCCCCACTGAGGTGTTGGCCGCGCAGCACGCGCACTCGCTGATGACGATGATGGCTAACGCTGGTGTCGCCGCCACGATTCGGCTGGTCACCGGGTCGATGTCGGCGTCCTCCCGCCAAGAGACCCTCCTCTCGCTCATGACTGGGGAGACGGACATCGTTGTCGGCACCCATGCGTTGCTCAGCGACAATGTGGAATTCTTCAATCTCGGGTTGGTTGTCGTGGATGAGCAACATCGTTTCGGTGTTGAGCAGCGGGATCGCCTGCGTGGTCGGGGGCGTGATACGGAGGACGGGCCGCTCACCCCGCATCAGCTAGTGATGACCGCCACACCGATTCCGCGTACCGTCGCGATGACTACTTTTGGGGATCTCGACGTCTCGACGATCACGGAGCTCCCCGGCGGCAGGAAACCTATCCAGAGTTCCGTCGTTCCGGAGTGGAAAAAGGGGTGGCTTGACCGCGCTTACCAGCGGATTCGGGAGGAAGTAGTGTCTGGCCGGCAGGCCTACATCGTGTGTCCCCGGATCCAGGGCGAGGGCGGCGTGAATGACATGTACGAGCAATTGACGGCTGGTCCCCTCCACGGGTTGAGGGTTGGGATGCTGCACGGGCAACTACCCAATCCCGACAAAGAACGCATCATGGGGAAGTTTTCTCGCGGCGACTGTGACGTGTTGATTTCCACGACCGTGATCGAGGTGGGCGTCGATGTTCCCAACGCAACGCTCATGTTGATTCGCGAAGCCGAGAATTTTGGCATTTCGCAGCTTCACCAGCTCCGCGGGCGCATCGGCCGCGGGAGTCATGCATCGTGGTGTCTCTTCCACACGGCTCAGCCGGAAGATAGTGACTCGTACCGACGCCTCCAGGGCGTAGCAGCCACCACCGACGGCTTCGCCCTTGCGGAATTAGACCTAGCCACTCGCAGTGAGGGAGACCTCGTCGGGGCTGATCAGTCCGGCAGATCCACGCATATTCGCCTCCTCGACGTCGTCCATGACGAACCACTGATCGAGGCGGCGAAAACAGAGGCTGAGCATATCGTGCAGACGGATCCGGGCCTTGCCCGACGGCTCAGTGAAGGCTATAGCAGTACTGAGCGGGAGTTCTTGGGCAAAGGGTGAGTGTTTCCCGGTTGAGGTGGACAAAGCGCAGGCCAACATGGACGGTAAAGTGAACCGCATGGACATTTGTGCGCCTTTCGCGGGAGTTGTTCACTACCACGTCACCCCGGGCCAGCGGGTGGCGCCTGGGGAAACACTCGCAGTTGTTGAAGCTGTGAAGCTAGAAGCTCCCGTGGTATCGCCCGTCGCAGGTACGGTAGGTTCACTGGATCGTGACGATTTTTCCAACGTCGACGGTGGCGACAGGATTGTAGCCATAACGGATTAGTCAGAAATTCTTGGATGGCGGCACAACGCATTAGCACACGCAGTAATACGTTGGCGCATACGGCAGCGCAGTCCAGGCATAAAGAGGGGAATTGAGATGCGAATTATTTCAGGATACGCACGCGGGCGGACCATTAAAGCCCCCGCCGAAGGCACACGTCCCACATCTGATCGGGCCAAAGAGGGAGTGTTCTCTTCGCTCAGCGTCCGCTTCGGTTTTGATGGTGCCCGGGTTCTTGACCTCTTCGCCGGGTCCGGCGCGTTGGGGTTGGAAGCAGCATCGCGCGGGGCAGATAGCGTCGTTTTCGTCGATACGGATTCGGCTGCCATCGAGACCATCAAGGACAACATTCGTCGCGTCGGCGATGTGGATGCCGACGTCGTCCAGCTCAAAGTATCCAGTTACTTATCAGGCGCGCCGGAGAATTATTTCGACATCGTGCTGATCGATCCTCCTTATGCGCTCATCGACGAAGCAGTCCACGACATGTTGGTAGCGTTGGCTCCCCATCTGAGGGACGGGGCTGCTGTGGTGGTGGAGCGTTCATCTGCCAGCCCTGAGACACAGTGGCCAGAGGGATATGAGCCGACCGGGCAGAAGTTAAAAAAGCGGACGTATGGGGCTGCGCGCATGGATATGGCCTCTTTTACTCGTTCTGAGTAGATCCAGCTTCTGAGTAGAACCAGCGTTAGCCCGCATTGCGCTCGATATTATGTGCACAGAATGATGCGCACGGACGCGGAGCGCCAGAGAGAGGAACACAAGGATGCATGTTGTCTGCCCAGGGTCATTTGATCCCATCACCAACGGACACGTGGACATTATCGAGCGGGCAGCTGCTCAGTTTGACCAGGTCACGGTGCTGGTGACGTTTAATCCGAATAAACATGGTCTTTTCTCCGTCGAGGAGCGCTGTGATCTGATCCGGAAAGCAGTGGAGCACCTGCCCAACGTCGATGTTGATTCGTGGAACAAACTGCTGGTGGATTACACCACGGAACACCAGATCAGCGCCCTTGTGAAGGGTTTGCGCAGCTCACTCGATTACGCCTATGAGCTGCCGATGGCACAGATGAACAGGTCGCTTTCTGGAATCGATACCCTTTTCTTGTTGACGACGCCGAAGTTCGGGCACATTTCGTCGACCCTATGTAAAGAGGTGGCCCGCTACGGCGGCGACGTGTCGGGACTCATGCCTGATCACGTTATCGAGGCGATGCAAAAGAAGTTTTCAGAATAATTCGGGTCTAAGCCCTCGCGATGAGCAGGAATGTTAAAGGGTCTCGTCGGCTAGTTGGCGTGGCTTCCTGCAAAACTACGAAAATTCTGCCAAGCTAGTGGTTATGTACAGAACTTTCGAAGGCATCGACGAACTACTCCAAATGGTCGATCAGGCCTACGGCGTACCCATGACTAGTAACTGTATGGTTCCCCGCCGGGAAGTCCTGGATCTTTTAGACGAAATCCGCAACGCCATACCGACTGAGATGGACGATGCGCAGGATGTTCTGGATAAGCGCGACGGCATCATTAATGAAGCCACTGAACGCTCGCACTCCATGGTGGCTGATGCCGAGGCTGAAGCCCAGCGTTTAGTAGCCGAAGCACAAGAAAAGTGCGACGCGATGATGAATGACGCGGAAGATCGCGCCCATGGCATGGTCGCCCACGCCGAGGACGAGGCAGACTCCATTGTCCAAGACGCCCAGCGTGAATACGACGACGTCACAGGCCGCGCGGCTGCTGAAGCAGAGCGCCTGGTTGCGTCGGGTAATGAATCCTACGACCGCAGCGTGAACGAAGGCCTGAAAGAGCAGGCCCGCCTGGTTAGCGAATCAGAAGTCGTACGGATGGCTAATGAGGAAGCGACGCGCGTTCGCGATTCCGCACATGCCGATTCCGATAAGCTCCGTAGCGATTGCGACCGGTACGTCGACCAGAAGTTGGCCGAGTTTGAGGAGTCCTTGACCTCAGTGCTGCGTACGGTAGGGAAGGATCGCGCTGCTTTGCGTGGCGGGGCAGGGATTTCCGGCGGGCGTTCCCGGTCCGCTTCTCGTGAACCTCGCGACGATTACCGCGGCCGAGACTCGCGTCGGAACTAAAAACATCCATTTTGTGGCTGAGTGTGAGGCCGACTCTAAGTTTCAGCGAAAACCGCTTTGTCGTGCAGTTTTGCCCTGCCGCGGTGGTAGTTGAGTTGGTATAGGAGGACGTAGTGTCCGCGGTGCATTACCATGGGCGGTGTTATGGGAATTTCACATTCTGACCGCAAAGAATCAGTGACACCGACGGCACATAACCCGCTGTCCCTGGATGTCTCAACGGTATCGCAGCAATCGGGCGCTGTAGAGACCATCGACACCGAAGGTCCTTCACCAGTACGCATCGGCCCAGAAATGATCGCGTTTGGCGTCGGCACCCCTCTTGATGTGCACGCGACGGTCACCAATGTTGGCGAGGGGCTTGTGGTTGATGCTGAGATTTCGGGCTCCGGTGAAGCCGAGTGCGTGCGGTGCCTCAAACCATTAACTCCGCACCTCTCCTTCCATATCAATGGGGTATGGGCACTGACAGAAGGCTTCATCACCTCGGAGGACTCCGACGATGATGACGACGATGATCCGACCCCGATGGTGAAGGACAATCGGTTGGACCTCACCCAGGCCGTGATCGACGAAGCTGGAGTGTCCTTGCCTTTCTCTCCCACGTGCGAAGAGTTCGGTGAGGAGTGCGACTCCCAAACTCCCGAGCCCGACGGGGTGTCTGGGGAGACTGAGACGGTCGATCCGCGGTGGGCAGGATTGCAGGACAAGCTGAAAGATCTACGTGATGTCTAAACAAAAGAATTCGAAGCACGAGCGGCTGACGGGCGAAGAAGCCTGGGCCGCTGCTTTTGGTGATGTTGATCATCAGCCCCTACTCGATGGGTTCGGAGTCTCTCTTCCTGCCGACGCTTTACGCCTGGCGCTGACCCACCGTTCGTTCGCTAACGAAAACGGGATGCTGCCGAATAACGAGCGCCTCGAGTTCCTGGGCGACGCGGTTTTGGGGCTCTCTGTTGCGGAGCGCCTGTATCGGGATTATCCCGACCGCACCGAGTCGGAGATTTCAAAGATGCGGGCCGGCGTCGTCAATATGTACGCATTGGCGGATGTGGCACGAGAGATCGGCCTGGGCAATCACGTGCTGCTGGGCCGCGGTGAGCAGCTGACCAATGGGAAAGACAAGAATTCCATTCTGGCTGATACGACAGAGGCCATGCTCGGTGCGATTTATCTGGAGCACGGTTTCCAGACTGCGAAAGACGTTATTCTTCGTCTGTTTAAGTCCAGGATTGAAACTGCGCCCACCGTCGGACTGCATATGGACTGGAAGACGGAGCTGCTGGAGAAGATTGCTGGCCGTGGTTTAGGCGAACCGGAATACAACACGACGATTTCCGGGCCGGCCCACGATCCGCATTTCACCTCGACAGTGTCCTTGCAGGGCACAGTGTGGGGCCACGGGGAGGGGCACACCAAGAAAGAAGCGGAGCATCATGCTGCCCGCGAAGCTCATGACGCATTGTGACGTCGACGCCGTGTGACGCGGGCCGGTTGTAACGTACATTCGGCACCGATTTTCTGGTCATTTATTTCAAACATGTTAAATGTTGGCGGATAGCACCAGGTGGGCCATCAGAAATTCTGGATCTCCTGTCGATGGTCGTAGGGTAGTTCACTATGGCAGCTATTGAGAACGCGGTGACTGGCTCGAGTGACGGGTTATGGACCGTCATCACGTGGGTGCTGTTAGCGGCAGGTGTGTGGTTCTGTTTCCGTACGGTCGTTGTTCAGATCCGTATGGTTCCGGAAATGTTTCGGTCGCTGACAGAAAAACCCAGTGATATTTCAAAAGACAAAAAAGGAATCTCCGCGTTCAAAGCGTTTACAATTTCGGCGGCATCGCGTGTGGGGACAGGCAATATTGCTGGTGTCGCAGTGGCAATCACCATCGGTGGGCCAGGCGCCGTTTTCTGGATGTGGTTGGTCGCGATCGTCGGTGGGGCAACTTCATTCGTTGAGTCAACACTGGCGCAGCTTTACAAGGTTAAGGACACCGATTCTTACCGGGGTGGTCCGGCCTACTACATCACCAAAGGCCTGAATCTTAAGTGGTTGGCTGCAGTTTTCGTGGTCGCCATTACGGTGACGTACGGGTTTGTCTATAACGCGGTTCAGTCAAACTCCATTGTCGACGCCATTACCGAGTCGACTGGTTCTGATGCGATGTGGTGGAAGGCGTTGTTGGGGGTTGCGCTGGCCATTCTGACGGCACTTATCGTGTTTGGTGGTGTGCAGCGTATCGCGTCGGTGACCAACTGGTTGGTTCCTATCATGGCCGTGCTGTACATCGTGACCGGTCTCGTTGTTGTGTTGGTGAATATCGAGCAGGTTCCTCACATGTTTGCTGAGATCGTGACCTCGGCATTAGGTATTAGAGAGGTCGCGGGGGCGACTTTCGGACAAGCGTTTATGTACGGTATTCGGCGTGGCCTGTTCTCAAATGAAGCCGGTGAAGGCTCCATCCCTAACGCGGCAGCGACTGCTTCCGTGAGCCACCCGGTCAAACAGGGGCTTATTCAAACGCTTGGCGTGTATTTTGACACCATCATCGTGTGCTCGATCACGGCGTTTATCATTTTGCTCAATAACCCCTCCTTTGGAGAGGGCGTTGAGTCAACATCGTTAACCCAGAACTCTGTTGCGGCCGCAGTCGGCCACTGGGGAGTCCACCTGGTGACGGTGATTATCTTCTTCCTCGCGTTTTCGTCGGTCATCGGAAATTACTACTACGGTGAATCCAACATCGAGTTCTTCACCAGAAATAAAAAAGTGATGACCGCATACCGGTTCCTGGTGTGCCTCTGTGTTTTGGGCGGATCCCTGGGCAAAGTCGGCATCGTCTGGGCACTAGCGGATCTCTTCGCAGGGATTATGGTTGCTATCAACCTCACCGCCATTCTGCCGCTGGGCGGGGCTGCTATCGCGCTGCTTAAGAATTATCGGCAACAACGTAACCGTGGATTGTCGCCTGTCTTCCACAGAGACGATCTGCCGAATTTGCCTGGACACGACAAAATCGAATGCTGGGATGGCACCGACCCGCTAACGATCCGTGGCGACGGTCAGGAAGTCTATGGACGGCGTCCGGGAACGCCCACACCGCAGGTTATTAAGCGTGCAGCTAACGGTTCTGTCCGTGCTGACTGAGAATGCAGGCTCGGCCCAATTATCGTGTAGGCGAGTAGGATACTGCGCAGTAGAAGCTCGTAGGAAAGGAACCAAAAGCTTATGACTCCAGCAGAATCCGGTCAGTCACATGACCTCGTTCGCCTCACCGCGTGGGTTCACGGATATGTTCAAGGCGTCGGATTCCGCTGGTGGACACGAAGCCAAGCACTCGAACTCGGATTAGTGGGTTCTGCGACGAACTACTCCGACGGTCGAGTGCTCGTGTGCGCCGAAGGCGAGCGGGCCCCGGTCACCGAGCTCCTAGCGCGGTTGCGTGAGGAGCCGACGTCGACCAATCGTCCTGGTTCCGTCGATAATGTGGTGGAGTCGTGGGAAGAACCACGGGGCGGGTACCAAACGTTCGAAACCCGGTAACCATTACTCGGTAACCGCTAATTTGATCAACGGAATAGATTTACTGGCATGTACCTGAAGTCGCTGACCCTTAAAGGATTCAAGTCCTTTGCTTCGTCGACGACCTTAAAACTCGAACCCGGAATCTGCGCGGTCGTCGGGCCCAATGGGTCAGGAAAATCCAACGTTGTCGACGCCCTCGCATGGGTCATGGGGGAGCAAGGCGCCAAGTCTTTGCGCGGCGGAAGCATGGACGACGTCATCTTCGCTGGGACGGGCGCACGCAAACCCCTTGGTCGTGCTGAAGTCACTCTCACGATCGATAATTCCGACGGTGCTTTGCCGATCGACTATTCAGAAGTCTCCATCACCCGACGGGTGTTCCGCGACGGGGGCGGCGAGTACGAAATAAACGGTGCCAGAGCCCGTTTGATGGATATTCAGGAGCTGCTCTCTGACTCGGGGATCGGCCGAGAGATGCACGTCATCGTGGGGCAGGGGCGGCTCTCCACCATCTTGGAATCCAAACCAGAGGACCGGCGAGCATATATCGAAGAAGCAGCCGGAGTCCTCAAGCACCGCCGGCGAAAGGACAAAGCCCAGCGCAAGCTCGTGTCCATGCAGGCCAATGTGGACCGGCTGCGCGACCTCACCACAGAACTGGAACGACAACTTAAACCGCTGGCTAGGCAGGCGGAAGCAGCCCAAAAAGCCGCGACAGTGCAGTCGGACCTACGCGAAGCTCGACTCAACCTCGCCGCGCACTCGCTGGCCACCGCGCGGGACGACGCCGACGAGCTGACGCGCCGGGCCAATGAGGCGCGGGAGAAAGAGGAAGCCCTCGTCGAGAAGCTCGAGGAATTGCGCGAACACGTCGATGAACTGGAACATCGCGTTGCCGAGCTAGGACCGCGGAGTGAAGAGGCCCAGCAGCTGTGGTTCCGGCTGTCATCCTTGTCGGAGCGTGTCACGGCGACCGGGCGTATTGCTGCTGACCGGGCCTCGGCGGATGATCAATCTGAGGACTACCGCGGCCCGGACCCAGAGGATCTGGAAGCGCGGGCCCGCGAGGCCGCAGAGCGCGAAGAAGAGACCACTGCCGCGGTGGAAGAAGCAGCCGAACGGTTAGAGACCATCCGCGAGCAGGTTGATGAAAAGGAAGAGAAAGCCCAGCAGGTTGAGAAAGAGCACCTCGCTGCTCTGCGGGCCATTGCGGATCGCCGGGAAGGTGTCGCCCGTTTAGATGCCTCGGAAGATTCCGCACGCCAGCGGTTGGAGGCTGCGAATGACGATCTCCAGCGCGCAACGAGGGCCGTTGATGCGGTGGTTCCGGCCCTAGCCCAGGCAAAGAGCGATGTTGATTCAGCCCACGCTGCCCTCCAGGACCACGATTCCCAGGCAGGGGCAATACTGGATCGGGTTAGTGAGGCCGAGCGCGATGTTGCAAGCGCAGACGATCGCCTCCGCGAACTCCGCGATACCGATCGAAACTACGAACGGTCCATTTCTGCACTTCAATCGCGCATCGACACCTTAGAAGCAACGGTTCGCCCCACCAACGGGGTTTCCTGGCTCCGCACGAATTCGTCGGTGGAGTGGGGATCATTCGTTGACTCAGTCAGCGTCGAACGGGGATGGGAAGCGGCCTTATCCTCGACGCTGGGGGAGGCTGCTGAGGCCATTACCGCGCCTGGGGATACGTGGGAAAGTGTGGGTGAAGCCCTCGAATCGCTCGTCGCTGCTGATGCGGGCCGGGCGTGGATCATGGGCCAATCGCAGGAACCTACGTGGCGGCTGGATGCGGATCTTCCCGCCGGTTGCGAGTGGTTCTTAGACAAAGTGTCGGTGGATAGTGAATTCACCCATGCAGTGACTGGTCTTCTTGTCGACGTCGTTGCGGTCCCGTCGGTGGCAGCCGGGGTTGCGCTGGTTCGCGATGACGCCAGGCTGCGCGCTGTGACGCAGAGCGGTATCGTCATCGGCCCTGGTTGGATGAGCGGTGGTTCGGGTGAAGCCACGACCCTTGACATCAAGTCCTCCGTTGACCAGGCGCAAGAAGAATTGGCGGACTACACGGCCAAGGCGCGGGAACTCGCGGGCACGATTGCCGGCGCAGAGACAACAGTGCAGGAACGACGAGACGCCTTGGGTGCCGCCCGTGCTGCGCACACTGAGTTCACCGCCGTGGCCTCGAACCTCAAAGAGCGCGTGAGCACCGCGGAAGCTGCCGTCGAACGTCTGAAGAAGGAACTCCACGAGGTCCAGGAAAACCGCGCCCACGCCGAAGGGCGCATTGACAATATCCACGCCGAACTGGCCGACTTGGCTGACCGACGCTCCCGTATCGACGCGGAGATCAGTGACGCGGATGATTCCTCCGAGGAGTCGTCAGCAATCGCCCGGGACCAGGCCCACGAGGAACTGACCCAAGTGCGGGCGATGGAAACCGAGGCTCGGTTGGCGCTGCGTAGCGCCGAGGAACGCGCCTCTGCGATTAAAGGCCAGGCGGAGAGGCTCCGCCGCCAAGCCGAGCACGAGCGGGCCCACCGACGTCGGCACGAAGAAGCACAGCGGGCCCGTCGTCGAGCGCGGCAACGAGCAGCTCACATCGCGCAGTGGTGCGAAAGCCTGGCCGAACGAGTAGAGACCGCAGTCCACAAGGCGGCCGAGGAGCGCGACACACTCCACGCGCGCATGTCCGAAGCAACCGCGCAGCGGGGCCGTGCGCGGGACGCGTTGAGTGCCATCACGACGCAGCGCGAACATGCGCTCAAAACGACGCACGATGCGGATGTTAAACGTGAAGCAGCGCTGGTACGTGTGGAACAGGCTGAGAAGCACATCGTCGAGCAGATTGGCCTCAATCCCGAGGATGTTGTGGCAAGCCAGGATCTGACCGACTTCGATCCTGCGTCGGAAAAGAAGCGCTTGGCGTCTGCGGAGCGTGCGTTGAAACAACTCGGCAAAGTCAATCCTTTGGCTCTCGAGGAATATAAGGCTCTGGAAGAGCGCTATTCATTTCTTTCCACCCAGCTCATGGATGTTGAGCAGGCCCGCGAGGACCTCCGCGGTGTGATTAAAGATGTTGACGCCACAATTTTGCAGCTCTTTACCGATGCCTGGGAGGACGTCCAAGCCGAATTCCCCCGGGTGTTTGAAACACTGTTCCCCGGCGGCGAAGGCCGGTTATCTCTGACCGATCCCGATGACATGCTGACAACCGGTATTGAGGTCCACGCACGTCCGCCAGGCAAGAGGGTGACGAGGCTATCGCTGCTTTCTGGGGGTGAAAAGTCCCTAACAGCACTAGCCTTATTGGTAGCGATCTTCCGCGCTCGGCCATCCCCGTTCTACGTCATGGATGAGGTAGAAGCAGCCCTGGATGATGTCAACCTCCGACGGTTGATCGCGCTCTTTGAAGAGCTCCGGGAAGACTCACAGTTGATCGTGATTACACACCAGAAACCGACGATGGACATTGCCAATGTGCTGTATGGCGTGACAATGCGCGGCGACGGGATGACACGTGTAATCTCTCAACGAATGAGCCCTCACTCCCAGCCAGTGAGCGACCCTGCTGTGACCGGTTCACCTGCCGGATCGGCCGCTGGCTCAGCCGCCGGATCGGCCACCGGTTCATCGGAAGTGTCGTGAGCTCAGATGATCGGTGTACGTCGAATAATCGTGTAGCCACAATTGCGTTTTGGAAAGGATTACTCAGTTGTCAGGCGTTGACGCCCCCACGAGTTTTATTGCAGATTCCGCTGACCCCTTGTTGGGTTGGGCATCGACGACGGAGCTTGAACTGTCTCGGCAGCTGTCAGACCTTGATTTCGCCGTCGAGGTCAACCTCAGTGGCGACGAGTTAGAGCGCCTGGACCGTTTCTGGGGTCGTTTTGTCACTCGACAAATTTCTGCCGGGGCAGAACTTTCCGCGGTTCTCGAGGCCTGCCCGGCCATTGTGGCGACGACATTGGTGGGCCGCGCTGGCCGTATTGCCGATTTAAGCAATTTTGATTCTGAGTATTGGGCTGGCCTGGGCGTACCCCGCGATCTGGCCGAGCAGTTTTACGGGTGTTTTGACGGTCATGTGGCCGAGATTCTTTCTCGTGCTGGTCTCGATCCGATGGACATTGCTGCGTCGGGCTCCGATGGCGAGTTGGGCCGGCTTTTAGTACACGCAACAATTCCCGCGGGGTGGATCCCGAGCCTCATCGCGCTCATCGACGAGGACCCCGACAACGTCACCGGCGCGTCACTGACTGAGCACTTTGTCGAGACATCACCGACACGGCAGCTGGGTCCCCTCTGCACGGTGGCACCTGAGCGCGCCACTCGCCTGTTTGACGACATCATCGAGTTCTATCGGTGGGCTGCCCAGCACCCGTACGAGGTCGACCAGTGGGCCGAATGGGGAGTGGGCAAAGACGGCTCCTATCGCGTCCCGCTACTGATTCTTGAAGATCTTGTCGACGAATTACGCGAACGCCCCGCAGGCACAGTAGATCGCTTATCGACGGTGGGGACCGCGTCGTGGGAGACGTCGCCCCGTCTGGTCTACGACGTCAACAGAGAGCGCGTGGTACTGCGTTTGCCGCAAATGCCCTTGGACGAAACCGTCGTTGAGCTGCGGTGGCGCGTTTCTATTGACGGTGAGGTCGTCGAGTACCGCACGGGCTATGACAATGACACGGAAGGATTCTCGGAGATCCTCGACGTCCCCGTGCGCAAAGCCGCCCGGGAAATCGTCGTCAAGGAAATTGTTCGTCGGGTCTCGTGGACGATCCCTGTGCTCTCGGAACCGTTCCTGGCGTTCACAATGCGTGGCCACAACGTGACGAGCAAGGTATCACTGCACCATACGGACCTCATTGTGGTGTCGCCCGATGACGCGGAAATCGTTGACCCTGTCCGTGAAACCCCCTTGCCTGCCGACGATGGCGTGGAGCTTCGGGGCTGGAATGGCTGGATTGCCCGGACTGTCGATGTTAATGATGCTGCGTCCTTCCAGGTGCGTCGCCCGGGGGAGCCTGCCGGCACGGCATTGCGCAGTGTTGATCCTCGGCAGAGGGTGATTTTCACCGAGGGTGAGTTGTGCTCACACGTTCGGTCGGTCTCTGGGCTACCTGTTCATTCTGAAAGCCTGTTGGCGGAATTCCCGGCGACGCTGTCCGGTGCCGATGAGGTCTGGTATTTATCGATTTCGTCCTACGCTGGCCCTGGTCAGGCCGGTGTTGAAGTCACCCCTGCGGAACCTGTCGAGGTGCCCGCCGATGGTGGAGCCGTCTACGTGTTCGACCCCGATTTGTATGAATCGCCCTGGACGGGTGAATATATCGTCCGCTTGCGTGGTCCGCGGAATGAGTCCTTCCGCCACCGGTACGCGATCGTCCAAGGCCTGGTGACGTCGCTTGAGGACAACCACGGTTTCCGTATCCCGGTTGCCGGTGGGCTCTCACCAATGTCAGTCGAATTGGCGACGGAGAAACCGGCGTCGATTGAACCGAATCCGGTTGAGGTCGGCGCGGATTCGGCGCGTGGCTCGGCGACGGTGAGCACCGATGACGGCGATCTGCTTCCCATTGTGGTGACGCCTCCTCGGCTGCGCTTCCAAGTTCCTCTTAAGGGTGAGGAAGCTCGCTGGCGGTCAACGCCGCTGGTGTGCGCGGGTTCCGAGTTGAACGGTGACATGTTCTTGCGTGTCCGTACGGGCAGTGAGCTTCACAAACCGGTCATTACCGCGAGGAATCACCACGGCTCCCCGGTGCGCACGAAGAAAATGATCACCTGGGACGGCATGACCTGGCGCATCCCGTTGAAGGACTTTGCCCCCGCGCTGGCATCGCAGTCTGGCGGAAGCATCGAGCTGAGCTGGGTCGATGAAGAGACGCGGAAGAGCACATCGGTTCGCCTTGTGACGTTGGCCCCCACGCCGGAATGGCAAATCGAGCTAAAAGACGACACCGTGGTGGTGTCCGCGGATAAGGCTCCGGGGGATGAGACGTCGGTCGCGGTGGTGAAGGGCTCGCCTGATGGCCGTCCGCTGGGTTTGTGGATGTGGCCGACGACGGCTCCGTGGCGCCGCGCCTTGAGCGTTCGTGTCGTCGAAGGTGAAGCGACGTTGCCCGAGGAGCTTCGTAATGTCGGGCCCTTGGTTGTTCAGGTGTATTGCGCGGATGTCAGTGAAAACTTGCGCGCCCCGGCACGTCCAGGCCCTCAAGCTGTCATGGTGGATCAGCCAGGATATGCGACGGGCCACGGGCTCGATTCTCTGAGCGCCTTCTTGGCCGGCGAATCGAAAGAAATCGAAGGCGGTGCCGAAACCTTCAGTTTGCTGTGGGACCTCCAAGCCGGATGGATGTCGGATTCGCGGGCATTTACCTCATTGCCTCGCGGTGCTGAAGTGGTCCGTGACGCCTTCCTGTCTAAGCCGAGTGTTGCGTTGGTCGGCTTGGCTCAATCGCTTGTCGACGCATCGAAACGCCCGAGTGTGTTGATCTCGAGCGGGCTTGTGCGGTCGGCGTTCGATCCCACCGCGATTGATTCAGAGTCGTTGACCTCTCAGGGATCGGCGGCTCCGTGGATTGGCGCTTTGGGGGCCTTAGCTGAGGTTGAGCGTTGGGATGCGGCGATGGTAGCTGCGGAGGAAGCCGCCGAACAATCGTCCGAATCATCTGAGTCAGCCGATGGCGACGATGGTGACGCCGGCGACAATGGCGACGGCAAGGATGCGGCGAGCGACCTGGCTCCGGATCCTGACGTCAGTCCTGCTCAAGGGCGGAACAATGCGTTGGAGAAACTCCGTTCCCTAGTCGGGGACCGGGCTGTGGAGGCGTTTACCACAGGGCGTGACCAGAGTTTGGACAATGCGTGCTTGGACCCCACGACCGTTCATATTGCTCGCATGCCCGAGGCTCAGCAGAAAGTTATTCTGCAGCAGTTCTTGGATAGTGCCGGGATCATGCCGGGGCCGATTAGCGAGGATAACTCCCGCTTGTTGGCTGTGTTGGAGACTTTCTCCCACCGTGAGGAATTAACTCAGCTCCTGGGTGAAGAAGACCTGATGGTCACGGCGGCGAAACTGTTGAAGAGGATTCGACACAGCAATCGCCAGTTGTACGCTGCGGCGCGTGTTCGGTTCGATCGTCTGGAGGGAGTGGACACGGAATCCGTCGACAACCGGTGGGCGTTGGCACCGATTGTGTCTCTCGTTTTTGCCTTGGCCGCGCGTTTGGAAGCCCACGGTGCAGGCAAAATGGGTGCTTTGTCCCCACAAGCCATAGCGGGATGGGCTCGTGTCGCTGAGATGCTGCCGGATCTCGTCGCCGGGGACATTGTCTCTGCCGATGCCATGGTTCTGGGTGTTGTCGGCCACAAAAGGAAGTAAATAGGCAGCAAATAGTACGACATCCTGTGGCTCCTTCTTCATAGTGCGACGGTTGCTGACATAATGGCCACTATGTCTCCTGTTGTGTTGTGGACCATTGTCGGCGTTGTTGTTGTCCTGGTGCTCCTTGCGCTCCTCATTATTTTTGGGCTTCATAGGCGTAAAAAGAACACAGTGTCATTCGAAAGTAAGGCCAGTGACACTGAGGAGAAGAAGCGCCCCGATTCGGGCAATTACCAGGCAAAAGGCGGTTTCAATTTCGCCGCCGGCCCTGCGACGGGGCACAAGCCGTCACAGGCCGACATCGTCGCCGGTGAATTTGGGCAAACGAAACAGGCTAAAAAAGAACCGGAACCGGCACCGGCGGGGAGTAGCTCCTCGACGAGCAAACAGGCTGCTGAGCCAGAAACTAGTGCTCACGCAGAAAAACCCGTCCCTCAACCGACTGAGCCTGCCGACGATAGTCGTGCCGACGAGGCACCGAAGAGTCCCGATGATCACGTTGCCGGCGTGACGGAATCTCCGGATACCGTTGATCGCGAACAGGATGAGCCGGTTGTTCCTCCTGCCGACGAAGCAGTCGACGATTCGGCTGGCAAGGCTGATAAGGCCGATGACGCCGACAAGAAAGAGCCGTCAGCACAGCCGGTAGAGACTGAATCGTCCTCGAAGCCCGTGGAGACAGAATCTCCCGCGGAACCAGTCGTTGCGGCATCGTCCGCGCAAACCGACGACGCCGAAGCTGAGGGCTCGACGGCACAACGGGACCCGGCGTCGGATAGCGGTGAGCTCTCGGAGAGTGACCTTACAGAGCAAGAGAAAACTGAAGCTGAAGAGGCGGCGGCTGCAGCGCAGTCGGTTGCCGTCGGTGTGGAAGCCGCCGCTGAACTCGCGCGCAAGAGTAGCGCGGCTGAGGAGCGCCCGTCATCCAGTGATCAGACTGACGAAAGCACCGCGGCTGTAGCTGAGGCGGAGCCGGAAGAGCCCGCAGAAACTCCCGAGCCTGTCGATGGTCGTATCCACCGGCTGCGTGGGCGGCTGTCGCGTTCCCAGAATGCCATCGGTAAAGGCGTTCTAGGAATTCTCGGCGGCGGCGATCTCGACGAGGATGCGTGGGAAGACGTCGAAGATACGCTCGTCATGGCGGACTTGGGCACTGCGGCCACGATGAAAGTGGTTGACTCCCTGCGGGAGAAAATCGCTTCCCAGGGTGTTTCATCAGAGGAGGAAGCCCGAGCTTTGCTCCGCCAGGCTTTGATCGAGTCGTGCCACCCGGAGATGGACCGATCGATCCGAGCGATGCCCTATGAGGGCAAGCCTGCTGTGGTCCTTGTTGTCGGTGTGAACGGCACGGGTAAGACGACGACGGCGGGAAAGCTGGCACGAGTGTTGACCGCCATGGGACACAGCGTGCTGTTGGGCGCTGCGGATACCTTCCGTGCAGCGGCGGCCGATCAGCTTGAAGCGTGGGGGAGTCGCGTCAATGCCCGCACTGTGCGTGGCCCTGAGGGCGCCGATCCAGCATCGGTGGCATTCGACGCGGTGGCTGCCGGCGTTGCCGATCACGCGGATGTTGTTGTTTTGGATACCGCAGGCCGGCTCCACACGAAGAACAACTTGATGGATCAGCTGGGCAAAGTAAAGCGCGTCGTCGAAAAGAAGGCTGTTGTGGATGAAGTCCTTCTGGTTCTCGACGCGACCGTCGGCCAGAATGGGCTGGTCCAAGCCCGCATCTTTGCGGAAACAGTGGACATCACTGGCGTAGTCCTGACGAAGCTGGATGGCACGGCCAAAGGCGGAATTGTCTTCCAGGTGCAGGAAGAACTCGGTGTTCCCGTGAAGATGGTCGGCCTTGGGGAGGGCGTCGACGATTTAGCCCCCTTCGAGGTTGAGGGTTTTGTCGACGCACTGCTCGGGTAGAAATATGGCCGTGGCCGGTGACAATTGTGCGTCAACCTGTCGCGTCAGCACCCGAATTTGTCAACATGAAAAGCTCACACTGCAACCTATGCTTTTCAGATGAAATAATATATCGTGTTCCAACGAAACACTTTGTAGGCCGTTGTGTAGTGGGCCGTGCGGACTAGTGCGGCACCTGAACCAGGGCACCTTTCTGTGTGTTAGACCAGTTCCACTGCCGTGTAGCGAACTGCGTTGGCACATGGAAACTCCCCCCGCCCGTAAAAAGAAGAGAAGTGAAATGTCCTTAGCTAAAAAGCTCTCTGCTCTCGTCGGTGTTCTTGCTGTTGGTGCCGGTGCAGCCGTAGCTGCTCACCCAGCCGAAGCTGAGGGAGATTCCAATATTGTGCTGTTGGGTGACTCGTACATGGCCACCCCAAACCAGCTGGCTCTCCTCAATGACCACATTCAAGCAGCCATTCCTGTCGCTCCCCGGTTTGCTCCTGTCACGGGTTCAGCTGCTTCCGGCTGCCCCATCGACCAGCATGATGTCGGCTCTGTTCTGCAGTCTATTTCGGGCCGAAAAGTTGAGAACTACGCATGTTCAGGCGCGACGTTGGCCGCTGCACCGACTCAAACTAACTTGAACCCCAATCGCCTGGATACCTTGGTGACCAAGGCGATCGACAGCGGAGCATTGAACCCGAATACCCAGGCTGTTCCGATTCTGATCGGTATCAATGACTTCTACAAGACCGGGTACGCGTGGAGCTTCACTCCCGAGGATCCTGCTCACGAGGCTGAAGCTGGTGCCGAGCTGGACAAGGCTGCTCATCGCATCCGTGAAGCTGCTCCGAACGCCAAGCTGATCTTCTTGTCCTACCCCCAGCTCACTGCGCCTGACGATCCGAATATGATGTGCTGGATTCAGGCTGGCGATGCTCGTCCGTTCAACACTCCGGGCTTCGGTTTCCAGAACGCGTTCAACATCATTAAGCGCCAGCAATCGTCGGCTGCAGAGCGTAACGGCGGCACCTATCTCGACATGGCCGAATCGACTGTGGGGCACAGTACGTGTGCCCCCGGTCGGGAAAACTGGGTTTCAGGTCTGATTGAGACCAACGGCAACAACGCTGCAATGTCCATGCACATGACCTACCAAGGTGTAGACAATATGGCGCAGCAGATTACGGCCAGGCTCTAAGCTGGCTATAAGCTATAGCCCTAACAAGCTGTCGCACTACAGATAACCCTGGGTGTTCATCACCTGGGGTTTTCGCATACGCCAGCGAACGTTTCCCTCGTAACAAAAGCGAAACAATATTGGTTTTATTTCACACGAATGAAACGTCATACTGCGACGTCGGAAACACGAGATAGCCATGCTTTTCCTGTAGGCATCACCTCCATGCCCGTGGAGTGAAAACTCAAAGAATCACTGTCGACGTGCCGAGCGTGAATGTCGCGAATACTTATCTGCCCACAATCAGGCTTCCCGCTTGAGGCGCCGACGCACGCGAATCGTCCCATGTGCGCTGCTAGCCCCCGCGTGGAGTCCTGCGAGAGGAGTCTCGTGTGCTCGTCGACCAAGTAGTTCTTGCCGCTTCGGCAACGGAGAGTGGTGTGACGGCTGGCAATTCCGCGTGGATGCTCATTAGCGCGTCCCTAGTGTTGTTAATGACGCCAGCCGTCGCCTTTTTCTATGGCGGAATGTCACGTCAAAAGTCCACCCTCAATATGATGATGATGTCATTCGGTGCTCTCGGGGCAATCGGAGTTATTTATGTGCTGTGGGGATACTCGATGTCGTATTCCAGCGGCGACATCGGCGGCATCTTCGCCAACCCGTTCACCAACTTCGGGCTGCGAGGAATTCTCCCATCCGACGACGGAACATTCCCCACGGGTAGCAATGGGTACCCCGAAATTATCGACGTCGCGTTCCAGCTGACATTCGCGGTGATCACGGTAGCGCTTATCTCTGGTTCGCTTGCCAACCGTGTGAAATTCTCCACCTGGCTCGTGTTTTCCGTGCTGTGGGTCACTTTCGCGTTCTTCCCCTTGACCCATATGGTGTGGGGTGGCGGCTTGCTGTCCGATTCTGAACACAGCATTGCTGCCTGGTTATTCGGGACGACGATGGACGACGGCGAGAAAGTCGCGAAAATCGCCCCCATCGACTTCGCGGGCGGAACAGTGGTCCACATCAACGCCGGTGTTGCAGGCCTCGTCTTGGCCCTTATCGTGGGCAAATCGCGTGACTTCTTGAAAGCCCCTCAGCGCCCCCACAACCTTCCCCTCACCATGATCGGCACGACGTTCCTGTGGTTCGGCTGGTTCGGCTTTAACGCCGGATCCGCCTTCGCCGCCGACGGCAATGCTGCTCTGGCTTGGATTAATACGACGGTCGCAGCCTGCGCTGCAATGATGGCCTGGCTTGCGGTCGAGCGCATACGAGACGGGCACGCCACCTCCTTGGGTGCGGCTTCCGGCGTCGTTGCTGGTCTGGTTGCTATCACCCCGGCCTGCGGAAACTTAACCCCGGTGACGTCGATCATTCTCGGTGCTGTCGCCGGAGTGGTGTCGGCCTACGGAGTTGGCCTCAAGTACAAGCTGAAGTTCGACGACTCCCTAGACGTCGTTGGTGTTCACCTCCTGTCGGGTATTTGGGGAACGATCGGCGTCGGTCTGCTAGCGAAAGACCACGCCGGGCTCTTGACCGGTGGCGGTGCAGATGGCTTCAGGTTATTCATCATTCAGGTGGTCATCGCAGTTGTCGCGATGGTGTTCACGGCGATCATCACCACAATCATCGGAACGATTCTCTCCGCTGTGATGGGCTGGCGTATCGACGATTCCGCTGAACGAGGCGGAATTGACTTCGCCATGCACAGCGAGACCGCTTATGACTTCGTCGGAATGGATATTCGGTAAGGCGCTGTTTATCCGGCGAATGGCGTACGGTGTATGGGCACAAGAAACAGATTTAACCCAGAGCTACAGACGGACCGAGCAAGAATAAGGAGGAGATGATCGTGAAGCTTGTCACCGCTATTGTGAAGCCCTTTACGCTCACCGATATTAAGGAGTCCTTGGAAAATATCGGCGTGCGCGGCATGACGGTTACCGAAGTCCAAGGATTTGGGCAGCAAAAAGGGCATACCGAGGTTTATCGCGGGGCTGAGTATGCCGTCGACTTCGTCTCAAAAATAAAGATCGAAGTTGTTGTGTCGGATGATTTGTATTCCGACGTCATTGAAGCAATTATTTCCGCATCTCGTACCGGAAAGATCGGCGACGGGAAGATTTGGGTAACACCGGTCGACGATGTTGCGCGAGTCCGGACGGCGGAACGCGGTGAGGACGCTGTATAACAAGTGGGCGTAACAAGTAGAGGACAGCGATTGGCCGGGGTGCGGCACGAACCAAGTGCGCCTTCGGGGCAGCTGGGTGGGAATAACTCAGCCGCGAATAAGTCAGACGGCCTTCCGTCGTCGCCGGCGTCGGTACGCGAGGCAGTCACAGCCTCCTATGAAGAGTTGCTCAGTCAGTGCGACTTGCCGGATGGTTTCGTGCTGTGTGGAACGGGGTCTTTTGCCCGTCGCGAAATGACTCATTACTCCGATCTCGATGTGACGCTGCTGCACGCGGACGGCATCAAACCGGATGTGGTGGCCTCGGTCGCGGAATCGGTGTGGTACCCGCTGTGGGATCGCAACATTCCACTCGACCATTCCGTGCGGACAGTGTCGGGAATGATCTCGACGGCATCGGCGGACATGACCGCCGCGCTATCGTTGGTGGACCTTCGCTTCGTCACCGGGGACGAAGACCTAGCCAGCTCCGCCAGGGCGAAAATCATGGCTGATTGGCGGTCCTCCATCCCTCAACGCTTTGACTCTTTGGTTGCCTCCGCAGCATCGCGGTGGCACCGCTCCGGGTCGGTTGTCGCGATGACCCGGCCTGATCTCAAGCACGGCCGTGGTGGGCTTCGTGACGCGCAGCTGTTGCGCGCGCTCGCCCTTGCGCAGGTGGCCAATGCCACTGTGTCCGATACGGACTACCAGCTGTTATTAGACGTGCGCACGCTGTTGCATGATTCCGTCCGTCGTGCCCGCGACATCCTGGACCCCGAGTTCGCTGCGGATATCGCCGTCGCCATGGGGCGCGGTGACCGATATGCCTTGTCCGAAGAGGTTGCCTCCGCGGCACGAAATATCGACGCCGCATTGACTATTGGCTTTTCGACGGCGCGCGCGGCGCTACCGTCACGGACGGCTCTTCGCCGTCCCATTCGCCGTCCTCTCGACGAGGGCGTAGTGGATCACAATGGGCAGATCGCTTTAGCTCGCTCGGCGAAGATGGATGATCCCGGCCTCCCTCTACGCGTCGCAGCGACCGCCGTGAGAACAGGCCTTCCCGTCGGTGAAGCGGTATGGACGCGCCTGGAGTCCTGCCCCCGGCTGCCCGAGCCCTGGCCGTCGTCGGCACTCTCTGATTTTTGCGCGGTCTTGGCCGGTGGTGATCGGACGAACGACGTCGTCGAAGCCATGGATCGGCACGATCTCTGGGAGCCCATTGTGCCAGGTTGGCGCCGTATTCGTGGAGTCATGCCGCGGGAACGGACCCACGTGTTGACTTTGGATAAGCATGCGCTCGCGGTGGTGAAGCAAGCGGCGGAGAACACGATCCATGTGCCTCGCCCCGATCTGCTCCTGCTCGCTGCGCTTTATCATGACTTGGGCAAGCAGACAGGGGACGAGGATCAGCCCGAGGACCACAGCGTCGTCGGCGCTCGGATGGTCAAAGATGCTGCCCGACGTATGGGCTTGAATCCCGCTGATGCTCGCGTGCTGGAAGTGTTGGTTGCCCACCACACGGATCTCATGCGGCTCGCTCTGAACCGGGATCCCAATGATCCGGACACCGCGCGTGAGCTGGTCGATTGCGTCGATAGCATCCCATTGGTTCTGGATCTTCTCGAGGTGCTGACCGCGTGCGATGCGCAGGGGACTGGTCCGAATGTGTGGACCCCGCGAGCTGCCGCTTCTGTCCGACGCCTCGCACGCGTGGCTCGGTCGCAGATGCGCATTGCACCCGTGCAACACCCTGATTTTGCGGCCGACGTCATCGATCTCAAGGAGACGTCCGCGCCGGTAGAAATGCAGGATGACAAGCACTTTTGGCGCTTAATCCTTGACGACGACGACCCCTCAGCGCTCCAGCGGGTGATCAACCTGATGCTGGACCGCAAATGGCACATCTTGCAGGCCCGCATCATGTGCGATGAACCCACCGACAAGGGGTTGACTCAGACCGTCGCGATGTTTGCCCTGCACCCGGTGCATGAGGGCAAGCCCGATAACTCCGTTCTTCAGTCGCTTTATGCGCAACAGAAGTCTCGAGAAACGCGTCTTCCTTTCACCAAAGACGATGCTGAACTGATGTGGAATGGCGACATTCTCGAGGTTCGCGCCCGGGATCGTCTAGGGGTTTTGGCTGCCGTAATTGGTGCTCTCCCGGAGCTTCGTTGGGCAACGGTCTCGACGTTTGCCGATACGGTTGTGGATCAGTTTGGTGTGAAGCCGGGGCTGACTCGTAAGGAGAAGGATGCTGCGGTGATGCGGATCAGGCACGCCCTCGGTGATTAATACGTCGGGACCCGAGGGCGGGGGTGGTTGCCCGGTGGAGCACCGTTATCAGTAAGAACCGTGCAGCCGCGGCTGTCTTTCTGGCCGGTCACGGAATTGTTCCGATTTCAGTGTCATTGCTGGTGCTAGTCAGGTACCTTATTTATCTAAAATAATTAGTTTTAGTGATGGACACGCGATAGGTGTCACGCTTTTTCAGCATTTCTCCAGTAAAGTTTTATTTCCGCTATGCTTTGTGTGGAGATTTTCCAGAAAGGTGGTTTTTGTGGCACACCACCGTCGTGATAGCCGACAGCCTGGGCGCGAGGCCCGTGTCACATGGTCGCCCGCCGATGGCCGTTATGATCGCCGTCCCAACCAGGACTCGGAGAACGCTTCGGCGACCCACAATCGTCACTATCGTGAGCAACAAGCACGACCTTCCCACAACGCACGGTCCAGCAGGACACAGTCCCGTCAGCCATATCCCCGTCAGAACCGGGGGGCCGAGTACCCCCAGCGTTACACACGGGGGCGCTTAGACCGTAACGGGCGCCGCCTACCCAGCGACAACTTTTATTCCATACGGGCTGAGGCTTTAGCAGAGGCTCGCGGGCGTCGTCCCGAAGCAGATTTCCTCACCCGTGAGCCATCGTCGGATCGCGGTGCCAGTGCCACCCGGGAAACTCACCACAACCGAGTAGACAGGGCGTCCACCTCTGCCGGTCATCGTGCGCGGCCAGCGTCACATGCTCAGCGGCCCTCACAGGCACCGCAGCCCACGCGCGCCTCCCGCTCACGCCAGGGCACCCGCCGTCGCACGAAAGCTCAGCCCACCCGGGTTTCGCCCACACTTCCCGGTGGGCGGATCTTGGGGCTGGATGGTCTCCGCGCTATCGCGATTCTCTCGGTCCTCCTCTTCCACCTCGACCCCGATCTGCTGCCAGGCGGTTTCATGGGCGTCGACGTCTTCTTCGTCGTATCAGGGTTCTTGATCACGACGCTGCTGATCCGCGAACGCAACAAAACGGGTCACTCGAATTTGGCGAATTTCTGGATCCGACGTGCACGCAGGCTCATCCCGGCGCTGGTCAGCCTCATCATCATCGTCGTCCCGCTGACCTGGCTGTGCACGCGCTGGGCCGAACAAGCCCAGGACCTGTTGGTACGCATTGCTCCACAGATAGTCGGGGTTTTGACCTTCTCGTACAACTGGGTTGAGATCGCCGCCGGGTCGTCCTACTTCACCCGCAACGTTCCACAGCTATTCATGAACTTCTGGTCACTGGCGGTGGAAGAGCAGTTCTACCTGTTGTGGCCCTGGGTCTTCGTCTGGATAGCTCGACACCAGTTCGCTCGACGTCGGGTGTCGTTCTCCCTGCTTATCGTCGCGGCCGCGTCCGCCGTCGGCATGGCAGTTCTCTTCAGCCCGGATTCGTCGACGCGCGTGTATTACGGAACGGACACTCACCTCTTCGGACTCATGATCGGTGCCGCTTTAGCTTTTGAGGCATCGCGTGCCGACGGCGGTTTCATCACAACCCGGTTCTGGTCCGCGGTGGGGCCGATCCTCGGCTGGCTCTCCTGCGCTGGATTGATCGTCCTCATGATCATCATTGGCGACGGCTCAGCCGAGGCGTTCCACGGTGGCATCGCCGTTGCCAACGTCCTGACCGCGATCATGATCGCCAGCTTCCTGGTCAAACGCGGTGGCTTAGTCCAGCTGATGTCATCCGGCCCCGCGTCGTGGCTCGGCGATCGCTCCTACGCGGTCTATCTCTGGCACTGGCCGCTGATCATCCTCGCGCAAATTGTCATCCCGACGCCCGATAACAGCGCGGCATCGTGGGCAGTGCGGTTGGGTGCCGTCGTCGTCACGTTCATCGTGTGTGAGATTTCTCTCCGGTACTTGGAAACTCCCATCAGGCGTTTAGGATTCCGTGGTGCGTGGGCAGCATTTTGCGGGCTCTTCGTTAAACGTCCGGATACGCACAACGACGATCGTCGGATGTCGGCACGTCGGAACCCCCATACATCACGGCGTGTTCGCTTAACACCGGCCGCTGTGGCAACCCTGATTGTTCCCGTTGCACTCGCGGCGTGCACAGTATCTGTGGCCTCGACTGCGCCGGACAAAACACTCGTCGAACAGAAAATCACCGAAAACGAACACCTCGTCAACACTGGCGACGGTTCCTCTGCGGGAGATGGCGTTGGTGCGACGGGCGGACAGGGGACAGACCGCTCGGACACGGTGGACTACACCCCGCCGGAGGGCAAGGACACGACGATGTTCGGTGATTCGATGCTGGTCACGACGGCCCCTGAGATTGTCAAGGACTATCCGGGTGTGGATATTGTTGCGCAGTCGGAGCGTGCGTGGGAGCAAGCTATTCCGATCATGCAGGACATGGAGCGCCAGGGGAAGATCCGACGCGCCGTCGTTATTGCGCTGGGGACCAACTGGGGTGTTCGCGATCCTCAGGCTGTCGAGCAGGAAATCGACGAGATTCAGCGTGGGCGGACCGTGGTTCTGGTCAACACGTATGGTGCTGGCTGGGAACCGCAGGTGACGGATGAGTACCAAAAGATAGCGGCGAAATATCCGAACGTGACTGTCGCGGACTGGTCCGATGTGGCAGCCAAGCACACGGGCGATCTGCAATCTGATGGAATTCACCCGGATTATGGGGCAATGCCTATTTTTGTGGATTGCATTAAACAGGCATTTTCCACGCTTGCTCACAACAAGAAATAGGGCCTAGTTCATAGGGCCGAGTGCGTAGGTAGTACCCATCCGATACGAGTGGGCTCCGTACTGCAAGCCGTGAGCTTGTATGCTAGGGGAGTTCATGCCGACAACCCAACAGGGGAGAATCTGTGTTTGAGTCACTGTCTGACCGATTGACCGGAGCGCTCAAAGGTTTGCGCGGTAAAGGCCGGCTGACTGAATCAGATATTAACGCCACGGCGCGCGAGATCCGCTTAGCTTTACTGGAAGCAGATGTGTCGCTTCCCGTTGTTCGCGCCTTCATTAAGAACATCAAGGCACGCGCTACGGGTGCCGAGGTCTCAGAGGCGCTTAACCCTGCTCAACAGGTTGTCAAGATCGTTAATGAAGAGCTCATCGGCATTTTGGGCGGTGAGACCCGGCGCCTGCAGTTAGCGAAAAATCCTCCGACGGTGATCATGCTCGCCGGCCTGCAGGGTGCTGGTAAAACCACGCTGGCCGGGAAATTAGCTCACCACTTGAAGAAGCAGGGGCACACGCCCATGTTGGTGGCCTGTGACCTCCAGCGCCCGGGGGCTGTTCAGCAGCTAGAAATCGTCGGCCAACGTGCGGATGTGCCAACTTTCGCACCGGATCCGGGGACTCGGACGGACACCGTCGAACATGAAATGGGTCAATCACACGGCGACCCTGTTAGCGTCGCGACCGCTGGTATTGAAGAAGCGCAGCGCACGAAACACGACGTTGTCATCATCGATACCGCCGGTCGGCTCGGTATTGATGAAGTCCTTATGCAGCAGGCGCGAGATATTCGTGACGCTACTAACCCCGACGAAGTCCTGTTCGTGATCGACTCGATGATCGGTCAGGACGCGGTTCATACTGCCGACGCGTTCCGGGAAGGCGTTGACTTCACCGGCGTCGTCCTCACCAAGCTCGATGGCGACGCTCGAGGCGGTGCAGCCCTTTCCATCCGTGAGGTGACAGGGAAGCCGATTCTCTACGTTTCCACTGGTGAAAAGCTTGACGACTTCGACGTCTTCCACCCGGATCGGATGGCCAACCGGATCCTGGGCATGGGCGATGTCCTGACGCTTATCGAGCAGGCTGAGCAGAAGATCAATCAGCAAGAAGCTGAGCGGTCGGCGTCGAAAATGTTTTCCGGGGAACTCACCCTGGATGACTTCCTTGAGCAGATGCTGATGGTGCGTCGCATGGGGCCGATGGGTGCCATTTTGAAGATGCTTCCGGGTGGCTCCGAGATGTCCAAAATGGCCGACATGGTCGACGAAAAGCAGCTCGACCGCATCCAGGCCATTATTCGCGGGATGACTCCCGCTGAGCGCAATGATCCGAAGATACTGAATGCGTCGCGACGCCGCCGTATTGCTGCCGGTTCGGGTGTGACCGTTCAGGATGTTAACCAGCTGGTTGAGCGCTTCTTTGAGGCAAAGAAGATGATGAGCAAGATGACCAGCCGTTTCGGCATGGGCGGGGGTAGCGCAACAAAGAAGCAGAAGAAAGGCCGTAGAGGCAAGAAGGGGAAGAAGGGCAAGAACAAGAATAAGAATCGTGCCGCGGCACAGCGTGGTGGTGGAATGCCGAACATGGATCAGTTGCAGCAGCTTCAGCAGCAGATGGGCATGGGTGGTGGAATGCCCGGCATGCCCGGGATGGGGCAGCAGAACCTGCCTAAGGGAATGGAAAATATCGACCTGAATAACCTCGACTTCGGTCAAGGCTCTCAGGGCCGACGGAAGAAGTAGTGCTGCGCGGTGTTTCGGTAATTCCGGTGTGATCTGCTAGCATTCGGAAAGTTGTCTGTTTCGGTGTACTCGCCCGCGAGTAGTGCCGATGGGACAGCGCGTAGCGTTCCTGCGTAACACCGTCCTCGGCCACGGCTGACCGGTGGTCACGCGCAGGTTAAATCCAAGGGCTGAACCGGCTCCCTCCTGGTAGGGAGTGTCTGCACTGCCCGGTGACCACAGAAAGAAGAATATGGCTGTCAAAATTAAGTTGCAGCGGCTCGGTAAGATCCGTACCCCGCACTACCGTGTCATCGTTGCCGATTCCCGCACCCGCCGTTCGGGTCGCGCTATCGAAAACCTGGGCATCTACGAGCCCAAGGCAGATCCGTCAGTGATCCGCATCGATTCGGACCGCGTCCAGTACTGGTTGGGCGTTGGCGCTCAGCCGACCGAACCCGTCCTCGCTCTGCTGAAGGTGACGGGTGACTGGCAGAAGTTCAAGGGTCTCCCCGGTGCCGAGGGCACGTTGAAGGCTCAGCCGGAGAAGAAGTCCAAGCTGGACCTCTTCAATGAGGCTCTTGCTGAGGCGAACAATGGCCCGACCCTGGAGGCCATCACTGAAAAGCGCAAGGCTGCAAAGAAGGCTGCTGAAGAAGCAGCGGCTAAAGAAGCCGAAGCTGAGGAAGCTGCTGAAGACAAGGTTGAGGAAGGATCAGCTGAGTAGTTTCACGTTCTGTGGGGCTTGAGCCTCATAACGTCCAGCTTGTGCTTATCCGGTGTGCAGAGTGACTCTGCGCACCGGTTTTTGTTTTGCTCGGGTTCCTCGAGGTCGTAGGAACTATAGTGGCAGCTATGACGAATGCATCTCCCTCCGATCTCCGCCGCACCACATCAGAGGTGACGTCGTCGGAAGAAAAAATTGTTCTCCACCTTGTCCGGGGTATTGTTCCTCACCCTGACGACGTGACCGTACGGACGACTTACCGGGGGCGGCAGCACGTGCTCATCGTCTACGTCCACCCCGACGATCGCGCCATGGTGATCGGACGCAAAGGACGCCACGCCGAGGCACTTCGCACGATTCTGTGCAGCCTCGACCGCGATACTCGGATAGAGATTCGTTAACGTATTCGCTCCGCGGCCATGATTTTGTGATAATGACGTCGTGACCAAGCATGATAATTCCGCGGACGATCCCAATTACGTACAGATCGGTCGCGTCGTCAAGCCGCATGGGGTCCGGGGAGAATTCGTCGTCGAGCCAACCACGGATGACCCCGAGGGACGCTTCGCGGTGGGAAGCGTCGTCAAGGCCATGCCCGTAGGTGGGCACCAGCGTCGGAATCGCGGATCTCAGGAGCCTTTTACTTTGACCGTGGCGTCGGTCCGGGGGCACCAAGGCAGAATCATCATGAAGGCTGAGGAAATTCCGGATCGGAATGCCGCCGAGTCTTTGCGGGGAGTTCGTTTCGTTGCGGAGCCTGTTATCGACCACTCTGGTGAAGAGTTCTATGACTTCGAGTTGGAAGGACTTCACGTCCTCACCGTGGGTCCAGTGAGTGCGGAGGAAGCGCACGCGCGGGCCTACGAGGGGGCTCAACCAGAGCCCGAGGACATCGGAATTGTCAAGAATGTGCTCCGAGGACCTGCCCAGCGCTTGCTGGAAGTGGAGATAGCCTCCGACGAAGCAGAGTCCGACGATGCAGGGTCCGCTGATACAGCGTCCGATGGTGCGCCGCGAACGGTTCTCATTCCATTTGTCCAGGCCATTGTGCCCATCGTCGATATCGACAATGAGGCCATCGTTGTGACCCCGCCCGAGGGATTGTTGGACCTACCGTAGGAGGACAGCATGGATAAGGAACGGAGCGTGCCTCACCACCTGCGGCTTGATGTCATTACCATCTTTCCCGCCTACATGGAACCGCTGCGGCACGCCTTGCTCGGCAAAGCAATCGAGCAGGGGATTATCAGCGTCGGTGTTCACGATCTGCGGCAGTGGGCGTCGGGGGTCCACAAGTCCGTCGACGATTCACCCTATGGGGGCGGCCCCGGCATGGTGATGAAGCCCGACGTGTGGGGGAGCGCGCTTGACGACGTCGCCCAGGGCACTGGCCCCGTCACCGAGTCCGCGGACCTTGTCACGGCTGAGCCTCACCGTCGCCAACCGAGGCATGATGACCTGCTCGATTCATCTGATGACGCCAGTGGTTCGTCGGGTCGGGTCGTTGAAACTGGTCATTCTGATCAGTCTGGTCAGTCTGGCCGCACCTCGTCGACGCCGGTACTCGTCGTACCAACCCCGACAGGTACTCCGTTTACCCAGGAGTTAGCCCACGAGCTAGCTCAGGAAGATCACCTCGTTTTCGCCTGCGGTCGTTATGAGGGCATTGACCAGCGAGTTTTCGACGACGCCCGCGGTCATTATCGTGTTCAGGAAGTGTCGATCGGCGATTATATTTTGGTCGGCGGTGAGGTTGCTGTGCTGGTCATGGCCGAAGCGATTGTTCGGCTGATCCCGGGTGTCCTTGGGAACCGTCGCAGCCATGAGGAAGATTCGTTCTCTGAGGGGTTGTTGGAGGGGCCGCGGTACACGAAGCCACGGTCGTGGCGCGGCCGGGACGTCCCCGATATTTTGCTGTCGGGCGATCACGCGAAGGTCGATCAGTGGAATCGCGAGCGTGCCTTGGACATCACGGCCCAACGTCGGCCAGATTTGATTGAGCGCTGCCGGGCTGCGGGGCTTCTGAGCCATGCTGACGATGAGTGGCTGGAGCGTAACGGCTACCATCGGTCGGGTGATTATTCAGACCCTCGCACATGAATTAGGTGTTACTGAACAACAAGTCCGCACGACGGTCGACTTGCTGGACCAAGGTAATACGGTTCCGTTCATTGCCCGCTATCGCAAGGAAATGACGGGCGGTCTCGATGACGCCCAGCTCCGCACCCTGTCGGAGCGCGTGACCTATCTGCGGGAGCTCGAGGATCGCAAGCAGACGATTCTCGAAGCAATTGATAGCCAGGGCAAGCTAACCGACGAGTTGCGGGAGCTCATCCAGCAGTGTGACACGAAGGCCCGTTTAGAGGATCTGTATCTGCCCTATAAAAAGCGTCGCAAGACGAAGGCAGATAAGGCGCGGGAAGCTGGACTTGAGCCGCTGCTTGATTCACTACTTGCCGACGCCACGCTAGACCCGGAAGTGGCCGCGCAGTCCTACACAACCGAGGGGTTTGAGGAAGCAAAGGCGGCGTTGGAGGGCGCCCGCGCTATTTTCGTCGACCGCTTAGCGACGAACGCGGATCTCGTCGGCCATATTCGCGATCGGGTGTGGGATTCTGGCGCCCTCGAAGCTCACGTTGTGGAGGGCAAGGAGCAGGAGGGGGCAACGTATCGGGATTATTTCGACTTCGCGGAGCAGCTCTCGGATGTGCCCTCGCACCGGGTGCTGGCTTTGTTGCGTGGTGAGCGTGAGGGGATCATTTCCCTCTCGATCGATCCCGGCGACGACGATCCCTATGTTGGCCTCATTGCCGACGATGCGGACTTGGGGAATTCTATTAACCATGATGGTCCCGCCGCGGACTGGATTGAGAAGGCGATTCAGTGGGGCTGGCGGACGAAATTGAGCGTCTCTGCGAGCTTGGATGCCCGCATGAGGGCGAAGGAGAAGGCCGAAGCGACGGCGGTAGAGGTTTTTGCGAAGAATCTCCACGACGTTTTGCTTGCTGCTCCGGCTGGTCAAAAGGTAACGATCGGCCTGGACCCCGGATACCGCAATGGCGTGAAAGTTGCGGTGGTTGATGATACGGGGAAAGTGTTGGATACGACCATTGTGTACCCCCATCAGCCACAGAACAGGTGGTCGGCAGCTATCGACGAATTAGCGACGATGTGCGTCCGCCACCATGTTGCCCTGATGGCTATCGGCAACGGAACAGCCAGCCGCGAGACAGAGAAACTCTCCCGCGAGGTGGCGGCCAAGGTGAAGGAGCTGGGCGGCGATGCGCCGACCCCCGTGGTGGTGTCGGAGTCGGGAGCCTCCGTCTATTCGGCGTCGGAACTGGCGAGTAAAGAGTGCCCTGATCTGGATGTTTCCTTGCGTGGGGCGGTGTCGATTGCCCGCCGTTTGCAGGATCCGTTGGCCGAGTTAGTCAAGGTTGACCCGAAGTCGATTGGTGTTGGGCAGTACCAGCATGACGTCAACCAATCGTCCTTGACCGATGCTCTGAACGCTGTGGTGGAAGATGCAGTTAACGCCGTGGGGGTTGATTTGAACACCGCGTCAGCTCCGCTGCTGACCCGTGTGGCCGGCGTGACGCCGACCATCGCCGAGAACATTGTGGCGTATCGCGAAGACAACGGTGCTTTCGATTCGCGCAAAACCTTGACGGAGGTCCCACGCCTGGGACCGAAGGCATTCGAGCAGTGTGCAGGTTTCTTGCGTATCCGTGGAGGTTCGCAGCCGCTTGACGCGTCGGCAGTACACCCGGAGTCGTACGGTGTTGTGTCGACTATTGCGGACGCGACTGGCCTGGACGTGGACCACCTGATGGGTAATTCCCGTGTACTTAGTGGGCTCGATCCGGCTCAGTTTGCCCAGGGGGCTGTGGGCATTCCGACGGTGACCGATATCCTCGCTGAGCTCGATAAACCGGGCCGTGATCCTCGCCCGGAGTTCCGGACCGCAACATTCAAAGAGGGCATAGAAAAAGTTTCTGATTTAACTCCCGGCATGGTGCTTGAGGGCACGGTCACGAACGTCGCTGCCTTCGGTGCCTTCGTGGATATCGGGGTCCACCAGGACGGACTTGTCCATGTGTCGGCAATGAGTGACCGCTTTGTGTCGGATCCGCACGATGTTGTGAAGTCCGGCCAGGTCGTTCGCGTCAAAGTCATGGACGTGGATACCGATCGGCAGCGTATTGGGTTGTCCCTGCGGTTGAACGACGAGCCGGGGGACAAGGGTCAACGTCGGCAAGGAGATCATCGCGAGAATCGTCGAGATGGCCGCGATCATGCCTCTCATCAGCGTGGCCAGGGCTCACGCAAGCCCAATCAAGGTGGCCGCAAAACTCACCAGGGAGGTCGTCGGGGATCGGGTAATCGACGTGAGCAGGGTGGTTCTATGGCCGACGCTCTTCGTCGCGCCGGGTTTGGGAAGTAACGGGTGACTAACCGGGAGTCGAGGTTGCGATCCGGTGGCATGACTTTCCGCGGACACACCGATTACGTCGGCTGAGTTGGAAAAATGACAGCTGTAGTGCAATAATTTCGAGGTTGTCTGTTTCGCCGAGTGCAAGCGAAAGCCATCGTTGTAACAATCGACGTTGACGCTGGGATGCTGCAACGCTATCCCCGGAGCATTCTGCGTGACTCGACAGTGAAAATGTACTGGGTACGAACCGGCCGAGCGCCCTCCAGGGAAGTGCCGCTAGGTTCCTCTGCTCCGACCATGAAGGATCGTATTTATGAACATTCTTGACAAGGTTGATGCTGCATCACTGCGCGACGATATTCCGGAGTTCCGCTCCGGCGATACCGTTGACGTCCACGTGAAGGTCATCGAGGGACAGAAGTCCCGTATCCAGGTGTTCCGTGGCGTTGTTATCCGCCGCCAGGGCTCCGGTGTCCGTGAGACCTTCACCGTCCGCAAGGTGTCGTTCGGCATCGGTGTGGAGCGTACCTTCCCGGTTCACACACCGAACATCGACCACATCGAGGTTCTGACCCGCGGTGACGTTCGCCGCGCCAAGCTGTACTACCTGCGTAACCTGCGCGGTAAGGCAGCCAAGATCAAGGAGCGTCGTTAATCGACTATCCGTCATTAACCACTTCGGTGGTTCGACAAGGAAGACCAATGTGAGTGCTCAGGCACATCGCATTGGTCTTTTTCTATGCCAACTTTTGTCGTATAGACCCAGGAAGAACCCAGTTCCTGGGGTGCGAAGCACCGACGCGCGGATGGAGGAGCCGGTAGACGGAAAACTGTGGGGAAACTACACCTAGAGCCCAAAACTGCGGGGGAATATGCGCCCAAAATAAAAGTGTGGGGGTATATGGTCCATTTTCGGCCATTTTTCGTCCATATTTCCCGGCAGTTTTCACAAGAGACCCCGATATACCCCCACAGTTTTCCCGCACGCGGACACATTTTGTCGTAAAACCCCGAGAACTGACCCATTAATCCGCATACGCGACACAAGGCCTCTCACGAATATGTGGGCGCCAATCACGCCGTCTACGTAGAAAACATCGACATAGCGAGGGTTTTCCCACCTTAAACGGGGGTAATTTTCGTGGCGTAGCCCTTTTTCTACGGTTCCGTAGGTAGTTTCAATGTTGGTTCTTCAGTTTCCCCTCTCGTATGACTGCGAGCAACACTGCAGTGTTGTCATCGAGATCTGTTGAAACCTTCTTTTTACTGGATCGAATACAGGTTGCACTCAGTCGCAGTGAATGAACGTTGGTCACGTCGAGTCGAGTGCAAGATTGTGTGAAAGGCTCAGAATGCTCTCATCGCTTCACTCGTCGACGAAGAAAGTGGCCGCGTGTGTCCTTGCTTCCGCTACCGCTATCGCCGGAATGACAGGTGCGGTCGGCACCGAACCACAGGCTTCAGCCAAGCCCATCACGACGCAGGTTGATCTCCCCGCGGCGAAGGACGTCCCGTGGGCTGAAACCGTCGGCCATGGACCAAAAGAGGACAGTTTTGTTCAGGCGACATTGCTGGGGATGGCCAATCCGGCTCTTGCCCCGCAGGGCGCAAATGTGGAATGTACTCCGCGCCCCGGCGAGAATCCTATTGTTTTGCTTCACGGTTTGAACTCGAATTTCTATTCGACGTATGCACGGATGGCTCCGGAACTGGCAGCTGCAGGTTTCTGTGTCTATGGCTTCAATTACGGAGACCCGCGGCCGATGACGGCCGAAACCGCGACGGCACCCGGGTTAATCCCTGGCCTGAATGGCCTTAACCCGATGGCGGATAGCGTGGATGAAGTCACCGCCAAGATCGATGCAATTCGCGAAAACCTCGGGGGTAGCGATGTCGACATCATCGGTTACTCCGAAGGCGGATCGATGGCAGCTGCCTACACCAAGCGCAAAGAAGGAAAAGGCGTCGGCAAGGTCATCACTCTCGGCGGTGTTCTTAAAGGCACGACGTTGGTCGGCGTTAACCACCTGTATCAAGAGCTTGACGCCGCTCAATTACCGATCAGCACCGTCGTCGGTAGGTTAGGTGGACCGGCATCGAATGACCTGTTGACTGGTTCAGATTTCATGACCCACGAAATGAGCGACATCGAGGTTCCTGGAGTCAAGTATGTGTCCATTTCGTCTCATGCCGATTTAGTGGTCACGCCGACGAGTCATGCGCAGTTCACGACGGCTGCCGAATCGGGCAAAGACGTTGATGTCAGCAACATTGTGACGCAAGACGGATGCAATAAGGACTACGGCGATCACCTCTCATATACGACGAATCCGCGTGTGATTGCCTACGCGAAGAACGCGTTGGGCCGGGATGTCGCCGTTCCGTGTGTTCCGGCGGTCTTGTTCGCGACGTCGTAGGCGGTGTGCCCGGCGGAGGTGTTATCCCACTGCGATCTGCCATCGCGGTGGAGACATCATGTTTTGCTGAATTCTGCTGGTACTATGACGGCCTGTGACCGAAACTAACCCATCGGGCTGGCGCCCCCGTACGAGCCCTGAGCGTTTACGTGCCTCGAGGGGGAAGAACATCGATCGCCCGTCACCTGATGGGCGACGGGTTCGGCGTCAGCCGTCACGGACCTCGGTCAGACATGACAGCAGAGCGCTGCGTGAACGGCAGAATTCTCGCGGTGGCAGCGGCGGCAATAGGCCTTCACACCGTCCGGCAGAACGTCGTGCCACACGTCCCGCTGCTCCGTCGAAAAGCGAGCGCTCGAAGAAACAGTCACCTCGTTCTGAGCGTCCGTGGTATATCGATGTCCCCATTATTATTGCCATTGCGCTGATAGCGACCATCGCTTTTCAAGCAGTGGTGGGGCGGGTTTATGTCATTCCTTCTGAGTCTATGGAGCCCACGCTTCATGGATGTACGGACTGCAATAATGACCGAATTTTCGTCAATAAAATGGTGTTTGACTTTAAAGACCCGAAGCCCGGCGATGTGGTTGTTTTTAAAGGTCCAGAGTCTTGGGATAATGCGTACACAACGAGTCGATCGAGTAATCGGGTTGTCCGCGGTTTTCAAAACTTAGGGTCGTATATCGGACTCGTGGCACCAGACGAAAATGATCTTGTTAAGCGTGTGATAGCAACCGGTGGCCAGACAGTGGAATGCTTACCTGGCGATAAAGGTGTCAAAGTTAACGGGAAGGACATTGATAATTCGTATATCATGAACCCGCCTTCCCGGAGCGTCGATACTAAAGGTGGATCGATTGCTTGTGGGGGCGAATACTTCGGGCCCGTGAAAGTTCCCGAGGATCATCTCTGGGTCATGGGTGATAACCGCACCAATTCGAGAGATTCGCGGTTCCATATGGGGGATCAATACCAAGGAACTGTTCCGGTGGATAATGTGATTGGTCGCGTTGATGCTCGCATTTTGCCGTTCAATCGGATAGGTACTGTGAAGCATCCTCAGATTCAGTCGTAGGGGATCGGTTGTGCTGACAACGTCGGGGCGTGCTCGGTTGGTTGATGGGCATTCGCGTAGCTTTAACCAGGTGAAAGCATGTGTAGACGCGGGGGATAATTCTGGCACTAGACATGCTGGTGCACGGTTAACCATTCACTCCACGCGAATTCGCCGTATGCCACAAGCCCGGACATATGAGCATGCACTGGTCAAAGCGGGTCTAGGCCCCGTCGCCGGTGTGGACGAAGCGGGTAGGGGAGCATGCTGCGGCCCGATGGCCATAGCTGCGTGCATATTACCGGCCAAGCCCATTCATCCCCTGGATAGGCTGACTGATTCCAAGAAGCTTTCTCCCACGATGAGAGAAAGACTGTTCCCGATTATTAAGGATTGTGCTGAATCATGGTCAGTCATTCTTATCCCAGCTGCAGATATCGATAAATATGGGATCCAAGCCATGAATATCGCTGGGATGCGGCGCGCCGTGGGGGCATTAGACCACCACCCTCACTATGTTCTTACCGACGCCATGCGAGTCGATGGGCTGACGCAACCGCACCTTCCCATCATTGGAGGGGATTCGGCCGCCCGATGCATTGCGGCCGCAAGCGTGTTGGCGAAAGTTACCCGTGACCGCTACATGTGCGATCTCGCAGAACGATATCCCGGGTACGGGCTTGACAAGCACAAGGGCTATGGGACTGCTCAACATATTGATGCGGTGCGCCTCCACGGCGGGACGCCCGAGCATCGTTACACTTATCGGAACGTGGCCGAGGCGGTAGGTGCGTACCGTGCTCATCATTCGATCTGATCGTCTGACCTTTAATGAATTGACGTACATTATGTCGTATATCCGGATCTGCTGTGGAGGATTGAGTTTCAGTGAGTGCTGAGGATCTTGAAAATTTCGAGGCCGACGTTGAATTATCCATGTATCGCGAATACCGCGACGTGGTAAGCCAGTTTTCGTATGTCGTAGAAACGGAACGTCGGTTTTATTTAGCTAATGCGGTGGAGCTCATACCTAATAATTCGAACGGTGAAGTCTATTTCGAAGTTCGGATGTCGGATGCCTGGGTGTGGGACATGTACCGGCCTGCTCGTTTTGTTAAGTACGTGCGAGTTATCACCTTTAAAGATGTCAATATCGAGGAGCTAGATAAGCCTGATATTCAGCTTCCGGATTAGGTCGATTCGCGCTAGCGAGAATTGAGAGGGTGCCTTCAGAGTGCTTTCGTCCGAGCCCTTTTTGGAGTTTTTTAGTGCTCTTGTGCCCACGTGCTCAGAGCACACATAGGGGCAGTAGCATGTTGTGTGCTCTACATAGTGTGCTTGTCACCTAGTTATCCCCAGGCCGGAAGTTATCCCCAGCGACGCATGGTGTTCACGCCGAATGCCGACGTCGTTGGGGATTTTTTATGAGAAGCTATCGCCCACACGGATATGACTGACATCAGTAGTAGGGGGTCGCGGTGGGGACTGACGATAGTACACAGACACAACTTTGTCTTGACGACGATTACGTGCCGGCGTTTGTGGGGAGTTGTTCCACTCAGCTTTTAGGCCGGTGGGGCGAAGATTGCGCAGCGGAATGGCTTGTCCGACAAGGTTTCGCCATCGTCGACAGGAACTGGCGCTTTCGCGGTGGCGAGTTGGACATCGTCGCCACGATGAACAGCAGCGTGGGCAACTCACCGACGGTATGCGCCGTCGTCGAGGTCAAAACGCGTCGAACCCAGTTTTTCGGTGGAGGAGTTGAGGCCATAACGCGGAAGAAGCAGCAGACTCTTCGGCGGGGAATGAGCCAGTGGCTTACCGCCCGTCCCGACATCCATCCGCAGTTCATTCGTATCGATTTGATCGACATTGCGGTTCATTCCCCTAGCGACGGTATGCCGTGGCGTTGTTCGCTCGAGCACTTTGAAGAGGTGGCATGATGACCGTCGGCCGGACCTACTCTGTGGCCCTTCAAGGAGTATCCGGAATTCCTATCTCTATTGAAGCGGATTCTGGTCCGGGCTTACCCGGAATGAACGTCGTCGGTTTGGGGGATACAGCGGTATCGGAGGCGCGCGACCGCATCCGATCAGCGGCGAGAAACTCCGGTCTCGAGTGGCCAAAAACGAAGATCGTGGTCAGTCTCTCGCCTGCGTCGCTACCGAAAAACGGATCCGGCTATGACCTTGCTCTGGTGATCGCGGTTTTAGCCTCGAATGCCAACAGGTCTGCGAATGGATTGGGTGGCTCGAAGACACGTGACCGAGATATAAAAGCCCGGCTTGATTCGACGGTTTTTATCGGAGAACTGGGACTGAACGGTGATGTCCGTTCTGTTGCCGGCGTCCTTCCTGCTGTTATCGCAGCGCGTGACCAGGGAATGACGGCCGCCGTTGTTCCCGGCGCGAACGCAAAGGAAGCCTCCTTGGTTGTGGGTATTTCGGTGTGGGCCGTGACCTCATTGCGCGCGGCATGGGCGTGGGTATGCACGGGACAACCGATGACGAGTGATCAATCGGCCTTGATTTCAGAAGCTGTGCAGCACGCGTGTATTCGCTGTGAGCATCACCGCGTATCATCTGCGACCGATCGAGACGACGAGACGCTGGACATGTCGGAAGTCTTCGGCCAAGAACTAGCCCGGCGCGGTATCGAAATCGCGGCCGCCGGTGGCCACCACATGCTTCTCATCGGCCCACCTGGGTCGGGGAAATCAATGTTGGCCGCGCGTGTGCCCACAATCCTTCCGCCTTTAAGTGAACAAGAATGCCTTGAAGTGACGGCGATTCATTCGTTGTCGTCAGAAATGATGACCGACGTGGTCACTCGGCCTCCGTTTGTGGATCCGCATTATTCGATCTCGGTCGCTGGCCTTATTGGTGGGGGTTCGGGGCGTCCGCGGCCAGGCGCGATCAGTCGGGCGCATCACGGTGTGTTGTTTCTCGACGAGGTAGGGGAGATGAAAGCTCGCGTCCTCGACGCTTTGCGCACGCCACTTGAGCAGGGCTATGTGCGGATTTCGCGCAATCGTTTTTCCGTCGTGTATCCATCGAGTTTTCAGCTGATTATGGCCGCGAATCCATGTCCCTGTGGTGCAGCAACGCCTCAGGAATGTCGGTGTACAGGTCGCGTTCGCTCGACATATTTGTCCGGATTATCGGGCCCACTCTTGGACAGAATTGATCTTGCTGTGACGACGGCACCGAAGGGATTCATGGTGTCGTCGATATGTCGTGGTGAATCGTCAGAATCGATACGACGGCGAGTATGTCAGGCCCACATGCATGCTCGGCGACGATGGGAGTCCGCCGGTTTAGGGCCGATCACGAACTCTCGCGTCCCAGGAAAATGGATCCGCGAGTGGTTAAGCACCGTCCCGATGGTGGCCAGCTATGTCGACTATTTACTCCGTACGGATGCGGTGACTCAGCGAGGGGTTGACCGGCTGTGTCGGGTGGCGTTCACCATTGCGGATCTTGAGGCAGGGGCGTCTGGCACCGGTGACGAGGGTTCATCGGGGATAGACACGGTGGTCGGGCTTTCTCACGTGACCCTCGACCATTTTGATGAAGCACAGTCTCTACATGAGGGGGTTGACAACATTGGGCGATAACGGTACCTGTTACGCAGGTCAGGCAGATGACTATGGGAGCGGACGAGCGATTGAGGGGAGAGGACCGAGTAACGGAGCGCCTTCTTTGGTTCATTCGGCCATTTTTAAGGGCACGCCAGATTTCACGGCGCGGCATCAAGCGTGGGCTTATCTCAATCGCGTGGTAGAGGGGCCGAATGCGCATCTTTTGGCTCTGATTTGGGAAAGCGGCGAATCGGATCCGGTTTCCGCCGCTGTACGGATCATTCATCGTGATCCGAGTCTTCCGCCCAAGGTGTTAAGTGCCACCGAGTCGCGATATGAATGGTTCCAACCGCTGGCAGACCTTCATTCGGCAGCCTCTGTCGGAGCGCGTTTCGTTACACCCGATGACGACGCGTGGCCGGGTCCAATACTTGCCGAATCTTTTCATGTTTCCCGCATTGCAGATGGGGCGAAATCTCATCACGATGATGCGATCCCGCCACATGGGTTATGGGTGAAAGGTGGGAATGCTCGGGCCTTGACGGAGAAAGCGATCACCGTTGTCGGCACACGTGCTGCCACACGGTACGGGAATGCGGTCGCTGCAGATATCGGCGCTGAATGCGCCACTCACGGGTGGACAGTGGTCTCGGGAGGCGCCTTCGGTATCGACATTAGCGCGCACCGTGCAGCCCTCCGTGTCGGTCATTCCACTGTTGCCATCGTGGCTCACGGCATTGACGTCACCTATCCCGCAGCCCATAGAACTGAGTTCAACGACATCGCTCGCGAAGGAGCGGTGATCACGGAGTATCCCCCGGGCACGCGTCCGGCTCGGCATCGATTCCTGACCAGGAACCGCCTATCAGCGGCCTTGGGGCAAGGGGTTGTGGTTATCGAGGCAGGTTATCGCTCTGGTGCGCTCAATACCGTGAGCTGGGCCGAAACGATGAGCAAGCAGGTTTTCGCAGTACCCGGAGCAGTGACGTCGCGATCATCTCACGGCTGTCACCGACTCATCCGTGAAGGCCGTGCCGAGTTGATTGAAAGCGGGGCAGACCTTATCGAATCGCTGAGCCCCTTGGGAACAGTGGATAGCGATGCCCAGCTGGAAATGGATTATCCCGCGACGGACGTCCAGCGGCTTGATCGACCGTCATTACGCGTTTTTGACGCAGTAAGTGGTAAGAGATCTGACGCAGCCGCCATCGCCGCGTCGTCCGGTCTGCCCTTGGTTCAGACCATGACGATCTTGTGTGAACTCAGAGACAAGGGACTAATTAGCCGGACCGGAAATCTCTGGAAACGCGATACGGCCGCAACCTCGGTGTAATCGCCTACTCGGTGTGATCACATGTCCCGGGTGGAGTCGCGTCTCGGCACCTATACTCGATGCACATGGCCGGAACACCGAATTCAACCGATACTGGTTCCAGTGAAGACCGGAATGATGCCGCGTCGAACAGAAAACCCGCCGTATCGGCGCAGTGGGACGGCATTATCGAGGACTATCTGGACTTCCTCACGTTTACCAAGGGTCGCAGTGAGAACACGGTCAAGGCTTATCGCAACGATCTTCACTCGCTTGTCGACGGGCTTACGACGGTCGATCAACTCACCTTGCACCACATTCGACGCTGGCAGGCGGATGCTTTGCGCGCCGGGCATGCGCGGTCGAGCCTTTCGCGTCGCGCCTCTGCAGTGAGGAATTTTGGCCGATGGCTTGAGCACCGAGGAATTGTTCGGAGCGATCCAGCATCCCGTTTGTCGTCGCCACGTCCGGATAAAACGCTTCCGCGTGTCTTAGCTGCTGATCAAACCGCAGAGATACTTCACAACTTGGAAGTCGGTGCGGAAGAAGAGGACCCCATTGCTCTTCGCGACCTCGCCATGGTCGAGTTCATGTACGGCACTGGGGTGCGAGTATCCGAACTGTGTCGGCTCAACATTGGCGACCTAGATTTCGCGAGACAGACGGTTACCATTCTGGGGAAAGGCAATAAACAACGTGTTGTTCCCTTCGGTGCGTCTGCTGCGCGAGCACTGAAGCGGTGGATGGATACTGGACGCCCCACGATCGCTGCGCACGGGCATCATAACGACGCCGATCAGGCTGTTTTCCTAGGGAAACGGGGCGGTCGCATCGACCCGCGGCAAGTCAGAACGGTTGTTCATCAAGCGACCTCGACCGTATCGGGCGGGGATGTTTCTCCACACACTCTCAGGCACAGCGCGGCAACGGACGTTCTTGAGGGTGGAGCGGATCTCCGGGTTGTCCAAGAAATGCTGGGACATGCCTCGCTAGCAACGACGCAGATTTACACCCATGTTGATTCAGAGCGCTTGAAAGCGGTGTTTAACCAAGCCCACCCGCGGGCGTGACCGGACGTTGTCAGGCCGGCCGTCGCGTGGCCGTACATTGCCTGTCGGAACGTCGTTTGCACCGCACAGGTCGCGTCGAGACTGATTCTGGTGTTGGCCTCGCTCATTGAGGCTTCAACCTCACTTCTGATCGGCCAAGGAGAGTTAGAGGGTCGACGTAACTCTCGCCGATTTTTGCTCCCCAACCAAGCCCTGGGCCGTGAGTCGCTTCATTCTCGTTGGCAAGAACACCAATAATGTCACCCCTGCGGACAATGTCGCCACGGGAGCGTCGAGAAATTACGGGGTCATACGTGGTCCGGATACCGTCTGCGTGCTGGATCGATACCACCGGCCGGCCACCAACCTGCCCAGCGAATGCAATGGTCCCCGACATAGACGCTCGAATAGGTGTGCCAGGAGCGGCTTCAAGATCAACACCGCGATGGCCCGACAACCAGGGCTCTGGTGGAGCTTTGAAGGGAAGAATCACCTTTGATGCCACGGGTAGTCGATGTCGGTGGATATGGTGGTGCGCTGTGAGTGGGGCGCGGTCGAGCGATGTCTCGTCGGTAGTACCCTCCGCATGAGCTACAGTCGTGTGGCGCGTGCTTGCTGATGCCATCAAAACAGGGCTATGAGCAGGACAAAGACTGAACGCCGTGACCCACAGAATGGTTACCACCGTGAACGACACGGTCAGCGAACTGCGTGTACGAATCTTGGAAACAAATGGTGTTGACAAAGCCATGACATAAGAGTCCACTTATTCACACAAATCGGGGTGTGATCGACCGCCGGTCACCACTCATTCTGTGGATAACTGGAGGCCTGTGGATAACCCAGAATCGAGGAGCGACGACTTAACTGTTCCCGTTCGATTCTCATTCGAGTCGCGCCAGAGTGCGTCGGTTTTTAGGACTTGGGGAAAAGCGTTCTAAGCAGTACAATTAGCCGTTGCAATGTGCCTACGTGGGCCGCGTAGAGCTAATAACGGACACCGTGGCGGTGAGCTTAGAGTCTCACAGCCGCATGACACCGTTGACGCCTCGACGTGGTTTCGCCGTATGACCATTGACTTCGCGTGACCATCACGCCCACTTCTTTAACGCGTTAAAGCCGTTAAAGCCTTATTTTTGTCTACGTGGCAGCAGCTACGTCGGCGAAAGCCAAGGACTTGTTCCGCGTTAAAAATGAGGGGTGAGGGAGAGAATGTGGTCTCGGGAATCGCAGTATCGCCGGTAGGGAAGCAGTTTTCCTGCTTTCTGGCGTTGTTGTGATTCGCGAGTATTCGAACCCGATGGCACCAGGGTGTGGAGGAAACCCACACAACCACGTCAGCTGGTCAAGCTGACATGTAAGAAATAACCACTACGTCCGAGCAGAAAGCGAGGAGGGAAGCCGGACCGCTGTGTTCCGCGCCGGGAATCGGTACAAACCACCTGGCACAACGAGCACCTAAGCGCCCCCAATGTGCTTCCCAATAAATATATGGCTGTTGTAACCATGCGTCAGCTCCTTGACGCCGGTGTCCACTTTGGCCACCAGACCCGTCGTTGGAATCCGAAGATGAAGCGCTACATCATCACGGAACGCAACGGCATCTACATCATTGATCTTCAGCAGACACTGACCTACATCGATTCTGCCTACGAGTTCGTTAAAGAGACTGTTGCTCATGGCGGCAACATCCTCTTCGTCGGTACCAAGAAGCAGGCCCAGGAAGCAGTTGCAACCGAGGCCGAGCGCGTTGGTATGCCGTACGTCAACCACCGCTGGTTGGGCGGCATGCTCACCAACTTCCAAACCGTCCACAAGCGCCTGGGTCGTCTGAAGGAACTTCAGGCCATGGACGCAGCGGAGAACGGCTACGAAGGTCGCACCAAGAAGGAAGTCTTGATGCTGACCCGCGAGCGTCAGAAGCTCGAGCGCGTTCTTGGCGGTATCTCCGACATGAACAAGGTTCCGTCTGCGATCTGGATCGTCGACACCAACAAGGAACACATCGCCGTCTCCGAGGCTCAAAAGCTGAACATCCCGGTCGTGGCCATTCTGGACACGAACTGCGATCCCGACGTCGTTGACTACCCGATTCCGGGTAACGACGACGCTATCCGTTCGGCTGCGCTGCTGACTGGCGTCATCGCCTCCGCTGTTGAGGACGGCAAAAAGGCTCGCGCCGAGCGCGCCCAGGCTGAGGCTAAGGCTGCTGCCGGCGACAACGATGCGACTGTTTCTTCCGAAGGTGAGAGCGCAGAAGCGGCATCCGACGCTGCTTCCACGGCATCTGAGACGACGGCGACCTCCAGTGATGAGTCCGCAGCCGAATCCTCTGAAGCTGAGTCAAAGTAAGACCCGTTTTCACATACTGAAGGAGAATCGCTGATGGCGAATTACACTGCAGCTGATGTCAAGAAGCTCCGTGAGATCACCGGTGCCGGCATGATGTCCTGTAAGAAAGCTTTAGAGGAGGCTGACGGCGACTTCGACAAGGCCGTAGAATTCCTCCGCATCAAGGGTGCGAAAGACGTCGGTAAGCGTGCAGAGCGCACCGCTGCCGAAGGGCTCATCGCCGTGTCCGGCAACACCATGATCGAGGTCAACTCCGAGACCGACTTCGTTGCTAAGAACGCCGAGTTCAAAGAATTCGCGGACAAGGTTGCGAAGGCCGCGGATGAGGCCAAGGCTAACTCGCCCGAGGACCTGGCTGCTGTCAACGTCGACGGCACCCCGGCAGAAGAAGCCTTGCAGGCTTTCTCAGCCAAGATCGGTGAGAAGCTGGCTCTTCGTCGCGCTACCACCATCGACGGCGACAACGTTGCTGTTTACCTGCACCACCGTTCCGCAGACCTCCCGCCGGCAGTCGGCGTGATGGTCGCCTACGAAGGTGAAGGCGACGCAGCGAAAGAAGCAGCTCACAACGCTGCCATGCAGGTTGCCGCGTTGAAGGCAAAGTACCTGAAGCGCGAGGACGTCCCGTCCGACATCGTCGAGAAAGAGCGTTCCATTGCAGAGGCAACCTCTCGTGAGGAAGGCAAGCCCGAAAAAGCCCTTCCGAAGATCGTCGAAGGCCGTCTCAACGGCTTCTTCAAGGACGTTGTACTTCTGGAGCAGCCTTCCGTCGCTGATCACAAGAAGACTGTTAAGCAGTTGATGGATGAGGCTGGCGTCACCTTGACCGGCTTCCGCCGCTACGAAGTTGGCCAGCAGTAATCTGCTGAGCCTCACCTAGTGAGCGAAACTACCTCGGTTTCTTTTCCTTGCAAGGGGGAGAGGGATCGAGGTTTTTGCTTTCTGCCGGCAGAAATGATGCCCAAATAGTGGGCGAGCGGCGGGATCCTCATCTCCTCCCACTACCTCCAGGTGTCAAGTTGTGTTCTTGTCCAGAGAGCCAGGTAGGATGTCACGAGGAAAACCGAACAGGTTACCCACTGGCCCCTTCGCTGTCTACGGCAGCGTTCACGTTGGTCGGTTCAGGTAGGGTCGCACACTCAACTTCATGAGGAGACATCCAGAATGGCGCAGAATGACGCCCCCAATTCACCTGCTCACGGTCCTCATCGATCACCATATAAGAGGGTCATGCTGAAGCTGGGCGGTGAAATGTTCGGCGGCGGCAAAGTCGGAGTTGACCCCGACGTCGTCGACAATGTTGCTCGTCAGATCGCCGAAGTCGCCCGCAACGGAGTTGAAATTTGTGTGGTCATCGGGGGTGGCAACTTCTTCCGCGGAGCGCAGCTGTCCCAGCGGGGAATGGATCGATCGCGTTCCGACTACATGGGCATGCTCGGCACCGTGATGAATTGCCTCGCCCTCCAGGACTTCCTCGAAAAGCAGGGCGTCGAGACCCGCGTTCAGACAGCGATCAACATGGCGCAAGTCGCGGAACCCTATCTTCCACTCCGTGCGACCCGGCACCTCGAGAAAGGTCGCGTCGTCATTTTCGGTGCGGGCATGGGAATGCCTTACTTCTCAACGGATACCACCGCGGCCCAGAGAGCGCTGGAGATCGGTTGTGAAGTCCTGTTGATGGCGAAGGCCGTCGACGGAGTGTACGACGACGACCCCCGTAAAAACCCTGACGCCACCATGTACACGGAAGTCACTCCGCGTGAATGCCTTGACAAGAAACTGAAGGTGGCCGACGCCACGGCCTTCAGCCTATGCATGGACAACAACATGCCGATCCTCGTCTTCAATCTGCTCGTTGAAGGAAATATCGCGAGGGCGGTCAATGGCGAAAACATCGGCACGCTGGTCCGTTCGTCTGATAATGATTAATACAGCCATCGTTTGCTAGACGACATGGCCAATGAGGCGAGGGCATGAGGCCCGCGTGCCCATGCGTCGCGCTTATTACAACACACTGCGAGGTACACACCATGATTGATGACACGCTGCTAGAGAGCGAAGAACGTATGACCCAGTCGGTGGAATACGCTCGTGAAGACCTCACGACGATTCGCACCGGCCGCGCGAACCCGTCGATGTTTAACGGAGTTCAAGCCGAGTATTACGGAGTGATGACGCCGATTACGCAGATGGCCACAATCAGCGTCCCAGAACCACGAATGCTGCTGATCAAGCCATACGAGCCCAGCATCATGAACGCCATCGAAAACGCTATCCGCAATTCGGACTTGGGCGTCAACCCGACCAACGACGGTCAAGTTCTGCGCGTCACCGTGCCGCAGCTGACCGAGGAGCGTCGTAAAGAGATGGTCCGGCTCGCTAAGAGCAAGGGGGAGGACGCGCGCATCGCGATCCGTAACATTCGCCGGAAGGGAATGGACGAGCTCAAGCGCATCCAAAAAGACGGCGAAGCCGGTGAAGATGAGGTCCAGGCCGCGGAGAAGGAACTGGACAAGACCACCCACGAGTACGTGTCCCAGGTGGACAAGCTCATCGAGGCTAAAGAAAAAGAATTAATGGAAGTCTAGGGTGGCTTACAACAGAAAGCTCAGGGATAGCTGATGAAGGTAAGTGAGCGCGGTTCCGACGGCAGTTCTCTGCCGCGCCCACGCAACAAGGCGGGGCGTAACGTCCCCGTCGCCATCATTGTTGGTGTTCTACTTGGGTCCTTAATCATCGGATGCCTCATTATTCCGCACGCGTGGTACCCGCTGTTAGCTGTCATCATTCCGCTAGCAACCCTTGAGGTGTCCCGTCGCCTCAAGGAGCATGAGTACGACGTCCCGGTCCTGACCATGCTGGCTGGTGGGCAGCTGATACTGTGGTTGTCGTTGCCGTGGGGGGCTAGGGGCATGCTGATGGGCTATATCGTGTCTGTTGGCGCGATCATGATCACCCGGCTATTTCACCGTGGAACCCACCACGCACCGACGAATTACCTTCGCGACATGTCAGTGGCGGTCTTTGTTCTCACGTGGATTTCGCTGTGCGGAACGGCCGCTGCACATCTCACCTTGTTTAACGAGGGAAGTCTTCGGGGATGGGCCGTCATTGCGACGTTCATCTTGTGCGTTGTTGCCAACGATGTGGGTGGTTTTACAGCCGGTGTGTTCTTCGGTAAGCACCCGCTTGCACCGGCCGTCAGCCCTAAGAAATCGTGGGAAGGATTCGTAGGCTCCCTCGTATTTGCGGCCATTGTTGGGGTCATAACCACCTGGCTGTTGCTTCACCGAGCCCCCTGGGAAGGCATCGTGGTCGGCCTATTTCTTGCCTGTGCCGCCACGCTCGGGGATCTCGTTGAGTCCCAATTCAAACGAGATCTGGGAATTAAAGATATGGGCACGCTTCTTCCCGAGCATGGTGGGCTCATGGACCGGTTGGATAGTCTGCTCCCGGCAGCGGCGATGACATGGATCATCGCGACTGTTCTCCAAATGTGACCAGTCCCGGTCGTGTTGTCTTATTTTCTCTGTTGGTGGATCTGTCGCCGTAACTGAAACATCCGAACCGATCCAACAGAGAGCATAATGACAGCTCCAATAATCGCGGCGAGGAGGAACCCAACGCCCGCGGGGAACGAGACTGTCCAGAAAAAGACTGTCAACGTGACAGATTCCATGTTCTGGATAATGAAAATAAGAAGAAGCACTAACAGAGCAATTCCGACACTCAGCGCCACCCACGTGCTTCCGGCAACGGAGCCCTGAACGTCAGTCTTATTCTTCATCGGACCAGCATTGGTGTCGGTTCCCTCCCGATTCACACGACGACGCTCGGTACGCGGCTCATCATCGGAGGAACTAGCAGGGGAGGAGCTACCCGTGGCCCGCTCAGCGTGCTGCGCATCCTGGTTCTGTGCAGCTTCTTCATTCTGTTGGCGCTCGGCCTTCTTCCGCTCACCTTCAGGGGTTGGTCTAACGACGCTCGGTGTGCGTGCCTCGGTGTCGCTTTTTCCGTCCATGCGTGGGCGACCCACCGCATTATCGGCCCGAGTCGATTTGTTGTCCTTAGATTTTGGTGATGTACTCATTGCTCCGTAACAATACCTCAACATCCACCAGCACGTCGGCTCGCAGACATTCCGTCGCGGTCACCGTTGGACTGTGATTGGATTATCCTCTCGCATCGTAGGCAGAATATAAGTAATGACGGAAACACATACAGAAACACACAACGACTTGGGTCTTAAGCCCGTCGAATCCCTCAATCGAGCTGATAACAAAGCCCAGCTGAAGTTCGCCGCTCCGCGTCGCGGAAAACCGCCAACACATTTTGCGGATCTGACGGTGGATGAGCAGAAGCAGGCCGTGAAGGACTTGGGGCTGCCGGCATTTCGCGCGAACCAATTGGCCCGTCACTATTACGGCCGATTTGAGGCATCCCCTGAGACCATGACGGACTTGCCGGCTGCCGCGCGTGAGCCGGTTCAGAAAGCTCTTTTCCCCGAGCTCATGACCGAGGTCCGCAATATTTCGTGCGATCAAGGCATGACCAGGAAGACATTGTGGAAACTGCACGATGGCACCTTGCTCGAGTCAGTTTTGATGCGCTACCCGGGCCGAGCCACCTTGTGTATTTCTTCCCAAGCAGGATGCGGCATGGCCTGCCCGTTCTGCGCAACCGGCCAAGGTGGGCTGCATCGCAACTTGTCGACGGGGGAGATCGTGGACCAAGTTCGTGCCGCCGCAGCTGCTATGAGCAGGGGTGACGTTGCTGGTGGCAAAGGTCGCCTGTCCAATGTCGTCTTTATGGGAATGGGCGAGCCGCTGGCGAACTATAAGCGCGTCGTCAGCGCTGTTCGGCAGATTACTGATCCGGCGCCACGGGGATTCGGTTTGTCTCAGCGCAACGTGACGGTGTCGTCGGTAGGGCTTGCGCCTGCAATACGACGGTTTGCCGACGAAGGCCTTTCGGTCACGCTAGCGGTATCGCTGCACACGCCTGATGATGAGCTCCGAGATAGCCTCGTCCCTGTGAACAATAGGTGGTCCGTGGAGGAGGTCTTGGATGCTGCTGCGTATTATGCGGATCGGTCTGGGCGTCGTGTTTCTATCGAGTACGCGCTCATCCGTGACGTCAATGACCAAGGGTGGCGTGCGGACCTTTTAGGTAAGAAGCTGAAAAAGGCGCTTCACTCTAAGGTCCATGTGAATGTGATTCCGTTGAACCCTACGCCGGGGTCTATTTGGGATGCGTCGACGAAGCAGCAGCAAGAAGAATTTGTCCGCCGGGTGAAAGCACAAGGTGTCGAGTGCACCGTTCGTGATACCCGCGGACAGGAAATTGCCGCAGCCTGCGGTCAGCTGGCTGCGGAAGAAAAGACTGCGTAAAGCTGGGCCAGAGGCCGGGGGACAGCGGCCAGGGGACAAAAGACCCAGCAACTAATCTCGTATCAGTTAGTTCCCCTGGACAGCGCGCTGACCCTTCACCTTCACCGTCGCCGGATCAATGTTGAAGGAACGCAACTGCGAGTCAGACAGATCAGAGTATGCTCCGCGAAGGTTGAGCTGGTCAGCAGCCCAGTCGCGCTCAACGTAATCCGCCGGCTTATTGCGAGCGGTGACAGTCCGAACCTGGTTCAGCTTAGGACGCAGAGCGATCAACAATGCTCCGATGAAGCACAGGGCAGCGCATGCGATGAGGAAAATATCTTCGACGTGCCCCTTGTGGTTACCGATAAGCATGAACAAGAGGAAAAGGCCACCAACGATGCCGGAGATAATGACCGGACGCCGGCCTAAATCATGCCAACCCCAGTATGCGGATGGCTCGTCCTTGGTTGATACGCCGTCGTACACTTTCTCATTCGTCTCAGACACGAGAACCTCTCCTCTATCTCTGCCGGAACAGTGACGATCCACGTCTGATGTATCTGTCCGGCGCCATTCCGCGGGACCAGTGGGGTATTTATTGTCGACGTTTCAGTCACACTGCTGTCGTTTACATTACCCCAAATGAATTCTCAGCCATAGTGAGGTAGCGCGTCGACCATGCCCAATACACCCTGTTGGTGGTGATTCTGTGAAAAGCGAGTGTGGTCTGCGCGTAGCAGCGTTCTCTCGAGGAACACGGTAGGGTTGGCCCTCATGAGTTTCATCGTGGGGCTTGTTTTATTTGCCTTGGGGATCGTTCTGACCATCGCGCTGCATGAATGTGGCCACATGGTTTCTGCACGCGCCTGCGGGATGCGCGTCCGTCGTTACTTTATTGGTTTTGGCCCGACGCTCTTTTCTTTCCGACGGAGAGAGAAGAAAACGTCGGCAGCGGCTGGGCGTCCCCTCATGACGGAATATGGCCTTAAAGCTGTTCCCTTTGGTGGATTTTGCGATATCGCCGGTATGACAGCGATCGATGAGGTCGCCCCAGAAGACGAGCCATTCTCCATGGTCAAACGGCCGGTGTGGCAGCGTCTCATCGTGTTGCTGGGGGGCATCATGATGAACCTGTTGATCGGCGTCATCGTGATGTATTTCGTGGCCGTCGCGTGGGGGCTTCCCAATCCGAACGTCGATTTGTCAGCAAAAGTTGGTTCTACGCAGTGTGTTCCGCAATCAGCATCCGCCAATAGTTCGTCCCAGGATACGTCGACGCCTGACTGTAGCGGTCCCGGGCCCGCCGGGAAGGCCGGAATCCGCCAGGGCGATACGATCGTCAAGGTCGACGGTCACGACACCCCGGACTTCACGACGATGGGCGATGTCGTCCAAAAGATCGGACGTGATCATGCGGGTGACAACCACGACCCCACAGTCCCCGTCGTTGTCGAGCGAAACGGTGAAACACGAACGGTTGATGTCACGATCCAGCGTGTCCAGCGGGAGACCACCCAGGGCAAGACGGTGACTGTTGGCGCTATCGGGATGACCTGGGAGCGCCCCACCAACATGTATTCGCACTACAACGCACTTTCAGCTATCCCAGGCTCCTTGCACTATTCCGGTTACATGATCGGCCAATCGGTTGTTGGCTTGGCCAAGCTGCCGACATCTGTTCCGGGAGTTATCCGGTCGATCGGCGGTGGTGAGCGCAGTGAGAGCTCGCCGATGAGCGTTGTCGGAGCTTCGGTGGCCGGTGGCGACTTGGTTAAACACGATGAGTGGTCGTCCTTCTTCCTCCTCCTGGCTAGCCTGAACTTTTTCCTTGCCTTGTTTAACCTCGTTCCCTTGCCGCCGCTCGATGGTGGGCACGTGGCCGTCACGATCTGGGAGAAGCTCCGTGACATGGTGCGACGGCTCCGTGGCTTATCGCCACTTGGTCCCGCCGATTACACCAAGTTAATGCCGCTGACCGTTGCCGTCTTTGTCCTCTTATTCGGTTTTGGTGCGTTGGTCATTGTGGCGGACGTTGTGAACCCCATCAGACTCTTCGGCTAAGACCCGGCGGAGGAACGTCGGCGGGTCGGAGCCTAGAGAACGCTGAACGCTGCTAGGTTTCGTACCATGCAGCGCGTGAGGCTTCGTCGGTATGGTCATGGCGGAAAGAAGATCCTGGCAGTGGCTTCGGTCACCGTTTTGGCGACGTTGAGCGCGTGTACACCAAAACCAGCTGGAGCACGCGAAGCGGCAACTGACTTCGCCAAGCAGCTCAGTGCGATGACCTCGTCGCAAGATAAAGACGGCGATGACGATGAGCCGATTGACCACGCCGATAAAGCGGCCGATGCAACAGACAATAAGTCAGCAGCAGAGGCAAGTATCACTGACTCCTGGAAGGGACTGCAGGCGCAGGACCTTAAAGTCAGCCTGAAAGATTTTTCCTCATCCGGCGATGTGTCTGTAGCTACGTATCACTACGACTGGACCTTGCCGAAGGATCGTTCGCTGTCATACGACGCTAAGGCCACGTTCGCTAAGACGAATCAGGCGTGGAAAGTGCGGTGGAAGCCAGCGGTCATTCATCCCGATCTGGGCTCTGACCAGCATTTAGAGCTTCGGGCGCTTCAGGCGGATCGTGCACCCGTTATTGGGTCGGATGGCCAGGTCCTGCTCGAACCGGGAACCCAATTCCGCGTGCTTCTTAATAAGCATGATTCGGCGACTATCAATCATGTCGCGTCTATCCTCAACGACGGCCACGCGGGGGACGCAGGGGTTCCGACGATTGATCCCTCCGCTGTCCACCAGTCCGTGAAAAACGTCAACGGCGATTACTCCGTCGCGATGGTGCCGTCACGTGCGCACGACGTCGTTGATGCACTCAAAGGGGTCGATGGAGTCACGCTTAACGAGGAACCGGCTCTGGTCCGTCCCGACCCGAACTTCGCGCCTGACATTCTGAGCAGGGTGTCGTCGATAGTGAATGACGAACTCGATGGGAAAAATGGGTGGCAGGTGGCCTCTGTGAATCCCAACGGGGCTGTCATTAAGAGCTTGGAAGAGCAGCAACCAACTCCTGCTCAGTCGGTCAAGATCAGTTTGAGTAAGAAGGTGCAGGACGCTGCCCAAAAAGCAGTGGACACCCGTGCGGATACCGAAGCGATGATGGTCGTTATTCGCCCGTCGACGGGTGAGGTCCTGGCCGTTGCTCAGACGGGTAATGCCGATAAAAAAGGTGATCTGGCGCTGACTGGTTTGTTCCCTCCCGGATCGACGTTCAAGATGGTGACGGCAACGGCGGGGATGCAGCACGGATTGGTGACGCCCGATTCCACCGTGCCGTGCCCGGGCACCATGGAAATTGGTAGCCGTGTTGTGCACAATTACAACGATTTCAGTTTGGGCAATGTTCCCTTGACCAAGGCGTTTGCGCAATCGTGCAACACCACCTTTGCGGACGTGTCTAGCAAGCTGAAGCCGGGGGAGCTGAAATCTACTGCCCAGCAGTTCGGCATCGGGCAGGATTACAAGATTGACGGGTTGGACACGCTGACAGGTCAGGTACCGCAGGCTGATGAGCTGGTTGATCGTGTGGAAGGCGGTTTCGGTCAGGGTAAAGACTTGGCTAGCCCGTTCGGTATGGCTCTTGTTGCTGCCACCGCTGCAGCGGGGAAAACTCCGACTCCTACCTTGATCGAATCCCACAAGACGACCGTCAAGAACACCAATGTGCCGACGATTGATCCCCCCACCATCGACAAACTGCGCGGGATGATGCGAGCTGTTGTGACGTCGGGTACGGCTCGTGCTATCGCAGGTGAGGGCGATGTTTTCGGTAAGACCGGTGAAGCTGAAGTCTCTGATGGGTCACACGCGTGGTTCGCTGGTTATCGGGGAGACCTCGCCTTCGCCACCCTTATCCCGATGGGTGGCGGGTCAGAGCACTCGGTTGCCATCACCCAGTCCTTTTTCCAGAACTTGGGTGGCGACGAATAACAGGCTGGCCGGCTCGCACTTAAACTGTCGACGACGTACACACCCAGTCGGCATCGTTAATGGATCGCGCTACCATGTGGTCATGATTAACGGTTCAGCAAAGAAATCTCACACATCGGAGTCACAGCGTCACGGCGGTGACCGTGCGCCACTCAAGCCCGGACATGCCACTCCTATCCGCCATGTCCCGGCCCATATCCCGCGTCCTGAATACGTTAACAGTGGCAAAGAGCCTCAAGAGGGGATTGGGGAACCCCTCGTTCAGACTCCCGAAAACATTGAGCGGATGCGCGAAGTGAGCGTCATCGCAGCAAATGCCCTACAGAAGGCGGGGGAAGCAGTTCAACCGGGAGTGACGACGGACGAGTTGGATCGGATCGTTCACGATTACTTCATTGAGCACGATGCTTACCCGTCCTGCTTGCATTACCGCGGCTACCCCAAAGCTAGTTGCATCAGCCTCAATGAGATCGTGTGCCATGGGATTCCGGACACCACCGTCGTGCAGGACGGTGACATTGTGAATATTGATGTCACGGCGTTCAAAAATGGGGTCCATGGTGACACCAATGCAACGTTCCTGGCTGGAAATGTTTCCGAGGAACATAAAAAGCTGGTCAAAGTCACAGAAGAAAGCATGTACCGGGCCATCAAAGCGTGTAAGCCGGGCCGGCCTGTGAACATGATTGGCCGTGTGATTGAGTCCTATGCTCGCCGTTTCGGGTACGGGGTAGTGCGTGATTTCACGGGTCACGGCATTGGAACTACATTCCACAATGGACTTGTCATTTTGCATTACGACGCTTCATGGCCGGATGACATCATGGAACCGGGCATGACCTTCACCATCGAACCCATGATTACGCAAACGGAGAACCTCGATTACCGCGTGTGGGATGACGATTGGACCGTCCAGCTGACGCAACCAGGAAACTGGACTGCACAGTTTGAGCACACCCTCGTCGTGACCGAGGACGGCGTTGAGATTTTAACGCAGCCAGATTTCTCCATTGACGAAGCGTGAGAATCGAACGTGCGTGGTTCGAGTTAGATACCCATGAATGCTGACTATGAAAAGGCCGGGTACGACAAGGCTGAGTCTTCGCCTTCTTTAGCTCCGGCACTGTTGGTGACCGGATGCACGTCAGACGCTGGCAAATCGGTCGTCGTTGCCGGTATGTGCCGGTCATTGGCGCGTCGTGGTTACCGGGTCGCGCCTTTTAAAGCGCAGAACATGTCGAATAATTCGGCCGTCGTGTTGGCGACTGATTATTCAGCAGGTGCGGGCAACTCGGACAGTGGGGAAGGGGCGGCGCATTCAGCTTCTCACCACGAGGCTGGCCGACGTCTCGTCGCTGGGGAAATCGGCCGGGCTCAGGCATTGCAGGCTTTCGCTGCCGGGGCTACCCCCAGCGTCGACATGAACCCAGTTCTGCTGAAACCGGAGGCAGACCGTCGAAGCCAATTAGTCCTCCGCGGAGTAGCGACCGGTACCGTCGGCGCGCGAGATTACATTGAACACCGCACGCACTTGCGTGAGGTCAGCGTTCAAGCCTTGGAGTCGCTTCGCCGCGAATACGATGTGGTCATCTGTGAAGGGGCGGGTTCTCCAGCAGAAATTAACCTCCGGCACACCGACATCGCGAACATGGGGTTGGCGGAAGCTGCGGATTTACCCGTCGTCCTTGTCGGCGATATCGACCGTGGCGGTGTGCTCGCGCACTTTTTTGGCACGTACTTCATTCTCGACCCCAGTGACCGCGACCGATTTCAAGGTTTCATTGTCAACAAGTTCCGCGGTGACGTCGGCATCCTCCAGCCTGGATTGGGCGAAGTCACGCGTCGAACCGGTGTTCCGACCCTCGGTGTCATCCCATTCGTTGACGGTCTATGGATAGATGCTGAAGATTCGCTTTCGGGTGCCAGTGGGCGAGTGGGCCCGGGGAATCCGCCTATCGGGACTGACACCATACGGGTAGCCGCTGTTCGCCTACCGCGGGTCTCTAACAGCACCGATATTGAGGCTCTATCGTGCGAGCCTGGCGTTGATGTGGAATGGACCACCTCTCCCGCGGCTATCGCATCGGCGGATTTAGTGGTCATTCCGGGGTCGAAGTCCACGATCCACGACTTAGAGTGGTTGACGAAAACAGCTGGCCCGCAACTTCAGGAACGCTACCGCGCCGGCCGGCCGATTTTGGGAATTTGTGGCGGATTCCAGATGCTCTGCCACGCCATTACGGATCCCGTCGAGTCCGGCCACTCCGAACCCGTCGCCGGCTTGGACTTCTTGGACATCGATATCGAGTTTTTCCCCGAAAAAACACTGGCCAATCACGGTACAGCGTTTGAGATCCACCACGGTCGAGTTGTCCGTCAAAACTGCCCAGGGTGGATCGGGCCGCTCCCGGATGGCGAGAGTTCTGGTGATCAGGTGGGCTCAGGCGAACACGTAGTTTCAGGTAACCATGCCGGCGGTGCAGCACGCTACGAGGGGGCACATGAGAAAGCCGTGTGGGGCACACACCGGCACGGGCAGCTCGAGGTCGATTCTTTCCGACGTCAATTCCTCCGCGATGTTGCCCAGACATGCGGCTTATCCGGATTCGTCCCCGGACACGTCAGTTTTCATGACGCTCGCGCTGAACAGGTCGACCGGTTGGCTGACGCAGTGGACGCAGCACTGGGCGCAGATTGGGCCGAACGATTGGGAATCGCGACAAGCTAGCCGGGGTTACTGACGCTATTTCGTGCTGCGTCGTCAATATGTCCACACCTGCGTCCGATGAGCGCGATGAATACAGGTGATAGAACGGCGACCACGTACACGACGCCGAAGGATCCGCCTGTCGACAGAGGGACGAGGGTGTGAACAAGAGTTGCCGCGGCGACAGCCATCGTCATCCCGGTCATGCCTGATACCTGCAGCGCAGACCCCATGAAGCCGGCTCTATCGGGTGGCGACAAACTCAACGCTGCCGAGTTGATGCGCGGATAGCTGTATCCCACACCAAACCCGGTCAACGTCCAAAACGCTGTTATCCACGCCCAATGCGCCCCGGATGCGCTGCTAATACCGACACCGGCAGCGCCGACCCCCATGACCGCGGCGGAAATCCACAACGTCACGGGGAGTGACCGCGGTTTGGCGCTCGACTGCACTTGCGATCCGATAAACCAGGTAATACCCGTTCCCGTCAGCGCGAGCCCAGTCAGCGTCGGTGGTAATCCATCACGACGTGCCAAAAGCAGAGGGATGAGCGCCTCGAGCCCGAAGAAAGCGTCGAAAAGGAATCTCAGAAGAACCATCGACGGAACATCACCCGCGGCGCGGAACGTGCCGACGGGTACTAGCGGGCGAATCGCGACGGCGGTCACGCCTGTGGCGAGGAGGAAGATCAGAACACCCCACGCCGCGAAATCACCGGAAATTGAGAGCGGATAGGACGCTATCGCGATAACGAGCGCCGCGATGAGCATCTTCGTTGCGTTGCGATGATCGGTCTCACGCGTTAATGGCGTCGTCGCGCGGGGGAGGAGAGGGAACACAATGATCGATGCCACAGCTGAGATGCCGAAAAGCCAATGCCAGCTGAGACTCTCGGTAATAATCCCCGCAACCCCAGGTCCAATGAGTGTGGGGATCACCCACGCACCGGCCAAGGCTGCGAACATTTTCGTCTGCAGGTGAGAGGGGTAGATGACGGCGATAATCGCATAGATCGCCACCACAATGGCACCCCCGCCGAGCCCCTGAAGCACGCGCGCAACGAGGAAGATCGGCATCGTCGGGGTGACAACAGCGAGTACCAGTCCAGCCACAAATACCAGGCCAGACCCCCGCAGTGTTCTCATTGCTCCCCGGGAGTCGGCGAGCATTCCACCAGCGACCATGGCGAAAATGGAAGCTGCCGTCGCCGCAGTGAACGTCAGTGTATATGCAGTGCCCCCTGGTGCTCCCAGACTTGCGGTGATGGTGGGCATGACGGACATGACTGCCGTCTGGTCAAACGCAGCAATGGTAATGAGCGTTATCAACCCAATCGTGAGAGCACGATATTGCGATGAGAGTAGGCCTTCCTGGGCGTCGGACGTCGACCCCTTGAGAGCAAACCTATTTCCAGCCATAGATTGAGCAGTTACCTCTACACTTCTTCTTTCGCTAATTGACCACCTGTTTATATACGACGATGGGCGAGTAGGGCCACTCGCCCCACTGCGGGACTATGCATGTGGGACTACGCGTGTGGGTCTACAACCCGAGGCCGAGGAGGGCATTTTCATTGACCTCCGACAGTGCCGGGTGGATCCAGTACTGTCCCTCGGCCACCTTGGGGACGGTCAGTTTCTGCTCCATCATGGTGATGAATTGGTGGATCAACGTCGTGGCTTGAGGCCCGATGATGTGGGCACCCAGCAGCTGATTACTCGTCGTATCAGCAATGAGTTTCACAAACCCAGTGGTATCTTCCATCGCCCAGCCATAGGCCACATCGCCATAGTTCTGCATCTTCACGGCCACGGTCGTGTTGTTTTTGTCCGCCCAGTTCCGCGCTTCCTCCTCCGTCATACCGACGGTCGCGATCTGCGGGTGGGTAAACACTCCTGCAGGAACAAACGCGTGGTGGAAGGCCTGTTTACCAGCATCGGGGCCGCTTGTGGCTATCTCTCCCATGCCGGCTCGCGTGTCTTCAGGGCTCTCCAAGAGCCCCATATCAAGCAAAACATTGTGTTTGACGACCTTCGCCTCGTGATTGGCCACGTGTTTCAGTTGGTACGGCGACGACACATCGCCCAGCGCCCACACACCGGGAGCGGTCGTTTCGCCGTACTCATTGACGACGATTCGCCCGCCATTATCAAGGTCCATGCCGGCCTCAGTGACGTTGAGGAGGTCGCCGTTGGGGGTTCGCCCCATGGCGACGAGAAGCGCCTCGGCGCTGACAGTGGTTCCGTCGTCGAGAGTTAGGGTGACTCCCTCGGTGTTTTCTGTTTTTCTTTCCGCCTTGGTGACGGTGCGGCCAAGATATGTTGTCCAGCGCTCGGACGCGATCTCAGTGAAACGCTCCGAAATGTCTGCCTCGAACCGCTTGAGCAAATGACGTGACCGGTTAATGACGGTCACGTCCACCCCGAGCGCGCTGAAGACGTGAGCAAACTCGGCGGCGATAACTCCACCACCAAGAATGATCATCGATGAGGGGAGATCAGGAATCCGGAGGATATCTTCATTCGTGTGATAGGGCACATCTGAATCCGTAACCACGGACGGAATGAATGGCCGCGAACCTGCCGCCACGATAATGCGATCCGCTGTGATCGTGACGGGCTGATCACCCTGCCCGGTTGCTAGAGTCCGTGGTCCGATAAAGCGGGCGAACTGGTCGTAGACATCCACTGTCGGGTTTTCATCACCACGGCGATATTCTTCGCCACCGCGGGCAATAGGGTCGATACGACGCTCAAAAACTCGACGCACGATGGCGGGCCAATCTACCCCGTCAACGTGGGCATGCACGCCGTACCGTTCCGCTTCCCGCGCAGCCTCCGCAATATCGGCCGCATACACATACATCTTGGTGGGAATACAGCCGACATTCAGGCACGTCCCCCCAAACGTTCCCTTTTCGACGATGGCGATCCGCTTATCACCGAATTCAGGCCCCGGGATCATATTTCCTGATCCCGTCCCGATAATCATGAGGTCATAGTGTCGGGTCGGCGCTTCGGGCCCATTGTGAACGGGTTGAGGAATGACCGGATTATTGCGTTCAGCCGTCGAGGTTGCAGCCATTGAACGTCCTTTCTATATCGATGACATGCGAATGATGCCGTCGCTTTATCATGCGCACGCGAGTCTACATTTCGCCTAACACCGCAGCGGTGAGTTCTGTTCCCACGCGGCCTCATTAACGGTAGCTGTATGCTTCCCCCGTTTAAGGGTGCTGATGATATGTAAATGGTCATTATGTTGGACTTTCCACGACAGTTGTGGCGTGTCTGCCCTCCGCGCCGGGTACTCTCAAACGGTGGGATGGTTCCGCGTTGGGATCAGCCCACGATTCATGGTTCTTGACCTGACGGGTCACCATAGCAATTGGCCGCGGGCCGTTTTGCGCAATATGACAGACCAGAACGAATAACAACTCGCTTCTCTTACCGGCGTCGCGTTGGTTCGCGGCGCTTCGAAGGATGATGAAAATCGTGTCAGAATCCACTGATCGCGTAGGAAAAGGAACCGACACCGATGTCGTGCTCATCGGTGCCGGAATTATCAGCTCTACGCTAAGTACTTTGCTCAAAGAGCTTCAACCGGATTGGGATCAGGTGATCCTGGAGCGTCTTGATATTCCGGCGGGGGAGTCGTCGTCACCATGGAATAATGCGGGCACTGGCCACTCGGCGCTGTGTGAGTTGAACTACACGCAGGAAGTCAATGGCGACATTGACATTACAAAAGCGGTGAGTGTGAACGAGAAGTTCCAGATCTCTCGCCAATTCTGGAGCTACCTCATTGAGGAAAATAAGCTAGGCAATCCGCGTGAGTTCATTAACAAGTGCCCCCACATGTCGTTTGGACACAGCGGTGAGCAGGTCCGTTTCCTCCGTAAGCGTTTTGATGTTCTCAGCAAGCACCCCTTGTTCCCGGGGATGCATTTCACAGATGACAACGAAAAGTTCGCTGAGAAACTGCCTCTGATGGCGCGCGGCCGTGACTACACGGAACCAGTGGCGATTTCGTGGACCAATGAGGGCACGGATATTAACTTCGGTGCTTTGACGCGCCAATATATTGACTACGTCACCCAGAATGGCGTCGAAATCCGGTATGGCAATGAAGTCCAAAACATCTCACGAGAGGGTAGTCACTGGAAGGTGACTTCGAAGAACCTTCACACCGGGGATACCTCCGTTATCACGACAAATTTTGTCTTTGTTGGTGCGGGCGGTATGGCCCTGCCGCTATTGCAGAAAGCAGGCATTCCGGAAATTAAGGGTTATGGCGGTTTCCCTGTCTCCGGTGAATGGTTGCGCTGCACCAACGAGGACTTGATCAAGCAGCACGCTGCGAAAGTGTATGGCAAGGCATCCGTGGGTGCTCCGCCGATGTCGGTACCGCACTTGGATACCCGCATTATCGACGGGAAACGTGGTCTTTTGTTCGGCCCCTACGCTGGTTGGACGCCGAAGTTCCTCAAGAAGGGCAGCTTCTTGGACCTGCCGAAGTCGCTGCGCCCAGGGAATATCGCGTCGCTGGTCGGCGTCGGCCTTCAGGAATTCGGCCTCACCCGTTACCTCGTGGAAGAGGTGTTGAAGAACCAGACTGCTCGTGTGGAATCGCTCCGTGAGTACATGCCGTCGGCTCGGGCAGAGGACTGGGAGTTGGTTACCGCGGGTCAGCGTGTTCAGGTCATCAAGCCGATCGGTGCGCCGAAGTTTGGGTCCTTGGAGTTCGGAACCGCGGTGATCTCGAGCAACGACGGTTCCATCGCCGGTCTGATGGGTGCATCGCCGGGAGCCTCGATCGCTCCGTCGGCAATGATCGAACTGCTGGAACGGTGCTTCGGCAGCAAGATGATCGAGTGGGCGCCGAAGATCAAGGAAATGGTGCCGTCGTACGGCAAGTTGATGTCGCGTCACACTGATCTGTTCCATGAGCAGTGGGATCGTTCGCAGAAGGCATTGCAGCTGGAATCCTAGACGGCTATTGAGCACGGCCTGGAATCGGTGAAGATTCGGTTCCGTGCCGTTTTCTCGTGTCTTTCACTTGTCGCATGCTGGTGTTTATTATCGGTGGCGGTAAACCGTTCACGGTAGGAAGCCTCTAGAGTAGGAAGTATGTTGCCTTCGTCACACAGCGTTTCGCTTTTCCCTTTCAGTGCCGTGGTTGGGCAAGATCAGCTGAAATTAGCGCTGATTTTGACCGCTATTTCTCCTCGCATCGGCGGTGTTGTCGTTCGAGGCGAAAAGGGCACGGCGAAGACGACGACAGTCCGTGCTTTCTCGCGGATGCTTCCGGACCCGAAGGCGAAGGTTGTTAACCTCCCGTTGGGTGCCACGGAAGACCGTGTGGTGGGCTCAATTGATGTCGAGCGCGTCCTCACCACCGGCCATGCTGAATACCAGCCCGGCTTGCTCAGCGAGGCAAACGGGGGAGTACTGTACGTCGATGAAATTAACCTGCTGGCGGACCACTTAGTCGACATCATCCTCGACGCTGCAGCAACCGGGCACATCAGCATCGAGCGCGACGCGGTCTCTCACACGGAGGACACCGACTTTGTCCTCGTCGGCACGATGAACCCGGAAGAAGGAGAGTTACGTCCGCAACTCTTGGACCGGTTTGGTCTGGCTGTCGACGTTTCCGCGCCGCGTGACACGAAGTCGCGGACGGAAGTAATGCGCCGGCGGTTGGCCTTCGATGAGAACCCCGAGGAATTCCTCGAGCAGTGGGCCGATGCCGAGAGGGACATCGCGACGCGCATTGTTGCTGCTAAAGAACGTGTGACAGAAGTAGAACTCACCGACGTAATCTTGGGGCGAATCGCATCCATCTGTGCATCTTTTGATGTTGATGGCATGCGCGCAGACCTTGTCATTGCCCGCGGCGCTGCTGCCCACGCCGCCTGGGAAGGCCGGACAACGATCAAGGATTCGGACATCAAAGTCGCGGCCGAATTGGCGCTCCCGCACCGCCGTCGGGACCCCTTCGATTCGCCCGATATCAGCGACGATGAGCTTGACGAAGCGTTGGACCGCGCACGTGACGAGGTTCCCGACGAACCGGATGACGACTCCGCGCCGGACAACACCGAGGACACTGTTGGTGACCTCGATACCAACGGTGCCGACGACACCAGCGATGATGTCGACTCTGATGAGACACCGGACCCGAGCGCTGGGCAGCCCACACCGCAGCAGAACAAGTCCGATGTAGACAACGATGACAACCGCGGTCCGGCACCGCAGGAAGGAGGCCGCGCCGCCCAGGGCGCGCCCTTTCGCCGCTAGGCTTGTTCAGCTTCAGAAGTTAGGCCAGGTCGAATCCAACGCGCTGGGGAGGCGATCACATGCTATATCAGCGCACGGTTCAACTATTCGAGCCGTACGAGACGGCCACGGTTTCAACGTCGTGGGCACGGTCCTCGCCGCGGCCGACCGTGGGGCACGGATCGACAATTACACGCACCGGGTTCCTCTGAAATCGAATGACGTGCGCGGAAGCGTCCGTCGTGGATCGGAAGCAAACCTCGTCGTGTTCCTCGTCGATGCCTCGGGGTCGATGGCAGCACGCGACCGCCTCTCAGCTGTGACGGGGGCGATTATGTCGATGCTGACCGACGCTTACCAGCGCCGCGATAAGGTGGCCGTAATCACTATCCACGGGTCGGAAGCAACAGTCGTTCTTCCGCCGACGCGGTCGATCACGATCGCTGCCCGTCGTCTAGCCGACGTCAAAACAGGTGGGCGTACACCGTTGGCCGCTGGGCTCGATAAAGCCTATGAGGTGATTACTCGCGAGCATTATCGGGAGCCTGGCCGCAGAGCTATCCTCATGTGTCTGTCGGATGGACGTGCTAATGGCAAAGGCGGTTTGGCCGCCGCTGAGGCAGCAGCTCGTCGTATCGCCCGTCGTGGGCTCGCGGGGAGCGTTGTCATCGATTGTGAACGCCAAGGTCGGGTGCGTTTAGGTTTGGCATCGCGGTTAGCGGCTTACCTTCATGCCCCGTGTGTTCGGTTAGATGAGCTGTCGGCCGATAATCTAGGTGGAGTCATCAAGACGTTGAGCTAAAACGTCGAGGTCGGACGTTGAGGTAGAACATTGAGCCAGAGTCACGACTCCGCTTAGCTCTGAATAAGCACAGCGATAATTGCATAGACGCACGCGCGCAGGCACAGACAGTCACTGAGGAGAGAGACGACAATGCCCAAAGGAAAAGTTGATCCCGCGAACATTCCCAACGACGGATTAACAACACGACAGCGACGAATGCTCCCAGTCACCGCAGTCAACACTGGCGACGGCAAAGGAAAATCCACAGCTGCTTTCGGCATGGCCCTGCGCGCATGGAACCAAGGGATGAGCATCGGCGTCTTCCAGTTCGTCAAATCCGCAAAATGGCGAGTCGGCGAGGAAGCCGTCTTCCGGAAACTGGGGGAGCTTCACGACGAGACCGGCGTCGGCGGACCCGTCGAATGGCACAAAATGGGCGAAGGATGGTCATGGTCCCGGACCAAGGGAACCGAAGACGATCACGCGCGCAACGCCCTTGATGGATGGCACGAGGTGGCCCGACGGCTCCAAGAGGAAACTCACGATTTCTATGTTCTCGACGAATTTACCTACCCCATGGCTTGGGGATGGGTCCCTGTTGAGGAAGTAGCCGAGACGCTCCGGAACCGCCCCGGCACCCAACACGTCGTCATTACCGGCCGGCGCGCGCCACAAGAGATCATTGACGTTGCCGACCTTGTGACCAAGATGGAGAAAATCAAGCACCCCATGGATCAAGGACGAAAAGGCCAGAAAGGTATCGAGTGGTAGACACCCAACGTACGGGCGCGCCGGGACTTGTCATTGCTGGTTCAGCCTCTGGGACGGGAAAGACGACGCTTGCTACCGGTCTGATGGCGGCATTGAGCCGGCGACACATTGTTGCGCCGTTTAAAGTGGGGCCCGACTACATTGACCCTGGTTATCACGGTGTAGCCACGGGCCGTCCGGGACGTAACCTCGATTCAGTCATGTGCGGAACCGACCGTATAGCCCCGCTGTATCGTCACGGCTCTTTGGGTGCGGACATCGCCGTGGTGGAAGGCGTGATGGGTCTTTTCGACGGTCGAATTCCGGCCTTGTCCTCGCACGTCGGCAACGAGAAAAGTGGCGCAGCTGTCAGTGGTGCAGTGGCCAGCGGCTCCACGGCTGAAGTAGCCCGCCTCGTTGGCCTTCCCGTTGTCCTCGTTATCGATGTCCGTGGAATGAGCCAGTCGGTCGGAGCCGTCGTAAAAGGTTTTTCGACCCTGGACCCCGACGTGACCATTGCTGGTGTGATCTTGAACCGAGTGGGCTCTACCAGACACACGGCTGTTGCAACAAAAGCGGTCGAAGAGCAGGGCGTTCCGGTTATTGGTGCAGTTCCGCGCGCCGTCGATGTCGAGGTGCCCAGCCGGCATTTGGGTCTGATCACGACATCTGAGTGGAGTGTCGAAGCGCAGGAAGCCGTCAGCCATATGGCGGACATGGTGGAAGACTCCGTTGACCTGGACGCTGTGCGCGACCTGGCCACGCCGCCCACGCCGGGCCCGGTGTGGAGTCCCGCTGAGGAGATCGGGCAGTGTCACACTGGTGCTAGTCTTCGTCGATCCCAGCGACCATTGATTGCCATGGTCGGTGGGCCAGCATTTAGCTTCTCGTACGCAGAGCATCGGGAACTGCTCGACGCAGCGGGCGCTGATGTCATCGATGTGGATCCGCTGGGGGATGAAGACACCGCGTGCGATGCTATCCGGCGGTCCGACGGAATTATCATCCCGGGCGGGTTCCCGGAGGAGCATGTCAAGGAGTTGTCCTCCAGGCGACGCTTGGCTGGCCTCATCCGTGAATCAGCGGATTGCCATCGCCCTATTCATGCCGAGTGCGCTGGGCTGTTGTGGCTCCTTGAAAGTCTGGAGGGCTATCCCATGTGTGGGGTATTCCCGGCATCGGCGCACATGAATAAGCGGGTGACTCTTGGCTACCGCGAGGCTTCCGCGACACAGTCCTCAGCGTTATGGCATCAAGGGGACCATCTCATTGGTCACGAATTCCACCACACATCCCTCGTCATTGACGACGCTGCTACGGGTGGTTCGAGTGATCCATCAGAACATCAGTCCGCGTGGACATGGACGGGATGGGACGGCCGTGATGTCTACGAGGGGTGGGTGCGCAATAATATTCACGCGTCGTATTTGCATACTCATCCTGCCGCTATGCCCAGCGCTATCGTCAGTTTTGTCGACGCGTGCCGCGAGTTTCACGATCAGCCGTCACTTCATCGGTAATGGCGACAACCTGCGAACACAGCCAACCCATCCACCAGCGTCAGCCCCCAACGAGACCGAGACTAAGCTGAAGGCTATGACCGATTTGCCACCAGTGACCGTCCGACCGCTGCCGTCGGAGACTATCAGCGATATCCGAGGACAGCTTCGTGGAACAGTTGCCTTAGTTGGTGGTGGCCCAGGCGATCCAGGCTTGATCTCGTACCGTGGATATCAATATGTGGGGGCCGCGGACGTTATTTTGATCGACCACTTAGCGCCTGATCTGTCGTCAATTATTCCCGCTGATTGCGACGTTATTGATGTGGCAAAGCTGCCATACCGCAAGTCGGTAGCCCAGGAAAAAATTAACTCGACGCTCGTTGAGCATGCGGAAGCCGGTCAATTTGTCGTTCGGCTGAAGGGTGGGGACCCGTTCATTTTCGGCCGGGGACTCGAAGAGCAAGAGTACTGCGAAGACCAGCATGTATCGGTCACAGTTGTACCCGGGATTACAAGCCCCATTGCAGTTCCCGAAACCGCGGGCGTGTCCGTGACTCAACGCGGTGTGACTCATGATTTCACCGTAGTGTCGGGCCACGTGCCACCCGGGCACCCCAAGTCACTCGTGAACTGGGACGCATTAGGCCACATGAGGGGCACAATTTGCATCATCATGGGCGTGAAAAATGGTGGCGCCATCGCCCAAGCGCTGATGGATGCAGGTCGTGATCCTGAGACCCCAGCTTTTGTCACCCAAGAAGGAACGACGTCCAACGAACAATCGATTGCGACGACGTTGGCCTCGTTAGGGCAGGTGCTGGAAAACGTTAATCCGCCGGCGGTGATCGTCATCGGCGACGTCGCGGTACCGCGTCCCCACGCGGAATAAGCCCCTCACGCGAACTCGGCTCTCACGTCGCGTGAGCTCTACTGCGGAACGAGCATGGTGACGAGGTCCCCTTTCGTCCCTTTCACCGCACCCGCCCGAATTTCCGTTGCGAACCCCAACTCCTTGTCGATCACGCTGGATAAAAGCTCGGCAGCGTCTTCCTGCCTACATTCAGAAGCTTCGGCCAAGTGTCGAGCGACCAGGCCTTTATAAAACTTGTTGAAGTGAGAGACCACTTTCCGCTTTCCGGACGAGTCAATCGTTTCGACGCGAAGTTCTGTCGAGCCGGGCACTGGACCCAAAGTCCGGTACGTCCCGGAGCGAAAATCGAATATCGCATTGGATTGCGCGTCCGTGCTGTCGCGCCATTCAACCAGAGCCTGAGTCAAAGTTGGCTTCCACCGCGCCCGCATTGTGGAATCGCCTAAGGTCACGGTGCCGGATAGCCGGTGATGAGGGATGGAGTCGTCGGCAGAAATAACTCCGAATAGTGCCGAACCTACAGCTAGACGACGAGTAGCTGAGGAGGACAAAGGCCCCACAGCAGGGCAGACATGACCGGCTTTCGTGATGGGGTCCTGTCGTCCCGCCGGGGCAAGTGCGTCGTACAGAACACCCGTGTAGATCGTTAAAGCGGGGGCAGCTGAGCTGGTTAAAAGCTGAGCGTTTGATGCACGCTCGGAATCAAGGCGCTCAGACAACCCTAATACTTCCCGAGCGTGCGCCCGCCCCGCTTCCGTCTCGACGCTGCACAAGGTGATGAGCTCATGAGCGATTTCCTGGCGCGTCGGATTGAGGGAGGAAAAGTGCAACGTGTCCCAATCCAAAGTTGGGCTATCACCGGGGGAGGAGCCACGATCCCCAGTATCGGCTGGGTGAGATTGTGACTCTGACGGCGGAAGGATTATCAGCATGGGGAAAGCCTATCGGGCGATCATCCCGGTACCACGCTGAGGGGCGTCGGCAGGAATTATTCTCTAGTAGTAGGAATTATTCGCCACTGATAAATTCTTCGAGCTGCTGCCGAGCAACCTCATCGCGCAGCTGTTTCGGCGGCGACTTCATGAGGTAAGAGGCGGCCGAATACACAGGACCAGATACCCCTCGATCTTTCGCAATTTTTGCCGCGCGCAGAGCATCGATAATTATTCCGGCCGAGTTAGGAGAGTCCCACACTTCTAATTTGTATTCAAGGTTGAGCGGGACATCGCCGAAAGTCGTTCCCTCCAACCGCACATACGCCCATTTTCGGTCGTCAAGCCAACTAACATAATCCGAAGGCCCGATATGGACATTGCCTTCACCCATATCGTGCTCAAGATTCGACGTCACCGCCCGAGTTTTTGAGATCTTCTTTGATTCAAGCCGACGGCGCTCCAACATATTTTTGAAGTCCATATTTCCGCCGACATTTAACTGCATCGTGCGGTCCAGCCGAACTCCGCGATCTTCAAAGAGCTTCGCCATCACGCGGTGGCTAATTGTTGCCCCGACTTGTGACTTAATGTCGTCGCCCACAATCGGCACGCCGGCATCTTCGAATTTCTTGGCCCATTCCGGGTCGGATGCAATGAACACGGGGAGTGCATTAACGAACGCCACACCGGCGTCGATCGCACACTGTGCATAATGCTTGTCGGCTTGATCGGACCCTACGGGCAGATATGACACAAGGACATCCGCCTCGGTATCGCGGAGCATCTGAGTGACATCAACAGGTTCTTCGGTCGACTCATCAATTGTCTCTTTGTAGTAATGACCTAAACCGTCATACGTAGGGCCACGCTGAACAGTGACTCCACTCGAGGGAACGTCGCAAATCTTGATCGTGCAGTTTTCTGACGCATTAATGGCGTCGGAAAGATCGGTGCCAACTTTCTTTGCATCGACGTCAAATGCGGCGACAAATTCAATATCGCCGACGTGATAGTCGCCGAATTTCACGTGCATGAGTCCGGGAACTGTTTCTTCCGGATCAGCGTCTTTGTAATACTCCACCCCTTGAACGAGTGATGAGGCGCAGTTTCCGACTCCAGCAATCGCCACGCGAATGGGCTTTCGTTCAGACATCGAGTCTCCTTCCGTTATTTACTGATGTTCGGCACGGGTGTGCAGGCACAGCGGACACTTTAATGTCGAAAATGCGTGTATTTAGTCAGGTCAGCTGGTTTGTTAATCGTTGTAGTTGATCGATTAAGAGGGTGTATCCAGGCTCAAAATGACAATAAAAAAGGATGGATAGTTTTTATTACGTGTTGGAATTTACCCCGATATAGGTGTAGTTACGGCTATGGTGAGTCAGGTCCGACGGAGGCTCTAATGAAGGCTTTGACGGTGAGTTTGTTGATAACACCGCTTTGATATGTGAACGCGCATCGCCACCACAGCGATTGCCATCCACCGGAGCGCGACCTTACTGAAACTGTGGGGTAATGTATCGAGCCATGATTACCCGTATGTCCTCTCTCTTTGTGCGAACCTTGCGTGAAGACCCTGCAGATGCAGAAGTTCCTAGCCACAAGCTCCTTGTTCGGGCCGGTTTTATCCGACGCATCGCACCCGGTGTGTATTCGTGGCTGCCGCTCGGGCTCAAGGTTCTGCGAAACATTGAGCGGATTGTGCGGGAAGAGATGGACGGCATAGGTGCTCAAGAAATTGAATTACCTGCCTTACTTCCTCGCGATGCCTATGAAGTGACAGGCCGATGGACAGAGTACGGCGACGCCCTTTTCCGGTTAAAAGACCGTAAAAAAGGCGATTATCTCTTAGGCCCTACTCATGAGGAAATTTTTACCGAGACGGTGAAAGGCGAGTACTCCTCGTATAAAGATTTCCCCGTCACCCTGTATCAAATTCAAACCAAGTACAGGGATGAAGAACGTCCTCGCGCAGGAATTCTGCGCGGACGGGAATTCGTCATGTGCGATTCCTACTCCTTTGATATGAAAGACGAGGGGCTGGAGGAGTCGTACCAGAAGCACCGGGCCGCCTATCAGCGCATGTTTAACCGCTTAGGGCTCGATTACGCCATCTGCGCTGCGACATCCGGCGCCATGGGTGGGTCCGCGTCCGAGGAATTCCTCGCTGTCTCGCCCGTCGGCGAAGACACGTTTGTGACGTCGACGAACTCCGATTATGCGGCCAATGTCGAGGCTGTCGTTACTCCTGCGCCGACTGTCGACGAAAACGCGATCGATTCGATTGAGCCGGCGATCACATTGGAATCGCCGAACTGTACGACGATTGCCGCGCTGGTGGACTGGGCCAATTCGAATGAGACTGTGTCCCAGCGGTTCGGTCGTGAAATTACTGCTCAAGACACTCTGAAATGCGTCGTGGTGAAGACGCGGGAACCGGGGGAAGAAGATTTCTCGTACGCCATTATTGCGATCCCCGGCGACCGCGAGGTGGATATGAAACGCCTCGAGGCTTCGCTGGAGCCCAAGGAAGTTGTCCTGGCTGAGAAGGAAGATTTCGACGAGCATGATTTCCTTCCCATGGGCTACGTCGGTCCAGTGGGAATGGCGGAGCACGATGTGAAGGTCCTTGTTGATCCACGCGTGGTAGCGGGTACGCGGTGGATTACCGGAGCCGGAGCCGATGGCCATCACAGCGTTGATGTCACGGTGGGGCGCGACTTCACTCCAGATGGCACTATCGAGGCCGCCGAGGTGAAAGAGGGAGATCCTGCACCGGATGGAACCGGCACGTTGCTTCTCAAGCAGGGCATTGAGATTGGCCACATCTTCCAGCTTGGCCGGAAGTACACCAATGCCTTCGAGCTCGATGTGTTGGACGAGAACGGTAAGCGCTCGCGCCCCACGATGGGATCCTATGGGGTCGGAGTTTCGCGGTTGGTCGCCGTCGTTGCTGAGCAGTACCACGACGATAAGGGCCTGAAGTGGCCGGTCAGTGTTGCACCGTTCCCCGTCCATCTGGTGATTGCCAATAAGGATGCGGAGGCAGCGGAAGCGGCGTCTACCCTTGCGGAGCAACTATCTAACCGTGGGCTCGACATTCTTTTCGACGATCGGCCGAAGGTCAGCCCGGGTGTGAAGTTCAAGGATTCGGAACTGCTGGGTATGCCCTACGTTGTGGTGCTAGGTCGCGCGTTCAAGGAAGGAAAAGTTGAGGTGCGCGACCGGTTGGCCGATTCTGTGGAGACTGTCCCTGTCGACGATGCGGCAGAGCATATCGTTGAGCTCGTGAAGAGCTAACGTCGGAAGAACTGCTCGGGGGTGGGGCTAGATATTTGCCGACGTCCCCATCCCTGGCAGGTGGAGGCGATCGTCATTCATCGCGTTTCCTCCGGCTTTGTCGATGAAGTATGCGGCGTCCACGGCTGAATGCGTGATTAGCGAGGAAGCTATATCCATCGCGCTCCCTGTATTCATACCCCGCGCTTGGTCGTACGTTCGGGCACACGCAAAGAGCTCCAGGTTAATCAGGAATTGGTAGGCGGTTTCCGAGTCTGTCGGCGGGGCAGCAAACGAGTAGGCAGCATCGGCGAGGGGGATGTTCTTCTGCGAGACCTTAGCCTGGTCCTCGAGCCATGAAATGATGCGATCCCGCGTCGCGCGGTGCTTATTCGCTGCAGACTCGATGCTCTTTCTCAGTGCAGAGTCCGCGAAGGGCAGAGCCAACCCAAAACCATAGATGACTTGATACTCCGTCGTGAGCAGGGTGGTCATTGCGGTGACATCAGCTTTATTGGGACGACGGTTGCCACTCGATGAATCCGACGTTGCAGTGGTGCTGGATTGCGAAGCAGCATCGTTGTCCTGCGCCGTCCCCGTGTTAGCCGAGTCCGAGTCACCCAACGACGTTTGCGCGGCGATAACTGACAGTGATGAGGCAATAGAGACAAGCAAACCGTTATTGCGTTTCGTGTCCGCTTGAGATGCCACCGAGACAACCGAGGACCGTAAATCCTTCAGCTTTTGGGATAACTCTTCGTCACTGTTGCCGCCAGCAGGTTGTGGATTACCGCTGTTGCCTTCAGAATCCAATGTGGAATCCGAGCACGTTGACGGAGAATTCCCGTCTTTATCCGTGCCACATATGCGTCGGATTTCTTGCCGGAGAGCATCCGCGTGGGCATGAACAAAGACCGCGGCATCGTGGTGTTCTGACGCGTCAAGTGAGCCCGCCACAGAGTTGGCCTGCGCGTAGAGGTCAGATAATTTCTGGTCAGGCTTGGTGTGCGTAGATTCGCACCCGGCTAGCAGGCCGCTTCCGGAGAGCACCGTAACGGCGACGGCAGCACCTATGGCCTGCGCGGAGCGTCCGAAGAAAGCCCGCCGAGATAAGGCAGTACCGCGGGTTTCACGTGAGCTGTTCTGTTTCAGCTGCTCAGCACTGCTATTCCTCGTCGTCTTCGGGCTTTTCACGTTCCTCATCACCGTTCTAGTCTCTCACAGGCGGTTAGTGGGCTTGGCTGGTACTCGTTATCCTGTTTTTATGGCTTTCCCGACGGCAGAAGAGATTACACAGCGCGTGCAACACATCGTGGGTCCGCGCGGGTTTGATGTTGAAAAGGTCGATATTAAAAAAGCGGGCGCGAAGTCTGCCGTCATTATCCGCATCGACGGTGACCAGCGCCCTGATCTGGATGTTATCGAGGAACTCTCGGACGAGATTTCCCGCAATTTCGACGCCGCCGAACGTGATGGGGAGTTGAACTTCGGCGCCGGTTACCGTCTTGAGGTCTCGACCCCAGGTTTCGATGAACCTTTGGTCGCAGCTCGTCATTTTCGACGTCAACGTGCGCACGTTGCCACGTTTGTTCTCAACCAGGGCGACGCCGCTCATGGTGGAGGCAGCGCCGGTGAAACTCGCTTCGTCGCCCGAATCGGCGCTTTGAACGCTGACGAGACCGAGCTGGCAGTAATTCTCCCCGGGAAGAAGAAACCGTCGGTGGAGACCTACCCACTGGACCAGATCCGTGAAGCGAAGCTAGAAGTCGAGTTTTCGACTCCGCCCGAGGCCGAAATGGTCCTCGCTAACACGCCCTTTGATCAGTTGGGATAGCGCCTCAGAATAGCTGCACATGATTGCGCCACGGGCCACATTTTGCGACCAAACGACCAGTGGGTAGCCTATGGGAAGTTGAGGTTGCAGGTACAAAAATCGAAGGGCTACAAGTGAACATCGACTTGAGCACGCTGCGCGCGATTGAACGTGAGCGCGGGGTGTCCGTGGAAGACATGACAGCCACCATCGCGAAGGCTCTGCTGGAAGCGTGGGAGAAGTCTTCGGGGGGTGATTCAGAAGCGCGCGTCGATGTCGATCCCGACGATGGGCATGTGGCCGTTATCGTCACTGAGCGAGACGAAGAAGGTAACGTCATCGCGGAAGTTGACGAAACCCCGTCGGACTTTGGCCGTTCCTTTGCTGGCACTGTCCGCGAGGCAATGGTGGCTCGTTTGCAAGAGGCAGAAGCAGACCAGACCTACGAAGAATATGCGTCGCTGACCTCGAAGGTCGTCACAGGCATCGTTGAGGCAGACTCTTTCGCGCGGGCGAAGGGGATCGTTATCGCCCGCCTTGGTACGGAAGCACACGGGAATGACGGAACGCTGCTCCCCGCCGAGCAGATACCAGGCGAGAAATACCCTCACGGCAAGCGCCTGAAGTTCTACGTGGTCAACGTCAACCGTGGGCCGCGCGGCGTGCAGATCATGATCTCCAGGACGCACCCGGAATTCGTGCATCGCCTGTTCGAACTCGAGGTTCCTGAGGTCGCCGACGGTTCCGTCGAGGTTGTTTCCATTGCTCGTGAAGCTGGCCACCGCTCTAAGGTTGCCGTGCGATCGACCATCGATGGCGTGAACGCTAAAGGATCTTGCATCGGCCCTCGTGGGCAGCGAGTCCGAGCGATCATGGACGAACTCGGCGGCGAAAAGATCGACATCATCGACTTCGACGAGGACCCCGCTACCTTCGTCGGGAATTCTTTGGCTCCGTCGAAGGTTCTTAAAGTTGAGGTTGTTGATCCGGAGGAACAAGTCGCGCGGGTGACTGTTCCGGATTATCAGCTGTCCCTGGCCATCGGTAAGGAAGGGCAAAACGCCCGTCTTGCTGCACGTCTAACCGGATGGCGTATCGACATACACTCGGATACTGAATAAACGCTGGTAAGTTCGCGTAAATCAGTCTGTGACGTTACACTGTTGTATGCCCTTCCATGACGAGGGACGATGACGCACGCTCTGATGGCCTTCAGTGCGTAGTAGTCACAACAGAGAGTCATACACAGAGTTACTGCGATAGGAGAGTGGCAGAGAGTGCATCGCCAGGGTTCAACCCCCGTCCGCATACGCACTTGCATTGCTACTCGGACGCGGTGCTCTGACACTCGCATGTTGCGTGTCGTCCTAAGGCAAGACGGTGCATCACAGGATGGCTCGTCGAAGAAAGAGGCTGTGATTATTCCAGATCCCTCCCGGTCCTTACCAGGTCGAGGGGCATGGATTATTCCCACAACCAAAAACTTTGAACGGGCCCGTCAGCGGCGTGCTTTCGAGCGCGCCCTCCGGGTATCAGGTAAGGCTGATACCCGCCAGATCGGTGAATACATCGAGTCATTGGAGTCAGGGAGCGTTACTGCCACCTAATCCACGCCGGTTTTACCCGTGGCTTTCTCTTTTCCGCACAAGGATTGAGAGGAATGGCAGTAAAACTACCCCGAACTCTGCACACTCAGTAGGAACCATTGAACGAAGGAAGACCTGAACACTGATGAGCACACGATGAAGCATCAGCGATGAATGTCAACAGTTAACCCCGGAGTCGACGCGGCATGAAGGCCCTCGACTCCACAAGTGAGGAGAGTAGTGCCAAAGCTTCGTGTCCACGAGCTCGTGAAACAGCTCAACCAGCTAGACAGCAGTCTTAAATTAACAAGTAAAAAGCTGCTCGCTGCGCTCGAAGAGCAGGGAGAATTTGTCAAGACCGCGTCGTCGACGGTCCAGCCTCCCGTCGTTAAAAAGATGAAGGAATACTACGGGGTGGCTGATAAGTCCTCCGGGTCACCGTCATCGAAGTCGAATCCGGCGGCCGCCGCTGCCGCAGCTGCCGCCGCAGCGGCGCATCGTAGGAATCCGTCGGCATCGCCGTCGCCTGCGGCGATGGCCAATCGGAAGAATGCCAAAGGCGGAGAAAACTCCAAGTCGAACCAGTCGGCTGGTAGTGCGCAGTCGGATTCCGCTGCAGCTTCCGCATCTGCTGAGAAAGCTAGCGGAAAGGCTTCCTCAGCAGCTGGTCAGTCGGCGCCGACGCCGGGGCAGCAGCGTCGTCCATCTGGTCCAACTCCGGGTACAGCTGCCCGTGCGTCGGGAAGTCCGAATGCTCCCCGCCCCGCACAGAACAATAGCAAGTCGTCCGCTCAGGGTGCTGGAAAGCCGTCTGCTTCCAAGTCAGCGGCATCGCCCAAGCCATCGGCTGGGAAATCATCACCGAAGCCCGGTCAGCCACGGTTTGAAGAACCGACGGCGGCGGGGAAGAAGTCTCCGAAGCCCGGCCCGAACCCGAGTGATCAGGCTTCGCGTTCCCAGCGTTCGACCCCGAAGCCGGGCCAAGGCGCTCCGAAGCCAGGTGCTAAACCCGGTGGCAAGCGAGCTCCTCGTGTAGCGAATAACCCGTTCTCCTCGGGAACACGGCCTGCCCCACGCCCGCGTGGTGGAGATATGCCACGTCCTGGTGGAACCTCGGGTAAGCCTGGCCAGCGCGGTGGCGGTCAGCACTCACCACGCCCTGGTGGACACCCGAAGCCGAGCGGTCGTGGTCGCGGTGGTAACCGCAACGAGCGCTCCTCGAAGCAGAGCAGTGGGCACGCTCCTACCCCCGCGATGATGCCATCCCATCCGAGCCCGGGTCAGATGCCATCTAAGTCCTCGAACCACTTTGGTGGCGGCCGGGGCCGTGGCGGACATGGACCAGGTGGCGGACACGGTGGTGGTCCACGCGGTGGCCGCGGAGGCCGTCGCGGTGGAACCGCAGGTGCATTCGGACGTCCCGGTGGCGCTCCCCGTCGCGGTCGTAAGTCGAAGCGGCAGAAGAGGCACGAGTACGAGGCAATGCAGGCCCCGACCGTCGTTGGTGGCGTCAAGCTGCCCAACGGTCATGGCAAGGCTATTCGTCTCGCCCGTGGTGCCTCCTTGGCTGATTTCGCGGACAAGATCGATGCTGATCCAGCCGCATTGGTCCAGGCTCTGTTCAACTTGGGTGAAATGGTCACCGCGACGGCATCGGTCTCTGACGAGACTTTGATGCTCCTCGGCGACGAGATGGACTACAAGGTTCAGGTTGTCTCACCTGAAGATGAAGACCGTGAGCTCCTCGAATCCTTCGACCTCCAGTTCGGTGAGAACGAAGGTGGCGCAGAGGATCTGACTAAGCATCCTCCGGTGGTTACCGTCATGGGTCACGTTGACCACGGTAAGACTCGCCTGTTGGACACGATCCGTAAAGCCAATGTGGCATCGGGCGAGGCCGGCGGCATCACCCAGCACATCGGTGCCTACCAGGTGAAGGTTGACTTGGATGGCGAGCACCGCTTGGTGACCTTCCTGGATACCCCGGGTCACGAGGCGTTCACCGCCATGCGTGCTCGTGGTGCTCAGTCCACAGATATCGCCATCTTGGTGGTCGCTGCCGACGACGGTGTTATGCCCCAGACCGTAGAGGCAATCAATCACGCGAAAGCCGCCGACGTCCCGATCGTCGTCGCTGTCAACAAGATTGATAAAGAAGGTGCGGACCCGGAGAAGATCCGTGGCCAGATGACCGAATATGGTCTCACCCCCGAAGAATGGGGTGGGGACACCATGTTCGTGGATATCTCTGCGAAGCAGGGCCAGAACATCGACAAGTTGCTTGAAGCAGTTCTGTTGACCGCGGATGCATCGCTCGAGCTGGTGGCTAACCCGGACATGGATGCTCAGGGTGTTGCCATCGAAACCCACCTTGACCGTGGACGTGGACCGGTGGCCACCGTCATCGTCCAGCGCGGTACGTTGCACGTGGGTGACTCGATCGTCGTGGGTGACGCGCATGGTCGTGTCCGTCGTATGACCGATGAACGTGGCAATGACATCACCGATGCTGGTCCATCGGTGCCTGTGCAGGTTCAGGGACTCACCAGTGTTCCTGGAGCTGGCGATAACCTCCTCGTTGTCGAGGACGATCGCACTGCCCGCCAGATTGCGGATCGTCGTGACGCACGGCGTCGTAACGCCCTGGCAGCACGCTCCCGCAAGCGTGTCTCCCTTGAGGATCTGGACAAGGTCCTTAAGGAGACCAGCAGCCTGAACCTCATCCTTAAGGGTGACAACGCCGGTACCGTCGAGGCCCTGGAAGATGCTCTGCTTAAGCTCGACGTCGGAGATGAAGTTGAGCTCAACATCATCGACCGCGGCGTCGGTGCCGTCACCGAGACAAATGTCCACTTGGCAGCTGCCTCGGATGCGATCATCATCGGGTTCAACGTTCGTGCCGAAGGCAAAGCCACAGAGGCCGCCCACGCAGAGGGCGTCGATGTCCGCTACTACTCGGTTATCTACAAGGCCATCGAAGAAATCGAGGCTGCTCTTCGCGGCATGCTCAAGCCGATCTACGAAGAGCGTGACCTGGGTACAGCCGAGATCCGTCAGCTGTTCAAGGCCTCCGCAGTTGGCCTTATTGCCGGCTGCATGGTTGAGACAGGCGTCGTCAAGCGAAATGCGACAGTCCGGTTGGTTCGCGATGGCAATGTTGTTGCCGATAAAGCAACCGTCACATCGCTGCGCCGCGGTAAGGACGATGTCCAAGAAGTTCAGCACGGCTACGAGTGCGGTATGGTCTTGTCCTACCCCGACATTTCTGTCGGAGACAAGATCGAGGCCTACGAATTGGTCGAGGTCCCTCGGGACAAGCAGAACAAGAAGGCCTCGAAGAGCAAGTAAGCACAAGCCCTTCGTTGGCCAGGGCGGTCTCCTGATCGGGTGATCGGGTTGATCGTCAGGTAAACTCCCTCCACGTAGATAATGGAGGGAGTTTTTCTAATGGCTGATCGCGCTCGCGCTGCGCGCATGGCTAAGCGCATCCAAACTATCGTGGCGAACACCATCGAACATAGTGTGAAGGACCGCCGTTTAGAGCTCGTTACCATCACCGATACCCAGCTCACCGGCGATTTACACGACGCTACCGTTTTTTACACGGTCCGTGGGCGCACTCTCGACGAGGAACCCGACCGTGAACAAGCGGCCGAAGCACTTCACCGGGCACGCGGTCAACTACGGAAAGCCGTGGGGGACCAGCTGGGAGTTCGGTTCACTCCGACCTTAACATTCACCCTTGACACTGTCCCCGAAACGAGTGCCCGCTTAGAGGAGCTTTTGGCTCAGGCTCGGCAGCGGGACCAGGAAGTGGCGCGTCAAGCTGAAGGAGCAACCCCAGCTGGGGACGCCAATCCGTACAAAACCTCGACGCACGAGGGACGTCCTGAGAGCGAAGCGGATGGATGGTAACGATTCAGCATTCATCCCACGCGGGCTGCCGGTGACAGATCGGGACGCATGGGTATTCTTGCAGGCCATGGCCTGGGAGTCTCATGCTCTTGCCGACGATGAACGCGCTCTGCACCCCTGCGTTGTGATCAGTCACGTGCGCCCCGACGCGGATACTGTCGGGTCGGCCTGCGCTCTTGTCCATCTCATCCGTCGATGGGGCGGCACTGCTGTGGCCGTGGACGCCGACGGTGGAGTGCCGTCGTCTGCTTTCTCTGTTCTGAATACGGAGGATGTGTACGTCCCCCTTGAGGACATCCCGCGTGATCCCATTGCGGTGGTGTGCGTTGACACGGCTTCCCTTGATCGGTGCGGAGTCGCCGTCGAGATGGTCGAGCGCGCCACAGAGAAAGGGCGCTCCTTGGTGATTGATCACCATGAGACCGCTACCAATTTTGGCAGCATTAACTGGGTCCATGCGGACGCCGATTCCACGACGAGCATGCTCACGTCCTTGTGCGACATGTATTCGGAAACGATTGACCGGACCATGGCGACGGCACTCTACGCCGGTCTTGTGACCGATACGGAGTGCTTCCGCTGGGGTGGCCCCAGCCAATTCGCGACGGCCCATCGGCTGGTTTCAACGGGAATTGATACACGGAGCATCTCGTCGTCGTTAATTGATGACCACTCCGTTCCGTATCTGCGGATGTTGGGTGCCGTGTTGTCCGACCTGGTGTATGAGCCGTCGGCAGTGAACGGCCGTGGGTTGGTGTGGGGTGTTGTCACCGACAGCCAAGCTCAAGAGGCTGTTGAATGCGATGTCGAATCAGTTATCGACGTGGTTAGGACAGCGTCGGAGGCCGAGGTCGCCATGGTTTTGAAGGAATATCGGCCGGGCGAGATTGTGGTGTCGCTGCGGTCCCGTGGTGCGGTTAATGTCGCACGGGTGGCAGAAGAGTTAGGGGGCGGGGGCCATGCACAGGCCGCTGGTTTAACCTGGCAAGGCACTCGGGACGGTTTTGTGGATGCTTTTCGACAGTGTGTGAACCAAGAGGAGAAAAACGGTCGATGAGTAGTGATAACGTCGATCATTCTGTCGATTCCGGCAGGAATGGCGACGGGGTTGGTGTTTGGAAGATCTTATCGATCGCTCTTCCATCTCTGGGTGTCCTGGCGGCCACCCCTATTTATCTCTTATTTGATACGGCCGTGGTGGGGCGGTTAGGTAAGACGGATTTGGCTGCTCTTGCTGCAGCAACGACCATTCTTGCCCAAGTCACCACTCAGCTGACTTTTTTGTCCTATGGGACGACTGCTCGCGCGGGGCGTTTTTATGGTGCAGGCCGACGGGATAAGTCGATTCAAGAAGGCGTGCAGTCGACATGGATCGCTGTCTTCGTAGGAATCACCTTAGCTGCGGTGATTTGGATCCTGGCTCCGGTATTGACAAACTGGCTGGCCGATGATCCCGGGGTAGGGCGAGAGGCGACGAGATGGCTGCGCGTGGCGTCGCCAGCGGTGCCCCTGACTCTCATGACAATGGCGGGTAACGGTTGGCTGAGGGCGGTCCAAAATGCTAGGTACCCTCTGTATTTCACCTTGGCGGGAGTTGGCCCAGCACTTATCCTGGTGCCGATATTGGTGATGCGGTTGGGGATTGTCGGTTCCGCCCTGGCCAATGTCACGGGTGAGACTATTACCTCATTGTGCTTCCTCGTCTGCCTAATACGGGAGAACAGCAAGTACGAGAATTCGTGGAAACCGCGATGGTCGATTATGAAAGACCAATTGGTGATGGGGCGTGACCTGATCGCACGCTCACTGAGTTTCCAACTTTCCTTTATCTCGGCGGCCGCTGTTGCTGGTCGTTTCGGCGCAGCATCGCTGGCAGCCCACCAGATTTTATTGCAGCTGTGGAACTTCCTAACCATGGTTCTCGATTCGTTGGCTATTGCCGCGCAGGCGTTTGTCGGCGCTGCTCTCGGGGCAGGACAGTCGACTAATGCGAAGGCCGTGGGGCGATCCATCATTAAGTGGTCGTCGCTCTTCGCCGTGGTTCTCGCCGGTGGCATGTCCGCGGGGTACTACTGGATTCCCCGCCAATTCACCCATTCGGAGAGTGTGCTCGACGCGATGTCGGGTCCGTGGTGGCAGCTGGTTGTTCTGGTCCTTCTGGGCGGTTTTGTTTTCGCCCTCGACGGGATTTTGCTCGGTGCCGGCGACGCCATCTTCCTCCGTAACGCCACCCTCGTGTCGGCCCTAGTGGGCTTCCTGCCGCTGACCTGGATTTCCCTGAGCCAAAGTTGGGGACTGGTTGGTGTTTGGTGGGGTCTTATCACCTTCTTCTTGTTCCGCTTGGCGACGACCACGCTCCGATTCCTCCGCGGAAACTGGGCCCGGGTGGGCGCGCAGTGATCCCGATGGGGTTCTTTCCCGACGGCTGTGCTTGGTCTGAATTGCTTGTTTCTGAGCCGACGCAGCCGTCACGCAACGCGCAGTGGCCGCCCATCAGCAGCAGGAATTGGCACAATTTGCATCCCCAAGAACGCGCTTATGTTAGCGACGCTGTGCCGCTCAGGCGGGCGCAATTCGCTGATGCACGCGCGTGCGCCAGAAACGCTTTAACGGATCTCACCGGGCATGACCACGCTGATACTGTCATCGGGAAAGGCGAGCGCGGAATGCCTCTCTTTCCGCGCGGCGTCGGCGGATCGCTAACTCACACGACCGGTTTCCGTGCAGCGGTCGTCGCGCGAACAGATACGCTGAAGTCCGTCGGCGTGGATGCGGAAGTAGCCAAGCCGCTACTTGACGGTGTGTCCGATGCTGTTCTTACCCCTCGCGACCTGCAACATATCGATGCTCTACACCAACACGGGCAACACCACGTGCGGCACCACGAGGGAGATCTACAGTTGTTTCCGGCAGAAAAGATCTTGGAAACAGTGGTCTTCTCTGCGAAAGAGGCGCTGTATAAATCGTGGTTCCCGTTAGCCCGCGTCTTCCTCGATTTTTCCCAGGCAGACATTGAACTCCACCGCGACGGAACATTAACTGCATTCGTCCATCATGATGTGGCTAGTGGAGTGGTGCCCCGGACGATACCGGGGCGATGGATGGTCGGCTCAGGGTACGTCGTGACAAGTACGTGGATTACGTCGATCGCCTAGCTTGATCGCCGCCCGCGGTGACGTTCATGACAAGGTGCGTTTATGACAAGGTTGCCGGGCGGGCGACGAACACCGTTTTCGCTATCTTCCCATCGTTCTTCATTAAAGCTATAGCGTGTCCATCGGCTGACACCCCCGCGTAGACATCCTTCAGATCCGACGCAGGAATACGCTTCCCCATGGAGACCGCGCTGGCTTCGTCGTCACTTAAGTGTCGGATAGGGAAGGACCGGGTGATGGCCTGGTCGAGGGAATAGCTGAGCGATGCCCGTGGAGTTTCGCCAGTCACCTGTTTGTCGCGGATCCGCTGCTCGGCTAGGGACTGCTCGTCGCGCAATTGGTCGAGTGTTCTGGCGTCGTCGAGACTAAAAGAGCCGACGCGCGTGCGACGAAGTGCCGTCAGATGTCCTCCGACTCCCAGTATTTCGCCCAAGTCCCTCGCGAGCGCGCGAATATACGTGCCCGAAGAACAATCGACAGTAACGTCGAGGTCGATCACGATGACATCCTCTTCGCCATTGTTGTCATCGCCATTATCGATAGTCGCCGTTCTCACGTTGCGAATATCAAAGGTCGAGACGGTGACGGGCCGCGGGGGAAGAGAGACTGTCTCCCCAGACCGAACACGGTCATAGGCACGACGTCCGTCCAGTTTGATGGCACTCACGCTGCTCGGCCTTTGCATGATATCGCCGGTGAGTTGCTCGCGGGCCCGTTCTATCCGCTCGGGTTCAGAAAGCAACACTGACAGGCGCTCGCGAGTGGCCGGGCTAATGAGGGGACGCGCTGTTGCTTGGCTGGAATTCTCCTCAGAGTCATAGGGATAGGGGATCGGTTCGCCTTCCGCATCGTCGGTTGTGGTGGCGAAACCTAGGCGGATTGTGGCGTCGTACGACTTCGTGTTCGCCACTAAGTGCGTCATAAATTTTGTGCCGCGCTCAATTCCAAGGATCAAGACGCCGGTGGCCGCCGGATCGAGCGTTCCAGCGTGCCCAACCTTGCGCGTCCGCACCAGGCGGCGCATCGCCGAGACAACATCATGGCTCGTCATTCCTGCGGGCTTATCGACGATGACAATGCCAGAGCGGTCCAGCACCGATGAATGCGTCGACGAACTGGCGGTGTGTGATGTTTCGCCGCGCGGACGCTGCGTACGTGGACGTGGTGTAGAGGACTGGCCGGGGTTCTCTGAGGCATTCACGGGGTTTAGCGTAGTTGACGTCTTCCTCATGGAGCGCGAAGGATCATGAGGCTGAGAGGACTATGGGGCGGGGACCGTAAGCCGCGGCGGGGACGTCGGCACTCTTGTTTATATCGGGGCCGTATCGCAGAACTTCGCCCCTGTGACGTACGCTATTCACGTGGATATTTGGCACGGGTTGGATAACATACCGCAGTCCCTCGACGCGTCCGTCGTCACTATTGGTGTGTTCGATGGTGTTCATCGTGGGCATCGTCGGCTTATCGGTACTGCTGTCCGTCGTGCTCGTGAACTAGATGTTCCCTGCGTGTTGATGACATTCGAACCCCACCCGGTCAAGGTGTTCGCACCGGAACGTACCCCACGACTCTTGGGGAGTCTGAAGGACCGTCAAGCGATGGCGGAAGAGCTGGGCGTGGACTACTTCCTGACCGTTGATTTCACGCGGAGCTTGGCCGCCTTGAGCCCCACTGAGTACATCGAGCAGGTGCTTGTCCATCAGCTTCATGCCAAAGCCATCGTGGTTGGCGAGAACTTCACCTTTGGTCACAAAGCGGCAGGGACGTCTCAGACACTGGAAACCGAGGGGCCTCGGTATGGCTGCGATGTGGACATCGTCCCGCTCTTGAGCGAGGACGGCCATACGATTTCCTCGACATTCATTCGCTCTCAACTCGATCAAGGGCATGTTGACGAGGCCGCGTGGGCTCTCGGGCGCCCATATTCCGTCTATGGCGAGGTCGAGCACGGCGCCGGGCGCGGTGGCCGAGAACTGGGCTACCCCACGGCCAATCTCTATATCAGCCCGGAGCGCGCGCTGCCTGCAGATGGCGTCTATGCCGGCTGGTTCACAATTGATCCTGGTGAGACCGTCGATGGAGACATGGAGCCGGGAGTCCGGTATCCGACCGCCATTTCTGTGGGTATGAACCCGACATTTAACGACGATCGTCGGTCGGTTGAGTCTTTTGTGCTGGATAGGCACGCGGATTTGTACGGGCTGTATGCGACGGTCGAGTTCATTGGTTACGTCCGGGGTATGGAAACATTTTCGGGTGTTGACGAGCTCCTTGCTGCCATGCACCGCGACGTTGACGCGGTACGGGCGATGACGGCTCGTAAATAGGCTCGGAAAACTGGAGCAAGAGTCCGGCGCTTCAGTATTCCTCGGTTTTGTATTCCCGTGGTTTGGGCCCTGTCAGATGGTATTTCGGGTCCATTCCGAACATGTGGTAGCCTCGTCCGAGTATCAACTGCGGTCCGTTGCAGTTGTGAAAGCTGTGCCTCTTTGCGGCACGGCGCATACGGACTGAAATAACGACCTCAATTTTAGGAGTTTTCCTATGGCTTTGTCCGCTGCAAAGAAAAAAGAAATCCTTTCCGAGTTCGGTCTTCATGAGACCGACACCGGTTCAACCGAGGCTCAGGTTGCCTTGTTGACCGAGCGCATTCGTCAGCTGACGGAGCACCTTCGTGAGCACAAGCACGATCACCACTCACGTCGTGGCCTTATGCTCTTGGTCGGTCGTCGTAAGCGTCTGTTGAAGTACTTGGCTGCTAACAACGTCGATCGTTACCGTAACCTGATTGCTCGTTTGGGCCTCCGCCGTTAATTACGGCGTCGGCCATTCTGACTCGGTTCTGCACAGTGCGGCGGGGCCGAGTTTTTCATATCTGGAGCTCGTCGGCGGTGCTCGGACATGATTGTGGTATCGGTAATGAAGCCTCCCGTAGAGGTAGCTCGGCGTGTTCATACCCCGTTGTCCTGCTCTTCCAGGTTTCACCTGCTAAGATGAGGTCGCCTGAAGATATATGAAGAAGAGATTTCTCGTTGGCGACACCGATGATCGCCCGGGGCACCCATAGAGAAGGACGGATTCCCCCTTTTATGACCAATAATCACTCCGTTTTTTATGACGAAGAGTTTGGCACCCATTCTGTCGAAGCCACGATTGACAATGGCGACTTCGGCTCACGTACTATTCGATTAGAGACCGGACAACTAGCTCGCCAGGCAAATGGCTCCGTCGTCGCGTATCTCGACGAAGACACCATGATGTTGTCGACGACGACCGCATCATCCAAACCCCGCGAGGGCTTCGATTTCTTCCCGTTGACTGTTGATGTGGAAGAGCGCATGTACGCCGCTGGCCGTATTCCTGGCTCTTTCTTCCGCCGGGAAGGCCGCCCAGGCACCGACGCTATTTTGGCGTGCCGCCTGATCGACCGCCCGTTGCGCCCCACCTTCGTGAAAGGGCTGCGCAACGAGGTCCAGGTCATCGTCACCGTGATGTCCTTGGACCCCAAAGACATGTACGACGTCGTCGCGATCAACGCGGCGTCGGCGTCGACCCAGCTTTCGGGCTTGCCCGTGTCGGGCCCGGTCGGTGGCGTGAGAATGGCTCTCATCGTCGACGACGATCATGAGGATGGTCAGTGGGTTGCATTCCCCACCCGCGAACAGCACGAGTCCGCGTTGTTTGAGATGGTCGTTGCCGGCCGTTTGACCGACGAACAGGTCCCGGAGAAGCCACGCAAGGGACGTCGTCGCGGTCGCAAGTCGAGTCCCCGGAAGAAGACCGACAATGTTGCGATCATGATGGTGGAAGCGGGAGCGACGGAAACCGTCGTCGAGCGTGTCAATGATGGTGCGCCTGCACCCACCGAGTCCGTCGTCGCGGAGGGAATTGAGGCAGCAAAGCCGTTCATTGCTGAACTATGTGGCGCTCAGCAGGCTCTTCGTCAGGCTGTGGATCCGGAGACCGAGGAATTTCCTCTGTTCCCGCCCTATGGTGCCGACGTTTTGGCCGCTGTCGATTCTGAGGCCAAAGGCCGCATCAGTGACATCATGTCCATTGCCGATAAGCAGGAGCGCGATGAAGCCCTCTCGTCGGACATGGATGACACGGTTGAGGCGTTGCTCGAAGAGTTCCCGGAGCGTGAAGCCGAGATCCGTGCTGCTCATAACGCCGTGACCAAAGAGGTCGTCCGGTCGCGTATTTTGGCCGACGGCTTCCGCATCGATGGTCGTGGCGTCGAGGATATTCGAGATCTCGATGTTGAGGTCGATCTTGTTCCTCGTGCCCACGGCTCGTCACTGTTCCAGCGTGGTGAAACGCAGATCCTCGGCGTAACGACGCTGGACACGCTGAAGATGGAGCAGCAGGTTGACTCCTTGGGCCCTGTTGATCACCGTCGCTACATCCACCACTACAACTTCCCGCCGTATTCCACCGGTGAGACGGGCCGTGTTGGTTCCCCGAAGCGTCGTGAGATTGGGCATGGTGCGTTGGCAGAACGTGCTCTGAAGCCGATGATCCCGTCGCGCGATGACTTCCCGTACACCATCCGTCAGGTTTCAGAGGCATTGGGCTCTAACGGTTCCACCTCAATGGGGTCGGTGTGCGCGTCGACGTTGTCCCTGTACAACGCTGGTGTTCCGCTGAAGGCTCCGGTCGCAGGTATCGCAATGGGCCTGGTGTCCGGCGAAGTCAAGGGGAAGATGACATACGTCACCCTCACGGACATCTTGGGTGCTGAAGATGCGTTCGGCGATATGGACTTCAAGGTCGCGGGCACGGAAGACTTCATTACCGCACTCCAGCTGGATACCAAGCTCGACGGCATTCCGTCGGATGTTCTTGCCGGCGCGCTGAAGCAGGCTCGCGAGGCTCGGCTCGAGATCCTCAACACGATGGCTGAGGTTATTGATGAGCCCGACCCGATGAGTGACTATGCACCGCGCATCACGACGATCTCTGTGCCGGTCTCGAAGATCGGTGAAGTGATCGGCCCGAAGGGCAAGAACATTAACCAGATCACGGAAGATACCGGTGCCCGTGTGTCCATCGAGGACGACGGTACTGTGTTCATTTCCGCAACCTCCGGTGGCTCCGCTGATGCTGCGGTCGACCGGATTAACGAGATTGCCAATCCTCAATTGCCGAAGGTAGGGGAGCGATTCTTGGGCACTGTGGTGAAGACCACGGCATTCGGGGCGTTCGTGTCAATCCTTCCCAACCGAGATGGGCTCGTGCACATCTCGAAGCTCGGTGGCAAGAAACGCATCGAGAAGGTCGAGGACGTCGTCAACGTCGGCGACAAACTCGAGGTCGAGATCGCCGATATCGACAACCGCGGGAAGATCTCGCTGGTTCCCGTCGACGACTAATTTTGGCTAATAACCGCTCTGGGATAACCAGAGTGGGTCGCCTTTAATGGGTCCTCCCATGTACTTTCCAGCTTCTTGTTAAGGCTCGGCTAACGGTTATACACTAATTCGCATGGCACGTGCAGTTAGTCCCTGGGTACCTAACCAACATGGGGCGTGGGCAATGCTTCTGCTTCCCATCATCATGGGAATGGGCTTAGGCATTTGTACTTTGGTGAATGACTCATCATCGGCCGGTGCAGTGATCATGGGGGTAGCCCGGTCGGTGGTGTTATTAATAGCCTGGGTCGTCGCCTATTTTGCGTTTTTCGCGTGGGGGCTCTGGGTTAAGATACCGCCATCGCGGAACGGCCAGTCATCCGAGCGTAAACAGAAGGCTTTTGTAGCGACGGCTACGTATTGCGCAATTACGCTCGTGGCAGCGCTCATTACTGTGGTGCTTCGTCCGAGCCTGTTGCTGTGGGCACCTGTGTTCGCCATTGTTATGGGTGTTGCTCTGTGGGAAGTCGTCAGAAAACGCCCTCGTTCTTTGCTTTCAGGTATAGCGACGGTGGTTGCGTCCGTTTTAATGGTTCCCGTGGCCGACCACACGATCCGGGGGAGTATTAACGGAATCGCGTGGTGGTGGGCACTCATGTTGGGCATCTACTTCACGGGCACGATTATTTATGTCAAAACGATGATTCGTGAGCGCAACAACCCGCGCTATTTGACGTTTAGTGTCGGATATCACGCGGTATTTGTTCTTATTTCCCTTGTGTTTGCTGTCTTAGCTTCATGTGGGGTTGTCACAGGATTCTCGCCCTATACAGGTCTGTGGTGGACCGTGGGAACCTGGTTGCTTGTAGTCGCGGCCGCCATATCACTGTTTCGCAGTTGGGCAGTACCCCACTCGGCGCACAATGGTGGGAAGTGGACGCCAAAGCGGGTCGGGAAGACTGAGCAGCTCGTTACCCTTGGTGTCGGCATAGCACTCGTACTGTAGGGGTTAGCTTCGCACAGGCCCCAGCACGGGTCCTACCGCGAGCCCCTACTTCTTCTTCCAACCGATGTCCTGCAGTTTGACACTGCCGAAGAACTTAGGGCCGAAGTTAACGAGGTCCGGATTAGCTGCAGTAATGGATGGCCCATTGGTCACCGGCATAATCCCGTACCGCGCGAACGCCTCTTTTTCGAGTTCATTGGCCCGACGGATTTGTTCATCTTCGGTGGGAAGTTTCTGCAGCTCATTAATCTTTTCATCCATCTCTGCGGTACCAGTTCCGGATCGATTCAGCTGAGAATCAGAGGCATAGGTCTGCTGGAAATACGCGACGCCATACGGGTCCGACTGGCTAAATCCCATCGGGAACATGTCGAAGTCACGACGCGTAACAACGTCGGAAAACTCCGAGCTTGGCCGTTCCTGGATCGATAGCTGCACACCGATATCGGACATCATCTTTTGTGTTGCTTGGGCCGTTGCCCGAGAGAGGCTGTCATCGCCAAGCAGCACATATTTCAGCTGCAGTTTCTTACCGTCTTTCCTCCGGACACCGTCGGACCCAGGTTTCCACCCATCCTGTTCGAGTATCTGTTGTGCTTCGTCTTTATTGAACTTCACGACGGCACCGAAGTTGTCGTCATATCCCTTCTGACGGCTGAAGAGCTGGAACGAACCAGGCAGTTTCTCCGAGTACCCCATGCCGTTGAACCTGATGGTCGCGAGCTGTGACCGATCAATTCCCGTCATGACCGCCTTACGCACATTAATGTCGGAGAGAATATCTGACTTCGCATTGAGAGTGATCAGCGATGTAAACGGTGCGGCCCCGGTACGAATGTCGACAAGTTTGCCCATCTTTTCTGCGGTTTTGAGCCGCTCACGGCTACCCACCGAGGTAGCGTCGATTTCACCGGCACGCAAGGCATTGATCGAGGCCTGTGGTTCCATTTGCCGGAACGTAATGGAATCGAGTTTTCCTTTATCGCCCCACCACTTATCGTTCCGTTTAAAGACGACTTCGCCTTTTTTAAAGTTGACGTGGTCAACGGTATAGGGCCCAGCGCCCCATTCCGGATGCAGAGCGCTTTTATATGCGTTATTGAACTTCTTCGCATCCGAAACTTGTGGGGGAAGCAGGATGTTGAATAGTCCTTTCCACCAGGGATAAACCTGGGAGAACGTCACTACTGCTTGTTTATCATTCTCGCCGGGGGTAACAGATTCGATGAGCTTGTATCCGTCGGTGGAGGAGGGGATGTAATCCTCATCAGTCCCGTTGTTTGCTTTCCACGTGTTTTCAAAGGCGCGCCAGTCAATCGGTGTGCCGTCGTTGTACACAGCACGCGGATTGATGGTGTAGGTCAGAACCGTCTTGCCAGAACTTGTGTCTTCCTTGATATCAGTCACATAGTCATGGTTCGGAGAGAACTCACCACGCGGGGTGTACATAGCCAATTGAGGGTTGTAATACGACCATATCGTGGTGGTGTACGCGGTACCGTCACCATGGAAAGGATTCTCTTGGGTCGTTAATTCGTCAATAGCTAAATTGAGATGACCACCATCTTTTATTTGGTCTCGGCTCGTCGGTTTGTAGTCGGCAATTTGGTCATATCCTCGGTTAGAGCCGTCAGCGTCATCGTTATAACCGCAGGCAGTCAGGGACATGCTTGATGTCGAAACAATCACGACGAGGGCCATGATGACCTTCGCGCGCACGCGCCGGCGTGCGTGTCGAACGGAGTGCCGCAGAGGCGCGAGTAAGGGGACGTTCACGGTTTTACCTTCCGACGAAGATGTGGCGGGTTGATGGATCACTCGATCACGATGCATGGCCACGACACTCACTACTTGGCATCCACAGTGTGGACGGCCCGGTCGTGCGCTGCGTGCGGATCCGGAATCGGGATAGCAGCCAACAGCTTTTTCGTATATGGGTGCTGGGGGTTGTCGAAAATGTCATCGGTATTTCCCTGTTCGACGAACTCTCCTTGGTACATCACCGCGACACGATCGCTGATATGTCGAACGACGGACAGATCGTGGGCGACGAACAGGTAGGAAAGTCCTAGTCGACGCTTGAGGTCGTCGAGAAGGTTGATCATCCCGGCTTGAATCGAAACGTCGAGGGCCGATACCGGTTCGTCCAGCACGATGAGCGCAGGATTTGTTGCCAGAGCACGGGCAAGACCAATGCGCTGCCGCTGACCACCAGAGAACGCACTGGGGAAGCGGTCGATATGTGCTGCGTTGAGGCCAACAAGCTTCATCAACTCGGTCACGCGCTCGTTAACGTCCCCGTCGAAACCAAGACTCTTTAATGGCTCGGTAATGATCTCGCGCACCGTCATGCGCGGGTTGAGAGAACCCATAGGGTCCTGGAAGACGATCTGAATATTCTGGCGAGCCTTCAGGCGTGACTTCCGAGTGAAACGAGCCGCGGATTCTCCGCACAGTTCGATCGCAGTTCCTTCAGGCGGATTCAGATCCATGATCTCTAAGAGTGTGGTTGTTTTACCGGATCCCGATTCACCGACGATCGCAAAGCATTCGCCTTGTTTAATATCGATATCGACGCCCCGAACAGCGTGAACCGTACCCACTCGGCGCTTAACGAGGGCACCTTTGAGTAACGGGAACTCCTTGCGGAGGTTCGTCACAGACAACACTGTCGACCGTTCGTTCCGTGGCGTTCCGGCGAGAATGTCATCGGCGAGGACAGGAGGCGGATACATCCTCGTATTGTCGATCATTTGATCAACAACTTCGTGGGAGCGGAAGCACGCTGTGTTGTGGTCGGGCTTATCGTCGAGGGGAATCGCGAGAGGTTCTTTTTCCCGACACTTGTCGATAACGACGGGGCAGCGGGCCGCGAAGGGGCATCCTTGTGGGAGATCGATCAGCATCGGCGGGTGCCCAGGGATAGTGGGGAGCGCTCCTCCTGACTGCTTGTCCACACGAGGAGTCGACTCCAGCAGCCCAATCGTGTACGGCATCTTTGGGTTGTGAAAAATCGACGACACATCGGCGCGTTCCACGGGGCGGCCGGCATACATGACAAGCACATCGTCGGCAGTTTCCGCGACGACGCCCATATCGTGTGTGATCATGATCGTCGCCGCGCCTGTTTCCCTCTGCGCCACCTTGATCAGGTCCAGAATCTGCGCCTGGACGGTGACATCCAAAGCGGTGGTGGGCTCGTCGGCAATAAGTATGCGCGGATTATTAGCGATCGCAATGGCGATGACGACGCGCTGCCGCATACCACCGGAGAACTCATGCGGAAAGGCTTTCACACGCTTGTGCGGTTCCGGAATACCGACCATATCGAGTAGCTCAATAGCGCGCTTCCAGGCGTCGGACTTTGACATGGAGGAATGGCATTGAATGGCCTCAACGATTTGTTCACCGACGTTGAACACAGGGGTGAGGGACGACAGCGGATCCTGGAAGATCATGCCGATGTCTTTCCCGCGGATGGCGCTCATGTCCTTATCGTTCATGCCGATGAGCTCGCGGCCGTCAAGTTTGATTGAGCCGGAAATCGCCGCCGAATCGGGCAAAAGCCCCATGACAGCTAGAGAAGTGACGGATTTACCCGATCCCGATTCGCCGACGATCCCGAGCGTGCGTCCCGGGTAGAGGTCGAAATCAACGCCGCGGGCGGCGTGAACAGTTCCCGCCTCGGAGGGGAAACGAATGGTGAGTTCACGGACGGAGAGAATAGGTTTTTCAGCTTTTTCAGTCGACCGCGTCTGAGTAGATGACAACGCTTCAGATGTCATGAGACATGTCCTCCAGCAGCAGAATAGGGATCCAGAGCATCGCGCAGGCCGTCAGCGATAAACGCCATGGAAATTGTCAGGAGTGTAAGAATCAGGGCCGGGAAGTAGAACTGCCACGGTGATGCGTCGACGGCTCCGGTACCGACTGTTAACAAAGTGCCCAGGGACACGTCGGGGAGCTTCACTCCTAGCCCGAGGAATGACAAGCCGGTTTCTGTCATCACCGTCGCGGGAACTCCGAGTGCAAATTGAATAATTAAGAGCGAACCAATATTGGGAATAAGGTGCCTTATCACGATGCGGGGAGTGTTGACACCCATATATTGGGCTGCTTTGACATAGTCATTCTGTTTGACTGATAACGCCATGGACCAAATGACGCGGGCGGGATAAATCCATCCGAAAATGATCAGAACTAAGATCAATAGTTTCCAGTCTCCACCCGAACCAGACACTAATAAAGCAATGATCAAGAAGGAGGGAATGGCCAACATAAAGTGGATGAAGGTCAAAATGATCTTTTCCGCGATGCCACCCAAGAGTGCCGCGATACATCCGATGAGTGCGGAGAGAATAGACACACCGAGGGAGACTGTCACAGCGATAATGAGTGACCGTCCTAACCCGTGGATTGTCTGGGCGAAGAGGTCATTTCCTGAGTCTGAGGTCCCAAACCAGTGTTCAGCGCTGGGGGAAGAGGCAAGGTGGAGAAAATCCGGTTCCTCATAACTCCACTTCGAAATATATGGTCCAAAGATCGAAGCGAAAACCAAAATAAGAAAACCCACGACGCCGATAAGGGCCAGTTTGTTTCGTGCGAAACGACGCGCGTATAAGGCAGTTTTATGCTGAGCCATTTAACTCACCCTTACCCGGGGATCTAAGATCACGACAGTTATATCTGCGAGAATTGCTGCCACCGCGGTTGTGAAAGCGCCGAAGGCGGCAACGGCTACGGTTCCATATATGTCATTGTGCGATAACGCTGTAATGAAATAATCGCCCATTCCCTGCCAGGCGAAAATCTTCTCGGTCATGATGGCGCCGGTGAAAATCCCCGGAATGGAGAACGCCACTGAGGTAGCCACCGGAATAATCGACGTACGCAAGGCGTGTTTCCGGATAGCTTTACGCTGGGGCAGACCTTTTGCCCGGGCCGTGCGGACATAGTCGGCGTTGAGGTTATCGAGGAGTAGGGATCGCTGCATCATGTGGTAGCCCGCGTAACTCACCAACAGGAGTGAGAACGTCGGTAGCGCGACGTGTTGAAGAAAGTCGAGGAGCGTCGGAAAGAATCCGTGGACGCCATATTTCGATGCGCCGGTGACATAAAAAATTCGGGAACCAGTGATTCGGTTGACCCATAAACCAAAGGCCACCGTGATAATCGATGCAACAACGATGTGGAGGTTCATGGTGACAATCGAAATTCCTTGCCAAATACGATCGCCCATTTTGTATTGATTACTGGCGGTATATACGCCGATGGCGACACCGATGATGACGGATAACACTGTTGCTAGCAGAAGGAGTTCTGCCGAGACCCAAATACGAAATGAAATCTGCTGGTTAACAGACTCGCCGAGGGGAGACTCTCCCCAGTCCCAGTGAAACAAGATATTCGATAACCATGTCCACCACCGCTCGAAGAGTGGGGTGTTATCAGAGAGATTTAGCGGCTGAAGTGTGCGTTGAATTTGATCCTCTGGCAGCGGAGGTCATCTGCCGACATAGTTTGACTTGGGATCCAGGAATGCAGTCGCAAGGAAGAATGTGATGTTAGTGGCAATGAAGATGATGGCGAGCCATCCGCCTAGCTTCTTCACCAAATATTTCGTCATGGTCAGGGGCCTCATCGTCACGAAGACAAGCTTTACGCGTTGAAATGTAAAACTGATTGATGACGAGGCGTTGCTAAATGTCGAAACAAAGAGGTTACAAAATGTTTCGGTTGTATTACGTCGCGGTCTCTATCAAGCTGAGCTGGAAGAACATGAATATGATTCGTGACGTTGATCGTGGCCACTCGGGCAGTGGGGCTACCGTCCGGGGGTAGTTCGATATCGGGAGAGAAGGGGTAGACTAACGCCGTTGCGGTGGCAGCCGCCACCCACATGACAGATATATCCACTAATGATGGGAGAAATAATGACTTCACCACTCAAAGTCGGTGTCATCGGTGCTTCGGGGAATGTAGGACAGACACTCGTTGCGGCATTGAAGGGGGAGTCAGACCTTGAACTCGTTGCTGCGGTTGACCGCGATGATTCTTTGGACACGCTGGTTGATTCAGGTGCGGAAATCGCCATCGATTTCACGTCACCCTCAGCTGTGATGGATAACGTTAAATTCCTCATTGACCATGGAATTCACGCAGTCGTCGGCACGACGGGGTGGACTGATGATCGTTATGACCAGGTCCGCGAATGGCTCAAGGATTCGCCCAACACTGGTGTCTTAGTTGCTCCGAACTTTGCTATCTCCGCAGTATTGACGGAGAAATTAGCGGAAATAGCTGCGCCGTATTTCGATTCTGCTGAAGTGGTCGAGATGCACCACCCAGGCAAGAAGGATGCGCCGTCGGGTACTGCCATTCACACGGCACAAACAATTGCTCAGTCGAGGGACAAGGCTGGTTGCGGCGATCAGCCGGACGCTACCGAACAAGCACTTGACGGAGCCCGCGGAGCGTCGGTAGACGGAATTCCTGTCCACGCCATCAGGATGAAAGGTGCCGTTGCACACGAAGCGGTTATTTTCGGTTCCCAGGGGCAGAGTTTGACTATCCGCCAAGATTCCTATGATCGCACCTCATTTGTTCCCGGTGTTTTCCTGGGCGTGCGCAAAGTGCCTGAACACCCAGGCTTAACCATCGGTTTGGATTCTTTCTTGGGGCTGTAAATGGCAACACCTAAGCCATGTGAAGTGTCTCTTATTGCCCACACGTCTTTTACTCTTCCCTTGGGTATGGACTTGGGCTTTATTAAAGACTCTTCCGATGCGGATTCATTAGTCGAGTTTGCTGGTCGCGCTTGCTACGAAACATGGGATCGCCCGAACCCCCACACAGCTTCGAATGAAGCCTATATCCGGCACATTATGGAGGTAGGGCATACCGCTCTACTTGAACATCCGACGGCGACGTTCTATATCCGGGGGCTTTCTCGGGGATGTGCCCATGAATTTATGAGGCACCGCCACTTGTCTTTTTCCCAACTCTCACAACGCTTCACGCCGGACGATGACATTGATGTCGTTGTCCCCGCAGAGATTGCGAAAGACAAACAGTTAACAGATTTGTTCCTCGAAGCGTGTGATGTAGCCAGAGATACCTTTTCGGAGCTACTGAGTAGCCTCGAGAAAAAGACTCCGGGCGCGGCGTCGGGGCGCATGAATGCCCTCTTGCGCCAGAAGCAAGCGCGGCAAGCGGCACGGGCGATCTTGCCGTCGGCAACCGAAACTCGGTTGGTGGCCACGGGGAATTTTCGGACGTGGCGTCACTTTATTGGGATGAGAGCGACGGAAAATGCGGATCAAGAGATCCGGCACTTAGCTATTGCGATCTTGAAAGAGCTTCAGTCGGTCGCACCTCATGCTTTCGGTGATTTTTCTGTGACCGAGCTCAGCGACGGGACTGAGGTCGCAACAAGCCCGTTTGTTAGTGAAAGCTAGTTGTTTGTGCCCGTGCCCCGCGGGTACCCTTGACCGATATGAGCACTGGTATTGCAACACGGGCCGGCGCCGAAACTTTCGGAACTATTGCCGTAGCAATGGTGACGCCCTTCGATAGCGACGGTCACGTCGATATATCCGCAGGGGTGTCGTTGGCTAAGCACCTCGTTGATCAAGGGTGTGATTCCCTGGTTCTCGCTGGAACTACAGGAGAGTCTCCGACGACGACCGTCGAAGAGAAGTTGCGGTTGCTCAAGGCTGTTAAACAAGAGGTGGGAGATTCCGCCCGCATTATCGCGGGGTCGGGAACAAACAATACGGCGACGAGTATCGAGTTATCCCGCGCATCAGTGGAGGCTGGCGCGGATGGGCTCCTCGTTGTGACTCCGTACTATTCGAAGCCAAGTCAAGAGGGCATTTATCAGCATTTTACGGCCGTTGCCGACGCTATGAACGTGCCTGTCATGATTTATGACATCCCATCGCGTAGTGTTATTCCGGTTGCAAAGGAGACGCTGGCTCGCTTGTCCGAGCACCCGCGTATTGCAGCTGTTAAGGATGCGAAAGGGAATCTCGCAGAGGCCTTGGAGCTTATTCAGTCCACTGAATTGGCCTGGTATTCCGGAGACGACCCCATCAACCTTCCGTGGTTGTCGGTTGGTGCCACGGGTCTTATCTCTGTCGTCGGACACATTGCTGCTCCCGTGCTGAGGAGAATGTACGACGCGTATGACTCCGGAGATCTCCCTGAAGCTCAGCGTTTATCAGCATCGTTGTCCCCGCTCTATCATGCACAAGCACGACTCGGCGGGGTTAGTTTTGCCAAAGCAGCTCTGCACTTGCAGGGCATTAATGTAGGAGAACCTCGTTTGCCTCAAATTTCCCCCAGTCCGTCACAGCTCGATGAGCTTGCTGATGATATGCGAAAGGCTGGTGTTCTGTAGTGCCAGATAACCGCACTCGCGGTCGGCGATCGACGCGTAAGGCCGGGTCGCCTGATGTTGACGCAGCTCAGCGTCCAGAGTTCACAGAGCCGAAAGCCACTACGCATAGTCAGTCCTCACCATCGTCCGATGACAATCAAGGCCACGCCGACGGCAACAAAGCCAATGGACGTGATGGAAATCGCAATGGTTCATCGGGCCGATCGAATCGTGGTGGCAATAACAAGCACGGTGGCGGCAATGGTAATAAAGGCCGCAACAACCGTGGTAGCAACAATAAAAACGACAATGGTCGTTCAGAGCGCGGCGGTTCCCGGAACTCGAATAAGAACGGGAAAAACAATCGCCCCAATAAACGAGGCCGTGACCGCAACAGGGGACACAATAAGAACCGCTCTGTCGTGAAATCCATGCAGGGAGCTGACCTCACTCAGCGCTTGCCTGAGCCCCCCAAGGCACCAAAAGACGGTCTGCGCATCGTCGCTCTGGGTGGTATTTCCGAAATCGGCCGTAATATGACCGTTTTCGAATACCACAATCGGCTTCTCATCATTGACTGTGGCGTTCTTTTCCCAAGTTCCGACGAACCCGGCGTCGATCTGATTCTTCCTGATTTTTCCTATCTGGAAGACAAGATGGATCGTGTCGAGGCGCTGGTCGTTACTCACGGCCACGAGGACCACATTGGTGCGATCCCGTGGTTGCTGAAACTGCGGTCTGATATTCCCATCGTGGCCTCGCGCTTTACGTGTGCTTTGATTGCGGCGAAATGCCGTGAGCACCATCAGCACCCGAAGCTGATCGAAGTTAATGAGACGTCTCATGAGAAGTATGGTCCCTTTGATCTACGCTTCTGGAATGTGAACCACTCCATTCCGGATTGCCTCGGTATTGCGCTGAAGACTGGGGCCGGGCTTCTGATTCATACGGGCGATATCAAGCTCGATCAGACCCCGACTGGTGGCCGTCCCACCGATTTGCCGGCATTGTCCCGGTTCGGTGATGAGGGCGTGGACATCATGCTGGCGGATTCGACGAACTCGACTACGCCTGGTTTCTCAGGGTCGGAGGCCGATGTGGCCCCGACGCTGAAACGTCTCGTTGCCGAAGCGAAGCAGCGCGTCATTATCGCTTCCTTCGCCTCGAACGTGTACCGTGTCCAAGCTGCAGTCGATGCAGCCGTCGCGGCGGGCAGGAAGGTTGCGTTCAATGGCCGGTCGATGATCCGCAACATGCAAATTGCGGAAGAGATGGGCTACTTGGACGTTCCACGAAACACCATTGTTTCTATGGACGACGCCGCGAAGATGGCTCCGCACAAGGTTCTGCTCGTCACGACGGGTACGCAGGGCGAGCCCATGGCCGCGCTGTCCCGTATGGCACGGCGTGAACACCGACAGATCACTGTCCGCGATGGTGACCTCATTGTTCTGTCGTCGTCACTGGTGCCGGGCAATGAAGAGGCTGTGTTCGGTGTGATCAACATGCTCTCGCAGATCGGCGCCCACGTGGTGACCAGTAAAGACGCTAAGGTCCACACCTCGGGTCACGGTTTCGCCGGTGAGCTGTTGTTCCTGTACAACGCAGCCCGCCCGAAGAACTTTATGCCTGTGCATGGTGAATGGCGTCACTTGAGGGCCAACAAGCAACTGGCCATATCGACCGGTGTTCGTGAGGACCACACCGTGCTGGCACAAAATGGCGTGGTTGTTGATCTCGTGGATAAACACGCCGACGTTGTTGGGCAGATCCCCGTCGGAAACCTCTACGTCGACGGTGTCACCATGGGCGATGTGAACGCCGAGGTTCTGGAAGACCGCGCCCAGATGGGCGAAGGCGGCGTCATCTCTGTCACCGTCGTGATCGATAACCGGACGGGCATGGCGTTGGAGAAGCCTCGCGTTGTGGCATCTGGTTTCTCAGATGAGTCGCGCGAGATGATGCATGAGGTCGAGGATCTCGTCGATAACACCTTGCTCGATTTGTCAGGTGAGGGCGAAAACGATCCTTACCGAATGGCTCAGCAGATCAAGCGTCGGATCACCAAGTTCGTGGGCGAGAAGTGGCGCAGGAAGCCATTTGTTGTCCCGACGGTCGTTCCCATGACATCCGACGAGCCGCTGGTGTCCGATGTGACAGGTACACGCGAATCGCTGTGATGTAGGCGCTACCTCATAGCCTGGTCAGAGTCCTGGTCCCATGAAATTGGGGTCAGGACTTTTTTCATTATGAGGTGCGCGGTAGGCGGCCACACAGCAGCCATCTAAACGCCCTGCGTAGGTTAATAATGTGAATGATGTGATCTGAGAGTCTAAAGTGGCATGCATGACTGCCCCTCGGAAAACCAGTACACGTAACCGGAAGACTCACCCTGCGAGTTCTACGCGTGCACGGTCCCGAAGGGGTGCGCCAGCATCGAGACCACGAGGGGGATCCCGACCCGCTAATCGCGGCGAAGAACTAATTCCTACCCAGGAATTCGAGCGCACAGGCAGCGCATTTTCGGCCGTGGGCTCCGGCCTGGCCGGGTTTTTCAGTAGTACAGCGCGGGGCTTGGGAAGTCTGACCCGCAAAGTCGCTTCCGTTCGAGGACCACAAGGTAGTGTCCGAGGGTCGAATGATGACGATCTTTTAGACGATAGTGCCGACACTGGTGACATTTCAGACGGTCGCACCCCTGATAGTCATCACCAGAGCCTTGACCGGGAACCGCGACGGGGGCGTGGCCGGTTCCGTCGGGCATCTCAGGCGTCGGAGCCCTCAGACCGGCATACTGCCGATAGCGAAGAGAATTTTGACGATTATTCCGAAGGAGAAAACGTGTCGTCGGGGGGACATAGGCGTGGTGGCAGCAGTCGACGGCGCGCCTCCTCCGCACAGCGTGGTCTCATGGATGAGAGCGTCGACCAGGATCGTGATGCCTACGCCGACGATGCCGGAGTAGTGATCGGTGGCGGTTACGACACCCCCGCCTTGATCGTCGCCGCCCTCGGACTCATCACCGCCGGATCACTGTGGTTCGGAATTGGCGGTCCGGTGGGTGGCGCCCTGTCCACCGGCCTCATGATGGTCGTCGGCGCAGCTGCGTATCTGGTTCCTGTCGCTCTGTTTTTCGTCGCCTGGGTACTGATGGTGGGCGTGACCGTCCGTCAAGTCAACCATTTTCGGTCCGGAGGGGCACTGGCACTGCTGTTGATTGCGATGCTGGGGCTGGCCCACCTTTTCGCTGGCCAACCGTCGACATGGGTAGGGCGGAGCCACGCCGGGGGTGCCATAGGTCTGTTCTCCGGAACTCCCTTGGCAACCGGATTCTCGGTGTGGCTTGCTGTGCCGATTTTGCTCCTTATTATCATCTGGTCGGCAATCACACTTGCTGGAACGACCATTAAAGATACGGTTCACGCTGTGTCCGACTGGATGGGCTTCCGCTGGGGCAGGGGAGCATACGACGACGCTTCGTACGACTCCTATGGCCCCGACGAATATGACGAATCCGGTTATGACATCGACTCCGAGTATGAGGGTGCCGACTATGACGATGGCGCTGGAGCCGATCGTCGGTATGCCCGCTCTAACCGCGACCTAACTCCTTACGATTCAGGGCGCAGGCACTACCCAGCGCGCAACGTACCTTCCGATCCTCGGGTACACAGAGACGGGCAGCCCCTCATCGTCGGGGAGGGAGCGCAGAAGTCCTCTTCCCACGCGATCATCGACGACGGCTCCGGGTTTGACGATGACGAGCTGCCGTCTGGTGCTCAGCAGTACGGTTCGTATGGCAATACGCCGATGGATAACTATCCCTTGGACGAAGATGCTGCGTCGACCCGCGTGTTCTCATCGGGGTTGAGGGCTGGTGATCGTGGTCGCTCGTCCCGCAATACTTCGGGGAGAAGGCCTGCGCCGACGCTGGACGATCAGCCCACCGACGTTGACATCGCCGGTTTCCATGGTGGAATGCCGACGTCCGTAGACGCTAGCCAGCAACGAGATAACGTCAACACCACGCGGGTTGACGCCTCTCTCACCGAGGATGACGATGTTCCCTCCGCAGTGAATGAGGGTTCGCCTCAATCGTCGGCAGTAAAAGTCAATGCTGGGGGTGAAGGCGCGCCTGAGCTGGTGGACGATGGCGACGGTGAACACGGCGAGAGCAGTACGGACGCGGTCAGTGCCAGTCGTGAGGCCATGCGTCGGGCAATTGTTGCGCGCTCGGGTATTGATGCGGCAAGTAAAGCGCCCGGGAAAAAGCAATCGCAGCGTGCCTCGGCGGCGTTGAAGTCGGCCTCGGGGAGCCAAGACCGCAGTACTGCCGCATCGTCATCGGAGGCGGGACATCACTATGAGCTGCCTAGTGCGGATCTGCTCATTCCGGGCAAAGCGGCGAAGACTCGGACCGAAGCCAATGACCGGATGATTGCCGCGATTTCGGAGACCTTCTCGGAGTTTAAGGTCAATGCGAAGGTCACCGGTTATTCGCGTGGGCCGACAGTGACGCGGTATGAGGTTGAGCTCGGGCCGGGCGTCAAGGTATCCAAGATTACGAACCTGCAGTCCAACCTGGCTTATGCGGCAGCGACGGACAACGTGCGTCTGCTCACCCCGATCCCCGGCAAGTCTGCAGTGGGGATTGAGGTGCCGAACGCCGATCGTGAAATGGTCCGACTTTCTGACGTTTTGCATGCTCCTGAGGTCATGCAGAACACTGACCCGATGCTGATCGGCCTGGGTAAAGACATCGAAGGCGATTTCGTCGCCCACTCGATAGCGAAGATGCCTCACTTGCTGGTGGCTGGTGCTACCGGTTCAGGTAAGTCTGCATTTGTGAACTCCATGCTGGTCTCCTTGCTGACGCGCGCGACGCCGGAGGACGTCCGTCTGATCCTGGTGGATCCAAAGATGGTGGAACTCACGCCATATGAGGGAGTACCGCACCTCATCACTCCAATCATCACTCAGCCCAAGAAAGCTGCGAGCGCGCTGCAGTGGTTGGTCGATGAAATGGAACAGCGTTACATGGATATGAAGTCCGCCGGTGTCCGGCACATCAAGGACTTTAACCGCAAGGTGGAGACGGGCGAGTACACAGCTCCTCTCGGCTCTGAACGCGAAGTCAAGCCTTACCCCTTTATCGTCTGTGTAGTCGATGAGCTCGCTGATCTGATGATGACGGCTCCAAAAGAGATTGAGGACTCGATTGTCCGGATCACCCAGAAAGCTCGTGCTGCGGGTATCCACCTAGTATTGGCGACGCAGCGCCCGTCGGTCGACGTTGTCACCGGCTTGATTAAGACGAACGTTCCCTCGCGCCTGGCCTTCGCGACCTCGTCGCTGACAGACTCGCGAGTCATCCTTGACCAAGGTGGGGCTGAGAAGCTCATTGGCATGGGCGATGGCCTCTTTATTCCCCAAGGCGCGGGCAAGCCGATGCGTATCCAGGGTGCGTTTGTCACTGACACTGAGGTGCAGGCCGTCGTCGATGCGGCGAAGGCTCAGCGTGAGCCGGAATACGATCCCAAGGTGGTCGAGCAGGCTGAATCCTCGAAGAAGAAGATTGACGAGGACATTGGCGACGATCTCGAGGACCTGTTGCAAGCCGTCGAGATCGTTGTGACCAGCCAGTATGGCTCGACATCGATGTTGCAACGCAAGCTTCGCGTGGGATTTGCTCGGGCTGGTCGCTTGATGGATTTGATGGAGTCACGCGGAATTGTTGGCCCGTCAGAAGGGTCGAAAGCGCGTGAGGTGTTGGTGAAACCGGAGGAGCTGGACACCATTTTGTGGATGATCAAAGGTGCCGATCCCGCTGAGGCGCCGAAAGAAGACCCGAGTGACAACGAGGGAGCTGACGCTGCACCAGGCGGAGCTTCCGCCTCAACGACAAAAGTAGTGAGCGCCAACCCGTCGAGCGGCATCGTCTGATTGGGTACTCGTTTCTTCCGGCCTGTAATGCTGTCTTGGCTGGTTGCGCCCCATGATCGTGGTTTTTACACATGGTTCATGTACCCTCTAGTAGCTGGAGGGGAGTATCCCCGTCGCGTTGGTGTCGTCAACACGGTGCCTGTGTTCGTGTGGAGTATGTGAGTAGGTGAACGAGCACAGCAGCACCCGGTATCAACGGCTAGGCCGATCATGATCAGCCGAGGGCACACGGCTTTCTGTGTAAGACACAAGGCGGTGCGTCCGCGTGGTTGTCAATGGTCGATGTTGTGGTGAGCCTAGTGGGAAAGACCTCCGGTCCTTGGTAATGACGACCGGAGGTATTTAATGCATGTAGATGGGTTAACGTGGGCGATCACAATCGTCGTCCTCGTTGGAATTTTGTTGGTCGATTTCGTCGGGCACGTCCGGCGGGACCACACACCCAGCATGAAAGAAGCTGGCTTGTGGTTGGGCATGTACGTCGGTCTGGCCACGATATTTGGGATCTTCTTGTGGGTGTCCTGGCCGGCCCCGGGAGATCCGCACAAGCACGGGCTTGAGTTTTTCTCTGGTTACTTCACCGAGCTGAGTCTGAGTATCGATAATCTCTTCATCTTCGCCCTAATCATCAGCTCGTTTAAAGTCCCGCGAGAGTTGCAACAAAAAGTCCTGGCCTATGGCATCGCGCTGGCGATCGTCTTTCGCGGTATCTTCATCGCTCTGGGTGCTGCAGCGATTAACGCGTGGTCGGATATCTTCTATTTATTCGGTATCTTCATGCTGTACACGGCCATCAAATTGGTGGTCGACGAAGTCCGCGACGCGCCAGAAACCGATGTTGATGACATGTTCGTTGTTCGGACGCTCCGACGCTTTGTTCCGGTGTCGTCCGAGTTCGTTGGCCACAAAATGGTGGCAAAAGTGGACGGCAAGCGCATGGTTACACCGATGCTGCTGGCGCTGGTGACCCTCGGTGCTATCGACCTTCTCTTTGCCCTGGACTCCATTCCCGCGATCTATGGCTTGACCCAGGAACCCTACATCGTGTTCACAACCAACGTCTTTGCCCTCATGGGGCTTCGTCAGATGTACTTCTTGCTCGACGGCCTCTTGGAGCGTCTGGTCTATCTTCCGTACGGACTGGGGGTCATCCTCGGCTTCATTGGCGTGAAACTTCTGTTCCACGCCTTGGAGGAGAACAATCTGCCCTTCATCAATGGCGGTGAGGATGTCCACGTTCCAGAAATCTCGACAGTTTTGTCATTGGGAGTCATCGTCGTTACGCTGACCGTGACCGTGGTAGCGAGCGTTATTAAGGATCGCCGGGATCGTGAGGCCGGAGGTATCTCCGTCCGTAATCGCATGTGAGGTCCGTCGAACGATACGGGTGGCTGCTAACCAATTTTGGTGATAAAACGGTTTCATCGTTGTAGTAAGCGGTAAGGTTTAAGTGTGAACGCGTCAGACGACAAGGCTCATGGGCCGACGGTTTCGGAAGCTGCGAGTGACAACCACGAGGTGAGTGACTACACGCAGCCAGCTCCACGTCACACGCAAGAAAGCGCCAAGCTGCTGAATATTGCCAACGTTCTCACGGTCATCCGCATCGTCTTTATTCCGGTTTTCGTATGGCTCCTCCTCCGGAACGGAGGAGAATCTGCTGCATCGCGTTGGCTGGCCTTGCTCATGTTCATCGCGCTCATGGTCACCGACTTTGTCGACGGACGACTAGCCAGATCACGTAACCTCATTACCGACTTTGGCAAGATTGCGGATCCCATTGCCGATAAGGCTCTGATGATCTCTGCACTGGTGGGGCTAAATATCATCGGCCACCTGTGGTGGTGGGTGACTTGCCTGATCGTGATCCGCGAGATTGGTATCACCCTGTGGCGGATGGCGATGCTTCACCGCGGGCTAGTGGTTCCTGCATCTAAGGGCGGGAAGCTGAAGACGGCGCTACAGTCGCTAGCCGTCAGCTTGTTCCTCATGCCCCTGCCGGGATGGACCGACTGGCTCACCGGTATCGTCATGGCCGCCGCTGTCATCGTCACTGTGGTGACCGGTATTCAATATTTGCTCGATTCGCGGCAATCACGAGCAGCACTATCTGCGACGACGTCGGCGTAGTCGCGCGATGTTCATAGTCATCCACTAGTGGATGGAAAGAAGTGGTCTTGGTGCCAAATCCTGCGCCTCATAGCACTATTGAGTTCGCTCGCCCTACCGATGACGAGCTGTCTGAGGCCGCCCGACGCGTCGTCCACGGGTTTTCGTCAGCGGGCGTGACTATTGCGTGTGCAGAATCGTTAACAGCCGGTTTGTTGAGCGCGACGGTGGCGACCGTGTCCGGCGCGTCGGCCGTCCTGCGTGGCGGCATCGTCGTGTATGCGACAGAGCTTAAAGCGAGCCTTGGTGGGGTGCCCCGTGACGTCCTCGACGCCGACGGGGCAGTGGCACCAACCACCGCGCGGTACTTAGCCGCTCATATCCGCGAGGCATGCGGGGCCACGCTGGGGGTCGCCCTGACTGGCGTTGCCGGGCCGGAGCCTCAAGAGGACAAGCCGGTGGGACAAGTATTCATTGGCATCGCAGATGGCAAAAAAGCCACGGCACAGCTTGCTGGTAATGTGCTTTTTCGCCACAATTATGCAGATAAACGAGCTACGTCGGATATCCTTATCGGTGGAGATCGTGAGACGATTCGACGCTTGTCTGTATCTGCGGCGTTATCTTCGTGCAGCGATTGGTTAGCGGAATTCGATGTCGATGGGAAATAGCGTCGACGGAAAACAGCGTCGATAGAAAATAGCAATGATGGGAACAAAAGTGGGCAAAGATTCGTTACACACAGTGATGAGAACTCAGACCACCGTTCTAGATAATCCTGCTCTTTTTCCGCACCGTCAATCACAGGGCAATAGCCCCGTAGTCCGCCATGACAGTGAAAACCCTCTCGACGGCGCTATCGGTTCGTCGGCAGGAACACCTGAACCTCTCCTGCGTGAGACGTTGGGTGAGGCGCTCCGAGCTTTCCGTGTTCGTTCGTCTATGACGCTCAGGGAGCTGTCGGATGTTGCGTCGGTGAGCCCCGGTTACCTGTCAGAGATTGAACGTGGCCGTAAAGAAGTGTCGTCTGAACTCTTAGCCTCTGTCTGCCATGCTCTTGGAGTCCGCGTTTCAGATGTTCTTCTGGAGTGCATTAGCATTATGGCCCTGGAGGCGGAAGCAGTTGATTTCAGGCACGAGCTCGACGCCACCGTGTAGTAGTCACCCACGTGCTCTGTGCCATCCTTGTTGTTCATTCACGTTGTTATCGTCAGCATCGGTTGCTGAGCAGCTCTGTGTAGAAAGGTCCCGGTTTTCACGATGGCGAACCCGTTTTCAAAAGGGTGGAAGTACTTGATGGCTCTCTTCGACAACAAGATCGAAGAGAAAGCTGATCCTAAAGTACAAATTGAGCAGTCCATTCAGGCTGCGAAGGAACAACACCAGGAACTGTCGAAGCAGGCCGCAGCGGTGATTGGCAACCAGCGTCAACTGGAAATGAAACTTAACCGACAGCTGGCAGAGGTGGAAAAGCTGCAGGGCAATACCCGCCAGGCTCTGTCATTAGCGGATAAAGCCCGGAGTGAAGGTAATTCATCGAAGGCTGTCGAATACGAAAACGCAGCGGAGGCTTTTGCCGCGCAATTGGTAACGACAGAACAGTCGGTAGAAGATCTCAAACAGCTCCATGATCAGGCCCTGCAGCAAGCTCAGCAGGCAAAAGCCGCGGTTGAACGTAACGCGATGGCCTTGAAGCAAAAGACCGAGGAGCGCACAAAGCTCTTGAGCCAGCTAGAACAGGCCAAGATGCAGGAGAAGGTTGCGGATTCGATCTCCTCGATGAACAAGCTGACCGCCAACGATGACTCGCCGAACCTGGACCAGGTGCGGGACAAGATCGAGAAGCGTTATTCAAATGCTTTGGGGCGGGCCGAACTGGCGGAGAATTCAGTCGAAAACCGCATGGTAGAGGTACAGCAGGCAAGCGTGCAGATGGCAGGGCACTCTCGCTTGGAAGAAATTCGTGCGTCGATGAATAGCGGTGGCCGCTACGGTGCTAATGCTGACCGCAGCATTGCCGGTTCCTCCCAGCGGTCACTGGGGCAGCCGCCCCAGAACGGTAGCGATATCGATAATTCCGTTCATGGGGAATTTACGCGCTCTTCCCAGGGTGGCGACGATGTCTCCCAGGATGCAGTGGCTGAGAAGCTGCGGCAGTTACGCGAAGGGAACTAGCCTACATAGCTACGTTGATAGGCGCGGTAGTGAGGGGGGCTACCGCGCTTTTTCAGTGCTACCCCTGAGAGTCAGGCTCCGACGACGTCGGATCCCAGTCGTCAAATCCGCGGCTTTCTAAGGCTTCTCCCATCGCTTCGGCACGTCGAATCGAATGGATAATGACCGCCAAAGCGAAGGCACGTAATCCCCGTGAGGATCGAGCACGGCGAGCTTCAATGACCACCCGGATGTTTTCCATCTGAAGGGGGATTAGGCGGATGGTGATGGCAATGGCCACGCTGATTGCGTTCACAGGGACGTGAAAACGCGCAAGGGGGCGGAGAGCTCGGTCGAGCGACTCGATCATGTCGCCGATGCGCGTTGTCAGAGTCAAAATTAATGCCAGAGCTACGCTGACCAACAATGATGTGGCCAGTGACAGAGCCGACCACCATCCCGCGCTCCAAGCCTGAAATACGGTGATAAACGCAAGAACAGGGATCACGGGCAATAGCTGTGATGCTGCGACGCTGAGTGGTATGCGGGCGAGGGCAAAAACACCGACGGTCACGAGAATTTCAATTCCGAGAATCGCTAGGCCGAGTGTGGTGACGTGGCTCCCTATCGTCCGTGACAGGACTGTGATAACCACCACCATCACCATGATGAACATAATCTTAGTGGTGGGTTTAAGCCGGTGGACGACGGTATTTTTATCAACGTAGTGGCCGAGAGGCATAGTCAACCACTGTCGGGGAGTACGAGAATTACTCTTGTTCTTCATCTTTGTCAGGCTTGGTCCCTAGCGCGCATTGCTTCCTCGTATGTTTTACACACCTCATTCGCGGGCCCATCCGCCCGGATATGTCCCCCGTCGATCCAGAGTGCACGGTCGTAATCGGAAACAAAATCTAAGTCGTGGGTAGCGACAATTAATTGTTGGGGGAGGCTATCGAACAAGCGTCCAAGTTTGAGCCTGTTGGATAGATCAAGAAGCGTTGTTGGTTCGTCGGCAATAATGGTGAGTGGTTGCCCGATGAGCACCGCGGCCAGTGCCAGCATTTGCTTCTCGCCACCGGATAAACGGTACGGCGATGCCTGCGCACGGTTATCCAATCCAAACCGGCTGAGCATCGCCATGGCACGATCGTTCTTTTCACGACGAGAAAGGCGATGGCCATCTACGCGAATGTTCCGTAGGGAAAACTCGATATCTTCGTACACCGTCGGCATCAGTATTTGATTTTCAGCGTCGGAGAAAACAAACCCAACCTTTTTTCTGACATCGCGGCCGTCGGTCTGAGGATTGAGCCCGTTAACGGTGACTGTTCCGTTATCTGGCGTTCCTAATCCGTTAATCATGCGCACGAAGGTGGATTTTCCGGATCCATTTGCTCCGATAATGGCTATTCGTCGTTCCGAAAGCTCAACAGAGATGTCATTGAGAATTGTGCGTTCATCAAAAGCCACTGTGACATTGTCGAACTGAATAATGGGTGGGGTGACGGATGAATTCATTAGCGAGGTTCGGGTAGTAAACGAGGGAAAGCAGCCGCGACTCCTGAAGCAATGAGTCCGACAACAATCATCTTCACTAGGTCAGGGCCAATAAAGGCGAGTTGGCTTGTCAATGCTGCCTTCAGGCTAAAGCCTTTGATGACAACCATCCATATGGCGCCAAAAAAGTATTGGACGAAAATTCCGAGCACGCTGACAATGACAAAGAGAACCGTCTGGAGTGGCCGACGACGCGGAGTTATTTCTGCGATCGCCCCACATACCCATGCCGAAACCAAGTAGCCAATAACATATCCGCCGCTAACGCCAGCGAAAGCCGACAGTGCAGATCGTCCACCTGCAAGTACTGGCAGACCGATAAGGCCAAGAATAAGCACAAGCCCGATGGCAGCTGTTCCGCGGCGTCGTCCGAGAATCATTCCGGCCATAATCGCGATAGCGTTCTGCATGACAATAGGAACGCCGGCCACTCCTATCGGGATAGAGACGAAGGCCATGGCAATGAAGAGTGCAGCAAAGACTGCTACATATGCGACGTCCCGGCTCGTCCATGAAGATCGGCGTGATGATTGCTGGTGGGGAGCAGAGGTGGAGGTAGAACCAGCGTTATGTGTTTTATCACCCATAGCTGACATCGTAATAAAAAGTATGGCTAACACTAGTATTGCTCGACGAATGAACGTTGATAGTGGCTCACGGCTGAGAGCTAGGCGCTGGACGGCGGCGTTTTGAATCGAACATACGTTTGCGTATGATGAAGAGCGGTGTTGCCGTGTCCGACGCCAGAATATTCTCTATCTTGGAACCAGAACCGGAGTAACATCGTCTATTCCGTGTGATGAGGACAGTCGTGCTGGTTTGAGAACGTATTGTGCTGTGACCGGGCGAGTGGCTGTCATCAGGTAGATGTTGTGTTGTTAGGTCAGGTTGCTAGATACCAGCAGTAGTGCTCTGACTTCGATGAAGGATTGGTGGACAATGGCAGGTAAAACTGCAACGAAAAAGAAAACAAATCAGAGTAGTGGCGACGGACGCCTGAAAGCCCTTGACACGGCTTTAGCGAAGATCGAGAAGGATTTTGGTAAAGGCGCAGTCATGCGTTTGGGGGATGATAAGCGTCCTCCGATTAGCTCGATCTCATCAGGGAACATTGCGATTAACGTTGCGTTAGGGATTGGCGGATTCCCCCGTGGCCGAGTTGTAGAAATTTACGGCCCAGAATCGTCAGGTAAGACCACGGTAGCTCTTCACGCGATTGCTGAAGCTCAAAAAGACGGTGGCATTGCTGCTTTTATCGACGCTGAGCACGCTCTGGATCCTGAATATGCCCGTAAGCTCGGGGTCGATACCGACGCGCTGCTTGTTGCGCAGCCAGACACAGGTGAGCAGGCTTTGGAGATTGCCGACATGCTCATCCGGTCGGGTGCTTTAGCCATCATCGTCATCGACTCGGTGGCTGCACTAACCCCGAAGGCGGAAATTGATGGTGAGATGGGCGATAGTCATGTGGGGCTTCAGGCTCGTTTGATGAGCCAGGCTCTTCGAAAGATGACAGGCGCGCTGTCTCAGTCGGGCACAACCGCCATTTTCATCAACCAGCTGCGTGAAAAGATCGGTGTGATGTTTGGGTCGCCCGAAACCACCACCGGTGGTAAGGCGCTGAAATTCTACGCTTCCGTTCGCTGTGATATTCGCCGTATTCAGGCACTGAAAGATGGCCAAGACGTCATTGGTAACCGGACACGACTAAAAGTTGTCAAAAACAAGGTGTCGCCACCGTTCAAGGTTTCCGAGTTCGACATCCTTTATGGCGAAGGTATTTCGCGGGAGGGTTCGATTATTGACCTGGGCGTTGACTACGGCATTATCAAGAAATCAGGCTCCTGGTACACCTATGAAGGCGAACAGCTTGGCCAGGGTAAAGAAAAGGTCCGCGATTATCTCAAGAGTAATAGTGACCTCGCCGGGACTATCGAAGATAAAATCATGAGGGCCGCCAAGGTCGGACCGTACGCGAATGTCACTGATGATGACGCAGCGGAATCAGAGAACAATAGCTCTGACGACGATCCGATCGATGTTGTCCCTAATGTGGACTTCGATGACGACGACGAATAAATGTGAAAGGGCTAAATTAGGCGATGCCTAAGTCCAGTGACAGTGATAACTCTGCTGAGTCCACCGCTGACATTATCGGGCATCTCAGTGAAGCCATCTCTCGCGTGGACACCAGCAGATCTATTGCGCACGAAGAAAATGCTGTACGACCTGTTAGATCGCGAGCATTGCGTCTGTTGGATCACCGGGCAAGATCAAAACAGGAACTGAGGGATCGTCTTCTCGAAGCCGAGTTTCCCCAGGCTAGCGTGGACACAGTCATTGCCGACCTCGTCGAAAACGGACTGATTGATGACCGTCGATTTGCCGAAGAATGGGTGAGGCAACGCAGGACACGTCGCGGAAAATCTCGCCGTGTCCTGCGCGAAGAACTCCGAAGAAAAGGGGTCTCCGATGCCGACTGCGATCATGCACTAGCCGATGTCAGTGACGACGATGAACAGCAATTAGCTCGTCGTGTTGCTGAAGACCGTGCGCGGCGGATTCGGACGGTTCCCACCGATCAGAAAGAAAAATATGCCCATCTCCGACGGATTGCCGCGGCGCTGGCACGGCGGGGCTTTCCAGCGGGAATGTCGCAGCGCATCGCTCATGACGTCGTGGAGGAGAGAATCACCGAGCTGAGCAGCGATCCCGACGGGGAATAACACCGCCGGGACTTATTCGAAAGTGCTGCGTAGATCGCGGTGGGCCGGATCATGCCAGTCGACCACGGCTTCATCCTTGGTTTCCACGCCCTGCTCTTTCTGGTGGGGAACATGGGCCACAATATTGCGCCGAGCACGCCCAGCCCGCAGCTGAAGCTCGATTCGCTCCGCGAACTTCGTCAACCCAATGTTGACGATGATCATGATCACTGCAACAACAACGAGCGCCGCAAGGAAGTTTCGATAATACGAAGCTGACTGAATGCCAGACCTCACCACTTCCACATACCCGATCTGATAACCCAATGCGGAGTCTTTGAGCGCAATAACCATCTGCGCGATCAAGGCAGGGAGCATCGAGGCCACAGCCTGAGGAAGAAGGATGATTCGCATCGTCTGCCGGTGAGTCAACCCCAACGCCAAAGCAGCTTCCGATTGCCCGCTAGGGAGCGCCTCGATCCCCGAACGAAGAACCTCGGCAATCACCGCGCCGTTATACAAGGTCAACCCAAAAACAACGGCAGCGAAAGCCAACTGCTCTGAGGGGAACACCGCATATTCAGCGAAAAGCTGGTAGGCGAAGATCATCAAGATCAACACGGGAATAGCGCGGAAGAACTCGACGATTACCCCGCAGATCCGGCGAACGATCCACCGGTGATGTAGACGCCCGGTTCCCAGCACCGCTCCAAGAAGCATAGCCAAAATAATGGACACAAAGGCGGCTTTCAGCGTTCCCCACAGACCGGGGAGAATATACGTCGTCCAGGTTGTCGACTTAATAAAGGGATCCCACTTGGATGCCTCCAGCTGACCGTTCTTGGCCAGCACCGAGATCGTCCACCCAATGACAAGAGCAGCAACCACGACAGTAATGGCCGTGAGGATGCGGTTGATCTGACGCCCGCGTGGGCCAGGGTTGTCATAAAGGACAGTTGCGCGAGTACTCACTATCGTTTCACCGCCAATCGTTTACCAGCCCAGCCGAAGAACAATCCCATGGGCAGTGTCAAGATGATAAAGCCGAGAGCAAAAATGCCGAACACCAAGAACAACTGGTCGGCATGGTTCTCGATCGTCGACTTCATCAACAGAGATGCCTCGCCCACACCGATGACGGACGCGATGGTCGTGTTCTTGGACAACGCAATCAAGGTGTTGCCCAACGGAACAATCGACGCGCGAAACGCCTGGGGAAACACGATGGCAGAGAAATTTTGTCCAAAAGACAGCCCCAGCGACCGACCAGCCTCTGCTTGCCCGAAGGGCACTGTGTTGATGCCCGCCCGCAAGGATTCCGCGACAAAAGCCGAGGTGTAGATAATAAAGGCCAGCACAGCCAACCAGAAGTTGTTGTTTTTAATGAAGTTGTCGTTCTCGGGGGCAAGCGTCAGGCCCAAGTTTTGGTAGAGCCCGATTGATGAGAACAACACAATCAGGGTCAGGGGAGTATTCCTCGACACAGTAATGAACAGCGAAGATAAGGTACGCAGTATCCCGACGGGGCACACGCGCATGGCGGTCAGAATGATGCCCAGGATCAGTGAACCTATCCCTGAGTACACCGTGAGTTTGATGGTGACCCAGAATGCAGGCCATAGCGTGCCGCTGAGGTCACCCCATAAAGTCGTTGTCTCCATTGATCCCCCTATCCCTTCTGCAAAAAGCTGAGATCGCCGATGGCGGGTTCATCGCCCACGGGGAAGTCGTTGCCAAGATTCTTATGAACAATGGACGCGTAAGCTCCAGACGCCCACATATCTTTCAGAGCATCATTAATTGCCTCGGTCGACTTGGTGTCGCCCTTCGCATGTCCGATCCCGTAGTGCTCATCGGTCCACCACGATCCGTCATCCTGTTTCATATCGACGACGCGAAACTCGCCCGGATACTGGGTTGCAAACCCATACAAAATGGTGGCGTCGGTAGTCAGGGCGTCAACCTTCTTTTGGTGGAGCGCTTCCACACATGACGAGTAGGAATCGAACTCCTGTAATTGGACCTCGGGGAGCGCCTCTTTGACCTTCTGGGCAGGAGTAGACCCACTCACAGAGCACAAACGTTTCCCCTTATTCAGGTCCGTCAGAGACTTGATTCCCGTGTCTTTATCCCTCACCAGTAGCGCCTGATGGGTGACCAGGTATGGCCCACCAAAAGCGACAGCATTCGCGCGCCCTTTGTTGATGGAATACGTGGCCGTAATCATGCCCACTTCGCCATTCTTAATCAGCGTTTCTCGTTGGGCAGATGGCGTTTCGCGCCACGTTATCTTCGGCTTATCCCAACCGTTTTTCTCTGCGATGTGATTAATGACATACCGCGAGACATCCGGATCCACACCGACGAATTTTTTATCCGGTGTGCGCATTCCCATTCCCGGCTGGTCATATTTCGTGCCGACGACGATATGCCCAGATTGAATTTCGTCGAGAACACTCACGGGTTCCGACGACCCACACGCGGTGAGCGTCGGGGTGGCGAAAACAAGGGCGGTCACCGCGGCCATGATCGCGCGCACGCGCGTGTGGCGTTGGAAAGAGTGGCGTGGGCGAGTACCCCGTCGGAAATAGGTAACAAACTGGCCGATATGACGGCCGGCGAAGTGCATTCGTGTCATTCTTCACGCCCCTTTTTAATGGCCGAGGATCTTGGAGAGGAAATCTTTGGCCCGGTCCGTCTGGGGATTCGTAAAGAATGATTCCGGATCGGTGTCTTCGACGATGGCGCCGTCGGCCATAAACAACACACGATCAGCGGCTCGTCGGGCGAAACCCATCTCGTGGGTCACGCACACCATCGTCATGCCCTCTCTAGCGAGTCCGACCATGACGTCGAGAACCTCGTTCACCATCTCCGGGTCGAGAGCAGAGGTCGGCTCGTCGAAAAGCATGATTTTGGGGTCCATGGCGAGGGCCCGTGCGATGGCAACACGCTGCTGTTGGCCACCGGATAGCTGGGCGGGATACTTGTGTGCCTGGCTATCAATGTCGACCCGGCGGAGCAGGGCCATAGCCCGATCCTTAGCTTGGGCCTTACTCCGTTTCCGCACTTTGATAGGGCCAAGAGTGACATTGTCGAGGATCGTTTTGTGTGAAAAAAGATTGAACTGTTGGAACACCATGCCGACTTCCGCCCTCAGTCGGGTCAGGCTCTTCCCTTCCTCGGGGAGCACCTCACCATCGATCATGATCTCGCCATCATCGATAGTCTCGAGCCGGTTGAGCGTTCGACATAACGTCGATTTCCCCGAACCTGAGGGGCCGAGAATGACCACGACCTGTCCTGCAGGGACTGTCAGATTGATATCGCGGAGTGCGTGGTAGTCGCCGAAATACTTGTTGACATGGGACATGGAGATCATCGGCGGGCGATGCCCTGGATCTTTGGTAGCCGTTTTAGCGTCGGAATGAGGTGCAGAGCTGTCTGCAGCGTGTGCGGGAATGGACTGTGTCGACGGCGCTGTGACGTCGGATCCGGAAACTTCTGGCATACGGAAAAACTTAAAGGGTTTCTTTAGCCAAAGCTGTGCGGGAAACAAAAACTTAACAACACCGTAACCAATTCCCCGTCTGTCGGGGGTGACCAGTACGATAGTCCGCGATGAACGGCACAACCCCTGATATGTCAATCAATCATTTACAGACCATGAACCATTTCACTGCTTCGCCTCATTCAACGGTTTCGACAACGACCCGCCCGCGCACCTACGAGGTGCGTACTTTCGGGTGCCAGATGAATGTGCATGATTCGGAGCGGCTGGCCGGACTTTTGGAGGAAGCCGGCTACGTTCCCGTAGGCAGTGACGACCCTGCCGATGTCGTCGTGTTCAACACGTGTGCGGTACGTGAAAATGCGGATAACCGACTGTATGGCACCTTGGGCCAGCTGAAATCGGTCAAAGATACGAAGCCCGACATGCAAATCGCGGTCGGGGGGTGCATGGCGCAAAAGGACAAGGATGTCGTTGTTAAGCGAGCTCCTTGGGTCGACGTGGTGTTCGGTACCCACAACATTGGGAAGCTACCGACTCTTCTAGCGCGCGCGGCCCACAATCATGAGGCCCAGGTGGAAATAGCCGACGCGCTAGAGCAGTTCCCCTCCGTCCTTCCCGCGAAGCGTGACTCCGCCTATTCCGGCTGGGTGAGTGTGTCTGTCGGATGCAACAACACCTGCACATTCTGCATCGTCCCGAGCCTCCGCGGGAAAGAGAAGGACCGCCGGCCAGGTGACATTTTGGCGGAGGTACAAACTCTTGTCGACGATGGCGTGAGCGAAGTGACGCTGTTGGGCCAGAACGTCAACGCCTATGGAGTTCACTTTGAGGACCCGACGCTAGAGCGTGACCGCAGCGCATTTTCAAAGCTATTGCGTGCATGTGGCGATATCGAGGGCCTGGAGCGGGTCCGCTTTACCAGCCCACACCCTGCCGAGTTCACCTCTGACGTCATCGATGCGATGGCGGAGACGCACAATGTGTGCCCGCAGCTGCATATGCCTTTGCAGTCGGGTTCAGACAAGGTGCTCAAAGGGATGCGTCGTTCTTACCGGACGAAGCGTTTTATGAGGATTCTGGACGAAGTTCGTGAGAAGCTCCCTCAGGCCTCTATTACGACCGACATTATTGTTGGCTTCCCTGGAGAAACTGAGGAAGATTTTCAACAGACGCTTGATCTCGTCGAAAAAGCACGGTTTACGAGCGCATATACGTTCCAGTACTCGCCGCGTCCCGGGACGCCCGCCGCGGCGATGGAGGATCAGGTACCGAAGGCCGTGGTGCAGGATCGGTATGAGCGACTGGTTGAGCTTCAAGAGCGAATCAGTGCTGAGCTCAATGCTGAGTTGGTTGGGGATGTCGTCGAGGTCCTGGTTCAGGCTGACGACGGTCGACGGTCGGCTCAAACACATCGTTTGTCAGGGAGAACACGCGATGGTCGCCTGGTGCACTTTGCCCCTGATGCTGCGCCGATGGAGGAAACCGCGCGGGCATGGAATTCGATCGGGGCAACCCCTATGGCGCATCCGACGAATCCTGGCGGAATGTCCGTCGAAGAGTGCGTGAAACCTGGTGTTGATCAGGCGATCCGCGCGGGAGACGTGGTGTGGGTGCGTATCACTGATTCACGGTCTCACTTCCTGTTGTCTGACTCGGGCGTCCTTGCTCACCGTCGTATGCCGGCGGGGGACCGGACCGGAGCTGCCTCTGCTCCAACGCCACGTGGTGTGGGGCTGGGAATGCCGACGATCAAGACGATGAAAAGGTAGCCAAGCTTGGTAAGCATCACGAATGACGTTTACGGATTAGGGTAAGAGGCATGGCAATGAAGAAGAGGTCTGGACGTAGTGATGGCGACGGCTCGGCTCAGCGGCATCAACCTGCGAAAAAGCCCCAAGAGATGACGGCTGAGGAGCGCAGGGAAGCGCTCCGAGCTTTCGGCGAAAGCAAACGCGCCAACATCAATGTGGAAGAACGCTTGGCGTCGAGAACCGTGGTAATCAACCGTCAGCTTCCTTTTTTCTTGCTCGGGATGTTGGGGACGTTGTTCGCCATTTTCCTCCCGCACTCGGGGAGCGTGTATGGCTTTGACGTGCTGTTTTACTCTGACCGCGCTCAAGAGATGGTCACGACGTGGCCCGAGCGTATCTACGTATGGTTGGCGCTGGTCGGGGGAATCTTCTTACCCATTGGTGTGATCGTTTCACGCTCCACCCTCGTAGCTTGGGTGACGTGGGTTGTGTCCGGAGTTGGTTGGGTATTCGGTATTTTCGCGATCTGGATGCGGCAGTCACGTCCACCGACAGAGCCGGGATCCGGTCCCTCGTTCGGGCTTATCATTGGGTTCGCTGCGATCATCGTTGTTTTCGCAACCATCTCTACCGTCGTTTTCCGCCGGTCAGTTCTCCAGCGTGTTTTGGCAGAAATCCGGCGTGAAGAAGCCGACCGCGATGATGAAGCGCGGGCTGCCCAGCAGCATCTTCGGACCGGGTTGACTGTTCAGGAGTACAGGGAGCCGGTGGATAACCGACGTGCACGTGCAAGAGAGCGCGCACACCAAGTGGCGGAAAACCAACGTAAGCGGAAACAACCGCCCGCGGATAAATAGGATCCTTGATTCAGAACTCCCACAACTCAGAACTAAAGCCCCACGAATCAATAATGAGCACGACGCCCGGTTACTCGTGGGGCTTTTCAGTTCTCTGCGTGCTGGTTATTGCATCCGTCGCCCGTCGCTAATTAGTCCACTGCCTGCTGAGCAGTCTGAGCCCATTGCGCCCACTGTTCGGCTTGAGCCCGAAGGTCTGCGGCTTTCTTGTTGTTCCCAGCTTTTTCAGCGCTGTCCGCTGCCGCTGAAAGCTCATTGACTTTAGCCTCAAACTGGGCGACGCGAGCCTGCCGTTCGGGATCAGTCTTCCGCCATTGCTCATTCTCGACGTCGCTGACCCGATTCTCGAGCGCACGGATCTTATCCTCGAACTCGCGGACACGACCCCGCGGCACGTATCCGATGCTTTCCCACTGCGATTGCAATTCACGAAGAGCTTTCTTAGCAGCGTCCAAGTTCTCCTCAGGGTTAATCTTGTCGCTGTACTGCTCTATGAGCTGGTCTTTCTTCTCAGCGTTGGATTCATACTCACGGTCTTTAGCCTCATTAACGGCCTTCCGTGCCGAGAAGAACGTGTCTTGGGCGTGACGGAAGCGCTTCCACAGCTTGTCATCGATACCACGTGGTGCACGGCCAGCAGCTTTCCACTCCGTCATAAGGTCGCGGAACTGACGCGCGGTGTCTCTCCACTCCGTCGAATCCTGGATCTTCTCCGCCCGTTCGCAGATATCTTCCTTGAGGCGACGGGCCTCATCGCGCTTCCGATCCAACTCGGCAAAATGCGCGCCGCGGCGCTGAGAAAACTGCTCACGAGCAGCAGAGAAACGCTTCCACAGCGCATCATCAGTTTTCCGGTCGATACCGTGGATGCTCTTCCACTCGTTCAGCATCTCGCGCAGACGATCGCCGGATTCTTTCCACTCCGTCGAATCCGAACCAATGCGCTCAGCCTCGTCGATAAGCTTTTCACGTTGGGCAATCGCGTTCTCCCGGCGCTGTTTCTTTTCAGTTTCGGCCTGTTCAGCGACGGTGTAGCTGTCGTCGATAATTGAACTGAGCTGATCATTAAGGCCATCGACATCACCGAGAGCAGCTGAATCGGCGACTTTAGCCTGTAGTTCCTCGGCGGACTTGCGAGTGTTGGCAGCCTCTTCGGGGTGGGTGTGGAGACGTACGCGGAGGATATCCGCCTCAGTTTGCAGGCTCTCGAAGTGCTTGCCGAAGAAAGCGAACCCTTCGCTCTTCGAGCCAGCTTTCCACTCACCGATAGCGCGCTCACCGTCACGAGTGATTAGCCAGACTGTTCCATCATCGTCGATACGCCCGTGGTCTTCGGGGTTGTTTGTCCGACGTGGCGGTGTCGTCGTCGCTGCATGGCCAGACATGGATGCCGGTGTGGGATGAGCGCCTCGGGGTCCAGGGATAGGCGCTGAAGGGACCGAAGAAGTAGTCATGGGCCGGTGTTCCTCACTCTTTCTTTCTTTGCCGCGCGGCACGGCTGCCAAACACAATCCACTGTTTAGACTGCACGACTTCCCGCCGAGAGTCTACCCGTTAGGGTAGTGATGTGACCCATTCCCACTCGGCTTCACCGGCTTCGTCGACCACACCCGCGTCGCATCGACGACCCGATCCAACAGATATCTCCGACGCCAAGTCTGGGACGCACTGGGAACGCATTGTCGCGCTTCTGCCGCCAACTCCTCTGCTTATCCCCGAAGCGACTGGTCACGCCAAGTACCCGGCACAACTCCGCACAGAAATTGACCGTGCCCGGCAGTGGATGCTCCCTACCGACGGGCCCATCACTATTGCTTTCCACCCCGACGATTCCATGGCGACGTGTCACGTCGGGTCTCTCAAGGCATGGGGAATTGACGTGAACGTGGGAGCTGGAACGTACTTGCCCGATCTTGTTTTGCGGGCTCTTCTTCGACGGTGGGGATACGATGGTGAGATCGTTAGCGTAGACATTCACGACGCGCAGTTTCTCGCCGACGATGGGTCGCTGCTGGATGGGCCACTTCTAATTGCCGCCGACGGGGGAGCGGGACTTCACCCCGACGCTCCTTTAGGCGACGTCCCCGAAGCGTGGGCCCTCGAGGAGCAGCTTCGGCGCTTCGTTATCGATCCCGTGACTCAGGCGTCGGCACCATTGTTTGACGTGGCTGCTGCAGCGGATTGCGGGATTGACCCGGAACCGTGGATCGCCTGGGCTGACTTTTGTCGATCCCACCCTTCCAGTGTGAGTACTCTGTATCACTGGTCCTCCATCGATGACCGCGCCGATACCGCCGCCGAGCAACACGATGATCCGCGCACACACGACGGCCCACCCGCGCAGGATAGCCCGCCAGCCTATGGAGGAATAGGTTTCCATTGTGGCGTATGGCAGCTCACCACCGTGATGTAGAACAGGATGATAACGTGCCCGCATCTCTGCCTTTCCCCGTGGCCATCGTCGGCCCCACAGCGTCGGGCAAGTCGGCGTTGGGTCTTGCTCTCGCGCACCGCTATGACGGAGAGATCGTCAACGTCGATTCCATGCAGCTCTATCGCGGTATGGATATCGGCACGGCAAAACTGACTCCTGAAGAGCGCGAGGGCATCCCGCATCATCAGCTCGATAAACTTGATGTCACCCAGCGGGCGAGCGTCGCACAATATCAACGATCTGCCGTCGACGATGTTGAAAACATCCGTTCACGAGGGAAAACGCCAATTTTGGTGGGTGGCTCCATGCTGTATGTCCAATCGCTCGTCGATGATTGGCAGTTCCCGCCTACCGACCCCACAGTTCGGGCTAAATGGCAACAGCGCCTCGACGACATAGGTGTTCTACAGCTGCACAAGGAACTTGCTGCTATTGACCCAGCGGCTGCCGACATTATCGAAGTCAATGATCCGCGTCGGACTGTCCGCGCCCTGGAAGTCATCGAATTAACGGGGAAGCCGTTCGCGGCATCGCAGCCACCCATCAACGCGCCAGCACGATGGGGAACACTCATCATCGGATTACGAACATCATCAGAGTGGTTGAACCCGCGAATAGCATTACGCACCCACACCATGTTCGACCGGGGCCTCATCGACGAAGTCGACGGCCTCACCCAGCAAGGGCTCATTGCACAGTCCACCGCTGGGCGAGCGATCGGATACTCCCAAGTACTTGCCATGCTGGCCGGCGACATGACAACCGACGACGCCATATCGTCCACCATCACAGGAACCCGTCGCTATGTCAGACGACAGCGCTCCTGGTTCCGTCGCGACCCACGAACCCACTGGATCGACGCGGCCGGGGACACCGTCAGCGAAGCCACGTCGATCATCGACAACCACGTCTAGAATGGCCCCATGCCCGAACAGACAACCCCCTTCAGTAAAGGCCACGGCACAGAGAATGATTTCATCCTCCTGCCAGACTTCGACGCCGATATCGACCTCGACCCAGCGCTCGTCCGGGTTTTATGTGATCGACGCGCCGGGTTGGGAGCTGACGGCGTGATCCGCATTGCTCGCACCGAAGCCTTGATCGATAAAGGCATCATTGCACGAGAGGCTGTTGGTGAGTCCGGCGATGGGGCGCCAGAAGATACACCCGAGTGGTTCATGGATTACCGCAATGCCGATGGGTCGATCGCTGAAATGTGTGGAAATGGCTCTCGCGTATTTGGGCACTATCTATTCGCGCATCACCTCGTGAGTGATCCGCCGAAGTTTTCGATTGGCACGCGAGCAGGAGTGAAGCGCTTGACCGTCGTCAACCCCTCACAAGCGACTGACTCATCAGCACGGATCGCCGTCGATATGGGCCGTGTGGGCATTATTGGTCAGTCCGTAGCTGCATTTGATCGACAGAGGTTTGCCGGTGTGGGAATTGATGTAGGTAACCCCCATTTAGCATGTGTTATTCCCGATCTTGACGACGCTGGTCTGCGCGAGCGTCCTCTTCACCTCAAGCCTGTTCTCGACGAGGAGTTCTTCCCGCACGGAGCCAATGTCGAGGTTCTCACTCCTCTTCGCGCGGATGAAAGCCGTGATGGTGATGGCATGGTCTCGATGCGCGTCCATGAGCGCGGGTCGGGGGAGACGCGATCATGCGGGACGGGAACGGTCGCGGCAGCAGTGGCGGCACTGGCTGACCGAGGTCAGGTCGACGGCACGGTCCGCGTCGTCGTTCCTGGTGGCGAGGTCACGGTAACTATCAAAGATGAGCAGGCTACCTTGGAAGGTCCGTCGGTCGTTGTTGCGTCAGGAACAATTAATATCGACCAGTTGCGTGAATACGCATCGGCGCATTATGCGCCGGCATTGCGTGGGAAAGACGACCTATAGCTAGAAGCCCCAGGTGTCCATCCATAGGTGGACGGGCTAGTACGTTTCTGGTTTTCAGGAAGCCGTACCACCGGGCTGTCTACTTGGCTAGCGTACTGTCGAGCCTCAACCCACGCTTCCTGTAGTTCGCGCGCCATCTCATCGGTTGCTGAGAGGATGTGCTCCAGCATGTGAATGGTGCGTGCGTGAGTAACGACACCCTCAAGATCGTCGATAAACAATTCGCTCGACACCCTGGCTTTGTGGAACCGACTAATGATCGGATTCTCCTGGTGAGATTCATCCAAGAGCACGGAATGCGTGGATCGATCGGTAACAGCCTCGGCTGACGTGCCATTCTGAAATGCTTCCCACTGGTCCAGAACTGCAGTGATGTCTGCAGCTGACAACTCAATGGACTGACGAACTTGTTCTTGTTCGGCGGAGAATGTTGACGTTCGTGCGATAACGATGGCGACGACAGCGCACGCGAGAACAAGCCCAAAGCCGAGCCAATGGAAAATAATGATCAGACACAGGGCGATAACGGTGAGGATGGTGCTCAGAGAGATAAGACGCCATACCCGGACATCACTGTGAGGTGACGTCAGCGCCGGAACACCATCCTTATCGGTAGGGGAGCTGGTCACTTTTAATGGCCACCACATCCGCAGCCACCGCAGCCACAGCCGCCGCCTCCGCCACCGCAGCACCCGCCAGCGCTGGTATCGGCCGCGACGGACGCTGTGAATAGCACTCGCCCAGCGACAATATTGCCCTTAGTGATGCTCTCGGCGGCAGATTCAGGAAGACACAGATCGACGGGGAATGGGGCGTCGACATTGACGTGCCAGAATGATTCGCCCGTGAGTCCATTCGTCCGTTTTTCTGCGGATGTCACGACGAGTGATACGTCACCTGCGGCTGACGGCTCGGTATCGCCCGATCCCGCATTGACCACGGCTGCACCGTGCGAGATAACAAAACCGGTCGTTGCTCCGCCGGCGTCGGAGAACGCTTTTTCGTCGGAGTAGACGTGGGTATCAACACCAAGAGCAGAAAGATTGACCGTTCCCAATTGGGTGGGTTCATCAACCAGAAGCGGACCTTGGGCGAGGTTGGCAGCAATGTCACACACAATGCTGCCCTCGTCGTCATGAACGCTGAGCAGCGCCAAGACGTCGGATAACATCGATATTTCTGCTTCGCATTCGGTCAATGCATCGAAGCCGGCATACGCGGCATACGGTGGGGCGGCAAGGATGAATAACTGTGCTCCACTGGCGTCATTAAACGCGAGCAATTGTCCACCTGATAGTTCACCGGTGACAGACAAAGTGCCGGTTGAGTAGGCTTTTTCCAAAAGCTCTTGCCAGGGGACGCCCCCCATTCCAAGTGCTGTGAGCCCCGTGGTGGTGCGTGCTCCCGCAGTCTGGGAGTCAGCGGGGGTTTCGGTAGGTGTGCTCATAGAAGTCGATTCTAGCTCTCTTATGAATTCAGCCGTTCACGGGTTTGCTCACAGTGTTTGTTTGTTTCCCTCATTTTTTTGTTTATGCCCGTTTGTGTCGTGCTACCATGAAAACTGTTATAGGCCGAACGGAACCACAATTCTGATAGACCTGGAAATAAGTTAAGGAAAACCAGACCGAGGACAACCACCCGCAGACCACCCCTCGGTGAGCCTTCCAGATGGCTCCCTCTCTCTGGCAAGTATGGAAATGCGGTCCCCGTGCACTGTGAAAGGTAGTGCATGGTGCACGCCGATGAGGAGACCTGGAATGGGAAAGATTTCCATGAGTCGCTCGGACCGTCACGCAACTACTTCTTCGCCCGCCATGAGCACTCTTTACGACGTGCCACCAGGACATTCCGCAACAATCGTGGGTTCCGACGTCGATGTCCTTTTTGCTCGTCGACTCCGTGAACTGGGGTTGCGCGAAGGTACTACCGTTCATGTGGCTCAAAACGCCGCAGGCGGGGGCCGCATCGTGAAGGTTCTTGACGCTCGATACGCGCTCGATGCTTTTACTCTCAAGCACATTGCCATCTCGACCTCGTCATAGAGGTCATTTCCCCATGACGGTAGGGGATTCTCGGAGGAAAAAATGAATGACTCTTTAGGTCCTCAGACGGAGGGCGGTGTCGCAACGTCCAGCACGGCGACGTCCACATCTACCAAGGACCTCACAACACAATTCGCCGACGCACCATCATGTCACTGCGAAAGCCACGGAACGGCCATGGCTCCGAAGGGCTCACCAGTCATCGCGCTCGTCGGTGCGCCGAATGCCGGCAAGTCAACCTTGTTCAACGCTCTTACCGGCGCGAAAGCCAAAATGGGCAACTGGCCGGGAACGACCGTCTCGGTGTCTCGCGGTGCATGGAAAGTCAAGAAGGACAAGCACAGCGCTCTCGATCACGCAGATACGTGTGATGAGCACGCGGGTTCCGTTCAGGTCGATTCGGCAGATGCATGCCCTCACTGCTCCAGCGAGCACGAGGAGCCGAAGGCAGAAGAATTGACAAAGGGCGGACACCACTCCGAGACGTCACACGGCTCGGGTGAAACAGTCTATGACGTGATCGATTTTCCGGGTGCTTACTCTCTCGACCCGATGAGCCCTGATGAAGCTCTCACACGTGAACTCCTTTTGGAACGTGACGTGGAGGAGCGGCCGGATCTGGTCATCGTCGTTGCAGATACCGCCACGATTTCGCGTGGCCTCTATCTCGCGGCTCAAGTAGCCGAGCACCCGTATCGTATGGTTGTCGTTCTCACCAAGGGCGATGTTGCGCTAAACCAGGGGTTTGAGATTGACCCTGATGTGCTGTCGCGGAAGCTTCAGGTTCCCGTCGTAGCGGTCGATCCGCGTAAACGTCGCGTCGGTGAATTGGCATCCGCAGTTGAAAGGCAGCTACAGATGCCTGCCGATACCGTTCGGCCAATGTGTTGCCAGCACATTCCCGATGAATTAGAGGGGCCGGACCGAGAGCTGGCTGTTTCCGACGCACGTTTCAGCTGGATTGACAAAGCCGTCTCGAAGGCAACGATCCATAACGATCACACCCGGTCCGTCTCGGAAAAAATCGACCGCGTTGTTCTTAATCCCATCGCAGGGCCGCTTATTTTCCTCGCGGCTATGTGGTGCGTCTTTGAAATCACGACGACGGTGGCCGCGCCTCTGCAGGATTGGCTGGATAACTTTTTCAGCGGTCCCGTCAGTGATGGGGCGACATCCTTACTTCAGGCCTTGGGACTTGACTATCCGTTTGTTCACGGGTTGATTATCGACGGTCTTATCGGTGGCGTGGGAATGGTTCTGACCTTCGCGCCGCTGATGGCGTTAATGTTCTTGTGCCTGGCTGTGCTGGAGGATTCGGGCTACATGGCTCGTGCCGCAGTAGTTGCGGACCGACTCATGCGAGCGATTGGCCTGCCAGGTAAGGCCTTCATCCCGCTGATCGTGGGATTTGGATGCAACGTTCCGGCCATTTCCGCAACACGGGTTTTGGGCAACGCTCGTCAACGTATTTTGACTGCTCTGCTTGTGCCGTTCACGTCATGTTCCGCCCGGCTGACCGTGTACGTCATGCTGGCCGCGACCTTCTTCCCCCACAACAGTGGTTCTGTTGTGTTCGCCATGTACGTCATCTCTATCGCGCTGGTTGTGCTCACAGGGCTGCTGATCAAAAACACTTTGTGGCGGCGTATGGGTTCGGAACCGCTTGTCATCGACTTGCCGGTGTACCAGTTGCCAGTGCCCCGGTTGGCACTGTCCGCCATGTGGATGCGTTTGAAAGGGTTCCTGCACACGGCTGGCGGGATCATCGTCGCGACGGTCATCGTCGTGTGGCTGCTGCAGTCGACTCCCGTCGTCGGCGGTCACAGCTGGGGTGACGACGAACTCGACCCGCAGGATTCGGTCTACGGCGCGGTATCGCAAACAGTGGCACCTGTGTTTGCCCCGGCTGGCTTCGATTCCTGGTCGCTGTCCGGTCCGCTGATTACGGGCTTCGTCGCCAAGGAAGCAGTGATTTCGTCGTGGGCTCAGACATACGCCCTGCAGGACCCGTCGGATGAAGATGCCGTGGACCAGGGGCACTCTGCGCTGGCTCAGGCCATTCGCGAAGACTTTAACCACTCGTCAGGTGGTCACACGTACCCGGCAGTGTGGGCCTTCATGGTCTTCCTGTTGGCGTACACTCCATGCGTGGCTACACTGGCTGCCCAAAAGAGAGAAATCGGGTTGAAATGGACGTTGGTGGGGATAGCCATACAGCTGACAGTGGCCTGGGCTTTGGCCGTCATCACGTTCCAGGCACTACGTCTTTTCTTCTAGATCATTTCCTCTACATTGATTCGTGAGAGCAGTGATAGCAATGCTGTTTCGTCGAGAACGAGATTTATCGCGACGCCTACCTTCGCGGGGTGACTCCTCCGGGCGTGCATCGGCATCGTCGGCTTCACAAGGTCCGCTTGCCATGGTTCGTGACGCTATTGCCTCTGGGGCCGTTGACCGGTCACGGATCGCTGAAAACACGGGCCTTGCCCGAACTACCGTCGATGCTTCCATCGAGCACCTCGAACGCATGGGCTGGTTAACCAAGAAGCCACTGGGAACATCCTGCCCCGGCGGGGGATGTTCATCCTGCCCATTGGGTAAGGCCGATGGAGGGGCTGGATGCGGATCGCACATCGGCGGAACGGGTCCGGTTGCGCTGGTCTTAACCCGTCGCCCACACTGCTGGCCGGCTGCGTCCACGTCGGCTGTGCCTGAAGCTGTTAGCTCCGCGGGCCGGCACTAGGTATAGAGTCGTGACCTGTGTGGGCATAGTCCATGCACGCCAGGTTCATCAGCCTATAGCGAACGCACTACCGCGTGAGGGCTAGTCGTGAGACACTTGTGAGCAATGACTGAACGTTCACATAATTATCCGTCTTATTTGGACAACGACACTCACCTCACCGATGACCATGGCCGACGCGGGGGAGGCCTACATAACGACACAAGAGTTCGCCATGCGCACATGCCCACCGCGGGCGAACTCGACCTTAGCGAGCGTGACGAACTCCGTGCGCTGTCGCGCGGTAGCCAAGCTCACACCACGGAGCAATCCGACGGCTATGACGTCGAATATCGAAAGCTGCGGCTAGAAAGAGTCATTCTGGTCGGCGTATGGACCTCCGGGACGACCGCTGAATTCGAAGCAAATCTCGAAGAACTCCGTGCCCTCGCGGAGACAGCCGGATCTGAGGTCCTCGAGTCTTTTTATCAGCGGCGCGAGAAGCCCGATGCGGGCACGTACATCGGATCCGGCAAGGTCGCTGAGCTCCGTGACTCGGTCCGATCACTGGGCGCAGATACAGTGATTTGCGACGGTGAACTAAGCCCGGGACAGCTCATCGCTTTAGAAAAACAGCTCGATGTCAAGGTTATTGACCGCACGATGCTGATTCTCGATATTTTCGCTCAGCATGCGAAGTCCAAAGAGGGAAAAGCGCAGGTCTCCCTCGCTCAGATGGAATATCTTTATACACGAGTCCGTGGCTGGGGCGATATGATGTCCCGGCAGGCGGGTGGACGTGCCGGCTCTAATGGCGGTGTTGGCCTCCGTGGTCCTGGTGAAACGAAGATTGAGGCCGACCGCCGACGGCTGCGTAAAGATATGGCTCGTTTGCGCGCAGAATTGCGGAGCATGACGACCGCTCGCGAAATTAAGCGAGATCGGCGGGATAACTCCACCACTCCGCAAATCGCGATTGCCGGGTACACGAACGCTGGAAAGTCCTCGCTAATCAATGCCATCACCGGAGCAGGGGTGCTGGTGGAGGATGCCCTGTTTGCCACCTTGGACCCCACGACACGTCGTGCAGAACTTGCCGACGGCCGGGCAGTGATCTTTTCGGACACCGTTGGGTTCGTTCGGCACCTGCCCACACAGCTGGTGGAGGCGTTCCGATCGTCCCTGGAGGAAGTTGCGTCGGCAGACTTGGTGCTTCATGTTGTGGATGGTTCCGATCCCTTCCCGCTGAAGCAAATAGCTGCAGTTCACGAGGTTCTTGCCGACGTTCGCAACAGTGGGGCCGAGACCATGCCGCCTGAAATCATTGTTGTGAACAAAATAGATCAGGCTGACCCTATTGTGCTCGCACAGCTTCGCCACGAGCTTGACGACGTTGTTTTCGTGTCAGCGAAGACCGGCGAGAATCTCGATGAACTCGCATCACGAATCGAACTGTTCTTAAACACTCTGGATACCCATGTGAGGCTTCATGTCCCATACACCCGTGGTGACATCGTAGCGAAAGTCCATGAGTATGGAACCGTTATCGACGAACAATACGATACCGAGGGCACTGTCCTTGATGTACGCGTTCCTGCTCGTATTGCTCAAGAGGTGAAAGAGTTTATTCAAGCGGACGAATACTCATAATTTTCTTTGCTTACAGGAGCGTGACCGTGTTGATAGGGGTCATGGTAAGGGTCTAACTGCTCAGGTTGAATAATAAGAAAGCGTGAGCGCAAAAAAGAGTCTTTTACCGTGGTCCGTGCATGGTGACGGAAAAACATCCCGGCCTGGTGCTGTCGTGGCACCAGATGAGCGATTAAGTTGGCCTCGAACTATCGGCGTGGGGATGCAACACGTTATTGCCATGTTCGGGGCGACGCTTCTAGTCCCCACCCTCACAGGGTTTCCCGTCAATACCACCCTGTTGTTCTCCGGTCTGGGGACGATGGCATTTCTCCTCATCACGAGGAATCGCCTTCCTTCATATTTAGGGTCCTCATTTGCGTTTATTGCTCCGTTGACCGCTGCACATAGCGCAGGGCTGTCTGCCCAGCTGGGCGGCGTGCTTGCCGCAGGATTAGCGCTCGCTGTCGTGGGGCTCGTTGTGATGGCCGTGGGACAACACGCCCTCGGTGCCGTGATGCCTCCGCCCGTCACGGGAGCAATCGTCGCACTCATCGGTTTGAATCTGGCCCCTGCCGCCACATCCAACGTGCAAAAACAGCCATTAGTCGCCGGCGTCACTCTGGCGGCTATTCTGCTCTTCACTGTGGCGGGCCGGGGGATGATCGCGCGGCTAGGAATTCTTTTTGGTGTCGTTGTGGGATGGGTTTTCGCGTCGCTGACAGGTAATTTAGCGCCAGGTACCTCAGAGACGATAGAGAATGCCGCATGGATTGGTTTCCCACAATTCCATTCTCCCGTTTTTCACACGGGAATCGTTATCTCGACGATCCCCGTCGTCGTTGTGTTAATCGCAGAAAATGTCGGTCATGTGAAGGCTGTTTCTGCGATGACGGGAAGAAATATGGATGACTTAGCGGGGAAGGCTTTATTTTCTGACGGTATCGCGACGACGGTGGCAGGATTCTGCGGCGGATCGGGTACAACCAGTTATGCCGAAAACATTGGTGTTATGGCGGCTACGAGAGTCTATTCGACGGCTGCGTATTGGGTTGCTGCTGCGACCGCAATAATTCTTGCCTTTATTCCTAAGTTCGGCGCTTTAGTGTTCACTATTCCCACGGGAGTTTTGGGCGGTGCGACCATGGTCTTATACGGCATGATCGGAATGCTTGGAATTCGTATTTGGCAAGATAACAATGTTCGATTTACCAATCCCGTCAATCTGACCGCGGCCGCAGTGGCATTAATAGCGGGGATAGGAAATCTCACATTGCGGGTGGGGTCAGTGGATATTGAAGGCATCGCGTGGGGATCAGTGGGAATTATCGTTGGTTATCCGCTATTGCGCTATCTTTTCGAGCACGTTGGGGAAGGGCAGGATGCCAGCCAGCGTCAGTATTAAAAAATGGGGATGACCAGAAATATTCGGTCATCCCCATCAATAGTGCCGTTGGTCACCGCACAATGGCGGTCCCGACAACTAGTGGATTATTCGTTATCGAGGTTCTGCGAGACCATGGCCGCAATCTTCTCGACAGCTTCGGCGTTCTCAGACGAAACTTCCACGGTGTCACCGTGCTCAGCGCCCAAGGCCATAATCATGAGGGAAGAAGCGGCGTCGGCAGGTTCTGCATCATCATCGTCGGGAAGCGAGATCAAGATCTCGTCATCATAGTTAGATGCTTCCTCGGCGATAACAGCTGCGGGACGAGCGTGAAGACCAACGGTAGAACCGACAGTCACGGTTGTGGAAGCCATAAGTGAACCTTTCTGTTAATCAAAACAAGGTGTGGATCATCGGGATCCTCTTGTGCCAGAATAACGGACTTAAAGTCCTCCTGCACAAAGCATTTTATTTATTTCTACAGCGGTACTTATCGTAGCGGATAAGTTGCTGCAAGTGTGGTAGTTCAGATACGGAAAGTGCCATGTGTCACAGCCTTTTCCGTATCTGGTGATTGGGAAGTATCGCTGGTTTGTTGTTTAGCGTGCACCCGCCCAATCTTTAAGCCAATGTCAGTGTAATGGCCGAGCTTCGGCTTTACGCTGTGGTTTTGGCGGAAACCTCTTTGTTCTGCGCTGACGGTGCTGACGACGCCGGCGATTTCGCGGCATCGCGCGTCTTTACGGGCCACCACGTTTTCAGGGCGATGACACCAGCCGCAGCGATGACCACGCCAACGACCAGTGAGACGAAGAACATGAGAACGTGGGTGACGGCCAAAATCACGAACACACCGCCGTGAGGAGCCATCAGTTCAACGCCAGCTGCCATCGAGATAGCCCCGGAGACTGCGCCGCCGAGCATCGTAGCCGGAATCACGCGCAGCGGGTCCGCAGCGGCGAAGGGGATAGCGCCTTCAGAAATGAAGGACAGGCCTAGCAACCATGCCGCCTTTCCGTTTTCCTGCTCCGCCTTATTGAAGAGCTTAGGACGCAGAGTCGTAGCAAGAGCCAAGGCCAGAGGCGGAACCATACCAGTAATCATGACAGCAGCCATGATCTTCAGCGACGCAGGATCGTCGACATTCAGGCCCGCCGTGGCGAACAAGTACGCTGCCTTGTTGATCGGGCCACCGAGGTCGAAGCACATCATGAGACCCAGGATGATTCCGAGGAGAACCGCGGACGAGCCAGACATCGAGTTCAGCCCGTGCTGCAGAGCGTCCATCAGCGAGGCGATTGGGCGTCCCAGCAGGATAAACATGGCGAAGCCAGTGATCAGTGAATCCACCAGAGGAATGATCACAACAGGCATCAACCCTGCTAGCCACCGTGGCGGATTAAGCGTGTTGAACCACATTGCGATGAGACCAGCGATGAGACCGGTGAACAGGCCACCAATGAACCCTGCGCCCACAGCGACGGACACGGCACCGCCAATGAATCCTGGAGCGATACCCGGCCGACCACCGAGAGCATAGGCGATATACCCCGATAGAGCACTAACGAGGAAGTTCATACCCAGTGTGCCGACATAGGCCGATACAGCACCAAGATAGATCAGTAGAGGAGCCTGGCTGAAGTTGTACGTTTCACCGTCGACAGTAATGTGCTGCCCAGGAAGGTTCCAGAGAGCATTGTGGTTAACGACGGTTTCGTAAACCTTGGCGATATCCGCACCAGACAGCACGAAGGCCAGCGCCATGAGGAGGCCGCCTGCTGCCACGAAGGGAATCATGTACGACACGCCGGTCATCAGGGCTTGCTGAATACGCTTACCCCAGCCGAGGCCCTCACCCTCTTCTTGAGAGCTCTCAGCCGACGATGACGCTTTCCCCTTAACGCGGCGTGCATGGGGGTCTTTCGATGCCGCGATGGCTTCATCGATCATGACGGCGGGTTCATCAATAGCCCGCTTAACGCCAGATTCGATCACCGGTTTGCCAGCGAAACGCTCCCGATCCTTGACCCCAACATCAGTTGCAAAGATGACGGCATCCGCATTCTTAATGACCTCGGAGGGAAGGGGAGTGACTCCCGACGATCCCTGAGTCTCAACCGTGATCTCGACATCGTCGCGTGCGTCGGCCGTCTGCGACAGAGAATCCGCAGCCATGTAGGTGTGCGCAATACCGGTCGGGCACGCTGTAATCGCGACAAGGTGGGTGACAGCCTGTCCGGATCCGCCAGCGTTACCGCTGCTGTCGGCGCTGTGAGCTGATGCTCCCGCTGCTCCGACGGGCGTCGAACCCGCAGCGCTACCTGCCGCAGCCGCGTCTGCACTCTTGTTTGCCGACGCGGTTGATGCGGACTTCTTCTTCGGCTTGGCAGCCAAGGTGTCAAGGATGCGCTGGGCTGCGTCCTTCTCGTCGGATGCTTCGCGCAGCGAGTCCCGGAAGGAGGCCTTAACCAAGCTTCGGGCTAATTTCGAAAGGATCCGCAGGTGCGCTTTCCCTCCGCCCATCGGAGCGGAAATGAGGAAAACCAGGTCGGCGGGGCCATCGGCCGAACCAAAGTCAACAGGCTTCGAGAGACGCGCGAAGGTCAGCGTCGGAACTTCGACATGGCTGGTGCGGCAGTGTGGAATTGCCACGCCGCCAGGGACACCCGTGGCTGACTTCGATTCACGAGTCAAGGCGTCGGAGGTAAGCCCCTCGGCGTCGTCAGCGCGACCGGCCACCGTCGCATGTGAAGCCAAAGCCTTAATAACGGCTTCCTTGGTGTCACCAGGAGCCACGTCGAGCATGATGAGCTCCGGGGTAATTACTGGTGGCTCCGAGGAGTTCGCCTGCGTTCCCTCCGCTGGTGCTGTTTCTTTTTGTGTCGGTTTGTTCGGAGTAGATCCGGAACCGCTCGATGATGTCATGACACTCCTTTCAAGGCTGTTGCTTCAGCGCCAGCCATGACGGTGACGGATTCAGGTTGTGTTTGGGAGGGGAAGGGGATTGTCGTTCCGGGCAGCGACGTTGCCGCAGAGCCGTAGGCTACAGCGTATTGAAGTGCAGTTTTCTCAACTGAACTGTCTGTAGCTGAGCTCGTTCCGTTACTGTGACCGCTACTTTGGATACCGATAATGAAGCCGGCCAAGCTTGAATCACCCGCTCCGACAGTACTCACCGGAGTGATAGGAGGCGGAGAGGCATACCAGGTCCCTTGTTGGGTAGCTAAGACCGCGCCCGACGCACCGAGTGTGAGCAGGACATAACGCACGCCGTGGTCAACCAAAAGCCGCGCAGCTTCTGTCGCGGGCTTGAGATTTCCCTGCGATGCCTCATGTTCAATGTTTTTCCCGTCGAGGCCGAGGATCTGGCCGATTTCGAAACCATTAGGTTTCAGGAGGTCGGGGGCCACAGCCGGGTCCTTCAGCATCCGGGCACCGAGTTCCTCAAGCGGTTTATCTGACGTGTCGACCGCTATTTTGACGTCGTGCCCGTCGGCGCTCTTACGAATCGCTCCGACCATGTCGGCGTACCACGATGTAGGCAGTCCAGGTGGCAGTGAACCAGAGAGAACGATCCATGATGCACGCTGCGCGACCTGCGAAATCACTCGGGTCAGTGTGTCGACGTGATCTTGCTCAAGAGGGTTGCCTGGCTCATTCAGTTTCGTTGTCGTGCCATCGGGTTCCGCGACAGTGAGATTGACGCGGACGGGATGGTCAGCTGGCGTCGGTACAAAACTGAGACCTGTTTTATGAACTAAAGAAGTAAAGGGATCGCCTACAGATGCCGGGGCAATGGCGACGGTTGGTTCGTCGGCCCTGTAGGTAGCCATCGCTACGTTGATGCCTTTGCCGGCTGGTACATCGGTAACGTCAGTGATCCTGTTTACTCCACCTCGATCAAGTGGGGTGGATATTGCAGCCGTGCGATCCATGCAGGGATTAGGGGTCACTGTGACGACAGCATTGTCGGGGATTCGCAAGGACTGACTATCTAATGCTTCAATGCCGGATGGACTAGAGCCATCGTGTGTTTCGCCTTCTTGTGGAGTCGGCGATGATGAGTGTGAAGACATTATTCCTCTAGACGTGGTGGCGGTGGATCGACATCGTTGTTGTGTTTGTAAGTTGCTGTGTTCGTAAAAGCGTCGAGTTCTTTTACACGCGCTTACTGTGCAACGACGACATCGATCTCATGTTCGCGAAGTTGGGAAAGGAAACTTTCCGGGGCGGCAGAGTCAGTGATGAGAACGTCAATATCACTCAGTGCAGCAAAGCTGACCAGATAATCACGGCCAAATTTCGACGAATCGCACATGGCGATGACGCGATTGGCATTAGTGATCATGGCTCTCTTGACAGCTGCTTCCTGGGGGTCAGCCGTCGATAAGCCATGGTCAATCGTCAGCGCGTTCGTGCCAATAAACGCCACGTCAGCACGCATGAGCGCGAGCGTACGCAGCGCAGTATCGCCCACAACGGCTTGGGTAATCGCACGAATTTGGCCACCGAGTAGCTGAAGATCGGTTAAGTTCCGGCTTGCCAGATTCATCGCAATGGGAAGGCAGTTGGTGACGATGGGCCATCCGCGTCCCGACGACAAATCCGCGATGTGATTAGCCAAGACCGCTGTTGTTGTCCCCGCGTCAAGAAAAATGCCCGCACCTTGTGGTGGGAGGTAATCCATTGCGGTTCGGCCGATAGCGGCCTTAGCGCCGGACGCGGCCCTTGCGCGACTGTCGATGGGCAGCTCTAATGTCTGGAAATTGGTGGACGCCACAGCACCGCCGTGCACGCGATGGATAGCGCCTTCCCGATCGAGTTGAGCAAGGTCTCGACGAACCGTTTCTGCTGTTACTGAGAATCGTTCGGACAAGTCTGTGACGCTGACGCGGCCTTCAACGGCGGTGAGAGAAGCGATTTGTCTCCGTCGTTCCTCTGCATACATGTCTGTGTCACTTGTCCTTTCACGTCTGGTTCACGCTGAGTCTGCGCTTGATTCGTTGGTTTTACGTTGTCTTCATGTTTCTTCGCTCCTAAGAGTACGCGTTTCGTTTTCAAACGGTCATCAGACCGTGTCTGAATGCCCCCGATCGGACATAAAGAGGCCATCCAATCAGTGGCTTTTCTGTGGTTTTACGTTTACTTTACTGTGAACGTGAGCATTTGGGCATAGTTTTGTGACTTTTCCCACTCTGAATGATGGTATATTTCTGGAATCACCCGTTAGACTTGGATTAAAGAAATCCGACATGAGGAGCGACTTTAATGGACACCCAAGAAACTGCCGTGATCAAAGGTAAGGCCGTAGTACCTGGTGTCGCCCTTGGTCCAATCGCAGTGGTGGCGCCGCGTCCCGCTGTTCCGGAAGCTGGGGCTGAGGTTGACGAAGGTCAGCGCGAGGCTGAGTACGAACGTTTTGAACAAGCGGCTAATGCAGTCACCGAGGCTCTCAAGGAACGTGCCAAGAGCCTCGAGGGGCACGCTGCAGATGTTGTTAATGCAACTGCGGGGCTCGCTTCTGACCGCGGATGGCGTCGGAAAGTTAAGAAGATCACCAAGCAGGGGCGTAATGCTATCGACGCAACAGTCACTGCTACCGCGTCATTCGTTGAAATGTTTACCGCCAACGGCGGAGTCTTTGCGGAGCGTGTCGCCGACCTGGAAGATGTCCGCGACCGTGTTTTGGCCCACCTCCAGGGCCTTCCGGAGCCTGGACTCCCGGTCCTCACAACGCCATCTATCTTGTGGGCCGACGATCTCGCACCCGCGGATACGGCAACGCTGAATCCGGACTTAGTCATCGGCATCGTCACGCGTCGTGGTGGACCGACCTCGCACACGGCAATTATTGCCCGTCAGCTCAATATTCCTTGCGTTGTTGCAACTGGACCGACCGATGTTGAGATTTCCTCAGGCGAGACTGAAGGCATGATTAGCGGTGCTGCCGGAGAGCTCACGGTCAACCCGGATGAGGACGCCGCGAAGCAGGCAGTTCATGAGTGGGAGCAGCTTGCAGAGAAGATCGCAAACTGGGAAGGCCCTGCTCAGACTAAAGATGGTCACCGAGTTCAGTTATTAGCCAATGTTCAGGATGGTCCCCAGGCTGCGTCGGCCGCGTCGACTGCAGTTGAGGGAGTTGGCCTGTTCCGCACTGAGCTTCTGTTCTTATCGTCGACGAAGGAGCCGTCGGTAAACGACCAGGCCGCGGCGTATGGCCGTGTGCTGAATGCGTTCCCGAAGGGCAAGGTCGTTGTTCGTACTCTCGATGCCGGATCGGATAAGCCCGTTCCCTTCGTCGAGGCGGAGGAAGAAGACAACCCGGCTCTGGGTGTTCGTGGCGTGCGCATTGCGTGGGATCGTCAGGACATTCTGGAGCGCCAGTTGGATGCGATCGCTAAAGCGGTCGGAGATAACGATCGCGGCGAGGCTCCGACCTGGGTTATGGCGCCGATGGTCGCCACTGCCGACGAAGCCCGGTGGTTTGCTGGTATGTGCCACGAGCGTGGCTTGACGCCTGGGATCATGGTCGAAGTTCCTGCTGTTGCGCTGTGTGCTCGGGAGATTATGCAGGAAATTGATTTCGTTTCGATCGGAACGAATGACCTTACTCAGTACACGATGGCGGCTGACCGCTTGTCCTCTCCATTGGCTCACCTCAATGACCCGTGGCAGCCTGCTGTTTTGCGGCTCATTAAGATGGTCTGTGAGGCCGGCGCGGAGACGAAAACTCCCGTCGGAGTTTGTGGCGAGGCCGCTTCCGATCCGCTTCTTGCCTGCGTCTTGACGGGCTTGGGTGTTAACTCCTTGTCCGTTGCTGCGCCTTCTGCTGCAGGGGTTGGGGCCCAGGTTGGCGATCGTACCCTCGAGGAATGCCAGAAGATGGCGGCCGCCGCGGTTGCCGCTACGTCCGCCGTCGACGCGAAGAAAGCAGCTGCTGACGCTGTCTAAAAGGCACAAGCTGTGTAGAAGCACAGTGCCGGAGCAGGATCACGCTTCCTGCTCCTGCCGGGGGGATCGTCGCTAGGTAATTCGGCTTAGTTAATTAGGGGTGGGCCTAGTTGGCGGGCGTCATAGTGACCGAAGGACTGTGACTACCTTGCCGAGAATAGTTGCCTCATCACCGGGGATCGGATCGAACGCGTCGTTGTGGGGCAGGAGCCACACTCCAGTTCGGTCCCGGTGAAATTCCTTTACCGTCGCATTTCCATCAATCATGGCGACGACGAAATCACCGATCTCGGCCACATTTTGTGATCGCACGACGACGTAATCGCCGTCTAAGATTCCGGCGTCTCTCATGGATTCACCGACAACCGACAAGATGTATAGGTCCCCTTCGCCAGTAAGTTCTCGGGGGAGGGGAAACTCGTCGGTAACTTCTTGTTCTGCCAGAATCGGTGTACCTGCGGCAATCCGACCAATCGTAGGAATAAAGACGGGGGTGGGGTGGTTGGACTCAATATTGCTGTCCGCGCTCTCATCCGATGTGGACGGTGTGGATTCTTCATCCTCGTGGTGTAGCGAGGATCTAGCGGGTTTCGTCGGATCCGCAATCTTCAAGCCCACCGCTCGAGGTTTATTGGGGTCTCGCCGCAGAAATCCTTTACGCTCGAGCTCTTTGAGTTGGTATGCCACCGATGAAGTCGAGGTCAGGCCAGCGGCTTGGCCGATTTCTCGAATGCTCGGCGGGTAGCCACGCAGCACTATTGCATCATGAATGACGTCGATGATGCGATGTTGCCGGTCCGTCAACGAATCCATGTCAGGCTTCGTCGACTTCCGGGATTTCTTTGCAGGCATGGGGCTGGTCTCTCCCAGTTCTAGATCTAGAGGTCGTTATGGCTATTTTTGGCCGTACTGTGCGCCGCGTGCGCGATGTTGAGATCAGTTTACATCACCCCACGGCACGTGGACGTGCGTTCGATGACATAGAGCGCTGTCGGGAAAAGCGGTCGTTAAAACGAGGGGATAGGCGGCCCTGTGTAGATCTAAAAAGTGGTCATTGTTCGAATAAAAACTGGTCGTATACTCGTTAAATAGAATTGCCTGTTCGAAATACGAGCTACGATGCGCTCTTATGTCCGGCCCTCATGATGTCATGGCGATGTCCCTCAATGAGGGATGAGACGTTCGATTATTTTTTATTCGCGACATTGTCGAAAGGATGTCCCATGCCTACACAAACCCCGACATTGACCCGCCGTTATCCAGCTCAGCCCGTCCAACGCCATGTCTCACGTAAGAATGGGCGTGTAGAGTCTGCCACCAACCGTAGAGTAGTGCAGCAGAACCGACCTCATCCCAGAGTTCATCGGGGAGGTCCGGCTGTGAGGGCGTACCCGTCGAGAAGGTATGCCCAACCGTGTAGACGGTCAGTTTTTCCTGAGCGACGTAGAATCGCAGCGTACAGTGTCGTAATCGGTTTGCTCATGGGTGCGAGCCTGTATTACGCCTGGGAAGAACCGCGGGATGCGGACATGAATCAGGAAACACCATATAGTCAATCAGTGATCGTCACGCCCTCTGGTGAGGGTTAATATACTGGCGGTGTTTTCCGGCGTTATCCGTGTAGATAGGAGATCATCGTCGTGTTTTGCCCGTTTTGTCACCACCCACAGTCTCGGGTGATTGATTCGCGGACCGTGGAAAATGGCTTTGTTACTCGCCGTCGACGGCAGTGCACCAAGTGTCACGGACGCTTCACTACTGTTGAGAAATCTGTGTTGTTGGTTGAGAAACGAAACGGAGTGACAGAGGACTTTAGTAAAGACAAGTTAATCCGTGGTGTGCGACGTGCTTGTCAAGGGCGCAATGTCTCTGACGATGCGTTAAAACTCCTTGCCCAAGAAGTGGAAATCGACTTGCGTGCGCAAGGAGGTTCACGGGTTAACTCAAATGATGTAGGTCTTGCAGTACTAGAGCCTCTACGAAAACTCGACGAAGTTGCCTACATGCGTTTCGCCTCCGTGTACAAGTCATTTAGCAGCATGGAGGACTTCGAACGAGAGATCACAGAATTCAAGGCACGGCGTTCACAGTAGGGAATAGCTAGCCATCGGATGGGCCCAGACTTAACGGAGCTTGTTGATGGCTTTAGTAATTCTTTGGGGGGACACTTTCTGCGCGGTGCCTAAACGCTCTGCGAACACTTGGACGCGTAGTTCTTGTAGAGAGAAAATGATGGCTCGCGCTGCAGACGACTTCGCGCGCTGCTGAGGTAGCCCGTTGAGCTTTGATCGGAAAGCACGTTCGAGGTTATTAATCTCCTCCTGCCCATCCGCGTCCCGGTCAGGGTCGCGCTCCATGTTTTCGAGACGAATCTCAACCGCTTTCATATATCTCTGGAGGTGCTTGAGATGACCGGTGCCATACCATGTCACCGCATTCGGCGGAAGGAGAATATTCAGCTGACGTTTAATATCGTCGATAGCTGGTCCGTCCCACTTCTTGATCTCTTCAGCCATAGACTCATAAGCCACGAGCCCAGGTGCCATGGCAATAACCATGCGCCGTGTTGCCGCAGGGATTGCGTGCGACATTTCTTTTTTCAGGGCCTCGAAAGCCTCGGGAGACCGCTCGATGACACCGTGATCCACCAGCGCATCCTTGATCGCCGCAACTCGGCAGTCGTTGACCAGTCCGCTCAAACCGCCATGGGGATAGTGCTCTACGGCTACTCGCTGCTGTAAAGGTAGCCCCTTCACCGCTTGATTCTCATTGATCTTGATGGACTGCACTAACAAGGTGAGTACTGCAGTGAACATCATGGAATTGGCAGTGGACTGAGATGCGGATGTCACCACCTCGATGCCCTTCGACGTGACCTTAAGCGCTGGATACGCTGTTGTTGGCTGCCCGTCGATCGTGGTTTGAACGCTCTCGGGGAGAGTGCCGATGCCTTTATCAGTCCATTCCGCATACACCTTCCCGAGATCAGGAACAGCTGTCGCGTCCTCATCGGAAGGACGGGCGGTGTTGCTTCGGGAATCAGCTTGTGTCCCTGGCAAGTCATGGGCAGAACCGTCGTAGTCGGAGTGATCCCGAGAAAGAGTCGAACCGACTTTGCTTCGTTTGAACGCGGCAGACATTGCCTGCGTTGCCGCTGAACTCTGTCGCTTCTTCAACGCATCGAGATCTCGATCTTGATCGATGACCTTCCCGTGTCTATCGACAGCCTGGAAATTCATCCTCAAGTGAAGAGGAAGCTTAGCGACATCGAAGTCAGCGGCAGTCATGCCCGAGCCTCCGACTGCTCTGAGCGCGTCGGCGAGTGAATCCGTGAGTGGCTGCGCGTACGGATCCATCATCTCAATGGCTCGCCGCGCGAAGTCGGGGGCAGGAACGACGGTGGTTCTCAATGGCTTCGGAAGACTGCGGATAAGAGCCGTCACTAGTTCGCGTCGTAAACCAGGAACATTCCAGTCGAACCGATCATCCCACGATAAGGACCCAATGATGGGAAGCGGAATCCGCACACTGACCCCGTCGTCACCTTCTCCTGGCTCGAATTTGTATGTCAGTTCGAGGTCCGTGGAATGAGCTCGCCAGCGGTCCGGGAAATCGTCCTCGCTAATGGTGTGCGCTTCAGGATGGAGGAGCTTATCCGGATCGAAATCAAGGAGATGAGGATCTTTTTTCGATTGCTTCTTCCACCACGCATCGAAATGGCGGCCCGTCGTCACCGAGGCGGGAATCCGTGAATCATAAAAGTCGTACAGAGTGTCGTCGTCGATAAGTAGGTCACGGCGACGCGTCTTTTCCTCAAGCTCTCCGGCAGTGGCTAGCTTGTCGCGATTGTGGTGAAAGAACTTGTGTCGCGTAACCCAATCGCCTTCGACGAGGGCACTGCGAATGAAGATCTCTCTGGCGTCGCGCGGGTTGATGCGATGGTATGAGATCGGCCGATCGGTGACTACCGGTAAACCCCACAGGGTTGACCGTTGGTACGCCATTGCCGCAGATCGTTTGCGTGACCAGTGGGGTTCTGAATACTGGTGGCGTAGTAAATCCGATGCCTGCTCCTCAATCCAGCGCGGTTGGATCGCGGCAGCATCACGTGCGAACATTCGCGATGTCTCGACGATCTCGGCGGCCATCAGCCACTGGGGCTGCTTTTTATGCAGCGATGACCCCGGGAAGATGAAGAACCGGGTCCCCCGAGTGCCCTGATACTCCTTTTTCACCTCGCTACGCAGGCCAATTTGAGAGAGAATCCCGGAAAGAATAGATCGGTGGAGCCCATCGTGATCGACAGTGAGCATCGGCATATCGGGACGGGCGTTATCGTTCTGCGATTTCGTCTTTTTGTTCGGGCGCGAGCGCTTTTTCGTGGAAGTCGTCGTCGATTCGTCGTCGTTAGGTATGACAGGAGTAAGACGATTCTGGTCCCACGACCACGAGAGGTCTTCGGTAACTCGACGGAGCTGTCGAACGAAGTCCATCCATTCCCTGACCCGCATGTAATGGAGATACTCTGCGCGACATCGTTTCCGGAACGCATTGCCCGATAATTCGTTTTTGATGGACGTCAGATATGCCCATAGGCGGAGATACGACACAAAGTCGCTTTCTGTGTCCTTAAACCGCGCGTGAGCCTGATCCGCCTGGGGCTCATGGTCCGTGGGCCGCTCGCGGACATCTTGAATAGATAATGCGGCGATAACGACAGAAGTAGCTTCCACAACATCGCGGTGATGCGCTTCAACCAGCATTCGAGCTAGCCGGGGGTCGACGGGAATGCGTGAGATTTCGCGACCAATGGACGACAGCACCGGGGAGCCATCGCGCTCGCCCTCACCCAAAGCGCCGAGTTCGTGAAGCACCATCATGCCATCGCGAATAGCTCGGGGCTCTGGCGGATCGATGAACGGGAACTCATTGATATCGCCCAGTTTCAACGAGGCCATCGTGATGATCACACTGGCGAGATTGGTGCGTAAAACCTCGGGGTCAGTGAATTCGGGCCGCGACTCGAAGTCTTCTTCGGAATACAGCCGTATAGCAATCCCCTTCGCTATACGCCCGGAGCGGCCTGATCGTTGATTCGCGCTCGCCTGACTGATTGGTTCAATAGGTAACCGTTGGACTTTCGTCCGAGTCGAGTAGCGGGAAATGCGTGCCGTTCCGGTGTCGACAACATAATGAATTCCGGGAACGGTTAAAGACGTCTCAGCGATGTTGGTTGCCAGTACTATCCGACGACCGCGGTGTGGGCTAAAAACGCGGTGCTGTTCCGCATTGGATAAACGCCCGAAAAGTGGTGTGACCTCAACACCGCGCCATTTCTTTGCCTCAATGGCATCCTGGGCTTCGCGAATGTCGCGTTCACTGGGGAAGAAACACAGAATATCCCCAGGCCCCGCAGCCATGAGCTCCTCACATGCTTCACACACAGCCTCCTGCGGATCTTTTTCAATCCGCTTGACGGAGCCATCCTTGCGTTCGCGTTCGATATACGGGGGCCGGTACCGGATTTCGACAGGATAGGTTCGTCCCGAGACCTCGATAATGGGTGCCGGATTTCCCTCCGCATCCGCGAAGTGACGTGCAAATTTTTCAGGATCGATTGTCGCGGAGGTGATAATGACTTTGAGGTCCGGGCGTCGTGGCAATAGTCGTTTGATATAGCCCAAAATGAAATCGATGTTGAGGCTTCGTTCGTGAGCCTCGTCAATAATGATCGTGTCATAAGCTCGCAGAAGCCGGTCGCGTTGCATCTCTGCGAGGAGGATACCGTCGGTCATGAGCTTGATGGCCGTTGAGGGGCCGACGCGGTCATCAAAGCGGATGGCGTATCCAACGCTTTGGCCGATATCTTGGCCAACCTCACTGGCGATTCGTTCGGCTACCGTCCGTGCAGCCAACCGTCTCGGCTGGGTATGCCCGATCATGCCTTTCCGGCCACGCCCTAAAGCTAAACAAATCTTGGGTATCTGTGTTGTTTTTCCCGATCCGGTTTCACCAGCGACGATAGTGACCTGATGAGTTCGAATGGTCTCGGCAATGTCGTCGACTCGCTGGGTTACGGGTAGATCAGGGGGATACGTGATAGTCGGAAGCGTTGCGATTTTTGCGGCGAATTGAGTCCGTGCCACTGCTAAGTCACGAGCGATGGCGTGCCGGGCCCGGTCAGATCGGGCTTTTTTCAGACGACGACGAAACCGGTGCTCATCAGCCGCGCTGATCTCGCTGAGCTGAGCATAGAGTTCTTTGCGTGATGGGGCACTGGGGATTGTGTCGGGTGTCGACGTGGTTGTCGTCCGAGCATCGGTGGTGTGGCGGTTGGATTTGTTCGTCATGACTTCCCACAGTCTACCTGGACGACGATGCTTGCTTCGGCTGCTGGCTGCTCGGCCGACGATTACGCATCCGGCAATTAAGAACGGCGTCGGCTAACGATATGGTCGGCAAGGAGAGTCGTCGATAGCCCGACCAGGATGAGGGCACATGTGGGGGAGAGGGCAAACCATAGGGCCCGGTCTGCATAGGGAGCGGCTTCGCTGAGCATCGTGCCCCACTGTGGAGAATCGTGTCCGGCGCCGATACCAAGAAACGCCAGTCCGGCAAGAGCCAAAATATTATGCCCTAGACGAGTCGCACCGTGGCGGAGTGCAGCGGGTACAACGAAGGGGATGGTGTGGACGATGAGTAATCTCCATCGTCCGGCCCCAATATCTCGGGCCCACTCGTAGTGACCTTGATGTCGTATGTCGAGGGCTAACGCACTGCAATGTGCTGCTATCGGAATCCAGCCGACAGCCATGACGGCCACAGCTGCTGTCCATACAGAGGTTCCAAACACGGAGGCAATAACCAGTCCGATAAAAACAGCGGGGAGAGCATTTAACGTATCACCGAGGACGCGTGCCCAGTCCCCACTGAGGCCGATGATGACACCAATGACTACGCAGACCACCGTCGTGATAAGAGCGATTCCGACGGTGGGTATTGCTCCGTCGGCCATTCTGGCAAGTACATCTCGCCCCACCTGATCGGTGCCTAGCGGATGCCTAAAAGAGGGAGACTCCAAACGGGCGGTGGGCGTGATAGCCGAGGATCGAAAGCTACCGACGACGAGCGCGAGTGTTAAAGGGATGATGGCTATGAGTGGGGGCGCCCATCCGACGTCGATATGTGCCTGCCCATGGGAGAGCCCGGCTTCGTGGGATCGAGCAACTGGACGCATCATGAAGTAGTAGATGCATCGCGAGAGAAATCCGCACGCTACACCAATGAAGAGAACCAAGGTCAGCAGCGCTTGCATGACGGGCACGTCTTGATGCGTTGCCGCTTGGACAGCGATCCGTCCAATTCCGGGAATGGAAAAAATGTTTTCCACGAGAGCCGTTGACGCTAAAGTGCCGGCGAAAAAGAGGAAGATTTGTGGCGTTAATGTCGCAAATCCTCGTCGAACGAGGCTCCTGCGAACTCGGTAACCGGGTATGCCGTTAACCAACCAGGTTTTCACCCAGGGCTCGGCCGCTGCTGTGTCCACGGCGATCAGCAGAATGCGTGAGAGCATTCCTGAAATGGGGACGGTGAGGGATATGACCGGAAGAATTGCGTACCGGAGGCCATCCCACCCGGTGGCGGGCAAGTACCCCAACTGAATGGCAATAAAGCTGATCAGCAGACTAGCGAGGACAAATTCGGGGACGGATGATAAAACTGCGCTCGAGAGTAAACCCGCGTGGGATCTGCGCCCCTGAGAGTAAGCGTAAATCCGTGGCCAGATCAGAGCGCACGCGATCATAGTGCCAAGTAGAGTGGCCGTTCCTGCTAAGAACACGGATGGACCGAACCCTGCCAAGACAGTGTGCCATGCAGAGTTAGATGGATTTACCCATGAGACACCGAAGTCGAGATGGACGAAGCCGACAAAGAATCGCTGAATCCCCTCGATAGGGTTCGACGGTAGATCCAGTTCATGCCGGATATTTTCTATGACCTCCGGATTGGGAGTCCGTTCCGACTCACGTGCTCGAAAGATAGACACCGCAATATCGCGCCCGGAAAGCCACGGAAGGACGGCAGCAAACAGAAGTCCTCCGAGCACGATGAGGACAGTTGTTCCTGCAAGGCCCAGGATAGAGTGGTACGAGCGCGTAGTACGGTGTCGTGAAGGCATGATGAGAGATAACTAGGGGATCCGTAGGGACAAGAGGGATTGGCGCGGGTGCGTCGATGAACTAGTCACGCTGAGTCTTAGCAGTGAGTAATTGTCGTTCAAACGTATCCACGCTGACGTCTTTCATCCCCTTCATCGCGATGTAACCGCGCGGGTAGGCGATGGGGATCACCGCATTGTCGGCAACCATGCTCGCTCCCGCTTCTGCTGCGAGCGTGCGCCGTTCATTGAGATCAGACGTAGCATCTGCCCGCGAGATATGTTCATCAATGCCCGGATCACACAGCTGCGACAAGTTATATGTGCCGTCGCACGTGTAGTCGGATTGCAGGTAGGAAACAGGATCAGCTGCGCCGATCAGGTAATTACGACTCCCAATAACAGCATCAAATTGGCCATCAAGAAGGCTACTTTCGAGTGAATCGTAATCCTTCGTCGTCACATCGACGACGAAGCCCGCGTGACGTAGTTGGTCAGCAACAATAGATGCGACTTCTGGCAGTTCGCCACGCTCAGTCCAGGTGGCAAGCTTGATCTTTTGCTGTGACGGTTGCGTAGTGGGAACAGCGCTCTTCGATGCGTCATCCGGGGTACGAGCCCATTCTTCAGCCGGATTGAATAGGTGGTCGGTTGCAGCATCCGCTTTTCCTTCAAAGACGGAGTCCGTGATGGCTTTGCTATTGATGGCTTCCCGCGCTGCTGCTCGTAACCCAGGATCGGTGAATACGCCCTTCTTCGTATTGAGATGGAGGAGGACCGCGCGGGGAAGTGGCGTTGATTTTAATTCACTCGCTGATTTTTCAATTTCCGAAACTTGGGAGGTGGGAATAGCCGTGGCGAGCTGAACCTCTCCTGAACGGAAAGCGGCAGTACGTGCACTCGCATCTGTCATGAACTTGACAGTGACTGAGCCGAGCTTGGGCTTGCCGCCCCAATAATCGTCATTTGCCTTCAAGTCCGCTTGGGTCGAGCTAGCTTCTTTGTCGAGCGAAAATGGTCCGGTTCCGTGTTTCACCAGGTCAGGTGCGCCATCAGAGGAGCTCTCTTTTGCTTCTGCGTCCTTACCGTCGTTCTTTTCTCCATCTTTTTTAGCGTCGCCGTTAAAAGCATCAGGTGACAGAATCATCGTTCCCGGATCGGCGAACCGCTGAATCAGGATGGGGTCGTCCTTTTCCGACGTCACTACCAGCGTGTGGTCGTCGGAAGCTTCAAACGTAAGGTTGGCTTTGCCAAGGGCTTTCGGCCGGTTGGTGGCGTTCCACGCGTGGGTGAGGCTGGTGGCCGCAGCCTGCGCGGTCAGTGGCTTTCCGTCATGGAACTTAGCGTTACGGAGGTGGAAGGTCACAGAACGTGGGGATTCATCCGACCATGATTCGGCCAATGAAGGCTTAATATCGCCATTGTCTCCTAACGTGACCAGGGTTTCTCCGACGCCCATCCGACTCGCTAGAACGGCGTCGTCAGAATAGGGCGACATACTTGCCACTGGAGCGAAGGCCAATCCGATTGTTGCTCCGTCGCTACCGGTCGAGTTCGAATTATTGAAGCATCCGGTGAGCACAGTCGCGGCCACAGGAATGGCAAGTAATAGCGACAGTCGTTTCACGATGAGAACTCCTCTATCTGATCAGTTAATTGTGACGAGTTATTAGGCGCATCGGCATGACGCAGCTGTTGTGAAAGCTTCGCCGTGCGTCTTCCCCACACGTAAATGGTGATGGCAGCACCCACCATCCCGGCGGCAAGAACGATCCACGGGATCATTGCTGATCGCGTGGGGTGGTAGGCATTGTTCAGTAGCTTTCCGAGAAGCGGCGAAGTGATAAGAACGGCCGCCCCACCAACCGAATTGAGGACGCCGTAGTAGGTACCCAACTTGATGTTCTTCGCGTGTACCCCGACGAGGTCGCGTGCAATCGGGCTGACAATCATGTTGCCCACATTGAGGACGACGACGAAGGCGATGGCGGGAGCCAAACTTCGAGACCAGGGTGCGCACCCTGCGACGATGGCGAACGAGCCAGCCATGATAAGAAAACCAACGGCTACCGCCCGCGTGGGGTTATACCGAGCCGCTATCCGGGCCAATGGGACTTGGAGAATGATGACCCACACCCCAGCAATGAGAAACATGATCCCCATTGATTGATCCGATCCCGTCCCACGCGTCAATTCAACGGGCAGGGAAAGATACATCTGGTTATAGGCGACGAGGCTCATGGAATATGCCGCTGCGAGAACAAGGAAACGGCGGTCTCGGAGAACATGGCTCCAGTCTTGTGTGATCGGCTCGCGCCGGGCCGGGTGAACCGACGTCGGGAGCATGATCACGTGGGTTATGCCCAAAAAGACAAAGATGGCAGCTGCCGCATAGCAGCAAATGTCGAATCCGAGAGGAAGAAGGAGCGCTCCAATAAGTGGGCCTAGTCCAGAACCGACGGTTGAATACGCAGAATCTAAGGCGAAGATGTGGGCTCTCGTGCTCGTTCCTTGAGCTTCGAGGCGGGCACCCGAGTCGGCCAATGATGTTTCGACGGCGGGCGAGAACAATGCGGCAGCAAAACCAATAATGACAACGCCACCTATGAATCCGGCGAGTGACCATGTGTTGGCCAGATTGTCGCTCTTCCCGTTGGCTGTGGCGTAATGGCTGGTCAATCCCGTTGTGATGAATCCAAGTACACGCAGAGAAATTCCCGTCAACAGGATCGGGCGCGCCCCATATTTATCTGTGAGCCCTCCGCCGAGAAAGAACAGTCCTTGTTGCGAAAACGTCCTCAAACCGAGGACTAAGCCGATCATCGTTCCGGCTTGAGCAAAGCCATCTGCCAGGACGACCGCTAAGAAGGGAACGACAATATAGAAACCGATATTGAACAGCAGTTGGCTGATCAACAGCAGGTAGATATACGCGGGGAGCGGTTTCCCAGATTTCCGACTACCTCCGAATAGCGACGAAGCTTTCACGTCATGCACCTCCTCGAAAAATGCGATCAGCGTGAATCAATTCCGCGGTCGGCGGAACATTTGAGCTACCAATCTCTGCTGCGGCTTGATCATCAACAATGCGACCATCGTCAAGAACGATGATGCGGTCACACGTCGAGACCATGAACCTCAAGTCGTGACCTGTTACCGCCACTGCGCACGATGATTTTTGCTGGTAAGTGTTCAGAACGCTCATGGTTGTTGTCGCGCTCTCGGTGTCAAGGGCAGACACAATTTCATCGGCAAGGACGACAGAGGGGCGGGTTGCTAGTGTACGAGCTAAAGCAACACGTTGACGTTGACCTCCTGATAACTGGTGAGGCCGCCGACGTAACACATCCGCGGGGAGCCCTAAAGAGCCGACGAGTTCTTCATAGTCTGGCGCTTCTACTCCTGCGATCAGCGTCGCTTCCCGGATGATGGACTGAACCGTCATCAGGGGATGCAAGGTGGCGTCGGGTTGTTGCGGAACAAATGCGCACCATCCGCGGTGGTCGGGAGCTGTGCGATGACCGTCGTTTAGCGGAAGACTGCCCATTATCGCTCGTAGGAGGCTGGTCTTTCCCGAGCCTGACTTGCCGACGAACCCCACTTTTTCGCCGGCGTAGAGATCGCACGAACAACGATGAAAACGCCCTTCGCACGTGGCGTCGTGTAAAGAGACAAGAGGAGATCCGGAGAGCTCCGACGACTGATTGGAGGAGGAAACTACTGGCATGTGGCTCCTCTACCTGCGCTATCCGTATGGTCGACGACAACACCGTCATCAATGTGTAGATGTCGTGTTGCTAGAGGAACGAAGCCAGAGACGTCATGTGTCGCCATCACGATTGTTGGGTGAGAGGTCTCGTAAAACTCGCACAGCATATCGCTTATTGCTAACGAAGTGACAGGATCCAGCGCGCTGGTCACCTCATCCGCGATAAGAACGTCGGGTTGGTGAATCAATGCCAGGATAAGACAGGCTCTCTGCCGTTGGCCTCCGGATAATTCCAGGGGGTAACGGGAGCCATCCAGACCCACGCGATCGAGTAGAGCATCCGCATGATCGATCGCTTCTCGTCGAGATTCTCCTGGTAGAGCGTATGAAATTTGTGTCCCCACAGAGGTAAGAGGATCAAGTGACGTCGACGAATTTTGAGCACAAAAGCCAAGAGTCCCTGAGACCGAACAGTAACCAGTGGTTTGTAGTCCCGCGTGCTGGGAATGTTGGTGTTGCACTGAGCTTGCTGAACTCGCTGACGGCCGGGCACCCGCTTCGATAATTGAGTTGAGGAAGAGACTTTTGCCTGCTCCAGATGGCCCCGAAACGACGACCCATTCCCCGGGGGTAATATGCAGGTCACTGACGTGCAATAGCGGGCGGGAAGGCCGAGGATCGGCTGGGGTAGTAGTCGGTTCGGCGCTCAGGGGGATGAGCGAGAAATCCTTGAAGTCAATCGAGCCACGAGAATGGGCCGAATGAGGGGAGACCGACTCCTCTGAGCAGCCTAAACCTCCAGGAGTACGAGTTGTTGTGCTGAGATGCGCGGGCCGGGCCACAGGCTAACGTTCTCCTCAGTACATCGGGCAAAAATTGGGACGTAGAAGATCTTAAATCAACCGCAAATAATTGTCGATAAAGTATTGCAAGGAGAACAAATAAGGGGTATGTGAGGGAGGATTGGCAGCATATCGCGCGGTTGTGAACCCATGGCCTGTGCAACCATCACCGGTGCGAACTTGGCCCGCGCTGGACATAAGAAAATCCCTGGCGTCTAATACGCCAGGGAAGAAAAAGCCCAGAGAGTCACACTGAACTCAAAGGGACGGAACTCTACCGAGCAGCCTCGATCTGAATTGCCTGCGCTACACCCTGAATGGTTGCGGCAATCTTAACGGCCTCGAAAACCTGTTCCTTGGTTAGGCCTTCACTCGTCACCGTCTTCTCGTGAGCCTTGGTGCAGTCGTGGCAACCGTTGATGGTCGACACGGCGAGAGCCATGAGCTCGAAGTCAACCTTGTCGATCCCGGACTTGTTGATGATGTTCATCCGCAGACCCATGCGGACCTGGGCATAGTCGGAGCCAAGGAACGACTTCGCGCGGTACGCGACATTGTTCATGGCCATGATCGACGCTGCGCCGTAGGCGGCGTTGACATACTCATCGGAAAGGTGCTGCGATGCTTCCTCAGCAATCTCCGAGATGATGGTGTCATTCCGCGTCGCTGCAGCAGTGGCAAGGAACGTGCCCCATAGCTGCTGCTCCGACAGCTCGGTCGAGCGCGAGAGGGTGCCCAAGTTCAGTTTGAGGTCTTTCGCGTACTCCGGGAGCCCCTCTTTAAGGTTGTCAAGTGCCATTATGAACCGTCCTTAGTGATGGCGAGATAGTTTCGGTGACGACTGTGACAGTCGATTGAAGCTGGAAGCGAGTGCTTACTTCAGCTCTTCGTTGAGAACATCCATCTTGTCGATGTTCTTGGTGGGGTCATTCTTCTGCCAGTTGCAGGCGCAAACCTCTTCGGACTGGAGTGCATCGAGGACACGCAGAACCTCGTCGACGTTACGTCCAACAGCGTCCGGGGTGACGGATACGAACTGGATGACGTTGTCAGGATCGACGATGAAGGTAGCGCGGTCTGCGACACCGTCGGCATTTTCCACACCAAGAGCCTTGATGAGATCGTGCTTGATATCGGAAATCATCGGGAACGGAATCGTCTTCAGATCCGGGTGGGTTGCACGCCAGTTGAAGTGGGAGAACTCGTTGTCGACGGAGCCGCCGAGGATCTGGGTGTCGCGATCTTCGAACTCGTCATTGAGCTTGCCGAATGCTGCGATTTCGGTGGGGCATACGAAGGTGAAGTCCTTCGGGTAGAAGAAGATGACACGCCACTTGCCCTCGTAGGACTGGTTGTTGATCTCCTCGAAGTAGTCTTCCGGCTGGTTGGCGTTGACCTCGCGCAGGTCTCCGCCCTTAAGTGCGGTCAATTCGAAATCAGGGAACTGGTCACCGATGGTCAGCAATGCCATTGCTTCCTCCTACTGGTTAGCGTCATCGATTGGTTAATTATCTGACGCTATAAAGCATGGCATGATTTATCGGGTGTGTCAAGAGGTAAAACTTAAATATCTAGTGTACAGTTATAACCATGAATAATAGAGAGTATCGCCCGACAATTGCCCAACTTCGTGCCTTCGTGACCATCGCGGAGCACCGTCACTTTAGTACTTCAGCAGCGCGTTTGGGGATCTCCCAGCCATCCCTGTCGCAGGCACTCGTTGCTTTAGAGAGCGGCCTGAACCTACAGCTTATTGAACGCTCAACACGGAAGGTCATTGTTACCTCGGCTGGGCAAGCTCTCCTTCCTTACGCACGTGCAGCCTTGGATACTACCGACGACTTCGTCGCTCATGCTCGAGGCGTGAGCGATTCCCCCTCGGGACCGATCACGATTGGAATTATCCCCACCGTCGCGCCTTATATCCTTCCGCACCTTCTTCAGCTCATCAACCTTGAGATGCCGGAAGTTCAGCCGAATATCGTCGAAGAACAAACCCATCATTTAGTTGAAAGCCTGAAGCAAGGGACGATCGATGTCGCCGTTTTGGCCCTCCCATCTGGTGAGAGTGGATTAATCGAGCAGCACCTCTACGACGAAGACTTCTTCCTCGTCGTACCAGAGGGCCACGAATTAGCTGGGAAGACGAACGTCGACCCGAAGGTACTCGAAGACCTCAACCTTCTTCTTCTTGACGACGGCCACTGTTTACGTGATCAAGTTCTGGATCTCTGCCGCCGTACTGGGAAGGGTTCCAAAGCAAACCAGGCTGTCACAAGAGTCGCTAGTTTGACGACGGTTGTGCAGTGCGTTGCTGGTGGATTGGGTTCCACATTGGTGCCTGCCTCTGCCTTGCCCGTGGAAGGACGCCAGGAAAACATCGCGATCGCGAAGTTTAAGAAAGGGTCTGTGCCCTGCCATCGCGAAATCGGATTGGCTTATCGTTCCAGTACGTCTCCAAGTAGGGGAGAGCAGTTTCAACACATCGGCCGTCAGATTACGCGGGCTTTCGAAGAGGTGTCGCGGAACGCGAATGCTCTGTCCTGATTGAGGCGTCGTGACTGGGGTGAAGGCCGGAGCTCTTGAAACTAATCGCCCTCAACGATGCTGAGCTCAGAGAGCCGAACATCGCCCGCCTCATCGGACACATCAAGATCGACGGTTCCGGTGATGGCCCAATCGTGATTGCCGTCGGGGTCGTCGATAATTTGTCGAACCGACCAGGAGCGCCCGTTTTCTTTGATGATGATCATGTCCGCGGAACGGGCAGATGCGTCCACGCCTAAATCGGCGAAATTGTCGAAGTAATCGTCGAGTGCTGCTGGCCAGTCGGGTGTGTCTGTTAGGTCTTCGGTTGCTACGCGGTCGGTGAGCTCGTCGAGTTCGTCCTCTTTCTCGAAGGCAAAAAGCTCAACAAAACGGAAGAAGACGTTCCGAACCATGCGCGTGAACGCTCGCTTATTGGCAGTGAGTACGTGTTCACTACCATCACCGAAGGCTCGTTCTTCAACTTCCTCATCAGTGATCGGAGTGTCAGGATCCGCCATACGGTTCCATTCATCCAATAATGACGAGTCAACTTGGATAATGAGCTCGGATAGCCAATCAATGATGTCGTCTAACTCATCAGTGTGATACTCCGCGGGGACTGTGTTGAGCAAAGTCCGCCACGCGTCCGTGAGATAACGAAGAATGACTCCCTCTGACCTGGCTAAACCATACGCTGCAATGAGGTCGGAGAAGTTCATAGCACGTTCGATCATGTGGCGCACAACAGATTTGGGGGAAAGGGAGAATTCTCGCGCCCAGGGGTGTCCTTCACTATATGTCTCAAACGCCTGGTCAAGCTCCGTTTTGAGGGGCATCGGCCACGTTATATCCTCGACGATCGCCATTCGCTCGGTATAGTCGACGCCCTCGGCTTTGAGTGCGGCGATCTCTTCGCCTCGCTCTTTCTTTTCTTGGGCTCGGAGTAGCGGAGATGGATCGTCGAGAATCGACTCCATAACGCTGATGATATCGAGCGTAAAAGTCTCGCTATCTGGATCGAGAATCTCCAAAGCAGCGACGGCAAATGGCGATAACGGTTGGTTCAATGCAAAGTCACGTTGCAATTCATCGGTCACGTGACAATAACGACCGGTTTCATCTGGTGTATCAGATTGCTCGATAATTCCGGCTTGCTTAAGACCTCTGAAGAGATCAATAGCCATGTGAATATGCCGGTTTTGTTTTGCACGGGTTTCGTGATTGCCACGCATTAGGCGTTTCATGGCCTCAAAGCCGTTCCCCGGTCGGGACAGAACGTTGAGCAACATGGAACTAGATACCGCAAATTGGCTGGTCATCTGTTCTGGCTCAGCGTTAATGAGGCGCTCATAAGTGCTTTCGGCCCATGTTGCGCGACCCTCGGGTGCTGATTTCTTCCGCAGCTTCTTAAGCTTTTTGGGATCGCTCCCGGCCTTCTGCCGTGCCTGATAATTCTCAATTTCGTGTTCAGGTGCCTCGATAACGACATAACCGGCCGTATCAAAACCAGCGCGACCGGCTCGTCCGGCAATCTGGTGGAACTCTCTGGAACGTAACACCCTGTGGCGTTGACCGTCGTATTTCGCCAGCCCGCTAAAAAGTACGGTGCGAATAGGAACATTGATCCCCACACCGAGTGTGTCAGTTCCACAAATCACTGTTAATAAGCCTGCCTGGGCAAGCTTTTCGACGAGACGACGGTATTTCGGCAGCATGCCCGCGTGATGGACACCAATGCCTTGGCGGACGAGACTGGATAATTGACGCCCAAACGCCGAGGAAAAACGAAAGTCTCCGATTGTTTCACGAATCTTTTCCTTCGTCTCTGCCGAAATCTTCACATGGCCTTTGAGGGCTTGAGCTCGTTCTGCCGCTTCTCGCTGGGAGAAGTGAACAATATAGATGGGCGCCTTATCTTCTTTAATAAGCGTTTCAATTGTTTCGTGAATAGGTGTGTAGACGTAAGAAAAAGACAGGGGAACGGGCCGTTCAGTTCCATCGACGAGATCTGTATCTCGTCCCGTTCGAGCACTTAAGTCTTTACGCAGGAAACTCGTGTCTCCCAATGTGGCAGACATCAAAATAAATTGTGTCGATGGAAGTTCAAGGAGCGGAACTTGCCATGCCCACCCTCGTTGGGGATCGGAATAGTAATGGAACTCATCCATCACTACCTGGTCTATCTCAGCATCGGGACCATCGCGGAGGGCAATATTGGCTACGATTTCGGCAGTTGCGCAAATAATCGGAGCTTTGCCATTGACAGTGGCATCTCCTGTCATCATCCCGACATTTTTCGCACCAAAGGCGTCGCACAGGGCAAAAAATTTTTCATTGACCAGGGCTTTAATTGGTGCTGTATAGAATGTTCGCCTGTTATGCGCAAGGGCGAAGAAATGCGCATACAAGGCGACAAGTGATTTTCCAGAACCGGTGGGTGTGGCGACGATGACATTATCACCGGCTTCTGTTCCGAGGATTGCTTCTTCTTGTGCAGGGAAGAGGGTAATTCCTCGCGAGCGAACCCAGCTTCGAAATGAATCAGAAATTGCTTCGTCATATAAGGATTCGGGGACGTCAGCAAGGTCGGGAAGATAACTAGCTAGGTTCACGGCTCTATCCTAATCGTCTCGTCTAGGCTTCGTCTGAGTCGTCGCCTCCATCGGAGCGCGGCCGATGATCACCATGGTTGTCATCGTCATGAGAACGCGGAGCATCCGACTCGTCCCAGTCTCCCGCACCGTTATCCTCAGCACCGTCATCGTGAGTATCTTTATCGCGGTTAACCTGCGCAAGGAACTTTTCTAGTTCTGCGCCGATCTCATCCCCAGTGGGCACCTCGCCATCAGAGCTGAGCAAACCGCGGTCATGGCGCTCCCTATACCGTGCGGTTTCTTGGTCATACTGGGCTTCGAGAGCATGGACGACGGCAGCTATCTCACCCGACTCCTCAACCTGCTCTTCGAGTTCGCGCTCGACTTTTTCGGATTCCCGCTCCAAGGCTTGCAACGGGATAGAAACACCTGCTGTTTCTTCCACAGCTTGGAGGAGTTTGACGACTGCAGACGGGTATTCCGAGGCCGCAATGTAGTGCGGAACATGAGCTGTAAACCCTGCCGTCTCAATACCTTCTTTGGCCATTTTCATCTCGAGCTCGAGCTGAGCGGACCCCGGTACGGTAATACGCCCATCAAAGCGCGGATACCGGAGCGGATCCGATTTGTATGAGCCGTGTTGGGTCACGATAAGTGGACGGGTATGGGGAACCGGCATCGGAGCGGAATAAAGGCTCACCGCTTTTGTCACCTTAAAACGTTTAGATAGGTCGGTGACAGCCTCCGTAAACGCATTCCACCGTAAGTCGGGTTCCGGCCCGGATAGAAGAAGGAACGGAGTTCCTGCATTATCACGTACGACGTCTAAGGAGAGTTCTGTCTTTTCGGCAGGTGCTAACTCATTGTCGAGGATATGCACGGCAGGACGCCGTGAACGATAATCAATAAGGAGATCGTTATTAAATGTCGCTAATGGTGCATGTTCCAAGGCTGCTTTTATGTGCGACCCTGCGTTATCAATAGCTTGGCCAGCGTCAGCATAGCCTTGAAGCGCTACGACGAGTGATAGGCCGTTACTAGCGTCGGATTGTGTTTCCGGCTCAGGATATTCAAGCTCGTACATTGTTTCGTCGTTATCCATTGTCATTATTAGTCCTCGATATCATTTGTCGATTTCGTGATTTAATTTCTCGGTATTTAAAAGGGTAGATATTAACGCGACACTAACCACAACACCATGATAAGTAGTGGTATTCCACGAATTTAACCCCGTCGTGCCTGTTTCCGTGTACTGCCACGTTTCACCCCGTATCGACAGTAGTTCACAATAATAGCGATGGTTACGGGATCTTCCAGTGCTCTGTGTGAGGTCTCGATCGGTGGTGCTCTACCAGTTATCCACAGGGTAATAGTTATCCACAGCGTGCGCAGTTTTACCGTCGTCTCGGCGGTGACGGTGAGACATTAATTGCCAGACTAGCGGCCATGACACATTGCCATTCCTCGTGTATCACCGATACCTCCGACGTGTTTTCTATTTTTGCCCGACCCCGTCCATCCTCTGACACCACCAGCGCGGTTCTAGGCGCGTTGCCACGAATACTCGGAGAGAACTCAACCAAGAAAAACCTGATCCTGATCGGCGACTCCCGCTGCGAAAACTGTGGTGGTACCAAGACATTCGCCGGTCACAGAGAATCCTCATCAGAACGGATGTCGAGCGGAGTGTGTGTACTCTCTTCTCCAGTTGATAACGCAGATAACTTCGACCGCGCGTTGGGCTCCCTCGATATCCCTCTCTCATCAGCATGCTGGTTAATTATCGACGAACCCGGGGCTGTCGATCTTGTGACGTCGATGATGAAGAATGCCCGATCTGGGAAGTCCAATAACGATCGCCGACGACGGGCGAGGGCCGCGGGAGTAGCGAACAACGAGCTGCCCGGCGCGACACTCATGACCGCTTCCGTCACAAAGCGCGTCGGCGACGATAGTCCCAGCGCAACGGTGGCTGTCGATGATCGCGCCAAATGCGGATCAGTGGACACGATCCGAGCAATCAACATGATTATGTCGACTTTGTGGGCGAAAGGCGTCGAGGTCACAGCAGTTGTTGGCGTTGACACGCTCCGGGCAGGACAGCAATTTGCTGTGATGTCTTTTGACGGAGGCGGCTTTTTCGACACTGGTTGCGTCGGCAACGGCGAAGCCATGAAGAGCTGGTTCGCTGATCTCCGAGCTAGTACAGATCCATCGCTGTCGGAAAGTGACGCCGCTAGCATTTTTGACGCAGACGAATCGGTGCTGCCTTTTCCGCCCGAGGCGGGGAATGAAATTGCTGAAGAGGCGCAGCTCAGCGATATCTACATTCGTGAGTTCATTAGTCACTTCACCGAAGGCGTCGAATTTGACCCCGGTCTGAACACGGATAGTGAATCTCCCAGGGGCGGACACACCGCTAATACGTTAGGGGAGAGGAATTGTTTCAACACGGCTTTTGGCAGCGAAGAGCATCTAGACAGTAGCGCGCTGATTTCACTATGTCTTGATAGTTTTCGAGATTTCATCACGCTGATCGACGAGATAGCTGACGATATTGCTGCCAGTGCATCATCAGAAGGCAAGCAACCTGACTTTAGTGACCCCGTCGTGGCTCAACGCTGGATTCAAGCTCTAAACACTGGCAGCCTGCGGGACATCAGCCACGGTCTTCGCTATTCGCCACTGCGGCACACCCTTCGAGATATTTTCTTGAGCACAGCCCAGGCCTTCCTATCCCAATCACGTTCATTTGCTCTATGTATGTGGGGGATTATGGATCGGAATGAACATGAATCCTTGGCAGGAGTTGCCTATCGTCGCGCTTTAAAGGAACAGAAATTCGACGAGGGAGCGTCGTTGCCCTATTCGCTCCTTGCTCTTCATCGGGGGCAGAAAACCGATTCGGGGATAGCGCTGCTCACCGCTTTGAGCGTTGAATCGCTCGATGATCTCGTAACCACCATCGACGCCCTCGACGCACATGGAGTCTATGTCGCGATTGAACGACAGATAATAGCGAAGCTTCTAGGGGCAATCGATTTCGACGCCATCATCGCCGAGTTCCACAAGTTCCGCTCCGAGCCGTGGGCATCGACACTGTCGGAGGGCGTCCAAGCAGCTCGGCGCTTACAGCGGTGGGGGCACGATCCCGTCGAAGACAATGCGAAGGCTAGGCGAGAGTGACGCAACCGTATGGTGCGCACTCTGCTTATGACTCCTACGTATGGTGCCGTTTCGCTTGTTTGTTATCTACGACGTCGTCTTGGGCAAAGAATGTGCACGATCGCCTAGGGATTGAGCGAAGTCCCACGCTGTAGAGACAATTGTCTCGAGGTCTGTATGCGTCGGGTTCCACCCGAGTTCGTGATGAGCTTTGTCGCTGGACGCTATGAGAATCGCGGGGTCCCCGGCACGGCGTGGAGCAATATCTGCGGGAATCGGATGGCCAGTCACTTTTCGACACATTTCTATGACTTCGCGGACCGAATACCCGTCGCCGGATCCGAGATTGTAAATCCCGTGCTGACCGGGCTTGTTGGTTTGAAGCGCCAGGAGGTGAGCGTCGGCGAGGTCCTTGACGTGAATATAGTCTCGGACGCATGTGCCGTCTTTCGTCGGCCAGTCGTCGCCAAAGATCTTCACTCCGTCGCGGTGGCCTAGAGCTACTTGGAGAATTATGGGAATTATGTGGGTTTCGACGGGGCGGTTTTCGCCTTGACCGTGGTAGGCCCCGGCGACATTGAAGTAGCGCAGCGATGTTGCTCCCAGGCCGAAAGCGTGGGCGTATGACGTGATCATGTGGTCGATAGCGAGTTTTGTCGCACCATATGGATTCGTCGGCCGCGTGGGGAACTCTTCAGTAATAGGGATCGTCTCCGGTTCTCCATATGTGGCCGCAGTGGACGAGAAAACCAAGTTGTTGACATGCGAATGGCGCATCGCGTCGAGGAGCGTCAATGTCGTCACAACGTTGTGGTGCCAATAATCTTGGGGCCGCTCAACAGATTCGCCGACGAGCGAACGGGCGGCGAAATGAGCAACGCCGTCAAACTTCTCATCAGCGAGGACGTCTGCAGCGACATCGCGGACATCTCCCCGGACAAAGTTTGCGCCGTCGGGGATAAGGTCGGTGTTGCCCGTCGTGAGATCGTCAATAACGGTCACGGAATGGCCCTGTTCAAGGAGCACTTTGGCGACGGTACCGCCAACGTATCCTGCGCCGCCTGTTACAAGAATCTTCATACTGTTCTTTACCTTCCGTATGGGGTGGTGAGCCTCAGCCTGTTTATTTGTATTTACGGGGCACCCAATTTTCACGCGACGTGCCACTGATCAACCCCATGGGTGCGTTCACTGCAAGGGGAACGGGGTGAGGTTCAACCGTCGCGGTCGGGTGCCGCATGGTGTGGGTCCTCAGTTTAGCCCTCGTATGAATGGCACATGCTTCCGACAAACTGAGAAATCGCTGACGTTACTCACACCACTAGGAGAAAACTCTTCACGCAGTTACCCCCTAAAAAGGCTGAGAAAAGGGCGCGAAAACGGGTTTTGTACGCCACATTGTTAACACGTGCCCCACTAATCGCGTGGTTATGTGATTATTTTCATTTCCGTCCAATGGAGCGCGAAATAATGGGGAGGCACAGGGCAGAAAAATGTTGACTTAACAGCAAGTAAGCTTTACCTTCATATCAGGATAGATGCGTAACCTTGGCTGTCATTTGCATGACTGAGCATGGGAAGTGATAGCCATGGAACGCCACCTCTTGATGCACCAGCGTTCCCTAACGACGCCCTCCCTCACGCCGGACTGGTAAACGGGACATCGTCGTGATCGCAGCGCCGGGCGAGTTCGAAATGCCCCCTCGATTACCTGGAGAGTTCATGCTTCCCACCGGAGATCACTCCGAGACCCACGCACCCAGTGGCTCACGCAACACGAGTAAGAAAAAGCATGGTCGTACCGCGGCTCGTGCCCTCGTTGCTTCCTTGTCAACGGTGTCTCTCATTGGGATGGGATCAGCTGCTGCCCCTGCTGCGTCGGCAGTTGATTTGTCTTCGTTGAGTGACGCGATCAATGACCTGGGATTCCCCGGATCGCCTGATCTTGGTCGATTCCTCAATAGTGGTGGGGGAGATGAGCAAACCCAATCACCGACGTTGACTCTGGATAAAGATAAAGACATCAGTGGCGGGGATACCCTCAAAGCGACGGGTAAGGGTTACAAGCCTGGTGAATCTATTTATGTCACTCAGACAATTGAAAAGCCCGCGTCCGGATACCCAAAAACTTATGGCAAAGCGGTCAAGGTAAAAGCCGATGACCAGGGTAATTTCACGACCGACTTGACCGTCGATACCAAGTTCAGGGATGTCGATTGCACAACTACCCAGTGCTATGTCGCGTCATTCACTGCGTTCCCGAAGCTCTTCGACCGCTCCCAGGATGCGTGGACACCCATTAGCTTCCGTAATGGGAGCCCGGTCACCGTTGACACCGAGGGCGGTCACTACGGCGATGGTGGCAGCGACAACGGAAACTCCGGCCAGGATAATGGTGGCAATTCTCAGCCCAATTCGGGCTCCCTGGGCAGTACATCAAGCAGCGGAGCGACTGTCTCAGTAAGTAAAACCACGGACCTCAATCCGAGTGGGGATACTGTTCGGGTTGAAGGTAAAGGGTTTAAGACGGATGGGCCTGGCATTTATGTAGGTATCGCCCAGGATAACCAGTTCAGTACCACTGATGCCGAAGCCTTCGGCCCTGATACTAAGTGGGTCTCGAAGAGCAAGGGGAATCTGAACGACGATGGTTCGTTCTCCATTGAGTTGCCCGTAAGCTCGACCTTCGGTAACGCGAACTGTAAAGACAACCACTGCTCGATCTACACGCTTGCTGCACACGGATCTTCGGATAGGAGCCAGGACACCGCAACGCCTGTCTCCTTCAAAGGTGGGGTAGCGAAGAAGGAAGATGGGGCTGTGACGCCCCCTGCTACCTCCGGTGACGGGGCAGCGTCGGGCGGAAATGACAACGGCCAGGCTGCACCCGCAGCGAACCCGGGCGGAAACGGACAGTCCAACAACGGAAACTCAGGCTCCGCGGCTCCTCAGGGAGGAGCGCCTGCTCAACCGGCACCGGCACCTACCGGGGCGCATTCCTCGAGTGGCGCGGCAGTCACATTGTCTAAGACTCAAAACCTTAATCCGAGTGGAGACACCATCCGGGTTAGCGGTCAAGGGTTCAAGACCAGCGGCAATGGCGTCTATGTTGGGATCGCTCAGCAGGATCAATTCAGTACGACCAATGCTGATGTCTTCGGTCCCGGGACAGTATGGGTCTCCAACCAAAAAGGCAACCTCAATGCTGATGGATCATTCTCGGTTGATCTTCCCGTGTCAGCAACATTTGGTAGCGCGAACTGCCTGACGAATGCGTGCGCGGTGTACACCTTTGCCGCACATGGGTCGAGCGACCGTAGTCAAGATACGGCCACGCCGGTTAGCTTTGCGGGTGGAGTTGCTGCATCAAGCGCACAGCAAGCAGCGCAGTCGGTTGCCTCAGGTGTTAGCCGGAGTGGCAGCTCGGGTTCGGGTAGCTCAGGTTCAGGCAGCTCGAGTGGCGGATATGGCCTCAGCCAAGCTTCGGACGCAAGTGGCACGTCGGGTCAGTCACGCAGCGGAGCGCGAGTTTCGGTATCACGGACCACGATCTCGCCGACCGGAAAAACTCCTGTTACGGTGACCGGCCAAGGCTTCAAGACCGGTGGCAACGGTGTCTATGTCGGGGTAGCCGAGAAGTCGAAGTTCTCATTCACAGACGCTTCTGTCTTCGGAGCGACGAACTGGGTACGCCCACAGCAGATCTCATCAAACGGATCGTTCAGCACCACGCTCAACATTGAGCCGATTTTCGATGGCGGTAACTGCATCAAGAACCAGTGCGCCATCTTCACCTTCGCAGCACACGGTTCGACAGACCGCAGCCAAGACACGGTGACGGACATTACTGTTGGCGGCACTCAGCAGGAAAAGCAGTCCGCGGTGAAGGCAGCCGAGAAGAAGGCCGAGGAAAAGAAGAAGGCAGAAGAAGCGCGAAAGAAAGCCCGCGAAGCCAAGAAGAAGAATAAGAACAAGAACTCTAAAGGTTCTAAAGACGCCGACGGTAACCAAGCCATCGACTCCGAGAACACCAGTTCAGATCACGGATGGCTTTACGGAATTATCATCGGCATCCTTGGCACTCTCGCCATTGTGTTCGCTGCGCTGTTCGGCATCGAAAAGCGGAGGAATTCCGCAGGCCAGCAGCCAAATTCGTCCAATGACGACTCTGCAGGCAACGAATAGCTAAGCCGTCGTCCATGGGATCATCCCGTGGATAGCATCGGCGTGTGACTCAGCCCCATCTCGTGGTTTGTACCGTGAGGTGGGGTTTAGTCATAACAGCCAGCGCCAGTCACGTCACAACAGTGGTCCTTTCAGCGATCACAAGCCGTGCCAAACACCGACCGCGCGCAATGGTTGCGGGAGAAACTTATTGTGTCTTTCTCAGCGGGACAACAATGGGGGAGTCATCCGGCCCGCGAAAAACTTGCATCGGACAGCCGTAAATTCTGCTCAGCAACGCGGGCTGTAATACCTCGTCGGGGTTTCCAGACACAGCAACCCGACCATGTTCAAGCACGATGATGCGGTCACTCCACGCTGCGGCAAGAGACAAATCGTGGAGGACTATCCCCACCGCGGCACCGTTCTTAGCTCGGTGTCGGCAAATCTTCATCACATCTTCTTGATGACGAATATCGAGCGCGGCCGTCGGTTCATCGAGAAGAATCAACGGAGTGTTTTGGGTAAGAACTCGAGCAAGAGATACTCGAGCTTTCTCACCGCCAGAGAGGTGATGAAATTCGCGGGAAAGAAACTCGCGAACGCCGGTCTCTTCGATTGCGGTATTCATCGCCTCAGCTGCCTCGTCGGCAGTTTCGGTTTTGGCCCAGGGCGCGCGCCCCATCGCAATAGTCTCGCCGGCGGTAAAGGAAAAACCGACCGTGTTCGATTGGGTCAATACTGACCGCAGTCGGGCTAAATCAGGCGCAGATGTCGTCGATACGTTGTGGTCTTCTATCCGAACCGTTCCTGAATCAGGAGTGAGATCGCCTGCAGCTACGCCCAATAATGTTGATTTACCAGCACCATTCGGCCCGACGATGGCGACAACTTCGCCTTGATCGATCGAGATATTAACTGCATCAAGAACGACGCGTGAACCTCGGCGTAAGGACACTGACTCAAGAGATAGCATGGACAACCTTCCTAACAGATCGCTCTTCGTCGCAGACGCTAGCGCCATGCACCAGAGTGGCCACGAGAACGTCGGAGTAGGTAGAAGAACACGGGACCACCAATAAGCGCTGTCAGCATCCCGAGAGGAAGGTCAGCACCGCGAATAGCAGTCCGGGCGACAACGTCGGCAATGGTTAGTGTCAGCGCACCTCCCAGGGCCGAGGCTGGTATAAGAATGCGGTGTCCGGGGCCGACGATGAGCCGGAGAGCGTGAGGGACAACAAGTCCCACAAATGAAATGATGCCGGTGAAGGCCACTCCTACCGCAACGAGCAGCGAGACAATAACGACGATCGACGCGCGAAGACGCTCAACATTGACCCCTAGGTGATGAGCCTGACTCTCGCCCAAGGAGAGCAAATCAAGCGGTTTAGCCAAAGTCCAGGCGATAAGGCTGACTGGGACAGTGACGACGCAGATGATTCCTGCTGCTGTCCATGATGAGCCTGCAATGGAGCCCATTTGCCAAAACACGATCTGATCGCGAGCTGCATTATCCGCAATAAAGGTAAGGAAGGCGATAATGCCGCCGGCCATGGCATTGGTGGCGACACCCGTCAGAATGAGAGTGACAACTTCGCTTCGGCCGTTACGACGGGACGCAAAGTATATAAACGCGGTAGTACACAGGCCTGCAATGAAAGCCGCGAGCGTGACCATCCACGGGCCGAGCCCCTGATGAGCCGCGGTCGTCGATGCCCCCAGAGCGATTGCCGCGGAGGCCCCGACGGCTGCTCCAGAGGACACACCGATGATGCCCGGCTCAGCAAGCGGGTTAGAAAACACGCCTTGCAAAAGAACACCTGATACTCCCAAACCTGCGCCAACAATGGCGCCTACGACGATTCGTGGGAAGCGGACGTACCATAGTGCGGCTTCGGCATTAGCGTGATCGGGGCCGTCTAGCCAGGATATTCTCATGGAGTGGAGCAACGAGCCCATCACTTGAGTGGGGGTTGTCTCCACTTGTCCGGCGGTGGCTGACCACACCAGGCTGATGGCGAGGAGGGCGATGATCGTCGGGAAGAAGATGACGGTCGCGACAACTCGCGTTTGATGGAACGACTGTGTGCGTGAGTGTTTCACCATGACCGACGCTCCAGGGCCTCAGGTGTAGCGTTTGAGGACGGCGCAGCTGACGATGGCGACTTCGAGTCGCCATACAGGGCCTGAGCCATTGCTGTGATCACATTGCCCGCGTCAGGCCCGAACGATAACAGGTGAGAGTCGGGGACAGTCAGCACGCTGTTATGGGCCCCGGCTGGAGTCTGATCAAAACCAGGGAGCTTATGGAGACCGTCCAAGCCGCCGATGGACTCGAGCCCTTCCTTCATCACGATGATCGTATCGGGTGCGGCCTTGACCAATGCTTCTGATGTCAGGTTAGTAAAGGCCTTGTCTAGCCCGAGCCCCTCACCGGCATCGACGCCACCGAGTGATTTAATGAGGTCAGGTGCGCCAGACTTTGGTCCGGCGATCATTGAAACATTCGTCCCACGCAGGTACAGCATGATCATGCGGCGATGGTCAGATCCCGCTTTGGCCGCTTTGCTTGCGGACTCAATACCGTCCCGCACCTTCTGCGCTGCTTGGTTGCCAGCATCCTCGTCGCCTAAGGCACGACCGATCTCCTTCATGAGGTTGTCCGCGTTATCAAGGGTCCTGTCTCGATCAGTACGCACAACTGTGATCCCGGATTGTTCCAATTGGCGGAAAACGGATTGCGGCCCGATTGTTCCGTCGGTGAAAATGACGTCGGGATTGAGATCAAGAACGGCCTCCGCATTAATAGAGTGCCCACCCGGCGTTACCAAAGGCAGCTTCTGAGCCGACGGAAAATCAGTGGAGATATCTCTTCCGACGAGTTTATCGCCCATGCCCAAGGACCATAGAGATGCCGCCATAGCCCCAGATCGGTCAAGCCCAAGAATGCGATCAGCCTTTTTCACCGTCACTTTCTTGCCCTGTGACGTCGTCTCGGCCGGAAGATTGGGCTTAATCTGGGCAAGGATTTGGGGATCACCAGTGTTCAATGACGCATTGACGAGCCCTTCCGCATGGACCGGGTGAGCCGAACTATCCGACTGACTAGACGACGATTCTCCGTCGCGTGACGGGACGTCGCACGCGGTGGTTGTTAAACCAATGACGAGCATGGCGCCCACGAGCATGGTTAGGGGTTTGAAGGGGTGGCGGCCAGCTTTACAAGGGCCGGCCGATAAGAAACCTGAGGGGTAATGCAAGGTCACAGCTTTCACGGGCAACGATCAGTACAGCGATTGTGGAAGAGTCGAACTACAGACAACACTGGAAGCCTGGGCCTCCACGTCGAGGCTTTAGCTTACCTATAGGTGGGGTAGAGGAAAAGGCCACACCACCCTTATGCAGTGAGGGGGTGTTGACGTGTGCGTTAAGATGCACAGAAGGTAGACAAGTTATTTGTCTTAGCCGATGATTATACTTTTCTTGTATAAGGTTAACCACTGTACGACTTTATGAACCCTACGAGGGAGCCCTCCGCGATGAAACACAACACTCATTCCACTCGACCGGCACTAACGATGGGTATGCGGGCCGGTGCACTCGTCGTCACTTTGGGGTGTGCACTCGGAGTGGCTGCGTGCTCCAATGATAACGACTCGAATAATTCATCATCCGGTGCAGCGTCTGCCGCTAAGTCGAGTGGTCAGTCCGCCAAAGCTAGCGACACTGATGACAGTGCAAGCACAGAAGTCACCGGAACCGATGACATCGTCGTTATGAAGGTGTCGCAAGCAAAGGATCTGCGGGACGGGCAGCAAGTCACGGTAGATGTTAAGGATGCGGATCCGGACATGGGGTATTACCTCGCCCTGTGTGCGAAAGAGCAAACCGGAGATGTTCCCGATTGTCTGGGGGCTCACGGGGATCCGAATGCACAAAAGTGGATCTCTAACGAAAATGAGGACGGAGCCATTCCGGACGATGGCTCGTTCAGTGAAGAGATAACCGTCAACCAGAAGAATGTCAGTACTGGTGGAGACGAGATCGACTGCAAAACCCAAGAGTGTGTCATCAAGCTCTTTGGTGACCATAGCAACGGGTTCGTTGACGTAGCGGATATTCCGGTCACTTTCCAGTGATGGATATGTGAGTTTTCACCGCAAATATGGAAGTAGGGTGGGGCGCTCGAAGGCACACCACCCTACTCAGTTTCTACTTCTGCTAGGGTCCACTCACTTGAGCCAGGTCGGACTCGATTTTTTACTCGACGACGATAGCGTGGGCCAAGCTGACAGGAATGGCCACTGTTTCATCACCAACCGAGACCGTGGCATTACGGTCATTGACGACCGCGTGGATCTTCTTACCAGGAACAATTCCGGCGTTCCGAAGATTGGCCATCACAGCGGAATCGGACTGAAGTACTTCGTTAAACATGAGGATCTTCGCAGTGACGAGTTCATTGCGAGCGAGATCCGTGAGTCGCTTGCCCTCCATCTGCGGTTCACTGCCATTGACCCCGAGCTGCGGAAGCCCCGGAATCGGGGTTCCGAAGGGGCTGTGAGTCGGAGCATCAAGGACATCGTAAAGACGGCGCTCAACGTCGTCACTCATGACGTGTTCCCAACGACAGGCTTCCTCGTGCACTTTCTCTTTAGGAAGCTTGAGGGTAGTAGACAGTAAACACTCTGCTAAGCGGTGTTTACGCATAACCGCGATCGCAACCTGGCGGCCTGCGTCGGTAAGCTCGAGGTGGCGATCTTCTGCGACGCGGAGGAGCCCATCACGTTCCATGCGAGCTACCGTTTGGCTGACCGTGGGGCCTGATTGTTCCAAGCGCTCCGCGATGCGCGCGCGCAGGGGAGTGATACCTTCTTCATCCAACTCATAAATAGTCCGGAGATACATCTCGGTGGTATCGACGAGATCCTTCATGATGGACGCCTTTCTCAAGTAGTTCGATAAATAAGACGACGGTACTAGTTTTTACTTTACCCTTAACATAAGAGCCCCGGGAAATATTTCCCCGGGGCGTTTTTACCCACTTTCGCTGGCAATAAATGTGGGTACGCTAAAAGCCAGAATGCGAGATAAGCATCTCAGCACTTAAGCATAAGACCGCAACTTATCCGCACGCTCTCCTTTTCGGAGCTTCGCCATGACCTCACGTTCAATTTGGCGGACCCGCTCACGAGAGAGCCCAAACTCGCGACCAATCTGATCAAGAGTTCGGGGGACACCGTCGTCGAGACCAAAGCGGAGACGAATGACGTCTTGCTCCCTCTTCTCTAAGGTCGCCAAAACAGTTCTAATGTCGGAGTGGCGGAGAGATGCTACGACGGCTTCTTCCGCATCGGTCGCTTCGGAGTCCTCAATGAAGTCTCCCAGCGGTGCCTCTTCATCCGTTCCGACCGGCATATCCAAGCTCACCGGGTCACGGGACTGCTTCAGAAGAAGATCGATCTTTGATTCGTCGATACCAGACTCGTCCGCGAGCTCCTCATTGGTAGCTTCCCTGCCCAAGTGCTGGTACATCTCGCGCTTAATGCGCGAGAGCTTGTTCACTTGCTCGACGAGGTGGACAGGAAGGCGAATTGTCCGGGACTGGTCGGCCATCCCGCGTGTAATGGCTTGTCGAATCCACCATGTCGCGTACGTCGAAAACTTAAAGCCCTTGGTGTAATCGAACTTTTCGACGGCGCGAATGAGGCCCAAGTTCCCCTCTTGAATGAGGTCGAGGAGAGGCATTCCGCGCCCCGTGTAGCGCTTCGCTAATGAGACGACGAGTCGGAGGTTGGCCTCCAAAAGGTGAGCTCGCGCAGCGCGCCCGTCTTTAGCGATAGCCTTGAGATCCCGCTTCTTCGACGGAGTGAACTGTTCGTCAGATTCAAGGAGATGTTGTGCGTAGAGGCCAGCTTCAATCCGTTGCGAAAGCTCGACTTCGTCTTCCGCGTTAAGAAGTGCGGTACGGCCAATTCCGTTGAGGTAAACCCGAACTAAATCAGCTGAAGGATTTTCATTGTTGTTGGCCCGCCGGCCAGGATCACCATTAACTTCGGTTGTCGTACTGACGTGCGCTTCGTCCATGTGCTGGCTCCTTAACTGCGCTCGGTGTCGCGATAGCGGTGCAATGTGACGGCTGGTTGGAACGGGGTGGCGATGTGGACGTATGTCGTCGAACGCCACCTGATTAACGTCCCTACAGAATGTCGAGCTGTCACGATCGCATTCAGTTAGTCCAACGCATGGGTCGGTGAAAAGGTTCCATAAGCAGTTTTCCGCATGGCTCTTGGTCGCCGTTGGGGGCGGATAGGCATCGTGTGTGACGGGGTTTGAAGTCACATGAGTGTGATTTACGTCCGCAAAAGTGCTGGTAAAAGCTCTATACGCCAGAATTGACTCCCTCGCTCCCGCCTACCCCTATTCGGGGTTGTCTGCGTGACTGGGCTTCCATGGTGATTAACCGACTACGAGCGATCTCCACACGGAATATCGACGAGGACGGTGAACGGGCCATCGTTGACCGACTCGACGGCCATATAGGCGCCGAACACGCCCGTATCGACGCTCAGCCCACGGTCGCGGAGTTCCTCTACGCATGTGTTGAAGATGGGTTCAGCCTCGGCCGGTTTCGCCGCAGCAGACCACGACGGGCGTCGGCCATGGGAAGTATCACCCATCAACGTGAACTGTGACACAACAAGCATGGGCGCACCGACGTCGAGCGCAGAGACCTCAGTCGGGCGCCCCTCAGCCGTCGAACCCTCAAAGATCCGCAGCCGAGCCAGCTTTTCCGCCATAGCCCGGGCTGTGGCTGAGGTATCTCCGGTGGCTACCCCGATGAGAACAAGGAGCCCTCCCACATCCGAGTCCGGGATTGATCCAACCACTGAATCATCAACAACAACGGACGCGGAACGAACACGCGTGACTACGGCTTTCATTCAAGATCTCCAGGTATAACAAGCCCGTGGCGAATGGCATCGACAAGAATAGGGAGAAATTGGTCGGCCAGGTTCTGGGCTTCTGTAGTAGGGGTAACGAGTTCGGCAATCTCGCACACATCGCGCGCTGACAATCCATTCGGATCTAAACCGCGAAGGATGCGCAGGACGTTGTCATCGATCTCGTGGGAGAAACGTGGCCCGTCGGTCCGCGTGACTCGCGTGACGACGTCGGTAAAGGTGGAGTCCGCCTCCGGCTCGGCGAGAGAAACCTTTTCCAGGGCTAGGCCGGGCCTGACACTAAACCGACTGTCCAGGATCTCGTCGGGAGTACGCGCATCAAGCCAAGCGCAGCGTCGGAAATATTCCTCAATCTCCGGGCCGAGAGGGTCGGTGTACGGCTGAGTGAATTCCTCACACACAACCTCGGAATTTTTCTCAGGATCAATCGGAGTCAGCGCGATAAAACCAATGCCGATTCCTGTCACGCCGGCCTGATCCATATAGTCAATCCACGCCTCTGATTGCGATCGGCCGAGCTCACTGCGGGGATCGAGAGACTCATCCTTGATCCACGTGCCCACATAATGCAAGGGGTCGACGCAATCACGCTCCAACACCCATGCGCGATAACCATGGTCCGGGATCCATGATGCTACCCGCGCTTGCCAGGCCTGGTCATCTGAGTGGATCCACGCGCCCAATACGCATGCCTGACCATGAGCGGCCAGGTGCTCCGGAATACCGCGAATGAGCTTAGCGGTGGCGCCATCGAGCTCCATTCCAGAATCGCGATACACGTGGCGCAACGTCGGTGGACCCACCACAAAAGGCGGATTCGCGATGATGCGATCGAATGTCTGATCACGGACGGGTTCGAACCACGAGCCCTGCTTGAACTCCACGTTCGTACGTGACTCGGAGGTCGAAACAGCGTCGGCGGCAGCGCACGTAGCTTCAGCGAAGAGGAGCGCGCGCGGGCTGACGTCCGTTGCCGTCACCGAGTCGGCTCGTCCCCACTGGCCCATAATTTGAACTCCGGATCCGGTCCCTAGATCTAAAACTGAGCCGACGCGGGACGTACCCCTTGCCTGAAGAAGTGACCGCGACGCAGCACCCACGCCCACGACGTGGTCGGGACCCGCCGAATGATCAACCATCGAGGCATCAGCATCGCTAAAAACGAGGAAGTCAGAGTTTTCCGACGGACCGACGTGCAGAGGGCGGATATCAATTGCAATGCGAAAACGCTCTGGATCTGTATCTGGCTCGCCGACGACAACGCCGGCAGAGAGAGCGTCGGTGAAGAAACTGTCGCCGAAAGTGTCGACGAACATGTCGCGCTGTTGTGGCTCGCGAAGAATGAGTAACCGAACTGCGCGGGCGAGGCGGCGATCATGCTCACTCGAGGCTTGGTGCTCGGAGCGATGGCAGGCGAAAGAAACAGCGGCGGGTTCGTGCCGATCCAAGGCTGCCAGACCATCATCGCCGAGAACACGGTGTAAGCCCGACGACGAATAGCCGAGTTCTTTCAGGCGTTTCGCAAGGGTTGTGGCGTAGCGCGGCAGCTCGGAGATATCAGGTAGCGTGCTCACCATTGTGGCCTGTTCTCCAACCTTTCATCAGAACGTGAAGCACCTAAAGCACATGGAGCTTACGGTGCGAGCGGATAAAAATACGGGCACTTAAAGTGCGGGCGGATGGCTAAAAACCGTAAGTGAGAATCCTAAGTGAAGAGACGTGGGTAGCGCACCCTGCGCGGAACCGTTACACGGTCTTGTCAGGATCAGCGTTATTCCGCTCGGCCTCGCCAGGATCAACATCCACCGTCGTTGTCCTTGAATCAGTGGCTGCCCCTGATCCGTCTGATTCACGTGATGCGGCCCGTTCACTCCCGGCGACCAACTCACGGGCGCGTTCTCCGTCGACAAGACCGTGAAATGCGTAATAAGCGTCTCTATTCACGGCAGGCTTGTACACCTGTGGCTTCCTCGGATCGTGTGTTTCACCCACGGCATTCGCTATCACGACCGCGATCCATGGAAGGGGGACAGAGATCACAGTAAAAATGGCCGCCAGCACCAAGTTGTGCAACAGCATGTACGCCAACGCGGCGAGCAAGAGGAACGGGATACGCGATCCCTGCAAGACGGCATACTCACGCCGCCTGCGGTGCCAATCCTCAACTGGCGACCTCTGGGCGTCGGTAATAAGTGCGACGTGCTTGCGTCGGTGGAACATACTCCCCACCGTAGCCCCTCGACTGCGATCACGAAGCGTTAGCGGTAGGGTAGGTAGCTCCTAACCGGCAATCTGGATTCCCGAACATCACATGGGGTGGCTCGGGACTCTCCACCTGACTTGACGTATAAGGCATGATTGAACCGTGACAACACCGCAGACAACCACGATTGAACGCACCAAGACCGAAGAACAAACAACTGATTCGGACACACCAAAGTACTTCCACTACGTGAAGAAAAACCAGATAGTGGAATCAGCTGTGAATGGTAATTACGTGGTGGCATTGTGTGGGGAAACTTTTCCCGTCACCAAGCAAGCCAAGCCGGGCTCGCCGGTGTGCCCAGAATGTGAGCGCATTTATCGGGGGCTGCGCCGACGGTGAAACTCCGCGAATGGCAGCAAGCTGCGCTCTCGCAGTACTTTGACGCAGATCCGGACGATTTTCTAGCAGTTGCAACGCCGGGAGCAGGCAAAACAACCTTCGCGCTGACACTTGCTCGGCGTCTCCTTGATAGGAGAGCTGTCAACCGCATCATCGTGGTTGTTCCCACTGAGCACTTGAAACATCAGTGGGCCGACGCGGCTTCGCGGATGGGGATTGCGCTGGATGCCAACTTCACGAACTCAGCGGGGACCCTCAACCCTGTTTTTGACGGGATGGTGGTCACTTACGCCCAGGTTTCGATGCACCCGTTTAAACACAACTCCTTGGCTACGAGGACAAAGTCCCTGGTCATCATGGACGAGATCCACCATGGTGGGGATGCGAAGAGTTGGGGCGACGGAATCCGCTATGCCTACTCCGATTCCGCGAAGCGCCTTGAGCTGACGGGTACGCCATTCCGTTCCGACGATGCTCCGATTCCGTTTGTGCGGTATATCGAAGACGGAGATGGCCATCAGGTATCCCGGGCGGATTACACCTACGGTTATTCCCACGCCTTGCGGGACGGGGTTGTGCGTCCGGTCGTGTTCATGGCGTATTCCGGGGAAGCACGGTGGCGGGACAGTGCGGGGGAGGAGTTTGCAGCCAGGCTAGGCGAGCCGCTCAGCGCTGAGCACACGGCCAAAGCGTGGAAAACTGCTCTTGACCCCAAAGGGCAGTGGATTCCATCGGTGCTGCGTGCTGCCGATATTCGTCTCAAAGAGTACCGACGTGTCATTCCCGACGCTGGAGGGCTCGTCATAGCCACGGACACAAAGACGGCGCGTGCTTACGCGAAGATTCTTGAGCGCTTGTCGGGAGAACCGGTGACTGTTGTTCTGTCCGACGAGCCCGGATCCTCTCGTAAAATCGAAGAGTTTTCTCGATCTACTGAGCGGTGGCTTGTTGCTGTTCGAATGGTGTCAGAAGGCGTCGATGTGCCTAGGCTCGCTGTCGGTGTGTATGCGACAGCGTCGTCGACACCTCTATTTTTTGCGCAGGCTGTAGGGCGATTTGTTCGGGCTCGCGTCCCCGGTGAAACAGCGTCAATTTTCTTACCATCGATCCCGGTGCTCTTGGACTTGGCGTCCCAAATGGAAGCTGAACGCAACCACGTTTTGGGTAAACCGCATCGGCCCAATGAGGGCTGGGATGATGAGTTGGTGGCGCAAGCGAACAAAACTGAGTCCGAACCGGATGACCTCAAAAAGTATGAGTCGCTCGGCGCAGACGCGGAACTGGACCACCTCATTTATGACGGTTCGTCCTACGGCACCGGAACATTATCGGGGTCCGAGGAGGAAGCAGAGTACCTGGGGCTCCCGGGTCTGCTGAATGCGGACCAGATGAGACAACTGCTACAAAACCATCAGCAAGAGCAGTTGAAAGCTCGGGAGCGGGAGAAGAAGAAAGCCGACGAAGCACGGCGTCGGTTCCACGATCCGCGCGACGGTGAGGGGAACGACAATTGCCACAACCCCGATAGCAGTCGTGGTGTGATTGACGATCTACCGCGCCTACGAAAAGAACTTAACGCGTTGGTGTCGATTTCTGCCGCGCGAACCGGCCGTCCGCATGGGCAGGTGCACAATGAAGTCCGCCAGGCATGTGGGGGACCGCAAACAGCGTTATGCACCGCTGACCAGCTGCGGAGCCGAATTAATTATCTGCGCAAATGGTGATCTGCGTGCCGCTCAGCCGTCGTGTATTGCCTGCATGGACGGTGCTATGAGGCTTGATATACATTGTCGCCCGCATCATCCTGTGGGATTTGGATGCGGGCGACACTAGGTAAAACGCACGGGCTAATGTGCGCAGACTAGTCGAGATAATCCCGGAGAACCTGCGAACGTGACGGGTGACGCAGCTTCGACATTGTCTTCGATTCGATCTGGCGGATGCGTTCACGGGTCACGCCGTAGACTTGGCCGATCTCGTCCAATGTTCGTGGCATCCCATCTGTGAGGCCGAAGCGGAGTCGAACAACTCCTGCTTCTCGCTCAGTCAGGGTCTTCAGAACATCCTGGAGCTGGTCTTGGAGGAGGGTGAAGGAGACCGCGTCAACAGCCACAACTGCTTCGGAGTCCTCGATGAAGTCACCGAGCTGGCTATCTCCTTCGTCGCCGATGGTCTGGTCCAGAGAAATCGGTTCGCGAGCATACTGCTGGATTTCCAGGACTTTGTCCTCGGTAATGTCCATTTCGCGGGCCAATTCCTCGGGGGTTGGTTCGCGGCCCAGGTCTTGGAGGAGCTCACGCTGGATACGACCAAGCTTGTTAATGACCTCCACCATGTGGACGGGGATACGGATTGTCCGAGCTTGGTCAGCCATTGCGCGCGTAATGGCCTGCCGAATCCACCACGTTGCGTACGTGGAGAACTTGTAGCCCTTCGTGTAGTCGAACTTTTCGACGGCACGGATCAGGCCTAAGTTGCCTTCCTGAATAAGGTCGAGGAAGGCCATTCCACGGCCCGTGTATCGCTTTGCCAAGGACACGACAAGACGAAGGTTGGCCTCCAGCAAATGGTTCTTTGCTTTGCGGCCATCACGGGCGATTGATCGCAAGTCTCGCGATTGCGCCGGGCTGAGCTTGGTGTTACTCGCTTTGAGCTCCTCAAGCTTGTGGTTCGCGTATAAGCCAGCCTCAATCCGCTGCGCGAGGGATACCTCTTGTTCTGCGTTAAGCAGTGCGACCTTACCGATTTGCTTCAGGTAAGCGCGGACGGAATCCGCGGAGGCTGTCAGCTCAGCATCTTTCCGAGCTTGGCGCAGCGCTGCCGACTCATCCTCGTCCCACACGAAGTTGCCATTGTCACTATCGTCATCGTCATCATCGTCGTCAGTCGACGAATCATTAGTGCGTTTAATAGGCGAGCTCGAGTGGTCGCCATCCGTCTCGTCCTCGTCCAGTCCCGACTCGTCATCTAAGTCGTCACTGTCGAGGTCATCATCGTGATCGAGATCGTCGTGGTCAACGTCTTCATCGAGATCATCATCCAAGTCGGAGTGATCCATATCGATGTCATCGTCATCATCGATATCATGCAGCTCGAAATCGTCTCCATCATGATGGAGATCGGTATCCGCATCATTCGACGCATCCTGATCAGGATGTTCGTCGACAACCTGATCATCCGACGTGATTACGTCGGCATTCTTCTCGGCTGCTGTGTCCTTAGTCGACTTACGGCTTGCGGAGGACCGCTTATTGGCGGTCTTCGTGGTCTTTTTCGCAGCTGATTTCTTCGACGCCGTTTTCTTAGCGGTGGATTTCTTCGTCGTTGTCTTTTTCGCAGCAGTCTTTTTCGCGGCGGTCTTTTTAGCTGCGGTTTTCTTGGCCGCGGTCTTCTTTGCCGACGACTTCTTAGCTGCTGTCCGCTTGGTTGCCTTCTTTGCGGTGGACTTCTTTGGAGCAGCCTTTTCCTGGGACGATGAAGAAGACTCGTTCGCAGCTGCCAACGTATCTTCGTGGAGGACGGATGATGCCGAGGCCTGCTTCTTGGCTACCTTATTCGCGGCAGTCTTCTTCACTGTGGCTTTCTTGGCCGCGGTCTTCTTCGCAGCAGTTTTCTTAGCCGCCGTCTTTTTCGTGGCCGCTTTTTTGGCTACAGCCTTTTTCGGTGTTTCAGTCATGCCTGTTTTCGCTGTCTCCACTATCGCTTTGCCCCTTCACCGTCATTAAACCTTATGCGCGCCGTGGTTATTCCTAGAGTTCCATGAAGACTCGGTTCCTGGCCGACAGAGGCGGTCTCCCTATCTTGCGATCTCCCGATTGACGTCAATGCGACTACTCGGGGTTGCTCGATAATGTCCACATGGCCCTTCCTGATCGATGAAGATTTCGATTGGTGCTGCGCACAGATTTGACTGTTTCCGCATGTCAAGCGCTGGCGCCTACCCCAGATAGCGCGTCGCCGTCGCGGGTTGGTCCCGCGAGATGGCGATTGACGATCGTGTCACACGCCCAGGATGTAGCCTGAGCGTAATGAAGGTGTATGGCAGCCAGAGTCACTCATGTGCGCAACGAGCTGGATCGACCGCCCAGTACAACCTACGTACATCGCTCCACGTCGAGCGGCTCCGACTCTGTGTCCTTAAACGTATCTACTTTATGGGCAAATATGGTCACGCGCTGCCATCGCCGCGCCTACAATTCCGGCTCGGTTGAGAAGCTCAGCCGGCACGACTGTCGTTTCGCATGTCAATCGTGGAATCCATTTTTCATGCTTGCGTGATATGCCGCCCCCGGCCACAAACGTCGTGGGAGAAAAGAGTTTTTCGTACTCTTTGAGTACTCGGTCCACGCGTTTTGCCCATTCTTTATATGACAAGTCTTTGCGCTCTTTGACAGCCGAGGAGGCGCGTCGTTCAGCTTCCTTACCATCGATGTTTAAATGACCTAACTCACTATTGGGATACAGTTGCCCGTTAATGAGCAAGGCGGAGCCGATTCCTGTGCCAAAAGTCAGGAAAATGACCGAGCCTTTCCGTGCAATAGGGTTCCCGTAGGCCACCTCTGCTATTCCGGCAGCGTCCGCGTCATTGAGGACAGCGATATCGCGGGTTGGCCCAATATGGCGATGAAAGAGCTCCGACACGTCGGTATCGATCCATGATTTGTCGATATTTGCTGCGCTACGAGCTTGCTGCTGTTTCACAATTGCGGGAATGGTAATCCCAACAGGGCCGGTCCATTCTGCCTGTTCAACGATCTGACGGCACGTGTCAGCAACAGCGTCAGGAGTCGACGGCTTTGGTGTAAGAATCTTGATTCGCTCTCCGACGAAAGTCCCGTTATCGAGATCAACAATTGCGCCTTTTACTCCGCTTCCGCCGACGTCTATACCAAAGCCGTAATTATCCATAACTTCGATAGTAGCGGATTTCATGACGGCAACTCCGGATGAATTCGACGATCGAGCCGTTATCGGAGTATTCGTCTGAGAAAATGGCGGCGTACGCCGTGCCGTCGTCAGTGGAATTCGGGGATACTGGGCTGCAGCAAGGGGCGAAAATGGTTACCGTGGTTCGTATGACTTCTCCAGAAAACTATGCCGAAAGCAACAATGATCCTTCGGATGCCAACCCACAATTAGCAGATCCGAACACGTCGAACCCATCCACGTTGACCGATGAAGCGAGCTCAGAGCTTAATGTAGCCCTGTCAGTAGCCATTGCTGCAGGACGACACGTGCGCGACCAGCGGGCAAAGATCGCTGACCTCTCCGCTTCGGTAGCTACGAAGTCATCCGATAACGATCCGGTGACAGAAGTAGATACATCGACCGAACAATTAGTCCGGCGATTATTGTCGACGGTCCGGCCCAATGACACCGTGTTTGGCGAGGAATCGGGCGGAGAACTGCCTGAAGAGGGAACTGTCTGGGTCGTCGACCCGATCGACGGCACCGTCAATTTTCTGTACGGGATACCTTTTTACTCGGTGAGCTTAGCTGCGCAGGTGAATGGCGAAACCGTTGCCGGGGTTGTTGTCGATGTCGCACACGATCTGACTTACTTCGCCTCACGCGACGGTGGTGCATATGCGCGGAAGGGTGCCTTGGAGCACGAGACCACCGAGCCCCGCGTCGTCGCGTCTGATAAGCAGCTGTCGGTATCGCGTAAACACGATTTGTCGCACGCTCTCGTGTCTACGGGCTTTGGTTATACAGCTTCCCGACGGCACGTGCAGGGGACAGTGGTAAGCGCGATGCTTGAGACTGTCCGCGATATCAGGCGGCTGGGTTCGGCGGCCCTGGACTTATGTCATGTTGCAGAGGGTAGTGTCGATGCACACTACGAGCATGGGTTGAATTTGTGGGACTATGCGGCCGGCGCTCTTATTGCTCGTGAGGCCGGGGCACGCATTTCTGTGCCTCAGCGGACGAGCCCTGGGAGCGACGGTGAGTTACTGATGGCGGCCCATCCTGAGCTATTTGACGAGCTTAAAGACGGGTTAGCCCGAGCAGGCGGACTCGACCCAATACCGTCTGAGTAGTAGACGAAAGCAAGCCCCGGGGGTGGGGGAGTATAGGACGTCAAAATTCCCCCCTCTCGCCTCTTTAAATATCAGTTGGCGCATACCCTCTGAACAGCGGTTTCGTGAATTGAGCCGGATGTAGCAGACCTGTGAAATATGGTGCGGCCGCGTAGGACGTGACAATGCTAAGAAATTGGTCTAAAGTGCGCGTCCGACCGGCAGTTTCATCATTTCGGAGGTCGCTTGACATGCCCAAGGACTATGACGCCCCTCGTGGGGACAGGCAAGATTTCGACACAGACTCGCTTGAAGGACTTCAAGCAGCTGAGAATAAAAAAGGACCAGTGGACGATACCGACGATGGCGACATCGTCGAGCCTATCGATCTTCCTGACTTCGACTATTCCAATGAAGAGATTTCGGTCGATGTTGTGCCGAAGAAATCAGACGAATTCACCTGTGGCGTGTGCTACCTAGTTCAGCACAGGAATCGGTTGGCCTACACCGAAAATGACGGCACGATGGTGTGTCGCGATTGCGCTTAGTCGCTGACCGTTTACAAATCCGTCAGCGGTAGCACTTTGTTACCACCATGCTTTGTAGCCACGGTGCGCTGGGGTGATTACTCGGCATGCCCGCACGCTCGTGTAAATAACGGTCATTCCTGAACGTGACCCGTCGTTCAAGTCTGGCTACCGCTTAGTAGATGGGACGATCCAGCGCTTCGAGAAGTGCGTCGGGGTCCTTGGTGCTGATAAGCCAATATGGCGTGGGATCGTGCGGATCATTCAGCACCAACATCACCATCTCGGGCACCCAGGCATGGGAAACGACATAAGCCTCCGGGTCTAATTGCCTTCCCATAGCGGCGCTTTTTGCTGTGGCAGGAACGGCAAGTGTTCGTTCAATTACCGACGCAGGAAGTTTCGCTGGTCCCACATAGAGCCAGCGCTCCCCGTGAGACGTTTTCTCAACCCGTATGACGTTCCCCGATAGGGAAATGAGGGACCATAACGCTGCTGCTCCGAAGACGATCGCTCCGATGAGTGTCCAATACCAGGGGCGATTGAGTCCTAATTCGTAGGACAGCAGCACGACAAGGCCTAGAACAGCAACCCACCAGTAAAACGGGATCCACTGGCGCTCTCGGTACAGAACGTCGCCACTGCGGGTTGATTTCTGTGAGGGAGTATCACGCTGTTCATTCACAGCTCCCTAGTCTAGCGTGCCTATATTTTCACTCGCGGTTTCGCCGTCCTCTGTGTTTTTATCGTGAAGTCTTGATGCGCCTTTATGTGGATGAACCGCGGATGAACAAGGCAATGACCAGTAATAACGGAAAGATGAGCCACAACATGGCATCACCCAAGCTCTTAACCTACGTCGATACGTTGAGTCGATGACCTGAGTCGGCGAAAAACGCTAATGGCTATGTTCATCCGCCACTCGGTTAGTCTAAGAACGTGACTAAGACACCCAGTATTCGCGTACAACGACTAGATACCGGCCTTGATCTCCCGCGACGCGCTCATCTCAGCGATGCGGGAATTGATTTGATGTCGACCGATGATGTCGTACTCCAGCCAGGTGAGCGGAAGCTGGTCGGAACAGGCATAGCAATTGGTTTACCGGTAGGAACGGTGGGGCTCATCCATCCCCGGTCCGGGTTAGCGCTAAAAAAGGGACTCTCAATCGTCAATACGCCGGGCACCATCGATGCCGATTATCGCGGCGAAATCAAGGTGTGTCTGATCAACCTTGATCAGCATGAAGCGGTCACCATTTCACGAGGGGACCGGATCGCTCAGCTTGTCGTCCAGGAAGTTGTACTGAGCGACGTCGTCGAGGTTGACCATCTTGATGAGACAGAACGAGGCCAGGGCGGCTATGGATCTACGGGCGTTGGAGCCACAGATGGCGTAGATCATGTTCTACGATCGCAGCAGTAGAGGCCTTATGTTCAAGGCAGAGAAAATGAGTAATTAATACGAGCAGTTCAGAGCGGTGCCCAGAAAAATAAGGCGATCACGCTCGTGTCAATGCAGCCATGACATGAATTCTTGGTAAGGAGTTTGCCTATGTGGCCCTTTGGGAAGAAAAATAAACAACCCGACGAAACTAATGAATCGGATTTTCACACTAATTCACGCGACGAGCGCAATGAATTTAGTGATGAAGGACCTGATACCACCAGCAATAACGGCCTATCCGGGGCAGCGCCCTCAGATTCGACGTTCGATGCAATGGAGGGCGAATCGGGCCCGTTCGATTCTCGACGCGAAGATCTCGACCGTTTTGACTTCAGCGACTTCGCCAAGGGTGACATTGACCTGGGGTCGCTTCTTGTCCCGATCCCTCATGAGGCTGAGATCCAGGTGGAGGTTAGCCAGGAGGGGCCACGCGCGGTTCACGTTGCCAGCCCATATGGCCGCGTGACACCAGTTGCTTTCGCTGCTCCTCGCTCCGGCGGCCTGTGGGAAGAACAGCTAAACGAAGTTGAACAACAGATTACTAACGATGGGCTCGAATCCCATCATGAGTCTGGCCCGTGGGGAATAGAGATTACCGGTGTTGGGCCCCATGGAATGATGCACATGATCGGTGTCAACGGGCCCGGGTGGATGCTACGGCTGACAGCAGTAGGACCAGAGGAGTCTCACGATCAGTTGGTCGCCCTCACGCGTGGGATCGCCGCTCGTACCATTGTGAAACGAGGCGACGGTCCAATGCCGGCTGGTGAAACGCTTCCCGTCGCGTTGCCCCAAGACATGGTTCAAGAGCTTCAGAAAGCAATGGCTCAGCGTGCCGCGGAAGCCCAGCGCGTCGCCGAAGCTCAGCAAACACAAGAAAATCCGCAGAGTGCAGCGTCGTCAGGGAATAGTGCCGACGATTCCGCGGGCTTTCCAGGCGGAAATGACGAAGCATCCGATGTGGGGCAGGAAAGTGCTGATTCAGAGAGCGCTGGCCGTCGTCGTTCAACTGGCGGTGAGGCCTCCGCGCGAATGGAATCCGCGATGGATGAGCTCGACCGTGAAGAAGATGATGACAAGTACTGAACGACGCCAGATAAAACAGCAAGACCAGTCGGCCTCGAGTGATAGCCCGACTCTTCTTGAACAGCTGGGCGGGATTTCCGGTTTAGTGTCATCCACTGTGCCGATTCTTGTTCTCGTCCCAGTGAATTCGTGGTGGGGGCTCACTCCGGCTTTGATCTCCGCACTAGCGGTTTCACTTCTTATTTGCGTGTGGCGCCTTGTTCGGCACGAAAACATGCAGCCCGCCATATCCGGTGTCATGGGTGTGCTTATCGCTGCGGCCATTGCGTGGTACGTCGGGTCTGCTAAAGGTTACTTCCTTTACGGCATTTGGTACTCGGCTGTCGTGGGGGTGGTGTTTTTCATCTCCTGCCTTGTCGGCTGGCCTGCCGTGGGAGTTATCTGGCGTGGGCTCAATGGTCGCGGGACGCGATGGCGTGAGAACACGTCGGAACGCCGTTATTTCGTTCTTGCGACCATTGCCTGGGCCTGTGTTTTTGCGGCACGGTTCTTCGTTCAGAATCATCTTTACGGATCGTCGACGACGAATATCCTGGCGGTCGCGCGGATTGCGATGGGGTGGCCTCTGACTATTCTCGTTATGGTTGTGACCGTTTGGGCGGTGCGCAGGGCGGATGCAGTTAAGGACGATGACGCGGCTGATGAAATCGATGAAATGGCGTCCAATACAGACGAGTGAGGTAGGCGAGTGACGCACACTGAGAATCACCCACACGATGGTGTTCCATCACATGTCACGTTGGATATCACCGATTTTGCTTACGGCGGGCAGGGGATTGGCCGCGTCGACAATCACGTGGTTTTTGTTGACGGTGCTGTAGCTGGCGATCGTGATGTCGCCGTCGATATTGATGTCGAGCACAGTTCAGCATCTCTGTGGAGGGGTGAAGCTCGAACAATTGGTCACCGCTCGCCTCTACGGGGCGATGGAACGATATCGTGCCCAGCCGCAGAGAAAGGTGCTGGTTGCTGTGACTTTTTAGAGGTTGCGCCAGATAAGTCCGCCGAGGTAAAAGCCAGCATCACCGCCGATCAAATGCGTCGGATCGGGCAATTCGACGTTGAACCAACGTTTGAGACGTTGTCTCCCTATCGCGGGTGGCGTACGAGAATGCGGTTGGCCGTCGATGACGAAGGACGCGCTGGTCTCCGCGTCAAATCCGGGCATCGCATTGTGACGAATGCAGTGTGTTCCCAAGCCGCGCCTGGTTTGATGGACGGCCTGGATGCCATGCGTTTTACTCCGGGCGCGGAAGTAATACTTGCGCTCGATTCCAATGGGATCCGCCATATTGTCGAAGTCGATGGTGGTGCGTCGTCGAAACAACGTTCCGGTACGGCGCGTTCACGTACATCCCGTCGTGGACGACGGGGGCACAGCACGGTAATTGAGGGCGGAAACTACTGCGTTGAACGGATATCCGATAATGCCGCCTCAACTCCGTCGGAACTAAGTAATAACCCGGCTGAGAACAGTGGTGCCGCGGAGGGAGCTGCTCATTCCACGGAGGGTCGAACCTTCGTCCTTCCGCCAACCGCTTTTTGGCAAGCCCATAGTGCCGCTCCGACACGGTATCGCGAGCTTGTTCGTGAACTCCTCCCCGAGGTTCATGGTGGGGCTGCATGGGATCTATACGGTGGGATTGGGCTGTTCGCCGACATTTTGGCCGAAAAAACACGAGGTCCTGTTGATTCCGTGGAGATTGATAAAAATGCTCGCACGTGGGGTCGACGTAGCTTGAACACCCTGGCTGAGCCCTCATTCAGCCCGTCGTCGATCCGATTTCTGACCTCCAGGGTTGATCGCGCATGGTCGTCGCTCCGACGAAACAACAAGGGAGGAGTGGACCTCGTTGTTCTTGATCCTCCGCGAAAAGGTGCGGGCACGAAGGTGATTGGTCAGATAGCCGCGGCGCACCCCCACGCTGTGGTACACATCGCCTGCGATCCGGCGACAGGTGCTCGTGACTATGCGGCCTGGTTAGACCACGGTTATGAGATTTCCTCCATGAGTGTCATTGATGCGTTCCCCGGTACCCATCACATGGAGATCATCACTGTTTTTACCAAGGGGTCGTAGCTCCGCGGGTGCCATGCCCCGGGCGGTGGTGAAAGTGCTGGTGGAAGCGAAGAAAACGAGGGCGGGCATTGCGCGTTCTCCGTGAATTGCGCGGTGGCCAGACACGTCGTGTTTAGCGGTTATGGTCTCCAAGAGCGTTGGCACACACGGGGGACACAATCCGTCGTTGCCACCGTCGGACGCCATGTCGGGCGAAGAACATGTCGATATCCGTCGCATGGGCCTGTGGTTCCGACGAAAAATGCCACGCCATGAGCCTCACTATCTGTGGGGTGATGATCACTTCATGGGGGATACCGGTTTGTTCAGACACCACATTAATGGCCTCTGAGCACAGGGAATACAGCTCTTCAGCTTTCTGCCCGCGGTCAGAATTGGGGAATCGACGTCCTCCCGCATACTGTGTATCTGAGTGATGTCCCAGGTGTCGTGACGGGCCCCGGTCGTCGTCGGTTGCACAATGAGGGTGCGCGTTCTCTGATGGGGATGCGGTGGTCTTGTTGTGCTCCCCTTGGATGACGCTCCACCATGAGCGCGCGTTCCGCATCGATCGGAAGTGCGCCGCGTCCATCATGTCTTGAAAAGTCCGAGGATTCTTTCGAGCAATCGCTATGAGGTCGGAATTTGATAACACCCGATGAGGAGAGCGATCTACCGCCCGCGCCCGCCGGTCCCGTTCGAGCGACAAGGTAAAGGCAAGCTCATGTTGAGCAGGGGTAGACAGATTATTGAGTCCCTTCACCCGCAGTGAAGGTTCCACTGAGGGGGCATCAGCCAGGGTAGACGTGCGAATATACTCGCACTCTTCGGTCCACCACGCGAAACGGTCTAATTCCGAAAGCAAACCAGCCACTGCGGTGGAAAGCTCAAGGAGGCATTCGACGTCCAGGGCCGCGTAATCGAGCCATTCGTCGGGAAGGGGTCGTCGGGACCAATTTTCGTGCCCGTGTTCTTTGGCCAAGCGGTAGCCGACTAAACCATCCACCATGTCGCCCAAGTTGACCTTCTTCAGCCCAGCTATGCGGCCACCCAGTTCGGTGTCACAAAGACGATGAGGAGTAAGCCCCATATCAAGAAGAGCAGGCAAGTCGGTCCGTGCAGAATGGATAATCCACGTTAGCCGGTTGACGACGGGAGCTAGGAGCCCCATATCGGAGCGGCAGGCTTCAGCGTCGACAAGAAATAGGCCGCTACCAGCACGTTTCAGTTGAAGAAGAAAGGCGCGATCGCCATAACGGTAAGCCGACGCTCGTTCAGTATCGACGGCGAGCGGGCCGTGGCCATTTGCCAACACACGGGCAGCATTCTTCAGCTCGTCTGCGGTAGAGATTAACGACGGAGTTCCGCCCGATGGCGTCGATAACGGCACAGAAGCAGATTGTGGCGATAAAGGAAAAGTAGGAGAGGGCTTGGGAGCTGGAGAGATGTACCAATCGCCTAGTAGAGCCTCGTCACCGTCGTCGGGAAGATCATTGTCTCCGGACAAGCCACAACGCAGCATCCTACTGTCCAAGCTGAGCGACTCCTTCAGGAGGAAGTCCCGCCACCGACGCGAGAACATGAGCGAACGCCTCGACGTGGGAAGCAAGATCAGTATCATCCGCTGTCCACGACGCACGCAGCTCAATCTGATACGCCTTACCCGGGCCCCCAATATTCCCATACCGGGCCGATGATGTTGAGGTCACCGTGCCCCCGAGCTGCGAATAATGTGCCCCCTCACTGGTTAACCCCTCAGAAAGCCACTGCCACGCGACATCAGGCAACAGCGGATCCGACGCGACCTCAGGATCCATGTCTGCCTGGATATACGCGACAAGGCGAAGAGCCTGGGACCAGTTTCCGTCGCTCCGAGGATCGTGAAGGAGGATCAGCCGCCCAAAAGCATCGCCGTCCGTATCCCGCGGAATAGTGCGTGACTGCTCGTGATCCACTTCTAATCCCACCGCGTAGCTATATGGAGCTAAACGCTGGGGTGGACGAATCGACCCCATCGATATTTCCTTACGCAATGAAGCCGCATGCATGGAAGCCACCGCGTCATGGAAAACCTGGGGTTCGTCGGTGGATCCATCATGATTCATGGATGCTGAGGTCTCCTTACGAGGAGTAGCAGCGTTTAACCGGTGGGAAGCAGAATTGTCGTCGTGCAATGGCTGATCAATGCTCACACTTGGGCACGGTACAGTTTTCCGCCGTGTTTCCTCAGGAGGCGCGCCGGGGTTCGATGTCAAAGTCCCAGCTAGCGATGAGTCCTGTGCGTCGTTTCCCGTCGCGTACCAGCTTGGTTTAGCTTGGTGAAACGGTGATGTGGGCTGAAACGCGCGGGATGCTGATGTGTAATCGGTTGAACGTTGCGCACTGGCAGGCTTACCGCGTCGCAAAAAATACTTAACGACGGGGGGACCGCGAAATCGCCTGTGCCAGTGGAATTTTAGCGACGATGGGGTACACCCGGTAGGGGCGATTGTCGCGAGTGTTCGATTCAGATCGAGACCTGGCACTATGAACCGTATGCATGGAATGAGTACGAATTCCGGCGATTCTCCAGATATAACGTCGTCGCGCCGCACGTTGTCGCAGTCATCGTTACTCGACGCCGCGAATGGAGCCACCCCGCATCATCAGCCTGTCTGGTTTATGCGGCAGGCTGGGCGCTCACTTCCGGAATATCGGAAGCTCCGGGAGAACATCGGGATGCTGGAGGCATGCTTTACCCCTGATGCCGCTGCTGAGATCACTTTGCAACCTGTGCGCAGACATAATGTCGACGCTGCGATCTTTTTCTCAGACATCGTTGTGCCGCTGAAGGCCGCGGGAATCGGGGTGGAGATTGTTGCCGGTCGTGGCCCCGTCGTCGATCGTCCCATTCGGTCACGGGCGGACATTGACTCGCTTCCTGAGTTGGATCCGGATTCCATTTCGGTCATCGGCGAAGCGGTCCGAGAAATCATTGGGGAACTTCGCGATGATCAGGCTTTGATTGGCTTCGCTGGTGCTCCTTTTACCATTGCGTCCTATTTGATTGAGGGCGGACCGTCGAAAACCCACCAACATACGAAAGCCATGATGCATGCTGATCCTGATTCATGGCACGCCCTCATGCGGGTGTTGACGGACTACGTCAAGGTTTTCCTCGGGGTACAGATCGACGCGGGAATTGATGCCATGCAGCTATTCGATTCCTGGGCGGGGTACTTGCACGCACGGGACTATACCGATCTGGTTGCCCCGTACTCGGCCGAAATCTTTAGGTTCGTGTCCGAGAGATCCTCACGAGGTGGCCGTCGGCCTATTCCGCGCATTCATTTTGGCGTGACGACGGGGGAGCTGCTCGGTCCTATGGCGCAAACGGGCCCCGATGTCATGGGGGTTGACTGGCGGGTGGACATGGCTACTGCGGCACAGCGCATTAACGTAGCTTTAGCGGACAAAAACGGGGACACAGGTCCTGGTGAGTTGGCGCTTCAAGGGAATATTGACCCAGCCTTACTTTTTGCAGGTAAAGAAGCGGTTGATAAGGAAATCGATCAGCTGTTGACCACCACGGATCAGCTTATCTCCGAAGGGAAGATTTCAGGTCATATTGTGAACTTGGGGCATGGTGTTCTCGCAGACACTGACCCGGACATTATTTCTCACATCGTAGAAAAGGTGCATTCGTGGTAAAGACGCGTGTTGCGGTTATTGGTGGAGGACTGTCGGGACTTGTCGCGGCGTATGAAATCAGCCGTCGCGACCCCAATGCCGACGTCGTTGTTTATGAAGCATCCGACGCGGTAGGTGGGAAACTTAAGACCGTTGATCTAGCCACCGGCAGTGTTGATGTGGGGGCGGAGGCGTACCTCGCCTTCCGTGCCGATGCCACCCGGTTCTTTACATCCTTGGGGCTGAAAGACCGGCTCCGCTATCCGTCCGACCTCAAATCCGGGTTATGGATTGGCGACGGCACCTTGCACTCAGTTCCGTCGCGAACCGTGATGGGAATTCCTGCTGATAGTTCCTCTGTGAAAGACCTCGTCGATTCCGAGACCTGCGCACGGATTGATGCCGAGGGGGAGGCGTACCCCATACCGTGGGTGGAAGGTGAAGATGCCTTGCTCGGCGCGTTGGTTGCCGAGCGGATGGGGCAGCAGGTCGTGGATCACGTGGTTTCCCCGTTGCTGGGTGGGGTGTATTCGTCCCGTGCCGAAGATCTTGGCTTACGCGCGACGATCCCGGAATTAGCTGGGGCGATGGATGATCTTGCCAACCATGGCGAACCGGTGACATTAACGCGAGCGGCTGCTGCTGTTCTACAGCAGCGCGATGAAGCGCGTGAGGCCCGGGTGGCTGGAGGCGCGGCAGATGAGGAGTCGCCGAGTGCGTCGGCGAAAAAGCCGCCGGTGTTTGCGTCGTTTGTCGGGGGTTACCGCGATCTGATCGATGCGCTGGTTGAGCAGTCGTCAGCCACTATTCGTGTGGATAGTCCTGTCGCTGCGGTTTTACCCGCGGAGGCAGGAAGTTCCCGTCGTTTCCGCGTCGTGAGTGGTTCGTCGTCGACAGAGACTGAAGACTTCGACGCTGTTGTCGTTGCTACCCCAGCAGATGTCGCGGGCCAGCAGCTCGCTAAGGTTGCCCCCGTGGCAGCAGACATTTTGGGGTCGATGGATCTGGCGTCGAGTGTTGTTCTTGGTCTGCGGCTACCGACTGACGAGGCTATCCCAGAGAAAACGGGCATTCTCGTGTCACCCGATGCCGGACTTCACGCTAAAGCCTTTACTTTCTCATCGCGGAAGTGGCCCCACGTCGACGATCACGTTGGTGCTTTCATCAGGGCTTCATTCGGCCATTGGGGCGACGATTCACTCGTCAGAGAAGACGAAGACACGCTGGTGAAATACGCTATCGACGATTTCGAAACCATTACGGGCCAACGTCTGCACCCCGAAGAGACGGTGCTTCAAAAGTGGTGGGGTGGTTTGCCGCGTTACGGCATGGGCCACGATGAACTCATTAATGTGGCGCTTAAGGACATCAGTCAAGTCGAGGGGCTAGAAGCTGCAGGTGCCATCTGGCACGGCGTCGGCGTTCCAGCGTGTATCGCGCAAGCGCGTGAGGCGGCGAAGAAGGTGATGGATACGGTTATGTGACAGTGATCAGAAGGCTCCTCCCTTCGCGGGGAGTCAAGAACAAAGTTCCACATATGTCGTGTGCATCGAGCTTCGTCGTCACATCACGAAGCTCCGGTAGTTTACGAAGAAAAAGAAGAGGTTGACCATGACTGAAAACCAGGACGACGTTCGTCAAGAAAATAGTGATAGCTCTGCTGGCACTGAGCACAAGCATCGTCTGAATTATAAGAAGCTGAATGCGACTGTTCGGTACGCGATGTGGTCGGTCTTCAAGGTTGCCCCCGGTAAATTGGGTGAAGACCGGGACACAGTGGCCCAGGAAATGCGTGACTTTATTGCTTCCTATGAGCACGAAGATCTCACCATACGAGGGATCTACAACGTTTCCGGTATTCGTGCGGAAGCTGACATCATGATTTGGTGGCACGCTGAAAAGATGGAAGATCTGCAGGACGCTTACAATCGCTTCCTGCGTACGACGACGTTGGGACGTGCATGTACAAGCGTGTGGTCGCAGGCAGCGCTCCACCGTCCATCCGAGTTCAACAAGTCCCATGTGCCGTCATTCATCGCGGAAGAAGAACCGAAGCGCTGGATTGCTGTGTACCCGTTCGTCCGCTCGTATGACTGGTACGTGATGGATCCTGCGGATCGTCGTCGGATCCTGGCTGACCACGGAAAGATGGGCCGTGATTACCCGGATGTCCGTGCGAACACCGTTCCGGCTTTCGCTTTGGGCGACTACGAATGGATTCTGGCCTTCGAAGGGCCGAAGTTGGACCGCATCGTTGATCTCATGCACCACATGCGCTACACAGAGGCGCGGCTCCACGTCCGTGAAGAGATTCCGTTCTTCACTGGACGACGAGTTGACGATATCGCTGAGGTCACCGATCTCTTGCCATAATCGTTTCGTCAACGAGCTGTCGTTACGAAGGCGTAGGGCGTGCCGCTAGGGGGAGCGGTACGCCCTCGCTTGATTTTTGGATGCTAATCCTTGGTTGCCGGTTCTAACGTGAGGCTAATGCTGTTAATGCAATAGCGTAAATCCGTAGGAGTGTCATAGCCTTCGCCTTCGAAGACGTGGCCCAGATGGCTATGGCATTGCGCGCATTTCACCTCAACTCGGTGCATCCCGTGGCTATTATCAGCGACTTCAATGATCCGGTCTCCGGCTAGCGGGGAGAAGAATGATGGCCAACCACAGTGACTGTGGAACTTCTCGCGGGATCGGAAGAGCTCAGAACCGCAGGCTCGACACCGGTAGACCCCTTCAGTTTCGGTATCGGTGTATTCACCCTTGAAAGGAGCTTCGGTTCCCGCTTCTCTGAGGACCCGGTATTCGGCATTGGTGAGCCGGGCTCGCCATTCATCATCGCTAAGGCGACGAAAGTCCTCGTGTTGCTCATCTTTGTCAGTCATTCTTTCCTTCCGGCGTCGTGAGAGATTGTTAACAGAGGTTACTGTTTTAACTCATTTCAACACCGCGTTAAGGTTCGTTATTTCACGGGGCTGTATAAAAGCTTTGGTTCGCCATCTCCGAAAAGGGGCTAATTGCACTACCGTCCGTGTGGTCTAGGTGTGCTCGTTGCGTAGACCGTACCTAAGGAACACAGCTCCGTCCTGGTCATACCCTATTGCGAGGAGTTCACCATCTGTCGGTGTGCCAGTGACCGTCTTGGCGTCTTCGTCGGTTCCGTCGGAGGTTCCGTAGGCAATTCGCGGTGCATTGCCGGCCTGTACACCGGGATGAATTGTCAAGATCACTTCATCTATGGCGCGTGATGATATGAGTGATCCCAGAAAGCGAGGCCCGCCTTCACAATCGACGACGCTGTAGCGGTCGCTTAACCATTGACGGATATGTGTGCCGTCGAGTTTGTCGAGGACGTCGACGTTTATGCCGTGGTTCCGCAGAATTGTCCGGTTCTTGCTAAAAGTCGATGCTTCTGACGCAGTTCGATCGGTGAGGATGACAACTGAGCCCCCGTGCTGGATTTCCTCGGACGGATGGTCGTCAGAACCTTCGGCTCCGTCTACCGATTTCGACTGGTCGTCATTGGTGTCGTCAGCGGTGGTGAGGGGAGATCCAAGGATGTCCGAGAGCTTTTTATCATCCAACTGGTGGGTAGTGAGGACCAAGTCTGCGGTTGGTGGCAATCCATGGCGCGATCGGATTTGGACTCCATTCGTGCTGAACTCGATGGGACCATAGCCTTCAGCGAGGGCCGTGGATAGGCCTGCTATGACGGCTTCGGCTTGCCGTCGGTGCAGGGCGAAAAGCTTGGTATCAATCGGGCCGCCGAGCTCTCCTGACCTACCACTTGGTGCTACGGAAGCGCCATCGATGGTGGATACCATGATCGCACGAATGTTCAGTGACTGTGGCGCGGGGAAGGGGAGGAAGCGCTCTAATGCGCTGTCGGTATCAGAATCGTTCTCTGGCGGGAAAACCGTGACTGTGGGTGATTGTTTCATAGCTCCAGAGTAGGCAGGAATGACCTTTGAATTTTGTGGAAAGTCCCCGAAGAAATGAAAATGTTGAGCTTGAGGTGGAAACGGGAATCGAACCCGTGTACACGGTTTTGCAGACCGTTGCCTCACCACTCGGCCATTCCACCATTCGACGATGATGAGGAAAGGATTTCACTCACGCATCATGATGCACGATAGCACAAAAGGGCAGTGATCTGCCCTTTTACACCTTGGTGCATGGAGCGGATGACGGGACTCGAACCCGCGACCCTAACCTTGGCAAGGTTATGCGCTACCAACTGCGCTACATCCGCAAGACTCATCGTGCAGCAGAAGGGTGAAAGCCTGTTTAAGTAATCTGCTGCGATAAGTGGTGCGCGATACTGGGATCGAACCAGTGACCTCTTCCGTGTCAGGGAAGCGCTCTCCCGCTGAGCTAATCGCGCGTGTAGCCGACCAGACCATGAAACTTGGAGAGATCCATCGTCGAAAGTCAACCTAAATAACTGAAAAATCTATTTCAGTTGAGCGGATGACGGGACTCGAACCCGCGACCCTAACCTTGGCAAGGTTATGCGCTACCAACTGCGCTACATCCGCAAGACGCGTTGTGTTGGGGCTCGGAAGCCCGTAACACGCGAAAGAAACACTAGCCGTAGCGATAGCTAATGCACAAATCCCCAGGAAAAAGGGCTCTAGCATGATCATTTTCCGGGGTTTGCTTACGGAAAACTACGTAGGCTCTCTGTATCGAACCCATGCGCGCCTTCACAGGCTTACCGCGTTTGGCGCATTGGACTGCGGGAGCGTGTCAACGTCATTTTTGTTCGAGTCTTCGTATCGTGCTAGATTCTTGGCTTGTCGGTCTCATGGCTCAGTGGAAGAGCGTTCCGTTCACACCGGAAAGGTCGCTGGTTCGATCCCAGCTGAGACCACAGATAGCCCGGGCACCGCGCAGTGTCCGGGCTTTCGCATATCCGGGTCCTGCCGCTGGTGGCTACTGGTTGCTTGGCGGGTGGCCTGAACCCGGCAGCCGGCGCAAATATAGTGGGGGTGAAGTGGCGTGGATAGCGGGGAACTTCCTGACGTATTTCGACGACTAGTGTCTACGCGGTTCGCGAGTGGGCACCGGGCAGCTTGGAAGCGTTATATACCGCCACATCCGTGGTGGTTTCGTACCTGAGCACCAGGTGGCAGCGTGGCGTGTAGAGGTTAAGAGATTTTGTGTGCCACGATGGAGAGAAGTAGTTGGTTTTACACAGCTCTGGGAGGGCTGAGATGAGCGACAGTCGAACTGTACGGTTCCGAAGTGCGGGTGGCCTTATCGTATCCCTCATCCTGATCGTGGTGGGGGCGGTTGCATTTTCCCCGCAGGCCTGGGCTCATGACAGTGTGGTGTCGTCGTCGCCCGAGGATGGTTCGACAGTATCGGAGTTTCCTCACGACATTCAGCTGACAATGTCGGGTAACCCGAGAGATAATTTCAACACCATAGCGGTGTCGAACAAGTCGTCCGGGAAGGTCATCGCTAAAGGAACACCCATTATTTCGGGGAATGTTATTTCATTCACAGTTCCTGAGGATGTCGATGCGTCGCCGGGTACATATGTCGTGGGATTCCAGATCACTAGTTCCGATGGGCATTCGACGCGTGGGTCAATTTCTTTCACATATTCTGGGGATCCTGACAGGGGAGAATCTGCAGAGCAGTCCGCGTCGACGGGGAAGTCGGAGGAGAACACGGATGAATCCGGCGGTTCTTCTGTCCCCTCCGCGAACGCTAACGGCGGATCTTCCCAAGACACAGACTCATCATCCTCGACGTCTTCGTCGTCATTTGGATCGAAAGCCCTGTGGCTATCTATCGCCGTTATCATCGTCATTATCGGTGCTCTCGTGGTTGCGTTACGACGTCTTCGTGACTCAAGCTCTGACGATCGAGACTCACGATAAAACACCATGCAGTAGGTCCTCGAAGGACGTCTCCGAAAATCCGACTATCACATTGTGGGGCGGGTTCTGTTCCATAAACGAAAATGAGGAGTTATAGAAAATGAGTACATCACGGTCAACATCTCGGCTGGCTGTTCGTGTCGCCGGAGCTTCAGTTCTGGCCCTGTCACTGGGGCTCGCTGCGTGTTCTGTCGACGAAGATTCGGATAAAGACGGCTCACAATCGGCCGCAACGACCACAACGTCGTCGTCCGCGAGCAGCACAGAAAAAGCTTCCGGCGATGTTTCACTGGATCAGGGCTATGTGAAGTCGAAGACCCCGGATAAAGCGATGACCGCGATTTTCGGAACTCTGAAGAACAACACCGATAAAGAGAAAGTCCTCGAGTCGGTCTCGTCGTCCGATGTCAAAGGTAATTTCGAACTACACACCGTTGTCGACGGAAAAATGGTTGAGCAAAAAGAGGGGTTTAAGCTCCCTGCAAATGGGACTTTGGAGATGAAACCAGGCGGAGAGCACATCATGATTATGGATAATCATGATGAATTAGCTGCCGGGGACAAAGTTAATGTGCAGTTGAAGTTCAAAGACGGTTCCACGGAGAAAGTGTCTATTCCTGTCCGTGAACAGCCCTCGGGTGAAGAAAACTACGGCGGCGACGACAGCTCTGACATGTCAGGTATGTCAGACATGCCAGGTATGAGCGATTCAGCTCAGCCAGGTGGCCAAGAAATGGGTGGCCAAGCAGACCACTCCATGCACGGGCATTCCCACTAGATCAGCTACATCAGCCGGTTGATGTCGCGATATTCGAGGTATCATCTGGTTACTGATTTCTGCTGATGCCGACGTTTGAGCGCTGGCCTTATCCGCCCCTGCGGTTACGGTCGGCGTCCCAAGCTGTGTGGTGTCGTCCAGCGATCAGGGAAAACTCAAGGTCAGCAGGAATTTTTACCCCACACAACATGATTTCGAGACAACATCATTTCGACGAAGAAGATGAACTCTTTGCCTCATAATTCCGCGGATGACGCAAACGCTCGTGTACAACGCTCTAACGACGATGAGCGCTCGAGCGATGGTGAACGAAGCAATACACCGGACGAAAGAAACGACCGAGGTGCAGAGAGCGCCCGACGCAACGTTCTTCGCCATGTGCTACGACGCCGTTCTTTCCTCACCGGTGGCCTAGGGGCCGGAGTTGCGCTGGGGGCATCAGGATTAGCTGCCTGTGGCCACGAAGACGATAACGCCACGACGTCGTCGTCGGAAGCTTTAGATCAGCGGGAGAAAAATGCTGCGGACGCGGTCTGTAACGCAGCAGGTCTCACGGGAATTGCTGATCAGACTGTCCCATTCGATGGACCGCATCAGGCGGGTATCGATACTCCCTCGCAAGCGTATGTCAACGTCGTGGGGATTAATTGCATTGAGGGCATCGATAAGAAGGCCATGCAGCGCCTCATGGAGGTATGGACGTCTACGTCCCGAAAGCTGACCCAAGGTCAACCGCCGCTGGCTGAACTTGAACCGGAGATGGTCTCTCGGCCCGCCAACCTCACTGTCACTATTGGGTTCGGCCGTCCTTTGCTCGACAAGCTACAGATGCACGACAAGATCCCGTCGTGGCTTCATGACATTCCTGCTTTTGATCGGGACCGTCTCGACGATGCGTGGGGCCAAACGGATTTAGCATTGCAGATCTGTTCAGATGACCCCACCACACTGGCTCATGCACGACGGTTCATTCTTCGGGCCGGGCAACGGTACACCGAGCCTGTCTGGGAACAACAGGGCTTTCTTTATGCGGCGGGTGCCCAAGCGAAAGGTTCCACTCCGCGTAACTTGTTCGGTGTTCTCGACGGCACAGTTAATCCGCGTTCCGATAAGGAACTGTCCGATATCGTGTGGATTAATGATGGGCCTGCCTGGTTACGAGGGGGAACGGCGATGGTCATCCGTCGTATTTCCCTCAATCTTGATAGCTGGGACATTTTGGATCGCTCATCGCGAGAAGTAGTCTTCGGGCGAAAACTGAAATCCGGGGCTCCTCTTACAGGGGAGAAAGAGTTCGACGACCCCGATTTCGACAAAGTCGATAGCACAGGTCTTCCGATCATTGATCCGGAATCGCATATGGCACGAGCCCACTATGAGGGGAACAATACTCACGAGCAGATATTGCGTCGTGCCTTCAATTACAGCCTTCCGGTGTCTGGGCCGCACTCGCCGATTTCTGACGCTGGATTGATTTTTACCTGCTTCCAGCAGAATCCAGACACTCAATTCACACCAATTCAAAAACGGTTAGATCAGTCAGATCGTCTCAATGAGTGGATAACCCACATCGGTTCTGCTGTCTACGCCGTTCCTCACGGCACCGCAGGTGAAGACAATTATTGGGCGGATGATCTCTTGGCGTGACCTGCTCCATTCGTGACGACGAATGGTCGCCACAAGGGCTGTGTTCGTCCGGTTCCGCGACGGTGCTACGCGTGCTGTCCGGTCATGCGGTAGAGTTTTGATCCGTCCCCGGCTGTTACCAGGTATGTGATAGCCATGTCACCACTAAGGAGTGCAATCAGTGTCTGCACTGTCGTCATCGGAAAAAAGCGCCTCATCAGTATCGTTTCAGGTCCCCGCTGGTACACCAGCTGGGGCCGCGATGAAGCCACTGGGCCTTCCCACCAAAGGGCCAGAAGCAGTGGTTTGCGTGAAGACTAATGATGGAACCATCCACGATCTATCATTTGCCCCTACTGAGGACACTGAGGTCACCACGGTCATCGCAGCGAGCGATGAAGGACGAGCTGTCATTCGACACAGTTGTACTCATGTGATGGCGCAGGCAGTTCAGGCGGAATTTCCAGGTACCAAGCTCGGAATCGGGCCCGCTATAGCGGACGGTTTCTACTACGATTTTGGCACCGACCACGCCTTTACTCCCGACGATCTCAAACGCATCGAAAAGCGTATGAAGAAGATCATTAAATCGGGACAGCGGTTCGAGCGCGTTGTATGGAAGTCTCTCGATGACGCCCGCGAAGCGTTGAAAGATGAGCCATACAAGTTGGAGCTCATCGATGATAAGTCGAAAGGCACCGTTCTTGATGAGGACGCAGATCTCGATACCGCTGGCGAGTTAACTGCGTATAACAACGTCAATCCTCGTACCGGCGAGGTCGAATGGTTCGATCTGTGTCGTGGCCCCCACGTACCGACGACGAAATACATCGCCGCCTTTGCCCTTCAGAGGAGTTCTGCAGCTTACTGGCGTGGTGACCAAAACAACGACGGTATGCAAAGGATCTACGGGACGGCTTTTGAGTCGAAAGAAGCGCTGCAAGAGTATCAGCAGCGGATGGAGGAAGCAGAACGCCGGGACCACCGTCGTCTCGGCGCTGAATTGAATCTTTTCAGCTTCCCGGATGAAATCGGCTCAGGTTTCCCTGTCTTCCATCCTGACGGCGGGATCGTCCGCAATGAAATGGAGCAGCACTCGCGGCGTCGTCACATCGAAGCTGGGTATTCCTTTGTCTACACTCCGCATCTGACCAAGGGAGATTTGTTCCAAAAATCCGGCCACCTTGATTTCTACAAGGACGGCATGTTCCCTCCCATGAAGTTGGATGAGGAAAGGGATGCCGAGGGGAACATCACGAAGCCGGCTCAGGACTACTACGCCAAGCCGATGAACTGCCCGATGCACAATCTGATTTTTGCATCCAAAGGGCGGTCATACCGCGAATTGCCTCTGCGCCTATTCGAGTTTGGCACGGTCTATCGGTATGAAAAATCTGGCGTCATTCACGGTCTCACCCGTGCCCGAGGATTCACGCAGGACGATGCCCATATCTACTGCACCGCAGATCAGCTTGAGAATGAATTAAGCACGGTTCTTGATTTCATCATCTCGCTGTTGAAGGATTACGGGCTCGATGATTTCTACCTTGAGTTGTCGACGAAAGACCCAAACAAGTTCGTCGGTTCTGATGAAATCTGGGAGCGCTCGACGGAGATTCTCCGGCGTGTAGCAGATAAATCCGGCCTCGACCTTGTTCCGGATCCAGGTGGAGCTGCTTTCTATGGTCCGAAGATTTCGGTTCAGGCTCGTGACGCGATTGGGCGTACGTGGCAGATGTCGACTGTTCAGTTGGACTTCAATCTGCCTGAGCGTTTCGAATTGGAGTACACGGCTCCCGACGGCTCTAAGCAGCGCCCCATTATGATCCACCGCGCGCTCTTTGGTTCTATCGAGCGCTTCTTTGGGGTTCTCCTGGAACACTATGCGGGAGCATTCCCAGCATGGCTGGCTCCACATCAGGTTGTCGGAATTCCCGTCGCCGATGAGTTTTCGCCATACTTGGGTGAGGTCGTGGATAAGCTGCGTGCTCGGGGTGTCCGTGCTGAGGTCGATACCTCGGATGATCGGATGCAGAAGAAGATCCGCAACCATACAACTCATAAAGTTCCGTTCATGCTTCTTGCTGGCGGACGCGATGCGGAAGCAGGCGCGGTGAGTTTCCGGTTCCTCGATGGGTCGCAGGTGAATGGCGTTCCCGTCGAGAAGGCTGTTGATGTGATCTCAACGTGGATTCAAGAGCATAACAACGAGCAGCCGACGAAGGAGTTGATTGAGTCTCGTGTCCGCGGATAACGATACTTTTGTTGACTCAGGAGCTGGTGACGCTGACCGATTGACCCGGCTGTGGGCACCCTACCGGATGTCGTATATTGCCGACGACAATCGGAACAGTAGTGATCCGTTCGAAGACATTCCCCAAGGCTCGGACGAAGAAGGGCTGATCATCGCGCGCGGTGAGACCGTGTACTGCTTGCTCAACCTGTTCCCTTATAACTCTGGGCACATGATGGTTGTTCCTTATCGTCGGGTGAAGAACCTCGAGGACTTGAACCCTGATGAGACGGCCGAACTGATGGCTTTCACGAAAAAAGCTATCCGTTCGCTAAAAGCTGTGTCGCATCCTCATGCCATTAATGTGGGAATGAACCTGGGTAAAGCATCAGGTGGCTCGATCGAGGAGCATCTTCACGTTCACATAGTTCCGCGATGGGCTGGCGATGCTAACTTCATGACCGTCATTGGTGGCGTGAAGGTCCTGCCACAGCTCCTCCGTGAGACACGGTCGTTGCTTGCGGAAGCCTGGGCATCATTGGACACTTCCGATGATCAACCGTCTGCTGAGCAGTCGGCTTCCGAGTCGGAATAAGGGAGAATAATGCTTGGCGTTCATGGCCGAAAACCGGCTGCAGTTGTCATCGAACCGATTGCCCGATCACTGGTTAAGGCGGGAATTTCCCCCAACACAGTGACCGTCGTCGGTACTCTCGGTGCGTGCGTAGCAGCGTTAATCCTGATCCCTACCGGCCATCTTTTTGCCGCCGCAATAATTATCGGGCTCTTAACAGCTGTAGATATGGTCGACGGCACCATGGCTCGTATACGTGGCGGGGGAACGACGTTCGGAGCGACGCTGGATGCTAGCTGCGATCGGATTACCGACGGTGCTGTTTTCGCCGCTATCGTCTGGTGGATCGTCTCCGCTCAGCAGGGAGAACGTCACCAACTGATCGCTGCGTTGATTGTGTTGGTCACCAGCCAGGTCATTTCTTATGTCAAAGCTCGATCAGAGGCGGGCGGTCTCGAGATCGTCGGGGGATTGGTGGAGCGCCCTGAACGGCTGATCATCGGTTTGGTCGGCTTAGGCCTTGAAGGCTTGGGGGTTCCGCATGTGTTAAGTATTGCGCTCTGGATTCTTGCAATAGGCTCCATCTTCACGGTGATCCAACGCATGGTTATGGCCAGCAAATCTCCGCACGCGAATGATAAAATCGCCGCGCCCCATGGGGCCAAAGAATTCCCCACGAAGTAAGGACGACACGTGACACGACCCTTCGGCTTATCGAAAGAGGATCTTATCGCGGAGTCGTATGTGTGGGCCTGGAAAGTAATCACCCGAATTCCCGCCCCCGTCGCGCGGAAATTATTCATGCTCGGTGCCGATATTGCTTCTCACAGGGGGAAACAACCGGCGAGGTTACGGTCGAACCTTGCCAAGGTGACCGGTCTCACGGATGACCGAGAGCTTGATGTCGTAGTGCGGAACGCGATGAGATCATATGCCCGATATTGGATGGAAGCTTTCCGCTTGCCGTCCATCATTCACTCATCGTCCCTGGACTCACTAGTGGACACAATCGAGTCAGGTATCCAGGGCGTGGACTTGTTTGATAAGTCATATCGCCAGGGGCGGGGAGTGATTCTCGCTCTGCCACACAGTGGGAATTGGGATATGGCTGGGCTGTGGCTTGCCCAGCGCTACGGTACGTTTTCTACTGTGGCAGAACGGCTCAAGCCGGAGAAATTGTTCGATGCATTCGTGGACTATCGCGAAGAACTCGGCTTTACCGTGTTCCCGCTCACCGGTGGTTCACAAAAGCCGATGGACGGCCTCCGCGCAACTTTAGAGTCAGGCGGAGTCGTGGCCTTATTGGGCGAACGTGATCTTTCCCATCACGGTGTCAGCGTTGACTTTTTCGGTTCTAGAACAACCATGCCGGTGGGGGCGGTACGGCTTGCTCAAGAAACGGGGGCGGCCTTACACGGCGTTCACTGCTGGTTTACCCCGGATGGCTGGGGTCATAGCGTCGGTGAGCCACTGAATACCGATAAGCCAATACCCGAGGTTGTTCAAGACCTCGCAAACGTTTTTGAGAAAAATATTTCGGAGCATCCTGAGGATTGGCATATGCTCCAACGCATCTGGAACGAAGACTGAGAGTGTGGAGGCCGAGTGCGAATCGGGATGGTGTGTCCGTATTCCATGGACGACCCTGGCGGTGTTCAAGCTCACGCAATTGAGCTATCGGAACAGTTAATCCGGCGCGGTCACACCGTAAGCCTACTGGCTCCAGCGTCGCTGAAAACTCATGTCCCGGATTTCGTCGTCCGGGCCGGACGCTCAATTCCTATCCCGTACAACGGATCGGTCGCCCGTCTGAGCTTCACAGCGTCGGCATTTCATGCTGTTCGTAGGTGGTTGAATAATCACGAATTCGACCTTGTCCACATACATGAGCCGAACGCCCCAAGCGTGTCCATGATCGCCCTGAAAATGGCGAAGATTCCCGTCGTGGCGACGTATCACGCATCGGCTGATCGGTCTCGTGTGTTGGAAACGTTTATTCCGGTTCTCACGCCGATGCTCGAGCGCGTTCGTGCAGGGATCGCGGTCTCGGAGATGGCCCGTCGGTGGCAAGTGGAACAGCTGGGGGGAGATCCCATTCTCATCCCCAACGGCGTCGATACGAAGTTTTTCTCATCGGCGGACCCATGGTCAGGAGCCGATGATGCGATCTCTCGCCTCGATCCAGACCGCCCGCGAATTATCTTTTTGGGGCGCTTTGATGAACCACGTAAAGGGCTCGATGTGCTGATCGAAGCAATGCCACGGATCTCACGAGCCATTCCAGGAATCGAAGTCGTTGTCGTGGGGACTGGTGATGCCAAGGCTTTGTCGCGGCGCGTAGCCCATGTCCGGGATTCGATCACCATTCTTGGTCGATTGTCTAATAGTGACAAGGCTCGAGCCTTTAAAGCATCGGACGTCTATGTGGCACCTCATCTCGGTGGGGAGAGCTTTGGGATCGTCCTCGTCGAAGCGATGGCTGCCGGTGCGGCGGTTGTCGCCAGTGATATTCCGGCATTTCGTGCTGTGTGCGATGACGGCGACGCTGGTTGGCTATTTCCCCCTGGGGATACGGATGCCTTGGTGGCGGCTGTCACCGAGTTGTTTTCGGACAAAGACAAGCGGCAAGAACTCGCGCATAAGGGCATTGAGCGGTCCCAACGGTTTGATTGGAGCCACGTTACGACAGAAGTCGAGAGGGTATATGAAACCGTATTGGGTCCTCAGGGGGAAAGGAACTTTTCGTCGTGATACCGGTATGGGTCGCCATCGTCATCGTTGGCCTAATGGTCGTTCTATTAGCGGGAATGTGGGCATCGTTTATAGCCACTCGCTTGCATCGATTGAATATCCGGACGGATGAAGCAGCGTTAAGCCTGGATGCTGCCTTGGGGCGTCGGGCTGCGGTGGTGTCAGCATTGTGGCCAGAACTTGCGGACGAGGCCGAAGCAACGGAACGTATCGCTTTCGATACTTCATGCACGACGGATCGTGCACTTGCGGAGAACAGATTTGCTATGCGCATTCACGATCTCGATGACGAATCGGTGACGGTCAATGGTGCGAGAACACTAGCCGACGCTCGCACACGAGTAGAACTCGCAATGCGCTTTTATAATGATGCCGTCTCGGACACCCGGACGTTGCGGCTACGCCCGCTCGTGAGGTTTTTTCATCTCGGCGGTCATGCGTCGCCACCAGAGTATTTTGAGGTGGCTGGTATTGAATCCGACATTCCGGCGTCGTAAATCACTATGTAGCCTCAAGAATTGGTTGGGGAGTTTTCCGGCTCCAGAGGCGAGTAAGTACACTGTAGGCTTCAGCGTATTCTAGACAGGCCAGTCCAGTTTTAAGGAGAAGAACGACAATATGAGCAATAATGCAAATCAAAACGGACGGCATGCTACGGACAATCCACGCGGGGCTGCCCATTCCTCCTCGAATGAGACAACCCACGGGACTGCACGAGTAAAGCGCGGCCTGGCGGAGATGTTAAAAGGCGGCGTCATTATGGACGTCGTCACCCCTGAGCAGGCCAAGATCGCTGAGGATGCCGGCGCAACAGCCGTGATGGCGCTGGAGCGTGTCCCAGCTGATATTCGTGCTGAGGGTGGAGTATCTCGCATGTCGGACCCCGACATGATCGAAGGCATTATTAACGCTGTGTCCATCCCTGTGATGGCGAAAGCCCGCATCGGTCACTTCGTTGAGGCGCAGGTTTTGCAGTCGCTGGGCGTTGACTTTATCGACGAATCCGAGGTGCTGACGCCAGCCGATTATTCCAACCACATTGATAAATTCGACTTCACGGTGCCATTCGTCTGTGGAGCGACCAACCTCGGCGAAGCACTTCGACGCATCAATGAGGGCGCTGCCATGATTCGTTCCAAGGGCGAAGCGGGTACTGGCGACGTGTCCAACGCCGTGACCCACATGCGGACTATTCGCGCTTCTATTAATAAATTGAAGTCGATGGCGCCTGATGAGCTGTATGTCGCCGCGAAAGAGCTCCAAGCTCCGTACGAGTTGGTGCGTGAGGTAGCTGAGCGTGGATCCCTCCCGGTTGTGCTGTTCACGGCTGGCGGTATTGCCACCCCAGCCGATGCAGCGATGATGATGCAACTTGGCGCTGAGGGTGTGTTCGTCGGTTCGGGCATCTTTAAGTCTGGCGACCCGGAGCATCGTGCGCGCGCCATCGTTCAGGCAACGCAGAATTACGATGACCCCGAGACGATCGCCAATGTTTCGCGTGGCTTGGGCGAAGCGATGGTGGGCATCAATGTCGACGAGATCCCGAAGCCGCACCGTTTAGCAGAGCGTGGTTGGTAAAACGAGTGGATAGTAGCAACGAAGAGAGAACCCCACTTATCGGGATTCTTGCTGTACAGGGGGGCGTTATCGAACACCAGCGCACTCTAGAGCGCCTCGGAGTTCGGTCGCGTCTTGTACGCCGTCCTGCTCATCTCGACGGAGTTGATGGGTTAATTCTCCCTGGGGGAGAGTCGACGACCATGTCGAAGCTTCTTGAGCTGGGCGGATTACTGGAGCCCCTGACGGCAAAGATTCACAATGGGACGCCGACATTCGGCACATGCGCCGGTATGATTTTGCTGGCCAGTGAGGTTAAGGGGACACGCCCGGATGCTCACTGCCTATCCGCGCTAGACATCACGGTGCGCCGGAACGCATTCGGTCGTCAGGTCGACTCCTTTGAAACGGATCTCGATTTTAAAGGGATTAGTCAACCTGTCCACGCCGTTTTTATTCGTGCACCGTGGGTCGAATCGGTCGGCGACGACACTGAGGTTCTTGCTCGTGTACCTGCCGACGACGACAAGGGCGCCATTGTTGCAGTTCGTTCCGGCCATGGCAGGGGAAACGTACTTGCTACGTCGTTCCATCCTGAAGTGACCGACGACGACCGTGTCCACGACTATTTTGTGTCGATGGTCGAGGAATCGATGGCGTAACCCAACTAAAGACTTATTGGTGGCAGTGCCATGCCAGGGGATGTCGGGACCGGGTATTAGACTGGTTGCGATTATCCCCTTCGTGGGGCTTGCACGTGTGGTAACAACTGAGGGAGTACAAAAAATATGAGTGGGCACTCTAAATGGGCAACGACGAAGCACAAGAAAGCTGCGAACGATGCCAAGCGTGGTAAAGAATTTGCCAAGCTGATTAAGAACATTGAGGTAGCTGCTCGCACCGGCGGCGGTGATCCCTCAGCGAATCCGACGCTGGATGACATGATTAAAAAGGCCAAAAAGGCGTCGGTTCCCAACGACAATATCGAGCGAGCCCGCAAGCGCGGTTCCGGTGAGGAAGCCGGTGGCGCGGACTGGGAGACCGTTACGTACGAAGGCTATGGCAACGGTGGAGTAGCGATCCTCATCGAATGCTTGACCGATAACCGCAACCGTGCCGCGACGGACGTCCGTACCGCAATGAACAAGAACGGTGGCAACATGGCGGATGCAGGGTCCGTCGCCTATATGTTCAACCGTAAAGGTGTCGTTCAGTTGCCGAAAGAAGGCAATACTGAGGATGACATCCTGATGGCCGTCCTGGATGCGGGCGCTGAAGAAGTTAATGACCTCGGCCAGAACTTCGAGGTCGTGTCCGCAGCCGGGGATCTCTCTGCGGTTCGTGACGCATTGAAGGAAGCCGGGCTGGAGTACGATTCTGCAGAGCCGGACTACCGAGCAGACGTTAAGGTTCAACTTGACGCGTCTGGAGCTCGGAAGATCTTCCACCTGATCGATGCACTGGAAGAGTCGGATGATGTCCAGAACGTCTACACCAATATGGATCTTTCCGACGAGGTTCTGGCTGAACTCGATAACTAAGTGAAAGCCCTCAGCGTGTGCCGAATAGGCTGTTGGCGATGGTGCAGATAGGGGTGGCGATCCAGTGCCCGTGAATACCACGTCTAAGGGTGGATCGCGCTCCTTAGAGGGGACCCGCGTCATGGGGGTTGACCCCGGGTTAACCCGGTGCGGAATATCTACGGTTCAGGCTGGGCGGGGGCGCTCCGTCCTACCTGTCGCAGTGGGAGTTATTCGAACAGACGCATCCGACGATCTTTCTACCCGTCTTCTCGACATCTCCATGAAGATTGATGAGTGGATGGATGAGTATCATCCGGATATGCTGGCAATCGAACGTGTATTTGAACGTGGTGTAGTCTCTACTGTCATGCACACCGCCCATGCGGTGGGTGTAATTATTGTTTGTGCAGCGCGGAGAGATATTCCGGTTTATATGTACACGCCCAGTGAAGTGAAAAAAGCTGTGTCGGGGAACGGACGTGCAGATAAAAAACAAGTCACCGCGATGGTTACGCGGGTCTTGGGTTTGGCTGAACCACCGCGTCCCGCCGATGCGGCCGATGCTCTGGCGCTCGCTATTTGCCATTGCTGGCGCGCTCCCATGTTGGGGCTATCCGGTGGGCAGAATCCGGGTTGGAGCGCTTCACGGCATAAGTGACGTCATAGGTGCGGCCGATGTCGTGGTGTGACGATCGTGAGTAGAGAAAAGGGGTCCCTGTGATCGATTCATTACATGGCAAGGTTCTTCATGTCGGTCTTAATTATGTCGTGATTGAATGTTCAGGCGTCGGCTACCGAGCTACTGCTGCGCCCTCATTGCTGGGGACGCTGCGAAAAGGGGAGGACGCCCGAATCCTTGTCACGATGAATGTTCGCGACGATGGGATTGACCTTTATGCTTTTGAATCCGACGAGGCCCGTCAGATGTTCGCGATGCTCCGCAAGGTGTCGGGGGTGGGGCCTACGTCCGCAATGGCAATTTGCTCCATTTTTAGGCCCGACGAATTTGCTCGAATAATTACCAACGAGGATGACGCTGAACTAAGAAATGTCAAGGGCATCGGTAAAAGAACAGCGGAGAGGATCATCGTCGATTTAAAGTCGAAGGTGGCTGTATTCGATTCTGGAGATTCGGCTAGCGAACTACAATCGGGGGTGGACGGAAATTCGGAGGCCGACGTAGACAGTGGCGTTGTGGGTACGGTTACTCAAGCTCTTGTCGAACTAGGTTTTCCCGAAAAACAGGCCGAAAAGACTGCCACGTCCGCTGCGGCTGACGGGGGATCTGTGCCAGAGATTCTGAAGCGCGCCTTGCGATCCATGTCATCCGAGAGGAACTAGAAGATGGGCAACATCGAAAAGACTGAGTTCCAGCTGCCGGATGACAAAGGTGGTTCCTCGAATCGGGGTGGGCAGGTGCCGACGATGGGAAACGATGACGAATTTGCTTCCGGAATTCGTCCCGTCGATCCAACCGAGCAGAGCGACGATGCGGACGCCGAATTGTCACTCCGCCCGCGTAGCTTGGATGAATTCATTGGGCAATCCAAGGTCCGCGAACAACTAGAGTTGGTCCTTTCTGGCGCTAAGGCTCGTCGAGTTGTCCCTGATCACATTCTCTTGGCTGGCCCGCCCGGGTTGGGCAAGACAACTATGGCGATGATTATCGCCCAGGAGATGGGTACGTCATTGCGGATGACGTCGGGCCCCGCCCTGGAAAAGACTGGTGACCTGGCTGCCATGTTGTCGAATTTGATGGAGGGGGATGTCCTCTTTATCGACGAGATTCACCGCATGGCGCGCCCGGCGGAAGAAATGTTGTACATGGCGATGGAGGATTTCCGTATCGACGTCATTGTCGGAAAAGGCCCGGGTGCAACGAGCATCCCCTTGGACTTACCTCCCTTTACTTTGGTGGGTGCGACCACCCGCGCAGGAATGTTAACGGGGCCGCTGCGTGATCGTTTCGGATTCACTGCGCAGATGGAGTTTTACTCGGCGGCGGATCTCACGAAAGTTGTGACGCGTGCTGCCCGCCTACTCAGTATTGATATTAAGGCCGATGCTGCGAAGGAAATTGCGTCACGGAGTCGAGGTACACCCCGTATCGCTAACCGCTTGCTGCGACGGGTGAGGGACTACGCCGACGTCCACTCTGGGGGCGTGATCACAGTAGAAGCAGCCAAAGCTGCGCTTTTAGTTTTTGATGTCGACGAAAAAGGCCTCGACCGGCTGGATCGTGCTGTTCTCGATGCGCTCGTACGCGGCCATGGGGGCGGACCTGTTGGTGTGTCGACATTAGCTCTCGCCGTAGGCGAAGAGCCCACCACTGTCGAGGAGGTCTGCGAACCGTACTTGATTAGGGCTGGGATGATTGCTCGCACTCCACGAGGCCGTGTTGCCACAGCCGAAGCATGGAAACATCAGGGACTGGAGCCTCCAGAGGGGACAATTGGCGCCTTCTTCTAAAGGACCTCTGGATCGATACAGCGTTATCCAGGAGTAAAGCTCTCTGTGACGCTCACCGAATAGTCCGCCAAGTTAAAAGAATTGACTCAATGTCCCTGCTCTATGCCAAGATGGTGCCATGAACGGTCTATGGATAATTATCCTCATCCTTTTCCTGGCGTTGCCCATCATGCAAATTGTCCGGCAGAACAAGAGCATGAAGCGCATCCAGGAGTTTCGCTCCCAACTGCAGCCTGGCATGGCTGTCGAGACAGCCGGAGGCTTGCACGGTCGCGTCGTTGCCGTGCGAGGCGACGTACTCGACTTGCAAATTTCGCCTGGAGTCGTCGTTGAGTGGGCCGTGAAAGGCATTTTGGGACCAGTTGCACAACAGGAATCGCCAAACACCACTGAGCCGACGACTAGTGGGCAACAGGGGCAGGCGACTGTGTCGACGGAGGAGCCGACGACGGATCACGGTTCCACCGTCGAACCGAGCGCTAGTGAGGACACCGCTGCGAATTCCCACCGACCTTCGTCGGCGAAGAACAACGGCAGCACCGATGCCTCCACGGACTCGTCGACCACCGATAAGTAAAATCGCAATCGATAGTGTCCGGTCGTGACTGATAATCGTGTATAGAAGATTCGCGAGTACAGTACATCGGCAGCAGACATGACATAACCTTCGGCTTCATGCTGGTTCGAACACTCGACCCAAAACGCCAACCCTTGGGGTAAGACGATGCAGCGTGAAGTCAAGGGGTAGACTTTCTGAAGTTTGAATAGGCCGACATGAGCCTAATGTGACCTTCATACGACGGGAGACTCTTTTGGCAGCCCGGAAGAACAGAGCTCGCTCCACAAAATCCCGATGGCCGTATCGTGCCATCGGTATCTTCGTCATTTTCCTCGTAGCGGTGTACCTTCTGGTGTTCCTCACGGGGAATAAAAAGCCTGAACCCAAGTTAGGCATTGATCTTCAGGGTGGAACCCGAGTGACTTTGGTGCCTCAAGGTTCTCAGCCTTCCAATGATCAGCTTGAGCAGGCCCGGAAAATTCTAGAAAACCGCGTCAATGGCATGGGCGTGTCCGGGGCGACAGTGCAGACCGACGGGAACACACTCGTTATTACCGTGCCGGGGGATGATTCCGCTCAAGCGCGCAACCTGGGACAAACATCCCAGTTGTTGTTTCGCCCAGTGCTTAACCAACAAGCTGCTGCCCAGGAAGTTGATCGGAGCAAGCTGGCACCCACCGTCGTCGATATGGCTAATCGATGGGTGAAAGCGGATGTGATTTCGCCGGATAATGCCCAGAAGGCCCTCGACGAGCTGAAGAAGCAGTTGGAGCAATACAACAGCAGTGGTCAAGCTCAGGGGCAAGAGGCTTTTACTATTCCCGAGTCGATGAAGATCACGGAGAAGCCAGAGGCTAAACCAGCCAACTCCATCGAAGAAAACAAGCAGCGTGAACAAACATCTGCCATGCTGCTCAAGGATCGGCAATCAGAGGATCCGACTACTTTGCAAGCAGCGGGATCCTTGTTGGAGTGTAAGGGTTCGGATCCGTTGGCAGGCCAGGATGATCCGGCTAAGCCTCTCGTGACGTGTGATCAAGATAAGAACGTCCACTTGCTCGATGCGGCACCAGTATTAGTGGGGCAGGAGGGAAAGAAAGATCCCCAGCGGCTCACAGGCGAGGAGATCGATACCAATTCTCCGATTACTGGTGGGTACGACTCCAACAGCGGGCAAATGGCTATCACGTTCAAGTTCAAGACATCCAATAAAGATAAGGGTGGCGACACGTGGGCCGAAGTGACGCAAAAGTATCAGGGGCAGCAGGTCGCTATCACCCTCGACTCCGAAGTGATTTCTGCTCCGACGATTCAGTCACCGACGCCTGCCGGCTCGACGACGCAGATTACCGGTAAGTTCTCCGAGGCCGAGGCCAAAGACTTAGCAAACAACCTTAAATATGGTGCGCTGCCCATCAGCTTCGCTGGTGAGAACGGTGAGAAGGGTGGTACCGCCACAACCATTCCCGCCACGCTTGGTTTTGCTTCGTTGAAAGCAGGACTCATCGCAGGCGGTATCGGGTTGATCTTGATCGCCCTCTATGCGCTGGCCTACTACCGAGGACTCGGCGTTATCACGATTTTCTCGCTGCTGCTCTCGGCGCTACTCATCTACGGCAGCCTTGTCCTACTCGGACGGTGGGTCGGCTACAGCCTTGACCTCGCGGGCATCGCCGGTTTGATCATCGGTATCGGTACGACTGCGGACTCCTTCGTGGTCTACTTCGAGCGTATTAAAGATGAGATACGTGATGGCCGAACGTTCAGATCTGCAGTACCAAAGGCTTGGGAGCGTGCTCGCCGCACTATCCTGTCCGGTAACTTGGTCTCCCTGATCGCAGCCGTAGTGTTGTACATTTTGGCTGTTGGTGACGTTAAGGGTTTCGCCTTCACACTTGGTTTAACGACGGTCTTTGACCTGTTCGTGGTGTTCCTGGTTTCGGCACCGCTGATTATTCTGGCTTCGCGCAAGCCGTTCTTCTCTAAGCCGTCTGTGAACGGGCTCGGAGCGGTTATGCGCGTTGCGGAGCGCCGTCGCGCTGCCGGTATCAAGCTTCCGTATGACGTTGAGCGCGCTGAAAACGCCAAAGAGGATCAACCTGTACGTCGGCACATCAAGCTCGCGGATAGTCTCTCAGAAACGGATGAGTCATCGTCGGGCGGCTCATCGCGTGTCGATACCTCGAAGGAGGAGAAGTAATGAGTAAACGGCCTTTCTTCGAACGTATCTACACCGGTGAAGGCGGAATTGAGTTCGTATCTCTGCGCCGTCGCTGGTACGGCATTTACGCCATCATCTTGGCGATTTGCCTCGTATCCATCATTTTCCGTGGATTTACCCTGGGCATCGATTTTGAGGGTGGCACCAAGATGACGATGCCCGCCGGTGACGTTTCTAAGACCGAAGTCGCCGATACCTTCCACGAGGCCACAGGAGTCGAGGCCCAGCAAGTCCAGATTATTGGCTCTGGTAACGCTCGCAATGTGGAAATCGAGTCAAAGCATCTTAATGATGATGAGATTTCCGAGGCACGGGAAGCGTTATTCTCGAAGTATCACCCGAAAGACGCCTCGGGTAAAGAAACTCCCGACTCTATTGGTGATTCGACCGTCAGTAACTCGTGGGGATCGACGATTACCCACCGTATGGCCCTAGCGCTCATCGTCTTCCTTGCGCTGATCTTCCTCTATATCACAGTTCGTTTTGAACGTGATATGGCTATTGCAGCTATATCAGCACTCGCGGTTGACGCGATTGTGGTTTCTGGGCTGTATTCGATCATTGGCTTCGAAGTATCACCAGCGTCGATCATCGGTTTGCTGACAGTCCTGTCCTACTCTCTTTACGACACCGTGGTCGTGTTTGACAAAGTTCACGAGAACACCGCCGGCTTGACAAAGACAACGACGTCGACCTATGCCGAGCAAGCTAACCTCGCTGTGAACCAGACGATGATGCGTTCCATTTCGACGTCATTGTTCTCGATCCTCCCCATCGGCGCTTTGATGGTGGTTGCGGTCTGGTTGCTGGGGGTAGGCACACTAAAAGATCTCTCGCTCGTTCAGCTACTTGGTGTTATAGAAGGAACGTTCTCCTCCATCTTCTTAGCGACGCCAATTTTGGTTTCGCTCAAGTCTCGTCAGAAGAAGTATTCCGAGCACACCAAACGTGTGGAGGAATCTCGTAAAGCTGAATCATCGAACCAAAAGGATGAACGGGTTGCCGTAACCAGTGGTGGAGCGGAGATAACTTCTAGTGAAAGTGCCGGTTCTGAACCATCGGCACGCTCCTCGTCACGGCGGGGAGGATCGTCACGTATCGCTCATCACTCCGACCGAGATCCCGAGGCGGGCAGATTCCACAGTCGTGAGGGGGGCGGCGCCTCATGGCGTCCCGAGGACAACCGCCGTCGCAACAACTCACCCTTTGATGGAAACTAGAAGCTGAGTCGGTACCCAACGCGTATTCTTCGGATAGAAGATCTACGCATTGTGTTTCCTGGCTTAGCGCTCCACATGGCACGTTCGTTACCGGTCGTGTAGTTAGAATTTCCGCCGTACAGCGCCCTTGCTCATTAATTCGAAGCAAGGGCGCTAAACTTTTCTTAACAGCACATCCTGTGTTCTTACGAATACGGCATTAGTGCGCTTTGTACGTCCATTTTCTGACACGAACGGCTCCATCCGTGTTACAGCGATTCAAGAAGTCACGTCCCCAGTTCCCGTCGGCAATGCCTTCACTACTGCGTTCCCCACGTGCCCGCGTCCGCAAGATCGTGACGGCAATGTCGGGAGCCTTATTAGTCACTGGTTTAGCGGCCTGCGATAGCAATAACGATGCAGGCGATGACCATACCAACGCCGGGTTTGCCTACGTCAGCAGCAGTACTCTCACCACGGTTAACGGTGCTAGTTCGCAAGGACAGGCGTCCGATGCAGCGCGGCTATCCGTCCGCTTATATCCCGGCGCTTTCATCGACGGTCCCAACGGTCAGGCGTTCGTCAATAATGATCTTTTTACGTCAATCCAGGCACCCGATGAGAACCGAAGTGCGGAATACGTCATCAATCCACGAGCCCAATATTCGGATGGCAAACCGGTTACCTGCGATGACTTTTACTTGGTATGGTTCGCACAACATAAGAAAGAGTATTTCGATTCTGATAATCCTCTTATGGAGCAGGTTGAATCAGTCACTTGTCGGCATAATGAGAAAAAGTTTCGAATTAATTTTTCTCGCGGGTACGGGGCCCGGTATCAGAGTCTTTTTCCGGCCGGATCGGTTATGCCTTCCCACATCATTGCCTCACACGCTGGGGTTGACGATTTAACTGGTGCGCTGGAATCTGCGGACTACCAGATGGTCAAAAAAGTGGGTGACCTGTGGAAAAATCGCTTTCTCCTGAAGGAAGAGAATCTTAAGAATATTGTGTCCACTGGACCATATTCGGTGAAGTCGATCACGGATAAGGATCCGACTACTCATACGAGGTCAGTAACGCTGCAAAAGAATCCTCACTGGTGGGGCGACCCGGCGGAAATCGATGACATCGTGGTTTATCCTCGCTCAGCCTCCCTGAGCGACCTTGCGCACCACAAATCACTCAGAGTCGTTGATAATGATCAAGCTCTTCCCTCCGAATTCCGTTTATCGCAAGGGAAAGGTTCCGCAAAACCATCTGAGCCAGGACCATCCACGGCAGAATCGTCCGAGACGGCTCCATCCGCGACATCGTCAGCATCTGAAACGTCGTCGTCAGCTGCCTCATCATCGCAGACGCCAACCTCCTCAGCCTCAAACGCTCCAAGCGAATCGATGCCGTCGTCGGAAGCAAATAAACCAGCGACGAACGATAATGAGGGATTCCCCGCTTTCTCGGTTCCGCACGACGGTGGCTCCTCGGCCTCTGCATCCCGTTTAACAGTGGATTCGGAGAAATACGGTGTGATGACCATGCTCTCACGCCGGATTGACTCGCTCATCCCTGCCGACCACGGGGTCATGGCAAGTAAGCGTATGCGTGGGGCGGTATCGCAGTGTATCGACCGGGCAGCTGTTGCCGAAGCATCGTCAGCCCACTCATCAATGAAGGTTCCAGCCTACGGACTTCGTTTGACGCCCCCGACGAGTTCATCCTTTGATGCAGTTAGTGATATTGCACTACAACGTGGAAATTACGACACCGCTGCCGCCCGCAAAGCAGCGAAGTCGTCCACAATTCGCTTATCGTATGACCACACGAATGGTCGGTATGTCGCTATGGCAAACGCCATCCGCGAGTCCTGCCAGGAGAGTGGAATTACCGTCGACGATGTGTCGACCGACCATGTTGATAGCACTGCGTTGACAGACCGGGCTGACGTCTTCCTCCAGGCGGTTGACCCCACAACATACTTCTCAACCTCGACATTCGTCGGTGGAACCATCGATGAGCGTCGGCAAGCGGAAGAAGAATTATGGGATAGTATGCCGACGATCCCGTTGTCTGCTGAACCCCGCGCCGTGGTCGTACACAACGCAGTGAGTAATCTAGTGCCTAGCACCTCGAATGTTGGGGTCGGCTGGAACATGGATCGATGGAAGAAAGATCAGAATTAGATGACCGACAGTGAGTATTCATCCGCAGCCGATGCAGTGGCAAACTTAGTTCGCCGCGTGCCCGGTTTCCCGTCTGAAGGTGTGGTTTTTGAAGACCTCACTCCGGTGCTGGCAGATGCGGGCGCATTCCGATTAATCGTCGACGAATTAGCCGAGGCTGCTCGGAGTTATCACGCAGACATCATCGGCGGGCTGGACGCTCGTGGATTCCTTTTGGGGTCTGCTGTGGCGTATCAACTGGGACTCGGGATCCTGGCAGTGCGCAAGGAAGGCAAGCTCCCGCCACCGGTTTTCCATCGAGGCTATGACTTGGAATATGGCCATGCAGCACTGGAAATTCCCAGAGATGGCCTAGATATTCAGGGAAAGAATATTGTTCTTATCGACGACGTTCTTGCCACAGGTGGTACATTGTGTGCCTCTCGGGCTCTCCTGGAGGAAGCCGGGGCGAATGTCGCCGGCTTGGCCGTCATTCTCGAAGTTGAAGCGTTGGAAGGCCGGAAGCGTCTGGCCGACCTTCCTCTAACGGTGGTGGGGGAGCGTAGTGAGTGATCGGTCGCCCTCGCGGGTTGGTTCGGTGAGTGCACGTCTGGCGCGAAGCCTGACGGGGCAGAATCGTGCGAAATATAATCCGGTTTTGGAACCGATGCTGACTATTCATCGCAAGGTTCATCCAAAAGCCGATGTTGCGCTCATCAACCGTGCCTATGAGACCGCGGCGCAATTACATGACGGTGTTTTTCGTAAATCTGGCGAACCGTACATCACTCACCCTCTTGCCGTAGCAACGATTTGCGCTGAGATCGGCATGGACACCACCACGATTGTCGCAGCGCTGCTGCACGATACGGTGGAAGACACTGATTACACGCTCGAACAACTCGAGCACGACTTTGGCCCTGAAGTGGCTCACCTGGTGGATGGGGTCACCAAGCTGGACAAAGTGGCCTTGGGGTCAGCCGCGGAAGCCGAGACAATCAGGAAAATGATTGTCGCAATGGCCGACGATCCCGGCGTGCTGGTCATTAAAGTTGCTGATCGCCTGCACAATATGCGCACAATGCGTTTCCTCCCGCCGGAAAAGCAGGCAAGGAAAGCTCGGCAAACCTTGGAGGTCATTGCTCCGCTGGCTCACCGGCTGGGCATGGCGACGGTGAAGTGGGAGTTGGAAGATCTCTCCTTCGCTATTTTGTACCCCAAGAAGTACCAAGAAATCGTTCGGTTGGTGGCCGATCGGGCACCGAAGCGCGATGAATATATCGCCCGGGTGTCTAAAGAGCTACAAGCACGACTCAAGGACTATCACATCAGTACAGAGGTAGTGGGGCGACCGAAACACTACTGGTCGATCTACCAAAAGATGATCGTTCGCGGCCGAGATTTTGACGAAATCTTCGATCTCGTCGGACTCCGTGTTCTCGTCGATTCCGTGCAGGAATGCTACGCCGCGCTGGGCGCTGTACATACGCTGTATCAGCCGATGCCCGGAAGGTTCAAAGACTATATTTCTACGCCTCGATATGGGGTGTATGAATCGCTCCACACGACGGTGATCGGCCCGGATAATAAACCGCTCGAGATCCAAATCCGGACTCACGAAATGCACTACAACGCTGAATTCGGCATTGCGGCGCATTGGCGATACAAGGAGACCAAGGGACACAACAAAGGTTCTGCAAAAGAACTGGACCAGATGGCATGGATGCGCCAACTTCTCGACTGGCAACGGGAATCTGCCGACCCCAACGAATTCATGGAGAATCTGCGGTTTGACCTTTCCTCAAACCAGATTTTCGTGTTTACCCCGAAAGGTGACGCGATCACCCTGCCATCGGGGTCGACTCCCATCGACTTCGCCTACGCTGTGCACACCGAAGTGGGGCACCGGTGTATCGGCGCTAAGGTGAACGGCAAGCTTCTTGCTCTCGAGTCAGAACTCCACACTGGCGATCGTGTCGAAGTATTTACCTCGAAAGATCCGGACGCAGGCCCATCCAAGGATTGGGAATCGTTCGTCGTATCGCCACGTGCGAAGTCGAAGATTCGACAGTGGTTCGCGAAGGAACGTCGAGAAGTTGCTTTAGAGGCAGGCCGGGATGCCCTCGCCGCAGAAATCCAGCGTGGCGGGCTGCCCATGCATCGGCTCTTTACTCCCGAGTCGATGCAAACTATTGCAGGTCAACTGAGTTTTAATTCCGTCGATCAGTTGTACACAGCGATTGGCAATAACAACATCACGGCTGGTCGCGTCGTTAATCTGCTGATGGAGCAATTTGGGGGACAGGAGGAGGCGGAAGATGCGCTTGCCGCCCGCACTCCCTTGTCTCAGCTCAGGTCGAAGAAGAACTCTCGTGCCGATTCGGCGGAGGTCCTTGTTGAAGGCGACGCCGACTACATGGCGAAGCTGGCCAAGTGCTGTACCCCCGTTCCCGGCGACGAAATTTTCGGATTCGTGACCCGGGGTGGTGGGGTGAGTGTCCACCGCACAGACTGCACTAATGCTCCGAAGCTAAAAGAAGAGCCTGAACGCCTGATTGCCGTGTCGTGGGCGGCAGAGCGCAGTGGAGCTGTCTTCACAGTGACGTTGCAAATCGAAGGGCTTGACCGTCAAGGGTTGCTGTCTGACGTCACCCGGGCCGTGTCAGAACAGAAAGTCGCTATCTTGGCGACGAATTCTCACACTGCTGAGGATCGCGTTGCGGTCGTCCGTTTCACCTTCGAGGTCTCTGACGTCAAACAGCTCGGCTACTTGATGACCCAGCTAAGGAACATTGAAGGTGTCTTCGACGTTTTCCGGGTCACGTCGGGTGGTTAGTGGCGTCACGACTGACACGTGGGGCACCAAAAGAGGTTTCTGCCGTCGACCTTTCGCTCGACAATAGCGGTTCCGCAGACGTAGCAAGGAAGCCCGGCACGTCGGTAAACATAAACTTCGCCCCCATGGGCATCGACGCGTGGTTCACGCCCCATAGCCTCAGGCATGTGCTCTGGCCGAACGGTGTCGATTTTCCCCACGCGGAGCCCCCTCGTCATCGTTTCGACGAGGTCGTTCCATATCGCGTGAAGGTCGTCGTCGGTAAGATCTTTACCTCGCAGCTCAGGGTTAAGACCTAACCTGAATAGCGTTTCGGCGCGGTAAATATTTCCGACACCTGCGAAGATGTGCTGATCCATGAGCAAGGTACTAATCGGTTTCGACGACCGCTTGATTCGCTGAAAGCTGCGGCTGGGATCTGCGTGGGGGTCGAGTGGGTCAGCGCCGAGTTTTCCGATAGCGGTGTCTTTTTCTTCATCGGTAATGAGCCTGCACCACTGTGGACCGCGTAAATCAGCTGCCCGTGAGTCGGATGCTATCCGTAAACGAACTTGACCGCGTGGCTCCGCGAGGTCTGAGAAACGAAGGCTTCCGATGAGACCTAAGTGAATATAAACGATATGTGCCGCTTGATTGGCCTCGAAGTCAATAAACAAGTGTTTTCCGTGCGCTTCGGCATGCTTGAGGACGGTGTGGTTGAGTTGATCAGCCTCTGTTGCGAATCGCCCCTGTGGCGAGCTAACAGCAGTTTCCTGTCCGGCAAATTCGCGGTTCAGCGATGAAGCGAGCCGGTGAATGACGTGGCCTTCTGGCATTCCTGAACTTCTTTCAGAGGGTGTAACTGGATGGGGTGTAAGTGAGCGCCACAGTGTTTTATTGAAAATTATTTATATTTAGCAATGTGTATTAGCTGGTAACAACGATGTTGGCCTCGATCACATAAGCCCTGATTGGTCTCCTTTTTCTATGACACAGCGGAGTGCACAAGACTTCATTACACTCGATGACGGTCCATTATTGAGAAAGGGCGATATTTAATGACTGCGGGATCACAAACAGTGAAGGGCGTTATCTCCCGGGCAAAAAAGGAGCCTGTTGAGCTAACAGACATCGTTATTCCGGAACCGGGCGATAACGACGTTATTGTATCCGTTAAAACCTGCGGGGTTTGTCACACGGACTTGGCGTACCGCGATGGCGGTATCAACGACGACTACCCGTTTTTACTCGGACATGAGGCGACCTCCGTCGTCGAACAGATCGGTTCGCGAGTTACTCACGTTGCCGAGGGCGACACGGTCGTTTTGAACTGGCGTGCAGTGTGCGGAGAGTGTCGTGCGTGTAAACGTGGCGAGCCGCACTTGTGCTTCAACACGTTCAATGCGTCGAAACCCATGACATTGACCGACGGAACTGAACTGACACCAGCGCTGGGAATCGGTGCTTTTGCCGAAAAGACCCTGGTCCACGAGAAGCAGTGCACGAAGGTTGATCCCGACGTCGATCCTGCCGCCGCAGGCTTGTTGGGGTGCGGTGTGATGGCAGGACTCGGTGCAGCCGTCAATACGGGGCAGGTCAAGCGTGGTGAATCCGTCGCCGTGATCGGTGCTGGCGGTGTCGGTATGGCAGCCGTTGCGGGTGCAGCCTTAGCTGGTGCGACCAAGGTCATCGTTATCGACGTCTCCGACGACAAATTAGAAAAAGCCAAGGAGTTCGGTGCGACGCACACGATCAACCCCAAGTCGTTGGACTCCGAGGGCGACGACGATGATGTCTCCCCCGAAGAGCAACCCGTCGTCAAGGCGGTCAAGGACCTCACAGATGGTTTTGGTGTCGATGTGGCCATCGACGCTGTCGGCGTTCCGCAGACCTTCACCCAGGCGTTCTATATGCGTGATCTCGCTGGTCGCGTCGTTCTCGTTGGTGTTCCAACACCGACCATGAAACTAGAGTTACCGTTCTTGGACGTCTTCTCCCACGGGGGAGCCATCAAGCCATCTTGGTACGGAGATTGCCTACCAGAACGCGATTTCCCCATGTACGTGTCTCTCTTCCAACAGGGGAAATTTCCCTTGGACAAGTTCGTCAGCGAGCGCGTCAGCATAGACGAGGTCGAGGACGCTTTCGAGACCATGAAGAAGGGCAATGTTTTGCGCTCTGTGGTGGTGGTATAACGATGGATTCCTGGAAATTGACAACCGAAGGCCAGAGCGAATCGGGCCTAATAATTAGCCGGGTCGTCACACACGGTGTGTTCGCACTCGACGGTGGCGAGTGGGAAGTCGATAACAACATTTGGGTCATCGGCGACGATTCTGAATGCATCATTATCGACGCCGCCCACACGGCCGATCCGATCGTCGATGCTGTCGCTGGTCGCACGGTGAAGGGCATTGTGTGCACCCACGCGCACAATGATCACATCACGGTTGCTCCAGAGTTGGCAGAAAAACTGGACACGCGAATTTTTGTCCATCCCGGTGACCAGATGTTGTGGGAGCAAACCCATCCCGGAGTCGCTCACGAGGACCTCGACGATGGGCAACAGTTCAGCATCGCGGACACAGCGATGTCGGTCATTAACACTCCGGGCCATTCACCGGGGTCGTGCTGCCTCTATCTTCCCGAGGCACATGTCCTTCTTTCCGGCGACACATTATTTGCCGGTGGGCCTGGCGCGACTGGACGATCGTTTTCATCATTCCCGACGATTATCGATTCGTTGAAGACCCGTATCTTGACTCTTCCAGAGCAGACAGAAGTGTACACGGGGCACGGTGACGCGACGTCGATCGGTGAGGAAGCGCCTCACCTCGAAGAGTGGATTGAACGGGGATACTAACGAGGGATGCGCTGCCGCGTGACATAGTGATCAGATGCTGTCACGCGGCATTTTTGTATTGCAGCGCTTTATATATGGAAAATGCCGGCATCGGGGGTGATGCCGGCATTCTGAAGCCCGATCGTGATGGAGTTTTAAGCGTTAGCTCACTGCAGCACTGGTAATCCTGACTTCCTCATTGGGCGCAGTATTGCCACTTTCATCCTGAGGCTTTGCGCCCTTGTCAGCAATACCGTCGAGGGTTTTCAGACCGTCGTCGGAAATCGAACCGAACACGTTGTACTTGGGGGGAAGTGGTGAGTCCTTATAAACGAGGAAGAACTGAGATCCGTTGGTGTCCTCACCGGAGTTCGCCATCGCGAGAGTCCCGCGCTTATAGTTAAAGGTCCCCTCCTTGTCGTTGTCGGACACAGAGTTCGAGGGGTACTCGTCCTTAAACGTGAAGCCCGGGCCGCCCTTGCCTGTGCCTGAGGGGTCACCGCACTGAAGGACAAAAATGCCTTCTGTCGTGAGTCGATGGCACACTGTATCGTTGTAGAAGCCTTGTTTAGCGAGAGCCTCAATCGCATTGACTGTGCAGGGGGATTTGGAACGATCCATGGTGACCGGAATATCGCCCTGGTTCGTGTGCAAGGTGACGTTCACCGTTCCCTTTGCCGGGACGTTGTCGCTCTGAGGGAGATCGGCCTGTTTCGAATCAGGCTGGTCGGCCTTGGTGTAGTCACAGGTTACCGAATCGCCATAGTCCGCTTTTACGGCTGGAAGATCCTGATTTTTTTGCTGCTCAGTCGTGGTTGTATCAGCGGATGCCGCCGTGTTGTCGTGGTCGTCACCGCCAGACGTTGCTGCCCAATAAATCCCCCCAGCTACTGCAACGAGAATGACGACAGTAGCGACGACGACTCCGAGGGGCCGTGCTTTCTCCACACGGTTACGCTTTTTCAGCTCTTTTTCTAGCGCTGAGAAGGCTTCCTCGCGCCTTTCTTTGTTGGTGCTCACAAACAATCACTTTCTATCAGTCTTGTGAATGACGGTTGGGGCTGCAGAACCATAGTTGCACGTGATAATAATTGCACGTGATCGGCGGCGACTGGCTTTCCCGCTCCGACATCCTACTATGCCTACCATGGTCTTATGACTAACGACGTGACTATCACCATGACCACAGTGGGAGCCTTAAGCACGAATTGCTACATATGTACGCGTGGCAACGAGGCCATCGTTATTGATCCAGGGCACGGAGCCCATGTACCCGTTTTATCGTATATGGAAGACCATGACCTCACCGTGACTGGAGTGTATTTGACGCACGGGCATCTGGATCACAGTCGCGATGCGGGAATCATCGCCAACCGTTTTTCAGTTCCGGTTTGGCTCCATGAGGCCGATGTATTCATGCTCGAGGACAGCGATGGCGCCTTCCGGGACATTGATCGCATCCTCGACCATGCCCACATGGAACAGCCCGAACGTGTAGAGCATTACGACATTTCGTGGATGGATGACTCCGTCACCGATCGTCAACATGGCATCTATCCCGAAGTCGTTATTGGCGGGCAGACTACCCTCGAGACAGCCGTCGGCACGTTCACAATCGTCGGGGCACCCGGGCATTCCCCTGGATCAACCATGCTTTTCCGGGGGGAAACGTGTTTCGGAGGCGACGTTCTCTTCCGCGGAGGCATCGGCCGGACGGATTTGCCCGGTTCCAACCCACATTCCATGAAATCGACGTTGGCCGACGTCGTTAAGAAACTTCCGCAAGAGACTGTGATTCTCCCCGGACATGGGCCGAGCACCACCATCGGGGAGGAGCTTCAGCAGAACCCATTTCTCCGTGGCCTATAGCACGTGTCACCTCGTTGAGGGGCGGTCACAGACAACGGGGTCGCCGTCGGTCAGCCAGCCGATTGCCCCTATTCGCTATAGTGTGAACCCGTGAGTACATCCTCGAAGCCACGTAAATTCACTGCTCCCAAAGGCGTTCCTGACTATGTTCCGCCGAATTCTCACGAGTTCAACGCTGTTCGCTCGACTTTTCAGCATTGTGCGACAGTAGCTGGGTACGAGCCGGTTGAGCTTCCGATCTTCGAGGACACTTCACTCTTTGCTCGGGGAGTCGGGGAGTCCAGCGACGTCGTTACCAAAGAGATGTACACCTTCGAAGACCGAGGCGGGCGCTCGATGACGCTTCGCCCCGAAGGCACAGCTGGGGTGATGCGGGCAGTCATTGAGCACGGACTTGATCGTGGTCAGCTCCCCGCAAAGCTCGTGTATGCAGGTCCGTGCTTCCGCTATGAGCGGCCACAAGCCGGGCGGTATCGGCAATTCCAGCAAGTCGGTGTTGAGGCGATTGGTATTGATGATCCCGCCCTCGATGCCGAAGTCATTGCACTTGCGTATCGGTGTTTTACCTCTTTGGGTCTCACGGGATTCCGGCTGGAGCTGACCTCGTTGGGGGATTCCACCTGTCGACCTGCATACCGAGAGAAACTGCAGGCTTTCTTGACCTCGCTTCCTCTGGATGAAGAGACACAGCACCGTGCGCAGATTAATCCGCTCCGGGTTCTGGACGATAAACGTCCCGAAGTCAAAGAAATGACGGCCGACGCACCACTCATGCTTGATTATCTTTCCGACGAGGCTCGCGCGCATTTTGAGACGGTCACTGGGATTTTGGATGACCTGTCAGTTCCGTACACGATCAATCCGCGCATGGTGCGTGGCCTGGACTATTACACGAAGACGTGTTTCGAGTTCGTCCACGATGACCTCGGCGCACAGTCTGGTATTGGCGGGGGAGGCCGGTACGACGGTCTGATGGCTGAACTCGGTGGTCGGGACCTCTCTGGTGTGGGCTTCGGGCTCGGCGTAGAACGCGCACTTCTTGCGTTGGAAACTGAGAAAAAGACGGTGACCGACGGGAGCCGAGTGGACGTGTACGGGGTGGCCATGGGGGAGGAGGCGCACCGACGCATGCCTGTCATCATTAATGATCTCCGTCAATCCGGAGTGCGCGCGGACATGTCCTATGGCCACCGTGGGCTCAAAGGTTCGATGAAAGCCGCCGACCGCGCAGGTGCGCGTTTTGCCCTGGTCATTGGGGAAGACGAACTGGCCAAATCCATTGTGCAGGTCAAGGATCTACACGAAGGTGAACAAACCGCCGTCCCGCTTGATCAGGTTGTTCAGGAAATTCGTGGTCGGCTATCGGCGTAGATAGTGGTACATACCCCCGGGGTTCATGATGGAATCCGGGTCAACCGCCTGTTTGATAGCAAGGTGTAGGTTTTGCGCTCCCTCGTCCAACTCATGGGGGAGCCACTTGCTTTTAAGATCCCCGACGCCATGTTCGCCCGTAATCGTGCCCCCGAGAGACAACCCGAGATGGATAATCTGCTCAAACGCATCCTGGGCACGAGCGCAGGATTCCTGGTCATCAGCGTCGAAGAATAGGGCCGGGTGCGTATTACCGTCGCCGGCATGTGCGATGGCCGCTATGACGACCCCGGTGTTCTTCCGAATCGCGGCCAAACCGTCGAAGAAATCCGCCATGGAGGAACGAGGAATACATATGTCCTCAATCAGCTGTCCACCGCCGTGATTACGCTGGTACAGCTCGTTGGCCGGATGAACCATTCGTCGAGCAGCAACAAGGGCGTCGTTGTCTGCGGGGTTATCCGAAAACGCAATGTCGATGGCATTGTGCTTGTCCGCAATCGTTGTGAATTCTTCGGTGTCTTCCTTCGCCGTCGTCGAATCAGACTGCATGATCAGCATGGCGCCGACATTTTCGTCGAGACCGAAATCTCCGAGCTCATTGAGCATGGAAATAGTGAGACCATCCAGCATCTCAAACATGGATGGCCGATACCCGGCTCCCATGAACGCGGCAACCGTTTCCGCTGCGTCCCGTTCCGAGGTGAATGTGGCCACTGCGGTGAGGGGAGTGGATGGTAGGGGGATTAGTCGAAGAGTGGCCTCGACGATGACGCCGAGGGTTCCTTCTGAACCGACGAAAAGCTGAGCGAGCTCGAGGCCTGCAACCCCTTTCGCAGTTTTGTGGCCAACCCGAGTCAGAGTTCCATCTGGGAGGACAACCTTGAGTTCACGTACGAAATCTCGGGTGACGCCATATTTGACGCAGCACATTCCGCCGGCATTGGTCGCAATATTTCCCCCGATAGTGGACATTCCCACCGATCCCGGATCGGGTGGATACAGTAGCCCATGCGGCCGGAGCGCATCTTTAAGGTCCTGGTTAACAATGCCGGGCTCTACCGTGACCGTCTGGTTGAGTTCACTAATTTCGAGGATACGATCCATCGACTTCACCGAGAGCAGAATGCAGTTTTCTTTAGCATTAGCTCCACCGGTTAAGCCGGTTCGGGCTCCTTGAGGCACGACGGGAATGCCGTGTTCGTATGCGAACCGGACGACAGCTTGAACGTCGGCGATGCTCCTGGCTCTCACGAGGGCCAAGGCGCGACCACTTGTCGGTTGGGGAGCCTCGTCGTGGGAATGCGCAGCGATAACATCGTCGTCAAAAGTAATAGTGCCGTCAAAATCGTCGACGAGGATGGCGAGCTCGCGAGCCAACCTATCACGATCTGATTCTGGTGAATCTGAGTCAGCCGACGAGTGCGGGGTCGGGACGCGGACGGGCATAGTGAACTCCTAAGGATTAGTAAATCAGTATTCGACGGTAGTTATAGGACATTAGTCAGCCAGGAAAGGCACAAAAACGGCGGTAACGTCGTCGACTAAAAGCGGCCTGTGTGTTATTCGTTAAACGATTGTTTACACGCGCTCATCGTGCCGTTCTTATATCCCTTGAGGAAAGAACTTTTACGCTCTTCTGATGATCCGTGTGTCCACTGATCTGGGTTAACGGACTGGCCTGATTGTTTCTGGATGGCGTCGTCGCCAATAGCTTGGGCAGTAGTCACTGCTTGCTGGACCTGGTCATCGCTGAGTGGTTCAAGGATCGCGTCATCGCCCTGAGCAGCATGGTTCGCCCATATGCCGGCGTAGCAATCTGCCTGGAGCTCCATCTTGACAGCGTTGGAGTCTTCTCCCGGGTTGTTGTAGTCGCTTAATCCCAGCGTGCCCTGAAGGTTTTGGATATGGTGTCCGAATTCATGGGCAACGACGTACTCCTGCGCGAAAGGACCATTAGAGCCGCCCATGTCTTTCAGCTGTTGGAAGAATGACGTATCGAAATAGGCTGTGGAGTCTGACGGGCAGTAGAATGGGCCGGTTGATGAGCTAGCCTGTCCGCACCCCGTCGAGGTTGATCCGGAAAACAGGGTTAAGCCCGGCTTGGTGTAGTCGATATTTGCCTGTTCGGGCAAGATCCTGCTCCACACCCTGTCCAGGGAAATGCCTGTGTACTCGACACGGCAGTGGTCATATTTGTTCGCGTCAGCACCAGATTTACATTCCTCGCGGTTGGCTTGGTCGTGTCCACCCCTGCCACTGCTATTAATGAGATCAGCCGGATTTCCACCAAGTAGGAGGTATAAGCCGACTATAACGATGGAGCCTATGCCGCCACCTGCAGCGATCCGTCCACCGCCGTGGGAAGCGCGCGAGCCCGAGGCCTGAAAATCATTCTTAAACGTCACATCTCATATTCTGCCAAATGCTGCACAGAAGTAGAGAGCCGGACGCCAAATAGGATTGGGTATCGGGTAGAGTGAGGGGCCGAGTGTGCCAACAACCGTTTATAGGTGGTATCGCCTCACTCTAGTGATAGATCTCTTACGATATTTTGGAAGGACTGCCCTGTGCATCGCACACACCTTGCCGGTGAACTTCGTTCTCACCATGTAGGCCAGACCGTGACACTGAGTGGCTGGGTCGCTCGTCGTCGTGATCACGGTGGCGTGATTTTCATTGACTTACGCGATCGATCGGGTTTGGCGCAGGTTGTTTTCCGCGATTCTGATGTTGCTGCACAGGCGCACCACCTTCGCAGCGAGTACTGTATCCGGGTGACGGGGGTAGTCGATGCTCGTCCCGAGGGCTCCGAGAATCCTAACTTGGATTCGGGCGCTATCGAGTTGAACGTCAATGAGCTGACCATTTTGAATGCGTCGGACGCGTTGCCTTTCCAGATTGATGATCAGTCTTCGTCCGGGGAGGTTGGTGAGGAAACTCGCCTCAAATACCGCTACCTGGATCTTCGACGGAAAACTCAGCATGATGCCTTGGTTCTCCGTTCGAATGTCAACCAGGCGGCGCGGTCAGTGCTCCTCAATCACGACTTCCACGAAATCGAGACTCCCACGTTGACACGGTCGACGCCGGAGGGTGCTCGTGACTTCCTCGTTCCCGCTCGCTTGCGTCCGGGATCGTTCTATGCCCTTCCGCAGTCCCCTCAGCTGTTCAAGCAGCTGCTGATGGTTGGCGGCATGGAACGGTATTTCCAGATCGCTCGCTGCTACCGGGACGAAGATTTCCGCGCCGACCGCCAGCCTGAGTTCACGCAGCTCGACGTCGAGATGAGCTTCGTCGACCAGGACGACGTGATTGCTGTTGCGGAGGAAATCCTCACCGCCATCTGGAAAGAGATCGGTTACGACATTTCGACTCCGATCCCGCGCATGACCTACGCCGACGCCATGAAGTACTACGGGTCGGATAAGCCTGATCTCCGGTTCGACATCAAAATTGTGGAGTGCACGGAGTTCTTCGCGAACACCACATTCCGCGTCTTCCAGAACCCCTACGTTGGCGCAATCGTCATGGAAGGCGGAGCCTCCCAGCCACGACGTCAGCTGGACGCCTGGCAGGACTGGGCAAAGCAGCGTGGCGCCAAAGGCTTGGCTTATATCCTCGTCGGCGACGACGGGCAGCTCTCCGGCCCCGTCGCTAAGAACATTACCGACGCTGAACGCGAAGGTATCGCTGACCACGTAGGAGCCAAGCCTGGCGATTGTATTTTCTTCGCGGCCGGAGATGCTAAGTCATCTCGCGCGTTGTTGGGCGCAGCCCGCGGTGAAGTGGCCCGGAAGCTTGGTCTTATCAAGGAAGGCGATTGGGCATTTACCTGGGTTGTGGATGCTCCGCTCTTTGAGCCTGCAGCTGACGCAACGGCAGAAGGTGATGTGGCGTTAGGTCACTCAGCATGGACCGCTGTCCACCACGCCTTCACATCCCCGAAGCCAGAGTGCATGGACTCCTTTGATAAGGATCCTGGGTCCGCACTGTCTTATGCGTACGACATCGTCTGTAACGGAAACGAGATCGGTGGTGGCTCGATCCGTATCCACCGCTCGGACGTGCAGCAGCGTGTGTTCAACGTCATGGGAATTTCGGACGAAGAAGCGCAGGAGAAGTTCGGATTCCTCCTTGAGGCGATGAAGTTCGGTGCGCCACCGCACGGTGGTATCGCCTTCGGATGGGACCGTATCGTCTCCCTCTTGGGTGGCTTCGAATCCATTCGCGATGTCATTGCATTCCCGAAGTCCGGTGGTGGCGTCGATCCACTTACCGATGCACCAGCACCCATTACCCCAGAGCAGCGAAAAGAATCAGGCATCGACGCTAAACCGAAGAAGAAAGAAACGAAGAACTGATTTTCCATGCGAACAGCGTTTCGGCGGGTTTACTGTACGTGATGGAACGGGAATGTCCCGGCGTAGACAAGGAGTAGTGGCACACAGTGCTATCCACTGATGCGGTCATGAGCGCAGCCTCTGACTTATTGGGTAACAGGCTTGGTGGCCAACCCCACCTGTCCGATCCAGAGGATCTAGGAGGGTCAGGGTCTGCGTTAGTCTTGCGTGCGCGCGTCGCCACTAACCCGTTCTTGCATGAACGAACAGTAATCATTAAGCAACTGCCGCCAGAGTCGCTGAGCGGCCCTGATCCAGCACTCGTTCGTGAGATCGTCGCGTATCAATTCACCAATTCGCTGGCTAATGAATCTCGTCCTGGTCCGGTCATGTTGGCATATGACCTGGACAAAAGGTTGATGGTCACCACCGACGCTGGATCAGTCGACAATCTAATCGACGTATGGAACACCAGCTCTGACGACGATAAAGCGAAGTTGGTGAGGCGGCTCGGCACGTCGTTAGGGCGCATGCACCGTGCGACCGCTGGGGCAGAAGATGATTTCGCCACTCTCCTTCGTCGCATGATGTCCCGTGCGAAAGCAGGCCGTGAGTTAGTCGTCGCCCGCGGACGTGTCCTTACTGACGCCATCGACTACGGATTGAGCATGGTGGGGAAGCTCGGTGTTTCTGTTCCGGCAGAAGTGTCAGACTTTGCCGCCGATTCATCACGACGGTTGGCGTCGGGGCAGCATAGAGCCTTTACTCCCTTCGACCTCTCACCCGACAACATTCTGTGCGGTAACCACAGGATCACGTACCTCGACTTCGAGTGGGCCGGATTCCGCGATGTCACCTTCGACGTTGCGTGCGTTATTGCTGGTTTCCCGCAATATGCCGAGGGCACTGCTCTTAACGGAGAACTCAGCCGTAAGTTTGTTGATGCGTGGCGTCATGAAGTGAGTGGAATGTGGCCCAATGTCCTCAACGATGAACGCTTGCGGGCGCGAATAGTCACCGCCCTGGTGGGGTGGTCGCTTCTGTCACTAGCCATCTTGGAAGCTGGAGGACTCACCGCGCTGATAGATAAAGTACGGTTCACCACTGATAGCGGCGAAGACAACGCATCTGCCGGTAGAGCCGTCGGCACGAAGGACTCTGAGGATTCGGATCTGGACCGGTCTGTTGACTTTAGAGGACAGCATATCCTCCACGGTCGCGCCCGAACGCGAGATCAACTGGTCATTCGTCGCGACATTATTCAGACGTTTGAAGCTCTCGGAGCTTTAGCCGAGCGCGGCCAGGATCCCAGATTCCCCGCAGTCGCAGCGTTTAGTCGAGAGGTCTGCACGGCAGTAAGAAATCTGGAGCGCTCCGGCTCGTAACTTATGAGGAACCCCATATATGACGGATGATGACACGAACTCGGGTCAGTCCGGATTGTTCGGCAACCCGCTCGACACCTCTTCTTCTTCTTCCTCAACGGAGTCGTCGACGGACTATTTTCATCCCGGGTCGTCGGCGCCTCTAGCAGTGCGTATGCGGCCACGTAATTTGGATGAGGTCGTAGGCCAAGAGCACGTTCTTGGGCAGGGTTCGCCATTACGGCGTCTCGTTGAGGGGGCGGGGGATTCGTCGGTTATTCTCTTTGGTCCACCGGGGACCGGTAAAACGACGATCGCGTCCCTTGTTTCTTCCACGACGGGGCGTCGCTTCCGGGTGCTCTCTGCTCTGAGTTCCGGAGTCAAAGAGATTCGGAGCGTCCTCAAGGAGGCCCGTCAAGCCCTTATCGACGGCGTTCAGACCGTCCTTTTTATCGACGAGGTCCATAGGTTTTCAAAAACCCAGCAGGATGCGCTTCTCGCGGCCGTCGAAAACCGAACAGTGCTGCTCGTTGCCGCGACCACTGAGAACCCCAATTTCGCCGTCGTCGGGCCACTGCTCTCACGGTCATTGCTAGTTCAGTTGGAGCCTTTGGATGACGAGGCTATACGCACGGTCATTAACCGCTCTGTCTCATCACAGCGGGGGCTCGCTGGAAGAATTCGTATCGACGACGACGCTGTGACTTCGATTGTCGCGATGGCAGGGGGCGATGCCCGACGTGCGCTGACTTATGTGGAGGCCTCAGCACAGTCATTGACCGATGGCGAGACTATAACGCCGGAGATCGTCGCCAATAATGTTGATCGCGCGCTCGTGAAATACGACCGTGATGGTGATCAACACTATGACGTGATTAGTGCTTTCATTAAGTCAATTCGTGGGTCTGACGTTGATGCTGCCTTGCACTATCTAGCGCGGATGGTAGAAGCGGGGGAGGATCCACGATTTATAGCGCGCCGGCTCGTCATTCTTGCGAGTGAAGATATCGGGATGGCGGATCCCACCGCACTCCAGACTGCCGTCGCGGCGATGCACGCAGTATCCATGATCGGCATGCCTGAAGCGCGTATCACGCTTGCTCAAGCGACCATTCACCTTGCTACTGCTGCGAAATCAAATGCGGTGATCGTCGCCATTGACTCGGCGATTAAGGATGTGAGGAAGGGGAAGGCCGGAGCTATCCCCTCGCATTTGCGTGATGGCCACTATGAAGGTGCGAAGCGTATCGGTAGCGCTGTTGGTTACGTGTATCCGCACGATGATCCTCGTGGCGTGGTCACACAGCAATATCCGCCGGATGAGGTGGTAGACCAGCACTATTACGTGCCTACTGCGCATGGCGAAGAGCGAGCCTTACAATCTCGTCTCGAGGCCATCGAAAAAATCGTGAGAGGAAAAAATTCGTAACTGTTGTGTTTTTCGACGCCCGAAAAATTCATTTACTGTTCTTTTTCGATACTCTGCAGAATTCTTTGATCGGGCCTATAGTGGTCACTACGTACTTCTAACGATTGATGACTATCGCGGTGGCGTGGTCATCGAGGAGTTGACCACAGCATGGCGGAATTTATTTCTGCGCGGTGGCAAGACATTCTTTTCCGGTGCTACCAACATGGAAGTCTCGTTATCCAGTCGCTGATTATCGCTTCCATTATCGCTTTAATTTTGGCAGTTATTGTCACGTCTTTTCGCACACTAGCGCCTATCGCAAATGCCATTTCTGCTATTGGGCTCACAATCCCATCGTTCGCGCTATTGGGAATGTTGATTCCAATCGTCGGAATTGGGACTTTACCGTCTATCGTCGTCGTGTGTTTTTATGCCACGTTACCGATACTTCGAAATGCGGTGGTCGGTTTAGATGGAGTTAGTCCGACGTTAGTTGAGGCTGCCCGCGGGCAAGGTATGAGCTCATTTGGAATTTTAACCAAAGCAAAGTTACCTATCGCCTGGCCAGTTATCATGACCGGCATTCGTGTATCGGCTCAAATGTCGATGGGAGTGGCCGCTATTGCTGCCTACGCATTAGGGCCTGGTCTCGGTGGCTACATCTACACCGGATTGAGCCAAATTGGCGGTGCGAACGCTGTGAACTACGCGGTAGTCGGAACAGTCGGCGTTGTTATCGTCGCACTCATTGTTGATTTTGCGTTAATTGGATTAGGCCGGCTCACAATACCGCAAGGCTTGAGAAGGTAAAAATGTCATCATCGAATACCCATCATCATCGGATCCAAGACTCGGGACAGGCGAGACAAGGATCAAAGCCTGTCGACGGAACCTCCGGTCGATCAGGCGTCGACATTGTGCTCGACGGTGTACAGAAAAGATTTCCGGGCCAAGAGACGCCGGCTGTCACGCATTTAGATCTCACCATTAATGCCGGTAACACCGTTATGTTCGTCGGACCGTCGGGTTGTGGGAAAACCACTTCTCTTAAAATGATTAATCGGCTTATTGAACCTACGTCGGGGCATATTTTTATTGACGGGGACGATGTGACGAAGAAAAATGCCACGGAGCTTCGACGAAAAATTGGTTATGTTATTCAGGGCGGAAGTCTTCTTCCGCATCTCACAGTGGGGGATAACGTCGGGCTTGTTCCTGGACTTTTGAAGTGGAAAAAGAGTGATATCAGCGCTCGAACGGACGAGCTTCTAGACATGGTTGGCCTCGACCCATCGGTCTATCGGGATCGCTACCCGCGTGAGCTCTCTGGTGGTCAGCAACAACGTGTGGGGGTTGCCCGTGGTCTCGCAGCTGATCCGCCGGTCATCCTGATGGACGAGCCTTTTGGGGCCGTTGACCCCATCACACGAAACCATCTGCAAGATGAGCTTCTTTCTATTCAAGAAGATCTTCATAAAACCATCATCTGCGTGTCTCATGACATCGATGAAGCAATCAAACTCGGTGACAAAATCGTCATCTTTAACGTCGGTGGTGTTGTCGAGCAATACGACACGCCCCAAAATATTTTGTCATCACCGGCTAATGACTTTGTCGCTGATTTCGTGGGATCAGGATCTCGGTTAAAACAGTTAGCGCTTCTTAGGGTATCGGATATGGAACTCGATCAGCCTCCAATATGTCACATAGGTGATCGAGTCGATGAGGTTACCGAACGGGTCACACGTGCTGGAGAAGATTCTGTAGTCATTCTCGACGAGCGCGAAAGGCCTAAAGACTGGGTTTATCTCGACGGTATTTCACGGTTTGACTACGTTCCGACACCAACGGTGAAACTTCAAACAGTCGTCGACCTCCGATCTACGCTCAACAATGCCTTAGATTCCATGCTGTCCTCGAGTCATGGGGGTGCAATGGTGACAGATCGCGACAGATACGTCGGCACTATTAACTACGAAAAAGTTAATCAGTATGTCCACCAGCAAACACGACCGGATCATGAGGCAAAACCCATCCTCTGGAACTCGGGCTCGGAACGTGATGTCGATGTCTAAAGTGACGGACCAACAAGACTTGTCCACGGCACGAAGCCTTCAACCAGAGCAATCGCACAATACCCATCGCGCACCACGTCGTGGGCTCTCCAGCAAGATGCGCAATTTGCAGATGACTAAGGAGGACAAGCTCCTTGTCTTTGGGACGCCCATCCTTATCCTCGTGGTGTTCGGGGCCTGGTTCATATGGCGGACGACCACAACGCTGACAGATGTCGAAATGCGTCAATTGGCGTGGTCAGTGGTTGGTCGTCGAACTCTGGAGCATCTTCGCATCGTCGTTATCTCAGCGATTATTGTGCTCGCTGTGGGCCTGCCTCTGGGGATCGTGCTCACGCGACAGCGCATGAAGTTTTTAGTCCCCATCGTCACCGGAATCGGTAATGCGGGGCAATCGGCACCTGTTATTGGTGTGATCGTGCTCCTGGCGATGTGGTTGGGCTTTGGCACTCCGGTCGCTATCTTGTCCCTATCTTTGTATGCATTTCTCCCCGTATTGGCGAATACCATCGCCGGACTTCAGGGCGTGGACAAAGACCTCATTGAAAGCGCTCGGGGCATGGGAATGACGCCGTGGCAGATTCTGTGGCGAATTGAAATTCCTCTGGCCTCCTCTGTCATTCTTAATGGTGTTCGCACTGCGTTGGTCTTATTAGTGGGCGTCGGAGCCTTCGCCACCTTTATTGATGCTGGTGGGCTCGGTGCTCTGATCCAATCCGGAATCGTCTTATTCCGTTACCGCGTCTTGGTTTCTGGAGCGATACTCGTCGCATTGTTGGCATTGTTTGTGGATTGGATCGGCCGAATAGTTGAGATTGCAGTGACTCCGAAGGGAATATCATGAGATCCGGCCCACACAACCGTTCAAAGAACTTCGGTGTAGATCCATCCAGCACAAGAACCCCGGACGGCGGAAGATGGCCGGTTAAAGGTGAGCGCGTTACTTATTCAGTGCGGAGGGCCGCGTACACGATCGTTGCTTCCGTGTTATCGGTGTTCTTAATCGGTTCGCTAACTGCGTGCGGATTGGGCACGTCGGGAGGGTTCACCCACAATGGTGAGCTAGCGGGTCCCGTCGAGGGGAAGTCTGTTGATGGAGCCCATGTCGCCGTGGGATCCAAAAACTTCACTGAGCAAATTATATTGGGGAAAATTGCGGTCACACTTCTCAAATCTGCGGGTGCGCATGTTGACGATCTGACCAATATTCCGGGATCAAATAGCGCTCGATCTGCGATGCTTCGCGGGAATATTGACATGCAATGGGAATACACGGGTACAGGATGGATCTCGTATCTCGGTCACGATGATCCTATTGAGGATAGCCATCAGCAGTACATTGCCGTTCGCGATGCTGATAGAAAGAATGGCTTAACCTGGTTACCGCCAGCTCCTATGAACAATACGTATGGGTTAGCAATACGGCAGGGGAAGGCTAAGCAGCTCAATATCACGAAGATTTCTCAGCTGAAGGATCTTCCGCTGAATGAGCGAACGTTCTGTCTAGAGGCGGAATTCGCCAATCGTAATGACGGTTTCCAGCCGATGCTCGCGAAGTACGGGATTCCACCAGTGCCTTCGTCCAACATTTCATTAATGGATACAGGTGCTATTTATTCCGCAACTGACCGTGGGGGATGCAACTTTGGTGAAGTCTTCACAACGGATGGTCGTATTAAAGCGCTGAACTTGCGAACTCTGGAAGACGACCAGCATTTCTTCCCCAAATACAATGTGGCTCCCGTATTCCGGACTGATCTCATCAAGAAGTATCCGCAGCTAGAGCCTCTCTTTGAACCGGTGGCGCAAAAACTGACCAATGACGTTCTTCAAGATCTCAACGCGAAAGTTGACGTGGATGGCGATGAACCCTCTGAGGTAGCGTGGGATTGGCTCCGCGAGGAGGGCTTCGTGAAGTAGACCAAGCGCAACTTTCCAAACATGCTGCGCGCGTTGCGGCTCAGTGATCCGGCGGCTAACGCAATTGGTCTATCCCGTTATGTATAGTCCGAAGCCCGTTGTCCTTAGCACTGCGGCACGCTGTACTCTGTTGGCTAGACGGTACAGTGTTTACCGACCATTTTGTTAACGTCAGCTCCGCACCTGTCGGACTACGGTCATCCGAGGATGTTAACCATCAGGCGCTCATGCGCTGCGTGGCTTCGCCCTCTGGGGGACGTACGCCGGCCGATAGACTGTGGAGCTTCACCATGTATAAAGCGAGGTTCGTTCGTGTACACACACGAGATCAGGGAACGGTTCACGGAATACTTTGTTAAAGCTGGGCACACGTCCGTCCCCAGCGCGTCGCTGATCCTGGACGATCCGAACCTGCTCTTTGTTAACGCGGGAATGGTTCCCTTCAAGCCGTACTTCTTGGGTCAACAAACCCCTCCGTTTAACACGGCTACCTCTATCCAGAAATGTGTGCGCACACTGGATATCGACGAAGTCGGTATCACGACGCGTCACAACACGTTTTTCCAGATGGCGGGCAATTTCTCTTTCGGAAACTACTTCAAGGAAGGCGCAATTACCCACGCCTGGGAGCTACTCACCAGTTCAATTGACGACGGGGGATTCGGCCTTGATCCTGATCGATTATGGGTCACTATCTATCAGGATGACGACGAAGCCGGCGACATTTGGCACGACACGATAGGTATTCCGCGTGAGCGCATCCAGCGGCTGGGTATGGCGGATAACTATTGGTCGATGGGAATCCCCGGACCATGTGGCCCCAGCTCCGAAATCTATTACGACCGCGGACCGGAATACGGTAAAGAAGGCGGTCCTGTTGTCGATGACACTCGCTACATCGAAATCTGGAACCTCGTGTTCATGGAAAAAGAGCGCGGCGAGGGGACTGGCAAAGAAAATTTCGAGATTCTTGGGCCACTCCCGAAGAAGAACATTGATACTGGTTTAGGTATCGAGCGAGTCGCCTGCATCCTGCAGGGCGTTGATAACGTCTACGAGACCGACCTTCTCCGCCCAGTTATCGACGTTGCCGAAGAACTGACGGGAGCTCGCTACGGCGCACGTCACGCAGATGATGTCCGATTCCGAGTTATCGCTGATCACTGCCGTACCGCGTTAATGCTCATTCTCGACGGAGTTGCTCCCAGTAATGAGGGACGCGGTTACATTTTGCGACGCCTCCTGCGCAGAATCGTTCGGTCCGCTCGTCTTTTGGGCGCAACGCACGAAACCATGGAACGGTTCATGGAAACCGTCCGTCGCACCATGACCCCGTCGTACCCTGAGATCGAAGACAACTGGGAGCGCATCCGGTCAACCGCTGTAGCCGAGGAACGCGCATTCTTGGCGACGTTGGAATCGGGCGAAAAGCTCTTCACGACCATTGCGCAGGATCTCAAAGTCCGCGGTGAGACTGTTTTCCCCGGTTCCGACGCCTTTATCCTGCACGATACGCACGGTTTCCCCGTCGACCTGACTGCAGAAATGGCTAATGAACAAGGGCTGACCTTAGATCGTGACGCTTTTGATCGTCACATGCAAGACCAGAAAGCGCGGGCTAAGGCCGATAACCGTGCGAAGAAACACGGACACGCTAACCTGTCGGTGTATCGCCCCTTCGTCGACAACCATGCGACGGTCTTTACCGGCTATGACACCCTGGAAGATGAGGGAACCATCCTGGGGATGGTGTCCAATGGTCGACTCGTTGAAAAAGCAACCGAGGGCGACCACGTCGATGTCATTCTTGACCGCACTCCCTTCTATGCAGAGTCCGGCGGGCAAATGGCTGACCATGGAGAACTATCGACGGCCGGTGCCCGCTTGAAGGTCAACGATGTGCAGAAGATTGGCAAGAAACTGTGGGTGCACAAGACCGAGGTAACCGGTGGCGAGATCGCCGTCGGAATGAAAGTGGAGGGCAAGGTTGACCCCCAGTGGCGGCACGCTGCACGGCAAGCCCATTCGGGTACGCACCTGATTCACGCTGCGTTGCGGCAGGTGTTGGGGCCAACGGCGGTCCAGGCTGGGTCTATGAACAAGCCTGGCTACCTGCGGTTCGATTTCAATTTCAACCGCCCGCTTACTGATGGCCAACTGAAAGATATTCAGGACATCGCCAATTCCGCGGTGGACGCCGACTACACCGTCAACACCATTGAGACCTCCCTCGACGAGGCAAAGAAGATGGGGGCTTTGGCGCTCTTCGGTCAAAGCTACGGTGACTGGGTTCGCGTCGTCGAAATTGGTGGCCCGTTCTCTATGGAACTCTGCGGTGGCACGCACGTCGACCACGCATCACAAGTTGGCCCCATCGCTGTTCTAGGTGAATCGTCGGTGGGATCCGGTGCGCGCCGCATCGAAGCCTATACCGGTATGGATTCATTCCGTTACCTGGCTCAGCAGCAGTCGACGCTGACCACAGTGGCGACGTCGCTCAAGGCACCGGCCGATGACGTTCCTGAGCGCGTCGACCAGTTAGCTGCTCGCCTTCACGACGCTGAACGTGCTGTTGCACGTGCCCACCAGCAGGCTCTCCAATCTAAGGCGGACGAGTTCGTGGCTCATGCCCAGCGTCTCAACAACGTGACGGTGGTAGCTGAGAGCGTGTCGGACGTGGCGGCCAAGGATTTGCGTCCGATGGCGCTAGACGTCCGAAACCGGTTAGGCAATGAGCCTGCAGTCGTCATTTTGATCAGTTCTACTGGCGATAAAGTGCCCTTCGTCGTGTCAGCGAACGAACAGGCAACCGGTGTTGGGATCAACGCGAACTCGCTCGTGAAAACCATCGGCCAATCAGTCAATGGTCGCGGCGGCGGAAAGCCCGATATGGCCCAGGGCTCGGGTAGTGACGCCACCGGCATCTCGCACGCACTGGATGCCGTCCTTGATAACCTTAAGAAGCAGGGATAATTTATTGGTGAAAAACATTGTCCCTGACCGTCCAGGAGAGGATGATCCTGGACCCGGTCGCCGCTTGGGGTTGGATGTCGGCACGGTTCGTATCGGCGTTGCTGTGAGTGATCCCGATGGCATTCTTGCCACGCCGGTCTCTACCGTCGCGCGGACGACTAAGAGGCGTGGGCCCGATGGCGAAGACATTGATTCCATCGTTCAGCTCGCGCACGACTACTCGGTGGTTGAAGTCATCGTGGGGTTGCCAAGGATGTTGGACGGATCCGCAGGCTCATCGGTTAAACACGCTCAGGATGTGGGTTTCCGCGTCCGTCGTCGACTGGAACGCGACGGCGTCGATGTACCGATTCGATATGTCGACGAACGCATGACTACCGTAATGGCTCAATCCAACCTCCACGACGCTGGTATCAGTGTTAAAGAGGGGCGATCGATTATCGATCAGGCTGCGGCGGTTGAGATCCTCCAGACCTGGTTAGATCAGCGTCCGCGACGTTAGCGGAATGGCGTTGACCGCCAACCAAAAGTAGCAATTCTTCGACAGTCAGAGAGCATTTGTGGTAGTTGAATACGTCCACGCTCTCTGATTTAGTGGAATGGCTATAGTTATCTATTTGTCCTGTATCTATTTTCCCTGTCCCCGGAGCTAGGAGAATTTGTGCCATCGAGCCGAACACGTCGTCGCCGTCATCTTGCTGGGCATAAACAAAACGCCATAGCCGTGACGGTGGCATTAGCTGTGTTGTTGGCCGGCGTGATTACTTACGTCGTGTACCACAACGTAGCGGGGGACAAGGACGATTTTTCGGGGAACGGAAACTCAACGTCGGCCCTGGTCAGAGTGGATGAAGGTGACACGATTTCCTCGCTGTCCTCGACGTTGGTGGACAAGAAGATCGTGTCGTCGCGTCGTTCTTTGATGAATGCGGCAAAGAGCAAGGGCAATGCTGTTAACTTGCAGCAAGGCTATTATGTCCTACACCAAAAAATGTCGTCTCAAGCTGCTATCGACGCGCTGATGTCTGACGAAGCTCGACGAGGGGTCGTCGACATTCCGACCGGGGCTACTTTGCACGATGTCCATGTTGTAGGTGGAGAGACACGGGCAGGCATTTTTTCTTTAGTTGCTAAACAAGCGTGCGTTTCTAAAGATAGTGACTGTGTTTCTACTAGTGATCTTGAAAAAGCCGCGGCGAATAGCAGTTTAGAGGAATTGGGCGTTCCATCATGGGCATCCAAAGCAGTGTCTGCGCGTGGAAACGATTCCAAACGGTTGGAGGGGCTTATCAACCCCGGCGTCCACATTTTTGACCCCACTGCATCGCCCACAGATATTCTCAAAACACTGGTCACCGAAGGTGCTAAGGCATACGAAGGCACCGGATTATCGTCAGCAGCGCAAACCGTGGGGCTATCCGAATATCAACTACTGACAGCTGCGTCACTCGTCGAGCGTGAAGCGCCCCAGCAGGATTTTGCGAAGGTCGCGCGAGTTATTAAGAACCGCCTCGATAAACCGATGAAACTCGAGTTCGACTCGACAGTTAACTACGGGTTGGATGAACAAGAAGTCGCGACGACTAACGAGGACCGCGAGAAAAAGACTCCGTGGAACACGTACGCAATGGAAGGATTGCCTGCGACACCCATCGCATCGCCATCGTTATCTGCGGTGCACGCGATGGAAAAGCCTGCTGACGGCGATTGGCTGTACTTCGTGACGATCGACAAGAATGGGACAACCGTGTTTAGCCACGATTTCTCCGATCACGAGGCCGCGATTAAAAAAGCCCAAGAAAGTGGAGTGCTTGACAGTGCCCGTTAGTTCCGAAGAGTGTCGAGGTAGCGACAGACGAAAGGATCTCAATCGGCATTATGCCGCAGTGCTGGGAGATCCTATCCAGCATTCTCTTTCGCCCGTGCTCCACGACAACGGCTTTCGGGCGGCTGGCTTGGACCGCTGGTCGTACGAGCGTATCCGGTGCCCCAAAGGCGAACTTGAAAGTACGATCAACTCTCTGGGTCCTGAGTATGAGGGCTTCTCAGTCACCATGCCGGGCAAATTTGAAGCTCTCGATTTTGCGGACGAAGTCACTGAACGCGCAAAGCTCATCGGTTCTGCCAATACGCTGGTGAAAATACACCGAGCAAGCGCTGATAGACGGTCAACTAATGGTGTCTCTGGACCGACTCAGTGGCGTGCAGACAATACCGATGGTGAGGGCGTAGTAGGCGCCGTTCGGGAGCTTCTCACAGCCAAGACCTCGTCGTCCTCCGGAGACGACTCCCATTCAGTGATGGTGACGAACGCTGTCATCGTGGGTAACGGTGGCACCGCCCGGCCTGCTTTATGGGCTCTTGCGCAGTTGGGGTGCCGCAACGTCACTGTAGTAGCTCGATCATCGCGCGCGAAACAGCTTCGCCCGCTTGCGGAAGAACTGGGTATCGACTTTTCATGGACACTGTTCGAGCACTCTGAGAAGGCGTGTGCGAATGCCGACGTCCTGGTGTCAACAGTCCCATCTGTAGCAGCCGAACCCTACGCAGACCTGTTGTCGAGGGCATCGGCGGTATGCGATGTGATTTACAGTCCATGGCCGACGCCACTGATATCGCACTGCCTTGCGGTAGGAACGCCGTGCGTCGGCGGAACGACGATGCTTTTTTACCAATCGCTCAGCCAATTTGAGCAGTTCACCGGGCATCAAGCTCCTCAAGCGGCGATGCGACAGGCCTTGGAAGAAGCCTCCGGGGTACCCGTCGGGGTTCTCAACGCTCCGGGGAGTGCGAGCTAAGGATATTCGCGCGGAGTGGTACCGCAGTTTATCCACAGGTTTGTTTTATCCACAGCTTCGGTGTTCGTGAGCGCGAATAGAATCACTCTACCCTCCCTGATCGTGATGAAATCGCGACCATGCAACAGAGTGAGCATCCGCTCTTACTAGGCCCGGCCCTCTTGCCCCATGACATTTGTGTGGCCGCTTTCGTTGTGGTGAGTATCCTCTGGGCGCTGGGGGTAGTGTGGTTCGATTGCCGATATCGCCTCATTCCATGGCGTCTAACCCTGATCGGTTCTGGGATGGTCATCGCCGGAGAATCATTACTTTTTCACGAGTGGACGGACGTGCTGTGCTGTTCCGCCATCTGGTCAGGTCTCTATGCCTCAGTTGCCCTCGTGGGGGCATCCCTTGGTTCTCGACGGCCGGGAATTGGTGGCGCAGATATTTTAGTTGGTGCGGCATGCGGAGCATGGCTCACACATGGGGGAGTGGTGCTGGTTATTGTGGCCATAGGTTGCGCCAACATCATTTCGGTCGTATACAGCCTGTACACCGTGTATCGCCATGGTCCACCAGAAATAGCCCACATTCCAGCGATGATGGGTGGGGTAGTCGTCGCCACTATGACGGGGATGATGTAAAACGGTCACATTCAATACGGGCAGACGGAGTCAGTCCCGCGAGGAACGATGCACCCGTTATCGCCCCTCTGAGAACCCAAGCTTGTAGATTTAGAATTCTGATAGCTTTACATGGCTACTACGTGGAAGAATGACTGTATGTTGCGTTGGAGCACCGCCGGAGAATCGCATGGTCAAGCGATTGTCTCCACAATGGAAAACATGGTTGCTGGCGTCCCACTCTCAACACAGGACGTGGCTTATCATCTAGCACGACGTCGTCTGGGGTACGGCCGTGGTGCACGGATGAAATTTGAACAAGATGAAGTCACACTTCTCACTGGTGTACGTCACGGCCGCACGTTAGGTAGTCCCATCACTATCGTGATTGGCAATACGGAATGGCCCAAGTGGACCACGGTCATGGCGCAAGATCCAATTGACCGTGACGATCCAGAGGTCCAGGCAGCCATGAACTCCGGCCGGGGAGCGCAACTCACTCGGCCACGTCCTGGTCACGCAGACTTCGCTGGCATGGTGAAGTACGGGGCCCATGACGCGAGAAATATTTTGGAGCGGGCCTCTGCGCGGGAAACTGCTGCCCGAGTAGCTATCGCCGCCGTTGCTCGCTCTTTCCTCCGTGAACTATTTGGCGTTGAAGTCTTTAGCCACGTCGTCAGTATTGGCGCGTCAGAGGTCGACGAGACAGCCCAGCCGCACTTTAGCGATCTCACACGCATCGACGAATCCCCTGTACGCGCTTTTAGCCCGCGGGCCGAAGAATCCATGATTAGCGAGATCAAGGCGGCCAAAAAAGCCGGTGACACTTTGGGCGGCGTCGTTGAGGTTATTGTCGGCGGCCTACCTATCGGATTGGGATCGCATGTGTCGGCAGAGACTCGTTTGGACGCCCGTTTAGCCGGTGCGTTGATGAGTATTCAGGCCATTAAGGGAGTCGAGATAGGCGATGGATTCGCCGAAGCACGTCGGCGTGGATCGGAAGCTCACGATGAAATGGTTCGCAACGACGGGCACGTCGCAAGGCTGACGAACCGTGCCGGTGGCCTCGAAGGCGGAATGACCAATGGCGAAACGCTCCGAGTGCGCGCCGCGATGAAACCAATATCCACCGTCCCGCGAGCACTATCCACCATTGATATGGAGACTGGTGACGCGGCATCTGCCATCCACCAGCGTTCCGACGTGTGTGCTGTTCCCGCCGCCGGCGTCGTCGCGGAAGCGATGGTAGCCCTTGTTGTGGCGCAGGCCGCTTTGGATAAATTCGGTGGCGACAGCCTTGCGGAAACCAAGCACAATGTTCAAAGCTATCTTCATCAGGTGAGTCAATGCTTGAGCTTTGACTCTGGGGTAGGAGAGTGAATGAAACCACGGGTTGTATTGATTGGTCTTCCTGGTGCCGGGAAGTCCACTATCGGACGTCGGCTTAGCCGTGCTCTCGGCCTCGACCTCGTTGACTCTGATGGGCTCATTGAACAACGGTGGGGCGGAATGACGTGTGGCCGAATTTATGACCATTTGGGTGAAGAGCAATTCAGACTAGTCGAAGAGGACGTCATTGCCGACGCCTTGACCACGGGAGGCATCGTTGCACTCGGTGGCGGGGCAATTGTCTCGCCGGTGACTCGCCGACGCCTCGTCGGCCATGAAGTGGTGTTCCTGGATGTGTCCGCAGAAGAAGGTTATCGACGCACCCGCGACTCCCTCACCCGGCCGGTGCTGCAGTCAGAGGATCCAGAGCAGCGCTATCGCGATTTGGATGAGCAACGTCGGCCCCTCTATGAAGAGGTCGCGACTCTTCGCATTCGGAGTGATCGCCGTGGCCCCCAGAAAGTCGTCGCCAGCATTCTGAATTATCTGGAAACCAGTGAGTCCAGGGGGTCGATGATCCCCGACACCGCTGACGAATCCGCTGTTGCAGTAGAGGAATTTCTATGAGTACACCTAGTCGTGAGTCGATCGACACGGCAAGCGGAACAGGGCCGTGGACAATCCCGGTGAACGGCAATAAACCGTATGACGTCGTGATAGGCCACGACCTCGTGGGCTCAACCGGAGCTGCAGCCGATTCCTACTCAAAAGTCGGAATTATCCACCAACCCACAGTTGCCGTCGCAGCCCATCGCATAGCCGATACATTGGCGGCACGCGATATATCCTCCTTCCTCGTAGAAATTGACGACGCTGAACAAGGGAAAACCTTCGACGTCGTCACTCGGTGTTGGGACGAGTGCGCCAAACATGGCGTGGGCCGGCGAGACGCGATTATCAGCGTGGGCGGCGGCGCGGCAACTGATGTCGGTGGATTCGTCGCGGCGACATGGATGCGTGGTATCGATGTCATTCAAGTGCCGACCACGGTGTTGGGAATGGTCGACGCGGCCGTCGGCGGGAAAACAGGAATTAATACACCGGCTGGGAAAAACTTGGTTGGGGCTTTCCATGAGCCATCGGCTGTATTCGTTGATCTCGACTTTATTAACGATCTTCCTCGTGAGGCGATCGTCGCTGGTAGCGCAGAAATCGTGAAAACCGGGTTTATCGCGGATCCGGAGATCACCAAACTCTATGAGCGTGATCCCGATCGCTGTCTCGATGTAGCCGGGGATTTGCCCGAGCTAATTCGCAGAAGCATCGCTGTTAAGGCGTCGGTTGTCTCGCACGATCTTAAAGAATCAAGCTTGCGTGAAATTCTCAATTACGGTCACACTTTTGGACACGCTATTGAAAAGGTCGAGCATTACACGTGGCCTCATGGTCATGCGGTTGCTGTGGGAATGTGTTTTGAGGCAGAACTTGCCTGCGTGACGGGGCACCTCAGTGAAGCGGTCGTGCAGCAGCATCGAACGATTCTTCAATCATTGGGTTTGCCTACGCACTATGATGCTGCTGCGCTCGATGATCTCATCGATGCGATGAAGATGGATAAGAAGAACAGGGACGGGAAGATCCGATTCGTGATCCTTTCTTCCCATGATTCGGATTCCCTCGATTCTGGCACGGGTAGTGGGTTGTCGGCCGAGGACAATTGCAGCCAGGTCCCACGCCCTATTCGGCTAGCTGGGCCTAGTTACGAGGACCTTCAGGCTGCCTTTATTCGCATGAATAAAAGGGGGAGTCGTAGTGACTACTGATAACAAGACAGCTTTACGAGTATTAGTTGCCAACGGTCCCAACCTGGATCGTCTGGGCAAACGGGAACCGGATATTTACGGATCCACGACGCTCGAGGACGTCCAAAATATGCTCCGCGAACGCGCTGAATCCCTCGGCATTAACGTGAGCTTTTATCAGTCGAACCATGAGGGGGACATGATCGATCGTATTCATCATGCCGCCGATGAGGGCGAAGCTGTCATTATTAATCCGGGGGGATGGACGCACACATCGGTGGCCCTCCGCGATGCGTTGGCTGAGATCGCTGACGGTGCGGGCTTTATAGAAGTCCACATTTCAAATGTGCATTCTCGTGAGGATTTCCGACGGCATTCCTATCTGAGCCCGATTGCCCGCGGGGTTATTGTAGGTTTGGGAGTTGAGGGCTACGCCTACGCCCTGGATTTCCTTGCGCGCGGTGACAAGTAAAACTTTGCTAATACTTCACTACTCAGGAGGTATTGATTGATGGATCGTGAAAAACTTTATGCTCAGCGTCGGGACGCAGCGCGAGAGTTGCTTAACAAGGCCGATGTACCTGCTCTTTTAGTTACTAATTTAAAAAATGTCCGTTATCTCACGGGGTTTAGTGGCTCAAACGCAGCACTCCTTCTGACCACTGATGGCAAGGAACTCCTCGGTACCGATGGTCGATACACCACCCAGGTTGCCGACGAAGCCCCCGGCATTGAAGTTCTTATCGAACGGGACACAGTTCCTGCTGTTCGGAAAGCATTCGATGGGAAAATAGGCGTTGAAGCCAGTCTCAGCCTTGGTGAAGCAGAGCGTTTAGGCGAGTACACGGTCACTCAAGACCTCATTGAAGATCTGAGAATGACCAAAGACGAATCCGAAATTGCTGCTCTTGACGCTGCAGCTGCCGTGGCCGATAAGGCATGGTTGTCGCTCCTTGAGGATGAAGTCATCCGCGAGGGCGTTCCTGAAAACATCGTGGCTGCCGAACTTGAGTACCGCATGAGGACATTCGGCGCAGACGGAATCTCCTTCGAGACGATTGTGGCGTCGGGAGTTAATGGTGCAAAACCGCACCACAGCGCAAGTACTGATCCGATCCCGAAGGGCCTCATCACCATTGATTTTGGTGTGTACCTCAACGGTTACGCTTCGGATCAAACTCGATTGGTGTCGGTCGGGGAGCCCCCGGAGAAGCAGCGCGAGATTGCGGACACTGTCTACCGTGCTTTCCTTGCCGGTTGTGAGGCGTTGCAGCCAGGCGCAGGTCTGTTCGCTATCGATAAGGTGTGCCGAGACATTATCGACGACGCTGGCTATGGCGAATACTTCGTTCACTCGACTGGCCATGGAGTGGGGCTCGACGTCCATGAGAGGCCATACTCTGCTTCACGTACCGATAAATCAAAGACCATCGACGTCGGCCAAACTCTGACCATCGAACCCGGGATTTACGTGCCCGGCCTCTCGGGAGCGCGAATTGAAAACACGTTGGTGGTCACAGAGGACGGTTCGCGCCCACTCAATACCAGCAGTCCGGCGCTGACGGTCGTCTAGTAGGGTAGACCCTGTACGAGGTCTTCGTCACGGTAGTGGAATCGGCTAAGTCACCGCGGATTGTCGATATCCACTCACGAAGTGCCAAGGTTATGTGAAATCGATATCTCAGGATCATGGTGTGTCCTGAAGGATGAGGAGTTTCCAGTGGCAACTACTGCCGATTTCAAAAATGGGCTAGTTCTGAAACTTGACAACAAACTTCAGCAGATTGTGGAGTTTCAGCACGTCAAGCCGGGTAAAGGGCCAGCGTTCGTCCGTACCAAGCTCAAGGATGTTGTATCCGGGAAAGTCGTCGATAAGACTTTCAATGCTGGTGTCAAGGTCGAGACCGCGACGGTAGACCGCCGTGATATGACGTACCTCTACAACGATGGCACTGATTACGTGGTCATGGACGATAAGAACTACGAGCAGATTCCTCTTTCGCCGGAGCTGATGGGTGACGGTGCTCGGTTCTTATTGGAAAACATGCCCGTCCAGGTCTCTTTCTATGAGGATCAACCGCTGTTCGTTGAGTTGCCGGTTTCCGTGGAACTGAAGGTCAAGCACACCGATCCCGGTTTGCAGGGTGACCGTTCGACAGGTGGCACGAAGCCAGCGACCCTCGAGACTGGAGCAGAGGTGCAGGTTCCTCTCTTCATTGAGACCGGCAATGTCCTGAAAATCGATACGCGTGGTGGCTCCTACCTTTCACGCGTGAATAACTAAGGAACGTGGACGTGGCAGACGACAACGTTGGAGCGTCCTCATCTGCGGACACGCCCATAGAGAATGAGGCGGGTGACCATACCCGGCAGGGTGGCCAGCCTTCCGCCGAGAAGCGACCAAGGTCCACTCGTAGTGGATTTAAGAGGCATGGGTCGAGATATAAAGCCCGACGTCGCGCGGTCGATGTTTTGTTCGAGGCGGAATTTAGAGATCAAGATCCTGTGTATGTCGTCGAGCAGCGACGAGAACTGTCTCAGGATCCGGAATCTGGTGTCTTACCCGTGTCCGATTACACGGCGACGATCGTGTCGGGCGTCGCAGAGAACCTGGATGGCATAGATTCCGCGATTGCCTCTCATTTGTCCTCGACGTGGCGTTTGGACCGTATCCCTGCTGTTGACCGAGCTGTCATGAGGGTGTCGACGTGGGAGTTGCTTCACAATGAGGAAGTGCCTCCGAAGGTCGCAGTTTCTGAAGGGATCGAGTTGGCTTCCGAGTATTCAACGGATGTTGCCCCGGCGTATGTCAACGCAGTTTTGGATGATATCGCTGGAGAAGTGCAGCGTTCGCAGTCGAATGACGAATCATGACATTCGGCGCGAGGTAGGGAAGTATCTGCGCCTGGAATGGTCATAGTCGATTAGCTCCGTCGGTACTCACCGGCGGAGTTTTTCTATGCCTTTTTCTTATGGTGCGGTGGTCCGCTACCACGATGCGTGAGTCACGATGACAGGTGAGCGGGACGGTCTATCCCGGCCCTCCTGCCACCTCAATTAACCCCGAAATGGGGTAATTCTCGCGCCATAATTTCAGTTAAGGGACCTGAGGGACATTTCTACGATTAGCAATGTAACAAACGAGTTACAGATTGATAACAGCAACGAGCTGGAGTTTTGGTATGGCTGGAATAGGAATAACTTATCGTTATGCAATCGGTGCCAGATTAATCTGATAACAGACAGAAAGGTCTATTGAAAGACATTGTAAAACTGGATGTAGAAAACGACTGCCGTTCGTATAACCTAGTCATGCCGACGGAGCCACAGCCAGTCAGCGTTTACCCACTATTCCGGGCCATGCTCATCAAGGGGGCCAAAGGAGCGGTAGACGTGGTGTCACCATTGTGGATCCCGGCCCTACAGCGCGTCGCGCCGCAGGAGGGGCTCTATCTGGGTCGATAGAGAAATGCGGATCGCGACAGACGCGTTAGGTCGGAGGGGGCGGATGACACCCCGGCTGTGGCTCCGTTTGCACTCATACGAGGGCGAAATAAAAAGCCCCACTAGGGGGCTTAGATAGAGGCTTGGGCACTAGCTCAGAGATTCGGCTACGTCGCGGTTCAGATTCGATACGCCACGTTTCCACGGGAGACGGCTACTCAGATTATTCCGAGTCCACCACTTTTCGAGGGTGACGCCGGCGAGGGGAACAACGATCGCAATACCCCAACCCAGCAAAATGTCGAACACATAGTGCTCAGCAAAAAAGACGAGCGTAAAGCCCATCGCAAAGGCGTAGATAAGGCACACAACACCGAGTTTCTTGCGTCGTCGCGCGAACATGTAGGTCGCTAAGTACATGGTGAGCGCAGCGTGTAGGGATGGGATAGCCGCCACAAGGTTCGATTCCTTTTGACCACGTTCGATCAGCGCACCAATCCCTGAAGATTCGTCTGAGGTCGACGACTGTGAGTCACCATTCAACGTATCAGCCGCGACCGTCTTGGGCTCATCATCGCTCGGGCTTTCTTCAGCATGGGCTACGGCCGCCGAGAACCTGAGGTGATTAAGCTTCTCCCAGCCGCGAGCACTCAGGCGCTCAACCCACGGGTGAGTGTCATCATGCTTTCCGTTAACAGGGCCGAGGATGGAACCCTCACCAGCATGATCGTCGACGAACATGCAACGGACGCTACGTGGCCCGTCGGCAACATCCGCGGGTGCGCACCGCCCGGCAGCCCAGGGGGGTGCGGCAGGAACGAACACATAGCCGATAAGACCAATGAACGACACCGTCAACATACCAGCAGCGAAACGCGCGAAATCGGCGCGCGACCGGAGCCATTCGCCGAAGGCCATGATATACGGTGTCACAAAGTAAGAAATGTAGACAATGGCCAGAATGAGTTCCCACCACGGCGGTTCCTCGAAGCGAATCTGCTCCTGCAACCAGACCGTGGGGACGACTCCGAACATCGCCTTATCGATATCCGGGGCTAAGTGCCAATGGACGGGCAGTCCAAGCTGCAAAGACCACGTTCTCGTGTTGTCATAAGCAACAAGAAACAGGAAGAACGGGCTCCAATCAACGATCAATTGATAGAGATGGCGGCGCCCGATCGACAGTGCGGCAAGCCCGCTAGTCAACACAATAAAGAGCGTTGAACGGCCAAAAGGCCATCCTCGAAATGTGATCCACATTATGAGTCCAAGCACCCAAACAGAGACGGCAAGTCGACGGGTAAACCTGAGCTGTTTCGTCGACATGTACCTGAACGGTGGGAGGATGGGGCGAAACTCTTTCGGACTCTGTTTCGCTGGCCGAGAAGATTGAGATCGCTCAGCTTCGTGTGTGGGCTCCACAGATTGAACGCTGGTGGGACGTTCTCCTTCTGCCATAGTCCTGACATCCTTACTCTTCAAAAGGTGACAATGCTGAGCAGAGTCGACCGACAAAAGATAACGTGTTGAGGGTACTCGGCTTCACTCGACGTAATCCAGAAACACTGTTCATATGCGTCAAAGCACGTGAACCGATACACACAGGTACACACAAATGAAGGTTGAGAAAGCCTGCAATCGCCTCATGACCGTGGTAAAGTCCTGGGCGATATCAACAATTTCACATCACTAGGAGTGACATCCTTTAACGGACTGCACCGAGAGGCAGGGAAGGAGGTCACGATGAATACAGCACGTACGTCTACGCCGACAACCGACGCGATGGAGATAGAAATTCTCTCATCCGACGACGTCGGCCGTACTGTTGCACGCATCGCGCACCAGATAATCGAAAAAACAGCACTGGATGCCGACGACGCCAAGCGCGTCGTCCTTTTGGGAATTCCCAGTGGGGGCGTTCCCTTAGCTGAGCGATTAGCTCACCTCATTCACGAGTTCGCGGGAGTCACAGTAGCCACGGGGGCATTGGACATCACCCTGTACCGCGATGATCTTCGTCATAAACCCCACCGAGCTCTCCAACGCACATCAATTCCCGACGACGGAATCGACGGAAAGACCGTCATTCTTGTCGACGATGTTCTGTACTCCGGTCGAAGCGTGCGATCAGCGCTAGATGCGTTACGTGATATCGGTCGCGCCAGCATCGTCCAACTTGCCGTCGTGGTGGACCGAGGCCATCGCGAACTGCCCATCCGCCCGGACTACGTCGGGAAAAATATTCCGACATCCCGTTCAGAAGACGTTATCGTCTTCCTCGAAGAACTCGACGGCCATGACGGTGTTGTTCTGCGCCGGCCAACTACTGGCGGTTCATCGTCGTCGGCGGACGAAGCAGCGGGGGAGAACTCCACTCATGAGGGGAGCAATTCATGAAGCACCTTCTCTCGATGGCGGATCTTTCTGCCGATGAAATCACTGGCCTCCTAGACGAAGCCCAGAACTTCAAAGAAGCTCTCGAAGGACGCGAACTCAAGAAGCTGCCCACCCTCCGAGGCCGCACAATCTTCACCGTGTTCTATGAAAACTCCACCCGCACACGATCCAGCTTTGAAACAGCAGGAAAGTGGATGAGCGCCGACGTCATTAACATCAGCGCATCATCATCTAGCGTGAAAAAAGGGGAGTCACTCCAAGACACCGGCCTAACTCTCACAGCAATTGGCGCCGACGCACTCATCATTCGCCATCCCAGCTCCGGAGCGGCGCAACAATTGGCCCGCTGGGTGGCTCCCAACGGAGACGGTCCCAGCGTCATTAACGCTGGTGATGGTGCCCATCAACACCCGACGCAGGCACTGTTGGACGCGCTCACTCTTCGTCAACGCCTCGGTGGAATCAACGGGCGAAAAATCGTGATCGTGGGGGATATCCTCCACTCGCGCGTCGCGCGTTCTAATGCTGAACTATTGACGAAACTGGGGGCGGAAGTCGTTTATGTCGCCCCACCGACGCTGCTCCCGTATGGGGTAGATACGTGGCCAGTCCGGATTTCCTATGACATGGATTCCGAGCTTGCCGACGCCGATGCCGTCATGATGTTGCGCGTTCAAGCCGAACGCATGGCCGGAGGGTTCTTTCCCAGCCACCGCGAATACGCCACGTTATACGGAATGAGCACTGCGCGGGAGGCCAAGATGAAAGATAAGGCCATCATCATGCACCCGGGGCCCATGCTTCGTGGCATGGAGATTAATTATTCCGTGGCAGATGCCCCCCGAACTGCGGTTTTGCAACAGGTTAACAATGGTGTCCATGTGCGCATGGCGGTCTTGTTCTCGCTGATCATCGGTACCCACGGACAATCTCACACAACGAAGGAGTCATAAATTGAGTGCTCAGTCGTGGCCGGAAACCGGCACACAGGCACCACCTGCACACGGTTCGATCCTTCTCACAGGAGTGCGCCCGTACGGTGAAGGCGACCCCACGTCGGTTCTGATTACCGACGGCATCATCGCGGAAATTGCCCCAACAATCGATGCGCCTGAGGACGCTCGAGTCCTAGACCTGTCCGGTCAGGTGTTGTTGCCAGGCTTCGTTGACATTCACGTCCACCTGCGCGAACCGGGTCGTGAAGACACCGAAACGTTGTTAACCGGGTCCCAAGCTGCCGCGCGAGGGGGTTTTACTGCGGTATTCACCATGCCGAATACCAAACCGGTGATGGACGACCCATCCATCGTCGAATCGGTGTGGTACAAGGGACAAAATATCGGCCTCTGCGACATCCATCCCGTCGGAGCTATCACGAAACAACGTGAGGGGAAAGAGCTCGCTGAACTCGGCATGATGCGGGATTCACAAGCTAGAGTTCGGATGTTTTCCGACGACGGAACATGCGTGAATGACCCCGAGGTGATGCGTCGAGCTGTGGAATATGCCAAGGGGCTCGACGTTTTACTAGCCCAACACTGTGAAGACGCACGGTTAACACAGGGGGCTGTTGCCCATGAGGGGACAATCGCTGCCGAACTCGGGCTTCGAGGATGGCCACGCGTTGCGGAAGAATCAATTGTCGCTCGTGATTCCATCATGACCAGGGACTATGGCGGCCGCGTCCATATTTGTCACGCGTCCACTGAAGGTACGGTCTCGTTGGTGAAATGGGCGAAAGAGCAGAAGCTTCCTGTCACCGCCGAAGTCACTCCTCATCACCTGATCCTTACCGATGAGCGCCTCCGCACCTATGACGGCGTCAACAAAGTTAACCCGCCTCTTCGCGAAGAGCGGGATGTTCTCGCGCTTCGTGATGCACTGCGTGACCGCATTATCGATTGTGTCGCCACCGACCACGCCCCGCACGGATCCGAAGAGAAATGCTGTGAGTTCGACCATGCCCGTCCGGGGATGCTCGGGCTGGAAACATCGCTGAGCATCATCTCTCAGCTCTTTGTCGAAACGGGATTAGAAGACTGGCGTTTTGTTGCCACAGTGATGTCCGAGCGCCCGGCGGAAATCGTCCGACTTCCAGGGCAGGGCCGTCCTATCGCGGTTGGCGAGCCAGCCAACTTGACCGCCATTGATCCCGATCACCGGTGGGTAACGAGCGGGAAGGCTCTCGCTTCCAAAGCGGATAACACTCCGTACGAGGGTATGGAGTTTCGCGCCAAAGTCACTACCACGATTCTCCGTGGGCACATCACCTGCCTAGACGGTGAAGCCTCCCAGCCCTTGGACAGAAAGGTTCACTAGTGAGTACATCGCCCACATCGCTACACACGACTGACTCTCTTTCCTCGAATACCGACGCACAGTCGGGGAATCGTCCCGCCGTTCTCGTTCTCGCTGATGGACGCGTTTTCCGCGGGACATCCTTCGGGGCCACAGGCCGTGCCCTCGGCGAGGCCGTCTTCACCACGGGCATGACCGGTTACCAGGAAACGATGACGGACCCGTCGTATCGTCGTCAGTTAGTGTGCGCGACCGCGCCACAAATCGGAAACACCGGGTGGAATGACGAAGACGATGAGTCGCGTGGATCCACTATCTGGGTATCAGGTTTGATTATCCGTGACCTTTCCGCCCGCCCGTCCAACTGGCGGAGCAAGCGTTCCCTCCAAGACGAAATGGCGTCACAGGGAATAATCGGCATTAAGAACGTCGACACCCGTGCATTGGTTCGCCATCTGCGCGACAAAGGATCAGTCAACGCTGGGATATTTACTGGTGATGAGGCTGCAAAACCCGTCGACGAGCTTCTGTCTATCGTCAACGAGATTCCGTCAATGGCTGGCCAGGACCTTGCTGAAGAAGTGAGCACCGACGAGCCTTATATCGTTGAGCCCGAGGGAACGTCGTCGCAGTCGGATACTCTGACCGTCGTCGCCTATGACATGGGAATTAAGACCAATACGCCGCGAAACTTCTCGCGACGCGGCATTAAGACAGTCGTTGTCCCGGCGAATACCTCATTCGACGACATCCAGAAGTACAACCCTGACGGGGTGTTTATCTCCAATGGTCCGGGGGATCCGTCGACGGCGGACATCATGGTCGATATTGTCCGCCAGGTTCTTTCAGCGAAAATCCCCTTCTTCGGAATTTGTTTCGGGAACCAGATTTTTGGCCGAGCATTAGGTTTAGGTACCTACAAACTCAAATTTGGTCACCGCGGAATTAACGTCCCCGTAGTCGACGTCGCCACGGGACGTGTCTCCATCACCGCCCAAAACCACGGATTCGCCTTGCTTCCTCCGCATGTTGACGACGCGTCGGAAAAACTCAGCACCGAAGAGCTGACAGCCAGTTTCAATACTCCCTTCGGACCTGCGCACGTCACCCACATTTGCCCTAACGACAACGTGGTAGAAGGCGTTGCTCTCAACGATGGGCGGGCTTTCTCTGTGCAGTACCACCCAGAGGCGGCTGCGGGTCCCCATGACGCGAATCCGCTTTTCGACCAGTTCGTGACCGTTATGCAAGAAGGAAAGGCCAAGTAAATGCCACGCCGTACAAACCTTAACCACGTGCTGGTCATCGGGTCTGGCCCTATTGTCATCGGCCAAGCATGTGAATTTGACTACTCCGGAACTCAGGCATGTCGAGTCCTCGAACAAGAAGGACTCCGCGTCACCTTAATTAACTCCAATCCCGCGACCATCATGACCGACCCTGAGTTCGCGGACCATACCTATATCGAACCGATCGATCCCGAATACATCGAGAAGATCTTCGAAAAAGAAGCTGCCGAAGGGCACCCCATTGATGCTGTGCTCGCCACACTTGGTGGGCAGACAGCTCTCAACGCCGCCATTCAGCTTGACCGGCGGGGAATCCTGGCCAAACACCACGTGGAACTCATTGGTGCTGATATTGAGGCAATTGAAAGGGGGGAGGACCGGCAAAAGTTTAAAGATATCGTCGAAAAAGTTGGTGGCGAGTCGGCGCGATCACGAGTGTGCCACAACATGGAGGAAGTTCACGAAACCGTCGCTGAGCTCGGCCTTCCTGTTGTTGTTCGCCCCTCATTCACTATGGGTGGGTTGGGATCCGGCCTTGCCTACACGTACGACGACATCGACCGCATCGCCGGCGGCGGATTAGCAGCCTCGCCCGAGGCAAATGTGCTCATCGAAGAATCCATTCTGGGATGGAAAGAGTATGAGCTTGAGCTCATGCGGGATGGCAACGATAATGTTGTCATCGTCTGTTCAATCGAAAACGTGGACGCGGTAGGCGTTCATACAGGGGACTCCGTCACTGTTGCACCTGCGCTCACTCTGACCGACCGCGAATTTCAGGTCATGCGTGACCAGGCCATCGCCATTCTGCGCGAGGTCGGCGTCGATACAGGCGGGTGCAATATCCAATTCGCGGTGAACCCTGACAATGGGCGCATTGTCACCATCGAGATGAATCCACGCGTGTCACGTTCATCGGCATTGGCATCGAAGGCAACCGGTTTCCCCATCGCGAAAATCGCGGCCAAACTGGCAATTGGATACACCTTAGATGAAATCCGCAATGATATCACCGGTGTGACCCCGGCGGCATTTGAGCCGACGCTGGACTACGTCGTCGTCAAGGCTCCTCGTTTTGCGTTCGAAAAATTCCCTGGTTCCGACGACACCCTGACCACGTCCATGAAGTCGGTGGGCGAAGCGATGGCATTGGGGCGCAATTACATTGCCGGCCTGAACAAGGTTCTTCGTTCCCTGGAGAACAAAGAAACCGGCTTCTGGACGTATCCCGACGAACACTTTGCTGGCGAATCGGCTAAGGACAAAGCGGCTGTCGTGGACATGCTCCGCGTGCCCAAAGAAGGACGCTTGTACCTTGTTGAACTTGCTCTTCGGCTGGGGGCCAGCGTCGACGAGGTCCACGAAGCGTCCGGCATTGACCCCTGGTTTATCGCGGAAATCGAGCAACTGGTGGCTTTCCGTAAGGAACTAGAAGCGGCGCCGGTGCTCACCGAAGACCTGTTGCGTCGAGCGAAGTACCTTGGGCTCTCTGACGCGCAAATCGCCAGTGTGAGGCCTGAACTCGCCGGAGAGAATGGGGTGCGCACACTACGGTGGTCTCTCGGTATTCGCCCGGTATTCAAAACGGTGGATACGTGTGCGGCGGAGTTTGAGGCGAAAACTCCGTATCACTACAGCGCGTATGAACTTGATCCGGCCGCTGAAAGTGAAGTGACTCCGCAGAAAGAGAAAGAGAAGATCCTCATTCTCGGTTCTGGCCCCAACCGTATTGGTCAGGGGATTGAGTTCGACTACTCGTGTGTTCACGCGGCATTGGAACTCTCACGCATCGGCTATGAGACGGTCATGGTTAACTGCAACCCTGAGACTGTCTCGACCGACTACGACACCGCTGACCGCCTCTACTTTGAGCCGTTGACCTTTGAAGATGTCATGGAGGTCTACCACGCCGAATCCGAGTCGGGAAATGTGGCAGGCGTCATCTGCCAGTTGGGCGGGCAGACACCGCTAGGCCTTGCTGAGCGGCTCAAAGAGGCCGGCGTTCCGGTGATCGGAACAACTCCCGAGGCCATTAACCTGGCGGAAGACCGCGGTGAGTTCGGAGGGGTTCTCCAACGCTCTGGACTTCCGGCACCGGCCTATGGGACGGCGAAGAACCTCGAGGAAGCTCAGGCGGTAGCGTCGTCAATTGGCTATCCAGTGCTGGTCCGGCCTTCCTACGTGTTGGGCGGCCGCGGCATGGAAATTGTCTATGATGATGACTCTCTCGCCGACTACATTTCCCGAGCGACCGAAATCACCCACGATCATCCCGTCCTCGTTGACCGATTCTTGGACAATGCCATTGAAATCGACGTCGACGCTTTATGCGATGGTGACGAGGTTTATCTCGCTGGCGTCATGGAGCACATTGAGGAAGCCGGTATTCACTCGGGCGACTCAGCCTGCGCTATTCCGCCCATGACCCTGGGCACAGAGGATATCGACACTGTTCGACGGTCCACAGCAGCGCTGGCTCGTGAAATCGGCGTACGAGGACTCATGAACGTCCAGTTCGCCCTGAAAGATGACACTCTCTATGTCATCGAAGCGAACCCGCGAGCCTCGCGGACGGTGCCTTTCGTGTCCAAAGCGACCGGCGTTCCGTTGGCGAAAGCCGCCGCCCGCATATCTGTCGGCGCCACGCTCCATGAGCTGCGCATGGAAGGAATGATCCCCACAGACCACGACGGCGGTTCACTTCCTCTCGACGCGCCGATTGCGGTCAAGGAAGCGGTGTTGCCGTTCCGGAGGTTCCGTCGGCAGGATGGTTCACTATTGGATTCGCTCTTGTCCCCAGAGATGAAGTCGACCGGTGAAGTCATGGGGCTTGACCGCGCGTTCGGTGCAGCCTACGCCAAGTCACAGGCTGGGGCTTACGGACGACTCCCCGTATCGGGGACGGTGTTTGTGTCAGTCGCCAACCACGACAAACGGACCATGGTTTTCCCCATCCAACGTTTAGCCACGCTGGGATTTTCGCTGCTGGCGACGGAGGGCACTGCGGGGATGCTCCGTCGCAATGGAATCCCGTGTGAAGTCGTCGCTAAGCAATCGCAAGTCCATGAAGACAACCCCAGCGTCGATCACGTTGAAGTGGGGACCGTTCATCGGGATAAGGACGGCCGCCGGTCCATCGTCGACCTTATTTTGGACGGACAGGTTGATCTCATCATTAACACACCAGCTGGGAGTTCTGGCGCCCGCCACGATGGTTACGAGATCCGCGCGGCAGCTTTGAACGCTGAGATCCCCTGCATTACGACGGTCCAGGCGGCAGTCGCAGCGGTCCAGGCGATCGAATCCATCCATGGCATCTCCGAGGCGGCTCCAAAGGAGCACGAGAGCGATGAACAAGGCAACCAGCAACCAGGACAGGACGGTGCTGAAGAGGATGATCGCAGGCCAAATACATCGCTGATGGTGGCAGCAATCCAGGATCTTCATGCATGAGTTGTTCAACCCGTTAGTGAAGCTCGTGAGAAAGGCTCGTGAGAGAGGGTAAATATGTGTGATCGACAGCCGTCGGCGTCGTCCTCGGTGGGCGATTCAGGATCGGCGGGACAAGAGCCATCCGCGTCAAAGCATGTCTCAGGTGGGCATGCGTCATTTGGTGATCGCCTTGCTGAAGGCGCTCTGAATCGTTCGCGACTATGTGTCGGAATCGATCCCCACCCGGGTCTCCTTGACCAGTGGGGGCTTCCCGCGACAGTTGATGGGCTCGAGAGCTTTACTATGCGATGCGTCGAGGCCTTCGGCACGACAGTCGCCTTGGTTAAGCCGCAAGTAGCCTTCTTCGAGTCGTATGGTTCGCGAGGCTTCGCAGTATTGGAGAAGGCCATCGCTGCCCTCCACGAGGCAGGGACACTTGTTCTTGCCGACGCCAAACGCGGCGATATTGGTTCGACGATGGCAGCCTACGCTGATGCCTGGCTGGGGGAGACCTCGCCGCTGCGATGCGACGCGGTGACCGTCAGCCCCTACACCGGCTTTGGCGCACTCGAGCCTGTGCTGGACCTTGCAGAGCGTCAAGGACAGGGTGTGTACGTCTTGGCGGCAACGTCGAATCCGGAGGCTGAGACCCTCCAATCGGCGCGGATTAGACGCTCTCGTGGCTCACAGCGTCAGGACCAGCGTCGTCAGGACGATTCGCCCAATGCCGACGACGGCGACAGCGTCGCCCAACACATCGTCGACGAATGCGCTACGCGTAATCAGCTGTACCGTCGGAAAACCGGTAGCCGATTCGGAAACGTTGGTGTCGTAGTGGGGGCTACCTTAGGGCTACCCACACAGGGATCAGACGCGGTGCGCAAGGCTCCGGATCTGTCTGCGCTCAACGGCCCTGTCCTTCTTCCTGGGGTAGGGGCTCAAGGGGCGAGCGCGGATGATGTCCGTCGCCTTACGACACACGTCGAACCCCTAGCTTTCCCCAATATATCGAGGGCAATATTGAAACATGGCCCAGATATAGGTAGCTTGCAGAAGGCTGTAGAGGCGAATGCCCAGGACTATCCCGGTATGGTGTTAGAATGACTCGCGTTGTCTCAACCAGGGGCAGACTTAACTTTGACCTGGTCAGCGTCTATAGTCATTGGTGCTGTTTGCCAGGCTCACTATTTGCGAAGTTGGTCGGGTGCTTCAACGAACCTGGAGACAATTACGCGGTCACCTTGTGACCCGCACCGAAACCCGAACATCAGTAAGTGAAGTATTCATCGATTGACATTACGGAGGAACCGTGGCCCTTCCCCAGTTAACGCCCGAACAGCGTGCTGCTGCACTCGAGAAAGCTGCTCAAGCTCGCAAGGCACGTGCCGAGCTCAAGGAAAAGCTCAAGAAAGGTGAGACCGACCTTCAGGCGGTGTTGAAGAAGGCCGACGAGGACGAAATCCTGGGCAAGATGAAGGTCTCGGCTTTGCTCGAGGCGTTGCCAAAGGTGGGTAAGGTTAAGGCTCAGGAAATCATGAAAGAGCTGGAAATCGCCCCGACACGTCGTTTGCGTGGCTTAGGTGAGCGTCAGCGTCGTGCTCTGCTTGAGCGCTTTGGCTTCGATCCGGAGAAATAAACCTTGACAACAAATCGTGGCAATCTTGTGGTTCTCGCGGGACCCAGCGCAGTAGGAAAGTCCACAGTGGTTCATCGTCTGCGTGAAACGGTGCCCGATTTGTACTTCAGCGTGTCTATGACGACACGGGCCCCCCGCCCCGGCGAGGAAAATGGCGTGGATTATTTGTACGTCTCCGACGACGAATTTACCCGCCATGTTGAAGCTGGGGATATGTTGGAGTGGGCTGAAATCCATGGTGGTCTTCAGCGTTCTGGCACACCGGCTGGCCCCGTTCGTGACGCTCTTGACAGTAACCGGCCAGTCCTCATCGAGGTAGACCTTGAGGGTGCTCGGAATGTGAAGAAAACTCTTCCGGAGGCTCACACCGTTTTCCTCATGCCACCTTCGTGGGAGGTTCTCGTCGAGCGTTTGACAGGTCGGGGCACTGAACCGCCGGATGTTATTGAACGTCGCCTCGAGACTGCCCATAGAGAGCTGGCCGCCAAGGATGAGTTCGACCACATCGTGGTTAATGACTCCGTGGACAACGCTGTTCGCGCTATTGCCGCACTACTCACGGCCGAAAGGACATCGTGACTACACCTAATTTGGCTTCTGTCAATGACGACAATGTATTTGACCCGCCGGTAGGTATTACCAACCCGCCGATTGACGAGCTACTGGGCAAGGTGTCGTCAAAGTACGCCCTTGTCATCTTTGCTGCTAAGCGAGCTCGCCAGATCAATGATTACTTCAAGAGCGTCGATGACTCGGTCTTTGAGTTCGTTGGCCCACTTGTCACCCCCGAGCCTGGTGAGAAGCCGCTCTCGATTGCTTTGCGTGAGATTAACGACGGCCTCCTCGACCACACCGAGGGCTAAGAGTTCTACGGTGAGGGCCAGCGGAGTACACATGACGGGTAGCCAATGCCTGCACGTGTTTCCGCTCGTACTCATCTCATCATCGACCTAGCATTCCGCTGCATCACGCCACCCACGGTGTGATCAGCGGTTTTTGCATAGCGACAGCTGAATTGAGGAAGCAGTGAAGATCGTTCTCGGTGTTTCAGGTGGAATTGCCGCGTTTAAATCCTGTCACGTCGTCCGACTACTTAAAGAGCAAGACCACGACGTTCACGTTATTCCGACGGCAACCTCGCTGCAGTTTATCGGGCGAGCAACGTGGGAGGCGCTCTCTGGGAATTCCGTCTCGACATCAGTTTTCGACGGCGTCCCCGAGGTCCGGCACGTGAGTATTGGGCACACCGCCGAGTTATTCATCGTCGCTCCGGCAACGGCCGATGTGATAGCTCGCTTAGCTCACGGCCGGGCCGACGACCTCCTCACAGCCTCGGCATTAATGGCGAGGTGCCCCGTCGCTGTTTTTCCCGCGATGCACACCGAGATGTGGACTCATCCGGCGACGCAGGCCAACGTCGCAACCCTTCGCCAGAGGGGCGTCACCGTTGTCGATCCTGCCCATGGCCGTTTAACGGGGCCCGATTCTGGCCCGGGGCGCTTTGCCGAGCCTGAGCAGGTGGTCAACTTGGCGTTGTCCGTAGCCCGACGGCAGACTCAGTTTCCTCGCGACTTAGAAGGACGCCGGGTTCTCATTACCGCAGGAGGGACGCACGAGAATTTAGACCCCGTGCGCTTCGTCGGCAATCGGTCGTCGGGGAAACAGGGATTTGCTCTTGCCGAGGTTGCCGCAGCTCGTGGTGCCGAGGTGACTGTGATTGCGGGGGCTACGCACGAGCTTCCAACTCCGCTTGGATCTGAGGTTGTTCGCGTGGAATCGGCCCGGGATATGTACCGGGAGGTTGAGAAGCGCGATGAGGACGCGGATATCGTCGTGTGCGCTGCAGCTGTTGCGGATTACCGTCCGGCCGAAGAAAAGGGTTGGAAGATGAAGAAATCCGCGGACAGGGAGTCGACTTCCCTCACGACGTTGTCGATGGTGGAGAACCCGGACATCCTCAAGAGCGTTGTCGCTCGTCGGCAAGAAAGGGCAACCCAAGACCACGCTGGGCCGGACAAAAGCTCGACTCCGAACAGCACGACACCGACCATCATTGTTGGCTTTGCTGCAGAGACGGGGGACCCGCACCACACCCCGTTAGAGCATGCTCAGTTAAAGCTGAAGGATAAAGGCTGCGAATTATTGGTCTGTAATGACGTAGGCCAAGGGAAAGTATTCGGACGTAATACGAACAGAGGCTGGGTCTTGTCACGAGACGGAGAGGTCACCGATATCCCGTCGACATCGAAGTTTGGCTTAGCGGATTCAGTGTGGGATGCGGTTGCGAACTATGAGGACCGAGTGCGCTAAGCTACATGAGGATCTAGACAGCTTGGTCTATTACATCAGTAGCCAACACATCATCCAACAAAACATCTAATAAAATACGTGGTATCGCCACCTCATCAAGGAAGAAGGAACCGTGACTCAACGACTATTCACCAGCGAGTCTGTCACCGAGGGACATCCCGATAAGATTTGCGACGCAATCTCCGATTCAATTTTGGACGCCATGCTCGCAGTGGATCCCGACAGCCACGTCGCTGTAGAAACCGTCGTGACGACAGGACAAGTACATGTTGTCGGTGAAGTTCGGTGCCGCGGATACGTAGAAATTCCCAGCCTGGTCCGGCAAACACTCCGGAACATCGGCTTCCTATCCTCCGATATGGGTTTCGACGGGGCAACGTGCGGTGTATCCGTCTCCATTGGTGAACAGTCGTTAGAGATCGGCGCAGGTGTCGATACCGCACTCGAAGCGCGCGACGGTGCTGAAGTTGAGGACGATGACCGTGCAGGCGCTGGCGACCAGGGCCTCATGTTCGGATACGCAACCAATGAAACCCCCGAATACATGCCGCTGCCTATCGCTCTTGCACATCGTCTCGCGCGGCGTCTCACGGCGGTGCGCAAAGACGATATCGTTCCGCATCTTCGTCCGGACGGAAAAACACAGGTCACGCTCGCGTACGACGATGACAATAACCCGATTCGTATTGACACCATCGTTATTTCCACGCAGCACGATCCGGGCGTTTCCCGGCAATGGCTGGAAGAACAGTTGCGCACGAATGTCATCACCCCAGTCATCAAGGACGCCGGGGTGGAGAACCTCGTCGACGACGAACTCACCGTGTTGATCAATCCATCCGGTTCCTTCGTCGTCGGTGGGCCCATGGGCGACGCGGGTCTCACTGGCCGCAAGATCATCGTCGATACGTACGGTGGTATGGCCCGTCATGGTGGCGGAGCGTTCTCCGGCAAAGACCCGAGTAAGGTTGACCGCTCTGCTGCCTACGCTATGCGGTGGGTCGCGAAGAATATCGTTGCCGCTGGATTAGCAGATCGGTGTGAAGTGCAGGTCGCTTACGCTATCGGGCGCGCAAATCCGGTGGGCTTGTATGTTGAGACCTTCGGCACAGAAAAAGAGCCGATCTCAGCAATCCAGGAAGCCGTGCAGAAAGTGTTTGACCTCCGACCGGCGGCGATTATCCGGGAACTGGACCTCAAGCGGCCTATTTATGCTCAAACCGCCGCATATGGCCACTTTGGTCGAACAGATCTCGACCTGCCGTGGGAGCGGTTGGATCGGGTTGATGACCTCAAAGCCGCTATTTCACGGTAAGTAGCACGCAAAATAGATGGACCGGCCAACCACATTTAGTGCGAAGTGGGGTAGGGGCCGACTCCATTAGGATGTAGCCGTGTCTATTTCGCCCCATACCCCTGCACCCGACCGCCCTGTGGCTCGGGTGCTTCCGCTTCTCAAGGTGGCGCACCTCGACCGTGAATTCGACTACCTCGTTGATGCGGCCGTCGATGAGGACGTCAAACCGGGGGTTATGGTGCGAGTCCACTTTTCAGGTCGGCTCACTGATGCGCTGGTGTTGTCGCGCAAAGATGAGTCCGATCACGCCGGTCGTCTCTCGTGGATCGATCGGGTGATTAGCCGGGAGATCGTTGCACCTGAAACATTTCGGACTCTGGTTTTTACCTTGGCGCAGCGGTACGGCGGATTGCGGTCGGACATTATTCGGTCCGCTCTCCCTCCCCGTCATGCCACTGCAGAAAAAGCAGCCCTGGAAGCTATAGAGCACGGGGATGATCCATGGGCGTCTGCTACTGACGACGCCGACACCAGCGACGCCGCGGATAACAACACCGACGACAATGCGGCCCTCGATGAGGCATGGTCACACTACCGGTTCGGGCCATCATTCGTGAAGGCCGTGCTGCGCGGCAAAGCTCCCCGAGCAGTATGGCAGATCGCGCCGGGGGACGAGTGGCCCATGCGCATCGCTCAACTAGCAGCACGGACCGCTCGCGGTGGCGGCGGAGTTCTCATCATCGTGCCTGATCAGCGAACCATTAACCGCCTCTCTCATGCCCTCAAAGAGGAGCTCAGCTCCCGCCAGTGGACACAATTAACCGCGAGCCTGGGCCGCCACGCCCGATACCGTCGATTTATCGACATCCTCCACGGGGTCAATCGGGTGGTGGTCGGCACACGAGGAGCAGCGTTCGCTCCCGTGAAAAACCTGTCCCTCATCGTTATTCTCGACGACGGCGACGACAACCTCGTCGATCCGCGAGCTCCCTACGTCCACGCCCGTGAAGTATTGACGCTACGGGCGAGTATTGAGAAAGCAGCGATGATAGTGGGAAGCGTCGGGAGAACTGCGGAAGCTCAACTCCTCGTCGAATCCGGGTGGGCGCACAATTTGGTGTCACCACGGGAGGCTATTCGTGCCGCTATGCCCCGGATTCGCGCCATCGGCGACACTGATTTTGAACTGGCGAAGGACCCGGCGGCGAAACGCGCCCGAATTCCCCATGTTGCCTTTGAGGCGATACGGTCCAGCCATCGTCGAGGGTGTTCTGCACTCATCCATGTGCCTCGAAAAGGGTATGTTCCGACGCTGGCGTGCCAGCGCTGCGGCGAGCCGGCACGGTGCCGATACTGTAACGGGCCACTAGGTCTGCCAGGCCAGACGGGACAGGGAACTGCTACATCTCCTGTTGGTGAACAAGCATCTGATGCGGGTTACCCAACCTGCCGCTGGTGCGGGCGGCCTGATCCGTCTTTTCGCTGTGACAATTGCGGCTCGACAAGGATCCGCGCGGTGATCGTCGGCGCGGACCGTACCGCTGAAGAATTGGGACGCTCATTCCCCGGCATCCCCGTCGTCGTCAGTACGGGGGACAACATCATCGCATCTATCCCGGACGAACCGAGCCTCGTGATTGCTACGCCAGGCTCTGCTCCCGTCGCCGAGGACAAGAAATTTGGGGCTGCGGTGATTCTGGATACGTGGTCGGAGCTGAAACGTGAAGATGTTCGTGCTCATGAGGAAGCGCTCACATCCTGGCTCGATGTCGCGTCCTTGGTCGAGTCGCATAACGACGGGGGAGAAGTCGTTGTGGTTGCTGATGCGCAGACTCCGGTGGTTCAGTCATTGATCCGGTGGGACCCCGTCGGTGCTGCCGCTGTCGAGTTGGAACACCGTCGGGAAGCTGGGTTTTCGCCTGCCGTGCATATGGCGGCCATCGATGGGACAGAGCGCGATATTTCACAATTCAGGCGCCTCATCGATGTCCCTGCGGATTCCCAGTTTCTCGGACCGGTTCCGCTGCCACCGGGAATAGATCCGCCCGCTAACACACCAGCGCACGACTGTCTTCGTCTGCTCATTCGAGCGAATACGAGCCACGGACCACTCGCCTTGGGCTCAGCGCTGCGTGCTGCACGGATTAAAGCCGCAGTGAATAAGGTGGACTTAGCTATTCGGGTGATCGTGGACCCCATTCACATCGGCTAAACTATGACCGCGTTTATGTCGCTTGTGGGTGGCATGATGCTCACATGCTTACTGTTGTAAGCGATCTTCACTGCATAGTCGTTCGTTGTCTTTAGTTGTCGTTAATCGTCGCTGTTGGGAGTGTTGCGTCGTTATGAGTCTTCGTCGTATCCGGATTTTTGGAGACCCCGTATTGACGACACCGGCAGAACCGGTCACCGACTTTGACGAGCCATTGCGGACCCTCGTCGACGACATGATGGGGACCATGGATCACTACCGAGGTGCCGGTCTTGCGGCGAATCAGGTAGGGGTTTTGCGACGAGTCTTCGTCTATAACTGTGGGGGCAGACGCGGTCACATCGTTAATCCGGTGTGGGAACACGAGGGTGACGAAACCCAATATGGGCCGGAGGGCTGTCTTTCTGTCCCGTCGATCCACGCCGATACTCGACGATGGATGAACGTTTCCGTCACCGGGCAAACTGTCGACGGGGACCCGGTGTCGTTTTCGGCCGACGGTATTCTGGCACGCTGCATCCAGCATGAAACCGATCACCTCGACGGTGTGATGTACATGCGCAGGCTGGAACCAGATATTCGTAAAGAGACGATGGCGCAGATCCGTACCGCCGAGTGGTTCGCTCACCCTGAGCTGGCATACCGCGATAAAGATGGAGTGAAGAACTAATGCGCGTTGTTTTTGCAGGAACCCCGACGCCAGCAGCGACTGCTTTACAAGCACTGCTTGATTCACATCACGACGTTGTTGCCGTCTTAACACGTCCCGACGCTCCTCATGGCCGTGGTCGTCGGCTCTATCCCAGCCCTGCTGCCGAGCTCGCCGAAGCGCACGACGTCCCTGTCATCAAAACCTCTACGTTAAAGGACGAGTCGGTCATTGATTCCCTCGCGGAATACAAGCCGGACTGCATACCCGTCGTCGCTTATGGTGCTTTAGTGCCCCCAAACGTACTTACACTACCTCGCTGGGGCTGGGTCAACCTGCACTTTTCGTTGTTACCGCGATGGCGAGGTGCAGCTCCTGTGCAGCGCGCCATTGAAGCGGGGGACAGGGAAACAGGCGTGACCGTCTTCCGCATTGAGGAAGGGCTGGACACGGGCGACATATTTGCCTCTGCGCCCGCCGATATCACCAACGATGACACTGCCGGTTCACTCATGGAACGGCTGACCGATCAGGGTGCCCAGATGCTCGTCGACACCCTGGGCGCTATTGAGAATGGAACGGCAACACCGACACCGCAAAGTGACGACGGTGCGACGTATGCCAAGAAAATCTCGACTGAGGACACGCGCATCGACTGGAATAAGCCGGCATCGACGGTTGACCAGGCAATCCGTGCGGTCACGCCTGATCCCGGAGCATGGACACTACTTGAGGATGACCGAATCCGCGTCGGAGCTGTGCGGCCTATCACTGATCCGCGGGACCCTATCGAAAAATCGCTGTCATTAGCGCCCGGAGAGATTGCGTGGAAAAAGAATCGCGTATGGGTGGGAACCGCGGATTATCCTGTGCAACTTGGCTCTGTCCAGGCGCCTGGTAAGAAGATGATGGAGGCCGGAGCGTGGGTGAGGGGCGCGCATCTTGCCAATGGCCTCGACAACGATAAGTCGACGCGCAATAAATCGGCTCAGAATAATCCAGCAGAACGAGATGAATCGTACGACGACACACCGCATGAAGGGACGCGCTTTCAATGAGTGGAGGATTTCGTTCGCGCAGTGAATCAGCGCGTCACCTCAAGTCTGATGTCAAGGGGGCGAAGCAGACACCGTCGGATAGGGGAGCGTCGCACTCGGATAGAAAAACGCCACAGCAACGGCAACACCGCCAGCGCAATGACAATACCAAGCGCCACCAGGGCCAACGGGGCTCATCGGGTGGGAATAAGACAAATAGAAAACCTGCACGTGAGCATCATCGCGATGTACCACGCTATGTGGCGTGGCAAGCGCTCTTCCGTGTAGACACCGAAAACGCTTTCGGCAACATCGTTCTTCCGTCGCTCATGAAGGAATACGGCCTGACGGGTCGGGATGCTGCATTCACTACCGAGTTGGGTTACGGCTCACTGCGCGCCCAAGGGCTTGTGGACGCAGTGATCGGTGAGTGTTCGAGCCGCCCCCTTGAGGCCATTGATCCTGCCGTCATTGCTGTGCTCCGCCTGGGTACGTACCAGCTTCTGCGTATGCGCGTCGGCAATCATGCCGCAGTCAATACGTCGGTGGATTTATGCCAAGAGGTCGAGAAACCGAAAGCTAAGGGATTTGTTAATGCTGTTCTGCACTCCGTTGCGCAGCGAACTGAATCAGAGTGGATAGATCATCTCACTAAGAACGCGGATCCGTTTGAACGCATGGCGCTGGCAACAGCTCACCCCGAGTGGATCGTGAAAGTGTTCCGCGATTCGCTGGGTGACTACGCCATTTCCGAATTATCAGACGCGTTAATTGCCGACGATGCACGGCCGCGTGTGCACCTCGTCGCCCGTCCCGGCGAAATCACTGCGGAAGAGCTGGCGCTCGTCACTGGTGGTGAGCAAACGTCGTACTCGCCCTATGGCGTGGTCCTCGAGGAGGGCGATCCGGGCGCTATTCCCGCTGTTCGTGAAGGTATGGCTGCGGTTCAGGATGAAGGATCGCAACTGATCGCTCGTGCTGCGGCCGAAGCACCTCTGGAGGGAGATGAGACAGGACAGTGGCTCGACCTATGTGCAGGTCCGGGTGGGAAAACCGCGTTGATGGCGTGCCTTGCGCGCATTGATGGTGCCCACGTCGATGCCGTCGAACCTGTTCCTCACCGGGCGCGGTTGGTCGAAAAAACGACATCCGGTCTTCCTGTGACCGTCCACACGGTCGATGGGCGGCAGTCGGGCCTCGAGGCACATTATGATCGCACGCTGGTCGATGCTCCATGTACAGGACTCGGAGCGCTCCGACGTCGGCCCGAAGCGCGCTGGCGAAAGTCCCCGGACGACCTCCCCGGGCTCGTTACGTTGCAACGAGAGCTGCTGGCTGCAGGAGCTGAACTCACTCGCCCCGGTGGAATAGTGGTGTATTCAACGTGCTCGCCCCACATCGAAGAGACCATCAAGATTGTCGACTGGGCGGAAAAGAATTGCCCACTTCAACCTTTAGATACCGTTGACTATATGTGTGGAATGGAACACTGCCGCGCTGGCGAGAATGCTGTCCAAATGTGGCCGCACCGCCACGGAACGGACGCAATGTTCGTTCAAATTTTCCGCCGGAGCACGACGCTAGAGCGGTAACATGTTGCCATGACATCACGACTGGAACCATCCGCTGGGGTATCCGCACAGGCCACCCCACTTATCGCCCCATCGATCCTCTCAGCAGACTTTGCCCACCTCGCAAGGGACCTTAACGCGGTTTCTCACGCTGACTGGATCCATGTCGATGTGATGGATGGTCATTTCGTGCCGAATCTCAGTTTCGGATTGCCCATTGCGCAAGGGGTTGCGCGGGAAACTCAGCTCCCTCTGGATTGCCATCTGATGATTGACGATCCCGAACGATGGGCTCCCGATTACGCCGAATTCTATTCCGTCACTTTCCACGCCGAAGCGGTCGATGATATTGACGCCGCTATCGCGTTGGCACGAACATTGCGGGCGGCAGGTACGCGCGCCGGGATCAGTATTAAGCCGAAAACACCAGTTGATGAGGTTCTCGCGCACCTCGAAGAGTTCGACATGGTTCTCGTCATGTCGGTGGAGCCTGGGTTCGGTGGCCAGAAATTTATGCCCGGGGTTCTCGACAAAGTACGCGCTCTGTGTGAACGGGCCGACAAGATATGGGGGAAGGAAACAGACGACGATAGTGTGGACGGGCGCTGTCTTATCGAAATAGACGGTGGAATTTCCGCCGACACCATTGCCAGCGCCGCCAAAGCCGGTGTTGATGTCTTCGTCGCTGGATCGGCGGTGTATAAAGCCGATTCCCCCAACGCTGCCATTGATGAACTTCGCGAGCATGCGCGTGCCGGGTATTCGTCGGCGGGCCGCGGAACTCAACACTTCGGCGTACCTCAGAACTAATGCACGAGTCGACGCCATCCCGTGGTGAGATAATCGGCCGGCACCCGGCGAACGTTATCGCGCATGCCATGGATCGGGCTGCCGAGCTCGGGTGGGCAGCCAAGGGGGCGACCAGCCCAAATCCGCCGGTAGGAGCTGTCATCATTGATGCCGACGGGCGAATTGTTGGCCAAGGGTGTACACAACCGGCGGGCGGTCCGCACGCGGAGGTCATGGCGGTTCGCGATGCTGGCGATGCGACAGCCGGTGCTACGGCCGTCGTCACTTTGGAACCGTGCGCTCACACCGGCCGGACTGGCCCCTGTACTGACGTGCTCCTTTCCGCGGGGATATCCACCGTCGTGTATGCAGTGCCAGACCCGAACCCGATCGCTCATGGCGGGCATGAGGTATTAGCCGGAGCGGGTCTCACTGTCATTGGTGGTTTTCATGCTGATGAGGTGCGTCGCGGCGCGCTACGTTCCTGGCTGCATCGGATTGATACTGGCCGAGCAATGGTCACTCTGAAAGTTGCTGCCACCTTGGATGGCCGAGTTGCCGCGCCTGATGGAACATCACAGTGGATCACCTCTGCTGAGGCTCGTAACTATGTTCATCGCGACCGGGCTACCCGCGATGCGCTGATCGTCGGAACGGGGACCGTGATAGCCGATAACCCGCGATTGACGGCTCGCAAACCGGACGGGACTCTCTATGCACATCAGCCCGATCACGTGATTATTGGTTCTCGGCCGATTCCGGAGGAAGCGAAGATATTCGCGCACGCACGGTCGCGGCACTTTGTTACCCACGATCTATCCCACGTCATTCAGGAGCTAACCCGGCAGGGGTACGTCGATCTCCTCATTGAAGGCGGGCCGACGTTGGCTTCCGCTGCACTAGAGCAGGGGGTTGTTGACCACATTCACTGGTATGTTGCGCCCAGCATTCTTGGTTCCGGGCTGCCCGCGATACACATTCCTCACGTATCAACGCTCACCGACAGACGTGACTTCACCACCGAACACATCAGTCAGCTCGGCCCTGATCTCCTCATCGACGCTCACCGGCAGGCTAAGGGGTCGTCAGAGTAAATCACCCTGAGCATTATCGGAATGCTTAAGCACCGAAAGACAGACACAGAAAGATAGAATGGCAATCGTGTTTACTGGCATCGTTGAAGCTCTTGGAACAGTCGTCGCTATTGATCGGGGAGCGGAATCGCCCTCAGATCAGGCTGAGGCATCGTCGTCGAACAAAGAGCGAAATACCCCCGATTTCATCAGGCTTACTGTTGACGCACCAGGAGTCACCGATACCCTCTCCAAGGGAGATTCACTCGCAGTCAACGGTGTGTGCTTGACGGACGCTGGTCATGAGGGAACAGCGGTGATCATGGACGTCATGGGCGAAACACTTGATCGCACAACACTGGGCGATATTCACCCCGGTGACCAGGTGAACCTTGAACGGGCAGTCCAACCATCACAGCGCCTCGGCGGGCATATAGTTCAAGGCCACGTCGATGGAACAGCCCGGTTACTCTCACGAGACCCTCACGATAAATGGGAGGTCTTCCGCTTCAGTCTTCCGTCGAATTTAGCTCGATATGTTGTTGAAAAGGGATCTATCGCCGTCAGCGGGACATCACTCACTGTCTCCGCGGTAGCACCTCCCGACACTCCCGACCCGTGGTTTGAGGTCTCATTAATCCCCACCACCATGCGGGACACTATCCTCGGCTCGCTCGCAGTGGATGCCCCGGTCAATATCGAGGTCGATATTGTCGCCAAATACATCGAACGCAATGCCAATGTCAGTGGTTATCTCCACGCGGTGACCGACCCAACAGCTCAGCAGTCGAAATAATAGAAGATGGAAACAAGAGAAGACGATGGAACAACACGCCGTGACTACACCACACAACGATCTCGCAGAGCCCCACAGTCACTCCCACGATCAAGGCTCTGATTCTCAGAATTCACATACGTACCGGGGAAACATCCAGCTCAACACCATTGACGAGGCTATCCGCGACATTGCAGCAGGCAAGCCGGTGATCGTCGTCGACGACGAGGATCGCGAAAACGAAGGCGATATGATCATCGCCGCCGATCGTATTACCGCGACGTCGCTCGCGTTCATGGTGCGGTATTCGTCGGGGTATGTGTGCGTCGGCATGACTGATGAGGACGCTGACCGGTGCGACCTCCCGCCCATGGTTACGCGAAACCAGGACAAGAAAAGCACGGCTTATACGGTCACTGTCGACGCGGCAGAAGGCGGAACCACCGGCATTTCAGCCACCGATCGCGCGCATACCATTCGATTACTGGCGTCTCCTGATTCCGGCCCCGCGGATTTCACACGACCCGGCCATGTGGTCCCTCTTCGAGCCCGACCAGGAGGAGTCCTTGTTCGCGCCGGGCATACCGAGGCTGCCGTCGACCTTGCGCGACTGGCTCACCTCAATCCAGCCGGTGCGCTCTGTGAGGTAGTGAGCGAAGAAGATCCCACCACCATGGCACGGGGACCCGAGCTACGTCGGTTTGCCGACGAGCATTCGCTCACGATGATCTCCATCGACCAGCTCATCGCTTACCGACGGAACACGGAGCAACTTGTTGAGCGCGTTGTGGAAACCACGCTTCCGACGTCTTATGGCCGTTTTACCGCCATCGGATATAGAAACGTCATTGATGGACTCGAGCACGTAGCCCTCGTCGTCGGTGATCCCTCTGATAACGGCGGGGAAGATGTCCTCGTCAGAGTCCACTCCGAGTGTCTCACCGGAGATGTTTTTGGATCCCGCCGGTGTGATTGTGGCGATCAGCTCCATCAAGCAATGGAAGAGGTGTACAAGGAGGGACGCGGCGTCGTTCTTTATATGCGCGGTCACGAGGGCCGGGGCATTGGTCTTCTGAACAAGTTGCAGGCCTATAAGCTGCAAGATGACGGTTACGACACAGTTGACGCCAATATTGAACTTGGTAAGCCAGCTGATGCGCGTGAATACGGGACAGGTTCCGCCATACTTTCCGATCTCGGCGTTAAATCCATGATTCTCTTGTCTAATAATCCGACGAAACGAGCGGGGCTGAAGGGGCATGACTTACGAATCAGCGGCCGTCGAAGTATTGAGGTCAATGTGTACCCCGAAAACCTCAACTATCTTCGTACAAAGCGTGACAAGATGGGCCACGATTTACCTAGTTTGAATGCCTGGGAAGCCGCTCATACGCCAGGGCACGCAGGACCGTCTGACAACCCGCCAGAATAAAGGCGCATCGGTTTTTACATCCATCTCCGTGCCGTGAACACGAACATAAACTCGCGCAAGCACATGTCACTACCGCACTTACCACCGAAAGGAATAACTCATGAGTGGCGAGGGAAGCCCCACCATCACCATCGAACCTGGATCTGCACACGGACTCCGTGTCGCCATCGTTGTCTCGGAATGGAATCGAGACATCACCGATGAATTAGCATCTCAGGCACGTCAAGCAGGGGAGACAGCCGGGGCGGAGGTCACCGTCATTCCGGTCGTCGGTGCACTCGAAATCCCCGTCGTCGTCAAGAAAGCCACCCGAGCGTATGACGTTGTCGTCGCCCTGGGCTGTGTCATCCAAGGGGGAACCCCTCACTTTGATCACGTGTGTAACGCGGTGACGTACGGATTGACAAAAATTGCCGTGGAGACAGAAACACCCGTCGGAAATGGTGTTCTGACCTGCAACACCCATGAACAAGCCGTCGACAGGGCTGGTGGCCCGACAGCGCATGAAAATAAAGGCGCTGAGGCCATGATTGCTGCCATTCATACTGCTCAAACACTAAAAAGCATGGCTGCGGATTAAAGGTGGATTAAAAGAGTAACCCCGCAGTGTTCTGACTACAGAGGCAGTATCCACGAACAGTATCCATGCCGAGCACTAATTCGGTAACAGTGAAGAAAAAAGGTAGGGTCGGAGCCGTGAGTAATGGTGTGAGCGAAACGAACATGTCTGAGGACTACCTCGCATATGACACGCCCACCACGAGCACCGCACCATGGGAACTCGTAGTGACGTCCACAAAATTAAAGCAGTGGACCTGGGCCGGCGTCGTTGTCATCATGGCCATTCACATCTTTATGGCCCTGGTCGTCCGTCTCGGTTACACAGGTGCGGCAGTGACCACTGTGGATCAATGGTCTTTTATCGGGATCGGCATTATCTTTTCGGGAATATGGATGCTGGGGCTACGACCACGGGTCCGCGTCAATAAAGACGGCGTCGAGGTACGTAATTTCCTCAACCCCCAGTTTTATCCGTGGGAGATCGTGCACGGGTTAAGCTTTCCGAAAAACTCGCGCACTGCACGGCTGGAACTCCCTGATTTCGAGTTCGTGTCCATGTGGGCTTTCCAAGCTGCCGACGGTAATCGAGTTGTCGACGCCGTGAACAATTTCCGCTTACTAGAAGACGCCTACCTTCCGGAGGACTAGCCTGTGGCCAATCCCGCCACGTATCGCCCGGCAGCAGGGACCATTCCCACCGAGCCGGGAGTATATACATTCCGGGATCCAGAAGACCGCGTGTTATACGTCGGAAAAGCAAAAAATCTTCGGGCTCGGTTATCTAACTACTTCCAGACACCCGAGCATCTCCATCCACGAACGCGCCAAATGGTGTTTGCCGCGTCCCAAGTTCGGTGGACAGTGGTGGCGTCGGAAGATGAAGCTCTCAACCTCGAATACACCTGGATCAAGCGGTTTAACCCGCGATACAACGTGGTCTTCCGGGACGACAAGAGCTACCCGATGCTCGCGGTGTCTCAACGGGAGCGAATCCCCCGTGCCTGGGTCTACCGGGGACCTCGCCGGAAAGGTGTGCGGTATTTCGGTCCTTTCCCCAAAGTATGGGCTGTCCGGGAATCCCTCGAATCACTTACTCAGGTTTTCCCCGTGAGGACCTGTTCAAAAGGCGTGTACCACCGCCACGAGCTACTGGGGCGGCCCTGTCTTCTGGGCTATATCGACAAGTGTTCTGCACCATGCATCGGGCGTATCTCTGAGGAAGACCACCGCAAACTAATTACTGGCTTATGCTCTGTTTTTGCAGGTAATTCCCGTGACATCATTAAAAGTCTGACGGCCGACATGGAAGCGGCAGCGACGGAACTTAATTTTGAGAAAGCTGCCCATCTTCGCGACGACATCGAAGCGATAAAAGCTGTGTCGGAAAAACAAGCCATTGTGCTCCCCGAGGACACCGATACCGATCTAATCGGTGTTTCTGCAGATGAACTGGAGGCCGCGGTCCAGATTTTCACTGTTCGACGCGGACGAATCCACGGCCAGCGTGCCTGGGTAGTGGAGCGCAGCGGTGATTCGGAGGATTCCATCGGTGCGCTCATTCGTGAGTTTTTGCTGCAGTACTACAGCGATGAAGTCGAGCGCGCTCAGGAGACCGTAGAAGAGACGACGGCTGTTGAGGGCTCCAGGGTTCTCGACGACGTTCGCCAACCGGTACCGCGTGAGGTCCTGGTTATGGACGAGCCCGAGGACATCACGCAGATCGGTGAGTATTTGTCGGGGTTGAGGGGCGCGCACGTTGACATTCGCGTTCCTCAACGTGGTGACAAACGAGCCCTCATGGACACCGTCGTTCGTAATGCTGCCGAGTCCCTCCACCAGCACAAACTTCGGCGAACCGGGGACCTCACAGCCCGTAGCGCTGCCATCGAAGCAATCCAAGAAAACTTGGGCATGGCAGAGCCGCCGCTTCGCATCGAGTGCACCGATATTTCCCACCTCCAGGGCACCGACGTTGTGGCTTCCCTGGTCGTTTTCGAAGATGGGGCACCGAAGAAATCGGACTACCGCCGCTACAAGATTAAGGAAGCAGCAGGGGAGGGACATTCCGACGATGTTGCAAGTATTAAAGAAGTAGTTCGCAGACGATTTTTGCGGTACAAGAAGGGTTCCACAGAAGTTCCCGACGACGGTGCTGTGGCGGATAGTATCGCGGCTGAAGAAAGCAAGCTGGCTCCGTCTGAGGTGGCTGAGGTTGACACCAATGCTGATTTGGCCGATCCGTCAGCGGCGAAGCGTTTTGCGTATTCTCCTCAGCTCTTTGTTGTCGACGGTGGCGCACCTCAGGTTAATGCTGCTCAAGAGGTGTTAGATGAGTTGGGAATTACCGACGTCACCTTGTGCGGTATTGCGAAACGCCTCGAGGAAGTGTGGTTACCGCACGAGGAATTTCCGGTGATTTTGCCGCGTCGTTCCGAGGGTTTGTACCTCTTCCAAAACATTCGTGATGAGGCACACCGCGTGGCAATTACGTATCAGCGGTCGCGACGGACGGGCCGGCTGCGCCAATCAGAACTGGATAACATCGCAGGACTGGGAGAAAAACGGAAGGCTGATTTATTAAAAACATTCGGCAGTGTCGCGCAGATTAAAAAAGCGAGTATTGATGATCTGACAACTGCTAATGGCATCGGTCCGGCACTCGCTGCCTTGGTGTATGAGGGCCTCCACGGAAAGTCGGATCAGGATTCTGACGGGCCGACTAGTGCCTCGGAGGATCCCGCCCCGAAAAATAGGAACCAAAACAAGTAAAGTAATGAGTATGCCTGACTCTGCGCGTTCTTCGAGTACAGCTGCCACGGATATCACCCCAGCACACGGGATTTCTCCTGAGGACCAAAGTCCACACCATGTGGCCGAAAATTCGCTGGTCCTCATCACTGGCATGTCTGGGGGAGGCCGGCAATCCGCAGCGAACGTCCTAGAGGAAATGGGATGGTATGTTGCCGATAATCTGCCGCCGGAGCTAATCATGCGCATGGTTGAGCTCTCGTTCTCTCCTGACTCGCCGATCGAGCGCTTGGCGATCGTCACGGATGTGCGGTCACGCGACTTTGCAGGGTCACTCGGGGACGTGTTGTCGTCGTTAGAAGAAGATGGCCGACGGCCGATCATCATGTTCTTAGATGCCGACGATGAGACACTCATTAAGCGGTTCGATACAGTCCGCCGCAAGCACCCGCTCCAGGGCACCGACACCCTCCACATGGGGATTGCGCGCGAGCGTGAAGTGCTGGAGGACATTCGTGATCAAGCCGACATAGTCATTGATACGACCAATTTTTCTGTCCATGACCTGCGTCGGGAAATTGAGCGTTGTTTTGATGCGCTCGACTCCAATGTCCAGCATGTCACTATTCAGTCGTTCGGTTTTAAGCACGGGATTCCTCGAGATGCCGATATCGTTCTCGACGTTCGTTTCCTCCCCAACCCGTATTGGGTTCCTCATCTGCGGGAATTCCGGGGAACCGATCATGAAGTCGCTGATTATGTCCTCAGCCATGAAAATGTTGACCGTTTCATTAATTCCTTTGTGGACATGTTCAACGTTATGCAGGAAGGCTACAAACAAGAGGGGAAAAGCTTTACGACGGTGGCTATCGGATGCACCGGCGGCCACCACCGTAGCGTTGCCGTAGCCGAGGAGATTGCTCGACGCTTACGTGCTCAAGGTGACGATGTCACCGTGACCCACCGCGACTTTGACCGTGACTAGGCCACTCTGGCGCTAGCCGTTGATGTCATAAAACCGAGTAATCATTATTGGAATTGAGTTTGTATGAATGCTGCTTCTCCTCAAACATCGATGAGCGACGAACCCTTGACTCACGCTAATAAGGACGAGTCCTCTCACGACGACTCTTCTGCGGAAACCTCTCCGACGCAGCTATCCCATATCGCTCGGATGGCGTGTTTAGGTGGTGGACACGGACTCTTCGCGACGCTTCGAGCAGCGCGTACCTTGTCCGATGATGTTTCGGCAATCGTCACTGTGGCGGATGATGGTGGGTCGTCAGGACGTCTGCGTAAGGAGTTCAACTCAATCCCGCCGGGCGATTTGCGAATGGCCTTAGCCGCATTAGCAGCCGATGATCCCGAGGGTCGCTTGTGGGAAAGCGTCCTTCAGCACAGGTTTGGTGGACGCGGCGCTTTGGCCGGCCATGCGGTCGGAAACCTCATCATTCAAGGGCTCATTGACGTGATGGGGGATGAGGTTGAGGCATTAGCTGAGGTAGCGAAGCTCATGCGCATCCGCGGCCGGGTGCTTCCCATGAGCCCAGAACCCCTGGATATTGAAGCTGAAGTGGCCGGACTGGAGGACGATCCTCGCGTTGTATCTCCGGTGCGAGGCCAGGTCGCCGTGGCTACTACACCGGGACAGGTCCGACGCGTGAAATTGATCCCCGAGAATCCGCCGAGCAGTGCCGCTGTCATCGACGCGATCATGAACGCCGACGTGGTGACATTAGGTCCAGGATCCTGGTTTTCGTCCGTGGTTCCTCACATTTTGGTTCCCGACGTTGTGAAAGCGCTCCAGGAAACTCAAGCCCATAAGGTTGTCGTCGTTAATCTCGTTGCGGAGCCAGGGGAGACCCCGGGCTTCACCGTTGAGCGACACCTCCACATGCTTCAACAGCATTGTCAGGATCTTTCGCTCGATACGGTCATTGTCGACGAGCATTCGGTGACGGGGACACGAGAGCGCATGCACTTGAGCCGCGCTGCCGCGAATTTCGGTGCTGAACTGACCATCGGCGATGTCCGCCATGATGATGAACAAGGGCGGTGGCTGAGCACCCATTCTCCGAGGAAATTGGCCCGCGTGCTGTCTGAGGTGTATTCGGCAGCTCAAGAACAAAAATCGGTAAGGAGAACCAAATAGCGTGGGTTTAACAGCCGATATTAAAGCCGAAATCGCCGGTACCACGGTCACTGCGTCTAATGCTCGACGCTCCGAAGTCGGCGCGATGATCCGCTTCGCTGGCAAGCTTCGACTGGGCGACAATAACCCTGGCCGGTCGCCGGAGTCATTGGTGGTTTCGTTGGACGTCGATTCGTCCGACGTCGCAGAGCGGGCGCGTCAACACATTGTCGATCTGTATGACATTCACGCTGTTGTGTCGGACCGTACGCAATCATCCAAGAAACCGGTGTTTGAGGTCGAATGGAACCGCCGGGGCGAGGGGCTCGAGGTTGCGCGGCGCCTTGGTCTTTTGGATCGGGCTGGCCGTCCTGTCCGGGGGCTTCCACCGCGAATTGTTCACGGAACAGCTGTCGATTGTGAAGCAGCGTGGCGGGGCGCGTTCTTGGTTCGGGGATCGGTGACGGAGCCGGGCCGGTCGTCGGCCCTCGAGGTGATCGCGCCGCAGACCGCGGCCGCCATCGGTTTGATTGGCTGTGCACGTCGACTAGGTATTGCCGCGAAGAACCGTGAAGTCCGAGGGGCAGAGCGGGTCCAGGTTCGCGAGGGCGACGCTATCGGTGCTTTGTTAAGCCGGATGGGGGCTCATCGCACACGGATCGAATGGGGCGAGCAGCGCAAACGTCGTGAGGCCCATACATCGACGAATCGGTTGGCGAATTTCGATGACGCCAATTTACGACGCTCGGCCCGGGCTGCTGCTGCGGCCGCGGCCCGAGTTCAGCGCGCCACTGAGCTTCTGGGCGATGACATCCCGGAGCATCTTGCGGCTGCCGGGCGGTTGCGCACAGAGCATCGTCACTCGTCGCTTGAAGAACTCGGTGAACTGGCCGATCCTCCGATCAGTAAGGACGCCATTGCGGGACGGATTCGGCGTCTGCTGTCTTTGGCGGATAGACGAGCAGCTGAATTAGGAGTTCCCGATACTTTTTCTGCCGTGACGAGTGACCTTTTTGACGAGGATTAGTCGCGTCACTGGCTCTTTTGTGCGGCTAGAGCTCCGTCGCTAAGCACCAAATGTGCGTTCATGTCCGTTTCGTGGGATCAAATGTCCGGTTATACAAAAGTGTTGTTTGTCTCATTCTGCTCTGACTGCTGCATATATCTCAGTTCAGCTGTAAAGTAGTCAGTGCAAGGACGGAAAGGCTATACGAAGATCGCCTGATTACGTCCTTAACCTAGACAGCTACATAGCTAAGGAGAATTACCGTGACCGTTCGTGTCGGTATTAATGGGTTTGGTCGTATTGGCCGTAACTTCTACCGCGCTATCCGTGAGCAGGGTGCAGACATCGAGGTTGTTGGCGTCAACGACCTGACCGATAACCGCACCCTGTCCCTGCTTCTGAAGCACGACTCCATCATGGGACCGCTGGACGCGAAGGTCGAGTACGATGACGAGTCCATCACCGTTGATGGCCACCGTATCGCGGTTTCCGCAGAGCGGGACCCGAAGAACCTCGACTGGGGCAAGCTAGGCGCCGATATCGTTATCGAGTCCACCGGCTTCTTCACCAAGGGCGAAGCTGCCAAGGCTCACATCGAGGCAGGCGCCAAGAAGGTCATTATTTCGGCTCCTGGTAAGGAGGTTGACGGCACCTTCGTTTACGGTGTCAACCACGAGGAGTACACCGACGACATGACCGTCGTCTCGAACGCATCCTGCACCACCAACTGCCTGGCTCCGCTGGCTAAGGCTCTCGACGATGCCTTCGGCATTGAGTCTGGCCTGATGACCACCGTCCACGCTTACACCGGTGACCAGCGTCTGCATGATGCTCCTCACAAGGATCTGCGTCGTGCCCGTGCCGCTGCTCTGAACATCGTTCCGACCACTACCGGTGCTGCTAAGGCTGTCGGACTGGTTCTTCCGGACCTCAACGGCAAGCTCGATGGTTTCGCTGTTCGCGTACCGGTACCGACCGGATCGCTCGTTGACCTCACCTTCGTTCCGAAGAAGGACGTCACCGTCGAGGAAGTTAACGCTGCGATGAAGAAGGCTTCCGAGGACGAGAAGCTCAGCGTTGCTTTCGAGTACTCTGACGAGCCGCTGGTTTCCACTGACATCCAGCACAACCCGCACGGCTCGATCTTCGACTCTGAGATGACCCGTGTTCTCGGCAACCAGGTCAAGGTTGTTTCCTGGTACGACAACGAGTGGGGCTACTCCAACCAGCTCGTTCGCATGACCGATTACATCGGACAGCGTCTCTAATCCTCCACTCGCCCGAGTGAACTAGCGGGCCGGGGGCTGTGCCACGGCACGCCGTCGGCCCGTCTTTTTATATATCAATAAAACTAACGAGGAGTTGTTATGGCAGTAAAGAAACTCGCTGATTTACTCAAGGAAGGTGTCGAAGGACGTCACGTCCTCGTACGCGCCGATCTCAATGTTCCGCTCAAGGATAAGGTCATTACCGACCCCGGTCGCATCGACGCGTCCCTCCCGACGATCAAGGCTCTTACTGAAGCAGGAGCGCGTGTGATCGTTGCGGCTCACTTAGGACGGCCGAAATCACCGCAGGACACCCAATTCTCACTGGCACCTGTTGCTGAGGCTCTGTCCCAGCGCTTAGACCAGTACGTTGCACTGGCATCGGATGTTTCCGGCGAAGACGCCCACGAACGTGCCAACGGTCTCAATGACGGCGACGTCCTGCTCCTCGAAAACGTTCGCTTCGATCCTCGTGAGAAGAGCAAAGACGACGCTGAGCGTGAGGAACTGGCCTCTGAGCTCGCAGCTCTGACGGGCGATAATGGCGCTTTCGTTTCTGACGGCTTCGGAGTTGTCCACCGTAAGCAAGCTTCCGTCTACGACGTCGCCAAGAAACTGCCGGCGTACGTCGGCTACCTCGTTGAGAAGGAGCTCGAGCAGCTCTCGAAGTGTACCGATGATCCTCAGCATCCTTACGCGGTCTGCCTCGGCGGATCGAAGGTTTCCGACAAGCTCGGAGTTATTAAAGCCCTCGCACCGAAAGTTGACACCCTCATTATCGGTGGCGGGATGTGCTACACATTCCTCAAGGCCAAGGGCTACGGCGTCGGAGACTCCCTACTCGAAGAGTCCATGATCGACGAGTGCAAGAACCTTCTCTCCGAGTACTCGGACAAGATCGTCTTGCCGTCAGACATCGTCGTCGGCAAGGAATTCGATGCAAACACCGAGCACAAGACAGTATCTGCCGACGGTATCGAAGACGGCTGGATGGGCCTGGATACTGGCGCAGAGTCGATTAAGACCTTCGGCGAGCGTCTGAACGGGGCCAAGACCATTTTCTGGAATGGCCCAGTGGGTGTGTTCGAGTTCGAAGCATTCGCTAATGGCACCAAGGGTCTTGCTGAGGCAATTGCAGAGGCAACCAAGAACGGAGCGTTCTCCGTGATTGGTGGTGGCGACTCCGCCTCAGCCGTCCGTAACCTCGGTTTCGCTGACGAAGCATTCTCCCACATCTCCACAGGTGGCGGAGCTTCACTTGAGCTCATCGAGGGTAAGACCCTTCCGGGTGTTGCTGTACTCGACCGCTAAGCACTCGACTGCTAGGCGAATTTCTATTCCCCGGTTGACACCACTGTTAACCCGGGGCTCACCTTTGTACGAAAGGACTGTTCATGGCTCGTAAACCACTTATTGCTGGTAACTGGAAGATGAACCTCAACCACCTTGAGGCCATCTCTGTGGTACAGAAACTCGCTTTTGCACTCCCCAAGGACTACTACGACAAGGTTGATGTCGCGGTCATTCCTCCGTTCACCGATATTCGTTCGGTGCAGACCTTGGTGGATGGCGACAAGCTGCGCGTCACCTATGGTGCTCAAGACATCTCGACCCACGATTCCGGTGCGTACACCGGTGAAATCGCTCCGTCGATGCTGTCCAAGTTGGGCTGCTCGTGGGTTATCGTGGGGCACTCAGAGCGCCGCGACTACCACTCCGAGACCAACGAGATCGTTGCTGCGAAGGCTAAGAAGGCTTTCGACGCCGGTATGACCCCGATTGTTTGTGTCGGTGAGTCTCTCGACGTTCGCGAGGCAGGCAAGCACGTCTCCTTCGTCGTCGACCAGGTCAAAGAGTCACTTGCCGGGTTGAGCAAGGACGAAATCGCAAAGTCTGTTATCGCTTATGAACCCATCTGGGCGATCGGAACGGGTAAGACCGCATCTGCCTCGGATGCACAGGAAGTGTGCCACGCTATTCGTGGTGCCCTCGCCGAGCTGACAGACGAGGAGACGGCGTCCTCAATCCGCGTCCTGTACGGCGGCTCCATGAAGACGGGCAATGTTTCTGAACTGATTGCTGAGCAGGATATCGACGGCGGACTTGTTGGTGGTGCTTCACTCGATGGTGAAGACTTCGCTAAGCTCTCTGCCCTCGCTGCCGACGGTAGCGTTTAAGACCTCTTCTGCCTACTCGGAGCAACGTAGCTCCGGGGGAGGCGGGTCACGGCGCTAACGCGAATGCTAGTTAGTGCTCGTGCTAGTCTTTGTACTAAAGCGCCGAATGAATGAGCCGGTGTGCTCCTCGTAAATTGTCGACACTCACCCAATCGAGTCCGGCATTGAGGAGCCACCGGCTTACTCGTGCATGGTGGGCGTAGGGCCACGTCGGAATACCCCATAACCGTGCCTGGCGCCCTTGCTCGTGTACAGAGGACACGAATTCCCTCACCGCAGCTTCTTCCGAGGCCGCGATAGTGCGGAAACCCCGCCACGCTGACAAGTGCGTGAAATCAGTACTCACGATGGGCATCAGCCACGTTGGAGGACAGGCAGCCAAATCTTCCGGGCGGCCATCGAGGAATACCCGACGATGGTGGTCTTTCGTCGGTGGTTGTGTCCACCATTCATCGGCCGCTCTCAGGCTATTTCCCGTCGCAATCAGAATCAGGCGTCGGGGGATAAATTTTTCCCCGGTCCATTCACTCAGCACATCCGAGTAGCGGGACGCGATAGCTTCGAGTTGTTTCAACGCAGGGAGCCCGGCCGATTTGATATCAACGTGGACACAAACCGGTTCCTCATTACCTGGTTGCGGAGTTGCCAGGGTGTTGCTGGTGTCATTGCTTTCAGTGGGGAAGAGGGGCCCTAGTCGCGCCATAGTGGCGAGTGGTTCGAGATAGTCTCTTTCTAAATCCAAACCCCGGCTTTTTTCTAAAACACTGTGGCCCAGGAGAAATCGCCCGCGGTACAGGGTGGCATCAGCCTCCACTGAGGCAAAGCCGCGGAGCAGTGCCTCGCGGAGAGGAAACCTGTGGGAACTGTCGTTATGCGCGTGTACATGGGGGAGGCGCTCTGGAAGATCCGCCGGCTTCAGCGGAACCAGGTAGCCGAGAGCAGCTCGTAACCCAGGCGGAATAAAAGGAAGTGCACCTACCACCCGCTGAAGATGCAACCGACGAATGAGTGCGTCGGCAATGGCATGTACGGTTACTCCAACCCCCTGAGCTGCAGCATGAAAGTGGTCCGTCAAAGAAAGTAGGCGAGCTCGAGTTCTCACAATCCCTATTATGCCTTCCCCTGTCCGCGAACGAATCTCGTGGGCCTTACGCAACCCAGTGCTGCGGCTTCATGTGACACATGGAGTGGGGCACATTCACTCCACGGCGTCAGTACGTTACACTGGTGTGGTTATTAACGGTCGGTGACATTACTTCCTGATTGGAGCACCCACACCAATGCATCTCGCGTTGCAAATCGTTTTGGTTGTGTTCAGCCTGCTCATGGGGCTGTTCGTCCTGTTGCACAAAGGCAAGGGCGGCGGACTGTCCAGCCTTTTTGGTGGCGGAATGCAATCCAATCTTTCGGGATCGACGGTTGCAGAGAAGAACCTCGACCGCATTACCATCGTCTGCGCAATTATCTGGTTAGCTGCAGTGATCGGTCTGAATCTACTTCAGGCGTACGGATAATCATCGACGGTTAGCCCTCCACGTTTTCCCAACCCTGACGAGCTTAAGGTGGGTGGAATCCAGCGGTGGATGAAATCTAGCGACGGCAACAATGCCGCGTAAAAGAGGCCCTATAGCGTATCACGCGAAGGGCCTACTTATTTTTGCCGACGGACACCGCAATCTTTATTCAGACCGAGTAGAGATGCGCTGTATTCGTCGGCAGTTTTTGGTGGCCTATGAAGATGGGTCCTGCAGCTGAGATAAGGCCGGTGCGTCGGCGTAGACGGCAGTATCTTCTTGCCCACGTGCACCCGCAGCTGGCCACATGTCTGCATCGTCGCCTGAGACTGCGTGCCCGAGGGCCTCAGCTTTTGCTTCACCAGCAACGACGAACCACACACGTGTCGATGAATTCAACGCACGGTGGGTGAGCGATAAACGCGTGGGCGGTGGCTTGGGGCAATCAGTTACCGATACGACGGTGTCATCGCTCGTCAACTCAGGCGTATGGGGGAACAAGGAGTTAATGTGCCCTTCCGGCCCCATTCCTAAGAGGTGGATGTCGAATCCATCGGGAGCGTACGTAGTGATGGTGTCCGCATACGATGCAGCAGCATCCTTGAGCTCCGCGACGTCGACGTTCCCACTGTGAGATCCTTCGGTCTCTCCATACGCGCTGTCGGATGATGGGGCAGGGAAGCGATGGAGATTCTCTTGCGGGATATCGATGTTGCTGAAGAGCGCTTCCGTTGCCTGTTTGTCATTCCGCTCCGGATGGTCTGCAGGCACCCAGCGCTCATCACCGAAGAACACGTGGACGCGGTGCCAGTCAATACCAGCGTTACCGGCTTCACTATCGATATACAGCTGGTGGAGGACCGCGATACCCGTGCTTCCACCCGTGACCACCAGCCGGGCGTACCCATCCGGGGTAACCCCGATGGTGTTACTAGCACCCTCACGTCCTTCCTGAATACTGACTATGACATTTTCAACATCGCGGGCTGCTCGCATAGCCACTTCTGCTTGATCTGCACACGCGACAATACGGACATCTGAATCAGAACAAGACTTTTCGCTCATCCATACGCCTTTCTTCTTGCGGTCTATCACACAACGATGGGGTTTATTGCACTGCCTACGGCCTATTCACGGTCTGTTTCGACGACAATGTCGTTCGCGTCGTCAGGCGAGTATGGTTCGTCTGAATCGAACGCGTCGACGCGGTGAACTCTGGATAGCCCTCGGAGAGCTTGTGCGTAGATGACATCTGGGTCAAGGTGACGCAACTCTTCCGCGAGGCAGTCAGCTGTTCCGCGTCGTGTGAGGGCGACGCGACTTTCGCGGCCTGATCCTTCGCGTGTGATCGTCAGCGTATGTGCGCTAAAGGTGCGGAGGATCAGATCGCCACTATCACGATGGATCGTCACGCTTTGCACGCCGATAGTCGGTCGACCTTCGGAATCAAGAGGCACCTTGGGCGAGTCCGTGGATTCACGGGTGACATTCATCCCTAAACGGTCCGCAAGCCATCCACCAGCTATATCAACGCTCGGGTCTTCCGATGGGCCAGCAATAGTTACTCCGCGGATGGGAGAAAACGGAGGCTGATCCAGTGCTGACGCTAAAATTCCACGCCACTGCGTGATACGCGACCAGGCAAGATCGGAATCACCGGGCGCATACGACGATCGGCACCTAAAGATCCCGTCTTCAATACTTGACGATAGGGAGTCAGTAATTCGTCGTCCGGCAAGACGACCGATCGGATCGGTCGCGGGGACTGGAGGACGGCTGGCCGGCCACCACGCCACAATCGGAGTGTCTGGCAACAGAATCGGCATCACAACGCTTGCGAGATGCTGACTAACAGCGCCATACAACTTCATGACGAGGACTTCTGCGGCACCAGCGTCGCCTCCCATGCGTATTTCGGCATCAACGCGCCCGCTGGACGTTACGTCGTCTGTGGCACTTGACTGCGCGGTTTCCTCGTCGGACGTTCCGGGTTGCGTCGTGGTGGGCATCGCGTCGAGAGCACGCTCAAACTCTTCGAGATTCTCATAGTCCGCAAGCCCAGTCTGCGAATTGCCGTTGTCATCACTATCAGATTGGCTCGCGGTTGAGGAGGAATCATCCGTAAGCAACACGAGAATACGAGACGGATGCTCCTGCGAGGCTTCATTTGCCGCCGTAATAAACGTTTCGTAATCGTCGTTAATTGACGCGACGATGATCAAAGTGAGTACACGGCCGGTCGTGACTTCGCCACCCGACTCACGGACGGTGACGAGGCGTTTAGAGATGTCGCGGGTTGTTGTATTGGGGAGGTTAATGATCATGCGTCGGTTTTCTCATTCCCTGAAAATGGAGCGTGTGATGTGAGGACGAGCGGTGATAGGTTTACGGGCGCCGCCAGGTGCGTCCTGACCGCGAAAGCATGCGATCAGCACTTTCAGGGCCCCACGTTCCCGCCGGATAATCGTCAGGACGTCCTCGTTCAGCCCAATACTTGACGATGGGATCAAGGATCTTCCACGAGAGCTCAACCTCTTCATTGGTGGGGAAGAGGCTAGCTTCATCCAAGAGAGCATCGAGGATCAGACGCTCGTAGGCTTCGGGGGATGCCTCGGTAAACGCCTCCGAGTAGGCGAAGTCCATGTTGACGTCACGAACTTCCATAGCGGAACCGGGGACCTTCGAGCCGAAGCGCATCAGCACTCCCTCGTCGGGTTGCACACGAATAACGACCGCGTTGGGGCCAAGAGCAGTCGTCTCATCAGCGTCGAAAGGAAGATAGGGCGCATCTTTGAACACCAAAGCGATTTCCGTCACTCGTCGGCCCAGTCGCTTGCCAGTGCGTAAATAGAATGGGACGCCCGCCCAGCGTCGAGAATTAATCTCCAATGTGCAGGCCGCGTAGGTTTCAGTTTTCGAGTCTTCGGCAAATCCTTCTTCATCACGAAGACCGCCGACAAATTCAGAGCCCTGCCATCCTGCGGTGTACTGGCCCCGGGCTGTCGTTTTGGAGAACGGGGGAACAGCACTGGTCGCTCTCAGAACCTTTATCTTTTCAGTCTGCAGATCGCGGGGCGTGAAGGCCAGAGGCTCTTCCATGGCGATTAACGCAAGAAGCTGGATGAGGTGGTTCTGGATGACGTCCCGCGCAGCGCCGATGCCATCGTAATAACCGGCCCGTCCGCCTAGACCAATGTCCTCGGCCATGGTGATCTGGACGTGGTCGATAAAGGATGCGCTCCACAGCGGCTCAAACAGCTGATTCGCAAAGCGCAAGGCCATAATATTCTGGACTGTTTCCTTGCCCAGGTAATGGTCGATACGGAAAACTGAGCGTTCAGGGAAAACGCTGTTGACAATGCGGTTCAGCTCTCGAGCTGATTCCTCATCATGGCCAAAAGGTTTCTCAATAACCACACGACGCCAACCGCCAGCACTATCTTTAGCGAGGCCTGATCGTTGAAGTTGGTGACACACGTTCGGGAAATAGGCAGGAGGAACAGAGAGATAAAAGGCCCAGTTTCCGGCGGTGCCACGAGTGTGATCGACCTCCGCCAGAGTTTCGGCTAACGCATCGAAGCACTCATCTTGGTCAAAAGTGCCTTTGACGAAGATCAGCCCCTCAGCCAGGCGTTCCCATACCGATCGCCTAAAGGGGGTACGAGATCCCACGCGAACGTCGTCGTACACCTTTTTAATGAAATCTTCTTTGGTCCAGTCACGACGGCCGTATCCCACGAGGGTGAATCCCGCGGGGAGCAGGCCGCGGTTGGCAAGGTCATATACCGCAGGGAGAAGTTTCTTTCGTGCTAGATCGCCTGTGACACCGAAGATGACGAGCCCACATGGTCCCGCGATCCTGGGCATCCGCTTATCCCTGGGGTCGCGGAGCGGATTAGTCCAGTTATCGGGAAAACCGCTAGTGTCCAGCAGGTTTTCATTGGACTCCACTGTCACCCGGTTGAGCTGCTCTTCGGCGGATGGCTCCTGATGAGCCGCAGCATGACCTTTGTTCACGTCGTTGTCGGTTTCTCCTTCTGGGGTGTAGGTCTGCCGGTGTGACGCGGCGGCCGCGTTGGGATTATTCACGGTCGATTGTCCATGCCTTTCTCATCAGGTCCTTGGTTGACCCCGACTCGGCAGTGTCACCATGCTGGGGGAGCAACAGCTACTTTCGGTAAACAACTCGCTGAGTGGTTAGCTGGATAAGCGAGAATCAATATTGGCGATCAATTCATTCCAACTATCCACAAATTTAGCGACGCCGTCATCCTCAAGCACATTCACCACGTCAGCGAAATCAATGCCCAGTGATTCGAGATCGTCAAAATATGCTCGGGCGTCATCTCCTGTGCCAGTGAGCGCGTCCCCGTGAACGCCACCATCGGATTGAAGAGCGTCCAGCGTCCCCTCTGGCATGGTGTTGACGGTGCAAGCACCGGCAAGCTCAGTGACGTACAACGTGGGTGTGTAATCCGGGTTCTTTACGCTGGTCGACGCCCATAGCGGCCGTTGGACGTTAGCCCCCGCACCCGCAAGTTTCTGCCAACGCTCAGCCTCTGACGAGAGATCGTTGTTATTGGCAGCGGCGCTGGTTTCAACGTCGTCGCCTCCGAAAACACGACGGAATGCTTCATAAGCTAGCTGCGCATTATGAATACCCGCCATTCCCTTGAGCGTCTCTACATCACCAGATGCGGTTGGTGCGATATCAGCAAGTTTATGATCGACGGCACCATCGACCCGAGAGACGAAGAAACTAGCCACGGAGTGAATAGAGGACAGATCCTCGCCGGCCGACTGAGCGCGTTCAAGACCGTCAATGAAGGCCTTGATGACTTCCTTGTATCGCTCCACTGAGAAAATAAGGGTGACGTTCACGCTTATTCCCGCGGCGATAGTATCCGTAATCGCCGGTAGAGCTTGCTTTGTCGCAGGAATTTTGATCATCACGTTGGGTTTTCCCACGCGATCCCACAGCTCTTTAGCCTGTGCCACCGTTTTCTCAGGGTCATGCGCATAACGGGGGTCGACCTCAATAGATACGCGTCCATCTTGCCCCTGCGATGCCTCATATACATCTTTGAAGGCTTCGCAGGCATCACGGACGTCGTCGATAGCCATATCAAAGACCGCTTCCGACGCCGAACGCCCCTGCGAACTCAGAGTCGCTAGCTGGTCGTCATACGCGGTGCCAACAGTCATGGCTTTCGAAAAGATCGCCGGGTTCGTCGTCACACCGACGATTCCCGCGTCGGCAATGAGCTCGTTCAGATTCCCAGAGTTCAGACGATCACGAGAAAGGTCATCGAGCCACACCGACGTGCCTGCGTCGGCTAGTTGACGGACATTCTCATTGGCTGAGGAGGGGAGATACTCGGAGGGAAAACTCGAATCGCCTCCCAGTACGTGGGGTGCGTTATCAGAGGTCACGATCAAATCCTTTCATCACGTAACGCGCAGATATGACGTAGATGGTCTTAGTTCTCTACAACAGAGGTGGCAGCATCGACGACGGCGTCGACGGTAAAGCCGAACTTTTCAAAGAGCTCACTAGCGGCAGCTGATGCTCCGAAGTGTTCAAGGCTGACGGCTTTACCGTGCGAACCGAGAAGCTGATACCACGGCATTGCGATGCCCGCTTCCACTGATACGCGGGCGGTGACGTCGTGAGGAAGGACTTCGTCCTGATATGACTTGTCTTGTTCCAAGAACCAATCCATACATGGCACGGACACAACACGTGTTGCTACACCGCGAGACTCCAAAACTTTGGCAGCCTCGACAGCGAGCTGGACTTCCGAACCCGAGGCCATCACGATGACCTGTGGGCTTTCCGCCGACTCACGAACCAGGACGTACGCGCCACGACGGACACCGTCCCGAGCGAGTTCCTTGGTTCCCTTCATCACGGGTAGGTTCTGGCGGGACAATGCCAGCGCTTTAGGTCCTGCCGGCGAATCAATCGCTGCTCGCCATGCGGAGACAGTCTCATTCGCATCGGCAGGACGCACGACTGCAAGGCCGGGGATGGCGCGCAGGGCAGCAAGATGTTCCACAGGTTGATGAGTGGGGCCGTCTTCGCCCAGCCCGATAGAGTCGTGTGTCCACACGTAGTACACGTCAGTCTTCATCAACGCAGCCAAACGTACTGCAGGGCGCATGTAGTCGGAGAAGACCATGAAAGTGCCGCCATAGGGGCGCGTCGGCCCATGGAGAGCAATCCCGTTGAGAATAGAACCCATCGCATGCTCACGAATACCGAAGTGAAGCACCCGGCCATAGGGTTGCGCATTCCATGAATCAGTAGAAATGGTCGACGGGCCGAACGAATCCGCATCCTTAATAGTTGTGTTATTCGATCCGGCTAGGTCGGCAGAGCCTCCCCACAGCTCCGGTAGGGTCGCACCCAGCGACTGAAGAGTGAGCTCCGAGGCTTTCCTCGTCGCAATTCCGGAACCATCAGCCTCCCACTCGGGCAAATCAGCATCCCAGCCATCGGGAAGTTTCCGGGCGAACAGGCGATCAAATAGGGCTTTCCGATCAGGATTCTCCTTGGCCCACCGGTCAAAGTCGGCCGACCAGGCCTCATGAGCGCGGGCACCTCGTTCACGGAGTGACCGCGTATGAGAAAGAACGTCATCAGAGACTTCAAAGGTCTGATCAGGATCGAAACCTAAGATGCGCTTAACGGCGGCAACTTCATCATCACCCAGTGCTGCTCCGTGAACAGCGCCGGAGTTCATCTTGGTGGGGGACGGATAACCGATAACGGTTCGAACGCGGATGAGCGTCGGACGATCAGTTTCGCGCTGAGCTAACGTGATCGCGGCTTCAAGCGCCTGAATATCTTCACCGGACTCGACATTAAGAACTTGCCATCCATAGGCTTCATACCGGGCACAGACGTCTTCATTGAACGCAATCGTCGTATCGTTCTCGATCGAAATGCGGTTGTCATCCCAAAAAGCGATGAGGTTGCCGAGTTTCTGCGTCCCTGCAAGTGATGACGCCTCGCTGGTCACGCCTTCTTCAAGGTCACCGTCGGAAGCAATCACATAAATGAAGTGATCGAAGGGTGACTGTCCTGCCGGAGCATCAGGGTCAAAAAGCCCTCGCTCGCGGCGAGCGGCCATGGCCATACCGACGGATGAGGCCAAACCCTGCCCGAGGGGACCGGTCGTAATTTCAATCCCTGCCGTATGCCCGTACTCCGGATGGCCGGGAGTCAAGGATCCCCAGGTACGGAGCTGCTTGAGGTCGTCGAGCTCTAGGCCAAATCCGCCCAAGAAGAGCTGGGCATAAATAGTCATCGAACTATGCCCACAGGATAAGACGAATCGGTCGCGGCCTACCCAGTCGGAATCCGAGGGGTCATGGCGCATTGTTCGCTGGAACAAGGTGTAGGCCAGGGGAGCCAAGCTCATCGCCGTGCCGGGGTGACCGGATTTTGCCTTCTGAACAGCATCTGCAGCTAAGACGCGGACTGTGTCGACTGATCGCGAGTCGATCTCATCCCAGTCTTTGGGGAAAGCTGGTTCCACGGCTCTGCGGATATGGTCGGGAACGAGCTCCCGAGCTTCTGCATATCGCTTGATGACTGCCGAAGTCTTATCAATCACCTTCTGATCACCTTTCTGTGCGCGTGCCGTAGACATGCTTACCGTCTAAGTACCGACCGCTAAGTTGGTTCCCGCTGAAGCAACATTCCCGCGGAATAAAACTCCTCGGAGTAAACGAACACCAGTTTAGGCTGAAGTTTCATCGCGGTCTACGAAGCTATTCAAAGGGTATCTTTGCAGGCTCTCATGCCCGCCTCAGGCACCCTCTTCAGAGGGGCAGCGCGGCCTGATGGAACACGGCGCCTCCGAGCCCCGTCGGTGTCGCGTGTTCAGGATGGAGTTTCTTCCTCACGTAAAAATCCCGTGGCAAGTCAACGAATAACATCGCGATTGTTAGACTAGGGCGGTGACTGTCCTAAATATGGTCATGGCTACGACGCACAGATGCCCATCACCAGTGCCGAGACAAGCATGAACGATCAGTCAGCGATGAGGACTGTCAGCGGACATGGAGGAAAAAGAGGCAAGTGGAGAAGATAAAGGCGTATGTGGCGCTTACGAAGCCACGGGTAATTGAGCTTCTCCTGGTCGCAACGATTCCCGCCATGCTTCAGGCGGATCGCGGTACTATCCACCTCTGGCTCATTTTGTTAACGCTTGTCGGGGGATGGATGGGAGCTGCGGCTGCCAACTCTTTCAACATGATCGTCGATAGCGACATTGACAAGGTTATGAAGAGGACGCAGAACCGTCCCTTGGTGGACGGACGGCTGACTCTTACGGAGGCCAAGGTTTTTGCCTCATCGATGACTGTGCTGAGCTTTTTGTTTCTCACATTCTTGTGCCATTCGCTCTTAGCAGCAGTTTTCGTGATGCTGACCATCCTCTTTTATATCTTCGTCTACACGAAATGGCTGAAGCGCCGGACCTGGCAGAACGTGATTTGGGGCGGGGCAGCAGGGTGCATGCCCGTCATTGTCGGCTGGGCAGTTATTGCTGATAACACGTCTAATCATTCGGTGACTGGATGGCTACAAGCAGTCGCGCTATTCATGATCATCTTCTTCTGGACACCGCCGCACACGTGGGCTCTAGGTATGCGATATGAAGAGGATTATCGCGGCGCCGGGGTGCCCATGATGCCAGTAGTGAAAACGCGAGCTCAGGTTGCGAAACAAATACTTCTCTATACCTGGCTTACTGTCCTCACCTCCTTCACCCTTATTTTCGCCTCTGGGTGGTTTTACACTCTCACCGCAATTGGGGCAGGGGCATGGTTCATTATCAGTGCCACTCGCCTCTACAAGCGAATTTCTACTGGTAAACCAGTAAAACCTATTCGGTTATTTATTTTGTCGAATAACTACTTGTCGTTGTTATTCGTTGGTCTCTCCATTGATGCGGTGATCAATTTACAACCGCTTCACGAAGTTCTCGGTTTTTAAGGTCTGATCACCGAGCACAATCATCTATACAACAAAAAGAATTCGCGTAGTAGACAAAGCAAAGTCCGCCGGGACCCCCGATACACATAAACCAGTGACACCTCCACGGGGAGGTGGGGAGTCCTCGGCGGACAAGAGAATGATCAACGGAAACCGCCAATGCGCAGCGGGCTTCCTAAAATCTTTAGCCTAAATCCTTGGGGCAGCGCGCCGTTTGCCCTGTGCCCACAACACAGCTGTCACAGCACAAATCACACCAGAGCCAATAACGTGAAGCGGAACAGTCCACCGCGGAACACCCAGCCAGTACTGGACGATGCCAACCCCAGCCTGAAGAACAATCAAGACGACCAACCATTGTGTCGTCTTCATGATGGCGCGGTCAGCTCGAACAGTGAGAAGCCCAAACAATAAACCTGCTACGAGGCCCAGGTACAGGTACATCGCGTGCGCATGCAGGTGTGCCATCAGATCAAGTGGGATTTGAAGGCGGGAATCGGCCGGAACCTCCGAGTCGCCTGCGTGAGGGCCAGCACCCGTCACCATGGTTCCTGTGATCAAGGTGATCCCCATGGCGATGGACGACATGAGAGCCAGCCACCGCAAAGGCTGCGGGTACATCACCTGAGCTTTACCGTCGTCGGGTTCATCGATGCGAACCCACAGCAAGGCAGCCAGCCACACGAGCACCATCGAGGGCAAAAAGTGCAGGGCAACCATCCACCACGCCAGATCAAGGTGCACGGAAATACCGCCGATGACCGCCTGGGCTATCACACCGATTCCTTGGATGAACGCCAAGACGATGATTTCTGAACGCCGTTTGGCACGCGACACCGCGAGAAACGCCAAAATGACGAAAATGGTCAGAACGAAGGTGAGCGTGCGGTTTCCGAATTCAATGAGCTGGTGAACCCATGGGATTGATCCAGATTCTGGAACCAGCGATCCCGGTTGGCACTCGGGCCATGTCGGGCACCCCAGCCCTGAAGCTGTCACACGAACAATCGAGCCCGTGAATGTGATGCCGATCTGGGCAATTAACAACGCCAGTGCAAACAATCGCTGGCGGGCCACAGTACACACAGGGAAGCGGGTACGACGAGCAAAGGAATAGCAGCCGCGGACGAATCCTCCTGCCGTCGATGGAGGAGTAGTCGCATCTTCACGGGAGCCGGGACCTAATTGTGTCGGTTCGTCACGCCGAGCATCATTAGTCTGAATTGCACTCACGATTCTCCAGCCTACAGCCCGCACGTCGAACACCACGATCGCACACACGTGGGGTTATTCACGAAAATGCTCACGCGAAGTTGCAGGTCTCCGATCATCCAGATCTAGCCGACGACGGCGACGTTTTACGCGGTGAAACGGAACAGCTTGCTCGCAGCGAAACCGCCGAGAGCAGACCACATAAGCATGATCACGAGAGCAAAGACGTTGAAACTCCCGTGGAACGCGTCGATAAGTCCTTGAGTCAAGGCGACCGAGGGGAAGAGCATGAGCAGTGCATGGATCCCCTCGCGGATTCCCGGCTCCATGGCGACAATTGCCGCAACACCCATGAGCCCGAACCACAGGAGATTCCCCAGCGCTAGAACAACCTCAGAATGTAGGGTGCCGCCCAATAACAGCCCTAGCGCGGTGAACGCGACAGCTCCCACAACGAGGAAAACAATCCCCATCACGACGCCGAGGGGAGTCGTCGACCATCCCATGACCATGGCGATCGCACCCAGAACCAGGGTTTGCAGTAACACCACGACCACAACGGCACACGCTTTACCCGCAATAATCGCCCACTTGGGGAGGGCCGAGGCTCCCATTCGCTTCAAGGCTCCATATCGACGGTCGAAGACGACGGCAATCGCCTGACCCGTAAATCCTGCGGACATCACTGCGACGGCTAAGACCATGGGGAACAGCCGCGCGATCGGATCGTCGAGGTCGAGAAACGGCATCAATGTGAAGCCGATGAGCATCGCAATGGGGATAACCATCGAGAGAAGCTGCTGCTCACCATGACGCAAGAACAGAAGAGTCTCCATTCTTGCTTGAGCAGAGACAAGCTTCGTCGTCGACGCTCGACGGGGCTGTGGTTCAAACGTCCCCGGCGCGAAGCGCGAATCCTCGGTGGTCTCTGCGTCTCGAGTAGAGGCCTCAGTGAGGGATTGGGCGTCAGTAAGAGACTTTGTGCCGCGATTGTCTGCCATCATTTAGGACCTCATCTCTCGTCCGGTGATATCCAAGAAGACGTCCTCAAGACTCCGATGGTCCACCGTTAGATCGGTAATTAGGATTCCTTGAGCACTAGCAGCGGCTGCGATAGCACTCACTGCTTCTGGGTTCGCCTGTCCATCCACGCGGTAATGCTGTGGGCGCACAGCCGAGACACGAAGTGGTGGCTGGCTCACTGTCGGCGCGTCATCGGACCCTGCGTGGGTAGTGCCAGTGTGGGTGTTCTCTGCCAGGAAACTGTTGGCAGCCGACAAATCCAGCGCGCCCGACGTCGTTAAGGAAATTCGTGCGTCATCTGCGTTCGTTAATTCCTGTGTGGTCCCGTGGGCGACGACGCGACCATGGTCAATGATCAACACGGTATCCGCTAATGATTCCGCCTCATCCATCATGTGGGTGGTAAGCAATACGGTCACCCCATCGCGACGGAGTGAGCTGATTAAATCCCACACAGCCAATCGTGACTGAGCGTCCAAACCGGCAGTGGGTTCGTCTAAAAAGATCACTTCCGGCCGGCCAACTAATGCGCATGCCAACGAGAGCCGCTGCTTCTGACCACCGCTGAGCCGACGATACGGCGTTTGAGCATGGTCAGTCAGCCCGACGATCTCCAGGAGCCAGGAGGGATCTAACGGATTCTGGCTGTAACTCGCCAACAGAGAGAGCATCTCTTTGACCCGTATGCCTGGGTACGAACCCCCGTTCTGGAGCATGATGCCGATCCGGGCACGAATCTCGTCAGTTTGCGTCGACGGGTCCATTCCCAGGAGCTCAATCGATCCGGAATCGGGAGTCTGGAATCCCTCACACATTTCGATCGTCGTGGTTTTACCGGCACCGTTTGGGCCTAGCAGAGCGAAAACTTCGCCACGACGAACTGAAAAGCTGATGCCATCGACGGCCCGCCGGGACTTGAAAGTCCGCACGACGGAATCGAGGATTAACGCATCACCACGCGAATTTTTCGAGTGAGTCACAGGGTACGAGTGTAGCGCGACGAACTGATACCGACAGAGAGACTCAGCGGTAGCTACCGCAGTGAACGCGACCGGTCACGATTGTCCGTGTTCTTCGTGGTCTTGTGGTGGGTGCTTCGTGAGAATTTGGCCTTAGGGGTGTGGGCCGGATCCTGATGGCCGAGCACGATCCCTGGGGATCGAACCTCGATGACTTTGAGGATGAAATACCCCAGCGCTGCCAAGACGACGAAGCTCACTGCGGCGACGATATATGTCTGTGTCACGCTCCACGCAGGCAACTTCAGTCCGCGAGGCAGAACGAAGAAACTGAGAATGATGGAATAGATGACGGCCGTATTTCTGAATAGAGCGCGGTTCGCCCACGCCGCTAGCGGAATAATGGCCCACAATGCGTACCAGGGGTGAACAACGGGGAAAAGAAGGACTAGCACGAGCATCCCGACTCCGTATCCGCCGACGGGGTGGAGGCGACCGCGATAAGTAGCCACGAGCATGCGAACCATCCACAGCGCAGCAACAGCCAACCCCACGCCATGAATAAACGACGTCATTGCCTCGGTGTGGTCACCCAGCCCGAGCAAACTTCCTAGGAACCCAGCAAAAATACCGAGAAGCGTGGTAATCGACATCCAGCTGACGATATCGGCTGCTCCACCTTGCACCGTCAGCCATTGGAGGCCGAGCCCAGAGGCAAAAGAGAGCCCGACGACGAAGAGCATCAACAGGGACCCGACGATCACAGTGGCGAGGAGCCACGCATGTTTGCGATGAATCGAACGGATGAGCGTGACCCAGACAAAACCCAGCGCAACAATGCTGGTCACTTTGACCATGATCGCGCAACAGATCGCTCCGACGCCGGCAACGAAATACAGTATGCTTCGGCGCGTGAACAGTGTCGACGCCGACGTCGTCGGCTCTGCAGAAACTAGGGAGGGGAGCTCGGACCCGGACGGGGACTCGTCCAGTGGGCGTTCAAAAGCCCTGAAGCACCATTCCATGCCAACCATCAACAAACCAAGCATGATTGACTCGTTGTGGATACCGCCGACGAGGTGAAGAAGCGATAACGGGTTTAACACGCCAAGCCACAGCGCAGCCGATGCCTCCACACCACAGCGGCGTGCAAGCTTGATGACAGCCCACGCACACAGCGTGAGGCCGATAATTGACACCAGCCGGTAGAGGAAAACAGCCGCCATAATGTTCTCGTTGGTTAACCACGAGATCACTTGACCCCCCATGATGGCGACGGGCCCATAGGGGGACGGCGAATGGGACCACACTAAAGGCACTGAACGGGCAAGAGGATCTGCCACGCCTAATAAATCAACCGGACCACCTTGATACGGGTTGAGCCCTCGAGCTGCAATCGCACCCTGAGCTATGTACGAATAAATGTCCTGGGTAAAAAGCGGAGCGGTAAAACCCAGAGGGATGACCCACGCAACAAAAGTTCGAACCATCACCGGTGCAGTAGCCCAACCATGACCCTGCTCTCGTGGCCCGGCTAACGCGAAATAACCCATGAGTGCCCACGCCGTGACAAGAAAACCGATGCCGACGAACACAAGGACAGTCGACATCAACAGCATTCGTCCCATGAGGTTAGCAATGGGGAAGTCCCAGAGCGTGTTGTCGACCACAGGCATCGCACCTGCACCCCAGCCGCCAATCATGATTAAGACGGATCCGAAGCTGCCAAGCCACCGCAAAAGCGCGAATCGACGAAGATCGGAAACCCCGAAACGCTTGAGGCGGGGCCGCGCCGGGCCTTCACCATGAAAAACTTCTGCAGATCGTGAACCAGCAACCCCAAACTCCGGGACGACGGAGGATATTTCACGCCGGCTAATGTCCAGGAGTCGATGGAAGATCGATGGTCCACGAGTGCCCATGTGTAGGTCCTCCCATCAGTTCCCCATCAGCTTCTTACCATCAGTGCATAAGGCCCGCGCGCTGCACGTTCAAGCGCGTTGAGCCCAACACATTCAAGCACGGCCTATTCCAAGCCATTGCCATCACGTCGAGTGTAGTCAACGTCGCCGGCTGAACTGTTTTTATATCCCCCCGTCCGGACTAGCAAAACAAACCGTAATCCACCCCCTCTGTATAGGAATAGAATTCCGACACACTAATGTTGTGTAAAGTGTGATAGCGCAGGTGGGGACAGCCCCACGCTATGCACCGTCGTGGGCAGAGACCTCCGTGTGTGGCCTCATACTCACGACACTTCACGTGTGACGGCGTGAAACACAAAGCGATCCTGGGCTTACACACCGGATGACAAGCAGCGACGAAACTCCGCCCTGTCGGATGCTTCGTTTTCGTGAGAGAGGAAGGCGCTATGAACGACCATGCCCCCGGACCAGAGGGTCAGACTCGTCAACGCATCATGTCCCTCCTCCTTCACCACGGAACAATGAGCGCATCCGAGCTAAGCAAAGAGCTGAAGTTAAGCGCTGCAGGAGTTCGACGCCACGTCGACAATCTGGTGTCAGACGGCTTAGCGGAAGAGGCCCCAGCAACAGGTGGAGCGCCTCGCGGACGTGGCCGCCCAGCCCGCGTTTTCCGGTTAACGGATAAAGGACGAGGCAACTTCGGCTACGACTATGACCGCGTCGCGGTACTAGCTCTCGAGGCCCTACGAGATGCCGGTGGTCCTAACGCTGTTATTCACTTCGCCCAGCAACGGATGAGCGATATTCTTCGCGAAGCGGGGCTGGATGACGAGGTTTCCGACCTTACCGACCCCGACGATGTCGAGGCCATGGTCACCAAAGTTGCCGATGCCCTGAGTAAACACGGGTATGCAGCAACTGTGGACAAAGCTGGTGGTGGAATCCAAATCTGTCGCCATCATTGCCCTATTCAAGGAGTCGCCGAGCACTTTCCTGAGATGTGCGCCGCTGAACATCAGGCGGTTCGCGAGGTCTTAGGCCACCACACTCAACCTTTAGCCACCATCGTCGACGGGAACGGGGTGTGCACAACGCACATCCCCCTGGAACCCGTTATCAATCAGAAACGCGACAAGGGGAGTGGCGGTGGACGCCAGCCAGCTTCGTCGACATCACCATGAGTCCATAATCTGCCTTAATTTTCACTTCCGGAAAATTGACCATCATCACACGCAACATAAGAGGAGTCACAGCTCATGACCCAAACACCGACAGCTCCTGCCGGGCCACAATCATCACCCCAAAGTGATGAAGAGATCATTGAATCCATCGGAGGTGGATATAACTACGGATGGCATGACAGCGATGCAGCCGGAGCCTCCGCGCGGCGCGGAATTGATGAAGATGTTGTTAAGGACATCTCAGCAAAAAAGAGTGAGCCGGAATGGATGTTGAAGAACCGTCTCAAGGCTCTGTCCATCTTCCAAAAGAAACCGGTGCCCAACTGGGGTGCTGACCTGTCCGGAATCGACTTCGACCAGATCAAATACTTCGTCCGCTCCACAGAAAAGCAAGCCGCGACGTGGGATGACCTCCCGGAGGACATCAAGAACACCTACGATCGCATTGGTATCCCGGAGGCGGAAAAAGAGCGCCTCGTCGCTGGCGTTGCTGCACAATACGAATCTGAGGTTGTCTACCACCAAATCCGCCAGGATCTGGAAAAACAAGGCGTCATTTTCGTTGACACCGACACGGCTCTGCGAGACTATCCCGAATTGTTTAAAGAGTATTTCGGGACCGTTATTCCAGCCGGTGACAATAAATTCGCTGCACTGAACACCGCGGTGTGGTCAGGCGGTTCATTCATTTACGTGCCGAAGGGCGTCCACGTCGAAATCCCGCTTCAGGCCTACTTCCGCATTAACACGGAGAACATGGGCCAGTTCGAGCGCACGTTGATCATCGTCGACGAAGATGCCTATGTCCACTATGTCGAGGGATGTACGGCACCTATCTACAAGACGGACTCGCTGCACTCAGCTGTCGTCGAGATCATTGTTAAAAAAGGCGGTCGCTGCCGGTACACGACCATCCAGAACTGGTCTAACAACGTCTACAACCTGGTCACCAAGCGCACGAAGTGCGAAGAGGGTGCCACCATGGAGTGGATCGACGGTAACATCGGATCCAAGGTTTCGATGAAATACCCTGCAGTGTGGATGACTGGGCCGTACTCCCGCGGCGAGGTCCTCTCCGTCGCGATGGCTGGCGAAGGCCAATACCAGGACACTGGCGCCAAGATGGTGCACATGGCTCCTCACACGAGTTCCAACATTGTGTCGAAGTCGGTCGCTCGTGGTGGCGGACGTGCGGCCTACCGTGGCCTAGTCAAAGTCAACCCAAACGCGCATCACTGCACGGCCAATGTTGAATGTGACGCTTTGCTGGTCGATAAGATTTCGCGGTCGGACACCTATCCATACAATGACATCCGCAATGACCACGTATCCCTTGGTCACGAGGCTACGGTCTCCAAAGTGTCTGAGGATCAGCTCTTCTATCTCATGAGCCGAGGCCTCGCTGAAGACGACGCCATGGCGATGATTGTCCGTGGCTTTGTCGAGCCCATTGCGAAAGAGTTGCCCATGGAATACGCCCTCGAACTCAATCGCCTCATTGAATTGCAAATGGAAGGATCCGTGGGATAGATGACTGACGTACTCAAGGCCGAGGATGTCGAAGCTGCCGCCGACAAGGCAAAAGAAGTCGGAGCTTTCGACGCCAACACAACCAACACCACAGGGGCAAAAACCAAAGGCGACGTCTTCACGTCGTTCAATGTCGACGATTTCTCCGTCCCTCGCGGCCGCGACGAGGATTGGCGTTTCACTCCTTTGCGACGGCTCAACGGGCTTCACGACGGGTCGTTTCCCGGTGAACACGCGCCGAACCCGGTCACTGCAAATATCCCTGAGGGAACATCCGGCATACACGTAGAAGAAGTTCCGGCCGACGATGACCGCCTTCGCGTAGCCGGAGCCCCGGTCGATCGCGTCGGTGCACAGGTCTTCGCCAGCCTTCAACGCGGAACCGTCCTCACCATCGACGACAACACAGTTGTCGACGGCGACATCACGTTGACATTCACGGGTACTGGCCCCGACACCACGTCTTTCGGCGCGCTCGCCGTCGTCGCTGGTGAACATGCCGAAGCCAACGTCGTCCTCCGATTCGAGGGGCATGGCAACTACGCAGATTTCCACTCATACTCGATTGGAACAGGTGCGCATATCAACGTCGCCATTATCGACGACATGGAGGACAACGCCGTCCACCTGGCCAATGAGCAGCTCCGACTGGATCGTGACGCCGTCATGCGCCATGGATACAGCGCCTTCGGTGGCTCCGTGGTTCGCAATATCTCCCACGTAGCGTTCAAAGCGCCCGGGGCTGACTGCGAACTCTCCGGTGTGTACTTTGCCGACGACGGGCAATACTTTGAGCAACGCCTACTCGTTGACCACTCTGAGGCGAATTGCCGCTCCAACGTGATGTACAAAGGAGCACTCCAAGGCGATCCCAACTCAGATCTCCCCGAAACACGCACAGCGTGGGTTGGCGACGCACTCATCCGCGCACAAGCCGACAACACGGACACGTACGAGAAAAACATGAACCTCGTCTTGTCCGAGGGCGCCCGCGCAGATGCCGTTCCGAACCTTGAGATCGCCACCGGCGAAATCATCGGCGCTGGTCACGCGGCCACCGTCGGACGCTTCGACGACGAACAGCTCTACTACCTGATGAGCCGTGGGATCCCCGAGCCCGTTGCTCGACGCCTTATCGTCCACGGATTCTTCACCGAAGTCATTTCACGAATCCCGATACCGGCCGTCCAAGATGAACTCGAAAAACGCGTCTCCGAGGAACTCGACACTGTCAGCCTCGACGAGCTGAATTCACTGAGCTAATCCATCCACCGTGCGTCACAAGCTGTATCTCACGGATCATCAAACACAAGGAGAACAATGAGTACCCTCGAAATTCGCGACCTCGAAGCCGTCGTCAAGCCCACCGAACCAGGGGAAGAGCCAAAGCAAATCCTCAACGGCGTCAACCTAACCATCAACTCAGGTGAGACCCACGCGATCATGGGCCCCAATGGTTCGGGCAAATCGACCCTGTCATACACGATTGCCGGCCATCCGCGGTATGAAATCACCGGCGGGGAAGTGCTGTTAGACGGCGAAAACATCATCGACATGTCTGTGGATGAACGAGCCCGAGCCGGTTTGTTCCTCGCCATGCAGTACCCGGTTGAGGTTCCCGGCGTGTCCATGGCTAACTTCCTCCGCACCTCCGCAACCGCGGTACGTGGAGAAGCTCCACGGCTACGTGACTGGATCAAGGAAGTTAAAGACGCCCAAAAAGAGCTCAAAATCGACACCTCATTTTCCGAGCGTGCCGTCAATGAAGGGTTCTCCGGCGGCGAGAAGAAGCGTCACGAGATTCTGCAGCTATCGTTGCTCAAGCCCAAGTTCGCCATTCTCGACGAGACAGACTCTGGACTCGACGTCGACGCCCTCCGGATCGTGTCCCAGGGGATCAACGACTACAAAGAGCAGAACAACGGCGGAATCATGCTCATTACGCACTACAAGCGCATTCTGAACTATGTGCGCCCTGACTTTGTGCACGTCTTCGCCAACGGCCGCGTCGTCACGACGGGTGGCCCTGAGCTTGCCGACAAGCTCGAAGAAGAGGGCTACGACGCTTTCGTAGGCTAACCAGCCCATAGTGAATGGCGATCATGACGACGTCGCCATTCACTTTTTATTCACACACTTTTTAGATGCAACCAGCGAAAGCTTGCAGGAGGAAGGTTACTGACGGTGGAAATTCCAGAGCTCACACGAAACGGGGTGTTGGATGTCGACGCAGTACGCGCGGAATTCCCCATCCTGCACCGTACTGTTCGCGACGATAAACCCCTCATCTTTTTAGACTCCGGTGCCACATCACAACGACCGGAACGTGTGCTGCGCGAAGAATTTCACTTCCTCACCCACACCAATGCGCCCGTTCACCGCGGCTCCTACCAACTCGCGGAAGAAGCGACAGAAGCCTATGAGGATGCGCGTGAACGCATCGCTCACTTCGTCGGGGCCGATGAACCAGAAATTGCGTTCACCAAGAACGCCACAGAGGCGCTCAATGAAGTCGCCTACCTTCTAGGCGATGACCGCGCCGGGGAGTTCCAGGTTAAAGAGGGCGATGAAGTCGTTGTCACGGAAATCGAGCATCACGCCAACTTGATTCCGTGGCAAGAATTGTGCCGCCGTACAGGTGCCCACCTGAAGTGGTATTCAGCAACCGACGATGGACGGGTGGACCTCGATTCCCTGACGTTGAGCGACCGCACAAAGGTTGTCGCGTTTACGCATCAATCGAATGTGACTGGTGCACAGCCCGACGTCGAAAAGCTGGTGTCGCGTGCCCATAGTGTTGGGGCCGTGGCGGTGCTCGATGCATGCCAGTCCGTACCGCACAAAGCAGTGGACTTCCACGCGCTTGACGTCGATTTTTCGGCGTTTTCGGGACATAAAATGCTGGGCCCGAATGGGGTAGGAGTCATGTACGGTAAGGCGAACATCCTTGCCCAGATGCCGCCCTTTCTCACTGGTGGTTCCATGATTACGACAGTCCAGATGGACCATTCTGGATACACGGAGCCACCACAGCGATTCGAGGCTGGAACACAGATGACCAGCCAAGTTGTCGGTCTCGGGGCTGCCGTGCAATTCCTCCAGGCCATCGGTATGGACGCTGTCGAAAAGCACGAGCACATGCTCACTGAATATGCTTTGGAGAAACTCAACGATATTGATGGGCTGCGCATCATTGGCCCGACAACGCCGGAGCACCGTGGTAGTTCGGTGAGCTTCTCTCTCGAGGGGGTCCACCCTCACGATCTCAGCCAGGTTCTCGACGACGACGGCATCGCTGTCCGCTCTGGTCACCATTGCGCGTGGCCCATCCACCGTCGGATGGGGATCCAGGCTTCGGCACGCGCGTCGTTCTATATTTACAACACTCTCGACGAAGTGGATAAGCTGGCAGAATCTATTTGTCGTGCACGAGACTTCTTTGGGGTGACGCGATGAGACTCGAATCCATGTACCAGGAAGTGATCCTGGACCACTATAAGAATCCGCAACATGCAGGCTTGAGGGAACCTTTTGATGCAGAGGTACACCACGTCAACACGTCCTGTGGTGATGAAATAACTCTGCGTGTCCAGCTCTCCGACGATGGGTCAACGATCCAAGACATCTCCTACGAGGCGTCGGGGTGCTCGATCAGCCAAGCGTCGACGTCGGTGATGGCCGAGGAATTGATCGGTCAAAGTGTTAACGACGCGTCGAAGAAACTGGCTGAGTTTGAACGCATGGTGACGTCCCGTGGGCAGGTTGAGGGCGATGAGGATCTCATTGGAGACGGGATCGCATTTGCCGGTGTTGCTCAATATCCTGCTCGCGTGAAGTGCGCGCTGTTAGCGTGGAAAGCTCTTCAAGCCGCTGCCACTGAGGCGATGGCTGATGCGGGACACGACAAAGCCGCAGCACAGCTGAACTCATCGTCGCCAACAACAAGTTCCTAGTTTCGGTTGATAGCGGCTAGTGGTTATGCCAAGCCGGGCATCATCGATGCATCATGGGACAAAGCGGTAAGTGGAAACAATGACAGCCGGGTGATCCCCGTAGACAGTGCATACTCAGGAAGAACGAGGAGTTCCAATGGCACAAGACGACACGACCACACAAGATCAAGCTGCCAGTTCGTATGAATCCTATGACGACGCAGGTTCAGTAACCGGACCGGGCACAGGAATGGACGGATCCGTCCCTAGCGTTCCTGACCTACCGCCGATGGGCGATGATCAGCAGAAAATTGCTAATGCTGTCCAGGACAGTCTGTACGATGTCGTCGACCCTGAGCTGGGCATCAACGTTGTTGATCTTGGGTTGGTTTACGACATTTGGGTCGACGAGGAGGGCAGTGTTGTGGTCTACATGACTTTGACCTCTCCTGCCTGTCCACTCACGGACATGCTGGAAGACCAGTCAACGGATGCCGTTGTCGGCCGGGGTATTGCTGACAATATGCGTATCGAATGGGTGTGGACTCCGCCGTGGGGGCCACACATGATTACTGAAGAAGGCCGAGAACAACTCCGTGCCCTCGGGTTCGCTGTCTAACCCGGCTTGAGTTCGGGCATTTCTTGCCGACGTGGGAGCGGGGTCACACTCCCACGCAACAAAGACATGAACGTGCGCCGGGCCAGTGAACGTTGAGTTCTACGTTCCTGTCGCGAATGTCCGTCCGGTTTAATCATCACCCAAATAAGGCGAGCGACGACGGATACCATGGACCGCGTGATATCCAACCCGTGAGAGGACGTCAGGTAGTCGCGAATCCGTGGCGGAGACATGGCGAAAAACTCGCGGTAAAACAGGCGCATTTCATCTGGTTCCAGTTGGAGAGTTGCGCCCAAACCACGGCGTTGAAGCCATCCTGCCACCCATCCTCCGGGTGGCCCGTGCATCGCTCCGACGATGCGTTGAAGAAGGCCCGGGTATCGGGCCCAATGGGCAGCCCAGCTGATTTCCTCATCAGCGCGATCTACCGCAGATCCGATACTGTATCCAGTGGCAGCGTGCATCAATCCCGAAGCCGAACCCCATGGAAAAATGCTTGTCACACCATTGTTTCGACGTACTACGTGCGGGAGCCGTCGGCGTAGGGGTGCGACGGGAAAACTCACGACTTCCTCTCGAACAGCGTGCCGACGCGCGATTTCTGGATCAATACCGAGCTGCTCGAGTCTCCTATCCAGCGCCCACCGCAAGTATTCCAATTGTGCTGTTTCAGAATGGGGCGAGCGCTCGGGACCTCGGCACAGTGTTGCGACAATTGTTTCCTCGATTAGCCATTGGCTTTGTCCCACTGGCATCCGGTAGTTGAACGTCATACGGCAAGGTGCATCGGCTGCGGGGTAGGCCGTCGTTGATACACCGTCGTTAGATGTCGGGTGGGTTGAAGGAGTGCCGGGTATTGTTCGCATGTCCATCAGCACTGGTTGACGGCGGTCGTTGGGAAGAAGGCGCTCAGGGAGGACTAGCCCTACCGCGAGTTGACGGACTGGGGCGAAACCACTGCTCGAAGCACGTGTATCAATGACTACGCGCGCGTCGTCATTCGTGGCGTCATACCACTGGTCGTGGATAGAGAGGGATTGCGCGTCACCCATGTTCCGCAACTGGTCGCGTAACGTCTCCGGATTGAGAATGACATAGGTCTCCGGAAGGACGGCTTCCCACCCGTCGCCGCACACGCGTGGCCGAGCCTGGGAAAGATATGGCTGCGGATGCTGAACTAGCCACTGCGGTATTTGGTGTGTCCACGCACCCATCGTCGGCGGGTAATGCGGGCCATGGGGGTCCCAGCACTCGACCGAATGACCGGAACGGAGCACAGCAACAGACGCTGCTGTTCCTGCAGGACCTAACCCGACCACCGAAAAATGCATAACCTCACTGTATCGTCAGAGCATCGTCGAAACTGCAACGAGCGATCACGTGGGACAGCACCGTTTGTGAACCACCGAGTAGTTCACTAGGAGTGAGAGGGCAGTCGACGGTGTGAACAAAGCCGCTTCCACGCGATATACTGCCGGCTTGTGATTACCACCGAGGATCTTGACGTTCGCGTCGGCGCGCGAACACTTCTGACAGCACCTGGACACCATCTGCGCGTCCAAGCCGGGGATCGCATCGGTCTTGTGGGCCGCAATGGTGCAGGCAAAACAACGACCATGCGTATTTTGGCGGGAGAAACACAGGCTTACGGTGGAACTGTTATCCGGTCCGGCGATATTGGGTACCTTCCCCAAGATTCAAAAGAAGGCGATATCGAACAGTCAGCGCGGGATCGAGTGCTATCTGCCCGTGGGCTCGATCGGCTTCGCTCTTCCATGGATCGGCAGCAGGAAATCATGGAGACCGGTACCGACGCTCGTCGCGATGCAGCGATCCGCAAGTTTTCGCGCCTCGAAGAGCGTTATCACTCGTTAGGCGGGTATGAAGCTGATGCTGAGGCCGCGCGGATTTGCGACGCTCTCGGCCTCCCCGCACGCGTGTTGGATCAGCCTCTCAAGACCCTTTCCGGTGGTCAGCGGCGTCGCGTCGAATTAGCACAGATCCTCTTCGCAGCGTCCACCGGAGGTGGAAAATCCGACACTACGCTGCTCCTCGACGAGCCAACGAACCACTTGGATTCAGACTCCATCACGTGGTTGCGCGATTTCTTATGCAAGCATGACGGCGGTTTAGTGGTTATCTCCCACGACGTCGACTTGCTCGAGGCCGTGTGTAACAAGGTGTGGTTCCTGGATGCGACGCGGGCTGAAGCCGATGTGTACAACATGGGGTGGAAAAAATACCAACAGGCACGCGCCACCGACGAGACTCGTCGTCGACGTGAAAAGGCGAATGCGGAAAAGAAAGCCGCGGCGCTACGGGCTCAGGCTGCACGGTTCGGGGCGAAGGCAACAAAAGCAGCTGCTGCCAAGCAGATGCTAGCGCGCGCAGACCGCATCGTCAGCGAACTCGATGAGGTTCATGTTTCGGACAAAGTTGCGCATATTTCATTTCCTGAACCTGCTCATTGCGGTAAAACTCCGCTCAATGCCCACGGCTTAACGAAGATGTACGGGTCTCTCGAAGTGTTCGCTGGGGTGGACTTAGCCATCGATAAAGGATCCCGCGTCGTCATTTTGGGTTATAACGGCGCAGGAAAGACGACGCTGCTTAAGCTCCTCGCAGGTGTGGAACGAAGCGATGGGGAAGGAGGAATTGTTACTGGCCACGGGCTTAAAGTCGGCTATTTCGCGCAGGAGCATGACACGATCGATCCCGACGCCTCCGTGTGGGAAAACACTGTTCAGGCGTGTCCCGATTCCGGTGAACAAGACCTGCGCGGTCTCCTTGGTGCTTTCATGTTTTCGGGCGATCAGCTTCAGCAGCCGGCTGGCACCTTGTCCGGTGGTGAGCAAACCCGGCTTGCGCTGGCGGCTCTTGTTGCTTCTCGCGCGAACGTCTTGCTCTTAGATGAGCCGACGAACAACCTTGATCCTGTCTCACGTGAGCAAGTCCTTGCGGCTTTACGGACATACACGGGTGCCGTTGTCCTCGTCACACACGATCCTGGAGCAGTCAAAGCTCTTAATCCAGAGCGTGTCATTGTCCTTCCCGATGGTGACGAGGACATGTGGAATGACGAATACATGGAGATCGTGGAGCTCACGTAGATGGCTGGGCGCACCACCCTGGCAGAATCAGAAGATAGTCCTTAGAGTGGATGTATGTCTGATAAGAAGAATGTACTAATCATTGGTGGACACGGTAAAGTCGCGCTGAAGCTCGCACCTCTGCTGGTGAGAGATGGCTTCAGCGTTCATTCACTCATTCGGAATCCAGATCAGCGGGAAGATATCACCAAAACTGGCGCAAACCCGGTTGTTAAAGATGTCACCTCCTTAACCACTGAAGAATGGGATGAGCTTCTCATTGGTGTCGACGCGATCGTATGGAGCGCCGGAGCTGGTGGAAAAGGTGGCACCGAGGCGACCTATGCCGTCGACCGTGACGCGGCAATAGCGTCGATTGATGCTGCTCAACGGGCAGAGAGCTCCCCGCGCTACATCATGGTGAGTTTCTGGGGCTCAACAACCGTCGACCTGCCCGAGGACAACTCGCTCTATCACTATTCGTTAGCCAAGCGTGCTGCGGACCAACATCTGTTGGATTCCTCATTAGATTTCGCCGTCCTGGCACCGACGGCACTCACTATGGACCGCGCCAAGGGAATCGACGTCCACACCGTAGAGGACACCGCAAACCAAGAGCGCCCCGCCGATACGTCCCGAGAGCTCGTCGCTCACGTAGCAGCGTATGAGGTTGAGGCACCAACCGCACCGAATAAGATCATTCCGTTCGCCGACGGTGATTCGCAGCTAGGCGACGCTCTGGGATAGCTCCCGGGAGTATGAGCGGCAGAAGTCGACGAAGTTCGCGAGAATCTGCCGCGCGGGGGATACATCGACTTTCGCGGTAGCGTCGACGATGGACGTGAATTCGTCGACGCCGAAGTAACCGTAGTTGCGATAGAACTCCATCCGCTGGCGCAGCCCCGACGCATCCATTTCCGCGTGGAATTGCGTCGCCCACTGTGTTTGACCAACCCGGAAAATCTGGATTGGGCAGGCATCGCCATATGCCAACAGGGTGGCGTCCTGAGGGAGGATCTCGATGTTTTCCGTGTGCCCGGTAAACGCTTGGAACGTTGATGGAAGCGACCGGCACAGCGGGTCCGACGCGGCAGCGTCGGTCAATCGAACCTGCGTTGGCCCGGAATCTTCGGGGTGGAGGCGGGCAATAGTTCCGCCGTGAGTATCCGCTAGGACATGGGCGCCGAAGCAGATATTTATGACAGGAATCCTGGTCCCAGTGAGCGCTCTCAAAAGGCGCTCGACGTGCTTCTGCTCCTCGTCTTTCTGGGGATTAGTCACTGTATGAGGCGATCCACCGACGAAGATGCCATCGATCCCGTGGAGGTCTCCCAATTCGGCGGATTCGCTATCAAGCATTCGCTGTTCAAGCTCGTGAGGTTGGAGGCCGCTAGCGCTCATGAAGTCATAAAGTTCGCTTGCGGCAACATCAGCTCCGTGACGAGGCGAGAACAGCACAAAATTCATAGCAGACAGCTTAGTCTATATCCGTAGATCTTGTAAATTCGCTTTTCAAGGCCAAACAATGCCAGAGATTAATTCCTAAAGCCATGAACAGGCGCAGGGAGTTGACCGCCACGACGAATGAACGTTGCTGACGATGCTCTATGAACGGGCATGATCGGGGCTCGCCCTAGAAGGCCACCGAAATCGACGTCGTCTCCCACAGTCTTCCCGGGAACCGGAATAACTCGTACAGCAGTTGTTTTGTGGTTCATCATACCGATTGCAGCTTCGTCGGCAATCATTCCGGAAATCGTCTCCGGAGGAGTATCGCCGGGGACCGCCACCATGTCCAAGCCCACTGAACAAATCGAGGTCATTGCCTCGAGTTTATCTAGGGTGATAGCCCCTTCACGGGCTGCATCAATCATGCCAGCATCTTCGCTAACCGGGATGAAAGAACCTGATAGACCACCGACATGCGAGCAGGCCATCATCCCGCCCTTCTTGACCGCATCGTTCAGCAAAGCCAGGGCAGCCGTCGTGCCATGCGTCCCGACCTTGCCAAGCCCCATTTCCTCGAGAATGTGAGCGACTGAATCGCCGATTTCAGCAGTGGGGGCGAGGGAGAGATCGACAATTCCAAAACGTTTGCCTAGGCGGTCTGCAGCTAGTGTCCCTACGAGCTGGCCCATTCGAGTCACCTTAAAAGCGGACTTTTTAATGACCTCCGCCATATCATCAAATGAGCAATCAGGCACCTTTGCGAGGGCACGTTGGATAACCCCGGGGCCTGATACGCCGACGCTAACCACACAATCGGGCTCTTCAATTCCATGGAATGCGCCGGCCATGAAGGGGTTGTCCCCAACAGCGTTGGAGAAGACGACGAGTTTGGCTGGCCCCAATACCGAGTTCTCCGTGTCAGAGTGTGCTGATTCAACGATCACTTCACCCATCCGCCCGATGGCGTCCATATTCAGCCCTGCACGCGAAGAGCCAATATTGACCGACGAACATACCAACCTGGTGGATGCTAGAGCTTCGGGAATGGAATCAATAAGCGCCCGATCGTATTTCGTCATTCCCTTTTCGACGAGGACAGAATAGCCGCCCACGAAGTCCACACCGGTGGTTTTCGCTGCTTTATCCAGGGCGTGGGCGAGGGGTGTCGGATCCACACAGTCTGAGGCAGCGGCGACGAGAGACACGGGGGTGACCGATACGCGCTTGTTGACAATAGGTATTCCGAGTTCTCGGGAAATACCTTCGGTCACCGGAACGAGATGCTCAGCACACGCCGTAATGGTGTCGTAAATATGAGTGGCAGCTTTGTCGATATCAGAATTCGCGCAGTGGAGAATGTTGATCCCCATGGTCACGGTGCGAATATCGAGACGCTGCTCCTCAATCATGGAAATGGTCTCGAGAATATTATGCTTTGTATCCATACCAATACCGGCCTATAACTCGTGCATGGCACGGAAAATAGCTTCCGACTGAAGACGTATCTTGAGTTTCTGCTCTACCTCTACGGGTTTCATAGCATCCTGTAGAGCATCGAGACTTTGAGAATTCTCATCAAAATCTACTTGCAGAATCATGGTGAAATAATCACCCATAATTGTTTGAGACACGTTAGTAATGTTCGCGTCTACTTTTGCCAATTGTGTGGCCACAGCAGCAATAATTCCGGTGTGATCTAACCCGGTGACGGTCATGATCGCGATCATGTTATACAGAATAGCGGGAAGGCATAGCAGGAAAACAACTGTGCTTCCGCTCTCATACGTGCCTCGTGCGTGGAGTTCTTGCTCGCACCTGGAAGTCTCACGCAGCACCGTCAAAGGCATGAAGGTATGAAATAGAGGTGCTACGTAACGCAGCACCTCTGTGTATGGCTATCACGACCTATTTGCGCAAGCTGTCTTCCAAGACATCAAGAGCGAGGGGTAACTCCGGAGCAGTATCACCTGCACCAACGGCAGAGAGCACCCCATCAAAAACGACGATCAGCAACGAACAAATGACCTCCGGGCTGACGTCGGTGCGCATGACACCGTCGTCTATCTGCTGGGAAACCCGTCGCCGCACCGCATCGTCGATACGCTTGTGTTCGCTATTCCAACGACAACGAAATGATGGGTCAGTACGGACGAGTCTTCCCACTTCGAGCTGGGTTAATGCCCATTGGTATCCATCAGGATTGTCGACGATGTTTCGCATGACGTCGATCAGTCCGTGAGAGGCCGCAATGTCTGCCATGTGAATCGCGTCTTCGCGCGCTAGTTCAAAAAACAGACCTTGCTTATCGCCAAAGTGGTGGAAGATAGCTCCGCGGGTTCGTCCGGTCGCCTCCTCGAGCCGTCGTACTGTTGCGCCTTCGTAGCCGTATTCGGCGAAACATGTACGCGCGGCGTCGAGAATCTGTGACCTTCTTCTTTCGAGGTCAACGTCACTGACTTTAGGCATGACCGATACCTGTTGCGAAGGCAGTCTGCCTTAGCTGTCTTCCTTCATCATCCGACGTAGGACGTACTGGAGGATGCCTCCGTTCCGGTAGTAGTCCGCCTCACCGGGTGTGTCGATACGAACAACTGCATCGAAGTTGACGGTTTCACCGTTTTCCTTCGTGGCGGTCACCTTGACCGTCTTCGGGATGGTGTCATCGTTGAACTTCTCGATGCCTTCGATGTCGTAGGTCTCCGTACCATCGAGCCCCAGCGACTTCCAGGATTCGCCCTCTGGGAACTGCAACGGGATGACACCCATACCGATCAGGTTGGAGCGGTGAATACGCTCGAAGGATTCGGCAATGACGGCCTTAACACCCAGCAGCAGGGTGCCCTTAGCTGCCCAGTCACGGGACGAACCGGTGCCGTATTCTTTACCGCCCAAGACGACGAGAGGAGTCTTCTCCTTCTCATAGTTCAGGGCAGCGTCGTAAATGAAGGACTGCGGTCCGCCTTCTTGGGTGAAGTCTCGGGTGTATCCACCGGAAACCCCATCAAGGAGCTGGTTCTGCAGACGAATGTTGGCAAACGTACCGCGAACCATGACTTCGTGGTTACCACGGCGGGATCCCAATGAGTTGTAGTCCTTACGGGCCACCCCCATGGAGTCCAGGTACTGGGCCGCCGGGGTACCGGGCTTAATTGCCGATGCCGGGGAAATGTGGTCAGTGGTCACTGAATCACCCAACAGCGCCAAGACTCGAGCACCCTTCACGTCCTCAACCGGATCCGGTTCGACAGACATGCCATCGAAGTAGGGAGCACGGCGAATGTAGGAGGACTCATCATCCCACGCGAATGTTTCTCCATCCGGCGTATCCAAGTTCTTCCAGCGCTCGTCGCCTGCGAAGACATCTTGGTAGTCAGTCTCGTACATTTCGCGAGAAATGCTGGACTCAATCGTAGATTCGATCTCATCCGTCGAGGGCCAAATGTCTTTGAGATAGACGTCGTTACCGTCCTGATCTTGGCCAAGAGGCTGCTCGTCAAAATCGAAATCCATCGTCCCGGCAATTGCGTAAGCAATAACCAAGATGGGCGATGCAAGGTAGTTCATCTTGACGTCTGGCGAGATACGGCCTTCGAAGTTCCTGTTACCGGACAGCACAGCCGTTGCGGCAAGGTCAGCCTGGTTAATGGCCTGGGAAATTTCGGCGGGCAGCGGACCGGAGTTACCGATACAGGTTGCACAACCGAAGCCAGAGAGATAGAAACCGAGGGCTTCGAGGTCTTTCCAGAGGTCAGCGCGCTCGAAGTAGCCATTAACAACCTGCGAACCAGGGGCACAAATGGTCTTGACCCATGGCTTCGCGTGCAGTCCCTTTTCAGCAGCCTTACGCGCGAGCAAACCTGCACCAACCATCACTGAAGGGTTGGAGGTGTTAGTACACGAGGTAATCGACGCAATCGCCACCATGCCGTGGTCGAGAGTGTATTCGCCACCTTCAGGGGACTTGACGACGATCGGGGACGAGGGGCGACCCTCAGCGCCCTCGGCGGCAGATTCGCCATGGCCAGGCCGGGACTCGTTGTAGTCGGCGACATCTTCCTTAGCAGGAGCGTCTGCTTCGACGACGTCCTTGACTTCGCCATCACTGTAGTTGTGAAGGTCCTTGCGGAACTGGGCCTTCGAATCGGTGAGCTCAATGCGATCCTGTGGGCGCTTAGGTCCAGCGATGGATGCTACGACCGTCGACAGATCCAATTCGAGGTATTCGGAGTACTCTGCCTCCGGAGTATTCTCGTCAAGCCACATGCCTTGTTCTTTAGCGTAAGCCTCGACGAGAGCGCACTTCTCTTCAGAGCGGCCAGTCAAGCGTAGATACCTGATTGTCTCTTCATCGATCGGGAAGATGGCCGCCGTCGATCCGAATTCTGGCGACATATTACCGATGGTCGCACGGTTCGCGAGCGGCACCGAAGAAACGCCTTGACCGTAGAACTCAACGAACTTACCGACGACGCCATGCTGGCGGAGCATGTCAGTAATCGTGAGGACCACGTCCGTTGCGGTCACACCGGCGGGAATCTCGCCCGTAAGCTTAAATCCAACGACACGTGGCACCAGCATCGACACCGGCTGGCCAAGCATGGCAGCCTCAGCCTCAATACCGCCGACGCCCCAGCCCAAAATTCCGAGGCCGTTTTCCATCGTCGTGTGGGAGTCAGTACCGATACATGTATCCGGGTAGGCAAGACCGTCACGGTCGAACACGACGCGGGCGAGGTACTCGATGTTTACCTGGTGAACAATGCCTGTTCCCGGGGGGACAACCCGGAAGTTGTCAAAGGCGCCAGTGCCCCAACGGAGGAACTTGTAGCGCTCGTCATTGCGCTGGTACTCAATTTCGACGTTCTTCTCGATGGCATCTTCAGAGCCGAATGCTTCGATAATCACTGAGTGGTCAATGACCATCTCTGCAGGGTTGAGTGGGTTAACCGATTCTGCCTTACCACCCAGAGTGACCACCGCGTCGCGAATGGTAGCGAGGTCAACGATGCAGGCGACACCCGTGAAGTCCTGCATAAGGACGCGGGCTGGGGTGAACTGAATCTCAGTATCGGGCTCTGCGCTCGGTTCCCAGTTTGCAACAGCTTTGATGTGGTCAACAGTAGTGTTCTTGCCATCCTCGTTACGGAGGAGGTTCTCTCCCAAAACCTTGAGGGAGTACGGTAATTTTTCCATGCCAGGAACGGCGGAAAGACGGAAATAGTCGTACGACTTATCTCCAACCTTCAACGTCGATTTGGCATCAAAGGAGTTCTTACTTTCTGACACAGCGAGCTCCAGTCCTCTTCTCTTTCGACTTTCAGGGGTTACAGCTGTCAGAAAACTACTGACAAAGCTGCACAACGTCGTGATTCCTCATGATCCATTGTGGCAGCATTCAAGGCCGCCTGCGCGCAATACCTTGAACTTTGCTCTCAGAATCCCACGACAAGGGGGTTTGCCCAGCATATTGCAGCCCAAACTCTAACAGTACAGACGTACTGTAAGCGAATCTGGGGCGTTATTCACCCCCAAAAGTTACTTCCGGGGCCGAGAGTTAATCCCGGTAGATCGGGAGGCCCCTTGTGAAGCATCGATTCTTTTCACTTACAACGCGGGACGCAGCGTCGACAAACGCATGGAAGAATTAAAGATGTGCGCCACAAATAGAGCACTTGCTATCGCGTAACAGTCGGCGACTTCCGGGTTAGGGTAGAGGACTTAAAGAGGCCCGAGAGCGCCCTTTTCTGGCGCATTTATTAGCTCATCCACAAGCTAAGGGGAAGCGCCACGGTGTTCCGTGACCTTCAACCTCAACTTGAGGTTCAAGTTGACACGCCGAGAATATTCAAAACGTGGCGTAAATCACACTTCGTAATTATTCCGTTATCATCCCTGGTCAAGCCTTTAATCGAGACTCGTGTCAGGATGTGAAACTTGTTTTTTATGTGATTAGAGTTTCTTCCGATGTTCACGTGCTCTACGGTGGCACTGTTCAAAAAAATAAAGCTGTGCAACCAAAGTCGATACGAGTCAACCCTTGAGGCTAGAGAAGACTCTTCAACCATTGACCAACCGGGCATGCGGGGAAGTATGCCCGATTGACAGAAGGTGAGAGGATCGGCACGCCGACGTGGCTACAGCGGGCAGAAAATCGTCAAGCTTTAAAACTTGACTTTCCTGTTAACACTTCCGTGGGTCACTAGGTTCCGTAACAAGGCTGGTTATCGGGTTTCTACCTCTATTGACTGACGGCTTCAGGCATAGCTCAGACGATGAATGCTTCCGATCAAAGGAGAAATGGCGTGGTAGACCGCAGGGCCTTCCGGACGTCCCATCCGCGACATGCACGCACTCGGCTTGCGGCCGTCTTGCTGTGTGCCGGGCTTGGGGTAACCTCTGCTCCACATGCCATGGCAGCGCCGAACGACGACCCCAATTCTGTCGCGTCGCTTGCCAACGATTTAACTCAGGCACAGAAAAAGCTGACTGAGCTGCAAAATGAACAAGGCGGCATCCGTCAAGAAGCAAATAAAACTGTGTATGAGCTGGATGAGGCCACCAGCGATGCAAACGATGCACAGGAGAAGGTTGTCCAAGCACGGGCGAGGCTCGATAAGTCCCAAAAGGATGTCGAGGAAGCCCAGGACAAGTTAAATTCCCTGTCGCGTTCGCAGTACACGCAGGGACAGGATTCCAATGCGGTAACGATGGCAGCTGGGGAAGATGCCGTCGCTAATACTCTTGACCGCGCTTCATACTTGCGCACAGAGGCAGCGAAGCAGCGCAAAGTTGTCTCGCAGTTAGACAAGGTGCGTACTCAAGCTGCTAATGAGGAGTCCTCTCTCCGCAAGCTGCTTGCCGACGCGTCCGCTAAGCGTAAGGACGCGAAGGAATCCAAGGATAAGGCTCTTGAAGCGATTCAGACAGCGTCACGAAAAGCAGCAGACCTGCAGAAATCTATCCAGGAAGCTGAAGCTCGCAAGAATGAGATCCAGTCACGCCTCGACGAAGTAAAGGGCGACAAGACTGGTTCCTCTAGCAATTCACCTGCGGCACCGGCTCAGAACAACGCCAGTGACACAAGTGTGGCAGGTCCTTCCACCTCTGCTTCGGCAACGCAGGACAACAAACCGGCTTCGGATTCTGCGCCATCAGCTGATAACGCTGCTGACAACCAGGACAACTCGTCGGACGGTGCTTCGTCTGACGACCAATCGAGCACAAGCTCTGCGCCTACAACGGAGCAATTAGCGTACGACACGGCTAATGACGCTGATGCGGGGACCGGCGAGCCCACACAGGAATCCACCGAGCCCTCGTCGGATGCAACTGCTAGTGGGTCAGACCAGTCATCCTCGGATGAGCCAGCCACGGCTTCGTCGGAGGACTCTGCCCAGGATCAGCAGGATTCTGCGCAGAATGACCAGGCAGACAGCTCCAGTGATGCAGATAATGCGGACGACCAGGGCGCTAAAGCTGACCAGAGCATCGACTACGCTGCTGCAGACCAAACCGAGAAAGAGCGGTCCGAAGCTGCCGCCGACGCGAAACAGAAAGCTGATAACGCTTTAGCTGCCGCCAAGGATGCCAAGGAGAAGGAAGACAACGGCGATCCAACCGTTGAGCAGGCACGTCAAAATGCAGCCAACCTTGCGACGATCGCTTCTGAGGCGGTCAAGCGTGTAGAAGAGTTGACCGAAAAGCTGCGGCAGATTCTGGGTGCTGCATTTGATTCCTCGTCTAACGACGCTGACAAGGCGCTCATCGGACTCACGTCGAGCGGTCTGGCGGCCTTAGCAGCCGGCCTGAAGGCAGGCCAGGAAGGAAACGACCCGGTTGCTGCCGCTGTTAATGGCGGACGTCAGGAAGCGCGCCAAGCGTGGAACCAGATTCAGAATCAGTCGGATAACAGCGGCAACACCGGTAGCACTAACACCGGCTCGGGATCTGCGTCTACTGCAACGGGCACCACTGGCAGTGGCACCGGTAGCGACAACAGTGGGTCCACAACCTCTGGTTCCAGTACGACAGGGTCTGACAACTCGAGTAATGATCAGAGCGGCAGCTCAACATCGTCGGGTAACACTGGCTCAACCAGCACTGATACCAATAGTGATGGATCCGACTCAGACGACGAATCCACGTCGACTACTTCGCAACTAGTCAACGGTCTCAAGAACAACTCTGACGCCTTGAACCGAGTGACCGACGGTACTGACCAAGCATCACTCGCTACCTCAATTGGCGGAGGAAACTCAGCAAATAGCTCCACGACAGGAACGACCAACACGGGCGACAATGCACAAACCGCAACTAGTGGTTCTGCAGAAACCCGGATTAACGCCGTCATCGCTCGTGCGCAATCACAGCTAGGAGTGCGTTACTCCTGGGGTGGCGGAAACTACTACGGTCCGACCGTCGGCATTAGGGATGGTGGAGTCGCTGACCAATACGGCGATTACGCTCACGCTGGTTTCGACTGCTCCGGCCTGGTTCTGTACGCCTTCTACATCGCTGGCTTCAAGTTGCCGCACTACACAGGAGCGCAATACCAATCGGGAACTCAGTATCCCGCTTCCCAGATGAAGCGCGGTGACCTGATCTTCTACGGTCCTAACGCTAGCCAGCACGTCGCGATCTACCTGGGCAACGACCAGATGATTGAGGCACCTGAGTCCGGCTCAGTCGTCAAGATCAGCCCAGTTCGCTATGGTGGCATGACTCCGAACGTTGTCCGGCTCATCTCATAAACTAGGCTAGGTCTGCACTCCACACGCACTGCTCACTCGCGTCCTTATCGACGCGGGGATCACCTTGCCGGTACGGTCGTGTACTGGCACGGCACGAGCGCAGCGTGTGGCTTTTGCCGTTAACACCATTGTCTACTGAGAATTGAGACTGTTGAGATGGCCATAAACGATGCCCCGGCGTTGACAGAACGGCCTGGCCGGAAGGACGATCGACCGGCACACAACCAGATCAACGCCAACAATTGTGGCAACTCACAGACCAGTGAGTATCCCGTTGAAGCTATCGTTGTTGCCTCATTCGGTGGCCCGGAGGGGCTGGACGATATTCGTCCTTTTCTCGAAAATGTAACCAGGGGTCGTGGCATCCCTCCCGAGCGTCTCGACGAAGTGGGAGAGCACTATCACCACTTCAACGGCATCAGCCCTCTGAACGGTCTAAACCGCGAAATCATTAGACACGTCGAAGAAGAACTTGAAAAGCAGGGGCGCAATCTCCCTGTGTATTTCGCTAACCGCAATTGGCATCCATTCTGGAATGAGACCATCGAGAAGATGTCTCACGACGGAATTCGCCATGCGCTTGTATTTGCCACCTCTGCATGGGCTGGGTACTCGGGATGCCGTCAATACGACGAGGACATTGAAAAAGCACGGCGTCATTGCCAGGAGCAGGGGATTACGCCCCCGGATTTAACGAAACTGCGTCAGTTTTATGACCACCCAGAGTTCATCGAGGCTGAGGCAGAAGCGGTCCAAGAGGCACTCGCCAAAATACCCAGTGACAAGAGAGAGAACTGTCGAATAGTGTTCACAGCTCACTCTATTCCGGTCTCCGCGGATAAGACGTCCGGAAACCCAGGTGATGGGGACTACCTGTATTCACGACAGATTTATGAGGCAGCACATTTAACTGCCGCCAAACTTGGACTGTCGGACGATGATTTCGACCTCGTGTGGCAATCGCGTTCCGGCCCCCCACACATCCCGTGGTTGGAACCCGATATTGTGGATCATATTTCAGCACTCCATGACCAGGGGATTCCGGCTGCGGTTGTATCTCCTATTGGGTTCGTATCGGACCACGTAGAAGTGGCATGGGACCTTGACACTGAACTTGCTCATGAGGCAAAAGATTTTGATATGGCCATCGAGCGGGCAGCAACGGTGGGGCCAACGCAGCGATTCACCCGGATGATCATCGATTTGATCGATGAATACATCGAAGGCAGAGAGCCTCTCCGCCTCGGCGTCGAGCCCCAGCATGGGTGCAGCCTCAACGGAGTCCCGTGCTTTGATAACTGCTGTGTTCCCCCAGCAAAGCATAAGCACCACAAATAGCCACAGAGATTACCTAGGGATCGATCATCTTGGTATCGATTACCTAGGTACCGCACGAAGCATCTCGCGGACAGCGTAATCCAGCGAGGCTATCCGCGCCTGCCGAATAACCCTGAGCAAGGGGAGGACGTGTTCGTCCCACGTTGCTCCATTGTCGGTAGCGCGCGCGGTATCAATAATTGCTGACAAATGATCAGCCCGCGCAGAGAGTTTCTCTGCTCTCGGATTAAAACCTGCAGGAAAACCAGCGGAGTCATAAAAATCCGTCAGAGTTCCCACCCGAAGCCGCACATCCGGGACATCAGCAATAGCTGCTCGCATCGATGTAATCATCGACGCAGCGTTCCTCGTAGCCTCAGAAAGAGCTAAATCAGCTTCACCAATCGCTGGTGCCGGAGGAGCCGGCACGTCTTCCCCAATCGACGACGCCGTTAAACGTGGGATCCCGTCGGAACGAGAGGGAATAACCAATACGCGCGAATCTGGATCCCCAGACGAAATCACCAATCCCGCTCCCGCGCGGGAAATAGCCTTCTGGTCATCCGAATGACCGGGCACGTGCGGAGGATCACCGGGCGCTGCCAAAACTATACGGACGAGCGGGTCGTCGGCAGTGTGATCCGAATAATCCGACGCGGCCTGTCGGAGTTCACCCAAGAAGTGGACCATCTCGTTGCGCGGAAGTGAATAAAGATCATGCCACGCATCAATAGTGTCGTCCGTCGACGCCTCACCAATGAGCCAAAACGCTGTCCATGCTGCTAGACGGTGGATGCGCGCCCACTCATTGCATAGGCCCGAGATAGTTGACACATTCATGGCGTGCCACCATAGCACCTCGCACGGAATACCGTGTCCTCATCTCATCAGGTTCGCGTCACCTCAGTACACTTCCTCGGTATGAGTTTCCACGACCGCTATTCAGGTGACATCTATGCCGGGCATCCGCACTCCAAGCCGCGCGAGTTCCCCGTACTCCCAGCTAAACCTGGCTTAGTGGTTGAAGATATCGCCAGTGGTTATGTGGGAGCGATCGTCGAATTTGAGCGGACATACGACGGAGATTTCGTTCGGTTGGAGGACCGATACCGACGAACGCGTCTGTTCAAAATGCGCAAAGGCGCGTTCCTCTACGAGGGAAAACCCGTCACATTAGTCCACTATGTTCCACCAAAAAGTCCTCGACAACAACGGAGCGCATCCGGATCACGGCGTGTAGAAAATTTGCGTGCCAAAGTGGCTGCGCCATCACGAATCTGGGTCGAAGGCGTCCATGACGCAGCAATTGTGGAGCGTATATGGGGCCATGATCTTCGCGTAGAAGGCGTCGTCGTGGAGTATCTGGAGGGGCTCGATAATGCACCACAACGGGTACAAGAATTTCATCCCACCGCCCAGCGTCGTATCGGTATCCTCGCCGACCACTTAGTTGAGGGTTCAAAGGAATCGCTATTGACCCGGGAGCTCGGTCCGCATGTCATGGTGACTGGTCACCCGTTTATCGACATCTGGGCGGCCGTCAAACCATCCTCCATCGGTATCAAGGCGTGGCCCGACGTTCCTTATGGTGAGGATTGGAAGACGGGTGTGTGCCGACGGCTCGGATGGTCGGATCCCAAAGAGGGGTGGAACCGCGTCTATAACAGCGTGAATTCGTTCCGAGACGTCGATTCATCGCTCATTGGCGCAGTTGAACGACTGGTCGATTTTGTCACCGTCGGACCCAAGTAGGCAGAAACTACAACCCTGTTTTCTGTCATAGCCTTTCTGTACGCTGGACACCGTGAATGCCTTGGTGTGGTTTATCGGTGCGGTACTTCTGGCTGTGCTGGAGCTTTTCGGTGGCGATTTCGCACTACTGATGTTGGCCGGCGGTGCTCTCGCCGCAGCAGGTGTGTCCTTTTTCCAGGCCCCACTCTGGGTCTCAGTCGTTGTTTTCGCTGTTGTGTCATTAACGCTCATGTTCGTTCTTCGTCCGTTTTTAAAGCGCAAACTGACTGAAAAGACCGAAACAGCGGATTTCTCAACGCGAGCCTTGGTGGGAACAACAGGGGAGACCGTCGAGCAGATTTCGTCGTCATCGGGGATCGTTCGGCTCAATGGGGATTTCTGGTCCGCTCGAAGTGCCTTTCATGACGACGTTTTCAAACCTGGTGACACCGTCGTGGTGAGCCGCATTGAAGGCAACACAGCTTTTGTCTTAGAAAGGAGGGATTAGTTCATGAGCGCTGGCACTATCGTGATCGCAGCCATCATTGTGGTCATCGTCCTGATCATCATGATGTCTATCAAGTTGGTCCCACAGGGGACAGCGGCAGTTATTGAACGGCTCGGGCGGTATACCAAAACTGTCGAAGGGGGGGATAACGTTCCTCATTCCATTTGTCGACCGTGTTCGATCCCGTGTGGATACTCGCGAACGTGTGGTCAGCTTCCCGCCGCAGGCGGTGATTACGCAGGATAACTTGACCGTGGCAATTGACACCGTGGTGACGTTCCAAATAAACGACCCCATGCACTCCATCTACGGCGTGGATAACTACCTCACCGGTGTTGAGCAGACCACGACGGCGACGCTTCGTGATGTCGTGGGTGGGATGACGCTGGAAGAGACTTTAACGTCGCGCGAGGTCATTAATAGACGGCTCCGTGGTGAACTGGATAACGCCACGACAAAGTGGGGGCTGCGTATTAGTCGAGTCGAGCTTAAAGCGATTGATCCGCCACCGTCGATTCAGCAGTCGATGGAAAAGCAGATGAAAGCAGACCGCGAAAAGCGCGCCATGATTTTGACTGCGGAGGGTCAGCGCGAGGCTGATATCAAGACTGCCGAAGGTGAAAAACAAGCTCGTATCCTTGCCGCCGAAGGCGAAAAGCATGCTGCCATCTTGCAAGCGGAAGCCGAGCGCCAGGCTGAGATCCTTCGCGCCGAAGGACAGCGAGCAGCCCGTTACCTACGCGCACAGGGTGAAGCGCGCTCCATTCGTAAGGTGAATGCTGCGATCAAAACCTCGCAGGTCACGCCGGATGTTCTCGCTTTCCAATACCTCCAAAAGCTTCCTGAGATGGCTGAAGGATCTGCCAACAAGATGTGGTTGATTCCGTCGCAATTCGGTGATGCCCTGGAGTCCTTCACCAAGCAGTTCTCGGACAAGGATTCCGATGGGGTATTCCGCTATGAAGCTCCTAGTGTCGACGAGGAGACCAAGGCTGAGGCAGCGACGGATGAGGATGACGATTGGTTTACCACTCAGTCTGCCCCTGAAATCGCCAAAGCCGTCGCTGAGGCAAATGCGGTCGCGAACAAAACGGTGGATGATCCATTAGACAGCGCTTTGGCCGCTAAGCGAAACACGGCGAAGAAGCTGGGAGAAGATCCTTCCACTGCGGGTTCAGAGAGCATCGACGTTGCCGATTCTGAGGATCAACCGAACGTCGATTCGCCGGAGGACACGTCGGAGAAGTAGTTAAAGTTCCTCTGCCCGGGTTAAGAGGTGGACGGCAAGGTCCCATCCTGCTTGTTCTGCCTGCCAGCCCGCGGCAACGAGACGCTGTGACATTGCTTGCTTAGAGATACCGAGCTCTGCCGCAGCGTCGTTTTGTGTATATCCCTGCCGCATAAGCGCTGTTGCTTCTCGGCCTTCCTCAGTCCTCCGGGTTAGCACATGGCCGATCAAAGAAAACGCCGCGGAAATATCTGAAGCGAGCTCTGAACTTGCGATGGAAGAGTTCTGGGAGATCGTGGCTATTGACGCGCCCACCGTACCGGCACGTTTACCTGTACAGCTACGGGCGACAACGGACGGATCGTGCCCTCCGATCCCAATCCCGATGGCCCACTCACCGGCAGACAGGAAAGCCATCACTACTTGGGCTTCAGATTCTGCGTCGCGAGTAAGGAGCGAAATCTCTTCCACGCCTTCCACGGTGGACTTGAGAACGCCCGGCAGGTGCTCCATAGCCTGAGCACTATTCTTCACGTATTCCGCCCGTCTCATTGTCCGTCCACGGAACCGAGCGTGCACTGCAAAAAGTGATCGAGCCGACGTTCCTCGCGTGTGAGCCATTGCCATGGAGTCAAGGATACTAGCTTGTCCTATTCATATGCGTTCCAGTCGTCGTGTCGTCAGTATTCACACGTGGCGGCCGCGCGATGTCCGTAATCAAGCCGGTCAGGCCGACCCCAAAAAGTACGACGCTGATCAAAATCGTTAAGGGGCTACCTTGTCCCGCCGCGGCGTCGCCAACGAGAACGGTGGCGATCGTGCCAGGAGCGGATCCGACTATCGTCGCCAAAGTAAAGGGAAGCGCTTTGATCGACGACAGAGCGCACACGTAGTTCAGGACGGAAAATGGGACGGCGGCAATCATACGGAGGGAGCCAACCGCCAGCCAGCCCCGGCGTCGTAAATGGGCATTAACCCCGTCGACAGCGGGGTGGGTGAGACGGGACTGCACCCAGTCTCGTCCGAGGCGGCGGACAATGAGTAGGGATAATAACGCTGAGCACCCCGTCGATATCAGCGCGACACCTATGCCAATGAGTGGACCGAAGAGCACGCCGCAGCTGAGGGTAAAAACCGTCCGGGGTATCGGAAATTGGGTAGCGAGAATATAAACAGTCGAAAAGGCAAAGGGAAACCACCATCCAGCTCCCACGGACCAATCCCTGAAGGTGGTCACCGAGGGAAGTGGAACGACGAATAGCGCTGCCACCAGTACAACAAGGATGACAACACTCAGTACTTGATTGAGACGCGTCCAGCGCAACCACCCATGACACACGTCACGAATGATGACGCCGATGATGTTGAGGAACTGCGCCAATGCTCGTGACGTTGCTGTAACGGCACGATGAATCCAGGATCGTCGGCTAGGTGGTTCGGCCTGAGGATCGGGTTGAGTCACCACGTCACGTCGTTGCATAACGTGGGCAAGCCTACCTTCTGGTGACTCGGTGGATGAGAAAGGTGACCCCAGACTGTGGCTCACACTATTCACCACACATAGGGGAGAAGTACGTCACATCGCGCTGAAATTGACAGATAAATCGCTATCAAGCGGGCGATAACGACGTGTAGTCGGGAAAATATCAACCAATGGGGACTACCCTGAGAAGGGAGTGGACGACGTGCAGGCTCCGTTGTGTTTAACGAAAACACCTGCAAGATAACCGTTATGTATGGTGTTGCCACAACATCGCTGAGCTAGACCACTGCACCGGTTCACCTGAAATGATTAATCTACTTTGAACGACCAGGACGGAGGGTCAGTTGTGACTGACTCACAGGTTGGCACGGAAGATGCCGCCCTGCAGCACGAATGGTATCGGGCAGTTGCGAAAGTTTTTGCCCGAACCCGCAAGCAGGATCCTTCCGACGTTCCGGATGATGTGTGGAAGAAGCTCATCAAGCCGACTTACGACGGAATAGATGTCAAACCGCTCTATATGCGGACCGATCAAGGACCAGAACCATCTGCTCCCGGTGAATTCCCATACACACGTGGAGCCAAGCTCCTTGAGGCCGACAATGCCGGATGGGGAATTCGCGAGGTTTTCGGACCTGCCGTCGAAGTTAATGCAACTGCCGGCGGACAGAGTGCAAAAGACATCAACAAGCGAATTCTTCACGCACTGAATGTTGGGACCACAGTCATTGAGCTCAAGGGAATCCAGCCCACGGACATCCCGGGAGTGCTCAACGACGTCTATCTTGACCTTGCCCCGATCGCGCTTGCTACTCCCTCGAAAGAATTGGGAGATGCTTTCCTCGATTTCCTCGAGTCCAATGGCGATGAGAAGACGACCGCTGACCTCGGCGCTTCACCGCTGACGGCAGGGTTCGATTCCTCGCAGAGTGTTGATCTCGACACGGCCGTTGCATGGGCAAAGGAAGCGTCTGAACTTCCTGGGGCAGTGCATGCCATCACTGTGAATGGTGTCTCGCTCAGCAACCAGGGTGCTACCGATTCCCAGGAGATTGGGCTGGTTCTGGCTGCAACACTGGAGTACCTGCGGAAGCTTACCGACGCTGGTCTCTCTGTTGAAGACGCAGTCGATCAGATTTCGATCCGCCTCGCTGCAACCGACGACTTCTTCTCGACGATCTGTAAGTTCCGTGCACTGCGGTCACTTCTGGCGCGGGTGTGGGAAGTGCTGGGCATTGTGGATCATCCTCTGCCCGCGATCCACGCGGAAACAGCGCCGGTGATGTTCGCTCAGCGTGACCCGTACACGAATATCCTTCGGTGCACGATCGCTTCATTTGCGGCGGGCGTCGGCGGGGCCACGAGTGTGCTGGTTCACCCCTTCGACTATGCAATCAAGAATGGGTTGCCGGGAGCTCGACGCAGCTTCGCTCATCGCATTGCGCGAAACATCAACCTTCTGCTTTTGGAAGAGTCTCACTTGGGATTTGTTGCTGATCCTGCTGGTGGCTCGTACTACGCTGAGTTCTTCACCGATCAGCTCGAGGAGAAGGCATGGGGCGTCTTGACGGACGTCGAATCTAAGGATGGATTCATCGCTGAAACTGATAACGGCGATATTCAAAAGCTCCTCGATGAGTCGTATGAAAAGCGGCGCGACGATATTGCCCACCGCCGCACCAAAGTCACAGCGATCAACGAGTTCCCGAACTTGGCGGAAAAGCCGCTGGCGGCTGATCTGCGCATCGAGCCAACAGGTGTTCGCCGTTGGGGAGCTGATTTTGAGGCACTGAGGAACAGGTCGGATGCGTTCTTCGAGAAGGAAGAGAAGCGGCCTGTCATTAAATTGGCACCTCTTGGTCCGCTGGCCAAGCACAATATCCGCACTGGTTTCACCACCAACCTCCTGGCCTCTGGCGGTATCCAGGCGGATAACCCAGGTCAAGTCACCCCGGACGACGAGAGCTTCGCAACTCAGTTCAAGGACGCCCCCATCGTGGTCGTCTGCGGTACGGATGCGGAATATGCAGAGAACGCTGGTTCCGCAATCGATGCCCTACGAGCTGCAGGAGTGAAGAAAGTTCTCCTGGCGGGCGCTCCGAAGGCCGTTGAGAATCTCGATGATTCTTCGAAGCCTGATGACTACCTGAACATGAAGATTGATGCAGTCTCGACGTTGTCGGGCCTGCTCGATGAGCTCGGCGCATAATCGCTGTTAGGACTGTGACAACAATGAGCACAAGTATTCCGAATTTTGCCGATGTTTCGCGAGCTACAGAGAAGGCAGCGACGACATCAGCTGAAGAAGATAAGGGGACATGGACAGTCCCCGAGGGTTTCGACGTCAAACGCGTCTACAACGGCGAGGATAGGGAACACGTCCTCAAGGCGGGGCATCCTCTCGATTCGTATCCCGGCATTAAGCCGTTTATGCGTGGTCCGTATCCCACGATGTATACGAACCGCCCGTGGACAATCCGCCAGTACGCGGGTTTCTCCACAGCAGCAGAGTCGAACGCGTTCTACCGCCGTAACCTGGCCGCCGGCCAGAAGGGTTTGTCGGTGGCCTTCGACCTGCCCACTCACCGTGGTTATGACTCAGACAACCCGCGTGTTCAGGGCGACGTCGGTATGGCTGGTGTGGCCATCGACTCAATCCTGGATATGAAGCAGCTGTTCGAGGGAATTGACCTCGGCAGCGTGTCCGTGTCGATGACCATGAACGGTGCTGTCCTGCCGATTTTGGCTTTGTACATTATCGTCGCCGAAGAGCAGGGTGTTCCTCCGGAGAAGCTGGCCGGAACGATTCAGAATGACATTCTGAAGGAGTTCATGGTCCGTAATACTTATATTTATCCTCCGCAGCCGTCGATGAGGATTATTTCGGAGATCTTCGAATACACCTCTAACAAGATGCCACGGTGGAACTCCATTTCGATTTCCGGCTACCACATTCAGGAAGCTGGAGCGACGGCTGACCTCGAGTTGGCCTACACCCTGGCGGACGGCCTTGAGTACATTCGCGCTGGACTGAATGCTGGCCTTAACATCGACGCTTTCGCACCTCGCCTTTCGTTCTTCTGGGGCATTTCGATGAATACCTTCATGGAAATTGCGAAGCTCCGTGCTGGCCGTATTCTGTGGAGCGAAATCGTCAGCAAGTTTAATCCCGAAAATCCGAAGTCACGCGCTCTGCGTACGCACTCTCAGACATCGGGATGGTCGCTCACCGCTCAGGATGTTTATAACAACGTTGGGCGTACCTGCATCGAGGCTATGGCGGCAACGCAGGGACACACGCAGTCACTGCACACGAATGCTCTGGATGAGGCTCTCGCGCTCCCAACAGATTTCTCGGCTCGTATTGCCCGTAACACCCAGCTGATTTTGCAGCAAGAGTCCAATACGGTTCGCCCGGTCGATCCGTGGGCTGGCTCCTACTACGTCGAATGGTTGACCAACCAGTTGGTCGAGGAAGCTCGCGAGCACATTCGCGAAGTGGAAGAAGCCGGCGGCATGGCGAAGGCCACCGAGCAAGGCATTCCGAAGCTGCGCATCGAAGAGGCTGCAGCACGTACTCAGGCCCGTATTGACTCAGGCCGTCAGGCTCTCATCGGTGTCAACAAGTACGTGGGCGTCGAGGATGAAGCCATCGAAGTCCTGAAGGTTGAAAACAGCCGCGTTCGCCAAGAACAGCATGACAAGCTAGAGAAGCTTCGTGCTGAGCGTGATCAAGGTGCCGTCGACCAAGCTCTGAATGCTCTAACCGGAGCTGCAGGCATGGATGGATCCCACGGCAATCTCGAGCACAACCTTCTCAAGCTTGCTGTCGACGCTGCCCGTGTTGGGGCCACCGTCGGCGAGATGTCTGATGCTCTCGAGAAGGTATTCGGTCGCCACCAGGCAGAGATCCACACGCTCTCGGGTGTGTACAAAGACGAGGTAGGTAAGGACCGTACCGTGGGTAATGTCGCTAAAGCAACCGCTATGGCGGATGCATTCGCCGAGGAGGAAGGTCGCCGGCCACGTATTTTCATTGCGAAGATCGGCCAGGACGGTCACGACCGCGGACAGAAAGTCGTTGCGTCCGCTTATGCTGACCTAGGCATGGACGTTGACGTCGGACCACTCTTCCAAACTCCTGCCGAAGCTGCTCGGTCTGCTGTCGATTCCGACGTTCACGTCGTCGGCGTGTCGTCGCTGGCAGCTAGCCACTTGACGATTGTTCCCGAGCTTCGCGAGGAATTGAAGAAGCTGGGCCGCGAAGACATCATGATCATCGTGGGTGGCGTCATTCCTCCAGGAGATTTCCAAGAACTGTACGACGACGGTGCTGCCGCCATTTACCCGCCGGGCACTGTTATCGCAGATTCTGTGATCGACATGCTGACCAAACTGTCGGCGCACATGGGAATCGAGCTTCATGTCGATGACGATGAAAAATCGGACGACTCTGAGGCTGAGGACAAAACGGAGGCCTAAGGCATAAAGCGACGGAATTACGGCACCACTATTCTTCCCGGTTGTGATTCTTCCGGGATGTTCCGAGATTCCTTAGCTGCATGATGAGCGCTCTTTTCCCGGCCAATTGGGGTGGGGAAGGGAGCGCTTTGTCCTCATGGTGGGCATTATGGAGACAGAAACGTCAAACGTCACGCGATTCGTCGAGCAACTCACAGTCTGTCGAACGTCGTGCGGTCTGTCGAGTTTTCAAACAAATACATAATTAATTAAATAATTTACTTATAAAACTACTTTTTGTTACGAGCTCTTCGTAGAAAGGCGGAGATATCAATGTCTTCCGATAGCCAAGCGCGGGGAGATGAGTTTCTCGAGTCAACCCTCGGGTCATTAACGACGACTGCGGGGACCGAAGTTCCAGGAAAATCAGCAGTTGCTCCGGAAGCGGTTAAGCGAGCCCGCCACCGCATTGACGTGGATGCTTTGTTCACCTCCGTACGGAATAATGAGCGAACCCAGCTTGCTCGGGCCATCACTTTGCTTGAGTCTTCCGCGCCGGCGCATCACGTCTTGGCCCAAGAACTATTGGTGAAGCTGCTGCCTTTCTCCGGAAAGGCATTACGAGTAGGTATTACGGGCGTGCCCGGCGTCGGTAAATCGACATTCATCGAACGCCTCGGTTTGTACCTTGTGGAAAACGGCCACAAAGTCGCGGTGCTCGCCATTGATCCTTCGTCAACCCGTTCACGTGGATCAATCTTGGGAGATAAAACCCGAATGACGAAGCTCTCGCAAAGCGAGAACGCCTACATTCGACCATCCCCAAGCGCCGGGACACTCGGCGGTGTCGCTAAAGCAACCCGCGAGACGATGATTGTCATGGAGGCCGCCGGATATGACGTCATCCTCGTCGAAACTGTTGGTGTGGGGCAGTCGGAGGTCGCTGTTAGCGAGATGGTCGACTGCTTCACCTTCCTAGCTCTAGCAGGCGCCGGGGACCAGCTGCAGGGCATCAAGAAAGGCATTCTTGAGCTCGCCGACCTCGTCGCCATCAACAAAGCAGATGGGGATAATGTTCGCCGTGCAAAGAGGGCTGCACGAGAACTAGGTGCAGCGATGCGCATGGTTCGACCAGCAAATGCATCATGGAAACCTCCGACAATGACGATGTCTGCCGCTGAAGGCAATGGTGTCGAAGAATTCTGGAAAGTGGTCGAAGAGCACCACGATCAAATGGTGGCCGAGGGCCGATTTGATGAGCAACGGAGAAACCAGCAAATTGGCTGGACATGGCAAATGGTCCATGAAACTTTACTGACTCGGTTGAACACATCTGAGGCAGTGAAGCAGGAGAAGAAGCTGATTGAAAGGCAGCTTCGCGCCGGGCAGGTAACGCCGACAATTGCAGCGGAGCGCATCCTCAAGGCTTTTGATACCGGAGAGACGACTGACAGTCAGCTGAATAAACGCGAGTAGTTAGGGCAGTGTTCCGAGCATCGCAAAGCCCGGTTTCTCATCAGGAATTGATGAGAAACCGGGCTTATTCTGTGTCCGGAGGGGGACTTGAACCCCCACGCCCGTTAATAGGGCACTAGCACCTCAAGCTAGCGCGTCTGCCATTCCGCCACCCGGACAGGGTAAACAGTCAGCAATTAGCTGAGCACGAGGCAATACTCTAGTTGTGTCGAAGTCTGTACACAAATCTGCTGGTCACAATTCGTGACACACCCCTTGAAGGTCCCACGCGGTTCCGGACCCGCGGCAATGGAATTTACTTTCCCCTGCGCATCGGGGCCAATCGATGACCGTTCATCCACCGATTGATGCTAGGCAAGGGCACCTTAGTGCGCTACTATTAGGCCAGATTCGCACCGTACCCTGGGGGACAGGCAAGTGGAGCGCAATGGGGGAATAAAGTTTGGGGGCTCTATCCACGATGGCGTGTTCATCACTCAATCGAAGTTCTAAAAGATATCGTGTGCCTGCAGCGTCGCTACCGCCTTACAACCAATGCAAGAAAAGGCTCGCTGAGCTTATTTGTATCGCTGCGGCCGTATGGATGTTAGCGGGGTGCCACACAACCACTAACAAGAGCAGTGAAATAAATTCGGGCCTTTCCGAGACGACGGTGAGTAGTTCTGCAATGACGCATCCTCCCATTTCTTCACAATCACCTGTAGGGAAATATGGATCAAAGAAGAATAATGATGAGGTTCCATTATGGGAGCGCCCGGAAATATTGGCTAAATATCCGGTGAAAGCAACGAAAAACACCGATGGCTCCTATGACTACTCAGACCCACGTTTTGAGAACGCCGACCTCTGCGAAGATGCTCCACCAGGGTATTGGGAGAGTAGGGGATTCATAAAGAAATCATCCGACAAAGATGAATTTTTGCATTTTAATGACTGCCTTTTGAAAAGGGTATACGAAACACAACCCTTGTTGATCAATTTCGGAACCGATAGACGAAGTCGAAAAGAAGTCCCAGGAAAAAGGGTTGAGAACGAGAATCCTACAACCTTTACACGTTGGGGAAGCGTAGTAGGAGATCCCCATTGCGTGGTCTACACCGAAACCAAGCTCGGACGTGTCGCAGTTCAAGCTATAGATGAGACACGCACTTTGAGCCAAAAAGAATTATGTGAGTTAGTGCAGGAAATGAATGGGAGGTTAACTTAAAGTGACTATTTCGATTGATACCTGTTCCCTCGATAGGGCTCTAGAATTCCTAGAGACTGGAAAGGATATATCTGATAGAAAGTACATCTCATATTCTAGAAAATTATCTGGGGATTACACTGGTGAGCCTGGGTTGCGAATGTTGGGGGAGCAACATTGTCAGGTAATTGACGGTGAAACCGGCAGCGCGATGCAGACTTTGCGGCAGCTCCGGCATCTCATCCGCTGGTTGGCTGAGGGCACGAGGGCGATGCGAGGTGCTTTCGTCGGCCAAGACGATGCCTCAGCAGCCATACTATGCGGGCTGAAGTCGCTACAGGACACAGAATTCACCTTCCCGACACGTCCAGATGGAGCATTTAGCCCCTTTGATTTCACTGACCCCACTCACGGTGGCACCGATGACCCGGCAGCTATCGTGGCCATGCTCGATGCCGGGAACGATAGCGACATTTATGCTCTTGCCGACTATTGGCGCAGCCTGTCCAGTTCTTTAAACAAGACTGTCGACGCCCTCGCACGAGCCCGCACCCAATTGGAAGAAAACACAGGAGAAGCCGTTGATGCAGCAGCCTCGTGTTGCACCCAGGTGATGGCCACGGCCCAATCCTTCGCCGATAACGCCACCGCCATGCACGCGTCAGTCTCCCAACTGCCTCATATTCGGCAGGCTGCCCGCGCCCAGATCGCTGCCATCGAAGCCGAACGCACTGCAGCTGTCACCGCAGCCACCAACCCTGCTGGGGTTCGCGCAGCCGGGGAAGCAGCACGGGCAGCCACTCGAGAGTTCATGACCGGCCCTTATCAGGCCATGCTCACCGCGGCGGTACCACCACTACGCAATCTCGCCGAACGACCCAACGTCGGCCAGGGAGGAGGACACCTCACTGCACATGCACCAACACCCATACACACCAGTGCAGCCGAAGTTGCCCCTACTAGCGTCATGAGCGCCGCACACGGGACACCAGCCGTCGGGACGACCGGGAACAACGGTCGGAGGAACAACGACCAGCACAGGCGGAGGACCAGCGGGCGGAGGGGTAGTTGGCAGCCCCACCACACCACCGAACTCGGCAAATACCATCCCCGCAGCGGTCCCTTCACAATTCCGACCGCCTAGGAAAACGAACGGTTTACCCCTTTCGCACACCAATCCCGGAGTATCCGGACATACCCACACACCAACGCCGTATGGGCCGCCGACCACTAACGCGGTCAATCAGTCGCCACGTGCCACCGCACCTCACACCCCACGGACCTCGTATAACAGTGGCCGCAACAATCCCACAATGATGCCCAGGTCCCAAGATCCGTGGAACCGGAGGAACGCCGGCGACTACTACAAGCCGGGCACAACAACATCTCATCCCGGTGGACGCCTTTCGAGTCCTTCCAACGAACCTCGGCCGCGCAGCGTCATAGTGCACCCCGGTCCTCACGACCACGGCCCATCCCACGGCAACGACCGCAATAAGTTTTTACACAGTGACACGACGGACCGTGGAAACCCATACAACGATCGAAATTACGGCCATAACGAACATTCACCGGGACGAAGTAACTCCTCACATCCCACCGGTCACGACGGTTCACGCCCGGCGATGGGCAGGACGGGCATCGCACCCATGGGCGGCTACGGCAACTCCTCTAAAAACCAAAAACAAGAACCGGAAGGGAAATACAAGCCCATCACCAGCGAATTCGAGGCCGAATACAACCTGCGGCAACTCCGGGGAGATATTGGTCTCACCACACCACACGTCATCGGCGCGCAACTGCGGGAAAACAGGTGAACCACTGCACCGGAACAGATATCCGGGCATACTGGTGTCATGAGCGATTCACAACAGGCAACCGACAACACGCAAGAACCCACCTCTGGCACCACAGCGACCAGCACGCCAAGCTACGTTGACCCGCGATTCAAAGCCGCGGACCCATACGCATACCTACCGGACGTGCCGACATTTCCGCTGAGCAGTGCCGACTTCTCGTCCGGCGATGAGCTACCAGCTGACTTACAAGGACCCGACGGCGTTTCACCCCAACTGTCGTGGTCCGATCTCCCCGAAGGAACAAAATCACTGGCAGTTACCGTCTATGACCCCGACGCCCCCACGGTCTCCGGGTACTGGCACTGGGCAGTATTCAATCTCCCAGCAGATCTCACAGAGCTTCCCAAGAACGCCGGATCCGAAGACACACCATCCCTCCCGGAAGGCGCCCAAACACTCAAGGGAGACTCAGGGAAACGCGGGTACTACGGCGCAATGCCTCCAGAAGGGCACGGTCCACACCGCTACCTCTATGCCGTCCACGCCGTCGACGTCGACAAGCTCGACATCCCCGAGGACTCAACACCCACAATCCTCGGGTTCAACCTCAACTTCCACACCCTCGCACGCTCAATAATTTGGGGCTGGGCAGAAAACTAAGAAGCCGCTACGAGGCCGGGATCCAGGGGAGCTCCCGGCCGACAGCATCAGCAATCGAGCCCAACCCATGGCGTCGAACCTGCTGTGCCAAACCACGATGGATATCGCGAATCCAATCGGGGCCACCATAAATCAGCGCAGTGTACCCCTCGAGCAAACTCGCGCCGGCACCGATACGCTCCCATGCCTGCTGCGGGGTCTCAATTCCGCCGACAGAGACAAGAGTCAACGACTCGCCCACATGTTTGCGTAACAAACGCAGAACCTCCAGGGAACGGTCCGCCACCGGGCGACCCGACACACCACCAGGGCCCATCGCCTCAACCTCAGAGGACGGCGTCGTTAAACTCTCACGTGAAATAGTTGTGTTTGTCGCCACAATCCCGGCCAGCCCCTTCTCCTGGGTCAAATCCGCGACCGCGAGAATGTCATCATCACACAGGTCAGGGGCGATTTTCACCAACACGGGTGTGCCGTCAACCTCTTCAAGAACCGCGTCCACAATTGGCTCCAACGAATCCACAGCCTGCAAATCTCGCAGCCCTGGAGTATTCGGGCTCGACACGTTCACCACCACGAAATCGACGTGATGCCCCAGCAAACGAGCCGACAAGCGATAATCCTCCGCAGCCTCATCAATCGGAGTTTTCTTCGTCTTCCCGATATTGACCGCAATCACATCACGGCTTCGGCGGCGAGCAATCCGCCGCGCACACAACACGGCACCCTCATTGTTAAAGCCCATCCGATTCAAAATCGCATGGTCACGTCGCAACCGAAAAAGCCTGGGGGAGGGATTACCAGGCTGCCCTTCCGCCGTCACAGTACCCAGCTCTGCGAATCCAAACCCCAAAGGAGCCCACACATCCGGGGACGTTGCGCTCTTATCAAACCCGGCAGCCAAGCCCAAGGGCCGAGGGAAGTTCACACCAAAAACAGTCTGTTCCAGCGCTGTGTCATGCACAGCCCACCATCGTTCAAGAGCCCGATTAGCTATCGGCATGCGCTGAAAAATGCCCAAGGCCTTCGTCATTAATGAATGAATAGTCTCAGGGTCCAAGCGGAACATTTGCCGCAACGACCAAGAGTAGATAGCGCTCCGTACGGGGTGTGATTTTCGGCAATCCTCAAGATCGTCATCAATATTATCAGTGCTGGTCAACGGCATAATTATGCTTCCTTCTTCACGGGATAACTCGGCTCACTCGAGGCCTCCTCATGTCGTGCCTCGCTCACCTGATCCTTCGATATGTGTTGCACGGTCGAGGACTGCGGCGACGCAATCAACAAGCCCCCATCGCCATCAACAACAACCGACTGAGCATCGGGAATCGTGTGCATCGTCGCCACTTTGACCGGGACACCCGACGAGATGTCATACCCAATGACAGTGTTCTTACCCGTCGACGTCACCCATACCGTGCGCGTGTTGGCATCCCACGCCACACCCCACGGGACAGAATCAGTATGGATTGTTTGGTGTTTCCTCAAAATATCGTCGGCCGTGAAAATTTCAATCGAGTTCAACTTGGTTGACGACGCTACGACGACGCCATCCTGCCCACCGGCAATTTTCCCAGCACCTTGGCCGATCCGCAGCGACGATCCTTCCTTGTTCTCGCCGGGATAGACACCCGTTAAACTCGACTGCTTCTTGTCGAACACCGCTGACATCTCTTTATCTGACCCAGATTTAGGATCAGGATCCACAATCAGTGATTGGATCGCTCCTTCGCCGATCGAAACAGTTGACTCCCCATCCTTATCGGAACCGTCCAGAGGGAAGTACTTGATTTTCTTCTCACCGGCGAAAGTCACACTGGCAACATCGTTGGTCACAGCTGCGGTCGTCGCGGTGCCGTCGACCTCGAGATCGTGAACCTTCTTGCCTTGTCCATCGAAAACGAGCACATGGTTCTCGCATGCGACAGAAAAACCGCCGCCCGCAGCGCGAGACAGATCTTTACAATCCTTGCCAAGATCCACCGACTTAGGCTTGCCGTTCGTCCAATCCGAGGACGTCCCAATCACCATTTTTCCACCGGACAGCCCGGCAATGACTGGCGAGTCGGATTGACCGCTTACCACCACATCGGAAATACCGTCACCGGGAAGATCGACATCGCGAGTATCTCCCGACGGGAGTTCCGCGGCAGGTACCGACGTCGGAGAAACGTCTTCTGCCTTCGACAGTGCTTCTTGATCATCGCTGCGTGAGCAACCCGCCAGCATCGTGACGGCCAGCCCACTACAACACGCGACGCTTAACACTCGCGCTCCGAGGCGTCGTTGTTTGCGCTGCGTCAGCAATGTACCAGTACGAATCGATTGACCAGGAGTACCGTCGGAAATCACTCTCGTAACGCTACTACAGGTCACGGAGCTAAGACACCGAGGCGACTGCCGGGGATGGGCAGTGATTCTCACGCGCTTTCTTGTCTCCACGAATGACCCATACGCTGGAAGATAACGGTGAGGCCATAAAGTTGCTAGCCTACTTGCCGTGTCTCTATCCATTTCCGGGCTCCTGGTCCGGGCTACACGACAGGTAGTTTCTATGGCCAATTCGGCACTCACCTCTATCTCAGGGGTAGTTCACGACGCGTTCACGCACGTCCATCAACTCCATCAGGCTCACGGTTTTCTTGGATCAGCGACGGGAAGGATCCACGAAACCGCATCCTCATTAGCGCAGTCGCCAGCCTCGTGGCTGAGCCAGACGGGCGCATCCGCCCACGCTGCTAGCCATGCCCACGTGGCCAGTGATCTTGCGGCCGCCGGCACCGAAACTCACATGAGTTGGATACAAACGATCATCCTGTCGATCATCCAGGGCCTCACAGAGTTCTTGCCTGTGTCATCGTCGGGCCACCTCCGGATCGTGTCCCAACTTCTGTGGAACCAAGATGCGGGTGCCTCATTCACCGCTGTCGTTCAGTTGGGGACAGAAGCGGCAGTATTGGTGTTTTTTGCCAAGGACATTTGGCGCATCATCACTGGATGGTTCGCTGGTCTGATGGATAAAACCAAGCGCGGGGCCGACTACCGCATGGGGTGGATGGTGATTGTGGGCACCATTCCCGTGGGAATTCTTGGATACGTCCTCAAAGATTTCATCCGAGACAATTTCCGCAACTTGTGGGTGACTGCCGCGGTTCTCATCCTGTTCTCGTTCGTATTCATTTGGGCCGAACGGGTGGGACGTCACACACGGACAGAGAAAGACTTGACCATGCGTGACGCCGTCATCATGGGGTTCGCTCAGTGCCTTGCGCTCATTCCCGGCGTCTCTCGTTCGGGTGGCACCGTGTCCGCGGGGCTCTTCCTTAATCAAGACCGCGAGGCCGCGACACGTTTTTCATTCTTGCTAGCTATCCCTGCTGTCCTGGCTTCCGGGCTTTTCTCCCTGCCTGATGCCTTTCATCCGACCGACGGGCAAATCGCTTCCGGCCCGCAGCTGTTGGTGGGCACGTTAATCGCGTTTGCTCTGGGCTACGTCTCTATTGCGTGGTTGCTCAAGTTCGTCGCCAATAATTCATTTGCCTGGTTTGCTGCATACCGCATCCCGGTGGGGATTATCGTGATGATTCTCCTGGCTACGGGCGTGATGGCAGCCGCCTAAGCCATATCGCCAGGAGGGCCGTAGACTAAGGCTCATGCAGTCGTGGCAAAAACCCCTTGTTGCTGATTTCCGTTCCGTCGTCGGGGAGGACCAACCGGTTCCTCTCCACATGTGGGATACGGCGTCCCGTGAAGTCACCCCTCTCACACCGTCCGACGAGGCGACGGTGTATGTCTGCGGAATAACCCCTTATGATTCGACGCACTTGGGTCATGCTGCCACCTACGTCACCTTTGATGTTTTGAATAGGCAGTTATTGGCGAATGGTCACCGCGTGAACTTCGTGCAGAATGTCACTGACGTGGACGATCCGCTGTTCGAGCGAGCCCAACGCGACGGAGTGGATTGGCAGGAGCTGGGGGAGGAGCAAACCGATCTGTTCCGCCAGGATATGGCGAACCTTGGGGTGATCCCACCCACGTCATATGTCGGTGCAGTTGAGGCCATTCCCGATGTCATCGACATGGTGAGCACGTTGCTCGACAACGGGTCAGCCTATGTTGTGGATGATCCCACATATCCGGATGTCTATGCCGATCGAACAGCGACCCCGCAATTCGGTTACGAGTCGCGGTACGACGAAGCCACGATGGAGCAGTTCTTCGCGGAGAGAGGTGGCGATCCAGACCGTCCTGGCAAGCGAGATCCGTTAGATTCCCTGCTCTGGCGCGCAGAGCGACCCGGTGAACCAGCATGGGATTCACCCTTTGGACGCGGACGGCCCGGGTGGCACATCGAGTGCGCCGCTATTGCAGCGCGGTATTTGGGCAGCCATTTTGATGTCCAAGGCGGGGGAGAGGACCTCATTTTCCCCCACCACGAATACTCTGCCGCCCACGTGGAAGCGGCATGCGGCGTGGAGCGCATGGCTGACCATTACATGCACACCGGGCTTATCGCTCTGGGCGGCGTCAAGATGAGCAAGTCGTTGGGCAACCTTGTGTTTGTATCCCGGTTGTGTAATGCCGGAACTGACCCATCGTCCATCCGTTTAGCCCTCTACGCAGGGCATTATCGTGATCAGCGCAACTGGTCGGATGCTCTTTTGGCTGCCGCTTCACGACGTTTGGCTCTGTGGCGCACAGCCGTCGAAACAGTTCATACTCATAACGATGCTGATTCTGAAGCGCGAGCTCGTCGATTAGTCGACGACGTACGCCAGGCCCTCGCCACTGATCTGGACACGCCAGCTGCTGTCGATCTCATCGACGAATGGGCGGGCGGGATCGTCGACAAGGAGAAGATTTGGGATCTGCCTGGTGTTGACGGGAAGAACGCCCATGAGTCCCTCTCTGTCCCCGTTCCCTGCGCAGCGCCAGCGACGGATGACAAGCTCAGTGTTGCTCAAGGGAAGATCACGATTCTCGACGACGGGAAAGATAGCGAAGCGGACGCCAAGTCTGTGGAGCTTGCGTCTGCAACGGCGGGTACCCAGCGGTGCGGGGCCCACTCGCATGCCTCAGGGGAGCTTACGGTAGACCTGTTGCCCGCCACCCATCAGCGCGGAGAGAACCCTTCGGCCCTGTATTCTCATCTCTCGCCCGCTGCAGCACTCGTTGCAGGGTGTGTTGATGCTCTACTGGGGCTAAAACTGTAGGTCACCGACAGATTTGGTCGAGCACCCCAACAATAGACTAAGCTGTCTATTTGTGAATGATGAGCGTCAACCTTTGAATCCTACGAAATCCGAGTTTCTCCAGGCCCTCCATGACCGGGTGCTGATCGGTGACGGAGCCATGGGGACGCAACTTCAAGCCATTGACCTTGACTTGGATGCAGATTTCCACGGGCTCGAGGGTTGCAATGAAATTCTCAACATCACCCGCCCCGATATCTTGGCCGACATTCACCGCCGATACTTTGAGGCGGGGGCCGATGCCGTCGAAACAAATACCTTCGGCTGCAACCTCCCTAACTTTGCCGATTACGGTATCGAAGATCGCATTGAGGAGATTGCCTACGCAGGCGCCCAGATCGCTCGGTCGGTTGCTGATGACATGGGGCCTGGCCGAGAAGGCATGAGACGCTTCGTTCTTGGATCATTAGGGCCAGGAACAAAGCTCCCGACTCTCGGCCATGCTCCGTTCACAGATCTTCGCGATGCATACACGGAAGCAGCCCGCGGATTAGTCCGCGGTGGGGCAGACGCCATCCTGATCGAGACCGCGCAAGACCTGTTGCAAGTCAAAGCCGCGGTACACGGCGTCCAGCAGGCTTTCGACGATTGCGGGACAACCTTACCGATCATGTGCCACGTGACGGTAGAAACCACCGGCACAATGCTGCTGGGGTCAGAAATCGGCGCAGCCCTCACCGCCCTGGAACGCCTGGGCATTGATGTCATCGGGATGAACTGTGCAACCGGCCCCGACGAGATGAATGAACACCTGCGGTACTTATCCGCACATGCCCCCATGCCGGTATCAGTCATGCCGAACGCTGGCCTGCCCGAGCTCGGAGCCAACGGGGCTGTCTACCCCTTGACTCCCGACGAACTTGCCGCGGCCAGTGTCCACTTCGTGCGTGATTATGGACTCTCCATGGTTGGTGGCTGCTGTGGGACAACCCCGGAGCACATTACCGCCGTTCGCGACGCCGTGATCGGTTCGCCATCCTCACAACAGGACGCCTCGGAGTCTCCTGCCGTCACACGCCCGGCGCGCCACCACGATTTCGACGATAATGTTTCATCCCTCTATTCAGCCGTGCCGCTGACTCAGGACACGGGGATCACCATGATTGGGGAGCGGACGAACTCCAACGGGTCAAAGGCTTTTCGCACAGCGATGCTCGAGGGCGACTGGAATAAGTGCCTGGATATCGCTAAGGCCCAGACTCGCGACGGTGCCCACATGATCGACCTGTGCGTCGACTATGTAGGCCGTGACGGCACCCAAGACATGGCCGAGCTTGCAAGCCGTTTGGCGACGAACTCGACGCTGCCGATCATGTTGGACTCGACGGAGCCCGATGTCATCCGTGTGGGGCTTGAGCACCTGGGTGGCCGGTGCGCGGTTAACTCGGTGAATTTTGAGGACGGTGACGCCCCAGGGTCACGCTATGACCGGATTATGACGCTGGTCAAGAAGCATGGTGCGGCGGTCGTGGCCCTTACGATTGATGAAGAAGGGCAGGCGCGGACAGCGGAGAAGAAAGTCGAGATCGCTGAACGCCTCATTGCGGACATCACCACGCGCTGGGGGCTTCGCGAAAGCGACATCATTGTCGATTGCCTTACTTTCCCGATTTCGACTGGTCAAGTAGAAACCCGGCGCGATGGCATCGAGACGATCAACGCCATTCGGGAAATTACCTCGCGTCATCCAGACATCCACACCACTCTGGGCCTGTCAAATATTTCGTTCGGTCTCAATCCGGCAGCACGCCAAGTCTTGAATTCGGTCTTTCTGAATGAATGTATCGAGGCCGGACTGGATACGGCCATTGCTCACTCCAGCAAGATCGTGCCGATGAACCGCATCGACGACGATCAACGCGATGTCGCCCTGGACATGGTCTATGACCGCCGCGGAACGGAAGGACGAGGCGGAACAGCCGACGAGGATTACGATCCGCTGCAAACCTTCATGGAGTTATTCGAAGGCGTGTCCGCCGCCGACGCCAAGGACGCACGGGCAGAAGCCCTGCAGGCGCTCCCGCTCTTTAAGCGGCTGGCGCAGCGCATCATTGATGGCGAAAAGAACGGACTTGAAGCTGATCTCGACCTCGCCCGCGATGAGAAAGACCCCCTCGAGATCATTAACCAAGACCTCCTCGCAGGGATGAAAGTCGTCGGAGACCTCTTCGGTTCAGGGCAGATGCAGCTTCCCTTCGTGCTGCAGTCAGCTGAAACGATGAAAGCCGCCGTATCCCACCTGGAACAGTTCATGGAGGCCACCGACGACTCCGCGTCCAAGGGAAAGATCATCCTGGCCACGGTCAAAGGCGACGTCCACGATATCGGGAAAAACCTCGTGGACATTATCTTGTCCAATAACGGCTACGACGTGGTTAACTTGGGCATCAAGCAACCCATTTCCAACATTCTCCACGCCGCATCGGAACACCAGGCTGACGTCATCGGCATGTCCGGACTCCTGGTGAAATCGACGGTCGTCATGAAAGACAACCTCCTCGAAATGAACTCCGCCGGAGCAGCCAACTACCCCGTTCTCCTCGGCGGAGCAGCACTGACGCGCACCTACGTCGAAAATGACCTCGATGAGCTCTACCAGGGCGATGTCCACTATGCGCGCGACGCCTTCGAAGGACTCAACTTGATGGATCAGATCATGTCCATGAAGCGCGGCTCACAGCGCGAACTCACCGAGGAACAAATCGCCGCCGCCACCCGCGCACAAAAGAAGAAAGAAGAACGGAAAGCCAGGCACGAACGTTCACGGAAAATCGCGGCAAAGCGGAAAGCAGAAAGCGCCCCGGCGGTCATCCCTGATCGCTCCGACGTCGCCACCGATACCCCCATCGCAATTCCACCATTCTGGGGCACACGAATAGTCAAAGGCCTCCCCGTCAGAGACTATCTCACCTGCCTCGACGAACGCGCCCTCTTCATGGGCCAATGGGGACTACGCGGAACACGCGGCGGCGACGGCCCCTCCTACGACGAACTCGTCGAAACCGAAGGACGCCCACGGCTCAGAGCATGGATCAACGACCTCAAAGCAGAGGGAATCCTCAACCACTCAGCCGTCGTCTACGGCTACTTCCCGGCCGTCTCAGAAGGCAACACCGTCCACATCCTGCCCGTGCCCAACGAGGCAGAAGAACCAGATCCCGCGGCACAACCCGTAACATCATTCGAGTTCCCACGCCAACAACGAGGACGGTTCCTCTGCATCGCAGACTTCATCCGCTCACGCGAAGAGGCCCAACGCACAGGGCGCACCGACGTCTTCCCACTTCAGCTCGTCACCATGGGGCAACCCATCGCGGACAAAGCCAACGTCCTCTTCAAAGACAACCACTACCGCGAATACCTCGAACTCCACGGCATCGGCGTCCAACTCACCGAAGCCCTCGCCGAATACTGGCACTCCCGCGTCCGAGCCGAACTCGCCCTCGCCGACGGCACCCATGCCGGCGACGACGACGGCACCGAAGACCGGGCATTCTTCGACCTCAAATACCGAGGAGCACGCTACTCCTTCGGCTACGGATCATGCCCCGACCTCGAATCGCGCCGGGCGTTGGTGGACCTTTTGCGCCCCGAACGGATTGGCGTCGAGTTGTCTGAGGAACTGCAATTGCACCCTGAGCAGTCAACCGACGCATTCGTGCTCTACCACCCGGAGGCAAAGTACTTTAACGTCTAATTCGTTGCCGCGACTGTGACCGTCGTGAAAGCCACACGACGCGCCACTGCGTGAACTCCTCGCACTGTGGTGCAGTGCCACTCCGTACACTGTGTTGCATGCGTGCGATTGCTTGGGACATGGATGGAACCCTTGTCGATACTGAACCGCGGTGGGGGATAGCCACCTATGAGATGGCCACGTTGATGGGCGTAGACCTCACACCCGAACAACGAGCGGTCACCGTCGGCGGAACTGCGGAACACACCATTTCAACATGCCTGGAATTCGCTGGGCAGACTCCGAACCCGGAGCTCATTGACACCTGGAAAACGTGGTTTTTCGCGCGAATGGGCGAGATTCTTTCCGAAGGGTTCGACTTTCGGCCTGGTTTTCCCGCGCTCTTGCACGATATTCACGACGCAGGTATCCCCCAGGCACTAGTCACCAACACGGCCCGCGCATTGGTCGACCACTGTTTACCCGTTATCGGCGACGAGTTTTTTGCGACGTCGGTAGCCGGGGACGAAGTTCCTCGCGGAAAGCCCTATCCCGACGGATACGCGCGAGCATGCGACTTGATGGACGTCAATCCCGACGACGTCCTCGTGATAGAAGACTCACCCACAGGAATGTCTGCAGCTCGTGCGGCAGGATGTCGTGTCCTCGGTGTTCCGGTGGAGCCAGGCTTAGAGCTGCCTGAGGGAATTAAAACCCTCCATGAACTACGCGGAGTGACCAGCTTTGCTCCCCGCGATGGGCATCCGTGGAGGATTGACGATTTCCAAGAGCTGTGGAACGAACTCTAGATGTGCGTACGCCACGACGAGCATATGAAAGAATGACGACTGTGAAGAATTTTGATGAGCTTTTCGCTGAAATCACCGACCGCGCACAACAGCGCCCCAAAGACTCAGGAACTGTTGAAGCCCTGGACAAGGGCCTCCACTTCCTTGGAAAGAAAGTTGTCGAGGAAGCCGGCGAAGTGTGGTTAGCCGCTGAATATCAGTCAGACGACGAACTGTCTGAGGAAATCAGCCAATTGCTCTACTGGCTACAGGTTGTCGCTGTTAAACGTGGTCTGTCCTTGGACGATATTTACCGGTATCTGTAGTCCTCCGACCTATAGCTATTCAGCAACCACAGCGACTCCGCTTCGCCCCCTTGTCCACTTTCTCTTTCTTTCCTTCAGGAGTTTTATTCCATGCTTCGCGTCGCCGTTCCCAACAAGGGTTCTCTGTCTCAGACTGCTACCCACATTTTGGAGGAGGCGGGCTACCGGATGCGCCGAGATTCCAAAGACCTCACGTCATGGGACGAACAAAATGACGTGGAGTTTTTCTTCCTCCGCCCCAAAGATATCGCCATCTACGTCGCTAAAGGCCACCTTGACTTGGGAATAACCGGCCGTGACTTAGCTGCGGATTCTGCTGCGAATGGAGTGGATGAACTCCTTGCCCTTGGCTTCGGTGCGTCGACCTTCCGCTACGCGGCTCCCGACAATGAGGAGTGGAATCTTAACAAGATCGAAGGAAAGCGCATCGCGACGAGCTATCCGCATCTCGTCAGTGCTGACCTTGCGAAGCGGGGCATCCAGGCCGACGTTATCCGGTTGGATGGGGCAGTCGAAATTTCTATTCGCCTCGGGGTAGCTGACATCATCGCCGATGTTGTCTCTACGGGACGGACGTTGCGTCAACAGGGGTTGTCGCCGTTCGGGGACGTGATTTGTACGTCCGAAGCGATCATTGTTGGCCGGCACAATCAGCCGGTCACCGATGAACACCAGATCCTGTTGCGACGGATTGAGGGCATTCTGCACGCGAAGAATTACCTCATGATTGATTACAACTGCCCGAAGTCACTTCTGGCTGAGGCTACCAAGCTCACACCTGGCTTATCTGCGCCCACGGTTTCACCACTTGCCGACGACGACTGGGTCGCTGTCCGCGCGATGGCTCCGCGCAAGGACGCTAACCAGCTTATGGACCGGTTATCTGCATTGGGCGCTGAAGCAATTTTGGCAACGGATATTCGTATTGCCCGCCTTACTCGGTAGAAACGCCCATATGTGGCTCAGTGATCGGGCGGACATGTGCACAGCGCGTGGCGCTAGCTCCGCGCGTCGTCAGGCCAACCCGGATAGGGCAGTTCCGTTCCACCTTTAGCGGGACAGAGAGACTGAAAAGAGCACCAATCGCACAGTTTGGATTCTTTAGGCAGAAACCGGCCAGTCTTGCCATCGCGGGTAATTTTCGACCACAGGTCGCCAACGTCTTGTTCAAAGTACTCCAGCTCGACCTGGGAGGGGGCCAGGTACATAGAATCCATCACCTTGAGGTACATGAGGCGCAGTTGCGTCGGGATGACATTGAACAAACGCCAGTACACGAGCGCGTAAAACCGCATCTGAAATACGGCCTGCTGACTAAAACGCGGTATGGGTTTCTTGCCAGTTTTGTAATCGACCACGCGAATTTCTCCCGTCGGAGCGACGTCGACACGATCAATGAACCCTCGCACGGGAACGCCATTAGGAAGCGTGGTGTCGACCAACATTTCGCACTCGTCAGCGTCGAAGTTTTCGGGGTTTTCCATGGCGAAATACCCCTTCAAGAGGGACCGGCATTCCACTAAGAAGGGAAGGAGCTTGTCATCGGGCACAAGCTCTCGTAGGTCCTGATCCTTATCAACCATCTCTGCCCACTGTGGTTTGAGCATTTTGGTGGCTTTGGGGTACGTGCGCTCTGGACGTGGTTGGCCGTACATATTCTCTAGTACGGCGTGCACTAAAGTCCCCTTGACCTGCGCAATCGTCTTCGGCTCAGGGAGCCGATCAATGGCACGATACCGGTACAGCAGAGGGCACTGCCGGTAATCTCCTGCCCGGGAAGGGGATAAAGCCATACGACGTCGAGCTCTCATGATCCATGACCCTAGCGCATCACCGTCATCACCTATGCACCCCGTAGACTATCCGTGAACTACCGTGAGACTGCTAACACAACCGTCATTTCTCTTCGTGAAGGAGCTTGCTCAATGGCTTATACGGGTGTCTTTCGCCCCGGAGATCGCGTTCAACTTACCGACGCGAAGCGTCGTCATTTCACCATTGAGCTGGCGGAGGGGGAGAAATTCTTCACGCACATGGGGGCCATTGCTCACGACGACATCATCGGTAAGGACGAAGGAACGGTGGTTGTTTCTACCGAAGGTGGCCAATATCTATGTTTCCGGCACCTGATGGTGGACTATGTTCTGTCCATGCCTCGTGGAGCACAAGTTATTTATCCCAAAGACGCTGCTCAAATAGTGATTGAGGGGGACATCTTCCCCGGTGCCAGAGTCCTTGAAGCAGGTGCTGGTTCGGGAGCGCTCACCTTGTCCCTTCTTCGCGCTGTCGGGGAGCACGGGAAGGTGTTCTCCTATGAAATTCGCGACGATCACCTGAAGTACGCGTTGTCGAATGTCTCCGAATTCATGGGGTCGGCGCCGGATAATTGGCAGCCTCGGCTCGGCGATCTTCGCGACGTGACCGTCGATGACCTCGATGGCCCCGTCGATCGGATCATTCTAGACATGTTGGAGCCGTGGGAATGTTTGGAAACGTGCCAGAATCTGCTCCTGCCTGGTGGGGTGTTGATGGCTTATGTAGCGACGGTGCCCCAATTGATGAAGGTCATGGAGGGAATTCGGGCCCGCGGATGTTTTACGGAGCCTCGAGCGTGGGAATCGTTGGTTCGCGAATGGAAGGTCGATGGGCTGGCGACCCGTCCCGAGCATCGGATGAATGCGCACACGGCATTCTTGGTATGGGCGCGTCGTCTGGCTGATGGCACTGTTCCTCCCAAGCCCAAGCGTCGCCCCCAAAAGTAGTTATCTCAGAGGTACCTGCCTCAGGGAATAGCACGCGATGAGGGTGGATGACGAGGTCATAAATCCAGGTGAGCCTGGGCTTAGCATTCGCCCTCAAAGAGGTTAGAACCGACACCAGTATGGAGCTTGATCGTCTTTGTAGACTGGGAGTTATGACGAGAGCTTCACAACAAACCTCATCCCACAACACGGCATCGAGCACCGCGCGAAAGAGCAACAATAACGACGCGACCCCGTCGCTGAAAGAATTACAATTAGCCAATCGGACCTTAGGGACACGCAACGCCAAACTCGTCGAGATGCTGAAGGCATCACGCGACAAATTAGACGCTCTTAATGAACAAATTAGGGCCTTATCCGACCCGCCGAGTACGTACGGCACCCTCCTCGAACTCAATCCCGGTGGTCATTCCGCCGAAGTATTTACATCTAATCGACGAATGCGTTTAGTGGTTGCTCCCGGGGTGGATACCTCACAATTAACGCCCGGCGCGCTTGTTCGGTTGGGGGAGGGGCAGGAAGTCGTCGAGCATTGTGGTTTCAGTGATTTCGGCGATATCGCCGTGGTTAAGGAGTTTCTCCCCGGCGGCTCGAGGGTCGTCGTCGCCGACACGATGGGCGATTTGCGAGTCCTCAAGATTGCCGCACCGCTCTACGAATTGTGGTCGCAGAAGAACGTCGGCGCGGGGGATCAGGTGCTGGTTGATTATCGGGCGGGCTACGCCTTCGAATCCATCCCGAAGGCCGACGTCGAAAATCTTATTTTGGAAGAGATCCCCGAGGTGTCCTATGAGGACATTGGGGGTCTGCACAACCAAATTGAGATGATTCATGACGCTGTTGAGCTGCCCTTCACTCATCCTGACTTGTATCGGAAGTTTGATCTCCAGCCGCCGAAAGGCGTTTTGCTTTATGGCCCACCTGGCTGTGGCAAAACCTTAATTGCCAAGGCTGTGGCCCATTCGTTAGCGGAAAAAATGGGGAGCGGAGGAGAGAGTTACTTCCTGAACATTAAGGGCCCGGAGCTGCTCAATAAGTTTGTGGGCGAAACGGAGCGGCAGATTCGGCAGATTTTCGACCGTGCTCGATCGATCGCTGAGGACGGGCGGCCGGTCATCGTGTTCTTCGATGAAATGGATGCGATCTTTAGGACTCGTGGCTCGGGTATTTCCTCCGACCTGGAAAACACTGTTGTTCCGCAGCTTCTGTCTGAAATCGACGGGGTTGAGGATCTGCGCAATGTCATCGTTATTGGCGCCTCCAACCGTGAGGAAATGATCGATCCGGCTATTCTTCGGCCGGGTCGGTTGGATGTGAAGATCCGCGTTGAGCGTCCCGATGAAAAATCGGCTCGCGAAATTGCAGAGCTGTATCTGGTGGATACGCTTCCGTTGGATCCGGACCTGGTTGAGGACACAGGAGACCGCCATGCTGCTGTGGCTGCGCTGATCGATGAGCTCAGTAGTCGGATGTATGCGCAACACTCGGATAATGAATTTGTTGAGCTCACTTTCGTGGATGGTAGCCGCGAGGTGCTCTATTACCGTGACTTCGCCTCTGGCGCGATGATTGCCAATATCGTCGACCGTGCAAAGAAGAATGCGCTGAAGCGGGCGTTAGCGTCGGGGCAGCCTGATAATCATGGTGTCTCGCTCGAGGATGTCAGAACGGCAGTTGACCAGGAGTTCACCGAAAATGATGACCTGCCCAACACCGCTAATCCCGACGAATGGGCACGGATCTCTGGGCGGACTGGCCAGCGTGTCACAGAGGTAACGGTGGCGCACCATAACCGGAAGACCACAACCGAGCCAGAAGATACCGAGCCAGAAGATACCGATTCGGGCAAAGGACATACCGATGCTTCATAACCAACCCAGAGTGATAGGGACAGAAACCGAATTCGGGATTTCGTGTCCCGAGAACCCCGCAGTCAGCCCTATTTTGACATCGACGGCTGCTGTCATGTCGTATGCCGACGCGCTGGGGCTCGGTGCTCGGCGGACGCGCTGGGATTATGAGCCTGAATCGCCTCTTCGTGACGCACGAGGGTTTGATCTTCGTCGATACGCTATGAATCACGCGCCCGTGTTGGAACCCAATGCCATGGGCGCGGCAAATATTATCCTTCGCAATGGCGCACGGTTCTACGTGGATCACGCGCACCCGGAGTATTCATCCCCCGAGGTCACAGATGCGTTGTCGGCGGTGATCTGGGATAAAGCCGGAGAGATCATTATGCACCGGGCGGCGCGCGCTGCCACACAGGCCGGAATTGGTCAAGATCAAGAGCATTGGGCTCTCAAAACCTACAAGAACAATGTGGACGGCAAGGGTGCCTCATACGGAACCCATGAGAACTACCTGTACCGCCGCGACACCGATATGGCCACGATTGAACAAGGACTGATCCCTTTCTTCGTGACTCGACAAATCATGACCGGGTCTGGTCGCGTCGGCCTCGGGCAGCAGGGGGATACCGCCGGCTTCCAGATTTCGCAGCGTGCTGACTACATCGAAACCAAGGTATCGCTTGAGACCACGCTGAACCGGGGCATCATCAATACCCGCGACGAGCCGCACTCCAATGCCGACGAATGGAAACGCCTCCACGTCATCATTGGGGACGCGAACCTGTCCGAGTATTCACAGTTCCTCAAGGTTGGCACCACGTCACTTGTTCTCGACGCCATCGAGGCCGGTGTTGATTTCTCCGATCTCGCCCTCGAATCACCGGTCGACGACGTCTATCGCATCTCACGCGACCTCACCTGCACTGCGACCCTGCGCGGGGAGGATCGAAAGACCCAGCGCACAGCCATCGACATCCAGCGTATCTACCGGGATCGGGTGATGGATGCGGCCGATCGCGGGGCCATCAGCCTGAGCGACGTCGAAAAGAAAGTGATAGAGGTCTGGGGCGAGATACTTGATGACTTGGAGTCAGACCCCTTGTCGACGGCGGATCGTCTCGATTGGACGGCGAAATATGCGCTGTTGGATGGTTTTCGACAGCGCGGGACAGGGGAGTGGGATGATCCCCGTCTGGCCCTCATTGATTTGCAATACAGCGATTGTGATCCCGAGAAGGGGCTCTATTATGCCCTGATACGACGGGGGAAGATTCGAACACTCGTTGACCCCGACGACGTGACGGCAGCGATCGACACGCCGCCCACCGATACACGGGCGTGGCTCAGAGGACGATTGGTGGACCGTTTTTCCAGTGAGGTCATCGCGGCGAACTGGGATAATCTCATCGTCACGCCAGCCCACCCACAACGAATCGACCTGAGCTCACCGACAGCCGCCAACGCCACGACGACCTACGACATCACCGAAAGCGCTCAGAACATCGATGATGTGACGCGTTATCTCACGTCGTCGGATATTTGTGACGTCACTCCGCTGCCGAGTCCATAATCTGTGAGTCATAGGCAGTTTTGGGCCACTCATTCGCCATAAGGTTATAACGGGCACTGAGATCGTCAGATTATAATGGATCACACATAGTGAGAACACTTAAGAAGGCTTTTAAGCATGGAAAAATCATCGCAGATTCACGGCTCCAAGCCCGGCGACGACAACGCCGATGAGCCCGAGAACGCCGCCGGCCAGTCACAGATTAGGGGACAGGGTGCCGACGATCTTCTTGACGAAATCGACGGCTTATTGGAATCGAACGCAGAAGAATTCGTTCGTTCCTACGTTCAAAAGGGTGGACAGTGAGCGCTGACAAGGCCGTTTTCACCCGCCGGATCATGGGAATTGAAACCGAATTCGGGATTACCTGTACTCATGACGGAGTACAAGCAGTTGCTCCAGACGACATCGCGCGTCAACTTTTTCGGCCGATCGTCGACCGTTTCCGTAGTTCCAACATTTACACGCTCAACGGCGGACGCTTATATCTCGACGTCGGTTCGCACCCGGAGTACGCCACCCCGGAGTGCGACAGCCTCAATCAACTGCTCATCTATGACCGGGCTGGGGAAGTGACGCTCAACCGGCTCGCTGACCAGGCAGAACACGCCCTCGCTGACCAACACATTGAGGGCGCGATCCATTTGATGAAGAACAACACAGATTCCCTCGGGAATTCATACGGGTGTCACGAGAACTACCTTGTGGGCCGGGCGATTCTTCTGAAGAAACTGGGGCAAGAGTTCCTCCCGTTCCTCATTACCCGGCAATTAATCTGCGGCGCCGGGCACATTGCGCGCCCTCATTCGCGGTTTTCCGATGGGGACACCACCCCTGTGTATCAGCTCAGCCAACGTGCCGACCACGTGTGGGAAGGGGTGTCGTCGGCGACAACCCGTTCACGACCCATCATCAATACCCGCGATGAACCTCACGCCGATTCCGAAATGTACCGACGTCTTCACGTCATCGTCGGGGATTCGTCCATGTCGGAGACAACGGCTGCTCTCAAGATCGGTTCAGCGCTCCTCGTCCTCGAAATGCTCGAAGCTGGCTACTCTTTCGACGAGTGGGAAATCGCTAACCCGTCAAAAACTATTCGCGATATCAGCCGTAATCTCACCGGACGGGCAGAAGTTCTGCTCCGGTCGGGGCGGATGAGCTGCGCTCTTGAGATCCAACAGGCCTTTGCTGACAAAGCTCAGCAGTGGCTCGACGAGCGCTCCGAGGAGCAGCACGGTACACCCAATGCCGACATGCAGCGCGTCGTCGACTTGTGGAAGAAAGTTCTCACTGCCATTGATTCTGGGGACACCTCGTCGATCGCAGCAGATATTGACTGGGTGATTAAGAAGAACATTATTGACCGATATCAAGACAAGTTCGGCTGGGACCTTACCCATCCGAAACTCCAACAGATCGACTACGCGTATCACGATATTCGGCCTGGTAGAGGTATTTTCCGGACTCTTGAAGAGCGTGGCCGTGTCTCACGGTGGCTGGACGGTGCGGATTCACCTATCACCGATGCAGCCGATACACCGCCGCAGACCACACGAGCGAAAATGCGGGGAGATTTTCTCTGTGTTGCTCAGGAGAACGATGCCGATGTGTCTGTCGATTGGACACGGCTGAAAATCAACCGCCCAGAACCCCACGACATTGCGCTCCTCGACCCCTTTGCCGCGCACGATTCGCGGGTCGATGACATGATCAGTTCGATTGTTGACCAATAAGGTACGAGGCGATTAGCCATGACTCCACTGAGTGACCGCTCTCAGACCAGTTCGACGTCCCGACGCAACCAAGCCACCTACGAGCGGCTCATCAACCTCGTGCTCGCACTCAAGGATTCCTCCCGGCCTCTCAACGGTAAGTGGCTCATTGAGCATGTCAGCGGTTATGAAGATGGATCGCCGGAGTCGCGCAGGAGGAAGCTCAACCGCGACATTGCCCAACTCCGCGAGCTCGGATTCGATATCGACGCCACCGATGACGGTTACTTGATGGACTTCACCCAAACTGTCGACATCCATTTCACACAAGAAGAGATGGGAGTCATCGCTCTGGCCAGCCAATTCGCCTTGTCTGGGGACCTAGCCGCACTGGGGCGGCGGGCCTGGGTCAAACTTTCGGCGGCAGGATCACTGGGGACGGTAGCGCCGATACATGGAGTGCCGGACAGTACCGACCTGACGGGGCCTGATTTTTCCACGTTGTTGCGGGCTATCACGGAGTCCACCGTCGTTAATTTCCTGTACTACCCGTCGATCGAAGACGAGCCCTCGCTGCGCACTGTTGAGCCTTGGGCACTCGTGCCTGAGAGTGGACGGTGGTACCTCGCGTGCTTCGACCGTGAACGCGAGAAGCCACGTAGCTTCCGACTCGCTCGAATTAACTCCATTCAGGAAACCAACACACCGGCCACTCACACCGATCAACGGGCCGCTATTGCTCCTAGTGAGCTTGTCCGGTCGCAGCTTCACCGCGACGGCGATGGTCGATCTACCCACGCAGTGATCAGCGTGTCGCCAGATGTTAGCGGGCGAATTATTGAGCTCTTGCGCTCGCACAACCTTCATGCGGAGAAACGTACTGACACGCGCTGGGTCATTACTGATGACGCGGGGCAGCTCCGATCGTGTGCCCTCGCAGAGGTGCCGGAGATCGTCATCGAGGAGCCTGAGGATTACCGGGTCACCATCGCGAACCAATTGAAATCCCTGGTCACGGAGATAACGAGCTCCGCAAAGTGGACCCTGCCGTCGACTGTGCCCGCGCTCGACGAGACCGACCATTCCGTCGACGCGCCAGCTGCGGTGAGTATTTCGGATCAGCACCACACGGAACTATTACGTCTCCTCACGATTGTTCCTTATCTTCGGCAGCACCCCGGTGTCACTCTCTTTGAGGCAGCGCATGACCTGGCGATGTCGCCGACGCAGCTGAAGAACGATATCACCACACTCACGTTCTGTGGCCTTCCTGGATTATCCGGCGGGGACTTGATCGACATCGACGCCGATCCCCGGCACATTTCGTTGTGGGCGGATCAAGGCCTGACCGCGCCGGTGGGGCTCACGATGGAAGAGGCCAGCGCGATCCTCATGGCGTTGGAGACTATTGACTCTATTCCGGGGATTGCCGACGCCGACGTCATTCATCGCACCGAAGACAAGCTGCGAACGATGGCCGGCAATCATGCCGACGCCATTGCCCGCGCGACACAAGGCGGTGGCAATTCGCTGGTCAACGACCTTGCCGACGCTGTAAACACGCGCACAACCATCGCCATCACGTACGCCGATTCCCTCGGCGATGCGGTGGCAACACCACGTCTCGTCGATCCGCTCTCGATTATGGTCGTCGATGGAGTGAGCTATCTCCGAGGACTATCCCTGACTGGCGCGCACGACCACGCAGACGCGGGGGACAACCAGTCCACGGGCGAAGCTCAGGCTCAGGCTCAAGGAGACAGGATCCGACACTTCCGCATCGACCGAATCCAATCACTGGAGCAACGGGAACCGTCGACACTGAGTGCTAAACAGCGAGACCGATTACGCTCCAGGCTTAATCCGCTTGACCCCTTCGGTTTTCGGGAAAGCCCGCATTGGGCTCGAGTGTGGGTCGCTCCTGAGGCGCGATGGGTTGTCGACTACGAACATGTGTGGCCTGTTTCTGAATTCAAAGGCGGCCTTATTATCGACGTTCCCGGGCGTCCCGAGTGGATTCACAGCTTCATACTCAGGCACGGAGGATCGATCATTCCCCTTGAACCGACGGACCTGCGCGATTCCGTCAGAGACCGTGCAGAAGACGGATTACTCCGGTATCGTTAGGCACCGTCCAGTCGCTCCCGCGCATCAACAAAGCTGCGGGGGTGGCTTCTGCGTTACTCACCGACACGTCGTAAGGTGTACACCATGGCTAACCTAGGGTTTCCAGAACTCGTTCTCATCGCAGTCGTCATACTCGTCCTCTTTGGATGGAAGAAACTTCCTGACGCTGCGCGTTCAGTTGGTCGTTCCATGCGTATCTTCAAATCTGAGGTCTCAGAAATGAAGAACGATGGAGCAGAGGCAGAAAAGACCTCGGCCGCGTCGACCAAGACGGATGAGATCACCTCAGCATCGTCAACCGACACACCTCAGCCAACGGTGACGGTGGAGTACAACGACGAAAAGAAGCATCCCGCCTAAAGGCACACAACAGTATTGTCATAACACTGTCACGTTTATGTTCTCTGTAGCTGTTTTCTACAGCTGTTCCCAATAGCTGGAGCATGAGAGACCCTTGTTTTCCGCGCAGTGACCGATGCCGGGTGTATTCGCCGCATAAAGAGATTGGCTGTCGTGCTCATGACGACGTGCATCCCGGCGCGGACGCTCGCGTTAAGAACCACGGGAAGACAAGGTGCTCGTGACTCAATCAACGTCGGTAAGCAAGGGTGGACGCGTGTCTCGCAAAGCCAAGAAGAATCCAGATGGAACCATGTCCATCGTCGATCACTTGCGCGAACTCCGTACACGGCTATTGCGGGCTCTCGCAGCCATTGCCGTCACCACAATCATCGGATTTATCTGGTACGAACACGGCATCCCGGCCTGGGCCATCGGACCCCTCCACGTACCGCGGCTCCCTAGTCTCGGCGAGATTCTCAAAGAGCCGTACTGTTCATTACCCCCGTCGGCCCGGGCAACGTTTTCTGCGGATAACGAGTGCCGTCTTCTTGCCACGAGTCCTTTCGAAATGTTCATGCTTCGTATGAAGATGGGCGGATTGGCAGGACTTGTCATGGCGTGCCCCATTTGGCTTATCGAAATATGGCGCTTTATCACCCCGGGACTGTTGAAAAACGAGCGACGCTGGACCTTGTCCGTCGGAACCATCGCTGGGTTTCTTTTCGTCTTGGGCGTTGTTGCTGCTTACCTCGTCCTTCCCATGGGCTTGGATGTTCTGCTTCATTTGGGCGATAGCACTCAGATTTCCGCACTGACCGGTGAGAAATACTTCAACTTCGTTATCGCGCTGATACTCGTATTCGGCTTGAGCTTCGAAGTACCACTTTTTACGGCCATGCTTAACCTTGCTGGGGTCGTGCATTATGAGCAGCTCAAGGACAAGCGGCGAATCATGATTGTCGTGATCTTCATCTTCGCTGCCATCGCCACACCAGGACAGGATCCGATCTCCATGCTGGTGCTCGCCCTCACACTGGTTGTCCTGATGGAGCTAGCCCTGCAATTCACCCGAATCCATGACCGCCGCGCTGCCCGTCACGTGTCCGAGTGGGAGGGACTGAGCGACGACGAAGCCTCCCCACTGAAGGTTGCTCCTTCGTCGATCCCCGCAGCCGAATCAATTTACGACGGACAGCGGAAAGGTGTTGCCGGCGGGGCAGATGCCCACCCCGCGGGAGGGTCAGGGCCCATACCAAAGCCTTCGCCCGTGACAGCTCCATCGGGCGCCCCGTCGGCCGGTGAGCCGCCCACGCCGACGCCGAGCCCGGCACCGTCTGACGCATCTCCGACCTCAGGCTCACACCACGCTCCACCAGCAGCAGTGCTCCGTCGGGGCCCGCGCTCACGGAACGATTCCACTGTAGACAACGACGGTAAGCCCGGGCATGACACAATCCAATCCAGCAGTTTCGACGACGTCCTCTAACGGCTACATTGTGCACACGAACATCGTGGATGCGCAGCGACCGCACAACACCACAAACCTCGTAACCGACACCACAATTAACAAGTAACAATCGACAGTGACAATCGATAAGGAGAAGTGTGACCGAAGCGTCAGCCGAGGACCTTCCTATTTTCCACCGCTTTGCCCACCAGCACGATTTCCCGTTCGACCGATTCCAAATTGACGGATGCCACGCCATCGAACGCGGCCGCGGAGTACTCGTCAGCGCACCAACAGGCTCCGGAAAAACAATCGTCGGGGAATTTGCCGTATTTCTCGCACTAGAAACAGGCAAACGCTGCTTCTACACCACGCCTATCAAGGCACTGTCGAACCAGAAATACAACGATCTCCGCGCCACCTACGGTGATGACCGAGTGGGCCTCATGACCGGGGACGTCTCCATCAATCGGGAAGCCGACGTCATCGTTATGACCACTGAGGTCCTGCGCAACATGATCTACGCCGACGCGGACTCCCTGGACAACCTCTCCCACGTGGTGATGGATGAGGTTCACTACCTTGCCGACCCCGAACGCGGCCCAGTATGGGAAGAAATCATCCTCAACCTTGACGAGTCGGTATCCATCGTCGCTCTCTCCGCCACGGTGTCCAATATCGAACAATTCGGTGAGTGGATAAAGATGACCCGCGGCGACACCGACATCATCGTCTGGGAACACCGCCCCGTCCCACTTCACCAATACATGCTGCTAGGAAACTCAATTATCCCGCTATTTTCGCGAGACAATGACGACGCTACGCAGGAACTATCAGCCCCGATCAACCCAGAACTAGTCTCACGATGCGCGGCCGCGGAACGACGGAGTAACGGCCGACGTAAACGCCCACACCGCCCAGCCGTAATCGGGCAGCTGCAGGCAGCATCCATGCTCCCCGCGATCATCTTCATCTTCTCCCGAGCAGGCTGCGAAGGAGCGCTAGCCCAGTGCTACACAGCGCGAGTACAACTCACCACGCGCGACGAAGCACGCGAAATTCTCTCCATTATCGACGCCGACACCGCTGACATCCCTCAAGAAGACTTGGACCTCATGGGGTTCCGCCGGTGGCGGACCAACCTCTCGCGGGGAATTGCGGCACACCACGCAGGAATGCTGCCCGCCTTCAGGCACATCGTCGAAAAACTATTCGTGCGTGGCCTGCTCAAAGTCGTCTTCGCCACAGAAACACTGGCGCTCGGGATCAACATGCCTGCCCGCACCGTCGTCCTCGAATCACTCGTCAAATTCAACGGCGAAGCCCACGTTGATCTCACCCCTGCCCAATACACCCAGCTCACCGGCCGCGCCGGGCGTCGCGGTATCGATGTGTTGGGAAACGCGGTGGTGTTATGGCAGCCGTCGATGGATCCAGAAGCTGTCGCCGGGTTGGCGTCGACACGAACCTATCCGCTGATTTCGACGTTCCGCCCCGGCTACAACATGTCCGTCAATCTGCTCAATACGCTGGGGGTTGAGAAATCACACCGCCTTTTGGAGCGATCATTCGCTCAGTTCTTAGCAAATGAGGACGTGGTTGCTCGTGCTCATGAGCGACGCGCTCATCAACGTCACGCAGATTCTCAGCATGATGAGCTCCTGGGCCTCCTCGGACACAGGTCTGAAAACAAACTGGCAGAATACGTCGCTATTCGCAAAAACCTCTCCCATGAAGAGAAGAAAGCCCAGGCTGAGAACCGGAAAGAACGGTTTAAAGAAATCTCTCGTTGCCTCCGTTCGCTCACCGTAGGTGATGTGATCGCACTTCCGGAGGGGCGCAACCCCGCATTGGCGGTGTGCGTCAGAGCCGCTGGAGCGGGTAAGGCATCATCTAAAGAGAAGCACCGTCACGATTCGGCGCGACGCTACCGCGGCCGCCGTCGACACCATGACCGTGAAAACCCAGACATGGACGGTCAGGATCCACGGCCGATGGTGATCACGGAAGATGGGCGAGTGGGGCAGCTTCATGCAGATGAGCTGGGCAATGTGCCCATGACGGTTGGGCGGATGCGTCTTCCTCGAGATGTGTCTCGCCATCCCAAGCGGGCACGCTCACTTGTCCGCTCTGAGTTCCGTCGACAATCTTTTCATCGGCCTCGATCTCTCAAGCCCAAAGCCCGTGTGAGAAAGAACGCCACGATCAAGTCGTTGAGGAAAGAGCTGCGTGCCCACCCAGTACACAAGTGGGAGAACCGGGAGGAACTCGTCCGTGCCTATGCCCGATTGGCACACACGCGGGAGAAAATAGCAGATCATTCGGACACACAGTCGGGTTCGGGCGCGTCTGGAAGAGTGCTCGATGCGGATACCCTGGTCTCTACCTTCGATAGGATGATCGCGCTGCTGCGTGAGATGGACTATGTGGATCCGCCCATCGATGACGAATCCGATGCTGTGGCCTCCAGCGACGCTGCCCAGGAAGGCTCCAATGGCACCCCTGACTTGTCGTTGACCGAAGAAGGCCTGCGTCTGGCACGTATTCACAATCAGTCCGATCTGCTCATTGCTCAGTGTTTGCGACGGAAGATTTGGGATGATTTGGACCCCGCTGAGCTAGCAGGGGTGGTGAGCACCTGCGTCTTCGAGAATCGTAAGTCGGTTCCGGGAGACGTTGAGGTCCCGACGGAGCCATTAGCCACGGCGATAGAGAACACTGAGCGTCTCTGGGAGGAGATCGTGACAGATGAAGAGCGTCATCATCTCCCGATGACCAGGCCTATCGAGACCGAGCTGGCCACGGCGATGCATCAGTGGACGGCCGGCGCACCTTTGGCGTATTGCGTTCAAGCCGCCGCCGCGAACGGGACATCACTAACACCAGGTGATTTCGTCCGATCGTGTCGACAAGTCATCGACGTGCTTAATCAAATTAAAACAGCAGGATATTCCAACGATATTCGCGCACATGCTCGGCAAGCGGTGGAGACCATGCGTCGAGGCGTCGTTGCCATGGGGAGTTAAGCGCGATCACCGAAAATGCCTAGTAGTGTCTTAGATATGACTCAATCGATTTCGCAAACGACAAACGACGTTTCCTCTGACGACAATTCATCGAGCGACGTGGCTGGTTCTCCAGCAGCGCAGTCGGGCACGAACAGTGAGCACGATCGTGACGCGGCGTTCGCGAGCCGCCTCGAGCGTGCCCGTCGGTTGGTGAAAGACAACCAGCTGGAGGGCCTCGTTTTCGGCTCAGGCGTCGAGTTGGAATATTTCATCGGGACGCCATTGTTTTCACATGAGCGCCTAACTGCTTTGGTCATTACGCGAGATCGTGCCGTTCTGGTGGCTCCGGCCGTCGAACGCGGAGAAATTGAGGACAGCTACGTTCCCCGGTCTGAGGTCACCGTCGACTATTGGGTCGATGGACAAGATCCTCATGACCTGGTTATTAATGTGCTGACATCGAGCAACCCCCGCAATGACGAAGGGGAGACCCCGTCAGGGACAGTGGGTGTCGGCTCTACGATGACTGCTGATCATCTTCTCCCTCTGCAGGACCGCGGCTATCGCTGGATACTGGCCGGCCCCGTGCTCCGCGAATTATTGATGAGAAAAGATTCCTACGAGATTGAGCAGCTCACTGCAGCGGGCCAGGCCATCGATCGAGTCCACGCAGCAGTCCCGGGCCTACTCCGCGACGGCCGCACTGAGCGTGACGTCGCTCGCGATATCGAACGGCTCATCCTCAAAGAGCACCAAGCCGTCGATTTCATCATCGTCGGATCAGGGCCGAACGGTGCGAATCCACACCACGAATACTCCGACCGCATCATTTCCGCGGGCGACGTCGTAGTTGTCGATATTGGCGGAACACTTAATGGCTATCACTCGGACTGCACACGCACATATGTTGTGGATGAGCCAACCGAGAAGCAACAAGAAATCTACGATGTCCTCCACCAGGCACAGAAAGAAGCCGTGTCAGCGGCGAAGCCCGGTGTATCCGCCTCCCAAATTGACGCCATTGCCAGAAATGTCATCACCGAGGCGGGATATGGCGACAACTTCATTCACCGGACCGGCCACGGTATAGGCCTGTCCACTCACGAAGAACCGTTTATCGTGACAGGCAATGAATTGGTCCTGGAACCCGGAATGGCGTTCTCGGTGGAGCCCGGGATTTACCTGGAAGGCGAGTGGGGTGCCCGCATCGAGGATATTCTGATCATTACCGACGACGGTGCCACGTCAGTCAATAACCAAACCCATGACCTCGTTCGAACTGAAAAATAATGAGCGCACTGTCATGACAAGCTCACCTCTACGGGCGGTAGACACTCCGCCACCCGATGGCGACGATTCAGATTCGCCCCTATCCGGTATCAATCCGCACCGGCGTAACCCATTATTGGGGCACGACGGCAGTGGATGGATCATCGTCGTCGGCATTGGGGCCGATGGAATGGACGGCATAGGCGAGCGCGCCCACCGGGCCATCACGAACGCTGATGTCGTCGTCGGATCCTGGCGGCAGCTTCAACTCGTTCCGGATAGTTGTCAGGCAACGAAGAAACCGTGGCCGTCACCGCTGGTTCCGCACATTGCGGAATTGTTTGACTCCCTCGCGGATCACCGGGTTGTTGTCCTGGCCAGTGGCGACCCGATGTTTTTCGGCATCGGTACGACGCTGGCGCGGATTCTCGGGCCCGATGCGTTCACTGTGATCCCGGCAGCATCGTCGGCAAGTTTGGCATGTGCGCGTTTAGGGTGGGGGCTTAACACAACACCTGTCGTGAGCCTCTTGACCAAGCCCGTAGAAATACTCGGCCCACTATGCGACGACGGAATCCCTTTCCTCGTCCTTTGCCGCGATAGCCATTCACCGGCGGATATCTGCGACTATCTGTGCTCGCGGTGGCTGGGTGACGCGCGGGTTGATCTGCTGTCAGATTTGGGCTCGTCACATGAGACTCATACGGTCTCTACGGCGCGTCAGCCTGAGGCGCTCGATGCCCAGTCGAATTTGTGCATTGTCGCAGTCACGCCCACGAAAGCTGGGCTCAGTCGTGCACCGGGTAGACCGGATGAGACCTATGCAAATGATGGTCAGTTAACTAAGTCCGACATTCGCGCGCTGACCTTGGCTGCCCTAGCGCCGCATCCGGGAGAGATTCTTTGGGATATCGGTGGGGGATCGGGTTCGGTCAGCGTCGAGTGGTGCCGGCTCGCGCGGAATGCAGAGTCCTATGTGATTGAGCACGTCCATGAGAGAGCTGCACGGATTACGACAAATTCACTGGGCTACCCGGTCACTGTCGTACACGGGAAGGCGCCCGAAGCTCTTGACGATTTACCGTCCCCCGATGCGGTTTTCATCGGCGGGGGACTGACGCACCCCGGTGTCGTCGACCGTGCTTGGGAGGCGTTGCGCCCTGGTGGGCGGTTTGTCGCCAACGCTGTCACGGTGGAGTCGGAGCAGATGGTGCTCCAGCTTCAGGAAAAGTGGGGTGGCTCGTTAACGCGCTTTGAGGTTTCTCATCATTCAGCCTTGGGGTCGTTCCATGCGTGGCGGCCCGCCCTTCCGATTATTCGTTTCGTAACAACAAAACCGGCGGTGTAGGGCGCAGCGGTGCTTCCGCTGACGAATCACTACTGGTTGAAAAGGTGTGTTCTCATGACTGTTTATTTCATTGGTGCCGGACCCGGCGCGGCTGACCTGCTCACCCTTCGAGCGGATGCGTTGATCCGGCGTTGCGAGGTGTGCCTCTACGCCGGATCTATCGTCCCGCCCGAGGTTCTGGAGCATTGCCCCGAAGGTGCCGATGTGATTAACACTGCACGGATGCCTCTGGATGCCATCGTGGAGACCATCGCGAAGGCCGATAGTGAAGGCAAGGACGTTGCTCGATTGCAATCGGGAGATCCCTCGCTCTGGTCTGCCCTGGCCGAACAGGCGCGTCGACTCGTGGAGCGGAATATTGACTATGAAATCGTTCCGGGGGTTCCGGCTTTCTCTGCCGCGGCTGCGTCATTAGGCCATGAGCTGACCGTTCCCACCATTGGTCAATCGGTGATCTTGACGAGGATCTCGGGCCGTGCATCATCGATGCCGGAGGGGGAGTCGTTGCCGGAATTGGGCTCACATGGTGCGACGATGTGTATTCATCTGGCGGCACACGACGCCCAGCGCATCAGCGATGAACTCACCCCAACATACGGCGCCGATTGTCCTGTGGCTGTTGTTGCGTTCGCTTCTCGTCCGAATGAGCGTGTTCTTCGCACGACCCTCGGCAAACTTCCCGACGATATTGCCACGGAAGGCATCACGCGGACCGCGGTCATTACCGTGGGGCAGACGTTGGCCGCAGACGAGTTCCCCGATAGCTTCCTTTATTCTGACGACCGACCCCGCGACGCCCACGGACGTACCATCCCCTGTAGCCACGACTAAACCGGCACCGAGCCCTCGGATCAGATTCCGGCTCAATGACTGTTAAGGACACTTCTTCACCTATGCGCGCTCTCATACTTGGTGGAACCGCTGAAGCTCGAGAACTCGCTACTCTTTTAGTCAATAAAGGGTGGCATATCACGACGTCGTTAGCTGGGCGAGTGAAACATCCCCGACTTCCCGCGGGGGAGGTCCGTATCGGTGGTTTCGGTGGGCCATCCGGTCTGGCACGGTGGATACTCGACGAAAAAGTTGACGTTATTGTCGACGCCACGCACCCCTTCGCCGAGCGCATTAGTACCTCCGCTTATGAGGCGGCTCGTGCGACGCACGTTCCCTTATTGGCGCTTCATCGCCCCGCCTGGGAGGAGCAGTCGGGGGATCGATGGATTCACGTTTCCACCATGCGTGAGGCAGCGCAGAAAGCTCAGCGTTTCGCTCATGTATTTCTGACGATTGGCCGGCAGCAGCTCGCTCCCTTTGCCGACGACCCGGATAACCTCTACGTCATCCGCAGCGTTGAACCGCCGTCAGCGCCGTTGCCCGCCCGGCACCGCATTATTCTTGACCGCGGCCCCTTCAGCCTCTCCTCGGAGAAGAAGACGCTCATTGACAACCAAATCGATGTTGTCATCACCAAGAACTCCGGGGGATCAACCTATCCCAAGCTTGAGGCCGCGCGGAGCCTTAATATTCCGGTCATTATCGTTGATCGGCCACCACTGCCGGCCTCATGGGTTGTGACCTCAGCGGATGAAGCCGTCGAGGCTCTCAGTCATCTTTGATGCCCCTGGCGTGGGAACTCAGTCGTCTGTAGCGGGCGCCTCATAATGCCGAGCAGTAAAGACGCGACGACCATCCGGCCCGTCGTACACATGCGTTGTCGATGCTCCCACGATCAGCATCGTCCGCATATCCACGACATCAGGGTCTAGCTCCGCCAACGTCGTCACGGTCACTGATTCATCCGCAGACCCCACTGCCCGGGCCACGATCACCGGGGTATCTGGCTTCTGAAAATCCAGCACGATATCCCGCAAGGCGCCGACCTGCCACCGCCGCGATTTCGACGCCGGGTTATAGACAGCAAAGGCCATATCCGCGCCCGCCAAAGCGCGAACGCGTTTGACCACCACATCCCACGGCTTTAGCCGATCCGACAGTGACACCATGCCAAAATCATGGCCCAGTGGTGCTCCCACGCGACTCGCCACCGCTTGGGCTGCGGTCATTCCCGGCACAATTCTCACCGGAACGTCACGCCATTGATCATCATCTGCCGTCTCTAGAACAGCAGCAGCCATGGCAAACACTCCAGGGTCGCCAGAGGACACCACAGCCACCCGGCTGCCATGTCGGGCCATGTCCAAAGCCATTGCCGCCCGAACCGCTTCTACTTTGTTGTCCGAGAGATGCCGTCGCTGGCCTGGAATTTCAGGAACACGCTTGACGTATGTGGAGTAGCCCACTACATCGGTGGCTTGGGCCAATTCTTCTGACGCCTCCGGAGTAATCCAGTCAGAGTTGCCGGGCCCAAGCCCAATAACAACGACCTCTCCCATTGATGTGTGTTCCATCATCATTTACTTCCTTCTGTCAATCGCCGCAATTCACTATCTGTCGGTGACGGCACCACCGCAACAGCGAAATACGGCACAGCGGCAGGGTCCACCTCCAGCAGAGGAATAACCTGCTCACCCTCCATTGTGGCCCGCACAACAACATAGGCACGATCAGCCTGGCCAGCGCGCACAAGTGCCCGACGAACCGTTGGAAAAGTTCGCCCCAACTTCATAACGACGGCACCGTCGGACTGCGATAACCGCTGCACCAGCTCATCTTCAGATAATGTTCCTGGGACAACCCCCAGCGTCTCATCCTTTTCAACCAACGGCCGCCCGACGGAGGCTGCGGCAGCAGTGATCGATGTGACCCCAGGAATAACAGTAGTGGGGTAACGGTCTGCTAAAGCACGATGAAGATGTTGGTAGGAGCTGTAGAGCATGGGGTCCCCGAGACTGAGAACTGCGACGGAGCGCCCCTGGTCAAGATGCTGAGCCAAACGAGCGGTGGCGCTGGCGTAAAACTCTCCTAAAGCTCCTGCATAGCCACCAGCATGGTCAGCAACGCCCGTCGTGACCGGATAGGTGAGTAGCTCCTCGATCTGATCTGGATTGTCGCTGCCCAAATACGGGGCGGCGATACTCCGCGCCGTCGAATGGCCATGCGTGCCAGCATGGAATGCCACCACATCGGCCGACCCAATGATCTTCGCCGCCGCCACCGTGACCAGGCCTGAATCTCCCGGGCCTAGCCCTACGCCATACAAATGCCCCGACTCTGTCACCGGTCTTCCGCCTCACCCTTCATGGCGGCGACGTTACTATCCGCCGCGCCTTTCGTCGGAGTCTGAGGCTCATCCATGAGCTCATTCCGCCGGGCCAAAGCATTAATCGCAGCACACGTAATCGCAGAACCACCACGACGCCCACGAACAGTAATAAACTCAACGCCCAGCGACTCGGCACGTTCCTCCAGCTCAGACTTCGACTCAGCCGCACCCACAAAACCAACAGGAATGCCGATAATCACCGCCGGCCGCTTCAGATCAGGACGCGCGGCCAACACATCCATCAAGTGGAACAACGCAGTAGGAGCATTCCCCACCGCTACCACCGCGCGGCCCAACCGATCCGCGCACAAGTCAATAGCCGCCGCCGACCGCGTCGTCGACAATTCACGCGCCTTCTCCGCAACACCCGGAGTATTCAGCAAACACTCCACGTCGTTATCCGCTGGAAGACGCCGACGCGTCACACCACTCGACACCATCCGGACATCCGTAAAAATCGGCGCACCCGACTCCAAGGCAGCACGCCCCACCTGGACAGCACCGTCGGAAAACACAATGTCGTCGGCCAAGGACACATCCCCGGCGGCGTGAATCATCCGCACCGCCACTGTCTCTTCGTCGGGAGAAAAACGACTCAAATCACTCTCGTCACGAATAATCGCGAACGAACGTCGATAAATATCATTCCCCAGCGAAACATAGCGATCCCGGCTATACACCGCACCACCAGTCCTCTCCGAACGTGCCGACCCCACGACATCAGGCATGATGAGTCACCTCCGACGTCTCATAAACACCATCGCCCTCAGCGAGGAACTCCGTGTAATCCATATTCGGCGCACCACAACGACGCTCACACCCCACAAAATGCACACGCCCACCAGGCAGGGACCCAGCATTAATGGCCCGCACCGCATCAGAACGAACATCATCACGAGATTTCCGACACTGAGGCAAGCCCGTACACGCTGTCACACGAGCCAACGGCGACGCCGCATCAAAGATCAAACCGCGGGGAGCCAAAAAACGCACAGCCTCATCCGCCTCAGCAGGGGTCAAATCATGAACCACCACACCATGCCAACACGTCACCGTCGAAGGCTTACCCACAGCACCCAACAAACGCGCACACGCCGAATCCATCCGGCCAAAAGGCAACACACAAGCCAAACTCACGCGCCCATCATCCTGATCAATCCACCCCATCGGCTGACGCAAGCCCAACTCATTGTCCGCAGACTCCTCATACACCGGAAGCACATCATGAACCGGATCCTCCAGGCCCACAAGGTTCTCACGAGTCCACCGAGCAAGATCCTCAGCCACGCCGGGGGTCTCCTCGATCCGCCAATTCTTCCCGCGCCGAGCCTGCCATTGGCGCGCCAACTCGACGACGCTATCGACCACGCGCGCCCGGGGAAGTGACCCCACCAGGTAATCTCCTCCGATCACGACGTCGAAGAAGTCATGAGCATCTGACGGTCGCGTCTTCGTCGTCGCGATGACACCGAAATCCGGGCGCTCGGCAATCACGTCGCCACGTCCGTCGTCGAAAGCAAAGAGGGTTCGGCCAGGGAGATCTGCCGTGTCGTCATACTGAATGAGTTCGCGGTCCACAGCGCGGACCAAGGAACGTACATCGCCCACAGAACCAGATCGCCCTGACAGGGGAGAGGCAAGATAATTACGCATCCGGTCATGCCGTGGATATGGCAGCAATCCTGCCTGAGTCACAGCAGAAGCAAAGTCATCAACCGATTCCACACCACGGATCTGGATATTTCCCCTCGACGTGATGTGGACGTCGCCGTCCCCCAAGTCGTCAGCCATAGCGCCTAATGCCGTCCATTGGTGCGGCTGGATATACCCGCCGGGGGACCGAACGCGGCCGATCATCCCGTCGGATGCAGTAAAAAGACGCAATGTACCGGGGCACATGTCTCCCCGATTCCGAGTCGTCGTCTGAGTACCGTCACTGTGCATGGTTTCTACCGTACCCCCGTGCACGCAGCGTCAAAGTATTATGAGACCTCGATGAAAGGTCGCAGCCACCGATAGTCAACCCGACCTCTAAGATAGTTGCGGGAAACGGGAATCCCTCAGGGAGCGGTCGCGCCACTGTCAAGCCAGACCCCGTATATGAACAACGTCCGGCGCGGTATCCGGAAAGGAAAACATGATTCTTCTGCTGTCCACTTCTGACACCGATCTGCTTACTGCAAAAGCGGCCAATGAGCACCCCGACGTGGAGTTCCGCTGGGCTAATCCGGCGCGATTGATGCTTGACGATGTTGATGCTCTCCTCGCTGGCACACCTATTCCGGGATCCGGTGGGGCTACGGATTCCCAGCCAGACATCATTATCGTCCGGCTCTTAGGTGGACGGCGAGCCTGGGAAGAAGGGCTGAATAAGCTTCTCGCCTCGGGTATCCCGACTATCGCTGTTTCTGGTGAACAGACTATGGACGCAGAGCTCACAGAGCTTTCCACTGCGCCGTCGAATGTGGTCACCACCGCTCACCGTTATCTTGCTGAGGGCGGGAAAAATAACCTCATCAACCTTCATAATTTCCTGTCCGACACTCTGCTTCTCACCGGCCTGGGTTTCGACGCCCCGATCCATCTGCCTGAATGGGGAATACTGGAAGGCTGGGAAGATAGCCGCACGGCAGGCCTTCAGTCTGAGGGGGAGTCTGATACTCGACGCATTGCTGTCTTGTATTACCGTGCGCAGCATCTAGCTGGTAATACCCGTTATATCGACGCGCTGTGCGAGGCCATTGCCGACCGTGGGGCAGTGCCGGTTCCGATTTTCACGGCGTCGCTTCGTCAGGCGTCCGATGATCTTCTCCAGTTCCTCGGGACGATGGACACTCTGATCACGACGGTTCTCGCGGCGGGTGGAACAAAGCCTGCCACTGCACAAGCCGGCGGCGACGACGGAGCGTGGGATGTCTCTGCATTGGCGGAGCTCGATCTGCCCGTTATCCAGGGGCTCGCTCTGACCAGTTCGCGCAGCACATGGGAAGACAATGATGACGGTGCCTCACCATTGGATGTTGCTACTCAAATCGCGGTCCCGGAGTTCGACGGGCGCATCATTACTGTCCCCTTCTCATTCAAAGAAATTGGCGACGACGGCCTCATTTCGTATAACCCCGATCCGGAGCGGTGCGCACGTCTGGCGGGCATCGCGGATCGACATGCGGTATTGCGGCATAAAGCCAATGCCTCCAAGCGCATCGCCGTGATGTTGTCGGCGTACCCGACGAAGCACGCCCGGATCGGTAACGCCGTCGGCCTGGACACTCCGGCCTCTGTGTTGGTGTTACTCCACGCCCTCCACAACGCGGGATACGACCTGGGGGATACGTCGAAGATCCCCGGCTGGCTTGACTCGGGCGACGAAACCAGCGAGAACTCGGACGCGTTTATGCATGCGCTCATTGACGCTGGTGGCCAAGACCCCGATTGGCTCACCGACGAGGTGATGGCGGCCAATGAGCTCCGCCTCTCAGCAGCCGACTACCAGGAGTATTTCGACACTCTTCCGGAATCCCTCCAAAAAGACATGATTGAGACCTGGGGAGAAGCCCCCGGAGACCTCTACGTCCACCCAGAGACAAAAGACATTTACCTAGCCGGGCTACGCTTCGGAAACATCGTTGTGATGGTGCAACCACCCCGCGGGTTTGGCGACAACCCAGTCGGCATTTACCACGACCCCGACCTGGCCCCGAACCACCACTACTTAGCAGCCTATGAGTGGATCCGCCGCACCCCGGACCGTCACGGCTTCGGTGCCGACGCGATCGTCCACGTCGGCAAACACGGAAACATGGAGTGGCTGCCCGGCAAGACCGTCGCCCTCGGGCCAGACTCCGGCACCGACCAGTCCATCGGCGACCTGCCCTTGATCTATCCCTTCCTCGTCAATGACCCAGGGGAGGGCACTCAGGCGAAGCGCCGCGCCCACGCCACCCTCGTCGACCACCTCATCCCACCCATGGCCCGCGCCGAAAGCTACGGGGACATCACCCGGCTCGAGCAGCTCCTCGATGAGCACGCCAACATCGCCGCCATGGACCCCGCGAAGCTACCGGCTATTCGGCAAGAAATCTGGACACTGCTGACTGCGGCAAAAATGGACCAGGACCTGGGTTGGGAGAAACGCCCCGACGAAGACGTCTTCGACGACATGCTCATGCACGTCGACGGGTGGCTATGCGAAATCAAGGACGCCCAGATTCGCGGCGGGCTGCATATCCTCTCGCATGCGCCCGAAGGCAAGCAGCTCGTCGAAACTGTCCTGGCCATGCTGCGCGCTCGACAAATCTTCGGCGGAATCAACACTCTTCCCGGACTTCGCGAGGCCCTCGGCCTCAACGAAGACGGTTCGGAAACACGGCACCGCACCGATGACATCGAGAACATCGCTTCGGCACTCGTTACCTCCCTGGCAGACCACAACTGGGACGATAACGCCGTCGACACGGTCCTGGACGACATTCGCCGCGAGCTCGGCCTCCCAGACAGCGCAGATGTTTACGCCGTCCGGGACATCCTGCACTTCACCACCACGCAGATCGTCCCGCGGCTGCGCCAAACAAGCCGAGAACTAGACCAAGTCCTCCGAGCACTCGACGGGAAATTTATCGAATCCGGCCCATCCGGATCACCCCTCCGCGGGCTCATCAACACCCTGCCCACCGGCCGAAACTTCTACTCCGTCGACCCCAAAGCGATTCCCTCACGCTTAGCCTGGGACACCGGACAACTCCTCGCCGACAGCCTCATCGAACGCTACAAGCAGGACAACGACGGAAAATACCCCGTATCCGTTGGCATCAGCGCCTGGGGCACCTCCGCCATGCGCACCTCCGGCGACGACATCGCCGAGGTCTTCGCACTCCTCGGCGTCCGACCGATATGGGACGAAGTATCCCGACGCGTCACACGGCTAGAAGTCATCCCACTCGAGGAACTCGGACGGCCCCGCATCGACACCACCGTCCGCATCTCCGGCTTCTTCCGAGACGCCTTCCCCCACGTCGTCGCCCTTCTCGACGACGCCGTCCAAATGGTCGCCGCCCTCGACGAACCCGCAGACATGAACTACGTCGCCACCCACGTCAACGAAGACACAGCCAACGGAACCCCGGCCGAACGCGCCCACCGCCGCATCTTCGGATCAAAACCCGGCACCTACGGCGCAGGCCTCCTCGAGCTCATGGACGCAGGGAACTGGCGCAGCGACGACGACCTCGCCGAGGTCTACAGCACCTGGGGAGGCTACGCCTACGGACGCGGAGTCGACGGAGCACCCGCCGCCGACGACATGAAACAGGCCTACACACGCATCCAAGTAGCCGCAAAAAACACGGACACACGCGAACACGACATCGCCGACTCCGACGACTACTTCCAATTCCACGGCGGCATGGTCGCCACAGTCCGAGCACTCTCAGGCCAATCACCCGAAGCCTACATCGGCGACTCCACCCGCCCCGACACCATCCGCACCCGCACACTCCACGAAGAATCCCGGCGCGTCTTCCGATCCCGCGTCGTCAACCCCCGCTGGGTCGAAGCAATGCGCAACCACGGATACAAAGGCGCATTCGAAATGGCAGCCACCGTCGACTACCTCTTCGGATACGACGCCACCGCCGGAATGATGGACGACTGGATGTACGAACAACTCACCCAGGAATACGTCGAAAACGAAGAAAACCGGGAATTCTTCCGCCAATCCAACCCATGGGCACTCCACGACATCTCCGAACGACTCCTCGAAGCCGCCCAACGCGGACTATGGAAAAACCCAGACCAAGACCGCCTCGACGCACTCACCGAAGCCCTACTAGAAACCGAAGGAGAAATGGAAGACCGCTAAAAATACCGCCACCGAGATAACCAAGTACAGGCCCACCAAGTAGTAATCTTGACGCCATGCCTACACCGCGCCCACGATCAACACCCCGATGGGACGAGGCAGCGCACACACCCGGCCTGTACGAAGCCACACACAGAGCCGACCGCGGCAAGCGATTCCTCTACACGGTCATACGACTCTCGCTCGCCGCATTCGCAGGGCTGTGCGTCTACGCGTCATACGAACCAAACGGCCTATGGCTCGCAGCCCCACTCGGCATTGCCTTGCTGATCATCGCCCTCCAACCATGGGGCGATAAATCACCCGCACCCGGCGCATGGCTCGGCGCCCTCATCGCCTTCACCCAAGGCCTCATCACCTACCTCTTCTACCTGCCCTGGATCGGGGAATACGTCGGTTCACTACCGTGGATCGCCTTATCCATCGTCGAAGCCCTATATTCACTGGCATTCGGCGCGGGAACTGTCTTTCTCCTCCGCGCCGGGCGAGCTGCCCGGAAGCGGGAGCCGCGTGTATCATCTGCTCGCTCTCAGAATGGGAGCTCGAAGGCTGCCCGAGAGAGCTCGACGTCGAAGAAGGGTTCCTCGTCGGAGGATCGTTTAAGTGGTCGTGGCCGTGTTCGCGTCCATCGTACGATTACCGCCAACGAGTTCCTCTTTACTGTCATCGGGATTCCTACGTGGTATCTCGCCGTCGAGTATGCACGGTCGCATTGGCCCTTCGGTGGCTTCGCATGGACCCGGCTTGCGTGGGGACAAGTTTCTGGCCCCTTGCTTTCTCTTGCCCGAATTGGTGGACCCGCATTGATCACTGTGGCAACCGTGACGATGGGTGTCGGAATAGCCATCATTTTCCGTCGGATATGGATCCCGGGCTTGGTCATTACTCTTGTTATCCCGATCGTTGCGGGATTGGCCTGGTCGCAGGTGGACGCGGGCCCGAATCCGTCGACCGAGCGCATCGATTCTTTCGCGAAGTCGAACGATGTCGCGGCATCGAACAACGGGGCAGACAACGGGGCAGACAACGGGGCACAAGCCCACGAGTCAGGCACCCAGGCACAATCGATACAAATGGTGTCCAAAGAATCAGGTATCACCTACTACCAGGCCAGCGATTCGTCGTCACCCGAGAATCTCGTGACGGTTGCGGTCGTGCAGGGAAATGTTCCGCGGTTGGGGCTCGATTTCAATGACCAGCAGCGTGCCGTGTTGGCGAATCACCGTGACGCCACGCTGGCCTTGGCGCGTCGCATTGAGGACCATAAATCGCCGAAGCCAGATTTTGTTGTGTGGCCGGAGAATTCGTCGGACGTCGATCCTTTTCTCGATCCGCTTGCCCGGGATGAGATTCAACAAGCAGCGGAAGCTGTGGGGGTCCCGATTCTCGTCGGTACGCTCACGCACCCGGGTGATCAGGAGCGCAACACCGTCGTCGTCTGGGATCCAGAAACCGGGCCAGGGGAGAGGCACGATAAGGTCTATCTCCAACCATTCGGAGAGTACATGCCATGGCGGGGCTTTTTCCGGCACTTCTCGTCATACGTGGATATGGCGGGGAATTTCAGCCCTGGCGACGATAACGGCGTCGTTCATGTTCGGTCGGGCAAAACGAATGCTCTCATCCCGGTGGGCGTCGGCACTTGTTATGAAGTCGCGTTTGATGGCGCATTCCAACATGCTGTGGAGGGTGGTGCGCAAATCTTCACAGTCCCGACGAATAACGCGACCTTTGGTTTTACGGACATGTCCTACCAACAGTTGGCGATGAGCAGATTGCGTTCTGTGGAATATGACCGCGCCACGGTCGTTGCCGCGACATCCGGCGTGTCCGCTATCATTCGGCCAGACGGTCGAGTGTCTGAGCGCACCCAGATTTTCACGGAGGGGATTCTGCATGCCCAGCTTCCACTCCGTTCGACGCGAACCATTGCTTCATACTCGGCCACGATCATCGAGTGGACACTCTGCGGGCTTGGTGTTGTCGTGGCTCTGGGCGCCGCTATCTCACAACGGAAGCCACAACGGGTAAAGTCAAAGTAGTTATCAAGAGAGAGGATCACCGTTGACTCAACCGAGCGACAACACGTTGGTCATCATCCCGACGTACAACGAAAAGGATAATTTGCCCCTCATCGTGGGCCGTTTGCGCAAAGCAGAGCCTGACCGCGTAGACGTCTTAGTCGTCGATGACAATAGCCCCGATGGCACTGGTGATCTTGCCGACCAGATGGCATCCGAAGATTCCCATATCCATGTCTTGCACCGCAAGGGGAAAGAAGGCCTGTGCGCAGCGTATGTCGCTGGTTTCCGGTGGGGGCTTGATCAGAATTACGACGTGATCTGTGAGATGGATGCGGACGGCTCCCACGCGCCTGAACAACTCCATCTTTTGCTCGACTCGGTCAATGATGGTGCGGACCTGACGATTGGTTCGCGGTATGTGCCGGGCGGGGAAACCGTGAATTGGCCCGCGTATCGCCAATTCCTTTCCCGGGGTGGAAACACGTACATCAATGTCGTCTTGGGGGCGGGGATCCGCGACATTACCGCTGGTTACAGGGCTTATCGACGGTCTGTGCTCGAGGCCGTGGATCTCGACGAATTGAGTAATGCAGGCTATATCTTCCAAACGGACCTTGCCTGGCGGATTCTCCAGAAAGGCTACGATGTTCGGGAGGTGCCGATTACCTTCACCGAGCGCGAGCTGGGGGAGTCAAAGCTCTCGGGGAATTTCGTGAAAGATTCCCTCCTCGAAGTAACCAAGTGGGGAGCGGCGTATCGAGCCGAGCAAGCGAAAGAGCTGTTCACGTCATCGAAGCGTTTGATCAAGCACGAAGTGCATGAGTTAATCGAAAAGCAAAAGCGACGTTTCAACTCGTAAACGTCCCAACGAAAAACGGATCCGGCCCCTGACTGCGTATATTTGCGGGGGCCGGATCCGTTTGTGAAAGGCGAGGGGGAGCCGAGTTACTTCGACTTGGCTTTCTCTTCGGCTTCTTTTTGTTCCTTCATCATCTTGGCCGCGATACGACGGCGCTGTTTGAGCATGTCGAGACGCTCGTTGAGAAGCTTTTCGAGCTCATCGATGCTGCGACGTTCGCGAAGCATGTCCCAGTGTGTACGGGGTGGTTTGACGGGCTTAGCCTCTGTGCCTTCACCTTCTACGAGCTCACCGATTTTGCCGTTCTGACACGGCCATTCACCTGGGATTTCAGCGTCGTCGGCAAAAGGAACTTCCCATATCTTTCCGTCCTCGGTGCGGTACTTGACAAGCTGCCGAGGGGCTAGATCATGGTCACGATCCGTTTCGTAGGAAACGGCGCCCATTCGACTGCCACGGAGAACACGATCTGCCATGCGGGGAATCAGTCCTTACGTCATTGGGGTACGTACTGGTAAAGCTTTACAACTTGAGCGTAATTTCGCGCTAAGGTCTAAAGAAACCAGTTACTCATTATAACCATCGTTAGATATAACGATGTTAGCGGCAGATCTGTTCCATGATTGGTACATAGCGTCGATCATTAAGCGTCATAGACCACGGATAATGATGGAAGATAATGATGGAAAAGGAACGTTCAACACAGGAAGTCCGTTGTCAGTGGTGCGGGAACCCAGTCGAGTACTCGGGGCGTGGACGCAAACCTAAATACTGCTCACGATCCTGCCGACAACGAGCCTACGAGCAGCGCCATGAGGGCCGTGGCGTCGGAATATCAGACTCAGACATCGTCTTGCGGGGCAAGAAAGCACAATACCTCTTCGATTCACTCTTTGAGTTACGCTGCGCTGCAGAGGATATCAACACGGCGGCACAAGAAGGTGCAACGTCAAGTGAGCTTGCCGCTATGACTGGGGATCTTGTGTCCTTAGCGCGAGATATCGAGTCCATCCGCCTGGGTGTTGAGCAAGCTAATACATAAATATTTGCGGCTAGTACCATGGCGCTTATGAAGAAGCCTTGGATCACATTGGTTGTCATAGCAATTGTCACCATTGTCTTAGCATCTGTTGGGCCGGTCGTTTATAAAGCGGCTACCGACCGGGGGACAAAAACTGAATCGCTCACAGACGGTGATGCCAAGGCAGCAAGCACAGATATCAACGGCAGTTGGAAGATTGTGCGGGGCTCAGGGAAGAACGCAACGTCTGCCGGATATACGTTCCACGAGATTCTTCCTGGTAAATCCAAGGAAACAAGCGGATCAACGAATAAAGTTGACGGATCATTTACTGTGTCGGATCAAAAGTTAACAGAAGGATCAGCAACTACTGATCTGACGTCGATTTCCAGTGATGTTGAGAAACGCGATATCAACGTCCGACGAACCATCCTAAACACCGACGAGTTCCCGAAGGCCGTGTTCACAATCACAGGCCCAGTCGACGTTTCATCGTTGCCAGGCGACGGGCACGCTGATGAAATTACTGTGCCGGGGACCATGGAAATTCACGGTGTGAAAAAAGACATCGACGTCAAACTAAAAGCACTGCGTACGGGTAAGAAACTGATTGTTTCGAGTACTATTCCGATCAATAGGCGCGACTATGACATTGAATCGCCACAATTCGTCGCAGCCAAGATTGACGAAACAGGCGAGATCAATCTGCTGCTGACTATGGAGAAGCAGTAATGAGTGACGAAACACTAATTTGGACACGGTGGCTGCGATTAGCAGTCTTGGCCGTTCTCATCGTGATCGCGCTTATTCAGGAGTTGTGGATCATATTGGTTGTCTTCGCGGTGTTGTTCGTACTCACCATCGTCCAGCTGCGCCAGGTGTATCGCTCGAAGAATAAGCAGCGGCCCGCTCAATGACGATCTCCGAAGTCTTGATGTTGCGCGCTTTGGTGATGCGTGGCCGTGCGAGTACGACATCTCGTTACACACGATTATTAAGTCACTGTGACAGAAAGAGCGTTAGGGAGAGTCGTGAAGGGATATTCGTCGTCGAGGCCGGTTAGGCGCGTATCGTTCACACCCCGCGGTAAAACGCCACTACATATTTAGCCGATAATCTACATTATGTCACTTTACGGATACTTCGTTGCCACGGTCCAATACTCCATACTGTAATTGCGAGGAACACTGAAACTATGCGTATCTGGTCGCTACACCCCAGCCTGCTCGACCGTCGCGGACTCGTTGCGTGCTGGCGGGAAACTCTACTAGCGCAAAAAGTTCTTCGTGAACTCACTAAGGGCTACACGAACCATCCGCAACTGGAAAGGTTTAAAGCTACCGCCAATCCAGCGTTATCGGTTGCACGATATTTACACGGGCTCGCTGACGAAGCTGACTCTCGTGGCTATAACTTCAACCGCGACCGTATCGCTTATAACTCAGACGATATAGCCCCGACCGCGGAAACTCAGAATTCAATACCTGTAACAACAGGCCAGCTCTGCTACGAACTTCGTTTTCTCGGTACAAAGGTGGCCAGACGAGATCCCGAGTGGTTGTCGTCCACTCTCAACAGTTATCTCCAGCCCACTGACAGTGACGAAAATCTAGCCATTCCCCCAGCTCATCCGCTATTCACTGTTATTGAAGGCCCCATCGAATCATGGGAAAAGGTTAAAGATATCTGACCTACAAAACTAGGTATTTTTACCTTTAGCCTGGTGCCCTCTGGTTCGCCGTCGTCCGGTGGCCGGGCCTAGACCCGTCCTGTACCCTGGCGACATGATCAGCGTCCGAGGGCTCAATAAGAGTTTTGGCGGCAAGCGCGCCCTCCACGATTTATCGTTTGATATTAAGCCTGGACTAATGACAGGCTTCGTGGGTGGCAACGGTGCTGGCAAGACCACCACTATGCGCATCCTGCTTGGCGTACTCTCCCACGATTCAGGTGAGATTCTCGTGGATGGAGAACCCATCACCAGCGATTACCGTGCGGGCATCGGTTACATGCCCGAGGAACGCGGCCTCTACCCAAAAATGCCAGTGATCGACCAGCTCGTGTATCTTGCTCGTCTACATGGATCCTCCGCAAGGGGTGCGAAGGCCCGAGCAATGAACCTGCTAGAACGCTTGGACCTCGACCACCGTGCCAAGGACAAGCTCGAAGAGCTTTCTCTCGGTAATCAGCAGCGCGCCCAGGTAGCTGCCGCTTTAGTACACGAGCCCAGCGCTCTTGTCCTAGACGAACCATTTTCCGGCCTGGACCCGCACGCGGTGGACATCACTCTGCAGGTATTGCAGGAGACTGCCGACACCGGTATTCCCGTCCTGTTCTCCTCCCACCAGCTGGACGTAGTGGAACGGCTCTGCGATGTGCTCATCATTCTCGCCGACGGCCGCGTGGTGGCTAGCGGCACCCGCGATCAGCTCATCGAGCAACACACCGAGGCCGAGTGGGAGCTCGTCACCACCACGGACACCGACTGGGTTCGCTCCGTACCCGGCGCGGACATGACCAGTGCCGACGAGGGGCAGGTCCGATTCCACGCCGACTCGGTGGACGTCGCCAACAAGGTTCTCCGAGAGGCCACCTCCCGCGGCCCCATCCACAGTTTCGGCCCCGTCCGCCATTCCCTGCATGAGATTTTCACGGAGGTCACCCGATGAACGTCCCAGCTCAGACTGACTCTTCCCCCGCCGATGAGAATGGTCATCTCACCTCCGGCAGTGCCGAACGTACGTCGTTCTGGACTGCCGTTGGCCTTGTGGCCGGCCGTGAGATGAAAGTCAAGATGATGTCCAAAGCGTTCGTAGTGACCACGGTGATCGTGCTCGGCCTGCTCATGCTGTGCGTACTCTTGGCTCCGCGCCTGGGAGATCTCTTCGATGGCGACGGGAAGAAGGTGGCCGTGACTGCCGAAACTTCCCAGGTGGTACAAGGCCTTGGCGACTCCTCCAAACCTCAGGTCGTAGATTCCACGGAAGCCGCAAAGGATGCCGTACGTAACGGCGACGCGGACGCCGCGGTGATCACGGATAAGGCATCCCCTGCCGGCATCACCATCGTCGGGCTGGATTCCACGCCGGAGAATATGGTCCAGGCTCTGTCAGTATCTCCACATGTAGAGTTGTTGGATCCGGACGCTCCTAACCCGGGGGTACGATATCTCATCGCCCTCGGGTTCGGAATCGCGTTCTTTATGATCGCTATCATCTACGGCCAACAGATCGCAGTCTCAGTGATCGAGGAAAAACAGTCTCGCATCGTAGAGATTCTTCTCGCGGCAATCCCGGCGAAGGCCCTGATGACCGGCAAAGTCATCGGTAACTCCGTGATGGCTTTCTTGCAAGTGGTGCTGATCGCCGGTGTTCTCCTGCTGGGTATGCGGTTCAACGACTCTGTTCTGCCACTCGATGGTCTCAGAGCACCGATCCTATGGTTCGTGGTGTTATTCGCGATCGGGTTCGTGATGGTCGCTTCCCTGTACGCCGCGGCCGCCTCTCTCGTTTCTCGTCAGGAGGACATCGGTTCGACGTCGATGCCCGTGATGATGCTGATTATGATCCCGTATTTCGCGGTGATCTTCTTCAATGACAACCCAGAGGCACTGCAGATCATGGCGCTTATCCCCTTCTCTGCCCCCGTGGCAACGCCACTACGCGTGTTCTTGGGCCAGGGTACGATCTGGGATCATCTGCTCTCCCTCGGTATCCTGCTTGTGACGACCGCACTGGCGATCTGGTTCGCGTCGGCTATCTATGAGCCCTCGATCCTTCGTACAGGGCAGGCTATTAAGTGGTCCCAGGCCCTGCGTGCGCGGAATGAGTAAAAGAGACTCACCTCTAAACTGCTATCCCTCAGTGGCGGCAAGCGCCTCATGTGACGAGGCAGCGCACGATTCCCCTTCCCACGCTTCCTTTCCCTCATGAAGAGCAAGAGCAGCCACGACCAATGCAGCTACAGGATCGGCCCACCACCATCCGAAGAGCCAATCCATAAGCAATCCGACCAGCACAGTCACTGACAAGTACGCGCACACCAAAGTTTGTTTAGAGTCAGCCACCGCGCTCGAGGAACCTAAGGCCCGGCCTGCGTCTCTTTCAAGGAATGACACCAAGGGCATGATGATGACACTTGCTATCACCATGCCTAATCCGACAGCACTGTGATCAGGTTCCCGATGATTCACCAAAGTGATCACTGCCTCCACAGCGACGTACGCGGCCAGTAAGAAGAACAACCATGCGATCAACCGCAGCGTGGGTTTCTCCCACCGCTCAGGGTCTCGTCGGCTATATTGCCACGCGATTGCTACTGCAGAGGCAACTTCAATCGTCGAATCGAGACCGAAACTCACCAACGCGCCCGAGGAGGCAAGCCGTCCCGCGCTCACTGTTACCACAGCTTCGACTATGTTGTATGCAATCGTAAACGCGACTATAAAACGAATACGACGTTGTAACTGGTGAACACGGCGGGAACTACCTATTTCATTCACAGCTTTATTGTGCGCTCCTCGGCCGGAAACGACACATCCGCACCCCACCTGCCTGCGATGATTACTCTTCAGCGATCGCCAGTGAGGACAATCGACGCAGACGCTCTAAGCTGGCGCCCGTTGCTCCAACGACGTGAACATGTTTACCGCGCTGACGGTACTTGTAGGCGATGGATTCCAAAGCAGATACGGCGGAAGAATCCCACACTTCGGCCTCGGAGACATCGATTTCAATAATTTTCGCAGGGTCAGTGTAATTAAAGCTGAACACCACGTCGTTACTCGACGCAAAAAACAACTGTCCCCGAACTCGATATCGACTGGTGTCGGAGGAATTGTCCACCTGCTCCACGGTCACCATATGGGCAACGCGACGAACAAACATCACACTGGCACCCACTACCCCGCACACGACTCCGACAGCTAGGTTGTTGGTAACCACTGTCGCGATAATCGTCACACCCATCACCGCCGTCTCACTCAGCGGCATCCTCCTGAGCGTTCTCGGATCGACCGAGTGCCAGTCCATCGTCGAAAAGGCGACGACGAACATCACAGCGACCAATGCCGCCATCGGAATCTGTCCGACGATCTCCCCGAGTGAAACCACAAGCACGAGAAGAAATATGCCAGCCAGAAGGGTCGAGAAGCGCGTACGAGCCTGGGCATGCCGCACATTGATCATCGTCTGCCCGATCATCGCACAGCCACCCTGACCTCCGACAAAGGCACTAGCGACATTCGAGATCCCCAGTCCCCATGACTCCCTCGTTTTATCAGAGTGTTGGTCTGTGATGTCATCAACAAGTTTCGCGGTAAGCAACGACTCGATCAGCCCAACGATGGCAGCGCCCAGGGCATACGGCGCGATAACCCCGAAATGGCGAAAGCCGAACATCACATCCGGAATGATCAACGACGGGACCCCATGGGGCAGTTCTCCCTGATCACGGACGGTGGGAACGTCGATATGCCCCAGAATGGCCAACGCTGTTACCACCACAATGGCCACCAAGGGACCTGGAATGACTCTGTTCACGCGCGGCCAGATAACCATAATGGCAAGGCTTATGGCAACCAGCACGTAGACCATCCCCGGCACATGAATGACATGCTGGAGTTGAGCGAGAAAAATGAGGATAGCCAGGGCATTCACGAACCCGTTCATCACGCTTCGCGGAATAAAGCGCATTAAATTGGCGACGCCGCCGAGCCCCAGAGCAATCTGAATCATCCCCGCCAACAACACCGCGGGGACCAGATACTCCACTCCGTGGTTTTTCACCAGCGGGGCCACGACTAATGCCACTGATCCTGCCGCCGCAGTGACCATCGCGGGCCTGCCGCCGGTAAAAGCGATCGCCACACACATGACGAAGGATGTGAATAAGCCAACTCGCGGATCAACACCCTCAACGATCGAGAAAGAAATCACTTCTGGGATAAGAGCGAGTGAGGTCACCAGCCCGCCGAAGATCTCCGTACGGAACCGATCCCATGAGGACAAAGCCGACCGGAAAGAACCGATCGTCACTGGATGGTCGGTAATAGCATCCTTCACACTATTTCCGAGCAAATGTTTCAATCCGCTCTGGACTTCCTGCCACGATGAGTGCATCCGTAGATTCAAAATCACGACCATCAGTCGCCGGAACCCACTGGCCACCATCGCTCCGAACTGAGACGACGTGCACTTTGTAATCCTCCCACAAGCGACGGTTGTCCAATGGATCGCGAAGAAGCACTTTATTCGGCTTCGTCATAATCATGCTATAGCCCTTGTCGAACTGGACGAATTCCTGAATATGGCCCCCTAACATGTGCGCTACCCGACGGCCGGTATCGGCCTCTGGGCGGACCACGTGGTGAACTCCCAATTGAGTCAAAATTCGTCCATGGGCCTTAGAATCCGCTTTGGCCCACACATCCTTAACCCCTAGTTCCATCAGATTCGATGCGGTCAAGATTGAGGCCTCAAGATTAGATCCAATCGCAACAACAGCTCGGCCAACCTGATCAACACCCAACTGACGAAGGGCCTCAATATCAGTAGCGTCAGCGACGGCAGTATTCGTGACGATATCGGCCGCGTTCTGGACCATCCGCTGCCTACTGTCTATTCCCATCACTTCGACACCGTGGTCCGTCAGTTCCCTAGCCATTGCAGAGCCGAAGCGGCCTAAGCCAACAATAACTACCGGCGCCAGATTCATCCTTGGACGGGTTGTTGATGAAATGAAATGCACCATCGGGATTGTCCTCCCCTAGTTGCGATTTTACTAATCCTGACGCGGGTGGACGACGCTATTCCACCTCACCAGGACTTTAAAAACTACTCTCGTCCCAGCGTCTAGCCAATGAACGGCCGTTCTTCCGGATAGGAAAAGCGCCGCGCTTTATCCCGACCGGCTAGCGCAGTCACCAAGGTGATCGGACCAATGCGCCCCAGATACATAATAAAGCACAAAATAATTTGCGACGAGCCCTGCAACGATGGCGTGATACCGGTCGTCAAACCGACAGTGCCGAATGCTGAGGTGACTTCAAACAGAATTTGGGAACCAGTGAACTTGTTTTCGATCAACATCAACGAGATGACACCGACCGCGACCAACATGATTCCCAACGCGAATACTGTCATCGCCTGCCGGACAACCGAATAGGAGATTTTTCGGTGGCCAATGACGGTGTCGGTCTCGCCACGGAATTCTGCAATCATCGCTGCCACGAGAACAAGAAGCGTTGAAATTTTAATGCCACCCGCGGTTCCTGCCGAACCACCACCGATGAACATAAAAATATCAGTGATAAAAAGTGTCGACGGATGAAACTGCCCGTAATCTACTGAGTTAAAACCTGCGGTACGGGGGGTTACGGATTGGAAAAAAGCGGTGAGAATTTTTTCACCGATCGGCATTCCAGCCATGGCTTTGTTCCACTCCAGGACACCAATCACAAACCAGCCGCCTAGAACCAAAACGGCTGTTCCAATTAGAGCTAGACGGGAAGTCACACTGAGATGGCCTAGTCGCTTATCTCTGCTTGACCAGTTCCAGCCTCGTAACACACGAATCCTCAGCCTCGTGACGAGTTCGCGGAGGACCGGGAAGCCCAATCCGCCAATGATGATGGCACCAGCCAGAGGAAGGAGGATCCACGCATCCGCGGCATACGGAACGAGATTATTTTTTCGAAGGCCAAAGCCCGCGTTGTTAAATGATGAAATTGCATGGAAGAGGCCTTCCCCCATCGCGCGATCAACCGACATTCCGTACTTATTGGCAAATCGCGATGCCAACATCAGACTCACAACGCCTTCTACCAAGGCTGTGAAACCAAGAGTCGCAATGAGAGTGGACTTCACGTCACCAATGGATAATGTGCGCCCTTCCGCAGCAGCATTCATCCGCAGTCGTAGACCGAACCGGCCCGTGAGAATCATCCCGGCTAGAGACGTCAAGCTCATGATTCCCAGACCACTCAGCTGAATGAGGGTGGCAATTATTATCTTGCCCGTAATGCTCCAATGACCTCCCGTGTCCACGACGGTCAGACCCGTCAGCGAGACCGCCGACGTCGACGTAAAAATTGCTGTTAATGGGTCCGTCACCGTGTGCGTAGCACTGGAAAACGGCATCATCAGCGCTAGAGCGCCGATCACGATGAGCCCAAAGAACCCGATGGACACTAACTGTGTCGGATTAAGGGAGCGCCCACCTATCCTTCTCTTTGCCACGAGAGGGAATAGTAGGCCTGCATGCCGCTAGGTGCTAGTCGGATCCACAAAGCCCTAGCAGATAATTCCATTATATGAGACTTGTTTTTCATATTTCGGGAAAGTATTCTATGCCTACTTGACGTGCCTAGATGGCGCCACCCCTGCCTACTAGTCATCCAAGGTCCTATAGCCAACCTCTTTGCTATATCAGTCATCTGCCCATAAATACGTGAAGCATGTACATACCTAAAGCGTGTATTGAGTAATAAGGACTATTCGCGTGACTTCTGCTACCCGAGCGCCGGGTTCCACTACCGTCTCCCCTGGTACAGTCTCCCCAATGACAGACCCGTCGATGCGTCGGAAAATTATCGTCGCATCCATGGTGGGAACAACAATCGAGTTTTATGATTTCTATGTTTACGCCACAGCTGCGGTAGCTGTTTTCCCCTATTTATTCTTTCCAGATAATGACGACCCGACCGTTAAACTTTTCGCATCCTTTGCGACGTTCGGGCTCGCTTTTCTCGGTCGGCCACTGGGCTCCGTCGTCTTTGGGCATTTCGGCGACCGAATCGGCCGCAAAGCAACGCTAGTCGCCTCGTTACTCACCATGGGTATAGCGACATTTATCATTGGTTTATTACCGACGTATGGGACCATCGGCTTATTCGCGCCTGCACTTTTAGCACTCATGAGGTTCAGCCAGGGGCTCGGCCTCGGCGGAGAATGGTCGGGGGCAGCACTTCTGGCCACAGAAACCGCGTCAAAAGATAAAAGAGCGTGGGCTGCGATGTGGCCGCAATTGGGAGCACCGATTGGTTTCCTGGTGGCCAACGGATCCTTCCTCATCCTCGCAACCACATTGGGTTACACCATCGGTGACACGTCTGGCGCATTCATGTCGTGGGGATGGCGTATTCCGTTCCTCTTCTCTTCAGTCATGGTCATCATCGGGCTATGGGTTCGCTTCTCATTAGAAGAAACCCCCGTCTTCAAGAAAGCCGTTGAATCCGGCAAGCGGGTCGACGCACCACTCGCGGAAGTCTTCAAGACGTCATGGGTCCAAATCATCCAAGGCACCTTAGTTATGGTGTCCTGCTACACACTCTTCTACCTCATTACGACGTGGATTTTGTCGTACGGCATTGGAAAACCCGAGGATTCAGCTGGGCTGGGAATTCCTTACGAAGAATTCCTTGTTCTACAGCTCATCTCAGTATTGATGTTTATGGGAACCATTCCATTTGCAGCCCTGGGCGCCGATAAACGGGGCCGTCGGAAATCGCTACTCACGTCATCGATCGCCATGCTCATTTTCGCGGCTCTGTTCCCCGTGTTACTGAATTCCGAGTCAGCGAACAAAATGACGGTACTGATCTTCCTCATCGTGGGAATGGGCGTGATGGGGTGCATTTTCAGCCCCATGTCCGCAGTTCTGCCGGAACTCTTCCCCACTAACGTCCGCTACACCGGCTCGGGAATCGCGTACAATCTTGCATCGATTCTGGGAGCTGCCATCGCACCCTTCATCGCGACATGGCTGGTCACACGGTTCAGTGTTGACATGGTCGGTGTATACCTCGCTGTCACCACCGTGATATCCATGATTGCGATTTGGGTGATCCCAGAAACCAAGCACAAAGACATGAGCGAAACGTAGTGAAACATAGTGGGACATAAAGTGACGTAGAGGGACGTAGTCCAACGGCCTCTACGTTTCGTTCTCCCCCACTCTCCTATTCCTGGTGACGCGACGGTCTGTTTTACAATCGGTACACGGCTTTTCAGCCGGAGCCAGTGTGACTCGTCGATCATGTGGCCGACGTGCTGGCACGGATCAGTTCCCTGCGACAACGAGGACAAGGATATGACGGCGTCAACAAACTCATCAGACAAAAACAAGGGCCCAGTTATCGACGGAGCAACCGAAGGCGACCGCGAGGAGCTGACATACGAAAAGTTCGGTTGCGCCATGCGTGAGCTCGCTCAAACGGTCATTGATGACTACGAGCCTGACCTCATCTTGTCCATCGCGCGCGGTGGTCTCCTGATCGGTGGCGCGCTGGGATACGCCATGGGGATTAAGAACGTATCCGTCATCAACGTCGAGTTTTATACCGGCATCAATGAGCGTCTTGAAACGCCCATCATGCTGCCACCCACTCCGGACGCGGTAGATCTCACGGGAATGAAAGTCCTCATTGCCGACGACGTCGCCGATACTGGAAAAACACTGGAGCTCGTGCAGGAATTCTGCAAAGAAACGGTCAAAGAGTCCCGCACCGCGGTTATTTACGAAAAGCCTCAGTCCGTCATTAAATCTGACTACGTATGGAAATACACAGATAAGTGGATTAATTTCCCGTGGTCGACTCTGCCCCCGGTTAAGCCCACTAACAAGTAATCCTTGCCCCATGAGCAACGGGATGCTCGCCGTAGCAGCTCCACTGCGCGTCGCAGGCAACATGGAGTAGCCTAGAGCGCTTGAGAGCAAGACTAATGGCGGGGCTCCCGTCGACGACTACACGATCTGAGTTGATTGGGGTGTGAGCGAAGCATGTTCGACGTCAATATGCTGATCAATGCTTTCGGCTTCATTGGCGTCCTCGCCATCATCTTCATGGAAACCGGCATGCTCATTGGCTTCATCTTCCCCGGTGATACTCTGCTGTTCACCGCGGGTATTTTGGCAGCCCAGCCTCACCCCTTCGCGCACGTGTGGCAACTCATGCTCACCGTTCCCCTCGCCGCAATCGCAGGCGACCAGGTCGGCTTCTTGTTTGGGCGCAAGGTTGGCCCACGAATTCTCGAATCCAGAGCGATGACCTGGATGGGGCCCCGAGCTCTTGATCGCACCCATCATTTCTTTGATCGATTCGGCGCTCCCACCGTGATGCTCGCGCGTTTCATCGGCGTGGTGCGCACTCTGACACCCGTCGTTGCGGGCGTTTCTGGCATGAAACACCGAACGTTCACTCTCTGGTCCGTCATCGGTAGCACGGTATGGGGCGCAGGAGTGATCGCAATTGGGTACTGGTTAGGGGGTATTCCTCTAATCGACAAATACGTTCACTGGTTTATTGTCCTTGGACTGTTGTCCGTCGTCATACCGGCTTTGGTCAAGGCCACCCAACTCGCGTGGAGGAAGCACCGCAGTAATCGGGATCAGACCGATCAGAATGCCCAAGGCACCCAGGACGCTAAGGAAGACTCCGCAGACGTTGCGTCGGAATTCGTTGCCGAGCCTTCCAACGCCTCTTCCTCTACTCGCTCTTCTTCGGCTTTAGAAGAACAAACTGAGCGACATCCAATTCACCGCGCATAAACAAGGCTTCTTGCAGCGCTAAGACATAGAACCACAAACGTCGGTAAACACGATCAAAACCAGCAGCTGCTGCAGCATCGCGATTAATTGCGAATTCACGTCGCCATAGGGGCAGCGTGACACGCAAATGATCGCCGCAATGAACTTCCGCCCGTTCCACCAGATCGGTATACCGCATTAACGCATCACGGACGTTTTCCACCGTCGGATATTCCAACGCTGGCCACACATAGCCCCGCATGATCCCAAGAGCTTGGAGAGAGTTCTCCGACAGACCAGTGTTAATAACGCTCTGTATGCACGCCCGACCACCGGGGGACAGCATCCGACCGATTGCTCGCAAAAACGGGCGCAAGCCTCCTATTCCCATCGTTTCCATGCGTTCAACCGACATGATGGCGTCATACACACCCGACCATTGCCGCGGGCTCGGTATCGGCCCACTGATGGTTTCCACGTGAACGGCGCCCGCCAGCTTCTCTTCCCGCACAATGCGCCGTATATCCTCAGCGTAAACGGGGTCCGAGGTGAGAACATCGACGGTGGCGCCTCGTCGAGCAGCAGTCACGGCAAGCGTCGCACTTGAAGCCGGGAACTCGAGCACCCGCGAGCCAGGTCCGACGCGGCATTCATCCAACATCTGGTTCACGCGTCGGTACTGGGCGGACTCGATATCGTCATATGACACTGACTGCGGCGATTCGTACCGTGTCACGTCGACAATGGTGGTTTTGTTTTTCCAATTCAACGTCTCGGTGACCGATGTTCGCGAGCTCGTCGCGAACAGGGGGCTTCCCCATGTTTTTGAGGGGCCGGTGCACAGTTCGATGAGTTCGAGGGGCAGTTCACCTGCACGGGGTACGCCGGTCACTTTGTTCCGCGACCATCGGGACAGCATTTTCCCCCATCCGGCCTCAATGTCGTGGTCGAGCAGCGTTGCTAGTACGTCGGCTAGAGGTATCGCGTCCCATTCTCCCGCGACATATCCCTCGCCGAGTCCGAGGAAACCGGAGTCGACCATGCGGTTCATGACATTGGGGTCATAGACCGACATCCGCATCGGTTCCGACGAAAATATTGCTTCAGGGTTGTAGGCAATAGGTGGTTCGGGATCGATGTCTCCAATTCCGATGGGTTCGTCCGGCACAGAAATATCTACGGAGTCGAGGAATTCTTCGAGTCGATCGTGGACTGCACTAGCTCTCGCCCCCATCATGGGTGCGGAGGGTTCTCGGACGAGGTTAGGCCACGTTGTGGGGTCAATATGCCCTTTGTTTTTCACCTGTGCGGCTACTCCCTTCCGACTCTTCGTGCCGACGCTGACCCCATTTAGTGCTGGTATATGCGCCTTTTGTCTACTTTCTACCCGCCCTAAAACTACCGCGGATAAGGGCTTGGTGGTTTGCACCACGCCACACGTCCCCGCGGGCCGTCATGAGTTACTAAGTAACCATTGACTAGCTTCGCGAATGAACCCGGCAATTACCACACTTACGCCTGACACTATAGTGTGATTGGTTACATACTGTGTGATCCGACATACACTGATGTGTGGCGACACTTTTCGTGATCCCCTGACCAAGCACGATATATCCCACCGAAGGAGACCTATGCCCTCCGAAACAACGAACCACAACACCCCCGCTTCCCACGATTCTCAACACCGCGTCGTTATCATCGGCGCCGGGTTCGGCGGGATTTTCGCGGCGAAGCGACTTGCCAACGAAAATGTCGACGTCACAATCATTGACCGAAACAATACCCACGTCTTCCAACCACTGCTGTATCAAGTGGCAACCGGCATTCTCTCCCCAGGTGAAATCGCTTCGTCGATTCGGCAAATATTCCATGCCGATCCCAACATTCATGTTGCTCGAGGCGAAGTCCAGGATGTCGACGCAGAAGCGAAGACCGTCACAGCGTCGCAAGATGGTCACGAGTTAGTATTTCCTTACGATTCTTTAATTGTGGCGGCGGGCGCAGGCCAGTCCTACTTCGGCAACGACCAATTCGCGAAGTACGCACCGGGGATGAAGAGCATCGACGATGCCCTTGAGATCCGTTCCCGCATTATTAGCGCATTCGAACGTGCCGAGATGACGACCGATCAGCGTGAGCGCGATCGCCTTCTCACCTTCGCCATTGTCGGCGCAGGTCCCACCGGTGTGGAGCTAGCCGGGCAGGTTGCCGAGATGGCGAACCGGACTCTGACGGGAGAATACTCCAACTTCGACCCTGCGGACGCGCGCATCATCCTCATTGACGGAGCACCTCAAGTACTTCCGCCGTTTGGCAAACGATTGGGTAGAAAAGCCGCTAATCAGCTACGGCGTATGGGAGTCGAAATTATTCTCGGCTCAATAGTGACGGACGTCAATAAGCGCGGTCTGACGTACAAGAATCTCGAGTCAGGCGAAGAGACAACCATCGAGGCCTCATGCAAGATTTGGTCTGCCGGCGTGGCAGCCTCTCCCCTGGGTGCCATCATCGCAAAACAAAGTGGTGTCGACGTTGACCGCGCCGGGCGTGTACCCGTCAATGCTGACCTCACCGTGGGCAATCATCGTGATATCTTCGTCGTCGGCGACATGATGTCACTCGATAAGCTTCCCGGTGTCGCCCAGGTGGCTATCCAGGGGGGCAAGTATGCTGCCGAACAGATCGCCCAAGAAACACGGGGACGGTCGTACGAGGAGCGCCCTGACTTCGAGTACTTTGATAAGGGCTCCATGGCCACAGTCTCCCGGTTCCAGGCAGTCGTTAAACTGGATAAAGTTGAGTTCGCTGGATTCTTTGGGTGGGTCACGTGGCTGCTGGTTCACCTGGCCTTCATTGTGGGCTTCCGCAACAGGCTAGTATCGATGGTCAGCTGGGGACTCAATTCCATCTCCCCCAAACGGTGGCACTTGGACACCACGCAACAGCAGCTGTATGCACGCAACGGGCTCGACAAACTAGCGGTCGAATCCCCCAAGGCTGCAGAGGTCCGGGAGACCCGGAAACTGGGTACCCCTAACCCTGCTGAGAAGTGGAAGACTGCGGAATAACCGACGTTCGAAGGTTTGTCCGAGCAACAAGCTTCTCAGTGCGTTCATTCGCGATAAGGACTTCCCATACCTGGAAAGTTCGGCCAAGGTTCACCGGCCTGGCGATCGCGCGCAAGATATCCCCTGGGCGCGACGGGCGAAAGAAATCTGTGTTGTTATTTACTCCCATCACAGTTGCCTGTCCCCCAGCGGCGATAAATCCCGCGATAGACGCAATAGACTCACCAATCGCGCAGTACACGCCACCATTCGTCACACCCCATGGCTGAACGTGGCGCTGATCGATCACGATCCTGCCCTCAACCCTTTCGGGACCCACCGCAGTAAAGGTCATGCCCAGGGTTTGGTCTAAACCGTGCGGAAGAGCAGAGCCCGATCCTGCTTCAGGAGTTTCCTCTCCGTACACGGCACCGCCATTGAGCTCAGCTAATTCCTCATCAGTTAGTTGACGCTGCGTGGAAATTCCGAATTTTTCGACAAAACTCATAGATCACCATCGTACTGATATATGCACTGTCAGACGTCGAAAATAGAACACGCTAGACTCAGGGGTCATGAGTGATACCTCCACAGCACAAGGCAACCTAGCCAATATCGGAGTCGTCGGGCTCGCAGTGATGGGCTCAAATATTGCCCGTAATTTTGCATCGCACGGCTACACGGTCGCGGTGTACAACCGTTCTCACGAAAAAACTGACGCGTTTATGTCGGACTTTGGTGACACTGGTTCATTCATTGCGTCGTCGACGATTGAAGAATTCGTTGCTTCTCTTGAGCGCCCGCGTCGCGCCCTCATCATGGTGAAAGCTGGTGCGGCGACCGATGCCGTCATTTCACAGCTGGCCGATGCTATGGAGGAAGGCGACATCATTATTGATGGCGGTAACTCTCTCTACACGGATACCATCCGCCGCGAACGGGAAATTGCTGCTCGCGGATTGCACTTCGTCGGAGCTGGAATTTCCGGTGGCGAAGAAGGCGCTCTCAACGGCCCCTCCATCATGCCTGGTGGCCCAGAAGAGTCATATAAGTCTCTCGGCCCGTTACTGGAATCTATTGCCGCACAGGTTGACGGCACACCGTGCTGCACACACATCGGTCCTAATGGTGCGGGCCACTTTGTGAAGATGGTCCACAACGGCATTGAGTATGCCGATATGCAGGTCATTGGCGAGGCCTACCACCTGCTCCGTTACGGCGCGAACATGGAACCAGCAGAGATCGCCGACGTTTTCCGGGAATGGAACAAGGGTGATCTGGACTCGTACCTGGTTGAAATCACCGCAGAAGTCCTCTCCCATGTTGATAGTGAAACCGGGAAACCGCTCGTTGACGTCATCGTTGACAGCGCAGGCCAGAAGGGAACCGGCCGCTGGACAGTAAAAGCTGCCCTTGACCTGGGAATTCCTGTCACAGGTATCGGCGAAGCGGTCTTCGCACGCGCGTTGTCTGGCGCTACTGCACAACGCACCGCCACACAGGGGAATCTCCCCAGCGGTTCTCTCCACTCACCCATTTCTGTTGAGGAACGGGAGAGCTTCATCGAGGATGTGCGACGGGCACTCTACGCATCGAAGATGGTGGCCTATGCCCAAGGTTTCGATGAAATTAAGGCCGGGTCAGCAGAGCACGAATGGAACGTCGATCCCCGTGACTTAGCAACGATCTGGCGAGGCGGCTGCATCATTCGCGCGAAATTCCTCAACCGAATTCGCGAAGCGTATGACCAGAACCCGGATCTCCAGCTCCTCCTCTTGGATCCATACTTCACGGAACAGATGTCCAACCTGGTGGATTCCTGGCGACGCATTGTCGTATCTGCGACGCAAATGGGGCTACCTATCCCCGTCTTCGCGTCGTCATTGTCATACTATGATTCGCTCCGTGCTGAGCGGCTTCCCGCGACACTCATTCAGGCACAGCGTGATTTCTTCGGCGCCCACACCTACCGCCGGATCGACAAAGATGGTTCCTTCCACACGCTGTGGTCGGGCGATCGCTCAGAGGTTGAAGCGTAACTGACGACCGGTCACTCCCCTGTCGGGATTACTCCCGTCGTCTGGCGGATCTACACTAGCTACCAACTATGGACATTGCATTAAGTATTCTGGGCATTATCGGTTTCATCGCGTTGACCGCCGGCACGGGAGTATTCGTGGCGGTGGAATTCGCGCTCACTGGTCTGGAAAATTCCACTATTCAGGAAGACACCTCCCCATTGGGCAAACTGGTGGGAAAGGCACATCAAAACCTTTCCTTTCATTTGTCCGGGGCACAGCTCGGTATTACATTAACGACGCTGGCCACAGGCTATTTAGCAGAGCCGGTGCTGTCCACATTTATTACTCCGCTACTTGAAGTGGTCGGGATTTCCCCCTCTGCCTCGCAGTCCATCGCGTTGATTATCGCGATGATTATCGCGGCACTTCTGTCCATGGTTTATGGTGAGCTTGTTCCAAAGAATATAGCGATCACCAATCCCATGAAAGCCGCTAAGATCACGGTCCGGCCAGTCGTGTATTTCAACCGGTTTTTCTCGCCATTCATTAAAACGTTGAATTGGTCCGCCAATCATTTGGTGAGAAAAATGGGGATCGAGCCCGCCGACGAGCTAGCGTCGGCACGCTCACCCCAGGAGCTGGGTGCGCTGGTGCGAAACTCGGCTCTTCATGGAGGTATGTCAAAAAATCAAGCCACACTCATTGACCGATCGCTCAAATTCGGCGATGTCTCGGCCGACGAAATTATGACTCCTCGTGCCAAAGTCGAGGCTCTCGAAAAAGACGCCTCAATGACAGATTTGCTTACCCTCGCCATGGAGACAGGGCACTCTCGCTTCCCCATCACAGACGGCGATCTCGATAACACTCTCGGCGTCATCCACGTTAAAAAGGCATTCACCTTTCCGACGGATCAACGCGATTCAACATTAGTGATCGATTACGCCGATCCTGCGCCCGTCGTGCCCACTAGTCTCGACGGTGACAGTGTCCTGAAAATTGTTCGACAATCAGGGTGCGAAATGGCCATGGTTGCCGACGAGTATGGCGGAACGAGCGGCATCGTCACTATTGAGGACATGGTCGAAGAAATCCTCGGCGCTGTCTTCGACGAACACGATGACACCGAAACTGAGACGGAGATAAGGCAATCGGGAACGTCGTGGGATTGCTCTGGGCTCGTGCGCATTGATGAGTTGGAGTCTCGGCTTGGCTATAAGGCCCCGGAGGGGCCTTATGAAACTCTGGGTGGCCTAGTCATGACGAACCTCAAACGGATTCCCGTCGAGGGCGACATCATCGTTTTGCCAAATCCAGACACCAATGTTGTCGAAACTAATCCTTTATCCTGGTCGGCCCGAGTGACATCGATGGATGACCGACGAGTAGATCGGGTGCTTCTTACCCCCATCGCTCCCGAACAAGCATCTGCGATGACAAGTGCAGAAAACAACAACAATCTGCCACTGCGAGAGGGGGAATAAATGATCGGCGACCTATGGGCTCTCGTATTCGCCCTCTTCCTTATCGCGTTGAACGCATTCTTTGTGGGAGCAGAGTTTGCCCTCATTTCTTCCCGTAAAGACCGGCTGGAATCGATCCTCGAGTCCGGGGATACCAGAGCACGCGCAGTGATTAATGCCACCGAGCACCTATCCATGAACCTAGCCGGAGCTCAATTCGGCGTCACTGTTGCTAGCCTCTTGCTCGGCAAGGTTGGCGAACCAGCCGTCTCCCATCTCATTGAAACCCCCGCAGCGGCTCTCGGCGTCCCCGACGAGTTACTACATCCCATTGGATTTGCGCTCGCACTACTCTTGGTTTCTATTCTTCACATCATTCTGGGCGAGATGGTGCCGAAGAATATTGCGCTCGCAGGCCCAGAAAACGTCGCGATGTGGCTCGTGCCTATCCACGTTATGTTCGTGAAAATAACGCGTCCCATCATTCTTTTCTTCAACTGGGTAGCACGTATCACGCTGGCAGCTGTTGGCATCACACAGAAGGATGAGCTGGACACCACTGTTAGCCCGTCGGAACTAGCGCGCATGATCGCTGATTCACGTCAGGAAGGCCTGATCGACGCAGAAGAGCACTCTCGGCTGAACAAGGCCTTAGCGTCCCCACGTCGGCATATCGACGAGGTCCTCATCCCTGCCGACGAAGTCCGTACAGTGCCTTTGCGCGGCAGTGGTCCGATGATGGGCGATGTGGAAAAGGCCGTCGCCGATACTGGCTTTTCACGTTTCCCCGTGACAGGCAGAGATGGCACCTACTTAGGCTACGTCCACGTCAAAGACATTTTGGACCGCGAAATCCCACCCCACTCTGACCCGAAAACGGTGTTAGCGCGCAGGGAAATCCGACCGCTCATCACCTTCTCCCCCTCTACTCCTATGGACCAAGCGCTGCGGCTCATGCGTGGACGCTCTCGTCATATTGCGCAAGTGGTAGATGGCGGGCATCAATACGGAATCGTGACCCTCGAGGATTTGATCGAGGAATATGTAGGAACCGTGCGCGATAGTACCCACGATGACTAAGGCAGACGACTAACCCCGACGTGGCTACTACCCCACGACAGCAAAGGAATTCGACCTCAGACATTATGCTGACTTGGACAACATTTCGCCCCACCATTCTTTTCCCATCAGAGTGGGTAATGCGTCGGAATGCTCATAAGGACACGGTCACAAGGTTGACTAAAGATCACCTTGAACGCGCCTCTCGCGGACAACGGCATCCGGTGTGGGACTTTATCTTCCATTACTACCCTGTCACCCCAGGGAAACTCAGTCATTGGTCACCTGGCCACGGTGTGTATCTCGTTGATGCTCCTGCTATGAAGTATTTCACCGCAGTTGATAGCGAATCTATCCCCACCGTTGCGCTTGAGGACGCTGGTATCATTGCGGATCAGCTCCATGGCCATACCGTCACGACATTGGACACTGCTGCGTTGTGGGCAGATCGAGGCTCGACGTTCCGCTACATTGAGAATCTGCTGACCCAAACACTGTCCAACCCCACGCACTTTGATTGCTTTGGCCTCCACGAATGGGCGATGGTTTATCGAGGACGACCTCGGCACCCGGAACCGCTCAGGCTAGGACCAGAGGCGACGAACCGGGTGGTTGAAACTCATTCCGTGCGGTGCACGCACTATGACGCTTTTCGATTCTTCACCCCCGACGCCGTCCCCCGCAATAAGTTCCACCCATCGCGGGAAACACAACCACTGTGTGAACAGGGCGTATGCTTGCACGCAAACATGGATTTATATAAATGGGCAACGAAATTAGGCCCCCTCGTGCCGGGTGAACTCTGGCTGGATACATTCCGTTTAGCATGCGATATCCGGAAACTGGATATGGAAGCCTCACCCTATGACCTCACCGAGTGGGGTTTTACCGCGGTGCCCATTGAGACGCCCGAGGGGAAAGCACAATATGTCGCTGCCCAACGCGAATTTTCTCAGCGCGCCTCCGACCTACGGACGAAGCTCATTGATATCATTCGCACCTCAGATTTAACGTTGTAACATTGCGTTATGGCGAATCATCGATCAGGAACACGGCAATTACGCTTTGCACGATGGGTGTGGGTGGCCTTTGTTATTGTCATCGTGCTCGCACTTCTCGCTGCCTTGTCTGTGGTTTTCGTCAGTCGGAATAAATCGTCGTCTAACGCTGCTGAGTGTGACCGGTCGACGGTTCTCAACGTCATTGCTGACCCTTCGGCCAAGGCTACGGCTGAGAAGTTGACGTCGGACTATTCGAAGTCGAATCCGTCCACCCATGATTCGTGTATCACACCGAAGATCACATATGCGAATACAGCGCAAACGATAGCTTTGTTCCATTCGCCCGAGGGGGATCTCCCCGCGGCGTGGATACCCGCTGGTAGCCTCCCGGGTTCAACGCAGGATAATCCCGGTGGGACCGCTTTGGACGGCAGCGAAGCAGAAATCGATTCGTCGGTGCTCGTTGATCGCCAACAATTGGGGGCGATCCACTCCAAGAACTCGGCACAAGACAAAGCACCGGGCGCACCGGCGTATCCGCGCGACTCGACGTGGTCTGCTTATGCGGCTAGTGCCCAATTCGCTAAAGATCATCCAGCCGGCATGGATCCTCAAGCGCGTGATGCGTCGGCACGTGAAGTTGCTGCCACCCTTTCCCCCACTTCTCTTTCGGATGCGGTCTCGTCCGTCTCAAGTGGGAAGGGAAATTCTTCTGTAGCGGCTCCGCAGTCGCTTGGGGGCGACAACACGGCGTTCTCACCGATCGGTGACGCGACGGTTGATTTCCCACTTCTGACAATGAGCTCTAGCCCTCGGGTTACCGAATACCAAGCACGGGCTGCCGCGGATTTTTCAGAATTCGCCCGCTCTCATTCGGAATCGCAGGCTGCTGAGAAAACTCCTGCCCATGGTTCCCTATCGAACGACACCAAAGAACTGGCTTACGCTGCGTCGAACCAGGTCAGTGGCGAGCTTCCACCGGTGACAGTGACTAACTCCACCACGAGGGAGATGAATAGTCAGGCTTCAGGGAACACTGATGGCGAGGCCACAACCGATAAAGCGACCGCTCAACAGTCCCCAGTAAAGAAGGACGCGGCAAAGGACCAGGCTAAGTCCGAACAAAAACCTGATAAGGCGAATCAACAACGTCCTGCCCCGGCGTCGACACTACTGCTGATCGACACGTCGGAATCTATGCGCAACTATTTTGGCGTTATCCAGCGCGAGAGTGCCCGAAGCCTGCAAGAAGCGGGACAGTACGGGCGGGTGACGTCGTTATGGAGTTTTTCCTCGCCCATGGAAAGGGTCCAACCCTATCGAAACCATGTTGACCTCAGCATCGGTGACCACGGGGCTCGGAGTGCGTCGATGGTTAACGGGCTCACGACGGGCGGCACCCCGTTCCTGTATGAATCGACCGTCGCAGCGATGCTCAATGCGTCAATTAGCGGACCTGCTCCCAAGCGCGTCGTTATCGTGACGGGGTCAACGAATGCGGGACAGTCCATGAACGCAGCTAACGCTCGCCTTCAGGCCGATATCATCAACAAGCAATCCTCTGTACAAGTCGATGTCATCGCTCTCGGCGACAAGGTGGACCCGTGGCTCCGCGAAGTGAGCCAATTAACCAACGGTCGTTACCACGCTATCCCGAATGCCACAGACAAATCATTCCCCCAAGCAATGACCGACGCCCTGGCAGGTTAGATTCGTAGCTGACTGAAAAGCCAAACGCTCTAGCCAGCTAACTAGCTGGTTTTACGGCGCCGACGTTCTGCGAGTTCGTCGAAACCAGCGACGTTGTGCTGAGAAGCTCCTTCAGCGCTGTCGTCGGCACTTCCCGCACGGACAACTTTTTCCGCCGGAAATTCTGAAATCGTCCCGGCAAGTTCTTTGACGATACCCGGAACCCCAATTCCGAATACGCCCTGTCCGCCGGTCAAAAGATCAAAGACTTCTTCGCTGGAACGGCATTCATACACCGTCGTTCCGTCAGAAACGAGCGTAATCGTGGAAAGATCATCGACGCCCAAGTTGCTCAACTTTTCTACGGCACGCCGGATGTTCTGCAGCGAAATGCCCGTGTCCAACAGACCTTTAACGATCTTGAGAACAAGGATGTCGCGGAACGAGTACAGCCGCTGGGTTCCGGATCCGTGTGCGGATCGAATGGATGGCTGGACGAGCTTTGTACGAGCCCAGTAGTCAAGCTGCCGATAAGTTATCCCCGCTACCTGACAAGCGATGGGAACGCGGTAGCCGACTTCATCGTCCGAATCCATGACGTCAAAGAGTGCGCCTTGGACGGGTGCCTGTTCCTGTTTCACTGCAGGCTCGCTTTCTGTGGTCGTACGTGTTGAGCAAGAGAGCGGGAATACTCACACTCATGTAGTTCGATGACGTCTAGGTTATGCCAATATTCTTTCGAGTCAACGCGACACGCAACACATGTGGCACATTTTTCACATGCGTCCATCAAATCACATGCTTAACTTACTATATTGTAATTAACAACTTTCACACTAGTCACACTGTCAAGTTGTGCTCACGCTCATTCAGCCGACGGACTGTCCCGTTCACACTCCAGCAGTCTCTGCCGATCTAATATCTGCCAATCTCGTGTCGACGACGTCGTGCCTACGAATCCTCAGAACCGTTCTCACCACGGCGATCATCATCACTGCCTTGGGTAAGATCATTCTCGCTCATACCCAAGTGCCCCATGAGTTCTTCGAAATCAGCATCGCCGACGGCAAGATCACCCAAGTCTTCCGACAGATGCTCTTGATCATTGCCCTCTGATTCGGAATTGTCTCCCGTCATGTCAGCCAGCAACGATAGGCTCGATTCGCGTCGTCCAGACAAAGCCTGATTCGAACTATCAAGGTGCTCAACGACCTCAGCCGTGACCGGAACCGACCAGGTTTTGACAATCGATTCCTCGGCGTAAATGGTCACGTCTTCATTAAGAGCAAGATCAATGGCGTCCGATACCCGGATGTCAAAGTTGTTCCCTGACTCGCAATGGATCGTTGCGTAGAAAGTGCCGTGGTTGACGGCATCGATAGAAATATTCACTACCGCATCATCGTGCGCTTCTAGAACGTCGACAATAACACTTGTCGACGTCGGCCGCCGCGGCTCTACGCCGATGTCTTTGCCCGAAAGAATGGCTGCGGAAGATGCACCGACAAACACCGTCATGATGCGTCGGCGCTGGGGCCACAAAAACACTATTGCCGGATCGCGATCTGGGCCGAGGAGAAACAACCCTAAATACTCGAGTTCAACCATGATGATATGTGGCCTCCATCCTCATTCCGACCAATCGGTTCAATCGGTCAACGGCACTCAGTTTCTAATCGAATTCGCCGCGCAGGGAAGCTTTAATAAACGCCGCTTGTAAGCTCACGATTAATGCAGAAAGCTCGCGGGCTGTCTCTTCTGATCTGGCCTTCGCATCACTACTCTTGGCATGGCCCAGCGGGCCGCTGACTTGAGTAATCACCCCCGCATACCTTTGGGCCGTAGCTCGCAGCGTTTTTAAGTGCCGCTCATCGAGCCCGAACCCGACCAATTGGCTCGCTGTCCGCGCGATCGACACATCGTCTTGGCAGTAGAGGCCTGACCTGTCGGCATTAACAAAACCCGCCTTGGCAAGTTGGGTGAGGAAAGTGTCATCGATCTCAGCAGCAGCACACACATCAGAATGGGTCAAGCGGGTATTTTCCTGCTTGAATTGCTCGGCAGAAATCAATCCCGTAACAGGGGTGACGTTGCCCTCGTCCATCGCATCCAGGCGCTGCTTAATAACTTTCAGAGGCAGATAGTTATCACGCTGCGTCGTCAGAATATAACGTAGGCGCTGAACATCAGCGGACGAGTAGCGTCGGTAACCCTTCTCTGTACGCGCCGGGGAGACAAGCCCCTCAGACTCCCAAAAGCGGAGCTTAGAGACCGTGACATCGGGAAACTCGCGACGAAGTTGCTTAAGAACCGCCCCGATCGACAACGTGGAAGGGCGGTCATGACGGACTTCAGGCAGCGGGCCCGTTTTCCGTAGAGCTGACACTGTTCTTAAGAATCTTTCTGACCGTTGAGGAACACGAGGCGGAACTTACCAATTTGGATTTCATCACCATTGGAAAGCTCTGATGAGTTCTTGGGCTCACGATTGACATACGTGCCGTTCAGAGATCCCACGTCGACGACTTCGAATTGGTCATCATTCTTGCGGAATTCAGCGTGACGACGGGACACGGTAACGTCGTCCAAGAAGATATCGCTATCAGGATGACGGCCTGCTGTTGTCGTCGGCTGGTCGAGGAGGAATCGGGATCCTGCATTCGGACCACGTTTGACGACGAGCAATGCGGAGCCCTCGGGTAAACCATCAACGCCTGGGGCTGAGGAATCGGACGCACCCGATTCCATTTCTTTCAAAAGATCGGCACGGAAGACCGAGGTAGTTTCCACCGAAGATTCTGAAAAATCGCTATTGTCACTCATCGATTCTGCCTCCTTAAGTTCGACCAACGGTTCGTATTAGCCACTGCCCTGTGCGACCGACTATCTCATATAGAGATGATAGCCAGACGCTCGAGCGGTTGCCTGCCACTAAACTAGCTGAGAACCGCTTCCACTGGGTTATACAGATTTAGCGCCCATAGTAGCCGTTTATGCCCCTCCACATAGTGCCGAGGGGCATGTTATATTCACTCCCCCAGCCTAATCCATAGGATGGTGGCATGCGCGCGGTGCGGGTAAGTATCACCCCCAAAGACTCTTTTTATCATGAAGAACCAGTGGGGCGATTCCACCCCCTCGTAACAGGAAATCGCCTCGATACAAGCACTGCCCGGTACAAATACAAAACCCCTGTCCACAAGTACAAAACTGTCCCCCACAGGAAAAGAGCTCGCGCCCAGGGGGTAAAGAAATGTGAAAAGGACCACGCTGCAGCCGACGCTAAGTACAGCGGGAACGCCCACATGAGGGCGAACGTCGCAGCTTTTCCGAGGTACATAACCTTCGGTCGTATTCCACGATTCCGATAGATGAGCATCGTCGGGAAAAGGATAAGGTCACGAGCGAAGAGAACTGCCACCCACCACCAACTCAGCAGCCCCGCGATAGCGAAACAAATGGGGGTGACAAGGATAAACAATCGGTCGGCGGCTGGGTCGAGGTACTGCCCTATCCGCGTGGTCAGGCCCCAGATCCTCGCGATTTTTCCATCAAGCCAGTCGGTGAACGACGAAATAGCCACGATGGCGAGTGCCCACCCATACTCTCCCGGGCCGATGAGGAACCAGGCATAAATGGGCACCAGGCAGATACGCACGATGCTTAGGATGTTGGGAACGGTCAGGATCCGCGAGTATCCCGCGGGGTGAACTGTCACTTGTTCCCGCATACCCGGCGGTTCCATACCAGGCGGTACTGCCCGGGCAGTGTGCCCGTCCGGTGTGGGAAGCATCTTGTCCATCCGCGCTTCCACCCGGAGTCGGGTTTCGCGGGTTACTTTGCTCACCGGCGTACTCCGAGTAGGACGCGACTTCCGAGCACTCTGAGTTCCTTGTTTTTTGGTTCCAACAGGTTGTTCATAACGAGGGGTTTCGGGGTTATCACGATGCTCGTCATACTCCATCGGACTTATCCTCTCGTTACGTACTCATTGCTAAATGTAGCTATATGTGGCCGGCTGTCAGCATTTCATTGCTCATCCGATATTGCCCTACATACCACGGTTGTAAAGCAAGCCTATCGGAATAAGTTAACAACTGACCCCACGACCGATCCATTATTCCCGGACAGAGGATTGTCATTAACCATATAAGTCCAGGTAGAACTAGGCCGACGAAGACCGCGCTCGCCGAGATCGGCACCATTGTTATCGATCGTGACATGCCTCCACGTTTCAACCGCATCATCAACGGCTCCGGTGGCAAGATTCTTAAACTCGGCAATCGACATTCGGTGAAATTCATCGACCGGATTCTCTCGGGCGAGTGCGCGAAGGTGAATAGACTCCCGAATGTCATCCAGATATTCGAGGTGCCGTGCCCAATGTTCGTCGAGGTGAAAGAGCTCGACGTCACGGGCCGCCTGAACTTGGACATCATGCGGCACCGTCAAATCGCGGTGAGCACGGCGCTGTAATTCCTTCAAGGCAACGTCGGAATCGAGAATATCGCTACGCCGCTCGTCAATAATGACCCGTTGTTCATTGATGAGCTTGTTATATTTCCACGTATTAGCGTGAATCTGAAGCATTTGTCCTTCAGTGACACGCTGACAGTGATCCACAAAGGAATACACCTTTTTCTGCGTCAATTGCCCGTTGTTATCGGGAATTGCATTGATGGATTCGCCCGCTCCACCGACTGCGATGACGTCGTCCTCGAGCGAGACGAAAATGACGCTGGACCCAGGATCGCCCTGCCGCCCGGCGCGGCCGCGGAGTTGGTCGTCGAGACGGGCGCTGCGGTGGCGTCCGAATCCGACGACGGCGAGGCCTCCGGCTGCAACGACGTCGTCGCGGTACTGTTCGTGTGCTCCGCCGAGTTTGATGTCTGTTCCTCGTCCGGCCATTTGTGTGGATACGGTGACGCGTCCGGGGAGTCCGGCGTCGGCAATGATGCGTGCTTCTTTTTCGTGGTTTTTTGCGTTGAGGACGACGCAGTCGACTCCGATGTCTTGGAGTGCGTTTTGGATGTCTTCGGATTCGGCGACGTTGTGGGTTCCGACGAGGACTGGGCGGCCGGCTTGTTGGAGTTGTTGGATGTGTTCGATGATGCCGCGGCGTCGGTCGTCGGCGGTGCTGAAGATTCGGTCTGCTTCGTCGTCGCGAATACAGGGAACATGGGGGTCAATGACGGCAACGCCGAGGCCATAGAATTGGCGGAGTTGTTCGGAGGCGGCGGTGGCCGTTCCTGTCATTCCGCACAGGTTGGTGTAGCGGCCGAGGAGCGCTTGGATGGTGATGGTGTCGAGCACTCGCCCACCGTCGGTGACGTCGAGTCCTTCTTTTGCTTCGACGGCGGATTGTAGTCCGTCCGGCCAGCGTTGGAGGTCGGCTATGCGCCCTTTTGAATTGTCGACGAGGGCGACTTTCCCATCCCTAACGATGTAGTGAACATCCTTAACAAGGAGTTCTTTGGCGTGGAGGGCGACGTTGACTTGGACGAGCGTGGTGCTGATGTTTTCTGCGTCGTAGAGCGATGAGAGGCCGAGACGTTTTTCGACGGTGTGAGCGCCTTTGTCAGTAAGGAACACGTTTCGTTGGTCGTCGTCAACGCTGTAATCCTCGTCTTTGATCAGTCGTCGGACGACTTCACTAATGCGGCCGGTAGGGGCGTGACCGGGTGCGCTGCCGGCCAGGACGAGAGGAACGAGGGCTTCGTCGACCATGACTGAGTCGGCTTCATCGACGATGGCGACGTCTGGTGTGGGCTGTACTTGGTCTTGTCGGCGTGTGATCAAGTGGTCGCGGAGGACGTCGAATCCTATTTCATTGATTGATCCGAAAACGATGTCGTTAGAGTATGTGGCGCGGCGTTGGTCCGCGGTCATGTGTTCTTGGATGGCACCGACGGTCACGTCAAAGAAATCGAACAGTGGTCCCATCCAGTCGGCGTCGCGTCCTGCTAAGTAGGAGTTGACGGTGATGCAATGGATTTTTCGCCCCTGATGGGCATAGATGATCGCCGCCAGTGCCCCGACGAGTGTTTTTCCTTCGCCGGTGGCCATTTGTATGACATTACCTTTAAGGAGTTCCTGGGCTCCTCGGAGTTGGCAGTCGAATGGGGTGAGTCCGATTGTTCGCGTGGAGGCTTCTCGGAGCGTTGCGAACATGGTGGCATGGTCTTCGTCCCGTAGCGCGGTGTCGAAGGTTCTTCGGAGGTCGGCGTCGGTAAGTGTGGCTGTGTGGTCTCCTAGCGTAGTGGCGCGAGAGAGCTCAGCTGTGTTTTTTCGCCGGGAACCGGTGAGTTTCCGAAGCCATGTGGCCATAGAGGTCGTCCTTGCTACGTGAAAAGATTACGGGTGATTACGTTAGCGTTTTTTATTTGGCATCATGTTCCGTGTCCGGTGAGACCGGGCCGTCCACCCAGCGTAGTCTAGATGGTGGTGGCGATGGGGAGTCGTTTCTTGGCAAAGTCCCACCAGGTGGGAACGATTCGGGTTAATCTTCTGGCTATGAATAGTAAACGTGAGTCCGCTCATGACAGTGCGGGCGCCCAGGAGATTATTCCCACAGCCGATATTGTCGACGTTGTTGGCCCGTCGGTGCGCTCGTGTGATGTGCAATTCTTCAACTACGGCGGCCGCGCTGAGTTTGCCGGCCAGATTTCGACGGTTCGGTGTTATGAGGATAACGCCCTTCTTAAATCTGTGTTGGGTACTGCCGGAGACGGTCGTGTGCTTGTTGTGGATGGTGGCAGAAGCGTCCACACAGCGTTGATGGGGGATAACGTCGCTGCACTTGGGCATGATCATGGTTGGTCTGGGATCATTATTTATGGCGCTATCCGTGACTCTGCGGAGATCAAGGATATGGATTTCGGTGTGAAAGCTCTGGGCACGAATCCGCGGAAATCCAGCAAAACTGGTGATGGTGAGCGCGATGTTGTCGTGAACTTTGGCGGAGTGGATTTTATTCCTGGCCAGTATGTGACATGCGATGCCGATGGGATCGTCGTCACTGAGAGGCCTGTCTCCCCACCTCAGACCTAGTTTTTTGCGGTCGCAACCAGCTGCGGTATGCTGCAGTGGTTGCCTCTCATGGGGTGATCGGACTGTGGCGCAGTTTGGTAGCGCACTTGACTGGGGGTCAAGGGGTCGCAGGTTCAAATCCTGTCAGTCCGACACGATAACAATTTGGACCGTTACATATGGGGATGTGTTGTGCATATAGACCCTGATGGACGCGGTTCTTCTCACTCTCTTGATGGTGATTCGCCCGCCATGACACCATCTAGGCCGGCGTATTCTCCCGGCCAGCAGATTCCTACCCGATCTCAACGTAATCGCCCTGCCTTTGTCTCATCTGAGAACCGCGTGGAAGCTGCCAACTCCTTTCATCGTGGCGTTTCGGACTATGGTTCTGTGCGGCCTGGCTACCCCGCTGATGTTGTTGATCTCCTCGCGCGCCACATTGGCAAGGCCGATTACCGCGAGTTCAACGCTCCACTGCGGATACTGGACATAGGCGCAGGCCCGGGCTCATTGACAATAGATCTTGACGAACGTTTTCCAGGTGGCGTCCTCGCATCCGATCCTTCGCCTGAGATGACCCATTTATGTATGGCGCGTCTCCCCCATATCCCGGTCCTTCGAACTCGTGCGGAGACGATTGGGCTCACCGATTCGTGCCTCACTGCGGCAACGTGTGCACAAACGTGGCATTGGCTCGATACAGACCAGGCATGCCGTGAGCTGGACAGGGTTCTGATTGCTGGCGGGGTGTGTCTGCTTGTATGGAACACACTCGATGTCGGTGTCCCCTGGGTGCATCGATTAGCGAGGATTATGCATTCAGGGGATATATTGCGCCCCGGTTTCATCCCTCAGGTCGCGCCACCATGGACTATTACTGACGAATGGCGTGGTACATTCAACCAGGCCATCACGGCACACAACATTATCCACCTGGCCCATACCCGGTCCTATTGGTTACGGTCCACGGAAACAACGCGCGAGCACGTCGATAATAATCTTCGCTGGTATCTCTACCAGCACCTTGAACTACCTCAACATCAGCCAATCGAGTTGCCCTATAGGACGGACGCATTCATTATGCGCCGCCAGCACGAGGCGTGACAGGGACTACTTCCTCCCTCTCTTTTCCCGTACACGCACAGCAATGCGCACGGGCGAGCCTATAAAGCCGAAGGTTTCCCGGAACTTCCGTTCGAGGAAACGTCGGTACCCGTGTTCCAAGAAGCCAGTGGTAAACAGCACGATAACCGGCGGCCGTGTGGATGCCTGCGTCGCAAACAACACTCTCGGCAAACGACCACCCCGCATCGGAGGAGGCGTCTCAGCAATGACCGCCCGCAGCCACGTATTGAGTTGACCTGTAGGAACACGCCCATCCCAGCTCTCTAGGGCCTCGATCATTGCGGGCTCGAGCTTGTGAATCGCCCGCCCGGTTTTCGCCGAGATGTTCACACGCCGGGCCCACGGGATGTGCGAGAGCTGCAACTCAATCTCGCGGTCGAGCATATCCCGTCGATCCTCATCAACCATGTCCCACTTGTTGTAGGCAACCACGAGCGCGCGGCCGGAATCCAAGATCATACGTAGGACACGCTGATCTTGTTCAGTCACCGGCTCAGAGGCGTCGACAATGAAGACAACGACCTCCGCCGCATCGATCGCTCCCCGGGTACGCAGGCCCGCGTAATACTCGTGCCCCGTTGCCTTCTTCGTTTTCTTCCGAATACCAGCAGTATCGACGAAGGTCCACGTCTTTTGATCAAGTTCAACGAGCGAGTCCACAGGGTCAACGGTCGTGCCCGCAACATCATCGACGACGGCCCGATCCTCCCCTGTCATTTTGTTGAGCAAACTCGACTTACCGACGTTAGGTTTGCCGACGAGGGCGACCCGGCGCGGCCCCGATGTGATGGATTCTTGCCGTGGTTTGTCCGGGAAGAGTCGGATGACTTCATCGAGGACATCGGCGGCGCCGTGGCCGTGTTTGGCCGACACCGGGTAGGGGTTGTCGAGCCCGAGTGCCCAGAATTCTGCGAGGTCGCCGTACTGCGTGGGCGAGTCGAATTTATTGGCGACGAGGACCACGGGTTGCTCGGCGCGGTGTAGTTTGCGGGCGAGCATTTCATCGGATGCGGTGATGCCGACTTGGGTGTCGACGACGAAGACGATGACGTCGGCTGTTTTCATCGCACCTTCGGCTTGGCGGGCGATGGCCGCGTGCATGCCTTTAGCGTCGGGGTCCCATCCGCCGGTGTCCTGTACCCAGAAGCGTCGGCCGTTCCATTCGCCGAGGTATGAGATGCGGTCGCGTGTGACTCCTGGGAAGTCTTCGACGACGGCTTCACGGCGTCCGATAAAGCGATTGACGAGTGTGGATTTGCCGACGTTGGGCCGACCGAGGATGGCGACTGTGCACAGTGCTTCGGAGGTGTATCCGGCGTCGTCGAAGACACCGAATGCTTCCTCTACGGAGTGCCAATCGGTGTCACTGTCGGAGGTGACGAGGAGGTTGTTGACCTCATCGTCGGTGATGTCACCGTCGATTGCATCGCCGCTGGTTTGGTCAGTGTCATCGCCGTCGTCGGCTCGGTCGTATTCAGAGTCAGCCTGTTCGGGGCTAGCCTGTTCCCCCGTGTCGGCGCTGTCCTCGTCGGCAATAGCCTGGCCTTCTGTCGTGGTGAAGACGAGGTCATCGAGTGAACCGTCCTCATCAGGCCGGTCGTCGTCGGCTCGGTCGTTATCGCTGCTCGATTGGCGAACAAGGGAGATGATGGTCTCGACGACGTCATCAATGCCCTGGTGGCTCGTGTCAACAACGATGGCGTCGTCGGCTGGCATGAGCGGCGAATCTGCCCGCGATGAATCCTTACGGTCGCGTTCTTGAACGTCCCGTAAAACCTCGTCGAAGGTGACGTCTCGGCCGGCTTCACGATCCTGGTCGTACCGGCGTTGGGCCCGGATGCTCGGCTCAGCCGTCATGAAGACTTTGCAGGGTGCGTCGGCTAGAACGACGGTGCCGATATCTCGTCCTTCGACTACGCATCGTCCGGCCTTGTGGGCCAATGAGCGTTGCAGTGCTACGAGGTTCTGGCGGACTTCAGGGATCGCTGCGATCGACGAAACGGCCCGAGTCACTCGTGCCGTCCGGATGTCATCGGCCACGTTCGTCCCGTCGAGAATGACTTCGGTGGAGTGCGGGTCGTCGTTGATGGTGATGGGGAGGCTAGACGTTGCCTCGATGACAGCGTCCGAGTCGTCGGGGTCGATTCCGGCATTAAGAACGTGGAGGGTGGCCACGCGGTACATGGCTCCGGTGTCTAAGTAGGACGCGTTCAATCGCGAGGCGACGGTACGACAGACCGTCGATTTGCCTGTGCCGGATGGTCCATCGACCGCGACGATCAACCCTCCCTCTGGAGTGTTGGCGAGTGTTGAGTCATCCGATGTACGAGTAGTTGACATCACTAAACTCCTAATTAATCCGTTCTGCCATTGCATAATCCCTGTCACATCGGATCACACGAGACTGGACGCGAAAGCTCTACATAGTACGGGTTATTACATATCAACAGCATTAAACAAGCTGGTCAGTTCCGAACGGTTCAGCGCACGCAGAGTTCCCGGAGTTTGTTCTCCCAACTGCACCGTATGGATTTTGGTTCGAACCAGCTCCTGCACCGGGAAACCAGCTGCTTTGAGCATCCGTCGCACGATGTGCTTGCGCCCCTCGTGAAGAACCACTTTCACGAGCGAACGGCCTTGCCAGACGTCGATGATGTCGGCGTCGTCGGCGCGAGCGATGCCATCGTCCAATTCAATCCCCTGCGTCAGGCGTCGGAGATCTTTCTTATCGACCTCGCCGAGAACAGTCGCGAGGTAGGTTTTCTTGATTCCGTATTTGGGATGAATCAACCGGTTCGCTAGCTCGCCATCATTGGTCAAGAGGAGAAGCCCCTGTGTCGCAGCATCCAAACGACCGACGTGGAAAAGCCTCTGACCAGCGTCTACTTTCTCACCAACAATATCGCCGACGCAGGGCCGGCCCATATCATCGTGCATGGTGGACTGAACACCGCGTGGTTTGTTCAACGCGAAGTATTGCATCGTTTCATCGACGACGACTCTGCTGCCATCAACACGAATTACGTCATGATCGGGATCTACGCGAACACCCTGACGGGTCACAATGTCCCCATTGACCTCGACGCGTCCCTCGTCGATGAGCTTTTCAGACATCCTTCGCGAGGCGACGCCAGCAGCAGCCAAGACCTTCTGCAGGCGAATGCCCTCGCCTGAATGATGGGCGGGTGATGTGCCCTTGACGTGTTGATGGCGGGCGGGCTTGGCCTTGGGTACGTATTCCGGTGTGCCGTCACGGCGAGCGGTAGAAGCCACGATGTGGACCTTTCCGTATTTATGCGTTATTTACACTTTTGAAAAACAGAGGATAACGTGGCGCCGTTTCATAGCATGAAAAATAAGCGGCCGTCCACGGAAAACATATGGTGACCGGTGAGTCTATCACGTTCTTTACTCGTGTCATCATCTTGACGAGCGTGGCGACGCAATCGCACTGCAGCAGATCTGCCGAGCGCACACTCACCGGGCGACAAACGCGGTGACGTCGCCAGTCAACCTCTAGCAGTTAATCACTCTCACGAGTCACCCGATCGACAACATCTAGTACGAAAAACCCCGGTGCCTCCTGTACAAACCGCTGCTGAGACCACCCGCCCGCTCCCTCGGGTATGTAGCCCAAGACATCGGTCCCGGTAACCACCGGCAAGTCTTCCTTATTACACCGCGTCGCCAAATCTGGGGAATCCGGAATGGACCCACCAATTAAACCAAGAACGGTCAGACCCCGGCGCGCGGCAGCTTCCACCGTCAATTCAGCCTCGTTCAAACTTCCGAGGCCTGTTGAGCACACAACAATAACCGGGGCACCCAGTTCTCGAGCTAAATCAGCAATGGTCCAGTCCTGACCAATACGTACAAGGAGCCCACCAGCCCCCTCGACGAGAACGACGCGGCCAGGCTTGTCAAAAGACTTGATCTTCTCAGCAACGGTTGTGAGCTCGGGGTATGGCATATTCGCCCGGCGCGCCGACGTCGCTGGGGCAAGCGGTTCGGGGAACCGGTATAGCGTCTCCGCATTATCAATACCGGTCAAGGCGGTAATACGGGGAGCGTCGCCTTTGCCTTCGGGTTCGCCAGTTTGCGCCGGCTTCACAATGAAGGGTTCATATCCCCCTTTCTGAAGGACGCAGGCAACTGCTCCGGTAGCGACTGTCTTGCCAACATCTGTCCCTGTTCCCGTCATAATGACAATGCTCATTGTCAATCTCCTCTCATTAGGTCAGTGAATAATCCTGACCGAAAACCTTTGTGATGACTCCGGTCACTTAGGCCGACGCAGCGACAATGTTCCGCATCGCTGCACAGATTTTTTCGATGTCACTGCTGGTCGATATAAACGGCGGCATGCTATAAACCAGTTTTCCGAAAGGTCGAAGCCACACCCCCGACTCCACGGCTACCTTCGTCGCGACCTTCATATCGACAGGTTGAGCTAGTTCGACGACGCCGATAGCGCCCAGGACACGCACTGATGACACCTGTTCGGCATCGGCAAGCGGGGCCAAACCGTGGCGTAATTCCTGTTCAATACGGGGAACTGTCGATCGCCAGTAGCCGTCATCAATGAGGTCGCCCGCGGCGCGAGCCACCGAGCATGCCAGTGGGTTGCCCATGAAAGTCGGCCCGTGCATCAAAGCTCCGCCACCCTGGGGTGTCGAAATCACCTCGCCCACGCGCCGGGTGGTCAGCGTGGCGGCAAAACTCATCATTCCCCCGGTCAGGGCTTTGCCGACGCACATAATGTCCGGGGTGATCGTGGCCGCCTCGCAGGTAAAGAGGCTTCCCGTGCGTCCGAAACCTGTGGCGATCTCGTCGGCAATGAGGAGGATGTCGTGGTCATAGCACACGCGGCGAAGGCCAGCAACCAATCGTGGGTCGTGGAATCGCATGCCGCCGGCCCCCTGCACGACAGGCTCGATAATCACTCCCGCGATGGTGTCGTCGATATATGTTGCAAATTCACGTAGATAAGACTCGATCTCATCGTCGCTGAGGCGCACACCACCGTCACCGTCGTCACCGGAAGAATAGTCCACGTCGCATCGTGGATCAGCTGGAGGTTCGGGGGCGAAAACTTGTTCCACCAAGGTGCCCCGCCACAGTGAGTGCATGCCGCCCTCGGGGTCGCACACACTCATGGGCCCCTGAGTGTCGCCGTGATACCCACGTCGCCACGTCACGAGCCGGTTCCGTTCTGGGTGGCCATGCCCCATCTGATATTGGAGGGCCATCTTGATGGCGACCTCAACAGAGACCGATCCCGAATCAGAATAAAAAACCAGGTCAAGACCCTCTGGCGTGATATCTACCAGCCACTCGGCTAAATCCACCGCCGGTTTGTGAGTCAGCCCGCCAAACATCACATGCGGCATCTGATTAATTTGCCTGTGCGCGGCCTCAACCAAGTGCGGGTGGCGATGTCCGTGTGCTACAGCCCACCAGGAACTCATCCCGTCAATGATGTTTCGACCATCGTCAAGATGCAGCGTAACTCCCTCCGCGGACGTCACAGGGATGGAAGGGACTGCTGCTGGCATCGGGCCGTATGGATGCCAAATATGTTCTTGGTCGAAACGTGCAAGATCCTCCATACTTGCCACCCTACTGAACAGTGTTCAGTAATCTGCGATGGCCTCATCAATCGCTTCCACATCAGGTAATAGAGGTGCCAAGTCTGGCAGTTCAGAGACATCCGACAGGCCCATCGTCTCTAAGAACAACTCAGTTGTGGCATATAAGTGGGCCCCCGAGGTCTGTTCCTCCCCTACTTCCTTCACCAAGCCACGCAGCGCTAAGGTTCGCATGACCCCGTCGCAATTCACGCCGCGGACAGCTGCGACTTGGGAGCGAGTGACTGGCTGACGATAGGCCACCACCGCGAGGGTTTCCAGTGCTGCTCGCGACAACTTTGTTTGTGCTCCGTCCAGCAAAAATGCCTCGACGGCGGGCGCGTGCTCAGCCCGGGTGTAGAGCCTCCACCCATCGCCGACGTGGCGCAGTTCAATGCCGCTGCCCCGTTGATCGAGTTCGTCCCTCCACTCGTCGATGACCGCGCGCGTGTCTTCCTCCGACGCACCCACCGCGCGGGAAATGTCAGAGATAGGGGCAGGATCGTCCAACACCAACATCACCGACTCCACTGCCGCACGAAGCGCAGAGATCTTCGGTAAAATATTCGGGTTCGTGGTGTTATCTGTCACTTCGCCGATCCTCGTGTCTGCCAATCCTCGTGTGTGAGGTACTGACCCCTAGTCTCGGACCGAAAACTACTCCCAGTTCGCGGCCGCGACGACTGCTGGATCAACCTCAAGACCCGTCCACGCCACTAACATTTCTCCCAAAGGCTCTTCTTGGTCGATGTCAGTGGCATGAGCTTTAAACAACTCTAACAATGCTAAGAACCTACCAACGACTTGCATCGATACCGTGCAGTCAGAGGTCAATTGCTCAAATGAGCACCACGAATACGCACCGACGGAATGCAGCATGGAAAGGATGCGCCCGGCTTGCTCCGGGACAGACACGGCCACAGAGTGGGCATGGGATGTATTAACTGTCTCAGGTGGTCGGGGGCGGAACACCGCTGCCGCCATTTCTGCAAACGATTGCGGGGTGTGATCAATCCGTACCGGCGGCAACAGAGACGCGAATTTTTCTTCCATCCCAACCGCCCGCGGATAACGTCGGGCTGCATGAGCGTGCCGCACGCGCAACTCGTCGGCGATCTCCTTATAAGCACGATATTGAAGCAATCGAGCAAACAGCAGATCTTGGGTTTCTAAGAGCGCCAGATCTTCTTCGCTATCGACTTCACCCCGGGGCAACAAGCGCGCCGTCTTCAAATCCAATAAGGTCGCCGCAATAACGAGGAACTCCGTGATCTCATCGAGGTCCTCAGTTTTACTCAGGCTCCGCGTATAGCTGACAAATTCGTCCGTGACCTGGGCAAGAGCAACCTCGGTCACATCCATTTTGTGACTGTGAATGAGTTGAAGGAGGAGATCAAACGGGCCCGTAAAATTCGCGAGGGCCACACGGAAACCTGTGATTTCCTCTTGGACGCCCTGACCGTTAGTGGGCATCGCAGCATCCGCGTCGGTCACTTACTCAGACGCTCCACCATTTCACTGGCAACGCCCCGATATTGTTCCGCAGCTTCCGACGTCGGCGCCCAGGTCGTAATAGGTTCTCCCGCTACTGACGTCTCGGGGAATCTGACGGTCCGTGTAATAACGGAATCGAAAACTTGGTCTCCAAAGACTTCAATCACGCGCTCCATCACTTCCCGCGCGTGAAGAGTTCGTCGATCAAACATCGTAACCAGTATTCCGATAATTTCCAGGTTAAAGTTCAGTCGATCGCGAACCTTATCAACGGTATCGGTCAAGAGAGCAAGGCCACGCAAGGAAAAATACTCACATTCCATCGGGATAATGACTCCCTGCGAGCAGGCCAAGGCATTAACCGTGAGCAAACCAAGTGACGGCTGGCAATCAATAATGATGTAATCGTATTCGCCCATCACCGGCCGAAGAGCGCGGCCCAGGCATTGCTCGCGGCCCACTTCATTGACTAACTGGATTTCCGCGGCGGATAAGTCAATATTGGCAGGAACTAAATCCAAGCCCGAGACAGCAGTCCGATGGATGGTCTCAAGAATCGACGTCGACGGATCCACCAACAAGTTAAATACCGTGAGATCTAATTCATCATGTGGAATACCCAGGCCAGCTGACAGTGCCCCCTGAGGGTCGAGATCAACGAGGAGGACCCGTCGCCCATATTCTGCTAAAGCAGCTCCCAAGTTAATGGTCGACGTCGTCTTGCCGACGCCACCCTTCTGATTACACATCGAGACGATCGTTGCTGGACCATGGCGATCAAGCTGAGGTGGCTCCGGAATCTGTCGGCGTGGGCGACCAGTCAGGCCCAGCTCGGGCGTCGGGTCGTCGAAAAGACCATCACCCTTATCCGACTCATGTGGAGACGATGCAACCACAGTCAATCCTTCCTCCGGAACTTGTCGTCGATACACGCACGCTGGCCATTGTCTGGAGCAATGCGATGCATTCGGTCATCATGCGTACCGTGCAGCAACGATGAAAATCATCGATGTAATTCGACTATTACTCTACAATACGAAGGGGCTATGGCGCAGATGTCAAGGATTAAAGCTTGACATAATTCAAGTTCGTATTGAGAACTTAACGTGGCATTATGCCGAAAAACGGGCCAACGACGAAGAACATACGTAGAGTCAAGGTCGAGACTATTCCACTGCCGGCTTATGCCCGTGGATGAGACGTCGCATACACTTCCCGAAGATTATCAATAGACACGGCGGTGTAGATCTGGGTCGTCGTCACGCTTGCGTGCCCCAAGAGTTCCTGAACCGCCCTAATATCTGCGCCACCTTGAAGAAGGTGAGTCGCATACGAGTGTCGCAACGTGTGAGGCCCCACTGAATCGCCGAGCCCACAGCGTTCCGCTGCTGCGTGGAGAAACTTCCATACAGATTGCCGGCCCAAACGGTTACCCCGGGCATTCAAAAATAACGCTTTATCGCTTCGTTTGACCATCGAGGGGCGACCACGGACTAGCCAGGCATCAATAGCGTGAAGTGCCGGCGCACCGATCGGAACGAGTCGTTCCTTCCTCCCCTTTCCCACAACACGGACAAACGCGTGATTCCGATCAATCGAATCGACGTCGAGATTAAGAGCCTCGCTAATTCGCATGCCCGTGCCATACAGCAGCTCAATGACGGCACGGTTGCGAAGAGCAATCGGGTCACTCGACTCATTCACCGGACACGCCTCAATGAGCCGATTGACCTGTTCCACAGTCAGAGCATGAGGCAACGATTGACCGGCCCGCGGAACAGTTACTCCTGCGGTGACGTCCCGAGCTAGTTGCCCTTCCTCGTGGGAAAACCGATGCAGAGAACGAACGGCGACGGTCGCACGTGCAGCAGACGATACGGCCAGAGGCGACCACCCCAACGTCGAGTCCCCTCGCCGTAAATCCGCAATAAATTGCTCGATAGCAGGTTCATCGACACTATCGATGCTGAGGTTATGCAGATCCAGCCACGCGACATATTTATTCAAATCACGTTGGTAATTCGACAACGTATTCGGGCTCGCGTTCTTCTCCACCGCGAGGTGATCGATATAAGCAGCCACCATGTGGGACGCGTCCGCTCCCGGGTTCCGCCCCCCGTGAGGCTCATCCGCAGAGGGGGTAAGCGGCCCTGGAGTCGACGTAGAAGACATAACCTCACACTTCGTTGTGCGCAGAGAACTCAACTACATGCGTGAGTCGCACTCACGCATGGTGGGTGTCTCCGGGCAGTTTATCTGTAACGGTCACCTTGAGATCCGCAGTCGATTTCCCCGCTTCGCGCAACTGCGCTTCACGGCGCTCAGCCAATCGATACGGGCGCAACGTATAGGGCTCGTCGACGCTCCGTGTGGAAACATCGTTTCGTATAACCTGTGCAGCCATCAAGATTCCGGATGTAGCGATCGCATTACAAATCGTCCCATCCATGATCTGAGAAATGGCAGTGTCCAGATCCACCCACGCCGACGTCAAATCAGCCTCTTCATCATCCGATTCTGGACGATCGACGTTGCTAAGATCCCGCGCAAGATATATCCGGACGGCTTCTTCGCAGAATCCTGGCGACGACACAAGATCCGACAACAGGTCCCAACGCTCGGCGGCTAGGCCAACTTCTTCCTGCAGCTCACGGGACGCAGCCTGAAGAGGGTCCTCACCTGCAGCGTCCAAGAGTCCAGCAGGCAATTCCCACAGCCGTCGTCCCACGCTATGCCGATATTGGTGGATCAACTTCACGCGTTTCCCATCGAAAGCCACCACGGCGACGGCACCAAAGTGCTCGACGATTTCACGTCGTGCGGATAATCCACCCGGCATAGAGACAGTATCCTGCCGAACCGCAATAATCGGTTTGTCGAGCAAATACGTAGATTTCTCTACCGTGAAGTCATACGACCCCGGACGGCTCTGAGTCGACGGGTTCGCGCCCTCATCTAATGAGCCAGAATCAGATGTGTTGTCTGACGGATTCGTGGCTAGTCCTCCTCACTTACCGTAACTACTTTTCCTCATCATTCTCGTGCTTCAACCCAGCTTTAATCAGGGCAGCAAATAATGGATGAGCTTTTGTCGGACGGGACTTATATTCCGGGTGAGCCTGCGTCGCGACCATGTATGGATGGTCCGGATACTCAATAAACTCAACAAGTTTCCCATCGGGAGATGTACCAGAGAACTTCAGTCCAACACCATCGGTAATCCGCTGACGGTACGCATTGTTGACCTCATAACGGTGGCGGTGACGCTCCGAGACCTCTAGCGTCTGGTAGGCCTCGGCTACCACCGAACCCTTGTCCAACACAGCAGGATAAGCACCCAAACGCATGGTCCCACCAAGATCCGCTTCGCCGGAGACCGCAGCCATCTGCTCGGCCATCGTTGAGACCACAGGTTCTGTCGTCTCGGGATCGAACTCGGTTGAGGACGCGTCGGTAATTCCCGCCGCACGCGCAGCCTCAATCACCATGCATTGCAAGCCCAAGCACAGGCCCAAGAATGGAATGCGATGGGTACGTGCGTAGCGGACCGCGCCGATCTTGCCTTCAATTCCACGAATACCGAAGCCACCCGGTACGACGATGGCGTCCACGTTTCCAAGCTCTTTTTCTGCGCCTTCCTCGGTCTGGCACAAATCCGAGGGGACCCACTTCACGCGGGCACGAGCATTATTCGCAAATCCACCTGCGCGGATAGCTTCTGTCACGCTGAGATACGCGTCGGGAAGATCGATGTACTTGCCCACCAGAGCCACGGTCAATTCGTGCTCCGGCTCGTGGACCTTCCGAAGCAACGAGTCCCACTCTTCCCAATCAACATCGCGGAACGGCAAATCTAGCCGACGAATGAGGAACGCATCCAGGTGCTCGCGGTGCAAAACTTTCGGAATCTCGTAGATGGAGTCGGCGTCAGCGCAGGAAATGACGCCTTCCTGATCAACGTCGCACATCAAAGCGATCTTTGCCTTGAGCGGCTCCGGAACTTCACGATCACACCGAAGAACCAATGCATCTGGAACAATACCGATCGATCGCAGGGCAGCCACTGAATGCTGTGTCGGCTTGGTCTTCAACTCGCCGGATGGCGCAAGATACGGAACAAGGGAGACGTGGATGAAGAAGATGTTCTCTCGCCCCACGTCGTGCCGTGTCTGACGTGCAGCTTCAAGGAATGGCTGAGATTCGATGTCACCGACAGTTCCACCGATCTCCGTAATAACGATATCGGGGCGAACGCCATTTTCATCCGGACGGTCCATCGTCAAAATACGATGCTTGATTTCATCCGTAATGTGGGGAATAACCTGCACGGTATCCCCGAGGTATTCCCCACGGCGCTCCTTGGCAATGACCTCGGAATAGACCTGACCAGTAGTCACATTCGCGTTCCCCGACAGGTTGCGGTTTAAGAAACGCTCATAGTGCCCGAGATCAAGATCGGTTTCCGCACCATCGTCGGTCACAAACACTTCCCCATGCTGGAACGGATTCATCGTCCCCGGATCCACGTTCAAGTAGGGATCAAGCTTTTGCATGGTGACTTTCAGGCCACGTGCCGTCAGCAGTTGACCTAATGAGGATGCTGTCAATCCTTTACCCAGCGATGAGGCAACACCGCCGGTGACGAATACAAATTTGGTGACATGCTCGGCGCGCGATTGCGACACTATGCTCTCCCGAGGATCGATGATAGACGGTGATCAATGCAGGACAACCGCAACTGGTTTCTTAGGGCTAGCCAGTTAACGGAAAATCCATCGGTCAAAGTGGCAATTATCGGTAGATATCCACAATCCCTCGGGACTTCAGCCTAACACGAAACTTTCACCATCGTCATGTCGCGGTACACAACCAGCCACAGCCGCGGGGACACTGGCCAAGAAGAGGCCTTACTGCGCGACGGCCGCCTTTGCACCATCCATAATTCCGTAAGAGCCAGTTTTCCCTGTGATGACATCAGCTGAGGCACGAATTGCACTAACCTGCCCCGTGACATGGTTAATGTCATCGACGGTGGAGATCTTGGCTTGGGAGCCCTCTTGCCCATCGTGGGAATCGCGAAGTCGGGCGATCACCCCGTTGTCTTCGGCCGCGCCGGGACGGGAGGCGGCAACGACACCGGACCCATTGTGGCCAAGGCCTTCAGTGAAATCACGGAGGAAGCCTGCTACATAATCATGGTTTCCCGTTTTGCCATCAGACCCCCCGGTGATGAGAATAGCCACATCAGCCGGCTCATCCAGGCCGTCGGCAGTCAGGAAATCTCCCTGAGTTAGCGCATCCCTGACTATTTTTCTTTCCGGGCCTGTCGATTGCTCTTCAGCATTATCTGCGCCTTCACTCTTCTTCAAGAAGGCACCGCCCATCAGTTGTCCGATATGCCAGCCAGGTGACGAATTTCTCTCAGAGAGTTGGACGCCTGCCGGTAGCGTCGTCGCGGCGATGGACTTGAGGTCATCGCCACCGTCGCGAGAAACAAATTTGTCTTTCAGCCCAATAGTGCCAGCGACGTGGGCACCCGAAGGCTCAATGAGGCCGTTAACGGCCTTCACGTCATCTTTATTGGCGTCAGGTGTGGTGATGATCAGCACAGCCTTATCCTGCAAACGCCCTCTGACCGCATCTGGTGCAAGGGTCACCCCGAGTTGATCGGCCGCCTGAACACTCTTATTAGCCTGGTTACGCTCCGCGGTGACTGAGTCGACCTTGCGTTCGGTATCAACATTGTGCCGGGTAATGTGGCTGCTCGCGCCCGAGTGTGGGCCTAAGACATACACACCGAAGACGGTTCCCAGCGCAATTCCGCACGCCGCGCCAGCAACTGCAATGCCTGATCGATTGTGAGACAAACTGCGCTCCTATGGCTGTAAAAATGCCTTACTTGAACAGATCCTGAACACTAATTGCAAAACTGTTCCACGTATCTATCAGGTTGTTGATAAATGAATCATCACCTGACAACCCCGAAATAAGAATAATCGTGACGAGGGCGATAATAACGGCGATGACTGCCCACACCCATCCCAAGCCCGACGACCGCACCAAATAAAGCTCATTCACGGCGGAGGCATCGACCAAACGGGTACCGACACGCGCACGAGTCAGCAAAGCTGACGGAGCAGCATCCCGCTGATTCTCATCGAACAATGTCTCAATATCAAAGGGCGAACCACAATTAACGACGAGTGAGGCGCCGTGATAGCTGGCGATGAGCAACGCCAAATCCGTGGCTGAGTCTGTGGCCGCTGGGAAGGTCATCGCGCCGATGCCCAGGTCCTGGATTCGCTCCAAGCCTGCAGCGTGCCCGTCAGGATCGGCGGGCAAGATCACCGTCGCTCCGGAGCGTAACGCACGGTCGTTAATGAGCTCAGGATCACCGACGATAATCGACGGTTTGTATCCCTTCTCCACCAAGACGTCAGCTGCATTTTCCACACCGATAAGCAGCGGATCATATTCGCGAATGAACGAGCGCAAGTCTTTAAGCTGCGACTCGACGTCGGCAGACGGGCTGACGACGATAACTTTTCGGTCTTGGATGGGGACATCGACATCTGGGATGCCTAAACCATCGATGAAGAGCGGCGATTCGGAACGCACGAATTCCGTCACATTGCCGGATAACGCTTCCATGTGATCCGCAAGCTGTTCACGGGAATCTTCAAAGACCGCTACGGCCCGGTCGAGAGTAATTTCTTTACCGCGAGCGACTTCGTCATCTCCTCGGTAGAAGGTGCCTTCGTCGAGGCGATATTTCTTCCCAGATTGGAGAGCCTGCCGCCCATCGGAGCCGATACCGTCGATAAAAACAACGCCCGCGTCGATAAGCATCTGGGGGCCGAAGCGAGGGATACTCCCCTGCTCTGTTTCTACCTCTGTCGCGACTGCGGAAACATGCATGTCAATAAGGCGCTGGGCCAGGCCTCGAGGGATTTCGGGCCCATCAATGATGACAATATCGCCTTCAGCAAGCTTGCGCAGCTCTTTGGGGGAATGAGCGATATCTCGAACCGTGGCGTTAAGCCCCGGCAGATCCGACTGCGACCGAGAGAACAGTTTCATGGGAGCCATCATTCCTGATTACCAACCGTTATGCACAGAGGCGCGCCGACTAAAGGATCATCTCGGACAGATATCTGCTGGTACGGGGATTATAAATCCGACGCTTCTCACGGACACTTCTCACGCTTGCGAGCGTTCGCGGGCTGCGGTGGCCAACAATTCCTCGGCATGTGCACGTCCAGTATCAGTGTGGTCCAAACCAGCGAGCATTCGTGCAAGCTCCTCAACGCGCTCGCTCTCCACTAGGGTTTTGATGCCCGACGTCGCTGCCACAGAGGCATCGACGCTTTTCGTGACAACGAGGTGTTGATCGGCGAAAGCCGCTACTTGTGGCAGGTGCGTAACAACAATCACCTGGCACTGTCGCGATAGCCGCATAAGACGTCGACCAATCTCCACCCCGGCGCGTCCTCCCACGCCGGCGTCAACTTCGTCGAAGACGATCGTGGTGCCGCGTCGTTCAGCGGACAGGACAACTTCAAGGGCGAGCATGATTCGGGATAGTTCACCGCCCGAAGCCGCCTGTGTCAGTGGACGGGGTTCGGCGCCGTCATAGGATCGCAGTCGAAATTCGACTTCATCGGTCCCATTTTTTCGGAAGACGGTATTTGTTGTTACTGCGATGTCGAGCGACGAGGTCGGCATCGCAAGGCCTCTCATTTCTTCGGTGACCGCTTGTTCGAGTTTCCGTGCCGCACGTCGGCGAGCAGCGGTTAGTTTTTCGGCGATCTCGCGGGTCTTGGTGCCTGCTTCTTCTGCTTCCTTGGCTAGTTTTTCAATTGTTTCGGTGGAGGTATCGAGGCTTTCCAACCGCTTGTAGGCGTTGTCACGCCATTCCAGGACCGCGTCAATGTTCGCTGCATATTTTCTCGTCAACTCATTTAACTGTGCCTGGCGCTGAAGTGCAGCATCGAGTTCACCGGGGTCAGATGAGAGCCCGCCCAAATATCTGCTGAGGTCAGATGAAATGTCTCCTACCTGTTCGAGCAGGTTGTGAATTTGCGTTCCCAGGTTAACCAGCTGCGAATCACCGCTGGATGCCAACGCTGATTGGGCTTCCCCCAGGAGGTCGATAGCCGATGACGTTTCCTCGGTATCGTCGGAACTCAAGGCCTGAAAAGCTCTCCCCGCGGAGTCTCGGAGCGAATCAACATCCTGGAGTCGCTTAACCTTGTCGACGAGTAGTTCGTCTTCGTGCGGCGAGGGGCTCACGGCCTCAATCTCGTCGAGGGCGAATCGGAGCCGATCTTCTTCCTGGGCCATTTCTCGACGGTGCTGTTGGCGCCGAGTGAGCTCTCGCGTCACTGATCGCCACTGGTCCCTCAACACTTGGTAGCGCGACTTAATGGTCGCGATCTCGGGGTCAAACGAATCGAGGGCATCCCGCTGCTGATCCGTCGACAATAAACGCAATTGATCATTTTGACCATGGATAACTAGCAAATTATCCACAACGGCAGCCAGCCGTCCTGCGGTGACGGTCCGCCCGCCGACGTGGGCACGTGAACGACCTTTTGACGAAACTGATCGGGACACGACGACTTCGTTGTTTTCGGTATCCCCGCCGACGTTTTCGATTTCGTCCGTGATGGCAGCACGATCGGCGTCGTCAATCTCTGAAAAGTCAAAGATGCCCTCGACGAATGCTTGGGACTGGCCTTCCCTGACGCGCGATGAATCCGCCCGTGCCCCCTGAATGAGTTTGAGGCCTGACAGCAAAAAGGTTTTACCTGCGCCGGTCTCACCAGTGAGAACAGTAAGGCCGGGTGCCCATGATGCGGTAGCGCTAGGCAAAACTCCCAGGTTCTCAATGCTGAGTTCAACGAGCACTAGTTTCCCCTTTCATACACGTGCGTGCCGGCCGAATACTCTTTCGACATCCGCATCGTCTCCCAGCTCTGCCGACCAAGGCTCGTGTGCTACTTTTTCGGCCCCCGCCACCCGGACACAGGCAGGCGAAACTTCGACACTAAACGGTCCGTAAAAGGTGCCGCATCTAGCCTGACCCACCTGACAGGTTGATCGCCGCGGCGCACTTCTACCCTGGATCCGGGCGGGATAGGGATTCTTCTGATCCCATCTAGGTTCGCCGTCGCCGACTGCGTCGATGTGTTCGTCTCTATGGCGACCTCGGAGAAGGGGCTCACCACCAGAGGCCTTGCGAACAGTGCGTGGGCGTTATTCGGAACAACAAGGATGGCGTCCAGCGATGGCCATAGAACAGGACCGCCGGCTGAGAACGCATATGCGGTGGACCCGGTGGGAGTAGAAACCAACACTCCGTCGCACCCGAAGGAACTCACAGGGCGTTGATCGACTTCCAACACTGCGTCGAGAACGCCTTGTCTATCTACATTCTCCACGGCCACTTCGTTAAGGGCCCACCCACGGCCGAGGTTCCGTCCGTCGGGACCATGAACACTGACCGAGAGCGTCATACGATCTTCGACACGCCAGCTATGGTTGATAACAAGCTGAAGCGCCTCGGGCAGGGACTCCTGCTCCCATTCAGCCAAGAAACCGACGTGACCAAGGTTGATCCCCAAAACGGGTAAATCGGCAGCATGAGCAATATCGGCGGCACGTAAGAAGGTTCCGTCGCCCCCGAGGACGAGTACTAGCTCAATCCGAGCCGTATCAACTTCTCCTGATCGAAAAATCGGAAATGCGCCGAGGACCGGGTGCTTCGTAATGGGGTCCGACGACTCACTGGCGAGGACCCAGACGGTCAGTCCTGCGTCCTTCAGATATTCAGCAGCTTCCGCTGCCGCTGCCAAGTTTGAATCCCGCCCTGTGTTTGCAACAAGCAGAATTTCCCGATTCTTCTCCGTCATTGAGGTCCTTCCTGCACTGCTGCCGACACCATGGATTCAAGTTTACCGGGTTCTACGGCCCGGACCCCACCATCCTTAACAAGCCATAAAAAATACTCCACATTGCCGCTGGGCCCCGGCAGAGGCGAGGCAACCACACCACGGAGTGATAGCCCAAGAGTTTGAGCATACTGGGCGACATCCACTGTTGCGCTCGTCCGCAGGCTTTCCGAGCGGACCACACCACCGTGCTCTAAACGGTCTTTCCCTACCTCAAACTGTGGCTTCACCATGGGTAGGAGATCTGCTCCCTCACCCATGCACTCAACGATCGCTGGGAGAATCAATTTCAGAGAGATAAACGACAGGTCCCCCACCATCAGATCACATGGTCCCCCTGTCAGTTCCGGTGTCAGGTGTCGTACATTCGTCCGGTCTACTACACGGACTCGGTCATCATTTTGTAGACGCCAGATCAACTGCCCATAGCCGACGTCAACAGCGACGACTTCGCGAGCTCCGCGCTTGAGACAAACGTCGGTAAACCCTCCTGTTGAGGCTCCCGCATCTAAAACCCGACGTCCCTCGAAGGACAGGCCTTCGGGCTCAAAAGCATCACACGCGCCAAGAAGTTTGTGAGCCCCACGCGATGCCCAATTATCGTCGACGCTTTTCTCCACTTTGATGGATATACCCGGTTCAACTCGGGTTGCTGGCTTGGTGGCTTGAAATCCGTTAACCATAACGCGGCCGTTGCGAATCATCTCTACGGCTTGGTCACGTGATCGCGCAACTTTACGGTTTACTAACTCAGCGTCGAGGCGGCGTCGACTAGGCTGCTTAGTCACGGGAATCCTCCAAGGCCTGATGAAGAAGATCATGAGCCTTCTCGAGACGTTCAGCTTCTGCAAAGAGATCAGAGGGGTCTCCGTCGAGGATTTCGTACATGCGCGCTGATAATTCGGCGTTTAATTCCTCGAGCGTTTTATTCGCTTCAGCCAGACGTTCCTGCCTGAGACGCTGGACGTCGCCGGGTGTTATCGCCATGTATCGATCACGCTTTGCGCAGTCGAATCAGTCGCCGTAACCTGCGTCACGGCGGGAGCTCCTTCTTCCCATGCTGCAGCAATCGCAGTCAACAAGGCGTCGTGGGAGCGTCGATCAGAAAAGCGAGCTTGCTGAGATGAATCCGCACCACCCAGGGATTCTTCGGACGAGCCCCCAGAAACCTCGCCGTCAACGGACGAAAGCTGCAGAACGCCATCCGACGCCAGCTCTGCTTTCCACCCTGCCTTCGGCCCAGGCATCGAGCTATCGACCGGGTCGAACAAGGCCATCATATCGGCGGCGATATATGTGGGACGCTCAGCAGGATCCGCAGTCAGAAGGTCTTTGTGCCCTGATATACCGGTAATGACCATCAAGGATGGGATTCCAGCCGCAACACCTCCGGCAATGTCAGTGTTAAGACGGTCGCCCACAGCCAAGGGGCAATCAGAATGGAGTTCTTCGGCCGCCTGGGTAAACATGTCACCGGCTGGTTTTCCGGCAGAATCAGGGGTCACTCCCGTTGCCGTGGTAATCGCGGCAATCATCGACCCATTTCCGACGGTCAAGCCACGCTCAGTGGGCAACGTGGTGTCCATATTCGTCGCCACGTAGACCGCACCGTTATTAATTGCCAGTGCAGCCTCTGACATTTGGGGCCAGCCTGTCGTCGTCGCGTGGCCTTGAATCACAGCAGCTGGTCGATCGTCGGCCGACGTGACGACGCTAAACCCGGCTCCGCTGACGAGTTCTTTGAGTGAGTCTGATCCCAATACGATGACGCGCGAGCCTGCGGGAATTTTGCTGGTCAGCAGCGTTACTCCAGCTTGCGCGGAGGTTAAGACTTCGTCCTCAGAGGCGGGAATACCCATCTCCTGCAGAGCCTCGGCAACGGCGCTAGGTGAGCGGGACGCATTGTTCGTTATGTACTTCAAACCGACGTGGGAGCGGGCCTTATTAAGAGCCGATACTGCTTCCGGAATTGGTCGTGCACCGTGGTAAACGGTTCCGTCGAGATCGAGGAGTAACGCGTCGGTGCGGTCGATCAAACGCTCTTCAGACGTACCAGCGCTGTCATTGCTTGAGGCGGCCATCAAATCTTCCTTACTGGATATCATCCGTAGAGATCAGTGCATAACGACACCGTACGGTGTGTTTATCTTAATTGAGCTCAGCTAAGCGTTCTTTTGCGTCGAGAAGCTCGTCGGGGTCATGATCGATTGTCTTTTGAAACCAGGCCTTCGCTTCTGCAGTTCTCCCTGCAGCAGCTAGCGAATCGGCGTAAGCGTAGAACAACCGCGGAGCTTCCTCATCTTTCCGCTTCTCATCGAGATTCTCTTGTTCAAGCCCGACGACGGCTGCGTCGTATTGCTCTAAGTCTCGACGGGCACCAGCCACGACGATCGCGAGTTCTTCGGCGGAGTTTGAGTCAAGGAGCTTCGCCTGATCCGATGTGCCAAGGGAGATGGCTTTCTCGGGGTGTCCTAGTCCGCGTTCGCAGTCGGCCATGACGGCGAGTAGGCCCGGTCCCCCGGAGATTCGACGCGCCGCGCGGAGCTCGGAAAGAGCCTCTTTCCATTGGCCGGCATGGTAAGCCGCGATGCCACAGGTCTCACGGGCAATGGACACTCGTCCTGCTCGGTCTTTCGCTGCGCGAGCGTGCTTAAGAGCGAGCTCGGGATCCTCTTCCATGGCTAAGGCACTGGCTACCATGTGTTTCGCCACGACCTCAGCGTTCTGCTTCGATAAGCTGCGAAGGTCCTGTCGGACGGTCGGATCTAAATCGCGTTCAGAGATGTCGGGTGGAAGTGACGGTTCATTGAGGTGCTTCTTTGACCGCTCTTCCCGGTAACCGCTCTTCTTCGGACCCGAACGTCCTGACGCGTACTTCGCCTTATGATTGTTGCCGCGGTGGGAGATCTTTTTATTAAAGTCGCGATTATTGCCGCGGTGCTTCCTGTCACTAGAACCGGACTTGTCGTAGCGCTTTCCGCGATTGCCGCCACCGCTGAATCCACCCGAACCGTGTTTCCGGTGGGCAGCAGACCCGCTGTGGCGTTTATTTGATTCGGATTCGTTCATAGTACTGCTCACTTCTTAACAGATTTTCGTAAAACAGGTGTCATCACTGTGTTTGATGTGCTGAAGCACCGATGACAGCAATGGGTTAACCGAAAAGATAATAGCAGAGGTTAAAAGAGTACTTTCAGCGGAACGGATGGTGGACGGAATCACGTTGAAACCTGTGCGGATTGAATACGCACCGAATGGGTAGAAAACTTTATCCCCCTGGTTTTCTTAAATGATGCACTTACCTCGGGTGTGCCTATACAAAAATGTGTGTGGTGTGGCCCGATCCCCGCGCAGGGGGTTCGGGCTCGCACCACACACAAACACAAACACGCCATATTCTATTATTCCAACGTCAAGGTTGGCGGCGACCTACTCTCCCACACCCTCCCAGGTGCAGTACCATCGGCGCAGGCAGGCTTAGCTTCCGG
>NZ_JAEUWU010000010.1 GCF_019754945.1 Corynebacterium pseudokroppenstedtii
CCCAAGCTTTGGTGAAGCCTCGTCTCGTTCCACCATGACACCCACTCAAACGTCGCGATTTCCACCTCGACAACCTCATCCCACCTGCGAGTATGGATCAGCTCGTTTTTGTAGGAACCATTAACGTTTTCCGCCAGAGCATTGTCATAGGAATCCCCGACAGTTCCGGTGGAAGCGGCAATCCCGTGCTGGGCAAGACGCTCGTTGTAGACAACGCTGACATACTGCGAGCCGTGATCCGAATGATGAATGAGACCTGTTGTTTCCTCAGCAGACGCGATCGCCTGGTTGAGAGCTTGCAGCGGCAACGCTTCGGTGCGCATGGAATCTGATAACGCCCACCCAACGATCCGTCGGGAGTAAACATCGGTGACAAACGCGGCATACACAAAGCCTTTCTTCGTGCGCACGTAGGTAATATCAGCCACCCACAGCTTGTTCGGGCCTTCGGCTTTGAATTCTCGCTCCACCAAGTCCGGGCGTAAATCCGGCCTTTGAGGTGTGCGAGTGGTCATAGGCGAGCGGCCTTTGCCTTTGCCTGATACACCGGCTAGACGCATCAGCCGCGCGGTTTGTTCACGACCGATATCGATTCCGTCACGATGAAGAGCATGCCACATTTTCCGCACACCGTAGATGCCGTAATTATCCCGATGGATAGCACTAATGCGTTCAACCAGCACAGCATCACGAAGGCGGCGAGCACTTACCCCACGGGCCTTGGACTGACGATACCCACGCGAGGTGATGAACCCACCAGCGCGGTTTTTCTTCAACGTCTTACAGATGAACTCGACAGAGAAACGATTCCGGTATTCATCGATGAACCGGATCATTTCCGACGTTTTGGGTCGAGTTCCGACGCGAAAAAAGCTGAGGCAGCCTTTAAAAGTTCATTGGTGTCGCGTAGCTCTTGATTTTCACGGCGAAGCCTCGCGTTTTCGGCGGCCAGATCTTCAGGCACGGGTTCTGGGATGTTTCCCGCACGGCGGGCCTGTTGGGTCCATTGACGGGCTGTGTGCCATGACACCCCCAGCTTTGGGGCTACTGCCTGGCACGCGGCTTGCATCGACATATTTTCCGCCAAGATGCGGTCCTCTACAAGACGGACCACACGATCCTTCGCATCCTGGTCAAATTTTCTTGGCATATTCCAGATTTTCCCATCTACTCAAACGGAACAAAACCTGGGACACTTCA
>NZ_JAEUWU010000011.1 GCF_019754945.1 Corynebacterium pseudokroppenstedtii
GGCACTGTTGCAAATAGTCGGTGGTGATAAACTTATCATCCCCTTTTGCTGATGGAGCTGCACATGAACCCATTCAAAGGCCGGCATTTTCAGCGTGACATCATTCTGTGGGCCGTACGCTGGTACTGCAAATACGGCATCAGTTACCGTGAGCTGCAGGAGATGCTGGCTGAACGCGGAGTGAATGTCGATCACTCCACGATTTACCGCTGGGTTCAGCGTTATGCGCCTGAAATGGAAAAACGGCTGCGCTGGTACTGGCGTAACCCTTCCGATCTTTGCCCGTGGCACATGGATGAAACCTACGTGAAGGTCAATGGCCGCTGGGCGTATCTGTACCGGGCCGTCGACAGCCGGGGCCGCACTGTCGATTTTTATCTCTCCTCCCGTCGTAACAGCAAAGCTGCATACCGGTTTCTGGGTAAAATCCTCAACAACGTGAAGAAGTGGCAGATCCCGCGATTCATCAACACGGATAAAGCGCCCGCCTATGGTCGCGCGCTTGCTCTGCTCAAACGCGAAGGCCGGTGCCCGTCTGACGTTGAACACCGACAGATTAAGTACCGGAACAACGTGATTGAATGCGATCATGGCAAACTGAAACGGATAATCGGCGCCACGCTGGGATTTAAATCCATGAAGACGGCTTACGCCACCATCAAAGGTATTGAGGTGATGCGTGCACTACGCAAAGGCCAGGCCTCAGCATTTTATTATGGTGATCCCCTGGGCGAAATGCGCCTGGTAAGCAGAGTTTTTGAAATGTAAGGCCTTTGAATAAGACAAAAGGCTGCCTCATCGCTAACTTTGCAACAGTGCC
>NZ_JAEUWU010000002.1 GCF_019754945.1 Corynebacterium pseudokroppenstedtii
ACGTTAATGGTTCCTACAAAAACGAGCTGATCCATACTCGCAGGTGGGATGAGGTTGTCGAGGTGGAAATCGCGACGTTTGAGTGGGTGTCATGGTGGAACGAGACGAGGCTTCACCAAAGCTTGGGATACCGAACCCCGGTCGAAGTGGAAACCGAATTTTGGGACCAGCACCCGCCGCAAGCAATAATAGAAATCAAGGCAAATGCCTAGGAACAAAACCCGGGGCACTTCACAAAACCCGGGGCACTTCACACCCGCGAATTTAAATGGATATAATTAGACCCATGTTGATTTCAGGTACCGCTTTCTTGCGGTTGCGCACCAACCGCTAAGGCGGTTTCCTACCCCGTAGGTTAAAAACCACTCCGGTCCTTTAGCCGGGCGGCTATTTGTCATGCCCGGCTCCCTTTCAAATCCAAGGAGCACACCTGATGTCTGCATACGGACACGGCCGTCACGAGCATGGCCAAAATTTTCTCACCAACCACAAGATCATCAACTCCATCATCGACCTTGTGAAACAAACCTCCGGCCCCATCATTGAGATCGGACCAGGAAGCGGTGCCCTCACTCACCCGATGGCCCACTTGGGGAGGGCGATAACGGCAGTTGAAGTGGACGCAAAACTAGCTGCCAAAATCACACAAGAAACCTCCTCGGCGGCGGTCGAAGTGGTCCATGATGATTTCCTTAACTTCCGGTTACCCGCCACTCCCTGCGTCATTGTGGGAAACATTCCCTTTCACCTCACCACTGCCATTCTTCGAAAGTTGCTGCATGCGCCAGCATGGACTGACGCTGTACTCCTCATGCAGTGGGAAGTCGCTCGCCGCCGGGCCGGGGTAGGCGCAAGCACGATGATGACGGCTCAGTGGTCCCCATGGTTCACATTTCACCTGGGTTCTCGGGTACCAAGGCCTGCTTTCCGGCCACAGCCAAACGTTGACGGGGGGATCTTAGTGATCCGCCGGGTGGGTGACCCGAAGATTCCGATAGAGCAGCGCAAAGCCTTTCAGGCGATGGTGCACACCGTTTTCACTGCCCGGGGACGCGGGATAGGGGAAATTCTCCGAAGGGCAGGGTTGTTTTCATCACGTTCAGAAACACAATCATGGTTGCGCTCGCGAGGAATCGACCCCGCGACCCTACCTCCCAGATTGCACACCAACGACTGGATCGATCTCTTCCAGGTGACTGGTTCCTCTCTACCTCACCATCGACCCATTTCACCATCGGGAAGTAGTCAACGACCTCCTCAACGGAAAAACCGAAGCCGGCGGCGTTAATCCCCACCAAAACCGAAATCCACCAGTAGTACTAAAAGGGCTCTTCCGGTTTTAGAGTGCATTGATTAGTTCGCCGGGGGTTCGGGCGTGGCACAAGATATTGGGGTCCTCGCTCAATGATATTTCGCAATAGCCAGCAATGAACGCTTGCATTGCGCAAGACGTTACATTATCTTCTGAAACATATAGCGCACCTTGTCCAGGCGGCTGTTTGGACGGCGGGGCTGGATGACTGGCTTGCCGACAGCGGCCTGATACCCTTTCAGTTCTGTAAGGCATACGCTCTGCCCGTTGGTGTAAAAGGCCAGATCAGTACGGTATGCCTGTATACAGCGGGCGGGAATCTCGCCAGTAAAGACAACTTCATCCTTTTTTACCTGGACCGTTTCGATGGTGGCACAGTATTTCGGTGCATCATGATAAGCCCTGGAAAGATATTCCCGGGGCGCATAGAGGGTGAAGGAGAGATAAGGTTCCAGCAGTTGCGTCCCTGATTCCTTCAATGCCTGTTCCAATACAATCGGGGCCAATGAGCGGAAGTCCGCCGGCGTGCTGACCGGACTGTAATAAAGCCCGTATTCAAAGCAAATCTTACAGTCCGTTACGTTCCAGCCGAACAAGCCCTGCTCCAGCCCGTAACGGATACCATCCCTGACAGCGTTTTGAAAACTCTGGTTCAAGTATCCCAGCGAAACCCGGCTCTCGTATTGTACACCGGAGCCAAGCGGGAGTGGTGTAACAGACAGTCCGATGGATGCCCAAAACGGGTTGGGCGGCACCTCGATATGGATGGTGTGGCTGGCTGCTTTGAGCGGCCGCTCCATATAAATGACGGTGGGTTCCTTTACCACTGTTTCAAGCTTGTATTTTTCCGACAGCAAAGCGGAAACAACCTCCAACTGCACCCGGCCCAAAAAAGAAAGAATGATCTCATGGGTGATGGAATCCACCTCGCAGCGCAAAAGCGGGTCAGTATCCGCAAGTTGCGTAAGAGCGTCCAGCAGCCGTTCTCTTTGCGCTGCCGTTTTCGGCGCAATCGACGTCCGCAGCATGGGGAGGGGGTCCTCACGCCACCTTTTACGAGGGAGCCGGGTTGGGTCCCCTAATACATCGTTTAACCTCACGCTGTCGCTGGGAAGGATAACAATTTCACCCGGATAAGCGGTGTCTGTCCGAACAATTTCCCCTTTGGATGGAATACGCATCTCTGTGATTTTCAGCTTTTCTCTCCCGGCCAGGGCCACCGTATCCCGCAGGCGCAGCGTTCCGCTGTATAGCCGTAGATAGACACGCCGCTGGCCGCAATCTGTATACTCCACCTTGAAAACGCTGCCGCATAGGGCGGCGCTCCCCTGTTCCCCAATCGGTTGGAACAGCCCTGTCACCGCATCCATCAACGGTTGAATGCCAAGGCCCTTTTTGGCGCTGCCATAATAGACCGGGAACAGGGAGGCGTCTTGAACCCGCCGCTGTTCCTCCCGCACAAGTTTTTCCCGGCTGATTGGTTCTCCTGCGATATACTTTTCCAATAATTTATCGTTATTTTCGATGACCGCATCCCATGCTTCTATGTCGGTATTTTCCTCCAGGACTATTTCCGGGGACAGCGACACCGTCTGCTTGATGATAATATCGGCGGAGAGCTTATCCCGAACAGACTGAACCACGCTCTGCAAATCAACGCCAGCCTGGTCGATCTTGTTGATAAAGATAACGGTGGGAATGTTCATTTTCCGCAGGGCATGGAACAGAATACGGGTCTGGGCCTGCACGCCATCTTTAGCGGAGATCACCAAGATGGCCCCATCTAAAACAGCCAAAGAGCGGTACACCTCCGCCAAAAAATCCATGTGGCCGGGCGTATCCACAATGTTGACTTTACATCTGTGCCACTGGAAGGAAGTGACTGCCGCTTGAATGGTAATCCCACGCTGCCGCTCCAAAAACATGGTGTCCGTCCTCGTTGTCCCTTTTTCGACGCTCCCCGGTTCTGAAATGGCTCCGCTGGCATATAGCAGGCTCTCCGTCAAGGTCGTCTTTCCAGCGTCTACATGGGCAAGAATTCCAATATTGATTATTTTCATGTGATTGTCCTCCCTTTACTGCCCCGAAGGGCATAAAAATCCCCAGCAGTAAAATACTTTTACCACTGGGGATGATAATTTGCGGACATACACATATACAGCATACACCTGTTTGTGAGTGCTGTTTTTGGGGATATGTCAAAATTGATAAGGCAAAAGTATTCTTAAATTGGGTACAAAAAACTAAGCCCCTACAAAAGGGACTATCATAATCCTTTGTTCCCACTATTTGATTATAGTTTTATTTAAGAATACCTTGCCGCATATTTTTTACTCCTTTTCTGGAATTGAATTATTATATCACATCAGTTTTAGGAAAACAAGTATCTAAAAGAAATTTTTCTTCCCCTTATATGTAACAATCATACCGGCTTCCTAACGTTCAGAATGGTTTCTACTGTCTGCTGCGGTGTTTGGTTGGAATTGTCCAGCCAAAAGCCGATCCGTGGTGTTGTCTGCATTTTACTAAATACAAATTCAATGTATACAGAAAGAAATATATAAGGAGTGGGAGGGATTCCGCCGTAGTCGGCATTGTAGGAAAATCCAAAAGTTTAGATTTTCTCAAAATGCTTATCTTTTGGTCTTTGGTTCGGAATAGTGTAGTGCTGGCGGTCTATCTATTGTTTTCGGTTGCTTGCTTCTTTACCGTACATGAGCATTCAGTGTTGGGGATAAACACGACTGCCGCAGCATCCGGCATGACCAACTCACTATCGGAAAGCGTGGCACCGGGTGCAAGGGTGACAGTCGGCAACGCCAGCACATCGCGTGCAGAAAGCATGCTTGCACGCCGACGTTTACGAGTCCTGCCGGGGTCGGGGTTGGTGTTGTAATCGGCCCAATCCTTCTCTGGTGGCTTGGGGATCAGCGGGGGAATATCGTGTGGGGACATGGGTGCGGACCTCCTTCGGGTTCTGGCCCACAACCAGCCTGCCACCTAGGGCCTTGGCTTTGTAGGAAAAAGGTATCTAATCCATCCGTACAAAACTAAGGACCTACTGTGCAGCCTAACGGAAATGTCATCGTCGATACCATCTGCCGCACCGCAAAACTAGGAACTACTATCACCGGTGCCACAGAAAACGGTGACGTCACTGTTATTGAAGCCGAACCCGTCGAGCCGATCAATGAATGCCCTACCTGCGGGCAGCCTGGAGTATTCCGCGACCACGTCATCCGCAGCCTGGTCGATCTGCCCATCGTCGGCCACCCAACAACTTCATGTGCGCCTTCCACGCTACCGGTGCACCAACAAGCGTTGCTTGCAGAAGATCTTCCGTGCTGGCCTTGCCTGCGCGCCCGACAATTCAAAGACCACGGACCAGGTGACCCACTGGATCCTGCAACGACTCTGCCTAAATCGGATGAGCGTTGCCGCTGCACCCAAGTCATTAGGCCTGGGGTGGGATATGAAGTGTCCCAGGTTTTGTTCCGTTTGATGAAACCCGTTTTTGAAACAACGTACGGAGCACAACGCACGCCGATGCCAAAGCTTCCGCAACATCGACTACCTCATCAAACCCACGACAGTGGGATTCACACCCTCAATCCCCACGCGTGCAATCTTCGCACCTCAAAGATTGAAAAATGAAAGAAACCGGAGGTAACATACCCTTTCGAGTTTGTTACTTCCGGTGGTGCAGTTTGTTCAACTGCTCATCAGGATCTTACGGGGGATAACACTAACACACCCTGACTCTTGGAAAACGCAGCACACAGACCGTGCACACCCTCACCGATAAAATGGGCACCAGTCCCGAAAGGAGAAGGAATGTACACGACCATCACCCTCGCCGCACTCGCAGTACTTTTCGTCTTAATCATCCAGACCATCCGCCGCGAACGGCCAGAAGACCGTATGTATTACGCCGCGCTTGGAGGCAGCATAAGCGCAGCAATGATCCTTGTCCCCTCCTTCCTTTTCACCCAGGCCGGTCTCTCGCGAGAACTGGCCGCACTGCTCATCTCCTTCGGCCTACTAGCCTTGTGGATTACCATTTTCGGACTCCGCCTAAACGCAAGAACTAGCAGGTAAACCTGCATAACACAGAACATATGCTTTAGCATATGGCGGAACATACGCTATAACATATGCCTAAACATATGTTCCGCCATATGGCAGGACTCGCGGGCGCACGAATACGCAGATTCCCGCCCGCAGTAGAGAAAAGGAGGGCTACGGGCTCAGTGTGGGAGTATTGCGAAACCTTCGCGCGCCCATTAGCCTAAAAAGTGACAGCACAGTTCATCCCTGAATTGCGGCTGCACAATAAAAAGGGCCCCAACGAGTGCCAGCTCGTTGAGACCCTCGGGCCTAAAGACCCACGTGAAGCATCGCGGTAACGAGCTTCACGATTACGGTCACAAGAACTATGACCTTGGTAGCCACATCTAGCCAGTCAAGCTTGGTGGCATCAAGGTCTTTTCTTTTGCGACCGGGTGTATCCAATGAGTGTTTACCCATTGTCTACCTCCCTTTACGTCGTAGGGTTGTCCGCTCGCCTGAAAAAGGCGCGCGGGACAGCCCACGTCACGCGCGGGCCTTACCGCGCACCGACGAGGAAGTCACGCCCACGCCCCACCACAGGTGGCGGGGCATGATTGTGAACCGGCACTAACGTTAGCAGCCACCCCTGACGAGACCTAGAAGCATGATTTCACCCCTGCCTTTATAAAAGCCGCCCATGAGGGGAAACCCGTACAGTGCTACTTGCAGCTGCACTCAACACCGCTAATTTCTCTGCCTGTCACCCTATCTAGACGCACGAAAATGCTGGCAGTGCTACATAACTGCCGACATATGCTTTAGCATATGCCTAAACATATGTCCCGCCATATGGCAAGACATATGACGGGGCTCATGGGCGCGCTGATCTACCATCACGGCTGCACTACCCTAGGTGTTTTTCAATGCTCGATACACCGTAGGACGGGTTACCCCAAATTCCCGCGCTAGTGCTGCCTTTGACTCCCCTGCCAATATGCGCCGTTTAATCTCCGCTACTTGCTGCGGGCTAAGAGCGGGTTTGCGGCCTTTGTACTTTCCGGCCTTTTTCGCCAACGCAATCCCCTCCGCCTGGCGCTCGCGGATAATGGCCCGCTCAAACTCCGCGAAGCTACCGAGAATTCCGAGCATTAAATCCGCGCGCGGATCGGACGTGTCTTTCGCAAACGCGAGATTCTCATGCAGGAAAGTAACAGTCACACCCTTGCCGGTAAGTTCATCAACAATACCGCGCAGATCTGTCAGCGATCGGGCGAGACGGTCAATCGACGACACGACAAGTTCGTCACCGTCTCGCACGTACGCCATACACTCGACAAGTCCAGGGCGGGCAGTCTTGGTGCGGCCGGAAATCCTATCTTCAAAAAACCGGTCAATCCTGCCGGAAGCATTGAGTAGTTCTTTCTGGCGCTGATTATTCTGCTCCACCGTGGAGACACGGATATAGCCCACCCGCTGCCCATGCGAACCAGAGTCATTGACCATTAGTCTTCGCTCCGCGAAGGTTTAAAGGCGGCATTCTCTTGTTCTATGACTGCATCACGATACGACTCGATTGCATCCGAGAGGGCATAAAGCTGAACACCGTCGAGGCCATCAGCGTCAGCAAGCAAGGATTGTACAATCCTGCCCAACGCCTGCTGCCCCGACGAGAGTCCACCATGCAGATCTTTCACCCGCGCCAACGCGGGTACAGAGTCAATATGACTTTCAATATGGAAACCGTCAGACGATAACATCACACTCACCACTTTCTGTAAACATAAGGCTTAGACCCCGCTAGACACGTGTAAAACAATGCTAGGAACGGCCCTATTTTACAGGAAACATTCTGCCGCACACCGGCGTAACAATAGGGTGTACCCAAATGAGCGCCACGCTCGTAGTCACTGGCCTTAGGCGCCGTGAACAGGGAGTGACGCGGATCTCTCTCGCAGTAGACATAACTACACCATCCATCCGGTACACTTACGTTGTTCACGATTAAACGATTAAGGAGACGCGCATGTCCACGATGACGAAACGGCGACGCTGGTCGCTGCTGGTGACTGTCGGAGCGGGGCTCCTACTGATCACCCTCGACAACTCGATCCTGTACACGGCATTGCCGACACTGACCGAGGACCTTCAGGCATCAAGCACCCAGAGCCTGTGGATCATCAACGCCTACCCCCTGGTGATGGCGGGCCTGCTGCTCGGTAGCGGGACCCTCGGTGATCGCATCGGCCACACGCGGATGTTCGTCGTCGGCCTGGTGATCTTCGGGTTGGCGTCCCTGCTCGCAGCGTTGGCGCCGTCGCCCGAGGTGCTGATCGGTGCACGCGCTGTGCTCGCTGTCGGTGCGGCAGCGATGATGCCGGCAACCCTGGCACTGATCCGCACGTACTTCACGGTCGAGCGCGAGCGGAACCTCGCGATCGCGATCTGGGGCAGCCTCTCCGTGGTGGGTGCCGCGCTGGGCCCCATCCTCGGCGGAACTTTGCTCGAGAACTTCTGGTGGGGCTCGGTGTTCCTGGTGAACGTGCCCGTAGTGGCGCTGGCGCTGGTTGCTACCTGGTTGATCCGCCCGGCCAATGACCCGGATCCTTCGAAGCGCTGGGATGCCGTGTCTTCGATACTGGTGATGATCGGGCTCGTCGGAACGGTGGTGGCCATCAAGGAGATCGGCCACGCGCCCCCGTCTGTCGCGACCATTGTTGTTGCGCTGCTCGTTGCTGCCATCGGGTTCTGGCTCTTCGTGCGCCGTCAGCGGCGCCTGGAGAATCCGCTGCTGGAGTTCTCCATCTTCCTCAACCCGGCGTTCAGTGCTGGCGTGCTCGCCGCGGCGTTCGCGATGTTCGCCATCGGTGGCATCCAGCTTGTCACCACGCAACGGTTCCAGCAGGTCGTCGGCTTCAGTCCGCTGGAGGCTGGGCTTTTGGTTGCCGTGATTGCCGTGGGCTCGTTGCCGACAGCGCTCCTGGGTGGTGCCTTCTTGCACCGTGTCGGGCTGCTCGCGCTGATCACCGGTGGTCTCGCCGTCGCCACCGGCGGCGTCGTGGTGACGGTAGTCGGGTTCCAATCATCCTTCGGCGTGCTGGTTCTCGGCCTTCTGGTGACGGGTGCCGGTCTCGGAGCTGCCATGTCGGTCGCCTCCACCGCCATCATCGGGAACGTGCCGGTGCGCCGTGCAGGCATGGCCGCTTCCCTCGAAGAGGTCTCCTACGAGTTCGGCAGCCTCATCGCCGTGTCCGTGCTCGGAAGCCTGCTCACGGCCATCTATACCGCCAGTGTTGTCCTCCCCAACGGCGCACCGGCGGCGGCTGGTGACGGTATCGCTGAGGCACTGGAGGCGGCGCAGGGAGACGCCGCCATCATTCAGGCGGCCTCCACGGCCTTCGACTCCGCGTACCTCGTCGTGATGCTAGTCGTTGCCGGCGTCCTGGCAGCGGCCGCTGTCATCACGGGAGTGCTGCTGCGTCGGTACCTGCCTGGCACGCAGTCGCAGCTGCACTCCGAGCACTGACCACGAAAGGACCGCTCATGCGGACCAGCAAACGAGACTCCATCCTCCAAGCCGCCCTCCACGTTGTCGAAACCGACGGCGTCACGGCCGTCACGTACGAATCGGTGGCCGCCGCCTCCGGACTCACCAAAGGTGGGCTGCTCTACCACTTCCCCTCGAAGGACGCCCTGGTGCTCGCGCTGCACGAGCATCTTGCCGAGCGCTGGGACCACGAGATGATCAACGTCCTGGGCAAGGACCCAGACGAGGCAACGCAGGACGAGCGCGTCGCCGCCTACGCCCGCGTGAGCGCTCGCAGCGCCACTGGCCCCGAGCTGCTGTTCATGCTCGAGGCGAGCACCGACAGCGAGCTCAACAAGCCGTGGAGAAGGGTCATCTCCCGATGGATACCCGACCCTGCCGAGATTGACCCGACTGACCCTCGGGCGCTGCAGAAGATGGTCGCGTACCTTGCCGCCGACGGACTCTGGCTTAGCGAATCCGTCGGAGCCGCCCCCCTTCCGCCCGAACTGCGCGCCGCGCTGGCAGAGCACCTCGCCCACTCCGTTGCGGACGCAGCCGGAACCTCGGGCAACGCGGCGATCCGATGAGCGCATCCATCTCGCAGATCTGAACCGATCCAGGTTCGCTGCCGCTGCCTTTCGCCTTCTCAAGAGGCTGCTCGTTCGCGGCCTCGTCGAGTCAGTGCCATACAGGGGCACCCCAGCGGGACAGTTACGGCGCAGTAGTTTGCTGTTGCCAATAGGCTCGGTCTCGCCATTTTTGCGACACATCTGTCGCACTGGGTGTACCCTTTATTTTCTCTCTACTTTGAAGTGACTCTCTTTAGTTAAAGTGGTGCTGTTGCAACTTGGGGCGGGAGCCAAGAAAGCTCCGGCATCAACCAGGACATGGTCTCCATGGCCCAGGAAATCACCGCCGACCCGGCCGAATGCGCCGCCTTAATCCCCACCGGCGTGACCTACATCTCCAAAATCGTTCAGAACCCCGACGCCATCGCGGCCCGCGACTTCACCAACGAGTCCACTGACGCGACACTCAGCGTCGCCGTCTCATCCGACCCGCAGCTGTTGAACCACCCCCGTGACGTGTCGGTATGCGAGTCGATCACTAGGACCCACGCCGGCGGATCCACGTCCTATACTGCGGCACCCATGGAGCTGCGCGTCGACGGCGCCGACTCTGTCACCGCTGCCGAGGTGACCCTGACGCAGTCCTCCTCTCCCCTTTCCGGTGACAACGGCTCCGTCAGTCGCATCGCCTACGTCGAGATCGATGGGGCCACCTACACCGTCTCCGGCTCCCCCGAAGTCGCACTCGAAGATTTCACCCGCATGGTCCAGGCGCAGGCCGAGAAAATCCGCCAGCGATAACACACCGCGGGTCATGCCCGCCCCGCTCCCCGGGCACCGGTGGCGGGCAGGAGACGCCGCCAACAGCGCCGCCAGACACCTGCAAGCAATACAAGCAGAACTGCCCGCTACTTCCCCAATGGCCCGCAACGCCGGCATACTGCGATCCGCGGTCGGGATGATGCACCAGACCTGTTGTTTCTTCAGTGCACCTAAATAAGCTGATTGAGGGCTTGTTACGGTGACGCTTCGGTGCGTCTGGAATCTAACAATGCCAACTTGAGGCACCTCAGTTTATGTTTCGGCTGACTTCTATTCTGTAATAGGTGTTGAGGACCAGGAGCGGAGGGGGCCGTCGTGGAGCCCTTGGAAAAACTGGTATTTTTCTAGCGGGATACGCGCAGGGGGATCGAAGTCGGGAGCTGCCGTTAACTCATTAGTGTGTGGGTCGACAACGCATGCTGGTGTTAGACGTGCCAAATAGCCGTCCGTCCCATAGAAAGCGTCATCATATGGTGACACACCTAGTGGTGCGAGGATGGCTTCTATCTGTTTCTCCCCAAACTGAGACCACATAATCTGCGCGTGTTCTTGTGTAAACGATTCTTGCGGAAACTCAGTGACCTTTGGCAGGGAGTCAAAATTAAAACCGTAATCCTTGAAAGGTTCACTTTGATCCTCAAGGTACGACATGGAACGATGCAGCGTACCATCAGCTTTTAACTGTTTGTGGCTGCTAAAAGATCTGTAGAAGCAGCAATCAAATCGGCCTAAAGGGTCATCGGGCAATTCGGAGGGAAGCGCGCACATCATAAAATCTATTTCTCCATAGCTTGCCCGATGGAAGAAGGCTACATCGTCGGTATCTACCCACGGCGTATGCTTAATTTCGATGTAGTAAGGAACTTGTGACTCAATTTCTTTCTTGCGCGCCAAAAGGTAGGCGAATTCATCAATCCACGGCATCTTTGGCGCTTTGGTAAAGCAGCAAGGGCTAAACACTGCAGTCCATTCTGACTCGGTGGGGACGAATACAAACTGCGTAATGTGATTTTGCGGTTTAAGTAGCTCTGCAAGCTGATTCCTGCCAGCAGATACCTTGTTCGTATGAACCATACATTCGATTGTCTGGCTTTGAAGATAAAAATAAGGCTTTGTATACCGACTTTCTATCCCTGATGCCCACTGCTGAAATTCTTCAACCACGGTAGATAGTGGAAACCGAAGAAGTGCCACAGCATGGGATACCGGTGCGATGGAATTGGTGTAGAAATACTGCGTCATTGTTTTTAGTTCCCCTCGTGTTCGCGGTCCCAGGTGTGTTCGCGACGTTCAAATAAAGCGCATGGCCCGTACTTTTTAGGCAAAGGGTATCCACTATTGATAAGTGTTGCACGCCCAGTGAGGAACTGTCTGTTGAAGGGATCGAGCCCAAAAAGCTGTGCGCATTCGAAGAGATCTTCGGTAGTAAACCGCTTGCGTAGTGGACCTTTTTTGGTTTTGAGTCGTTCTAGTCTGGGGAAAGCAAATTCTTCGCCGTCAGGCCAGTCAGTAAAAGCCTGAAACCGGGATTCTCCTTCCCCGATCCCTACAATAAAGGTATTTTTTCCTCGGATTTCAGCGACAGGGGCGCGTTTGCCGATAGCAGCATCCATATCGTAGGTGTCGATGATGAGGCACTTGTTGCCTGAGCGGTAATTCCACCCTTTGACGATTTTGCGTTCATCTGGCTCATCCACGATACGTAGCTGTGTCATACCGGGAACAAAAGGAATAGAACCGTTATACCTAACGGTTGCGAAAAAGTCGTGATTGTTGCTCGTATCATCGCTGATAAACCACACCCAATCGGGATTCGTGGTTTCTAAGACTGCTGCCCAACGACGAGGAAACTTCGGATCGTGCACCCCAAGGCGTAGCGCATGGGGAAGATCATCGACGGTGGTATCAATGTTCACGTATTGCTGTGACCAGTAACTATTAGCAGCATCCTGAAGTGTAAAGAAAGCACGGGACTGTGCGGCAGCCTCAACCGCATAATCATAAGGTAGCTTCAAAAATAACTGATCATAAGAATAAGGGGCTAGCAGATAGTCAATATCTCGCCGCAGGTACACTCTCATCTTTAGATCCCTTCCCTGAGCGAAGCGACATAGTTGTCTACTCCGTCTCGATTGGCTTTGATGACTTTCCAAAGTTCAGAGGACTCTTCAAGCTTGTCTAGTGTAAGCAACCAAATAACCGCATCCGGATTCGCATCCAACTGCTGCTGTGCATGATGCGGCGCCCTAGACGCAGGTGGACGGTCGAACTCAGTTTTAATTGACACACCATCCTCGTAGGGAATATTAAGATCCGGGCGTCCACGGCTTGTTGTCTTTAGCGCCTTTTGCCCCGTTTCTGAATCAAGGAAGTAGTCGGCATCACGTTGGTTAATACGTGCTATTAAGCCGTCTCTTCCCTTTGCCAAGATCGCTTGAGTTTGGGCAAACTGATTTTGTGCTGGCGTTAGGCCAACTGTGCGCTTTTTAACATCCAAAGGATTGGGTGCCTTGCGCAATCCAATGCTGTTGAGGATATGCACCTTCTCTAAAACTAAATAATTTGCTAAAACGCCAGATAGACACATGTACAGACTCGATTTTCGCGTCTCGCGAAAGGCGGTCAAAATAACCTATATAAGGGGTATATAACTCTAAACTAAACATTTACACTGCACATTCAGTCTGGGCAGTGTACACATTGCACGTCAACGATGCACTTAGGTGGGTGAAGCGGTGGCTGGCATTGTTCATGAAACCCAGGAGTACCTGTGCGCCCTATTCATCAAGGCCCACGGCGAAGATGGAGACTACGAGTACGCGCTAGACGCCGCCAACAGCGCAGCCAAACACCTGCAAGCAATACTGGCAGAACTGCCCGCTACTTCCCCACTGGCGCGCGGCGCAACGAAATCTGTCACCAACGGCGACCCGCAGATAGCCTAGATGAACTTCTAGGCTTAGCCACCAGCCTCAAAGAGCGGCTGGAAGGCGTTCAATAAAGGAAAATCCCCAGTACTTCAACATTTCCTGTAACGATACGGGCTACCGGAGGTCCCCTGCTGGTGTCAAAGCTCGGTAATTAAGGAAAGGTTTCCTTCACGTGAGGTTCTATCTAACTGCCTGGCGGCAGAGGAACCGTATATTGCTTATTACTGAACCCTTGTACCATGAATCTGGGCACGCCAGCGACCATGGATAGTGGTCAGGGGCGTGAACACTGGTGAGCAGATAGCAGGGCGCTTGTGTAAGGCAATTCGCCGGCGCATTCGCGTATCAGTATGCGTAACAAAAAAGCGCTCACGCGCAAACGAGCACCAGGACGTGACAATCACACGGGCAAGGAAGTCACGCCCCGCGACTTCCGCAGCAGCCCCAAACCTAGAACTATACGCAACGGATTAATCGCCGCATCCGGTCTTCAAAAACTCATCGCACTTGTGTGCTCATGTCAAAAGTTTTATTAGCTGGCGATCTACTGCGGATGCTCTTCGCTATAGCGCAGCAAGGTTTCCGCAACAAGCTGGGCTCCAAGCAGAGCTTCGTCACGCAACTGTGCTTCGGAGTACTCAAGGTACTTAATGATTCGATGCTCAGCGTGGATAACACTCGCAGTCTGCTGGTCCGCACGGAAGACAACCGGCCAAAACGCACGATTATTAAAGTCGCTAATCCAATTAAGATCCTCTGCTTCAGGCTGACGCGCCTGGATCATCCCACCAATACCAATATTCGTGCCCTGATCAACGATGTAGATAGGAACCCCATTGACCTGAGTCAACAACCCACCAGTCGACAACTGCGAACAGCTAAGCCCCTGGGTAGAAAGCGCCTCCCCAATAGACGCGACGGATGCTTCACGCAACGCTGGCTTCTTCTTTCCAAACAGTCCCATGGTCTTACTCCGTTCCTTCAAAAAGTTCTTCAATCTTTCCCAGCGCGTTGAACCCGACATGCAAGCTGGCGTCGATGAGCGTATCCAGCTGGAATTGGGACACACCTTGGGTGAAGTTGAAGTGATTGCGGAAGACAATCGTCCGGCGTCCCTCGATGAGATTAGGAACCACTTTGCCGAAAGCCAGGTTGTCATTCGTCGCATTAATAGCGTTCATTGCCACCAGCTTCTTGTCCGACGGGATCGTTCCAAAAGACTCAATGCGAACAGTAAAATACTCACCGTCGGGAACGAAGATGGCAACACCTTGCGGAAATTGGGAGCCCCACTTGCCGTTGTCCTCTCCCGCAGAAATCTCCAACGTATCCAGAGACTTGACGAGCATGGGAGTGGAGAAAGTCGTGATGTCTTTATAAGAACTCATTTTGCTCCTACTTAATTAGGTATTGATGAGACGTATGAGGCCTGCTCAGTCTACGACGAATTCAACGAAACTGTCAGGCCACACACATCCGTGTAGCTGGCAGTATTCCCCATTAACAGAAGTTTAGGTTCGGAAATGAAACAGCACATCGATAAACAAATACCGCCAAAACTCCCAAAGCCTATAAGAAACCCTCACTGACCAGTCTTCTTCAAGTGAGAGGTTACCTAACTGCCTAACGGAAGAAGAACCGTATATTGCTTATGGCATGACCCCCTACTCCGGGATCGCCCCTTACGTCACTCCTGTGGGAGTTTGACTTCCGCCGAGTGTTAATACGGAATGTATCGACAGTAAACAATTTTCGTTATACGATATTTTCATGCCTGTGAACATCACTCAAGATCAGCTCGACACGTGGGTTTCCGAAGCAGAAGAAGGCTACGATCCAGAAGTGTTGAAAAAGCGCGGACGCGGACGCCCCGGTCGCGGGGCGGAGCCTGCTCAGGTCGTTGCTGTACGCCTCACTGTCGATGAACTTAGCGCTCTAGATCGCCTAGCTACGAAAAAGAATCTCACCCGATCTGAGCTTGTTCGCCAAGCAATCAGCACGCTCACGGCGGCATGAAAGCAGCCAAATCTGCCACTAAGCACGGTATCGCAGAAGCCGATGGAATCCATGCAGCTTCCTATCCGCTGTGGATAGAGCCTCTTGATGATAACCCTGGCCAGTGGAGGGAACTCCGCCTCGGTTTTGATACCCATGCTCGACTGCTGGAAACCGTCGTTGTTGTTGCCTCCGATGGGGACGAACTATTAATCCATGTGATGAAAGCTCGCCCGCACTACAGCAAGCTCCTCGAATAACGTCCTGATACGTTTAATCCGGTTTTCGCCTGCGTCCCCTAGGGGAGATCCCCGCTGCCTTTAACGCGCGATTAATAGTCTGCCTCAAGACTCCAAACTCTTTCATCTCGCTCTGAATAGTCAGCCACCCACCTATCTCCGCTTCTGCTTGAATAAACCAACCCGCGATAGTCAGCCGGACACTCCTCGCAGCTTTTGCGCGTTTCTTACTGGCGGTTTTCAGTTTGTCGCGCTGTACCCTAATGTCCACTAATGATGTCTTGTGTTTTGAGGCATTCCCTATTAACTACTCAATGTGAACGCAATAACCCTGGAATAAGAATCCAGTTCTCGTCTCAATAAGGTGCAGTAAGTCTTATTTAGTACGGAGTCTTCCGTTTTATTAATAGGGTGTACCACACTGATACACCCTCTGCCTTAATCAAGAGGTGACGGCATTTATCATATGGATATTCCGTTGAATTTCCGGATCACAATCAAGCACAAATAGATCCCAGAGGGAACCCTCTGCCATCGCTCGACACATTAACGGCTTTTACATGACTGGTAAATTCCCTAGGTACTGTCTCTTCACCTAATGCCAAATCACGCCATAGCCGAGAGACACCAGCCCCTTCCATCGCGGGTTCGTCAACGTCTTTAGCCACACATGAAAGGCTATACAAACCCCATTCAGATTCATCAAATGGGTAAGTGCCAAAGTCTCGCATATCCCTACGGAAATCTTGCATCATGACTTCGCGAATTACTCCGTCTCCCCCACGTGTAATTTCGTCAGTTACATAGAGTATCTCTGTGATATCTCGAGCCTTATCCACTCTTTTTAAATACTGTTTATGGAATTGTTCAAGGTCAGACTCTCGAGCGAGGAAGTAAGTTGTAAAAAGAAGAGTTTCGCCCAACATATTAAATCGGATCACCTTTTACTGTGAAAGCTCCAGAATTTGCATACCTAGGCTGAGGGTAGCAGTGTCTTTTATGCACATTTTCCGAATTTGTTCATGTACAAATCCGCATCTTTCTCCGCCTTTGATGGAAGTGCGCAATTTACTACCGCCAATCTTCCCGCCATCGCTGTTGGCAGGAGGTCGAGAATGTAACTCCACTGTAGCGGAGAAGTGTAACCCAATTAAAAAATTAACGATATCAGACAGTTAAGATATTCTTTCCAGCGCTCGACATGCGAGGCTGCGAGAGTCGTGTCTAATTTTTCCCAAACGCTACGGTTGAGCGGTGTCGCCCCCGAGGAACGTGGACAGATTGGTTGCCAGCTCTCGCAGCACTCCCTCGGAGAAGCGCTTCACAGACAGCTACTGTAGCCAGGTGATCTTCACGCGGTGCGGGTCGAATTTCTTAGCGCCAGGCTTGCCAGGCAGAATGCGAATTTCCATTAGCAGCCGAGTCAGCCGTCGCTTATCCTCAACAGAGGCACCGCCCCACCACTTGGCAAAGTCCGGCACGTCGACAAGTTCTACAGCAAGGGGGTCAGCAGCATGACTGGTCGTTAGTTCACGCATTTTTCCATCAAGACCTGCAATCTGAGCTTCAATTTTCTTTGACATTCGCACGAATGTTGGCATGTCAATCTCTTCATCGATAGCAGAATTTTCAATCTGCTCACGCTTGGCCAACAGCGCGTTTCGCCGTCCTGAAAGTTCTTGGAGTCGTTCGGTAAGGGTGTTGTTCTCTGGTGCCAAGGCCTTACGCAACGCATCCACGGCGTCAGGTTGCTCCATGCGTTTAAGAATGACAGCTTCGATAAGATCATCAACCTCAGCACCGATAGAGACATGGGTACCGCCCGGCTCAGAGCGCTTGCAGGTATAGAAACGACGAGGTTTACCATCCGTGTTCCGCCGACTACGCGAATACATCGGTTCTCCGCAGGTGCAGGTCAGGACAGAAGCGAGGAAATAGCGCGGTGCGTTACCGCTATGTGAGAGCCGCCGCGACGGGTCGCGCAAGATTGCATCGAGCTTTTCACCTGTAACCTCGTCGATAATCGCAGACCAGTTGCCTTTACCAATGATTTTGCGATCTTTAACAAGACGTTTCCCCGTATCCGGGTCAGTTGGGTTGAACGTACTCAAGCCGCGCACGCGTGGGTTGAGTAAAATGTCTCGCAGCGTTGGCGCCGACATAGGCCTGCCTGAAGTCGCAGTAAGACTGCGTGCATGAAAGACCTCGCGCACGGTTTCGCGCAGAGTCTTTCCAGCAATGACCATCGCGGCGGCGTCGAGAATAGCCTTGGCCTCTTCGTCGATGATGGTCTCAGCGTCAGCCTCGTAGCCGAACATACGCCGCCCGCCTGTCTTAGGCCGCCCTGTCCGGGCCCGGTCTTCGTAGGCAGCTCGGATACGTGCAGCACGATCAATAGACTCCTGCTCAGCAATCAGACCAAGAATCACGATAGTGAGCCGCGATGCAGGGTCTGAAGGGTCAATGTTGTAGCCACGGTTCGCTTTGACGGTGACGTTGTACTTCTCGCACAACTCAAAGAGCGCCAATGTGTCTTTGGTGCGACGGGTCAGCCTATCGAGTGCGTAGACGTAAACAACGTCAATCTCGTGGTTCTCGATGGCGTGAATAAGCTTGTTGTAATCAGGGCGAGGGTCGCCAGAGAAGGCGGAGATGTTGTTGTCCACGTAGGTGGCGACCACCTTAGCCTCGTCAGCCTCAGCCTGCTTAGTGGCGAGGTGAATTTGCCGTTTCACACCGGCTTCTTCCTGCTTATCCAACGAAATACGTGCGTAAATCGCCGCACGCTGTGATGTAGTCGCTGTCATATGCCCTATTGTACCCCAAACCCACATTCCTTATTGCCCGAGCCGGTCGCGCCGACGCATAAACCATGCGGCCCCGATCCACCCTCCGCGGATTCTTTGATGTCCAGGTAGAAGGGGTCTCCGTCACTGTTGAGGCCCAATGGGATGCGAAGACGCTCCGCTCCCCGCTTTTCAATCCATGCCGACGACGGTGAGACCAGAAGAGGTGTCGCCACACCGAGCACAAGTTCTACTTCGTCGATTCCTTCCGAGGAGTGCTCAGCGAGCACGTCAGCCGTCGGCCGCGTGTACCGTGCCATCGAGCGGGCGAGAACATCAAGTTCCTGCTCAGAAAGCATATCGGCCTGGGCAAAAGTATCCAGGCCCGACGTCGTTAATGCAGAAATCATTCCATGATCAGCTCGAAGCGCGATGCCCTCGTCCGCAGCGTGAGCTTCCCACTGTTCCATCACATGCCGACGCTGCTGGCGCTGGGTTTCCGGCATCACATCCTCGTCAGGCGTGCCGACGACAATCACGCTGGTCACCGCCGGGTGATGTGCAACGGTGAGAGGCGCAGCACCGTCGATAATGAGAACAACTTGAGGCCCAGAGTCATCGCGAGAGACAGAGGCGCCAGACCTATCCGACCACAATTCGTCCAAAGCCTTCACGACTTCCTCGGGATCGGAGAACGCCTCCTGACCGTCCGAATGTGGAACCCAGGGCAGCCATGGCCACGATCGCGGATGGCCGCACACCATAATCCGAACAGCCTCCGGACCATGCAGAGTGACTAACTGAGCCAGCAGCGCGCGAACGACTTTCCGACCGTCGGCCCCACCGATATACACCGTCGAAAAGTCACCCAATGCCAGACACACTGGGACATCCGAGAGCACCAATGATTCTCTGAGCGCGCGGCGCAAAGCCAGGGCACAAATCGGATCAATATCTTCCACCGCATTAGTTTCCCCAATGCTCACGTGGGTTCGCGCGCGTTGGGACGCTGTTCCGATGCGCACATGGGTAAAATCGTCGTCGTACCAACCCCGCTCCCACATGCGGGCACTTCCCACAAAAAGCATCAAGGCATGGGGATCGGGATCCACAAATTCCATCATGGAGCGCTGCTGTTCAGCGTCTTCCCTGGATTCTCGGCGACATCGGTCAATGTGCCTCAGATACACGCGGCGTCGTTCGTCGACAGACTGAGCCTGATTCCCCGTCACCATCCCCACCATGGACGCGACCATGATCAGCGGAAAGAGGTAGGTCATAGGGTTAGCCGCGTTTCCGGAAACAACCATGATGGCAACCATCCCCAGCACCGCGACCACCATCACCAAAGGCAAAAGCCGACGAAAAAGCGGCTGCTGAGGGGAACGCGGAGCCTCTGGCGGCTGATCGACAGGGATCTCACGAGGTTCCGGAAGCTCCGGGCACCATCTGTCGGCGTAAGGAACGACTGTCTGCTTCAACGTCGCTGTGGAAGATTCATCTTTCCCGTCGGCACACTCAGGTGAACGACACACCACCGACTGCGCGGATGAATTCCCCACTGAATGCCCCCTAGCCACCTGCGGCTGATAACGATCAACACAGCATGGATCCCCTCAGACTGTGCAATGTGGGTAGTATATGCGAAACTTGTTATCCGGCATAGCATTTGGGGGAAATGGGGGATACATGCCATACACGAACACGCGCGATTTTCGCAGGTCAAACGCATATAAAACGGGGGAAGACAACGAATTCACGATGAGCCCACGGATCGATCTAACGCGAACACGAATACGCATCATTCTTGAGCTGCCCGATGAATCATTCGCCAGTTTGGGATTTCAGCAAAACGATAGCGGTGAAATAAATGAACCGGCAAGCAACGATGACCGTGAATTATCTGTTTACCCTACTGACTTTTCAGCACATAACTCTTTATTCAGTAACCTTTTAATCAACGACGATATCCGCGAACCTCTCCACCGACAGTGTCTCGATGTCACGGTGCTTACGCACCAACCGGCAACAGAATTAATTAGTGACCTGGTGGATTCTCTCCGAGAACGGCGAGTTCTTGACACCGCCGCCCCACCAACACCGTGGCGGCTCATAACCAGTAGCGGACACGCTATTCAGTATGACGCATCATTGGCAGATTACGAGGTTCAACCTGGCGATACACTCTTGCTAACCACGCGTCCGTGGTCCGGCCACGATATTCACATCACCACTGCGGAAGCTCTATCTCAATCCCGCGATAATCACTTTTTCGGTCACATCATTAACCGCGGAATCTTACCCATCACGATTATGACGTTGGTGGCATTGTCACTTATTCCCCAACTGGTCAATGTGATTTCCAAGAATTGGGGACTCTGGGACGAAATTACGTCGATCACCCGACATAATCCTCCCTTGGACTCCCCCGATGAGCATGGGTACTTCTTATCTCTCTTCGCTTATTCGTCACTATTTCCGTGGTGGTGTCTCGTCGCTATTGCTTTACTCTCCTCTTCTTTTTGCGTATTTCTTGCTTATATTAAGACTCACCACACAATAAAGCCCTCGGGTATCAATGGGAGCGGAGAAAAGGATACAAACTATCCATCACAACCTGATGTGCAATACGCATCCTTGTGGACTCGGAATTCTCCCCCGCATAGTTCCTACGTCCTTGAGTCAACAGGATTGTGGTGGGCGGCTGCATGGGCGCTGGGCACTCTGAGCTGGTCATCTCCCTGGATGGCGGTATCCCTCGGCTGTCTCTGCACAGCATTGGTATGCGGAGCAGTAACTTTCTTTCATCTCAGCGTTTTTAAGAAAAATTCCACAACAGTGGTGGGCAATTCAATAGGGAGAATTCCCGGCGCGATTAATAAATCATCGGACATCATTCCCGCCATCGCTCTCCTCATGTTTTCCGGGATCATGGCTCTCCCGCTGGGGCTAACTTTCTTCTCCTTAGTGACCCCTCAAGTCGTTTTTTGCGTCTGGCTGCTGCTCGCACTTTTCATCCATTCGTGGACCGGGATGCTCGCACTCCGGTGCGCTGGGGTTCGTCCGGACCCTGTCCCGTCGACAGGGAGTGAGCTCGATGAGGCCGATAGCCCACCTCTGCCCGATCGCCCGCACCGTGTCCACCTGGCACACGACATTCATACGGGCATGTCCACGGGCTGCGCGGCCGTCATCGTTCTTTCTGCTCTATGCCTCGCGTGGTCCTCTCCGTCGGCCGGAACAGCGTCGCTCATCCTGGTCATTGCCATCGCCGAGGGGCTTCGCGCGCGCCTGCAAGCCCGGCATTCCGTTCAGGCATTGGCCCGAGCAACGTCGCTCGTGTGCCTCGCCGTTACATCGCTGACTCTGTTTTTGGCGGATTATCCCGTTGGGACGATGCACACGGTGGCTCTAGCAGCAGGAACGTCTGTTTTCGCCTTGCTGTTGGTTATCCCGGTCCTGCCGCAATGGAGAGTAACGGACCCCACGATTCAGAAGGCGATTGAGATTATGGAAGCCATCATGACGGCTGCGGCGATACCTCTCGCGTTGTGGGTGGCTGGGATTTTCACCGTCATTCGTGGGCTGGGGTAATCGTCATGCCGCACTCTGTGAAGGCCGCCAACTCGGCCCGTTTTTCCTATATCTCCGCTCCATCTACCAGCCAGAAAGTTAGTCCTACTTCACGACGAGTCCTCGCGTCCGTATGCGTCATGATCGGGGTTTTATCGTCGACGATCATCGATTCTCCCTGGTCAGTCGGACCTCCGCGGTCATACGCTGCCGACGTCGACACTCGTGAGAACCAATGTTCACGTGGTTTGACGGAGATCGAGTTATCCCGGCGCGGTTTCGCCACCGATATGCTCACCCCTGTGGATTCCTTACCTTCGTTGGCCGAGGCTCAGCGTTTGGCAACGGGTCGGGGAATCACGGTGGCCGTCATTGATACGGGTGTGAATCGTCATGTTGACCTCCCGACGCTGGTCGGCGGCGGGGATCTTTTGGGCGACACCGATGGCACTGAGGATTGCGATCTGCACGGAACGATCGTCGGCACGATTATTGCTGGTCACGGGCGTGCACGTGGGATTGCTCCGGATGTTGAATTGTTGTCGATACGACAGACGAGCGCTCATGCCCAACCACGTCCGCGCTCTGGCGAAGGCGAAGGCGGGCAGCCTGCGTCCCCTTCAACCGGGTCCCCAAAAACGGGCACCTTAACCGGCGTTGCGGACTCAATTAATAAGAGCGTCGACGCGCACGCACGCGTGATCAATATTTCGGTCGCTGCCTGCACGGATCCACGGATGGAGCCCGAGGGGATCGAGCATCTTCGCGCTTCGCTGGATCGTGCCGAGAGTGCCGGGGTGACGGTGGTCGCGGCTGCGGGGAATTCCACTGGTCCGTGTCATGATGGAATGAATGCTTATCCTGCCCATGAACCGACGGTGATCTCGGTGGGGGCCGTTGGTGGTGATCATCATCGGCGGGCGGATTATGCCCTTGCCGGCGGTGATATTACGGCCCCGGGTGGTCCGGTAATGGGGCCTGAGCTGGGGTCATCGCCGATTATGGCGGCCACTGATCCTGCGGAGATTCAGCGGAATCCTGCCATGGCGGAGGAACCAACCCCTCAGCCTTTTGTCGGGACGAGCTTTTCTGCACCGCTCGTGTCGGGCACCGTGGCCTTGATGCTGGAGGTTGCACCGCATTTGAGTCCTTCTGATGTTCGTCAGATTCTTGCAGCAACGGCAACGCCGGGGGCTGGGTCTCAGGCGGGGATGGTTCATCCTGCTCGGGCGGTGGGGATGGCGCGTCGGCACGCAGAGTCCGGCGGTGTGATCCCCACGGAGTCCCGGGAAGCGTCCGATCCTGACATCACCATGCCCGCTGCTGCTACTCCCCACTCCCACCGCCGCATGGTGATGACGGTGATTGCGATCCCGTTCACGATTCTGTGTGCGGTGGGTGCCGCGGTCATGGTTGCTCGGCGGCGACAATAATTTTTGATGCTCGATCGCGGGATAGGATTTCCCCCTCAGCGAGATGCCGGACTACCGACCACGGTGCCACCGTAGGAGTACGAAATCCCAGGATCTGCAGTGTTTCCAACGAATCCACCGCAAAGCGTCGACCGTCGGAGCTCACGATGGCATATCCAGATCCGGTATCAACGGCCACCGCGTGGGCCGGCCCGGAGTAATAATCGGCAGTTCGTGGCGTGAGCCTCTCCTCTTCTTTCTTGCCGACGGCCACCGCCTGCTCCGCCTGAACGACAGGCACTGCGCCGTGCGGGAAGGTTGTCGATTCCGACCATGTGAGAATGTCGGCGTCGCCCACCTCTGCGGATTCGGCATCGGTTGCGGGTCGCTGCTTCTCGCGTGGGCTTGTTACCGTCCCCGCACAGAGCCGCCCCTCTCGCGGAGCCCACTCAGGCTTCTCCCCCGGTATGGTTCCCCAGTTCAGTTCGTCGGCCGTCGGTATGTCTGATATGTCCGCCGGGCTTACCCGCTCTACCACCACGCCTGGTCGCGAAAGCAACAATCGGGCATGCACAGGGGCTAACGGAGCAATTCCGTGGTCACGCACAACGTAGACGTCACCGTCGTCGGCGGCTGCATCGTCGCGTGTAGTGGCTCCAGATTCATGGGATGGGCGATTATCGACGGTCTGTCGGTGCGTAGATGAAGAGTCTGCCGCGCGCCCCGCGGACGAACCATGCTGGTCAGCGATGATGACGGTACCGATGGTGTCGAAGGGGCGCCGTAAGCCAGACTCGCCACCGGCCGGCATGGATGATCGAACAGTACGAACATCATCGACGCGGGGGATCGCTTCGACAAAGGAGTCCGGAACATCCCGAATGATTGACGACGAAATGCCCAATGCCCGCGAAACTGCCGGCTCCGGGATGGAACCACGCTTAGCAAGAAGTGAGCGCCGATACGGATGTCCATCGGACGAATCCGGGCTGATCAACCACATCCCACTCTCTGCCCGGAGGATAGCCGAGCGAGCATCGAGTGGCATGGACTCAGCCACCGCCACCGATAACGTGCCACGACTATTCTGACCGGGCTTGACGTCATTCTCGACGTCGTCGGCCCCCTCACCCTCGGCCCCTTCGGCCTCGTTGTAGGCAGCTTTCTTCACCAAGGACGATGCGCCGGGAGCGCGCGACGGCATCTTCTGAGCACCAGACTTATTCGCGGACCGAAGGCCATCTGCCGACCGAGATTTATTCGATGACCGTGGGTTGTCCGGCGAATGGCATACTCCCCACGATCCCTCCGTCGATTCCGAATTGCCCTGCGGTGGCAAATCCGATGGCCCCCGGAGCCCGATAAACTCCCCGCGCGACAGGGACGCTAGGTTTTTGCTCGATACTCGGTGGGCTTCTTCCGCTTTGCCCACCACGAGCCGCGCCGATGCCAAATCCGTCACCGGGTGGAGCGTGTCATTAACGCGCACGAACATTTGGCCGGTATCTGCTGCGATGAGGATCGTGTGGTCTCCAATCGCGGGGTCTGGCCGCATCATGGCCATAATCCCAGCACCTGCGATACCGAGAACGCTCAGTACAACACCGATCGCCAGGGCTCGGCGTCGGCTCCCGGGAACGTCGTGAACCATGCGGGTATCTGCACAAACCAGGGCCTGTTCCAGCTGCTTACGAACAAATCGGTATCCGGCTAACTGCGCACTGGACGTCGGCTGCTGATAGTCCTTACCGCCACCGGCAGATGCACGTCCCCGCTGGTGGTCGTCGTGACCCGGTCCATCGTGGTTCGAACTTGGCATGATTCCCCCGTAATCCCCCATATTCTGCAGATCCTGCATAGTCGGCAGGCTTCGCTACGCACTCCATAACCTACATCATTGACAGGACAGAACTTCATCTTCAGCTAATGTGGCTGGCATGGAGAACCTACCGGATAACGACACCGCTTCCGATACCCCTACCCCATCACCCCATGTCGCGCCGCTCTCGGATGATCCGACATCGTGCGCTATGGCATTCCGTAACCTCTACAAAGCTTTCCGCGGAAAACCAGCTGTTAATCAATTGAACTTGGACATTCCTCGCGGGAGTTTTTATGGTCTCGTCGGCCCTAATGGTGCGGGAAAGACCACAGCGATCACGATGTCCACCGGTCTTCTCCGCCCGGACCAGGGTTCCGTATGGGTCAATGGAATTAATGTGTGGGATAAGCCCGCAGCCGCAAAAGCAACATTCGGGCTCTTGGCTGATGGTTTACCCACCTTTGATCGTTTGTCAGGAAAAGAACTTCTCCAATTTTCTGGTGCTCTGCGCGGAATGGATGAGGGAATCATCGAGAAACGCGCTAATGAATTACTCGATGTTCTCGATCTCAAAGAATCCGCAAATAAAATTGTCGCTGATTATTCGGCCGGCATGACAAAGAAGATTCTTCTGGCTCAGGCACTTATTCACCGCCCCGAACTTCTTATTCTCGACGAGCCGCTGGAAGCTGTTGACCCCGTATCGGCTCAAGTTATCCGATCGATTTTGACGACGTATGTCAAAGCCGGGGGAACTGTCATTATGAGCTCGCATGTGATGGAAGTTGTTGAGGGGCTGTGCGATCACGTTGCGATTATGCAAAATGGCAGGGTTTTGGCTAGCGGAACAACCGATGAGGTGCGCAATGGATCGAGTTTGACCGATACATTCCTCAACCTCGTCGGTGGCGGGCGACTCGCTGAAGGAAGTTTGGGGTGGTTAGCATCATGAGCCAGCCGATTAATCCGAATAAAGCGGAGCCTGTAGCGGGTTCTCCCACGACACGTGCTCAATCCGCGTCCCCGTCTCAGCCATTTCACGCTAGCGATAAGGAAATCCGTTCTGCGGTTTTCCGCTTGCATATGCGCTTATGGAAGAAGTCCTGGTACGAGGGAGCGAGTCAATGGATTCTTGTGATTATGACGACGCTGTACGCAATAGGGGGAGTCGCGTTTACGGCCAGCTATTGCGTCGATATTGCCCGTAAAACGGGCCGGTTTTCAGCGGCTGCGGTCGGAGCGCACCCGGCGAGCGATATGAGTGGGCCTATCGCCGACAATCCGTGGACCGCCTTCGCGGCACTCGGAGCCACTACCCTCCTTGTGTTGGCTTTTATATGGCCAGCTGGGGAAAATACGGTTCTGCCAGCTAAGTTAGCGCAATTCCCTCTTAAACCTTCGTCGCTGGTGAGAGCGTTACTGCCCACCATCGTTGTTCAAAGTCGTGCGATTATTGCTATTGGTGTCACTATAGCCACGATGGTCGCTGTCATTATGTCAGGTAATGCGACTGGTCAATGGTTCACGGCGACCATTGGGATCGTCGGATTAATTTTGGGTATTTCGTGTCTCCTCGTTATTAATCAAGCACTGATTGTGACGTCGAATTCTAGTGGAGGTAACCGTTCACGCCGGAACTGGCTCTATTTCATTGGCACATTTCTGTTCCTCTTTGTTTTTATTGTTATTCAGGTTTTCGCTTCGGGCTTCGCCTCCTCGGTAACCGACACTATTCTGAAGTGGGTTATTCGCATTGCAGGCTGGACACCTCTAGCTTCAGGCCCGGCGATGATAGACGACGCCGCTCAGCACGCGTGGATTAGCCTCGTTGTCCGGACCGTCCTCACAGTTGTTTTCATTATTGCCGGCCTATATCTGTGGTCGCGATCAGTCGATCGTGATTTCGCATCCGCCGCCAATACGTCGGGAGAATCTGAAGATGTTTCCCCTCGAGACTCTTTTTACCTCCGTGGAGTTCCCCACACTGTCGTCGGCGCGCTATTCTCACGTCAGTTGAAGTATTGGGTGAGAGATAACCGGTTTAAATACGCCATTTTGAGTTTCCCAATCATGGCGCTCATTTTCTTGATTATGGGGATTGCCACGGGAAACAATGGTTTAATCGTCGGTTCCCTGTATATTGCGATTGTCGGTAGCTCTAACTTCGCTTCGAATGATATCGGTATGGATGGTCCAGCTAACTGGGTTCATATGGCAGCTGGAACACGCGGAAAAGATATCGTTACTGCTCGCGCTATTGCAGTCATTATTTTCGATGTCCTGTTGCTGGTTCCCTGCCTGGTCATCATGGTGATTTTCGCGGATTTCACCCCCAACCAGAAAGCGATTATTGCGGGCGCGTGCCTCGGTGGAGTTTTTGCAGGTCCCGCGGTCGGCTTATTTCTCTCCGCCTATAACCCCTTCCCCGCTGTCAAACCCGGCGTTAATACAATGAGGAACAACGGACGTCAATCTGGCCCTGCCTTCGTGGCAATGCTTATTGCACTGGCCGCATTCACCATTATTCTTGGTCCGGCGGTTGCTGTTCCACTTATTGGCCTCACCGGTGCTTGGTTTGCGGCGGCATATTCCCTGATTGTGGGCCTCGCGATGCTCGCTGGCTCCATTGCCCTGTCCGCAAAGCGAATTGATTCGCACTATCCCGAGATTTTCGCGAAAGTCCGGAAATTCTTATAGCCTTTCCGCTTTCCAGAATCTCTTATAAGATTGCTCTGGCCACTCAACGGCGGCCACCTTTCTTATTTTTTAAGGGGTATCTATGGGGGATTTTTTCGTCGTCATCGCCTGCGTCGGCCCGATATTTATCGGATTATTCTGGCGATGGCCGTGGGGCTCAACCACAGGATCGACTCGTGCAGGCTACGGCACATCTAACGCTGCCGGCCAGAGCTCAGCGATCATCGAGCTCTATCCCCTCACTCATGCGTATTCCGCTCCCGTGATGCTCGCAGTCCTCCACCGTGTTGTCCGTTGCCCGATCATGCTGAGCTCGACGCCACATACTGGTACCGACGTTATCGCTGGCTGGGACAGCCGTTCTTCCGTTCGGCCAACCAACACGTGGCGACTCTTTGTGGAGCTACCCACCGCAGATCCGTCCCAGGTCATCTCATATATTCACAGTTGCGGGTGGCAAGCCTGGGTTTCTCCCGACGCTGGCCAAGAACCTGGATGGGATGGCTACCTTCGCGACGTCCGCGCACTGGCTGAGGATGGTCAGAACAGTCCAGACAGCCAGGCTCTGCATAGTCGGGCTAGCGTTGCGACTGGTTCGGTGGCCCTTCACGATTCATCTGGCCGGATCGCCATCGTCTCGAGCAGCGCCGAACAGGCCGGCGATCGCTCTTTGCAGTATAGGGCTGCCGAACGTTTGGCCGATTGCGTTCGAGCAGCTGGTCGTCGCGTTACTGTCATCACTGATTCGCCCGGCGAGTGGGTATCAACCAAATTCACGATCGTCGTTCCTCCTGAAGGTGGAACAACGTCCGATAGCCAGGGCGGGGAATGCGATCACAATTCGATTTTCGACGCAGCGCAGCGTCAATCGTCGCCACGAACTAGTTCACTTCATCCAAAAAGCGACGCTGACCTGGAGATTTGGGACTGCAGCGACGCCTCTATCACGTGGGCGATCACGCACGGTTCGGCGGAGACGATTATCGATATTGTCCGACGGCCCGATTCGCAGCGGTGGCGGGAGGCCCACACCGTCATGGATGCGTCCGACCTTCTGCGGTTAATCGAGCGACCGGATACCCCGAGTTTGCTCCGCACGGGCAGCTAACTCATCTTCAGCAGGGTAATCGACGCCCGTTAGCGTCAGTCCGTCCGCCGGAGCGACAGGAACCATGGGATGTCGCGAATCATGGGCCAGCATGTCCTCCATGAACCCATCCGGCCGCTTCCCCTCCCCCACAGCTAGAGACGCGCCGACGATGGAACGCACCATGTTCCAGCAAAACGCGTCGGCCGTCACGTGTGCCTCATAGACGTCCGGCTCCGCTGCCGTGGACACCTCATGCCATGAGAAATGCTGCAGATCACGGATGGTGGTGGCATGGGGACGTGCGCGACAGAACGCAGCAAAATCGTGGAGGCCGACGAGAACCTCAGCCGCGTTGTTCATCGCATCAAGGTCCACTGGCCGGCCCCACACAGCGGTGTCACGAGCCCGCGTCGGCAAGGCCCCGGCGCGATTCGTCGTCACTCGATACACGTAATGGCGACAGAGGGCGGAAAAACGGGCGTCGAAACCGTCGGGCGCAAAGGAACACGCGCGAATGCGGACATCGGGGCGCAGCAATCGGGCGAAGCGTGAAACCAATGTCGACGGATCGTTGTGAATACTCCGTGTGTTCAGGATGTCGCGTGGAATATCAACATGTGCCACCTGGCCCGAGGCGTGAACCCCCGCATCCGTCCGACCAGCTACAACGAGCTGGACCGGCTGGCGCACTACCGTCTCGAAAGCCTGCTCAATATCACCCTGAACCGAGCGAACATCATTTTGACGGGCCCACCCGTGAAAGTCGGTGCCGTCATACGCGATGTCAAGGCGGAGGCGCACCAGGTCGTTCGTGGTGTCGGTATGCTCCGGTCCCGGTTGTGCGGTGACGTTGTCATTCGGAATCACGCTGACACTGTAGCTGTTAGAGGCTGCAATCTGTTAGACACTTCATAAAGCAGCACTGATGGGACTCGGCGATGAATCTTGGTGCCCGAACCCATATTTTCTAATCCTTCACATCTGCTGATTTAGTGAGTAATGATAAAACTATGAATTTCCCCTCATTGCTCCCCGAATCAAAGCCCCCTGCTCGTAAACCGTTCGGCGCGCGTAAACGGGTCGCTACGCTCTGTTTGAGTGCTGCCCTGGGCACAGTACTCGTCGGCTGTAACTCGAACGATGACGACAACAGCTCATCAACAACGACCTCGATAACCACATCGACAAAGACAACTTCTGCTCCATCGAGTACCCACAGCAGCACCGCGGGCAATTCGATGAACCCGACTCTTGACGGTTCGGAGAACAACCAATCCAACCCCGATGTTGAAAGCTCAGACGCTGACTCGGAGGCAGAAGAAAACAACGCGGACACTGAGAATCAGGCTGCCGTTGATGTCCCCTCATGGGTGGTTGGTCGTTGGGAGGGACACCGACGACTCCTCGAAATAAATCCGGATGGCTCTGGGAAACTAGTAGCCGATCCCCCCACAGGAGTGGGAGCTACTAAGGAAACTCTTCAACTCATAGATTCCTCCGGAGACGGTGGAAAAGGGACCATAACTGTCAAGGTGGTTAGTAGCCAGAATGCCAGCGGGGATACTACCGGAACTATCTACCCTTTCGAAGTAGAAAACGGTATAGCGAGTGACCGAGGGTCTGAACCCTTCTGCAACTCGAAACTGCCTGAATATAAGGCCGAATACGGGACAATGCCCATGTGTGGTGCCTGACGACGTAAGACGACACGGCATTTACTCATCCACTCATGTGTCCATGAGGCCCCGCGGCCGTTCAATCAATCGCCCCTCCCCCTGCTCCCCATTTGTGATCGGATTGTGACCTCGAAGAACCCGCCACGATGCAATAATTAATACAGCATAGTATTCAACTTGCCATGGACATCACCCAGGCTAAACCGATAGCCGTGGCTATGTGGCTGCGTGGTGTCTTGTCCCATCTCCGCTAGGTCTTCCAAGGAGGACACAGGTCCATGCACACCGCTCATCGCCACATATCAGGGTTCAAACGTTTTACCGTCATCAGCGTCATCGCTGCCGCTGGTTTTAGCCTGGCAGCATGTTCAGATGACGGGTCGTCGTCCACTGACTCCAGCTCTGTCTCATCATCTAGTAGCTCGTCGTCATCATCTCCATCGAGTTCCTCGTCCAGCACTCCGTCGTCATCATCGACGGCGACGTCGACAAGCGCGGAGCCAACGCCCGACGACCGGGCCGACAATCCACAAAGACAGCAACCTCCTGTTGCGAATGAGGCAGGAGGTGGCGCTGGTGGAGCAGCTGCTGCTACCGGCCAAGGAATCGGATGGGCTGTTGGCAGTTGGGTTGGGCATGGTCGAACCCTAAAGATTCAGCCGGATGGGACTGGCCAGTTTATCGGTCGCGACGGTGCTGTCGCGAAGGATTTCGACGCAACCGTGACCGTGAATTCGGCGACAGGTGATCCGTCGAACGGCACCATCACTGCCACAGTGGATAGCAGTGAACCTCAAGGAACTCGATACGACGACATGCTCAAGCCCGGGACGCCGATCACGTTCACGGTGAAGGACGGCGTTGCGACAGATTCCGTGATCCAGACGACAGTCTGCAACTACGATTCGCCCGCATATACGTCCACACACAGTGATCAGAGTGAATGCGGAGCATAGGCGAACGTACTTCTGACGGCTGATGCGCACGTTCAATCATGCGCTCAGCCCTCGTCCCGCTCTCATTCTGCCCGACCTCATTGCGCCCGATCTCATTGTGATCGGATTGTGACCCTGGATCCCCCTCCACGATGCCATAATTGACGCGGGACAGTACTGAACTCCAAAGGCATCACCAAAAAGCGGGCCAGATAGCCCTGGCTATCAGGCCTATGTGGTGCCCTATCCCATCACTGCTATTCCTACCAAGGGGGACACTTCTTCATGCACAATACTCATCGCCGTCGTTCAGGCTTCACGCGTTGTGCCGCCATCGGCGTTATCGCTGCCGCGGGCTTTAGCCTGGCAGCATGTTCGAGCGACGGGTCTTCATCCGCTGAGTCCAGCTCAGAAACATCATCATCGACGACGTCAACCAGCTCCGATCCCACTTCCGACGACAAAGCCGCAACTCCGGGCGCACAGGATTCTCAGGTCGGGGATAAGGCGGCCGATGGACCCGCCGGATGGGCTGCCGGCGATTGGTCTGGACATGGCCGTAGCCTAAAGATTCAGCCTGATGGGACAGGGAAGTTCGTCGGTTACTACGGAGCGATGGGTAAGGATTACGACGCAACGGTCACGGTGGACTCGGTAAATGGCGACGCGTCCAACGGGACCATCATGGCGACGGTGAAGAGCATCGAGCCCCAAGGGAATAAATACGATGGCATGTTGAAGCCCGGGACGCCGATCACGTTCACCGTCGAGGACGGCGTGGCAACCGATTCAGTGATCAAGACGGCGGTCTGCGACTATGACTCGCCCGCATATAAGGCAACGCACAGTGATCGGACTGAATGTGGAGCATAACCGCAGGTAAGTGTAGCGAACATAAATAAGGCGGGCCCAATCTGCCGTAATACTAGACCGTCAGTAAAGAATATAAAGAATAGGAGAATAATAATTCGCCGTTAATACTCGACGACTGATGTGTGGATATCCGGCGCTGTCCGGAGTGAGGAGACTGCACAATGCCCCGGTGTGCCCCAACGAAAGCGACGTCCCGCACGTCAACTCATGCTAGACATGCGTCCCACAAAACAGACGTTGATAACGGCGCGAACCACCGACACTCCGTGCAACAACCCCGTCGCAAACACCAGTCCAACTATGACTGGAAGAGTAAACCTCGGCCCCACGCCCATAGCCCACTTCAGAATATCCATGGTCCGACGGTCGCAGCCTGGGCGTTTTGCCTGGTAACAGTACTGTGGCGGAGTTTTATCAAGCCATTCAACACTCCGGACCGAGTGGACGATTTCTCCAACCTCCACAGAGCGTTAGTTAACTTCGTCCACGGGCATCCGGTGTACATCGAAGACTTATCGACACGGGCCCCTCATTACTTGTATTCTCCTGGCGCCACGGTTCTTCTTTCGCCCGTGGGGTTGATATCAAGTGATGTAGAAACATCCCGCTGGTGGTTTATTCTGGCAAACTCCGCCGCCATCATCGTCGGAATAGCTCTTCTTTTCCGTGTTGCGGAACACACATTAGGTGATTTTCTGTTTCCAGCAGCGGTGACGGCGGCATACTTCACTGAAAACGTTACGAATACTCTGACATTTTCCAACGTTAACGGGATCTGTTTTCTTGTTCTTGCTGTCGCCCTAAGCGGCCTTATTAAAGAAAAAACAATTCACGCAGGTCTTGCTATCGGATTCCTCGGTTTGATCAAACCATTTTTCTTTGTCCTACTCCTCCTTGTGGTCGTGCAACGAATGTGGAAGTCGCTCGGAATCGCAGTGGCGGTGCCCATAGTCTTTAACATTCTCGGCTATATCCTTGTTAAAGACGCTGACGTTTACCGCACGACATTAATGCCGTACATAAGAACGCCCCGGGAGTATGCAAACTTATCTATCGTGGGCGTAGGTTTAGCTCAGCACTGGCCGGGGATCGCGGTGTTTCTCCTTCGCACGATAGTTGTCATTGCGGGGCTTCTCGCCGTTTATCTAGCTCGGAAGTATTACGCATCGAAGCCCCAGGTGTTTGTACCGATAGCATCAACCGCGCTACTCCTCGCTACTATCTTGGCCGGAAGTTTAGGACAGCAGTATTACACCCTATTCTTCGTCCCCGTTTTAGCTACGATCAAGTATTGGGGTTGGGTTGATGGCGCGGTCCTCGGTGCAGGCTTTGCATCAATTCTTCCCATGAATCCCTTTATTTCTTCACCTAGTCATGTGGTGGGAGTGATTCTTTTTTCGTGGACTATGCTCTCGTGGCTCGTCTTGCTTATCGGCACCGTATTAATTGGTGGCAAGAATTATTGTTTAACGGCCGACGACAAAGATAGGTCGGCAGCGAGCAATGGAAACGGAAAATCCAGAACACCACGCCACAATGAACGCCGCAGATCGAAGCCAACCGGCACGGCACCATCCGCAACAATAGGCTGAGTTCGACCCGCCACAGTAGTCCACAAAACCAGGCACCCTAGACATAGCAAAATGACCTGCGTGGAATCGTATCCATGCAGGTCACTGTTGTATAAAGCGCTATATTAGACTCACCGCAAACACGTCACGGCGAGCTCTTTGCGCTTTACTCCGCCTCGGAAGCTGCTTCTTCTTCAGCCTTCTTGGAAGCTGCGGCGCGGGTTGCGCGGCTGGCTTCGCTGGAGGCGAGTTCCTCGGTGACCAGGGAGATCTGCGACATGGGGGCGTTGTCGCCCTTGCGGTTCTCCAGCTTGATGATGCGGGTGTAGCCACCGTTGCGGTCGGCAACCTTCGGCGCGATGTCGTCGAAAAGTACAGAGATGATCTCTTTGTTCGGGATCAACTTCGCGACGTTGCGACGATCAGCGAGGGTGCCGGACTTCGCCTTGGTGATGAGCTTCTCGGCGTACGGCCGCAGCAACTTAGCTTTGGCGTCTGTCGTGCGGATAGCGCCGTGTTCGAAAAGTTGGGCTGCCAGGTTGGAGAGGATCTTCCGCTGGTGGGATGGGGATCCTCCGAGCCGGGCTCCCTTCTTAGGGGTAGGCATGGAATATTCTCCTCGTGACGATAAATTGTGAGCGACTTTTCTACTCGTCCGCCTCAGGCAAAAGCCCTTCCGGGGCCAACCCGGAATAACCGTTTGCCAATGCTGCGGAGGTCAGAGTAGGCGATACCACTAGTTACTCGGCGATGTCTTCGCCTTCGGTGTCTATCCACTCGCCCGTTTCGGCGTCATAGCCTTCGATTTCCGACACATCGTAGCCTTCGGGCGCATCCTTCAGCGCGAGGCCCAGGCCAGCAAGTTTGACCTTGACTTCGTTGATGGATTTCTGTCCGAAGTTGCGGATGTCCAGAAGATCGGACTCGGTGCGCGATGCCAATTCACCGACCGTGTGGATTTCTTCGCGCTTCAAACAGTTGTAGCTGCGCACGGAGAAGTTCAGGTCCTCAATGGGCATGCCGTAGGCCTGGATGTGCTCGCTCTCCTGCGGGGAGGGGCCAATCTCGATGCCTTCAGCAGCGGTGTTCAGTTCGCGGGCGAGTCCGAAGAGCTCAACCAGGGTTCCACCAGCGGATGCCATTGCATCGCGGGCAGTGATGGAATTCTTGGTCTCGACGTCGATAACCAGGCGGTCGAAGTCGGTGCGCTGTTCAACACGCGTTGCTTCGACCTTGTAGCTCACCTTGAGAACAGGTGAGTAAATCTGGTCGACGGGAATACGTCCGATCTCGCCGGTCGCCTGGGCAGCGGGAACATATCCGCGCCCACGCTCAACGACGAGTTCGATGTCGAGTTTGCCCTGCTCATTCAGCGTGGCGATGTGCATGTCCGGGTTGTGGATTTCCACACCGGCCGGAGGCATGATGTCACCCGCGGTGACCTCGCCCGGTCCTTCTTTGCGAATGTACATGGTTACGGGGTCGTCGGAATCCGACGAAAGAACCAAACCCTTGATGTTCAGAATGATGTCGGAGACATCTTCGGTCACGCCGGGAACCGTCGTGAATTCGTGAAGGACGCCCTCGATGCGGACGCTAGTGACCGCTGCACCCGGGATGGATGACAGCAGCGTACGACGCAGCGAGTTGCCAAGGGTGTAACCAAAACCTGGCTCGAGCGGCTCGATGACGAACCGTGAGCGCGAGGAATCAATGTATTCCTCAGTCAACTGTGGGCGCTGTGAAATGAGCATGAATGTAATTCCTCCTGGTGGCGACCGCTATATGACGCCTGGAAGGGACAAGTGGAATAAACCGTGGCGACGATGAACGCTGTGCCCGATACAGGCCACAGCAGCATTGCCGACAGCGGCGATGCTGTTACTTCGAGTAGAACTCGACGATCAGCTGTTCCTGGATCGGAACCTCGATCTGAGCGCGCTCGGGCAGCTGGTGCACGAGGATGCGCAGGGTTGACGGAACAACCTGAAGCCATGCGGGCACAACGGCGTCGGCAAGAGCTTCTTGTGCTTCGTCGAACCAGACCATCTTCCGGGACTTCTCACGCACGTCGATGATGTCGTACTGAGAAACCTGGAAGGACGGAACGTTGACCTTCTTGCCGTTAACGGTGAAGTGACCGTGGGAAACCAGCTGGCGTGCCTGGCGACGCGTGCGGGCAAGGCCAGCACGGTAGACGACGTTGTCCAGGCGGGACTCCAGGAGGACCATCAGGTTGTCACCGGTTTTGCCGGGGCGACGGTGCGCTTCGGCGTAGTAACGGCGGAACTGCTTTTCCATGATGCCGTAGGTGAAGCGTGCTTTCTGCTTCTCCTGCAGCTGGAGCAGGTATTCGGATTCTTTGATCCGAGCGCGGCCAGCCTGTCCCGGAGGGTAGGGGCGGCGCTCGAAGTTGGCGTCTCCACCGACGAGGTCGACGCGGAGACGGCGGGATTTACGTGTTGCGGGACCGGTATAACGGGCCATTGTTTATCTCTCCTCTTCCCTTAAACGCGGCGACGCTTCGGCGGACGGCAGCCGTTGTGCGGCTGAGGCGTGACGTCGGAGATGGAATTGACTTCCAAGCCGGCTGCTTGCAGGGAACGGATGGCGGTCTCACGACCTGACCCCGGGCCCTTGACGAAAACTTCAACCTTCTTCAGGCCGTGCTCCTGAGCCTTGCGAGCTGCGGATTCTGCGGCCATCTGTGCGGCGAAGGGGGTGGACTTACGGGATCCTTTGAACCCGACGTGTCCGGAGGAAGCCCAAGAGATAACAGCACCGTTGGGGTCCGTGATGGACACGATGGTGTTGTTGAAAGTGGACTTGATGTAGGCGTGGCCGTTGGCCACATTCTTCTTGACGACGCGACGGCCAGAACGGCGTGCGCCGGAACGAGTCTTCGGAGGCATAAATTACTTCTTCTTTCCTGCGATCGTCTTCTTCGGGCCTTTACGGGTACGAGCGTTCGTCTTGGTGCGCTGACCGCGAACGGGCAGGCCACGACGGTGGCGGAGACCCTGGTAGCTGCCGATTTCAATCTTCCGACGAATGTCAGCTTGAACCTGGCGGCGGAGGTCACCTTCGACGGTGTACTCGGCCTCAATAGCATCACGAAGCTTCGCGACCTGATCGTCGGTCAGAGCGTCGGTACGCAGGTCAGGAGAGATTTCTGTCTTCTCAAGAAGCTGCTTAGCACTGGTTGGTCCAATGCCATAGATGTAAGTAAGAGCGACTTCCATGCGCTTGTTGCGCGGGAGGTCAACTCCTGCAAGGCGTGCCATATGGCAAAATCCTTCCGGTTGTCACGGTGGTTTTCTCCCCATTCGTCCTTGACGATTGGTCAATGGTGCTCGGTCGGCGCCGAGTAGCGCATTGAAGCTTGTGACAAGGCTCCGGCCACCGTGGCCAGAGGCTGTTTCGTGGGACGGAAACAAGCTGGTTAAACACGCTGCTAACCAGGCAATTGTCTTTCGAACCGTGCGGTGGCCGCTGAATTGCGTACCGCGGAAGCTCTACCGTCCTACGGAGATGAGGAGGCTGATAGGTCTAAATCTGCTTACTTGTAGCGGTAGACGATACGTCCACGGGACAGGTCATAGGGAGAGAGCTCCACCACGACGCGGTCCTCGGGAAGAATACGGATGTAGTGTTGCCGCATTTTGCCGGAAATATGGGCGAGCACCTTGTGCCCGTTGTCCAGCTCTACACGGAACATCGCATTAGGCAAAGGCTCAACGATGCGGCCTTCAACCTCGATGGCGCCTTCCTTCTTGGCCATATCCTCCACGTTTCCCGATGCTTCGGCAAGCATCTGGTTGACTACGTTTATGCAGGTAAAACCACCTTGTCAGGCCTTTTATAACCGGCTGACTAGGCAGATTTCGGTGCCTTTGTTCTCGTTGAAAGACACCGTTCAGAAATAATACACATAACCTGCGAAAACGTCTAATTCAGCAACGTTCGACACCATCTCATCCATAAGTCTGCCGACCCCCCGCTCAACGGACGTATCTTTCGGTTATACTGAGTTACCACATTATGTGTTCTACAACACAATGCTTGTGGCGATGTGAGTTATGTGGCACTCTAGAAATATAGATCCTAAGGATTGTTACCCCAGAGGATATGGGGGCAAGACCTGAGACGGGCGCGATGTGTACGCGTTGTGGCCCGTCTTGGGTCTTTTTTTATGCGCGAAAGAGGAAATAGGACAGTTATGGTCACAAAAACTGATTTTGTGCCTCTCGCCGAGCACGTTATTCCAGCCCTCGGCGGGCCCGAGAACATCCGAAGCGTTACGCACTGTGCGACACGGCTACGGTTCGCGATCCGCGATGCAGAGAAAGTGAACAAACACGCCGTCGAAAACGCACCTGATGTGGTGACATTAGTTGTCGCCGGTGGTCAGCATCAGGTTGTCGTCGGCAATGAAGTTCCACTTGCATACCAAGCAGTCATTGCACAACCTCACATGCAGATAAAAGGCATCAAGGGGGATACTGACCCGGTTGACACCGACGGCTCTACCACGGAGCTCGACGATGATGATTCAGGAAAGAAAAACCCGGTCAATGCCTTCATGGATCTCATCTCTGCGTTATTTAGCCCCATCGTCTGGTGCCTAGCAGGTTTAGGTCTTGGCAAGGCCTTTTTGACCTTGTTTACAACCTTAGGTGTGCTCTCAGAGAGCTCTGATACCTACCGCGTGTTCAACGCCGCATTCGACGGCTTCTTCTACTTCCTCCCACTGTTCCTGGCTGTCACAGCAGCCCGAAAATTCAAAGCAGATATATTCATCGCGATGGCCACGGTTGCCCCGCTGGTTTATCCAGCCATCGTAGAAATTGGGAGTCGGAATGACGTGCATTTCTTGGGTATTCCACTGAAAACGGCGACGTACACGTCGTCTGTCTTGGCTCCCATCGTGGCGGTATGGATAGCAGCATATCTTCAGCACTGGTTAGAGAGAATACTTCCCGGCGCGATTCGTAACTTCTTTACCCCGCTCCTTGTTGTTGGCATCATGGTGCCATTGACACTACTCACTATTGGGCCTGCAATGACGTGGCTGTCAGAGGCCATCGCCGATGGTGTGAATGGTGTATTCCGCGTTGCCCCGTGGCTCGGCGGAGCCATCATGGGCGCATTCTGGCAGGTTCTCGTTATCTTCGGCCTACATTGGGCTTTTCAACCGATTTTCCTCAACGAACTCGCGGTCGATGGGCGGATAGTCATGGCCGCACCGCTCATGGCAGCAGTACTCGCCCAAGCAGCTGCAGCAGCCGCAGTATGGGTTCGTTCTAAAAACTCCGCGCGAAGAAAAGTGGCCGGAGCCGGAACTATCTCCGGTTTCCTCGCGGGGGTAACTGAACCAATTATCTACGGCGTGAACCTGCCGTTGAAATATCCCTTCTATGCCGGTTGTGTGGGCGGTGCCATCGGTGGAGCCATCATTGCGCAGGGAAAGAACGCACTGAGCACGTATGTGTTCCCGTCCCTGTTGGCTTTACCTGCCACGACGAGTATCGGTTCCTTCGCCGCCCAGCTCATAGGTTCTGGAACGGCAATCGTGATTGCATTCGTTACCAGCTGGTTCCTTGTTCCGTACGCCGAGAAGAAATTTGATCAGACAATCGCTACCCCGGCACACGAAACACAACCGGCCAGCCAGGAGCTTGCTGCGCAACCCACTCACGCGGATGTGCACGAAGCGGAGCCGACGGAACACCCGGGCCCCATGGTTTCTCCTGTAGCGTCCGCAGAGCGCTCCACCGCTGATATTGCAATGTCGGCAGCAGTGGTATCCCCTATAGAGGGCACTGTCGTTGATCTTAAAAATGTTCCGGACAAAGTATTCGCCTCGGGCGCGATGGGAACAGGCGTTGGTATCAGACCATCTTCAGGGGTTATCACTTCTCCGATAGAAGGCACCGTTATTGCGGCTCCACGTTCAGGCCACGCGTACGGCATCCGATCCGCCTCGGGCATTGAGATTCTTATTCACGTCGGCGTGGATACGGTAAGAATGAACGGTGAAGGTTTCACTACATCCGTGTCAAGGGGGGACCATGTGACAACCGGACAACCTTTGGGAACGGCGGACCTTGGAGCCATTGCGCAATCCGGGTACGACGACACCACGGTGGTCGTGGTCACCAATTCACGGAAGCTTGCCGACGTTTCACTGGACGTCTCCGCTGGCCGTTCTGTAAGCCATGATGTGTTATTCACCGTCACTCCGTAGGACGATGACAAAACAACCGCAGCAGTAATAACTACGTCACCCCACAGCAATGAGGCACACCATCGAAAGGACAACGCATGTCTCTATCCCATGAAAAACAATCCGCTTTTCCCAAAGATTTCTTATGGGGAGGAGCCACAGCGGCCAACCAAATTGAGGGGGCGTATAACGAAGGTGGCAAAGGACTTTCCATCCAGGATGTTCTACCGCGGGGTCTGATGGCCCCTCCCACCGCGGAACCTACCGACGATAATCTCAAACTCACTGCGATCGATTTTTATCATCGCTACGCCGACGATATTGCTCTGTTCGCTGAAATGGGATTTAAAGTATTTCGTTTCTCTATCGCATGGTCTCGTATTTTTCCCAACGGCGATGACGATACGCCAAACGAGGAAGGCCTTGCTTTCTACGACAAGGTCCTGGACGAATTAGAAAAGCACGGAATTGAGCCGCTAATCACGCTTTCCCATTACGAAACGCCACTCAACCTGGCGCGATCATATGGTGGGTGGAAGAATCGCCAACTCATTGGCTTCTACGAAAAGTATGCGCGGACTGTTTTTAACCGATACAAGGGCCGTGTGAAATACTGGCTCACCTTTAATGAGGTCAATTCCATCCTGCACCAGCCATTCATCGGCGGAGCCATCGAAGCACCCCGTGATGATATTCCCGATACCGATATTTACCAGGCTGTTCACAATATCTTGGTTGCGTCCGCACGAGCCACGAAAGCCGGGCACGAGATCGATCCAGATAATCAGATCGGCTGCATGGTGCTCAGCATTCCCCGCTATCCGCTGACACCGAAACCTACCGACGCCTTAAAGGCCCAGTACGAAACACAACTTGATGCCTGTTTCGGCGACATCCACGTCTTCGGCGAATACCCGCACACACTCACGCGGCTGTTCAGGGAAAACAACATCACGCTTACCACCACCGACGACGATTTCACCGTCATGAAAAATAACACGGTCGATTTCGTGTCGTTTTCTTACTACATGTCGGTAGCGGAAAGCGCTGATCCAGGAGCTGAACGCGGCGAAGGCAACATCATGGGTGGCGTCGTCAATCCCGAGCTAGAGGTCACCGACTGGGGGTGGGCTATTGATCCCGAAGGCCTGCGCTATGCCCTGAACTTCATGTGGGACCGGTGGCACAAACCACTGTTCATCGTGGAAAACGGGCTTGGCGCCGCCGATGAACTCGTCGACGAGGCTTCCGCACCCGACGGGAAAACAGTTCATGATCAATACCGGATTGACTATATGAACGACCACCTCGTGCAAGTCGAAGAAGCGATCAAAGATGACATTCCCGTTATGGGATATACATCCTGGGGCTGTATTGACTTGATCTCTGCCTCCACTGCTGAAATCCGTAAACGGTATGGGTTTATTTATGTCGATCTCAATTCGGATGGTTCCGGCTCACTACAGCGATACCGCAAAGATTCCTTTGACTGGTATAAAAATGTCATTGCAACCAACGGTGAGAGCCTCAAACGATAAATCGACAGCGCTGTTAAGGAGATGAGGCACGCCAGGTGCAGGAGCTACCGTGAAAATCGTAAGGGTACTGAACAACAATGTCGTGCTAGCCACGCGCGACGATGGCGGGGAGGTTGTTCTCACCGGGTGGGGCTTGGGCTTCGGGAAGAAAGCCGGGCAACCCGTCGATAAGTCGAAGGTGAAGCAGGTCTTCGTTCCTGAACACGGCCGAAACGTCGACAACATGGGTCGCCTCCTAGCGTCCCTGAATCTGGACTATGTGGATCTCGCTACGCATCTAGTTGATAGTGTGGCGGGCTCCCTCGTTCCGCATCCGGAATCAGCCACGGTTATTGCTCTGGCGGATCACATTCAGATGTCAGTCAAACGGCAGGGCTTAGCAGCTGAACACACGAATGGTGGACACCCACTGGAAGCCGAAGTTCGGAACTTGTACACCGACGAATACCATGTCGCCGAGCGAATGCTCACGGAAACTAATGGATGGTTAGCCCGCCGCCACCAACCTCCACTCCCCCACGCCGAGGTCACCGCACTAGCGTTGCATTTGGTTAATGCGGCTTTCCATACCGATGACCTCAGCGATACCTACACCATGACGGGACTGTTTTCTCAACTTTTCGACATCGTTGACTCGTCGCTAGGGATAACGATGGATCGGACCTCCGTCAACGCAGCTCGGTTCATTACCCACATGCGATATTTCTTCGTCCGCGTCCGCAACGGCAACCAACTCAACGAGGGGATGTCAATTCTTCGCGAAAGCCTGGAACAATCGCAGCCCGACGCGGTGCTGTGTGCTAGCCGGCTGGCCAACGTCCTGGAACTGCGCCTAGACACAGAGCTCACCGACGATGAACGCGCGTACCTCGGACTCCACGTCGCTCGGCTCAGTGCAGAAATTAACCGTTAAACAGGCCCAACGATTAAGCGAGGCCATGCCCTTCACCGACACATTTACATCGCTTTACACAGGGCATTGAGCCACTGACCGGCATTGCTGATCGGGGTTTCGGGCTACACTGGCCCCACTAGTGAGGAACAACCATACCGCAAGCATCGCACGGTCTTGACTACAACACCGTACGCGGAAACGCGACCACGGAAACATCGCAGCCAGATGAAAAGATGAGGCGAAGACACATGACGACCAACCGCGAAAAAATGATTGCCGGATATGATTATGATGCCAGCGATCCTGAACTAGTCCAGGCCCACCTGGACTGTTTACACAGACTCGCAGAGATTAATGACCAAAATCTCCTCGACATACACCAGCGGCACACGCTCTACAGCAACCTTTTTAAGAGCTTCGGAAAATCATTTATCCAGCACCCATTTTGGTGCGATTATGGCTTCAATATCACCATCGGTGACCGGTGCTTCATCAACTTCGACGCCGTATTTCTTGACTCTGCCCCCATCACGCTAGGCGATCACGTCCAAATCGGGCCACGGTGCCAATTACTCACTCCTCTTCACCCCATGGAGGATCATGAAGCACGCAAAGCCGGCGTCGAAAGCGCTGGCCCCATCACGATTGGAAACAACGTCTGGCTCGGCGGCGGCGTCATCATCTGTCCCAACGTCACTATCGGCGATAATGTCGTTATCGGTGCGGGTTCCGTCGTAACGCGGGATATCCCTGCGCATACGTTCGCGGCGGGGAATCCGGCTCGTGTACAACGCCAAATTTAGGGATATCTACAGATCTAGTACTCCACAGGATCACGGAGAATCGGGCAGGTCATGCAATGCCCTCCACCCCGTCCTCTGCCTAGCTCCGCGGAGTTGATCGTCAACACTTCTACGCCTGCTTCGCGCAAGAGGGCGTTGGTATGCACGTTCCGGTCGTACCCCATGACAACACCCGGCTCCAGCGCCACCACGTTATTGCCGTCGTCCCACTGTTCCCGCTCGGCGGCAAATGCCTCGCCGCCTGTCGGTACGATGCGGAGATCATCCAGTCCTAAAGCGCTGGTCACTGTGTCGATGAATGACCGCTCCTCGCGGTAAATCTGAAAGCCACGAGGCTTATCCGACGGCAACAGGGTGAACGGCCGAATCGCCTCCACCACATTCATGAACGCGGTCGCAACATCGCGGTCACAAAAGGTAAAGACTGTATCCAAGTGCATGCTGGCGCGGGCCGGGGCCATCTCCGCCACAATGATCCGCTCCGCGGCGCCGTGGAGGAATAAACTCCGCGCGAGCTGCGAAATCGCTTGCCATGACGATCGCTCTCCCATACCGATAAGAACGATGCCCGACCCCAACGGCATAATGTCTCCGCCTTCCAGGGTGGCCAAGGCGTTTTTCTCATCCGGATCGCCGTACCACACCGTGAAATCCCGTGAGACAAAGCGCGGATGGAAGCGATAAATCGCGGTCAACAGGATCGTCTCGCGCTCACGCACCGCCCAATGCATCGGGTTGATCGACACGCCACCATAAATCCAGGCCGTCGTATCCCGCGTGAACTGGGTATTCGGCAGCGGCGGCAGAATAAACTCCAGCTCACCACGGTGCCCAAACAACGCGCTGGTCACCGACCGGTTAAATTCCTTCGGCAGGTCCGTGAACGCAAGCCCGCCGATCAATAGGGTGGCCAGTCTCTCCGCGGGTAACGACGAAAACCACCCGCGGAGTTCCTCCGCCAGCCCCAGGCCCACCGAGTTCGGCGTCAACCAGCGCTCCAGAATCCACTCCCTGGCCTCATCGATCTCCACAGTTTCACGCAGCAAATCGTGGAGTTCCAAGACGGTGACGCCACGGTCTTGCATCTGTTGGACAAAATCGTGGTGGTCGTGGCGAGCGCGGTCAACCCACAGCATCTCGTCGAAAAGGAGGTCGTGGCAATTTCGTGGTGTCAGCCGTTGATGGGCAAGTCCCGGCGCACACACGAGTACTTCACGGAGCCTGCCGATTTCCGACCATGCACCGATTGTTGGTGTTCCCTCCGTGCGGGGTTCTGTTGCAGCGGCACCATTAGTCATGGCGGGGTTCGCGCGATCGACATCATGATGACGGCCACGACTGGCCTCTTCAGGGGATGAAAAATACGAGGACATAGAGGTTCCTCCTCTGCGGGCACAGCCGATGTCCGAGGAGCAAAGGCTATGCAAGGGGTGTCACCCTTCGACGTCCATTAGTGTGCCCGCGTGTATGGGTGCGCCGCGATTTACTCCGGGCGCGGTGTTAGGATCCGTGGGCCGTCCGCCGTAGCTGCCACTGTGTGTTCCCAGTGTGAGGACCATGTTCCATCGGTGGTGATCACTGTCCAGTCGTCGTCAAGAACGGCAGTGTCATAGGTACCTAAAGTCAGCATCGGTTCGATAGCCAACACGGATCCCTCTTGGATCAATGGGCCTCGGCCTGCTGGCCCCTCATTTGCCAGATAAGGGTCCTCATGCATTTCGTGCCCAATTCCGTGCCCACCATAACCATCGACAATGCCCAGTGACACCGCGTATTTCTTTCTAGCCTCGCGCGTCGCCATTTCCAGGGCATGGGATACGTCTGTTAGGTGGGCTCCCGGCACCATGGCGCGTATGCCCGCAGCAAGTACGTCCTGGGTGGCTTTATCCAGGGAACGTAACGAGCCTCCCGCGGGGGATTCGGGATCGTCCGGCAACTCGTCACCTTGCAGCGCACCGTCTGTACCGATGCCGAATGACCAAGCACTGTCTCCGACCCAACCATTGAGCGTGGCACCACAGTCAATGGAGATGTAATCCCCTTCTTCCAGTACCTCTTCAGAAGTGGGGATTCCGTGAACAACGACGTCGTTGCGGGACGCGCAAATGGACGCGGGGAAACCCCCATATCCCAGGAAGGTGGGTGTGGCTCCCGCGTCCCTGATAACGCTTTCGGCAACCGCATTAAGTTCGAGCAGACTCACTCCCGGTGCGGCCGCGTTCTTCACTGCGACGAGAGCATTGCCGACGATTGCGCCGGCGCGTTCCATCTGATCGAGTTCATCTGGTGTTTTTGCGGCGATTTTCTTCTTCCGGCGACGAAAAGCCATATTGATGCCTTTACGGTGGTGGGTGCAGATATAACAAAACTCCCCGTGGTCTACTGCTCCAGGCAGTTAAACCGTCGGGGAGTCGAACAAATTACGAATCCAAAGCCTTGAGGGCTTCCATGGTCCGCTGGTTAATGTCTTCAACGGATCCTTCGGCCACGATACGGATAATGGAGTCTTTGTAGTATTCCAGTAGTGGCGCGGTTTGGTCGTGGTACACCTTCAGACGCGTCCGAATCACTTCTTCGGTGTCGTCGGCGCGGCCACGGGCCAGCATGCGCTCCACAACGACGTCTTCGGAAACGTCGAACTGGACAACGGCGTCGAGCTTGGTGCCGAAGCCGTCAAGAATGTTCTTGAGCTCATCGCCCTGCTCCACTGTCCGCGGGAATCCGTCGAGGAGGAATCCGTCGGCAGCGTCGTCCTGGCTGAGCCGGTCCTTCACCATGTTGACGGTGACGGACGTCGGCACGAGCTTTCCGGCGTCGATGTAGCTTTTTGCTTCCTGGCCTAATTCGGTGTTGTTACCGATGTTTTCCCGGAACAAGTCACCGGTGGACACGTGGGGGACGCCGAGTTTGTCGGAGAGAATGGCTGCCTGGGTACCTTTACCAGCACCGGGAGGGCCAAGTAGAACGAGGCGCATATTACTTCAAGAACCCTTCGTAGTTGCTCTGCATCAATTGTGATTCGATCTGCTGAACTGTTGTCAGGCCGACGCTCACCAAAATCAGGATCGCAGTACCGCCGAATGGGAGCGAACCATGGGTTCCTCCAGAAGAGGAAATACCCATATCGATCAAAATATTCGGCAAAACAGCGATGACACCGAGGTAGAGTGAACCGACGAACAGCAGACGATTCATTACGTACCCAAGATACTCCGCTGTCGGCCGCCCGGGGCGAACGCCAGGAATGAAGCCACCGTATTTCTTCATGTTGTCCGCTTGCTCATACGGGTCATACTGGATGGACACGTAGAAGAAGCTGAAGAAAATGATGAGAGCGAAGTACAGAACGATGTACTGCCAGCTGGCTGGGTTCTGCAGATACTGAATGACATCTCGCTGCCACCAGTTGTTTTTGACGTTCGTCTGCGACGAGTTCACGATCTGCGTTATTAGAACCGGAACATAAATCAGTGACGACGCGAAGATGACCGGGATAACACCTGCCTGGTTCACCTTCAGCGGCAGGTAGGTGGATGTCTCACCATACTGCCGACGCCCCACCATGCGCTTGGCGTACTGCACGGGGATGCGTCGCTGCCCCTGCTCGATGAAGATCACGCCGATGACCAGGATGAGGACACCCACGACGACGAGGGCGAAAGCCAGTCCGCCGGAGCCACGGAGGATGGCGGCACCGTCGGCAGGGAGCCTGGTGGCGATACCGGCGAAAATGAGCAGTGACATGCCGTTGCCGATCCCTTTATCCGTGATGAGTTCACCAAGCCACATGACCAGGACCGCACCGGCCGTCATGACGAGAACCATCATGGTGACGCCGAAGGTTCCGACGTTGGAGTCCAGGACCTGGACGCCTTCGCCCAGCAGTTGCTGGCGGTCGGCCAGGGCAACGATGCCGGCGGACTGGAGGAGGGCCAACCCTACTGTCAGATAGCGGGTGTATTCGGTCATTTTGGCCTGACCGGACTGGCCTTCCTTCTTCAACTGCTCGAACTTGGGGATCACCACGGTGAGCAGCTGAACGATAATCGAAGCCGTAATGTACGGCATGATGCCGATGGCGAAGATAGATAGTTGAAGGAGCGCCCCGCCCGAGAACAGGTTGATCATCGAGTACACGGAGCTTTGATCTTGGTTCAGATCATGTAAGCGATCACTAATACTCGAATAATCGACTCCTGGTGTGGGAATTTGGGAACCGATCCTATACAAGATGATCATTGTTACGGTGAACAAGATCTTCTTGCGAAGGTCAGGGTCCCGGAATACCGAGAGGAAAGCGGACACATATCCTCCTGAGACAGTAAGGCATAAATTTTTAGGCGCAGGCCAACGACTAACACACTCTAGCAGCACCGGCGGGTGAAGGCCTATCCGTTCGGACTAGGAAAAGGCCTGTTCGAGAGAAAAGGGGCGACCCTTTCACCTACTCAGGTGAAGGCCGCCCTCTTTTCCTATCAGTTCAGGCTTGTCCGGCCGCGTTGACTGTGATTTCCGTTACGACGCCACATGTGGGGTCACTCTCACAGTCATGAACAGTCACGAGCCGGAGCCCAGCAATGATGATCGCTTAATTACTTGGTTTCGGTGACGGATCCACCGGCAGCCTCGATCTTCTGCTTAGCAGAGGCCGAGAACTTCGTTGCGGTCACGTTGACCGACGCAGTGATCTCGCCGTCGCCAAGAACCTTGACCGGCTGCTTTGCGCGGACCAGGCCGGCAGAGGCGAGGTCGGCGATGGTGACGTCGCCACCGTTTTCGAAGTGCTTCTGGAGGTCCGCAACGTTGACCACCTGGTAGGTGACCTTGTTGGGGTTCTTGAAGCCCTTCAACTTAGGCAGGCGCATGTGGATCGGCATCTGGCCACCTTCGAACGCAGCAGGGACCTGCTTGCGAGCCTTGGTGCCCTTCGTACCGCGACCAGCGGTCTTACCTTTCGATGCCTCACCGCGGCCGACGCGGGTCTTAGGCTTGTTCGCGCCCTTCGCTGGGCGCAGGTCATGAAGCTTGATGGGTTCGCTCATATTTTCCTACTCCCCCGCCACTTCTTCGACCGTGACCAAGTGGCGAACCACGTTGATCATCCCGCGCACCTGAGGGGTGTCGGGCTGGACGACTGAGTGACGAATGCGCTTGAGGCCGAGGGACCGAAGATTGTCCTTCTGCTTCTTTCTGGTACCGACAGTGCCTTTAACCTGTGTGATTTTCAGTGCCATGGGTTACGCCCCCTGCCCTGCGCGAGCGCGCAGCATACGAGTCGGGGTGACCTCTTCGACAGACTTGCCACGACGGGCGGCGACCTCTTCGGGGCGCACGAGCTGCTTGAGGGCATCCACGGTTGCATGGACAACGTTGATGGCGTTGTCGGAGCCGAGGGACTTCGACAGGACGTCCTGGATTCCCGCGCATTCGAGAACCGGACGGGTGGCGCCACCAGCGATCACACCGGTACCGGGGGCGGCCGGACGGAGCATCACGATGCCCGCGGCAGCCTCGCCCTGGACCGGGTGGGTGATGGTTCCGGCAATCATGGGCACGCGGAAGAAGTTCTTGCGAGCCTCTTCGGCACCCTTCTGGATTGCGGCGGGAACTTCTTTGGCTTTGCCGTAGCCGACGCCAACCATGCCCTGTCCGTCACCGACGATGACGAGGGCGGTGAAGCTGAAGCGACGACCACCTTTCACAACCTTGGAGACGCGGTTGATGGTGACGACGCGCTCGATGTACTGGTTGCGGTCGTCGTCGCGGCCGCGTCCGCGGCGGTTGTTGCGATCATTGCGGCCGCGGTCGTTGCGGCCCTTGTTGTTGTCGTTCTTGTCGGCGGAGCGTCCGCCGTCACGCCGTTCACGTCCCGGCATTACGCGATCCTTCCGTTGTTGAGTGCGGTGCTATGCGTGGCCATTAGAATTTCAGACCACCTTCACGTGCGGCGTCGGCCAGTGCGGCGACGCGACCGTGGTACTTGTAGCCACCGCGGTCAAACTTGACAGTCTCAATGCCCTTCGCCTTGGCGCGCTCAGCGATCAACTCGCCGACCTTGGCGCCGCGGGCTTTCTTGTCGCCCTCCATAGCGCGGACTTCAGGCTCGATGGATGACGCAGCAGCCAGGGTGTGGCCGATGGTGTCGTCGATAACCTGGACGTGCATGTGCCGAGAGGTCCGGTGCACGACGAGGCGCGGGATCTCAGCGGTGCCACGAAGGTTCTTGCGAATACGGAAGTGGCGAGCCTTACGAGCCACGCGACGGCGAGTGGCAATGTCTTTACCGATAGGGAGACGCTTGTTGTCGTTGCTCATTACTTACCCGTCTTTCCGACCTTGCGGCGGATCTGCTCACCTTCGTAGCGGATACCCTTGCCCTTGTAGGGGTCGTCCTTGCGCAGACGACGGATATTCGCGGCGAGCTGTCCCACCTGCTGTTTGTCGATACCACTGATAGAGAACTTGGTCTGTCCGTCCACGGCGAAGGTGATGCCTTCCGGTGCCTTGATCAGGATCGGGTGGCTGTAGCCGAGGGAGAATTCCAAGTCGCTGCCTTTAGCCAGCACACGGTAGCCAACACCGAAGATTTCCATCTTGATGGTGTAGCCCTCGGTCACGCCGACGACCATGTTGTTGATCAGTGAGCGTGACAGGCCGTGCAAAGAGCGGCTCTTGCGGTGATCGTCCGGACGGGAGACGACGATTTCGTCGCCTTCCTGAGCGATGGTGATGGGCTCCGGAACGTCGATGGCCAGGGTTCCCTTAGGGCCCTTGACCTCAACGTTTTGCCCGTTGATGGTGACGGTGACGTTGGATGGGACCGCCACTGGTGAGTTACCAATACGCGACATGTGTGTTCACTCCTCCCCTACCAGACGTAGGCGAGAACTTCTCCGCCTACGCCCTTCTCAGAAGCCTGACGGTCAGTGAGCAGACCCTGGGACGTGGAAATGATAGCCACGCCCAGGCCACCCAGGACCTGAGGCAGGTTGGTGGACTTTGCATAGACGCGCAGACCAGGGCTGGACACGCGGCGCACACCGGACAGCGAACGCTGGCGGGTGGAGCCGTACTTCAGCTCGATGGTCAGGGTCTTACCGACTTTGGCGTCCTCAACGGTGAAGTCAGCAATGTAGCCTTCTTGCTTCAAGATCTCTGCGATGTGGACCTTGAGGTTCGACGAAGGCATCGAGACAGTGTCGTGGTACGCATTACTTGCGTTGCGCACGCGCGACAGCATGTCGGCGATAGGATCTGTCATGGTCATGGATGTGACCTAGTGCCTTTCTCGCTGCGGTTCCCTTCCACCACGCGTTATCCCCGTTTCGGGCAAGCGACTGATGGGTTACCGCAGAAAATCCCCCGGCAATGTCACTGTCTCCGCCTGCGAGCTAGCCACTTCGCGCTGTCGTGCGCGTAAATAGCCCTTCTAGCTGGGTTTTGACAGGATTATTGCCGAGGGTTCAGGTGAACCACTCAGGGGCGCCGAACCAGCTCAGTAACTGATCGGCTCGCTGCTTGTCTTCGAGGGACGCTGTGAGGCGGGTGGGCCTACAACAAAGTAGATGTACAAAGACTCAAGCATTCTAACAACCAGGGTATTTCTTTCAAAATCGCTTGCCGACGGCGGTCAACGCGGTGCTTTCGGCTGCGCGTCGCGCTGTTTTATGCACCCCAGAAGGGGCTGCCCCTCCAGCACGCTCAGAGTTACGATGAGGTCACCAGATCATCATCGGATAGAAGGAAGAGCCAGGTCATGCCCTTCACACCACATGCTCCATTTGTTCTCAATATTAACGACGAGGCCCCGGCCGCGAAGGAGGGCGATTTCCCCGCCGCGCAACGCTTAGCTACTGCCGACGGGGCGACGATCGTGGCGTTCCGCTTTGCACCAGGTCAGCGCCTGGATTCGCATCATGCACCGCACCCGATTTCCGTCCAGGTGATCGAAGGGGAGGTCGAGTTCGCCGTCGCCAGGAAGGCCTCTGATCCGTCGGAAGTCGATGAAAGTGAGTTCACGGCGACCACGTTGACGCCGGGGATGGTGCAATATGTTCCGGCATTCGTGGTTCACCATGTGACGTCGAAGGATGGGGCGATCATGCAGCTCACGCTGCACACCGGCGACCATGAGGGGTATCAGGGGCACTCCGGGAAGCCCGAGAAGCTCCCGTTCGAAAAGTAGCGCTGGGCTACGCCGGGGTGCACCACTCCCCTGCTAGATAGCCTTGTCGAACTGCTCAATAGCCCACGGAATGGTCAGCGGGTTGGGAAGGCTCATGGCTGTTGCGGTGTCCTGAGAAATCTCCCGCATGTTCCCTTCTTTCACAGCTTTAATGTTCTGGAACAGCGGGTTTTTCTTGGCTTCCTCATTACTTCCGGCGTAATCAAGCAGGAAGAGGTAGTCGAGTTCGTCGAGCTGTGAGAGGTTCTCGGACGAGAGATATTTATAGAACTGTCCGTTATCTCCCTTATTAAGGTCGTCCGGAATGACGAATCCCAGGTCCTTAATAAACTGCCCGCGGCCATCGCCACTGGTATAGACCGCGAATTGGCCTTGCATGGCAATAACTGTGGCGGCTTTCTTACCTTTTAGATCCGGGTGAGATGATGAAAACTCATCAAATTTCTTCTTAGTGTCGCTGACGAGTTTATCGCCGTCAGATTCCTTGCCTACCGCCTTGGCAATTTCTTTGACCTGAGCGTCCCACGGCACTTGGTAGTCGGGGTACTTATCCGAGTGAACAGTGGTCGGCGCAATATCGTTGAGCCGCTTCTTTTCATCATCTTTTAGGCCGGAGTTCACGGCAATGATCTTCGACGGCTTTGCGGCGGCAATTTTCTCCAGAACGTCGTTGCCGATTTCCTGGGACGTCGCCTCCATGACGGTGATGTCTTTGCCCTGGACTTTGTCGCTCGCCCAGGGGCCGACGCCGTTGTCTTTCTTCTCATCCATTCCCATCGGGGTCAAGATGAAGGTCGGCGTGATGTTCATCGCCAGGAGCGTGCAGTAGTCTCCCCATCCGATAGCGGCGATGCGGTCGTTCTTGTTTGAATTATCGCTGCTCTTATCATCATCGTCGTTGCTACAGGCGCTGACGACGCCGGCCGTGGTGGCCAATGCAGCAATGGCGAGGGACGATTTCAAAAAACTACGACGGCTGGTTGGCACGGATACCCCTTTCGCTGCGGGATGAGGCGGTCGAAATCCCACGTGGGCCTCATCGGCGCATTGTGTTGACCGCATACGTAGGTCTCGGTCAAAGAACACGTATCACTTTAGCTAAGCCTTACAGTGGGAGTCCAGGGATATCCGTCTGCAGTTACACACACTGATAATTTTCAGAACCTAGGCATCAGTATGTACGCCGGGCTTACCTTTATATGCCGTACATTTTCGCGCAGACCTAAACGGCGTGTTCGGAGAAAGAACATTATCGACGTGCAACCACTCGCACGACACAGCGTCGGGAGACACGCTCACTGCCATATATCCGTGGTGAATAAAATCTATCCACTTAAACCACGCATTAGCCTTCTGTAGAACGTCGGCAGCTGTAGTAGAAACTTGCCGTGCTGCCTGGTCTAGTGCACGCGATTTCGCGACAGTATCGAAAAGCCCGTTAGCCGTAATAGACGGTGTCACAAACTCCGTCGCGACGACATCTGTGGATGCTCCGATGCGATACTTTTGAATGTCTCGCGGAATGTCATTGGCCCACGACGAGTGAATATCCCCGGTCAAGAACACCACGTTTTTCTTAGTGTTGGCGATTAGGTCAATAATCTTTTGCCGTTCAGCCATATAACCATCCCACTGGTCAGTATTCAGAGGGATCCCCTGGTCGGGCAGGCCGATTTGTGTAACCAACCAGTCGTGAGTGCGCTGGTCAAGGCCGTCGGGAAGGGTCATGGGTGCAAACATCACTTCGTTGGCAACCATCTGCCATGTGGTCGGTGAGCTGGAGAGCACATTCCCGAACCATTCGAACTGGGTTTGCCCCATCATGGAGCGGTCGTCCTTGCCGGCGGCCCGAACGAAATCCGGATCCGTCTTGAGGAACATCTTTTTATTAGTATAAACCAGTTCATAATCGCGGTACGTGCGCAAATCCGGAATGATGAATTCCATCAGATTGCCGTATTGCAGCTTGCGGTAGAGGTGCGAGCCTTGGTTCCGCGCACTCACCCGCACCGGCAACCACTCAAAATACGCCTCCATCGCCGCAGCTTTGATGGCCTGATAGTTGTCATCCGGTTCGGCTGAACTCCCGGCCGCCCCGTCCCGCCAGTTGTTGTCGGCAAATTCGTGATCATCCCAAATACAAATGAACGGCTTGGCTGCGTGACAATCGGCCAGGTCAGGGTCTTCGTGGTAGCACCCCTGGCGGATGCGGTAGTCCTGCAAAGTTGTGGTGCGCTCCGCCGGCTGCACCACGCGGACTTGCGAATCATAAGCGCCGTTGTACCCGCCCGTCTCATATTCGTAGGTGTAATCGCCCAGGTGGAGGACGAATTCGAGGTCGTCCCGCCCGGCAATGTCCCGGTAAGAACGGAAGTATCCGGCCTCGTAATTACTGCATGAGACCACACCGAAATTGACCGTGCGCTCGCCACCACTACCCAACGCGGTCCGGGTTCGGCCAACGCGCGAATAGTGCGGTTTCCCGTCGCGTTCGACAGCGAACCGATAGAAGTATTGAGTGTCGGGCTGCAGATCTTTCACATCAACTTTGATCGTGTGATCTTTGCTTGCCGACGAAGTTTCGTAACCACTCCGAACGATTTTCGTGAAATCCGGCGACGTGGATACCTCCCAGTTGACCCGCGTGTCTGCGCCCTTTTCCGACCCCGGTGTGGCCTCGGGCGAAGGAGTCACCCGCGTCCAGATGATGACGCTGTCAGGTTGGGGATCGCCCGACGCGACGGAGTGGCGGAAGAGGTCAGTATCGACGGCATCGTTCTGCGGGGCAGTGTTTGGCCCCTGCGCGTCACCTGCGTAGGCCCGAGGATACCGCCCAATGAGCGCGCTACCAGCAGCGATGGTTCCGCCCGCCGCTAATGATGAGCGCAAGAAACTGCGACGCGTGTACGAAGGACGTCCGGTCGGCTGTTCGCCTGAGTGGGAAGCGCCTCCCGGCGTCGTCGATTCGGACGACGTTGCCGATGGCCGCCGGTTGTTGTTGCGTTCCTTGTTCGTCATAACGATCCTCTCCTCCACCGTGCTTTTGTTTTCGTGCCGTTTTTGCCTTCGCTCGGCCATGTCATGAGGTGGTCATCCTCGTCGGCCGCTATCACGCGCCCGGCGCGACCATTCCGGTGCGCGCCCGGCGTCACCCGCACCTAATTCACATGCACGCTGCCGTCGTCGTTGACGGTCACGTCGGCGTTCATGGCGGCTGCAAGGTTGATGCGCTCCCAGGATCCGCGTGGTGATTGGTCATCCAGCGGCATCCCCGCGGGACCTGCGGTTTGTTCGATCACTTGGGCGCGCTGCTCATACGTGAGGTTGGGGAAGGCGTTGATCAGGAGGTCGGGAGCAGCCTGAGGCACTATCATCGCGGCATTGGGGTCACTGACCGGCGCGAAGTCGTAGTTCATTCGGTAGGCGTAATTGCCGAGCGCGTTGTCGTCGTATTTGCTATCCGCGGCCACACAGTTGGCCAGAGTGTCGCCGCACCTCCACTCCAGCTCAGCGCGGATTTCCTGCGCTGCCGCCATGAGGTTGTTCCTCATGCGCGGGTCGTTCCACCGGTCCGCCGCCGCGGCCAGCCCGGTCATCCGGCCACCCATCACGTCGAGCGGATAGTGAACACCGAGGACCACGCGGTTGTATCCGGCCTCGGATCCGCGGGCGAGCAGCTGGTCCGAGAGCTCGGGCAGCATTGCCGCGAGCAGCGTCGTCGTCCATGTTGCTTGGTTCGTGTGACCGGACGGGAATGCTTTGGAATGCCCGTACAGATCCTCGCCGGGAACCTCGTACTTGTTGATCTGGTTGGGGTGGTCGTCGTAGGGGCGGGTCTCATTGAAACCGATCTTTTCGACGATGGTGCTGCTCGCGAGGCCACCCGCCCGCGCGGTGATCCCACCGAAGAGCATCACCGTCTTGGGGAGGCGATTCTCGTTGAGGGCCTGCCGGAATTCGTCGCCCAGCCGGCCACCGAATGCGTCAGAGAAAAGCTGAAGGACGCCCTCTTTGTCGGCGCGCGCGTCGCTTTGTGCTCGCGAGATCGCGGTCGGGTTCGTCGCGGCGTCGTGATTAATGCGGGTGAGCGTCGCCAAGTTCGTGTCTTGGACCTCGGGATGGTGGGCTTTGAGGTCCGGATACGAGCCGACGACATCCGCGTAGATGCCGAAGGGGTGTGAGCTGAGGTCAGAGAGGTACCAGTTGTATTCCTCGGGCGGGAACGCCTGGGGTATGGGGGCTCCGTCGTGCTGAACAGGCGGGTGCAGGTACGGAATGTTGGCGGTAATGTCCGTGGCGGCTGCGGCCCGCGGGGTCGTGGCCGACGGCGCAATTCCGCCGGTGGCGACGGTCGCCCCGAGGACAAGCGAGGCGACGGCGACACGTGAGAATCGTCGCGAGGTTATTGCGCGTCCGCGTGATGGTTTCTGCAGCAGTGGTTTCTGCCGTGACGGTTTCTGCAGCGAGGGACGCGATTTCGGGCGGGCGGGGAACAGTTCAGGCTGGGACATCCAGGCGTACCTTTCAAAACGTGTGGTAAGCGCTCGGTGGGCCAATGACGCAGGTCGGAGTCACTGGTAACTGCATCTATGGTGCGGGACCATAGCGACATAGTGTCGACGCTAAGGTGTCGCACACACCAACACTGCGTGAACTTTGGGTAAATCGACCCGCCGCCGAAACCCATTCATGGCCCATCCGCGCCCATTCGTGGACACATCACAAGTGCGCAACCAGCACGTAATACGATGGAGTGCATTGTTGTCGCACAGTCGTTGTCGCACAGAAAGGTCACCCTGTAGGTACATCGAGTGAGCACTGATCCGAACTCATCATCCTCGAATCCTTCGCCATCTTCGTCCCCTGACCGGGGGCGTTCGTCGTCCGTGGGCAAGGTCGAACGTGTCGACGTCCACTCCGCAGACCCGAAATCCACAGGCACATCCCCCAAGGTCCCGAAGAAGAACCAGCTCACCGCGGCTGTTCTGACGTCGCTCGCCCTGCTGTCCGCGGCGGGCCCGCTGGGCACGGACATGTACCTGCCCACGTTCATCGACATTGCGAAAGATCTGTCGACGACGGCCTCGTCGGTGCAGCTCACGCTCTCTGCTTTCATGATCGGCCTAGCTGTCGGCCAGTTGTTCGCGGGGCCAATCTCTGACGGAGTGGGACGGCGTCGGCCCCTGGTGATCGGCTCGTTACTGTTCTTCCTCTTCTCCGCCGGGTGCGCGCTCACTCCGTCAATCGGTTTGCTGATCGCCTTCCGCCTGCTCCAAGGCATCGCGGGCGGGACCACCGTCGTCGTCGCTCGTTCCGTCATTCCCGACGTCGCGCATGGCAGAGCTGCGGCCTCTGCTTTCTCCGCACTGATGGCGATCCAGGGGCTCGCGCCGGCAATCGCTCCGCTGCTCGGTGGTTTTCTCTCGCCGATCATCGGGTGGCGCGGTATTTTCTGGGTGATCGCCGCGTTCAACGTGATTATGGTCGTGGTCTCGCGCTTCGTGGTGCCGGAAAGCCTGCCGGCTGATCATCGCACTCCGGGCGCCATCCGCAACCTTTTGCCCACGATTTTCCGCTGTTTCGGCCGCCCGGCGTTCATCGGTTACTGCTTCGCTTTCGCGGTCGGGTTCGGCGCGTTTTTCTCCTACATCTCGGCCTCACCGTTCGTTCTCCAAGACCAACTGGGCCTACCGACACACGTCTACTCGATCACCTTCGCCATCAACTCGCTGGCCATCGCAGGGATGTCCGCCCTGAACGGCAAACTTGTGAACCGTTTCGAGGTGCGGTCTGTGCTGATCTTCGGGCTGATCCTCTACGTCGCAACGTCGGCAATTTTGCTTATCGACGCTCTGCTGGGGCCTTGGCTCTGGCCGACGCTCATTTGTCTCTTCGTGATGACATCGGCGACGGGGTTGCTACTGGGGAATGCGACTGCCCTGGGCGTTGAAGCTGTCCGTGATATCGGCGCGGGTGCCGGCTCTGGCGCGATGGGTGCGCTGCAGTTCCTGGCGGCCGGGATTGTGTCGCCACTGGTGGGGATCGGCTCGGATCCTTCGCTGTCCATGGCGTTGTGCATGTTGGTGTGCTCGATTATCGCCATCGTGGGGTGTGTGACGCTCACGAGCTCGTCGGATAGGGCGTAGCTAAAGCGAGGGCGTAGCTCGGTTTACCGTCGCCGCGCGGCCTTTCTCCCCGTCACCAAAAACTCTAGAAAGCACGGTTAGCTTTCCGTGGTTATACTTTTCAATATGCACGTGGGTGGCCGTCGTCTATAAAATTCGGTCGGCCGAAAAGACCGACAAGGCCACAAACCCACAACCAACAAATCGATCCACGACCTACAGGTCGGCCGGAGAAACCCTCACGGCTCGAAACCTGCAGGTCAGCCCACACGGTTCACGTGACACGAGGCCACAAGCCTTCAGTCGAGCGAGTATTGGAGTACAACACGAGTGCTTTCTTCGACGCGCACGCCCCATCGCGCTACCACCATCACCACCGCAGCCACTGCCACCACCTCACGCGGAACAGGCTCTACGTCAGCCGAATCACATCCCACGACCACACCGAGGCCGATAAAAAAGACACGTCTACGTATGCGTCGGCTCGGCACGTGGGTAGCCGTCACGATGTCCGGCGTCGTTTTCTTGCAAGGCTGCACGATTTCTCATCATGAGGACAAGCAGTCGGAGTCGGAGAAGCAGATCTCAGAGTTCAACAAGCGCAATGCCAAGTATTCCGCGAATGACAATGACGGTTCCGGCCCCAATGATTCCATTCGATGGGTCGATCGCACGAAGACTTCTCCCCTAGTGCTCGTGGCCCCGCACGCGACAAACCACCACCGCAAGGGTCGCCCTAAGGTTGCCGATCTATACACCGGCGGGATCACGGAGATGGTGGCCGATAAGCTCAACGCGTCCGCGCTCACCACCACGGGGAAGGTGTCGGATTGGCACGATAATTGGAAAACGCGTGATGACAAGTTCACGCGCGTCCTCAAGGGTCTGCCGGATAACGCGATCGTCGTCGAGCTGCATGGCATGGATGATTCGTCGTCTGAAGAGCCCGTTTCCATCGGCACGGGTGATAGCCCCTCCCCCATGACCGACGATATCGTCCGCCGTTTGTCTGAGACTCTCCACGGACAGGTGGATATTGATGCCGGGTTTAATGCTCAGGCTTCCTACACGGTGACTGACTTTATGCAGAAGCGGGGGCATTCCGCGATGCAGATTGAGATGAACCACGCGATTCGGGACCCTAAACAGGGCCAGACCCCGACGACCATTGCCCGGTTGTCGACGGCTTTCCGCGAGGCATTGACTGACTTGCCGACGCTGGACACGAAGCCGACTCGTGAACAGGGCGCGCCGGCGCCGAATATCGACAAGATTCGTGAGTCTGAGAAGAAGAAGCCGTCGAGTAAGAAGAATTCGACGAGCTTGGAGCCTGAGCCGACGAGCTCGTCGTCGAAGCGGTCGAAGTCGAAGTCGTCGCGACGGTCGTCAACGTCGACGAAGAAGAAGGCGAAGAGTTCGCGCACGTCGGATCGGGCGAACTCTGATCGGGAGCCCAAGCGGCGCTCCTCCGACGACGACTAGGGCGCCTCTGTGTAGGGCGACATTTCCCGACGAGCCGCTCTACAAGGCCGAGCCCCCTAACGGCCGCCTCTGTCTCGCCGCCCCTTTACAGGAACGCGACGAGGGGGCGCGGCCACCAAGCTGGTGCCGACCAGCGAAATCCCCATGCCCCCGCCGGTACGTTTGAACCCGTACTGGATGAGGTCGTTGGCGATAATCGCGGGCAGGACGCAAAGAACAATGTTCTGCGGCCCCGCAAGTTTCGCGCCTTCGACCAGCGAGAAGATGTATTCGATCGTGATTGTGACCGCGAACGACGTGAAGATCAACACCACGAAGCGGTCTTTACCGAAGAGCGGCACACGCGCTTCGTACGCGTGGTAGATGAGGTACACGGCTGCCACGGACAGGCCGAGGATCAGCAGGTACCAGGTGTTCGCCACTGCCGCCGCCCACAGGAATCCGACGGTCACGTAGCCGCCGGTACGGAGTTTGAACGTACGAACGGTTTGTTCCTGAATGATCAGCGCCATCAACACCGAGGTGGCCGATAGGGCGAACACGAGGGGGAGACGCTCGATGGACGCGTCGAAAAGCTGGTCAGAAATCGAGATGTTCAGCCACTTGACGGTCACGTACGTCAAGGCCCACCCGACGGCGCCTGCCAGGGGCACCATCCACAGCATGGGCAGGAGGGTCTTCTTGAGCCCCTGCTTATTCAGCGAGTTCGTGATCATACCGGGGACAATCACGCCGACGAGGGCCAGGCCGTATTGTTCCTTGGTCCGGTAGAACAGGAATTCGGAGAGCCCCAGCCAAGCCAACCCGCAGATCACACCGATAGCCAGGCCGATGGCGAAAATCTGCCGCGGGCGTGGGAGGAAAAGTTTGAGGACGACGAACCTGATGAGCACGAAGGCGAACATGGACACCAGGACCGTGACCAGGGAGTTCAATGGCGCATAGAGGGATGCTGCCAAATATCCCACGGCCAGCGTTCCGCCGATCGATACGCGATACTTGCGGAAGTACAGATAGCTGACCATCACCCCAATGAGGAAGGTGAGGTGAATGTAGTCGCACAGGAAACTATATCCCTGAGATTCCAGTAGGTTCACTACGCCATGACCTCTACGTGCTCGTCTTTACGTGATACTGCGCCGATTTCGGTGTCGATATCGGCGTCTTTGTCGTGAGCAGCGACGTCGGCTGCAACCTTAGCTGCAACGTCGGCATCGTCCGAAACATCCGCCGCAACCTCGGCAGCGACGTCGGCGATCTCCGCGTCGTCAGCCACATCTTTGCCACGCGCAGCCGCGTCCGTGTTGGTCGTCGTCACGGCTTCTTCGGGGGCGGTAACCTCCACCGAGCCGGTCAGCTCTTCCACGGGAGCAAGCGCGTTCTCAGACTTCAGCGTGGAGATGTATTTCTCCATGGACTGAACGTGCTGCGTGTGGATGTTGACCATACCGTAGACGGCAACTTCGGTGTCATCGTCGAAGGACTCGCGGGCACGCGCCACCAGCGCCTTGCCGTCGGTTTCCTCGATGTCGGTGGTGGTCAGGATGTTGCTTTCGGCCACCCCGCCGGCAATCAGCTTTTGGTACACGACGTCTTGGATATCTCCGTAGAGCACGATCTTGTCGAACTGCCCCTTGAGGTCCTTGGTGATGACGTCGACGAACATGGACGCGCGGTCGGTGCGGTCGGCACGGTTGTTCATCGCGATGACGTGCTTGGTGTCCTCCGGCAGGCGGCCGTCGTGAACGGAGTTGTAGACCTTGGTGGTGGATTCCCAGTCGTTGACGGCGAACATGGGGACCCAGTAGAGGGAGTTGTTTTCTTCCTCGACCTTGATGACCTTGGTTGTGCCCGGGTCGGGCTCTGCCTTGAGCATGCCGCGCACAGCGACGTCGGTGTCGATGTCGAGGGCCTCAGCCAGCGCCAACACAACAGCAACGTTCTCTTCGAACTGCTGGTACGCGAACTTGTCGACGAGGCTGCGGGAGAGCTCACTCTCTTCAGCGACGATCAACCGGGAGTTCCGTGCCTCGCAGTTCTTCCGGATGAGTTTGAGGACGCTTTCGTTGCGCTCACCGGTGATGACCAGGCCGTGTTCGGGGACGGTGTTGCACAGCGAGTCTGCGATTTCCTCGACCGTGTCGCCCATCTCTTCCTGGTGGTCCAGGCGGACGTTCGTGATCACGGAAATGGGCGAACGGAGAATGACGTTCTGGCACAGGTTCTGGTACTTGGGCTTCACCGCCATGCACTCGACGACGAGGCCGTTGACGGAGCCATCGAGCCATTCTTTCAAGAAGTCGTACTGCTCGTTGATGTTCGCCGGGCCGGTGCGCTGAATGGGGTGTTCGCCCGCTTCCGGGTCGATGACGCACGCGTAGGTACCCGTGGTTTTTGACACGGTGGATACCCCGGCTTCGCGGAGGACACTACCCAGCATGCGTGTGATGGTAGATTTACCGCGGATACCGTTGACGTGAATGTTGTAGTCAAGTTTGGACATGCGCGAACGGTGCGCATTTTCTTTGCGCCGGAACGCGTACATTCCGGCGATCCCAGCCGTTCCTGCAAGCGCGGCAAAGGTAATCATGAAAAATCACTCCTGGCAGAGCGTGATGAGAGATGGGGCACGGGTCAGACATAGGAAAAAGTCCCCAGCTTGAGAACACCCTGCTGCCTGATCAATCGGACAGCCTTGACAACTCCCCCACCGCGTACAAAAAGGGCACACGTACGCGACGGAATCACGTTGACTTCCCCCGAAAAACTAGAGCCAATCGAGGGGATGCACTCGTTGCTAGAACTCGCAATTCCATTGTCGAAATAACCAGTCGTGAAGCTTACAGAGAACTCCAAGGTCTGGCTACTGGAATTCACAAGAAAACAACCCCAAGGGGGCTTCATTATTGCGTTCTAGAGGGTACGTCCGATCCTCATCTGCCCCCATGCCCCATTTAATCCCCCCGGTCTGCGCCACGAGGGACGGAGAAAACGCCCTTCATCTATGCAGCACAGGCATCGTTTAGACAATACACACCATATTGTCAGACAACGCTACAATTACCCACTCGATACACAATCTTGACGAGTTTGTAATATTTGATGTGATAATCATCACGCCGTCAGTTTTTCGGGCACATAAGAAAGCGCGGGTGTATTGTGCACCCGCGCTTTCATCTCTCATCACGCCGCTCGAAGTGACCAAGAAGCTGTGCCCTAGCTTATACAAGCCCACTTTGCGCGTTGTGACATTTATATAATCGCTAGATCGCGACAGAGTGTTACACTCTGCCTACATTTATACCCTATATATCCAAAAAATTTAATAGTGATAGCAAAAGAAGTAGAAAATTTAGCCAAGAAAATCCGGGAATGACCGCGTTGTACCAACAGCGGTCTTCTCATTGTCACCCTGAAGAGCGGCTTGTACATCCGTCTGCTGGGGTATCTTCGGCTGCTGCTGATCTGACGTCGCGTGCATCAAGTCCCCTGGGCAGCCATGCTTTAACCCCAGCACGTGGCCAAACTCATGCGCAATGGTGCCCTGACGCGCACTCTGCGACATTTCATCGAGGTACGACACATTGAGGAGCACCCGATAGGGTTCATGACGCGTCCACCCCACCCACGTGGCATCGTCGCGGTGGACATCAAAAACGCGCACAGAATTCGACGTCTCTTTATCGCTTACGTCGAACGTGATCTCCCCACCAGTCGCCTCGGTCCACGAGTCAGCCGCAGCCTGAATCTCGTCGGAGTACCGTTCGCTGTTGTTAAAAATGACGACTTTCCCGTCATGCACGGCCCCGTGGCCTTTTCGGAACAACTCCAACTGCGGGAGTGGCTTTCCATTGTTGACCGCGTCATGCGCGTCCGCACATTGCGCGGGCGTGTTATCTTCACCATTTTTATCGGTAGCACGCGCATCCGGTGCGGGTCCGGGTGATAGAAGCATCGCACCAGAGGCGACGGCAGACACGACTACTGCACCGAGTCGACGTCGTTGTCGACCTTGGTGGAGAGATGATTGTGCGGGAGATTGGGATACTCTCGTCTGAGAGGAAAACTGCATGCGGGCTACTTTCTGTCTCGGTAGTTCACGTGGAGTTCGCTTATCCAGCGGAGTTTCTCTTCCTACTCAGCCCCCTCCCCTGTACGGACATGAATCTATACAAGTCCGAATATAAAAATCGCCTCGGTAGGCGGTGCACATACACAACGCCACCCGAGGTGACTATAAAAGCACTCGCGACAGCGATGACCTATGGTACCGCTGCCACCTGTGAGGCGGAGACGACGACCCTCCACGGCGCAGCACTGAGGCACAGCACAACGCCGAAACACTGCTTAGCGCGCTATGGCACAGCGCCTTATTCAGAGGGGTAGATCCTCATCATCTCGTCGTTGTTATACCTGTTTAGCGATCAACGCAATCGAGCCATTCCTGATGACAAGAATGACGCCGCTGGTGAAGTCGCTGGACTGGTCCTTGAGGTTCTGGGACGTTAATACCTTCTTATCCTTAATACCCTTAGCTACCGAGTTAGCAAATTGCTCAATGCCGGGTATTGCTTTCACAACCTCTTTCTTGACATCATCACCCTTTTCCAGGGTACCGATAAGCTTGGCAAGCTTTTCGGCGTCACAACTGCTCAAGTAGACAAACTGCTGAACGTTGCGCTTGTTCTCGATGGTGATGGTTTTACCATCAGGGGTAATGACATGGTCAAGCGGGGCAGCCGTGCTCGTTAACGCTGTCTGTCCTTCACATGCTGGCTTCGCACTTGCTGTAGGAGCGGTAGCTGCCGTAACAGTTGCGAGGCCAAAAGCCATCGCGCCACTGAGTGCCACGGCACCGATTCTCTTGGTCAGTCGCATTGTGTTCTCCTGTTCGTGGTGGCCACAGTATGGCGGATTCTCGCACAGCCTCATGGCGCAACGCTGGCTGTGCCACCAGGCCTGCGCTGAATCCGCTTCTCTGGCCGGGGGTGTAAGGGGGCTACGTCACTCCGGTGTGGAGGGCGTAGCAAAGGGTCGTCATTGTCGACGGCATGTGGGCGGCTCCACCGCGTATGAATCACGGCGATGGGCACCACGCACAACCGACGCTGATGTTTACCTTTGGTAGTGATTGGCAATTAACACCCGGGGGCGTCCCAATGTGGGGCGCTCACCGAGGTTCACTCACTTTGTTTTATCCCTCGTGGGAACGGCGGCGGTTCCAGAGGACAACCCCTGCACCTGCACCGATCAGGATCATGGCCAGCAGTGCCAACCAGATCACGTTCGCACCGGTGGAAGCCAAGGCTCCACCGACTCCGTGACTGGAGCTGCTGCCGGATCCGCTACCCGAGCCGCTACCGCTGCCTGAGCCGTTGCTCGAACCGTTCGAACCGTTGGAACCATTATCGGAGCCACCGTTATCCGAGCCATTGGTTCCGTTATCCGACCCGTCCGAGTGTCCGGAGTTTCCGTTGTTATCCGACGGAGCCGGGGTCTCGGAGGACGGGGTACCAGACTCGCCAGGCTGAGCAGGCGCCTCGGAGGACGGCTTACCAGGCTGACCAGGCTTGCTGGGCTGACCAGGCTTGCCAGGTGTCTCGGACTTGCCGTTGTCGGTCGAGTCCGAAGGCTTCTCCGGAGTGGTTTCCTTCGGAGCACCAGGCTTGTCCGGGGTCTCGCTCGGCTTACCCGGAACAGGCTTGCCCGGAGTCTTGTTGTCCTCAGGCTTACCAGGCTTGTCCGTATCCGGCGTCGGGGACTCGCTACCGGGGGTTTCCGGCTTGGAGGTGTCCGGCGTCGGGGACTCGCTACCAGGCGTTTCTGGCTTGTCGCTGCTCGGCGGGGTCGTGCTGCTTGTCGGCGGGACAGTCTCGCCTTCAGGCGTGGTCACGAACGTCTGGGCAGCGTCGTTGGAATCCTCGTGCTTGACGGTCTCGCGGTCATCCTTGTTCGGGTTACGCGGGGTTCCGTCGTTCTTCACGGTCGGGATGTGGAGTCCGTTAACCGGGACAGCCTTCTCGAAGACGACGTACTGCGTGTCAGCCTTCAAGCGGGTCAGCTTACCGAAGTCAACGGTTGCCGTGCCCTTACCGCTGTCGTCAACAGTCTCGTAGATGGAGGACGGCTCAACACCCGAAACAGGCTTAGCCTGACCATCCTCAATCTTCATCAACGTACCGGTGAACCGATAGGTACCAGGCTTCAGACCCTCGTAATCGATGTGGTCCTTAACGTTGATACCTTCCTTAGCCTTAGCGGAGTCCACGAAGACGGGGCCGTCTTCGGAGGCACGCTTACCGTCAACGTCAACCGTGGTCGAGATCTTCGGGTTGCCCTCGGTTATCTCTGCCGGCGGTTGCTGGCTGGTTGTCGACGGAGATGGCGACTGCTTCGACGTGGTCGACGGAGAGGGTGTGGTCTCGGACGTAGATGGCGACGGCTGCTTAAAGTCAGCCGGCGCAGGATTCGACGTCGACGTAACCTCATCTTCCGGCTGCGTCACGAACGTCTGGGCAGTGTCATTCGAATCCTCGTGCTTGACAGTCTCACGATCATCCTTGCTCGGATTCTTCGGAGTCCCATCATTGTTCACAGTCGGGTTCTTACTGCTATCAACCGGAATGGCCTTCTCGAACACAACGTACTGCGTATCAGCCTTCAAGCGAGTCAACTTACCAAAGTCAACAGTCGCTGTACCCTTACCACTATCACCAACAGTCTCATAGACCGAAGCAGGCTCAACACCCGAAACAGGCTTAGCCTGACCATCCTCAATCTTCATCAACGTACCGGTGAACCGATAGGTACCAGGCTTCAGACCCTCATAATCAATGTGGTCCTTAACGTTAATACCTTCCTTAGCCTTAGCGGCCTCAACCATCACAGGCTCTTCGTCGGTTGCACGCTTGCCGTCAACATCAACCGTGGTCGAAATCTTGCCCTTAGAAGGCTTCGGAGTCGACGAAGACGTGCTGGTCGTCGAGGAATCAGACGGGCTCGTCGACGACGTAGACGACGACGGCTGCTTAAAGTCAGCCGGCGCAGGATTCGACGTCGACGTAACCTCGCTCGACGACGGCTTCACTGAGGACGACGTGCTCGACGGAGCTGGAGTCGTCGATGACGAAGACTCACCACCAGAAACGAAGGTCTGAGAATCATCATCGGCATCCTCGTGAGTAACGGTCTCCCGCTTATCCTCACTGGGGTTCTTCGGAGTTCCGTTGTTATCGACAGTCGGGTTTTCACTCTTGTCAACCGGAACAGCCTTTTCGAACACAACGTACTGCGTGTCAGGCTTCAGATCAGTGATCTTGCCGAAGTCAACCGTCGCCGTACCCTTACCATCCTTACCAATGGTCTCAATGGTCGACGCAGGCTTCACCCCAGAAACTGGCGAGGCCTTACCGTTTTCCACCTTCATCAAGGTACCGGTGAACTCGTACTTCGTATCAGGAGCCAGACCTTCGTAGTCAATGTGGTCCTTAACGTTAATGCCTTCATGCAGCTTGGACGCATCAACCTTAACCGGGTTACCCTCAGCAGACTTCTTCCCATCAACATCAACCGTGGTCGAAATCTTCGGGTTATCGTTCTTCGGAACAACCGGAGTCGACGAAGACGTACTGGTCGTCGAGGAATCAGACGGGCTCGTCGACGACGGCTTCACCGACGAAGACGTGCTCGACGGAGCCGGAGTCGTCGATGACGAGGTCACGCGGGAGGATGACGTCGTTGACTCACTACTGGTCGAACTCGGCACGACCGGCTTCGGGGTAGAGCTCGTAGCAGGGCTAGACGAAGAAGGCGAGGGCGACGAAGAAGAAGAGCTCGAGGACGGGGTCTCCTTGTCCCACTTGACGTTAATGCCAGCGGTCGCGTTCGAAGGAACGTCCTTGCCCGGCTTCAAAGTGATAATCCACTGCGAATCCTGGTACCCAACTGGTTTGAGCAGAGTACCTGCCGGAAGCTTTGACGTCTTCGTGGTCGTAGCGGAAATCTTGGCCTGTCCAGGATCAGTTCCGCTCGGAATCGTCAACTTCAGCTCGGACGGAACAGCGACTTCGTCACCGTTATTAACAGTCTTGCCATTAGCGTCCGTGAGCTTCGCACCGGAAGGAAGGCCCTCTACTTTGAGAGTCGCCTTATCGTCGTCAGAGCTGCCAGACACGGAAATCGGAATGACTGTTCCGTCACCGTTTTCAGTACGGTCACCCTGAGAAATCTTCACAGTTGCCGGCTCAGCTTCGTCTGAAGGAGCGGAGTAGTTTTCCGCTTGAGAGACCAAGGCTTGAGCGATCTTGCGAACCTCTTGGGTCCTCTTATCGTCAACATTCGAAATGTGAGTTCCGTTTACGTGCCAGCGGACTACCTGACGGTCGATAGGACGACCTTGAAGGCTCCACACTGCCATAGACGCAGCTAATTGGGCATTCGTAGCATCTGCACCTGCGACGCCCGACTGGCTAGCGATTGTCTGCCAATCGTGCGAAGCGAGGGCATCGCCCCACTTTGCTGCGAACTTTCGCGCGAGATCGGTATCTACGTTAAAGGTCCGGTTGTCGCGCTCGTGCGAAGGTGTCGTGTTGCTGTCAGCAACTACGTAGGCGCTGGCATACTTCGGATCTGCTCCTGCAAGGTCTACACAGACCGCAGGAGTGTCACCAGCAATCGTGAAACTTCCGTAAACGTTCCCGTCGACATATTTATCCCTAGAAGTTTCGGGAAGCTCATCGGATACGTAAAACTTCGTTCCCCGAATGGGTACATGATTTTGGCTTGCTTTAGTGGGAGCGGTTAACTCCCCGACGGCCTTGGGGTCGACCTGGCCAGTCGCGCTTGCACTGGGATCGCCGATATCTGACGCTCCGTAGGCAGTTGGTGCCATGTCGGACGGTGCAAACCGTGCGACGCCCAACAGCAGGGCCATTGCGCCGATGATGGCGTAGACCACGCGTGCGCGCGACTCACCTCCCCCGGTTATTACGGCGCCCACGCCTGTGGTTATGCATCTCAAAACTCCATAGAGGTAAAACAACAGTACCTATGGCCCCTATGTTGCGGAGCAGCGGTGACGTATCCACCCGTCGCCACACTCCGGTGAAAGCTTCCTAAACGTAGAGAAACTTCTACAACATAAGTGACATGTTCACCGAAAATAGCGGCTACTGCTCCGTAAACCAAATGCTGCAGGCGGTACAAAATTACCTACGTATTCGGTATTAATTCAGGCCTGCAGCGTTTCTTTTTTGACCACTCCCGCATCGGGTTACCCCCATTAGCGGAAGTCAGACACCCACAAATACGCACATACGCTGCACATAAAGTTTGCAGCTTTCGCTAACGTTGCTTCAAAGTTGAGTTTTTAGATACGAACAGTCCACCCCCATTTAGTTCTAACTGTTAACAGATTGTTATACAAATAATTTCCATAGGGCACACAAATAGGGGCGAGGGATGGTTATCAACCATCCCTCGCCCCTATATAAAGCCAGGAAAAGATTCTACTTACAGATCTTTACTTCTTAAATGGGAAGCCCAGCTCGCGCAGCAGAGCACGACCCTCTTCATTGTTTGTCGCAGAAGTCACCACCGTGATGTTCATACCACGGGGTCGATCAATCTTGTCCACATCCAACTCGTAGAACATGGACTGCTCGGACAGACCGAAGGTGTAGTTACCATGTCCGTCGAACTGCTTATCCGACAGACCGCGGAAGTCACGAATACGCGGGAGAGCAACCGTCAGAAGGCGGTCAAGGAATTCCCACATACGGTCGCCACGGAGGGTGACGCGAGCACCGATCGGCATGCCCTCACGCAGCTTGAAGTTAGCGATAGCCTTCTTCGCGCGGCGGATCTGCGGCTTCTGACCGGTGATCAGGGTGAGGTCGTTCAGTGCGCCGTTGATCAACTTGGAGTCACGAGCAGCGTCGCCAACACCCATGTTGACAACGACCTTGGTGACACCCGGGATCTGCATGACATTCGCGTACTCGAACTCTTTGTTCAAAGTTTCACGAATCTCGCTGCGGTACCGAGTCTTCAAACGGGGGGTGTAGTTCTCGCTCATGGTTAAATGTCCTTCCCGGTACGTCGGGAGATACGGACCTTCTTGCCGTTCTCGTCGAAACGGTAACCAACACGTGTCGGATTACCGTCAGCATCGATGATCATCACGTTAGAGACGTGGATAGGAGCTTCCTGGGTGACAATTCCACCCGACTCCGCACCGCGCTCCGGTGCTGAATTAGCAACGTGCTTCTTGATGCGGTTAACCCCCTCAACCAGGACCTTGTCACGCTTCGGGTAAGCCTCAATGACCTTACCCTTCGCACCTTTGTCCGGGCCAGAGATGACGATGACGGTATCGCCCTTATGGATCTTCATTTAGAGCACCTCCGGGGCGAGCGAGACAATCTTCATGAATTTCTTGTCGCGCAACTCGCGGGCAACTGGCCCGAAAATACGCGTACCACGTGGCTCATTGTCGTTACGGATAAGAACGGCAGCGTTCTCGTCGAAACGAATGTAAGAGCCGTCCGGGCGGCGAGTTTCCTTTTTCGCGCGGACAATAACGGCCTTGACGATGTCGCCAGCCTTGACGTTTCCGCCGGGGGTTGCTTCCTTCACGGTGGCAACGATGACATCACCAATACCAGCGAAGCGGCGTGTGGAACCACCGAGCACACGGATGCACAGGATTTCCCGTGCACCCGTGTTATCGGCGACTCGCAAACGCGATTCCTGCTGAATCACTAGAGTCTCCTAGACCTGGGGTTGTTGCTTCGTGCGCCGGATTTCCGACCCGAACGCACCTGGTCTTGTCTGTTTTGAGATGGTTAGCCCGATTCTTCAGCCCTTACCATCGCCCACATAAGAGCGACATAAGTACCAAACAGCTGGTGGTAACTGCACCCTGTCGCACGCTATTAACGCACTGACCAGGTGAGAATCACGCCTTCCGCTTGCTATATCGCGAAAAGGGATGGCGACGTTACCACATTCGGGCAGGTTAACCACCTGCCTCAGACAACCCGAACAGTATTGCATACATCGGGGCAATCATCCAACCCTGCGGGCGACAAAACGGATCGGCCCCCATCCCACCGGCTGGCGGCTCTCTACTTCGAAGCCGGCGTCGCGTAGCGCAGCCCGAACTTCCCGCCCCGTGGGGATCGAGGCGCCCGATACCAACATGCGTTGAATGTCGGCCTCGTAGTCTTCTTCATCGCCTGAGCCGTCGTCGGCAAGAACTTGGGTAACCACAACGATTAACGACACAGTGTCTGAAAGATTGGCTATAACACCAGGGCCATTTATTGGACTATTGGAACCCCACGGATCATGAATAACGGCAACATCGGCGCGAGGGATGTCGAGCTGATCCGGTATGGAGGGCGCGGTCGCGGCGGACGCGGTGCCCGTCACGGTCGTGTGGGAGACCCGGGAGCGTCTGGAATCGTTGACCTCCGCCATGTTGAGGCCCTCGTGCTCGGGGCGATCCACAATCGTGACCGTGAGGGACGGGTTCGTGCGGGTGAGTTCATCGGCGAGGACGGCAGCGCCGGGGCCGAGCGTCAGCGCCGAGGACGCGCCGCCCAGGTCCAAGCCCGCGACCACGGCGGGGGCTACCCACCCCATGCGGAGGTTCGCACCCACCGCCAAGCGGCTGCCCAGCTCCGGCTTGGCGTCCTGCCACTCGGACATCGTGCGGCCGGAGGTGCCCAACTGGACGGGGGTGCCGGTACGCAAACCCTGGCCCACGTGGATGAAGGACATCGCAGGCATGGAGCCGAAGCCAGATAGGTAGCCGCCCGCTGGCGAGGTCGGATCGGCTAGCTCCATGCCCACGGGAGTGAGGCCATAGGTCACCGCGTCGCTGGAGGGCTGAGCGGTGGAGGATTGGTCTGTGGACGGCTGATCTACGGAGGGACTTTCTTCGTGCTCGATGGTGACCAGCTCCAGGGCGGCAAGGTACCGCATGAACCTCACCAAGCGATCAGAGGCAATGCCGGTCTCCTCGGCGAGGGGTCCGGGGGTGGTGAAGCCGGCGTCGATCGCGGTGAAAATGCCGGCTTCGGCGGCGGCGCGGACGGCGAAGGCCGGGGCGATATCGGCCATCTCGGAAAGACGGTTGTAAGCGGCGATGGTGCTGGTGGCCTTGCTGGCGGAGGCGTTGCCGTCGCGCCAATAGCCCACGATCTGCGTGTTTTCGGGCTTGACGCCGCGTTCCTTGACCAGCTTGCGGATGCCGCGGAGCTGGCCGGCCTCACCTGCACACCAGACGTAGGGCGTGCCCTCGGGCCAGTCCAGGGACTCGAGCGCACTGCCGAGCGACTGTCCCTGGGACCTCACTACCCAGTGCAGTTCCACGTCGGGGGATGGAATGTTCAGTTTCTGGATTCGGTCCGGCGTGGTGACCTCAATAACCGCAACCGCTTTTAACGCGGGGTAGCTCTCTACGCAACGGCCGATGGCCGGCAGCGCGGTTTCGTCCCCGGCCAGGAGCATCCAGTCCACCCCCTCGGGGAGGGCGCCACAATTCTTCGGGCCGGCCATATAAATACTGTCACCCGGCGCGACGGACTCCGACCATGCCTCGGCCAAGCCTGACCCGTGGCGGGCGAAATCGATATCCACCTCGCCGGCGTCGGCATCCCATCGGCGCACCGTGTACGTGCGGAATAGCTCGTTGATCTCCGCGGTCCACTCCAGGCGGCCATCGCCTAACGCCCTGGGGGCTGGCCGCTCCCCTGTCTCCGGGTGAGGGAAAATCAAACGCACGTCGTCGTCGAAACCTGTGCTGATCATTTCGGGGACGTGCACGTCGCCCTGCTGGTGGGCGTCGAATTGCTCACTGGTGAAAGTGATGCGCCGCATCCCTGGGGTGATGTCTTCCACGCGGCTCACCGTGATCTCGCGTAAAGAAATCGGGTAAATGTCGTGGTGACGGCTATTGCGTTTCATATGATCATTCCTTTTAATATGTCGCAAACGTCGGCTTTATAAATTGGCTTTAACGTTCTACGGGCACGGGCACCTTTCATGTCCCGGTCACGCCCGTACGGTACAAGAAAACCCGGGTATGCCACACGGCACACCCGGGAAACCCTCATCCGATACGCCACCCCACAGCCGCAGGGAAGCGTCGGCAATGAAGTAGATGAACAGCCTTACTTATTGGAGTCATCCTTCGAGTCAGACTTCTCGTCCGAGACCTTCTTCAGCTCCGGCTTGATTTCCTTCAGAGCCCACTCGCGGGACAGGGAGGACGGAACATACAGCGCCGAGGACACAGCCTTGTTGTCCTCAACCGTGGCACCGCTCTTAACCTGCTTCAGGTCGTTGTAGCCCGGAACAGCGCGGACCGCGTCCATCCCGTCGGCAGCGAACAGAACCATGAAGTCCGCAGTCAACTTGTCAATGTTCTCCGGGGAAATCATGGCGCGGCCCTGCTGCGTCGGGATCGAACCATCCGTGTACCCGGCGGGCAGCTTCATCCCCAGGTCAGTGAAGAACTGGTTGGCGGGGTTGGCCTCGTCGGTAATCACACCGAAGTTACCGCTGCGGTGCTGAACCACCAGCGCCGTCTTACCGTCCAGACCCTTAAGGTCCTTCTTGGCGTTCTCGAAGGCTTCCGTGTCCTTCTTCTCGATGTCCTTGACCTTGTCCTCATCCTGGTAGATCTTGCCCAAGGCCTCCAGCTGCGGCTTCCAACCGATCAGCTGCGGATCCTGGCCCATACCCGGAAGAGTCGGCGCAACTTCCTTCAACTTGTTGTAGGCGTCCTCATTAATGCGGTAGAAATCACCAACAATGAAATCGGGCTTCTCCGCCGCGATCTTCTCTACCGGCAACTCGCGAGGATCAGCGTCAATCTTCTTGACGTCCTTCAGCTTGTCGTTCTTCCACTTGGCGTTCTGAGCATCATCAGGGCTCTGAACAACAACGTCAGGGGTAATGCCCAGTGCAAGGAGGTTATCAACCGATGTACCCATCGCTACAACCTTCTTCGGCTTCACCGGGTATGTATCTTCACCCCACGCATGCTTAATTGTGACTTCCTTGGCATCCGACGAATCCTTCGCACCCTCAGACGCACTCTGGCTAGTTGAATCTGCGGCAGTGGAATCCCTGGAACTGTCGTCATCATTCGAACACGCACCCAAAACCAAGGAACCAGCCAACGTCAGGGCGATCAAGGGCATAGGGCGGACAAGTGAACGCTTCACGGAAACTCCAATTCAAAAGTGTGAACAATGCAGGCCACAGAATTATGACAGATGCACAATGTCATCTGTTTGGGCCAGGATGCCCACCGATCCACAACGCATCTATCATTCAGTATGGCTAGCCTAATTTATTGACACGATAGTGTCCGGAATTCTCTTAGACAACACTTGTAAGGGAATGCCCCCACAATTCACCCCCAAGGAGAACTAACCAGTGACAATTCCATCCATCGCGCCGTACACGATCCCCACCCTAACGGTGAAACCCGCTGTCAACTGGCCACTTTATACTGATCGCGCGGCTCTGTTGGTCCACGATATGCAAAACTACTTCATCTCCGCGTACACTCCCACCGACGAACCAGCGTCAACTATGGTGGCCAACATCAAGCAACTCATCACCCGCGCCGATAAGGCCAACATCCCCGTCTTCTACACAGCCCAGCCGCCGGAGCAAAAAGAATACCGCCGAGGGCTGCTCCGCGAATTATGGGGCCAAGGTATTCAGACCGACGCAGAAGCGGACATTATCCCGGAGTTGACGCCGCAGAAACAGCACCATGTCATCACCAAGTGGAGGTACTCGGCCTTCGCCCGAACAGACCTTCGCGAATCCCTGGCATTCGCGAAACGCGACCAGCTGATCATCACCGGGGTTTACGGCCACATGGGGTGCGGGGTCAGCGCGGTCGACGCGTTCATGAATGACATCCAGCCATTCCTTGTTCGCGATGCCATTGCCGACTTCACCCGCGACGACCACACAACGACGATCAACTGGGTTGCCCGACGCTGCGGGCGAGTGATTGATACCGACGAGGTGGTGAACGCAATGGAGGGTTCAGGACCTGGAACTGGCGTCGCTTAAGCTCCGCCCCTCGTTCAGCACCCGCCATCAACGCCTTGTCCTACTGCTCGTTACATTTGTGGCGCTTCGGTGAGCGGAGGAACCAAGCTATCGACAGTAGGCAATCCCTCTGGAGCGGGAATAGAACACTCCATCTTCAGGGGCCCTCCATCAAGAGCAGAAGCCACCAGGCTCTGAACCGAGGGCAGCAACGTCATTCCGAGATGGGGTACTACATCGTTGGGGCACAAGTCCTGAGTGATAACGTTCTGATAATCACCAGGTCCATCCATGAGGTTGATCTGGTACGGCGCAGCATCATATTCCTGACGCGTTGTGATGTTGACATAGCGGATACCCGGCAAAGCCTCGGCTGGAGTATTCAAACGAGTAACTTCTTCCCCACCCTCAGCCATTTCAAGACACGCGTCGGTGGGATTCTTCTTAAACCCAGGTGGAACTAACGCATCCGCACTAGCTGGAGGGCACTCCCCCTTTTCCAAAGCTTGCGTCTGATATGGCGATCCCTTTATCAACCCAGACAAGGACACGACAGTGCGCACGTCTTTTGCTCCGTCAAAGTCCTTTAACCAATACCGGGTGACGAGACCACCCTGCGAATAAGTAACAACGTCGACCTTGTCTGAGCCGGTCTCTTTCTTCACCTTTTCGATAAACTCCGGAATTCGCGCTGAATTTCCCTTGACCGTGACATACGGGCTTGTTTCGGGACGGGTTGGCTCCCACACCATGAAGGGATGAACATCGAAACCCCGTTTACTCATCATGGAGGCAAACAAATCAGCAGTTGGCCGGAGTTCGTTCGATCCCGAAATATAAACGACCGGAAGCTTTTCTTTGAAATCATCATCCTGTGGAGACTGCGATGGACTATCTGACACTACTGGAGGTTGTGCATCACCAGCGAAGGCTTGTCCCCCGAACGGAGAAAGAAGCGTGGCCATAGTGACACCACAAGCTAAGGTCACACCCGCAGAAGAACGGGCACACTGTTTCTGAAAAATACCTGAAAGACGCATAAACAAATCTTAACCTAATTAATTTAGGTACGGCTTCAATATATGAGGAAGAACATTTTAGATACACCAAATATGGGGTAGTGATGAAATATAGCGCCGGCAAAATTTAGAGCTATTTTTAGGGCAGCCCTTGCCTACAATCTGTCTTTCGGCAAACCCCTCAAGAGCACCGATGTAAAGTTGATTCCCGGACGAAACACAATAAGGCCACTAAAGCCCTCACTGGTCTTTTTTGCTCACCTTGCCTACCCCTGTCAATGGAAACTCATCAACAAATTCCACAATATCGGGAACGGCGAAACGTGATAATCCTGATTCACGGACGAACTTCTTGATCTGCGTGGCCGTTAGTGGCTGATAGGACGCTGCCGTCGAGTGAGAACCCTCGGTACCCCGGTCTCTCGACGCATCCGTGCCAGACGGTTTGTAACCGTCACGAAGAATAATGAGCGCACGGATCTTCTCGCCCATCACATCGTCGGGAATACCTACGACTGATACGTCGTGAATAGCGGGGTGTTTGAGCAAGCAATTCTCCACCGACTCGGGCGCGATCTTCTCCCCACCACGGTTGATCTGGTCTTTAGCGCGGCCGGTCACCGTGATCGCACCGTCGGCAGAGACCGTGACAATATCGCCCGTGATGTAGAAACCGTCGTCGGTGAATGACGACGCATTCGCCGTCGGATTCCGGTGATAGCGGCGGATAGTGTACGGCCCGCGGGTATGCAGGTGGCCTGGTGTGCCACGATCAACCGGAGCGCCTTCGTCGTTGACAACGCGAACCTCGTCGGCACGACTCATGGGAACGCCCTGGGTGTTGACGATCTCATCGATGTTGCCGCCCAGTTTGGTGTAATTCACGAGGCCCTCGGCCATTCCGAAGACCTGCTGGAGGTTAATCCCCAGCTCCGGGGCGACGCGCTCCGCGGCAGAGGCGCTGAGTTTCGCGCCACCAACCCACACCGTTTTCATGGTTTCCATCGTGGGGTCGGGGTTTTGGGCCTCGTCGCGGCTGTTGAGGAGGCTAATGAGCAGCGGCGGGACCAACGCCATGTGCGTGCCGCGGTGCGCGTGAATGTAGCGGCGGATGGTGGTGGGCGACGGGTCGGGAACGTACACCACCGTGGCACCAGTGTGGAGCGCGCCCAAGATGCCGGGAGAGCTCATCGTGAAGTTGTGCGACGCTGGCATGACCACGAGAAACACATCGCCGCGATGCATATCGCACACCTCGTCGGAGCGGCGCACGGAATACAGGTAGTCGTCGTGGCTGCGAGGGATCAGCTTGGGCGTGCCCGTCGTTCCCCCAGAAAGCTGGAGGAAGGCGAGAGCTTGCGGGTCGCGTTCGGGTGAAGGCCAGGGGGTGGAGTCTGCGTCGGCGTCTGAGTTGGCGTTGGTGGCGGAGTTCTCGCCACTTACTTCGGCGCTGACTTCTGTGCCGTCGATTTCGGCGCCATTGATGACGGGTGTATCCCACGGCTCGTCGGCACGAGGGTCGATCTGAATGGTGGTGAGTTCTGGGATCTCCTCAAGCAGGCCTTTTTCAACCCGTTTGGCGTGCTTATCGCGCGGAACTGCGGCGATCCGAACCCCCGCGGGCGCGGTCCGGGCGAAGTGGGCGATGTCGTCCGCACCGTGGGCGGGGAGGGCGAAGACGGGAACGGCGCCGATGCTCCAGATGCCAAAAATCGCTTCCATGTGGACCGCGGCATTGGGCAGTTGGACGATGACGGCGTCGCCCTCTGCGATGCCGAGACCGCGCAACAGGTTGCCGACCTTATGGGCCGAGTCGCGAACATCGCTCCAGGTCAGTGAGCGGTAGCGATCCACTGCGAAGGGCGCATCGTCGTAGAGGTCCCGGGCACGCTCAAATAACGCCCAATGCGTGTCACCCGTATAAATCCCCAGCTCCCGGTACCGCTGAACGTCCTCCCACGGGCAACCGTTGGCCGCACCTCCCTCACGCTGGGCGTATTCCTTCGCGTTCGGCGACGGAATTGTTGCTTGTGTCATAACCATCATCCTTCGTGGTGCTTTGGTGTGTGTGGTGTGGTTCAGTGTTGCCGTGCTGTGCTGTTCGCGTGGTTTCCCGTCGGCGTTTACTCCAATTCCTCCCCGAGGGTGGGAGCGCTCTGCTTCCACCCTGCCAATGAGGCCAGCCCACCGTGGTCGAGGGGCAACGAGTGCGTACGTAACTCGACGCCGGTGTTTTCCCAGGCCTCTACCGGGTTCCATTTGGTTTGTTGGTCAGGCTTCGGTCGCTCAACTACTCCCGATGTGTTGCGCACAATCGGCGCGTTCTCCGCCGTAATAAGAACAACTTTCTTCACGACGCCACGCACAGGAGTCTCACTGACCTCGCCCATCCATCGGGCGCACGCCCGAACGGAGCATTCCGACCGGTCGCGGAGGGCGTCGTCGGCACGCAGTTCGTGAGCACTGAACCCGGTGATATCGGAAAGAAGGTCAATGTTGAGATCGTCCGGAATCGGAGGCGGGGTCATCCCGGCGCGAGCCGGATAGGCATCCAGGACAACGAGGAGATCGACGACGGAGCCGGTGGCGGTGCTGCGCTGCTGGCTTAGGCGTGCGCTGACGGCATGCGCAATCGTCGCGCCGAAAGAAAACCCGACGAAGGTGTATGGCCCCTCGGGCTGATAGTCGCGGATAGCGGACGCGTAGAGGTCGACTGCCTTGTCCCAGCTGATCGGACCAGTGATGTTCGCCGGGAATTGAATGCCGATGACGGGACGGTCGGTTGTGAGGTATTCGGCAAGCCCCTGGTAGGAGAACACCGAACCGTCAATCGCGTGGAAGCAGAATAGGGGTCGGCCTTTGCCTTCCTTCAGAGTGACCATCCACGGAGGGCGGGAATCGTGATCGCGCGTGTCGGTGGGCTGGGTTGTCTGAGGCTGGGTTTCCTGAGAAGCAGCGGGTCGGGATGCTGACGGCTGGGGCGAATCGCCCTCGATCGCGCGGACAATGCCCCGCGGCGAACCCGCCTCCACAATCGTCTGAATGTCCAGCTTGTGGCCACGTTTCCGGAGCTTACCCATGAGGCGGACGGCCATGAGCGAGTGAACTCCCAAATCCTCAAACGCGACATCGGGGTCCACCTCCGGGCGGTTGAGCAAACCGGCGATGTCTTCGCAGATATCGCGCAGCAGTTGGCTGTCCTGATCGGGGCGTTCAGTTTCAGCGTTGGGCTGGTTCGACGTGGTGGGTTCCGACGTTGGAAGGTCCGACGTCGGCTCGTCGTCGTGATCTTGTATGGAGCGGTCGTCCGCGTTCTGCCCTGGCCGACGTCGAATGTTGTCAAGCATCGGGGCAATCTCATCGCGAATAGCACGCAACGACTCGGGCGATCCGACGTCGGCAATAGAGGCGCACCATGAAAAGGTGGCGCGAAGAGCGTCGGCAAGAGTCTGAGCAACCTGCTGCGAAACTACTCCAGGCTGGTAGGCCAGGGCCAGATCGAAGGGGCCTCCCGGCGGGTGGATCACCGTCAACGGGTACTGGGTTTCGCCGCGAGTGGTCAGGCCCGCGATGCGTATACCGCGAGACGCGGCGACGCGATCGTCGGAATCAGGGAGAGCGCCGGACTGCGTGTCTATCTCCGAGAACTCATCGGGGAAATTGTCGTACACCACCAATGAGTCGAAGAGCGGGCCCGACTGCGGAGCCTCACCGCGAGACTCGCCCACCCGGCGCTCGATGTCGGCCAGGGAGGCAGAGGTGTGGTCCGCCAACTCGGCCTGGGCGCGCGCGTGGGACCGCAAGACCGAGGCCAGCGAATTCCCGCGCAGGTCCACCCTCACCGGAAGTGTGTTGATGAAGAGGCCGATCGTGTTGTCGATGCCATCGAGCTCGCTCGGCCGGCCCGAAGTGACCACGCCGAACACGGCGTCGTCGTGACCGGTCAGGGCCGCAACGACACACGCCCACGCCGTCTGAATGAGGGTGTTGGGGGTGACACCGACAGTACGGGCACAGCGAGAAAGGTCAGCTTTCTGTTGGTCAGAGAGCTGTACGATGCAATGTTCCTCGCCGGAATCCTCGTCGGTGGTCGCGGATTCAGGCGCGTCCGGTTCGGCGGTGGGCGTGAGTGCATCCATGACTCGGCTTGCATGGTCAAGACCTGCCACGTGGTCGATCCACAGCTCGGTATCAGCCTTCACTCGGGGCTGCATGTCCTCAGCAAATTGGCCATACGGGTATCGCAGGGGCAGCTCAGCGATGGCAGTTGCGATGGCGCGTGAAAGCGTATCCTCTCCATCACCGTCATTTCCGCTGGCCAGAAGCTCGGCAGCGCGGTTATACACGTGCATTAACTCGCGCAAGAGGATCGTCGTGGACCACCCGTCGGTAAGAATATGGTGGTTCCCCAACACCAGCTGACTGCGCCGATTGCCGAGCCTCACCAGGGTCGCCGCGACCATATTCCCGCGCGTCACGTCGAGCTGGCGGGAAGCCATCCGGTCCAGAACGTCGTCGATAAGCGACGATTGCACGCGCGACGGAAGCCAGCGAGCGTCGATCACCGACCATTGCCACCGCGGGGTGCGTGGAATGACGTGTACCGGGCGGTCGAGTGTTTCGTAATCGAACGCCGCCTTGAGCACGTCCTGGCGGTCCATCACGGCTTCGAAGGTGGCTCGCAGGAGCTCCGGCTCCACCGGGCCTTCGACGGCCATGGACGCGGCGATCACATAATGGTCGCGCTCGCGGGAATCCAGCGCCTGGTACAGCAGCCCCTCTTGCAGCGGGGAGAGCCCGTACACGTTCTGGAGCGGCCCGAACCGGCGCTGCCAGTGCTCGATATCCGCACTGGTCACGGGTGCTAAGCAATCCGAGGGCGACGCGCTACCCTCCGCGCTCAGCCCGAAGACGGCGAGATCTGTCAGAGCCTTGACGACGCCATCCACGAGCTGTTGCGCGCGATCGTCCGTTTCTGCATCGACGGTGATGCTGAGCGACGGTGTGCCGCGGTCATTGCCGACGGGTGCTGTGTGGGGGTCGGGGGTGTTTGTGTCTGAGTCCGTGCCCGTGATCCACGCGGTGATGTGCGGGACGTGGGGGAAACCGGGGCGGAGAGTGTGGTGAGCTGGGATGAGTGTGTTGTGCTTACTTGCGATGGGGCCAGGTATGTGGCCGATTTCTAGCGTGATTGCTGGAATACCTGCTGAGGCGTTGTCGGAATAAGCGGCACGGAAGTTGGCTCGTTGCTCTTTAACACTAAGCAGGAGCGCTTCCATCTCTGTCCGCGAATCCGACAGCGAAGCAGTGACATAGCCCGGCGCGGCGAACCGGCCAACAACATCACGCGCGACCAGGTTTCCGGAATTCATGGTTTGGCCAGAGGCGGGAGCGGACGGTTGACGTAGCGCGCGGCTCAATACCATCGCGGTGAGAAACTCATCGCGATCGCCCGCCGACGCTATCAGAGCAGCTGCGGTGAGAATGTCCTGGTCAGACAGGCCAAATTTCGTTCCAAGGTTATTGAGTAGAGCCTCCGCGAGTGACGGCTCGATCGTCGCTGTTGCCCGGGCGCGGCTGCTCGCCCACGGGAGTGCTGGGGCGGAGTGCCCACGCCACGAGGCATGGCGGCGCTGGCTACCGTCACCGCAGCCAGCCCGCTGCACGAGCGCCTCAACAATGCCGATGAGCTGCGCAAACCCGTCGGCATCAACAACCGCACTGTGTACGCTCAGGCGCACACCACCGTCGACAGGCTCAAGAGCGAACGGCCGTCCCTCGGCAAGATCGACAGGCGCGCAAAAATCGTCGTCCTCGGCAGGGTGGCGTCGGATAATGAACTGCTCGGAACCGGCCGTATCCGCGTCCCACGTCGCAATGCTACGAAGAGCCGGGACATCCTCAGCCAGCTTCGTCGCACATGCGCGACACTCGTCGGCCTCCATGTCCAGGGCACACGGAATTACGACCGACATAACCGGCTGATTGGGACCAGTGAAAGCCGATCGATCCATTCCCGACGGGGCGTCCACCACACCAAAGTCTGTCAGGATATTCGATTGCAACTCCGGAGCACTGTGGGTATTTGTGCTGGTCGCGGGGGTCTGGGAGGTAGCTGGCGAGGCTGCGCTATTCGGCTCACCTGACGACGACCGACGCAACGACGCAGCGATCTCGCCCAGGGGACGTCCGGACAAAATATCTGCCGGGCGGATCTCAAAGCCTTGCTTCTGCAACCGACCGGCCACCACCAGCGCGGTAATGGAATCTCCCCCCTGATTGATGAAATCCACGTCAAGGTCGGCGGACTGGCCCATGACGTCCTGGATCACGCGAGAAACAGCAAGTTCACGCGGTGTTTCGGGAGCCCGGAGGTCCGCGTCCGAACCCTGGTGGTCCCCACTGCCCTGGTGCTCGGCCGCGCGATCATTCGACATAGCGGACTGGTCAATCAGTTCGCGCAGTGCTCGACGGTCAATCTTTTCGGTTGACGTTCGCGGAATTTGCGGCACCGCAACAAGAGTTGACGGAACCATATAGTCCGGAAGAATCCGCGAGAGGTGCTGGCGCAACTCGGAAAGACGCTGCGTGATGTCATCAGTGTTCGCTTGGGGATCATCGGAATTGTCATTGGACGCGGGAGTGTTCCCGGCAACTCCCTCGAGAACAACTCCTGCCCGGATATTCACCGACGCCGCACCCACATGAGCGTGGCCATCCCCGGTTGACGTGTAGTTTTTCTCGTCGGGCCGAGGCGCATCGCCGGCGCCACGGGTAACCGCGACCGTGCCAGCTGCGTGAACACCCGGGAGACCAGCGAGTGCGCCGTCGATTTCCTCAAGTTCTACGCGATGCCCACGCACCTCGATTTGGTTATCCGCGCGGCCGATAAACGCCACCCCACGGCCCGGCACCCAGCGGACCCGGTCGCCGGTCCGGTACGCGGGAACGAGCACGTGGCCGTCGGAGCCGTCGGCTGTGACGTCGGCACGAGGACGGCTGGTGGTCGCGTCGGCACGGAAAAATGCGTGGGCCGTCGCGTCCGGATTATTCCTGTATCCCTGCGCGATCTGCTCCCCCATCAGCCACAATTCGCCTTCTTCGCCAGGGGGAACGATCTCGCCTGAGGCGTCGCAAATGCGAAGCGACATGCCGGGCACGGGCCAGCCCACCGTCACCGCGCCGGGTGTGATTCGTGCGCACAACGCGTCGACGGTCGCTTCCGACGGACCGTACATGTTCCAGCCGACGACGTGCTTGGCTGCGGCCACCTGGTCCCACAGCTGCTGCGGCATGGGTTCTCCGCCGAGCACAATGGCCCTGATCTGCGACTTTCGTGCGTCGAGCAGGGGAACGCCCGAGGCGAGCAACGCTCCGAAGAGCGAGGGGGTGGCGTCGATCATCGTGATGTCGTCACGACGGAGGCAGCGGTGGAAAGCCTCCCCATCGGCGACGGTGGAGCGGTTGTAGATCACGACGCGCACGCCGGCGAAGATCCACGAGAGCTGATCGATGGCAGCATCGAACGCGAACGATGCCGTGTGAGCGAGCGCGGCGGACGCCTGAGGCTGGGTGTTCGCGACATGGTCCAGCGTCTCTGGGAATAGCTGCGCGCGGTGGCCCGCGATCAAGTGCTCCACAGCGTGCCTGCTGACGTTCACGCCCTTCGGCAGCCCCGTCGTGCCGGAGGTGTACACGATGTAGGCCAAGTCGTCGGAGGATTCGGCCTCACCGGATTCGTTCGCGGGGTTGTGTGGTGAAACATCCTGGTCCGTGACCTGTTTACCATCGTGGTGCTCTACAGGCTGAACGTCATCGAGCCTGGTCACCACAGCTGCGGCGGCACTATCTTTCATGATGAACGAACGCCGGTCCTGCGGAGCGTCGTCGTCGATGACGACAAACGGGCGGTGCGCACGCAACGAAGCCAGAACCGCAATTGCCTGGGCTGCGCTCTTCGGCATATCAATGGCGACGACGCCACTCTCGGGGCACGCCGACGCGATGGAATCCGCCAGCTGATCACACTGTTTTACCAGTTCAGAGCCAGTGTAAGTGGCTCCTGGGGAACTGGGCGAGGTTTCCGACGACTCCGGCACGCCGTCGGCTAGCACAACATGATCACCCCACCGCCGCGCAAGCAAATCGATCAGACTATCCAATGGCTCAATCGAGCCGCTAGAGGGATCGTCGGATGAAACGTCGGACAGCGACTCTCCATCCCACTGATCACGAAGAGCAGTCGGAATCCGTTCAGGGCGGATACGTATCTCGGACGAAGCGGGCAAGGCAGTCTCAGCCTCCGACCGTCGGTCCAAACCTAACCCCACATTCACCACTGCCCGAATATCGGATAAGCGCTGATGAACAACCTCCGGCGGGACATCTGCGACCGTCTCAAAACTCAGATCCACGCCACCAGACCGGCCCGGCGCGGCCACCATCACGAAGTTTTCCGGCGGGCCACCCGCCACATTGCGGAGGTATCCTCGCGTCTTCCCGAACTTGAGGGCGGCGTCGAAAACCTTCAGGTTGGCGCCGATCCCGCGCAGGATCGAGGAATCTCCGTACGCCGTCGCCACCTCGGATCCCGGGAACCGCTGGTGTTCGCGCACGGTCCGCATTGTTTCCTCGACGGCGTGCGCGTTTTCGGGGAGCGTCGCTGCAAGGTCGATGGGCAACCGCACGGGCAGCATGTTGACCATCATCGCCGGAGTACGCCGCTGAGCTGCGGTTTTTCGTGCTGCGAACGGCATGGCCACCACCAGTTCGTCGGCCTCTATTCCCTGCACGCGCCGCAAGTACACGCCGTATGCCGCCAACAGGGAGTCCACCCACGTGGTTCCGTGCCGCTGGGACGCCGCTTTCCACGCGTCTAGTTCGTCGGCGTCCACGGTGAGCACCGTTGTTCGGCTGGAACTCTCCGACCCCCCGATGAGCTCGTCCCGCCACTGCGTGCTGCCAACCCCCGCGAGCGAGTCCTGCCACCACTGTGCATCGCGGTCCCGGTTGTCCGACTCATGGTATTCACGATCTTCCTTAACGACGCTGGTCAACGCGCTAAATTTCGCCTGCCGTGCTTTTTTACCGCCCGTGAGCTCGGTGTAGTGGGCAGCGGTGCGTCGGGCCAGGGTCATGGACGCGTAACCGTCGACAATGAGGTGGTGATACAGCTGGATGATCCACACGCGACGGCGATCCAGGCGAAGGACCTCGAAATGGCACAGCGGGCGATCGACGAGGCCCGCCCACGCCTCGGCGCACCGGGCTTTCGCGGCGTCAACATAGGCGTTCGCGGCGGGCTCGGGTGAGGGGTGAGCGCGCAGGTCGTGAACGGGGATAGTGATGTATTGCCCGGGCGCGGCGTCGATCACCCTTTGACGTGGGGAGTCGTCGGCAGGAACAGCGCCAGCGTCCTTTCCCGCCGAATCGTCGGCACGAACGTCCGTCGCGCTCTCCCCTAGGCTGCTCTCCCCTCGTCGGAACTGGAGACGCAGCGTTTCAGCCTCCGCGATCGTCTGATGCAACGCCTGAACAACGTCGGCAACCGAAATATCCGGCTGAGAATCCGTCGGGTCGAGCTCCATCACCTCGCCAACGACGTAATACGGCGAACTCGGATCCAGTGACTGCGCGTTCCAAATCCCCATCTGCGCTGCGGTCAGAGGGAACCAGTCCGGAGAGGTCGGATTATCAGGGTCACTCGAACGCACCGAATCAAAGGTCATAGCGTTAGGCTACACTGCTCAAAAGATAAACAAACAAGCAGCTAGAGAGAAGAAAATGAGGAGCCAACCATGAGTGCAGCTAACCCACCGCTGAGTCCCCAAATCTTTGCCGACGAACTCCACACCCGCGTTGCCTCGGCGATCGGAATCCCCGCTGACACGCTGGAAACCGACGCCGACCTCACCGACCTGGGGCTGGATTCGGTGCGCATTATCGACATCGTCGAGTGGGCGCGGCGCCAAGGGTGGGATGCCGAGTTTGCCGACCTTATCGAGGATCCCACTCTCGACGCGTGGGTGGACGCTTTCGAAGAGAGCGACGAATGATGGCGGGGATGAGTACGTCTGATCAGGGTGCCGGCGGAGACGCTACCGGCGAAGGCACTCCCCGCCATTGTGTGGTCACGGGGGCGCTGGGCGGCATCGGTGCTGCCGTTGTTACCGCCGCGAAGAACGCAGGGTATCGCGTGACCGCAGTGGACCAGGTGCCTCACGGACACGGCGCGGGTGCGGATGGTGACATGGCCGGCGTCGATAATAAACCCGCTGACCTGCACATTGATTATGTCCTCGACGTCACCGACGCGGAGGCCGCGCGCACCACGATCGACCGCATCGAGGCCGACCGGGGACCCATCGATGTGCTGATTCACACGGCCGGGATTTTGCGTGCCGACGCCGCGCTCGACGGCGACACCGACGCCATGCGCGCGAGTTTCGAGGTCAACATGTTCGGCGCTGCCCACGTGTGCGCACCCGTTGCCCAGCGCATGTGCGAGAGGAAACGCGGCGCCATTGTTGTTGTCTCCTCCAACGCGGGGACGACTCCGCGCGCGGCCATGGGGTCCTACGGTGCGTCGAAAGCAGCGATCACCGCGTGGGCCCGCAACCTCGGCCTGGAGTGCGCACCACACGGCGTGCGCGTGAATGTCGTCTCCCCCGGTTCCACTAATACCCCCATGCTGCGGGGAATGTGGCCTGCCGGGGAGGACCGCTCCGCCGACGTTATCGCTGGCACGCCCGACCAGTATCGGCTCGGGATCCCCCTGCAGCGGCTAGCGCAACCGGAGGACATCGCCGGGGCCTGTCTGTATCTCGCCTCCGACAGCGCCCGCCACATTGTCATGCACGATCTTCGTGTCGACGGCGGAGCGACGCTGGATAGCTAGGGGTTTTCTACACCCCGTCGTGGATGACGTGCCACTTTCTACGCCCCGCCCGAATTCGCCGAGCTCACCGCATTCACGCGGGCAATAAGCGCCCGTCTGTCGATCTTCCCATGATCATTGTGCGGAAGTTCCGTCATGACGACGAGGACGCTGGGCACCATGTACTCAGGCACCAGCGTTGCCAATTCGGCTTTCACCCGTTGCGAAATAGTCGTGTGACCAGCGGTGTCACCACCGTCACTGGCGGTCGCGCCCTCTGAAACAACGATCCCGCCGACAAGCGTGGCCTCTCCCCCGGTGCGATCCACAGCCACCGCGGCATCACTCACCATGTCGAGGCGTCGCAAATGAGTTTCCACATCGCCCAGCTCGACTCGGTTGCCACGAATTTTCACCTGGTCACCGATGCGGCCTTCAAAACGAAGCATCCCGCGCTTATCGCGCGACATGACGTCGCCCGTGCGGTACATGGTCCCGCCGTCGCGGTCCGGATGCGGGCTGGGCACGAACGCCTCCGCCGTCACCTCCGGATTGTTGAAGTACCCCGCGCCCACTTGGGCACCCGCGATGCAGAGCTCGCCGGACTGACTATCGGGGACCTCGTTCATGTTCTCATCGACGACGTAAAACACGACGTTATCCTCCGGCCAGCCGACCAGAGTTCCGCCTGTGGAGGATTCTTCATTCGTCGGGTTATCCGTCGCGGACTGGTCTATCCCGGCGCGGGAATTATCGTCGTGTGTGCTTGGATCCGCCCATGCTTCGGCAGCCGAAAGGACTCGAGCGTGGTCGCTATCAGCGGTGGGCTCGCTGTCGGGAGTCCCCGCGCTGTCGGTAGCAGCGCCCGAATACGGGCGGGAGAAGTCCACCCACGCCACGTCCATTGCGGTTTCCGACGGGCCGTAGAGCCCCAACAGCCGACTCGGGAGCACCGCCTGCGCACGTTCCACCAGGTCATTCGGGACGGCCTCGCCACCTAACAACACGTGCCGCAGGCTGGCGAACTGTTCGTAACCCAGGCCGACGTCGTCAAGGACATCGAACATGACCCTGAGCATGCTCGGGACCATCGACAGCGTCGTCACGGAATACGTTTCGATCATGTCGCCCAGGGCGAAGGGATCACCGGGGAACCAGCCCTGGCCGGGGATGACGATCCGGCCGGCGCAGGCCAGCGGGCACAGCAGCTCTGCGACGCCGACGTCGAAACCGATCGGCGCTTTGTGCAGCATCCGCAGTTCACCAGCGCTGGCCGACGAATCTGCGTCCTGCCCGAGCTTCGCATCTTGTCCCAGCGTGCGGACCACCCACTGCAAGTGCGAGGCCACCGCCCGGTGAGGGTTCACCGCCCCCTTCGGATTGCCCGTCGTGCCAGACGTGTAAATCAGGTAGCACGGATCGTCTGGCAAGAGTTCGCGAGTGCGATCACTAGCGCGAAATTCTTCCCTGTGGCGGGTGCCATCGGACGAAAAGTACTCATCCGGACGACGAAGTTCCCAGGTCGGAGGGTTACTCGTTGACACATTATTCGTCTGCGCATTACTCGTCGGCACGGATACTTCACCAAGCCCAATCACGACGTCGGGCTGGCAATCATTCACGATGTAGCTAATGCGCTCAGCCGGGTAGCTCGCGTCTACTGGCACGTAGGCGGCCCCCGCGCGGAGAACACCCACCATGACGCTGGGGAGCCAGGGGCTCCGGCCAGAAAGCACCACGACGCGATCGCCGGGGCCCACACCTCGATGGCGAAGTTCCCACGCCACCACATTCGCGTGGCTATCGACGTCGTCGTAGCTCAAAGTCAGCTCGCTGCCGTCGTCGCGGAAACCGTGAACGGCGGGCTGCTCGCGGTGGTGGTGAATGGTCTGGTCAATCATCACATCGACCGTCGAGGGATCGATCTCTACTGACGGACCGAACGCCCAAGGTGAACTAGCCGACATGAATCTCATCCCTCACTTCTCCCCCGGTCTGCTGCGCACTTCCGGGGTCGGTATCAGTAGGCCCATTATCCGCAGGCCCGTTATCGATGTAGCACGCGAGAATCCGGTCCGACACCTCACCCAAGCAGCTCAGATTCGCGAACCCCGGACCCTGAGCCAGCGCGGACAGCGTAGGCAAGAATAACCACGGCCCCTTGTCGACTGCCAAGGTCCACTCTGCGGGGATCGTCGCCGACCGGTCGGGCGACGGCAAATGGGGTTTGAGCTGCAAGAAGATACCAATATTGCGTGCAACGTCCGCTTCAGAGCACGTCGTCACGATTTTTTCTGCATAAAAATCGGAATCCGTGTGCGGGAACAGATCCCTGAACCACAACGGGTTGCCGCCGCGAGCATCAACCACCACATCGGCTGTGGACACCGCATCCGGGACGCCTTCATGCGACACGTAGAGATCCAGGGCACCGTCGCGAGGAACGATGTCGACCACGCGGCCCCGCTCATGGGTGATGTGCCCATAATTCTTCACGGTTTGCTGCACACGCTGGGAAAACACGCCGCGGTCGGTCCGGCGAATGAAGTCCTGCCGCTCCTCCATACTGAGCATGAACCACTTTTCCGGATCGGTGTAGAGGCTATTTTCAAACACGCTCTCGCCGCGCGAATACACCGTCGGGGAGGGTGAGAAGATCGCGATGGACTCGCAGGGCATGTGCGCCAGCTGATCAACGACGCTGGCCGCGGACTCGCCGCCGCCGATGACCGCCACCCGTTTGCGCAGCGGGAACGTGCCGTTTTCCACCTGTTCCCACAGCTCGGCAATAGAGAGCACACCGGGGACGTCGGCAAGTCGGCGCGTCGAGGGGCCCGGGCCGGTAATCATGACACCGTCGGAACTCAGGACCGTGGATCCGCCGTCGTTGAGTTCGACGTCGCATTGCCATTCCCAGTTGTAGTCCTCGGCGCTGGTGTCTCCGTCGTTGTTTTGGCCCCCGGCATTCTTATCGGCGTCGTTCTTATCGACGGCGCGAATCGCCGTGATCCGGCCGGCCATCACCCGCATATCCACCGTGCGAGCAACCCAGCGCAAATACTCGGCCCACTCCTCATGCGTCGGACACGGATGCCCGCGATCGATCCACTGAGCGTACTTGTCCCGGGAAACCAGGTAACTCATCCAGCTAAATTCCATGAGCGCGGCGTCGACACGCGTGTTGTCCTGCGCCGACTCGTTGGCGATCCGGGTCCGATACGGGAATCCGACGTCCTTATCCGGCGGAGTTCCCAGCAGGTGATGGCCGTTCGTCCAACCGCCGCCGGACACCCAATTTCCTCCCACCCCCAATGGGTCCACCGTGACAATCGTGGGGACCTCGTACCCCAACGATTTCAGCACGTATGCCTTCGCCGCCACGGCCACAGCTTTCGGCCCTGCACCCAGGATAACCAGCGTTTTCACTGTCGATGATGTTCTTCCTGCTCGAGTACGTTGTGTTACGGTTAGCCTACCTTTTAGTAACGATCGCGCGAAACACTGGAGAACCACCCGAGGATGACCAACACTCCCGAAAGTCAACCCAACAGACCGACTAACACCACCTCCACTCACAGTAACGACGACGTACGCGGAGATTCCGCCGGCCACGGCCCGTTCAACCTCTCCGAGCAGGAGATTTACGAGCGTCTGCATCGGCTGCGTCGCGACGTACCGTCATCGGTAATTCTCGACGAACCCCCACGCATCCCCGATCTAACCGGACGGCTAACCCTGCGGACGGCGGACCCCACGACCGACGATCCAGAGACGGTGTCGCGGTGGATGAACCGGCCACACCTCGTCGAAACGTGGGAGCAGCCGTGGCCTGCTGACCGGTGGAAACGGGATTGGGAAGCGAAGCTTTCTGGCACGTATTCGGTGCCTTTGATCATGCTTCTCGACGGGGAGGAGTGCGGCTATATGGAGATCTACCGGCCGCACCGGGATGAGATTGGGCATGTGTACGATTCGCGGCCTCATGACCTGGGGTTTCATGTGGCGGTCGGAGATGTGGCGAGGACCGGGCACGGGGTGTTCCCACCGCTCCTGATGAATCTGTGCGATGAGCTGATTGCCGCGAATCCGCCGAGTGACCTTATTGTCGTGGAGCCCGATTACCGCAACGAGCGGCTGCCGCGGATCGCGCTCATGAATGGATGGGTTGATGGCGGTGAGCGGCAACAGCGCGCTGACCGGCGTGTTCATTTGCTGGGGTACGCGAAAACGGATGAGGCTCGGGAGCGAGTGCTGGCGGGCAAGGAGTAGGGGCTAAGGGGGCTGAAGGGAGCGGCGCTGGCACGGGGCGAGCTGAAAGGCTGGTGCAACCACCACCCAACGGCGCCCCCTCCCCTGTTTTTGTTGAATTTCTTAAGGGATTTAATTATTGGATTGTGTGGGCTAGCATTGACTTAACAGGTAATACTTCACCAGACAGGCCAACCTATGTCACCATCGCGTTCTCTCCCCCCAAAAACAGCCGCACCTGAGGGCACCGCCCAGTCACAGGGCGACCCCTCCCCACACGCCAACAGCAGCGACCTTGCTTTAGACGTACGGGACCTCCACTGCCACCTCGGCAGCGGCAAGAACAAGAAAGAAATTCTCAAAGGCATCACACTCTCTATTCCGCGCGGGAAGGTACTCGCCGTACTCGGAGCCAATGGCGCAGGTAAAACCACACTTATCAACGCGCTATCCACCCTCATCCCGATCAGCGGTGGCAGCGCCACGATCAACGGCCACGACGTCACCTCAGACCCGGCCGGAGTGCGAGCCTCCATCTCGCTGACCGGCCAATACGCCGCCGTCGACAATATGCTCACCGGACACGAAAACCTCACGTTCTTCGGAACCCTCGCGGGTCTTTCCACGCGCAAAGCCAAAGCCAGGGCCACGGAACTGCTCACCCGGTTCGGCCTCGAGCGAGCCGCCGACAGCCGCGTCGCTGACTACTCCGGCGGTATGCGTCGTCGATTAGATATTGCGTCGTCACTGACCGTGCAACCACCGCTACTCTTCCTCGACGAACCCACCACCGGACTCGACCCCGCCAGCCGCAACGACGTGTGGGACATGGTCCACCACCTGCAAGCCGACGGCACCTCTATCCTGCTGACCACCCAATACCTCGACGAAGCCGACCACCTGGCCGACCGGATTGTCGTGCTGGGAGGCGGGCGAGTTCTGGACGAAGGGACCTCCGCCGAGCTCAAGTTGCGCTACGGGTCATCCGCCGTGACCGTGACATTCCGTGCCCCTGAGCTGGCCGAACACTTTGCCGAGATCGCCACCGACAACGGGTTCGCCGCCGCCCGCGAGAACACCATCGTCCGGCTCGACGCGCCCGACGGACACCGGTCGCTCGTGCGCGCGCTATCCCTCTGGGACGGGTCCGAGGACGACATTACCGACGCGGCGCTCATCCCGCCGACGCTCGAGGACGTGTACATGGCTGTCGCGGACTCCGGCGACGTGGCGCGTACCGATGCGCGGGAGGACAAGGCGGCTTCAGTGAGCGGCACGACCCAGAGAGACGCACGGTCCGACGCCCACACCCCGGGAGGCGGCCAACAATGAGCAGTGTAAACACAAGCCCGTCGATGAGCAGCTCAGCGGCCATCACGTCGGTGTGGTCCCGCGACTTCAAACGCGTGATCCGCAATAAATCGGTGCTCCCCTCAATTTTTGTGATCCCCACGATCTTCATAGCCATCTTCTACGGCGCATTCTCTCGGGCCACCGACGGATTCGGCATCAGCTACGCCACATTCCTCCTTCCGGCTGGTGTCCTCCAAGGGCTCATCTTCACCGCCGGGGGTTCGTCGCTAGCCGTCGCCCAAGACGCCGAAGACGGAATACATGCACGAATCCGCACTATGCCCGCGCCCAACTGGTCGCTCGTCGCCGGCCGGCTGCTTGCGGACCTCACCCGCGGCGCGATCTCCATCGTCCCCGTCATCGTGCTCACCGTCCTGATCGGCGCCCGATTCCACGGAAGTACCGTCGACCTGCTGCTTCTTATCCTCCTGACTTTCGGCGCCGCGGTCTCCATCAGTGCGATTGCCGACGGTCTCTGCCTTCTGGCGCACCAGCCGGTGAGCACATCGCTGATGTTCCAGGGGCTAACAATTCCGATCGTGATGCTATCCACCGCGTTTGTGCCGGCAGTGGCGCTGCCCAGCGGCGTCCGCCCGGTCATCGAGCACCTACCGCTCTCGACCATGGTCGACACGGCTCGGCTACTCATCAACGGTGACTCCCCCGGCTCTACCGGTATCGAGGCTCTCTGCTGGATCATCGTCTTCTTAGTCGCGGGAATATACGGTTTTCTCGCAGCAATATCGAGGAAGTCCCATGTCTAACACACCCGCCACCACCTACTCGCCGGCACCGTCTATCGAACCGGCACCGTCTACCGCACGGCTCACCTCGACGGCCACGAAACCGTCCCCGCGACGAGCGCACGCCAGCTGGGCCCACACCATGCGCCTCTTCCGACGCTTCGTCCGCACCCGCGCATCCCTGCTGAGCACCATCTTCACCCCCATGCTGATGATTGTGTTCCAGTGGGCGCTGTTCGGCGACCTCATCGCCAAAGTCCAGGGACTCGAGAAGATCGACCTGCTGCCCCTGTGCCTCATGCTCATCCTGGGGTCGCAGTGGCTCTACATCCCCGCCAATAGCGCAGAGATCGTGCGCGAACGCCAATCCGGAATCGTCGCGCGAGTGTCCACCAGCACCAGCGGAATTCGGCCGCTTATCGCCGGCGAGTGGTTATTCAGTTTCCTGCGCACCATCCTCGCCAGCATCCCCGCCCTTGTGGCCTCCTTCGTGTTTGGTATGCGGATTCACACCTGTTCAGCGGCGCTCTGGCTTGTCGTCGCCGTGATCGGCGGGTCCATATTCACAGCGACGCTGGTCCTCGCGCTCGGGTTCGGAGCGGCCAGCCCCGACGCCACCATGATCGTCACACCCCTCTTCATGGTCGCGCTGTTTCTCTCCGCCGGATTCGTCCCCGCCACCGCATTCGTCTCGGGCCTGCAATGGTTCGCGCGAAACAACCCGGTGACCCACGTCATCGAGGCCGAAATAGCGCTCAATGGAGGTGCGCTGGCCAACAATCTTTCGCTTACCGACGCCACCTCCGCGATGACAATGTCGGGGATATGGTTCATCGGCGTGATGGTGGTGGCAGGACTACTCGCCGTATTCGCAACAACCCGGCACTCCCGAAATACCGCGTAACGAGGAGAATTGTCCACGCAACGGTGGCGGGTTCAGATCAGGCGCCTCCGGGCAGCGGCGTTATAGTTCGCGGCTCTATGTCGGTGCAACGCTCTAGTTCCGCACTCTAGTTCCGCGCCACGCTGACAAGCGCTTGGTACGCGTCGACAGCCACCGCTTCCGGATCGTCATGGTCGAGCGAGTCGTTGAATATCTCCAACGACACCGGCCCGCTGTACCCAGCGTTGAGAGCCTTAGCCAGGCATTCTTTCACGGGCAGATCGCCATGCCCTGGCCACAGGCGATGGTGGCGTGACAGCTCCTTGACCGGCATATCCAGGCGTGGGGCGTCGGCAAGCTGAACAAAGAACAGTTTGGAGGGATCCACTGAGTCGATCACCGACGGATCCTCGCCGAGAGCCAGCATGTGGAAGCTGTCCAGGCAGACGCCAACATTGGGCAAATCCACATGGCGAACGATGTCGTAGGCGTGGGCGAACGTGGAGACGAACCGGCCCCATGCAAGGGCCTCGAAGGCAACGCGCATGCCCTGGTCTGCCGCGAGTTTCCCGATCTGGCGGAGCTGGTCCACGCGAACCTCGTCGCTATCGACCGACGCGGAGTCCGTGTTGGAACACACCAGGATCGTGTTCGTGCCGAGCTGCTTAGCGTGGGCGAGTGCTGTTTCGCACCGTCGGAGCCCGTGCTGGAACTCCTTATCCTTGACGCTCAGGAGGTTCTTGACCGGCTGGTAGAGGTCACATGAGAGGTCCAATTCGTCCATCAACGACGTGATGTCGTTCAGGGTCATTGGGGTTTCTTCGATATCCGGGACGAAAAGTTCGACTCCATCGAAGCCGGCTGTGGCGGCGGCGCGAAGTTTGGCGTCGAGGGTTCCGGGAAGGCTAACGGTTGCGATGCTGAAATGCATGAGTTGTTGACTAATTCTCCTTGTTGATGTGACAGCGTGGTTGAACTAACAACTTGTCTACGAGTCCATGCTAGGCCGGAAACCGCAGTCGGGTTGTCGGGGGAATCGGGGCCACGAATTGGAGCCGCAGGCTGGGTCGCCGCCGAAACCCCAACCGGGCCCCAAAACGCGAAAAACCGCGCCTGCATAACACAGACGCGGTGATACCCAGGGCAATGTGCCCTTGTGGGAAGACTACTTGGCCTTCTCCAGGATTTCGACGAGACGGAAGTGCTTGTTCGCCGACAGCGGGCGGCACTCTTCGATGCGGACGCGGTCGCCCACGCCAGCGGTCTCGTTTTCGTCGTGCACCTTCACCTTGGAGGTGGTGCGGATGGTCTTGCCGTAAAGGGCGTGCTGGTTGCGGTCTTCGAGCTCAACCACGATGGTCTTCTGCATTTTGTCAGAGACGACGTAGCCGATGCGGACCTTCTGGATGCCCTTTTTCTTCTTGTCGTTCACGGTTGCCTCACTCATTACGCCTCATCTCCCGGAGCGCTGGACAGGCCCAGTTCGCGTTCGCGGATGACGGTGTGGATGCGAGCGATGTCGCGCTTCACCGTTCCGAGGCGGCGGTTGTTGGTCAGCTGGCCAGTTGCGTTCTGGAAGCGAAGGTTGAACAGCTCTTCCTTCGCCTCGTGGAGGCGCGTGGTGAGTTCTTCAGCAGAGAGCTCACGGAGCTCATGGGCCGGTGTTCCGGTAGCCATTAGAACTGGTCCTCCTTCTTGACGATGCGTACCTTGCACGGGAGCTTCGCACCTGCGCGACGGAGTGCCTCAAGGGCAACCTCTTCGCTGGGGTAGCTCATTTCGAACAAGATGCGGCCTGGCTTGACGTTGGCAATCCACTTTTCGACGGGGCCTTTACCGGAACCCATGCGCACACCGAGTGGCTTCTGGGTCAGGGGGCGGTCCGGGAAAATGTTGATCCATACCTTGCCACCACGCTTGACGTGGCGGTTGATAGCGATACGGGCTGCCTCGATCTGGCGGTTGGTGATGTAGGCGGGCTCGAGGGCCTGAACACCGTAATCACCGAAGGTCACGCGGTTGCCACCTTTCGACACACCACGTCGAGTGGGCCGGTGCTGGCGGCGGTACTTAACGCGCTTAGGGATAAGCATGTTTAGCCCTCCTGCTTCTGCTCTGCGGCGCGGCGACGACGTCCGCCACCACGACGCGGGCGGTCGTTGCGGCCACGGCGGCTGCCACGATCGTCGCGAGCGTTGATCAAGCTTTCACGGCGCCCACCGACAACGTCACCCTTGTAGATCCACACCTTGACGCCGATGCGTCCGAAGGTGGTGTGGGCTTCGAAGGTTCCGTAGTCGATCTCGGCGCGCAGGGTGTGCAGCGGAACGCGTCCCTCGTGGTAGCGCTCGGTGCGGCCCATTTCGGCACCACCCAGGCGGCCGGAGCACACAACCTTGATGCCCTTGACCTGCGGCTGGCGCATTGCGCCCTGGATGGCTTTACGCATGGCGCGACGGAACGCGACACGGTTGGACAGCTGCTCAGCGATGGACTGCGCAACCAACTGTGCGGAGGCGTCCACATTCTTGACTTCAAGAATGTTCAGCTGAACCTGCTTACCGGTGAGCTTTTCCAGTTTTCCGCGGATGCGGTCCGCTTCGGCTCCACGGCGGCCGATCACGATACCGGGGCGCGCGGTGTGGATGTCTACACGGACGCGGTCGCGGGTGCGCTCGATGACAACATCGGCGATACCGGCGCGCTCGAGTCCCTTGGACAGGAAGTCGCGGATCTTGATGTCTTCAGCGAGGTAATCGGCGTACTGCTTGTCGGCGTACCAGCGTGAGCGCCACTCAGAGGTGATTCCCAGCCGGAGGCCGTAGGGGTGAATTTTCTGTCCCACTACTGAGCACTTCCCTTCTGGCTTTCGACGACCACGGTGATGTGGCTGGTGCGCTTGCGGACATGGAATGCGCGTCCTTGTGCGCGTGGGCGGAAACGCCGCATGGTCGGTCCTTCGTCGGCCCAAGCCTGCGAGATGACGAGGCTGTTCCGGTCCAGGCCGAAGTTGTTTTCCGCGTTCGCTGCGGCGGAGGCCACAACTTTGTACACCGGTTCGGATGCCGACTGGGGAGCGTACTTGAGGATGTCAAGTGCTTCCTCGACGGACTTTCCGCGGACGGTGTCGATAACGCGGCGGGCCTTCATCGGGGTGACGCGGACGTAGCGGGCGGTGGCGCGTGCTGACGTTACGGTATCAGCCATTGCTTATCGACGTCCCTTCTTATCGTCCTTGACGTGACCCTTGAAGGTCTTGGTTGGGGCGAACTCGCCGAGCTTGTGGCCCACCATTGAGTCGTCGATGAACACCGGCACGTGCTTGCGTCCGTCGTGGACGGCGAAGGTGTGGCCGATGAAATCGGGAAGGATGGTGGAACGGCGAGACCATGTCTTGATGACTTGTTTGGTGCCCTTGTCGTTCTGTGCGTCCACCTTCGAAAGGAGGTGTTCGTCGACGAAGGGGCCTTTCTTGAGGCTACGTGGCATTCTCAACTACCTCCTTTTAGCGCTTCTTGTTCTTGTTGCTGCGGCGGCGGCGCACAATCAGGCCATCGCTCGGGCGGTTTGGCTTGCGGGTACGTCCCTCTGGCTGGCCCCACGGGGAAACCGGGTGGCGTCCACCGGAGGACTTGCCCTCGCCACCACCGTGCGGGTGGTCGACGGGGTTCATGACGACACCGCGGACGGTCGGGCGGACGCCCTTCCAGCGCATACGGCCGGCCTTGCCCCAGCGGATGTTGATCTGGTCAGCGTTTCCGACCTCACCGACGGTGGCGCGGCAACGCCCGTCAACGCGACGGATTTCGGAGGACGGCATACGCAGGATGGCGTACTTGCCTTCCTTACCCAGCAGCTGAATGGAGGAACCAGCGGAGCGGGCGAGCTTGGCGCCGCCACCCGGCTTGAGCTCCACAGCATGGATGGTTGTACCGGTCGGGATGTTGCGCAGCGGCAGGTTGTTACCCACCTTGATGTCAGCGTTGGCGCCGGACTCAACAACGGTGCCCTGCTTCAGGTTGCGAGGCGCGATGATGTAGCGCTTCTCGCCATCGAAGTAGTGCAGCAGCGCGATGTTGGCCGTGCGGTTCGGGTCGTACTCGATGTGAGCGACCTTGGCCGGCACACCGTCTTTGTCGTTACGACGGAAGTCGATCAGACGGTACTGGCGTTTGTGTCCACCGCCCTTGTGGCGTGTGGTGATGTGGCCGTGTACGTTGCGGCCACCGGTCTTGTGCAGCGGGCGCAGCAGAGACTTCTCAGGGGTAGAGCGAGTGAGCTCATCGAACCCGGAGACAGAGCTCTGGCGGCGACCCGGCGTAGTCGGCTTGTATTTACGAATAGCCATGACTTAGTCCTAACTGTCCGCCTTAAGAGGCAGAACCGCCGAAGATGTCGATGGGATCACTACCGGCTGCCAGCGTCACCATTGCGCGCTTGGTTGACTTGCGACGGCCGTAGCCGAAGCGGGTGCGCTTGGTCTTGCCCTCACGGTTGAGGGTGTTGACGCTGGAAACCTTCACGCCGAAGATCTTTTCCACGGCGATCTTGATTTGTGTCTTGTTGGAGTCCGGGCGGACGAGGAAGGTGTAAGTGCCTTGCTCCATCAGGCCGTAGGACTTCTCGGAGACAACCGGTGCGATGATGATGTCGCGGGGGTTATTTAAGTCGCTCACTTGCTCTCCTCCTTCGTCTCGGCGCCGGTAGCGCGCTCAATGAAGGCGTTGAGGGCCTCGACAGAGAACACGAGATCGTCCGAGTTGAGGACGTCGTAGGTGTTCAGCTGGTCGCTCGGCAGGATGTGAACGTTCGGGAGGTTACGTGCACTCTTGATGGAGTTGACGTCCTCGCGACCGAGCACAACGAGTACCGACTTGCGGTCTGTGAGGCGCTCGATGAAAGTACGAGCGGCTTTCGTTGAGGGGGTCTGTCCTGGGACGAGGTCCTCGACCACGTGAATGCGGTCGTGACGTGCCCGGTCGGACAGAGCGCCGCGCAGTGCGGCTGCCTTCATTTTCTTAGGCGTGCGCTGGTCGTAGTCACGCGGCTGCGGACCGTGAACAGTGCCACCGCCGGTGAACTGGGGTGCACGGATGGACCCTTGGCGGGCACGACCCGTTCCCTTCTGACGGTAAGGCTTGCGGCCACCACCGCGGACCTGGCCGCGGGTCTTGGTGGCGTGGGTGCCCTGCCGACGTGATGCCAACTGTGCGGTGACAACTTGGTGCAGCAGCGGGGTGCTGACCTCGACGTCGAACACGGACGACGGCAGCTCAACGGTGCCGTTGGTCGATCCGTCAGCGGTGTGGACATCTAGCGTTAGATTGCTCATGCGTGTGCACCGCCCTTCACTGCGGTCTTGACGGTAACGAGGCCACCACGGATGCCGGGGACTGCGCCCTTGATAAGCAGCAGGTTCGAGTCAGCATCCACCTTGAACAGCTTGAGGTTCTGTGTGGTGACGCGGTTATTACCCATGCGGCCAGCCATACGGGTGCCCTTGAAGACGCGGCCCGGGGTGGCGCAGGCGCCGATGCCACCGACGCGGCGGTGGGCAGCCTGGTTACCGTGGGCAGCGCCCTGGCCGGCGAAGCCGTGGCGCTTCATTGCGCCGGCGAAGCCGTGGCCGCGGGTGGTGCCGGTGACGTCGACAAACTTGACATCGCCGAAAAGCTCGACGGTGACGTCCTGTCCGACTTCGTAGTCGGAGACGTCATCCATGCGGATTTCGGTGACGTAGCGACGTGGCGTCACTCCGGCTTTTGCGAAGTGGCCGCTTTGTGGCTTGTTTACTTTACGGGGGTCAATATCGCCATAGGCGATCTGGATGGCGCTGTAGCCATCCTTTTCTTCGGTGCGAATCTGGGTCACGACGCACGGCCCTGCTTCGACGACGGTGACCGGCACAACGCGGTTGTCTTCGTCGAAGACCTGGGTCATGCCGAGCTTGGTGCCCAGAATGCCCTTGATCTGATTTTCACTCATTGATTCTTCTCCGCTACGGTCCAGGCTCACTGAATGTTCACGTCGACGCTTGCCGGAAGGTCGATGCGCATAAGTGCGTCAACGGTCTTCGGGGTAGGGTCGATGATGTCGATCAGGCGCTTGTGCGTGCGCATCTCGAAGTGCTCACGCGAGTCCTTATATTTGTGCGGAGAACGAATAACACAGTAAACGTTCTTTTCTGTCGGCAGCGGTACCGGGCCAACTACAGTTGCGCCGGTACGAGTGACCGTCTCCACGATCTTGCGCGCCGAGGCGTCGATTGCCTCGTGGTCGTAGGCCTTGAGCCTAATGCGGATTTTTTGTCCCGCCACGCTTGTCCTCATTCCTAGCATCAATCCTTCCTGGTGCAGCGTGTACTGCGTCATTCCGGATCTGCTTGTCTTTACTTACATTGTCCGTCAGCGCTGACGCCCGCTTGGAAGCCGGCACAGTGCCAGTATGTGCATGTGATGACGATCCCCCCATTGAGCGGTGCGAACGCACGGCTACACGTGGCTCGCTCCGTCGCTATTCACGCTAACCGACATGTCTCTATGCCGTGACCGCGTGAGGATCAGGATCGGATCAATGCAGGGAAAGAGGCTCCGCTACCCGCTTTTCATCAATATTGTCGACGAATGGGCTGCGGTCTTTTTCCTACTGCCGCTGTGTATTTGCCATGCTCCCGGCTTGGTTCTGTGGAGGGCGTGTCGCCTTCTCATCCAGTCAGCACCGCGGTCTTATCCCGCCGGTTACGCTTCCTCAGATTCTCTACGACATCACATGTTGTCGTAGTAACGGGCCATGAGACCCATGCGAATCCGAGCGCACTACGGAGGAGTTTGACCACCGTGGATCATGCTCACTTCACCAGCGATGCCTTACCGGTCATCGGTAGTTTCCTTCGCTCTGCGCCGTAACGCACGCTGGCTGACATACGTCGATAGTTCGTATGAACAGGTTATTGCGTGGTTTTCACTGCAGACGATGAACTTTCCGGTGTTGCGGGGTGCATCGTGTTAAAGCAACCCGAGTATTAAAACACGTTTACGGACCATGCGCAAACTCTCTTTTCCCAGGAGGGGAAAACATAATCACAGGTAGAGCTCTGTGCGGTTAGCTGACAATCGACGTCAGATAATCCGGGCGTGGCGACGCCTTCCGCGCGCACCGTTGTCAGCGGGGTATACGACAAACGGGTTATACGCCAAAACGTGTCCGCGTGCCGGAAAACTGTGGGGGTATATCGGTGTCTTTTGTGAAAACTGCCGGGGAATATGGGCGAAAAATGGCCGAAAATGGACCATATACCCCCACACTTTTATTTTTGGGCGCATATTCGCCCGCAGTTTTGGGCTCTAGGTGTAGTTTCCCTGCAGTTTTCCGTCTACCGGCTCCTTCATCCGCGCGTCGGTGCTTCGCACCCCAGGATTCTGTCCGCACCGCCTTCTGTCGTATTAGCCGCGCATTACCCATGTCAGCGACGGCACACACCACTCGCGGGCGTCAAGCGTCGACAATAAGAACGCGGCTCAACTTCGGCCATATTCGCCGACCATATTCGTCGGCCAAAACCACCCAGACCAACGTCGGCAATAATCTCGCTATGTCCGTGGGAGGGCATTGGGAAGGTATTATCAATAAGGGGATCAGCGCGGGATCAGCACGAGTGCTGCAAAAGTTGGGAAAGAAATTAAATAACGCTCCGATTACAACTGCAGGTTCGAAGCTATTTTGTCGTTCCGCGGGGCCGAGCTTCGCTAGAAAATCTACGTTTTGGCTGGACACGGCCCAAAAACATATTTATACTAACAACGTTGAGATGATCTCAATAGGCAAACTAAGGCTTAGTACTTTGTCGGTACTTTTCGGCCGATCATCCCATCTTGTTAGAAGCTAACCATCCTTTAAGGAGATTTTCGTGAGCGACTCGTCCAACAAACAGAACAACGGCAGCAAGGGCTCCAAGGATCTCGCTAAGTCACAGTCCTCATCCGTGGCTCAGAGCGACAACTCCTCCGCCCTCCAGACCGAGCACGGTCAGACCGTCGTTGCAGACACAGTTGTCTCCAAGATCGCCGGCATGGCAGCCCGCGAAGTTTCTGGCGTTCACGACCTCGGTGGTGGCACCGCTCGCATGGTCGGCGCACTGCGTGAGCGCATCCCGGGTGGCCGCGTCAACGTCCAGCAGGGTATTTCGGTAGAGGTCGGTGACCGCCAGGCAGCCGTCGACATCTCCATCGTCGCTGAGTACGGTGTTGCCATCCACGAGCTCGCAGAGGCCATCCGCAAGAACATCATCGTTTCCGTCGAAGCCATGACCGGCCTCGAGGTCACCGAAGTCAACGTCACCGTTCACGACGTCCACCTGGACATCGATGACGACGACGAGGACGACGACGAGCAAGAGCAGCCCCGCGTCCAGTAGGAATCGCTACTGACCTTTTATGGATGCTCCGGTATAAGTAGCCTTATCCGGCAGCAGCCGTACACGCGCAGGCAAAATAGTGCAGCCATAACAGTGCAGACATAGCAATGGAAAGGATCCTGTGAGCACTTCCCGCTCCTCACAACAAGGCCACCGCACGTCCGCTGGCTCACGCGAGGGCAAGGATTACACGCAGGACCCCGCCTACATATCGCAACGTCGCACACTGATCCGTCGCTATCACCCCGATCGCGGCGGAGATGCACAAGTGTTCATCCGTAAACTCGACGAACTCGACCGCGAATGGGCGGATCGGTACGCTCCCACTCCTCGTCCTACGACGTCGATGGGGGCGAACTGGGATCGAGCACAAGATATCGCCCGTCGACACACCGATGCCGACGGCCATCTTGATGCTGGAGCTGCAGCCGCAGCGGCTGTGGCGGTCTCCGCACCCACCGCTCGACGCGTGGTCAAGCGCATACGTCGAGTGACTCGACGGACGACACGCGCGGTACGGACCCACTTGCCGAAAGGTATGCCGGGCGCAGTGAGGTACGCCTCGACTAGTACGCGGCCCCGGTAACAACGTCGGCGCTCCGGTAGCACTCCACAGAAGGCGCAGATTGCGAGTCCACCCAACCCTCCTATCCTTCATGGAAGGATCTTCACCAGGAAGGTGAAATCATGAAATACGCAACTCCCATTGGTGTCGTCGTCGGCTTCATGCTGGCGCTCGCCATCATGCTCCAGGGATTTTCCGGCTTCCTCCTTGTGCTCGTATTCTGCGCTATCGGAGGCCTAGCCGGAGCACAATATGACGGTCTCATAGACCTGCGTTCGCTGCTTCGTAGCGGCGGACGAGGCAGGGGCTAAATATGCCTCAACCCTCCACAGTTATCTCCGAGAAAGCCGTGGGCCGGATTGTTGAGCAAGCACTAGCATCCGTTCCCGGGTGCATTCGTCACGCAAGTGGACTGGACAAAGTCACGGGGCGCGAACTCCCCCGCTGGGAGATCGACCTCGACTCCGAGAACCGCGCCATGTCCATCGTGGCGCAGATCGCCGTTCGGTGGCCGTCGCCGGTCACGGAAGTTGCCGCCACCGCGCGGCAAGCGCTGCACGCCTGGGTCGAGCGATACACGGACATTCCCGTTATCAAGGCCGACGTGGCCGTCGCAGCGGTTGTTCCGGGTGACGTCGATAACTCCCAGCCGACGCGCGTGACCTCTGAGGACATTGCGGCACGCCAACACGAGCCCAGCATTGAGGCCGTGACGGCGTCGCCACTAGAGACGCGGGAAGTCACGACGAACAGGCAAGTGACGTCGCTTCTACACCCGAAGCCGTTTGGAGATGTCACCCTCACGCCCGTGCACGTCAACCGGACTGCTACCGAGCTCATCCATCCGCAGCACACGCGGATCGAACCGTTCAAGGACGTCGTTGCGCATCGCACGCCGGTCATGCCGGTGCCGCCGGTGCACACGCGGAAGGAACTGACTCCGATCTCGGTGAACAGCACCGATGTTCAGTCTCCGGTGACACCTGAGCCGATTAGGCCCACTATCTATCCGTCGGTTGATCGCACGCCCGTCGTACATGTGGATACCTCCGCTAAACCACGGAAGACCGAGCGCATTGTTACGCATTCGCGCCCGGTGGAGCCTCCGCTGACTCCGACGCCGATCACGCCGAGCATCATGCCGACCGCGAAGCGCATTCCGGTCACGCACTTGGTGGGAGAGATCGGGCCTCGACGCACCGACCCCATCGTGGTGGAGTCCATGCCCGTCGAGTCGGTTCGTGCGTACCCGCTGAAGCCGTCCCCGATCACCGTCGATAAGACCGAGGTCACCCACCCGAAGGCCCCCGAAACCCCTGTTGACCAGCACAAGGTCATGCAGGCGTTGGAGGACGACGAGAAGCAGGCTGTTGCCCATGCTCGTGCAGGCTGGCCGCAGCCCTTCGCGGAGTCCGATGCGACGAAGAAGCGGAAGGCCAAGGAAGCCGAGCGTGCTGCCCGGGCGCAGCGCCGTCGTGAGCGCGACGCGCGGAAGATCCGGACGGTTGTGTCTCCCGGGACGGTGTATCCGTCGACAGTCGGTACCCCAGGGGGCAAAACCCCCAGCTCAGACCGCAGCATTCCTGTGTTACGACGCGACGCTAATGATGGTTCGAGGAAGGGACAGAAGTAATGGCTAAACACCAACTGAAACCCGAACACGAACCGACATCCGGCAACGCTCAGGCTGGAATTGGGCAATCCCGGGCCGACAACCCTGCCGGAAAAGCGGCGAAGTCCGCGAACGGGAAGGGCACTACGTCCGGGAAGGCCGAAACGAAGGCTGACAGCAAGGTGGCTGAGACGAAGGCGGACGCGAAGAACGCTGATGCGAAGACCGAGGCCAAGAAGGCTGATTCGAAAGCTGGCGCAACGCCGGCTAGCACGAAGAAGGCTGACAGCACGAAGGCCGCACCGGCTGACGCAAAGAAGGCGGACGCCCCCACACAGAGCACCACTCCTAGCTGGAAGAAGCTGAGCTTCCGCCCGGCTAAGGAACCTCGGAAGTCGCCGAGGGCGCGTGGCTGGATGTTTATCCTTGGGCTGGTCTTCCTCGCCGGTGGTGCCGTCGGAATCCGGGAACTCCTCCTGGAAACCGACACGATCAGTGGACCGTCGTGGCTCCAACCGATCATCGATTGGCTCAGCCATGCTCACTGGGTTCAGATGTTCCTGATCATCGCCGTTATTGCGCTGATCCTGGGCCTCATCATTCTCATTGCTAGCCTTCGTCCTCGCACCAAGACGCACATCTTGATCGACAACGAAGCCTCCTTGTGGATGCGCCCTGTGGACATCGCCCGTGCCTGCAGCGCTCGTGCGAAAGACCAGCGTGGCGTGCTCAACGCCACCACCGTGGCAACTGCGAAGCGCGTCACTGTCACTGTCACCGGCGACCCGGACGACCCCGGTTTGTCCGACCGCGTACACAAGGCATGTCGCCCCGTCGTTCAAGCGGTGTCTTCACAGCCGGATCTCAAGGTTCGGCTTGCCCGACCAAGGAGTGATCAATGAGCCACGGAAAGTCAATATTCCTCCGGATCATTATGATCCTGGTCGCCGCCATCCTCATCGCAGGCGGTCTATGGGGCATCGGCCTAGCCTTGCACCTCACCCCGGCCGAAAAGCTCGGTGAGTACGCTGACACCAGCTTCTGGGGCACGTTGACGGATAAGTCCTGGTACCCGACGGTGCTTGGTGTGGCGTCGGCAATCCTGATTCTTCTTGGTCTCTGGTTCTGGTGGTTGATTATCGATCGCCGTCGCGTCACCAAGGTGGAAGCAAAAGAATCTGCCGACAACGGACGAGTCACCGTTCGGCTGGACGATATCGCGTCCGCTGTGTCGCAGGATCTCACCCGTTACGACGGTATTGCGGACTGTAAATACCGCTCTGAGGTGGACCGTGGCCAGAAGGTGCTGACGATGACGTTGCGGTGCGACTCGCATGCCGATCTGGATCATGTGCGGGGCGAGTGCCGCCAAGCAGCGTCGGATATCGTTTCTGCGCTCCCCCAGGAAGATGTGGATACGCGATTCCTCATCCATCTGGATAAAGCGAGCTAGCGTCGCCTGAAGTGCTTCTCGGGCTTTTTCGGCCCCGGGCACACGGGTTTTCGACGTAACGCCGGCTGATCACTTACTCGGTAGTTGATCAGCCGGTTTTTTCATGTGCGCGAATGGATCGACGACAACCGCACGGTACAAGCGTCGGCGTTGACCGTCGCTATCAGCGTCGGGGGAAACAGCGCGAGACCGGTGTCGGCAATAAGTGCGCCGTCGGCACCAGCGTCGGCAATAAATGCGCATTTAATATGTGAGTTATTTCTCTTCCCGCTACCCCGGGTTTTCCTCACCAGCGTGGAACAATAAAGTCAAGGTCGCCTTCCTTAGCGTGGCCTGAAGCGTGACCTGAGCGTACACAGACAAAACATACGGCCAGCACAAGGAGAAGAAATGCCACGGCTTCCTATGAGTGATCGTCCCGTCGAAAACCAGTCTGGACACTGGCTCCTGGCGCAAGTGGGTAAGAAGGTCCTCCGGCCCGGCGGGCGCGAGTTGACCGAAAAGATGCTCAGCGCATTGCCCATTCACAACCATGACGTCGTGGAGCTGGCCCCTGGGCTTGGGAAAACTGCCGAGAAGATCGTGGCGGAAGAGCCGTCCTCCTACACGGGAGTCGACGAAGACCCGGATGCGGCTCACCTGGCGGCGGCGGCTGCGCACCAGGCGGCGTCGGGACATATGCCCGCCAACGCGATTCGAGTTCTCCAAGGCCGGGCGAACGACACCACCTTGGACGACGAGTCCGTCGATGTTGCTGTCGGCGAAGCGATGCTGACTATGCAGGGTGATAAGGGTAAAGCGGCCATCATTGAGGAGGCCCACCGCATTCTGCGGCCCGGCGGGCGGTACGCCATTCACGAGCTCGGGCTCCAGCCCAATGACCTCTCAGATGACACGAAGACCGAAGTGCGTAAGGCGCTGGCCCGGTCGATCAAGGTCAACGCCCGTCCGCTCACCGAGCACGAGTGGCAGGATCTCCTGACCTCGCACGGCTTCGAGGTTGAGACGACGCACTTCGCCCCCATGGCCTTGCTGGAGCCCAAGCGGATCATTAGCGACGAGGGGATCCTGCGCACCCTCAAGATCGCGTTTAACATTGCGACGAAGCCGAACGTGCGCAAGCGCGTGATGGGGATGCGGCAGACGTTCCAGAAATACGAGAACGAATTGACCGCTATCGCCATCGTCGCCAAGAAGAAGTAGGGATTTACTGGGCGGCCGGGGCCGGAGGGAGGAACGGCACGACCGCGCTCGGGACCGGGACGCTCTCCGGTACGGCGTTGACGATCGGCTGGCCGATGTTTGCTAGGGCCTCATCGCGCATGACATTAACCGTGGGCCAGAAAGGCGAAGAATTGCCTATAGGGCCAAAGGTGTTCGGAGCATAGCGATCCTGGAAGTCCTTAAAAGCGGCGTTCCTATACGTGTCGAACGCGGATTGCGCGACCGTGCGGGCGGGATAGGAGGTCAACGCGGCGGGTGCAGATTCGTTGGCTGCGGGGGCCGGAGCTCCGGATGCGGGGATGCCCACACTGTCCAGCGCTAAGGGATTCCACGGCTGGTTGGTGAACGCACCCTGCACATCGTCGGTCAACTGCTGCGACGGGCCGTATGTGCTCGCGGAGACAGAGAAGAACGGGCCAAACGACGCCGACGCGTTCACTGAGCTGCGATCATCTGACCATCCCCACTTGGTGCCCAACACGCCGGGCAGCGTTGCGGTGCCATAGTCCTGCTTGTAGCCGTCGGCAGCCACCGGAGATGCCGTCGCTAAGGCAGAGAGAACCGGACCGAACGGGTTCTCGCGCTTTTTCGCTTCCAGATAAGCGACCGAGTCCGCCGTTGACGTCGTGCTATTTCCCCAATGAGGAGCACCGTGGGTATCCGCCAGGTGGTACTTCGCCGCACGGTCATTGATGCTATTCGGGTACTTGGCGTACAGCTCACTAGCAATATTGTCGTCCGAGAAGCGGAGCATCTGAGTGGCTTTGGCCTGGTCCTCGGGTGCGCCGTGCTCGAAAACATAGTCGGCGATATACATCTTCACCAGCGACAAACCGGGGCGCGACTCGTGCTCATTGGCGGTTCCCACGTGGTGACCTGTCAACGTGCTCTGGAAGGAAATCTGGGTCCGCCCCGGAGCGGCGATATTTCCATTTTGGTCGACGTTAGGCATCGGTGCTGCGGACGCATTACTTGGCGACGCGACCGTCGGCGCGAACAACGCCGCAGCTGCAATGACGGCGCCGGAGAGAACGCGGATCCGGCGGGTCCTTGTCGGAGTCGCCCGGTGACGGCCAGTGTGCAGATATTGGGAAACAATGGTCATGGGAATCCTTAGGGAAATGAGGGAATTATCTAGGTCTACTTTATATATCCCTAGTGCCTTATATTACTGTTTCTCATCTGTTTCAGGGCACACGCGAATGGGGTGGAGTGGCTGCTCGCCGGCTAGGCCCCGCGATTTAGGGTTATACGACAAAAGTGTGTCCGCGTGCCGGAAAACTGCGTGGGTATATAGGGGTCTCTTGTGACAACTGCGGGGGAATATGGGCGAAAAATGGCCGAAAATTGACCATATTCCCCCGCACTTTTATTTGAGGGCGCGTATCCCCCCAAACTTTTGGGCTCCAGGGTTCTGTCCGCACCGCCTGTTGCTACTTATCCCCGTTTCCACGACCACTAGAATCCACCGCCCGGCTGTGCATAAAGAAAGCCCCGCTGCGCGGAGCAGCGGGGCGACCTCTTAGCTCCCGGCTAAAAACCGGGCAGGCTTGTCAGAGATTCTTACTTGTTGATCTTGGTCACACGACCAGCGCCAACGGTGCGGCCACCTTCGCGGATAGCGAAGCGGAGGCCTTCGTCCATGGCGACCGGCTGGATCAAGGTTACGGACATGTCGACGTTGTCGCCAGGCATAACCATCTCGGTACCCTCAGGGAGCTTCACAACACCGGTAACGTCGGTGGTACGGAAGTAGAACTGCGGGCGGTAGTTGTCGAAGAACGGGGTGTGACGGCCGCCCTCGTCCTTGGACAGGACGTATACGGAACCCTCGAACTCGGTGTGAGGGGTGTATGCGCCGGGCTTAGCCACGATCTGGCCACGCTCAACGTCCTCACGCTTGGTACCACGGAGAAGCAGACCACAGTTGTCGCCAGCCTCTGCGTAGTCGAGCTGCTTGCGGAACATCTCGATACCGGTGACGGTGGTGTTCTGGCTCTTCTCCTTGATGCCCAGAATCTCAACGTCATCGTTGATGTTCAGCTTGCCGCGCTCCACACGACCGGTGACGACGGTGCCACGACCGGTAATGGTGAAGATGTCCTCAATCGGCATGAGGAAGGGCTTGTCGGTTTCACGAACCGGATCCGGGATGGACTCGTCGCAGGCGTCCATGAGGTCGAGGATGGACTGCTCCCACTTCTCGTCGCCCTCAAGAGCCTTCAGAGCGGAGATGTGAACGATAGGTGCATCTTCGTCGAAGTCCTGCTCCGCGAGAAGTTCGCGAACTTCCATTTCGACGAGCTCGATGAGGTCCTCATCATCAACCATGTCGCACTTGTTCAGAGCAACGAGGATGTAAGGAACGCCCACCTGGCGAGCAAGAAGAACGTGCTCGCGGGTCTGAGGCATCGGGCCGTCGGTAGCAGCGACGACGAGGATTGCGCCGTCCATCTGGGCAGCACCGGTGATCATGTTCTTGATGTAGTCGGCGTGGCCCGGAGCATCCACGTGAGCGTAGTGACGCTTCGGGGTGGAGTACTCGACGTGAGCGATGTTAATGGTAATACCGCGCTCTTTCTCCTCCGGCGCCTTGTCGATGGCGTCGAAAGCGAAAGCCTGGTTCTCTTCGGGGTACTTCTCCGACAGAACCTTGGTGATAGCAGCGGTAGTGGTGGTCTTACCGTGGTCAACGTGACCGATGGTACCGATGTTTACGTGCGGCTTGCTCCGATCGAACTTAGCCTTCGCCACTGTTTGTCCTCCTGGACTTCTCGGTGGCTACGACGTTCGCAGCCACGGGTGGTGTTACCTTTCGCAGAAACACTTTCACCTTGTCAACCCTGGTCATCGTCGATCATAAATTGGTGTCGACACTGGTCAGGATCAATAGAAGGTGACTCTACGAGAGGTGATTTAAATATTGCCAGTTACAGCATAATAAAGGGGTAAGGCAACGTATTTCAAGCTGCCTCCGACCTTGATTCTATGGTAACGGCCACCACACACTATTCACATCACACACTCCTGTGATGTGCTGCGTATTAACAGCAACTTTTCACAGCATTTTGTGGATCGTGCCTGGCTGGCCCTTACCATGCGTTGCCCTTCGTCGACCCTGTAACCCAATCGACGAGGGGCTGTAATGGTGAGGGTGCGCGGATTACTTGTTACCCGTGCGCTCCGCGATGATCTCCTGCGCGACGTTCGTCGGAACTTCCGCGTAGGAATCGAAGATCATGGTGTAGTTTGCACGACCCTGAGTCTTCGAGCGGAGGTCACCAACGTAGCCGAACATGGACGACAGCGGAACCGTGGCCTTGACGACCTTGGCACCGGAACGGTCCTCCATGGAGTGGACCTGGCCACGACGTGCGTTGACGTCGCCGATGACCTCGCCCATGTACTCCTCAGGAGTGATGACGTCCACAGCCATCATCGGCTCCAGCAGAACCGGCTTCGCCTTCTGAACGGCTTCCTTGAGTGCCTGAGCACCGGCGATCTTGAAGGCCATTTCAGAGGAGTCAACCTCGTGGTACTGGCCGTCGACCAGCGTGGCCTTGATGTTGACCAGCGGGAATCCGGCCAGCGTACCGTACTGCATGGCATCCTGGATACCGGCGTCGACAGAAGGAATGTATTCCTTCGGCACGCGGCCACCGGTAACGGCGTTCTCGAACTTGTAGGTCGCGGACTCGCCCTCTTCCAACTCGTCCGGGTTGGGGGCGTAGGGCTCCAGCGAGATGATGACCTTCGCGAACTGACCCGAACCACCGGTCTGCTTCTTGTGCGTGTATTCGTACTTCTCGACGGGCTTGCGGATGGTCTCGCGGTACGCAACCTGCGGGGCACCCACGTTAGCCTCGACCTTGAATTCGCGCTTCATGCGGTCCACAAGGACGTCGAGGTGGAGCTCACCCATACCGCCGATGACGGTCTGGCCGGTCTCTTCGTCGAGCTTGACAGTGAATGTCGGGTCCTCTTCAGCGAGGCGCTGAATAGCGATGCCAAGCTTCTCCTGGTCAGCCTTCGACTTCGGCTCGATGGCCACCTCAATAACCGGATCCGGGAAGTCCATGGACTCCAGGATGATCTGGTCATTGGCGTCACACAGGGTGTCACCGGTGGTGGTGTCTTTCAGACCGATGAAAGCGTAGATATTTCCGGCCTTGGCGACGTCCATCGGGTTCTCTTTGTTGGCGTGCATCTGGAACAGCTTGCCGATGCGCTCCTTGTGGCCCTTGGTCGAGTTCATGACCTGCTGGCCAGGCTCGACGGAACCGGAGTACACGCGAACGAACGTCAGCTTACCGAAGAACGGGTGGGCGGCGATCTTGAACGCCAACGCCGAGAACGGTGCGTCCACGGAGGGGTGGCGTGTCAGCTCAACGGACTCGTCGCCGACCTTGTGGCCGTGGACCTCTCCGACATCGAGAGGCGTCGGCAAGTACCAGTTAATGGCGTCGAGCAGCGGCTGGACACCCTTGTTCTTGTAGGCGGAACCACAGAACACGGGGAAGATCTCGGAGTTCACAACCATCTTGCGGATGGCCTCGTGGATCTCGTCGGTGGTGAGTTCCTCACCGGCGAAGTACTTCTCCATGAGCTCTTCGTCGGACTCGGCGACGGCCTCGAGGAGCTTCTCGTGATACTCGTCGGCCTTGTCTTTGAGGTCGTCCGGGATTTCCTCGATGGTGGGCTCTGCTCCGACGTCGACCTTGCCGCGCCAGGTGATGGCGTTCATGTTGATCAGGTCAACGACGCCGTCGAAGTCATCTTCAGCACCGATGGGGAGCTGCATGACCAGCGGCTTTGCGTGCAGGCGGTCGACGATGGTGTCGACGGTGTAGTAGAAGTCCGCACCCAGCTTGTCCATCTTGTTGACGAAGCAAATGCGTGGGACGTCGTACTTAGCGGCCTGGCGCCACACCTGCTCGGACTGCGGCTCGACACCTTCCTTACCGTCGAACACGGCGACGGCTCCGTCGAGGACGCGCAGTGAACGCTCAACCTCGACGGTGAAGTCGACGTGGCCGGGGGTGTCGATGATGTTGATCTGGTTGTCTTTCCAGAAACAGGTGACCGCGGCGGACGTAATCGTGATGCCGCGCTCTTTCTCCTGGTCCATCCAGTCCGTGGTGGAAGCACCATCGTGGGTCTCACCGACTTTGCGGTTGATACCCGTGTAGTAGAGGATTCGTTCGGTTACGGTGGTCTTTCCGGCATCGATGTGGGCCATGATGCCGATGTTGCGGACCTTATGAAGGTCAGAAAGCACTTTTTGTGCCACTGTGTACCCCAACTCGTAGTTTGGTGGCCCACTCACCGGAACCAGTTGATCGTGGCGATCTTCGTTGCGATCCGATGGTGGCGGGCCTGCGTGTAATTCTTGGTCTGGCTACGCCGGAGAGGTGATTACCAGCGGTAGTGCGCGAATGCGCGGTTGGCTTCGGCCATCTTGTGAGTGTCTTCACGACGCTTCACGGATGCGCCGAGGCCGTTGGATGCGTCCAGGATCTCTGCGGCGAGACGCTCGGTCATGGTGTTTTCGCGACGCTGGCGGGTGAACATAACCAGCCAACGCAGTGCCAGGGTGGTTGCACGGCCAGGGCGAACCTCGACCGGGACCTGGTAGGTTGCGCCACCAACGCGGCGTGAACGCACTTCGAGGGTGGGTTTGACGTTGTCAAGAGCCTTCTTCAGGGTGAGAACCGGGTCGGTGCCGGTCTTCTCACGGCAGGATTCGAGGGCTCCGTAGACGATGCGCTCGGCGGTGGACTTCTTGCCATCGACGAGGACCTTGTTGATCAGCTGCGAGACGATGGTATCGCCGTATACCGGGTCTTTCGGAAGCTGACGTGCGGGTGCTGGACCTTTACGTGGCATGAATTACTTCTCCTTCTTCGCGCCGTAGCGAGAACGTGCCTGCTTACGATCCTTAACTCCCTGGGTGTCGAGGGAGCCGCGGATGATGCGGTAGCGGACACCTGGGAGGTCCTTCACACGGCCACCGCGAACGAGCACCATGGAGTGCTCCTGCAGGTTGTGGCCCTCACCGGGAATGTAAGCGGAAACCTCAATACCAGAGGTCAGACGAACACGCGCAACCTTACGGAGAGCGGAGTTCGGCTTCTTCGGGGTCGTGGTGTAGACACGGGTGCACACACCGCGGCGCTGCGGTGATCCCTTGAGGGCCGCGGTCTTCACCTTGGCCTTCTTGTCCTTGCGGCCCTTGCGGACCAGCTGCTGAATAGTAGGCATGTACCGACTTTCTATGTTTCTTTGACGCGTTTGCGGTTCATTCCCGGGGTGCTGTTTTCCGATCCTGGCGGAGCCGATCCGGAGGGACCTACCCTCAGATGACCCACGCGAAGTGTGATGGAAATTACAACAAAACCGGGTTTTTCACTCGCTCACTGGCATAGTGCCCGTGCAGGCGGGGTGCTTACTTGCCGCTCGCACCTGCCTTTGCAAGCTCATTCCGTGGTGCTAAAAACTTCTTTTCGACGTTGCGCTGGGCAACTTTTCGGAAGAAATTTTTAACGCCGTGACCAGCGTTTTTTGAGCGTACGTGAACGAGTCAGCCGCTCTCGCTGGCCTACGGTGGACGTTTGTCCCGCCCGCACGTGGCGGACACAGCGCTCCAGTTTAAGCGATAACCTGGATTTTTCCCAAACTTATGGTGAGAAACCGGTGGGATTTGGGCTTGGGCGGGCGCGCGTTCGCTATCCAGGCGCCCGTCGGGCGTCGGCTATTAGGTGGCCGGATGTTCGAGGAACGCGATTAGCCCCAATCCGGCTCCCGCGTGGCCACTCCGTCAAACACGGAAGAAGAAACCGTCTTACCGTTCTGCACAACATTCAGGGTGGAGCCGTCGATGTTGATCACGGTTCCACCGCTCTTCATCGAGTACGACCGCCCATCGGAGCCGCGGCTCGTCACGTCACGTTCGAGCGCGCCGCCGTGATACCAACCGCGGTAGTAGAACCCGTCGGTGTCCCCTACCTGGCAGATGACCACTTTGTCGCCGTCCTCATTAATGCCCGCGTACACCCATTCGTCGTCGGCATTACAGGTTGCAGCGCTGTTATCCGTAAATCCTTGGCGCCCCAACCCTGGGATGTCAGTGCCCGTGTGGTTGCTCGACGTTGTCGTAGTTGTCGTGGTTCTCCGTTCGGTGATGGTGTTTTCCGTGGTGGTCTCGGTGTCCTCGGGCTCCGTCGTCGTTTCCTCTGTGGGCTCGTTGCTCGGTTCTTCCGGGATTGCCGACGATTCACTGTTCGAGGCGCCACCGTCGTTACTCAGCTTTCCCCACGGCTTCCACATCAGTGCTCCAATCAGCGCCGCGACCACGACAAGGATGAGAATGATCGGAAGCAGAACCTTCCATATCGACGAGCCCGACTGGCCCGCCTCCCCCTGCGACCCGACGGCACTCGAACCGCCCGACTGCCCCTGACCATACCGAGCGTTTTGACTGTACTGAGGTTGCTGGTTGTACTGTCCGTACTGGGGCTGCTGGTTGTACTGACCCTGTCCGTATTGCGCCTGCTGTCCGTACTGTCCCGGCTGGCCCTGGGGATTGTTCCACTGACCAGCCCCATTCTGAGCAGCACCGTACTGGCCACCGTATTGCCCCTGGCCCGGCTGGCCGTTCCAACCGCCTGGTGCGCCCCCGTTCCACTGCTGGCCACCCCCGTTGTTCCACCCGGTATTGCCGGCGTTGTTCCAGCCACTTCCCCCACCGTTGCCGGCGTTGTTCCATTGCTGGAAATTACCCCACGGCCCGCCCGACCGAGGAGACACGCTCCCGTCGGGGTTCCGGACTTCACTCCACGCTTGGACTGGCTGCCATTCGCGGGTTTCAAAATCCTCTTCCGACGAGTGACTCCCGGCGGATTGAGCGTCGGACGTTCCTGCCGACGATTCACTGCCTCCAGAGGTGTGAGCGTCCCCACCAGCAGCGTCGTTGCCTTGGCCACCGTCGTGTTGGTTTTCGTTGGCGGTGCCGTCGTCGGCACTTTGATTATGGTTCTGGCGATTTGTGTCGTCGGGCGAATTATTACGCATAGGGTCACCCGAGCCGTCACTGCCCCCGCCGCCGTCAGAGGGGTCGTTGCTTGAACGCTTCCAGGAGTTGTCGTCGGGAGTCATGGTGAGCCTTACCTGTTAGGTTGATCGCATTCCAGGTAATTATTCTAATCGACCACTGCGTGCATCACAGACTCACCGCACCTCCGTTCGGTTGCGTTTTACGCGCTCCGGTTGATGGCGTTTTCGCGTTCCCAGCAGCACGCCGTTTTCGTCGGCACACATATTGAAATGCTGCCTCCCTAACACTCCGGTTTTAACGAACAGGCACGCCGTTGGCGTCGGTAGCGAAGCGCGCCGAACCAGCGAGGATCATGATGAATTCGACCAAAACCCAGATGGAGAGGGCTGCGTCGGTAATAAAACCGACAACAACGAACATCAAAGGAACGCTAATCAACAGAATGGCGAGCTGGGCGCAGGCGACCCCGATATACCCGAGGTAGAAATTGTGAGCGCCGAAACCGCCCAGGAAAAACGCAAGCACGGCAGCGACCACTTTGCTCTTCTGCCGACCCTGCGGGATCGAGCCCATGCCGTTCATGCCGTTGCCAAACTGCGGCGCACCCTGATTCCACTGGTTGCGTTGCGCATACTGCCCCGCGTTTCCATACTGACCGCCGCCGAATGCCGAGTCGACCTGGCCGCTTTCATAGGTGGCCGGCATTCCGCCCTCCCCGGAACCGGGCACGCCGAAACCGGTGGACGATCCCGAGTAAGGGTCGCTGGATCCCTGATATGGGCTGCTCGGGTTGTTGTTGGGGTAAGTCATGGCGATTCCTTCGGGGTCTTCGGGACGGTTTTAGTTCGGTGGCCGAGCGCGGTGTCCGTGACGGAACGTTGTTATGCGAAACGTTCATGTGCGGACCGTTGTTGTGCGGCTCGTTCGTGGACGTGGCGTTCTTGTCGTTGTTGCCGTTCTTATTCGGCTTGTCGACGCTCGCTCTCGGCCTCTATTTGATGTGTTCCGCTGAAGCCCGAAATGTTCCCTGATACGAAGAATTCCCGACGGGGGTGGGTGGCACGTGAACCTCGAGCCCGCCCCTCTATCAACCTGTCGATCAGTTCCGCAGTCCGATCGATCAGCTCCGTATTTGCTGGTTCGCTTGGTCGTGTTTGAGCTGGTCCGCGAGTTCCTCGGCGGAGGAATATGAACTTTGAGCGCCCTGCTTGGTCGCGGCGCGAGATGCAACGAAGGTTGCCAACCTGGCGGAATCCAGCAGACTTTGTCCGGAGGCTATCGATGCGGCGACCGTCCCCATAAAGCAATCGCCGCACCCGGTTGAATCGACTGCATCGACTGGATATCCCTCCACATACACTGCGTTAGTAGTGGGGACGGTGTCGGTTGGGTTGGCGCGATCGCTTCGGTCTCCGTCCCTCGTCGGATTAACGTCACCGCTTTCTGAGGAATCCTCAGACTCCACGACAAAACAGCCCTCCGGGCCGAGCGTCACAATCAAACCTCCGAGGCTCATCACGGCGACTAGCCGCGTCGCCGTAGTGAACCGGCCATTTTCATCCGCACCATCTTCTTTAGCCATGCTGCTTGCGGAGTCGCGAACAGTAGGAGCGTCCTCGAGCTTTGCGCCGACATGTTCGTCGACCTTGGATCCGGCTACGTTAGCCAATCCACCTCGTTCCTGCGTCGGCAATTGGGCGGATCCATACCGCTCCCCCAAAGATCGCAGCTCAATCTCATTCACAACCACGATATCGACCCCATTCAACAGCGCCGGGTCAACGTCAATAATTGGAGAATAATTCAAAATAATCCGCGGTGATCGGCGAGTTTTCCGAGCTTCGCCACTATTATTCCGGTGGTTACGGGGCTGGTTGTTTTGGTCGGCGTGCACAATGGGCCCGACATTCGTGTGCGCGCTTGTTTCAGTATTTGCGTCGGAAGCAGAGCGAGCCACATCGATCGCGGCCGCCACCACACTTGCAGGAGATTCAAAGCCGAGCGCGACAACATCCGCGGACTGCAGAACATCCGCGGCCGCTTGCAGGTCCGCCCGCGACACGCTCCGATTCGCGCCCGCCGAGTACACAATCGTATTCTCACCGGCCGCATTCACCGTAATCAGCGCGGTCCCGGTGGGCAGATCGTGGGCCACAACTCGCGACGTATCAACCCCCGCATCCTCCAAACTTCGCTGCACAAAACTCCCATAAGCATCATGGCCAACCACGCCCACCATCGCGACATCCGCCCCAATTTTCGACGACGCGACCGCCTGATTCGAGGACTTACCGCCGGGCCCATACGTCAGGTCAGCGGCCGGGACTGTTTCCCCGGGAGCTGGGAATTCCTCGACCCGCGCAGTTAGATCGACGTTGAGTGAGCCGACTACAGTGACTTTCCCCGGGGAAGAGACGACGGATGTGAGGATTTCTTTGACGTTCGAGAGGTCTGGATTGCTTTTCATAGGTTATTTAGAGATCTGGTGAGGTTAGGTGGGTGGTTGCGTATGAGCGCGGAGCTTACCCGGTACGAGCTGCGAGGCTTACCGCGCATGATGGGCGTGGTCTCTCATGTAGGACTGATATAAATAGCATACGAAACGAACCTTTCCCCCTTTGACGCATTCGATGCACTCAGAAATCGGTCTTTTCTCTCCTAGGGAGAAAAGTGCGGGGGTATGTCGGGTGCTCAACTGAAAAGTGCGGGGGTATAAGGGCGAAAAATGGCCAAAAATTGACCATATACCCCCGCAGTTTTCCTGGAGCCCGGGCAAAGTGAGATATACCGGCGCAGTTTTGAGCGGCAACGCCGACTTGGGCCCGCGCTAACCCGCGGGCACACGCGTTCGCACTACACAACTCGCATGAAAACCTAAACGCCCCACCCCACATACCTCTCTCAGCCACGAACACCTAACAAGCGACGAGAAAAGCCAATTAAAAATAGAAAATTCCCGGGTGCGAGATAACTCGCACCCGGGAATTTGCCGATAAATCATTTTTGAGAGGCAGCACGCTGATGGCACCCTGGCCGGCTAACCGGCCCGCCAGCAACGCGCCACCCCTCAAAGGCTCACCTAGCTAATGTCGCCGAAGCCTCCATCAAACCCCTGGTCATCCAGGCGAACAGCCGCGCCGGTGAATTCGCCGTACGCACCGTCTTCGCCATAGAAGCCATCGCCGTAGCTGGTGTTCATGGAGAACGCCTGCGCACGGGCCTCCTCGGTCGGCTCAACCGAGATGTTCCGGTAGCGGGAGATGCCCGTACCAGCCGGAATGAGCTTACCGATGATCACGTTCTCCTTCAGACCGATGAGCTTATCGGACCGCTTGTTGATCGCCGCATCGGTCAGGACACGAGTGGTCTCCTGGAACGACGCCGCGGACAACCAGGATTCCGTGGCCAACGACGCCTTGGTAATACCCATGATCTCCTGACGGAAGGCGGCACCCTCGCCACCATTCGTCGCGACGGCCTTGTTAATAGCTCGCGCTTCGTTCCGATCAATCAGGCTACCCGGCAGCAATTCGGTGGATCCCGAATCGACGACAGTCAGGCGTCGCAGCATCTGCCGGACAATGATCTCGATGTGCTTGTCATGGATCGCCACGCCCTGGTCACGGTAGACCTTCTGGACCTGTTCAATGAGGTGCTTCTGCACACCCGTCACGCCTTCAACGCGAAGCACTTCGTGCGGATCGGGAGCACCGCGCAGCAGTGGCTGGCCTGTGACAACATGGTCGCCGGTACGCAGCTGGTGTTCGAATCCGCCGGGTTCCTGCGTCACTGCCAGACCCTGGCGCTTCGACAGCTTCTCGTACACGACCTCGTCCTCGCCGTTGTCAGGCGTGATGGTCAGCGTGTAGAAGTTGCCGTCGTCCTCGAGCTCGATCGTTCCCTCAGTGGACGCAATCGGCGCCTGGTTCTTGGGCACACGAGCTTCGAAGAGCTCCTGCACACGAGGCAGACCACCGGTAATATCGCCACCGACACCACCTTGGTGGAACGTACGCATGGTCAGCTGCGTACCAGGCTCACCAATGGACTGCGCGGCAACGATACCGACGGCTTCTCCGATGTCCACCTTTTGGCCGGTGGCCATGGAGCGTCCGTAGCAGGTCGCGCACACACCGGTGGCGGTTTCACACATCATGACGGTCCGGACAGTAGCGGTCCGCACGCCCTCGGCAACCATCTTCTTGGCTTCGGCATCGCCGACGAAAGCGCCACGCTCGTAGATAACGTCGCCCTTGTCGTTGACAGCATCCTTGGCCAGGTAACGGCCGGTCAGCGCGGTCTCCAAGAAGTCAGCGCGGGTGAATTCTCCCGTTTCGTTGCCCTCGGCGTCCAGTACCGGCTTCGCGACGTCGACCTCCAGACCCTTAAGAGTCCCACAGTCGTCTTCGCGAACGATAACGTCCTGAGCGACGTCGACAAGACGACGCGTGAGGTAACCGGAGTCGGCGGTACGCAGAGCGGTGTCGGCCAGGCCCTTACGCGAACCGTGCGAGTTGTTGAAGTACTCCAAGACCGACAAGCCCTCGCGGAAGGAGGTCTTAATCGGGCGGGTGATGTAGTCACCACGCGAGTTCGTGACCATGCCCTTCATGCCGGCTAGCGTCCAGATCTGGCGCATGTTACCGGCAGCACCGGACTTCACGATCATCGGGATTGGGTTGTCGTCGGGGTAGATCTTCTCGACGGATTCACCAACGAAGTCGGTGCATTCCTTCCACAGGTCAACGAGGGAGCGGTAGCGCTCTTCGTTGTTGATCTTGCCTCGGGCGAGCTTCTTCTCGATGGTCGCAGCCTGCTTCTCGTACCGCTGCAGGATTTCTTCCTTGTTGGGAAGAACGAGCACGTCGTCCATGGAGATGGTGACACAGGACCGGGTTGCCCAGTAGAAACCGGCGTCCTTCATCTTGTCGACGGTCTGCGCGACGGTGATCATGGGGTACCGTGCGGCGAGGTCGTTGATGATGACGGCCTGCGCCTTCTTCGCCATGACACCGTTGACGAACGGGTAGTTCCACGGCAGCAGTTCGTTGAACATGATGCGACCTAGGGTGGTGTGGGCGGTCCACTTTTGGCCGCGCTGCCATCCGTCGGGGAACAGTTCTGCCTCGATATCCTCCGGCGGGCGGAGGTGGCTGATGCGAACCTCGATGGGCGCCTGGAGGCCAAGCACTCCGCGGTCGCGCGCCATGAGGGCCTCGGCGAAGGACGAGTATGTGCCACGCTTCGGGCCGTTCTCGTCGGCTTCGTGGTAGGCGCCTTCGCCACCGAGCTGATCCTCGCTCTTTTCCAGGGTGAGGAAGTACAAGCCGGTCACCATGTCCAGACGCGGCATGGCCAGTGGTTTACCGGATGCCGGGGACAGGATGTTGTTGGAGGCGAGCATCAGCACGCGGGCCTCAGCCTGGGCCTCCGCAGACAGCGGCAGGTGGACAGCCATCTGGTCACCGTCGAAGTCGGCGTTGAACGCCTCACATGCCAAGGGGTGCAGCTGGATAGCTTTACCCTCGACGAGGACCGGCTCGAACGCCTGAATACCCAGGCGGTGCAGCGTCGGCGCACGGTTAAGCATGACGGGGTGTTCCGCGATGGCTTCTTCGAGGACGTCCCACACTTCGGGACGCTGCCGCTCCACCATCCGCTTCGCGGAGCGAATGTTCTGCGCGTAGGACTTCTCCACCAGGCGCTTCATGACGAATGGCTTGAACAGCTCCAACGCCATGAGCTTCGGCAGACCGCACTGGTGCAGTTTCAACTGCGGGCCGACGATAATCACCGAACGGCCGGAGTAGTCGACACGCTTACCCAGCAGGTTCTGACGGAAGCGACCCTGCTTACCTTTCAGCAAATCAGAGAGCGACTTCAGCGGACGGTTGCCGGGGCCCGTGACGGGGCGTCCGCGACGTCCGTTGTCGAAGAGCGCGTCGACGGATTCCTGAAGCATGCGCTTCTCGTTGTTCACGATGATCTCGGGCGCGCCGAGGTCGATCATGCGCTTCAGACGGTTGTTGCGGTTGATGACGCGACGGTACAGGTCGTTGAGGTCCGACGTCGCGAAGCGGCCACCATCGAGCTGAACCATCGGGCGAAGCTCGGGCGGGATCACCGGGATGGCGTCCAGGACCATCGCTGCCGGATCGTTACCGGAGCGCAGGAAGGCGGCGACAACACGCAGACGCTTGAGCGCGCGGACCTGCTTTTGTCCCTTGCCGTCGCGGATAACCTCGCTGAGTTTCTCCGCTTCAGCTTCGAGGTCGAAGTTCTTAATCAGCGTCTGGATGGCTTCTGCACCCATGCCGCCGGTGAAGTAGTCCTCGTAGCGGTCAACAAGCTCGGAGTAGATGGTTTCGTCGACGATCATCTGCTTGGGAGCAAGCTTGATGAACGTGTTCCAGATCTCGTCGAGCCGGTCGATCTCACGCTCGGCACGCTCACGGATGTGGCGCATTTCGCGCTCAGCGGCGTTCTGAACCTTGCGCTTGGCATCGGCTTTCGCACCGTTGGATTCGAGCTCTTTGAGGTCTTCTTCCAGCTTCTGCTGGCGCTCCGCTAGTTCTTCGTCGCGGTCAGCCTCGACCTCTTTCTTCTCCATGAACATGTCGGCTTCGAGGGTTTCTTGGTCCGTGTGACGGGCCTCCTCGTCCACCGAGGTGATGATGTTCGCGGCGAAGTAGATGATCTTTTCCAGATCTTTCGGTGCGAGGTCCAGCAGGTACCCCAGGCGTGAGGGCACGCCCTTGAAGTACCAGATGTGGGTGACGGGCGCGGCCAGCTCGATGTGGCCCATGCGCTCACGGCGGACCTTGGACTTGGTCACTTCCACGCCACAGCGTTCACAGACGATGCCCTTGTAGCGGACTCGCTTGTATTTACCGCAGGCACATTCCCAGTCGCGGGTTGGCCCGAAGATGCGTTCGCAGAACAGGCCGTCCTTCTCGGGTTTGAGGGTGCGGTAGTTGATGGTCTCGGGCTTCTTGACCTCGCCGTGTGACCAGCGACGGATGTCATCGGCCGTGGCGAGACCGATGCGGAGCTCGTCGAAAAGATTGACGTCGAGCACGTAACGTCCTTTCCCCTCGTTCACGAGGGTTGTTCGGATGAGTACTGGTTACTAGTTGGGAGGTCTCTACACCGCGTCAGCGTCGAAGCGCTCGTCGCGGGAGAGGTTAATACCCAAGGATGCGTTGGCTTGGTCGAGATCGTCATCGTCGGCACCCAGGTCAACCGGGGTTCCGTCGGCGGAGAGGACCTCAACGTTGAGGCACAGAGACTGCAGCTCTTTGAGCAACACCTTGAAGGACTCCGGAATTCCCGGGTCGGGGATGTTGTCGCCCTTCACGATGGCTTCGTACACCTTGACACGGCCGATGACGTCGTCGGATTTGATGGTCAGGAGTTCCTGCAGCGTGTAGGCGGCACCGTAGGCCTGCATGGCCCACACTTCCATCTCACCGAAGCGCTGACCACCGAACTGTGCCTTACCACCGAGCGGCTGCTGGGTGATCATGGAGTACGGGCCGGTGGAGCGCGCGTGGATCTTCTCGTCGACCAGGTGGTGCAGTTTCAGCATGTACATGTAGCCCACGGAGATCGGCTGCTGGAAGGGCTCGCCCGTCCGGCCGTCGATCAGGGTGGACTTGCCGAATTCGTTGACCATTTGGTCGCCGTCGCGGTTGGGCCGCGAGGAGCGCATCAGTCCGGACAGCTCTTCGTTGGTCGTGCCGTCGAACACCGGGGTGGCAACGCGAGAATCGGCGGGGACGTCGTAGAGGTCCTCGGGAAGCGTTTCCAGCATGGCCTTGACCGCGGGGTCTTGGGACTCGGGGTCGACCTTCCATCCAGATTTCGCGAGCATACCGAGGTGAACTTCCAGCACCTGTCCAATGTTCATACGACGCGGCACACCGTGCGTGTTCAGAATGATGTCGACCGGCGTTCCGTCAGGCAGGAACGGCATGTCCTCAGCAGGCAAGATCTTGCCGACTACACCCTTGTTGCCGTGGCGGCCGGAGAGCTTATCTCCATCCTGGATCTTGCGCTTCTGGGCGACGTACACGCGAACCATCTGGTTAACACCGGGCGCGAGGTCGTCGTCGTCTTCGCGGGAGAACACGCGAACGCCGATGACCTTGCCTGTTTCACCGTGCGGAACCTTCATGGAGGTGTCGCGAACTTCGCGGGCCTTCTCGCCGAAGATCGCGCGGAGGAGGCGCTCTTCCGGCGTCAGCTCGGTTTCACCCTTCGGGGTGACCTTACCGACGAGGATATCGCCGTCGCGAACGTCGGCACCGATGCGGACAATGCCGCGTTCGTCGAGGTCAGCGAGGATATCTTCCGATGCGTTCGGGATATCGCGGGTGATTTCCTCTGGCCCGAGCTTGGTGTCGCGGGCGTCGATTTCGTGTTCCTCAATGTGGATTGAGGTGAGGACATCTTCCTCGACAATCCGCTGGTTGAGGATGATGGCGTCCTCGTAGTTGTGGCCTTCCCATGGCATGAACGCCACGAGGAGGTTACGGCCGAGGGCCATTTCACCGTTCTCGGTGCCGGGGCCGTCGGCGAGGGCTTGTCCCTCTTCGATGCGGTCGCCGGCCTCAACGAGGGGCTTCTGGTTGTAGCAGGTCCCCTGGTTGGTGCGCTCGAACTTGCGCAGCAGGAAGGTGTCGCGCTGGCCGTCGTCGCCAAGGGTGGTGATGAAGTCTGCACACACGGTTTCGACGACACCCGAACGGCGGGCGATCACAACGTCGCCGGCGTCGTGGGCGGCGCGCAGTTCCATACCGGTGCCGACGAACGGCGCTTCGTTGCGCAGCAGCGGCACAGCCTGGCGCTGCATGTTCGCGCCCATGAGGGCACGGTTGGCGTCGTCGTGCTCCAGGAACGGAATCATGGCGGTAGCCACGGACACCATCTGGCGCGGGGACACATCCATGTAGTCCACTTCGCTCGCCGGGACAACCTCGACGTTTCCGCCTTTCATGCGGACCTCGACGGTGTCCTCAACGAAGCGGCCCTCGGAGTCCATCTTCGTGTTGGCCTGGGCGACGATGTGCCGGTCTTCCTCATCAGCGGTGAGGTAGTCGACAACGTCGGTAGCCTGCCCATTTTCGACGCGACGGTACGGCGTCTCGATGAACCCGAACGGGTTAACGCGTGCGTAGGACGCGAGGGAGCCGATCAAACCAATATTCGGACCCTCAGGCGTCTCAATGGGGCACATGCGGCCGTAGTGCGAGGCGTGGACGTCACGAACGTCCAGACCTGCGCGCTCACGAGACAAACCGCCAGGTCCGAGGGCGGACAGACGACGCTTGTGAGTCAGGCCAGACAGGGAGTTGTTCTGGTCCATGAACTGCGACAACTGCGACGTTCCGAAGAACTCGCGGATCGCTGCCGACACAGGACGCACGTTGATCAGCGAGGTCGGCGTGATGGATTCCGCGTCCTGCGTGGTCATGCGCTCACGCACAACACGCTCCATACGCGACAGGCCGACGCGAACCTGGTTCTGGACCAGCTCGCCGACGGTGCGGAGGCGTCGGTTACCGAAGTGGTCGATATCGTCGGTGGTGATCATCAGCTCGGTGCCGTCGGGCGATTCCATCGTCCGCTCACCGGCGTGCAGACGCACCAAGTACTCAATGGTGGTCAGGATGTCTTCTTCGGTCAGCGTGTGCTCGCCCGTGGTGGAGCCGCCGCCCAAACCGAGCTTGCGGTTCACCTTGTAGCGGCCAACCTTCGCCAGGTCATACCGCTTCGGGTTGAAGAAGCTGTTGTCCAGCAAAGCCTGAGCGGAATCGCGCGTGGGTGATTCACCCGGGCGCTGCTTGCGGTAAATCTCCAGGAGAGCTTCGTCGGTATTAGCGACGCCATCGTGCTCGAGGGTGGACATCATGAGTTCGGAGAAACCGAAACGATCCGTGATGTCCTGCGTCGACAAACCCAAAGCCTTCAACAGCACGGTGACGGGCTGACGACGTTTACGGTCGATGCGAACGCCGACGGTGTCGCGCTTGTCGATGTCGAACTCCAACCATGCACCGCGGGAAGGGATGACCTTGACGGAGTGCAGCGGGCGCTCGGTCGACTTGTCGATGGACTCGTCGAAGTAGACGCCAGGGGAGCGAACCAACTGGGACACGATGACACGCTCGGTACCGTTGATGATGAACGTGCCTTTGTCCGTCATCATTGGGAAATCGCCAATGAATACGGTCTGGCTTTTAATTTCGCCAGACATGGCGTTGGTGAATTCCGCCGTCACATAGAGCGGGGCGGAGTAGTTAATGTCCTTATCCTTGGCTTCATCGATCGTGTTCTTGACGTCGTCGAAGCGGGGCTCGGATAGGGTGAGGGACATGTTGCCGGAGTAGTCCTCAATGGGAGACAACTCCTCTAGAATGTCCTCCAGGCCGCTGGTAATACGCGCGCCTTCTTCGGACTCAGCCTGCTTCTTAGCGCGCCATTCGGGTGCGCCAATAAGCCACGCGAACGAGTCGCGCTGCAGATCGAGGAGGCCAGGGACCTCGATCGGCTCTTTAATCTTCGCGAACGAGTAGCGTTTCGTCGCGCCGGGGATTCCGGACGTTAAACTGGTCTGGCGGGAGACTGCCAAGATGGGTCCTTCCAGCACCTCACGCGGGGTGACCGTGCTCGCTGTGGTTTGCCTGCGTGAAAAGAGTGAGTGTCTTCTTCCAAAAAGCGGATCATCCGTGGTTGGATATCACTAAAGGACCTTGTCAAATCCTGTTTTTGAAGGAATTGGTACAAGGCCTAACGAGAAATCTGTGCACGGGGATCCAGCGCAACGGACTATCTTATACTACTTATGGCGCCATGTCTAATGGTTTTTTATCACTCTGTGGCGGGGGCGCGGAACTTAGCGTACAGCTCCGCGGTGGGCGCGGTGGGCGCGGCGGAACGTCGCGCGAACAAACTAAGCGCCTGCACCACTACCCTACCGCCAACACCCTAATACATATGACAAAACAGGGGCCTCCCGTTCTGGGAAGCCCCTGTTTGCGGTATTTACGCTGCACACCGTTCCTGCACCGTATGGGCCGGAATCGGGTGAGCTGCGCGTTGCGCTGGATTAATTGCGCATATCCCTGTCTTACTTGAGGGAAACCTTTGCACCAGCCTCTTCGAGCTTGGTCTTGGCAGCCTCAGCGTCGTCCTTGGAGGCACCTTCGAGGATAGCCTTCGGAGCGGACTCAACGAGGTCCTTAGCTTCCTTCAGGCCCAGGCCGGAGACGACCTCGCGGACGACCTTAATAACGCCGATCTTCTTGGCGCCAGCGTCCTCGAGCACGACGTCGAACTCATCCTTCTCTTCCTCAGCAGCAGCTTCGCCACCGGCAGCGCCTGCAGCAGCAACAGCAACCGGAGCAGCAGCGGTGACGTCGAAGGTCTCTTCGAAGAGGTTCTTGAACTCGGTGAGCTCAACGAGGGTCATTTCCTTGAAAGCTTCGATGAGCTCTTCGTTGGTGTACTTAGCCATGATATGGCTTCCTTTCTACGCGTCTTCGTGTGGGAGGTTCCGTACCCGCCTGTCGGCGGCGAACCGACAGTGTTTACTTCTTCTCCTCGAGGGCCGCGGCCAGGCGTGCCATCTCGGAATGCGGTGCGCCCAGCAAGGACGCAACATTTGCCAGAACGCCGTTGAATCCACCGGCGATCTTGGACAGTGTGGTCTCGCGGTTATCCATGTCCGCGAGCTGCTGGATCTGCTCGGCCGTCAGAGCCGAACCATCCATTGTTCCGCCTTTAACCACGAAAGCGTCGTGGTCTGCGCCGAACTTCTTCATTGCCTTCGCGGCATCGACCGCTTCGCCATTGACAAATGCAATAGCGGTAGGGCCGTTAAGAAGTTCTTCGTCAAGACCTTCGACGCCAGCTTCGCGTGCGGCGAGCTTGATCATGGTGTTCTTGGCGACGGAGTATTCAACCTCAGCGCCAAGTTCCTTGCGCAGCTCTGTCATCTCAGTAACGGACAGACCACGGTATTCCGTCAGGATTGCACTGCTTGCGTTCTGGAAACGCGCAGTGAGCTCCTTGACAGCTGCAGTGTTCTTCGGGTTGGCCATGTACTCTCGCCTCCTTCCTTCGGTAAGTTTCACCGTCGGGGAGACCCAATGAGTAACGCCCCGCACAGGAGGCGGGGCGCACAATTCGTTCATCACTCTCTATTTCGTGTCAAGGCCTTACGACGTTCGCGTCGATAATGCTCTGAACTTCGCACTCTCCGGCTGAAACCTTGTATCCGGTTCGAACCTGGAGCGTGGTGATGAATACTTTGCGTTCGCGTTGTCTCCTGCGTGGGCCGTCACTCGGATGAGCAACACTTCGCTCAGATTTCCCTGAGGACCGACGGTCTGTGGTGAAACGTGAACTATCCTAAAGTTCCTCGGTGGAGACTACACACCAAGTGCACATTTTCAAAATCGACGACGTTTGGGGCCGCGTTTACGTCGGCGCAGTTCCGACGTTCGAGTCGGCGCTTGAACATCGCAGCCCCGTCGTCGGCAATTAGGCCTGCCGCCGGCTTGCCGTCGACCTCCAAATGCTTCGATTTACAAAAAGAAGGATTGTCATACATGTGCGTCTATAGTAGAAAAGCATAATCGGCACAATTTTCGGCGTGCGTTTTACCTGCGCAAAATTGGTGCGCGTTCTTTGTGCGCGGTTGTGCCTGCACCACATGACCATGCTTGATGCATGTGACCCCGTGTGATGCACATTTGAAGTTTTACCGCCTCATTGAAGGAGTTATCAATGATCGTTCTTCCCCCACCCGCTGATATGTCCAATGTCGACATCGTCGAATCGCACGTCCACAGCGGTTCCAGCACCAGCGAAGCTGCACTGAAGCAGTGGATTGAGGGTGGCGACTACGTCAAGCCGACCTTTGAGACTCGCGACAACGTACAGTTCCAGCTTCCCGACGGGGAAACAGTGAGTGCGGGCGACACGGTCGCTAAGGCCACCGACGGCACCTTCTTCGTGAAGCCGCAGCCCAAGGATTTCACCCAGAACCTGATTGATCAGGTCAGCCAGGGGCTGTAAACCTCGGCCATAGGGGCTCGTCCAGCGCTGGATAAGGAGCCCGTGCGGAACTAGATGTAGTTCCGCTTTATGGCTGATGCGAACGAATTCGGGATCACTGTTAATTTCCGACGGTGGTCCCGTCGTTTCATGGTTGCGTGATTTCGCGGGGCGCACTTTCGGGTGCGTCGGCGCGGGCCGTCATTCCGTAGGCCGTCGGCGCGGATCGGGAGCTTCGTTGACCGAATGTTTTACGGCCCCACGAAACACACGTCGGCACTAAACCCCCGATACCCCCGAATACGCAATTCCCATACATATTCCGTCTTCGTACAGGACAATAATTCCTGTAAAAATAGTCCTCGTACGAACCCTTGTACACGACACGAATCCGGCAATGAAGGAGCGGTCAGCTTCACTGTGAGTGGCCAAGACAACACCAAATCGCATTCCACTGCCACCGGCCGCAGCTATGGGAACACCTATCGGAGCAGCAATACGGGGCTCTTCGGTTCTGAGGCCCGCTCGGCAACTGATGTGGCCATGCAGTCGATTGTTGCCTACATCCGGGACAACCACCTCAAAGTCGGCGACCCGCTGCCTAGCGAGCTCACGATTGTGGAATCGCTGAAACTGTCGCGGTCGTCGGTGAGGGAAGCGATCCGAACCCTCGTGAGCCTGGACATCCTCGAGGTCCGACGCGGCTTCGGCACATTCGTCGCCGATATGTCTCTTGAGCCCCTGGTCAATGGCCTTACCCTGCGCATTACTCTCGACGACGACCACGCACGGTCGCGGCTGATCGATGTGGTCGATACGCGGCAGGCGTTAGATTTGCAGATCTCGCGCGACGTGATTGAGCATCGCGACGACATTGACGGGGTGTTCCTGGGGCGCCTTATTAACCAGATGAAATCCGCGGTCATGCGGAACGAGCCGTTCATGGAATCTGATTCCATGTTCCACGATCACATTCTGTCGGTGACCAGCAACGGGCTCATCCAGGAGCTGTCCAAGGCGCTGTGGCGGGTGCATATGGTGGCGGTGCCGAAGCTGCATCTGACCACGAAAGATAACCTGGAGCAGACCGTGGATGCTCACCAAAAGATTGTCGACGCCATTGTCGCGGGAGATGAGGACGCTTACCGGCAAGCCGTCGTCGACCATTACGAACCGCTTCGCGAAGCGCTTGGGGTTAAGTAGGTAGAGCTGCTGGGGGGCGGTGCTGAGGCGCGGTGCTGAGAGGCCCGCGCCCCTTGTTATTAGGCGGGCGCTTGCCGACGAACTACTTCCCGATTTCGGTGCGATAGAACCCCGTGAGCCACCTCGGATCGGTGATGGCGGATCCAATGATGACAGCGTTGGCTCCACGCTGGAGCGCGTCCTTCACCGCGTCGGGGGAATGATAATGCCCTTCCGCGATGAGCAGCGGCTCCTCCCCCGCCTCGTCCCGAACAGTGGAGATGAAGTCCAGGTCAGGGCCATCAAGGTGTTCCGTCGCCGGGGTGTATCCCGACAATGTTGAGGACACGATGTCCGCCCCAGCCTCGTACGCAGCTATCCCGTTAGCCGCGGTGTCACAATCCGCCATGAACAGCGCGCCGGACTCGTGAGCCGCTTTCACCAGGTCTTCGGTGGAGGATCCGTCGGGACGTGGTCGGCCGGTGGCGTCGGCGCAGACCACCGCGGCACCTGCGTCGGCAACCGCCTTGACCGACGCGACCGTCGGCGTGATGTACACGCCGGAGTCACCTTCCTTGGTTAATCCGAAGATGGGGACATCGACGGCGTCGCCGATGGACGTGATGTCGGCGATTCCCCCATAGCCACCGCAGCGAATCGCGGGCGTGCCTGCATCGACGCAGGCCTTCGCGCTCAGCGTTAACGCGTGAGTGTCGCGGAGCGGGTGGCCGTCGGGAGCTTGGGCGGACACGATGATGTCGCCCGCGACGATCGAACGCAGCTCCTGGCGCTTTTCAGCGGGGGTGGAGGCGGAAAATGAGAAGGGCATGAGATCTCCTTTGTTCGGTTGGTGCGTGGGGAGGGTGGTTACGAGCGCTTATGCCGCGCTCGAGCGTAAACGGCGGCAGCGACAAGAGGGCCTTCGCGCAGGGCACTATCGCGAATATCGCACGGCCGAACACTGTAAGCCAGATGGCTGCGCACGCCATCGCGAATTCGCCGCGTGATGGCCTCACCCAACCCCGACACTCCCCCACCGAGGATGATCGCATCGAGGTCGAGCCCCATCGCGAGCGTTCCCAGCATCTGGCCAAAACCGTGCAGATTCCGGTCGAGGACGTCTGTCGATAAGGAGTCCCCTTGTTGTTCCATTTCCATTAGGTCAGTCACTGTCGACGGGGACGCAAGGGCAGCGTCGCGGCGTGAACCGGACTGACCGTCGCGCTCCGAAATCGCTTCGTGATACGTCGCAACGAGCCCCGGACCGGACGCCACGTCTTCGCACCGAGCAACGCCGCTGCCGTAATGAGGGCAATAAAGTTCGGAAATCTCACCGGCCGTGCCGCGATTACCAGCGGCGAGATCGTCGTTAATAACGAACGCTGCCCCAACCCCCGTACCCAGGCTGACGTAGAGCAGGCGGGAGTGCGGGTACTCGTCGCGCCAACACAGCGTGTGCTCGCCGAAGGCCCACACGCGGACGTCGTTGTGCGCGAACACGGGGGCGTCGATGTGGCGGGCGATGCGGGCAGCAATGTCGGTGCCCTCCCAGCCCGGCATCGTGGCCCCGGCACGGGTGACCGTCGCGGTGTTGGGGTCGATGACCCCGGCGGCTGCCACCCCGACTCGCGCGATCGTATTTTCACTTGTCGACGACGATGTCCGGGCTGATGCTGCGCTGCCGGCTGCTAACTCCGGCGATGATAGTGCTGGCGCTGCTAGCGCTTCGGTGACGGCGACTTCCAGCTGGTCGGCGGTGTTCCCGCCAGCGGGTTGGCTGGGTACGCGCCCGTGGGCGATTACTGTGCGGGGGGCGTCGTCGTCGATAAGCCCCCAGGCGATCTTGGTGCCGCCAATGTCTAGTGCGAGTGTGAGTGCCACAGTGGTTCTACCCTTCTGCGCTGTCGCCGGTAATTGTCATGAGCCGTGGACGTCAGACGTCTTACAACCTATACTAGCAGTCACAATAGTTGTGGCGAGCGCGCAGTTGCGTCGCGGCGAGCCAGCAGTTGCGGGCGATCGTATTCTTCATGGCAGCACAGTCACACGACCATAGTTAGGAGCACGTAAGGCTATGAGCCATCCGGATTTCACGGTGGAGGGGCGAGTCATTGACGCTGCGGGCATCACGGAGCATGCGCGCATCGAGGTCACGGGGTCGCGCATTTCGTCGGTCATTCCATTGGATAGCGAAACTACACATGCGTCGAACGAGGCGTCGGATGAGGTCTCGGGCCAGGCTCCGTCGGCTAGTGGCTCGTCGGCAATGTGGAGTGCATCCGATATGCCGACAATCATTCCGGGGTTTGTCGATCTCCATAATCACGGTGGCGATGGCGGGGCGTTCCCGACCGGCGATGAGGAGAGCTGCCGCCGAGCCGCGGAGTTCCATCGTCGGCACGGAACGACGACCCTGCTGGCCAGCCTTGTTAGCGCGAATGAGCAGGAGATTGTTCGGCAGCTGGACATTCTGAAGCCGCTGGCCGACGAGGGGCTGATCGCGGGGGTACACCTGGAGGGGCCGTTTGTGAACGCGCACAAGTGCGGCGCGCAGAACCCCGACCGGATCGTACCCGCCGACGCCGACATGTTCGCGCGCGCCGCCTCCCGCTACCCCGGCCTGATCCGGCAGATCACACTGGCCCCCGAAAGCCCGGGTGCCGAGGCTTGCCTGGACGTGTGCGCGCGCGAGGGGATCATCTTGTCGCTCGGGCACACCGATGCGGACTACGACACCACTATGAACTTCGTCAGCAAAGCTGTAGACCGGGGCATCATGGTAACCGCCACGCACCTGTTCAACGCGATGCCGCCCCTGCACCATCGGACACCCGGCGCGGCAGCCGCCATGATCACCGCGGCGAAAAATTTCCCCGGGCGGGTGTTTGTCGAGCTCATTGCCGACGGCGTCCACCTCCACAACGGGACCGTCGACATGGTCACAGAGTCGCTCCCCGACTCGGCGTTCTTCATTACCGACGCAATGGAAGCCGCCGGGAAGGCCGACGGGTCATACGTGCTGGGGGCGTTGGCTGTCACCGTGGCCGATGGTGTGGCTCGATTAACGACGACTGACGGGTCGGTGGGGTCGATCGCCGGCGGAACTTCGACGCTGTTCGACCAGTTCGTTCGGGCTGTTCGGCGCGGGTTCGACCCGGTGGATGCGGTGAGGTCCACGAGCGCGACAGCTGGGCGCGTGCTCGGGTTTGGGCGTGATGCTTCTGGTGATCCGGGCAGCGCTGTCTCCTCCTCGGCCGCCGGCACCAGAGCTGGCCACTTATCGGTTGGGGCTCCCGCCGATTTTGTCGTCGTGGATCCGAACTTCGAGCTTCAAGAGGTCTACGCCGCTGGGCAAGCGCTACATGTGCGAGAGGGTGAAACCGGGTCGGCGCGCTAGTTCGCTAACCCACCCCTCCGCGCGAGAGTGTTTCCGTGCGGGCGGCTTCCTCGGTCAGGCGGTGGGCGTCAGACGTCGGCAAGAAAACCCGGCGTCAAACGTCGGTAAGAAAATAAAACGGGAAAACCATTCACATCGTTAAGAAAACAACCAACGAGAAAGGGACAGCAAAGAGTCATGGAAATTGTCATTCGCAAAACACCCGAGCGAGTAAGCCTTCAAGCCGCCGATATCCTCGAACCCTACGTCTCGGAAGGTGCCACACTCGGGCTGGCAACGGGATCGACGCCACTAGGCACGTACCAAGAATTGATTCGTCGGCATAACGAATCCGGGCTATCTTTTGCTAACAACCAAGCTTTCCTTCTCGACGAATACGTGGGCCTCCCCCGCGACCACGAACAGTCGTACTACCGGACAATTCGTCGCGAATTCACCGAGCATATCGACATCAAAGATGAAGCCGTGTCCTCGCCCGACGGTCTGGCCGACAACATCGACGAAGCCGGGCGCGCGTACGACGAGCGCATTCGCAACGCGGGCGGTGTCGACATTCAAATTCTCGGGATCGGGACCGACGGGCACATCGGATTCAACGAACCCGGCAGTTCGCTTAACTCCCCAACGAGGTTGAAAACGCTGCACCCGCAAACCGTGAGCGACAACGCGCGATTCTTCGACAGCGAGGACGACGTGCCGCGGCACGTGCTCACCCAGGGGCTCGGGACGATCCAACACGCCCGCCACCTGCTGCTTCTGGCCACGGGCAAAAACAAAGCCGCGGCAGTTCAAGCGCTGGCGGAGGGGCCGGTGAGCGCATCGTGCCCCGCGAGTGTTCTGCAGCTTCACCCGCACGCGACCGTCATTATCGACGAAGCGGCCGCTACCTGCCTCGAGCACAAGGAGTACTACATCTTCGCGGAGAAGAATAAGCCTGAGTGGCAGCGTTACTAGGGCTGGGGGTTGATCCTCCGACCCGGGGAATAGGCCCTCACCTGAAGCGAGCGTAGATAGGTGGGGCGAGTGTGGATGGTTCCTTCCATGTGTGGAAGTTAGGTGCCCTGAAGGGATCGGGCGGATTAGGACAGATTCGGGGGGGACCCGGATAAATTCGGGCGCCGACCAAAAGTAGGCGGGTCGCACACGGGGCAGCACGACCGATAATAAATGGCCATGTGTGAGTCCTGCTCCGGAAAACTGTGGGGGTATATGGGTCCCGTAGAAAACTGTGGGGGTATATGGGCGAGAAATGGCCAAAAATTGACCATATCCCCCCACACTTTTACCAAAGGGCCGCGATATACCCCCACACTTTTCTTAGGTAGCACGGTCGCGCCGTCGAGATAGCCCCCGAGCGTGTCCTACCGTGACAAAACCCCAGGTCACGGGAGCACGCCAGATCACTGGGGAAAGCCGGTCCACGCCAGATCACTGGGGAAAGCCGGTCCACGCCAGATCACTGGGGAAAGCCGGTCCACGACAAAAGCAGTGCCCCCCACAAAACACCACTCCTTACAGCATCCCCACGTCTTTCAGCACTTTTTCGATGGCTTTCACATTGTCGCCCTCAAGCGCCGCGACAGGGTTCGGCATCTGGTTGCTCTCAAACACGCCGAGCAGCTTCATCGCCGTCTTGAAGGCACCGACCCCAGCCCCGAATCCGCTCACACCGTTGGTCACCATGACAATGCGCATCAACCGTGCAGCTTCTTCCTGTGCCTCGCGAACGCCCTTCCAGTCGTCGTTCTGGAACGCTTTCCATTGCCGCACGTAGACCTCGGGATTAACGTTGGCCAGTCCGGGGACTGAGCCGTCGGCACCCGCAAGATAGGCGCCGTCGACAACCACTTCGTGTCCAGTGAGTAGCTGGAGGGGATGTCCCGCATCTTCGTTGTCTTGGATGAGGAACCGGAAGCTGACGTCGTCACCCGACGAATCCTTCACCCCGGCCAGCACACCAGCCTTGCCCAGTCGGACCAGCATATCGACGGGGAGTTTGGTGTGGACGCACACCGGGATGTCGTAAGCAAATAGCGGCAGGTCAACGGCCTCGTGGATGAGTCGGAAGTGCTGCTCAACTTCGGCCATCCCACCCAGCGCGTAAAACGGGGCAGTAGCGACGATGGCATCCGCGCCGAGTTTTTGGGCACGACGGGCGTGCTCGATGACGCGCTCGGTCTCCGTATCGATGCAGCCAACAAGGACAGGGACACGGCCGGCGACCTGCTCGATCGCGGCTTTGACAATCTCGTCCCGACGCTCGTCGGTGGAGAAGGCAACCTCGCCGGAGGAACCGAGGAAAAATAGGCCGTTGACGCCGGCGTCGATGAGGCGCTCGATGTTGCGGTTGAAGCTGGGGCGATCGAATGTGCGGTCCTCGGTCAGGGGTGTAACGACCGGTGGGATAACTCCGCGAAATGTCGAACTCATGTGGAAACTCCTTACACGTATTTTTAGATTCGATGAATATTCAGTGACTGTGGCGTGGGGGACGGCGCGCGAACTACTCCAGGCGAGCTACGAGCAGGGCCATAGCGCCCACTCACCTAGCTACTCGACATGTGCACGACCACCGCACTTCTGTAGCTCGGGCCCAAACCAGCTGAGCGGAATCTGTGTCAGATACAACCCCTGCCACTCGTTTTCCCACAGCAACCCGATCTTCCCACTGGGAAGGTACGTCATGGATTGATACACGTAATGGCCTGGATTGAATGTGCGCGCTATCGTCCATGTCCTGCCCTCGTCCGTCGAGACGCGGAGCACCCCGTTGCCACGGTAAGGCATCAATTGGGACGCATTGGCAAACACATACAGTGGCGCATTGGCTTCGGACGAGGCGTCAACCTCGGGTGACGCTCCAGCCCCAGGCTGATCATGGATCGCGATCGCATTAGGCTGCGAGAAAATCTCCGGGATATCCGGGTGGTAGGTAACCTCTCCCCAGGTTTCCCCACCATCCTCGGATATCGCCGTGGCCACGCGCCCGGACGGGTGCTGGTTCCGCATGAGAACCATGAGCCTTCCGTCCTTGAGCTCCACCAATGTAGACTCATGCGTGGACGCTTCGTCGTCGGCAAGTGTGCGCGAATCGATCGTCGCCCCTTTGAAACGCCGACCATCATTCGGCGAAGCACCCCGGTGCCACGTCTCGCCATGGTCATCGGAGTAGATCACCGCGCAGGAAAAGTGCTTCGGGTTGTCGCCGGAGTAGTACACCGGGATCACGAGCCGGCCCGCGTGCTCGCCGTGGTGGAGCTGCACACCGGTGCCGGGCGACGTCCCGAGGAACGCCATCCACTCCTCTTTGACCTGGTGGTTGATCAACTCGGGCGCGGACCACGTCTCACCCTCATCGTCGCTGGTCACGTGCACAATGTACGAGGTCCGGAGGGTCAGCAGCGTCTGATTCGAATCCTCGCCATCGGCCAAGTAAATATTCCCCGCTGGTTGCCCGGCGCGGGTTACCCAACCTTCCTTGTCGACGCTGAACTCGGTGGCCTTTCCATCTTCAGTAACGACGGAACCATCGGGATTGAGCACGTACGTCGTGGGCGAAGACTCCGGGGGTGAGGATGCCCCGGGCGAGGGCTCCGCGTCCGACGCACCACCAGCGCTAGTGTCGGTCAGAATCAGCCGGCCTTCGGGATCCTGCCCCACGCCGTGAACGTTGTTGGGCTGGCCGATCCCACCCGGGAAGTGGTCTATCAGCAGGTGGACTGTGCCGGTGTCCTCGTCGTACACGGTGCACGAGTCGATCACGCTTGCCCCGGTGGCGCCCGCCCCTGGATACGTCAGGATGGTTTGCATATCTTCCCAGTGGTCGCCGCCGTCACGGGACCTACGAATGACAAAGTTAATGTCATTGGGCGCATCGTTCGCGATGGTCGTCCGCTGATCCGCGCCGGCAATCACCGTCCCGCTCGGCAGCGTCAAGAGCGACGGGATTCGGTAGCTCACTGCCCCGTGCATTCCACGGTCGAATAATGCCTGTGTGTGAACGGGGTCGACATGCGATAGCCGCTTAATCGCCCCGTCGGTGAGCGGGGTGGGGTAAATTGCAGCGCGTGCAACTTCGCCAAATAACCGTCGGCCGTGAATATCCTGCCCAATCGTAATAGTGTTTACCGGGCTGGCGTCGGCGAAGAATGCCTGCCCGGGGATCCGGGCTTCGCGGAATCCGTCGACGTAGAGATCGACGGCGCCTTCCCCCGCGCGGATGACGACATCATGCCATGTACCGTCCGCCCAGTGCCCACCAATCGCGAAGGTGCGCCACTCGTCTTCGCTGGTCAGGACCTCGTAGGTGAGACCCGTATCCGAGACCGACAGGCGCAATCTTTCGACGTCCTCCCCGCCCGCTGCCTCAACGTACCCCGCCGACAAGATCGTCCCGCCCTGGCCGACGCCACGCACGCGGAATCGTGTCAAGGTCGTTCCCGCTCCGAGCCGCGCGACCCGGCGCGTGTCATAGTCAGCCAGGTGATTGGCCGCGAACTGCACCATGGGTTGGGGTGGCGCCGCGTGCGCAAGGACGTCATTATCGGACAAGACGGTCCCGGTGCAGACAACGTCGGCAACGTCGACGGGCGCGTCGGCGATGGTAAATTCGTCCGCCTGAACGTCGGCAAGAAATGCTGTCGCCGTGCCGCAAAAGGCCTGGTACCCATCGAGATAAAACTTGGTACCTTCGGGGCCGACGGTCAGGGCAATGCTGTGCCATTGGCCGTCGGTGATGGTGGTGGCGTCTTCAACGTCGAGATCCTGCACCCGATCGGGGGTATGCGTTGTGATGTGAGGATAATCATCTTCAATCCTGATCGACAGCTCCCCCGTGGAGGTGTGGGCCTCGATGAGCGGGCCGTCAATGGTGGTCCGAACGCGGGCGAGTATCGAACCTGCATGATATGGGGTGGTCCGTAGCGTAGACATATGCGCTCCTGTTTGCCATGCGAATTACCATTCGTCCGGAAGCTCGCACGATGCACATGAGATAACCGTCAGCCCGGGCTCATCACGGGCCGGACTGTGGGCAACTTTTCGTAACGGCCCCGATCATACCACATGTCGGATGTCTGATGTCTGATACGCTGGAGACACAAACACGGTCCCAACTCCCACACTCTCACCCACACCTCAGGCACACGAGGAGGCCACTATGGTCACTAGCACGTCACCCACCAGTCACCCTCCCGCACAACGGTGGTGGACATACCTCACCAAAGAAGATTGGAAAGCCTTCTTTGCGGCGTGGATCGGCGTCCTCCTCGACGGCTACGATTTCGTCCTCATTGCCTTCGCCCTACCCCTGATAACCAAATCTTTCGACCTCACCTTGGTTGAATCTGCCGCCCTCATTTCCGCGGCCTTCGTCTCGCGGTGGCTCGGCGGGTTGCTCCTCGGCGCGGCCGGCGACAAATGGGGACGCAAACCCGCAATGGTCCTCTCGATCCTCATGTTCGCGTTCGGATCCATCGCCTGCGCATTCGCACCGGGGTACTGGTTCCTCTTCCTCTTCCGCCTCATCATCGGGTTCGCCATGGCCGGCGAATACTCGGCCTCCGCGGCCTACGTCATCGAATCGTGGCCGGTCCACATGCGGAACAAAGCATCCGGCTTCCTCCTCTCCGGCTACGCTTTCGGCGTCCTCCTCGCCGCGCAGGTCGATAAATACCTGGTCAGCTGGGTGGAATCCTGGCACCCGGGGTGGGGTTGGCGCGCGCTGTTCCTCACCGGCATCGTCCCCGTCTTCGTCGCCGTCTACATGCGACGCCGCCTCCCCGAAGCCAGCGACTGGAAAGAAACTCAAAAAGACGATCAGCGCGACGACGACATGCTCGACATTCTCTTCGGCAGCCAGCGTCGCATTCCGAACATCCTCGCCGTCGTGGTCGCCTTCGTCGCCCTGATGGTGATCTTCACCGAGGCAACATCGAACGCCGCGATCCTCATACTCTGCGGTGTTGCAGCAGCTGCCGTGTTCATCACCTTCATCGTCCAGTTCGATCCGAGCCGCTGGGTGATCGGGATCCTCATCATGATCACGATCTTCGCGTCATTCATGTACACCTGGCCGATTCAAGGTTTATTGCCGACGTACCTCCACGGGATTGGCATGGACCCCGGCGTGGTGGCCAACGTCGTTTCGTTCGCGGCGGTGGGGAACGCGTGCGGTTATATCCTCGCCGGATTTGCTGGTGACGCGATGGGGATGCGTCGGTGGTACGCGATCAGCATCATTCTCTCGCAGATCATCGTGATCCCGTTGTTTGTACAGACGAGCGGAATCGTTGTGCTGGTTGCCGCGCTGTTGTTCTTCCAGCAGATGTTCGGTCAGGGTGTCTCCGGCTTGCTGCCCAAGTGGGTGTCGTCCTACTTCCCCGTCGAGAAACGTGCCGCTGGCCTGGGCTTTTGCTACAACGTCGGCGCGCTGGGCGGTGCCGTCGGGCCTGTGTTGGGCGCCTCGATCGCGGCGAAAACGTCGTTGGGCGTGGCGCTGGCGATCATGTCCGTGGGCTTCGCACTCATCGTTGTCGTCTCGATTGGGCTGAACCTGCCGAAGGTGCTGCAAAAGGCGGTTAATCCCGACGCTGTTCGACCCGAAGATGGTGACGACGAAACCATCGCGGCCATCGCAGCTGGCGAGGAGCATCCCAGCGACTCCACGTCCAGCGACTCCATATCCGACGCCAACGACACCACCAACATCTCCTCACCCGCACCGAAAACGCAAGGAATGTAAACATGAACACCCCGAAAACGACTTCACCTGACTTCATCGTCGGCGCCTACGCCAGCCTCCCTTTCGACCGGCGCGACCAGGAAACGTACTACTCGCTCCTCGCCGAGCAGAACTGGATCAACGGGCTAGAGATCCCCTTCCCCGGCGACCTCACCGAAAGCCTCCCGTGGCTCAGCCGCCAGATCGCGGACCACTGGAATTCCAGCACCATCACCGCTATTCCGGGCACGATGGTCAACGTCGGCAAGAATCCTAAATTCGGCCTGGCTAGTGCCGATGAGGATGGCCGAGCTGCCGCCCTCGAATTCACCAATCGAATCTGCACAGCCGTCCAGGAACTGGCTAGTCGAACCAGCCGCAGCGTCATTAAATACGTCCAGCTCCATTCCGCCCCGACGCGGGGGGCCCACTCGGATGCCTTCGCACGTAGTCTCGACGAGATCGCCACGTGGGATTGGTCCGGCGCGCGCATCGTCATCGAGCATTGCGACGCACCTCGCGAGGATCATGAACCCGAAAAAGGTTTCTTTGAATTGGCCGACGAATGTACCATCGCCGCGGAACATGACGTGAAAGTGCATATCAATTGGGGCCGGAGCTGCCTGGAAGATCGCGACGCGACCACTCCTCTACAGCACATCACGACGGCCCGCGACAAAGGCGTGCTGGCTGGCGTCATGTTTAGCGGTGCGGGCGATAAAGATACTCAGTACGGCTACCCGTGGGTCGATGGCCACCTGCCTGCTTATCCCGACGAGCCGACGTCATGGATGACGCCCGACCGGATCCGCGAGTGCGCCCACGCAGCGCTTCACACGCCCGGCGTTTATCTGGGCGCCAAAGTGTGTGTACCGAGCGAATCGTCTCTCAACGAACGCGTTGCGATGCTCAAGAACATTTACGACGCGGCGCCCGGGGGATAAGCAGTGCCTCACGAAGACGCAGTGCTCAGAGAACATGGAGCGCTGAATAGCTAATCGCTTGGGCTGGGGCCTCCTGGGGAGGCCCCGTCGGGGGATCATCTGGGGGTTTCATTGGGGGCGGGGAGTTTGTCTGAATCGCATAAGCCCGGCGTGGAGGTGACGTCACGTGGGGGAAGTGGCGGCTTATTAAATCCCTGGAAAGAGGGAAATGGGCGCAGCCACCGGCCAATGTCACTCAGCAGTCGCCAGTTCAACGTCGATGGTATTACCCACGTCGGTGCCCTCTTTTATCCCCTGTGCAGGGAAGATCGTTCGCCCGCTCCCCTCTCCATTGAGACCGCACCGGACCAGAGGTTCTTATCCGCTATTCGAGAACCAACCGTCGGCTCAGACTGAATTCCCCGACTGCTATTGAGAGGCTCGTAGCGCCCACCCAGCCCAATCTCAGTCCACCACGCCGCATGCTCGACTGGTTGTTGTAACTGAAAACGCACCTGCCTGACGATCCACTCGAGATCGCCAGGCAGTGCAATTTCGGCCAAGATCAACTCGCCAAAGTATCCGGCCTGACCTGTAACGAGAACCAAGCCGACCACCAAATAGGACGACCAGCTCTCTACGACAACGCTATCCTAACCGAGTACACACACACTCAATCGGCGCCCAAAAGGGCCAGGTCTAACCTCGGGGTAACACGCCGTGGAGACACACCTTTGTCGTATAACCCACAAAAATGAAGGGCCCTCGGGCCCTTCACATTCTCAATTTTCATTCGTAGGTTTCCCACGTAGCTTGAGGCAGTGCCCCACGTACTCAGGGCACCCCTCGTCCAGCGTCGTTAAACCTGAGCCACAGACTTGGGTTCAGTGGGATCATCAGTATCGGGAATAACAGCGGCTGCTTCGTTCTTCAGCGCCTCGCGCCGAGCGGACTTCCGTTCGTAGCTCAAGTCTTTACCGTGGATTGTCAGCGGCAGAGTCTCGGCCCGAGTGGCCTTCGCGACACCTGCGAGCGGGAGGGACAGCACATAACCAGCCACCAGGGTTACGGCGAACGCAACGATGGAAATCATAAACGGTCCCAAATCAGTTTGGTTCATGAAGTAGCCGGATACCGCTCCCAGAAGAAGCCCAGCCAGCACACCAAACCGGTTCGCGCGCACGGTGAAAATCCCCAACGCAAAGACCGCGGCAATCGGGATACCAAACAGGCCGGTGAGCGTGAGGAACAGATCCCACAGCTCGCCTTTCTCCGAGGCGATGAGCCACAATGCGACGCTCGTCGAAAATAGGCCGGTAATAACAATAACCATGCGGCTGAACAGGACTGATGCCTCGCCACGGTTCGGCATGAGACGGTTACGGATATCAACCGTAATGCACGCAGAGATGGAGTTTAACGAGGAAGAAATGGTCGATTGCGCAGCGGCCAAAATGCCACCGATGATCAAACCGGCGACGCCACCCGGGAGCTCGGTCAGGATGTAGTAAGGCACGATCGCCGACGTGTTCACGTCATCCGGGAAACCGCCATTGCCCTGGTAGTAGGTGTACAGGGCGGTTCCCATGCCGTAGAAAATCGGGATGGTGATCAGCGCGAGGCACCCATTCACATACAGGGAGCCCTTCGTCGCCTGGACAGATGGCGTGGTCTGGTAGCGCTGAACCACATCCTGGCTGGCCGTGTAGGACTGCAAATTATTGAGCACACTGCCTAAGAAAATAATCGGAATCGACAGTGACAAATCGCTGAAGGTGAAGTTGTCAGCAGAATAGAACTTCCCTTCCGACGCGGCTTCGGACAAAGTATGGGAAATCGAACCCGGACTATTCACCATGGCGACGATAATCACCACTAACGCGCCCGACAGGAGGATGATGCCCTGAATAACATCGGACCAGATCACGCCCTCCATACCGCCGAGGAATGTGTAAATCACACACGCAATTCCCACCAGACCAGCGATCAGATAAGGGTTGATATCACTGACGGCGGTGAGAGCCAGCGTCGGCAAGTAAATGACGATGGCAATACGTCCGATGTGGAACAGGACGAAGAATAAGGAACCGAATACGCGAAGAACCACGTCAAAGCGTTCTTCCAGGTATTCATAAGCCGTCGTCACGTCCAGCTTGCGGAAGAAGGGGACGTAATAATAGACGAGGATGGGGACGATGGCGAAGATCGCGATGTTCCCCGCGGAGTATGCCCAGTCCGTCAAGTACGCCTTTTCCGGGATGGACATGAAGGTGATGGCGGACAGCGTGGTGGCGTAGATGGAGAAGCCCGCGGCCCATGCGGGAATGCGCCCACCAGCTTTGAAGTAATCATCGCTGCTGGCACCGGCGCGTTTCGAGAAATAGATGCCCACTGCCAACATGGCGACGATATAGACCGCAATGGCTAGCCAGTTCAGTGTGCCAAATTGCTGATGCATGGAGGATCGCTCCTAACGTGTTGTCAACAACCCGCTCACTGTGACTCACCGCCGTGCGGGTCGAACCCCACCCTACCGACCTGTCAGATGTCCGACAAGTGCAGTCAGGGGTGGCTCCTACCCCCGGCGACAACACTCGCGGCGAAAACAGTGTGTTGTTGACCCCCTGAGTGAGGTCTGCCACATGCCTTTTAGGCTTGGTTTGGTGGTTTCGTGGTTGCGTTGGTGCTGTCCGATGTTCATGGTGCTATCCGACGTGGCGGGCGTGCGCGGTGGCAGGCATGTCCGGACCCGAGCACCATCGTTGGAACTAATCACGGCAATCCCGTCTCCTGGGCCTTGAAAGCGTCGGTACCACACAGACGCCACGAGACAAAACCACCGTGATACACCGCTCGGGTGGAAAAGGCCTGGTCAGGTCCATCGGCGCGGTTATCGGCTACACCGGCTACATGACCCACACCCCGGTCTTCCCCGGCCTGATTGAAGGCCAAGTCATTTGAGGTAACGCGCGCCTGTTCTCACTGGCAGAGCTGGCCCGGAGGCAGCTGCGCCAAAGAGTTGATCGAGAAACGTCCGCTGAACAGCAGAAGCGTCTCAATCAACCCGTCGGACCGAGGTTAGGAATCAGATCCAATAGCTCATCGAGAATGGACGACAACTTCGAGATGGCTTCTAAACAGCTTAGAGAGCTGTTTAGAAGCCCTCAGGTAGGTATTATCCTGTCACCAGCTAAGACCAACCTTTTTTAAGGTTACGAGCGATCCGTCGGAGCGATCGCCAACCAGAAGGAGTCAAGACGGCTCCGGCAATAAGCCCACACATAACCCCAAGGTATATGACAGAGGGCCAAGCCTCTTCAATGAAAAAGCGGAACACAAGTAAGGCCACCACAAAACCCAAGATCGTTACTAGTAAGCGCATGGTCTACCACCCCATATAGTCAGCGAGAGCGCCCCCCCCGCACCTGCAATACAGCTGATTGCAAGACGTGGACCAACTTTTTTACCGAGAAACTTGACCAAGGTCCAATAGGAAACCCTCTTTTCAAGAATATCCATTATTTGGTCATATCCGACTGCACCGCCGACGCAACCAGCAAGGGAGCGGGCAATCCCAGAAACGACTCCCTTGTCATCATCCTCATCCTCTTCGCTCTCAGCGCTATATTGGATTATTCCTTTATCTAGCTCAGAATTCATTTCCGTCGCCGAAAGCAAAGTTGTTTCTTGGCCGCTGGCATCAGTGGCTATAGCATCACCATTATCAGTAAAACCGTACTCAACCGTTCCTTCAGGCAACGGATACCCACCTGCCAACTCAATATTTTTTATTAAGTTGAGCAAGATCATCTTTCGAAACGGTTTGTCGATCAGCGTTCGAGGCAGAAACCCCCTGGTGAGCTGCTACACAACCCTGTTCTTGTGAAGTAGGAGCAGCGCTAGCCGAGACGGCTGGGACCGAAACTAGGGGAAATCGAGGAAGATAACAAAATTGCCAATTTCTTCTTCCAGTTCATAAAAATATCCTCTCGGAGAGCAATGGGTAAAATTAACCTCCTCTTAGGTAAAGGACTATCCCAAAAGAAACTGATATTCGCAACCATCTTGTCCATTAATTCAAATAACTAATCATTATCCAAAGAAAGATAGGGGATAAAGGGCGGGTGTTTAGGGGTTTGGGGCCAAGTTCACCGGAGACGGTGAAAGAGAAAAGTTAGCGGGGGACGTCGCGGTTTTTCTACATCTTGGCTCGAGAACTGCGGTTGGATATGGAAGCCGGATAAAAGTGCGGGGGTGTATGGGCGAAAAATCGCCAAAAATTGGCCATATTCCCCCGCAGTTTTCCGCCACCCGGGCACAACCCCCGAACCCCGGACAAATCTCACGCAAGACGATCAGAAGCCCCCGCGCACGGGCTGCACAGGAGCCACGCGCGACCCGAACCTCCCCAAAAACCAACACAACAGCAGGGGTAAGCAGCGAAGAGTCGGTGCGGACACTTTTTGCTACTTACCTCGCTACTTATCCCGGGAATGTGCCATCCCATACACAAAAAGGCAGATCCACAGGATGCGAATCTGCCTATCTTTTGGCTAACCCAACCGGGCTAGATGCAACCAACCGGGCTAGCCGAGCTAACCGCTGTAATGCGGCTACAGAAAACTACTCAGCCTCGCCGGTGTAGTTCTTCACCACGGTGTTGTCGACGGGCACAGCCGGACCGTTGGTGCAGGACACAGTAACCTTCTTCAGGTAACGGCCCTTCGCAGCAGACGGCTTCACGCGAAGCAGTTCGTCGATCAGCGCGCCGTAGTTCTCGGCAAGCTGCTCGGCAGAGAAGGAAGCCTTGCCCAGCACAGCGTGCAGGTTGGCGGCCTTGTCCACGCGGAACGAAATCTTACCGCCCTTAATTTCCTTCACAGCCTTGGTGACGTCGGTGGTCACCGTGCCGGTCTTCGGGTTAGGCATCAGGCCACGAGGACCCAGGACACGTGCAACGCGACCAACCTTGGCCATCTGGTCCGGCGTCGCGATAGCAGCGTCGAAGTCGGTCCAGCCACCCTGGATCCGCTCAACCAGTTCTGCGGTACCGACGACGTCGGCGCCAGCTTCCTCAGCGGCGGTAGCGTTCGGACCTTCAGCGAAGACCACAACGCGGACCTCTTTACCCGTGCCGTTCGGCAAGGACACAGTGCCACGAACCAGCTGGTCAGCCTTGCGCGGGTCAACCCCCAGGCGGATAGCAACGTCCACCGTCGGGTCGTATGAGGAGTATGCGGTCTCCTTGACGGTCTTCATCGCGTCGATAGGAGCGTAGATACGGCCAGCGTCGATCTTCTCCAACGCAGCCTTGTAAGCCTTCGAGTTCTTGCTCATAAAAATCCAATCCTTAAGCGTTTGGAGTAGTGGTCGCGGGCCAGCAAGAGGCCCTCCCACTGAAAAGTGAATTACGCGAAACGCGGGCACGAAACCCGCACTAAGTGGAGTTACGCGGTCGCGCCCTTGACCTCGATACCCATAGAACGTGCGGTACCAGCGATGATGCGTGCCCCCATGTCCAGGTCATTCGCGTTCAGGTCTTCCATCTTGGTCTGTGCAATCTCCTTGCACTGATCCCACGTGACGGACCCGACCTTGTTGGTGTTCGGCTCACCCGAACCCTTCTGCAGGTTCGCAGCCTTCAGCAGCAGCTTCGCAGCCGGCGGGGTCTTCAGCTTGAACGTGAACGAGCGGTCCTCGTACACGGTGATCTCAACCGGAACGACGTTTCCGCGCTGGTCTTCCGTCGCAGCGTTGTAGGCCTTGCAGAACTCCATGATGTTGACACCATGAGCACCCAACGCAGGACCAACCGGCGGAGCCGGGTTAGCCTGACCAGCCTGAATCTGCAGCTTAATGAAGCCCGAAACCTTCTTCTTCGGAGCCATTGTTACAACCTCTTTCTGTTACCAAACAACGCGACCCTGGCCTCCACGGTGAACTTCCACCCGGGAGCGAGAACCACATCATTCGACCGGATGCCTGAATTCCCAGGCCACCGGAAAGATGACAGTGACATTCGTGCGTCCACTCAGCGGCATCCACCGTTGCGGTATTTCACCGTCACGATGTCCACCACCAAGGCTCAGCCACACACGAAGAATCAAGATACCGGAGCTCGGCGCCTTAGCCCAAATCCACCTAGGTGGCGCTTAGTTGATCTTCTCCACCTGGTCAAAGTCCAATTCCACAGGGGTCTCACGCCCGAAGATAGACACCAGAGCCTTCAACTTGCTGTTCTCGGCATCGATCTCGGAAATCGTCGCGGACACCGACGCAAACGGACCAGACAGAACCGTCACGGCCTCGCCGACTTCGTAGTCCACCTTGACCTTGTCCGCAGCAGGACGCGGAGGTGCAGCCACACCAGTGCTGGACACGTCCACAGCAGCGGGTTCCTCGCCTTCCTGCTCGGCCTTCTGCGTTGCGGTCTCCGGCGGCAACAGGAACTTCGCGACCTCACGAATCTTCACCGGCGTGGGGTGTCCCTCATTCCCGACGAAGCTCGTGATCCCGGGCGTGTCACGAATGACCGACCAGGATGCGTCGTCAAGCTCAATACGCATCAACACGTACCCCGGAAGCAGCTTGTGCTTGACAACCTTCCGCTTCCCGTCCTTGACCTCGACTTCTTCCTCAATAGGGACGACGACTTCGTGGATCTGCTCGTCGACACCCAGGGTCTGCGAGCGAACCTCCAGGTCGGTCTTCACTTTGTTTTCGTAACCTGAGTAGCACTGGACGATGTACCACTCACCCGGAAGTTTCTTCAGCTCACGCATGAACTTGCGCAGACGCACCTTGTAGGCCTGCATCGCGGCCGCCTCGGGGTCCTGCTCCGCCTCGTCCGCAGCAGAGGGCTGATCGGCGGCTCCTTCACTTGCCGACGCTCCACGTGCCGACGCTGACCCGTCCGCGTCGCTTCCTGTGGTCGCAGAGGGCGACGCCGCAGTGTTATCGCTTTCCGACGCCGTTTCCGTGGCGACGGTACCCTCGGCGTCCATATCGCGAGCTTGATCGGCCTCATTGTCCTGTGAGCCAGCAGCGTCGGCCTTATTACCTGCGTCGGACGAGCTCTGTGCTGCGCCCGCGGAGAACTGGGGCTGCTGTGCCTTACGAGCAGCCTCTTGGACATCAGCGGCTGCCTGTGCTGCTAAATCCGCGGCACTCTGCGGCTTGTCGGACTCGGTGGATGAATTCGTTGTAGCACTCATGAATAATGTCAGTCCTTCTCTGCGGTGTTTCCAAAGGAAAATCCCGCCTCCCCTCTCGGGTTGGCGGGACAATATGGGAGCGATTATACACAGCTGACCGGGCTATTCCCAACTACACTTTGCGCTGCTCGGAACCTCGGCCGACGTGAGTTGTTAATGCGTATTTAGTGAGTAAGAGTCCACTCGACGCCTTTACCGGCGAGGAAATCGACGCCCGAAACAATGCCGATCACAACGATCAGGAAGAGCAAGACAACGCCGGTGTAGACACCCATCTGACGCCACGTCGGCCAAATGACTTTCCGCATTTCGGCAATAACCCCGCGGAAATAATCGACGATCTGAGTGAAGATATTTCCACGGCCACCCACTGTCTCTGGGCCCGATTGGGCACTACGAGCGCGGGATTTTGACACAGTGGAGGATCCTGTGATCTGGCGTTTACCGGACGGACGCAATGCTCCCGTAGAGCTTCGTTCCTCGCTCACGCGCACTCTCCTCGACTGAGATGAAAATGTACACACGCCAGTTCCGCGGGAAACTGGCTTAATACGCTTTTGCAGGGGCGACAGGACTTGAACCTGCAACCTGCGGTTTTGGAGACCGCTGCTCTGCCAATTGAGCCACGCCCCTATGGTTTCCTACCGCTACCGTACAGCAACGGATCCACACCATCACTGATGTGAACTCATCTCTGTACCTGCACCGGTCAGGCAACACACCAACCATAGCAGAGAAGCCTCACGCCTAAACCAAGCGATAGTGGGCTCCACTTTCGACGGCGGTGCGTAGTGGGAGAAAAAGGGCCACCCGTCAGGGCGACCCCGCATCTATCTCCCAGTAGCGATGGAGGGACTCGAACCCTCGACCTCACGATTATGAGTCGTGCGCTCTCACCATCTGAGCTACATCGCCACAGTTACAACACATAATCCCGGTGGACCTACCGGAGCACCGTCAGTCCACCGGGAATTGGTGTAACGGAGCCCCCTGACAGAATCGAACTGTCGACCTTTTCCTTACCATGGAAACGCTCTGCCGACTGAGCTAAGGGGGCAACAACTCGCTGGAATCACGGATAACAGCGCAAACGTGATCTTGCGAAGCCTCACACAATGTAACCGACCAGAATGGAACTCACAAATCACCAGGTCAGAGCGTACGGCGGACCGATACCGAGTCGCCGTCAAAGGCAGTTCGCTTATGGAGCCCCCTTAACGGGAGTTCCGCTCAGAGGAATCCACTTACGAAAATGCACTGACCACGACAAAACCCGCTGGGCTGCAACACGTTTGCAACCCGGCGGGTTCATGGGGTGCCAGATGATGGATTCGAACCAACGTAGGCAAAGCCGACGGATTTACAATCCGCTCCCTTTGGCCGCTCGGGCAATCTGGCAAGCGCTCAGCAGTTGAACGCGCTGCATACTCTACTACGAACACAGCCCCAGACAGCAAATCATCACCTCACGCAGGGCTTTTGCAAAGCGTTCATGTCAAGCCCGCGATCAATTACCCCACACGCGCCATGGTGAAGCCCAGCAATGCGCGCAAAGCATTCGTCGTCGAATTATCCGGGAGCGCCTCCAGCGCCCTCAAGGCAGCGTCGGCGTGTTCCTCAACTTTCGCGACCGTCCGCGCTCGTGCATCCGTCGCAGCAATCAAGGCGAGTGCTTCTTCAACGTCGGCATCTGTCGACAAGGGGGAACGCAGCATCTCTCGAAGGCGCTGGTTCTCTTTCCTGTCGCCTTCCATCGCGTAGAGCATAGGCAGGGTATGCACACCCTCGCGCAAGTCCGTCCCCGGTGTCTTCCCCGATTCACTGCTGTCAGAGAAAATGTCGATCATATCGTCGACAATTTGGAACACCATGCCCAAGTGCTCCCCGAATGTCGCCAATGCCTGCTGAATAGGGGCTGGTGTCCCGGCGTGCATTGCCCCTAAAAAGCCCGCAGACCGGATGAGTACCGCAGTCTTCTCGTGGATCACATTGAGGTAATGCTCAATCTCATCGCCCGAGTTCGCACCAATTGTTTCGCGCATCTGACCGGTGACGAGATCACCAAAGGCCTCCGAGAAATGCTTCACCGTCGATACACCCAGCGTCGCCATTAATCGCGAAGCTGTCGACAGGATAAAATCCCCTGCCAAGATGGCTACCGAATTATTCCACCGAAAATTTGCACTATCAGCGCCACGACGTTTCTCGGCCTCATCCATCACGTCATCGTGATACAGCGTAGCCAAATGGGTCATCTCTACGACGATGGCAGCTTTAATAACGTCGTCACACCCGGGCCTCTCACCATAACGGGACGCAAGCAGGGCAAACATGGGGCGAATGCGCTTACCTCCAGCCAACGCCAAATGCTTGACCTTGTCAGTGACGAACGATGCGCCCTGATCCAGTTCATGGATAAGCAATTTCTCGCATTTTTCCATCCCGTCGGCCACAAAGGAATTCAATTCGTCGTCGCCGAGGTCAATACTGGACTCCACACTACGGGAATCCAGGCCGGTAAACTCGCCACTCACGGCGTCGACGCTGGATTCCACAGCACTGCTCTGTCCGCTGGTCATCGCACGATCCTCGTTCGTTGGGCATGGGTAGATGGTCACGAGCACGCGTCGTATATACAACCCCGCAAGCGGGTACGACGCAGCACGCACGAGCGCGATGGTGGCTCGCGACCGTCTAAAACAACGTGCCTAGCCTATCGCACAAAAACAAACCCACAGATATGGGCCGTCAGCGCCTTACGGTTTTGTCGCGCTGTGGAGCGCCACGATGCCGCCAGTCAAGTTCCTCCAGCCGACGTCTTTCCACCCCGCAGATTGGATGATCCGAGCTAAAGTCTCCTGGTCAGGCCATACTCGGATTGACTCCGCCAGGTACACGTATGACTCCGGATCCGAGGACACGATTTTCGCCACCGCAGGCAGCGCCCGCATCAAGTATTCCGTATAGATCGTCGAGAACACGGGGATAACTGGCGTTGAAAACTCACACACCGTTAAACGTCCGCCTGGCTTCACGACACGGGCCATTTCTCGGAGCCCAGCGACAGTATCCCCGAAGTTCCTCAGACCGAAAGAAATGGTGGCAGCATCGAAGGTGTTATCGGCGAAAGGAAGGTTAAGGCCATCACCTGCAACTAAGGGCACGTCCCGATGACGTCCTGCTTTCAGCATGCCCAGAGAGAAATCACAGCCCACCACGAGGGCTCCAGACTTGGATAGTTCCGCCGTCGATACACCGGTCCCAGCAGCGAGGTCCACTATTTTCTCGCCGGGCTTCGGATCTAGCCGCTTCCGCGTTGCCTTTCGCCACAGCGTGTCGATCCCGCCCGTCAGCACCGTGTTAGTTAGGTCATATTTCTTGCCGACGGCATCGAACATGCGCGCCACTTCACGGGGTTTCTTTTCCAACGTCGCTCTAGCCACGAGGCCCCAGACTACCCGGTGAGCTCGATATGGCGGCAGCTGCACTCCCCCCCCGACGGGATAGGCACCTTAGGACAGGGCGTCGGTGTGCACCCGATCCGCGTTCATCTCATCGCACCCAACGAAATGTGGCTACGCGTACCGATGCTCACGCTCCGCACGCCACCTTTCCAGCAGCGTCGGACGGAGTTCTTGCCCCGTCGGGGATTCGATCGCTGCCTCATAGTGCCCGATCAGTTCGTCACCTAGGCGCTCCCATGTTCGATTTTTCACGGAGTTTCGAGCAGCGACGCATCGGTCGTGATAGCCATCCGGCTCGAGCAGACGATCAACCGCCGCAGGGAGGTCCTGCTCAAAGGACTCCACAGGCAATAATTCACCATCGACGCCGTCGTCAATGAGATCAATGGGTCCACCGGCTCTCGGCCCGATGGTAGGCACCCCCGACGCCAGCGACTCTTGGACAGCCTGGCAGAACGTCTCATATTCGCCTGGGTGGACAAAGAGGTCCAAGGAAGCATACACCTCCGCCAGGTCCTCCCCGTATTTCGCGCCGGTGAAGATCGCGCGTGGCAGCAACTCGCGCAATTCCTGGCTGTCCGGCCCGTCCCCGGTGATCACGAGTTGGATGTCGTCGCGGTCCTGCAGGGCAGCCAATCGGTACACGGACTTTTCCGCCGCTAAGCGCCCCACGTAGCCCACGATTTTCTGCCCGTTGGGGGCCCATTGCCGACGCAGCGCGTCCGATCTCTTCGTCGGGGAGAAAAGCTCAATATCGACGCCGCGCGCCCAGTGGTACACGTCTCTGATTTTGTGATGGCGGAGTTCCTGAATGGTCACCGACGACGGAGCAAGCGTTCGTGAGCAGGCGTTATGTACCGTTCGTGTCCACTGCCACGCGGCCGAGGCCAGCGGTTTCATGTGGTAATTATTCGCAAACCCAGCCACGTCCGTCTGATAAACAGCGACCGTCGGAATCCCCAACTGCCCTGCACCGAACGCACCCGCGGCACCCAACACGAACGGGCTCGCCGCGTGAACCACGTCGGGTTTGTATTTACGTAAGGCCCGCTTCACGGTCGGCGTCGGCACCCCGATGGGGAGCGAGTCGATCAGCGGAACCTGAACGGTGGGAACGCGGGCGATGGGGAAACCCGCATAGTCCGGGCATTCATCTTGAACCTCGCGAGCACCCGGCGCGATGACTAGTGCGTCGTGGCCGTGACGGTCGCAGTATTCCAATACCCGGAGAATTGAGTTAGTGACACCGTTGATGTTTGGAAGAAATGATTCTGCAACAATTGCAATGCGCATACGACTTCTTCTCTTCCTCAATTCCCCGCGATAATGCGGTTATTTTTGCCGATAAGAAATGCTGTTTTATGCTGCCGATCATCTATCTCGGTGGCCATTGTATAAATTTTTCTTCCGTTCGGCGCGTCGGTTAATCAACGCTATTGCTCCCATCGATAGGGCGACCGTCACGATAAATGTTGAAACCGCTGGTAGAAGGGATAATGTCCAGGTTCTTCCTTGGACTCGGACAATGTCGGGGTGGCTGCGGGAATACTCCACCCACACTTTCTGACCATCGTGCAATCCGCCGGGATATAAAACTCCCGTGTTGGGGGAATGGAATTCTCCGGAGCTATCCCGAAATGAAATTGCTGTGCGCAACAGGCCGACGTGGTTCACCGTGGCGATGGCGGTTTCTTTATCTTTGTGCAGTTTAATGTCGTTATAGACTGGCCCGGCGACGAGCGTGGCGCACACCAGAGTCATTAGTAATGCGATCAATGCGACGACCTGGCGGCACCGGCGAGCGAAGGTATCGATCCGTACTTCAGCATCATCGCGAGACAATGTCCGACGGGGATTCCGCGGCTTGTCGCCGTGAGGAGTCTGATCCCCGTGAGGTGTGGGTTCGTTACCCGCGTTCATGTCGTGAGTTCTGGTCGCGTTCACTCCGATACTCACCTCCCCGCCGTCGTGCCCTGATCATTATCCGCTTTCGTATGGTCATCGTGTGCTGTTCCACCGCCGTGCTTGGCATCGTTGCTGCGCGTTACTGCGCTTGACGCCTGTGGAGAACAGCAACGCGTCCTTCCAGGGATTCTACGGTCTGACGTCGATGCGCACGGTCGCATACGGCTTCAATCACCGTAATGCCCTCGTACGGTTCATATTCCTGGCGTGCTTGATCGCGTTGATCCCCACTGCCCGAACTGGTGGCCCCATCATCGTTGAGCTGCATCCCCTCGGCATGACTCTCCAGCAAGGTAACCAGCTCTTCCGCAGTGTCAGCCCTCCGATACGCCATCCCGAAAGCGTCGCAAATCGACTTAATATCCACCTCGTGGTGAGTCGCCATAACGCGCTCGAAATGGTTGCGGAGTTCCGGCTTCCCCGGCTCCAAGGCCTCGAAAATGCCTCCACCCTGGTCATTCGCCACGACAATCAGAAGGTTCGACGGCCGCGGTTCCGACGCCGCCACGTTCAGGCCGGTCGCGTCGTGAAGGAAGGTCAGGTCTCCGGCCAGCGCCACGGTTCGCGGTGCACTCACACTGTCGGGTTCGGCTGCTTGTCGAGAGAGCGCGACGCCGATAGCCGTCGATAAGAAACCATCAATTCCCGACGCTCCACGGTTGGAGTACATCTCGACCCCATCAAACGGAGCGCCGACGAACGACAGATCGCGCACCGGATTCGATGCTCCCACCACGAGCGCATCGCCGACGTGGACAGAGTCTGCGACGGCGGCGGCGACCGTCAGCCCGGTCATCCGATGGAGAGTGGACGGCTGCGCGGACGAATCCTCCACAGGTTCAGAAACCTCAGAAGACACAGCGAGGTCGTCCAGGAGGATCACCTCGCGCACGGCGTCGGCAGCGGCCTGATCCGCCGACCGGCAGTGATCCACCCATTGCCGGCTTTGTGGCGCAAGGTCGATCGTCGTCGCGACCTCCCCAGCCATGTGAGCAACATCCGGGTAATCGCCGGGGTTATCCGCGATGACCGTGATCGGGATATCAGGCCTGGCCACGAGTTTTGAGACATCCCGGTGCAGGGTCGGCCGGCCCGTCACCACCACGTGATCGGGTGACAACAGCGACAACGCCAAAGGATGGATAGGCACATCAGGCACTGCGGCGGTGGGCTCAGCGATCGTCGGTACCCCGCGGAGCGCGTCAACATGCGGCGCATTATGGCCAGCAATGTGAAGAACTCGCGGCGAGGACACCTTCGCCCGACCAACGAATCGCGTCCAACTCCCTCCATCCGGACGGCCCAACCGGTGCGCAGACTGGGCAGCCTCACGGAGCTGGTCGTCATCCGTCGGCACTAATGGGTTATCGAAGGGCACATCAATGTGCACCGGGCCACGGAAGGGCAGCTCCACAGCATTGGCGGGGCGAGCATCTTCGGGGGTGGCAGCCCGCACCTGCATACGCACGCCCGCAGCCGTCGCCGCGACCACCGCCCTATCGACGGCAGCGCGGACCTCACGATGCATCACGTGCCAAGCGTCACTGCGTCGAGTAGCAGTATCAATCCCCTCCGTCCGCACGGCGGTATCCCGGAAAGCCGACCGCTGATCCACCGTCTGGTTCGCGCCCGTCCCCCACAATGACCAGGGACGATTCGCCGACAACACCATGAGCGGAAGGTGCGACATCTGCGCTTCCACCATCGCGGGCACACAATGCGCCACCGCACTCCCCGATGTCATCACCACCGGGACGACATGGTGGCCGCCGGGGATACCCGGGCGGTTCCGCCGCGGACCGCCCTCGGCCTGAGCTAAGCCCAACGCCAAGAACGCCGCGGTTCGCTCGTCGGTACGAATGTGAAGAGTGATCTCCCCACGTGCCGCGGCTTCGGAGAAGGCCAGCGCCAACGGTGCCGAACGGGAACCCGGGCACACGACCACGTCCTGCACGCCGCAACGGATCAGCTCGTCGACAATAATCGCTGCTGTCATGATGGAGGCAGGAGCACCACCGGAACTACTCATAGAGAACGATCTTTCCACCTTGTTACTCAGCCTTAACCATCAGCCTTAATCGGCCGCATGTCCCGGCATGTCCGACGCACCCGGTGCGCGAGATTCGCCCGAAACGCCCGGCACGTGTTTCCACGCCGCCGCCAGGCGCTCTTTCCACCACTGCACCCTATCCTCCGGGGCGCGATACCTCGCGAGCACATCCGGATCCGGAGTCCGCGGCTCCACAGCCATCATCCCGTCGACAATGGGCCGCGGATCGCCCACATCACCGGCCATCAGCGCACCCGTCGCAAGGCCAGCCGGCTGACTATCCACCGCCGACGCCGCGCACAGACCCGCATACATTCCCACCACCGAATCAATTGCCGACGACACCGTCACGGCCACACCATGCTTCCGCGCCTCCTCTGCCACCGCGATCACATTGCGCGGACCGCCGAGCGGCGCGGCCTTCACCACGGCAACGTCGATGGCCCCCATGCGTATAGCGCGGTACGGATCCAATGCTTTACGTATGGACTCGTCGGCGGCGATGCGGGCACTCAGCCCCTCGTCGGCAAGCATGTTCCGCAAATCAGCAAGGTCCTCGAGGTGGGGACACGGCTGTTCCACGTAATCCAAGGGCCCATCGTGGAGGAATCGGCGGACGGCCTCATGGGCCTCCGCCACGGTCCACCCACCATTCGCGTCGACGCGGATATTGATGTCAGGGCGAGCCTCGCGAACAGCGCGAACCCGGGCGCAGTCGTCGCCGAGAGTCTGTCCCTTTTCCGCCACCTTCACTTTGACCGTCGAAATGCCCGCATATCGATCAAGGAGTTCGGGCACGCGAGCGGGGTCGCACGCGGGGATCGTCCCGTTGACCGGCACCCATCCGCGCGACAATGCGGGCGGCCCCACCCAACCCATCTCGAGGGCCGACGCCAACCACATCGCGGACTCCGCCGGACCGTATTCCAGGAAAGCGCCCCACTCGGACCAGCCGTGGGGGCCGTCGATAAGCATGACTTCGCGCTGCATGATCCCGCGGAACCGAATGTTCATCGGCAACTGGACAACATGGGCGCGCTCCCAGACGTCGTCGAGCGACGGGGCCGATACACCATCCGGCCACGTCGAGGGCCCATATGCGGGTACACACACAGGCCCACTCTGGCGAGGGACTTCATTCGACGGTGCAGGCCGGGATTCACTATTGGGCAGGTCCATGCGAGACATGACTTCTACCCTAACGGCCGGCCGGACATAACCACCCGCGCGCTGATTGTCAGTATCCTCATCGGTATGTCAGACGAACACTCCGCCACCCATTCCGATACTGACCAGCCCTTCAACCCCGAGCTGTGGAAACCGGTTCCCGGGTTCGAGGACCTCACGGACACTACGTATCACCGCCACGTCGGGACCGAGCGCGCCGACGGCATCGTCCGCATCGCTTTCGATCGGCCGGAAGTGCGCAATGCGTTTCGCCCTCACACTGTCGATGAGCTTTATCGGACGCTCGACCATGCCCGCCGCACTCCCGACGTGGGAACTGTTCTTTTAACAGGCAATGGTCCGTCGCCTAAGGACGGCGGGTGGGCTTTCTGTTCGGGCGGTGATCAGCGTATTCGCGGCCGCTCAGGGTACCAATACGCTACTGAGCACAATTCTGATGTCGAGCACGCCGACGCGTCGGGCGTCGACACTGCACGTGCCAAAGCAGAGGGCGGTCGGCTCCACATCCTTGAGGTTCAGCGGCTTATCCGCACGATGCCGAAGGTTGTTATCGCGCTGGTCAATGGTTGGGCAGCCGGGGGCGGGCATTCCTTGCACGTGGTGTGCGACCTCACGTTGGCCTCGCGCGAACACGGGTTATTCAAGCAAACCGACGCCGACGTGGGGTCCTTTGATGCGGGGTACGGCTCCGCGTACTTGGCCCAGCAGGTCGGGCAAAAGTTCGCGCGCGAGATCTTCTTCCTCGGCCGGACCTACGATGCCGAGACAATGCACCGGATGGGCGCGGTGAATGAGGTCGTCGACCATGCTGAGCTGGAGAATGTTGCCATCGAGTGGGCGCGCGCGATCAATTCCAAGTCCCCGACCGCACAGCGGATGCTGAAATTTGCCTTCAATCTTGCCGACGATGGCCTCATGGGGCAGCAGGTGTTCGCCGGCGAGGCCACGCGTCTGGCCTATATGACCGACGAAGCGCTGGAGGGCAGGAACTCCTTCCTGGAGAAACGACCTCCGCACTGGGACGAGTTCCCTTACTATTACTAACCAAACCTCCCCCATTTGCTACCCCCGGAAAGTTAACGGAATCTTAACGGCGCCACCACAGTTTGGCTGCTACATAGTCCGGGGAGGATACTTTCGCTGTGACCGAACTGATCATCCTCGTCATAGTGATCGCTACCGCGCTCGCGTTCGACTTCACAAATGGTTTTCACGACACCGCGAATGCAATGGCGACGTCCATTGCCACCGGCGCTCTCACACCAAAAGTTGCAGTCACATTGTCAGCGATCCTCAACCTCATCGGCGCATTCCTGTCCGTCGAGGTGGCAAAAACAGTCGGTAAAGGGATCGTTAATCTCGATCAGTTCAACCTCAACAGTGACGCTGACGCGCACAAGCTTCTTCTTGTCGTCTTTGCCGGCCTCATTGGTGGAATTGTCTGGAACCTACTGACCTGGCTGCTCGGCATCCCCTCCAGCTCCTCTCACGCCCTCTTCGGCGGTTTGATCGGAGCTGCATTCGTCTCCTTGGGCATCGGTGGTGTGGCCTGGGGAAACATCCTCGGCAAGATCATCATCCCCGCATTGGCCGCACCCTTCGTCGCCGGCGTGGTATCCGCATGCGGCACCTGGTTGATTTACCGCATCACCGATAGCGTCGAGGAACACAACAAGAACGACCACTTCCGCATCGGGCAGATCGCCACAGCCTCGCTTGTTTCGCTTGCTCACGGCACTGGTGACGCTCAGAAAACGATGGGCGTCATTTTCTTGGCCCTGGTCGCATACGGCGAAATCGATGCCGACACCCACATGCCTCTGTGGATCATCGCGGCATGTGCCTCCGCCATCGCGTTGGGCACCTACACCGGCGGGTGGCGCGTGATCCGCACCCTGGGCAAAGGACTCGTCGAAATCGATTCCCCTCAGGGGATGGCGGCAGAAGCCTCCTCAGCTGCAATTATTCTTACTTCTTCGCACGCCGGTATGGCCTTGTCGACGACGCACGTCGCGACCGGATCGATCCTGGGCACGGGCCTGGGACGTCGAGGCGCTGAAGTGCGCTGGGGAGTTGCGGGCCGCATGGCGACCGCCTGGGTGATCACACTCCCCTGCGCGGCCATCGTCGGCGCCCTGACCTGGTTGGTTGCCCACCTTGTCGGCCTGGCCACCACCGACTTCATCGGCGTCGTGGCAGCCTTCGCCATCCTGGTGACCTTGGCTGGCTACATCTACCACCAGTCCCGCAAGAACAAAGTGTCCTCCCACAACGTCAACGCAGAGTGGGACGAGCACTCCAACTCCGTTATTCCCGCTGAAGAGCGAAAGGTCGCCCGGTAATGTCTACCCTCCATTCACTCCTCACTGTCCTCGTCGTCGCGCTGGTTTTAGGGGCTGGACTTCCGACACTGTTCTCCCTGGGTGTACGCCTAGATGCTGCCGGCTCCGCGGAAGGACAGCACACCAAGGGAATAAGCCACATTTTGGCGTGGGTGATCTACGCGCTCTGCCTGGCAGTCATCATCGCCGGTGTTCTGTGGATCACCAACGCAACGATCGCTCACTACACAGGTATCAACATTTACGGCACGTCCGGCGGACACTAAAGGACCCCTAGAGATGAGCACTGGTTCACACCCCACCTCAGAATCCACCCCGAACCGAAGATCCACCTCCAACCCCGACGCATCCGACAGAAGCGCCACCGACAGCGGTGCCAGCAAGAAAGACCCCACTCCAACTGGGACTTTTTCAGCGGCCACCCAACGAGCCATCGACGAACAACGAGAGCTGGAACATAAACACTGGCTGCTACGTTTCATTGAGTGGTTACGGGTTGGGTATCCAGCAGCTGTTCCCGACGGCGACGCCGGTGCGATCATGTACGTCCTCAAGCAAGATCTACGCGAAGAAGACATTGACCGGATAGCTGCGACCATCGTCGCTAAGCAGGATGCCCACCGTGACCAGGGAAAACCTATTACCGAGCAGGAAATTCACCGCTACATTGAGACAACGATGTCTCAAACGCCGACGGAGGACGATCTTGCCCGCGTGAAGGCAAAACTCCATGATGGCGGTTTCGACGTCGCTGGCGCGTAAGGCGCGAATCCAGGGACGCATGTGACTGAAGGTCGTTTTGTCTATCAGAGTGACAGGATTTCCTACGAAATTTGAGGGTGTAGTCAATGCTTGACTAGCCCAACAATTTCATCTAGAGTGCTTTTTATCTAATTTCACACGTAGGGCACCTTCACCCGACGGTTCCAACCGGAAGTCTTAGCTGACGGCTTCACTTGATACCTTCAAGCGACGTTTTCGGCAGACGCACCAAGCAGCGTTTGGGCCGGTAACGCCGGATAAAGAGGCTCGCGTACCACGCTTTTGGGAACCCGCATACGACCTCATAAAGGAGGGGAAGAAAATGGCAAGCAGCATCATGCGTTTCATCAACTGGCTTCGCATCAGCGACCAACAATTCACCCCTGTGGACGTCGTTGGCCGTGTACATTCGGAGCATGACGGCCGTTCAGCGGTTGCACTTGCTGAGCCCGTTACCAAGACGAAGACTGCCGACGTGGTTAATCTCCTCGTCACCGAAGGGCACATTCCATCAACGGCTGCAGACGCGGCACAAGCTTTCTACGCTGTTCACCAGCGCAAAGCCACCCGCGAAGAGATTCACACCATCTTCGTCACGCTTGATAGCCTCGGCTTCATCGCCGACTAACACTTCACCCAGCCACTGGCTCACCCCGGTGGCTGGGTTTTCTCTTGCCCCTCACTACACTGCCTCACCGTGAACACTCGGCCACTGGTACCACTGCCCATCCCAGCAAACACCACAGTTGCCGACCTATACCCCCAGCTAGAACAAGCTTTACGCGGTGAGGCCTCCCTGCTGCCACTCCCTGTGAAAGACCTACAACGGGCCGCCCTCCTGCACGACGTCATGCGGGCCGACAAACCCATCGACGCCACCATCGCATTCATCCTGTCCACGTCAGGATCGACCGGTCTTCCCAAAGGAGCCCAACTCAGCGCGGCTGCGCTTGCCGCGTCGGCATCGGCAACCGAAAAAGTCCTCGGCGGACCCGGCCAATGGCTACTCGCCCTACCTCCCGACCACGTCGCCGGACTACAAGTCCTCCTACGGTCCCTAGCAGCGGGCTACGAACCGGTGCTCATGGACGTCACCCAACCGTTTACACCGGGTGCTCTTGTCGACGCGATCCACCGCATGACCGGACCACGACGATACTGTTCTCTGGTTCCGACGCAGGTCAGACGGTTAATCCAGGCGCTCGAACCTGAAGACACTACGGGCGTCACGGGCAGCACAGGCGTCACGGGCGGATATTCCCCGGCGACGCTTATTGAAACGGTCGGAAGTCTGGACGGCATCCTCGTCGGCGGAGCACCCCTGAGTCCCGCTCTGCGGAAAAAATGCGCAGACGTGGGGTGGACGATAATCACCACCTACGGATCCTCGGAAACCGCTGGCGGGATGGTGTACGACGGGACACCTCTACCGGGTACGTCGGTGAAGATCCAGCCCCTCGGGACTGGCGACGAGGGTCGGGTGCTTCTCGGCGGGCCGACACTGGCCACGGGGTATCGCAACGCCGAGGACCTTTTCGGATCCTCGGCTCACGCTGAACCATCGGGCGAGCGTAATGGGAACTCCAATCCGTTCGTCGATGGGTGGTTTGTGACCGATGACATCGGGACCATCCGCAATGGAAAGCTAGAGATTCTGGGCCGGTACGACCAGGCCATCAACACGGGAGGCCTGAAAGTTCTGCCAGAAGTCGTCGAATCCGCAGCCCGGCGGGCGGGGTATGCTGACTGCGCTGTGCTGGGCATTCCCTCGGCGGAGTGGGGAGAAAGCGTGTGTTTAGTGATCGAAGAACCGCGGGAGAACACGCCGTACTTCCTCGACCGCGAGGAAACGCGACACATTCGCGAGCAGCTCGACCTCCCCTCATACGCCCTACCCACGTCGATCGCGGTTGTTAAGCAGATTCCACTGCGCGGACCAGGGAAAACAGACCGACACGCACTGCGGGAGTTACTTAGCGCCACGGAACACGGCTGAGCGCCACGGAACACTAACGCGTCATAAAGCCTCAGAACGCGCTGGCCTGCTTCAGCGCCGCGATGTCGTCGTCGGTGTACACACGGCTGGCCTGCACATCATTGCCACCCATCCACACATTGCGAACAACGAGTGCCGCGTTGAACTGCGTCGTCGGGACAACCGCGAAATTCCGCTGCTGGCCGAAAACTTGCCTCACCTTGGTACCCGACCGCACCGCGCAGGCGTGCAGCCAAATGTCGTCAGCCTTCGGCGCGAGGCGTCGGAAAGAATCGCCCTGATCCACCACGAACGCCATAAAAGGCAGCGGGTAGAGCACCCCGGACACGCCCGTCGCCATATTCGCAATCGACGCCCGGCAGGACTTCACCGCAGGCCAGCGCGCATACGGCGCCAGAGCCCCCTTCTTCACGCAGACCCGGTGCGCCCGATAAGCGATCACATCATGGGGGCTCACGTCGGCGCACTCCAGCAAGCGCTCCAGCCACCATTCTGGGTAAATAATGTCGTCATCGGCCGTGGCGACACGCAGCGTCAGCAAATCCTCTTTGGCCAAGTCCGGCACGTCCGAATCGCGTGCCGACGCCACACTATCCGGGTCGTGCGCCACACGCTCCCGTGCCGACGCAACACGCTCGCGGAACAGCGGCCAATACTTCGTGTGGGGCCCAAAACTGCCGTCTGAACAGCGGATTTGTAGGCCGCGGTCCACCAGCCTTTGAAGCCGCTCCGGCAACGGCCGCTCGTAGTCTTCCTTATCAAGCCACAACACGATGGGGGCCGATACTGTACCACGGGCCAGCGACTCCAGGGTGTACCACACCTTGTTCACCCGCGGGCCATGCGTCGTCACGGAAATAGTCACCGGGCCGGACTGCGGAATCGGCTTGCCGTCGAACTCATTGTGGACGCGCAGCGGAATCAGCCGGGCGAGCGTCAGGAAAAAACTGACCACTTGGCCTAAAAAATAACTGACCTGCTGCACGCATAATCCTTCCGTGGTGGAATGAAACGAAAAATTCCCGACACACGAGCCTACCCGGCTCTCCTCCTCAAGCCCGCGATGCGTCACAATAGAACCATGCCCCACACTCCCGACCAGCCCAGCACACCGGACTCATCGTCCTCCGACAACAGCTCCGAGTTCGACGCACACACGTCATCACGACGCACACCTCCGCGCACGCCTTCACGCACGGTGACCGCCCACGATTGGCTCGAGGCCGCCCGCCCGCACACCTGGGCCAACGGTTTCGCCCCCGTCATCGCAGGTACGGGCGCCGCAGCACTCACGGGGCAAGCGTCGATAATACGAGCGATCCTTGCGGCGATCGTTGGCTGGTTCCTGGTTATCGGGGTGAATTATGCCAATGACTACTCGGACGGCATCCGGGGTACCGACGACGACCGCTCCGGGCCGTTCCGGTTGACCGCATCGGGCTTGGTGCAGCCCTACGGCGTCAAGCACGCGGCGTTTGTGGCGTTCGGCGTGGCGGCGCTGGCGGGCCTGATTTTGTGCGCGATCAGTGGGCACTGGTGGCTGATCCTGGTGGGCGCTGCCTGCGTGGTGGCCGCATGGTTCTACACGGGCGGCAAGCACCCCTATGGCTACCGTGGTTTGGGCGAAGTGGCCGTCTTTGTGTTCTTCGGGTTGGTCGCAGTGCTGGGTACGCAATACACGCAGGCCGATCACGTGAATTGGGCGGGGGTGGCGATTGCGGTCGCGATTGGCTCGGTTTCAGCGGCGGTGAACCTGGCGAATAATCTGCGCGACATACCTAGCGACGCAGCCACGGGCAAGATCACCCTCGCGGTGCGCCTGGGTGACCGCGGGAGCCGGACGTTGTGGTGCATACTCGCGACCTTGCCTGTTGTGGCGTCGGTACTGCTGGCCTTTATTGCGACGCCCTGGGCCCTGATTGGGCTGGTGGCAGCGCCGGTTTTGGGGCTGGCTGCGCGACCGATTGTTTCCCGCGCGGAGGGGAAAGACCTCATTCCTGTGCTGGGGATGACTGGGCGTGCCATGGTGGTGTGGGCCCTTGTCACCATGCTCGCGCTCTGGTTGGGGTAGGTGCGCTATTCCCTATTCCCGGTCTTCGAGCTGACTCTTGATGTATTCCTTGTGGGCGCGGCGTTGCTCATTCCACGTGGCCATTTCCGTGGTGACGCGCCTACGCAGCCCCTTAAACAAGAACATGGACAGTGGCAGCGCCACGATCAGAGCCAGAAGGGCGCTAATCATAAGGGGCATCGGCGCGCCCACCAGGTACGCGCCATACGCGATCACCACCGTCAGGACGAAGAACAATAACAGCCGGGCCAGCCCATACAGCAGAATGTCCTTCCACGGGCGGGTCGGTTTCTCGGTTGGCTGCGTCGTGTCCTCATTCACGTATGCCAGATTAGCGGTTCAGCCCAGCGCGAGGTCAACTGGACTCGACTTGGCGAGGTTCGTCGCGCAGTTTCCGCGGTTACCGTCGGCAATTAATCGTCGTTTAATTCGCGTCGACGCCGGCTTCGCTGTTTGCTAACGCCCACCCGTTGCGTAATTCGTCCTCGAAATGTTTACAGTCCTCCCAGGTGGGGAGCCGGTCGTCAACGTCGGCAAGAAGAGGAGCTACACGATCCTTCTCTGAGAAAATCGGGTCGACTGTGGCGGAGTGCTGATCTGAGGACTCTTCGGAGTTAAGCAGTGCCTGGCAATCAATGCCGAGGGCGGGGTCCGTTATCCGCACACCGAACTCGCGCTCAGGGTCGTACGCGGTGCTGGTCAGATAGGTGGCGACCGTGTTGTCCCCGTGGGCGACGAACCCGTGCCCGATGCCCACGGGGAGATACACCACGGCGTGATTGTCCTGGTTAAGGGGGACAACGATGTGCTTGCCATAGGTGCTGGAGCCCTTGCGCAGGTCCACAATGATGTCGCTGAGGGCCCCGGCGGGACAGGTCACCATTTTCGCCTGACCTGGGGGAACCTCGGCCAGGTGGATACCCCGTACCACGCCGCGGGCCGACACACTCATGTTCGCCTGCTCCGGGAAAAACGGGTAGCCCAGGGCCTCGGCGAAGTCATCCGCCTTGTACCACTCGTGGAAACTACCCCTCTGATCAACGTGAACAGTGGGATAGAAGATAAACACTCCCGGGATCGGGGTGGCGACGTACGTTGCGTGCTGGTCGGGTTCCTGAACTTCGAGTCGGGACGTCATGCTCACCAGCCTAGTGGCGTGCCGACGTGGGGTGGGGTGGATTGGGTGCCGGGTGGCGGCTTGGTGGATTGGGCGCCGATTTTATGTTCCCAGTGCAGATGGGTCATCCGTCACGTCCGCCACGCGCGGCGAGCGTGCTATCGGCAAGCAACTGACAATCGCCGCTGCTACCAAGAGGACAGACAGGATGAGGGCGGACATGTGTGGGTGGCCAGAAAATGTGGCGAACAAGACCATACCAAGCGGGGTCCCAGCAGTGAAAACCAGCTGGTCTTTAGTAGCAAACTGATGCACGAGTTCGTCTTTTCCTAGGGACTGCCCCAACGAATCCCAAGAGACGCCTGCGGAAGTCATGAGCAAGGATGCCACAGCGCCGACCAGGGCAATGACAATAAACACTGGAGAGAACGTCAGCGCCAATAGCTGCCCCGCCAAGAACAGCAGCATCAGGAATTGCAAAGTTGTGAAACGGACTCGATCCAGTTTCCTTAAAATCGTGGCGGCTGAGCCTAGCAGTGAACCGATAGCCAGGGCGGTGGCCATGAAGCCCCACGTCTTCTCGTCGAACGAGTTCATGATCCACGTCGGACCAGCGCTTCCGAGAAAACCGTTGACAAGGGAGGCCACCAGCCATGTGCCCAGCCCCACCTGCACCCAGCGGGGCAACACCGCGGTGGGCTTCTTTGCGCTGTTTACCTTGGTTTGAGCAGAGGCTGCGTCGGTGTTTGCGGAATCGGCGTCGTTGGCGTGGTTAGCGGGATCAGCATCAGAAGCGGGTGTAGCTTCCTCAGCTTCATGGGTTCCGGGAGCATCGTCGGTCGCCGAATTTCTGCGCACTTTAAAGAATGGCAATACGAACAGCATTGCTATCAGAAACGTAGCTCCGTCGATAAGTAATACAGTACGGAACCCTAATGTGATCACCGCTGCAGTGCCGATTAGTGGGCCGGCAATATATAAAACATCACCGAGGATCGACACGGTCCCGTTAACGCGTGTGCGCTGCGAATCCGTGAACAACAGCGCCAGCAACCCGAAGCGAGCCGGCGTGAAGAACGAAGAGGCGCATCCGTACACGAAACTTGAGACGGCGAACGAGGCAATCGAATCACCCTGGACGAGTACCCAGGCAACTAATCCCTACTGGGCCAGCAAGCGGACAAAGTCGCTACTTAACATCCAACCCACAGGACGAATTGGTGGCGGCAGTTTGCGCACTACCACGGAACTGATAAATCGGCCTGACCATAAAGCGATGAGCACCATTGTCAAGCCTCGACCGGAAGAATCTACTCGGTGGGCCTGAAGTGCAAAAGCAATAGGAATTAGCCCGTCGCCTATTCCAGAGATTAATGCGGCTAAAAAGAGGAGCGATAAAATCGATTTAAACGATAGTTTATTCATCACGCTCCATAATTCTCATTGAATACGGGGGTGGACAGCAGTCCTTATTCGAATCCAAACTGCCAAAAAATAAGCTCATTAAGTGGTTACCTCACTAAAACAAGTACGAGTACACGCTACTTAGCAGGCTGAGCACGGATCTTCCACAAAGCTGTTTACAAAGCACAAAGGCTCATAAAAAAATTAGATAGCAATATGCTCACCTCATTGTTAAAAAACTCAGCTTTGTGGTGACCGTTGAACTCCTTGCCCCTCACAAGAATGGTATTAATACTTTTAGCATGAACGATCAGCTACCTAAACGAAGGAAACAAAGTATTAACAAAATATCACACTAATTAGAGTTGTTAATTACCCTCGTACTCCCCGCACAGGACAGCGTGCCACGAAATACCTGGTCAGGTCCGGGCCTACCCGATCTCCCTCTCAGTGAGCGCATACTTTTCCTCAGCAGCCTTGGCCGCAACCTCCCACCACGTGCGATTGCTCCGATACCACTCAATAGTCTCGCGCAGACCGTCGGCAAGAGAATGAGTCGGCTCCCACCCCAGCTCAGTGCGGAGCCGCGTCGGGTCTATCGCATACCGACGGTCATGCCCCGGCCGATCCGTGACATGCACGAAATCGTCGCGCGGCTGGCCAAATGCCTCGAGAAGATCCCCCACGATCTCCAGGTTGGAGCGCTCCCCATCAGCGCCGATGAGGAACGTGCGGCCGTACAGCGCTGGATCGCGCCGGGCAGCGTCGATAATGGTCCAGACGGCGCTGTTGTGATCGTCCACATGGATCCAATCGCGCACATTCTCGCCCGTGCCGTACACGCGCGGCCGCCGTCCACCGATGAGCCCGATGATCTGTCGCGGGATGAGTTTCTCCGGGTGCTGCCGGGGCCCGTAGTTATTCGAACAATTCGAGGTCGTGGCCTTCAGTCCAAAACTGCGCACCCACGCGCGGACCATATGATCCGCCGACGCCTTCGACGCGGAATACGGCGACGACGGGCGATACGGCGACCGCTCCGTGAAGCGCTCATCCGAACCGATCGGGAGATCCCCGAACACCTCGTCCGTTGAGATGTGGTGGAGGGGAACGTCGTACTTCACGCACGCCGACGCCACCGTCACCGTGCCCTCGATATTGGTTTTGAGGAACGGCGCCGGATCCCGCAGAGAGTTATCGTTGTGGCTCTCCGCGGCGAAATGCACAACTTGATCGGCCGACTTCACCAGCTTGTCGACGAGAGGCTGGTCGCACACGTCGCCGACGACCAGTTCGCAAAGGTCGGAGTCAGGCGATGTGGCGGATCCTGCACCAGCGAAGTTGCCGTCGGGCTTTAAGCTCTCCGGATTACCGGCGTAAGTCAACGCGTCGAGGACGACGACTTTCACGCCGGGATAGTGCGCCCGGGTGTAATGAACGAAATTCGAGCCGATGAAACCAGCTCCGCCGGTAACCAAGACAGTGCGCATGGCAAACACCGTACCTCAGCGCCCGGCGCGGCTACTGCATCGCAGCGTCGCGGGCCTCCGCTTCCGCAATCGCGTCCTCATACGTCGGCGTGTCCTCGAGCTCCTTACGGCTAATGCCCTTATCCCCCACCATGCGGGCGATAATCAGAGCGATGGCACCGTCGCCAGTAACATTGCACGCCGTGCCAAACGAGTCGATCGCGATATACGCCGCGATCATGATCGCAACCTCGGAATCAGAAAAGCCCAGCATCGACGAGAGCAACCCCGACGCCGCCATGATCGCGCCACCCGGCACGCCCGGCGCGGCGATCATCGTGATGCCCAGCATCAGCACGAAGCCGATCATCTTCGCCGGTGTCGTGTCGATGTCCGCCATCTGCACAATTGCGAACGCGAACAGCGAAATCTTCATCATCGACCCGGCCAGGTGAATCGTCGCGCACAACGGGACCGTGAACCCGGCGACCGTCGGATCGACTCCATTCTTCTTCGAGCACTCGTACGTGACCGGAATGGTCGCGGCCGACGAGGAGGTTCCCAGAGCGGTGAGATACGCCGGGATCATGTTCTTGAACGCGCGCCACGGGTTGACCTTCGCGATCCCCCCGGTCACCGAAAACTGCAGCACCAGCAGGACGCCCGTCATGAGGATGGCCAGCACGATGACCTTCGAGAACGACACCAGCGTGTTCGTCAAATTGCCGTTCATACCCATCGACAAGAACATGCCGAAAATGAACGGCGGCAGCAACGGGATCACGAACTTGCTGATCACGCGCATGATCACGCGCTCGAGGTCCTTCGCGCCCGCGTACAGCGTGTCGCTCTTCACCGCCGTCATGGCCACGCCGATAGTGAACGCCAGCAGCAGGGCCGTCATCACCTCAAACGGCGGCTTCATCTCAATTTCGAAGAACGGCTTGAGCGCGCCGTCGTCGACAGTCTTTGCTTTGAAAAGGTCATCGCCTTTCAGCAACCACGGATACACTATCGACGCCGTGCCAAAGGCGATCAGGCCCGAGAAGATGGTCGAGCCGTACGCGACGCCCGTTGTGATTGCTAACCACTTGCCGGCGCCGCGGCCCAGGCCGGAGATCGCCGGCGTGATCAGGGCGAAGATGAGCACCGGGATGAAGAAGCTCAGGAAGTTGCTGAACAGGCTGTTGTACGTGACGAACACGCGCGCAAGCCAATCCGGGAAGAACAACGAACAGACAATGCCCGCGATGATCGCGATAATGATCTGCCACAAAAGGTTGCCGCGGATGCGCTGGCCGATGGACCTTTTGGGCTGGGTGGTGTCCTCTGAGGTGCTGGGTTTGTTGGACGCTGCTTTATCGGTCTTGTTGGTCCCCTTGGCCGCGCCGGTCCCCGTGGTTCCGTTGGTTTCGGTGTGCGACGCGCCCGTTGTCGCAGATGATTGAGCTGTGCTGGCTGGGCGGGAACTATGTGCCGCCGATCCCTCCATAGAGGGTTCGTTCGCTGGCTGCTCAGGTGGGACCGACTTGGGCATAGGGGATCTTCCTCTTCATGTGACCTTTTATCCCCAATGAGATTATTAGGCGGTCGGCCCCTTTTCCAAAGCCTCGCCCGTGATTTAACCTGCCGGAAATAATCGAAGGTGTTGGTTGGTGCCAGTTCTGTTCGGAGGCCCGGGTCGTTTGGAATCCAGAGTCCGTTTGGTTCCCCGGCCCGTTTGGCGCACAAGGTTCGTTCAGCGCACACGGCCCGCGGAAAATGAGGATAACTAATTCCTGGCGACGCTTACGTCGATCGATTACTCGAATTTTGCGAGGGTATATGGGGAGCAGTTCAAACTGCGGGGGTATATGGGCGAAAAATGGCCATATTCCCCCGCACTTTTCGCCACCGGGTCCGATATACCCCCACACTTTTAGTTCACACCGAGCCACCGGTCCTCCCGGACGTATGTAAGCCCGGCATATTCGGCTGGGGACGTCCTAAATAAATCCGCGGTTCTAATCCATGCGGCACTAATTCAACCCGGCGTACGAGTGCAGCCCCGACACCACGAGGTTGATGAAGAACAGGTTGAACACCATGATCCCGAAGGCAACCACGTTGATCCATGCTGCACGCTGGTCTTTCCACCCCGTCGTGGCTCGGGCGTGTAGGTAAGCTGCGTAGAGGATCCACGTGACGAAAGACATGGTCTCCTTGGGGTCCCAGTTCCAGAAGCGGCCCCACGCGGATTCGGCCCAGATCGCGCCAAAAATCACGCCGAGCCCGAAAATCGGAAACGCCACGACGGCCGTGCGGTATGCCAGCCGGTCGAGCCGCTTAGCGCTCGGCAGTGGCCCCGCGATCTTCCCGACGATGCCGTGCTCTTCCCCCACCGGCTGAAACATTCTCACGATGTACGCCAAGCTACACATTCCGGATATCAGCCCGAAACCAGCACCGATGGACACCGTCGATACGTGAATGGGGAACCAGTATGACTGCAGCGCGGGTACCACCGGTGCCGACGCCGCGTACAGTTTCATCCCGCCGTAGAACAGCAGCGCGACCACGGGGGTCAGCACCCAGGGCCACATGATGCGGTTTTCGCGCTTGGTCAGGACCACCGTGGCGACGATCATCGCGACCAGCGACACCAGGGCGACATATTCGTACAGATTGCCCCAGGGGAAACGGTGCGCCGACAGTCCACGCAGAATGACGCACGCCGCGTGGAACAGCAGTCCGAGGAAAACGACCCCCTGGCCGAACGTACCCAAGCGGTCCACGCTGTCTTGGCGAGCGTCGAGCTCAGCTTGGCTCATCACCGGGCGGTCGTGGGCAACGCGCCCCCACAATGAGCGGGCCCGCGAGCCTCCGCGGCTCGACGAATCAGCAGAGGTTGTGGAGGCAGCATCATCTGTGCCAGTACCTGCACCCACACTTACCGATGCAACACCCGTTTTTGACGCCGATGCCCCCTGCGCGACACCGGATTCCGACGCCTCCGACGCAACGCCAGATTTCGTCGCGCTAGCTCCGACCAGCTCTTTGTCCGAGGCAGCCTGGGCTCCCTGACCTCCGGGCTGGCTTTCCTCACGACGACTGGCGTCCTCGTATGCCTCTTGAAGCATCCGCTCGCGCACGTAATAGGCCAACATCACGATCAGCCCGATGACGTACACGGCGAACGCCACTTTGAACGAAAAGTCCGAAAACGAGGCGAGAGTCTTATTAACCGGCATAGTTCTCCTCTTGATCTGTGCCCAGGCTATTCCACGTCACACTTTGGAGCAATAAACACCCCATACTCCCAGCACGCACGGCACCACTCGTCACTGCCTACAGCAACACTGCGTCCGACATTTAGATCACTGCCGACGCCATCAATCCTCGTCGTCGTCATATTCATCGTCGTCCGGTTCCTGCAGGATAGACCGCGCGTACTTATTGAACTCGCGGCCCCACCCGGCCCTATCGGTGCGCGCAAGCCCGGCGGTTTCGACAAGCGCGGTGCCGTCGTCTTGCGGGGTGACGCGCACCCACATGCGTCGCCGCTTAATCGACACAGACCCCACCAACCCGGCGAGCATGATGAGCGTAATCCCCAACAGGTACCCCTGCGTTGGATCGTGGCTGACCTGCAGGTTCACGAAAGGCTTCGCGCCGTTAAACGTGATTTCCGTCCCGTCGTTAAGGGTGGTTTTCTCGCCCTTCCGCAGATTCACGCGGTCGATTTTCGACAACAGCCCCTGGTGGATCAGACTCGTGTCCAGGGTGAAAATACTCTGGCCCACGCCGGTGTCCAGCCCGGCGTCGCCGCGGAACACGTCGATCGCAACGGCCTCATCGTCCTGGGTGGGGAACCGCGACGCAGACAGCACATTGTTGTTCTCGCCGGTGAACACAGCCGTCGGCGCGTACATGCCCTGGATCGCCAACTGATTTTTCCGTCGTTCTTGCAGGTCAGGGTACATCCCGGCGGGCGGGTCGAACCGCATCGCGCCGGCCGACAGGAAGTTCGTCATGTCAGTCGGCTGCCACTGGATCTCTCCCGTGCGCGTCTCACCGTCGGGCCACTTGACCGTAAACGACGGCGCATAACCATGCCCCTGCAGGTACACGCGGTCGCCCGCGATCCGCAGCGGGTGGTTGACCTTCAGCGTGTACTTTGTCCACTCTGACGTGGGCTTATCGACGTCGTCCTTCGTCGCATACCGAATGTCGGAGGTGAACATCTTCGCCTGCCCGTTGGACAAGTAGTCCGCTTTGAAGTCCTCGATCTGCAGGCAGTACGGGGACAGGCGCGTTCCGTCGACAAGAGCACTGTGTCGGAACGAGTCAAAATTAGCGACGGCTGAGTTGCAGAACTGCGAGTTCTCGTTGCCGGCGATAACGATGACCTGGCCTTCGTAGTACATCAGGCGCCCGGCCGCGATGAAGACCAGCATGACGGTGAGACCGATGTGAAACACGAGGTTGCAGAATTCGCGGGCGTATCCACGTTCCGCGCTAAACGACCATTGCCCGGCGCGGTCCTCGCTTGCCGACGTTTCACGCGTGTGCCATCTCTTGAACAGCGGGGTGATGTGGTCGCGCGCGTAGGTGTCGGTGTCGGAAAAATCGCTGGCCGGGAGGGTGCGGGCGCGGTAGTGGGGCAGCCGGTTGAGGTTTTTGGGCGCGCGCACGGGCTGGGAGCGCATCGCTTTGTAGTGCTCCCACGTGCGGGGGATGATGCAGCCGACTAGCGAGATAAACAGCAGGACGTAGATGGCGGTGAACCACGTGGAGGAGAAGACGTCGAAAAGCTGGAGCTTGTCGTAGATCTGCCCGAGCTTGCCGTTGTCGGCGATGTAGGTGTCGACTTTCTCTTGGTTCAGGGAGCGCTGCGGGAGGATGGCCCCGGGGATTGCGCCGAGGGCAAGGAGGAATAGCAAAATCAGCGCGGTCCGCATGCTGGTTAGCCAGCGCCAGGGGATGCGCCACAGTGATGAGAATTGTTTGCGCGCCAAATCGTCTGCCTTTCTTTTGCTATCCGATTATGGTCTATGCGGCAGATCAAGGGTGAAAAGGTCTAGATCGGCGTCACCGTGCTGGTCACTGCCCACTGCCGGATCCACGACACGAATACCGCCCATTGGCCTGTGACCAGGGCAATCCCGACGACGATCAAGGCGACACCGCCGGCGATTTGAACCCCGCGACTGTGACGGCGCAACCACGATACGCTCGCTAATGCTTTGGAGGACCCCAACGCCACCACGACGAAGGGCAGCCCCAGCCCCAAGCAGTAGAAAATGATCAGGATGACTCCGCGCAGGGCCGTCGTCCCCTCCGTTCCGGCAGCGATGCTAATGATCCCCGCGAGGGTGGGACCCAAACAGGGCGTCCACCCGAGGGCGAACACCGCGCCCAGAAGCGGAGCCCCCATCAACGTGGACCAATGCTTCGGAGCCATGCGACGCTCGTTCTGCAGGAACGGTATGAACCCCAGGAACACGACACCCATCACAATGGTGACGACGCCGCCGACGCGTTGCAGCAACTCGTTGTTCATCTGGAGGGCGGAGATGGCGCCGAAGATTGACGCCGTCGCTAAGACGAAGACCACGGTGAAGCCCGCAACGAACAGCAGCGCAGCCCCGGCAACGCGACCACGGTGTGAGCGAACTTTTGTCCCCTCAGCTGTGATGTCGCTTTCCGCGCCGACGACGCCGGCGAGGTAGGAGATATAGCCGGGCACGAGCGGGATAACGCATGGGCTCGCGAAGGAAACAAGGCCCGCCAGCGCCGCAGCACCTAACGCAAGGAGTAGCGGACCCGACGCCGCAGTGTCCGCAAAGGCGGCCCCGACATCAGCATGAAGCTGGAGAGTATGAACCTGGGCGGGGATCATTATTCCTTCTCCAGGTTGTTCACAACGTCCATGATTTCCTTCGCATTGACCTCGCGAAGGAATACCGCCGCTGGCCGGTGCTGTTTATCGAGCACAATTGTCGTCGGCACGACGGATGCGGGGATTCCGCCTAGAGAAATAGCGGATTTGAAGGAGGGGTCGTAGATGCTCGGGTAGGTGATGTCGTTATCCTTGACGAAATCCTGCGCGGCCTGCTTGTTGAAATCGCGGACGTTGATCCCGAGAACCGTGCCAGCTGGTCCGCCTTTCGACGTGCCGGAATCATCCGAACCGTCCGCCCCGTTCCCCGGACCTTTTTGCAGGTCATCCTGGATTTCTTGTAGGTCATCAACCTCGGTGCGGCACGGGGCACACCACTGGCCCCAAGCGTTCAGCACCACGATCTGGTTGTCGAAATCCGACAACCTAATCGTCTTATCAGACTCCATTAGCGACGGCCCGGACAGGTCTTTGACCGGCTTACGATCCTTCTGGTCGTACTTAATGACCAACTGGCCACCTGGGGACACGAAGCTGAAATTCCCGCCGACAGCGACCGCATCTTTGCCAGCCGTCTCGTCGGAACCGCAGGCAATCAGTGTGGTAGCACCCACCGCCGCGACGACGCAGGCCACAAGTGTCGACGCTACCGAGTGACGCACGGACAGCGCCCAACCATGGCGATGCGTCACTTTGCGGACACGCGCCGAAGTATCACCGTGCGCACGCGCCGATGTATCCACCGATGCGCCGCCGTGCGCAGCCACCTTTGGGCTAGCGGATGTCGTCTTCTTCACCACTCACACCACCTCACAATGACTCCGGCCCGTATCGTCAGTACCGTCACCACTTATACGCCACGTGCCAGACTTAAACGCCTTGTGCCGGCTCGCTATAGACCAGATCGCTGACCTGAGCACGAACACTCGAGGCCGAGCCATCCTGTGCAGGGCCGTCAACCTCCACGCCAGCACCAACCCCAGCACCATCGTCGTCGAAAATGAGGCTGGTCACACTGGCCAATGAACACTGGCGAACCGCCGGATTGTGGGCCAACGCTTTGCCCGCATAATCGCGCTGCACCATCACGATAGGAAGCTGGTGAGACACCAGCACAGCCTCGTGACCACGCGCCTCTTCACGCGCTCGGCCCACTGCGATCCACATACGGTCGCAAATGTCCTGGTAGGGCTCGCCCCAACTGGGCTGCATGGGCTCTGTCAGGTGGTGCCACAGTTTGGGGTTCCACAGCTGGGAGCGCCACCCTTTAATCCGATGCCCTTCGAGCTCATTTCCGGCTTCGATGAGGTCATCGTCGATCGCGATGTCCACACCGGTCACCTTCTGGAAGGGCTCGGCGGTTTCCTGAGCGCGCACCAATGGCGATGCTTTCACCACTGCCACATCGTGATCTGTGAAAGCACGAGCACACATCGACGCCATGACGCGTCCACGGTCGCTCAAGTGATAGCCGGGTAGGCGGCCATACAGAATGCGATCCGGGTTGAAGACCTCGCCATGACGGACGAGGTGGACAATCGTGGACACGTACTTAGCCCTCCTTGGTGGCCGCTGCGGCCGCCTTCGCGGCAGGACGCAATGCAGATTCAATGCGAGAGAAATCTTCGTCGGTCAACGCCGTAGATACAAACCAGGTCTCAAATGGCGAAGGCGCCGTGTACACACCGTTGTCCAACAGCTCGTGGAAGAACGGGGCGTAACGGAACGTGTCCGCGGCTTGCATATCCGCGAAGTTATGCCCCTCACCCTCGGCAAAGCGCACCGACAAGAACGTGGACGCACGCTGGATGTGATGGGCAACGCCCTCACGTTCCAGAGCCTCGTGCAGCAGGTTTTCCAACCGGTCGGCATTCGCGCGGATCGTCTCATAGCACTTCTCATCTGCCAGGCGTAACGACGCTAAACCAGCGGCCATCGCCACTGGGTTACCCGACAGCGTCCCCGCCTGGTACACAGGCCCCTCCGGCGCAAGGTAGGACATGATGTCGCGTCGGCCACCGAATGCGGCAGCCGGCAGCCCGCCCGAGACAACTTTGCCGAAGGTGACAAGGTCACCCGCCACGCCGTCAACGCCGTACCAGCCCTTATGCGAGGTGCGGAAACCCGTCATGACCTCGTCGAGAATAAGAAGAGCACCATACTTGTGGGCGATTTCCTTGAGCCCGGCATTGAACCCCTCGTGGGGTGCGACGGTCCCCATGTTCCCCGCCGCGGCCTCGGCAATCACGCAGGCGATGTCGTCGGGGTGCTTTTCGAAAACGTCACGAACCGCGTCGAGATCGTTGTAGGGCACCACGATCGTGTCGCTTTGGGTCACACCTGGTGAGTCCGGCAAACCGAAGGTCGCCACACCACTACCCGCTGAGACCAGGAGGGAATCGACGTGTCCGTGGTAGCACCCCGCGAACTTCACGACCGTTGACCGGCCGGTGAAACCGCGCGCCAACCGGACCGCTGACATGGTGGCCTCGGTACCGGAGTTGACCATGCGCACTTCGTCCACCGCGGTGCGGCCAATGATCTCCTTGGCCAGGCTGTTTTCCGCAGCAGTGGGCGCACCGAACGACAGGCCCTTCGTCGCTGCTTCCTGGACTGCCTCCACAATCGCGGGATGGGCGTTGCCGTGCAGCATCGGTCCCCAGGATGACACTAAATCCACGTACTCGTTTCCATCGACATCGCGCAGGTGGCTGCCCTTCGCGGAGTCGATGAACAGCGGCGTGCCCCCCACCGAACCGAACGCGCGCACCGGGGAATTCACACCACCCGGGATCAATTCACGAGCTTGTGAGAACAAATCACTACTACGAGTCATAGTTTTCATGGTAGGGAACTCCGCTGCTAACTGCCCACACTCGTCCGCGGGCGACGCCGACTCACGCGAATACCCCGGCCCCCGGTTCGGTTCTTGCCGACGCTTATACGCCATCGCCGCAGCATTCGCGCGACTATCAGCAGCCTCGTTGAGCTCATGCCCGGCGTGCCCCTTGACCCACCGGAATGTCACCGCAGCCCCGCTCTTCCGACGACGCGTGAGCAGTTCGTCGATCTCCTTGATCTGCTCTACGTTCAGGACGGGTTTCCCGTTCGACTTCTTCCAGCCCTTTTTCTTCCACCCATGAACCCACTTAGTGACCGAGTTAATGACGTATTGGGAGTCGCAGAAAACCTCCAAGTCGTCCGGACAACCATCACTATCGCACACATGTTCGGTAACACGCAACAATTGCCGGACAGCCTCAAGCTCGCCCTTGTTATTCGTCCCCTGTGACCATCCCCCAGCAGCCCAATGGGCGTCGTCAATGTACCAAGCCCACCCCGAAGGGCCTGGATTTCCAATTGCTGATCCGTCAACCGCAGCCGTAATTGTCATGACGCTCAGTGTAAACGGCATCTAGGACACGCGACCATAAGCGCCGTTAACCACGGCTAACACGCCGTTATTCACTGCCGACGCGACGCCGCGGGTTGCACACCACTCCGCGCCCCCACGCGCCAACCCCAGCATTACGCCCGTCGCAACGTCAACGTGCGCATCTCAATCACGGTCGACCCCAACAGCATCAACAGTGTGGATATCAAGGGGTTAATGATCGACAACGCGCCACCCACCAGGGCAAACGTGTTATACGCACGCGAGAAGTTCATGTTGCCTTTACCCACGCGCCGCACCTTCGTCGCCAAGTTCACCGCGTCGGGAACGGCACGCACCTCGTCGCGAAGAATAACAACCGACGCATCAACCGTGTCCAGGCAATCAGCAGCACCCACGAGGATTCCGACGTCGGCCACCGCCAGGTACTTCATCAAGTCACGGTCACCAACGAGGGCGACGCTGTAGCCTTCGCGGTGCATGGACCGCACCGCCGCTCCTTTACGCGATGGCGCGATCCCGGCCAAAACCAGGCTCATACCCAAACTGTCCGCCGATTTCTTGGCCACGGGATACGTATCACGAGAGAGCATTCCCGTCTCAATGCCCATATCTTCCAGCTGCTCAATGGCTTCCGCCGCGTCGTCCTTCGTCGCGTCGATCACGGTGATAACGCCGCGGTTCTTGTTCTTCCAGGACACCACCAAGGGGGTCCCGCCGGAGATCGCCGCCATCGCGAGGCGATCATCTTTCAGCTCAGACAGATCGCGCGGCCGCCACAGCGCGGCTTTCACCGAACTCATCTCGCCGCGGATCGGAATATCCACGGTGCCGATGAAGGACCCGTTGTCAGTGATCTGCTCGCCCGTCACCTCAATCCAGTGGGGGACGCTGCTCCCGCCGGCTCCCAGATCACGCGATTCACGGGCGGCTTTCACCAGCGCACGGGACACACCATGTTCGCTCTCCATGGCCAGGGCGCCCGCCACGCGGAGGATCAAGTCGGCGTTTTCCCCTTCCGCCGCGGTCACGCTCTCCACTTTCATATTTCCGGTGGTCAGCGTGCCCACGCGGTTGAAAAGGAGCATGTCACATTCACCCAGATCCCACATCACTTGCTCGTCGCGGAATAAGATGCCACGGCTGATGGCGCGCGCCAATCCCAACCGTGATGCCAGCGTTGTGGAAATAGCTAATGACACCGGCCCCACACCTGTGAGCACTGCCAAACTTGTCGCCAAAGCACCCGCCGCGTCCTTCATAATGAGGAACCAGTTCAGGAAACACATCACTGCCAGCACTATCGCCCACGGGACGAGGAGCGAAGCTGATCGGGTCGCCGTGCGCGTTGCCATATGCTCGGCATGATCGCATTCTTCAACCCAGCGGTGCATGGCCGCTAGACGTGTCGTGTGCCCAGACCTATCGACACGGATCTTGAGAGTATCCCCCATATTTCGCCCACCAGCATAAATATGGGAATTCACCTTAACGACGGTCCGGTTACTATGCCCCGACACCGGCCCTGGACTAATTAACGATGACCCACCGACGACGACCCCGTCGACGGGAATGATGTCCCCGGGAGCGACCAAGATGTCCTCGCCAGGGTGGAGTTCTGCTGCGCTGACGGATTGTTTCCGTGGCCCATCGGCAGTCCGGCGAATAACGGTAACCATCATTCCCGAATCCACGTTGTGTGTGGACAGTAACTCCATGCTGTGCAGGCGGTTGCGTCGTGATAGTAGCCTCCCCAGAAGAACCAGGGTGGTTGCTCCACAGGCAACGTCGAAAAAGACTTGTGGTTGATGCTGGAAGACAAACCATTTGGGTGGCGATGTCCAGTCACCCTGCGGCCGCATAAAAACGACGGTGCCTACGGACCATACATAAGCCACGGCCACGGCCAGTGATGTTGCGGAGTCGAGCGCGGCCATCTTCCGACGGAGACCGCCGACAGCTGCTCGGTGGAACGGCCACGCACAATAGGACACAACAGGCAACGCCAAACCCGCAGACACCCACTGCCAGTACGGGAACTGCAGCCGCGGGAACAGGGCGATGGCAACCACCGGCACAGATAACGTCACCGCCACGATGAGCCGCAGCTTGGTAATCAACGCGCGCGCTGTGAACAATGCCTCCATGTTGTCCGGCTTGCTCACCCGGAACGGGTGCCGGGACAAAAACGACTCGTTGTGCCGACGGTGCCGGCGTCGCCTCCGCTCTTTTCTTTCCTGCTCAGCCTCGGATTCAATAACCTGACGGTACACCGACCCCAGCTTCTTGACGGCACTCACGCCACTGGCCTGGAGGACCGAAATAATGTGGTCCACCGACATCGAACTCGGCGCCGACACCCACGCCGTCGACGGTTTTCCGTAAACAATGCGTGCGGTCACGCCCTCAACATCGGACAGCATCTTTTCGATATCGCCCGCGTGGACAGCGTCCTCAAGCCCGTCCAACTCCAGGGTGAACGAGTGGTACGACTTTTCTTCGTCCTCGTCATTCAGCAAACCCGCGTGACGACGCTCAACGCCCAGGTCTCGGGCGGCGTCGACGGCCGCCTTGATGGCGGTTTCAGACTTCTCCAGGGACTCCGGGTCGGCGGGAAGTAGCGAACCATCCGCGGCGCGTCGATTATTACGGGGCGAGTACTTCCCCGAGTAGGAACCATAGGGGCGACGGTGTCGCGGGAAATCTGTCGGGGGTTCGCCCGATGCAGGCTTCTTGGGTGAGCTATCTGGCGTGTGGTCGTCGACAGCCGATTTTTTTACTGCCATAGCGAGCGAACTCCGAAATACGATCGTGCGGACGGCTGGACCATACACATCACAGCGATGGCCAGAAGAACAGCGATGAGGGCAAGGACAAACCCGCCGACGTGGATAACGAAAGCCATGATATTAAGAGCAATTCCGCCGGCCGTCAATGCGATCAGAACGACCCGGGCACGTCGGTTACCTGCCGACATGGGGGCGACGGCGAAACCAATGGCGCATCCCAGAAGAACATTGGCAATACCGACTATCCGCATATTCCGTTCCCACGCGTGAATGAAGTCAGAGTCCTCATGGCCGGTGTAGTGGGCGCTAGCTAAAATCAGGCCGGCCAGAACCATCAGCACCGCAGCGATAATAAACACCCACCGGGCCGCTGTGACCACAGGTGGGCGTGGTTGACCTCCTGATGGGGAGGAGGATTCACTATCGGTGCTGGATATCGGCATACTTGTACCTTACGTGCCGACGCCGTATCTGTACTATTTTCGGGCGCTACTTCCGGGCACTCTCATCGCCGGAGTCCCCAGTGCCATCCTTGGGGGACGATCCCCGGAGATAATCCGACGCTGGCGGCCGGGTAGAAAACCAAATTCCCACCGCCGACAACACGGCCGAAACAATGCCCAGAGATCCCGTTGCCCATACGAACATATTGGACCCGACGTCCGGCACCGCGAAGGCACCGCTCACGCCGTTCACAATCAGGTAGGCGGATCCCAGGATCAAGAGGAATCGCGTCCACTTCTTCCCCTTCACGAATTGCCTGATCAGGAGAACCGCGACCAAGCTGGCCACAATGTAGAACACGGCGATCATCATCCCACTGACCGAGGCGATAGCCGAATTGCTGACATCTTCCGTGGACATGCCATACATATCTTTAGCCTGTTTGATGGCAGTATCCAGTATCGACGGGTTCGCAATGACCTCAATCCCCGTCAGCACACCAAGAATGGCCTGCAGGAGTGCGGTCCACATCCACGCTGTCCGTGCATCCTTCACATCTTGAGGTGGCTCGGGCTGTTTTTTCTTGTCGTCATTATTGTTCGACGACGGAGGTCCGGTCACGGCCTGCGGTGCCACTCCGTATCCACGGTTCGCGTCGTCCGGGCTGTATCCGCCGGCCGCGTTATCGGGACCGTACCCGCGGTTGGAGTCTCCTGGGTTTTGTGCTCCTCCAGGAGCCGGGGTGCCTCCGGGGAGTGGATCACCACTAACACCTGGTTCTCCCGGGGCCGGTTCACCTAAGCCCGACGATCCCGACTGCCCTGGTGTCGACGGCGGAGTGGGGTTCGGCTGCCCCGGCGTCGAACCTGGAGTCGGCCCCGATCCAGGTTGCGGCCCAGAACCCGGCGCGGGCGATGCGCCAGGGGTGGTTGCCATTCGCAGCGTCGGGGACAGATGTGTGTGCTCAGGTGAAGCCATAAATACCTCCAATATGGGGCGGCAAACTACCGCGACGGAGCATGGGGTGACGGTGTGCACGCAAACCGCGTAACTTAGTTGTCCTTCAACCAGTGGGCTACTTCAGTGGCATAGTACGTGAAGATCATGTCCGCGCCGGCCCGTCGGATAGAGGTCAACGATTCAAGCACGATGCGTCGCCGATCAATCCACCCATTCTGCGCGGCGGCCTCGATCATGGAGTACTCACCGCTGACCTGGTACGCAGCCACGGGGACCGGCGAAAAGTCCGCAACCTCGCGAACCACATCCAAGTACGCCATGGCCGGCTTAACCATCACCATGTCCGCACCCTCGTCGATGTCCAGCTGCACCTCGAGCAACGATTCACGCCGATTCGCAGGATCCTGCTGGTAGGCCTTACGATCGCCCTGCAGTGAGCATCCCACGGCATCGCGGAACGGCCCGAAGAAGGCCGACGCATACTTCGCCGAGTACGCCATGATCGACACATCCTCGTAGCCAGCGTCGTCGAGCCCACGTCGGATCTCCGCGACCTGCCCATCCATCATCCCTGAGGGGCTGACAATATGCGCCCCCGCCTTGGCCTGCGATACCGCCATCTTCACATACAGCGGCACAGTCTTGTCATTATTCACGACGACGGTCCCGTGCTTGTCTTCCGTCAGCACTCCGCAGTGCCCGTGGTCGGTGAATTCGTCCAGACAGGTATCGGCCATGACCAGGATGCTGTCGCCGAATTCCTTACGCACCGCGGCGATTCCGCGGTTGAGGACGCCGTCCGGGTTCCACGCCTCGGAGCCCTGGGCGTCTTTCTCCTCCTCGAGGGGGATGCCGAACAGGTCAACGCACCGCACGCCGGCGTCGCGGGCCTCGCGAACGGCGTCGATAAGAGAAGCCACCGTGTGCTGATACTGCCCCGGCATGGAGGGGATTTCTTCCGGCTTGTCAATGCCGTCGCGGACGAATAATACCTGGATCAGGTTGGCCGGATCTAAACGAGTCTCTGCAACGAAATCCCGCATCGTCGCCGACGTCCGCAAACGGCGGGGACGACGTTGAAGACCTAAGCTATCGCGGGATGGGCGGTTCGTGCTCTGAGAGGATTCGTTAGTTTGTGACATGCGCCCCAGGGTACTACGTGGTCCCGACACGCTACTTACGAGGACTTTTTCTTCTTCCGCACTTTCCTCGGAGGCGGCAACTGCCCCGCCGCGCGCAAACCTGCCACATATTCAGCCAGCGCATCCACAAGTTCAGGAACCCCGGCCTCTTCCGGCACGACGTCAACGCGCAAACCACATTCCTTCGCAGTCGCTGCCGCCATCGGGCCAATGCACGCAATAATCGTGCGCTGGTGGGGTTTCCCAGCAATGCCAACAAGGTTCTTCACCGTCGACGATGACGTGAAGCACACCGCGTCAAACCCGCCGGACTTAATCATGTGGCGGATGTCAGCGCTGGGCGGAGCCGCGCGAACGGTACGGTAAGCCACGACATCGTCCACGTCCCAGCCCAGGTCGATGAGGCCGTCAACCAGAACGTCGGTGGCGATATCCGCACGGGGAAGGAAAACCCTGTTCACGGGGTCAATGTCGGCATCATAGGGCGGGAAAACATCTACGAGACCCGACGCGGAACGGGCATTGGCCGGCGGCATGAGCTCGGGATTAATTCCCAGGTCCGTCACGGCTTTGGCCGTTTTCTTCCCGACGGTTGCGATGCTCACCCCAGCGAAGGCGCGGGCGTCGAGGCCGATCGCGGTCAGTTTTTCCCACACCGCTTTCACCGCGTTCACCGAGGTGAAGACGATCCACTGGTAGCGCCCGTCAACCAAGCCTTTGATGGCACGTTCCATTTGCGCCGGGCTGCGCGGGGGCTCCACAGAGATCGTCGGCACTTCCCACGGGATCGCGCCATGTTGAGCCAAGCGGGTGCTCATCGGCCCTGCCTGCGACTTCGCGCGGGGCACCAACACCGACCAGCCGTACAGAGCCCGGTTTTCCCACCACGAATACTTGTTACGCGCACCGACCTCAACGCCAATGGTAACCACCAAATGACCTGGCAGATCACCCTCACACGATGTCAACGTGCCCAAGGTGACGTCGTAGGTTTTCTGCAAACGCGTAGTGCCATTTACCGTCACGGTGGCCGGCGTACTTTCGGGCAGACCGCGATCCACCAGTCGAGACTCGATGACAGGAAGGTCCTGCGCCTCCGCCTGAAGAACCAGCGGCTGGGGTGCCTGGGCGAGCCGATCCCACGTCGCGGTATCGTCGCTACCCGTCACATCCGTTTCGGTAAAACTCGAACCAACGGCAATTCCAGCGAATGACGGAACCGTCGAGGGAACGGACATTCCCGGAACAACCTGGAAATCGGCATCATGAGCAGCGACAGCACTAATTTCTGCTAAGACGGAAGTGTTACCCAATGGGTTGCCCGCGACCAGGCGAATAACGTCGGTACCCGTGGCAGCCTGAGCCAACATGGCATCGGCCGTCGCCTGCGGGTCACCCTCGGGGCTGCGAATATTCGCCGCCGTCGGGGGTGGTGGGGGCGTTGGCCGTCGGCGGGACCCTTTTGCTTTCGCTTCCTCCACCATCCGGGCGAACTCTTGCTCGGCTTCCTCTATTTTCTCGCGCGGGACGGGGACATCGTGCCCCACGAGGCGGCAAATAGATTCACCGACGCCGTCATCCACCCATGCGTCCGCAATAGATGTCAGAACTTCTCGTGCGCGCACCGTTAAGAGGTCAGGGTTACCGGGGCCGGCACCGACGAACAGGATGCGCCCTGGAGTCGAGTTGGTCATGGAGATCCTTTAAAGCGGGGTCGAACCGCGGCTAATTTTGACTAAAAGAGAATAAATCCTACTACGTGCTCAATCCAAAACGACGACACCCTCCGACATCACAGACAGGGGTTAGTATCCGGCCGACGGAGGGCCCCCACACCGGCGCACTCACATCAAATCCATCGCGCCATGCGCCCGCAAATACTCCGCTGCTTGGTGGCCAATGTCCTCGGTTGGTTCGCCTTCGGAACTCCACGTCACACGCTTGGAACCGTCCACCGCGAACACGCCCGCGCGGAACGAATCCTCCGTCGCGTAGGCACCCACGGGAGCGGTGCACCCCGCGTTCAACGAGGCCAGCACCGCACGCTCCGCGATAGCCCGACGGTGCGACATCTCGTGATCAAGCACACGAATCGCATACAGAGCTTCCTCGGAACAATTCTCGTTCCCCTCAGCGACGGCCTCCACCGCCAGCGCACCCTGCGCCGGAGCAGGTAGCACCGTGTCCACGTCCAGCGTTTCCGTCGCCTCTCCCAGGCGACCAAGACGTTCCACACCGGCACGCGCCAGGATCACCGCGTCCAGGTCTTTCTCTAACCGCCCGATACGCGTATCGACGTTGCCGCGGATGGGTACGACGGTGCAGTCCGGCCTCAGCGCTCGGACCTGCCCCATGCGCCGCGGGGCACCGGTCCCAATCGTCGACCCAGCCGGCAAGTCCGCCAGCGGAATTCTGTCGCGGGAGAACACCACGTCACGGGCGTCGACCCTGGGCGGAACGGCCAAACGAAAACGCGGGTCAGGTGCCGTCGGCAAGTCTTTAAAAGAATGCACAGCCAACGAGCACTCACCCGCGGCAAGTGCCGTGCGGAGTGTCTGCGTGAACACTCCAACACCGATCCGTGCAACAGGAGTACCAGCACCCTGTGACGCGTCCCCCGGTGTATGAACTGTGAATAGTTCAGCTTCTAATCCGGCGGAAATCAGCGCGTCCCGGACGTGCCCAGCTTGGGTTAATGCAAGCGCGGAACCCCTGGTGCCAATACGAATCATGAATGCCCTTTCTTCACATCCGATCCATCATGTCGAAGCCCCATGATCGCGCCCATACCGCGAGGGTCGGCCGGATCAGGCAAGGCCATAGGAACAGCGTAGTTGGTCAATGAAGAATCTGGTTGCGGCACAGAGGGCTCGGGCCGTCCTTCGGCTGCCGACGGGTACTCCACATCGTCCAGTCCGAACAAGTCCCGGATCGCATCTGAGTAGGTCATATCGGTGTGGCCAGCCAGTTTCTTGAGCTGGACTGTCGGCGTGTGCATGAGCTTATCCACCACACGCTTCATGGCGCTGTGGACTTCTTTGCGTTCCTTCTCGCTCAGGTCCGGGGTGCGGGAATCGATCCGGTCCAGCTCACTGCGCAAAATTTCCGCACCGCGACGACGCAACGCCTTGACCGTCGGCACAACATCTTGGCTACGAATGCGCTCGACATACGACCGCAGTTCCTCAGCGACGATGGACCGTGCGAGTGCAGCCGCATCATCAGAGACGGCGCTGGGCTGGGCGCTTTCTGGCAGTCCCTGGTTGTGCTTGACGACGTCGCTCTGGTCCTCGAGGGCAGCACGGCGCTCTTTCTGCATCGTGTCGATATTCAACACGGTCACGCCGGGGCGAGGAGCGCACACGACGTCGCGCGGAAGAGACAAATCGCAAATGACGAGGTCAGCGGAGGTTTCAGAGGAAGCGCCGTGATGCTGTTCCGCGCGAGCCGCGAGTGCCTGGTCGACCATCGGAGTATCAACCAACGGATCCAAGGCTCCGGTAGCGGTGACGACGATATCCGCGCGAGACATCTCTGTCACAAGGTCGGATAGATCAGTGGCATCTGCGGACACGCCTACCTCGCGGGCGTGGGACGCCACATTTTGCGCGCGACCGAGCGTGCGGTTAGCAATAGTCATCGACGCGCCGAGACGGCCAAGATGCGTCGACGCCAACGAGGCCATCGCACCGGCCCCCACTACGAGCGCGTGACGGCCGTCGAGGTTGTCAACCCCCATCGCGTCCAGGGCCTGACGAACGGCGAAGGACACCATCGACGGGCCTTCGTCGTCAATATCGGTTTCGGCATGAACGCGCTTGCCTGTGCGCAGCGCACGATGTGCCAATTCATGCAGGCCGTGCCCAATAGTGCCATCCTCTGTGGCGCTCGCGTACGCATCGCGAATCTGGCCGATGATCTGCTGTTCCCCCACAACCATCGAGTCCAAGCCGGCAGCAACGCGGAGCATGTGCTCCACCGCGGACTCGGCGTACCGCACATATAAGTGCGGGAACAGTTCCGACACCGACGCGCCCGAATACCGCGAAATGGTATCGACGATGTGCTCCACCGTGGGGTGGAAACCCTCACACACCACGTAGAACTCTGTGCGGTTGCACGTGGAAACGATCAATGCCTCAGAAATAAACGGCTCAGTCAGAAGGTCCGCCGCCACCTTAGGGCGGTCCTCCGCACTTACCGTAGCCCGCTCCAACAAGGAAACAGGTGCACATCGATACGACATACCTACGAGCACAATGCTCACGAAAGAACCTCCTCGCAGGGGATCCCCGCTCTTCTCTGTGCGGGTGCCGGACTGTCCACCAGCGCAGAAGTCACCGGAAGGGTCGTCATCCTTACGGAACTCTCTGAGCTAGCTGAGCGCCCCACTCGGCCCGTTCGACAGGCCAACCGGGGCACCCCGGGAGTCTCTACTAGCAGCTGTAGTAACAGGGGTAACACAACTGATCCCACATATTCGATTAAACACCGTATCCGCTTTGCCCCTTCCATGACAAAGAAAGCGGTTATTTACGGCGTGTGGGCCACACATGAGGGGGTAAACGACCAGATTTTGGAGGTATTCCACAACAATTCGGGCAACCCCGGTAAGGACAGGCAAAAGTTTCATAAAACCGATCCCGGTCAGGTGGCACTACGCATTGCCGACGGCGGTCACGCCCGACGTTATTCACGCCCGACGTCCTTTACCTCCGACAGCACCCCTCACGACTCCAGGGCGTCGATGAGGTCCTCGTCGTCGATTTCCCAACAGGCGATTTCGTCGTCGTCGACAAGAACGACGGGAACACGATCCCCGAATTCCATGGCCAAGCTGGTGTCGGAGTCAACGTCCGTGACCACGAACTCGGCACCCCAGCGTTGGCAGATCGGGCGAATCTGCTCCGCAACTCGTCGGCACGATCCGCATGATTGCCTCACCATCAGCTCAACCTGATGCATATACACCTATCCTCAGATACGACAAAAGCCGGCCCCGGAGGCGAAGATCCGTGCAGCCACGGTTCCACCTCACCCGACAGGTCGGCTTTGGCGAGAGCTCCTCACGGAGCCCGGTTTACTTACCGAGCTTCCTACGCTGAACGCGGGTGCGGCGCAGAAGCTTGCGGTGCTTCTTCTTGGACATACGCTTGCGGCGCTTCTTAATGACAGAACCCATGAGGAATCCTTTATCGATAGTGAACAGTTTCTCGCCTACGCACGAGGCAGACACGAATGGCCACCACTCTACCGGCCACGACGTGCTAAAACCAAAAGTGAAACGTAGGGCGTATCTGCCACGCAGTGTCCGTCACAGACAAAGTCGCTGGTGGGGGTGAGACTTTTCTAGCCTCACCCCGCGCAACCAACGAGTAGATCGCGTGCGACTAGATCGCTTTGTAGTGCGACTCTTTAAGGTACTCATCCACCGCAGACTCGTGCACCCGGAAGGAACGCCCTACGCGAACAGCCGGAAGCTCACCGGCGTGGACCAGGCGGTACACGGTCATCTTGGAGACTCGCATAATGTCTGCAACTTCAGCGACCGTCAGAAACGATCCGTTTTCTGCATGGCTCATACTCAGTTTTCTACCTTTCGGCACGCCGCGCTGCAGGCTTCCCCTCCCGCAGGGTGACACGCACGTGCTTAGACCAGCTTAGCGTGAATGATGTGTCATAGCGATTATAGGGGGACACAACGTGTTAATTGTGCAGTTAAGAACACCTATGGAACCGATGAGAACCCATGAGCATCATGGGACAAGTGTGAAACAAAGCAACGCAATTGGATTACTTCTGGATTGCTTCACGCCCCTAACTCTCACCGTTGAGTTGTCGTCTTAGTTATCGCCCGAATTATCCGATTTCGACGCCGGCTTCCCCAATTCCTCAGACTTCTTCGCGCAGGCTTCCATCGCCCGGTAAAAGGCGGTGCGCAAGCCGTTCTCGTCGAGGGCGCGGGTCGCTGCACTCGTCGTCCCACCTGGCGACGACACATTCGCGCGGAGCTGTACAGGGTCGGCCCCTTCCTGCGTGGCCATCGTCGACGCGCCCAGTGCAGTTTGCGAAGCCAACTCCTTAGCTAGTTCGCGGGGCAGCCCCAGATTGACGCCGGCATCCGTCATGGCTTCCAGAACGAGGAAGAAATAGGCCGGGCCTGATCCGGACACAGCGGTCGCCGCGTCCATTTGCGATTCTTTGACTTCCGCGGTGTAGCCCAACAGCCCGAGCAGCTCAGAGACTGTTGCCAGTTGCTCGTCAGAGACGAAGCGGCCCCGCGCGATCACGTTGACACCCTTGCCCACGAGCATCGGGGTGTTGGGCATCACGCGCACAATGGCCGTCCCCGCGGAGGCGATCCCTTCCAGCGAGGACAATGTGATTCCTGCGGCCATGGACACCAGGATCGTATCCGTGTCGTTGTGGTCAACGACATCTGCGATGCTTTCCACCACGCCGAGTGTGTCGTAGGGCTTCACACATAGGAAAGCGATGTCCGCGTTTTCTACCGCAGTGGCATCGTCGTCGACAGCGGTAACTCCATAGCGCTCTTTGAGTTCGTCGCTGCGCTCTGGGCGTCGATTAGCTACGACAATGTCCGTCGGATCGTAATCGCCGGACAGTAGGCCCCCGATCAGGGCCTCGCCGATCTTTCCTCCACCAATTACCGCGATTTTAGTCATGCACCCAGGGTGCCAGAGTCAACCATGCACGTCCACCGACAGCGACGACGCGGGTTCGCTACATGACGACGAGGTACGGGCCGAAGGTCAGCGCGAGCCCCACAACCGCGGCAAGAAGCATGATGAGCTTGTCTTTTTCACGCAGAAGAGCGTGAACCACCCCGACGAACACAAGAGTCATGACGATGGCCAGCAATGCCGTCAGGGGCACCGAGAACCTGTTCCACAGAATGGTGAACCCTTTGAACACGGCCACGCCAGCGGCCAAGGCAACGATGATCTGGACGATCATCAAGCCAATGTTCATTTTGTCCGAGGACTCGCCCTTGTCTGAGGAGGCACTCTTGCCCGACGACGTGGCCCTGGCCGCGGCCTCGTCCCGGTCTGAGAACTCATCGTCCACATCGGAGTACTCCGACAAGTGATCCGAATCCTCGTACTCTTCCTCCGGCAGGATCCCTGCCTGCTCATCGTGCCGGTACGCGGGCTCATCGTCGATCTCAGAGCCGTCATCGGAGGGGTAATCTCCGCGCACTAATCCCTGGTTGTCGGCGTTATCGTCGGCGGCTGCGAGGTCCTCGTCGGTAATCTGTTGCAGATTGCGAGTCTCTTCCGTCGACGGAGTTGATGTACGCGAGGTCGCCGCCGAGACGGAGTCACGCGCCTGATCATCCTCAGCAATGTCGCTGCTAGCGGCTGAATCGTCAGCGTCATCCGCACCCGCAGCCCACGTATCTTCATTCCATACGGTGTCCGCGGCGTCCTCAGCTTCGACGTCGGCTGCATCAGCGTCACTGTCAACGCCGCCGTCAAGATCAGCTTCGTAGTCAATTACGCGCGCATCGTCGACACTTTGATCAACCAGATCGACATCGTCGGCACTCTGATCGTCATGTGCATCGTTCTGTGCAGCTCGGGCCCAAGTTTCATCAGACCACGACGAGTCACTATCCACAGACTCACTATCGGCTGAGTCGTTATCCACCGACTCACTATCCACCGACTCGTCGTCCACGGACGCTGAAGTTTCAGCCTCTACGTCATCAGCCTCATCAACATCAACGTCCGTCGGCTCTTCATATCCGCCGTTTTCAAGGTGTTCGTCGGTAACCTTCGGAATTGACCCCGTCAGTTCTGCGACAGACACGCCCCCCTGTTCAATGTTCCGGTGCCGTCGAGGGGCAACATCGGCATCGTCAGCCGGTTCCCCAGCTACGCCGGCATTCTTCCGGCTCGCGGCGCGGCGAGTAAGAAGTTCTGCCACAGTTATTTGGTCGCCAGCCATACCGTCCTCTCGACCATCAATGGAGAATGGCCCATTGTTCACGGGCCGGACATTAACGCCCTCAACCCTACCCAAGCGCAGGCCAACAATGAACATATGGCCACATTTTTGGGCCACAAACTAGTTTCACTCTTAGGTGTATAAGCCAAATAGTGCCGACAATCAAACGATTACCGACGCTGCAACAGCCGCGAATGCCGGCGTCAAGAGGCCACGCGGCCACAACCCCGCCTACTGGTAGTCGGCCACAAAGTCCGGCGAATCCGTGTAGCGCATAATGACGCCTTCACGCAGCGCCCACGGGCAAATGCTGATCTCTTCCAGGTCCAGAGCGCGCATGGCCCCCTCAGCCACCAGCGCACCCGCCACAATCTGCGGCGCGCGATCCGCACTAACGCCCTCGAGCTCGGCGCGGTCCTCCGCCGTCATCCGAGAAATAAACGCAATCAGCTGCCGAACACCCGCGCGCGTCAACGTCCGTTTCACTCTGGGGCCAGCCGAACTGGGGGCGGCACCCGTCAGTCGGGCCAATGTCCTAAAGGTTTTCGACGTTCCCACGGCAAGATCGGGAACCCCGTGGTTTTTAATCGTCGCTGCTGGGGCGGCCAATTCCGCATCGATGTAATCGCGCAGCGCTTTGATCTTCTTCTTCGACGGCGGGTCTTGGTCCAGCCAATCGTGGGTCAACCGGTTCGCGCCCAACTGGACGGAGAACGCGTCTTCCGGGTCTTCATCCGGGCCAGCGCTGATCTCCAGGGATCCGCCACCGATGTCGAGGTCAATGATTCGCCCGGCCGACCATCCGTACCACCGTCGGACAGCAAGAAATGTTAAGCGGGCTTCGTCCTCGCCGGACAGAATTTTTAGCTCGACGCCGGTCTGGTCTTTCACTTCCGACAGAACGTCGTCGGAGTTGGTGGCGGACCGCACCGCGGACGTAGCGAAGGGGATCATGTCATCGCAACCGAACGTTTCCGCCAGGTCAGAGGCCTCTTTGACACCTTTGACGAGCTTGTGGCGGCCTTTCGAGTTCAACTCGCCATGCTTATTAATGTGCTCCATGAGCCGCATGGTGGTTTTCCAGTCGCTCATCGCCGACGGTTGACCACCCTGACGGGCATCAACCACCACGAGATGAACGGTGTTGCTTCCTACGTCTAGTACACCGAGTCGCACGGAACATAACTGTATCAGTGCGGTTAACGAACCAACGTGGGTGGCGGGCAGAGTGACGTAACCCGCTCAGTTGCTTAGTCCTTCTCGGGCAATCCGCCAGCCCACAGTGCAGCAGCGATCAAGCCCGGTTGCCCGAAAAGTCGCAGGAGGCGTTTGCCGTCGGTATCCAGGTTAAATCCGCCGTTCTTTTCGGCGTACTGCCCCACATTGCCTGGGAAAATAGCAATGTAGAAAGCGGCCAATGCAACCCCAACTTTGCGACGCTCCTTGGGCAAAGCTAACAGGCCGAGGCCAAGGCCAATTTCTGCCAAACCAGAGCCGACGACGACCGAATCCTCGGAGAACGGCGCCCAGGACGGGACCTGGTCCTGGAATGTTTTGCGGTTCCACGCGAGGTGCGACACACCCGCCATCGTCATAAATCCACCGAGAGCGAGCCGCGTGACCTTCTGCGAAACTGGCTCTTTTTTAGGCGCATGCCCTGCGTACAGCTTCTTTGCTCGAGACAGCCGACGCTGAAGTGTTTTTTTAGTCATGATGGCTCCTTTGTTGGGCCCTTCGTTGGACCGAAAATTCATTGGACCAGTAAGCGTTTACCCATCATACGTCCGTCGAAACACTGCGACAGATTCGCGAAATGACACGAAACAAAGGAACGGAATAAAAGGCCCCGCCACAAGATAATCATGCATAATGTCAGAAATATCTATGGGGATAGGGTGAGCTTAAGGCGATGAGTGACATGACGAGAAGTAGAAAATACGTTCCTCAGCTCAGCGTTGTGCCCGTGGTCGGTCTTTGGTTGTCTGGATGCGGTCAGGGCGGTGACGAGACACCCCAAGGCTCACCATCAGCAGTTTCCCCGTCGGCTACCTCACCTTCGAGTCCCAACGGCACATCAAACAACCACGCGAACATTCAGCCCTCACTCGACTCCCAGGCAGAGGCCGATCACCGTACAGATGGTGACAGCACCGATGGCGACGCCACCGAGGGTGGCCATCGTCGGCAAGAAGACGCACCATCCACGTTGCACGGGACGAGCAATTACATCCCCAATCCCAATCAAATCGGCGGATATTGTGGCACGACCTACGACGGCGATGAGATCAAGGCAGGGGCGAAAACATCCTGCGGTTTTGCAGGGGCAATATTCACCTCCGCGATGCAGCAGACGTACTCCAAGTGGGCTCCTGACCCGACTGTGACCTCCGTATTGCGCGCTGACTTCACACAAAAGAGCCCGACGACGGGGCAGGAATACACCGTCGTCTGCATTATCGGCAGCGCGCAGGACACCCTTTCTTGTGGAGAGAAAATCAACGCGACCGGAAGCGATCGTGGCAGTTTCGAGGCTGTTTACCATCGAGGACCTGCTGGAACCTTTGGCCCACGGGTCAGCAAGAAATAATCACGACGGGACCGCTTCTGTCACAGCCGACCGTTATAATCACGGGCGTTAATGGGCTTGGATGAGGTGTTCCTGGATGAGCGGTTTCGATGATCCCCGTAATATTGCTTGTGCGAAGCGCCAGCTAAACGAGCTGCGCTCTGTGATCAGCAAAGAACATGGTTTTCACCTGCGAGAAATGCTCATACTATTTTTCGCTGACATCGCGCTTTGCTACGTGGTAGAAGCGGAATATCAGGCATACCTCCGGGGAGAGCTTGAGGCCATCTCACTAGAAGAGTTGAGACGGCAGCTGGATGAGCAGGAGGAGTGAGCTCTCCATCCGCGTCTTGGCAACTATGCGTGCTTTTTATAGAGGTAGACGGTAGAGTCTTACTTACTGAGCAGGAATCACCTGCATAGTAAAATGAAATCCTGGTCTCGAGCAGCAGCTCGAGGCCGTTTTTCATTTCAAGGAAGAGTTTATCTTCAGTCGTATCACCCCGTATTACGTTTGGGTTCAACCGTCGCTAGATTTTCCGCGTTTTAAGTGATCGCCCCGTCAGCATCTATGCTGAGTGCGCAATGCCCACTCCTAAACCCACCCATTCCACAGCGCGCACCCATCCCATGCGTACCGGCTACCCCGAGGGCACCCTCGCGGACCGTTCCATCTGCGCCGGCGTCGAAGTCCCCGCAGATTTCCCCCGCGAATGGTTCTCCTTCCTCAACCCGGATGACGAGGATCACCTCATCACCGTCGATCTCACCTGGCTGCTCTCCGGCTATTCCTGCCGGTTCGGCACCGACGCATGCCCGGGGATTGATTCGTCGATGCCCAATGCCGGCTGCTGTGTTCACGGGGCTTTTCTTGCCGACGAAGACGATCACGACGCTCTCACGGATTGCGTGTCCCGCATGCCCGCGAAGTATTGGCAGCTTCGCCCCGAGGGAACGGACGAATGGCTGAGCACCCGCGATCCGGCGGAGTTGGAGCCCTGGCTGGTGTGGGATGAACTGGACAATGACGACGGCGAACCAGAACCAGCGCTCAAAACGCCGATTGTGGATGGTGCCTGCATTTTCGCGAACCGACCCGGCTGGCCGACGGGCACGGGATGCGCTCTCCACCAGTGGGCTATGGACACTGGCGAGCGGCTGGAATACGCCAAGCCCGAGGTGTGCTGGCAGCTACCTCTGCACCGCACGGAGGACTGGGAAACCCGCCCCGACGGCCACGAGATCCTGCACACCACGATTGGCGAATATGAACGCCGCGGGTGGGGCGACGGCGGAGAGGATTTTGACTGGTACTGCAGCGGCGCTCCAGGTTGCCATACGCCCATGCCTGTTCTCCACGGGAAATCTCTGTGGCGTACTCACAAAGATGAGTTGACCGAAATGCTCGGCGAAAGTGCCTACGCGGTCATCGCGGAGCATTGTGAAGCGTTAGAGGAACGGGCTCGGATCGTGATGGAAGCCGAGGGAAAGTCCACCGCCACACAACAAACCCCCGCCACACAGAATTCACGTCGCCCTGTGTCGTTGGGAATGCCGATTGTTGCGATGCACCCGGCGACGATCGCCGGAACACACCCGCCCAACTAAAACCAGCGACCGTCCTTATTCGAATTTGTATCCAAGCCCCCGTACCGTAATCAGGTGGTGCGGGTGTGAGGGGTCGTGCTCCACCTTGGACCGCAACCGCTTCACGTGAACATCCAGCGTTTTCGTGTCCCCCACGTAGTCCAGCCCCCACACACGGTCAATCAACTGACCACGGGTCAACACGCGCCCTTCATTCCGCATCAGGTATTCCAGCAGGTCAAATTCCTTCAAGGGCATGTTGATTTCTTTGCCGTCCACCCATACCGAGTGGCGTTCAACGTCCATCCGGACGTTCCCGACCTCAAGAATTTCGTCGTCAAACTGATCAGGCCCAGAGGTCCCGCGGCCACGTCGAAGGACTGCCCGAATTCTCGCGATGAGTTCGCGGGCCGAATACGGTTTCGTGACGTAATCGTCGGCACCCAATTCGAGGCCAACAATTTTGTCCATCTCCGTATCTCGTGCAGTGACCATAATGATGGGGACGCTGGAGCTTTGTCTCAGTTTTTTACAGACCTCGGTGCCGGACATCCCCGGGAGCATGAGGTCGAGGAGAACAATGCTGATCTCGTGCTGGCTGAACTCGCGCAGCCCCGTCGGCCCGTCCGGGGCGATGATGACATCGAATCCCTCCTTGCGCAGGAGGAATGCAAGCGGCTCGGATAACGTTTCCTGATCTTCGACAATAAGAACACTAGTCATGCGTCGGGAGCTCCAAAGTGAATGTTGATCCGGTTTCCGGCTTACTCCATAGCTTAATGTCGCCGTCGTGGTTTGCTGCCACATGCTTCACAATTGCCAGACCCAAACCGGTACCCCCTGTTCGTCGGGACCGTGCCTTGTCGACGCGGAAGAACCGCTCGAAGACGCGTTTCTGGTCTTCGGGGGCAATGCCGATGCCGCGATCTGTCACGCGAACATCGACGACCTGCCGCCCTTTGTCGGGATCAGAGAGCACTTCCCTAGTGACGGTGACCGGTGTTGCTTCCGGCGAGTAGTTGATGGCGTTCATGATGAGGTTGCTCACGGCGGTAACCAGCGAGTTCGTGTCCCCTAGCACGGTGGCCCCGCAGGGAGCGTCGGTGGACAGTGAGATGTCGTGTGCTTCGGCGGCAAATCGGCATCGTTCCACTGCTTCGTCAACCACATCGTCGATGCTCAGGACTTCGAAGTCAGGTAATGGTTCCGCGCCTTGTAGCTTGGTTAAAGAAATTAGTTCGGTGATCAATTGACCCAGTCTTTGGGTTTCTTTCATCACTTTTCCGCCGAAATATTCGACAGAATCGGGGTCATCTTTCGCCTCAAGCAGCGCTTCCACCATTAACGACACCGCCCCGACCGGCGATTTCAACTCATGCGACACATTCGCGACGAAATCCCTCCGCGCAGTTTCCATGCGCACATTTTCTGAATCATCAATCGCATAAATAACGATGAAACGATTGTCGCTATCGGACAGCAAACGAACGGCAGCTTTCACCGAAAAAATAGGACGCTCACGGGTCTGGCGGGCGGACCGCTCCGGGCGGAACACAATCTCACGCGGCTCACCATCCGCGAAAACCTTCAGCGCAGCGCCCCACGCCGCCCGGTTGATGTGCGTCTTATCCACAATGCCCAGAACTCGGGAGGCATCGTTAGCCAGCACAATGTCTTCATGATTATCGACGACGACCACCGCGATGGGTGAATTATCGACGGCCACATTAAGCACGTCGGCGTAGGTCACCAGCTTGCTCGGCGCCTTCGTTTTAGGCTGCCGAGCTTTGGCCTGGCGCGATGGCGAAGCTGGTTTCTGAACACGGGCCGTCGGTTCGCGGCCGGGCGCTTCCCCACCCGGGCGAGGTTTCAGCCGCGGGTGGAGTAATTGCACACCAGAGAGAACACGGTGCAATTTGGCCACTGTGAAACCAATGGCTCCCCCGACGAACACACTGACTGCGATGATGATGCCGATTGTCGCGGACACATCATTAAGCGTAGTCGGTCACGTGGGGCGAGCTCCCCCATGCCTCACAACCCCACGCGGATTAGCTGCAACCCCCTCCAGGAACCACGCTGCAATCCGAAGCCGCACGCCCATCGGCGCCTCCAGAGTGCCCTGACGGTCGTCCTACTCGGTAGACGACTGCGCCAGCGAAATCACCACATATCGCCTTCTATCAGCTAAAACCTAGACGAATACGCTTCACCAACACAATCAGTTGGATTCACACAATGTCACACAGCATGGCCTAACTTCACATAATGCATAATGTGACATAATGAAGTCGGAGCTTCACAGCATGCGTGTTGTGAAGAAGTAAATCTCGGGACATCCCACCGGACGATGGGGCCCGAGATTCGCGTTTTCTAGATCAAATACACCGTGGGTTTCGGGGGTTATACGGCCCCTCGGTAGCGTGATCCCTGCCTCTTGAACAGCACTTCGCACTGTTCGCTCAGGCACTTGGAAGTTGGCAGTTGCTTCCGCCACCGTGGGCCATTCTCCTGTCGCTGCTATCCCCCCCGTATTACTGCGCGCTCGCTATAACTGCGCGCTCAGGAGCTCAAGCGTTTACTTCGAGCCCTGGTTAGCGACGGCGGCAGCTCCGGCGGCAGCAGCCTCCGGATCCAAGTAGGTTCCGCCGGGGTTCACAACGGAACCGTCCTCGGCGATCTCGTAGACCAGCGGAATACCGGTCGGGATGTTCAGGCCGGCGATGTCGTCGTCGGAAATGTTGTCCAGGTGCTTGACCAGCGCACGCAGGGAGTTACCGTGAGCGGCGATCAGGACGGTCTGCCCCTTCTGAGCGCGCGGGAGGATTTCTTCCTTGAAGTACGGGACGAAGCGGGCGACGACGTCCTTCAGGCACTCCGTCTTCGGGACCGAGTCAAGGTTGGCGTAGCGCGGGTCGTCGGACTGCGAGTACTCCGCGCCGTCCTCGAGCTCTGGCGGGCGGGTGTCGTAGGAACGACGCCATGCCATGAACTTTTCGTTACCGTACTTTTCCTTGGTATCGGCTTTGTTCAGGCCCTGCAGCGCACCGTAGTGACGCTCGTTCAGGCGCCAGTCGCGGATGACCGGGATCCACAGCCGGTCGGCAGCGTTGAGGGCGATATCAGCGGTGCGGATAGCCCGTCGTAACAGGGAGGTGTAGAGCACCTCGGGGTGAAGGCCCTTTTCCTTGATGAGCTCGCCACCGCGCTTGGCTTCTGCCTCGCCTTTTTCAGTGAGATCAACATCGACCCAACCCGTGAACTGGTTGGTGGAATTCCACTGGCTCTGGCCATGACGAAGAAGAATAAGTTTTCCGTTACTCATGCCCTCTATCGTGCCACGAATGGCAACACCTTGCCTAGTGTGCCTGGATTATACCCAGCACACGGGGCGGCGACTACTCCCCGGCTACTCCCCGGCTACTCCCCGGCAACGTAACAGCTACTCCTCAGCAGGCCGGAGAGCCTCGAACGCTTCCAGGTTTCTGGTGGATTCACCGCGACTTAACCGCCACGCCCATTCTTTGCGGATGGATTCCTCGAACCCCATCTCAAGCATCCGGTTGAAATCGTTATCCGCCCGGTCCAGCAGCTGCCCCAAGGCTCGATCCAGGTCCTGCGGGCTCAGATTCGCCGGAAGGTATCCGGCCAGATAGATGTCATTATTGGCGTCGAGAGTGTAGGCAACACCGAATGTCTTGTTGTTCTTCTGCAACAGGAACCGGTACACGTCGGCCTGTTTTTCCTCGACGGCACGGCACACAAACGCTTCGATGCGCAGGTAATTCTGCCCCGGGATCAGCAGCGCAACAGTTTTCAGCCGCCTAGTGCCCGGCAGAATAACGGCCACAAAGTCCTTGCCCTCGGGGGCGTCGTACTCAATGCCGGCTTCGTCGAGGAGTTTGATCAGGTCGTTCTTGGTCATACTCCCCATTGTGGCCTCTATGACTCCCCGGCGCGGTCACTTCCGCAACGAACGCGGGGGCCTTTCCGGATTGCATCCTCATAGATGTCGCTCAGGTGGCGTGCTGAGCTGGCCCAGGAGAACCTGGAGGCGTGGGCGGTGGCGTTTTCACCCATCGCGATTCGGCGGTCGTCGTCGTCGCACAGGGATTGCAAGGCTGCGGCCCAGTCGGCGGGATCATGGCCGTCGACGAGGATTCCGCTGGTGCCGTCGTCGATAGTGATGGGCAGTCCACCGGCACGAGCTGCGACGACGGGGGTACCGGATGCTTGGGCTTCGACGGCGACGAGCCCGAACGATTCGTTATAACTGGGGATGGCGACGATGTCGGCGGCGCGGTAGACGCTGGCGAGGTCCTCTGGCGGGCGGGGTGCGAGGAATCGGACGATGGGGGCGATGCCGAGATCGCGGGTGAGGTCTTCGAATTCGGTGGGCCGCGCGAGCCCGTTGCCAGATGGTCCGCCACACATGAGCACACGTAGTTCCTGGTCAGGGCGCTGTTTCATCATGTCGGCGACGGCCCGCAGGAGGACTTGTGGGCCTTTCAATCGCTGCATGCGCCCGACGAACGCGATGACCGTGGCGTGCAGGGGGACGCCGAGTTCGCGTCGGCTGCGTTCGGTTGCACGGTCGGATCCGGGTGAGAATTGTGTGACATCGGCACCGGGGAGGACGACGTTGATGTGCTCGGGGTCGGCGTCGTAGTGGAAGACCAGGTTGTCTTTGCCCGCTTCGGTATTGACGACGAGGCGATCTGCGTTATCCACGATTTGTTGTTCACAGATGCGGCGTGATTCGGGTTCGGGGCGGTCGCCCGTGGCCAGCGCGCTGTTCTTCACCAGCGCCAGGGTGTGCGCGGTGTGAACCTGTGGGACTCGCCATAGATCGCGAAGAAGCCACCCCACCTGTCCGCTCATCCAATAGTGTGAATGAATGAGCGAGTAGGACACTTTTTCACATTGCGCGAATTCGATGATGCCGCTGGTAAACGCGACCATTTGTGTGGGCAGTTCCTCTTTGCTGAGCCCTTCGTAGGGCCCGGCAATGATGTTAATGAGCCGCACATTCGGTGCGAGCTGAACGATTTTCCCCTGGCTGGAGCGTGTGGCGCGGGTGAAAATGTCAACCTCGTAGCCCAGTGCGCCGAGTTCTAATGAGGTGGATCGGATGTAGACGTTCATTCCTCCGGCATCACCGACCCCCGGTTGTTCAATGGGGGAGGTGTGCATCGAAATCACGGCGATCCGGCCGCGAGGTGTAGTGCTCATGCTTTCAAGGGTGGATGAGATTGCCACACCGTGCAAGCGTCACGTGGCACTTCGGCCTCCTGGTACGCGGGTGCTCCGGCCTGGTCTGCGAAACTCTCCCCACCCGTGATAGTTTTTGGGTATAAAAATTTTTATCAGGGGGTGGTTCGCGTTAGGGTGAAAACTTACCTGAATGTCCTCACACGAGATATCGACACCAGAAAGAACAGACATGGGAGCAACCGACGACAAAACCTGGCTACAGTACTACCCCGATTGGACCGGCCACCAGCTGGATTATGAGGGCATGACACTGTCCACCATTTACCGCGACAACCTTGCTAAATTTGGCAACCGACCAGGCGTTTCCTTCTTCGGCGCCGAACAATCGTGGAAAGATGTCGATCAAGACGTACGACGGGCCGCGGCCGGACTTTACGCGCTCGGAGTGCGTCGGGGTGACCGCGTCGCGATCCTCATGCCCAACTGCCCCCAGCATGTCCATGCTTTCTTCGCCTGCATCATGTTGGGCGCGGTGCCCGTCGAGCACAACCCGCTCTACACCGCCCCGGAGCTCAAAGGCCCCTTCGCGGACCACGGTGCTCGCATCGCCATCGTGTGGGACAAATCGGTGGAAATGGTCGAAACGCTCCGCAGGGACCCGCACACCGCTCTCGACACCATCGTCTCGGTGGACATGACAAAGGCCATGCCCCTGCACTACCGCATCGCCCTCCGCATCCCGCTCCCGCCTCTGGCCACCATGCGGAATAAGCTCACAACCTCCGTCGACGGGACTGTGCCCTGGGAAACACTGGTTTCCGACGGCTTAGGTGGGGACGGATCCACCATCGAGCCCTATGAGGCGGATCCCGACGACCCCGCGCTGATTCTGTACACGTCCGGGACGACGGGGGCGCCGAAGGGTGCTGAGCTCCGCCACCGGAACTTGGTGGCCAATGTCGTCCAGGGCAAGGCGTGGGTGCCTGACCTGCGCCCTGGCAAAGAAACGTTCCTTGTCGCTTTGCCCATGTTCCACGCCTATGGCATCACGATGAATATGCTGTTCGGCCCGTTTATTGGTGGCGCCAAGCTCATCTTGCTGCCGACGCCGGACATGAAACTCATCATGTCGATCATGAAGAAGCAGACGCCGACGTGGCTGCCCGGGGTGCCCACCCTGTACGGGCGCATCGCCCAGGAGGCCGCGGAGAAGGGTATCGACATCCACGGGGTGCGCAATTCGTTCTCGGGGGCGTCGTCGTTGCCCGTGTCCACCGTCGAAAAGTGGGAAGCCCTGACCAAGGGGCACCTGATCGAGGGCTACGGGCTGACGGAGACCTCGCCGATCATCGCCGGAAATCCCATGACCGACCATCGACGCCCCGGGTACGTCGGCATTCCGTTCCCAGACACCATTATTCGGATTGCGGACAAAGATAATTTGGACCGCACCATGCCCGACGGGGAAGCCGGCGAGCTGCTGGTCAAAGGCCCACAGGTTTTCTCTGGCTACATCAATGCCCCCGAGGCCAACGCGAAGAGCTTCCACGACGGCTGGTACATCACCGGCGACGTGGGAATCATGGAGCCCGACGGGTTCATTCGGTTGGTCGCGCGGACCAAGGAGATCATCATCACCGGCGGGTTTAACGTGTACCCGCAAGAGGTGGAGGACGTTCTGAACCAGCATCCCGATGTGGAGGACTCCACCGTAGTCGGCCTGCCGCGCGAGGATGGGTCAGAAACCGTTGTCGCTGCTATCAGCCTTGAGCCCGGCGCGGCCCTGGATCCGGAGGGTCTGAAGGATTACTGCCGGAAGTCTCTGGCCCGGTACAAGGTGCCCCGCACGTTCTACCACTTTGATGATTTGCCGCGAGATCAGATGGGGAAGATCCGCCGACGCGATGTTCGCGATGACATCATTGAGCGGTCGAAGCGGAGCTAGAACGCCCGGTCTAAAACCCCACCCACACCGGCTCGGGTTCCAAGCTCACGCCGAAAACGTCCCGGACGTGATCCTGCACCGCGTGGGCGAGCTCGACGATATCCGCGCTGCTCGCTCCGCCGCGGTTGGTCAACGCCAGCGTGTGCTTCGTAGACAATGACGCAGGAGCATGCGCATGGACTTTCCACCCCTTCGTCAGCCCCGACTTATCGATCAACCACGCTGCCGATAGCTTCACACGATCGCCGACAGGGAACGCCGGCATCGATTCCGCGACGTCATCACCGCACCGCTGGCGGACAGCCTCGCGGATAAGGGGGAGGGCGTCCGCGTCGATAATGGGGTTAGTGAAGAACGATCCGGCTGACCAGGTGTCATGATCGTTCTCGTCGAGAACCATGCGCTTACCGTGGCGCAGCTGAAGGACCGCCTTACGCACCGCCGCGGCTGGTCGTCGGGCGCCACCTTCCTGAGCTGATTCTTCCGGGGTCACCCCTAAGCGCCGGGCCAGCTCGCCGTAGCGAAGCGGAGCCGACACTCCCCCAGGCATCAATTGGAACTCCACGGCCGTCACCACGGCGCGCCGGGTGAACTTGATGTTCGAGTAGCGGTAGGCCAGGTCAAGGGCATCAGGGGTGACCCACTCCTGTGAACCCGCCTCATGCTCATCATCGCCACAATACGTCAACAACACGCGCTGCAGAACTGAGGAGACCTCAACGCCATACGCTCCCACATTCTGCACCGGCGTCGCGCCAACAGACCCTGGAATCCCCGACAGGCACTCCAATCCGCCCAAGCCCGATGTCACGGTCGCAGCCACGAGGGCATCCCACTCGACGCCACCGAAACAGCTCACCGTGCCTTCATGAACGTCCATCATGACGGGCGCTAGCTGCGATTCGTCATCGTCGGGATCATCCAAAATCGGCCGCCGGACCATCAGATGAACGGCAATCAGCTCCTCCACCGACGGGCTCTCCGCGACCACCAAGTTGGATCCACCGCCGACGACAATCCACGGCACCTGAGCATCAACGACGGCTTTCACCACTACAGCGACGGCACCGGGGGTCGTCACCTCAATGACAGCGCGCGGAGTACCACCGATGCGCAACGTCGTTAAGTCCGCGAACGACTTCCCGCGGACAACAGACACACCAATGGTCGCGTCCAGGCGCTCCAGGAGGTCATCGGTAGAACCCTGCTGCTGACTCGTCGGTAAAGAACTCATCTGCTCAGCCTTAGTGTCGGATTGGCGGGCTGCCGTTCAGCCCCGGTTGACTCGTGACAGTACGGCCCCTCAGTCTACGATCACTATCGACGAGTGGGTAGTACACCATCCACGCCACCGCTATCGACGCTTCCGACCGCACTCTCCTGCTATGGACAAACCCTCAACCCCACATGGAAATCACCACCACCCCGATTCTGGTAATCACCACATCACCCCGGGGACACGGAACCTCCGCGCCCATAATGTCCGCACACCGTCGTGGAGCGGGAGTGGGCCCGTCGGGACCGTGACGCGGGGAACGACGGGTATTAACCGACTGCGGCGATGCGATCGATGGGTTGTTCATAACGCGGACCTGCGCCGCGCGCTCCTCCATGCGGATAGGCCTCTGGCCGTGGATGTTGGCTACGGCGCGAGCTGGACAACGACATGCGAGTGGGCGGCCCGTTTGCACACCATTCGTCCTACTATCGACGTCACTGGGCTGGAGATCGACCCCGAGCGCGTCCTCCCCGACCGCGATGGAGTTCATTTCGCGCTGGGCGGTTTTGAGCTGGCCGGGCTACGCCCGCATCTTGTCCGCGCGTTCAATGTGCTGCGGCAATACGATGTCGCGGATGTTCACGCCGCGTGGGACACGATGCAATCGCGGCTCGCGCCGGGCGGGCACATTATCGAGGGCACCTGCGACGAACTAGGCCGCCGGTGTTCCTGGATTCTCCTCGATGCTGACGGGCCCCGCACACTGACCCTCTCATGGGACCCCTTCGACGTTAACAAGCCCTCTGACCTGGCCGAACGTCTGCCCAAAGTTCTGATCCACCGCAACGTTCCGGGCGATCCTGTCCACGATTTGTTTACGACGCTCGACGACGCGTGGAACAGAACAGCACCGTTCGATGTGTACGGCCCCCGCGTACGGTGGCGGGAAGCGCTGACCTACCTGCATCGATCTGGATTTCCTGTTGCTCCTCCACGGCGACGAATCCGAGATAACGTCATTACCATTCCATGGGAGGTTGTTGCGGAAGGGTGAGGTATCCCCCAGGCTAGCCGTCTGTAGTCCTGCTCAGCCCAGCCGCTCGAGTTGCATATACGCTGGTAGAAGTCCGAAAACGGGATGGTACCCAATAGCTGTGATCCACTGGCGGATATCGATGCATTCGTCTGCGTTCACGACATGGCATGCAATGTGTGAACCAGGGAAATGGGCGGAGCAGATCCGGTTCACTGCATCGTTGACCCCTTCAATTAGTGCATCGTGCTCTGGATTTTCTGCATCGTCATCCCTATGCGCGATAGCTACCGTAATGCAGTGCCCGGCAGCGGACTCCGCTACCCGCGAATGCTTCACACCAACCCACGAGGCACCGCGGGGAACACATTCCCGGAACGCCAAACGCACCGCAGCGAGTGCAATAGCCTGATCTGTGACAGCATCGCTTCGAACCCCGAGCGCTAATGGCCATAAGCACGGTAAGGCGGCCGAGTGAGATGCCCGGCGCGGATTACCTGGAGAAGTTCCGCCCGAACTTGCACTATCCGTCGCTGTACGAGTTTGGGCAGCAACTGGCGTTTCCGAGCGCGCTGTCCCCGCCCTCACTATCTCGACGGGAAAGTCCATCGCTGGATTCACTCCGAGTTCGTCCACTACATCGCAGACATCGTGAATCACGCTGCCCAGCGGAGCAGTAGCGTCAACCTCCATGGTAAGGAGTGGTCGATCTACTGAGTCCCGCATTAATGACACAACATTGGGGTGGACTGCCCACACGGTGGTTGTCGGGCTGGACGTATGTGTTTCTCGATCTGCAGAAATATCGTTGAGCTCAGACATGCCGGTCATTCCAGCCCGGACATCCTCCGACAGTCCCCACGTAGCCAAAGATTCCCACATCACGGTCGGCGTGGCGTGTGTCCCAAGACAGTCAGGATCAGCCAGCAAGCACTCGCGCTGCAACTGGTCAATGGCCTCGGCAGAGCGAAGATAATCACCCCATTGAATACGACGATCAATGAGAGTCCGATCTGGTGTAAACGAACGAGCCTCAATAACACCGCTCTCCGGATCACGATGCACGACGACAGCCTTATGCTCCCTAATGGCCTGTGACTCTACGCTGAACGGAGAGGTGACAGCCTCACTCACAACGGAGGGGAAGCAATCGTCGGGCAGAATTCCTGTGTCCAGCGGAATTCTGTACAGAATGACCGGAGTTTCTTCAGCGTCGGGTTCGTGGACCGTGGAGGGAAAAGAAGAGTGGCGTCGGACATCGTGAAACACCGTTCGACAATCGACGGTACTTCCGAAAGCGGTCGCAAAGGCCTGGGCACGGTCTATGAGCCGCTCCAATACCCGCTCAGTAAAAATTGGATCCTCGGCGTGGACGTGCAAAGTGATGGGAGGGAAGAAAGATGCCGGTTCGATACCAGTCCGATGAGCAACGCTATACGCAAGACGACCGAAGGCCATCGTGCTGCCATCATGGTTCGCGCTACCGGTCTCATAATTCCCCTCACTACAACGGTCCGCGTAGTCACGGGTTAGGTCCCGGATAGTGGAGCCAGGGAAATACTCACGCACGGCCAAGGCGAGAAGCCCCAATGGTTCGGCCAGATTCCAGAGCGGGATGTGCTCTGATAGTACTGAACCAGCTGTGGTTGTACTGATCTCGTGTGCCGTCGCGAGCGATGCGTCCGGGCTGTAATCACGGGGAGCATCACTGAAATCAACGACAGCAAAATCGCCGTTCGTGAGGCCACCGCCCGTTATGTGCAGATCCTGCGGGTAGACATAGCCCAGCGCTGTTTCGTCGAGGGGTGAACCTCCGAGAAGCCACTGAATATGCGTGTATTCTCGTTCGATCGCCTCGAGTGTGTGGGTACATCCTCCGGCACTCTCGATCGAAATATGCCGTGCGGAACTCCCCGGTGTGAGTGCCAGCCCGCGCGAGTGCCGGGGAATAGCCAGCCCGCCGGTCCAGGCAGCAATCGTGATGTTCACGATGGCAGCTCAGCCTAGCTTTTCAAAAAGTGTCTCCCGAGCTGCGGATATGAAATCTCCCGAGAATTAATTCCCCGACTAGGGCTCTTCAACTGGCCGCGAATCAGGCCGTAGATTCGCCGTCTAACGATTGCTTTCCTCGGTCTAGCACATACTGTGGACATGGGAAAAGCTCGCCCAGCTTGACTAGACGAGCTTTAGAACATTTGTCTTATTGAATTGTCCAGAGCTTTTCAAGTCGACGTTCCACGACTAGAAAGTCAGTTTCACTTGTTAGGCTCCTCAAAACGCCAAGGAGCGGTCTCAGAGGAGTAAGTTGTAAGCATCATGTGACACCAAAGACGAGCGGCATTCACTGCCAGCTCCGCATGGCGCTGCTCTAAACCCGACCTTAAACTCCCAGGTCCGTGCCCAGTCCCATAGCTGTTGCGAAGTTCGGCAAGGCCCAAGGCAACATTACCGGCACCTTTGAGTATCTGCCTTACAGCCTGCAGTTTGTCCGGCCCGAGCTGTTGATTCCCGTCCGACAATCCAATGGAGTGCTGGGCTTTTCTCAGTAAAGGTCCCATTTTGAGTTTCGGATCGTATTCAACCTTTCGCTCGTTGAGAATTAACTTTGCGGTGGTTTCAACAAGTTCCTTCGCTTGCCCAATAACCAATTCTGGATCCGAATCACGTAAGGCCCCAGACAGACGTTCTAAGTGGACAAAAATAGCACTCGGATCGGCTAAAGCTTGCAAATCTTCCGGCGAAATCTCAAGACTCTGCGGCAATTGAATCAGCCACTTGTCCGAAACTTCAAGACCCGCAGCTTCAATTTTTCGCGTGAGCTTGTCAAACTCTCTGTCACGGTTAGCCAGGTATTCTTCTGACCATCCATTCCAAACTTCCAACAGAGTTTCTTGAAAAAACCCTGAGAGCACGTGCGACCTCTCCATGAGACGTCCAATCGACTTGACGAATATACGCCTCATACAACGACACCCTCTCCCCGCCGATTGGCTCTACCGAAGAAGGCTCAGAAAACCCCTCCGACTCCCACATACTTCGAATTTCACGAAGCACAATGCCACTTGTCATATCACGCACAAAGACACGAATACCTACAGGTACAAGCTCTTTCGGTTCCATTCCACCTCTACCATTCATCACGTCCAAATATCGCTATCGTACCCCGCAGCCTTTGACCTAAAACACGACTTCTGGCTCCATCAAGTTCGATTTGCGGGCCTCTGAAGCCGTGTACCCTCAGCTCAAACTCTGCAGGCAGAATCGGTGATACGAAGACTCTCAGGTACACAATTACGTTCGAGGCGGCACCTTGGCGAGGTCTCGGCCGGTATCTTCACGAACCATCCGGAGTCGTCGTGTCATCGAGTCTTGGCTTGCGGTTTTCCGCTCGAATGACTCTTGAATCGCCAGGTTCGTCGAGGCCACCCACAGAGCGAGCGTGATGTAGAGCATCGGCTCACGCCGCACACCACGCTTGAAAGATTCCATGCCCGTTACGTGCGGGGACTTCATGATAGAAAAACGCTGCTCCGTAATCGCACGGGCTGCCTCATAATACGTTGCGTGCTCCCAGGAGCCAGGAACCAAACCCCACTGGGCACATCTCCACTGCTCAGGGGTAAACGTGTGCGTAATACTGGATTTTGAACAGCATTTATAGTGATCTGCGCTCCAGCTGGGTGAAATCTCCGGGGCTTCCTCGGATGCGAGCGTCATCGACGCCGGTTTGAGTGGGCATCGCACGCGTCCCTGTACGGCGGGGCATACTAAATCGATTTTCACGGGTCGCTCATCCGAATTTTCTTCCTGCTTACGAGGGCGACCACGGCCCTGACGCGCACGATAAGGCCTCGAATTAGTCCCCATGATCAGTGGGAATAAAGCTTCGAGTCGAGCATCGTGGCGCTCAAAACCGTCATCCTCTCCAAGCAGTTCCATCGTGCGTCGAACGATCTTCCCGTCGCCTGCGATCGCACGCGCAGCAGGACAATAAAACTCCCCCGCGATTTGAAGTGGTCCACTTGCAGGCTCGTCCCCGACTGCGGTGTCAGATGCAAAAACAGTACGCCAAGACTTGGGATAACGCACCACCGGAGCATAGCCTGCGGCCAGCAATTCATCGTTAAAGTGCTGTTTGACGTTGTAGCCCATATCGACGGTCAGCAATGGCACACGTCCACGCTTAATGCGCTGGTCAAACCCATTTTCTTGATGAAAACGAATAGCACGCGCCAAACCCTGCACCGAGCCCGAACTCGGTTTATCAATCGAAATCCCCGTAATCACTGGGGCTACCGAGTAAACCGCTTTTGGTGGTCCGACGCGACAGACCGCAGTAATGCCAACGGCCACGCCACCTTTGGTACTACGCCGGGTACCCAGCTCGGAATGCAGGGAGTGATCTTCGCGATCGCGGATATAGTATGCACCCGAGTACGCGGCACCTCGGCGTTTCGCGTCCCGGCTGCCTAGCCCCATCGACTGGCCCGCCAGGTCGATGTTGGTCTCGTCGGCGATGATATCGCCTCGATATCCTTTGGGGGCTTGCTCATGGATTGAGCCTGCCACCAGCGAGTTTACAACCTGATGAAGTCTCTCAGATGCAACCTCGGAGGCTTGCTCTTGCTCCGGAGAACGCGCGGCCATCATTCGACGATGATCACCATTTTTCACGCGGCGTGCAGGGGCATCTGGCAGTGAATCAAGAGGTTCAAGCCGCCGCGTTAGCCACATGGCAAAAGCACGATAGGTCCCCTCGCCACAGGAAAGATCTAAGCCAAGCCGCTCCTGTTGGGCAGGCTCTAGCGTCCACAAGGTGCGCCAAATCTCCGCCATCGAGGACACACGCCGAATCCCGATTAAGGCCAAACCCACGGTAAGCACGCTCAGCATCGAATACTGTGGTCCGGTGGATTTGCGGCCACCCACGCCACGGTCCTGGGAAAAATAGAAATCAATCATCCGGTGCGCACCAGATTTTTCAATCACAGCCGCGCAGCGCTCCACATAGTCCGGAGAGATCATCATCCTCTGCTCCTGCACCGCAACGGTCATCAGCCGTCCACCTCCTCACAGTGCAGCAGGACTTTTGCCTCATCTTCCGGTGTAAACTTCGGCAGGTCTGCTTCCAGATCATGCAAAACCCGCAGATCAGCAATGCCTGCCATTTTCATCAGCATCGCAGCCGGAACCCCTGGGTCAGAGGCCAGTTTTACCACCCACCGATTCCGCAGCGCCGCCGCATTAAATCCGGGAAAACCCTGCTCAACGAGCTCTTCCGAGACATGACAAATCGCATTTCGAGGCATGGTTTCCCCAACAATAGGAAACACGTAACCCTGGCCGACCTCGCGTGCACGAGTCAAAAGACGATGACCTCGAACGGGACACACCACCGGCACCACGCGAGAGACAATGCCTCTTTTTCTCACAGCGATTTGCACTACCGTGCGTTCTGCCAGCTCAAGAGGGGAAATGTCACTTCCCCGCAGGTGACGGATCTCCTGAGACGACAAGCCCGCCCCAGTAGTGAGATCCAAAATCGTCAGCAGCTGCGCACGCAGCACCGGTCGCAGGCTCGGAGCAATTGCATACAACTCATTCTCCAGTGACGTTTTCGCGGCCGGGACCGCTTTGCGGCGCGGTCCTCGTTGACGATGCGGCTCAGGAAATTCGTGAGGATATAAAACCCGGCCTGCAGCATAGAGGATCGTCCGATAAGTGCGCTGTGACCTGCGAGAAAAGACGTCATCCCGGAACAGCCATTTATCCACTGCAGGTCGTGTCAGCGCTCGTTCCTCGTCAACCGAGCCGAAGACGATCGCCTCATCGTAGAGGTATCGCGCTACAACTCGAACCGCCTTGACATCAGCGACCTCGTCGATAGCTCGGGTGTGTGCTTGGACAAGGGCTGCACGGTCAATGGCGTCGCTCCGCAGTGGTCCCGCTGGACGCTGGATTCCGATCTCCCTCAGTCTCAAATAGCGATCTGTATCAGGCAACGTGCGTCGAGTAAGTCGGCGCACCCTCGACGGCGACGCTTGACCGATCGCCGCGACAGCTGGAGTATCCCAGTGCTTTGCTTTCTCGACGACTGCGGGTGCTGCTGCTAGTGCGGTGAATCTACCCATGGCCGATCACCTGCTCGGTAATCGGGGTGGCAAAAGTGCTGCCGCTATTGCTAATTGATTTTAGGCATGACAAGATAAACACATCTCCGTTTGATTCTCTCGAAGGTTTTGAATGGATTTTTGGCACTAAGCTCCACAAGCTTGTGCATTTACAAAGCGTGATCTGGCAGGATCGCGCTTTGTTTCGTTTTTGATGAAAAGTTCGCTAGCTAGTTTTCCTCCCCAGCACCATGATGCGTATTATCACCAACTAAATGCTCCAGCTCATCGGTTACGACTCGGGCAATGGAAGCACCCCTTGAATTAGCCAAAATGGTTAGCTCTCTGACCATTGGCGCTGGGAGGCGAACCTCCAGCCGGATATGAGAATCCTCAGGCACCCAGCGAACACGACGCCGATCAAAATGCGTGGCAGGAATACAAATGTCTTCAGTTTTATCCACGATCACGCCTTTCCCATCTGATCGCAACTTCTTCGCTGGCAGCACCAGACTAGCCGGTTGCAACCGGCTCCAAAAACGCTTACCCCCACGTCAAACGACGAAAATGGAGGATAATTTTAATTATCCGGCATTTTCGAAACAGTGCTGGTCAACACTTACATTTTGGCTTGCATAAGTTACAGTGAAGCGTATGTATTGCATTCTTCGGTTTTGCCCTCTCCTAGAACTACCCCCGGTCTCGCACCAGAGATAGCTTTCTTCCGCTCATTGCGAAAGCCACTGCGCTAACACCGCAGCCGCAAGACCAACCCTCACTCAGCAGAACAACCATGAAAGTCTTTAAGCTTCTCATCGAGCTATTGTGCAGCGAGAGATGCTCGCCGCCGCTTCCATCCACGTAAATCGGCTCGCCTTATGCTGGTCCCGTTCGGAGACTTATAACTAAAGGCGAGCCCAACGCGGCACCAGAGCTAGAGGCAGAGCACGAAGACGGCCAGGACGCCGAACTCTAACAACGCTCAATAAAACAGGCTTAGTCCTTAGTTGGTGCTATCCCAGAAGTCATCAGGGATAGCCTTCCTATCCAGATCGTCTAAATGCTCTATGGCGTCCGCCTCACTCATGTCTTGACTCATAAGCTCATCAATTCATGTACTGGGTAGCAGTATTTAATTCCTGCTGGGAATTATCCCGCAAGCTCGGCCCCCGCCGCTGACCCTCCCCAGTGGTCGTAGTAGCGGGGGTTGGGGTGGTGTTCGGATAGTCCTGCGAAGTGCTCATAGCACTAAGGCAACCACACCCACGCCCGCTACGAAAGACCAACCACACTCACCCTGTGGACAACCCGCACGGGGCCAGTGTGGCTATCCACAGAAATCCACCTTGTTTGCAGTGTTCGATAGCGTTTAGGCGGGCATGTCGGTCTTTGCGGTCATTGATACCGAAACCACCGGCTTTAACAAGCGCTACGACCGCATCATTGAACTTGCTGCCGTGCGCGCTGACGCATACTTCAATCCCGTCGACTCCTGGCACACATTGCTCAACCCTGACACCAAAGCCGTGTCCACTACTCGGGGGGACACCCCGCCCACCTCGGCACTCAACCCTGCTGTGGGGGTTACTCGTAGCGAAGCGAGCTGAGCATCCCGGTTTCCATGTGATAGGCGTTATGGCAGTGAAATGCCCACTCACCGGGGTTGTCAGCGATCAGGTCGGCGATCATGGTTTCACCGTGGCGGAGAAGGACGGTGTCCTTGCGTAGTCCGCCGCTGCCGGGCAGCGCCCACGTGTGGCCGTGGATGTGCATGGGGTGGGGCATCATGGTCCTGTTGCGCATGACCATCCGCAGGCGCTGGCCCTCCTGCACGGTCGCGGAGGAGGATTGGCCGTCGGTGAGAATGCTCCATTCGTACGGCATCATCTGCCCGCCCAGGTCGATGCTGACTTCTCGGTCTGGTGTGTCCTCGGGTAGGAGTGCACGGTCTGCTGGCTTCAGGGAGGACAGAAGCAGTCCGGTGGACGACAACTCGGGGAAGTCGACATCGGGGTGGGGGGCTTGGCCGCCGGCGGTGCGGATGACGGCGAAGGCGCGGTCGTCCTTACCCACCGCCAAAGCCGTGAGCGGGAAGATGCCGTCGCCGAGGATGACCTCGACGTCGACACGCTCGCCCATCGACAGGTAGATCGATTCGGTCTCCCTGGGCTGGACGGGGAAGCCGTCGGTGTGGGTGACGGTCATGCGGTGACCACCGAGGGCCACCTTGAAGATGGTGTCACCGCCGGAGTTGATAAACCGCAGGCGGGCCTTGTCGCCCGGGCGAGCCTCGAAGGTCCGGTGAGCACGGGGGATACGTCCGTTGATGAGGTAGTGCGGATACATCACATCGCCGGCATCCCCGCCCAGTACCCGGTCCGGGGTGCCGTGCATCATCTGGCCGTGACCTCCCATTCCCTTCTTCCCGTTATGGTCGCCTGAACCCATTCCGGTGAGCTTGTCGAGCTCATCGTCGGGAGTGCCCTGAATGCCATCGACCCAGTCGTCGAGCACGATGGTCCACTCGACGTCCTGGTCCTCAGCGTCTTGCGGGTCACGGACGATCAGTGGGGCGTGGAGGCCGCGATCCAGCTGCAGGCCGGAGTGGGAATGGTAGAAGTAGGTGCCACCGTGGGGGACTTCAAAAACATAGGAGAAGGACTCGCCAGGTTCAATGGGGTCCTGGGTCATGCCGGGCACACCGTCGGCTGCGTTGTGGAGTGCGATGCCATGCCAGTGGATGGAGGTGCTCTCAGGCAGTTCATTGGTGATATCGACCTGGAGGACGTCGCCGGCGGTGGCCTCAATGGCCGCATCCCCGGTGTCAGAGACGTATCCCCACGTCTTGGCTTCGATGCCGCCGATATCCAGAGAGAGGGGCCGGGCGGTCAGTGTCCGGCGCACCGTCGGCTCACCGAGCGCAGTGGGGGTGGGAGTGGGGCGAAGAGAGGAACCTGGTGCCGAGGCAGCGGGTCCAGGGTCGCTGGTGCAGGCGGCCACGGCCCCGGTTCCGGCGAGGACGAGCCCGCCGAGCAGAAACTGTCGTCGGGAAAATCCGTTCATCATGATTTAACCTTCCTTGGTGTTAGATTTCAGTGACACGGGAGACAGGCGCAGGTGAGGACCCTGCTGAGCCATCACGTCAGGTGCAGGTCTGTGACACAGGTGGCACCGTCGTCGGCGGTGGAAAACTCCGCGGTGCCGGTGCGCCCCTGGTAGCTGACCTCAATCAGGCCGGTGGCATCATCGGGAAGCCAGAAGCCAATAAACCCGTTGTCGAAGGTGGTTGTCGCCTCGTCCACCAGCACCTCACCGGTCGCCTCATCGGTGATCGTGACCTGGATATCCTCATTGTCGAGTTCCCCCAGGCAGGTCGTGAGGCTGTGGTAGAAGCAGTCGTGGGTGGAGGTGAGATAGGGTGCGATCGAGACATACGTCTGATTGTCGGGAAGATCGACCACGACTTCCTGGTCATCGCTCGAGAGCAGCAGTTTATCGGCACGTACTGAGGCGTTCAGATCCGTGGGACGCTCAGTGACCTTCTGCCGGTCGAGGCGATCAATGATCTCCACCGCGTCCATGGCGGCCAGGCCATGGGTAGTCAGGAATGTATCCTGGGACACCGTCCCGTCGGCGGTGGGTTCCGGGTCGGCGGCCGAACACCCCGTGAGGGCGAGGGCGGCGGCTGCGATCGCTGCTCGTTTCACGTCAATCTCCTTGGATCGTGGTAAGACCGTGAGAAGACACCGCCTCAAGGTCGATGCCATACCTTTATCTAGCACGGGTGCCTGACGGACTAGAAATCAAAAACCCTGCTCACAGCCTTATAACAGGGCGAAAAGGGGGTGAATTCGGTGGCCTGGGTCACCACCGGGACACCACCCCACAGCCGTGGGCGATGGCCTTCTACCCGCCCCGGGTATGCGGTGCAGGCAGTGAAATTCCTGGTGGCGCCTGCTGAACCGACCAGGGGAGACGATGCCGCCGGCCCGGGGTGGGGCACAGGGGTGACGGCGGTCGAAGGGTGATGTTTGAAGATTTGATGAAGATTTCCCCGCCCGGCACTGAGCCAGGGTGGTATTCCCCCCTGGCCGGAGCGATACTGGGGTCTATGGCTGACCGCATACCGACCACCGCCACGCCCCCGGGGCGGGTGCTGGTCGTCGATGATGAACAACCCCTGGCTCAGATGGTGGCCTCCTACCTCATCCGGGCCGGCTTCGATACCCGCCAGGCGCACACCGGCACCCAGGCCGTGGACGAGGCCCGTCGCTTTTCTCCCGATGTTGTGGTGCTGGATCTGGGGCTGCCCGAACTTGACGGCCTGGAGGTGTGCCGACGCATTCGCACCTTCTCGGACTGCTACATCCTCATGCTCACCGCGCGTGGCAGCGAGGACGACAAGATCTGCGGTTTGACCCTGGGGGCGGATGACTACATCACCAAACCTTTTAGCATCCGGGAACTGGTGACCCGGGTGCATGCGGTGCTGCGCCGCCCGCGCACCAGCACCACCCCACCGCAGGTGACTACCCCCTTGATCGTTGGTGACCTCATCCTTGACCCCGTCGCCCATCAGGTGCGGGTGGGGGAGACGACCGTGGAGCTCACCCGCACGGAGTTCGAGCTGCTGGTTGCCCTGGCCCTGCGCCCCGGCCAGGTGCTGACCCGCCACGACCTGGTCACCGAGGTCTGGGACACCACCTGGGTCGGTGATGAACGCATCGTCGATGTCCACATCGGCAACTTGCGTCGCAAGCTCGGCACCGACACCCGGGGCCGGGGGTTTATCGACACCGTGCGTGGCGTGGGCTACCGGGTGGGGCAGCCATGAATCACGGACCCGGCCTGACCTTCCGCTTCCTGGCCGCCCAGGTGTTGGTCGTGGTGATTAGCCTGCTGGTGGCCGCGGCCGTGGCCACGATGGTGGGCCCGACCCTATTCCATGATCATATGTTGATGACCGGCCGGGAGGACCCCTCGCTGGAGCTGTTCCATGCCGAGCAGGCCTACCGGGGCGCCAACCTGATCACCCTGGCCGTCGCCCTGCCCACCGCCTTAATCAGCGCCCTGCTGGCCAGCCTGTGCTTATCACGTCGTCTGCGCACCCCCTGCAGGATCTCACCCACGCCGCTACCAGCCTGACGGCCGGCAACTCCCGTATCCGCGTGCCCGCCGGAAAAGCAGGCCCCGAGGTTACCACCCTGGCGCATGCCTTCAACACCATGGCCGATCGGCTGGAACACACCGAACAGGTCCGCCGCCAGATGCTCTCTGACCTGGCCCACGAAATGGGTACCCCCTTATCGGTGCTCACGGTCTACCTCGATGGTCTCCAGGACGGGGTCGTGGACTGGAATAATGCCACCCACACGATCATGGCTGACCAACTCACCCGCCTGACCCGGTTGATGGAAGACATTGACGATGTCTCCCGGGCCCAGGAACGCCGGATCGATTTGGACCTGGCGGAGGAAGGGCTCGGGGATCTGCTCCATACCGCCGCTGCTGCCGCGGGGGAAGCTTATGCTGACAAAGGCGTCGATTTACAGGTCGAGACCATTACGGACACCGCCCGGGTGCTCGTGGACCGGCAACGGTTCGGCCAGGTGATGAGCAATCTGCTGTCGAACGCGCTACGGCACACCCCGGCCGGCGGGCAGGTCCGGATCAGCGTCCACCGACAGGGGGCGTCCACCGCGCTCATCCACGTCGTCGATGATGGCGATGGCATCCCACCTGACCAGCTCAGATACATCTTCGAACGCTTCTACCGGGGGGATGCCGCCCGCAGCCGGGACGACGGCGGGGCCGGTATCGGTCTGACCATCTCGAAGGCATTGATCGAGGCCCACGGCGGCACTCTCACCGCCACCTCCCCCGGACCCGGTCGCGGAGCGGTGTTTGCCCTCCGCCTCCCGCTGTCCCCTCCCGACAGTGAGGAGGCTGCTCGATGACCACACCCTGCCCCGCGTGAGAGCCGCGCCCTCCACCCATTGAAAATATACCCCCGGGGGGTATACGCTAGAGTGGCATCACCGCATCCCACCGACTCGTAGGAGCTTTCCCATGATCACCTCCCCGCCCCGCCTCTTGCCGATGGCCTCCCACGGCTGCAGCTGTTGCGGACCTGCCTCACGTGCCGACACCGCCTCCATCCCTGCCGCCAGCGACTCGTCAGCAGGAGGGTCCTCCCCTAGCTACCAGGTCACCGGTCTGACCTGCGGGCACTGCGCGAAAAGCGTGACCCAGGCCCTTCAGGCCCTCCCCCAGGTCGACGACGTCCAGATTGATCTCGCTGCTGGTGGAGTTTCCACCGTCACGGTCACCGGTGTCGTACCTCCGGAGATGGTTCGCCGGGCCATCGAGGAGGCCGGCTACACCGTCTTATCCTGATCAGTTTTACCCATCATCTCGACCCCGACCGGGTTGAGCGAAAGAAACGTCATGAGCACTCCCCACCATTCCGGTGATCACCATGGTGATCACCCCGCTCCGGAAACAGACCACACCCACCACCCGGATCATGCCAGCCACGAACACCACGCAGATCCCGACACCCACGGCCAGGCGATGCCCCACGATCACCCGCACTCCGCCCTGGACGAAGACCACCACGTTCATGGTCACGGCGAACACGCCGGACACAGCACCGCAATGTTTCGGGACCGCTTCTGGTGGTCGCTGATTTTGTCCATTCCCGTCGTTATTTTCAGTCCCATGGTCGCCCACCTGCTTGGCTACCACCTCCCGGCATTTCCCGGATCCACCTGGATCCCCCCGGTGCTGGGCACGATCATCTTCGTCTACGGCGGAACGCCTTTCCTCAAGGGTGGATGGAAAGAACTGAAATCCCGCCAACCCGGGATGATGCTCCTGATCGCCATGGCCATCACCGTGGCGTTTGTCGCCTCCTGGGTCACCACTCTGGGGCTGGGCGGTTTCGACCTGGACTTCTGGTGGGAGCTGGCCCTGCTGGTGACCATCATGCTGCTGGGCCACTGGCTGGAGATGCGCGCTCTCGGGGCCGCGTCCTCCGCGCTTGACGCGCTGGCTGCCCTGCTGCCGGATGAGGCCGAGAAAGTCATCGACGGGACCACCCGCACCGTGGCCATCTCCGAGCTGGTCGTCGACGACGTCGTGCTGGTGAGGGCCGGTGCCCGGGTGCCGGCCGACGGAACCATCCTCGACGGAGCCGCCGAATTCGATGAGGCGATGATCACCGGCGAATCCCGTCCCGTCTTCCGCGACACCGGTGACAAGGTGGTCGCCGGTACCGTGGCCACCGACAACACCGTCCGCATCCGGGTGGAGGCTACCGGCGGGAACACCGCCCTGGCCGGGATCCAACGCATGGTTGCCGACGCCCAGGAGTCCTCCTCCCGGGCCCAGGCCCTGGCGGATCGGGCGGCGGCGTTGTTGTTCTGGTTCGCGCTGATCTCCGCTCTGATCACCGCGGTGGTGTGGACCATCATCGGCAGCCCGGACGATGCCGTGGTGCGCACGGTCACGGTGCTGGTCATCGCCTGCCCGCACGCCCTGGGCCTGGCGATTCCGCTGGTCATTGCGATCTCCAGCGAGCGGGCCGCGAAATCCGGGGTGCTCATCAAGGACCGGATGGCGCTCGAGCGGATGCGCACCATCGACGTGGTGCTCTTCGACAAAACCGGCACCCTGACCGAGGGTGCGCACGCGGTCACCGGTGTCGCGGCAGCTGTCGGCGTCACCGAGGGCGAGCTGCTGGCCCTAGCCGCCGCCGCGGAGGCCGACAGCGAGCACCCCGTGGCCCGCGCCATCGTGGCAGCCGCGGCCGCCCATCCCGAGGCCTCCCGTCGGCAAATCCGTGCAACTGGTTTCAGCGCCGCCTCCGGCCGGGGGTCCGGGCCACTGTCGATGGCGCTGAGATCCTCGTGGGCGGGCCGAACATGCTGCGCGAGTTCAACCTCACCACCCCGGCCGAGCTCACCGACACCACCAGCGCCTGGACCGGGCGTGGGGCCGGTGTGCTCCATATTGTCCGCGACGGTCAGATCATCGGTGCGGTAGCCGTCGAGGACAAGATCCGCCCCGAATCCCGCGCCGCCGTGAAAGCCCTGCAGGACCGCGGGGTGAAGGTCGCGATGATCACCGGCGACGCCCAGCAGGTGGCCCAGGCGGTTGGTCAGGACCTAGGCATTGATGAGGTCTTCGCCGAGGTCCTGCCCCAGGACAAAGACACCAAGGTCACGCAGCTGCAGGACCGGGGTTTGAGCGTGGCCATGGTCGGTGACGGTGTCAATGACGCCCCCGCTCTGACCCGCGCGGACGTCGGTATCGCCATCGGTGCCGGCACGGATGTGGCCATGGAATCAGCCGGGGTGGTCCTAGCCAGTGATGACCCGCGGGCAGTGCTGTCGATGATTGAGCTGTCCCAGGCCAGCTACCGCAAGATGATCCAGAACCTGATCTGGGCCTCTGGCTACAACATCCTCGCCGTGCCGTTGGCCGCCGGAGTGCTCGCCTCGATCGGGTTCGTGCTGTCCCCGGCCGTGGGCGCGATCTTGATGTCTGCCTCGACCATCGTGGTGGCCCTGAACGCCCAGCTGTTGCGCCGCATTGATCTGGATCCGGCTCACCTGGCTCCGACCGAGTCGAAGGAGCAACACACCACGCCTACTCCGGCATCCACCGCCGTCCACTGACCCACCACTTCTCTCCACTGCCCCCATATGACCCTGAAAGGTGCTGTTGCAAAGTTGGGGCAGTAGGAAGAGTGACGTGAAATAGTCACAGTCATGGGTATCTTTTCCGGTCGTCATTTCCCCCGTGACATTATTCTGTGGGCAGTGCGGTGGTATTGCCGCTACGGGGTGAGCTACCGCGATTTGGAGGAAATGATGACCGAGCGGGGCGTGCCGGTCGATCACACCACGATCTACCGCTGGGTCCAGAAATACGCCCCTGAGCTGGACAAGCAAACACGGTGGTACCGACAGATACCTGACTGGCAGGCCAGTTCCTGGCGGGTGGACGAGACCTATATCCGGGTCGGCGGCAGGTGGTGCTACCTCTATCGGGCGATCACCGCCGGTGGCCAGACCCTGGACTTTTACCTCTCTCCGAAGCAGAACGTGGCCGCAGCGAAGCGTTTCCTGGCCAAGGCCGTCAGATCAAGACAACAAGCAAGATGACTTGTTGACACCATCGAAAACAAAAGTACGAAAGCCGAGAGCGGGAGTTCGGATGTAAATCCCCACACTTGCAATCCTCGACCGCCAAAGTTCACAAAAACAAAGAAACCGGAGGTCACGAACCCTTTCGAGTTTGTTACCTCCGGTGTCGCAGTTTGTACAACTGCTCCAATCCCCATCCACCGGACATAATCGATAACCTTCATCATTGAAAACCTAGTCTGTAGAAGCACAGAAACCGGTCGATCTGGCACATAATGATGCGTTACTCTGTGAATTTGCTGAATAGTTTTCTACAACATTCCTAAATACGGCATTTTCCCTTGCCGAGGCCCCACGATCTCCGGTTTACTTGTCCGCGTGAATCGCTCTAAGTCTTCTTTGGGAAAAATCATGGTGGTCGTCATCGTATTAGCCATCGTGGTACTCGTGGTCGCCGAATTTGCCGCGCGGGCCTACGTGTCCTCTCATATAAAAAAGGAACTCTCAGAGCACGCGAATGATACGTCCTCCTCCGCACAGATCTCATTCGGCGCACACCCAGTTCTACCTGCAGTAATCACGCGAAAGCTCAGCCATGTGAAGGTCGATATTCCGAATTCACTCGACGTAACCTACCCTGATGGAGCCACATCTACCCCCGATGTCAGTGGATATCCACCGTCGACAATCACGATCGACAATCTCAACATGAAGTCCCACGCTGCGGGCACACTCACGCTGGATACCACCCTATCCACCGATTACATCGAAGCCGCAGCACAAGGTGGTGTCACGCGAAATAGCAGTTCAAACACCAATTCGCACAATGCTAGAAGCCATTCCTACAGCCAAGCTAATTACTCCGCTGCGGCACAATCCATTGCTGATCGCGCTATCAAAGTCACCGCAGTCAACCCCAACCCATCCAAAGGCACCTTCAGCCTCGAGTTATCTGGTGGCTTGGCCGATCTAGAGATCAAGCCCACTATCGACAGCGGCGACCTCACCATGAAGGTGACCAACGCGAAGTTGCTCGGTATGTCGCTTCCGCAGTCTGTGGCCGACGTTTTAACGTCGCAAATTGAAGATGCCGCCAATGTCAGCAATAAGGAGCTAAGGGCCACTCATGTGGAGGTCACCAGCCGGGGGATGCGCGTGACGGAGGAAGGCCACGACGTCGATCTGAAAGCGCTGTCTGATAGTGCCAATCAGATTCTGGGGACGCACAACGATGGCTCGACCAGTGATTCAGCCGCGGGCCGGATCGGCGCCCATCAGTAGTATTTGTACTCAGTAGTATTCGCCGTTTTGAATACTCTTGAGCTGCGGGTACACATCAAACCAGTACACGCCGATAGCCACGATGCCGAAGAGCCAGATGAAGCTCCTGGTGAACAGCACGAGGAGCGTCGATACCACTAGGATGCCGAACCACTGCCATTTGGGGCGACGATCCCCGGCCTCAAACGCGTCGGAGCGAGTAGAAGCCACAACGATCGCGCCCACGACCCCCACGACGGTGATGGCTAATTTCATGGCCACCATGACCCAACCGAGGACCATGAAAATTGTCATCATGACATGCATCGCGGACTCTCCCACTACGTAGTTCTCAAAGGTGGCGGACTCACTGCCAGACTACAGGCTCAGCACCAGCTGCGAAAGCGTGTAAATCAGCAGCCCGGCCAAGGATCCCACAATAGTGCCATTAAAGCGAATGTATTGCAGGTCCTTGCCCACCATGAGCTCGATCTTGTCGCTGGCTTCGTCGGCATCCCAGCGCTCCACTGTTTCGGAAATAATACTGGTCACTTCGCCCGAGAAGTTTTGCGCGATATAGCGCGCGGTTCCCGTGACTCGCTCTCCCCATCGCGCGCGGAGCTCCGCGTCCGTCAACAGTCGGGTGGCATATAGAGAGACTTCGTCGACAATTCTGCGTCGAACATGTGATTGCGGGTCCGACGCCATGCGAACAATTTGTTCTTTCATATTCCGCCAGACGGTTGCAGGCGCAGCCTGCACGGGGGCGGAGGACAACACATCGTGTTTAAACTCCTCGACCCTGTTGATCATCTCCGGATCGTACTGCAGGTCCGAGGCCCATTGATTGACCACCCGACGCAGCGCCTGGCGGGCCTCATGGTCCGGCTCTGTCTTCACCTTGTACGCGAAGTCGACGATCTCCCTGTACACGCGTTCCCCGACAAGGTCGTTGATGAACCCCGGTGCCCACGAGGGTGCACGCTGGTTGAGCAACCGCGTGATGAGCTCTTCGGAATCGCGGGCGCGATCATATGCCCAGGAAATAATCGTGTCGACAACTGGCTCAGCTTTTCCCTCCGCAATGAATTGTTCCATGAGCGCACCTGCGGGCGGCCCCCAGTCTGGCTCCGCGATACGGTCGATCACCATCGTGCGGATCATCTCGGCGGCTTCCTCATCGTCGATTCCCTCAACGATGGCGATCGTCGCGTTACCAACCTCTTCAGAAACCCGCGCCGCATTGGCCGGCTCTGACGCCCACTGCCCCACTCTGGCGGGAATATCGGCCTTCTGAACTTTGTCGGTAATGAGTTCGGCATTGAGAAAATTGTCCCCCACGAACCCCGATAATGCCTCGCCAACCTGGTCTTTTTTGCGCCGAATGATCGCCGTGTGAGGAATGGGCAAGTGCATAGGCCGCCGGAACAGGGCTGTCACGGCGAACCAGTCCGCGAGGGCACCGACCATGCCTGCTTCGGAGGCAGCGCGGACATAACCGATCCAGGCGGCATCGGAGTCTTGCTCCAACCACCGACACACGAGGTAGATCACCGTCGCGAGAACCAACAGCCCTGTGGCGATGGCTTTGTATTTTTTCAATTCTCGACGACGGCCTGCCTCATCACTGACCGGCGGAAGGGTTTCCGACGACGGCGACTGTGCCGACGTAGTGCCGCGTGGTGCCGGCGCCTGGTTAGAGAAGTCCCCACGGTCGTCCACAGCTGCAGGAGCTGCCGAGGCTGCGTCGTGCCTGACTACAGCCGTGTCGGTGGGTGTTCGGCGTGGCAGTTTTTCTCCTGAGGAGGCACGAGTGGGTGAATCGTTGGCAGGAGAATTGTCCGCGGGAAGGGCATGACGGGGTCCAGAATCAGTCACAGTTCTATTGTGCCAGGGTGCTAGGACACGACACGCACGCGCTAACGCGTGCTGCATAAACATTGCGTTCAAGCTTGGGCGATGCTGGATACCCGAGTTTTTGCACGACGTGGTACACAAAAGCTGCAGACATAAAACAACGCCACCCCATGAACACGGGGTGGCGTTGCTGGAGGTGCTCAGGATCTGATTTCACCTAAGCGCGATATTGATGCGTTCACGCATGCACAACTTTCGGGGGCCATACTGAGCTGCAGGAACGGCACAGCCGTGCACACACGTGGCGCCTTTTAGTGAAGGCGTCCGGTGCGCTTCTTGTACTCGCGGTAGGGGGCGCGGCCAGCGTGGATAAGGCCGAAGCCGAGAGCGAGGCACAGGATCCCGCCAATGAGTCCGCCGACGAGTAGGTAGGTGGACCACCCTTGTCCGCCAAAGATTTCGGTGGACAAACCAAAAATGAAGATGCCGAAGAAGGCGAGTGCGGAGAGGACGAATCCCATCCCCGACCATGTCTTGCTACTGTTCAGCGATGAATGCGGTGACGCGAGGGATACGGGGACATAGCCCTCTATGTAGTGTGGCTCGCCTTCAAATTGAGGCTCAGACGAAGACATAACTTTACCTTTCACGACCTGAATCAGGGTGGGTCATAGAGTGTGACCTTTAGTGTAGCCGCTTATGGGTAAAAGACTACCCATAAGCCGACGCGGGGGTCACCCCTGAACTGCCACCCTGCAAAGTCTGTGCAGGCCAACAGAACGTAGGAGTGACAGGTATGACCTATTTGTCCTTGTTCCGCAGTGCGGAGCGAGTACGCTCCTTCGTCACGGCTGCCACGGCGGTCAACGGGATTCCTGCTGGGCAAACGTCGGCGCATTCACCGTACAACGAGCACGGGCCGAAGGTGGTTTCCAGGTTGTCAACCATCTTGCGGGCACGCTTGCCGCGCTCTTGCTTACCCAGCGGCATGAGCTTCAGATGCTCCAACTTCGCACCGGTGAACAGATGGGCTGCACCGTTCGGGCACGCCGCAACGCAGGCACCACAGCCGATACATGCCGCGAAGTCGAGGGCTTTCTCGGCATCCGCGTGGTTCATGGGCAGGAAGTCCGCGTCGGGGGCGGTACCAGCCATGACGGAGATAAACCCGCCTTGTTCCAACACGCGATCCAGTGCGGAGCGGTCTACGACCATATCCTTAATCACGGGGTATGCCGCAGAGCGCAACGGCTCGATCTTGATGCTGTCACCATCTTTGAAGTTGAACAGGCGCTGCTGGCAGGCCGGTTTGTTCTTGTCCGGGCCGTGCGGGCGGCCGTTGATGGTCAAGCCGCAGGTGCCGCAAATACCTTCACGGCAGTCAGAGGCAAAAGCGAAAGGCTCTTTGCCTTGCTCGATGTAGCCTTCGTTGACGTGGTCTAGCAGCTCGAGGATGGACATTTGCTCGACGGCGTCATCGACATCGACAGACTCGAAGTGTCCTTCGGATTCCGGGCCCGCCTGACGCCAGATCTCTAGATGCAGTTTCATTACTTGTAGTTCCTTGTCATCAGAGGGATGCGGTCGAAGTACAGAGGCTCGGCGTGGCGGATGAACTTGCCATCACCGTTGTGTTCCCACGCAGAGACGAAGCACCACTTGGAGTCATCGCGCTCTGCCTCACCATCTTCAGAGAGGTGATCGTCGCGGTAGTGGGCGCCACAGGATTCGTCGCGGTCCATGGCGTCAACGCACATGAGCTCGGCGAGATCCATGTAGTCAGCAACACGGTTGGCGTATTCCAAAACCTGGTTGAGGTTATCGACGTCACCCGGGATGTGCAGGTTCTGCCAGAACTCATCGCGCAGTTCACGGATGTCCTTGATACCCTTTTCCAGGTTTTCAACGTTACGGGACACGCCGCAGGAGAAGTACAGGATGTCTCCCAGCTTGCGGTGGAAGTATTCCGGCCCGTGCGGGTCCTTCGCCTGGATATTCATCAATTTTTCGATGCGCTTCTTGGACCGTTCCAGAGCTTCCTGAGCAGCCGGCGAATCAGCCGGGAGCACCTTCGTGCCCAGCAGCGGTGCCAGGTAGTTCGGAATCGTGAACGGCAAGGTAAACCAACCGTCAATCGACGCCGACAGCAGCGAGTTAGCACCCAAGCGGTTCGCACCGTGGTACATCCAGGATGCCTCACCGGCGGCGAAGAGGCCGGGGATGTTCGTCATGTCGTTGAAGTCGGTCCACAGACCACCCATCACGTAGTGGCAGGTCGGAGCGATACGCATTGGTGTTTCGTATGCGGATTCACCAATCGTCTCTTCATACATCTGGATCAAGTTGCCGTAACGCTCCTTGATCACGTCCTTGCCCAGACGCTGAATGGCGTCACGCAGATCCAAGTACACGGAGTTGTGCAATGGACCAACACCGTATCCGCCGTTGATCTGCTGCGAGTTCGCACGAGAAGCGATATCACGAGGGACGAGGTTACCGAATGCCGGATAGCGACGCTCCAAAAAGTAGTCGCGCTCGTCTTCGGGAATGTTGTTGGGGTCGCGGTCGTCGGCCTTCTTCTTCGGCGTCCAGACGCGGGCATCGTTACGCAACGATTCCGACATCAAAATCGTCTTGGACTGCCAGTCCGAGTTCACCGGGATACCCGTCGGGTGGAACTGCACAAACGACGGCGATGCCATGTAGGCGCCTTGGTCGTAGGCACGCATAATGGCCGACGCGTTGGAGTTCTTCGCCAACGTGGACATGTAATAAACGTTGCCGTAGCCGCCGGTTCCCAGGATCACAGCGTGGCCGGTGTGGGCAGTCAGTTCGCCCGTAATGAGGTTACGGGTGACGATGCCCTGGCAGCGACCATCGTCGATAATGAGATCCATCATCTCGCTGTGAGTGAAGATCTCTACAGAGCCGGCACCAATCTGACGCTGCAACGCCGAGGTTGTCGCCAGCTGTAGCTGCTGACCTGTCTGACCACGGGTGTAGTACGTACGAGAAACCTGAACACCACCGAATGAACGGGTGGCCAGTGTTCCGCCGTACTCGCGGGAGAATGGTGCACCCACGGCATTCATGTGGTCAATGACACGAGGAGACTCTTCTGCCAAACGCCAACAGTCGTTCTCGCGGCAGCGGTAGTCGCCCCCTTTCACCGTGTCTTTGGTGTGGTTGTAGGTGGAGTCATTGTCCAGCTTCTTCGAGCGAGACGAGTTCACACCACCCTGCGCGGCAATCGAGTGAGCACGACGGGGAGCGTCGTGATAGGTGAAAACTTTGACGTCATATCCCAGCTCGCCCAGCGCTGCCGCAGCAGCTCCGCCGGCCAAACCGGTCCCTACGACGAGGACCGTGAACTTTTTACGGTTCAGGGGGGAGACCAGCTTAAAGTGCCGCTTAGCGTAATCCCACTCGTCGGCCTGCGATAATCCCGCCATGTGGGGAGCGTTGTCCTTTAACTTGGAGCCCAGGGTCACTCCGGGAACGCTGGAATCAGGCGCGGTGAAATTCTCTACAGCGGTGTCGTAGTCGAAGTCCGGCCCCTGATTATGGGGGTTCTGAATAACTGCACTCATATTTGTAACCTCCGCCTACAGTGATACCGCGCCGGTCAGGACAGCAACGGGAATCGAAATATTGCCAATCATGATGATGGCCGGAACTATGTAAGCGACAAATAGCATGACTTGACGCCACCGGTGTCCAGTAATTCCAAGATCAGAAATGGCCGTCCAAATGCCGTGCGAGAGGTGGATGAACAGAATCACCATGGCAAGGATGTAGAAAATCGCAACCCCAGGACGATCAAAGCTGTGAATGAGGTTGGCATAAGCATGCGCATGACCGGCGGTGTTCTCCTCAAATTCACTCGATCCGATCGGCCGCACGCCCAGCGTCAAGTCCAAAATGTGGAAGATGATGAACAGCAGTAGGACCAGGCCCGTCACAACCATGGACCGTGCTGCGAAGGTGTTCATCCCTGACACAAGCCCTGTCCGGCGGAATTTACCCCGTGACTGCCGTGCACGCCCGTGTAATGCCAAACCGCAGTACACGTGTAAAACGAGGCAGGCAAGCAGGACAATACGTGCGATCCACAGAACACCTTCTCGGGGGAACAGGGGTTCGAACATCGTACGCAGGAATTCTGCGTAGTCGTTATAGTGATCCGCACCCATGTAGATCTTCAGGTTACCGATCATATGGACGAGCACGAACAACCCGAAAATCAAGCCCGTGATCGCCATCGTCATTTTCATAGCCCACGACGGGAATGCCGGCTTTTCGCGGAGCGGCTCCGTCGTAATTTTACCGTGAACAATAGCGTCACGGTTCGCGTTTTTTACAGTCATGGCACCTCCAGTGTCAGCCTTACTGTACGACGACGAGGGAGGTGCACTCCACTTACACTGCTACCGCGTGATGCAGATCACTAGTGGTCAAGACGGGTTTTTCGCAACTACGTCTTTGCGTAATTCGTTACCCCCACTGACCATTGGGATAAATAGGTGGATTTTTTTAACCATGACCTGCAATGTTAATGCCGTTTTCTTCGCACGAAGCAGCCCGTTAGCGTAGCCTCAACAGGCCTGTTGAGGTAGAAACACAGACATTTCCTGACAACTCACTGCCCCCGGTTGGGGGCTGGCGGTTTTAGCCCGAATCTAGTCGTCGTCGAGGTTGCGCTCACCAGGCAAAGCAATGGTCATCGGCTCGTGAGTCACGACAACTTCGCGGCCACCAACCTCAATGGGGCCGACATCGTGAAGCCCCTCCTCCACCACAAGTTCAACAGAGTGACGTCGGATAGCGACACGAATGCGACAACCATGAAGAGTGATCCGATAAATGAGCTCTTCCCACTCGTCGGGCAGCCGCGGATTGATGCTGTACCGCCCCTCATAATCACGGAAGCCACCGAAGCCGTACACGAGCGCGGACCACACACCACCGGTGGACGCAATGTGCACACCGTCTTTCGTGTTCCCGTGCAAGTTGCCCAAATCCACGAACAGGCCACGGAGGAAGAAATCCATCGCCTTGTCTTTCAGGTCCAGCTCCGCCGCAACAATAGACTGAACAACGGCGGACAGGGTCGAATCCCCCGTGGTTAGCTCGTCGTAGTAGTTGTAGTCGGCCAGCTTCTCTTCCCGGGTGAACCGGTTACCCCGCAAGAACAGCGCCAACACGACGTCGGCCTGCTTAATGATCTGGTAACGGTAGATGGTGAGCGGGTGGTAGTGCAGCAACAGCGGGCGCTTCGGGCCAACAGCGGGATCGTCGAGGTTCCAGCGCTCGCGCTCCAAGAACTGGTCATCCTGCGGGTGGATCCCCAGCTTCGGATCCAGCAGGATGTGCATGTGCTCGGCTGCTTTATCCCACAGCTCTATTTCTTCCTCATCCAGACCATACTGTTTCGCCAGGTCAGCGTAGTCATTGGGGCGATCGGCCTTCATTTGGCGAACAACATCGGCAGCCACACGCAAGTTATATTCCGCCATGACGTTCGTGTAGAGGTTGTTGTTCACCACGGTGGTGTATTCGTCGGGCCCCGTGACGGAGTGAATATTGAATTCGCCATCACGGTCGAAGAAGCCCAAGGACATCCAGAACCGAGCTGTGCCCACCAAAATGTGGATGCCTTCGCGCAACAGAAAATCCGTATCTCCCGACGCATACACGTACTTCATGAGGGCGTACGCGATGTCAGCATCGATATGGTACTGAGCGGTCCCTGCCGCGTAATACGCACTTGATTCCAGGCCGTTAATGGTGCGCCACGGGAACAATGCTCCATCATGGGAGAGCTCCCGGGCACGCTCCTGAGCAGCGGGAAGCATGAGGAAACGGAACCGCATCGCGTTCCTGGCAAAGGACGGGTTCGTGTAACTCAGGAACGGCATGACATAAATCTCCGTATCCCAGAAATAGTGCCCGCCATAGCCGGACCCGGTCATTCCTTTCGCGGGGATGCCGTGCCCGTCAGCCCGCGCCGATGCCTGCACCAGCTGGAACAGGTTCCACCGAACAGCCTGCTGAATGGTCGGCTGACCGGTAATTTCCACGTCGGAGCGTTGCCAGAACGCATCGAGCCATTCCCGCTGATTCTGTTGCAAGGCCGGAAATCCCACCTGCACCGCACGATTAATTGTGCGTGCACAACGAAAGGCTAGTTCTTCAGCCGCCACATGCCTGGAGGAATGGTAGGACACGAACTTTTCCAGCCGTATCGTCATTCCCTGTTTGCCGTTGAGATGGTGCACCACGCGGGCGTTATCATCACGCACGCGGGCATCCACTTCGACGCCTGCCTCTTCGCGGGTTTTCAATGATTCTGCACCCGGCATGTCTACCGTTAATCTGTGGTCCATGCTGCAGGTCACGGTCATACCGGACTCGGCACAGCGGTATCCCAAGGTGGCGCGCTCTGGTGCCGGGTGGGCCCGAAATGTCGGAATGAGGACGCGTGCTTCAATTGTCTCACCCTGGCGGGGGTCTTTTTCTGCAGCACTGTTGGCACTACTACCATTGCCGCCACCGTGATATTCGTCCTCACCGTCCTGTCGGTTCAGGATTTGCGACGAAATAACCACTGCCGCGTCCGAGTCCAGTAACTCGACCTCCAAACTCATGATGGCCAGGTGCTTTTCCTGGAAGGAGATCATTCTTTCGGAGGTCACGCGGACGCGCTTACCTGAGGGGGTGCGCCAAATGAGATTGCGGCGCAGGATACCTTCGCGGAAGTCCAGGGTGCGTTCGTAGTCTTCGAGGTCGGCGCTGCCCAAGCGGAGAGGTTCGTCGTCAATATATAGGCGCATCGGCTTGGCATCGGGTGCCGAGACCAGGGTCTGCCCCTTGCGGGCTAAGCCGTAGGCGTCTTCCGCGTGGCGGATGTTCCATGTTTCGTGGAGGCCGTTGATGTAGGTGCCGTGGTAGGCGGAATCGCGCCCCTCGGAGGGGTTCGCGCGCATGCCCATGTACCCGTTGGAGAGGGCGAAGATGGATTCCGATACCCCCAGGTCCATGCGGTTGGGGACGCGCTCGATGAGCCGCCACGCGTCGACGGGATTGTTTTCGCGGTCGATGGTGGACTCTGGGTCAACCCCGTGGTGGTGGCCGTCGGCGCGGGCCAGTAATCCATCCTGGCGGCCGTCATCAATCGAGCCCTTTTGGTCCTTATGTCCATGGCGACGGGCAGCAAGAAAAGCTTCCGACGTCGCTTGCGATGCTTTCGGGCTCATTCACTCTCCTAGGGGTCCTTGTGGTGACGTTAACGGCATGAGCTGCTGCAGTCACAGCCTATCGACCAGGCTACCGATCCGTAGGTTGTGGGTTGGCTGGCAGGGGGCCTTTTTTACACCAGCTCGCCGAGGTCGTCAACGACGGCATCGGCCCCGGCCTTCAGCAACGCGTCTTTCCCTGCACCGCGATTGACACCGAGGACGTACCCAAATTCACCGGCACACCCCGCAGCCACACCGCTGGTGGCGTCCTCAACGACAACGGCGTCGGCAGGGGTGAGGCCAAACAATTCGGCGCCATACACATAGGTATCGGGTGCCGGCTTCCCCTTGAGCTTTTTCTCCTCCGCGATGGTCCCGTCGACAACATGGGGGAAATAATCAGTGAGCCCGGCTGATTCCAGGACCCTCGGCGTGTTCTTTGACGACGACACCACGCCCATCTGCACGGCATCCGACGAGTGGGACTCGTTGTGGTCCTTCATCGCGTGGAGCAGCTGCAATGAACCAGGGTACGGATCCATCCCGCGCTTGAGGAGGTCGAGGAAGTCGCGGTTCTTGCGCAGCCCTAACCCTGTGATGGTGTTATCGGTGGGATTGTCGTCGCCATCGAGGCCTGCGTCGGCACGATCATAAGGAAGAGAGATGCCGCGCGATTCTAAGAGCGCTTGAATGGCCTCATCCCGACGACGCCCGTCCAGGTAATCGAAATAGTCCTGGTCGGTGTAGGCGCGTTCGCCGCGCTCTGCCAGGAACGCCTGGAACATCGTCGCCCACGCCTGCTGGTGGAGCGTCGCCGTGGGGGTGAGAACCCCATCAAGGTCGAAGAGCACGACCTTGAATTTCAGAAGATCCTGAAGCGTTGGTGTATCTGCTGACTGCGTCACCACAAGTTACCTTTCTGCTCGACCTTCACCGTCTACGTATGAGGGTACCCATCACCTGTGACAGACGCAGCAGTTACAGCACCAACGCAGCAGGATCCTATGCGATCCCTTCGCGTTCCTTGAATTCGCGACGGCGCTGGTGCAGAATCGGCTCGGTGTAGCCGGAGGGCGAGGTCGTCCCGTCCAAAATCAGGTCCTTCGCCGCCTGCCAACCGATCGACTTGTCATAATCAGCCGACATCGGGCGGTACGCCGGGTCTCCCTCATTTTGCTTATCGACGACTTTCGCCATGCGCTTCAATGCCTCGATCACGTAATCCTTCGTAATGATGCCGTGACGCAGCCAATTGGCCAGCAGCTGCGAGGAAATACGCAGCGTAGCGCGGTCTTCCATGAGGTCAACGTCGTGAATATCCGGAATCTTGGAGCAACCAACGCCCTGCTCCACCCAGCGGATGACGTAGCCCAGGATGGACTGGCAGTTGTTGTCTACCTCTTCCTTAATGTCTTCATCGCTCCACTTTCCGTCCGGCGATACGGGGACGGTGAGGCGGTCGCGGTAGTTATCACGACGCCCAGCAGCGCGGAGTTTCTCGTCGACAGTGAACACGTCCACCTGGTGATAGTGCGTGGCGTGCAGTGTTGCTGCGGTGGGCGACGGAACCCACGCGGTGGTGGCACCCTGTTCCGGCTGGCTGATCTTCTCGGCCAACATGTCAGCCATGAGCTCGGTCTTTGCCCACATTCCCTTACCGATCTGCGCCTTGCCGGGTAGTCCGTGGGCGATGCCAGCGTCGACATTGTTGTCCTCATAACCCTGCATCCAGGGAGCGGATTTCATTTCGCCCTTGCGGATCATGGGGCCGGCCTCCATGGAGGTGTGGATTTCGTCGCCGGTGCGGTCCAGAAAGCCGGTGTTAATGAAGGCCAGCCGCTTGGACACGGCCTTGATACATGCGTCGAGGTTCAGCGTGGTCCGTCGCTCTTCATCCATCACTCCGACCTTGATGGTGTTCTCCGGGAGACCCAGGAGCTTCTCGGTGGCACCCAGCAGGTCGTTGGTGAATTCCACTTCCTCCGGCCCGTGCTGCTTGGGCTTCACGATGTAGATCGACCCATTGCTGGAGTTGTACATGGGGTTGTTCTTGTCAATCCCCGGGATGCCGCACACGGCGGTCATGACGGTGTCCATGATGCCTTCGAACACCTCGGACCCGTCTTCCAGCAGGATCGCCGGGTTGGTCATGAGGTGGCCCACATTGCGGGTAAACATCAAGGTGCGGCCGTGAACGGTGAAGGATTCGCCGTCCGGACTGGTGTATTCGCGGTCGGGGTTGAGCCGACGGGTGAACGTCTTGTCCCCCTTCGTCACCTCTTCTTCCAGCTCACCGGTGTTCAGCTGGAACCAGTTGCTGTACCCCAGGGTTTTATCGGTCGCATCGACGGCGGCCACGGAGTCTTCAAAGTCGATCAACGTACTGACGGCGGCGTCGAGAATAATGTCCTTGACTCCGGCCTTGTCGGTGGATCCGATGGGGGATTCGGGGTCGATCAAAATGTCGATGTACAGCCCGTTGTGCCGCAACAAAATCGACGTCGGGTTGGACTTGTCCCCGCCGTATCCGGCGTAAACCTCCGGTTCGCGCAGCTCATGCTTCTCATCGTTGACATAGCCGACGAAGGATCCGTCGGAAATGTCGTACTTGGTGACGTCGTGGTGGGATGCGTCGACCAGGGGAACTGCCTTGTCGAGGAAGTCACGCGACCATGCGATGACCTTATCGCCACGGATCTTGTTGTAACCACCGTTGCCCTTTTCTGCTCCGCCGTCTTCGGGGATGGCGTCGGTGCCGTAGAGGGCGTCATATAACGAACCCCACCGCGCGTTGGCGGCGTTCAGGGCGAAGCGGGCGTTGAGCACGGGAACGACCAGCTGGGGGCCACTGGTTTCCGAGATTTCGGGGTCGATATTGACGGGGTCGATCTGGAAGTCATCATCATTGTCCACCACGTAGCCGATCTCGTGGAGGAAGGCGTCGTAATCGTCGATGTTTTGCTCGCCGGGGTGCTCGGTGTACCACACGTTGAGCTTGGTTTGCAGTTCCTCGCGACGGGCTAAGAGTTCCTTATTGCGAGGCGTATAGGTTTTCACGATGTCCGCGAAGCCGGACCAGAAGGCGTCGGGGTCCTGGCCGGTGCGGGGAAGGACCGAGCCGGTAATGAAGTCATAAAGAGTGGTGGCCACCTGGAGGCCAGCGACTTTGGTGCGGGGTGTGGTGTCGGACGTGGCGGTTGTCATAGCTTCTCCTTCGGAACATTCGGAACGACAACTGTTCTCGGTGGTGTTGCTAACACTGGTGTGGCTAACCCTAAGGGAGTTCGGTGTGCGGCGAAACACTTTTTAGCTAATCGGTGCCAGATATCCCGTCAGCTCCCCCCGCTCTTTTTTGCTGTGATCCACAAAACACTGTGGAGTGACGCGAGCCACAGCACCCAGTTATCTAGATCATATTTTGCATTAATGCAGCTCATTGCCGGTTGCCGTTTTTGTGACCTGAAACATACGGTGGCGTAAGTTTGCAAACTTTGCAAAATCCCCCACTACCCCCGCACAAAGATACGATCCGAAAAGTCATTGACGTGTGTTTTCTCATCGATAAAGGTTAAGACCACGCCAACGAGGCCACCACGGCCACCGGCTACACAGACATTCACCGACATCGCAATGTCCGGTTTTCTACGGATTTAGCCCGATATGTGGGTGTCAATGTCTCCAGAACTTAGACCTCATAGGAGTGAGCACAATGTCTACGGTTGGACAGGCCCGTACCGCTGAAGAAATCAAGAAGGATTGGGAAACCAACCCTCGCTGGAAGGGCATCACCCGCAACTACACGGCGGAAGATGTCGAAGCGCTCCAGGGCACCGTCGTCGAGGAAAACACCCTCGCCCGGCGCGGCGCCGAAATCCTTTTTGACGCCATCCACGAAGAGGGCGACGGCTACATCAACGCCCTCGGCGCTCTCACCGGTAACCAGGCTGTCCAGCAGGTTCGCGCTGGGCTGAAGGCCGTGTACCTGTCCGGTTGGCAGGTTGCGGGCGACGCCAACTTGGCCGCTCAGACCTACCCCGACCAGTCTCTGTACCCCGCCAACTCAGTTCCGCAGATCGTGCGCCGCATCAACAATGCGCTTCTTCGTGCCGACGAGGTTGCGCGCATCGAGGGCGACACCGCCGTCGATAACTGGTTGGTCCCCATCGTTGCCGACGCCGAGGCCGGCTTCGGTGGTGCTCTGAACGTCTTCGAGCTGCAGAAGGCCATGATTCAGGCCGGTGCGGCTGGTACCCACTGGGAGGACCAGCTGGCCTCCGAGAAGAAGTGTGGTCACCTGGGCGGCAAGGTGCTGATCCCCACGCAGCAGCACATCCGCACGCTGTCGTCGGCGCGATTGGCGGCGGACGTTCTGAACACGCCGACCATGATCGTTGCCCGCACCGACGCCGAGGCCGCGACGCTGATTACCTCGGATGTCGACGAGCGCGACCAGAAGTTCATTACGGGCGACCGCACCGCGGAGGGCTACTACCACGTCCAGAACGGGATCGAGCCGTGTATCGCGCGCGCCAAGTCCTACGCCCCCTACGCGGACCTCATCTGGATGGAGACCGGCACTCCCGACCTGGAGCTGGCCAAGAAGTTCGCCGACGGTGTCCACGAGGAGTTCCCCGACCAGCTGCTGGCGTACAACTGCTCGCCGTCGTTCAACTGGTCCTCCCACCTGGAGAAGGACGAGATCGCGAAGTTCCAGAACGAGCTGGGCAAGATGGGCTTCAAGTTCCAGTTCATCACCTTGGCTGGTTTCCACTCGCTGAACTACTCGATGTTCGACCTGGCCTACGGCTATGCGCGCGAGCAGATGACGGCCTTCGTGGACCTGCAGAACCGCGAGTTCGAGGCCGCCAAGGAGCGTGGATTCACCGCCGTCAAGCACCAGCGCGAGGTCGGCGCCGGCTACTTCGACCGTGTTGCCACCACGGTCGACCCCAACTCCTCCACCGTTGCGCTGAAGGGCTCCACGGAGGAAGGCCAGTTCCACTAGGCCGCGTCGACAAATCTGCGCAAAACCCCTTTATCGCTCGCGACGACGCTCTATTGTTGTCGCATGACCACTGGAGCTGAGAAGGAGGGCCCGTCCTCGCGTGTATTCGTCGGGACGCGGCTCAAGCAGCTCCGCAAAGAACGGGAGTTAAGCCAAGCAACCCTTGCGCATACTCTCGGTCTCTCTGCCAGTTACGTCAACCAAATTGAAAATGACAGTCGCCCACTGACCTCGTCGGTTCTCCGGAAAATCACCCATGTTTTCGGAATCGACGAGGCTTTCTTTTCGCGCGAAGACGATTCCCGCCTGGTCGCCGAGGTTCACGACGTCACTCTGGACCGCGAGGTGTGCCCCACCAGCATTGATGTGCAAGAGGTGGCGGATCTCGTGCACACTCACCCGGAGCTTGCCCGCGCGCTGGTGGACATTCACCGCCGCTATCGCAATGTGTCGGACAAGTTGTCGCTGGTCACCGAGGAGCGGAACCGGTCGGATATGGAGGATTCGTCGACGGGGTCCGACGCACTCACGATGCCTCACGAAGAGGTTCGTGATTTCTTCTATGCGCGCCAAAATTACATTGATTCGCTTGATGTTGCGGCCGAGGAACTCGCCGGGACGCTGGGTCTGGGTGTGCCCAATATCAACCACGTCGAAGACTGCGTCGCAACGCGGCTGACCTCAAAATATGGTGTCGAGGTTCGCTACATTTCGCACCTGGATAGCGCTGAGAATGGGCACCCGGATACCGCCGAGCACATGGTCCAGCACCGCTTTTCCCCCGACACCGGCGTGCTCACTATCGACGCGCATCTCACATCGGGGCAGAAGGCTTTCCGGATGGCTACGGAGCTTGCCTATTTAGAGGTGGGCGATCAGCTTCATTCTCTTGTCGACGAGGACCCGCGGTTTACGTCCGACGAATCCCGACAACTCGCGGTGCGGGGTGCGGCAACGTACTACGCGGCGGCCCTGGTGCTGCCGTACACGAATTTTCACGCTCAGGCTGAGCGCGCCGGATATGACATCGAGTACTTGTCGACGGCCTACGGCATGGGCTACGAGACAATTTGCCACCGCTTATCGACCCTGCAGCGCCCGAAGCTGCGGGGAATACCGTGGACTTTTGTTCGCGTGGATCGCGCGGGGAATGTGTCCAAGCGGCAGTCGGCGACGGGGTTTCATTTCACGCATTCCGGTGGCACCTGCCCACTGTGGAATGTGTACGAAACGTTCTCCTACCCGGGGAAAGTGATGCGCCAACTAGCGCAGATGCCGGATGGGCGGACATATATGTGGGTGGCGCGGACGGTGAAACATTACCGACGACGGTTCGGCCAGCCGGGAAAAGTGTTCGCCATTGGCCTGGGGTGCGAAGCGCGTCATGCGGAACGCACGGTGTATGCCGAGGGGTTGGACCTTTCGGACCTGGCGGCGGCGACGCCGATCGGGCCGGGGTGTCGAGTGTGCAGCCGTACCGAGTGTCCTCAACGCGCATTTCCGTCGATTCTTCATGACATACGGATTAATACGCATAGTTCGTCAGTCAACCCGTATTAGCGCGAAGTGTCTGCCAGGCGACGATTTCCATGTCGATGAGTGATATGTCACGTCAGGAATAGTCGGCCATTGTCATGGGTTGGAACCAGGGACGCCACCACGTAATATGTGCGTCGGTTATAAATAGACAGACCAGTCTGCACGGGCTCCGGCTTGACCAGCCATGACACCTCCCGCCGCCCCGCACGCAGGTCCCACAGCGAAGGAAACACATGGCCGATTCAGCTGACACGAAACTCGACACACAACTCGACAACGACGCCGAACGCAACACCAACGTCGAGAAGAAGAAGCTCCTCCCCGGGTGGATGACGGGGTTCGGCGCGCAAGTGATCGCCGGCCTCATTATTGGCCTGATCCTCGGTTTTATCGCGCGCGCCCAAAGCAACGGGCTCGGCGGCGACAAGGAAGGATGGCTGGGCGGGCTGCTCGACGGCGTCGGCACTGCCTATGTGCAGCTTCTGAAAGTGATGATCCCGCCGCTGGTCGTCACCGCGGTCATTACCTCCGTGGCAAACCTACGGAAAGTGACCAACGCGGCGCGGCTCGCGATCAGCACACTCGTGTGGTTCGCGATCACCGCTTTCTTCTCCGTACTCACCGGAATTATTGTGGCGCTGGTTATGAAGCCCGGTGAAGGTACCAGTATCGACGCCTCCACCGCCGCGGATCCGTCGCATACCGGCAGCTGGCTGGCCTTCATCGAGGGGATCGTTCCGTCGAATATCTTGGGCCTGGGCGCATCAACCGCATCGAGTGGCGATGGCATTGACCTGTCCTTCAATGTGCTCCAACTACTGGTCATTTCGCTGGCCATCGGCATTGCAGCCGTGAAAACTGGCCACGCGGCGAAGCCCTTCCTGCGGTTTAATGAGTCCGTCCTCAAGATTGTTCAAACCGTGCTGTGGTGGATCATCCGACTGGCGCCGATCGGCACGGCCGCGCTGATCGGGCACGCCGTGTCGAACTACGGCTGGGACGCACTCGGTTCGCTGGGCAAATTTGTGCTGGCTATTTATGTCGGCCTGGCCATTGTGCTGGGCATTATCTACCCCACTGTGCTCGCCACGAACGGTCTTTCCGTGTCGGGCTTCTACCGCCGCGTCTGGCCTGTGACCAGCTTGGGCTTCGTCACGCGCTCGTCGATGGGGGTTATGCCCGTTACCCAGCGCGTCACTGAGCAGCGCATGGGTGTGCCGTCGGAGTACGCGTCCTTCGCTATCCCGCTGGGTGCGACCACCAAAATGGACGGGTGCGCATCCGTCTACCCCGCGGTGGCCGCGATTTTCGTCGCCCAGTTCTATGGCACTCCGCTGAACTTCACTGATTACCTGCTGATCATTTTCGTCTCGGTTATTGGTTCCGCGGCGACGGCTGGTACGACCGGTGCGACGGTCATGTTGACATTGACATTATCGACGCTGGGTCTCCCGCTCTCCGGCGTCGGCCTGCTGCTGGCTATCGAGCCGATTATCGACATGGGACGCACGGCTGTGAATGTGACTGGACAGTCCCTGGCCACGACGGTGGTGGCGAAGCGCGCCGGGATTTTGGACACGGCGACGTGGGACGCTGGCGAGCATGACTGGGAGGAAGTCCAGAAATCCGAAACGGGTGAGGAAGCCCTCGCAGGTTCACGCGCCGTATAATTCGGCGTGACTTAAGCTGAGGCTTCGGCTTCGGGCGATTTTCGGGTGGAGGGAGTGCCCATGACTCAAGCGTTTGTTGTGGGCAGCGGCCCGAATGGACTCGTGGCGGCGGTCACTCTTGCACGCGCTGGGTATGCCGTCACTGTCGTCGAGGCTCAGAGCACTGTCGGCGGGGGTGTCCGTTCCGCCGAACTGACCGTGCCCGGACTTATCCACGATCACTGCGCGGCGATCCACCCGCTCGCGATGGAGAATCCACTCCTTCGGTCTTTGAACAGCGACGATGGTGTGGGCTTGGAGTGGTTATGGCCGCGGGTGCAATGTGCGCACCCGCTTTTTCGTGGCGCACGGGGCGGAGCCGCGCTATATCGCGATGTCCACGCCACGGCCCAACAGTTTCCCACTGCACACGATCGGTTTTGGTGGGAACGTCTTTTTCGCCCTCTGGCCAGCAATTTCACAAAGCTTGCGTCGGATATTCTTCAGCCACCGTTACGGCTAGCCCAGCGCCAAACAGACGGACACAGATGGGGAGATCTTCTCCAATTCGGCGTGCTCGCAGGTCTCCCCGCCGCGGCCACGTCCCGGTTATTGCTGTCCGCGGAGGCCCGCGCACTCTTCGCCGGGGTCGCTGCACACGCCTTTCGGCCGTTGACGAGCACCGGCTCCTCAGCCGTCGGGATGATGCTCACCACCGCCGCACATGCTAGCGGCTGGCCCTTCGCCAAGGGTGGTTCACAAAACATCACGAACGCCCTTGTTCACGCACTGGAACAATCCGGCGGGCGCATCGCAACCGACAGCCCTATCCGATCTTTGGACGACCTTCCTGCCAGCACAAACGACATCATCATGCTGGACACAACACCTCAGGCCGCTCTGGGCATCATCGACGCGAGCCGACGCCCGCCGCACGTGCCCGCGCATGTTCGCGCTGCTCTCTCGCGGTACAAGTACGGGCCGGGCGTTGCCGTCGTGAATTTCGCCATCGACGGAGAGATTCCGTGGACATACCAGCCGGCACGCGAGGCGGGAAGTGTACATCTGGGTGGTTCGGTGCGCGATATTCACGCCGCTGAGCGGGAAATCAACCGCGGTCGCCTGCCAGAGCGACCTTTCGTGTTGGTCACCCAACAGTACGTTGTCGATCCGTCGCGGAGCAGGGGAAACCTCCACCCCATCGACGCCTATGCGCACGTACCCGCGGGATACGTAGGAAATCGCTCCGCGATACGCGGTAGCTCCGAGCAGCGCCACGAGTCCGCGTTATGCGCTTCTATCGAGAACTGTATTGAGCAGTACGCACCGGGCTTCCGCGAGAGAATCGTCGCTAAGAAAATCAGAACTCCCGCGGATGTTGAGCATGACAATGCCAATTTTGTGGGTGGCAACATCACGACCGGGGCGAACACGCTCGGCGGGTTGCTGGGCAGGCCGCGATTGTCGACGAACCCCTACGCGGTCACTGGCCGAAGTGATGGGCCGCAGGTGTACCTGTGTTCGGCGGTGACGCCTCCCGGTGCGGGGGCACACGGGTTGTGCGGCTTTTACGCTGCTCAGGCAGCGCTTTCACGGTAAGACCTGCGCTAACCGGCAAAGGCAACACGGCGTAAGCCGCGAGGGTCAGCGCAACCCCGCACTACGCTACCTTCACCCGAAGTTCGCGAAGTCCACGCTCAACCAGGCCTCACGCATGTCATGGCGTGGATCGTTCACGGTCGTTTCGCCGTCACCGCCGAAAATGTGCGTTGATCGGTTGTCGGCGTAGGGGGTGAAGCCGGGGTTTCCGTCGTGAATGAAGTCCCGCCAGCGACGCTGCATTGCTGCCGTCGTTTGTTTGATGCGGTCGAGCCCGCCGGACGTGAACGCTTTCGATGCCATTCCGGCGTCGTACCGGCCGAAGAGGAGCGGGAGGTCCCAGGTGTGCGTCGCTCCGAGTCCGAGTGCTTTGAAGAACGGAGTGGAGGCGTCGAGGCGGTACATCCACACATTGCTGGGCGACCACTGCTCGGCCAGCGCGATACACGGACCCCAGAACACGGCGTCGCCAAAGAGCTCTGCGCACTCGGTGCGTGAGCGGCCATTGCGGTACATGTCGCGGAACACCTCGGTGGCGTTCGGGCCGATGGATTCCGCAAAAATCTGGGCGTGGCGGCGTTGCGTCGCCGTCGAGGCTTTCCTAAGCCGCATGAAGTAGTATTCATGGCTCACTGTTCCGATCAGCAGCGGAACTTTTCCGGCAACCCCGGGGGCGTCGGGCGTGATTTCGAGTGGGTGGCGCGGCATAGGGAATGCCGCGGAAGGCAGCCACGCCCGTTTCCGCATGGCCAACGACCGGCCCGGTGGTGGTATTCACGGTCCAGCTATCGCGAAATGACCGTTTATGCGGTGAAGCTAGATAAGAAGAATCGTTAACAGGAATTGACACATTGATAATTATAGTAAGTGCAGCGAACTAAAGATTTCTTATTTGGCGAAATTAATTCGTTAGATCAACGTCTGACCATGCCCGACGTAGTTCACCCGACGGATCTTCCGCTGTATGCTCGCCCGCATTAAAAATCTGAGTAGCAAAGCCGTCACTAAATGGCGGAAATTCTGGATTACCGGAATGAATAAAATTCTTCCACCGACTTTGCATCACGGCGCTTGTTGCCCGCATCTGATCGTGGCCGCCCAAATACAGCGCATCGGGCCCTTTGCCGGAATCGTAGCGCTCAAATAAGAGGGGTAGGTCGAGGGCGTGCGTGGCACCCAGCCCGGACAACCGGAGCGACGGCGTCAACATATCGAGCCGATACATCCAGGCTTTCCCCTGTGGCCACCGGGACGCTAATTGCAGTGAGGACGCCAAGAACAAGGCGTCGCCGGCGAACCTTCCGCACTCGGCGCGGGTCCGGCCCCCGCGGTAGAACTCTGCCAAGATATCCGGGGCGTCCCCGCCGATGGATTGGGCCAGCCGACGAATACGCGCGCGTTGGGCGCGGGTGGACATGCGCTCCCACCGCATGACCAGGTATTCATCGGCATTCGTCCCGATCAAGAGCGGGATGTTCGCCGCCGGTGTGCCGTCGTCGGTGGGTGCTTTTCGACGTTCGTCGTGTGGTTCTTGCGACGACGGTTGGGGAACAGCCAGAGGATGCCGAGTCATCAGGTCCCCGTCGATAGTGGGCGCGAAAGGACCGGAAAACTCGAGGTACTCGTCGTTAATGACATTCAGACGTTCGGTCAGGTGCGCGAGTTCCATGGCAGGGATGCCGTTGAGGCCCGGATTTTCGGCCCGCGCACGGTCTGCCCACCGGCCGGCGGCTGCGGGCGAATGGACCATCGCGACGGGCGGGGATTGCGCGATGGCTCCGGCGATGACCCCGCGGAGTTCCGGGAGGGCGATCAGCGCGGTCACCATGGCGCCGCCGGAGGACTCGCCCATGATCGTGATGCGCGCGGGGTCGCCGCCGAAGGCTTCGGCATTATCGTGAACCCACCGCACCGCCGTGACCAGGTCTGATAAGCCGGGGTTAGAGTCTGCCCTGGTCGCGGACTTCGTACTGACGGTGCCGGCACTTCCGTCTGCTCCGGTATGCGCTGTATTGTCGGCTTTCGCAATGTCGGCCGTGTAATTGAGCGACAGCTGCCCCAGGATTCCCACACGATAATTGACCGCGACGACCACCGCGTCCATGGCTTGCGCGAAATACTGGCCGGTCAGCAACGGTTCGTTGGCAGAGCCGTGCACATTGGATCCGCCGTGGAAGTACACGACGATGGGCCGTCGAGCATTCCGATTAATCATGTGCGGTCGGCGTTGGTCCGAGCGACCGTCACCCGTCCGAGCAGCCGTGTTCGGGACAACAACGTTGAGCCACAGGCAGTCTTCCGAGCCCACCCACCCGACGGACTTGTTGCGGTACTGAGCGCAATAGTCGCCGGGATGGTCCGCGATCAGCGGTTCTGTCCATGGTTCCACCGGTTGAGCACGCCGGAATCGCAGCTCCCCGCGCGGCGGTTGCGCGTACGGTATTCCGCGGAAAGCGACGACGCCTGTCTCGGCATGCCCTTTGATCGGGCCGGTGGTGGTCTCAACAATCCAGGCGTCGCGGAAGCTGTGGTTGCGGCGCGAGGCGGTGCGAGCGTGTGTGTCAGCGTTCATGGCTCCGGTCATGGTGTGGGCCAGTGTAGAGGAAGTGTGGCCAATGATGTCGAGACTGATTGCCGACGACGCTACCCACGCGCGATGCCGAGCGCGCTTGCCGCTGCCGCGTCCGTTTCCTGCAGCATGAGCGGATCGGTGCCCGGCATCGGCGAAATGGTGGTATCCGCCCGCATCTCTTGCAGCGGAATGCCCAGCATGTGGACGCGCGGATCGGTGGTGCCGTTGGGATGGATGACCCGGCATGTCTCCATGTCGACTTCGGGCGCGCGAGTCGGGGTGGGGTGGGTCTTGGCGCTGTCCTCACGGTTCGCACTGCCGTCGCCACGTGTTGCTTCACTCTCATGCGGTGTATGCAGCGCAAATGGCCTCATTCTTCCCGACGCCACCAGTGCTCGCGTCAGCGGATCGGTACTCCTATTGACGTTCGGTTTGTGCTGCCACGCGTCGATCAGCGTCGTTGAGTACATCGGGTGCGCACCGGTGGTCGGCGAAGTCAGCACGAACTGCGGTTCGTCGCCGTGGTCCGTGGTGACGCCCACGATCGGATCTGCGCCCGCGAAAACAACCAGGCCAGCGTCGATAAGAGCGATGAGCTCCGCGGTACGGAACGCGGGAGGCCCGGAGCCGACGGTGGCGCCGATCCGCACGAATTCGGCGTAGTCCCCTCTGCGTGACTCGGGCGTGAATTTTCCTGGCTCGTCAGCGATGGCGACGGTTTTGCGCGCGACTCCAATGACCTGCAACCCCGCTTTGACCGCGGATTCCCGGCCCCGGCGCGCTTCGGCCAGGTCATTCTTCAACGCCTCTTTGACCGCCGCGGTAAGAGCGCGGATGGCAGATTCGGCGTCTGTCGTGTCTGGATTTGTCTCCTCCGGCAGCTCGGCCGTGATCCTAGACATCGGATCGGCGTAATAGGGCAGGTCAAAGCGGTCCGCGGGGGCGACCAGCTCGTCGAGCCGTGGATCATTGTGAAGCGACCACGGGTCTGCGGCTGGGTCGTCGATAATGCGGAGAACCCGACGAAGTGCCTCGTCGGAGTCGCAGAGAAGGACGCGATAGTAGGCAGCTTGTGCGTCGCGCAGGATCGCCGGCCAGAGGGTTGTGGAGAAATCGATGCTGCCCGCTGGCGGATCACTGGGGAGCGCCTGGACCGCGGACTTCAGCCGAGGCATCGGGGCTGCTGGCGGGAGCGACCCAAACACGGGTTTCGGCTGGTAGGGGTAGCCGTGGTGGGACGTCACGATGAGCCGCGGTTCCCGGCCGGAGGGGTTATAGGTCAGGTCAAACGGGGAGGGCGACGTGCGCTGGAACTCCCCGCCGCGGTCGATGGTCAGCCTGGCCATGAGGTCAAAGAAGCCCATGCCCAGTCCTCGCACGATGACATCGGGGCGGTGTGGTTGTGGTTCATCCTGCGCCGAGTCAGTGGTGTCGTGCCCACCAGCAACAAGTTCAAGGTCCTGGTCAGCGGGGTGCCCGGGGTGGATCCAGGTCAGGTTCGGGTGCGCGTCAACACTCGCGGCCAGCACCGATTCGGCGGTGTTCGCGGTGGTGTCCGTCCACCCGAGCGCCAAAATGGTGGCGTCGGCGTCGATGGATGTTCCGTCGGAAAGCGTGATGGTGTCCTGAGAACTCTGCTGCCCAGCGTGTGCTTCTTGCTTGCCGACGGGACCATCCGCGCCTTCGTGTCCATCCGTGCCAGCGTCGCTAGGCCGAATATCGACAGCGCGGGCCTTGTGAATATGCACGGTAACGCCGGGAATTGCCTTCAGTCGGTCCACGGCGATGTCGAATACCCACCGCAGGTAATGCCCATATAACGCGCGCAAGGGGTGCGATTCAGGACGCGTTTGACGGATTTCTGCCTCGTATTCCGCCGGCATGGTGGGCGGGAATTCGCGGAACAGCTCCGTCTTCTTACGCGCTCGGGAGGGATCGGAATCCGTAGGACGTGGCTGCAGGTTCTCCCCACGGAGCAATTGAAACCACTCGTAGAGAGTCGGCCCTTCCAGGACGGGGCCACGCACAGTCGATCCCGGCTCGGTGAAGAGCGTCACCGCGTCTGCCAGCGTGTTCATGCATAGCGTGGATGATTGGTCGGTCCGCCACACGCGGCCCGCGCCGGGTTCGACGTCGTCAATAAGGTGAATAGCGACGTTGCCAGCGGAGGTCACGGGCTTGTCACCGGCTGACGCCTGATCTGCCGAGTCTCGCAAGAAACTACCGAGGCGCTCCAAGACCGAGATCCCGCGTGGTCCGCCGCCAACAATCGCTATCGTTCGCATAGTGCCACGGTAGCGCCCGGCCCTCAGCGAGAAAAGACAGGGCTGTCTATTCCCCATTCATATACTCAGCGACAACGTCGGCAGCCTGATCAAAGTCATTCACCAGCACACCGTGGCTGTAACCCGGGTACATGTGAAGGTCGCCACCCATCGCGTCGCGCATCTCGGGGGCTCCCGTTCCGGTGACCGCGGTGTCCTTGTCGTAACCGAGGTGAAGCGGCTTAACTTTCAGCTTGTCCCCGGACACCTTCTTGAACGGTGTGTTCGTCGGCCAACCATCGCAGTACGCGCCGCTGGCCAGCATGTTTTCGTTCAAATCAATGATGTCCCCCGGCACAATAAGGGACGTGTAATAGGGGATCAGCTTGGATCGGTCGGGGGCCGTCGCGTTCTCATTACAGGAGACGACGTTGCCCTGAATAGTCATCGCCTGAACAAGTTGTTGCTGAATTTCCAGCTGCTTCTGCTCCTCCGGCGTTGGTTCGCGGCCGTTATCGCTCTCATCCACGTCCGACGATTCTCCCGCGTTGGCGTTCGCATCCCCCGCCTGCGTCTTCTTCGTGCTCAAGTATTCCGCCAGCTTGGTCCACGATTTTTGGCTATACAGCGTCCCCATCACCATCGAGTTCGGGTCAGCGAATTGATCCGGCGAAACCGCGTCGGTATAGAGCTTGACCGCATCGACCACCCTGCCGGTCCGCCACGCGACGAGGTCAGCCGCGTTCACCAGAGCCACGGCAGCCTGTGCGTAATCGTCGGGAACTGCTGCAACATCGCGACGGTCCGCCGATTGCGGGCGAACAGGGGCCGACACTCCGTACTCGTCATGAATCACGGCGGCGAAGGATTGATACACCTCGCGCGGTGTGGTCCCCAAGTGGTAGTCGCTATCCCGCTCAGCGACCCACGAGAAGAATTCATGTATCGCTTCATGACGAATAGCTTGTCGCTTTTCTGCGAGGCGGAAAACAAGGTCATTGGGGGATGCGCTTGAATCAAAAATCGCTTTATTAGTATGTTCCGGAAATAAAGTGGCATACGTACTCATCAGCGGCCCTCCATAGGAAAGCCCATAAAGATTGAGCTGCTTTTCGCCCAAAAGTTTCCGCGCTTCTTCTAAGTCACGTGCCGTATTTTCTGTATTTACTGTTTTTGTGTACCCCGGATTATGCGATTCGCACGCATCATAAAGCATTCCCGCCGTCATATAGGGCGTGGCGATCTCCGGCTCACAATTCAGCGGAGTGCCCCACGTCAACCCACGTGGCTCCACCGCGATGAGGTCATAGTTCTTGCCGACGCTCTCAGGCAGATGAACCGCCTGCGTCCCTTCGCCTTTATCGCTGGGGTCGCTGAACATGCCCAGCGCGTCGCCACCAGGGCCACCCGGGTTACCCGCAATAACACCCTTCTTCTGCCCACTAGCGGGGATTTTACTCATGGTGAGTTCGATGGTCCCCGACGACGGATCGTCGTAATCTTTCGGAACGGTGAGTGTTGCGCACGTCGCACGGGCAGCTACTCCTGATCCTTCTGGGCATGGCCCCCACTTCAGTGGCGATGACGGTTGTTGCGCATCCCCGGCATGTGCTGGAACCGCGGCGGAAAAGATCAACAATGTGCTGGCTAGAAAAGCTGCGCCGTGTTTCTTCATAATTCACCTTTCTGAGTTACCGTCCATGTATATCAATAGATAAAGCGCGCGCATATCAATAACACGCGCAGATGGCACATTTTAACTGGCACCCGAGACGCATTTTCGCTGCTCATCCACCCATTTCAGCTTCTATAGAAAATGTGTTTTACTTTCGGTGAGTGTTTTTCTGGAGGTTCACTGAACCGCTCCCTGCTATAGATTTCGCCAAGGAATCACGTGAATAACGGTTGTACATCGTCACCACCCCGCAGGTCGTCGCGACGACGGATCCGCGGGGTTTCGTTCGGGCGTCACTCCCACCGGGATCCGTCCGAGCACACGCCCCGGCGCGCTCCGCTCTGGCTATTCCTGCTCATCGGAGCGGCTGCACTGATCATCAGCCTTATTGCATCCACAACGTTTGGCTCAGCCCAGTACGACGTCGGCCAAGTGTGGTCTGTCATCCGCGCGCATTTCGGGGGCGCAGGAACACCGGACACGTCGTTGGATTCCGTGGTGTGGGATTTGCGTGCTCCGCGGGGAGTGTTAGCCGCGATCGTCGGCGCCGGCCTGGCGCTGGCGGGCGTTGCTATCCAAACTCTGGTCAGGAATCCGCTGGCTGACCCGTATTTGTTGGGGATTTCGTCGGGTGCCAGCGTGGGGGCAACGTCGGTGATCACCTTGGGGTGGTTTTCGTCGTTCGGCCTTTTCGCGCTCACCGGCGGGGCGTTGGCCGGGGCGATAGCCGCCACCCTCACGGTGTACTTCGTCGCTATGGGGCAAGGTGGACTGACACCGCTGCGGCTTGTCCTCTCCGGCGTGGTCATCAGCGCCGCGTTCAGCGCGATCGCCAATTTCATGATCTTTAAGTCGCCCTATGGGCAGGCCGCGCAGGGCGTGATGTTTTGGATGCTGGGTTCTGTCGCGGGCGCTACGTGGTCCAAGCTGTGGATCCCGTCGGCTATTGTGGCTGTGACTTTTGCGCTCCTCATGGCGGTATCGTCGCAGCTAGATGCGTTAGCTGCCGGCCCGGACACGGCCGCTGCGTTGGGAATCAATGTTGCTGTGCTCCGCCAGTGCCTGTTCTTTCTTCAAGCCATTCTGGTGGGTGCGCTGGTGGCGGTTTCGGGTGGAATTGGTTTTGTTGGCCTGGTGATTCCCCACATTGCGCGGCTCCTCGTTGGCCCTCGCCACCGTCGGCTTGTTCCCGCCGCCATGCTGTGCGGCGCGATTTTCCTGGTGTGGGTGGATGTTCTGGCGCGCGTCGCCGCCATCCCGCAAGAGATCCCGCTCGGTGTCGTGACCGGTATCATCGGCGCACCGGTGTTCCTGATCCTTATGGGGCGCTCGCACTACAGGTTCGGGGGTCAAGAGTGATGTTTGGGGGCAACCAATGACCACACTCGAAGCGCGCAACGTCTCGTGCTCCATTGCACGTTCAGACCGAGTCATCCTCCCGGACGTGTCATTCACCGTCCCGTCTGGCGGCATGACAGCCATCGTCGGCATTAATGGCGTCGGAAAATCCACCCTCCTTCGGGTCCTCGCGGGTATTCACCGCCCTCATTCTGGTCGTGTTCTTATCGACGACGGTACCGACGTCCACTCTCTTCGCCCGCGTGACCGGGCGCAGCGCATTGCGTTCATTGGCCAAGAGGAAGCGCCGCCGGATGATCTCCTGCTCGGCGAAATGGTGGCCTTGGGGCGGATTCCGCATCTGAAGCCGTGGCAAACCGGTGGGAAGAAGGAGCGCGACGTTGTGACGTCGTCGTTAGAGGTCGTCGGCCTGGCGGACAAAATCGATCACCGGTGTGACCAGCTTTCCGGCGGGGAGCGTCGTCGAGCGATGTTGGCCCGCGGATTGGCGCAGGATACGGACCTTGTTCTTCTGGACGAGCCCACCAACCACCTGGATGTCCGCTATCAGCTGCTGCTTCTCGACGTGATGCGGGCGTCGGGGCGCACGATCTGCGCCACCATTCACGACCTGGGTTTGGCGTTTACGCACTTCGACCACGTCATCGTCCTCGGCGACGGTGGTGTTCTTGCGGCCGGGCCGCCCGAAGAAACGTTAACGGAGAGCACCGTTGCGCACGGCTTTTCCGTGAATTCCACCCATATTTCTACCGCGAACGATTCTCTTCATCTCGTGGTGGAAAGCTTACGAAAGGATACTGCACCGTGAAGCAGAACACTGTGGACGGCAGCGCCGCGAACCACACCAAGGGGCTAAAACTCACCGAAGGGGGCCGACGTCGTCGCTCTGCGGGGACCATCGCAACCTCGGCGCTCATGGCCAGCCTAATCATGATTCCGCTGGCAGCGTGTTCTAGCTCGGACAATTCCACCAGCGCTAGCGGCGGAAATGAGGGCAGCAACTCGGGTCCGGTCACCGTCAAGAATTGTGGTAAGGAAGCCACCTATCCGTCGACGGCGAAGCACATGTACGTCAATGACGGGAACATGATTGCCACCACGCTAGCGGTGGGCGCGGCCGACAATATCGCGAATGTCAGCAGCCTGCAGGATGATAAGGCAATCCTTGAGGCCAAATATGGCAAGGATGTCGTCGACAAGTTGAAGGTGGATGCGCCCGAGTCTCCATCGCTGGAGCGAATTATTGCGACCAAGCCGGACCTTGTGTTCGCGGGGTGGAACTATGGTTTTTCGGAATCCAAGAACTTGACGCCGGATGCGCTGAAAGATCACGGGATTGAGTCCTATATTCTTTCCGAGTCATGCCGGCAGGGTAGGTCCGACAAGCGCGGGACGATGGATCCATGGGAGGCAGCGAAGACGGACCTCACCAATATCGGGAAACTGACCGGTCATGAGGATAAGGCGAATCACTTGGTCAAGGACGTGGATAAGCGCCTGAACGCGTTGAAGAAGGCTCCCGCGGCTGAGGGCTCCGGTAAGCCGCCGGTGACGTTCGTGTTCGACTCCGCGAAGGACACCATTTTCACGTCCGGCAAGTTCGGCGGGCCGCAGGCGATTATTGAAGCTGCCGGCGGGAAGAATGCGACCGATGATGTCGATGACACGTGGACGACGGTGGGGTGGGAGAAAATCGCCTCTGCCCAGCCGGATGTGATCGCTTTCGTGGACTATCCTTCACAAACTTTCGAGGAGAAAATGAAAATCCTGGAGTCCAACCCGTCCACGAAGAACTTGGAGGCGGTAAAGCAGAAGCGGTACGTCAACCTTCCGTACGCCATGTGGACGTCCGGTCCTCTGAATATCGACGCGGCCGAGTACATGCGGAAAGCATACGAGAAGTTCGGGTTGATGCCGAAGAGCGATATCCACACCGACGTTCAGCTGCCGGATTCTCTGGCCGGGAGGGAATACTTCGTCGAGAAGTAACCGCACGTAGGCGGAGTAATCGCACGCAGGCGGGCACCGGTGGTCGCGGCCTGCGTCACGTGGCTTAGGACGTGTGCCGGTGCGCCAGGTTCATTTGGCGCATGCGTTCCATGAGTTCGGGGTCCATGCGCACCATTTGCACGAGTTGGCAGTCGGCCGGACCGCTGGTTCCGGGTTGGCACGCGGTGCAGGGTTCGCCGAACCGGATTGGGCAGCGCGCGTCGGGGTGGCTCTTTTTTCGCCGACGCGAGTTGCGCAGGCGCCGAGGACGTTTCCCCTGGTCATCATGTGCAGCTCCTCTGCCCGGCGTTGCTGAACTGGAGTTCCGCTGGGGGCGGGGGTTTCTCTGAGGGCGCAGGTGCCCCTCAGCGGAGGCACCCTCCTGAGTGTCCTGCCGGGACGCGGCAGGCCCGCCTCAGAGGTTGATCATGTGGCCCAGTGTGCCCTCAGCTGCTTCCTTGATGGCCTCAGAGAGGGTCGGGTGGGTGTGGACGTTGCGCCCGATTTCCTCAGCGGTCAGATCGTAGCGGGCCGCGAGGGTCAACTCCGGCAGCATCTCGGAAACGTTGGAGCCAACCATGTGGGCGCCGAGAATTTCCCCATATTCGCCGTCGGTCACGATCTTGACGAAGCCAGCGGGTTCGCCAAGGCCTTGCGCCTTTCCGTTCGCGGTGAAGGGGAAGCTGGCCACTTTGATGTCGCGGTCGGAGAACTTCTCTTTCGCGGCGGCTTCCGTGTAGCCCATCGACGCAACCTGTGGGTTACAGAACGTTGCGCGAGGCATCATCATGTAGTCGCCCAGGGTTTCGGTCTCTGCGCCGGCGATGGTTTCGGCAGCCACGACCCCTTGTGCTTCGGCCACGTGGGCTAGCTGCAGTTTCGCGGTGACGTCGCCAATGGCGTAGATGCCGTCGACGTTGGTGCGCATGAAGTCATCAATGGCGATTGCGCCACGGTCGGTGAGCTCGACGCCGGTCTTGTCCAGGCCGTAGCCCTCGACGCGGGGTGCGAACCCAACCGAGACGAGAACGCGGTCCACGGTCAGCGTCTGTTGCTTCGAACCGTCCTTCTTCTCAATGTCGACCTCGACAGAATCGCCCTTATCGCGCACGGCTGTGGTCTTGTGCCCGGTCAGGACGGTGACGCCCAACTTCTTGTACTGCTTGGCGATCTCCTTGGAGACGTCCTTGTCCTCGTTGGGCAGGACGGAGTCCATGAACTCGACGATGGTGACATCCACGCCGTAGTTAGCCAGGACGTACGCGAACTCCATGCCGATCGCGCCCGCGCCAACGATGACCATGGACTCAGGGAGTTCGTCGTTAAGGATCTGTTCCTCATAAGAAACGACGTTGCTGCTGAGCTCGATCCCCGGGAGCGTCTTCACGACGGAACCCGTCGCAATGATGCAGTTATCGAACGTGAGGGTTTTACCGGCGTCGTCACCGTCGGACACCTCGATGGTGTGAGCGTCGGTGAAGGTGCCTTGACCGTGAACTTCGGTGATTTTGTTCTTCTTCATCAGGAAGTGGACGCCCTTCACAATGTTGGAGGACACCTTCCTGGAGCGCTTGTGAGCAGCGCCGAAGTCGAACGACACGTCGCCTGAGATGCCAAATGTCTTGGCATCGTGCGTAAACGTGTGCGCTAATTCAGCATTGCGAAGGAGCGCCTTGGAGGGGATGCAGCCCACATTCAGGCACACACCGCCCCAATACTTCTTCTCTACAATCGCAACTTTTTTGCCCAACTGAGCGGCGCGAATAGCCGCCACATATCCGCCGGGACCTGCACCAAGGATAACTACGTCATAATGTTCAGCCACGGTTTTTAGGATACGACGCTGCCACCGAGATTTCAGGTAATGGGGGCAATAGCCGTGGGGGGATTCGTTCAGACGGCTTTGAGCTCGCGTGTGATTCCCTCCCCCCACCGTCCCGCTTCGTTTATTTCGTTTATTGGTAATTTTCTCCATGGCGACCAACGACACACAGCAAAAACACGATGCCACTGTCTCACGCGAGGCGCTTCGCAAGCTCACCCACGTGCTAGATAAATCCCCGCAACAATCCATCGACGTCGCTCTTGAGCCGTCGGGAGAAAGCATCACCTTGCCCCACCATGTCGTTCTCAAATTACGAGAGGTACTCAAGAATGCGGCTGCTGGCCAGCCGATTTCCATCGTTCCTGAACATGCAGAATTGACGACGCAGCAAACCGCCGATCTCCTCAACGTTTCTCCCCCCTATGTCGTGAAACTTATCGACGAGGGGACACTTCCCGGGCACAAAGTGGGTGCTCACCGACGCGTCTACGCGAGCGACGTGAAAGAGTACAAGCGCGCACAGGACATCACTACGCGCAAGGCTGCCGACGAATTAACAGCGCTCTCGGAAGAAATGGGCTTGTACCACTCCGAATGATCGACGACGTCCTAGGCAACCCTGCGCTCTGTGGAGCGCCCGTTGCCGCAGAGTTACTCCGTCGGTAAATACGTCCGGCGAATGCGTCGACAATTGCGCAAAGGGTAGCGTATCAGCCTGTGACATTCACTATGTTCGCCTACATCGGTGCCGTGTGCGCCGCGATTGCCTACGGCGGGGCCACGATTTTGCAGGCTATTGCGGTGGGGCGGCTTGTCGCGCTTCCGGCCGGCTCGTCGTGGGGTCGCCGTATTCGCGCCGGATGGTTGTACGGCCTCGGCTTGGTGTGCGACTTCCTCGGCTTCCTCATGTCGGCACTGGCGTTGCACTCTTTGCCTCTTTTTCTTGTCGAGTCGACGGTGGCGTCGTCGGTTGCGGTGACCGCTGTGCTGGCAGTGGTTGTGCTGCATCAGCGCCTCACCGCACATGAGGTCATTGCCGTTGCTGTGCTGGTCGCGGGCCTGATTGTGCTGGGAGTGACGGCCGAGGAAGGCCCGGCGCGGGCCGTCGCTTGGTGGGTTGGCTGGGGGCTGTGTGCCCTCGCGATTCCCCTTGCCGCGGTCGCGGCGGTGTGCGTCGTCGCGTCTCAACCCCGGTGGACAATGGCGACCGGGATCGTTCTGTCGGTCATCTCGGGCCTGGGCTTCGGGTTCGTCGGCGTCGCCGCCCGCTTGGTCACGGTACATTCGTCGATACTCGGCTGGCTCAGCGACGCGTTCGTCTGGGCGATGGTGCTGATGGGCGGCCTTGCTGTGGTTGCTTATGGCTATGCGTTAGATCGATTGCCGACGACGACGGTGGCGGCGCTGTCTTTCGCGTGCGAGACCATTGTTCCGTCGACGATCGGGTTGATCTGGCTGGGCGATGAAGTCCGGCCGGGGTTGATGTGGTTGGCGGTGGTCGGCTTCGTCGCGGTGCTGGGGGCGTGCGTGCAGCTGTCTAGCAAAGCGGAAGTGGAAGCGTAAACACGGAAGCGTGGACCCCGCGCACCTTATTTATGGTGCCGGCTCAGGAAGTCCCACACCACGTCGGTGGTTTGGAGCGTGTGGTTATATGGCCCTTCGCCACTTTCCTTTTGGTATGGCGATCCCGGCCAATTGTGGCCACCATCAGCGACGGCAAGATGCTCGACGTCGACTCCCGGGCGGCAGCCTCCCCATGTCATGCGGGTGACGTTGGCCGCCGACGTCGGCGATGTGGTCGGTTCCGATGTGCATCCCTCTAGTTGCGCGAATGTGCCCGCCAGTTCGGGTGCTGCAACGTAGCGTTCGCCGTGGCTTGTGCCTCCGTCGTAGTGCATGGTTCCGTCTTTGACTCCGTGTATTTCCAACACGGACACGTCGCCGTTCGGCGCCGACCCGGTCGCGCATGATATGTGCGTCGCGGGATAGTAGGCACCAGCGACGGGCGCCACGGCGGCGAAGGTCTCCGGCATTGTGCAGGCGAGTTTGGTGGCGAATCCCCCTCCGTTGGATTTCCCGGTCGCGTAGATCCGGGTGTGGTCGATCCGGTATTTCCGGTCGAGCTGGGCAAGGATATCGCGAACGAGCTGCGAATCCTTGTCCCCGTCGTTAGTGGTGGCGTAGGGCGCGGATTCCCACGCGCGCTGGGTGCCACTTTTATCTTTTTCGCCTTGGGGGTAGACGACGAGGGCCGGGAGTCGGTCGAGATCGGTGTATTTCTCCATGAGCGCGGCATTTTGGCTGTGTCCATGGAAGGCGAAGATCACCGGAAGCGGCGCGGCGGTTGCGTCGGTACTGGGTACGGATAAGCGGTATGAGCGGGTGAGACCACCCGACTTGATGGTGATGGCGGAGCTCGATGGTCCGTTGAGTTCTTCATCTTCACTGGGCGACGACGATCGTCGCCGGGTCACGATGACGGCGAAGAGAGCTGCAATAACGAGGCTGATCACGACAGCGGTGGCTATTGCGCGGCGGTGTGGTGAGTGAATCACCACCCCAACAGTATGCTTCTCTAAACGTCACGGTCAAGGGCTGGCGGGAAAGGGCCGGTGATCGGGGCTGGCTCCCAAGCGCCAACCCGCCGGCTACTCCTCAGCCGTCACGTCGTCCAGGTTTTTACGCGACACCATAAACAGAAGAATCAGCGTCAGTGTTGCCTCGATGGCGCCGAACGCGAGCATGTCTACGTAGTCGAAATCCCCGGAGAGCTTCGTCAAAATCATGGGGAAGAAGAATCCGACGTACGTCAGCACGTAGAACGCTGAGGTCAAACCGGCAAGATCATCCGGGCCAGCGAGCCGCTGGACCTCCGTCAGGCCAGAGATCAGAACAAGCCCGTACCCCAGCCCCAGCAAAGCAGCCACAGAAATGGATCCGACGATGGAGAGTCGCGTCGATACGAAAGCCGCTAATGCCATCCCGATGGCAACGAAGATAATGCCCAAGATGGGGCCGCGCGCGCTGTAGTCGGTGTTGATGCGGTCGCCGACTTGCTGGATGCCGAACCCGAATGCCAAGCACACCACCGTGAGGAGTGCGGAGTAGGCGACGGGGGCTTTGACGTGCGAGGACATGAGTGCGGGTGTCACCGCGTAGGCAACGCCGGCTGCCCCGAAGACCCAGGGTGCGATGGGCACGGCGACCGTCAAGAACCGTGGGTGCTTCGCGGTGGGAACGGCCAGGTCAGACCAAAAGCTGCCATGAACTTTCAAGTGCGCGGACTGGCGAGTTTCCGGTATTTTCACCAGGAAAACCAGGGTGGGGATAGACAGAATGATCTGCAAAATGTAGGAAAGCTGCCCTGGGATCGGCCCCCATTGCGCAAGAAGACCAGCAACGCCGGCACCAACTCCGAAGCCACCCGTGAGGGCCATCGCTGCTCGGGCCGCGCCAGCCGACTTTTTCGCGTGCGGGTCAAACGGTGCCTGAGAGAGCTCTTTCACCCAGGACCCGCCAACAGTCATGGCAATTCCCACGGCCAGGCCGGCCAGGAGTCGGCCGATAAACATGGGGATCTCAGACTTTTCGCCGACGGCAATCAAGATCGAGCCGATGATGGCCGCGACCGGCCCCCATAGCATCACCGTCTTACGTCCGTAGCGGTCCGAGAGAGGTCCTAAGAAAACCAAACCGGCCATAATCCCGATCGCATATGCACCCAACAGGGAGTCGACGAAGACCGGCGAGAAAACACTTTCACCACGGTAAAAAATGAGGAGCGGTGTGAATTCGTTGCCACCCCAGGCGATCACGAACATTGCCAGTACGACGAAAACCCATGCGTAGCGATCCGAAGCGTTCGCGGTGGTCGGCGTGGCGGCTCGGAGTTCGTGGGGGGTGACGTCGGCAAGCTGGTCCTGTTGCGTGCTACTTCGCGCATTCGTCGTTGCGGAAGCGACGCTGCTGTCAGCGGTATGTGGGGCAGGGTCAAGATGTGCGTCTGAGCTGTCGCTCTCAGACGATTTCGGGGAGGACATGGCCTTATCGTAGGAGTGCCCAGTTTTCCAACGAAATAAAATCGCGATTTTAGGCCGAAATTACGCAACTCTCACACAAACGACCAATATGTGGTATGGATCATGTTTTTGCAGGGTAGCAGAGATGCGGCAACACTCGAGTACATAGCGACGATTCACAGGTAGCGTTGAAAACAAAGGAAGCATTCCGATGCATCTCCTAAAACGCATGATTCGCCGGAAGGTAGGACAATGATGGCTCGCACGATTCCCGACACATCCCATACCAATCGCTCTAGCTCACTGGATGACAAGAAGGTTGCTTTGGTGACGGGCGCGACGTCGGGTATCGGTCGATCGGCCGCGCTCAAGCTACTCAAGAAGGGTTTTGTGGTTTACGGAGCGGCCCGGCGCGAGGATCGTTTGCGCGAGCTGGCGCGCGACGGGGTGCGCACTCTGCGGATGGATGTGACCGATGAAGACTCCATGCGAGAGGGGATCAACACCATTATCGACGACGCTGGCCGCATTGATGTTCTGATCAACTGCGCTGGATATGGCGTTGTGGGCGCTATTGAGGATGTCGATCCGGAGGATGCCCGCCGACAGTTCGAGGTTAACGTGTTCGGCCCGATGGCGTTGGTGCGTTTGGTTGCGCCGCATATGCGGGAGCAGGGTGAGGGCCGGATTGTGAATGTGTCGTCGATTGCGGGGAAGGTTCCTGCTCTGCTCGGCGGCTGGTATCACGGGTCGAAGTTTGCCCTGGAGGGGCTGAGCGATTGTCTGCGCTTGGAGCTGGAGCCGTGGGGAATCGATGTGTCCGTGGTGGAGCCGGGCCCGGTGAAGACGGAGTGGCCGCATATTGCTCAGGAATCGATGGAGGAAACCAGTGATGGTGGGGCGTATGCGGAGATGGCGCACGCGGTGGCAGAGTCCGTTGAGTTTAAGCACCGCCCGGGGATGGTGTCCCGGCCTGGGACTGTGGCGCGTGTTGTTGTGAAGGCCGCGACGACTGAGCGGCCCCGCACGAGGTACGCGGTGGGGCCGTTAGCGAAACTCACGGTGCTGTTACGCCGCCTACTCCCCGACCGAGCTGTGGATTTCTTTATCCGTAAGAGCTACAAGCTCGGGTAGGCGGGATGTGGAGCCGCCTGTCAGAATCGAACTGGCGATATTCTCATGACGGGTGTTTGTCGACGCAGTGCGCCTACCAACGCTTCTTCCGCCGAACAGACTGATTTTTCTCGTCATCCGAGAAGTCGAATCGGGGCCAGCGGTACTTGGCGAAATACTGCTCCGGGTCCGTCTCAAGGAGCTTGATGCGCTCCGAATAGGTTGCATCGAATGTGGTGTTCTTTGGGCTGGTCACTTCGGCTCACCTCCATGGCGTAAGTCAGAGACAATTCTACCCGCACGGCTGAAAGAATCCATGTTAATTTTCGGCACTCCTCCTTGCGCCACGAAGGTCGTGGCCAATGACGAGCCGTACTTCATCAGAAGTTTTTGGTGAAAGCTCGTGAGGCCATTAACCGGTTTAGCATCAACGGTGAGCAGGCCAAAAAGGCTATTACCTGCGTAAACAGGGGCCACCGCGAACGATCCGTACTCGAGCTCCTCATCCGCTTCCGGCCCCGTGAGCTGACGGGTGTCCTGTACTAGTCGCCCTTCGCCCGCCAGCGCGAGCATGAGTGTCGGCGATTCGTGAGTGAACACTCGGCTAGATACGCGCCCCGTTCCGCCGATCCTTCCCCATGCTGCCGCAGTAAGGGTTGCGTGCTCTGGCGAGGTGACTTCAAAATAGTTCACCGACACACCAGTGTCGGGCCCCAACCTGCGGTTAGCGACCGTCAGCACTATGTGCCGTGCGCCTGACAGTTGCTCCTTTCGATCCCTGGCCCCGAGCTCAGGGTCCGAAGCTCTCAATATCAAGGCATCGAGCATGTTGATCTCCGACAGCAGCTCTCGGACTATATCGCGCCGTTCGCCTTGTTTGTACTTCGTGAGTTCCTTCCGGTGTCGCTCTCTGAAGGCTCGAAACCCGATTGCAGTCACCGCGACAACAATTCCAACCGCCAGCACCCATCCCCTTGTAGCACCCTCGAAGGCGAACGCTGCACCAGCGGCCGTGGTGCCTCCGAAGGAGAGTATCTCGGAGAGGAACGTCCCTCGTGTACCCAGCCATGTGAGGACCTTTGGCTCTGGCAAGACTAGGTCGTCCCCATTAGCAATCTGCATCACGTGTATACCCCCTTATCCCACCCGTGATGTGTTCGGGAATTATTACGGAAAGATCCCGAACGCCGCCGCAAAACCAGGCGTGGTGCCTCGTGTTCCCCCCCGGTCCGCGAAAATGCGTGAAGCCCCAGGCAGAACCAGAATTGCGCCTGGGGCTACGTGGAGCCGCCTGTCAGAATCGAACTGACGACCTTCTCATTACGAGTGAGATGCTCTACCGACTGAGCTAAGGCGGCATGAAGTACCTCGACGCATATTACCTGAACCAGTCGCGGGACCAAAACGTAGCCCTCACCTCGAGGTTCGTGCGATAAATTCCCGGCCCCGCCGCGACTTCCCTCGCCCTAATCAACAGGGCCGGTCACACATATTTGACGCAACCTGCCCACCATCGCGTCAAGGGCTCCTTCTTGCCGAACCCCTGAAGCGAGTAGCTCTCGCCCCATCCGGACCGCATCGACACATTGAAGTAGCTGCTCAGGCGTATTCCGTCGGGCCAGTTCAGCTGCGGTATTCGCATGGTCAGGGTGGATAGCGGGCACACCTCCGCCACCAGCATTAACGCTCACCATGAGTGCATCGCGGTACAGCCCCGCAATATCCATCAGCGAGAGATCCAACAGGTCAATAACCATTCGCGTTCGGCGGTTTTTCTGCTTCGTTTCCAGCTCCTTCATCGCGCCCGCACTCCCCCGCTGAGCTTTCGCCGCGCCACGCCCTTTCGCTCCGACGCCCAGGGCTTCCCGCAACTTCGCCAACTCAGCCTCATCCCGTTCAGCAGTGGCCGCCTCAGCTTCCTTCTTCGCCGACGCCACCAGCTCCCCGGTGTACAGATACGCGGCCCCGTCCTGATACACCTTTTCCGGGACCCGCAGTGCCCGTTGCCGCTGCGTGCGCGCCTGTTCGTCCGACGCCAACCGCTTGGCCCGTCCAACGTGCCCTCCCGACACAGACGCCGCCCAATCAATCTGCTTGTCGGTGAGCCCGAGGGCTGTGTCGTCGGCAAGAATGTGTTTGACCTCGTCTATTGAGGGCGTGGGGATGTAGACATGCCGGCATCGCGAACGGATCGTGACATGGACATCATCCGGGTCAGTGGACGGCGCGCAGAGGATAAACACCGTCCGCGGCGGCGGCTCCTCGATGGATTTCAGCAGGGCATTGGCGCCAGCATCGTTGAGCCGATCCGCATCCTCGACAATAACGACGCGCCACTGTGCGGTGGTGGGCATGCGCGACGCGGCTTCGATCATGTCACGCACCTGTTTGACCGGGATAACAACGCCTTCGGGCACGATCGTGACGATGTCTGTGTGCGTTCCGGCCAGGGCGGTTCGGCAGGCCTCGCATTGCCCACAACCAGGTGTTTCTTCTTTGCACATTAATGACGCGGCGAATGCTTTTGCAGCAACGGAGCGGCCCGCGCCGGGCGGCCCGGTGAAGAGCCAGGCGTGGGTCATGTGGGCGGATTGGTGCGCCGACGCAGGCTGGCTGGCGTGCGAGGCGTCCCCGGACTCAATAGTGGTCCCGCTACTGACGCTGCCCCCGCCTAGCTCGCTACCGCTATCCACACCGTTTCCACCAATGTCACTCCCCCGAGCAGTGATCTCACGGGCAGCGTACAGAGCGTTGGTGAGAGTTTCGCGCACAGTTGGGGATCCCACCATCTGCCGCAGCAGTGGTGGTTCGGGGCGGTCGGTGGCGCGGGAATTCATGGGAATAGTGTACGTTGCGCCCCGGACATGCCATGCCGGCGATGTGCGCGGCCGAGACACCGCACGATATACCCGGCCGAGACACCGCCCGTCGCACCGATTGACCAGTTATCCTATTGATTATGACTATTCAGGAGTATCTGCGGTGGCTTCGGGGGACGTCGTGGCCTTTGTATGCGGCCTTGGTACTTCTGGCTAATGTGGTCGGCGCGCTGGCGGTGGGGGCTTTCCTCCGGTTCTTGTTGCCCCTAGAAGAGCGCGACGATCTCACGGATTTTTCCAGTTCAGTGGGCGTTCTCTACGCGGTATACTTCGTCACGGCCGTCGTGGCGGGCATCGGCTGCACTGTTTTCCTGTTTCAGTCGGTACTCAGGTGGCAGCGCCATCCTGACCGCTTCGATCCGATCATGATCCGCCATCTGGTGCTGCGCATCCCCGCTTTCCAGGCGTTCCTGGGTGCGGCGCTGTGGCTCATCGGCGTGGTCATCTTCACTGCGGTGGCCACTACTCGTTCCGCGAGCCTCGCCGTGTCGGTGTGCGTGACGGCTCTTCTGGGCGGTGCGCTGGTCACGATGCTCACGTATTTCATTGCGGAGCGTCGCGTCCGCCCGATCGCGATCGCTGCCCTGGCGGTGAACGCGGATCGCACCTTCCTGGAGCCGTCGATTAGCGGGCGTATTCGCCAAGTATGGGTAACGACGACGGCCATCCCCGTGGTGGGGATTGTGTTGTTGGCGGTGGGCGCTCGCCAGGGCTTTTTCTCCAGCGACGCCGCGAGCCTGATGCCCGCGGTGGTGGCACTGGCGGTGACGTCGTTGGTTACGGGCTGGGCCGGCGCTGCGCTGCTCTCGATGAGCATCGCGGACCCCATTGATGAGCTTCAGGACGCTATCCTCCGCGTACGTCGCGGCGAGACGGATACCGACGTGCCCATCTACGACGGCTCGGAGATTGGTGTTCTGCAGGCCGGCTTCAACGAGATGATGCGCGGTCTGCGCGACCGCCAGCGCGTGCGCGATGTGTTCGGCCAGTACGTGGGCATCGAGGTGGCTCACCAGGCGATGGAGGAGAACCCGGTGTTGGGGGGTGAAGACCGTCTGGTTGCGGTGCTGTTCGTCGACGTGATTGGTTCAACGACGTTCGCGGTGAATCATTCGCCGGAAGATGTTGTGGAGACGCTGAATCAGTACTTTGATCGCGTCGTGGAGATCGTGCACAAGCACCGCGGGATTATCAACAAGTTTGAGGGCGACGCTGCGCTGGCTGTTTTCGGGGCTCCGCTCCCGCTTGACGACATCGCTGGCCACGCGTTGGCGGCGGCGCGTGAGCTTCGGGCAGAGCTGCGCGGTCTGCGCCTGCAATCGGGTATTGGTGTGGCTGCCGGGCACGTTGTGGCTGGTCACATTGGTGCCCATGACCGTTTTGAGTACACGGTGATCGGCGACGCGGTGAACCAGGCCGCTCGGTTGACGGATTTGGCTAAGGACACTCCTGGCCGTGTTTTGACCTCTGCTGCGACGTTGCGTCGTGCGAATGAGGCGGAGCAGGCGCGGTGGACTGCGCTGAAGTCCGTAGAGTTGCGCGGGCGCAAGGAGATGACTCAGCTGGCACGTCCTATTCGCCCGACGCTGGCTGACCGCTCGGAGAGGTAAAGCCCGGTACTCACTCGGTGGTCCCCGATGCTCGTTGCTGCTAGCTTTACTCGACGGTGGAGTGCCCGGGGAGTTTCTTGCGGATGACTTTGCCCATGGGGTTGCGGGGGAATTCGTCAACGAAGAAGACGTCCCGGGGGCGGTGCCCCTCGGAGAGTTCATTGACAACGTGCTCGCGGACTTCGTCTGCGGTGATCGGGTCGGTGCCTTGTTCTCTGATGATGTAGGCGCGAATGGCCTGGCCGTATCGGTCGTCCGCGACGCCGTGGACATAGGAGTCGTGGATCCGCGAGTGCGAAACAAGGGCGTTTTCAATCTCGATGGGGAAGATTTTTTCGGCGTATTGGGTAATGATGAGGTCATCCCCACGGCCGAGCACGTGGAGCATGTTGCCATCGGTGATGTACCCGCGGTCGTGCATGCAGATCGCACCGTTGATGGTGGGGATGTCGATGTCTTGGTCGGTGTACCCAGCGAAGAGGTCGTACACGGCAACCCAGATAAGGCCAATTTCGCCTTCAGGTACCGGGTTGCCGTCCTCGTCGCGGATGTCGACGATTTCGCCGGGGTAGATGCGGCCACTGAGTGCGGTGTCCGCGGCGAGTTCTTCGGGCCGCGCGACGGCGATCGGGCCGGATTCTGAGCTTCCGTAGAGGTTGCACAGGACGGGTTGCGCTTCTGGGCCACCTTCTAGGCCGCCGAATTTTTGGTTGGTTTTTTCGATTTCATGCGCAGCCAAGGGGCTACCTGCTGAGACGATGAAACGAAGCCCGTCAACGTGGTCAATTCCTTCGTTATCCATATAGGAGACGATGGAACGGAGCCGCGATGCAGCCGAGCACATCGCCGTGGCGTTGTAGTGCTGGATGTCGCGCAGTGTTTCTTCCGGAGAGAAGCCCCGTCGAGCAATGATGGTGGATTGCGTAAATAAGGATAAGACGAGGTTGGCCCACCCATAGTCGTGGAAGAGAACACTGGTGAGGATGACAGTGAGGCCCCGCTTCCAGGGAATCCCTGAGGCTAATGGTGCCGCCCCTTGCGGCGACTTGAAGGCCCCACGGATCACGCCCTTCGGCATTCCGGTGGTTCCCGACGTCATAACAACGTGGAAGCCACGTTTCGGTCTTAAGGGTAGTGAGTCTGTTACTCGGGCCTGCCTGATGATGTCATCCATGGTCTCATAACGTTCAGCGTTGTCGGAGTTATCGACGTGGCCGAGGATGATGTCATATTTATCTGTGGCATCATCTGCGAGCATGGGGAGGAATTCATCGTCCAGGATGAAGACGTCAATGTGGTTGAATGCCAGGACGTGCTCGAGCTGTTTTGCCGACGTGTTCGCGTTGATCATAAAGATGTTGAAGCCCAGCATGTGGCGGCACGTAAGGGGGAGTATGGCTGCCCTACCATTGCGGGCTAAAACAGCGACGTTGGTGCCGGCCTTGACTCCGCGAGCCTGCAGGCCAAGGGCGAGGCGGTTGGTGCACTCCCAAAATTCGGCGTAAGTGAGCTCGCCGTCATCGTCAACGAGCCCTAATCGGTCCGGATTCATCCAGGCAGCCATGGATAGCATGGTCGTTTCCAGTGCTCCCCAGCGGTAGAAGCTTTTCGCTGCGGCGGCGATGTCGCCAGGCCCCATGGGCTCGAGGACCTCGAGGTCCTTGAGAATACGCAAAAAGTAGCCAAACTGCTGAAGTTTGACCTTAGCAGGTGCTCCGTGGTTAATCCGTGGAGTAAGCGTAAAATTTGACAAATCTACATTCCTTTAAGCCTTATCTGACAGCAAAATTAGGGAAACAGCTGCAGTGTTCAAATCGGAATGAGCGTATCAAGCGTTACTTTTTACCGCAAAATTACTATAACCTGATCAAACAACTCTCAAATACTTCACATTTTCTACAACCGGAATTAGCCTACCTAATGCAGACACGGATAGCTAGTTATTTTAACTGTTCTACTTAATCGCTATATTCTTCCCCGTAGTGTGGTAGCTCGCGTTTAATAACTTTTCCAGCTGGTCCACGGGTGAAGTTTTTCACGAAGACGACATCTCGAGGAACATGCGCCTTGGAGAGGTGTTCTTCGACCCATTTTCTCACTTCGTCGGCATATGGCCGTTCTGATCCAGTATCGCGGATGACGTAGGCGCGAAGCGCTTGGCCGGTTGTTTTGTCGTCAGCGGCTAGTACGGTGACATCCTGCACTCCTGGCATTTGCATAATGCTTTCTTCAAGCTCGATGGGGTATATCTTCTCCCCATACTGAGTAATCACAAGGTCATCCGCACGGCCGTGCACATACAGCTTTCCATCGCGAACGACCCCGCGATCCCCCATTGGCCAATAACCTTTAATTAAGGGAATAGAGATATTGGGGTCTGTGTAACCAGCGAAAAGGTCGAAGCAGGAAATGGCGACGAGGCCTTCTTCCCCTTCTGGAAGCTCATTTCCTTCATCATCGAAGATTTTGACAATGCATCCGGGGTAGATTTTTCCTGTCAGCTCCGGGTCTTTCACCAATTCATTTGCTGGCGCGACGGCAACGGCGGATGTTTCACTGCTGCCATACATTGAGTACAGGACGGGACCGAATTTTTCATTGGCCCGCTTGATTTCATAAGGAATGAGGGGACTGCCGGAATTTGTAATGATTTTCAGGCCATCATACCGCTCCATGCCCTGTTCATCCATGTAACCAATGACTTCGCGGATGCGCGTTGCCGCCGTCACCCACATCGTGACGTCATACTTTTTGAAGTCATGAATAACCTGGCTTCCGGAAAAATGTCTGCGGGCTATGACAGTGGACTGGGCGAAAAAGGCAAACCCCATGTATGCCCAGCCATAGGCGTGGAATAGGACCGCCGTTAAGAGAACGGTCATACCACGTTCTAATGGCATAGCATCTGCGACCGATGCGAAACCCTGGGGTGAATTCAATGGCCGACGCACCACGCCCTTGGGCGTGCCGGTGGTTCCCGACGTCATCACCACATGCATCCCTTTATAAGGCTTTTCAGGCAGCTCGTAATCGGCGGGAGCGGTGTGGATAAGCTGGCTTATCGATACGTAGGTGTCGCTCGCACCACTCTTGCTCGACGACGGTTTATCACGATGGGCTATAAAGACAGTGCGGTCCCGGGTCTTATCTGTCAGCAGCGGAATGAATTCTTCGTCCACGATGAGGGCGTCTACCTGGTGGAAGTCGAGGTACTGCTCGATTTGAGGTGCCGACGCGTTCGCGTTGATCATGAAAATGTTGTAGCCAGCCATCTGACGTGCGCAGAGTGGAAGAATCGAACCACGACCATTAAGGGCCATAACCGCAACATTGGCACCGTCACCCAAGCCACGGGAGTGCAGAGCCTGAGCTAACTTATACGCGGAATCGTATAGCTCTTTGTATGTCAGAGTGCCGTCGTCATCGATGAGAGCCAGGCGGTTAGGAACTTGCCGAGCTCCTCGGGAAATTATAAAGCCTTCTAACCCGCCCCAACGCTTAAGATTCTTTAGATCCTTTCGGAGGTCAGCCCAACCATTGAACTTAACAAACTCTTTTTGGCGAGACCGCTTGAGGAGCAGGGCAAGCTGCTTGAAGATTTCCTTCTTGGAAAGTACCCGAGGAACCCGCGTTTCGAAGGTATAGGATTTAGTATTCATTGGCTGAAGACCTCTTCACCTTTAAATAGGGTTACACGGAAGAATTGCACTGGGGACTTATATTTTTCTTTACTATTTAAAATCGAAAAGGAACCGCCTGTCATTACAACAGAAACGGTTCCTTTTCCAATTATTTTGACGCTTCACACCAGGAGCTATAATGGGCTATGCACGAATACCAAAGATCCGTATGGAAATTTAGCTCATCAAAGTCCACTGGTGATATACGCCCAGCACCGCAATCACCAGCATAAGTCGAAATCAGGTTTGACTTTAAGATTCTGGAGCCGTCGAGTGATCAGGCAGCTCGTGTCGGATAACTTTACCCATGGGATTTCTCGGAAAACTATCAACGAAAAACACGTCCCTCGGAACATGAGCCTCGGAGAGATGAGCCTTCGTGGTAGCACGAATATCGTCTGCAGTTAAATCGCTTGGCGCTACGCCCTCACTTCGAATCACGTAAGCCACGAGAGCCTGCCCATACTTCGGATCCTTGACCCCGTGTACGTGTACGTCACCAATCCGATCATCTCGAACGAGGAGATCTTCAATTTCAGATGGGAAAATTTTCTCGCCATACTGAGTAATTACCAAATCATCGGCGCGGCCAAGCACATAGAGCTTACCGTCCCTAAAGTAACCCTTGTCGCCCATTCGCAACATGCCGTCAACTGTTCTCATCTTAATTTTCGGGTCTGTATATCCTGCGAACATGTCATACGTTGAAGCACAAACCTCACCAGTTTCCCCCTCCGGGACCGGATTACCATCTTCATCACGAATCTCAACACGAACCCCGGGGTAAACGGCCCCTGTCAACGTGGGATCGTTTCCTAGCTCTTCAGCGCTCGATCCCGCCAGAATAGAGGTTTCAGTGCTTCCGTAGCCGTTAACGAGGATACGTCCGAACTTAGAATTAACCTCTTCGACCTCATACGGCATTAAGGGGCTACCGGAGGAAATTATGAAGTCGAGACCGTTGACTCGCTCGATTCCAGCGTTGTCAAGGTAAGCACACGTTTCCCTCAGCCTCGAGGCTGCACTAGCCCAGCTGTCAATGTCGTACTTATCGATTTCCTTGATAACTCTTTCCGGATCAAATTTCCGCTGGGTAATTATCGTGGACGTCGTTAGCAAGCAAAGCACGAGCATTCCCCAGCCGTAAAAGTGGAACAATACGGAGGTAAGAAGGAGACGCATGTTGCGGTGTAGGGGATATGCAGCCAATGCAGGAGCAACCCCTTGGGGTGACCTAAGCATCCGTCGCACCACGCCCTTGGGCATACCGGTAGTTCCCGACGTCATCACCACATGAACTGACCTCGGAGGATTCTTGGGAAGATTGTCTTCCCCAAAGCGATAAGCTGTTTCTGGGACCGAAGCGCCGTTGATGATATCTTGTAACGTTTTCAGACCCTCATCGGCAGCGCTAAAGCCATCTTCTTCATATCCAATAATCACTTGGACCGTGGCTTTAGTTTTCTCTGTGAGGCGTCCGTAGAAATTACTATCAACAATAATTGTCGTGATCTCGTGAAACTCAAGAACTTTTTCGATTTGCTGTCCCGAGCTATTCGCGTTGATCATGAAAATATGATATCCGACCATTTGCCGTGCAAATAGGGGGAGAAGGACATCCCGTCCATTTAAAGCCAGTACTGCTACATTCTGTCCCGCAACGACGCCATTATCCTGGAAACCATGTGCCAACCTTAGAGTTTCGTCGTAAAGCTCCTTGTACGTGAACTGACCTTTATCGTCGATGAGTGCCGTTCGGTCGGGATCCTTGCGGGCGCTTATCGCAAGATTTCCTGCTTCTAGGGCACCCCAGCGCTTTAGGAACTTCGCGTTTTCGCGTATTCCTCTTATGCCACCTAATTCGAAAACGTCAGTACGCTTTACCTGTTTTAGGAAAAACAAAAACTGCTGAACTAACTGCTTTTTTGACACATGCAGATCAGTCTCGGGATGCAGGGTGTAGTCGGCCATAGAATTTTCTCCTTTAATGGTCCATAAATCGATTAGCTGAAAACGTCACAAACGTATGTGAAGTCTTCACGTTCCATCGATTCAACCTTTTCCTGGGCAGTGGTGACATCTAAACCGTCTTTATCTGCAATAATCTTCGTTATTGTTGCTCTTACGGCCGGGGCGAGGTGTTCGGCATCACCACACACATAGATTCGTGCCCCTTGCTCAAGTAGTTCAATTACATCATCACGGTCTACCCACAACCTGTCCTGAACATGCTTAACCTCGATATTCTCGGTTCCCATTGACTCCGGGTGACGCGAAAAGGCTTCGCGTACATCGACGGCACCACTTTCTTCCCACTTCATGAGTTCGTCTTTATACAGGTAGTCCGAGGATGCGCCGTGGCAGCCATAGAAAAACAGGCTCCGACTCAATTGGTCATCACTGTTCTTCGCGCGGACGACATTTTCTTCGAGAAAAGCACGCATGGGAGCAATCCCGGTACCGGCTGCAACCATTATCATTGGTCGCTCGATCGACTTTTCAGGACGGAAGTGCGTATTACCCGGCGTTACAGATACCGAGATCCGGGAACCTACCGGTTTATTGGCCAGCCACGTGGTAGCAACCCCTCTATACCTTCCAAAACCTGACCATGCTGGTGCATCAATTTGGGAAATAGTAAGTTCTGCCAACTGCGGGTCCCTGAGGGCCGAAGACGAGATGGAATACTTCCGTGGTTTCATGGGCTGCAACATACTGAGAAAAGCCTCGAATGTTGTGTCGATCGATTTAAACTCGGTTAGCAAGTCTAATACCGATCGGCGTTTGTCTTGAATCTCCCGTTGATAGTTCTTGTCGTCAGCTAGTTCTTCTAACTTCGCTTTTTCAGGAGGGCATACGCATTCGCTAGCCAATTCGCGAACTTGACGAACAGAGGCTGGCGTGTTGAGTTCGACATAGCCCCCAATTAGCTCACTCACCGTGACGGGGACATCGAGCGGAAGAAAACTTGACCTTCCGGCTAAGCGAACTTGTTGGTCGGCGGACAGATCGAATTTGGATAGCACTCGCTCTACCTGTTCGGCCGGATTTCTTGGCACGAACTCGAGGTAGTCACCGGTCTTGTACTCCGTCCCCTCAGGCAGGCGAATTGCTATCTTCCGCTTGTGGTTAATTGGGCCATCAGCTTCAGTGCTTAAAACCTGGTTTTCTTCTATAACAGCGTTAACAAAACCATTTTCAGGTTCATCACGAAGCACGGTATTCCTGTCTCCAGAAATCATAGAGACAGAAACCTGGTCACCAATCTCACCTGCATCCAGGTCGACTCCGGTCAAAGTGGAGATCCGATCCCATAGCTCTTGGGACCAGTCTTCGAAGGCACCAGCATAATCCGACCGGACGTCAGCCACACCGCGGTCCAGAATTCTTTCTGCACCCAAGGCTTCTAGCTGTTCATCGATCAAGGTTGGGATCCGTTGGAATGTATTTGCCCATTCACTGTTGCCAACACCAAGAACTGCGTATTTGACGCCGGAAAGATCCGCATCAACCGTGGAAGTGAGCCAATTTACGAACTTTCGGGCGTTATCGGTGGGAAGCCCCTCATATGAAGCTGTACAGATTAAAACTGGCTGATCAGTAGGAAGCTTTTGCCCCACTACTTCATTTAGCTCCTTAAAAGCTACGTCGAAACCTTGTGCCTGGCCGAAGGTGGCTAGCTGTCGCGCAAAGTTTTTACTCGTCCCAGCATTAGACCCATACAAAATGGTTAGACCGTAGCCATTTGGCTCTTTCTGCTGAAGGCTCTGCCCAAGATTGCTGTTTTCCGCCGTCTCATCCTGGTGCTTCTTCGAAGTACCGGCCATACCGAGATAAGGCCGTCCCTGCCTCGGCTTGATATGTACAAAGAAGTCTTTGGGCTTACGGGTCAGACCATCAAGGAAATGAAGTTGATAATTTGGGTCTTCAAACTCGAATTCGAAATGCTGAAGTGCCAGGGCCAACGCTAAAGTAGCTTCCTGGAGGGCGAAGAAGCGGCCGATACATGAACGCTGTCCGTTCCCAAATGGTTTCCAGGCATTATGCGGGATTTCCGTTGCACGTTCGCTGCTGAAACGGTCTGGATCGAATTTTTCAGGGTCTGGCCAGACACTTGGGTCACGGTGCAACAGGCTGAGTTCTATTAATAGAACATCACCGGGTTCAACTCCAACGCCCTCCGGTAACACTTTGGACCCTTTTCCTAGGACGGTGGGTTCAAGAGGCGTTACGGCATACCCAGGCGCTGGTGGATACTTCCGTAGCGTTTCGCGCAATATTTGGTCAAGGTAGCCCAGATCTTTAATATCGTCATACTCAGGGAACCGGCCATCTAGGACGTTATCAACGACTTCACGAGCTCTTGCCATAACATCAGGATTTTTCAAAAGCTCATAAAGGGTGAAGCTTAGAAGTCCTGACGTAGTCTCATGGCCAGCGATCAAAAAGGTAATTAACTGGTAACGGAGATTCCGATCACTAAGCCCCTTTCCTGACGAAGGATCTTTTGCCGACAGCATAAGATCCAACACGTCCTCTTCACCTTCCGGAGAGGGGTTTTGTTTGCGCTCGGCGATAAGGAAGTCAACGAGGTCTTCCATCACCGTGACATCGTTATGAAAGCGACGATCAGCGAGGACATTCATCTTCTTCGCAAAGTCCGGCAGGTGCGCGCGCTTCCCCGACTCATCAAGACCATCCGCCATGGCGTCAATGAAAGGATGAAGCTTTTCAGAATAGAACGAATTGAAGCGGTAACTAAACGATGTTAGCGCGATTGTATCCAACGTCAGGCGCGTAAAGTCGCTAGGTAGATCAACCCTAGCATCACCACGGGTCCGCGACCACTTATACATTAACTGGTCAGCTATGTCCGCCATTCCCTCATACATGCCCTTTAAAGCAACGGGGGTAAAAGCCGGCATCAGAATCCTGTGAGCACGTTCCCACTCAGGATCTTCCTGATCGGCGGTAAAGAGACCATTTCCAGCGAAAGCCCGAATCTCAGCCAAGGCGTCATGAATATCTTTTTGAAATCTAGATTCATCAGCCAACTCATTAGCCAGCTCGAAGGAAGTAATCACATATAGCGGTGGTTTATTCGGCAGGTGGTGAACATAAATGCCACCATATTCATGAGCCAACTTCTGCGCGGATTCAACCACTTTGGCTGGATTTATCGCGTACAAGGTCCCAATGCCGGGTAACGGTCGCGGTCCGGGAACCTGGGTATTCATTGAATTCCAATCCTAATATAGAAGCTCGAGACACCGACTCCATTCGAAGTTCGGCGGTGCAGGGCGAAACGAGGTGTAGAGCCGTTTGCTGTCACATTGTCCGCCGCTTGAAGACCCCTATGTTTGATAGGGTAACAAAATTATATTTCCAAAAGCGATGACAGTGAGTATCAAGTAATCGATCGAATGGTTTTTAGGCTTCCAATGCCCGGCTGGAACTACAAGCTCTGTTGAGCGTGCGCCGAAATCTAGCCAATGCCCGGACCTAACTCAAAAGCCGATTTGATGTGCTGAATTAGCTTCTTAACGACTTGGACTCAAGCGATTAATTGAGTGACCCGGGCGACCTGGCAACTAAGGCTATTTGAAGAAGTACATGATATCGGGAGCCGCATTCATTAATCGCGTTACCCAATCGTCAAAATTCCAAGTGCCCGTGGTGAAAAATAGCGGGCCTTTCGGGGCGTATGTTTCCCAAAAACTTTGAAAATCCATTTCAACCTTTCAAACGAACAGGAGAATTTCGAATTTACTGTTTACGGCAGCTTCACCGAAGTTGCTTACACAGAGTTAGGCCATGTAGCTACGAACTTTGTCCGCATAGAACTGGTTACCGTCTGCCGTCAGGTGTCCCCATAGGTTGTGCTCCTGATCATCCACTAGGGAAGCCGACAAGCGGTGGGGATTATCGGTGCAACCATTGTTATTATTCGCCGCATTGATTTCGGCCATCATGTCAAGGTATGGGACGCCGGCCTTTTCTGCAGCTGACCGCTGCCAGTCACGGACGAAGTCCTGCACGGGTGCCCAACCCCCGCCATAGACATGGCCTGCAACCCCAAAGAGATTAGTAGGACAGATGTTGTTATTTCCGTCGGTCAGATCAGGGTATCCGCCAACCACGATTCTGGCGTTGGGAGCCGCTTGACGAACCCGATTAATCTGATCAGCCATGGTATTCACGAACAACGCTTTGTGCTCTTCGAAAGGCAAGTTGGCGTTCTGATACACATCATTGAACCCAAAGAAAACGCTGACTAACCGCGTGTTATTATTCAATTTACCTTCATGAAGAGCTGCGTCTACCTGCGCCCGGAAGTTATGCGGATGCTCGGCCGCAGCTGGAGAAGCGGCACATGCATAGTTGTTTGTCTCAATACCAGTGTCGTGGCCGATGCGATTCGGGAAGTTATCTTTACCCAGGGCACAGTGGCCGGGTGCAACCTCAGGAATATTCAGTTGGGATCTAAGCTGGTCGTTAGCTTGTGCGGAAAGCTGAATCTGTGTTGGGTTTGATGGGATTGAATCACCAAAGCTGACGTAATTTCCATCATCAGCTTTTGCCTCAAAGTTGCCCGAAGTTGCGAGGACTCCGACTGCTGCAACGGCGGACACTATCGCAGTGGCAGCGATCACTTTAACGCGGGTTTTGAGTCTAGTCACAATTCTTACCTCTTCGGAGCGGATGGTTTTGGTTGGCGCGCACTACGCCTCCCTTACGGGATGAATCGACAAGCGAATCACATCTGTTACACAGCAGTAAAAGTAGACGTAGATAGGACGCAAGCCGCCGGGGGCCTAGATGACTTTGACAATACACTAGGCTTACTACGCTTACAACACGATCGGCAGCGCGTAAGGCTTTTTGGACCGCTTTTGCAGCAGACTATGGAATTTTCTTCGAAGGTGGGTCGCCCAGTGGGCGTGCGATTCGTTGCGTGTTGTCGAACCTTGAATATTTATCCACTAGGACAGCGAACTTAACTTAGCGCTTGCGATGGTACCCACGGGAACACTTCGACCTCCGACCCGCCGAACGCTTTAGCAGCGTTATCGACACTGCCCGTCTTCCGCTGTATCGATGTAGTAAAAGCCGACCTCCGCAGCAGCGTACCAACTCCTACTACGGTTACGACAGTTCCGATCAAAATAAATCACCAGCTACGATCTCACTCTGGCGAATTTGTCACCAGTCCATTCCACATACTGATACCACCAAGCCCTCCCTTGAGGGAGACACCGACAGGTGAACTTCCGGTCATCAGCAGCTGTTTCAATGAGGAATAAGTAGCAGGAGGCGGTACGGATACTTTTGGGACAGGTCTTCACGAACTCCCTAAGGGGCTTTCCCTGGTAGCTTCCCATCGTTCATCGCTGAAGCTGAATGGAGCAGAGCCCGGATATCGTATTGCACTGGGTAGATCGGCGGGATATCGCGCTTGAGGTTTTAGCATTCCATAGACTGTCATTTGGCCTGTGCGTGTCGAGCCCTCGGTGGTGAACACACAAGTCATCCGGAGTCTCAACAAACTAACCAGTAAAGCCCAGGTTGGTGGATCGAGCAGGCACTGGATCATGCCGGTCCCCTGCGTCACGAGGAACAAATTTGAACGTGATGTACGGCATCACCGCAAGGCGAACTTTGGTGTGTTTGATAGTTTTCTCTACTTCGTCAACCTCGAAGTGATAGTAGAACTCGCGAAGAACTTCCTCACCAGTACATTCCTACATGGGCCTTCCTGTTACAGTGCCCTTCTTCCACCAGTGAAGACCATATGCCCACACCACGCACAGTCCGTCCTGCTGACCCGGGAACTGCGGTTGCCGGTGAACAGTAAGAGAGCACAACCAGGAAGAATCGCCGGCAGTGATGATTCCTGCATTCACTACTCGTCCGTTGAGCACGTCGCGATCGGTGAGTTCCCGTATTTTCGCAGTGAACGGGTTGTCGTAGCCCTCGTAGAAGTTGAAGCTGATTGATTCCCACACCGTGGATTCTGGGTCCGAGCAGAACCGCTCTGGGCGGCCGCAATTCGGAGCCTTGGCGACAATATTCTTCCATAGACTCCACGCTGGTCCAGGGGTTTTCTTAAACTCCGGTACCGCGTCTTAAACTCCGGCACCGTGTCCATGTCCCCGTAGCCCGTGGACTCTGTCAGTGAACCATTGGTGACGATAACGAGGTCTTGAGGCCGTGTCGCGATTGTCTCCTTATTCCGAGGGACACAAAACTCCTCTCTCCTCCCAATAGTGGAAAGTCCGGACCGATACCCCCAGGCGTTCCGCAAGCTCCCCCACCGTGAACACGTGGGCACTGTCTCCATCATTATCAGCCGTCATATATCAAGTATTTCCCCTCACGCGACGTGAGGTTCCCACCAAACGTTGTGAAGGCCTCGGTGCGTATAAGGCTGCGGGTCCCGGACTTCGAGGCCTCAAAACCTATTCACCCTGGATATCCACTACAACCTTACCGCGAACACCGTTACCCGACAGGTTCTCCAGCTCATGCGGGATATCGGCGTAATTAATTGTGCGGCCCACCACCGGTTTCAGCACGCCGTCCTCGCAGAGCTTCGCGAGGTGCGTTAGCTGGTTACCGGAGGGATGCATCAGCAAGAACTCGTACCGCACGCCAGCCTTCTCCGCCGCGCGTCGCGTCGATAAGCTAATAGCTCCGAAGAGCAGGCGGAGCACAGGGTTCAGCTCCTGTTCCTTAGCCAGCTGTGGCGTCGGGTCTGTTGAAATACCCACGACGATGCCACCCGGCTTCGTGACCGAAATCGAGCGCTTGAGCTGGGGCCCACCAATCGGATCAAACACCACATCGAGGTCGCTCACGTGCTCCTCGAATCGCTGAGTCCGGTAATCAATGACCTCGTCTGCGCCCAAAGAGCGAACGAAATCCGCGTTCTTGCCCGACGCTGTCGCGATGACAAAGGCGCCCAAATGGTGCGCCATCTGGACAGCCAAGCTACCCACCCCGCCCGAACCAGCGTGGATGAGAACGCGATCACCCGGCTTGAGCTCGGCTTTCTCCGTCAGCGCCTGCCACGCCGTCAAGCCGACCAAGGGCAGGCTCGCGGCATCGGTGAACGACATCCCCTGAGGCGCCAGCGCCACTGTGTCCTCGTGGGTGGCGAAGAACGGTGTAAACGCACCCAATCGGTCCGACTGGGAACGGAAAAACACGCGATCCCCCGGTTTAAAGAGGGTCACCTCGGAGCCGACCTGACACACCACACCGGCACCATCGCTACCCGGGATCAACGGAAAATCAAAGGACAACAAGGCCCGCATCTTCCCATCCAAAATCTTCTGATCAACCGGGTTGAGCGATGCTGCCCGAACGCTAATCACCACGTCATGCGGATCCGGCTGCGGAACAGGCATATCTTTCAGTGTCAGCTGCTTGCCATAACCTGTGGCAACCCAGACGTCGTGCATGACGTCGGATTCGGGGATGTCAGAGGCAGGGATATCGGCGTCAGAAATATGCGAATTATTAACAGAATCGTTCATCCCTCCACCATAGACACAGAAGCGGCGAGCGCAGTGTGATAGCGACACCGCCACGTGACTATTCCCACAGCACAAACACACAACATGCACCCCCAAAAGTGAGCCAAAAACAGATAATCTGAAACCATGTTTTCTGGTTTTTACGGCTCCCCCGTGTCACGCAGGCGATTCCTCACCACAACAGCTGCCGCCGTCCTCGCGGCCGGAACGCTCGCCGGCACCACACTCGTCACCGGAACAGGCACTGCAGTCGCCGGAGACGCACCACACCCGAAGACATTCCTCCGCACCGGGCAACCCGGTGAACAAGGTCTCTTCCACTGGGGCGTCGCCACCTCTGGTTTCCAGGTTGAAGGCGATAACCGCGACAGCAACTGGAGCCGCTACGCCACCGACCCGAAAGATCCCGACGTAGACCCCGTCGGCAATGCAGCAGACTTCCGCCACCGCTACAAAGAAGACATCGCCAACGCCGCGTCGCTCGGCGTCAACACGTTCCGGTTCGGCGTCGAATGGGCCCGCATCGAACCCCAACCCGGGCACTTCGACCAGAAAGAAATCGCGTACTACGACGACGTCGTCAAGGAGATCCGCGCTCACGGCATGGTGCCCATGATCACCATGATGCACTACGTCTACCCCGGGTGGGTCGAGGACAACGGCGGCATCACCAGCGACTACGCCGCGGAGCACTTCCAGAAATATGCCGATCTCATCACCGACCGGTGGGGAGGCAACAACACCATCTGGGTTACCCTCAACGAACCCTTCGTATTCTTCGGGCATGACGTCGAAATCGGGCTCGCCAAACCCACTGGCCTTCCCAAATACATGGACACCATCGTCCGGCTCAACAAAATTGGCCACGACGCGGCGCACAAAGCCGACCCCAACGCCCAAACAGGCACGAACTACGCATTCCTGCCCACCATCGCCCCTGTGCAGCGCGAAATCCTGCAGAAACGCGTTGAGCCCGACGTCGACTTCGTCGGCATCGACTTCTACTACAGTGTCTCCGCCTCCAACCTCAGCGCGATTAACGCCGCGTTCGGAGACTTCGCCAAGGTCACCCCGGAGCCCGAAGGCATCTATTACGCGCTCCGCCAATACCACGAACTCTTCCCGACGAAACCGCTGTACATCGTGGAAAACGGTATGCCCACCAACAACGGCGCACCGCGGGCCGACGGGTACGAGCGCGGAGACTACCTGCACGACACGGTCTACTGGCTCCAGCGCGCCAAGGCCGACGGCATCCCGCTTATCGGCTACAACCACTGGTCACTCGTCGACAACTACGAATGGGGCGACTATAGCTCACGGTTCGGCCTATGGACCGTCAACATCAAAGACGACCCCACGCTGAAGCGCACACCAACCCCCGCCGTCGACACCTACCGCGACATCACAGCCAACGACGGCGTCCGGCCCGACGCGAAACTCAACCACGCCCCCGCCGTGTGCTCCTTCGACGCGCTCCCCTCGTCATGCACCAAGCCCGCCGACCCGAACGGGCCGCGCGAACCACTACTAGCTAAATAACAACCAGCCAGGCGTTGGTCCTGGCCAGCTCACCCTGGCGGTATCGGCTTGTGCCGCGCTGACCTGACCATCTCGAACTGGGCCGCACCGGCCAAACCTCCCGTCCTCCCATCCTCCCATCCTCCTGAAAGCGACAAACCCCATGTCACTCACGCATGCCCTTGCGACCAGCGTCGCAGGCGCCCTCGCCGCAGCGTTGGTTTCTATATCCCCGGCACCTGCACTCGCTGGTGACGCGCAGACCGCAACGCCAGAACCGTCCCACTACCTGAGCAGCGCGCCCACCGTCGAAAAGTTCGACTGGGGGAACGACCCCACCTGCGTGCCCGCGCCCGAGCACCCCAACCCCGTTGTCCTCGTCCCCGGAACGTGGGCCGGAGCGCATGACATGGCCCCACTGGGGACCTATCTGCAGGGCCACGGTTACTGCGTGTATTCCCTCACCTATGGCATAGATAACAGCTCGATCAGCGGAAAAGCCATGGACATCAAGGGAACCATCACCTCGCACCCAGCAGGTGGCCTAGGAGACATGTATGCCTCCGCCGACCAGCTACACGACTTCGTGCACAACGTCGCCACCAATACCGACGCCGGGGCAGCCTCCGGGAAAGTTGATATTGTTGCCCATTCACAAGGCGGAGCGATAACCCGCATGATGCTCAACGAATACGGCGCCGAGGAGGTCTCGCACGTCGTCACCCTGTCCGGCACCAACCACGGGACGACGGAACTTGGCGTTTCCGCTCTCCAGCCGAACCGCGACCCACTGCTGAGCACCGCGGGCAACAACATTCTGGGAACAGCTCCGATGCAGCAAGTCACTGACTCTGACGTCGTTGCGCATCTCAATAGCATCCCGGACACCGAGCCTGGGGTCGACTACACAGTCCTCGCCACCGAAACCGACATCGCCTCCACGCCACCCCGGGCCGGCTACCTCACCGCCGGTCCCGGAGCGACCGTGCACAACGTCATGATCCAAGACGTGTGCCACGTCGACCTCTACTACAGCCACGACGACATGCGGGACAAAGCCCCGAGCCACGAACTTGTCGACAACGCGCTATCTGAGCGCCCCGTGCAGTGCACGTCATAAAGACTTCACCGTTTTCTTAGTCGTTGACTTCTTCGACGTCTTCTTGGACGCTTTAGCAGTGGACTTCCGGCCGGACTTCTTCGTCGACTTCTTCGCGCCTTTCTTCGAGGACTTCTTCTTCACTCCACCATTAGCGGCTTCCTTGGCCCGCCGCTCCGACAACAACTCACACGCCCGGGCATCCGTCATGGCCTCCGGAGTATCACCACGCCGCAAGCTCGCATTGGTCTCACCATCCGTCACATAGGGACCAAAACGCCCCTCCTTGACGGTCATAGGCTTGCCCGACACGTCATTGTCGCCCAGCTGCTTCAGCGGAGGCTTCGCCGCAGCACGCCCACGGCGCTTCGGCTCAGCATAAATTCGGCGGGCCTCATCGAGAGTAACAGTGAAAATCTGCTCCTCATCAGCCAGAGAACGTGAATCCGTTCCCTTCTTCAAATACGGCCCATACCGGCCATTCTGAGCAGTAATAACCTCACCATCCGACGGATCCACGCCTACTTCGCGGGGCAAACTCATCAGCTTCAAAGCCTCATCCAACGTCACCGTGGAGGGCTCCATGCCGCTAAACAACGACGCCGTCTTCGGCTTCAGCATCTCCGTGACCAGCTCGTTGACGCGCTTCTCGCGCTTCTTCGCCGCCGTTTTCGTCTCACGGTTCAGCGGCTTCTTACCCTCCGCCTTGCGGGCTTCATCATCGGCATCCCACTCGGCGTCGACGGTCTCCAAGGCCTTCGCCTCGGCCTTCTCGCGCTCATCGTCGCGGACCAGCTCCGTGACGTACGGGCCATAGCGCCCCTCCTTCGCCACGACCATCCGACCGTTGGCGGGGTTCTCCCCCAGCTCACGGCCCGTCGGAGGCGTCGCTAAAAGCTTCTCCGCCAACGCAAGGTCCAGCTCATCCGGGGTCACCGTGTCGGGCAGATTAGCGCGCTGGGGCTCGTCGCTGCCCGCTGGCGTGCGCTCCAGGTACGGCCCATAGCGGCCGACGCGCACGACAATCGGGTTGCCGTCCTCGTCGTCGAACATGTGAAGCGAGTTCACCGCGCGGGCATCGATGGTCTCCAGGTTGCCGCCAACAAGGTGCTTCAAGCCACCCAGGCGGGCAATCGTCTCCGCCTTTGCGCTCGAAGCGCCGTCGTCGCCATAATAAAAGCCCTCTAACCAGTGCGAACGATCCTCGGAACCATTCGCGATAGAGTCCAGTACATCCTCCATCGACGAGGTGAAATCGTAATCAATCAGCGAACCGAAGTTCTGCTCGAGGAGCCCGACGACGGCGAACGCCACCCACGACGGCACCAGCGCATTACCACGCGAATACACGTAGCCGCGATCCTGGATCGTCTTAATAATCGACGCATACGTCGACGGACGACCAATGCCCAGGTCCTCCATCTTCTTCACCAAGCTCGCCTCAGTGTAGCGAGCCGGCGGAGTGGTCGAGTGGCCATCAGCCTCGACGTCCGTAGCAGTCAGGCCCTGCCCCTCAGCCAGGACAGGCAACCGCTTTTCCGCGTCGTCGGCTACATTGCGGCCGTCGGCAGTGCGGGATACCTCCACGTAGGCCTTCAAGAAGCCGGGGAAGGTGATGGTGCGGCCCGTCGCGGTGAAGACGCAATCGCGGCCATCCGTGGACTCGCCCGCCACGAACACCTTCATCGACGTGCCCTTCGCGTCGGCCATTTGCGACGCGACCGTCCGCTGCCAAATCAGCTCGTAGAGCTTGAATTCCTCCGCGTCCAGCTGGCCACCCAACTGGCCCGGAGTGGCAAAGGACTCACCAGCAGGGCGAATAGCCTCGTGAGCCTCCTGCGAGTTCTTCACCTTGCGGGAATACTGACGCGGGGCACTCGCCACATACTTCGCCCCATAGAGCTCCCGGGCCTGCGCGCGAGCAGCATTGATGCCCGACTCCGACAATGTCGTCGAATCCGTGCGCATATACGTAATATGGCCGTTCTCGTACAAACGCTGCGCTATGCGCATCGTCCGCTCAGAGGTGTAGTGCAGTTTCCGGCCGGCCTCCTGCTGGAGCGTCGACGTCATAAATGGAGGATACGGACGTCGCGTATACGGTTTCTCTTCAACAGACCGTACTGACATCGCCGCGCCGGACAACTGGCCGGCCAGATCCTTGGCGGCTTTCTCATCGAGAGCCACGGCCTTCGACGTCAACTGGCCATTGTCGTCGAAGTCCCGTCCCTGTGCGACGCGCTGACCATCGATTTCAGCCAACCGAGCGGGGAAGGAGCGTGGTTCGCCCGACGCGGTGGCGGCGCCCGCGGTGGAGGAACCCGGCGTACCAGCGTCGGCACCCGAACGAAGAGCAAACGTGCCCGTCAAATCCCAATAATCAGCGGAGGTAAACGCGATACGATCCCGCTCACGTTCCACAATGACGCGGGTAGCTACCGACTGCACGCGACCAGCCGACAGGCGAGGCATCACTTTCTTCCACAACACCGGCGAAATCTCGTAACCATACAATCGGTCCAGTACACGACGGGTCTCCTGGGCATTGACCAGGTTCTGATCCAGCTCACGGGTATGCTTCGCCGCTTCCAGGATCGCCGGCTTCGTGATCTCATGGAACACCATGCGGCGCACCGGCACCTTCGGTTTCAAAACCTGCAAAAGGTGCCATGCAATAGCCTCACCCTCGCGGTCGGGGTCTGTGGCCAGGTATAGCTCATCAACCTGCTTCAGCTTCGCTTTGAGGTCCGCAACTTTCTTCTTTTTGTCCTGGTTAACCACATAAAGGGGAGCGAAGTCGTTCTCGACGTCGACACCCAAACGAGCCCACGGTTTCTTCTTGTACTTCGCAGGCACATCGGCTGCGCCCCTCGGCAGGTCGCGGATATGGCCCACGGAGGCCTCCACAATGTAATCCGAACCGAGGTACGGCTGTATCTTTCGAGCCTTCGTCGCCGACTCCACGATGACCAGCCGTTTCACACCGTCTCCTCCGGCGCTACCAGATGCTGCCACGTTGGGTTCTCGCCTTCCCTTCACACAAGCCCATTAAATTGTTCCGAACCAAAGCTAGGCCACACAACTCACCATGAACTGACCATGACAGACCGATCCAACCACCGAATCGCGCATGAACCCACATGGCACAGACTGGGCACCACCGCTCCAGGTAAGCAACACGATATCTACTTAAACATCGCAACTGGGTGTTTCCGTGCCACCTTAGACCATGCACCGTAGACAAACGCAAAATTACATATGCAAACCACGTAAAGGGGGTGAAAAAAGCCCTTCCACCGATCACAACCGGCGGAAGGGCTCATTTTTATAGTCGACATCGCACGCCATCCGTAATGGCGGTGATCCGGTGAGGACTTACTTGTGAGTTCTTAGAGAGCGCGAACCTGCTGAGCCTGAGGCCCCTTAGCACCTTCACCAATCTCGAACTCGACCTTCTGGTTCTCCTCCAGGGTGCGGAAGCCGCTTCCCTGGATCTCCGTGTAGTGGACGAAGACGTCCTGCGAGCCGTCTTCCGGAGCGATGAAGCCGAAGCCCTTCTCCGCGTTGAACCACTTCACAGTTCCCTGTGCCATACCTTGTACCCAATTTCTATCGTGCAGCAAAACGACAACCAAACTCAACGATTATCGTCGAAGACCAAGCGTACTCGATCTATGTCAATGCGGCTACGTCTGACTACCGGCGGTCATCATTTCCAACGAAATGTGCAGGTCAAGGTGGGGTTGTACGGTTCACTGATCACGTACATTCTCACATATCCTCCCCATTGATCATCATTTTCACTATACTCAAAGACACTTAATGTAGCCATGCTGAGTAAATGGCCTGGACCTCTCCCCATCCACCCGAAAGCTCCCCCATGACAACACACCACAACCCGCTCGCCCGCTTCAACCGCCGTCAGTCCCCGCACCGCAAACCTGGTATTCCCGGCACCACCCCGTCAAGAACAATCACCACCACTATCATCGCTGCGGCGCTCACCCTCTCCGCATCCGGCCTCGCACAGGCCGGCCCCTACCCACACCCCACACCGCAGGATTCAGCAACCCCGCCGACCACGTCGTCGGATACAACGAAGCCCCAGGAGAATCCTGCGGCTCACAAGGCGGAGTGGGGCCCGTGCCCGCCGGGCAGCATGACAGTCGAACGCGCACAATGCGCCACCATCACCGTCCCCAAGGATTACAACAACCCTAACGTCGGAACCATCGAGCTCACCATGAGCAAAATCTCGGCCAAAGGAAGCAAAAAGGGGACTATAGCAGGGAATATCGGTGGGCCCGGGCTTGACGCGCTCGCGATGTTCACTGACAAGGCGCCACAAAACAAGAGCGCTGGGCATATTCAGATGCCTACCGACGTCCTCGAGCACTATGACCTGGTCGCCGTCGAACCCCGAGGGCTGACCTTTGGTACACCACTCGAATGTGACGAAGGCTTGCTCGAGTCACTCGTTCCCGGCGGGGGCAATCTGTACCGGGCGTGCCAGCGTACGCAGCCCGGGTACGTCGATACCATCACCACCGAAAACACGGCGCGCGACCTGGAGGAAGCGCGGAAAGCCCTGGGTGAGGACAAGCTCAATCTCTACGGGGTGTCCTACGGGGGCCTTCTCATGGCGACTTACGCCACATTGTTCCCCGAGCACACCAACAAAATGGTGCTTGATTCCAGCATGTCGCCTAATGACGCGTGGTTCGGGCTCGGTGGGAGCCGAATAAGCATCCGGAAAGAAGCGATCAACGCTTTCTTCGATTGGATTGCTCACAATGACGATAAATATCACTTAGGAAAGACACCTCGCGAGGTGTACCAATCTTTCACCCGGGTAATCAAAGCAACATATAACGCGACCCCCCCACTGACACCCCCACCCGCCAATCGCGACGACGTGAGCGCCGTTCCCGATGACTACGCCGATAATGCCGTCAAGCTACTCAGCGCCGTCGACTATGCCTACTGGAGATCACACACCTTCACCGAATCTTTTGACCTTCTGAAACGATTCGGCGCTCAGCAAGCACTCTCTCCGCTGACTGAAGCTCTGTATTCCCAGCAATCGTGGCCAGATACCGCGGCCGCAATCGCAGAAAGTGCCTCCACGGATCCCGTTAGGCCACTCGATGAAATCTTGGTAGAGAAGGAAAAGGAGCACATGCCTGAGCTTGCCAGGTTGGAGGAAATGGCTAAGCAGAACGCAGAGGAAGCAGATAACCCTGATGCGGATGAAAGCGATGCTGAGGATGAGACGCTAAAGAACCTCTTTATGCAGTCGATCCAAATGGGGTTGGTGAACCAAACCATCATGTGTAATGAAAATGCCAACCCTCCAGCCCGGAACGAATATATTCCTGCGCTAATTAATCAGTACACCGGTGGGGATCAATTTGTCGCCGTGGACCAGATGATCGCCAGCGGCCAACAGTGCGACGGGTGGCCAAATAACAAACCAATCATGAAGGTCAACGGGGATAAATTGGCGGTCAAGCCACTCAGCCTGGGCTATGACAAGGACACGGCGGTGACACCTCATGGCGCTCCCGAGATGCGTGACGCCATGGGTGGCAGTTTGCACATGTTCACGGGCTACAGCCACGGTGTTCTTGCCGGTAACGCGGCTGATGCGGCGAATGTCGTATCCGAGTATTTCAGAGACTAACGGCCGAAAGACTTGAGACCGCACGGTTTTCCAGCAAGGCTGCCACGTCGCGACCCCATGGAACAATGTGGTTGATTCGTAGCGCTAAGATGTAGCTCGCACATCGGTGTAGCGTGCGTTGATGTCATGCGCGCATCGGTGTAGCGCACATTATCTTTATCGCAGTTCAACGACGATTGTCGTGCTAGTGAAAGGCATTCCCTTGCTCCCCTCACTCCGGCGGATTGCAGCATCGGCCACATCAGTAACCATCGCAGGTTTGGCTGTCATTTCCGCATCTTCAGCCACTGCAGCTGCTCAGCCCACCCGGCCGACCTCACTGTCGAGTTCATGCCCCGCGAATGCAACTATCTACATGGCGCCGATGGGGACAAACTCCAGCCTGTACCCGGCAGAGCTCCCTCACTACACCGATATTCCGCAGTATTTCGGGCTATCAAATGCCAATAACAAGGTCTATACGCTGCCCTACGATTCCGTCTTAACTACCAATCTCAAGACTTATCGGGAAACTCGTGATAGTGGCATATCGCAGGCGAAGAAACTTATTAAAAAAATCGACTCCCAATGCCCGCAGACGCGCTTCCATTTCTACGGATATTCTGAGGGAGCCGATGTTGCTGCTCACCTCGTCAATTCCATTGCGGAAGGGAACGGCCCCATTAGCAAAGGTCAGCTGGGATCCTCAGTCATGCAAGGTAACCCCGTTCGGCAAACTAATGGGGTTACTAATATCGGAACCGCTCCGCTAGACGACAAACCTCTTTTCAAGCCACTTGATTATGGTGACCAATCAAGCAAGGTCATGGAGATCTGTGACGCCAAGGACTTTGCGTGCGATACGTCCGCATCGGCACCTGAATTACTCCACCACGTTCTCGGCGACCAAGCGGCTGACGTCGCCCTGCTCACAGGGCAGATAGATATTCCCGCGATTGTTTCTAAACTTGATCCCCCTACGATTACCAACCTTATTGCCCAGGCACCCAGCCGCAGGGAAGGCGGATCGGTCCACAGCTACAACTACTATCTCCCGCAGAACCTGATTCCTGCCATTAGCTTTATCAAACAGCACGAGGCGTAGCACATAGAAGTGGTGGCACACCCTAACAGTTTCGGCGAGGAGCTCCTGGAGAGCATCCGCGCAACATTCCCCCGATCCGAAATCCTGCATACCGAGACTCTCCCGGCGCGCAAAGGGCGGCACGGGGATTGGCCGTCGTGGCTACCCCGGGATTTCCGCGACCACCTCGCTGACCACAGCATTTCCCGGCCGTGGGCCCACCAGGTGCGCGTCGCCAATGCTCTGTGGGAGGGGCATGACACGGTGGTGGCCACGGGCACCTCGTCGGGAAAGTCCCTCGGTTACCAGATGCCGATTTTGGCCACTCTTGCTGGGGAAAAGAACGCGACCGCCCTGTATCTCACCCCGACGAAGGCGCTCGCGAATGACCAATTGGTTCATGTGGCGGGGATGACACGTGAGGTTGGTTCCCTCCGCGGTGTCAGTATCGGTGGGTACGACGGCGATACTCCGCCCGAGGCCCGGCGCGCTATTCGGGATAGTGTGCAGTGGGTTTTCACTAATCCGGACATGGTGCAGCTGTCGGTGCTGGGGGCGCATGCGCGGTGGGGGCGTTTGTTGCGCAACTTGCGGTACATCGTTGTGGATGAGTGTCACGCGTATCGCGGGATGTTTGGCGCCCATGTTTCTCTTGTTTTGCGACGTCTTGATCGCCTGGCCAGGGCGTATGGTGCCTCTCCGGTCTTTGTGATGGCTAGTGCGACGGCATCGCGTCCTGCGGTTCATGCGTCTCGGTTGTGTGGTCATGATGCTGAGGGGTTCGTGGAGGTCACTGACGACGCTTCTCCCGCTGGGGAGCGGGCGGTGGTGTTGTGGGAGCCGAGTTTCCTTCCCGACGTGGAGGGCGAGCATGGGGCGCCTGTGCGCAAGCCCGCGACGCAAGAGGCTGCGGATGTGATGGCGAATCTTGTTGCGCAAGGTGCTCGGACCTTGACGTTTGTGAGGTCGCGTCGGTCGGCTGAGACGGTAGCTGCCCGGGCGTCGGAGGCCCTTGGACGATTGGGTCGCCCCGAGGATGCTGCGAGGATTGCAGCTTATCGTGCTGGTTATCTTGCGGAGGACCGCCGGAAGCTTGAGCATGATTTGGATAATGGCAAGCTGCTGGGTGTTGCGACGACTAACGCGTTGGAGCTCGGGGTAGACATCGGTGGCTTGGATTGTGTTGTGGCCTGCGGTTATCCGGGGACGATTGCGTCGTTTTGGCAGCAGGCGGGCCGTGCTGGGCGTCGGGGGCAGGGGTCGCTGGTCACGCTGATTGCCCGCGATGAGCCGATGGATACGTATCTTGTTCATCACCCCGAGGTGTTGTTGGGGTCGCCGGTGGAGCAAACGGTGTTTAACCCGCACAATCCGTATGTGATGGTGCCTCATTTGTACTGCGCGGCGGTGGAACGTCCGCTGACCGATGAGGAAATCGACCAGTGGGGTGCGTGGTCGAGTGCTGAGTATTTGCGCGACGCTGGCCTGTTGCGCCGGCGACGGCGTGGTTGGTTTGCGGTGGAGAGGCCGATTGAGGCGTTGAGCGCGCCGGATGATGCTTCGGCCCGTGGGGCTGAGGCAGCTGGCTTGGGTGCTCTTCTTCCTCCCAATATTTCCCCGGTTAACGCGCATTCGGTGGTGAGTATCCGCGGCGACGATGGTGGTGATGTCGCCATTGTGGAGGGCGATACCGGCCGGCTGGTGGGCGTGATCGATCAGGGCCGGGCCATGAGTCAGACGCACACCGGCGCTGTCTATCTGCACCAGGGCGATAGTTATGTCGTGGATGACCTCAGTGTGGACGATGGCCTGGCCCTGGTTCACCGCGAGGCTCCTGCGTGGACAACCTGGGCTCGGGAAAACACCGACATTCGCGTTCTTTCTACTCTTTCTTCCCACGAGTTGGGCGATGGCGTGTGGTTGGCCTTTGTGGAGGTTGAGGTCACTCACCAGGTTGTTGACTACATGCGGCGGATGCCTAGTGGCGAGGTCCTCGATGTCGTATCTCTTGATCTTCCTGAACAAACATTGACGACGACGGCCGTTGCGTACACGGTGGAGCCCTCCACCCTTCGCCAGTGGGGTGTGGAGGAGCGGGACTGGCCGGGCTCGTTGCATGCCGCTGAGCACGCTGCCATCGGAATGTTGCCTTTGATCGCGACGTGTGACCGGTGGGACATCGGCGGCGTGTCCACTGCGCTGCACCAAGACACTGGCTTGCCGACGGTGTTCGTGTACGACGGGTACCCGGGCGGGGCGGGTTTCGCCGAGTGCGGTTACCGACGCTTCCACGAGTGGATTACAGCAACAGCGGAGGCTGTCGCCCATTGCGAGTGTGAAAATGGGTGTCCTTCCTGCGTTCAGTCGCCCAAATGTGGGAATGGGAATGAGCCTTTGGATAAAGCCGGCTCTGTGCGGGTGCTCCGAGGATTGGAATCGCTGGGTAAGTGAGGCGGTGGGGGTGAGCGTGTGAGCGAGAGCCGATGAGCGGAAGCCGGTGAGTATGCGCCTTACCGCGTCCCTGCTTCTACGGACATCCTGTTCATGCTGGCCCGGCGCGGGCACTCGCGCTGGCCGTGAATAGTGAGTGCGCTCCCGATACCTCGACAGACACGATGACGTCTTCCACCTCAAGCGTGCATGAACGCAGCGAGGCGTCATTTTCTGCGGCGACCTGCTTGGCCAATGCACAGGCCCCAGAGGACTCTGACGTTGCAGCAACCGCGGACGGCGTTGACGTTGTGCTCGCCGTCGAGAACTCGGGTGTCACGTTATCCGGGCCGGGACTCGGTGCCGCGTCTTCCGACCCGGCGTTTATAGGCACCGTGGAGGCAATGGCGTGGTCACCGTCGGCAATGGTTTCTTGTAGTGCGTACGCCGCTGCGAGTGCAGACAAATCCGCTGCTCTATCCGCTTTTCTGGAGTCGACTACCTTAGCCCCAACGGCGACCAGCGTTCCGAAAACACCAATGACCACTGTGCACACCATCGCTCCCACAACGGTCATCGACCCCCGGCACCAGAATTCACGTGTGCCCACGGTGCGTTCCCCCTCCATATTGTGTCTGTTGTTACGGCACTAGTCATTCGTACCCACGTATCTAGCGCGCACGTATCGCAATCAGTTGGACTTAACCGGATCAATCAGCGTCGCTTGAACTTCCGATGCTCTCTTCGTTCACGGCCACCGACGTCGACTCCGCATCTTTCAGCGGGTTCTTCACTGTCACCGTTACTTTCACGAAGCCGGGCTGACCTCCCGCGCCGGGAGTTGTCGTCACCGTCATGGTCGAGTTTTTCACTGCGCTAGCCAGGTGTTTCTCGACTTCAGAGCGGTTTTCTCCTCGTGCGATCGCGCGCGCCGCGTTGGCCGACGCCTCCGTTGCGACCACCTGATTCGCCACCGCCATAACCCCCACAATGACCATTCCCACGACGACTAGCACCATGGAGATCGCGCACGCGGCTTCGATAGTGACGCTTCCCCTCGCCCACCACGACGCCGTGGCGGTGGGTTGAGGAGCGTCAGAATCGGGCTCGTTGTTCTCCACGATGCACGGGCCGGAGGAGACCGGCATGATGTCGTCGGTCAACCGCGAGCTTATTGATGCCCGGTTCACTTCTTTTTGCTGTTCAGAGCAGCTTCGATGATTCCTTTGAGGGCATTTTCTACCTCGCCGCCTGAGACGATGACGTAGAGCAGCCCGGCAAATGCGGCCGCAGCTACACATACCAAGGCGTATTCCAAGGTGGCCATACCGCGCTCGTTGAACAGCGCCGCGCGGGCCCGGTCCCACCACCTCATGGGCGAGGACTCGGGCTCGTCCGCGATATCCGAGATAGAGATGTCATCCGAAGGAGAATCGACGGATCGCGAAGAGAGTTGAAGGGCAGTGGCCTCTGGTGTGTGCTGCTCAGCGTGTGGCGATTCTGTATCTGCCGGTAGTTCAGCAATCTGGTTGGTGGATACTGCGTGGGTAGTTACTGCACAAGTCATAATGAGTCCTTTCGAAAAGATGGCGAATTCCAGGCCGCACCCCAACAGTGAGACCTAAAACGCCAGGTCAATAAATATGGAGAGATAAAACCGAGGAGAACCAGCAAGCGGAATACTGCGGTGGTCCACGACCACCCATCGGCCTCTGAATCATGAAACTCCCCGTCGTCATGACAACCCCGATAGCAATCCGATAGCGATAGGAACTAGCCCCACCGCTATAAAGGCCGGAAGGAAACAGAAACTCAACGGCAACGCCACATACACGCTGGCTTTCTCGGCCTCCGCCACCGCCTGGTCCGTCGCCCGATGCCGCATATGCATCGACAACGCACCGATATCGGCTGCTAACCGGGCACCCGAGCGGGCACTCCGACGCGCACGCCGAACAAAATCGCCGAGCACCTCATTCTCGGCGCACAATGCCCACGCGATGTCGGAATCCACCCCCATCGCCAACCGGTTCGCCGTGCCCTTCCAGACGTCAACAAATTGGGACCCGCCACTATCGGCAACCGCCCCCACCGCTGCGCCTACCGGAAGGCCACACGACAAACACGCTTTCACCAGGTCCAAATCAGCGGCCGCATTCAACATGGCCCCCGCACGCCCCGCACTCCCGACGTTCTTCTTCACCGCAGTCATACCGCCACCGCCTTCGCCATGAGCGCGCGAGACCACTCCAGCCCTATGACCTCCAAAACAACCCCCACCAGGAGCAACAGGCCGCCGAGCTGCGTCGTCAATAAAAACTGAATGGAGCCTGCACCCATGGACTGACCCATCGCCACTCCAACGAGGGGCAGAAACATCAGCACGCGAGTCGACGCTCGAGGGCCCGCCAACGAGGCCTCGGTCCGCTCCTGGTGATGGAGCTTCGCCTGGAGATCTGCGGCCGTGGCCTGCATGACCTCCGCCAAAGGCACGCCAGTGCGGTGCGACACCAGCCACGCTCGGGCGATCGCCTGGCGCCCCACCTGATCCGGCTCGCAGGACCACGTGCTCAACGGAGCACAAGGAGCGCCCAACCAGGCACAATGGTTCACCATCGTGCGAAGCTGGCGAGCGACCTGGCCTTCCATGTCGTCCGCGCCGTCCATTTCGTCGGCAACGTGACGAACCGCTACCAAGGGGCTTGCACCGGCCAGGAGCTCACTCGCGATCATGCTGCTGGCCTGCGCCCACTGAGCTATTACTTGGCGTTGGTTAATGCGAACCTGCTTATCGCTGCGGGCTCGCTGGCCCTCCACCACCGCGATCACACACGACAGCGGGACACCCACCGGGATCATCGCGCACCACCTCGCACAACGCGCTCCCACAATGGCCATGCATCGGTGCGGCCACCATCCGCCGCCCACACCATCACCACTCCAGACGATGAAATGCCTGGATACAGCGGTTGTTCGTCGTTCCCCTTCCCGTCGGTTAAGGACGAATTCATCCCTACTGGCGGAACCACTCCCACACTCGCGAGACGACGCGACGAGGCCCGCTCAACGTGGACAACAACCCGAATCGCGGCGCGGAATTGCGTTTTCACCGACTCCGGAGACATCCCCGCCATCGCACCCAGCGCCTCGCACCGCGCCGGGATTTCCTCCGGCCCGTTCGCGTGAATAGTTCCGCAACCCCCGTCGTGACCAGTGTTTAAAGCCGCGAAAAGTTCCTGAATCTCGGCACCACGGATTTCACCCACCACGATCCGATCCGGCCTCATCCGCAGCGTCTGCTTCACCACGTCGCGCAACGTGATCTCCCCCTGCCCTTCCACATTGGGCGGAGTCGTCGTCAACGCGACAACATGCGGGTGCCGGGGGTGCAGCTCACGAGTGTCCTCCACGCATACGATCCGCTCGTCCGGCGACACCTCCGCAAGCAGGGCGGACAGCAGCGTCGTCTTGCCCGCGCCCGTCCCACCGGACACCACAAACGCCTGACGGCTGCGCACCAACGAGCGCAACTCGTCAGCCATTTCGGGCGGCACGCTGCCACTGCGAACAAGATCATCAAGGCTGGTCGACGCCGTCCCCAGCACGCGCAACGACAAACACGGGTACTCGACGACAGGCGGTAGCACAGCGTGAACACGAACACTCCCGCCGGCAGAGTCGCGTCGATAAAAACCGTCCGCATATGGCGACGCGTCATCCAAGCGATGCCCACATGCAGCAGCTAACCGAACGGCTGTCGCCCGCACGTGGTCGTCGTCGCGGAAGGGAGAATCCACCCGACACAAACCGGCTGGGCCATCAACCCACACTTCCGAAGCCCCATTGACCAGCACGTCAGTCACATCCGGCAGATCCAGCAGCGGCTCCACGGGTCCGGCACCGTGGATCTCTTCACGAATCCGACGAACTTCTTGCACGACGCCCGACATCCCGATGCCGGGATATTCCGCCCGTACCGCTGCGGCAATTGCCGACGTGGACGTATCGCCATTGCCCTGCGCAAGCCTCATGCGGATTCGGTCGCTCACTGCCCCCGCTTGCGCCGGGCCCCCTGCCTGCGCCTGGGTTACTGCCGGCGCCGAAGCGTCGTCGGTATGGGCGGTCGAATTATCAGTGCCCGAATGACACGCCTGCACAAAACTCCGAACCCTGCTCATGCTGCTAGCTCCCCCATGCTCGCGGCACGGCTCTGAGCACTGCTCATGGCGCACTCGTCGACCGGCAACGATGGCATGCTGTTCTTTATGTAGCCGTCCGCGATCTCACGTAACCCGGACACCATGCGCGCGAAACTCGACCGCCCACACAGCCGAAGGCCCGATTCCTCGATTTCCTTCGCGATCTTTTTCTCGGACGTGAACTCAGCCACCACCGGCATCGACGTCACGGATTCAACGTCTTTGGCCCCAACCGACGAGACCGCCTCATGCTTCACCACAGCCACCGGGTCCGCACCGCCCTGACGCGCCGCCCTCGACCACCGCACCGCACCGCCTAAACCACGCAATGTCGCAGGAACGACTACAAAAACGCAATCGCAGCCAGTGAAGCCCGATGCCTCCCACCACATCGCCCCCGACACATCAACCACCACCGATAAGCCCTCACGAGCGAGCGAACCGGCCACCCGCTGCACCAATGCCCCTCGCTGATTCCACTCCACGGCCGTCGGAGTACCGCGCCCCACCGACAACACACCCACGCCCTCTGGGGTCGCGGGGATATTCGCCGCCACCGCACGCCCGTCAACCCCACCGTTTTCCCACCCTCGCACGCTCACGTCACCCCACCTCATGCCCGGCTCACTTTCCACGCCGAGGAGGACATCGTCCGCGCCGGACACACAATTCGCGTCCACCACCACAGACCCACGCCCTGATCGAGCCCATGACAACGCCAGACCGGCCGCAACAGTGCTCCCACCTGCGCCACCGACAGCAGAAACGACCGCTATGCAACCGCCCGATACAGCACCTCGGGAGCATCGCGTCGACAATGCTTCCACCAAGTCGCCCGACCGTGCAGGCAACACCATGACGTCCTCGGCACCCACCTGGACCCCGCGCTCCCAAGGCGGAGTGCCCGCGCACACCACGAACATGCCGCGCCGGGGAGGGAGCGATAATGACGACACCTCGTCCAGGCCCCCGCAATCGGCCACCACGGCGTCGGCACTGCGCCACCGGGACGCCAACGCTGCATCCATCAGACCGTCGATAAGCGAAAATCCCAGAACAGCCGCACATTGTTCGACTTCTGATAACAAGTGGGGGTCCGCCACCAGGGACACAATTTCTTTCGAGGACATGGCGCCATCGTGGCAAAAACCGGCGGCAGATCGTGCCGAAAAAGTGGCGGCACATCGGCCTCATTGTGGATAAAAAAAGTTATCCACAGGTTTCAGGCGCACACAACAGAGCACCGGTTCAACTTGGAACAGTGGCCTTTAGGGATGCCGAGCAACCGCCTACAGATATAGAGCGACGGCCCGCATCAGGGGGGGATCGATGCGGGCCGTCTTACCCGGCTCGGGGGGATGGCCGGGGCGGGCCACGCTCCTCACCCTTCAAGGGAGGGGGGCCTGCGCCAACAATTTTGGCACATCAAAGGCGCAGAATGCAACACCTTTTCTAAATACCCCCGCTCTGATGCGGAAAATCGCGCTCACCACTGACAATGCCCCCGTTTACCCTCCACCCGGACATGAAGAAAACAATGGCCACCCCTGTCTGGAAATTCGTCCCCACAGCCGTCGAATTAAACAATGCCCGTTTCCTCAGTCACTATTGCCGTAATCCACCCCCGTTAGAGCTATTAAATCTCTTAACAAGCCCAACAATGTACAAACTTTTCTGTCCAGGATTTCTTAATACGGCCTCAATCGCTATTTTCCCTAGCGCATGGCACAATTAGGTGAGAAAGTTTTGATTTCCCCATGTTTTAATGCGCAGGAGGATGCCCGTGAGCTCCACGAACAAAAATGGCTTGTACACCGATAGCTCAAACTCGGTTTTCCCCGAGGTAGGTAGCATCCCTCTCCGCGATGCGGATACTCACGCAGCAGGTCAAGGCAGCATTAATCGCCTGGTCAAGGACGCGTCCGGCCAGATCACTACCCTCGTTCGCACCGAGATTGAGCTCGCCAAAGCGGAGCTCACCCAGTCGGTGAAGAAGGGCGCCATTGGTGGAGCGATGTTCGCCGTGGCCGGCATTATCGCTTTCTTCAGCGCGTTCTTCCTCTTCTTCACCCTGGCAGAAGTGCTTGACATCTGGCTCTACCGCTGGGCAGCATTCGCCATCGTCTTCGCCGGAATGCTCCTACTCGCAGGCATTTTCGCGCTCATCGGGCTCAAGCAAGTCAAGCAGGTGAAGAAGCCAGAAGCGACCATCGATTCCTTCGGCAAAATCCCCGAGGTCGTCCCTAGCGGTTCATCCAAGACCGCGAGCTCGAAGAACGTCGAAACTGCTGAAGGTCTCTACAGCTAAACGCTAGAAACACTCAGCACCGACGTGGGTTCAGCCACGTCGACACCACACCACCGACGATGCCCCGCTGCATCGTCGGTTTTTTGGTTCCGTCTACCGTCGAACCTCATGATTTGGTAAACCTGGTGTGTGCCTCAACGCCCGACGAACCCCTCCGCCATTGAACTCTATGGCCCGTGGACCCATCACCTGTACCACAGCCGGGGAGTTCGCATTCACTGCGCGGACAGCGGGAGCCCCGACGCCCCCTTAGTGCTGCTGGTTCACGGTTTCGCCGGCGGATGGTTCGACTGGCAATCCGTCCTCCCCTTGCTCGCGGAGGATCACCACGCCGTCGCCATAGATCTCCGCGGCTACGGCCTCTCCGACAAACCCCCTCACGGCTACGACCTGGGCACAACGGCGCTAGACATCGCCGGACTCGTGCTCGCGCTGGGGCATACGTCGGCAACTGTGGTGGCCCACGGAGAGAGCGTGCCCGCAGCAGTGATCGCTGGCCTGACCGAGCCGCAGCGCATTAAGCGCGTCGTGGCCCTCAATCCCTCGCATCCGCGCCAAAACGTCGACGTCGTTACCCGCCACCCGATCCGGCACCGCGACCGGATCAAGGTCGGCATGGCCACTCGTTTCCCGCGGCTGGGTGAACGCTGGCTGAAAGCCGATCACAGCTTGTTCCTTGAGCAGATCGTCGCCCATCTAGCTGGCTCCGCGTTCCGGTACTCCGACAGTTTCGACGAATATCTTGCGATTCGACGCTTCGCCATGGGCGTTGAGCGCGTCGCCTATTACGCGTGCCTGCGCCACCGAAAGGCCGCGGTGGCGACAATGCCCCGCGGAACAGCGCAAACCGTGCTGGCCGATTGGTCCGGCTGGAATGAACTTGAGTGCTCGACACCCCCGGCTGTGCGCGTCCTCCACGGTGCCGAGGACCCTTTGATCACGGCGTCGAAGACGGCTCGCGAGACTATTGCCGACGCCGACCACGTCACCGTCGTTCCCAGCGCGGGGCATTATGTCCACATGGAGGCGCCCCACGCGGTACGCGATGCTGTGGCGGCCGTGGAGGAAGCGTAGCCTACTTAGCCACGCACGACTTCGTGTCCACCGCGGACCGCAAGTTCTGGACGTTCTCCACCGATCCCAGCGATTCCATGATCTCGTGGTTGGTCAGCGCGTATCCGGTGTCTTGGTCGTCCACCCCGGCACCGAAGATAAGCCCGAGGACTTCACCGTCGCCATCGACAACGGGCCCACCGGAGTTACCCTCGCGGACCAATCCGCGCAGCGTATAGGCCTCGCGCTGGACGCGGTCGGTAGAATAAATATTCGGCCCGTCAATGGTCAAGCGGTCACGGACGCGCGCGTTTTCCACATCGAACGGCCCGCCCAAGGGGTACCCGAGCACTGCCGCATCGGACCCCGTCGTCGCGGGCACATCATCCAACTCCAGCGGGCTTAAGCCCAGGTCCACGGCGTGCAGCACCGCGATGTCCTTGTCGGGGTTGAAATACGTGACAGTGGCAACATCCTCACCGTTAACTGTCCGCAGCTTGACCTCATTGGATCCGGCAACGACGTGGGCGTTGGTCACCACAGTGTCGGGGGCGATCACAAAACCGCTGCCTTCCAGCATCTTTCGGCACTGCTGTGCCGTCGATAAGACCTGAACAACCGAGGGCCGAATCTCGTTCAAACGCTGAGTGGACAAAACGGAATCCGCCGGCGCGGGAACATCCTTATTCGGCAGTTCACCGAACGGATCGGTCAGCGTCGGCATGCCGTTCTGGTTGAGGAACATGCCAACCCGGCTGCCCCAGTTGTTCACCTGCTGCGGGGCCAGGGAGTCCACCGCCCCCAACACCTTCGAGTTGCGGAGGGCTTTGGAGAAGTCGCCCGTGGACACTGAGACCACGGGCACGGCGATCATCCACACGACGACGATCGCAGTAAAGACTTGAACAACAGCACCAACGGCTGCATCGGCCTTATACACCGCACGGGTGCGGATCATGTTGCGCAGAGCGATGCCGATGGAGGACCCTATGGCGTACCCAATGATGACGGCGAGAACCGCGATGCCTAGGGCGAAGAGGAATCGGGTGTTGTTGTCGTCGGTCTGGGCCATCGCGTACGGGGCAGCCCACATGCCGACCATGCCGCCGATGAGAACGCCTATGACGGCGGCGATGGAGGATAAGCCGCCTTGTCTCCATCCGGAATGCATCGCCGATAGTGCGATGAGCACAATGACGATGTCCACAATGGTGGATCCGCTCATTCAGTGTCTCTCAGTTCTTGTGGTTGGGGTTATCAGGTTGGTGGAGGGTGTTTCTCCGCCACCGAGTCACCGGTTCATTGTTCGCCGACCGAGCAAGCGTCTCTGCAAGATCGTACACAGGTGAAGCGTTCCATGGTTTCTCCCAACCCGCTTCGCGGAGAAGCCCATCCACTAACCCGCCGGTAAAACCCCAAAGTAGAAGGTCTCCTATCCAGAAGGCGGGTCCGGTCCACCCTTGCCTGCCGACGGTTATTCGTGTCGACGGGTCCGCCAGGTGTTCCAGAGGTATGGCGACGACGTCGGCCACTTCGGCGGGGCTGGCGGGGTAGACGTGGGTGGGGTTGTTCCAGTACGCCAACACCGGCGAGACGACGTTTCCCGTGCGGGGGATGAGGATCGGGTGAAGGACCGCCAGCGGCGACATCGTGTCGGGGCGGACAGCTGTCTCCTCCTGCGCTTCTCGTACGGCGGTGTCGATGGGCGTGGCGTCCTCGGGGTCTTTCCGCCCACCAGGGAACGCCATTTGGCCCGAGTGCGACCGCAACGTGGGCGCGCGGTGGGTCAGGAGCAGCCGGGCGTCCTCGGGGTAGGGCGTGCCGGGTGTGGGCTCGTATGCGGGGTCGCCGGCCAGGAGCATAAGCACTGCGGACGGGCGGGTTGCGTCGTTAAGCTGTGGCCTCCGCCGGGATAAGTCAGAGAGTTGACGACGAATACCACCATCGCGGGCGCGCTGCGTGATCGCGCGAAGCCACGGCGGAACCGCGTCGGGCAGCGACGGCTGAGTGGGCTCTGAGAACGACATGGGGAACCCTGTTTTCACGTGTGACCTCCTACACTTCGCAACGCCTCTGATCAGGATACGGCCTGGCGGTCGCGCTCGGTGGGAGTTTCCGGGCTATCCGATCGGCCGCGAGCCCGCTAGCTGAGCGCTGCGGTGACCGCCGACTCTAATTCGCTGGTGCTGGTGAATGTTTGTGGGTACACCTTGGCCACTTCTCCATTCGGTGTGAGAACCGCCGTGATAGGGATAACCGACGGCAACTTCAACGCCCGGGCAACGTCGCCACCCGAGTCCTGGAAGCTGGCCAAGTGGTCCACGTGTAAGTCGGAGAGCACGCCGACGCCAGCGTCACCATTTTTATCGGCGTGCACGCCGACGACGTTCCACTCCGGATGGGACTGGGCCACTTTGTCAACGATCGGAAGTTCCTTCTTACACGGCTGACACCAGAAGGCCCACAGGTTGATGACGGTGGGCTTGCCCGCAAGGTTGCGGCTTAATGGTTGGGCACCGGCCTCGCTTGCGGAGTTACCCAAGCAGGGCAGTGTCACCGACCCCAGAGGCGAATTGGCGTCGTCCGAGCCCTCCGAACTCCCCGAGTCTTCCGAGTTCCCCGAGCCTTCCGCGCTGGTCGCCGCGGTGTCGGAGCCCTCAGTGGGGCATGCCGGTCGGCCGGTGGTGGGGTTGGAGGCGGGGGAATCTGCGCCTTCCGAACTATCGTTGCTACCAGAGCCCTGACCAGCGGGATTATCCGATATCGCCGCACCCGAATGTGCATCATTGTGGCTGGATGTCGAGCGCAGCATGAGAGGAACCGCGCAGATCACCAAACCCGTGAGCACAGCGATGATCAGGATGGTCCAGCGTTGTTGTCGTCCCATCAGTGGCCCCCTAGCGCGAGATCGAGGATACGGTCACGCTCTGGGCCTTTGACCAGCTTCTCAGCCTCGTCGGGATTCGTCGGCCCCCACACACCAAAACCGCGGCAGTCCTTCGCCAAGAAGCACGCACCGCACGCGGCCTTCCGAGAGTGGCACACACGTCGGCCATGAATAATGACTTCGTGGGAGAACGGTGTCCACCGTTTCTTCTCAATTAACTGGGCGACGTCCTGCTCGACTTTTTTCGGGTCCTTCGCGTCCGTCAATCCGAACCGACGCATCAGGCGGCCCATATGAGTGTCCACCGTGATCCCCGGCTTTCCGAACGCATTCCCCAGGACAGTGTTCGCCGTCTTGCGCCCCACCCCCGGCAGCGAAACCAAGTCCGCCATCGTGTCCGGGACGGCACCGTCGAAACGAGCGACGAGTTCATGTCCCAGCGAAACCAAATTCCGCGCTTTGTTGTGGTAAAACCCCGTCGAGCGGATGTATTCTTCGACTTCCTCGACGCTGGCGTTGTCCAGATCCTCCGGGCCGGGGAACCGCTGAAACAACGCCGGCGTCACCGTATTCACCCGACGATCCGTGCACTGAGCAGACAAAATCGTGGCGACGACCATCTGATATGGATTATCAAAGTTGAGTTCCGCTTTAGCGTCCGGATACGCGCGGTGCAGCGCGCGGGAGATCCTCCGCGCACGACGGACCTTGGCAAGCGGAGTCTCGGTAGTGGCCATGCCAACACCATAGCGGGCGCCCCGGACATAACGTCGGTATGGTAGACCACATGGCCGGTTTATTTGCCCTCCTCGCACCATTCATTCTTATGGGATTCGCCATTGGCATGGAACGCTACGAACTCTTCGCGAAGAACGCCGGGAGGAAGAAGGCGTCGAGTCCCGGCGTCGAGGCGCACTAGGTACTAGAGAAGCACCCGCCCCGGCAGCCCGAGCCCGCGTCACGTCGTCAAGCGGAGAGTTCTTACCGCAATTCGCTGGTTCCGTCGACAAAAAATAGTGTGTTCTTCGCCACTATGGAAGCTACGATAACGTAGGATACGTTATCAACGGGAGTTTACTTCTGAAAACGTGACCAACCGCACAAGCAGCGGTTTTGTCAATTCATCCCTGAAATTGGGCATTTTTTACGAACTTTCCGCCTTTTTATTGATTATTCCTCTCTATAAAACTCCCGCGTGAGGCTATTCCTAAATCGGACAAAGCTCTCACTTTTGGCGTGCCACGTAGTAATGTGAGGTGCGATACAGCGACGGGTGCGGTATTTAGTATCTAACACAGACGGCCGCGCACCGTGGCACTCGACCCTACTGCGAGAAGTGGAGACTACGTTGAGCGACGTCACCGAGATCCTCTCCCGTGCCGGCATTTTCCAAGGCGTTGACCCAGTTGCCGTCCGGAACCTCATCCATGATCTTGAGACGGTGCGATTCCCGCGAGGCACCACCATTTTCGACGAGGGTGAGCCCGGCGACCGCCTCTATATCATTACCGAGGGCAAAGTGAAGCTGGCCCGCCACGCAGCCGATGGTCGTGAAAACCTTCTGACCATCATGGGCCCCTCGGACATGTTCGGCGAGCTGTCCATCTTCGACCCGAACCCGCGCACATCGTCGGCTATCTGTGTCACTGAAGTGTCCGCCGCCACGATGAACTCGGAGAAACTCCACCAGTGGATTAATGACCACCCGGCCATCTCTGAGCAGCTGCTTCGGGTGCTCGCGCGTCGCCTGCGTCGTACCAATAATTCTCTGGCGGACCTTATTTTTACTGACGTTCCCGGGCGCGTAGCGAAAGCGCTGCTCCAGCTTGCCAACCGCTTCGGTGTTCAGGACAACGGGAACTGGCGTGTTCACCACGACCTCACTCAAGAGGAAATCGCGCAGCTTGTTGGTGCATCGCGCGAGACTGTCAACAAAGCGCTCGCCGAATTTGCTCACCGTGGCTGGATCCGGCTCGAGGGCAAGACCGTCGTTATTTGCGACAGCGAACGCCTGGCACGTCGCGCGCGGTAATTAGGTAGCCACACCGACGCACGGACGTTCGGCGGGTGATAGCCACGACGTCGGCGGCGAAGCCGGTAGACGGAAAACTGCGGGGAAGCTGCACCTGGAGCCCGCGTGGAACCCGAAAAGTGTGGGGGAATATGCGCCCAAAAATAAAAGTGCGGGGGGATATGGCTATTTTTCGGCCATTTTTCGCCCATATTCCCCCGCAGTTTTCAGCCACGCGGACACATTCTCGTCGTATAACTCACAAACGCGCAGAACTTAAACAAACGCAAAGCAGCCCGAGACTTCCCGGGCTGCTTAATTCTCTCCAGCGTGGCTTTTCTCGAGCGCTACTGCACCCGAACGCTATTTCTCTTCAGCGCTTAAATACCGCAGCGCCACCCGCGTCGACTGCTCAGCAGCCCCACGCAACACCGGGTCCACGTCTGTGTAGATCTCATCAACCAACTGGTCCACCGAAGCATCATCCCCCAGCTTCTTGCGGGCCTCACGGATCTGGTCAAGGCGGTGGTGGCGTCGATCAAGGTATTTCTCGGCAAACGGCTCCAGATCCGGGTGGTCCGGCCCATGCGCAGGCAACAACGGAACACCAGCGCCACGCTTCTTCAGCATCTCCAACGTCGTCAAGTATTGACCCAAATCACCATCGGTCTCGGAGATCATGGTCGTGTGCTTGCCGGCGATGGTATCGCCCGTCAAAATCGCCTCAGGCTTCGTATCGCCCGAACCATCATCGGCCTGAGCAGCGTCGGCACTCGAGTAAAGGAAGAAACACACCGAGTCCGCAGTGTGGCCAGGAGTGGCGACGACCTTCACGGCCGGAGTAACGCCCTCGACGGTGATCACTTCACCATCCTCGAGCGGATCCCCCATTTTGCAGAAACGCTTATCGACAGACCGGACGGGCGCCCCCGTAATCTGCGACAACCGGTTAGCCCCATCAGCATGATCCGGATGCCGGTGAGTCAAAAGAATCAGCGCGATTTCCGACGCATGATGGTTAAGAACATTCAGGTGGCCTTCATCCTGAGGGCCCGGATCCACAACGATCGACCGCGGATCACCATCAGCTCTAATGACCCAACTATTGGTGCCCTCTAGCGAGCCATAGCTGGGATTGGGACATAAAACAACGCCCGCGTTGGGGGTAACGGGACGCAACTGGCTATACGCAGGATGCTCCATGCATGTCAGTGTACGTCCTCGCGCGGTCTGTCAAAATCTCATCGGGTCAGAGACGACCGAAAAAATGCCGAAACGGGGGCAATTCCGAGCACGACTTAGCACACGTTCGGCAAACCCCCGGGGTACGACGGGCTTTCGTCGCGGAGTTACTCGCTTGTGTTAGGCCGCGGCTGTGTTACTCCGCGCCGGTGCTACGTCGCGCGATAACTTCGACCTCGACGGGCGCATCCAGGGGCAAGTCCGAAACCCCCACCGCCGAGCGCGCGTGGGCCGTACCGAAAACGTCGCCGAAAAGATCCGACGCACCATTAATTACCCCGGGTTGGCCACCGAATCCGGGTGCCGACGCCACAAACCCCGTGACTTTCACAATCGACACTGAGTCAATGTCAACGAGGGAATTAATCGCGGCCAATGCGTTGAGTGCTGCCTGGCGGGCGTAGCTGGTCGCGTCCTCCGCGGAGACGCCGGCGCCAACTTTGCCCGTCGCCGGGAGTTCGCCGTTCTTGAAGGGGAGCTGGCCCGAGACGTAAATCGTGTCCCCCGCGATCACGGCCGGGGCGTAGGAGGCCACCGGTGCCGCCACCTCCGGGAGTTCAATCCCGAGGTCAGCGAGGTTCTTCCGGGGGCTCTGAGTGGACTGTCCGCTGGTCGTCATAAAACTAGTCTTCCTTCGGGCGCTTCATGTAGGCAATGTGCTGCTCGCCTGTTGGGCCGGGCATAACTGCCACCAGCTCCCAACCGTCGGCCCCCCATGTGTCCAAAATCTGCTTCGTCGCGTGCGTCAACAGCGGAACTGTCGAATATTCCCAGGTTGTCATGAACCTAGCCTAACAAGAATCAGCTGCACTGGGCTTAATCACCATCGCCGGCTCAATCAACAGTGCAGACGGGGTGGCCTGTTATGACCGGCCGGCATACCCCGCATAAAAGTCCGCCCAGCTTTCCACTTCAGGGTGCTCCCGCAACAATGCCCGACGCTGCCGCTCGGTCATGCCACCCCACACGCCGAACTCCACGCGGTTATCCAAGGCGTCGGCACGGCACTGCAAAACGACGGGGCAATGTCTGCAAATCGCTGCGGCTTGTCGCTGCTTCGACCCCTTGACAAACAACTCCTCAGGATCGATATCACGGCACTTGGCGTGAGTGATCCACTGGCCACGCTCCGTGAACGACGACGGATCCGTAAGCGAATCCACCTTCTGCTGGATTCGTCCGTCCTTGGTTGTGGCCAACGATGTATCAGCCGGTCGGGTCAGCGATGCAGTCATTGTGCACTCCTCTCCGTGGTCACGTTTGCATGCTCGCGAAGCCGTGAGCGTCACCCTGGTATTCCGAGATACCGTGTTTTTGTGGATATTCACCCTGCTTAGCTGACTGTAAGTCTATTCACACGCCAAACAAACTGTCGACTACATCACATTTCGGGGGTAGTCGCACTAACTACTTAACGGAAGAGTAGGTTTTTATCCATCTGTGTTTCCCCTGAGCACATGCCCATAATCGGTGAGACTCACTTCACAAGGCCAATCACTGGGTAGGGTGTAAGCGTGAACCGACGATCTGATGCTCCGGCACCTAGCCTGATCCTTTGCGGCGCCATACTCCTCGCCACCGTGCTGGTGGCGCTCAGCGCGCTGCCCGTCGCCCTGGCAGCCGGAGCCACGATCAACCGTGGCCACAACGCCATGGACTCCAATTATCACGACATCGCCAGCGCCAAGTTTCCGCAGGTCTCCTCCATGACCGACCGGGACGGCAACCCCCTGGCCACGTTCTACACACAGCGCAGAGAAGAAGTTGCGTCGGATCAGATCTCGGAACCGATGAAGAAAGCGATCGTCGCCATCGAGGACCGACGGTTCTACGAGCACCACGGCGTTGACCTGCGCGGAACTGCCCGAGCGGTCGTCGCCAACATCACACACGGGGGCGTCGCCCAGGGCGCGTCCACCCTGGACCAGCAGTACGTCAAGAACTACCTCATGCTGGTCAAGGCCAAGACCGACGACGAACGAGCTGCTGCCAACGAGGACACCGTCGCGCGCAAGCTTCGCGAGATGAAACTCGCGTCCGACCTGGATAAAAACCTCTCCAAGGACGAGATTCTGACCAGGTATTTGAACCTCGTGGAGTTCGGCAACGGGGCGTACGGCGTGCAGACCGCGGCGCAGACGTATTTCCACGTCGACGCCAAAGACCTCACGGTGCCGCAGGCCGCGCTGCTGGCCGGGATGGTTCAATCCACGTCGGCCTATAACCCGTTCACCCACCCCGACGCCGCGCTGCAGCGCCGCAACACGGTCATTAACGCCATGACCAGCACGGGGGCGCTGTCCACTGCCGACGCCGACGCCGCGAAGAACTCGCCGTTGGGTGTCGTCGATAAGCCCGAAGCCCCCACCAACGGATGTATCGGGGCCGACGACGCCGGGTTCTTCTGCGATTACGCGCTGCGCTACCTGGACTCGCACGGGATCTCGAAGGACGACTTCATTTCGGGCGGCTACACGCTGACCACCACGCTTGACCCGAACGCGTTGAATTCCGTCAATGCCTCACTTGAACAATATGCCCCTGCCACTACCCCCGGGGTTGCCGGAGCGATGAACCTGATCAAGCCCGACGGCCACCAAGTCCTCGCAATGGGCGCCTCACGGCACTATGGGCTCGACGCCAGCAATTCACAATCCGTCTTGCCATTAGCATCGCACCCCGTCGGCAATGGGGCTGGCTCCATTTTCAAAGTGTTCGCTGCAGCCGCGGGGCTGGAAAAGGGGATGGGGATCGACACGGTGATGGACGTGCCGTCGCGAATCGAGGTATCCGACATGGGCCACGGTGGCGCGCCGGGGTGCCCCGCCGACAAATACTGCGTGGAAAACGTCGGCGCGTACCCGTCGAAAATGACGCTCAAGCAGGCGCTTGCCGAGTCGCCGAACACGCCATTTATCGACCTCGAAAAGCGACTTGGTGTGGGCACCGTTGTTGATACCGCCGTCAAAATGGGGCTACGCAGCTTGGCTGACAAACCCAGTTCCGACAACGGTGATAACGGCGACAACAAGGACGAGAAATCCCAAGCCGACACGATTAAAGAGACCAACCAAGGCTCGTTCGTGCTCGGCCCGGTCGCCGTCGATCCCCTCGAACTGAGCAATGTGGCGGCAACCATCGCCAACGGCGGAACGTGGTGCGAGCCCAACCCCGTCCTGAAGGTGACCGATCACGACGGCAAAGATGTCCCCGTCACGCCGCCGAAGTGCGAACAAGCCATCCCCACCGACGTTGCAAACGCACTGGCCAACGGCCTATCTGACGACGTCAGCACCGGCACGGCCCACGAAGCCGCCGAGCAGACCGGGTGGGACGGCACCCTGGCCTCAAAGACCGGTACCACGGAAACCAACCAATCCGCCGCATTCATGGGGCTCACCAGCGGACTTGCCGGCGCCGTATACATCTTCAACGACGGCAGCACCAGCTCACCGCTCTGCACCGGCCCCCTGCGCCAATGCCCCGATGGCAACCTCTTCGGTGGCAAGGAACCCGCTGATATCTACCTCAGCGCGGCCAAACCTCTTATCGACGCCTACGGCGGGCACACACTTCCGCCCATGAACCCCTCCTACCAGGCAGGAACCAACCCCGAGGCGATCGGATACTCACGCGCGGTGCTCCCCCAACCCACTAATTCCGGTTCGACGGGAGGCACCGGCGGAGGTGCCACCGGTGGTGGTGGCAGTACCGGCGGCGGGGGCGGAGTACCCGCTCCAGCGCCCGCACCCGCACTGCCCGACATCCCCGGCATGATTAACGACTTCCTGCACACCTATGTCCCACCCCAGCTGCAGGGATTCCTCCCGTAGCGACGGAGCCGGCGCGTGGAGAAGTGGCCGGCGCGTGGAGCCACCGGCCGTAGCGCGCTACCCCTGAAGCTGCGCGCGAACAGCCGTCGATAAGCGTTTACCGTCGGCAGTGCCCTTGGCCTCTGCGGTGGCAGCCTTCATTATCTGGCCCATCGCCTTCATGGAAACCTCGCCGCCGTCGGCTTCATGTTGCTTGATTACCCGGTCTACCAGCGCATTCAGTTCCTCATCCGAGAGCTGCTTCGGCTGGTAGCGCTCCAGAACAGAAATCTCAGCGCGCTCAGAGTCCGCGAGTTCATCGCGACCCGCCTTCGCATACACATCAGCGGATTCGTGCCGCTTCTTAATTTCACGAGCAATCACGCGGAGAATGTCCTGGTCCGACGCCTCATGCGCCTTCCCCGACGTTTCTTCCTCCTGGATCGCGGCCAACAACATACGCAATGTGCTGGTCGTTTCCTTGTCGCGGTTCTTCATCGACTGCTTGAGATCCTCGCGGATCATTGCTTTCATACCCATGCCCTTGAGGATAGCGCCCGTCCGGACACTGACCAGCCGAATCGGAAAAGCGTCCCGCCACCTTTACCATGGGCGTGTGAGTATTTTTCCCCGGTCCATTGGCAAGAAAATTGCGGCCACCGCGGGTGCTGCGGGTGCTGCAGGGGCCGCTGCTGCGCTGCTCGGCGCTAGCCGGTTCCGCCTCGCCGTCACAACCATCCCCATGCTGGAGAAAGGCACTTTTCGGGGGCGTCGTAACGAATTCCGCATTCTGCACATCTCGGACCTCCACATGCTGCCCCACCAGCAGCTCAAGCAGCTGTGGGTCAGTGAGCTCGCCGAGCTGGAGCCGGACCTGGTTGTCAATACCGGGGATAACCTGGGCGATCCTAAAGCCGTGCCTGCCGTCGTTCAGACACTTTCCCCTCTCTTGACGACGCCGGGCCTGTTCTGTTTTGGCACCAACGATTATTGGGCACCGACGGCTCCCAACCCGCTGCGCTACCTCACAGGCAAAAAGCAGAAGCACAGTGACCAGGGCATGCCGTGGAAGAATCTGCGTGCGGTGTTCAAGGAGCACGGGTGGGAAGATTGCACACACCAGCGGCATGATTTCGCCGTCGACGGGTTCCGACTTGCGGTTGCTGGGGTCGACGATCCGCACGGGGATTTGGATGACTACTCGCTGATCGCTGGGGAGCCGAATAAGGACGCAGACCTGTCCATCGGGTTGACGCATTCGCCCGAGCCGCGGGTGCTGGATGCCTTCGCCAAGGATGGGTATCAGCTGATCCTGGCTGGCCACACGCATGGTGGGCAGTTGTGCTTGCCGGGTGGGAAGCCCATCGTGACGAACTCTGGGATCGACCGCGAGCATGCCTCCGGCGTTTCCGAGTGGAAGGACTCCATTCTCAACGTTTCGCCCGGCCTGGGAACGTCCAAGTTTGCACCGGTGCGAACATTCTGCCCACCGACCGCACAGCTGCTGCGCATCGTCGAAAAGGGTGGCGGTGGAGCCGACGACCTCCCCGAGCCCACTGTCGACGAGATCGAAGTGGGAGACGGCTTCATCGAGCGAGAAATTGTAGTTAAGGAACTTTAGGCAGCGCGCCTGCGTAGTGATTTGGCAGTACGAAAGAGCGTGCGCTAGCCTTAGTCGAGTTGCACCGGGGTATGGCGCAGCTTGGTAGCGCGCTTCGTTCGGGACGAAGAGGCCGTGGGTTCAAATCCCGCTACCCCGACAAATAAATGACCTCCGCCACTTTCATTAAGAAAGCAGCGGAGGTTTTGCTGTATGCGGTGGGGGTTCTGGCCGGGCTTGCCGCGTGCGAGGGTTACCGCGTCAACTATTCAGCAGCGTCCTTAGTCAGCATGACGTCATAGTTCCGGACAACCGAGTTCATCGAACCGTGCGGTGGCCTCTTCGCCTCTTCTTCCTTGCTGGATTCGCGCTCACGCCAGCCGTGGTCTTCACGGAACTTGCGGGAATTGCGCCATCCCAGGAAAGCTTCCTGATCGCGCCACCGAGTGATCACGATCCAGCGGTCGTCGGCAGGTTCCGTCGGCTTGCACAGCTCGAAGCCTTCGAATCCATCGAACGTGTCCAAGGACTGCATGTTCTGGGAAAAGCGGGAAACAACTTCGTCCGCGCGATCTGACGTAATGGTCAGCTGGTTGGTAACTACGATGCTCATGAACTCATATTAAGCATTGGCTGGCTCATAAATAAAGCGACAGAGCGTCGCAAGCCAATATATCCAGCCTAACTTACCCCTTAAATAACAGGTGAGACTGTCGCAAAAACGAAACAGGTAGAGAAAGCGCTGGTCAGAGGGTTAAAACTCGCGTGTGCTTAGCCCATCAATAAACCACGACGCCCCCACGTCCGTCGTCGGCGACGAGGTAGAGATAGGCCACCGAGCACAACAAGGTCACATGCCAGAAGAAGGCACCCCAGCAACGGAAGAAGAACCGAAGCTACGAATAAAACTCCATCAGTACGTCGATGGGTGACGTTTTGCACCTACGGTTTAGCTAGTCAGATTTCTTTTTCCATAGGTAATACCCTTGAACACACACCACGAATACAAGCGAGAAAACCGCAATAATTTCTCCCATCGTTTCGTGCCCTGTTCTCATCGAGATGATGATAGCTAGGAAAAGCAGGCCCGTGACGTATCCAATTTTGTTCATTGCAACCCTAGAGAACGATAGGAAATAGGAAGATGAAAACGATTGTAAACGTTAAATAACTCCGTTTACGTTAACTAGATGTGAATAATCAGAAAGCCACATAAACAGCGAGCGATATAACTATCACGAGAGCACGAGCAAATAAACGAATTGCGACCGGAGGCCCTCGTCGGGAATTCTCGACGCCCGTCTACACGCCAATCCACGTTTTCTCCACAAACCTCCCCGCCGTCGCCAAGTTTGAGTAATTTAGATCACATGAATACTCGCACTGCAGCCCTCCTCGTCAAACGTGTTTTCCGCTCACCGCGCCTCTTCGCCGCCGCCATGAGCGCGTATCCACCTCTTTTTGCTGCAGGAGTGAGAATCCGGGACATCCCCGACGATTGGTCGTCGGCACACCTCGTACTCAAGGTCAACCGGCTCAACAGCAATGCGCACGGGGCAGCATTCGGCGGCTCGCTGTTCTCCATGACCGACGCCATGTTCGGCATGCTCGTGATGCAGCGCCTCGGGCGGGAGTATGAAGCCTGGACACGCACCGGCACGTTCCAATACATCAACCCCGGCCGCAATAACGCCCACGCCACCATCCGGGTCACGGACGCCATGGTCGAGCAAATCAAACATGAAATCGCATCCGACGGCTTCTGCAATATCCCGTACACCACGGTGATCACCAACGACGACGGCTCTACCGTCGGCATTGGACAGCAAGAACTTCACTGCCGGCTGCGCAAGGGTAAAGAAGCACAACGCTCACACCGCGAGCAGGAACGTGGAGGTTCGTCCCCTCGTGTGGTCAACCGGCGCATTGAGCCTCACGAAGCCCGCGGAATCACACTTCTTTCATTAGCGACGGCGGTCGCGTGGCGTGCTTTCGGCCCGGCGTCATCCTCCGTCGAGCAACACGACACCGACGCATCACACAACGCCGGCACGTTAACCACTCTCCTCAGCGCTGCCCGACGAATCCCCGACCCGGAAGACCGCGCACGGTTCGTCGTCAAGAAAGTACTAGAGGAAAACGCACTCACGCCCCAGGACATACAAGAGATGGGAATTCCATCACGCCTCATTCCCAAGGAATAGAACCGCGACCACTGGTGTATCCGGGCCCGACCACCGCGACCACTATGGCCACCGCAAACCTATGCGTGGCCACGCCCCAACACCGTTAACCGCTCTGCACCTGCGTCGTTACACTGGAAACTATGAGTAGCGCACATTATCCGAACGTGTACCGAGCTGCAGATGACCGCTACGAACCCGAGGCGCACTCCCCCATGCCCTACAACCGCTCCGGGGATAGCGGCCTGAAACTTCCCGCGATCACACTGGGATTGTGGCACAACTTTGGTGGGGATCGCCCGCTGGAAACGCAACGCGCAATCCTCCGCCGTGCGTTCGATCGTGGCGTCACCCACTTCGACCTGGCCAACAACTACGGGCCACCACCCGGATCCGCGGAATCCAACTTCGGCCGCATTTTCGCCCAGGATTTCCGCCCATACCGCGAAGAAATGGTGATTAGCTCCAAGGCCGGCTGGTATATGAATAGCAGCCCATACGGCTTTGGCGGCAGCAGAAAGTACCTGGTAGGAAGCCTGGATGCGTCGTTGAAGCGGATGGGCTTGGACTATGTCGACATCTTCTACCACCACCGCCCAGACCCCGACACGCCTCTGGAAGAGACAATGAGCGCGCTCGACCACATCGCACGATCAGGGCGCGCGCTCTACGTAGGCATCAGCTCATACTCGCCCGAACTCACGCGGCAAGCACAGAGCATCGCCCGCGACCTGGGCACACCGCTCACCATCATGCAGCCCAGCTATTCCATGTTTAACCGGTGGATCGAAGGCCCCGACGGCCCCACCGACCCATCCGTATCCCCCGCCGCGAAGACATCGCTGCTGAAAACATGCGCAGAGAACGGCATGGGAGTTATCGCGTTCTCTGTCCTTGCCCAAGGCCTGCTGACCAGCAAATACCTCAACGGTATCCCGGAAAACTCACGCCTGGGCAACCACAAGATGAACTCCACATTCCTCAACGACGACACCCTCGAGGGCATCCGTGCCCTCGACGCCATCGCCGAAGAACGTGGCCAATCGCTGGCACAAATGGCGATCGCCTGGGCACTTCGACGGCCAGAGGTGACATCGGCACTGATCGGGGCAAGCTCGGTCGAGCAACTCGACGACAGCCTCGGCGCGCTAGACAACCTGTCATTTACCGACGAGGAGCTGCGCACGATTGACCGCTACGCAGTGGACCGCAATATCAACCAGTGGCAAGTAGCGACGGACTCCCGTGACTAACTCCGAGCACGACACGAACGGCCGCAATGGGAGCGGCCACCCCCTCACCCGGCGCGAACGCATCATCAGGTGGGCAACCGGGTACCACAGTCTCGAATGGTGGAACGAAGCTAAAGAACGACCCTCTATGTCGATGGTTCCGCTAACCATCACGGCTGTGATGGTGGGATTGGGCACGGGGATCATTGCTTCCCTCTTCCGTGTATGCCTCGAACACGCGGAAGCGTGGAGGACCACAGTGTTCGAGTGGTCACAAGATCATGGGGTTATCGGCGTGATCGTTGCCATTGTTGCACCGGCAGTATTGGCCATGGTGGGAGCAGCGATGGTTCGCCACCTGGAACCGGTGGCGGAGGGATCCGGTATTCCCCGCGTTGAAGCCATCGTGAAGGGCAACGCTAATCCCACCCACATGCGCCTGTTGCCCATCAAGTTCATCGGGGGGCTGATGTCCATCGGAGGAGGCCTGGCACTCGGGCGCGAAGGCCCGTCAGTGCACCTTGGTGCGTCGGTGGCTACGATCCTGGGCCGGACCTATCGCAACAACCGTGCCGACCTGCGCTTACTGATCGCCGCCGGAGCGGCCTCCGGACTCACCACGGCGTTTTCCGCACCCCTGGCCGGTGCCGTGTTTGTGCTTGAAGAATTGGTCAAGCGCTTCGAGGCGAGAATGACGGTAGCGGTTCTCTCGGCCTCCGGGGCGGCGTATTCCATGGCACATATTATCGTCGGGGATGACCACGTGTTCCCGCTACCCGAGCCAGCCCCGCCAACGCTGGATAACGGACCTTTTTTCCTGATCGTGGGACTAGTCGCTGGATTCGCTGGGCTGCTGTATAACCGCACACTCATGCGGACTCTGGCAGTGGTCGATGCATCAACATTCCCTGTGGAACTTCGCGCGGGCATGATCGGAGCGGCCATCGGTATCGTCGGTTATCTCGGCCCCAATCTGGTGGGTGGCGGAGATTCATTGACAATGGATGCTCTGATGGGGCGAGGCACTGTCATGGTCCTCCTCGGCCTCCTGGTTTTGCGTTTCATCATGGCGATCGGTTCTTATGTCGCACTCACACCGGGCGGTTTGTTTGCCCCCATGCTTGTGTTGGGCGCTGAGCTCGGGCTGATCGTTGGACTCGTGTGCCACGCACTGTTCCCGCAGGTTGCGCCGGATCCGTCGGCCATGGCAATTGTCGGCATGGCGGCATTATTTGCCGCGAGTGTGGGGGCGCCGGTGACCGGGCTTGTTCTGACCACCGAGATGACAGGTGCCGTTGTGCTCCTTCCGCCACTTTTAGGAGCGTGCGCAGTTGCGATGTTCATCGCCGTGATCTTTAAATGCCGTCCTATTTACGACGCTTTGGGTCTGCGGTCGGCACGGAACGTCGCAAAGAATGCCGCAGCCATTGAGAAACGGACGAATCAAGCAATGCAGGCAGAACGACGTCGGCCATAGTGCTTGAGCTGTACATAGCGGAACAGCCGACGCAACCCAATGGCCCGAGGCACTACTTAAGCCGCGCCGTGATGTAAGCGCTCGTGCCCACTGTGATCCTTCGCTTCCAACTGGAATGTCGTGTGTTTAATAGCCACCGGAAAATGCTGAGCCGTGCAATCTTCCAGGGTATGAAGGATCCGATGATGCTCGGCCACGGAAAGACCACTATCCACTGCCACATGGGCAGTGAGGGCTACCACACCCGTGCTGATCGTGTTGATGTGGAGGTCATGGCAATCCTTAACGCCATTGACGCCGCAAATATGTTCGCGAACATCATCGAGGTCGATTTCGTCGGGGGTGGCCTCCATCAGAATTCGGATCGCTGTGCGGAGGAGCGTGAATGCGCGCGGAACCATCAGCGCAACGATAAACAGGGACGCGATCGAGTCAGCGCGCACCCACCCCGTCGCTAAACCGATAATCGCGGCAAGAATGACAGCCAGCGAGCCCAAAGCGTCGTTAACCACCTCAAGAAATGCGGCGCGCATATTGAGCGAGCTCTCGCGCCCACCTGCCAGAATGATAATCGACGCAGCGTTAGCCACCAGGCCAATAGCTCCGATGATAAGCATGGGCACGGGTTCGACATCGGGTTGGTTAATGAGGTGAGATATTCCCTCCACCGCGACAATTCCGCAGATAATAATCAGCATGCCTGCTTGCAGTGCGGCTGCAAGTACCTCCGCTCGCGACCATCCCCACGTGAAACGGTTATTGCGTGGCCGCTGCGACAGATGCACGGCGATCAGGGCGATAACCAGGCCCGACGAATCAACCAACATATGGCCAGCGTCGGCTGCGAGGGCCAGCGAACCGGAGATCCACGCACCGATGAGCTCTGCGATCAGGATTGTTGCCGTGACCGCGAGGGCAGCAATTAATCGACCTCGTGATGAAGCTCCATGATCGTGAGAGTGGCCGTGGCTATGTCCGTACCCATCTCCGTGCCCGTGATCGTGATGGTGTGCCTCCCCGTGGTCGTGTCCGAGGGACATGTTGTGAGCCATGATCGTCTCCAAAGAAGTATTCGGGCACCAGAAGGAGTTTTCAAGCAATAGTGAGCGTCATGACATGACAGCCGTCATCGGCCATAGTGCTCGCCACCGTCACGCTCTCCGCCACGGGTGTTTCGCCACGCAACTTTGTTTTCAATAGCGCCGTCGTCGTTTTCAATAATTCTGACCCTAACACCCGTCCACCCGATACGACAAGGCTTTTTCCTAAAATAATCTCAGCTCACACCCCCACATCATCACCACAACGACATTCCCCACTACAAGAGCAATCGTCGCAGCGTGGAATTCTGGACTGCAACTGATACCCTGGAAAACTGTTTATTATATGTTTATGTCCACTTAAACCGCAGGTGTTGATGCTTCGTGGAGCTTATCGCGATCCCCTTATTCGTGGTGCTCGCCCTCATCCTGGTTCCCCTGTTTGTTCGATTACTCGACCGCAACGCAGGGTGGCCCCTAGCCCTTATTTTCATCGCGTCCGCTATCCCGCTCCTCCGGAAGTTGCCTGACATCATCGACGGCAATCCCTGGACTTGGAAGGTCACGTGGATTGAGGACTTCCTCCCCAATGGCGCCGATGTGATCTTCTCACTCCGCGCCGACGCCCTATCCACCTTTTTCGCCCTGCTCGCGTTGGGCATCGGTGCAGCCGTGTTCATTTATTCAACACGGTATTTACACGGTGGCCGCGGATCCATGAGCTTCTACCTGCTCATGACAGCCTTCATGGCAGCCGTCGTCACTCTTGTTCTTGCCGACGACGTCATCCTGATGTTCATCTCATGGGAGCTCGTGTCACTGGCGTCGTTCTTCCTGATCGCGAGGTCAGGCCCCGGCGGCGAGCTGGGATCAATGCGCACGATCATTCTGACGTTCTTCGGTGGGCTTACGCTTCTAACCAGTTTGGGCATTAGCGCTGGTGTGACGGGCACGACCAGCCTGTCGGGGATTATTCATTCGCCAGAATGGGCGCATCACCCCACGTTGCTATCTGTCATTGCCGTGTTGATTGCGACGTCGGCATGCACGAAGTCGGCGCAGTTCCCCTTCCACTTCTGGCTCCCCGAAGCGATGGCGGCAGATACTCCGGTGTCCGCCTTCCTCCACGCAGCAGCCGTCGTAAAAGCGGGTATTTACCTGCTCTTACGTTTCTCCGCTCTCTTCCATGACGACGCGTGGTGGCGCGGTCTGCTCATTATCGTTGGTATGTTCACCGCGATTATGGCGGCACTGTTTGCCCTCCAGAAGAATGATCTGAAGAAACTGACCGCGTACTCAACGGTGTCTCAGCTGGGCTGGATTGTGTGCACCATTGGTATTGGCACACCGCTCGCCATGGCGGCGGCGGTGGTGCACACGCTGGCGCACGCCCTGTTCAAGTCCAGCTTGTTCATGCTTATCGGTGTAGTAGACCACCAAACGGGAACTCGCGACATTCGTCGCCTCGGACCCATCTGGCGGAAAATGCCCTGGACATTCAGCATGGCTGTCATTGCAGCAACCTCAATGGCCGCAGTGCCGCCACTATTCGGCTTCATCTCTAAAGAAGGAATGTTGGACGCCATGGCAGAGGGCGAACTGGCCACGCCCGCTACCGCACTACTGCTCATCTGCGCGACGGTGGGCGCAATTTTGACGTTCGCATACTCCTACCGTTACGTCTTCGGCGGTTTCGTCGACGGCACACGTGATGTCAGCGACGTCCACGAAGCACCACTGTCCCTGTGGTTACCCGCAGCAATCCCCGGTTTCTTGTCCCTCCCGCTGGGCTTTGTTCCGGGCTTCATGGATTCCTTCGTGGACGCCGCAGCAGATTCTGCGTTGAGCACGCACCACGCGACGCACACTCACCTCGCCCTGTTCCACGGCATCAACGTGCCGCTGACGATCAGCGTCGTGGTGATCGTCGTCGGTGTCACATGTGTTGTCTTCCGTAAGGCTATTGCGCGGGTTCTCGTCGGTAAGGAACTATCCCCCTTCACGGGAGCACACGTGCTCCAAGGTGTCATTACCGGTGGTTCTCGCTGGGGCAAGCTGGCCGGCTCCATGGCGGATTCCGTCTCACCGACGCGCCACCTGGCCCTCCCATTCTTAGCGGTTATCACCCTCGCGGGTTCCGTGGGCGTCGGGGCGCTATTTAATGGTGGCGCCATCGATGGCGTCGATATGGGTTCCCGGGTGGGCGGAATTGACCGTCCGCTGGATTACGTTGCCCTGGTCACGGTCATTATTGGTGTGGCCACTGCGGTTCTGTCGCGACGTCGCTTGTCGGCAGTCATTGCGGTCAGCGCTGCCGGTGTCGGCGTTACCCTGCAGATTCTTACCCTAGGCAGCCCGGATGTGGCGCTCACCCAGATTTTGGTTGAGCTTCTCACCACCGTGGTCCTCATGCTGGTTATCCGGCTGCAACCGCGTGATTTCGAGGCCCGATCCGCACGGCGCGATCGCTGGGCCGGAACGATCGCGGTTCTCATGGGATTGACGACGACGGTCGGCGTGATCGCGCTGGTCGGCTACCACGGAAAGCCGTTGATTTCGCAGTGGTACCTCACCAATGGGCCCACGATTTCGCACGGTAATAACGTCGTGAACACAATCCTGGTGGAGTTCCGTGCTTTCGATACCATGGGCGAGCTTTCTGTGCTCGGTATGTGTGGTGTGGCGATCGCCGCGGTGGTGCTCTCCGTGCCGCGTGTGCGCGACGACATCCGTGGATCCTTGGCCGCTATCCCGCGCCCGGAGCTGAACTCGTTACCGATGAGGTGGATGGCGAAACTTCTCATCCCCGTCCTCATTCTGATCAGCGCGGCCGTGTTCTGGCGCGGACACAACCACCCCGGCGGCGGGTTCATCGCGGCCCTGATCGGTGGTGGCGCGCTGATGTTCTACTACCTGTCCCGTCCGGCAGATAAGGCGCCGACCAACAACCGGCTCCCCTACATCCTTGTGGGGTCAGGTATTTCGTTAGCAGTCCTTGCAGGTCTCGCCGGTTACCTCGGGCATGCCTCTGGTGAAGAAGGCGGGCACGGCTCCCGCGGTTCCTTCCTCCAACCGCTCAATGCCCATGTTGGTGGCGAACTTTTGACGACGGCCCAAATCTTCGACGCCGGCGTCTACCTAGCCGTCCTTGGTTTAGTGGCCATCGCACTCTTGCAATTGGGTGGGCCAATCCGCCCCGGCGCGGAAGCGCCGCTAGGGCCTGTGCGCTCGCACGGTGGGTTCTCTCCCCTCGGCTCTAATGAGCCAGATTATGCACCGTCTACTCAGGGCACTGATCGCGATACCGTGTCTGAATCGGCGTCCGATAGTGGTGGCGATACGTCCGGCCGGAAACCCGTCGACACCGTGGAGGTGGAAGAATGATTATCGCAATAACGATTGGTGTGCTGACCGCCGGCGGTGTGTTCCTGGTTCTACAACGGGGAATGGTCCGGTTGATACTCGGAATGACGCTCATTGGCCACGCCACCAACTTGACGCTCCTGGCTGCCGGCATTGGAGCGTGGCGGGCGGAGCCCATTATGAGTGGCACGAACCCGCACGATGCAGCCGATCCGTTGCCGCAGGCTTTCGTGCTGACGGCAATTGTTATTTCGATGGCCACCACCGCATTCATGCTGGCCTTGGCCGCATTAGGTCGCTCCGATGACACGTTGAGCGACCCGGTCAAGGAGTTCCCCGATTTGTTTGCAGCATTTAAGGACTCGGTGTGGAGCACGGAGGAAAAGTCCGTGCCCGCTAAGGAGAAGGTGGCACAGGACCAGGCAAAGGATTCGCAGGAGGAGCACCATACTCCTACCGACGACGCCTACGTTTTGCCCGATCACCTCACCAACGAGGTGACAGCGCTACAGACGATGGGCCGCAGTGCGCGTCGAATTTCGACCGACTCGAACCAGTATCGACGCCGCCAAGAGCGCGAGGAGGGCATCGAATAAATGGGAACATCCACCATTGCGGCGCTGCTGCCGCTCTTCCTTGCCGGGCCGTTGGCGGCCGCCGCTCTTGCCGCCATGTCGCCGTGGAAAGTACTGCGCATTGCTTTGGCTTTCGTCGTGCCCATCGTTGGTTTCGCTGCAGGCCTAAGCCTCATGATCTACCACTGGAACCACCCCGCCATCGCCGAAAACGTCGGCGGTTACGCTGCTGGTATCGCGATTCCGTTCGCATCAGATTCGTTCTCGTCGTTAATGATCACGATGACCTCGATCGTGTGTCTGGTCTCTGTGTGGTTTGCGACGGCTGTCGGAGAAATGAATGCGCGGTTCTATCCTGCTCTGGTGTGCATGCTGATGGGGGGCGTGTACGGGGCGATGAGCACCGCGGATTTGTTCAACCTGTTCGTGTGCATTGAGGTCATGCTTCTGCCATCGTACGCGTTGCTTGCGATGACGGGTACGTTGCAGCGTCTCCGTTCTGGCCGTTTGTTTGTGCTGGTGAACTTGATTACGTCGGCGGTGCTGGTTGTTGGTGTCACGCTCACCTACGCGACAGCGGGGACGTCGAACCTGCCCGCACTGGCCAGTGCGGCCCGGGGCAATGGGCCAGTGGTGGTGACCGGTGGTCTGATTCTTCTGGCGCTGGCTATTAAAGCTGGTCTGTTCCCTGTTCACACGTGGTTGCCGCGCACCTATCCGAACACGTCGCCGGCCGTCATGGCTTTGTTCTCTGGCCTGCACACCAAGGTGGCGTTCTACGCGATTTTCCGTATTTATGCTGTCATGTTTGGCCTGGATGACCGCTGGTCGTGGCTCATTCTGGTGATTTGTGTGGCAGCCATGCTTGTTGGGTCATGGGCAGGCTTGGGTGAACGTACAATGCGTTCAGTTTTGGCCTACCAGATGGTCAACGGTATGCCATTTATGCTGGTGGGACTTGCCTTTGTGGACCATGATCCCCGTCGGATGCTGGCAGCGGGAGTGTTTTACGCGGTTCACCATATGACGGTGATTGCGTCGCTGACGCTATCCATCGGCTCGATTGAGGAAACGTACGGAACTGGCCGTTTGCAGCGCCTGTCCGGCTTGATGCGTCGTGACCCGTTGGTCGCGGCCGTGTTCGTCGCCGGGGCTTTGTCAATCGTCGGTTTGCCCCCATTTTCCGGTGTGATCGGTAAATTAGGTGTTGTTATGGCTGTGGCCAGTGACTATTCGGTGAAGTCGTGGATCGTGTTGGCGGCCATCGTCATCGCCGGTATGGGTGCGCTGCTCTCTATGCTCCGGCTGTGGCGCGAAGTGTTCTGGGGCAAACCCATGAACCCGCAGTATGTTGACCGCCAACTGGCTGTTCCGGTGCGGTTCATTTTGCCGTCCGCGGTGATGGCCCTGATGTCGGCTGGGTTACTGCTAGGCGCTGGCCCGGCGATTTCAGCGACAAACCACGCAGCGGATTCGCTGCTCAACGTGAAGGCCTACCAGAGTGCCGTTCTTGGCGACGACGCCGTAGGCGTTGCGAACACCGGTGGTGCTGGTTTGACCGGTGATTCTCATGATCCGGCCGACGTCCCCGATGACATGATTGTTCATCACGATGATGAGGACGCTCACGCAGCCGATGAGGGCACCAACCACGCTGCTCAGGCTGACCATCACACCGATTCACATAACCGTCAGGCGTCGGCAAGCGTCGCGGGTCCCACAGGAGGACAAGAATGAAAGTACTTCGTCTCACTCTGCATGTCCTACGGTACGGTACCTGGCTCGTTGAACAAGTGTTACTAGCAACGTGGTCCATCATTGTGGATGCCAACAAGCGTCGTTCAGAGATTGATCCGATCATTGTGGCATACCCGTTGCGTGTACAAACTGACCGCGAGGTCGGCCTGTTTACGACGTCGATCACCATGACACCGGGAACATTATCGTTGGGGCTTCTTGAAGTGGGGGATGCCCTGCCCCAGGATGTTTCCGATTATCCGGGCCCTCATGAACCGATGCCGGCAGAAGATGCTCCAGATGGGCGAATTCTTCTGGTGCACGCTGCGTTTGGTAGCGACCCGGAGGCCATTATGCAGGAGCTAGCAGAAATGGAACAGCGGCTTGCCCCACAAGTCTGTCGGCGTACACACCCCCGGTGTGCTAATGGCTACACCAGTAAGTTGTATTACTCAGATGACGCCCCAAATGGCGGCCCTGGACCGCAGTCCTTCACTAAACCCGGAGGGCCGAGCATTCCCCCTGGTTATGCCGGAGGAGATACGGATGCCACCGGATTCTCTGTTGAGTCCATTGTTCGGGAATCGGCCAGGTCTTCACGCAGGGATGCTCCGCAGAAGGAGAGGTAACTATGACATTCGTCTTAATTCTTGTGAGCGCGATAATCACTGCTGCTTTGTTAGCGGCGTTATTCCTGATGGCACGATGTGATGATCTGTCACGCACGGTGTTATCTGATGTTATTTTCTTCGGAGCTGTCGGACTATTCCTGGTGTATTCGCTGGGAAACCGAACAACTATCACGTATGAGGTTGCGGTCTTCGCCGGGGTCCTGAGCGTTCTGAGTTCAGTTGCCAACTCACGCATGATGGTGGGGGGCCAGCGATGATTATCAATATCATTATTTCTGTATTGATCTTGATTGCCGCCATAGCATTTCTTGACGAAGTCATCGAAATGTGGCGAGCTCCCGATGCTCTCACGCGCGTCAACCTCACAGGTCCAGCCACAGGCGTGGGAGTTCCCCTCTTAATTATTGCGAACATGATTCGTTCTATTGCCGACGGCGACGAATGGTACGTCGTGCTAGTGAAATCCGTCATTGCAATCGTCGCGTGTCTGATGGTGGCCTCAGTGGGATCCTTCGTGATGGGACGTTCCGTCCACGCCGAGCAAATCAGGCGTGGACAAAGCGCCACCATGGGCAAAGGAGCAGGCTACACGGGCAAAGCCAAAACAACGACGGGAACTCCTCTGGACGGCCAAGCCGGCGCAGACACAGACTAAGCCGGGGGTTACGCACTAGGCGGAAGGCTAAGCTCGGAACCTAGGGCGTCGAAGGTGGTCTTGTTTCTTTTTGATAACATCCTCCAACAAAAGGGGATATTTCTCCACTAAAAGTTTCGATTATATTTCGGTTACTGAAGTATCTAAGAACCATTGCTACCGTTGGCCTCGACACGGAAACCACTTTCGACCCAGGTGGTCAGCCCCTCAAGGGCACCATCACCAACCCCAGAGAAAGGACTATCCATGCCAGCCAACGTCACGTCCGATTCCATCGATCGCGACAACACAATCCGCAGCACCCGACCACACGTCGGGCGTATTGCCGCCGGAGCCGCCGCCATTGTGACCGGTGCCAGCCTCATGGGTGCAACTGCTGCCCAGGCGGAAGAAGCACCCGCACCAGCTCCAGCTCCCGCTCCGGAAGATGCAGCCCAGGCTGTTCACCACGTCGTATTCAATACCCCCGAAGTCGACTGCCAGGTCACTGAGAATCCAGATTCCATCGCATGCGGAAGCAACACACCTGCCGCGCAAAGCCAGAACTCACAGCAAGCTGGTGATGGAGCTGTCTGTGGACCTGACCTCAACGCTGATCGCCCCGCCTTCGAGACCAAACAGGGCGACCCTAACTCCGTGAAGCTATCGTGCACCCACCAAGGGTTCGCGAGAGACACCACCGTACTCGACGGAAGCAGTCCGCAAACTGTCGGTCACTACACTTTCTCCTTCGAGACGGATGGCACCATCCACATCACTGCTGACGGCGGTAACAAGGTTGTCGACATAACCCCGGCAGGAACTTTCGACGCTGCCTAAATAAAGCGCCAACTCTGTGCATAAGGCGGCACTGTGATTGGTGCGCGTCTGACGCAACAATAACAGTGGGCCAACAGTGGGCCGATTCCGCCGAGGCCATGTCCCTAGGCCGAGACGGCCGGGTTCAATCAGCAAACGAAGACAAGGAGGACCAAATCCCCGCCACCACGGCGGGGATTTGGTGTTATATGGATACCAAACGGGTTTTAGGGAATTGATGAAGCGTCGCCACAGTGGGGCGGGTTGGTGTTCGTCGGTCGCTTTCTCCAGGGGTGTTAGACCAGCAGAAATGTAGGACTGTCGCGGTAGTGTTTCTCCGAGGCTCTCAGATTGTGCTATGGCCTTACGGTGGGTATCAGTCCAATCAATCATTGTCTTCACCATCCTCTCCGTTCATACGATCGCTTTCAGTGCAATCATGGTGCGACTGATAAAACTTGTCTATCAGCTCTCGTTCGGTTTGACCCGCTAAGGACCTGTCGTAGAGATCGCCCAGCTCGATATCAGCTGCTTTCCTCGTTTCATGTGTTGATTTTCATTGTTCGCGTTTTCTACTGCCCAGGTGAATCGTTTCCACCACTCAGCTCGGTTATCGCTAAGCCATTTTTGCCATAGTGTGAGGAATACGGCCACAAGGCCGCCGGCGGCGATGAACAGTTGCACGAGCCGAAACCACGCTCCTGCATCCATGCTGTTTACCACCCGCCTACTCGTTGATTGTCATTGACAAAAGGTAGTGACGAGATTTTACGGCGATGGTCCCCAATGCGGCGGTAGTCACTGTGCGACCACAGACGTTTGACGATGTGAGACGAGGGTGCGCCGATACCGCGGTAGCGTGCACCTCACCGTTTTCCTGGTGAATAATTATCGACTCTCGGTTGATCTAAAGTTCTCTCGGACATATTCGGAAGATATGACTGCAACTACCCACTGCATTGAGGAGAATAATGAAGTCACAAATTATTACTCTCGTGTTAATTATCGTATATGCGTCTACTGCTACACTTTCTCTGCCCTCGTCCCTTCGGAATTTAGGAGACCAAGCGTCAATAAAATAATTTATGTTTTGCTGCTCTTCTCAGCTTCAATGGCTAGCGGTATTATCGCTAATAAAGTAGCTCATGATTCACGGTAAAATTTATTTATGTGACCGGTGTAGTACTTGTCCGCGGACATAGCTCTCGGCATATGTGAAGCGCTGATGCTTGTCTTTGGTTAAGGAGATTCTTTCAATGGGAGAAGATTCAGAGAAGATTGCCGAGTTGGAGCAGAGGATCGAGCATCTATCTATCCAAGTCGAACGCCTCATTGACCTGCACAACCCTTTCCCATCGCCGTTGACACCGTTTCGAAAAAGAGCCATGTTAAATGCCCTCACTTTCGAACAAGAGACATTAGCTATCAAACTCTTAGGAGCGGTAAGCGCTTTCAACAAAGGTGAAAAGGTTGACATCAATCAGGGTTTACTGCCATTTCCTCACGAAACCGTTGCGCTTTTTAACGACTATGCAGACGGAGGAACAATCGACGCCAATCAAGTAAAGAACATGATAAAAACGTTCATTCCAGGTGGCGATGCTTCCGTCCACGACCTGCTCGAGGCGTGGGAGGCAGGTCAGAATAGAATTCGACCCAACAACGACGAACACCACTGATCGACTAGATAACCATCACATTAATCATGCCTACAATGGGCACCGTTCCGACGTGCCGTGGGCTGTGATCCTAGGCGTTTACTCTATCTTCTACTCTTTCCAAGGCCCTGTCTTGAACCAACACTGTCGGCATAGAGGGACATTTAGGCCGATGCGAGCTTGATACTAATCAGCGCATTCAGCGAAACACCTTGTGTTTGATTTGCAATAGCGAATTAATGATGCTTGTTCGCTGAGCGTGGGCTCCCTGGCGTGAAGCTCGGAAAGTAGAGCTATTTTTCCTCGGTCTTTTCTTTGCCGCTTTGGAAAAAGGCTTTAAAGCCTTTTTCTTGAAGCTCAGGATTCTCACGCATTCTTATCCTGAGACCGAGAATCCTCCCGATAACGGCTCCTGATAAAACAATTATGGAAATGGCATATAAAGGCATGGCCTGCTCCTTAACTATCGTGAATTTTTATCAATACAGGCTTACTGCTCATTCCCGCGAGACCGTTTCTCCAAGGGCACACAGAAAGGTCGCAGTACCCACATCTGTCAAACATAAGTGAAAACACCACTAACCAGCACAGAAGCTATTAAGTAATAACAAACGGTTGACGGGGAAAAGTTTTAGTCATTAATCCAAGACCCTGGCCACAAGAAAGACCCCACACCGCCCCGGCATCTTAACCCTTTGCTCCGCGTGGAACTCTCTGTAAATAAGCTCGGATCATAGGACTATTGGCGCTCGGCCTGACCCTTGTCCTTCTGGAACAATATTTTTAGACCTTTTCCTTGAAGCTCGGGGTTGTCTCTCATTCGTTTGATGAGACCAAGGGCGTACCCGATACTTCCTCCTGCTAAGACCACGATGAAGACGACGAATAGTGGCATATCCCGCTCCTTAATCTCTCGTGAGGGCTTCAATGGCAGGGCTTGCTACCCACGTCCAAAAGAAGGTTTCTCCGACGGCAGCTAATTCCGCTATGACCAAGTGAACGGCAGCGATAGATAAAACGTCCGCCCAAAACAGCTCATGTACGGTGCCAACCGTGGGGATTACATAGGAACACACGTTTTCTTTCGATGCACTACGGAACAGAAGCATGAGGCAGTCTTCGCCCATAATGCCCTTCCCACTCATGGGAGACGCCGGACTGAACGTCAGCTTCGAGCCAATGCGCAATCTATCAAAGTCGTAAGCACTCGGACACTACCCAGTTTAAGGATAGGTTTACTTAGCTGGCATTAGTTAGAAGGGATTCTTCACTTATACAGGGGGTAATTTGGGGCGCTAATTTGTCTGATATCGGACTATTTCCGCAGAGTAATGCTTTTAGAGTGGCATCCCCTCGAGTTCTTCGACTCTAGAAAATGGCTAAATACTTATCACCGCCAAGAGAGTGAGCCATACGAAGGGTAGCTGCACGCCGACCGAACACAGCCTCTGTTGGCGCTCATTTTTAAGGGCAACAACTGAGGCCTGAGGGGCCCCAACGTTCTCCCTACCCGGTGTAGCGGAGTACAATCTTCGTCTGAAAGCCCCTGTAGGTCCGGAGTAACCAAATATTCTTTGGGTGCGAAAGCCGGATATCAGGGATCCGGGAGTGCTGCGGGATCAATCCAGTTAGATACGTTCTTGATAGCAGTCTCATCGCAGTCAAGATCCGCCAATTCCTCTTGTTAGTCTTGCTTTACGAGGGGTTCATGGTGCGCACACCGATTTCGCAGGCGATAGACCTCATCAAACTCCGTCTTAAAATCTTCCAGCGACGGGCTGACTGCGGTATCAACCCCGTTACGCAGAAGCACCTTCACGTGGATGGTATCCGCTTAAAAGGTTGTGGTGGGCTGAGTGTTCCAGACATAGAACGCTTCGGGATCACGATGGTGAGCATATGTGCGGGTACTTGGGTGGGAAGACCACTGCTCAAGATCGTTGAAGGTCACGCATTTCATCGGGCTACAGTTTTTGACGAAAGCCCCGGAGCGATCCCTGAACCTGAAAAACGGTCACATCGCCCGGGTTACCTTTTTGCTGTATAAACCATGCGGGTATGTGCGAAAATATCTCCGGGTTAAGAGTCAAAATCCGGCGCGGATTTTTACACGGAACAGTTCGAAAATGATGTACATTGAAGGCATTGTGATACCCCGTCGAGGTAAAATAATTCTGGAGCTTTCACGGTAGGCGGTGATCCGATTTATGTTGGGCGAAACACTTCTTTTCACAACTTATTTCCTCGCTCGAGAGTCTGATCTAGAACGATTTCATAAACAGTATTTAAAAAGGATAGATAAGGCTCGAGAGATTACAGAGATACTCTATGTAACTGACGAAATCACACACGGAGGTGATGAAGTAATTCGGGAAGTCATGATGCTAGATTTCCGTAGGGATATGCGAGACTTCGGCACTTACCCATTTGATGAAGATGAATGGGGTTTGTATAGCCTTTCGTGTGTGGCTAAAGACGTTGACGAGCCCGCCAGTGAAGGGTCTAACGTGTCTAGGCTATGGTATGACCTAGCTTTGGGCGAAGAGACGGTCCCTAGGGAATTTAACAGTCGTGTAAGAGCCGTTAATGTGTCGAGCGATGGCAGAGGGTTCCCTCTGGAATCCATTGACGACTGATCGTGATCCAGAACTTCAACGAAATATCCATATGATAAACGCCATGATCGACCTCTTGATTCAGGCGTCAACGTGCAGTACCGCCGATTAACCCACTCGCTATGTCCACCGCCAACCCACCCGATGATCCATCGCAAATGGTGATCCACTCCGATCGGGGTTGTCAGTACCTCAGTCGGAACTGATGTGATGCTGCCACGACAGCGGGTTTCCACAAATCGATGTCACGGAGAGGATGCAGCGCTGATAACGCTGCATGTGAGGTTTTTCGGCCGGATGAAGGTCGAGACGTTCCACGACTACCGCTGGGAAAATAAGACCGAGTTAGTTACCGCAGTCGAAGACTATCTGAAGTTCTACAACGAAGATCGCATCACCAACATGCTGGGCGGACTAACTATCGAGGAACACCGCCGTATGATGACGGCATAACCTGTCCAAAAAGTGTCCGCACCACCTTTTGTCGTATTAACCCCGTCGCCACATGTTGCGATTGGTCCTACCCTGAATGGGGACGAGATTGGCGTGATGCTCGTGGTCCATCCCGCTGAGCAGGTGAGTATCTTCCGCTACATGGAGGCTCGAGCAAAGATCAAAAGGATAGTCAAGAAAGGAGGGGACTAACCATGACTCAGAAGAATAACCGAGAGGAATGCGCCTGCGATCTTTCCGCGTGGGCAGAATCTGATGCCGCAATCGAGGCCCTGGAAAACAGCACCACTCCCCGCGATACTGCCGAGGGAAGGTTCACCCCCTGAGGCTTTTCGTCAGGCCGACCTCGGCTAGAAGACAGAAGCCAACACAAAATAGGGCCCTCCCTACGCCGACAGGTACACCTGCCGGACGAACTGAGCACTGCCCGTGGCACCTACGCTGCCAGGCACGGTGTCAACCCCGATGAGGTTATGCGGTAGATGCTTTCTCGATTCTTGAACAATAGACCGCTGCCTAAGTGCACTGACCAGGTATATTGGGTGGTCCACGGGCTACCTCGCTTGCTGACTATTGAAGGCATTGTGATACCCCGTCGAGGTAAAATAATTCTGAAGCTTTCACGGTAGGCGGTGATCCGATTTAATATGTTGGGCGAAACTCTTCTTTTTACAACTTACTTCCTCGCTCGAGAGTCTGATCTTGAAAGATTTCATAAACAGTATTTAAAAAGGATAGATAAGGCTCGAGAGATCACAGAGATACTCTATGTAACTGACGAAATTACACATGGAGGAGATGAAGTAATTCGCGAAGTCATGATGCAAGATTTCCGTAGGGATATGCGAGACTTCGGCACTTACCCATTTGATGAAGATGAATGGGGTTTGTACAGCCTTTCGTGTGTGGCTAAAGACGTTGACGAACCCGCCATGGAAGGGGCTAGTGTATCTCGGCTATGGCGTGATTTAGCTTTGGGCGAAGAGACGGTCCCTAGGGAATTTACCAGTCAAGTAGAAGCCGTTAATGTGTCGAGCGATGGCAGAGGGTTCCCTCTGGAATCTACTTGTGACTGATCGTGATCCAGAATCTCGTCGAAAATACCAAAGAAAAATGCTGAAATGGTGACTGCATACACAACCGCAACTGCCTGATAATCCACTCACCATGGCCAGGCAGTGCAATTTTGGTTGGGTGAGTTGTTGGATGAGTCGGCCTTTCTTCTTTGCTCAATTGCACGATCTTACGGGTGAATTCATATTTTGCTCTCTGGGGTTAAACCGACATAAGAGTGCGATGCCCCCAATAATTTGCTTCAGTCGCCTATTTCTTCTCAGAAGGCTTTATCGAGAAAGCAGATGTAGCGCCTATCAAGGCTCCAGTCGCTGCCCATAGGAGGCAACTCTTAAGAGTGAAGTCGATATCCTCTGTATCACTCTGTGTCGCTCTATAGGTCAGCGTGATGTTGAATTCAGCGCGCAGCCAACAAAGGATTACACCAATGAGGGCGAATGCCACAATAATTAGAACTCTTTTCCCTGCTGTGGTCAGTGTCTGTTTAATGGTGTACTCCTAGTGTCAAGATTTTATAACTGACAGGAGCACTTTTGCCGAAGACGCCAATAAGCCCGCTACTAAAGCATTGCCGTCTTTGCCTGCTTCGGATTATGAGAGTTTTTACGTCTCTTTCGATCCACCGCGAGATTGAAGGGAACCGCGACGATGGCCCCGACTGTAACTCCTAAGAGGAGGACTCGGCTCCTATAGCTTTCCTCTATGTCAGCGGCGATGACAATAATATAGACGACCAGCAAGCTTCCGAGGATCAGGCGGGCTTGAATTGCGTACTGAACCTTGGGAGACAGTATTTCGTGACTCCTGTCGCTGTCTGAGTTACTAGGACTCTTCTGCAGTTTACTATCCAGACTGTTTTATCCCACTAACCAAGCTCGACATGCGTCTTACGTCTTTCTTCCTAAAAGGATGCAAGTAGCCGGTCAGACGATAGTAGCCGATCCGGCGAATCCCCTCTCTAGCTCGGAATACGTCACTGATAACGAGGCCCCCGGTGGAATAATTCCTGAATTTAGCCTTCAATACTGAAACGGGGTTTGCAATAACGCGGCATCACGATTCTCCCCATAACAAAAATCAGCCCGAGCCACCAACGTGGCGAGCTGGCTGATCATAATGAAGTCAGAATAACCCAAAATATCCCCAGCGTAGAGGCCAATAACCGGCCCGCACGCTGGGGATCATTGCGGAGGTAGAGGGATTTGAACCCCCGGTCCGTGTTAGGGACGCTCGCTTTCAAGGCGAGTGCATTCGGCCGCTCTGCCATACCTCCAAGGGTTTACATATGTGCTGTACGTCAACTCCCCCACCATCGAAAACGTCGAGGAACGACATGACATGGGGGTGCTCTCAGCACAACGTGACTATGTTAGCCCATCCATACCGGCAACACCAAGCTCGGGAGAAGCTCCTTCCCAGTGTGGTACATGACGGGATAACTTGCTCAGATTGAGCAGGCGCGAACTCTCTGTTGCACCTACTTGCCACACTGAGCAGGCGCGAACTCTTTCTGATGCGCTTTCACCACAGCAGCGAGGTCATTCAGAGCAGATTGTCCTGTCTCATACGTTCCGTCCGACGGGTGAGCTGCTAAAGCAACAGCTATCCGTCCCGTCGGACCGTCGAAAAACCCAATCTGCCTGACCAGATAGGCACCATCTTCATCTGGCCCCCATCCACCTTTAAAGTGAGCGCCAGGAATAGTGCCCAGCCCCCAACGCTGGTCGGGGTTAATCTGCCCCATTTGTTCGATGACAAATTCCGCGCCCGACACGCAGGGAAGGTTCGCTGCAAACAAAGCAGAGTCCTCCACGGCCCATTGTGTCTGCCCAAACCCTGAATAGTGCGGACGGATCGCGTCGATCTGCACCTTTGTGTTGGGGTTACCACCGTCAGCTAAAACTTGGTGGACGGCTTGTCCGGAAGCCTCTCCGCCGCCCAAGGATCGCCATAAAGCGTCGGCGGCGTCGTTATCGGAAGCACGAATGGCATCCTGAACGTTCGCCTGGATGTCGTCGGAATTGTTATTGCGGAGGGCAGCGATAGCCAGCGGGACCTTGATGGATGACCACGCGGGGTAGGGATCGACGTGCCCGAAACGTCGGACCTGCTTGCCATCGGAGACGGCCAACTCCGCCATTCCCCCGTATTTCTTAATGACCTGGTCAACGGCTTCTTGCATGGGTGCGTCGGCTTTACCGGATAACTCCGGGGTGCCTGCCTCCGTATTTTCGATGGATGGGTGCGGGCCGGGCACACTGGGCGGCAACGTATCGGCATTCTCTGGCACCGATGATGGTGTGGAATCGGCTCGGTCCGGGTTACCGATTGTGCAGGATGAGAGCATCACTCCCGACGCGACCAGCCCGGCGACACACATGCGAAACCGGCGACGACGGTGCGAGCGTGACGCAGCCCTTCCAGGTAAGTTGCCCATCATTGAATGTAAACCCTTTCGTCGTCCGGACCCTCACAGGTGACAAAACCACCATTATCGCGGCAGTTCATGGCGATATTCCGCCCACTAACTGGGCTTTTCACGTCCACCGTCATGTTTGTGTTCAGCGTTTTGACGTATTGCTGGGCGAAAACCCTCCGCGTCGCCACCGCAAACGCTGCGGGCGTGCTGTCGGACCCGGTGTACGCCAGGTTAAACTGCCCGGCCTCGTCATCCTGGATGGCGGCCGCGTTGGCGGGGATAGCATCGTCGGGGAGCGGAGCTGTTGTCGGCCGGTTCTTGATGGTGGACAGCCGCACCTCCTGATCGCCTTTCGGTTCGCCATCGCCCTGTTGGTGTGTGGAACCGCCTTGTTTGTTCCCATCGCCGCCGCCGGTTTCATCGCCGTTCTGGTCATCCGCGGTATTCGACGCCGTGTGGTGGCTATTCGAGGCCCCGGGGGTCCCTAAAACGCCTGATTGCCATGCGGCGAACGTTCCGCCGAATAGCGCGCAGGCAACAACACCCACACCGATGGAGGCTGCAGCAACTGAGTGCCGACGCCGTTTCGACGGGCCCACCGGGACGGACGATTTGGCTGGTCTCGAGCCAGAAGGCCGACGAGAGACGTGGGAATCGGAGGTGTCGGGTTTCTTCGATGCCGCGGGTTTTGTCGGGCTGGGTTTTGCCGGTGTCTCCGGCTTTGTCGGGCTGGGTGGGGTTGGTGCCCGTTTATCCAGTTCAGTTGTGGAGGCCGGGGTCGTCGGAGGTTTCTTCGACGAAGTCGGGCTTGTTGTCGATTTCTTCGACGACGCCGAGCGGGCCCGCTCCGGGATGTAGCGCTGCGGTGCCCCTGATTCCTCAGGAGACAGTGTGCGGGGAGTGTGCGGAGCAGACTTGTCCTGCGCCTTGTGTCTGCCACGAGCGTCCGCGTCCTTTTTGCCACGCGTCGTCGTGGTGGACGACGTGCCGGGAGACGTACTGGGAGCCTCGGCGCCCTGCTTGCCGCGGGCCAGAAGTTCCGCGACGGTGACCTGTCTACCACCGCGTGACGTGCTCTGATGCGAGGAATACCGTCGGCTATTTTTCTTCGATTCGCCCTGGTCAGCGTCGTTCTGTGACGCGAAATCCGCCTGCTCGATGTGGTTGGTGAACCACCGTTGGTTAGATTCGTCACGAGCAGAACGTGCGTGCTTATTCGCATGTCTGCCCATGAGTCACCTGTGCCCTACGCGGTCGTCACCTTTCCGGAAAGCTTTATTATGCGCAATCTATAGCAATTTATACAATGCAGACGCGCATTAGCATTCCAAACAAGCCTATACCCAGGCGAATCGAGCATCCCAATACAGGCGCTCCAAGCGCGTGCTCTTAGCGCGAGCTTTAAACGCGTCCAGCCGTCGGCATCGCCACCATCGATAATGGCGAGGTTTTAGGAGATAATGACGATCGCATTATTGCCACCGTCACACCGCACAAACTGGCCATTATCAACGCAATCCATGTCATACATGCGGTGAGTTGTTGGGCTATACACATCCTTTAGCGAGGCATTCAATTCGCCCGTCGAAAGATAATTCCGTACGAATGCATCCCGAACATTCTTTGCAAAAGGCGCCGTTGTTCGCCCACCCATCACATACACATTGTTTAAATTCCCGGCTGGTTCATCGTTTTCCGCCGAATTATTTGCGGGAGAGACTCCCGACGGCAAATCGGGGTATTGAGGGCGTCCCGACGAACCGTCCACTCCATTACTCGTATCTCCGCCCGACGTTTGGCCGCCGTTACTATTGCTGTCGTTCTGACCCGCGGTGGTGTTTTGTCCTTGATTGCCGGGAGGTTGAGCATTGCCATTATTCTGTCCCGCGTCGCGCGATTGGGTAGAGCTGGCCTCATTATTCGACGTATTGAACCAACCCTGTTCACGCCCGAAGAAGAACAGACCCACCACGGCCACAAGCGCGACCACCGCGGTGATAAGCGTTAAAACTTTTCCGAGCGGAAATCCCGATGTCCCCGAACCCGCTCCGACCGGCGCGGGATCCATACGCAGCATTACCGGCGTACTGTTGTTGGTCGTACTGTTGGCCTTGCCCGTATTGCGTCGAATATTGATTCGGCTGCTGGTACTGACCCTGTTGCGACGTGCCATACCCCTGCGCGTAGCCCTGCCCATATCCTTGGGCGCCATTCTGGGCCTGACCATAGCTCTGCCCATATTGCCCTTGCTGAGCAGCAGACGCCCCCGGAGGGGATGGCTGAAACTCCGTCGTTTCGGTCAGGTCGTAGTTCGCATCCTTGGCTGCTGCATTGCCACTACCCGACTGTTGGGAGTTGCCATTTGGTTCGTAACCGTATTTCGGCGGGACGCCTCCGTTGGAGCTCTCCCCCGCATCGCCCCACGCGTCGCCACTCCCATCTGACGAGTGCGAATACCCGAAACCGTCCGAATCAGACGTCGAATTATCGTTATTCCAGTTATCCGAGGAGCGAGGCATGGGCTTTCCTTCTGTTCATCGCTGTACCGGTTGCCGGAACCAACACAGCTGGCTCTTAGCACGACTTACCTATAGCGTATCGAAATATACGCCTGCGCACGACGAACCCACGCCTCTACACTCGACGTCATGAAGGCAATTATTCAACAAGACACCACGGACCCAACCTCGTTGGCGTGGACCGACACCGACGACCCCACGCCTAGACCGGGCGAAGCGCTCGTCCGAATCCACGCCGCCGGTGTCAACCGCGGCGATGTTCTCCAAGCCGCCGGGCATTACCCACCGCCGCCCGGCACGTCGGACATCATTGGGCTGGAAGCTGCGGGAACGATCGAAGCGTTCGGGCCTCCCGTGGAGTCGTCACATGAATCAGGCTCGACGTCGGCAGGCGAACAATCCGGCACGCAACCTGTCAAACAGTGGAGCGTCGGCGATCAATGTGGAATGCTCCTGGCTGGCGGCGGATATGCGGAACGTGTCGCGGTGCCTGTAACCCAACTCTTTCCCGTGCCGCGCGGATGGTCACTCACCGACACGGCGGGGGTGATTGAGGTTGCCGCAACGGTGTGGTCGAACCTGGGCATGGTCGCTGACATGCAGAAAGACCAGACCGTGCTGATCCACGGCGGGTCGGGCGGCATCGGCACGTTCGCCATTCAGCTGGCTCGCGCGATGGGGCTGACCGTCGCCACCACCGCAGGCAACGCCGACAACCTGGAGCTTTGCCGTTCGCTGGGCGCGGATATCCTCATCAATTACAAGGACGACGACTTCGTCGCGGTGATGAAAGAGCACGGTGGCGCCGACATCATCCTGGATATCATGGGCGCGAAATACCTGGACAGCAACGTAAAAGCGTTGGGCGAGAAAGGCCACCTTGTCATCATCGGTATGCAGGGCGGCGTCAAGGGCGAGCTGAACATCGGCCGGCTGCTATCCAAGAGAGGGTCGATCACAGCGACGAATGTGCGCGGCCGCTCCCTCGACGACAAAGCCGCCGTCGTGGCGGACACGATCAAACACGTCTGGCCTCTTTTGGAGGATGGAACCATATCCGCGCAGGTCACGAAAACACTTCCTATTGCCGACGCGGCCGAGGCTCACCGGCTACTGAAATCCCGTGAGGTCACCGGGAAAATCGTGTTGACCGTGGAATAGGGCCCGACGGTTGGGTGTGGGACCCGGCCAGCCCTGATCAGCGGAGAACCGAGACCGATCTCAACAGATGGTCGACGTCGTGGGCGGTGTTGTACGGCGCCAGCCCAACCGTCAAGGCCCCACCGGACTCCGTGACACCCATAGCGTCGAAGAGCGAATCACTGTCCGCCACGCCCACGATCACTCCGTTATCGGCCAGGCGCGCCTGGGCTGCCTCCGCCGACATCCCGGGGATGATGAAACTGATGCGCGGCACGCGTTCAACATGCGAGGACTCGTCGTCAAAACCGATGACGTAGACGCCCAAATCCTTCAACCCGTAGACCAAATGCGCTGCTAGAGCCGCGAGATAGGTGTCGATCTTCGGCATGGTGGACTGCAACCGTCGGCGCCGCGTGCCCGTCGCGGAATCGTCGAGACCCGCCCAGTGATCAACCAGCGCCGCCAAGGACCCGCACAGTGCCGCCTGCGGAGGATCCCACTCCACCAGGCCGGCACCGGCATGACGGCCATGCCCCTGAACAGCAGAAACACCCAGCGAAGACGAGGAGACAGACAAGGAAGAACTCCATCCCCGACGCCGCGGCGGACGCAGACGATCAAACATTGCCTCATCGCGGAACACCAGTGCGCCGAGCTCAGGCCCGCCCAGCGGAGCCAAATCCAGGGCCACCACGTCGGCACCCCACGACTGAATCTCCACATGCCGATAGGGCAGCACATCGGTGGCGTCGACAATGGTCCACGCTCGCGGCGAAATGCGGTGCACCGAGCTAGAAATAGCCTCCACATCAGTGACCGCACCCACCAACGCATGGGCGGCGGGCAGGGCCACAATCGCCGTCGACGGCGATACCAGCGACGTAAACTGCCAGGCAGGAAGCGCACCCGATGCGAGATCGGCCTCCGCCCACTTCACCGTCGCCCCATACAAATGAGCGGACCGCACCCACGGATCGATGGCCGAATCCGCGTTGCTGCGGGCCAGTACAACCTCGGTACCGATGCCGACGCGGTGGCTCAGGCAGTCCGCCAAGTTACGGAGCAGCGCCGCGCGGGAGGGGCCCAGGACCACCTGGTTGGCCCGGGCACCGACCAGGTCGGCAACAGCCCGGCGCGCCGAGGCCACATAGGAATCGCCAATCGGCGCACCCGACTTCTGACTTTGAGAATGGCTACCCGACGTTGCCTCAACGGCCGTGCGCAAGTGGGCGTTCCTGAACGAATACGTCGCCGCTGTGTTCACTCGCTCCGGAATCTGCGCCTGTTCCTGCGCGTTTAAGTACACCCAGCCCTCGCCTAACCAAACATAGAGTCCACGCGCGTGGGCGACGTCGAACATGGCACACCTTTCCTTAGACGAACTGGGGACACGGTTCATGCAGGCCTCTACCGCTATTCGCTTAACACCGCGACGCGTCATGATCACTGACCCACCGCACACAATAACGGTTTAGTAGCTCCAGGGTAATCTACCCGTCGCTGCTGACACGATGAACATCAGCAAGGCACACCACTGGGATTAATAACTGCTTGTCCCATCACACAGGTAGGGTACGGATTATGGCTGACATAGAACCAACTGAGGGCACGGCCGCGAACAACGCCGGCGCGGGTTCCGCTGAAGCCGGGGGAATTGCGCTTCACCGAGCCCCTCAGGCCGACATCGATCGGATGATTAAAGAGCCCACCAGCTCTATACCGCCGTCGCAATCGCAGACCCTCCGAGCAGCATGGGCCGACCTTGTGCGCGGCTTCCAGTCGTACGAGCTGTGGTTGTCGCTGGGGATGCAAGACATCAAACAGCGCTACCGTCGCTCAGTCCTTGGCCCACTGTGGATCACGATCGCTACTGGTGTCATGGCCTTAGCGCTCGGATTGCTCTATTCATTGCTGTTCAACATTCCGCTGCATGATTTCCTCCCGCACGTGACCGTCGGGCTCATCATCTGGGGTTTTATCTCCGGGTGCGTGATCGAGGGGGCGCAAACATTCATCGCGAATGAGGGGTTAATTAAGCAGCTACCAGCGTCGTTATCGGTTCACGTCTACCGGTTAGTGTGGCGACAGTTCCTCTTTTTGCTGCACAACCTCGTGATCTATGTTCTGCTGATGATCATTTTCCCGCGTCCGCTGGGGTGGGATTGGTTCCTCTCCATCCCCGCGCTGGCGCTGATCGTCATTAATGGTGTGTGGGTTGGCATGTTCTTCGGGATTATCTCGACCCGCTTCCGTGATATTGCGCCACTTCTCGAATCGCTCATTCAGCTGGCGTTTTATGTCACGCCGATCGTGTGGACGATGCAAACATTGCGCGATCGTGGCGGTGCCGCCGGTGAGCGCGCCCGCATTGCCGAGCTCAACCCCCTCATGCACTACCTCGAAATCGTCCGCGGCCCGCTCACCGGTGTTCCGGTCATGTGGTACAGCTGGGTGATCGTCGGTCTGTGTACCGTCGTTGGCCTGCTCATCACGACGATTGCGATGCGGCAATGGCGTGGCCGCGTGAGCTACTGGGTGTAAACGCGATGTCCGATACACGCATAGCCGCCTCCGCGGTACACACAACGGATCATGGGGACAGGAGAAGCCACAATCATGGTCAGTATTGATACCTACAATGCGTGCGTCGATTTCCCCATTTTCGACGCCAAATCACGCTCGCTGAAGAAAGCGTTCCTCGGAGCTGCCGGCGGAGCCATCGGCCGGAACGCCGACAACGTCGTCGTTGTGGAAGCGCTAAAAAACGTCAACCTCCACCTTCAGGACGGCGACCGCGTGGGGCTCGTCGGCCATAATGGTGCTGGTAAGTCCACACTGCTGCGCTTGCTGTCGGGGATCTACGAACCCACCCGCGGGTCTGCGGAGGTTCGCGGGCGCGTGGCCCCGGTGTTTGACCTGGGCGTCGGCATGGACCCCGAGATCTCCGGCTACGAAAACATCATTATTCGCGGCCTTTTCCTGGGGCAGACGCGCAAGAAAATGCAGGCCAAGATGGATGAGATCGCCGAGTTCACCGAGCTAGGCGACTACCTCGACATGCCGCTGCGCACCTATTCCACCGGTATGCGCGTGCGCCTCGCACTCGGGGTCGTGACGTCCATCGAACCAGAAATTCTTCTTCTCGACGAGGGCATCGGCGCTGTTGACGCCGCGTTCATGGCGAAAGCACGTGACCGGCTCCGCGACATGGTGGAACGCTCCGGGATTTTGGTGTTCGCCTCCCACTCGGACGAATTCCTGGCGCAATTGTGTACATCCGCGTTGTGGGTGGACCACGGGGAAATACGCCAGGCTGGGCAGGTGGACGATATCGTCGAACAATACGAAGGGCCCGAAGCCGCTGAACAGGTGCGTCACGTGATGCGCGATATGGCCATTGAACACGCGCAGAAGAACGGTAGCGTGCCGGTGTCTAACGTGAAGACCTCCGAGCAGAGCCCGTCGTCGGAAACTGCCCTATAACGCGTTCCTTATAACCCGTTATCCGGCGCCCAATTCCGCAGGCTTTTAGCGGGTTATTTCGCAGGTTATTGTGCAGCCTGTCCTTGCCCACGCGGGCATGTGCGATACTAACCGCATGCCTCTTTCTTCGTCGGACCGCATTGCCGCTGTCATCGTGACGCATAAACGCCGTGACCTGCTGGCTAACTCGCTGCACATTGTCGCAAGCCAAACCCTGGCACCGGAGTGGGTTGTCGTGGTGGATAACGGCAATGAGCCCGAAGTCAAAGACCTCGTAGAGAGCGTCTGCGCCGACAGCCCGACCTCGCCGACGCCCGTCTACCTCCCCTCGCGGCACAACCTCGGCGGAGCCGGTGGTTTCGCCTACGGATTCTTGACTGCACTCGCCCTCGGTGCCGACGCTATCTTCTGCGCCGACGACGACGGCCGGCCGGAAAACACCGAGGTTCTGGCCACATTAATGCGTGTTGCGGAACAGCACGGGCTTGAGGAAGTCAGCCCCGTGGTTGCCGGGATTGAGAACCCCGACCAGCTGGCGTTTCCAGTTCGCCTACCCGGCACCGTCGAATGGAAACGGAAGCGGAGCGAGCTGGAAGGTACCGAGAACGGCACATTCATCCCCGGCATCGCATCGCTGTTTAACGGAGCGTTGTTCAGCGCGAATGCCGTCGACCAGCTGGGAGTGCCCGACCTTCGCCTGTTTATCCGTGGCGACGAGGTTGAATACAACCGTCGGCTCAACCGGTCCGGCCTCCCTTATGGGACGACCCTGGAGGCCGCCTACCTGCACCCAACAGGGGCGGACGAGTTCAAACCCATTTTCTTCGGGAAAATGCACACGCAGTATCCCGATAACGAGAACAAGCGGTATTTCACGTACCGCAACCGTGGTTATCTGATGAACCAGCCCGGCATGAGGAAACTTATACCCCAGGAATATGCGCGTTTCGCCTGGTTCTTCCTTATCCAGCGGAAAGATCCCAAAGGTTTTGCCTCCTGGTTGAAGCTTCACCGCCAGGGGCGTCATGAGCGCTTCACTCGCCCTTAGCGCAGAGGGCGGGGGTGCATAGCCCCCTCTTCATTCTTTAAGCATTGTCTGACCTATCTTGTCCGAGTACATTAACCATGCACGGACAGAAAAGGAACGTCATGCTTATTGCGAATCTCCTGCTTGCTCTCCGAGAAGGCTTTGAGGCAACCCTTATAGTGGGAATCCTTTTCGCCTACCTTAAAAAAGCTGGCCGGCAAGATGTCTACCCCAAACTATGGCTAGGTATCGGTCTTGCAGCCCTGGTACCCCTATCATTCGGCGCCATCCTGACGTGGGGACCGAAAACACTCACCTTCCAGGCACAAGAGATCATCGGCGGAGGCCTCTCCCTTGTCGCGGTAGCTCTGGTCACCTGGATGATTTTTTGGATGGGGAAGAATTCCCGCCAGATGAAAGGTGAACTCGAGGGCTCCATGGCGAAAACCCTCGGCGAACACGAATCCGGCTGGGGCGTCGTATGGATCGCCGTCCTCGCCGTCGGCCGCGAAGGCATGGAAACCGCGCTGTTCATCTGGGCCACCGTGAGGTCGTCGATCGAAAACAACGTGGCGGCCACCACGACGGGCGTCGTGCTCGGGCTGATTATCGCCATCATTCTCGGGTGGGCAGTGTACAAAGGTGCAGCTCGCATCAACATGCGCATGTTCTTCGCAGTCACCGGCATTTTCCTCATTTTCGTCGCCGCTGGTATTTGCTCCTACGGCATCGGAGACCTCCAAGAAGCCGGGGTCATTCCGGGCGTCATGAACCACGCATGGAATATTTCCCATCTCCTGCCCGAAAACACGTCCCCGCTGTACTGGATTTATGTGGTGGGGTAAGCGATGTTCCAAATCAACGTGCAGCCCACCGTCGCGCAAGTTATTGCCTGGTGGGTGTACCTGGTGCCTGTCCTCGTGCTGTTCATCCTGCAGATCAGGGGCAAGGTTTTCGCTCCTTCAGCGCCTTCAACCTCTTCAGCCTCAGCGCGGTCTGCAGCACCTGCCACCGACAAATAGCCCTGTTCCCTCACCGTTCACTGTTCCCCCGTTCCCCGAGAGAAAGCCATCATGACATCTCACTCGCGCTCCCCACGCATCATCGCCGCGACCATCGCATCCGTCGCCACCGCTCTCACGCTCGGCGCGTGCACGGATAATCCCCAGAACTCGTCCAGCGATGACAACACCAAAGCCGACCAGACCATCCAGGTCACCATCACCGACGATTCGTGCGAACTGTCCACGTCGGAAGTCCCGTCGGGCGTCGTCAAGTTTGAAATCACTAATAACGGCACAAAGCCCAACGAGCTCGAGATTCTGGCCGAAAACAAACTCCAGATTGAATCAGAGCAAGAAAACATTGGCCCCGGAACCACAGCAAACCTGACGACCGCGTTGAAGCAGGGGTCGTACCACACGGCGTGCAAGCCGAACATGGTTGGCGATTTTGTCGGGCTCAAGGATTTCACGGTCACCAAGGGCAAAGAAGTCACACTCACTGACGACGAAAAAGAGGCTGAGGACCGGGCGATCACGAACTACACCGCGTATGTGAAGGACCAGGTCGGGCAGCTGCTCACCGGGACGCAGGCGTTTACCGAGGCCTACACCAGCGGGGATACCGAGAAGGCCAAGCAACTGTTCCCGCTCGCCCGCGCGAATTATGAGCGCATCGAGCCCACCGCGGAGTCCTTCGGTATCAAGGAAGCGGGCGACCTCGACACCGCGCTCGATGCCCGCATCCAGGACCTCGCCGCGGACGCTGGCAAAGATGTCACCGATAAAGACGTACTCAAGAAGTGGACCGGCTGGCACCGCATCGAGGCTGACCTGTGGGGCGGGGATGACTTCCACTTCGCCAATGACGAGGACCGGAAGAAGGCCGCTGACCAGCTCAATGAGGACACGAAGAAGCTGTATGACCTTGTCTACGGCAACCTTGAGGGAACCGACGGCAAGTTCAAACTGGACCTTTCCGACGTCGTTGACGGCGCATCCAGCTTGATGGAGGAAGTGGCCACCTCGAAGATCGTCGGGGAAGAGGACACGTTCTCGCACACCGACCTCTACGACTTCAAAGCGAATGTTGAGGGTGCCACGGTTGCCTACGGCAACGTCGCTGACCTGGTGAAGAAGAAGGACGCGGACCTGGACAAGAAGATCACCCGCGCGTTCGACAAGGTCAATAAGCTTATCGACGACCAGAAGACCGGCGAGGTTACTGGCCTGGGCGACGAATTCGATGGCGACCCGACATACAAGCCGTATGACGAGATCGCCACCGTTCAAAAGGACGCGGGCGAGGCGCCTAAGGAGTCGGATTACACTGACACACAGCGCGACTTCTCTGACGCGATCAACGGTTTGTCTGAGCCATTGTCGCAGGTTGCGGGCACGATTCTGCACTAGCAGACGAGCGGGCGCGCCTGAGCGGGTGCCGCTCAGCGGGCGCATGTGAACGGGCGCGCATACCCCTGACAAGGGTTATAGGCACGTGATGAGGAGGAAATGGTGTCACCCCACAAGGACAACCCTGAGCGTGGTTCGAAACCGAACCGTGGTGGTCGCGAGGAATCGGGCCGCGATGTCGCCGGACAAGGCCGCGGTGACGTCGGGCCTGATAGTCCAGCGCATGAGCCGGCAGGTTCGACGGACGCATCAAGCGGCACGTCGAGCACGTCTGGCACCGAGGAACAGGGCCGTACGCGGGGTATTTCACGACGCCAACTCTTCACTACCGCCGGGTTTGCTGGCCTCGCCGGAATCGCCGGCGCGGGCATCGGCGGGTTAGCCGTCCATGCTGCGGAAAACAAGGACAAATCCGACCCAACCTCGCTCGTCTACCCGTTCCGCGGCGAGCACCAGCAGGGAATAACAACTCCTGCGCAAGACAACATGTACACCGCCGCGTTCGACATCACGACGGACGACGTCGACGACCTCAAGGACATGCTGACCTCGTGGACGTCGGCGTCGGAGCAAATGTGCGCAGGGGAGCTGATTGGTGGCGAGCCGAACGCCAACCCTAAGGCCGTCCCGAGGGACACTGGCGAGGCGTGGAATTACCCCGTCGGCGGTTTGACCATTACTTTTGGCTTCGGGAAGGGGCTTTTTGTCGACGACGACGGTAAGGATCGCTTTGGTCTGAAGGCGAAGATGCCGGATGTCATCAAGGAGGGGATGCCCAAGTTTGCCAATGAGGCGCTGCGTTCTGAGCAGAGCGATGGCGATCTTTTGGTGCAGGTGTGCTCCAATGATGCGCAGGTGTGCGTGCATGCGATCCGGAATCTGACGCGGATCGGTTTCGGCACTGTGCGGCTGCGGTGGGGGCAAATCGGGTACGGGCGGACGTCGTCGACCAGTACTGATCAGGACACTCCCCGGAACTTGTTTGGGTTTAAAGACGGCACTCAGAACATCAAGAGCGACGAAACCGATGCGCTGGATAAAGACGTGTGGGTGACGGATGGGTGGATGGCCGGCGGCAGTTACTTCGTCGCCCGGAAGATCCATATGTATCTCGAGGTGTGGGATCGCGTGATTTTGGAGGAGCAGGAGGATGTGATCGGGCGTGATAAGCGCTACGGTGCTCCCCTGTCTGTTGAGGACCCCTCCGATGATCACGAGTTTGACGACGTTGATTACACTGCCCGGCGCGGCGGGAAGCTGGCTGTACCAGCGGATTCTCATGTGGCTGTCGTTGCCCCGGAACACAACAAAGGCCATCGGATGCTTCGGCGTGGATACAACTACACCGATGGGAATGATTCCTTGGGCAGGTTGAACGCCGGATTGTTCTTTATTGCGTATTCGAAGGATCCGCGCAAGGGGTTCTATCCGATCTTGAAGAAAATGACGGAAAAGGACGCCATGACTGAGTACCTTCAGCACCAGGCGTCTGCTTTATTCGCTGTCCCTGGTGGGATTAGGGAGGGCGATTCGATGGTTGGCCAGCGACTATTTGAATAGACCGCGCCCGAGGAAACCCCAGGGGAACAACGCCAGGGGTTATGACTTCACTAACCGGGCGATGGCTTGTGATGCCTCGTGGAGTTTCTGTTCAGCTTCATCGCCACCGGCTTGGGCGGCATTGAGTACACAGTGATTGAGGTGGTCGTCGAGTAACCCCAGGCCAACCGCTTGCAGTGCCTTCGTGAGCGCGCTGATCTGCGTCAGGATGTCCACACAGTATTTCTCATCCTCGATCATTTTTGTGATCCCGCGCGCTTGCCCCTCAATTCGCTTCATCCGGTGAAGGTACCGCTCTTTTTCCGAGATATAGCCGTGGGGGGCGTGGGCCTCGTGGCATAGTTGCTGCTCAGCCGCGCTATCCATGGTTGATGAGGTTGTCATTTCGCCCGCTCCTCCTCGACAGTGTGTGCAGTGGCATTCCTATCAGTCTTATCAGCGTGAGTGCCGACGTTCCTATTAACGCTGGTGAACCTGCGCAACCGGAGGCTATTGCCCACGACAAACACGCTCGAGAACGCCATGGCCGCTCCCGCAATCATGGGGTTGAGAAGCCCCAGCGCTGCCACCGGAATAGCGGCGACGTTGTAGGCGAAGGCCCAGAACAAGTTGGTCTTAATGGTCGCGAGCGTCGCCCGGGAGAGGCGCACCGCATCAACGGCGCTGGTGAGGTCTCCGCGAACGAGTGTGATGGTGGCGGCTTCGATAGCGACGTCCGTACCGGTGCCCATAGCCAGACCAAGGTCTGCTTGAGCTAACGCCGGTGCATCGTTGACGCCATCGCCCACCATGGCCACGGTTTTCCCTTGGTCCTGAAGACCGCGGATGACCTGCACTTTGTCGGCGGGAAGAACGTCGGCTTTGACGTCGTCTATTCCTACTTCTTTGGCGATACGCTGGGCAACGACCTTGTTGTCGCCAGTCAGCAAGACGGGGTTGAGGCCGAGTCCTTTCAGCTGGCTTATTGCCGTGGCACTGGTGGGTTTCACAGTGTCTGCGACAACCAGAATCCCGCGTGCTTCACCGTCCCACGCAATGGCGACGGCGGTTTTCCCAGCGTGTTCAGCATCGTTCTTCGCGCGTCGGAGTTCATCGTCCAAAGGGACTCCGGCTTCATTGAGCAGGGATTCTTTACCGACGAGCACGTCGCGGCCGTCCACGACTGCCCGCACGCCACGGCCTTCCTTGTTCTGGAAGTCGGTGACCTCGTGGGCCTCGAGTCCCTTCGACTTCGCCGCCTGTGCGATAGCTTGTGCGATGGGGTGCTCGGATGAGTCTTCCACTGCGCCGGCGATGGCCAGGACTTCATCGTCGGATGAGGTGCTACCAGCATGAACACTGGTCAGCGCCATTGTTCCTGTGGTGACTGTGCCTGTTTTATCCAGCACAACAGTGTCAATGTTCCGGGTGGATTCCAGGACCTCCGGCCCCTTGATCAGTACACCCATCTGCGCACCGCGACCGGTACCAACCAGCAACGCTGTCGGCGTCGCCAGTCCCAAGGCGCAGGGGCACGCCACAACGAGGATCGCGACTGCGGCTGTCATGGAGGCAGCGAATCCGTGCCCCAATACGAGCCAGACGATGAGTGTGAGCAGGGCGATGCTAATCACAGTGGGGACGAAAACACCGGAGATACGGTCCGCTAAGCGCTGGACCTGGGCTTTCCCGGTTTGCGCGTCCTCGACCATGCGCGCCATCTGCGCCAACTGGGTATCGGACCCAACTCGGGTTGCACGAACTACGAGCCGCCCGCTGGTGTTCACCGTCGCACCAGTGACGTGGTCGCCAGAGCCAACTTCCGCGGGAACGGACTCTCCGGTGAGCATGGACTCGTCGATAGCCGAGGAGCCACTTACGATGTCGCCATCCGTCGCGATCTTTTCACCGGGCCGGACCACGAACATGTCTCCAACCTGGAGCTGTTCGACGGGAATCCGTTTTTCTTGCCCGTCGTCAAGAAGCGTGACTTCCTTGGCGCCCATATTAAGTAGCGCCCGAAGGGCAGCCCCGGACTCTCGCTTCGACTTCTTCTCGAAATAGCGTCCTGCCAGTATAAATAGCGTGACACCGGAGGCGACCTCTAAGTAGATATTGGCCGACGCGTCGGTATGCGAGGCCATCATGGTGAAGGTGTGCTTCAGTCCTGGTTCGCCGGCTTTGCCGAAGAACAGGGCGTACAACGACCACGCGAATGCCACCAGCGTGCCCATCGAAATGAGCGTATCCATGGTGGTCGCGCCGTGTTTAAGGTTCGTCCAGGCCGCTTTGTGGAAGGGAAGCGCTCCCCACACGATGACAGGCGCTGCCAACGTTAGGGACAGCCACTGCCAGTTTCGGAACTGCAGGGCAGGGATCATGGCCATAGCGATAACAGGGATCGCCAGCCATGCGGACACAATCAGGCGCTGCCGGAAGTTCGCCGTCTCTCGCTCAATCGGGCTTTCGCTCTGTGCAGATCCAGCGGCCCCGCTGCGTGGCGCGCGATCATCGTCGGCAGTGGAATCGTCGATGCTCTCATGAGCAGGCGTGGCGGGTTGGTCGAGCGCCGCTGTGTAGCCAGCTTTTTCCACTGTCTGGATAAGGTCATCAGCGGTCACGGTCGGTGGTGCTGTGACCTTGGCTTTTTCGGTCGCCAAGTTAACAGTGGCCTGCACTCCGTCGAGCTTGTTGAGCTTGCGTTCCACGCGGTTTGCGCACGATGCACAGGTCATTCCACCGATGTCGAGTTCGATGACCGAACCCTCGGGTATGGTCACACCGTCGATGGCACCTTGTGATGTGGTGTCAGGACTTGTCGTCACTGATTGTGGCACTTCTCTCGCTTCCCTTTAGTGTGGCGGGTCAGTTTTTACAGGCGCGTGGCCGAGTAACCCGCTTCCTCCACTGCTTCAAGAACTTTCATGTCTTTAATGTCGTCATCCGAGCTGACGGTCAACATGCCAGTCTCAGCACTGACCTCATCGACGTGAACGCCAGGAATTTCGCTGACTTCGTCACGAACAGCGCGTTCGCAGTGGCTGCAGGACATGCCCGAAATCTTGTACTTACGTGTGGTCATCACGATCTCCTCGATATTGCTGTTATTGACCGACGTCCACGCGGGCACGTGGGCGATCACATACCCTCCTGGGGTATCCGATAGGTTCAACGCTATACCCCCCATGGGTATTCCGCAACGGCCGAGCTTTTACCGATTAACTCGCAACGGCCCTCGTCGTCGCGCGGGCCCCTCCCTCGTCGTACCGGCAACGCGTGTCCTGGGTTTCTGCAACAATGGGCCACACACCGTCCATAACCCAATCACCGAGGAGGACGAGCAGAATTATGACTATCGAATATTCACACACCGCACGCATCCCCTTCCCCCGTCGCGACGTCGTTAAGTATTACGAATCAGCTGGTGGCGCAGCACGTTTGTGCCCTGACTTTTCGACGACGCTCACGTCGGGCCCAAGCAAGGGGCTCGCGGAGGGCTCTGAAACTGAATTAGAAATGGGTTTGCCCTGGTTAGATGGCTTAGCGCCGGTCTCGACGACGGTGAAGTGGAAAGCGCGCCACACCGCGTACACGCCAGGCGAGTCGTTTACGGACACGATGGTGCAGGGGCCTCTGGATTCGTGGGAGCACACCCACACGTTTTCGGACGACACGTTTTCCGATTCCGGTGGTGGGTCCTCGCTTGTTCAGGATCAGGTGACCGCGGAGCTTCCGGGTAAGACGTCGGTTCTGGGTAAGAATTGGCTGGTCAAGCGGAAGATCGATAAGGAACTGGAGCGGACATTTGAATTCCGCACGCGCCAGATTGTGGCTGATCTAACTTTCCAGCAGCAGTTGCGTGACGCGGCCGAGAAGGGTGGGGGCGCTAACAAAGATGGGGCCATCGACCCGACTACCGCCCAGACATTTGTCATCGCGGGCGAAACAGGCCTGGTAGGGCAGGCAATTTCGGCGCTCCTCCGCTCGCTTGGTCACAATGTTGTCGCGTTGACGCGCAGTTCGCGCACCTCGCGGGTCCCCGGCGTGACATATAAGCGGTGGGATCCCAGCAAGGGTTCGCTTGATCCCTCCCTCCTGAAGGGTGCGTCGGCTGTGATCAATCTGGCCGGGACGTCGATCATGGGGCGCTTTACTGACGACCACAAGAAGTCGATCCTTGATTCGCGTATCGACGCCACTACAACTCTTGTCGACGCGATGAAAGAGGCCGCATCGGATGGCGGCCCAACAACGCTTATTAACGCGTCTGCCAGCGGATATTATGGTGCCGACGCGGGTACGGTCATGGAGGATTCGCCCGCCGGGGATGACTTCCTCGCCGACGTCTGCCAGCGCTGGGAAAGCGCCGCACTGAAGGCCGAAGAGGCTGGTATTCGTGTGGTTCTCGTCCGCACTGGCCTGGTGCTATCCGCCCGCGGAGGACTTCTGGGCGCGCAACTCCCGCTGTACCTCATGGGTGGAGGCGGTCCGCTGAACGGTGGTGAGATGTGGCAACCGTGGATTGGTATTGATGACCTTGCGCAGATCTACATTTGGTCCGCCTTTAACCCCGAGGTGTCGGGGCCGATTAACGCCGCCGCTCCCAACACCGTAAAGCAAAAAGAGTTCGCCTCCACGCTGGCGAAAGTTCTTCACCGCCCGTCCGTTATTCCGACTCCGCGTGTGGGGCCAGATGCGCTGATGGGTAAGGAGGGCGCAGATCAGCTCGCTCTCTCGTCGGTCAAGATGGAGCCCGAGGCGTTGGAGAAGAACGGGTACACGTTCCGCTTCACTGATTTAGAGGAGGCCTTGCGTCACACGCTGGGGAAATGAGGTAAAGCCCGCTAGCCGGCCCCTTGAGCGGCCCCCTAGTTGGTTTTGAAAATGACCCACCGCTGGACAACGAAGTTCACGGCGGTGGCCACCCCCTGACCAATGACATAACCGACGGTACCGGCGATAAACGCGCTGGCCCCGGCGTTAAGCAAGAGGTGGTTCACCGACACCGCTAGCCCCCACTGCACGGCGAACATCAGCGCGTAAAGAGACATCGTTTGGAGGAACTTCTTTGCCGACGGTTCCGCCTCGAAAGTCCAGCGTCGGTTGATGATGTAGGCCGTGATGGTGCCGAAGATGAAGCCAATGGCCTTCGCCAGCGGGTATGACTGCCCAAACGCATGCTGAATGATCATGGTCAGGCCGTAGTCCACGACAGCGGAGATTCCGCCTGCGATCACGAATTTATAGAGGTGAGTGAGGACGCTCGCTCCCTGCGGAGCCGGTGCGTCGACGCCTGCGGTTCCGGGGGTGGCGGTGTCGGCTGATGCTGAGGCATCTGTGGCTGTGGCACCGCTTTCCGTCGCCGCATCAACGTCGTCCATCGCGGCACTCTCGGCAGCTAAAGCCCCCGATAGGTTAGGTGTCAGCAGTTCCGGCTCGGCGTGATCATCGGTTGGGTGGTCAGGCTTGGTTTCACTCACGCCCTGGGAGCTTACTCTTCAACGCGCTTCGCGGTCCTCCCCCGGCTCGTGTCCGTTGCCCGCCGACTCGTCGCCGTCATAGTTAGGCCGGCCTGTTATACCTAGTCCGCCCTCCGATACCTAGTCCGCGCGGATGATCGCGCGGCACAATTCAAGCCGTTCTAGCGAGGACAATCGCTTATCCCCCGTGAGCCCTATATGCTCAAAGGCCTGCAAAGTTTCGCTGGCCAGATGGTCAATTTCAGGAAGTTTCAGTTCCGATCCGTCGTCGGCTACCCAGCCGATCGCTTCCATCATCGTTTCAATAATGTCCGCTCGCAGAGGACCTTCAACCAGGGCAGCTTGGGCCATGATTTCAGCAACCGCCGCATCGCGGCCGGCCGGGTCTTTTTCTTTAGGGAGACATCGGCATAGCGCCAGCGTGTCCGCATCCACATTCGTTTCTCGGCCTAAGTCCAAGGCCTGGAGCAGCGGAATGAAGTCAAAGATGCCACTTCGTTCGATGGCCGAGCGGATGATGGGTTTCGTCGCGTGCAAAATGTGCTGCGTCGTCGCCGCACCCGTTAGCTCTGCATTGATGCTGTCTAAATCAGCGTGCTCGTCCCCACCGACACACAACGCGTCGGGAGTCCCATGGTCGCGTAAATAGCACTCGGCAACGTCGATATGAAAGTGCAGGTCATCGGGGTCATCGGCGTTCTTATCGACGCTCCCCTCGCCGGCGTTAACATCCTCACTGCTCCCCACGCCGGCGTTTGCGTCCCCGGTGCTCGCTTCGCCGACGTTCGTGCCTCCAGTATTCGCATCCGTATCCGAGCGTTGGCGGCGGGTCACATCGAGCGTGTCGCCGGGGGCGTTGAGCAGCTCATACAGCGACTGGTCACCAACGACGGACTCGCGTTCTCCCTCTGCCCCGTCGCCCCCATGAACTGTCCATTCTGCGTCACCATCACACCCGAAGCACGTGTCCAGCACGGTGAAGAAATCTGCGACGTGGAGAGCGTCGTTAATCCCGATAATTCGGTACTGAGGGCCATCGCCACCGCTTTGGTGAACGGAGAGCACCAGGCTGGCGGCTTCCCGCGCGACAGGTTCATTCCCATCGAGGACGGGTTCGCGTTGGCTCTGAGAAAAATGGCTACCGTCACCGCCGCGCGCGCGACTGGCATAGTCGCTCAGTTCGATGACGTTGTCATCGTCGCGGGCGGTGTTTGTGCTCATAAAACCCAGGGTAGACACAAATCCCGGGGCTGGTGCGCCAATTGTTCCCTACTTTGGGTTCGTCGGGCCGCCTGCTAGCCTTCAGTTGTGCGCGTGACCAGGGGAATCGGCTGTGGCTCCTTGCTGCCAAAGTGCTGCAAATAATCGGTGGCTTTGGCCCGGCGCTGGGCATCGATGCCGTTCCAGGTGTCCACTAACCTCCGAATTCCCTCCGCCCAGGCCCAGCACTCTTTGGCCAGCGGGTTGTCGACGCCGAGCGCGTCCGCGGCATCATAAGCAGGTTCCACGTCTGCGACGTCGGGGTACGTTTGCCCCTTCAAGGTGCTCTTGCCGTCCGCTTTCCGCCGCGCATTTTCGTCCTTCAACGCCTCTTTATACGAGGTCACTGCTTCCTTGATCGCGGCGACGGTGTCATCAACATTGACGACGCTCCACGTCGCACTCCCCTTATCGGAGATCGCGCTTCCTTCGTCATCGGCTTCAATGGCGGCGAGTGCTTTTTCCCCGCTATCGGTCGCCACAACAGGGTGCCCGTCGATAAGCATGGGAAGAACGGATTGATCGAGTTTAGCTCCCGCCCAGGACAAATTATTCGTTTGACCAGGCTGGATGCTTGTTTTCCCCGTGCCGACGATCCACGCACCGACGAACTGCCCTGTTTTGGCTAGCGGGTCGGTGTCGATATGCCACACTGCGGTGGGCCCTTCACCGGCAACCACTGCGATGACGGGGTAGTTGCCGTCGGATTCAGCAGACGTCATGTGGTCCTCTTTCTTGGCTCTGTGTGCGTTACATACCGCGAGCCGTTGTGTGCCGCGAGTTATCGTCCGTACCACTCTATGACGTTGGCCGCTCGAGCACGGATTCCAGAGAGCGAAAATACTGCAGGTCGTTTTCTGTCAAAGCCCCCTGGGACGGAGAAACCCTTTGCGACGACGAAACCCCAGTCATCGGCGCTCTCCGTATGGTGGAGGGTCAACGGCTGGGGTTGATGCTGTTGATAATACAGCTCCTCGGACAGGCACTGTCAACCCCTGGATACCACTCGGAATCGTCGATACCCTCGAGCACAAAGACGTTGCAAAGTCAGCGTTGCTATGTCACAACAAAGCAAGACAACAAAGGAGTTAGCATGACCAACGTTATCGTTCTAGGCGCCAGCGGCCAGATCGCCCGCCACGCCATCCCCATGATCGCGGACCAGGCCGACCACGGGGATAGCCTCACACTGTTTGCCCGCAACGCTTCCAAAGTCGATGCTCCCGACGGGGCCCGCGTCGTCGAAGGTGATGTGCTCGACGCGGACGCTCTTGGTGCAGCGCTCGAGGGCCAGGACATTGTCTATGCCAACCTTGCAGGAAACCTCGACGAGCAGGCACGCGCACTTGTCGATGCCATGAAAACGGCCGGGGTCGCGCGCCTGATTTTCGTCGATGCTCTCGGAATTTACGATGAGCTGCCCGAAAAATTCAACACCTGGAACCGGGACGCCATCGGCGACGAGGCGCTGACCATTTACCGCCGTGCAGCGGACATTATTGAGGCCTCGGACCTGGACTACACGATCGTTCGCCCAGCGTGGCTGACTAATAAGGACGAGACCGATTACGAGCTCACCCAGCGTGATGAGCAGTTCAAGGGAACCGAGGTGTCGCGCAAGGCCGTCGCTGCGTTCATCGCGTCCGTCGTCGCTGACCCAACCCAACACTCGCGCGCCAACGTCGGAATCGACAAGCCGGGTACCGACGGCGACAAGCCTGCCTGGTACTGAGAACCCCTGGTTGCGGATTCCGCCCGTCCTTATCATGGGTGGCGTAAGTCACTACCGGCTCATTTCAAGAAAAGAAATTTCAAGGAAGGAACCTGTAATGCAGACTGACGTTAAGTTTTCCAGCGGAAACCAAACCATCGCGGGCACATTGTTCATTCCCGACGAGGCGCAGGGTGCAAGCCCCGCGATTGTCATTAGCCACCCATTCGGCAGTGTCCGCCAACAATCGCCGATCAATTACGCAACACGGCTGACCAAGGAAGGCTTCGTCACATTAACGTTCGACGCCGCCTACCAGGGAGAAAGCACCGGCGAACCTCGCCAGCTCGAAGACCCCTTCATTCGGGTTGAAAACATCAAGGACGCAGTTAGCTATCTGGCGACGCGTGAGGAGGTCGACGCCGATCGGATCGGTGCTCTCGGCATTTGCGCCTCCGGCGGGTTCGTACCGTTCGCGGCGTCCAGTGATATCCGGATCAAGGCGGTCGCCACTGTCAGCGGTGCCGATCTAGGTGACGTGTACAGGTCCCAGACCGAGACGCTGCCGAAACTCCTCAAAGCCTCAGCACAGGCTCGCACCGATCGTGCAGCGGGTAAGGACGTCGAAGCACAGCCGATGATCCCGATGACACAGGATCAGGCAAACGAGTAGCCCGATCGTTCGATGTACAAGGAAGCCTACGACTATTACCGCACGGACCGTGCCAAAGATGACCGAGCACCGAATACCGTCGATCCGACGAGCTTCGACCGCATCGCCGTATTCGACGCCTACGGTTTCATCGATCAGATCTCGCCACGTCCATTGCTCATGATTGCCGGAAGTGACGCGGACACGCTGCCGTATTCGCAGAACTCGATTGAGAAGGCGCAAGAACCAAAGGAATTGTTCATTGTCGACGGCGCGTCACACGTCGACCTCTACGACAAGCCCGAATACGTCGATCCGGCTGTCGCCAAGATGAGCTCCTTCTTTCATGAGAACCTCGCGACGAACTGATTATTTAACGAACTGATTCCTCAAGGCGAACTGACCCGCGACCTGTAAAGGAGCAAGCATGAGCAAAGACATCAGCATCAAGACTCTCAACGGTTATGACACAATACTCTCTGCAGTTATCAATTTCCCTCCAGAGTTCGATGCCTCACAGACCTATCCCGCCATCGTCGTTTCCCACCCCGGTGGTGGCGTGAAGGAGCAAACCGCAGGACTCTACGCCAAAAAAGTCGCCGAATACGAATTTGTCACCGTCGTCTACGATGCGTCCTTCCAGGGCGCCAGTTCTGGTGAACCCCGTCAACTGGAGAATCCACATATCAGGACCGAGGATGTTAGCGCTGTGGTCGACTATCTCACCACTCTGGACTACGTCGATAACGAACGAATAGGTGCCATGGGGATTTGTGCCGGGGCTGGCTATACCGCCAACGCCGCGATCAATGACCCTCGAATCAAGGCTGTGGGCACCGTGAGCATGGTTAATATCGGTCAGATGTTCCGCAACGGGTGGGACGGATCAGTTACCGATGCCGAGGCGGCACCGATTCTCGAGCAGGCAGCACAGGCGCGGACCACTGATGCCGCTGGTCAGGATAATGAGTTCCCCCTGGCACCGATGAACGAGGACGATGCCCCCAATGAGGAGCTACGCCAGGCGTGGGAGTACTACCACACCCCCCGCTGCGAGCATCCCAACGCTCCAGGTTGGATGACTACCCGTAGTCTGTCGCAGATCATCACATACGACGCCTTCCACAAGGCCGAGACTTATCTCGCTCAACCGCTGTTGATCGTTGCCGGGAGCGAAGCTGGGTCGAAGTGGATGAGCGATGATCTCTACGAACGAGCTGCCAGTACAGACAAATCCTTTCACGTAGTTGAAGGTGCGAATCACATGGATCTTTACGATGGCGAGAAAGAGGTGGCTGAGGCCGTCAGTAAGCTCGGGCCATTCTTCAGCGACAAGCTCTAAGCCCCCAGGCTATAAGATCCCGGAGGGAATAGCACCGCAACCAGCGGAAACTTAGGCTAGCGCCTTCAACCTGGCGTCGAGGTTGGCGGTGCGCTTATCCTCGTTGAAGCTCAACGCAAAGCAGACAATACCGACAAGGATTCCGTACACCGTCCACGGTCGCGACTCAGTGATGTGCGCGCGGATGAACGCCAGTGCTTTTCTCCTGATGAAGCGGGAAAAATAAAACGATCCCACGAAGTAGCCCACCACGGCGCTGATAGCGAGACCCAATCGTGCCCAGCCCCACGGGCTTGGGGCTCTATTTTCATCAATTTTCGACGGTGTGGCCTGCGGTAACTCGCTTTCCGACGGCGAAGTTCCCGCCCCCTCGGCGGCTTCCAGCCCAGGGTCCTCAGACACGGCGGCCTCAAGAGAATTATTATCCGTGTCTGCCGAGTCTTCCGACGACTCTGTCGTCATCCATATCACCGCGAACGCGGATCCTAGTATCCCTACCTTCGTAGCCACCCGGCGCGGCTTCGATTCAATACCACCTGAGGCGTACCAACCTCCGATCAGGGAAGATACCAATACTCGTTGGGCAAAGCCGGGCGCACCCCGTTTGTCCGGAGGCAGTGAGTCAATACGGTCTTTCGCTTCGCTGAGACGTCGTGTGGCTCCGTGGGGAAACTGATCTCTCCTGCTTAGGTGCATGGCCCCCAGACTAACAAGGCGTTACTCACTGCCTCCTTGTTTTTCTGCAACGGAATAAAGCTGCACAGTCAACCGATCGCCGACTAGCGCTGAGACCTGCCGTGCCACCGCACTAGGGTTCGCCACCTCTAAGCACACTAAAGCGTCCGTAATAACGTCGTGCAGATCCTTCGCCATCTATGCAGCAGATGATGCAAAGACCGCTTGCGTCCGGGACGCACGAATAAATTCGAGCACCACGATAGCTTCTACCTTTCGGGGTTCATCAACAGGAAGAACCTGTTCCAGAAGATCCTGTAGAGCATTTAATGCTTTTTCGCCCGTGAGTCCCCTTAGTTGTTCGACTGGATGATGTTCGAGGCGTCGGCCCATACGGTCTCCGGCTTCTTGGGCTGCCGCGGCAAGTAAATCCTCGTGGCCGCCGAAAAAGTGCCGTACTGACCCAATATTTAGGTCTGCTTCTGCCGCCACTTTTCTTTCGTACCGAGCCAACACCCGGGATGCCTCTTCCCTCGGCAGACCCCGCCTGTGTCCGTTTCCACGATGCAGTTTGGAAAGAAGGGTGTAGGGGCAAATGAACAACAACCAAACTTCCGGCGAACCTTCCGCAAATTCTGCAGCAGCATAGCTAGCGACCACCGTCACTACGCATACCACCTGTTTTCATAGTGGGTATGAAAATACGTATTCGTTCCAATCACAACCGGAGGATCACCCCTCTGATTGCTCCCCCACTTATTGTCACCACCCTCATTACCGGGTCCGCAGTTGCCATCTCCGCAACCCCAACCACCGCAGGTTCGGCTGTCCCATCTTCTAGTGCTCCAAGCCTTGGCGCGACAAACCAAACCCGTTATAACGGCATGTTCGACCTCGGCAAGGCGACTCAAGATCCTAGCGTCGGCGGATTATCCGGACTGACCTCTCTTGCTGATGGTTCCTATCTAGCCATCTCAGATGACAAAGGCGATCATGGCCCCACCCGCGCATACCGATTGAACATCGATAACAGTGGCCGGGCACAAGTCATCGGCCGGGTGGTTTTCACCAACCCAGATGGAAGTGCGTACAACCCTAAGGAATTCGACGCCGAAGAGATCCGCCAATTGCCCAATGGGCACCTGTTGTGGACGACAGAGGGTGGGTCACAAGGTGCAGAGAATCGTTCCTCCCTTATCATCGAATCCGATAGAACCGGACGTGAGATTCGCCGTATTCATCCCCCGCAGTACCACGTCCCCAGCCCTGAAGATGCGCCGGACACTAAAGAAGCTAAAGGCATAAGCCCCAATAAGGGGCCAGAAGGGATGACCATTTCTCCTGATGGAGAAACCATTTACACGATCAACGAAAACTCTCTGGCGCAGGATGGACCAAGCAATACTCCCCAGTCGGGATCCAAAACGCGACTAACCGTCTACAACACTGCGACAGGAAAGCCCAGCGCGGAATATGTGGTTGACGTAGATCCCACGTATGCCCCCGAAGCCGACCGCGGATATGCTTCCCTAGCTACGTCCCCGGATGGAAACCTTTACGCCCTACAACGCGGATATATCCCCAAACAAGGAAACCGCGCAGAGATCTACCGATTAGATGTAAAAGGAGCTACCAACGTTCTCGGCCGGGAACACCTCAACGGTACCGAAGTAGCAATCAAGCGCGAGAAGGTCTTCGATTTCGTTGATTCGAAACTCGGTAATAGTGCACATCCGGGTGCCAGAGGCGTTCCGGAGTCTCCCGAAAACGTGGAAGGCATGACCTTCGCAGCCCCGCCAGCCGGAGCCCCGGCTACCAATTCCCTGTCCACTGGCTCCCGTTCCAACGGCCGAGGCACTGGAGTATCTAAAACGCCAGTGGGGGACAATCGTGTTTACCTCATCTCGGACAATAACTTCAGCGATTCGCAACGCACGGTAGTCCATTCCCTGGACATCGCTCCTCGCTAGTGGCCCGCCACCAGCGGATACTCAAAGGCACCTCGCGGTAATACTTTTTGACGGGTTCGAGTTGCTTGATGCGTTCGGCCCTATAGAGCTCTTCAGCGCAATCCCCGATGTAAAAATTCAACTGGTAGCTCAGCGAACTGGCGCCGTCCGAAGCGCTCAAGGCGTTGAAGTGATTGCAGAATTAGAGTACGGCGAGCTTAACGATCCCGATATCATCTTGGTCCCCGGAGGTATGGGAACACGGACGTTGGCTCGCGACAAATCGTTCTTGTCTTGGCTAACAGATATCGGAACCCGATCAGAGATAGTGGCATCAGTTTGCACGGAATCAGCACTGTTGGCCGCGGCTAGTCTCCTCGAAAGCCATCGAGCGACGAGCAACAAACTAGCTTTTGAATGGGCGTCCTCATTTGGCAACGATGTTTCTTGGGAGTATCAAGCGCGGTGGATCCACGACGGTTGTCGATGGACATCCTCGGGCGTTGCAGCCGGCATGGACATGGCCGCCGCGCTGATTGGACACCTGTTTGGGCAAGAGATTCAAACGGAAGTAACCAAGCGCGTTGAATACCAACCACAGACCGATAGCACTATCGATCCTTTTGCACGCTTCCAGGGCCCACGCTAAGCAACCGCTACGCGATTCGACCAGAGCGATGACGACCGAAAAGACCCCAGCGCAGCGTCGATAATGAAATCCCGGTCACAGCAACGCTGAAATTTCAGCGTCACCCCGTACACTAGAGGGCATGTTCGGACGAAAATCAGCGGCTGACAAAGCTGCGGCCGCTACCTATGAAGCTGCGGAACGCACCACAGTCCCGCTGGACGTGCCCATGACGCGGATGATGGCCGAAGAGCTACCGATCCTGGATAGTTCGTCCCGGCAACGGGTCAATGACCTGCTCAGGGAATATGATGGGCCGCTCATTACCAGCGTGGACATGTTGCCCGAAGAGATACGCGACATCATGAACCTCTACTAAACCCGCCTTTACCCGTCTTTCCAGTGTCGGCTCCCATCAAGTCGATACTCGCCTATCACTGCGACAGGCGTAAAACTATGGCGTAGAACTATACGGGTGGTAGCGCGGGAAGCTTTGTGGCCGCTCACGGCTCCAGCCGAGATCGCCACAGAGGCTCCCACGCTCGTGTGATCGCGCACAACCAATCTGACGTACCAAGGAGAAAGAGTTAGAAGTGAGCTCAACCACGACAGATCAACTACCGCTAGAGCACCGTCGTCTCACAGGGTGGGGGCGCACTCAGCCGGCTTCGAGTGAAGTCCTGTCCACGCCCGACCTGGACCTGATTGCCCGCGCAGTGCGGGAGGTTGCCGAGCAAAACGAGGACAAGCCCGACTACCTCAAGCGTGGCGTGATCGCCCGTGGTCTGGGCCGTTCCTACGGCGACCCGGCCCAGAACAGCGGTGGTCTTGTCGTCGACATGGCTGCGCTCAATGAAATCCACTCCATTGACCCGGACACGGCTATTGCCGACGTCGACGGTGGCGTCACCCTCGACCAACTCATGAAAGCCGCACTCCCCTACGGGCTGTGGGTTCCGGTGCTTCCCGGCACCCGGCAGGTCACCATCGGTGGAGCTATCGGCCCCGATATTCACGGCAAGAACCACCACTCCGCCGGTTCCTTCGGTAACCACGTCGCTTCCATGGAGCTTCTGGTTGCCGACGGCCGCATCCTGCACCTCGAGCCAGAGGGCAGCGCCGATGACCCCGATGGCGAACTCTTCTGGGCAACCGTCGGCGGCATGGGCCTCACCGGCATCATTGTGCGCGCACGCATCGCGATGACTCGTACCGAAACGGCCTACTTCATTGCCGACGGCGACATGACCGCGTCGCTGGACGAAACCATCGAATTCCACTCCGACGGTTCGGAGAAGAACTACACCTACTCGTCGGCATGGTTCGACGCTATTTCTCCCGAACCGAAACTGGGCCGTGCCGCCATCTCCCGCGGATCCCTGGCCACGCTGGACCAGTTGAAGGAATACGCCCCCAAGCTGGCGAAAAAGCCGTTGAAGTTCAACGCACCCCAGCTGATGACCGTCCCGGACATCTTCCCGAACTTCACCATGAACAAGCTGACCATGATGTCCATCGGTGAGCTGTGGTGGCTGAAGTCCGGAACGTACCGCAACAAGGTGCAGAACCTGACGCAGTTCTACCAGCCGCTCGACCTCATCGGCGAGTGGAACCGCGGGTACGGCTCCAAGGGCTTCCTGCAGTACCAGTTTGTGGTCCCCCGCGAAGCCGTCGAGCCCTTCAAAGAGATTGTCCGCGACATTCAGCGCTCCGGGCACTACTCTGCTCTCAACGTCTTCAAGCTGTTCGGTGAAGGCAACCGTGCACCTCTCTCCTACCCGATGCCCGGCTGGAACGTCTGCGTCGACTTCCCCATCAAGCCCGGCCTCGGCGACTTCCTGGATGATCTAGATAAACGAGTCATGGAATTCGGTGGGCGCCTCTACCTGGCGAAGGAATCGCGTACCTCGGCCGAAAACTTCCACAAGATGTACCCCAAGATGGACAGCTGGTTGAAGACCCGCAACACCATCGACCCCAGCGGCGTGTTCGCTTCGGACATGTCCCGCCGTCTGGAACTGTACTAATCCGATCTGGCCAATCCACACTCACTGCACGAATTGCATTACTCCGCCGGGTCCTGTGACGGGCTCGGCACACAGAAAGGGTCCTTTCTTTATGCTTAACGCCGTTGGGCACGCACAATCCATCCTTCTCCTCGGGGGAACGTCGGACATGGGCCTCGCCATTGTCGAGGAATTCCTCTCCCGAGGCTCCGCCACCGTCACCCTCGCAGCCAGGAAGAACAGCAAAGACCTCCCCGCCGCGATTGACCGGATGGAGAAAGCAGGGGCGTCCGAGGTTCGCACCATCGACTTCGATGCTCTCGACACCGAGTCACACAAGGCCGTCATTGATGAGGCCTTCAGCCACGGCGATATCGACCTCGCAATCGTTGCATTCGGCATTTTGGGCGACCAAGAAGAGTTGTGGCAGAACCAAGAAAAAGCCGTTCAAGCTGCAGAGATCAACTACACGGGCTCCGTGTCCGTCGGTGTTCTGCTGGGCCAGGCCTTGAAGAAGCAGGGCCACGGGCAGATCGTGGCAATCTCGTCCGTCGCCGGTGAGGTCGTCCGACGCTCCAACTTCGTGTACGGCTCCACCAAGGCCGGGTTCGACGGTTTCTACCGCCAGCTGGGCGAGGCGCTGCGTGACAGTGGCGTCCGCGTCCTCGTCGTTCGCCCAGGCCAGGTGCGCACACAGATGACCGAAGGCCTTGACGACGCACCGCTGACCGTCAATAAGGAAGACGTAGCGGCCGCCGTCGCGAAAGCTGTCGACGACAACAAGTCCGTGATCTGGGTCCACCCGCTGTTCCGCTACGTCATGATGGCCCTGGCTCACACGCCGGCTGCTATCCTGCGGAAACTGCCCATTTAAGGGGAGTTAGCGACGCAGATCCCGGCGCGAATGACCGGGATCGGGCGTCAGAGCGTCTACTTCGAGTTGGCGTCGTTAATGGCCTTCCCGATTTTCTTCAGCAACGTCGGGTAGTCCTTCGGCGCAGTGCACACCTCAATAAGCACCAGCCGATCCTGGTTGTCCTGCGCCTTCGCAAAGGCGTCATTGAGTTCTGCGCGCGTGGTGGCCTTCAGCGTCACGACCTTGTCGTCGGTGCCGCCGAGAGCCTGCGGAATCATCCGCCAATCCCATGCCGTGATGTCGTTGTACTCGGCGTCCTCGCCGTGAATCGAGCGCTCCACGGCGTAGCCGTCGTTATTCACCACAATGACGACGCCGTTGACGCCTTCCCGCATCCAGGTACCCAGCTCCTGGACCGTCAGCTGCGCGGAGCCGTCGCCAATAACGAGCACCGGACGACGCCCCGGGCAGGCGAGACCAGCGCCCATCGCGGCGGGAAGTGTGTATCCGATCGACCCCCACAACGGTTGGCCAATAAAGGTCGTATCAGCCGGGAAACGCATCTTCGCCAGGCCAAAGAAACTGGTTCCCTGGTCAGCAACAACAATGTTTCCCTCGGTCAGTACCCCGGCTAACGTCGGCCACACATCGTCCTGAACCAATGGTTCATCAGCGCCCGCAACCCAATGGTGCGGCTCCGGTTCCGGAACAGCCCCCGGCGTGCGATCGGCAAATGACGGAACAAGTTCAGCAAGCGCATCCAACGCATCGGCGATGTTCAGTGGCGCAAACGTTTTATCGCCTACTTTCGCATAATTAGTGGCGATATCCACACAGCGTGCCGGGTCAATCTTCTGGCTGAAGCTGGCCGTCGTCGTATCGGTAAACCGAACACCGGCCATGACCAAGCGGTCCGAACCCTCCACAGCTTTGCGAACGTCAGGCTCGGATGCTGCACCCGCGTAAACGCCCAAGAAGAACGAGTCTTCCTCATTAACCAGCGTTTTCCCCCACATCAATGTGGCGTGGGGAATACCACCACTGAGCAGACGGTTCAGGTTGTCCGTCGCACCCATCCGGTGAACCAGGAGGTCCGCCAGCACTGTCACATCGCGGCCCTCCAAGAATTCAGAGGCGGCGGCGCGGAATTCCGCCAGAGCGCGGTCCGACGTATACGATCGGGCACCACCCAAGGGGGACGACGGTGGCTCAACCTCGACGCGGGCAACGTCGGTTGGCACCACAATGTATCCGGGCCGCCGATGTGTCTGTACTGCGCGGAGCACACGGTCCACTTCCTCAACCGCATCAGCCGGGGTCAGATCAGCGACGGCGCACGTTACTTCACTAGCCATGCGTCGGAAATGAGAAAAGTCACCATCACCGAGGCTGTGGTGCAGCAGACGTCGGGACGCCTGCGCATCCTTCGACGGTGCGCCGACAATGTGTACCACCGGGACATTCTCCGAGAACGAACCGGCGATCGCGTTGATAGCCGAGAGCTCACCCACACCGAAAGTCGTGACGACGGCACCGATGCCGTTCATGCGCGCGTACCCGTCGGCCGCGTAGCCCGCGTTCAGCTCATTGGCGTTGCCGACCCAGTGCAGCGCATCATGCCCCGTAATGTGATCCAGGAACTCTAGGTTGAAATCACCCGGAACCCCAAAAACATCCTTAATGTGCAGTTCAGCTAGGCGATCTGCAATGTAATCAGCAACCGTGTACATAGTTCTCCTTCGCATGGCTCGGTGGGGCCAGCATCGTATGGCGAGGGGTTCATCACGTGTGCTCGACGTGGCGGGTTGGCCACGTGAACATGTGACGACATCGATGCCGCTGGGTTCGCGGCACCCCACCCATACTGTCAGGAAAACGTATTAAGTAGGTTGCGGGGAGGTAAAAATTGTCGGTGAATTACTTATGCTCACCGGAATCGAGCTCACCCTGCGGCGCATCCTCCGCATCCAATGAACGGTCGCCAGCCTGCCCACCGTGCATCTGTGCCCGAATCTCTTCCAACCGAGCCGACGCCTTGATATCACGACCAGCGGTTTCGATCTCCGCCATGCGGGTGTCCACCGAACTCTCCGTGAGCTCCTGCTTACCGAGCGCATCCGCATAGCGACGCTCAATCTTGTCTCGCACCGAGTCCAGGCTCGGAACAGAATCGTCCTTCGCGCTCAGCGCATTCATCGACTCCGCGGCGTTTGCCGACTCTTCCTGCATCTTCGTCTGGTTGACCTGCGCCCGAAGCTGATCAATCTGCCCCAGCTGCTCCTTCAGGTGGGCCTCGGACTTCTTCACCTGCGCTTTGGCCTGCTCCGCGGCCTGAGCATTACTCTGATGAAGCTGCTTCGTCTCCTCAATTTGCTGTTCGACACTGACCAGCTGCGACGCGACCACCTCAGCCGTGCTATTCCACTCGCTCGCCTGCTGGGTATCCCCCTCCTGCGACGCTTTGTCCGCAAGCTGCACTGCTTTCTGCGCCTGCGACTGGAGGCTCTCTTGGTCCTTAATCAGCCGGTTGAGTTTCATCTCAATCTGCCGCTGGTTCCCCAACACAGACGAGGCCTGTTCCACAACAGCTTGGTGCTGTTTCTTCGCCGCCTCCGTGGCCTGCTTTATCTGCACCATCGGGTCTGCTTTCTCATCAATGGTGCTATCAAACTTAGCCATCGCGTATTTCCACCCTTTTGAAAAGGGGTTAGCCATCACAATCTCCTTAGCATCTGTCAGCATCCGTCGGACCTACTGTGCGGTTCACGCGCGCTCTGAAGTTCAGGCGTACAGTGCACTGTGAACACCATTGATCGCAATCGTAAGCAATCCTGAAGCACGTGTCCGTGTCAGATGGCGGGTCCACCACACAATCCATACCGACATTACCCATCCAGCCTGAACATCAATAGGTTTCAGGCGATGTGACGTCGGCAGGACCGGCATCTCCCCGCAACCGTGCCACAGAAAGAATGGAGAACTCATGGACGTTCTGAACAGCATCCTCGCACTTGCCGAGCATCTTCTTGCTATTTCCGGCAACCCCGGCCCCGTCATTCCCGATGGCACCACCATCGAGTAAGTAACGACGTTGCACGTGGCTCCTTCATTGCGAGTCTGCCGTCGCGGGTAAGTCTGCTGTGGCGAGTTAGTCTGCGACGGGAGTGTCCCTGCGACGTGCAAGCATGCACTTTGCATGGCGGCTGACTCTCGCGGTAGCCCCGTGACGTGCGACAACGCGCCCCACCGATATATCGACGGTTGGGGCGCGTCGTGTTATGTGCATGATGCTATGCGGCTAGTCGTACGTCGTAGCTACTCCCCCGACTCTTTAGCCTCTTGCTCCGCGATCTGCTTCCGCACCTCATCCATGTCCAGGTTCTTCGTCTGCTCAATGACGTCCTTAACCTGACCAGCAGAATGTACACCCGCATGGCGGTAGACCAGAACGTTGTCCCTAAAAACCATGAGCGTCGGGATGGACTGGATGCCCAGCGAGCCCGCGATCTCCTGGTTGGATTCCGTGTCTACCTTGCCAAAAGTCACATCGGGGAACTGCTCGGAGACTTCCTCGAAGATCGGTCCGAACATGCGGCAGGGGCCACACCATTCAGCCCAAAAGTCCAGTGCAACAACGCCGTTAGAGACGGTGTCGGTGAAATTGTCCTTCGTCACAGTAACTGTAGCCATAAATTCCTTTCACTTAGTTTTAAAAAGACGACGCGCCTAGCCACTTTAACTAGGCCACTTTAAGGGGCCGACGCACATGGTCATCACGCCGTCTACCTGCACTATATGAAGCAGGGGCCTTTAGGCGGACCATCATAGACCAGACAGTCTACGACCGCAGCGGGGATGGGTGCCTTTACATGCGGATGTGGATATGGCGGATGCAGAAATGACGAAACCGAGGACGGCTATTCATTCAGTTCTAAGTAGATGCTCTCCAATGACTTACTTTCCTTAGTGAGGCCTTCAATTTTGACACCATTGCCGACCGCGACTTCCGCGATCGTCGCTGTATCGAGACCACTAATAGAAAGGGTCTGCCCGGAGACACCATCAATATGCCCACCATTGTTGAGCATGGCTCGCTGGGCAGACTCGATATCCCCTCGGACTGTTAAAAGAACACTATTCGTCGTTCGTAGCTGGTCGAGCGGCTTTTGAACTATCGTTCGCCCGTTTTTAATCATGACCACATAGTCCGAAAACTGCTGAACCTCATTCAGCAAGTGTGACGAAATCAAGGCCGTTCCGCCGGAACTGATATATTCTTTCAATTTATTCTGGAATGCGATCGAGCCATCTGCGTCCACACCATTGTGCGGCTCATCCAAAATCACGATCTCAGGATCATTGAGAAAAGCCACCGCGAGGCAAACACGTTGCCTCATCCCCAGCGACACCTTCGCAAGCTTACGGTTACGAGCATGAGCGAGACCGTATTCGTCGAGAATGTGGATGGCATTCTTCTTAGTATCTGAAATGCCCTTCAACTGCATTTGACTGCGAAGAAAGGTAAGTATCGACACCCTCGTATCTATCCATTCGGGATCGAGAAGATAACCAATCGATGCCCGGCAGTGATCAATCCCGACGGCGTGCTCGGAAGAGCCCGGACACCCTAGATCGATCGTGACATTCCCGGAATCGGCATGCGTGAGCCCCGCAATGATCTTCATTATTGTCGACTTACCCGACCCGTTTGGCCCCAATAACCCCGTGACCTTGCCCCTCGGCACGTCGAACGTCACATTTTCCAAAACCGGGACTCTTTTACCAAACAACTTATTAATCTGGTCAACAGAAATTGCCGACGAACTCATGCCTTATACCTCCACAAACGTGCTGCACCACACGCAACGGCCACGACACACCACAACCCGACTTCAAGCAGGCCTTCCAACAACGTCGCATTAGCTTGCGTTAGTTTGTCCACAGCGAACGGGAAGCTGTGATGGAGAAGGAGATCACCCTGGTCATGACCCATCGCCATCAAGATGGCACCCGTTATCGGGAGAATGAGCATGATAACGATGATCAACGTGAATGACAGGGTTACATTTCGAGCTAGATGAGAGATCCCACCAGCGACCAGTCCAATAGCCACCATGCATACTGCCCATGAGATGCCGAGAATCAATTCCCTCGCGACAGAATCAGTGGTGAGACTAAAACCGGTTAGGGCGGATAAAACGAGTAAAAGGACAACAAAGATTAAGGCGAACACTAGCCAAAAGGGCAGAGAAAAATGGCGCAGGTGACGAGGCTAGCGAGATAAGCGCTGAAACGGGAAGGAATGGAAAGAAGGGTGTAGTTCACGGATCCCTTTGTGTAGCTACCAGCAATATACAGGGATAATATGAAGGCAACGAAGAAAAAAGCTAGCTCCGATACATTAGCTAAGCCACCTGAAAAACCGATTGACCTGTTATTGTGGCGCGACACCCCTACGGCTAATCCGACTGTGAATATGACCATCACAACCAGCGAGGTCTTCAGTGAAGAGGTGTGTATGAACGTCGTTAATTCGGACTTAATACCATTGGATACAAAACCAGTTTTACTATGTGGCTGACTCTGTGCCATGTGCCGCCTCTTTCTTCACCCGTTTTTTCTTTTCTATTCCCTGACCCCAGACACCCATTAACCCAAAAAAACCAGCGAGCGGCATAATAAAGTCCCGAAAACTATGCAAGCCAACCGTAAACACAATGAAGGCGATTACAGCTACATAGGGAATGAGGATGAAAACCCCAGTCCAGTCGGGAAGATACCTGGGTAATAGATACTGAAGTGCGATGCACGTTACCCCTACGACGGCGGCTATAAGACCGTCCACTTGCTTCTCCACTCTGCCCTCTGTATACCCTGTCGAGGTGCGCTATGCGGTGTACTTAGTTTGGCTCAATAGGTGACCTTTACCTTAACATTAGGGAGATCCGATGGTCGCGTCGGTTTTGCGGGTGGAAGGGATCATGATGGGCGTACCTTCCCCAACGAACCGTCGGACCAGCCGAAAAGGCTCCTCCACAGCCGCTACACGGCCATAGGTGACGAACGAGCACCCCCTGAAATACCCCTAAACATGTGCAATATAGAAATTGTCACTAGTGCAAATTAACAACAATAACTAAAGTCTCGTTCCGAACGGGGCTATTGTGCGCCCCGCGGTATAGCCCATGGAGCACACACTCGCCTGTGAGGCACCAGCTAGCACCGACCAACTATCGGTGGCCATCAACACGACAGTACCCCACAAGGAGATACCCCCATGATGAAGAACTACACCATCACCGGCATGAGCTCCAACGAAGGAGCCGCCACCATCAAAAACGCGGTATCTCAGGCACGCGGAGTACAAAACGTCACTATTTTCGACGACGGACATATGACCGTCGAAGGTGAAGACTTCGGTGATGCCGACATCAACGAGGCCGTCACGGAAGCTGGGTACGCGCTCGAGCCCAAGTAGGCCTCGACTTCTCCTCGCGACGCCGCAGCACAACTCCCCCGGCGCAATTTACCCGGCGCGCCTTACGCGACGCGGCCTACCCGGCGATGACCAACCCGAGCCATGCCGCGAAAACCGCAACCACCAGCGTCGATAATGCGTATATAGCGCCACGGCGAGCACTACCTTGAGTGACTGCGTCGACAGACGCCGTGGAGAACGTGGTGTAGCCGCCCATCATCCCGGTGCCAAGGAAGCCTAACAGTGCTCCGCCGGACAGGCCGGCCACACAGAGCCCGAGGACAAACGAACCCGTCACGTTAATCACAAACGTGGCCCACGGGAACTCCGCCGGCCACCGCGCACGGATCCATGCATCCACCGCGTACCGCAGGCAGGCACCAAGTCCACCGCCGAGCGCAACAAGCACCATCATCGTTGCGCCACCTCTCTACGGCCGACGCGTTCCCACCACGCCCCGGCAAACGCCGCGATCGCGCCACAGATCACGCTGAATAACGCGTAGTACACCGCGAAACTCATGCCCATCAGGGACCCTGTCCCCTGCACGCCGGCAGCTCCGACCCCCGGGAACCATCGGGCAATGTCCACGGCGAGCGTCGAATAGGTTGTTAAACCGCCACAGAAACCGGTTCCCAGCAGCAGTTTCGCGTTCACACGGCCCAAGCGGGCGAAGCGGGCACCCAAAAAACCAAGTAGAGCGGCGCCCACCACGTTCACCGCGAACACCCACCACATTGTGGGCACCACGGCGCTCACCACGGGACTCGAAGTCAACACATCACGCACTAGCGTCCCCACGGCACCGCCAACGAACACCAGCGCAGCCGACCTGGCAAAGCGCTTCGGCACCACAGGCCTTCTCACACGAGACACGACACGCCTACCTTTCCCGAAGCCCCATCACAGAGTTCTCGCCGCTCGCCAGCGTCATGCGGTCCAATTGCGCCAGCACTTCGTCGATAATGAACGGATCCGCACCCGGCTCGAAGCGAGCCGACATGACCTCGACCTGGGCGGCCTCGATGGCCTCCAGGCGGACCGCGGTGACTTTTCGACGGACCTCGCGTAGGCGCCGCACCGCATCCTCATAATTCTCCGGCTCATCGTCCTTCGGAACGCCCGTCATGTCGCGGAAACGACGCGCGATAGCCTGCGTGGCCTCTGGGGGGAGGTCCTCACCCTTTTTCTGCAACACGTCCATCGCTGCATTGTGCGCACGCCGCAGTAGGCGATCCATCGTGGCGTCGGCAATCGCGTCGTTGCCCTCCCCCACATTCAACTTCTGCATCAACCACGGCAGTGTCAACCCCGGGACTACCATCGTGCAGAACAACACCGTGATCGCAATCAACGGCATTTCGTTGTAGACATTGATATAGCCCGCGGGCACCGACATAACCAACGCCAGCGTGACCAAACCACGCATCCCCGACCAGGTCAAAACCAAAACTTCTTGCAAACGCAACGGAGACACGTTCTTCTTGTCGCGATGCTTATTGATCAAATACTGGTCATACATCCAGACAAAGCGCACGACAAACAGTACCGCGGAAATAACTAGACCCCAGACAATACCTTGGCCAATACGCGTCGACGTCTGTTCCACCGCATTACGCACCGATAAACCAATGAGGCCAAACGCCAACCCTGTCACCAACAGTTCAGCAGTCTCCCAAAATGCCGATCCTGTCAATCGATCTTCCGCCGCCGTCGCCGACACACGCGACGTCATTTCTACAGCAGCAACGACCACCGCAATAACACCCGACGCGTGAATCTCTTCCGCAGCGATATACACCGCAAACGGAACCACCCAACTCAGGGCATTGACCGTGGTCGACCCCGCGGTGTACTCCACCGCCCGGCCAGCAACATGGCCAATGACCCACCCCAGCGCAATCGACGCCACAGCCGTATATCCAAACCGCAGCAGCGCCGAACCAACATGGATCGGATCGTCGTTATACAAGGAATTGAGCGCCAACTGGAATGCCACCAATGCTACGGCGTCATTAAACAGGCCCTCGGTCTGCAGGGTGCCGATCACGCGCCGAGGAATTCCCGCTGGCTCCGCGACGGCCTCCACGGCCACAGGGTCCGACGGGGCTACCGCCGCGCCCAGAGCAATCGCGCCCGCCACTGACAAACCGGGGATCAACACCATCGACGTACCGGCCACCGCCAGGATCGTGACCACGACCAACAACACCGATAACGACAACAGCGTCCGCCACTGCGAACGAATCAGCGGCCACGACAACCGTCGGGCCATCGCCCAAATCAATGGCGGGAGGAATAACGGCAGAATCAGATCGGGCGGTAATGAAATATCCGGAATCGCGGGGAACACCATCGTGGCCGTCGTTAAGAGAGTTAACAACACGGGCCACGGGAGGTTGGTTCGCTCGCCGATGGACACGACGATGACCGTCGCAAACATCAGACCCACAATCACAATGAGGGTCTCCATGCCCGCCACCTTTCATTACTGCCTACATGCTGCCCCAGTCACTCCCGCGTGTACGAGTGCTTAACCGCTACGTGTACCGCGTACTTTTCGGAGGTCTGGGGCCAGCTCACCAATTGCCGAATGAGCACCAGGGGCACGTCACACGCGGGTCCGTAACAGATGGGAACCCCGCGCGGGCGCATCACTCAGCGATCGGGAATTACTACTCACTATCCAAAATAGAGGAAAACGTCGGCTCGGCGCGATTTCGCGACACTACAGATGCTGCGATGGCCGGTGTGCGGGCACCGAAAGCAGACCAGAAACCGCCCGTGAGCGGCATTCTCCTAGCCTTATGAGAAGTTATCGGTGGCCAGGTTAGCGAACCTCGAGTACTTCAATTGCTCGGCAATCGGGATGGTGCCCACCGGTCCCCCGCGGTGCTTAGCCAAAATAATGTCTGCTTCTCCCTCGCGAGCATTATCCAACGCTCCCGGCTGAGAATCCGGCCGGTACAACAGCATTACCATGTCCGCATCCTGCTCGAGGGACCCCGATTCACGCAGATCAGCCAGCTGGGGTTTCTTGTCAGTACGGGACTCCGGGCCACGGTTGAGCTGCGAAATAGCGATCAGCGGAACTTCCACTTCCTTCGCCAACAGCTTCAGCTGACGGGAAAACTCCGAGACTTCCTGCTGGCGCGACTCGACCTTGCGGCCCGACGTCATCAGCTGCAGATAGTCCACAACGATCAGACCTAGGCCGTGCTTCTGTTTGATCTGCCGGGCTTTGGTCCGGATCTCCATCATCGTCAGGTTGGGTGAATCGTCGATAAAAATGGGCGCTTTCTCGAGCTTCCCCATCGTTTGAGCCAGCCGGGTCCACTCGGACTCATCCATTTTGCCGCTGCGCATATTGGTGAGTTTCACCTCGGCCTCGGCCGATAACAGCCTCAAAACGATCTCCATTTTGGACATCTCGAGGCTAAAGAGTGCTGACGGTGTGTCATTTTCTACCGACGCAGACCGCATGAAATCCATGGCTAAGGTGGACTTCCCCACGCCCGGCCGAGCGGCGATGATGACCATCTGGCCGGGGTGAAGACCGTTAATCGTTTTGTCGAGATCAAGGAAACCCGTTGGCACACCACTGGCTGCCCCACCGTGCATTTCATACTCGTTAAGAAGATCATTGACTTCTTCAAACGTGTCGGCCAACTCGACATAATCCGTGCTGGCGTCACGACGACCGACCCCGAACACCTGGGACTGGGCGTAGTCGACCACCTTATCCACGTCCTGGCCATCGATGCCGTTGTACCCCAGCTTGGCGATCTCCGTCCCCACTGATACAAGCCCACGAAGCACCGCTTTTTCGGCAACAATCCGCGCATAGTAACTCGCGTTCGCCGCCGTCGGCACTTTAGTCATAAGGGTGTGGATGTATGGCGCACCACCGACGCGCTCCAGGTCGCCGTCCCTGTTAAGGCGATTGCTCACTAACACCGGGTCGATCTGCAACTGGGCATCCGCAGACTCACTGTAGAGATCGAGAATGGCGTTAAAAATGGTCTGGTGGCGCGGATCATAGAAATCATCCGCGCGAAGTATTTCTACGACATCCGTAATGGCGTCTTGGGACTGCAGCATACCGCCCAAAACAGCCTGCTCAGCCTCGATATCCTGGGGGGACTTCCGACCAAACTCCTCATAATCCCGCGGATCGGGGCCGCCGGAGGGCCCAAACGACGCATCCTCATAGTCCCCGCCCGAACCAAAACCAGACTCATACGAGTCATACGAATTATCAAAAGAAGACGCTGATACCGCGGAACGTGATGCCATGGGAATACCCTATCGTCTGCCGCCGACATAAACACTGAACACAATCATGAGAGGTACGCGGAGGTTCGAACGCACCGCTCTATCCCTCACTAGCCTTCACTAGACCTCGCTCGGTCTTCTGGAGCCCACCGAATCTCGCTAACCCTGCTGGGCCCACCGGATCTCGCTGGATCTCACCGAAACTCGCCGGAGGGACTTGCTCTGAGTGACTCTTTACTGCTTTTCATAAAGCCCAGACGGCTAGGATGCAAATCTCAATAGCTCCTCCCCGACGAAGTTATCCACAGGTTTCACACGCGACCTGTGGATAAAATGTGGAGAATTCACTGTTTCCCACGTCGGCTTGTGGAATTTGCTGTGGACAAGTTTTTATAGCGACCTGCGGAAACGAGCGTTTATGCAGGTCAGCCCTGTGAAATTTTGATTTGACGAATCTCACAGTACCGGTGGAAAACCGCTCCTACGCTGGGTCTTTTTATCGTGAACTGGGGAAATATCCGAGCAAAATGGAGTAAAAAGCCCATTGTCAAGCACCTAACCTGTGCGTGTTATCCCCAGCCCCATCCACGACATTCGACAACATCTCTATCACCATTAACAGGAGGTGAATGGTGATACTCGTGGACAAATGACGGCCTTCGCGTGGACGGTCCGCGCATACGAAAAACGGGCCCGGCATAGCCTGCCAGACCCGTCTCTATTTCACGCAGGGCGTGGTGTCGAAGCACACCCAGCGTGGAGTGAAGAACACGGCGCGGTGTCGAGTCGCGCCTTATGTATCACAGAATGGCCACACAACGCGGCACATCCCTTACCAAGCCCCAACAACCACTGAGTTACCCGTCTTATACGGCAATACCCCGCGGCCGGGGCCTACACGCTGTCGTCGACCGGGGGTGTCGAGTCCCCGGAAGGAATTCAAGAAAGTGTAAAACCAGAAACTACTGGGATACGACCTCGAAGTTAATGGTGCCGTGGATATCCTCGTGGAGTTTCACGTCCACCGAGTACTTACCCGTCGACTTCACAAAACCCTTGGTCATGTCAATGCTGTGCTTATCCAGCTCCGGACCACCAGCAGCTACGACGGCCTGAGCAACGTCGTTAGGCTTAACAGACCCGAACAGCTTGCCATTGTTGGCAGTGCGGACGGCGACAGAGACGCCTTCCAGGTTTGCCAACTGCTCTTTGACCTCACGAGCACGATCGGCGTCGCGAATAGCACGCGCTTCCTGCGCACGCTTCAAATCCTGAACCTGCTTCTCTGCACCACGAGTAGCGGGGACCGCGTACCCGCGCGGGAGCAGGTAGTTTCTTCCATAGCCGGCCTTGACCTCGACGATGTCACCAGGAACACCGAGATTGTCAATGGCGGCGGTGAGGATCAGCTTCATGATCCCTAGCCTTTCTTACGTTGATTAGTTAGAAGGGTGGCTCATCATCTGCCCCACCAAACCCTTGGCTGGAGCCTTGACTAGGGGCGGAATTCCACGGATCCTGATCCGCGCCCGAGTTCCCTCCGGAACCGCCGAAGCCCTGGTTGCCTTGAGACTGCTGACCGCGATTGGAGTTAAAACCTCCGCCTCGGTTTCCACCGAAGCCACCGCCGCCTTGGTTGAATCCGTTGCCTCCGCCACTCGTCTTTTCAACGTTTGCCGTGGCGTACTTCAACGACGGGCCGACCTCGTCGACCTCGACTTCAAAAACGCGACGCTGTTCGCCGTCCCGAGTCTCAAAACTCCGTTGACGCAAACGGCCATTGACGATCACGCGCATGCCTTTTTTTAGCGATTCGGCAGCGTTCTCGGCGGCCTGGCGCCACACATTGCAGGTAAGGAACATCGCATCCCCATCAACCCACTGGTTGGTTTGGGAATCGTAACGGCGTGGCGTCGATGCCACGCGGAAATTAGCCACAGGAGCACCCGACGGGGTGTAACGAAGTTCTGGGTCAGCAACAAGATTGCCGACAACCGTGATGGGCGTCTCTCCTTGTGCCATGATGAATCCTCTCTCTGCAGGACAACCGGTTTGATGGTCAGATAAAACCTGACACTGGTGTTTCTACCAGTGTGCCTTTTTAGGCGTCGGTCCGCAGAACTTTCGTCCGCAGCACCGAATCATTCAGGTTGAGCAGACGGTCGACTTCCAGCACAGTCGCGGACTCACACGTGGTGTCCACGACAACGTAGATGCCTTCCTCTTTCTTCTGAATGGGATAGGCCAAACGGCGCTTGCCCCAAATATCAACCTTGTCAACGTTGCCCTTCTCTTTGCGGACAACATCGAGATACTTATCCAGGGACGGGGCTACAGTGCGCTCATCCTGCGCGGGATCGAGAATGATCATGATTTCGTAGTGACGCACGGACCTCATCACCTCCTATGGTCTAGTCGTATTTCGGCCGCGCCATCGTTAGCGCGACAGGAGGGTTCGTTGCGTCAAGCAACCCCCCGAGATTACCAAACCGCTGGCCAGAGGCAAAACCCGGAACCACACGAAAAGAACCACATGACAACACGGGCAGTTGGCTCGGTGGTGAGCAGCCCGGCTAATTCATGAGCGTTGCCCAAAAGACAGCAACGGTCACCGGCACAACAGTGATGAAGAAAACGGCGATGCCGAACAGCGTCCACGTCACCTTGGCCGGCTTCTTGTACATGAAACTGGCAAACGAGGCCGTGAATAAGAAGAACCCGATAAAAACGCTGATAATCGTTAACGTTACTTGCGGAGTCATGCTGTAGTCCCCACGTTCGATCGTGTACCGACGGCGCCCGCCCGGCTATTTACTACGTCGCTAGTTACCGCCCGACTACTTATTTCCGACGACGGACTGCGCCGCGACGCCACCGTCCCCGCATCCATTTCCTGCTGCCCAGGAACCTCCGCCTGGAGCATCGTGCGTGGAGCGTCGGGACGTGTACCACGCATCTGCTGGATCACCAGCACAAGGATGGCCACAAGAAGCGCATCCCGCGCGATCACGAAGGAGTTAAACAGCCAGTCTGGCGCGCCTTTATTATCCGCCCCGGTGAACCACCACATGCGCACGAACCAGTAAATAGCTTCCACCCACATCCAGGCGAACACCAGACGCCAGCGGGGGAGAGACAATGCGACCAGCGGCACGAGCCATAACGAGTATTGCGGGCTCCACACCTTACTGGTCAACACGAACGCAGCGATGATCAACAACGAGAGTTCCCACACTGCAGGCTCGCGTTTGACCTTCAGCCCGAGAATCAAGATTCCGACACAGCACAGTCCGAACAGCACAAATGAGATGATCGACTGCGCCTTCACCGGAACAGTGGTGGAGTAACTAAAGCCAGTCAGCCAGGAAAGAACGCTGTAGATCGTCGAATCTTCAGCTGCTCGCTTCCCATTCCGGGTGAAGAATTCCGCCCATCCAGCAGGCGAGGCGATCATGATCGGAATATTCACGACAAGCCAGGTGACCACTGCCGAGACCACGGTGTTAATGAATTCGGTGCGCTCCCGCCAACGGTGACGGATGACGAGAACCAGGAAAGCGCCCAAGATATACGCTGGCCAAAGCTTCGCGGCCGTGCCCAAGCCAATGAGCACCCCAGCTCCTGCGTACTTCTTCCGGGTCCACAGGAAGATGGCACCCATCGCGCACACTGTCGCTAGAGAGTCGAAATTGGTGAAGATATGCACACCCACGATCGGGCTGGCGGCAACCAGAATGACGTCCCACACGCGGTGACCGGCCAGTTGGTAGGTGAACCACAGTGTCCCGATCCATGCAATCGCGAGGAACACCGCGTTCACGCCGAAATAGAAATCGACGCGAGGCACCGACCATCCGATGAGGTCCGCAAGCCAGTGCAAGGGGGCTGCCAACTGTGCGCATAACCACTGGTAGAGCCCGGTGAGAACCGGGTACTCCATATGGCGGGTGCCGCCATCACCGGCCCAGGAGTAGACATACGGAAAGTGCCCGTCTTTCAGGCCTTCAATGCTGTACAGCGGGATGGAATCCGCGTAGCACCCCGAGATGTACTGACGGTTCGCGGTCCAATTCACCCCGTCACCGTCGCCACGAAGGCAATTCGCTTTCGACAGCCAACCCAGTGACATCATGCCCAGGGCCAGGCCCATCAGGATGCGGAGGGGAGTGGCCCACACTGCTCGCCCGACGAGACCGTGGCGCGCGATAGGCCCCCCAAGGAAATGAGTCCACCGTTGCGCTGCGGGCTCCGTCAGGCTCGGCTGAACCCTCAACACGTCGGTGTCCTGCTGTTCTATTCCTCTACCTGCACCCAACGCCACTATGTCCTTCTTCACTCTGTACGGGCCGACTCGTCGATGACCTACGGGGCTGGCTGATCGTTATTGCCCAAGTCCGGAACGGGAACTTCCACACCGGGGACAATTTCCTGCGTCCGCGTCGGAATGTTCAGACCACCATTGTCGGGCGCTTGCGGCGTCGGGGCAGGAGTCTCCTGCGTCTCCGGCGCGTACTGCTGCTGTGGCGCCTGCGTCTGGGGTGCGCGCGTACGCTGCGGCTGCTGCTGTTGAACCGTCGTCGTTTGGGTATAGGTCTTCTTCGACCCACCCGAGTTCGTATTCGCCTGCTTGGAACCCGATGAGCTGGAATCACCAAAGGCCATGTAGTCGTCGCCCTGCAAGGCGCTATCCATGGTTTGCTTCCAGATATCGGCGGGGAGTCCGGCACCATACATCGGGCGACCCGAGTAGAAGATGGGCTGGCCGTCGTTCGTACCGACCCAGACCACCGTCGCTAATTGCGGGGTTGCACCAACAAACCAGGCGTCCTTGTTGTTGCCGGTATCGCCCAGCTGTGCCGTACCGGACTTCGCCGCCGAGGTCCGGCCACCAGCCAGGCCATGATTACGCGAATACGATGCGATCGGTTCCATCGCCGAGATGACGTTATTGGCAACGTCCTTGTCAATGCGCTGGTCGCCCTCGACATTCGACCGGTCCAGCAGAACCTTGCCCGACGACGTCTCCACCTTCTGAACAAAGTGCGTCTGGTGGTACATGCCGTTATCCGCCAAGGTGGACAGGCCCGTCGCCATGTCAATCGGGCGGGTTAAGTACTGGCCCAAGATGACGCCGTCGTACACCTGGCCATCCTTTTCCTGCAATGTCTTTTCGCCATTGACTTCGGTGGGGATACCCAAGCGGTGTGCCATATCGGCCGTGTCCTTCGCACCATGCTTCAAATCATGCTGCATACGGACGAAGCTTGTATTCAACGACATTTTCAGCGCCGTGGCCAAACTACACGAACCACAGGATTCGCCCTCAGAGTTCTGGATCGTCAGGTTATTGATAGTTACTGGGGCAGAGGAGTACACGCGGGACAGCGACATTCCCTGTTCCAGGCCTGCGGCCAAACCGAAAATCTTGAACGTCGAACCGGTCTGGAGGCTGGTATTAGCGAAGTCCCAACCATTAGGATCATCGCCACCGTAATAACCCTTCACTGCGCCATTGCGGGGATCAACCGAGACCACTGCGGTGCGGTAATCATCCGGGTAACCCTGCATACGGTTCTTCACCGTATCCGTCACAGACTTCTGAACCTTGGGGTCAATCGTCGTCGTGATCTTCAACCCTTGGGTGTTGACATCCTGCTCACTAATTCCTGATGCCTCAAGTTCAGACATAACCTGCGATTTAATCAGGCCATTCGTGCCCTCAACTTCAGAACCCGTATCGATAGTATTCGGATCAATAACCTGCGGGTAAGCCGCGTGTGCGCGCTCGTCCCCGTTGATGGCACCCATATCGACCATACCGTCCATGACGTAATTCCATCGCTCTTCGGCTGCCTGGCGGTTAGTCCAGGGATCCAATTCCGACGGACGCTGGATGGATGCAGCCAACACAGCGCCTTCCTCCGGCGTGAGGTCCTTCACGTCCTTGTTGAAAAATGCCTTCGACGCCGCAGCGATGCCATACGCGTTACGTCCAAAATAAATAGTGTTCAGATACGCGCCGAGGATTTCGTCTTTCGACCACTCACGGGCCATCTTCGCGGAAATAACGAGCTCCTTAGCCTTACGGGTGTAGGAGTGCTCGTTGCCCACCAGAGCGTTCTTGACATATTGCTGAGTGATGGTGGAACCGCCACCAGAGGATTCCTTACCCGTCACAAGCCCCAGCGCAGCACGTCCGAAACCTTTAATAGAGAAGCCGGGGTTGGAATAGAAAGAACGGTCCTCTGCAGCCAACACGGATTGACGCACCGGTTGAGGAATCTCCGACAGGTCAACATCGGTGCGGTTACCATCGGGCGGCACGATCCGTGCCAACTGTGTGGAGGAATCCGACGCATAAATCGTCGCAATCTGATTAGTCTGTAGCTCTTGAGGCTCCGGGACCTTCGTCACCGCGTAGGCGGAAAAGAATGCCACAACAGGCGCAAGAATGAGGACAAGGAGAATCACACCTGTCCATAGCAGCACCTTTTTCCAGGTAGACATCTTGGCCTGCCTTTGTGGTTGTTTGTTACTCACTATTCCTATTTCTCCTCTACGCGAGGTTTGGACGTACCACTTCCTACACGGACAAGCATCTCACGAAGCAGCACATTCCACCGGCAATGCACGCATACCTCCACGATGTGGGCGGTAATGTCACCATAGGTTTCCGCCAGGGCCTCAACCTCTCGACGACTACGCGCGGTCCCTGCTATTTTCCCCAAGTTGTCGCCGAATATCCAGATGACATTTTTTAACGTCCTTTTTCCACACAGCGGACACGGACGAACTTGCGGTTCACCATGAAAATCAGCGGCATCAATCAGGCGACGCGACGACTGCCGTAATTCTTCCGCAGAGATTTCTCCCCGGCGGTATTCAGCCAATAACCGTTGACGATCAAGCTGATGATTCCTCGTCTCTGTCCAGCTCACCCCGGTCACTATAGGCACAATAGCCTCACGTGTATAGCTCTACACTGACGCCCGCAAAACCGGTATCTTCTATCGTCGTCTATACCAATATGTGGACTTCCACTTTCCTCGTGAGCCAACGTATCGAACTCGGGCGATATGTTGAGATGCATTCCCAATCTCTACGCTGCACACAAGCAGCTTTAGCGCGGGTAAAAATCCCCATATAATGAGAGAAGTACACTACTGACTAACGCACCTGGTGACAATGACCTCAACTGATAAAACCACCAATAACGATTTAGGCGATACCCGTACGGTTAACGCTACCGACACCCTCGGCGCACAGTCTCCTCACGAGACCTCCAACTCATCCTCAAATCAATCCCCGGAAGACGTCTCTATTGAGGACATTGCGGCAAAACTACGGCCACTCTTCAATAGACTAGTTCTGATTTACTACCGCCAGTCAGTTCACACTGATCTCACGACTAGTCAAATCTCCATACTGTCTATTCTTGAACAACATGGATCCATGCGGATTAGCGACATCGCCAAATATGAATCCATCCGCATGCCGACCGCATCGAACGCGATTCACCAGTTGGAATCAGACGGTCTCGTCACCCGGGAACGTGATAAACACGATCGGCGGGGAGTTACCGTTGCCCTCACCGAGCACGGCCAACAGAAGCTCGATCACGTTAATGCCCAACGAAATCTTGAGTTCGCACGTTTCATAGCGAATTACACCGAGGAGGGCAAAGGACTAGTTATGGAGCTGACTGATCTCCTCGAACGTCTTCTTGATGACCATGAGGGTGGCCCAGACGACGAGCAACCAGTACACAACTAACCTGGGTAACAGCATCCTCAATCTCCGCCTTCCGACAAACGGAGCACTACCGTGACTAACGAATCCCCGGTTCGCATTCTTATCGCCCGACGCCCCCATCCGGCCGAATCCAGCGCCGAGGAATTCGCCGCATGGTTGGCCCGTACCTCACCAGCTGTCATTCGGACTGTTACTGTCCTGCCATCCATATGGCCCTCCGAGGCTCCCGACGAACTAGGGGAGGACTACCAACGTTGGATCCGCAAAGAGACCAAAAAATGTGAACGCACGGCACGTGAAGCCCTGAAGAATGCTCACGTTCCTGACGATTCCCTGGATGCTCATCCCTTTGAGTTCATCACCGCCACCTCTGAAACAGACGCCCTCAACGACGCTGCCACTGAGTTCAACGCAACAATTGTCCTGCTCGGTTCCCACGCGTCTGCGCCCGAAGGCCGATTCGTCGCCGGATCCACAGCAGATGCGCTGCTTCACTGCGCACCTGTTTCCCTGGGCCTTGCTCCGCGTGACCTACGGACATCCAAAAAAGGCGTCACACGGGTCAATTGTGCCTACGTCGACACTGAACAATCGCAGGAGGCACTGCGGAAAGCGTGCGACTACGCGCACCGCTGGGATGTTCCCCTCCGCCTGGTGGCATTTACCCCCCACGGGCCGTCGATGTACCCCACCGAAACCCCGTACAAGCACGCCAAAGAGGCCACCCGGCAATGGCGTGACCAAGCCCAGAGCATCCTCGAGCGTGGCCAAGAACGCGCGCTCGCGCGCTTCGACGATCTTCGCGTCGATCTTGCCATCGGATCCGGCGAGGACTGGGAAAGTTCCATCACCGACCTAGATTGGAAGAAAGGGGACCTCCTAGTCGTGGGCAGTTCCACGCTGGGCGTCTTCGGGCATACGTTCCTTGGTTCGTCGACAAACCAGATTGTGCGGAATTCGCCCGTCCCCACTGTTATTGTTCCCGTCTAAACCAACATTTTCGCTGTAGAGGAGGTTCGAGTGGATAGCCACGGGAAATCTCATTCTCACCGCTCCGATGACCCCGACCAGCACGTCACCGTCGATAAAGCAGACTCCACACCATCCAAACCATCCCAGCTGGATTACGAACTCGACCCATTACTACGTCTAGAGCAACATACTCGGTCCACTCACCAAGCCATTGTGTATGTCATCGTGGTGCCGCTAATTACGCTGCTCGCGGCCGGGATCATCCTGTTCATTTCGCACAACCAGGGTGGCCCCGATTGCGACGCGGGGGAGTCGGCATGGATATGTTCGCGTACCTACGAAATTCTATTCCCGGTGGTGCCGGGGGCGATCGCCCTCATCGGCGCGCTCGGGGGAGTGTGGACCACCTATATCAAGTGGGCACGGTATGACCGCTGGCGCCCATGGCTCGCCATTTGTTGGGTGCTTATTCCCTTCGCGCTCGGGTGGATCACCAGCACCGGGTGGATGGCTATTGCCGGGCTTGATTACCGGTAGGCGCGACGGGCGATAGGTTGTCGGTGATATGCCGCTTGCGCCGCCGGTAACGCGCGTCGGTTAGTCCTTCTGAATGTCCGGGTGGCCCACAGTACCGATCCGATTGAACGGCAAAATACGGGCATCCACCCGGCCAATAATGTTCTTCTCAGGCACCGTGCCCTGGTACTGGTCCTCCATGTGGTAGCGGGAATCCGCAGAATTCGTGCGGTTATCGCCCATCAACCACACATTCCCATCGGGCACAGTGATCGGGCCAAAGTACCCGCCACCGCACGCTTCTGAGCCATGCTCAGTATCGACCTCCCGCTGCGGGGGCTGCAGAGTGTACGACGAATCAATCGTCTTCCCATTCACCTTGATGCCGTCGTCCCCGGGTTTGCACTCAACAGTTTGCCCGCCCGTCGCGATGACCCGCTTCACGACGTCATTCTCCGGGGGAGTAGCCAGCCCAATATACGACGCACCAGTACGCAACACCTTGCTGAAGCCGCTGCTCTCATCCGATGTGCTCTCGCCGAATTCCCCTTCGTCCCAGGACTCGGGGCCTTGGAACACGACGACGTCGCCCGGCTTGGGGGAACTGAAATCGTAGGCGAGTTTATTGACGAAAACGCGGTCGTTATTGCAGCCCGTGCACCCATTGAGCGTCGGCTCCATCGATTCCGAGGGAATAACGTAGACGCGCCCGATAAAGACCTGGAACAGCACAGCCACGAGGAGCGCGCAAAGGATAATGATCGGGATTTCGATATACCAGGGGCGTTCCTTCTTCACCGTGGCCGCGGCAGGGGTTGACCCCTTTGATTTTCCAAACATGCTGTTTTCCGTTCCGGGTCGGGCCTAGATCACCACGTTGACCATACGGCCAGGGACAACGATCACTTTCTTAATCTCATGATCGCCCACGTGCTCTTTCACCTTGGCGTCATCAAGTGCCGCAGCTTCAATATCTTCGCGCGAGGCGTCCGTCGCTACATTAATACGGCTACGGACTTTCCCCTGCACCTGAACAGGAATCTCGACGGTGTCGTCGACAAGCCACTTCTCCTCGAACGTCGGGAAGGGACCGTGAGCCAAGGACTCGGTGTGGCCCAACCGCGACCACAACTCTTCCGCGATGTGCGGGGCCAGCGGGGCGACGAGCAGCACCGCCGGTTCAACGATCTCGCGGGGAGCGCCGCCCGCATACGTCTTGGTCACGTAGTTGACGTACTCAATGAGTTTCGCCACCGCGGTGTTATCCATCAGCTGGGCGTAGTCCTCACGGACCGCGGCAATCGTGCGGTGCAGGGCACGGCGGTCGTCATCGGTGGGGGTCGCATCCGTGACGACGAGGTCACCGGTGGATTCGTTGACCACCAGCCGCCACAGACGCTGCAAGAAGCGCTGCGAACCCACGACGTCCTTCGTCGCCCAGGGGCGCGATGTGTCCAACGGGCCCATCGACATTTCGTAAATGCGCAGCGTATCCGCGCCGTAGTTGTCACAGATGTCCTCGGGGGAGACGGCATTCTTCAGGGACTTACCCATCTTGCCGTACTCCTGGTGGACCTGGATTTCGCCGTGCTCATTGGTCTGAACACCGTCCATGTTCCGCCCGTCGCTGGGGACCCACCAGAAGGAGCCATCGCGCTCGACGACCTCCGCAGCGGGGATGTACACACCGCGGTCGTCGGTGTACGCGAAGGCCTGGATGTAACCCTGGTTGAAGAGGCGATGGTACGGCTCGCAGGAGGACACGTATCCGAGGTCAAACAGCACCTTGTGCCAGAACCGGGAGTACAGCAGGTGCAGCACGGCGTGCTCGACGCCGCCGACATACAGGTCCACACCACCGGATTTCTTCTGATCCGTGGGCCCCATCCAATACTTTTCGTTCTCGGGGTCGCAGAGCGCGTCCTGGTTGGTCGGATCCACATAGCGGAGCTCGTACCAGGAACTTCCCGCCCATTGTGGCATCACATTCGTATCGCGTCGGTACTTCTTGGGGCCATCGCCCAAATCCAGCTCGACATTGACCCAGTCCGTCGCCTTGGCCAGCGGCGGGTGCGGCTCGGACTCCGCGTCATCGGGATCGAAGGACACCGGCCGGTAGTCGTCAACATCCGGGAGCACAACGGGCAACATGGACTCCGGGAGCGGATGGGCAACGTCGTTGTCGTCGTACACAATGGGGAAGGGTTCACCCCAGTAGCGCTGCCGAGCGAAGAGCCAATCACGCAGCTTGTACTGGATTTTTTCCTTGCCGACGCCACGCTGCGCGAGCCAATCAATAGTGCGGACTTTCGCGTCCTGCAAGTGGAGGCCATTGATGTCTAGGCCGTCGTCGTTGGCGGAGTTCACTGCGGTGCCGGCGCCCGTGAAAGCCTCAACGGTGACGTCGCCGCCGGAAATGACCTCGGTGATAGGCAATTCGAAGACGCGGGCGAAGTCGTAGTCGCGCTCATCGTGCGCGGGAACAGCCATGATCGCGCCCGTGCCGTAGCCGGACAGGACATAGTCGGCGATGAACACGGGGATGCGACGGCCATTCACGGGGTTCGTGGCGTACACGCCCAGGAACACACCGGTCTTTTCTTTGTTCTCTTGGCGCTCCAAATCGGACTTCGCGACGATGGACGCGCGGTACTCCTTCACCGCCTCGGCAGGGGTGGCCGCGCCGCCGGTCCAGCGGTCGATGGCGTCGTCGGACAGAGAGCGCTCAGCGCGGAGATCCGGCCACTGATCTGCGACGACCTCGTCGACAAGCTCGTGTTCTGGCGCCAAGACAAGGTATTCCGCGCCGAAGAGGGTGTCGGGGCGGGTGGTGAACACGGGGCACGTGGCGGCGCTGTGGTCGGGGCCGTTCGTCGGGATGGTGAAGGTTACTTCCGCACCCCTAGACCGGCCGATCCAGTTGCGCTGCATGGACTTCACCTTGTCGGGCCAATCCAACAGGTCGAGGTCGTCGAGCAGGCGATCCGAGTACTGAGTGATCCGCATCATCCACTGGGTCAGCTTCTTGCGGAAAACAGGGAAGTTGCCACGTTCCGAGCGGCCGTCGGCGGTGACTTCTTCATTGGCCAAGACCGTGCCGAGCCCGGGGGCCCAATTCACTGTTGACCTGGACCGATAGACCAAACGGAAGGTTTCAACGATATGCTCACGCTGGGCATCATCCAGCGCTTCCCATAGTTGCGCGGAACTCTTACCGGCTTGTTCAGCGGCTTCGACTGCCGCGCCCGTGTCGGGATCAACACTCTGGTAGCCGGGGCCGGAGGTCACATCGACCGCGCCCGAGGCCAGCTTTTCCCGCAATTCCGAAACCGGCCGGGCTGCGTTGGCCTCGGGGTCAAACCACGAGTTGAAAATCTGGAGGAAAATCCACTGGGTCCAGCGGTAGAAATCTTGGTCAGTCGTAGCAAATGACCGACGAGGATCGTGCCCCAGGCCCAGGCGGCCCAGCTGGCGCTTCATGTTTGCGATATTCGCCTCGGTGGTGGTCCGTGGGTGCGTTCCTGTCTGGACCGCATACTGTTCCGCGGGCAGGCCATAGGCGTCATATCCCAGCGTGTGCAGGACGTTCTTGCCCAACATGCGGTGGAAACGTGCGTAGACGTCCGTCGCAATGTAGCCCAGAGGGTGCCCAACGTGCAGGCCCACGCCCGATGGGTAGGGGAACATATCTTGGACAAAGATCCGATCGTCGGGAAGATCCGAACCACCATCGCGGGGCGCTAAATCCCCAACTGGGTTGGGAGCATTGAATATTCCCTCTTGGGACCACCGCTGGTGCCAGGCATTTTCGATCTCCGCAGCCAGGCCGGCGGTGTAGCGGAAACGTGGTTCGTTATTAGTTATTGACGGCGCACTCGACCGCGAGGGAACAGAGCCTGACGAAGTATGGTGGGAGGAGGAGGACACTGAAGTAGTGAGATGATCAGTTGACTGGCCCCCATTCGGGCTCTTTTCTCTCGGATTTGTCATGGTCACATAGTCTAGTTGGGCCTGTGATGAGGGCAACTGCCCGGTCATCTCAGACAAACGAACCCCTCACAAAAAGGAGCACATATGCCTAACCCCACTGTTTTTTCTGACTTCGTCAATTTCTATCGCGACATGTATTCACCGGAAGCGCTCTCCGCATCAGACATTTTCGCTAAAAAGACTGAGTCTTTTTCCATCAATGACGTTATTCACCCGGCTGACCAGAAGTGGTTCGCTGAACACAACAAAGAAGCAAGCATTAAGAAAGGTTCCATCGTTTATCTTGGGGATGAACCTTTTTATGGCCTTCTGTCTGAGGTCGACGACGGGATTATTAACCGCACGTTCCCGCATATCGTGGACCGTCCCGCCTCGAACCGAATTAAGCTCATGGTTCTTGGTGATAACGCGATTTTTAAAAATAAAGTTTCTGGATACTTAGCCGATGGGTTAATCCAAGCTAAAAATGCAGAAGGCCATCAAGGCTCCGCTGAAGAACCTATTAAGTATTTCGATGCTCTGCTTCAAAAAATTGATCACTCCTTGCCACTAGTTCGACGTCAACGTGGGGAACAGCTTGGTCACTCACTGACTCGTACAGCCCAAGCATTGGCTGAAATTCTGGACCTCAACGATCAGCAGAATGCGATGATGACCGGCCGGGATGATCTCTCTGTTGGGGACAATGAATTCCCGCTTATTCCAGCGTGGGAGCTTCGCCATGTACTCATGGATAAATGGCCAGGAAACCGGATGACCACAGATGGCGTGCTGCATATTTCCGGAGATAACCTGCCTACATCCAGCGAAATTGGCCGGCTCGAGCTCTATCCGTGGCGTAGTCTCCAGCGAGGTGTCATTCCGGAATGGATCAAAGAAAAGATTGCGGAGGGTGACGTACCACCGTCAGTAAGCAAAGCTGCGTCTGTAATTATTAACATTCTGGATCGCCTTGACGATGACGCTAATGATCTTCTTTTCGTCGTGGCTAACCCTGAAGAGTGGGCAGACGCTATTCGGGGAACCGCACAGGCCGCGGACCATGACAATGTTGACCAGTTGCTTGATCGTTTCACGAAGAAGCAACTGTTGTATTCCGACACTCGTGATCTCTCCATCGACAACCTTCTCGACGCCTGTATCGGCGACGGAGCTAAATCTCAACGTTCCGCCGATAAACGCCTCCACGGGCTGAGCGGCGTCGATATTACTACTAGCTAAACCCAGATCAGCGGCCTCATTTGGCCACATGCTACCGAGGAACCACACCCCATGACCACACCGCCCACTTCATCCTCCGAACGCCCGGTAGCCCTCATCACAGGAGGGACCCGCGGTATCGGGCTAGCTATCGCCCACGACCTCGCCACCACACACACCGTCTACATCGGCGGGACCAGCGAAGAGAGCGTCAAGAAGGCCCAACAGACCGTTCCCGATGCGCGACCATTCGTCGCAGATCTCACCGACCCGTCATCCGTCGGCAAGGCTCTAGAAGCTTTCCCCGAACCAGCGCTGGATGTGCTTGTTCTCAGTGCCGGGATATCGGTCGGCGGCGCGATTGCCGATGTCTCCCGCGAAGACTGGGTTCGGGTGCTTGACCTCAACGTTATTGCGCAGGTGGACCTCATCCGGCAGCTCTTGCCGAAGTTGCGCGCTACCCACGGCGACATTGTGGCCATTAACTCCGGCTCCGGGCACAGGTCCCGCCCCGGGAGCGCACCGTACTGCGCCTCGAAATTTGCCCTCCGCGCTATTACCGACGCACTCCGCGAGGAAGAGCGCGGTGTTGTGCGCGTGACTTCGGTCCACCCAGGTCGCGTCGATACTGATATGCAACGCGAAATCCAGGCAGAGAAAGGAATGGCGCCCGAGGACTACGATGGAGCAATTTATGTGCAGCCGGAATCCATCGCGGCCGCGGTGCGCACAGCCATCGATGCCACACCCGAATGCACCGTGGAAGAGATCCGCGTCCGGCCTGTGATCGCATAACGCGGCGGGCTTACACTAGAACCATGATTGTCGGCATCATTCTGGTTATTCTCGCTATTGCACTGGGTGGCGTGGGCCTGGCCGCATGGGGAGGAAAACTTCCCGGTAACAGTTGGGTAGGCATTCGTGTCCCCGAGGTTCGACGTGATCCCGCCATGTGGGAACTTGCGCACAAGGTGGCCGCGCCGAGTTGGACAGTCGGTGGGCTGGCCCTGCTGCTCGGGGGAGTTGTCGCTTTTGGTGCTTCCGGATGGGCATGGCTGTGGGTTGCCGTAGCTGTCATCGCATCGGTGGCTCTCATCGGTGTGGGTGCCGCCATGGGCGCACACACTGTCGCGGTGCTTGATGCTCAACGGCAAGCCGAAGAAAGCAACGCATCATGCTCCTGTGGTGGCGGGGAAGCTTCACAGCAACCCAGCAAGCCCGTGGCCGTCGATATCGATGCCGCGCGACGCGCCGCACAGGCTGCAGATTCCTAATTTGGTTTTCTACGCAGGCCTCTACGGATTTTAACTAACTGTTCGCCCACACTGCGGAGGAAAACTACTAATGGCTACACCGCCCTTCATCATTGATCTCCGCTCAAAAATTGGCCACGATCCCCTCTGGCTGCCCGGGGTGACCGTCGTTATCCTTCGCGACGGTCCCGTTCCCGGCGCGCGGGAAGTTCTTCTGGTTCGGCGCGTCGATAATGGACAGTGGACACCTGTTACGGGCATCGTTGACCCAGGTGAGCATCCTCATGTTGCGGCTATCCGGGAAGCCCAAGAAGAAACGAGGGCGCTCATCGAGATCGAATCTCTTTTGAATGTCCAAGCGGTGGGTCCTGTGACGTACCCCAATGGCGATGTGACGTCATACGTGGACACCGCATTTCGCGCCTCGCTTCAGGACGATTCACCGGAGATTGGCATTGGCGACGACGAATCTCAAGCCGTTGTCTGGTGCAATGTGAACGAATTGCCTGATATGAAACCACGGTTCCGAGCCATTATTGCTCGGGCATGCGACGACGCAGATCACGGCGGCGCAGCATCATGGGGGCCACTTCCCGGAACAGAAAAATCTGGCTAGTAAGACAAAACTCCCGTTGCCCAGGCACAAACGTAGAAGATCCTCCCGTCCGAGTTGGTCCGGGAGGATCATGGTGCCCAACTGACGTGAAAGCTCACTGCCGGGCAATGGTGGTCTTACACTACAGCTGGGTACAGGGTGGACATCGTGTATATCCGTTTACGCGATACTCCCCACACCATAAACATCATGGTGAGCACCACAACGAAGGCCAATACTACGGCAGAACTCCAGAATTGATCGTTCAAGTCACCAACTCCGGCCTGTCTCATCCCTTTGATTAGCCAACTCAGCGGCATAAACGGGTGAAGAACTTGGAAAAACTTGGGCGAGGTTTCGACCGGGTATAGCCCACCCGAGGATGCTAACTGGACCACCAAAGCGACTATGCCCAGTAGCTGTCCTTTCCCTTCACCGAACCAGATGATCAGTGCTTGCTGGAAAATTAAGAATCCGAATCCACCAAGCAGCATGAGGGCGGTCCACCCGAGGAGATTTTGGGGGCGGATGTCCAATGCAAACCAAGTGACGCCGACTAACAGTGCGACCTGGAGAACACTGATTAACAGGGCAGGGGTAGTGGTTCGGAAGGCCAAGCGCAGTGAGGACACCGAGGCAGCGAGATTCCGGCGCGGAAGTGGACGAATAACTTGCCATACGAACAATCCACCCAAGAAAATTCCGAAGCCAGCGAGGAAGGGGGCTAGGCCTTCACCCATTGATGACACCTTGTGTATCCAGCTCTCGTTCAGTTCCGACGGCCCCGCCATGGTGTCCGCGTTGTGGGCAACCATCTGCGTCGTAAATGCTGGTACTCGCCCCTGCGAGGATGCCAAGCTATCGTGCAGTGTGCCTGCACCATCTGATAGTTTCCCAGTGCCACCGGCTAATTGGGTCGTTCCGTTCTTTAAATCTTTATGACCATTGTTGAGAGTGGTCGCGCCATCCTGAAGCCGACTCGCACCACCTTGCAATTGGCCAAAACCACTAGTGAGTTGCCCTGCACCAGCGTGAGCCTCACCCAGTTTTGAGGCGATGGTCTGGCTTCCGGTTTGGAATTGTTGTAGTGCACCACTTATTTGGCTGCTACCATCTGCCACTCGACGAGAACCATCAGAGGCTTTCTGGGCGCCGTCAGCTAATTGGTGGGCTGCCGAATTTGCTTGATTAACACCGTCGAGGAGTTGCCGTACTTGCGGTAGCTGGTTGATTCCGGGGATTCCCTCTATAGCCGCGAGCTTCGCTTTCATTTCATCAAGCCCGGCCGCCAACTGGGCATTGCCATTTGCTAGCTGCGCATTACCGTCAGCGACCTGTTGAGCGCCACTAGCTAGTTCCGTCGATTTCTGGTGGGCAAGACCTAATTTGTCAGTGAGTTGTTGTGCGCCGGCTTGTAACTGCGCCGATCCGTCATTAATTTTTTGTGCACCGTCGCGGGCTTCCCCGAGTTTCGACGTGAGTGTCCCGGCTCCGTCTTTCAACTGCGATGATCCATCAAGAAGCTTACTAGCGCCGTTGTCCAGCTGGGTCGCTCCACTATTAGCGGTCTTCGCACCGTTAGCGAGCTGGCCGGAACCGTCGGCAGCTTTACCCATTCCATCATGGATTTCATTGAGTGACGAAAACACCTTGGCACTGGCTGTATTGGTGATCGACTCATTAATGGTCGAGTGCAGACGCTCGGCTGCTGCTTTCAACAGCACAGACGCTGATTTTCCATTCGCGTCGTTATAGTCGAAGTTCAGCACAGCTTGGTGCGGCTCCTGTGTACCAATGGAGACCACAGAAGATGAAAAATCTTGGGGAATAACGACGGTGGCGAAGTATTTACCGTCCTGCAGACCTTTTTTAGCTTCAGATTCTGAAGGAAATTGCCAATCAAAAGTGGGGTTGGCTTTGACATTCTGAATGATTTCCGGGCCAACATTGACTTGTTGTCCGTCTTTTTCTGCTGGCTTATCATTATTGACAACAGCTACCTTCATGTCGCTGAGGTGCTCAGTCGGATTCTCGTTGGCCCATAAGAAGAACGCGCCGACGAGTAGTGGAATTGTTGCCAGGATCGCGAGAGCTACGGGAAAAATACGCAGGCGGTGAATCTCCGAGTTCCGTCCGATCATCATGCGAGGCATGATGCGCTCGCGGTAACCGGAAGCGCCTTTCCCGCGTGCGGTAAGGCCTCGTCGTTTCGGCCGAGCAGGCGACGAACCCGCGGATTTACTGTGGTTAGGCTTATTATTCGCCATGGTTGGCCTCCTCGGCGGCGAGAGCATGGGTGTGCTGATAAGCAGGTGCGCTACCCGCTCTGTGGCGGGTCGTGGTGGTGAGAGTGGTGTCCTGCATGTCCCCTAGGCTGGCGTCGTGCTGGGACGACGCCATGGGGGAGCGGGGGATATCGATGCGCGTCTGCTCATCCGCGAGTTCATCTGCGGGCTCATCAACAACACGGTTTTCATCCCGATTGTCGGGGCGCTCGGCGAAGATCTGTCGCACGCCGTCAGGGATAGCGCCAACGTTCGCGGTGTTCGCGACGATAGTTATTCCTAGAGCAGAGGCACGCTGCAGCGACTCCCATAGCGCAGCTTGATCGTTCGGATTGCGGAGGGAATCGACATCGTTATAGCTGATCACAGAGGGGCGACACACAAGAGCAACGAAGAGCCTCGCCTGCGCCTGCCCCAACACCGTGAGGTCTTCGATGGGGACGTCCGGTCCCGGAGGTTCGGAACCGAAAGCTGCGTGGAGGCATGACGTCATGTGATCGCCGTCCCATCCCGGTCGGCGCGCAATGATTGGTGATTCGAGTGAAATGCGCTCGTAAGCTGTTTCTGCGACGGTCAGTGCGGGATCCAAATCATCCAGGTTATCGAAGCCAGCGAATGTCGCGATCTTTTGGACTTTCCGCATGTGTTGGGGAATGGTAATTCCACCCACGGTAACTGTTCCGCCCGAGGGCTTCATGCGGCCTACCAGGGTGAGTAGCAGGCTCGACAATCCGTTGGACTGGCCAGCGACGAGCGCGACCGTTTCTCCAGGTTGGACAGTGAAACTTAGCGGCCCGTACACCGGGCCCCTTTTTGTCGACAGCTCGACGTCCTGTGCCGAAATGTCCACAGGCATGAAGCTACTTCGCACCACGCAGCTCCTTATCATCTTAACATTTACTTTTGTACTGAAAAACGTGTGAGCGAAATAATAACACAACGGTTTTCACCCACTAACTATTTTTCGTACAAAAGTGTGTTTGAGTTTCACATGTCGTTCTCACTCACCCGCGGCATGCACCTAAACGACCCAAACGAATCGCTTTTTATGCAGGTAAAGGTCTGTTTAGCACGGGTGGTACTTTCTCCGGCTGTGATGGCAAGTTTCCTACATACCCCCGCCCCAGCGTGAAGGTTTTTAGAATAGTGACGTGAATATTCGCAAAATTGCCTCCTGGCGGCCCGATACGTTGATCGTCATGATCCTCTCAGCAGTGGCGATCGCTATCCTTTTCCCTGCTCGCGGAGGTTTCGCCAGCGCGTGGGACACCGTCACCACCGGGGCGATTGCATTTCTGTTTTTCCTCTACGGCGCGCGTCTCTCACCCGCGGAGGCTTTCGAGGGTCTCAAGCATTGGCGCCTTCACACCCTCATTCTGGCTTTTACCTACGTCGTCTTCCCGATCATCGGTATCGCGCTCTTCCCACTTCAGCACCTGGTGGGCCACAACCTGTATGCCGGCTTTCTGTTTCTCTGCCTCGTGCCGTCGACGGTCCAGTCGTCGGTGGCGTTCACATCCGTTGCCAGGGGAAACGTGGCGGGCGCCATCGTCAGTGCATCGACGTCAAATCTGTTAGGTGTCGTAATCACGCCTGTTCTCGTGATGTTCTTCATGTCGGGTTCCGGTTTCCATGTGTCCGGCAGTGTATTTATCGACGTTGCGCTGCAGCTACTTGTGCCGTTCATTCTTGGCCAGATTGCGCGTTTGTGGCGTCCGATTGCGAAAATGTCGGCAAGTCCTGTGACGAAGAATGTGGACCGGCTGTCCATCGCGTTCGTCATGTACGGAGCATTTTCGGAGGGAATCGTGTTGGGGGTGTGGACCTCGATTGCGTGGTGGCAGCTGGTGATCGTCGTCCTGCTGTCCCTTATCTTGGTGGAGCTGATGCTGTGGTTAACGTGGACTGCCGCGAGCCGTTTCGGCTTCGATTACGGCGACCGCGTGGCCATTCAATTCTGCGGAACTAAAAAGTCCTTGGCTACGGGCCTCCCCATGGCCGCCGTCATTTTCCCCCAGAGCGCTGCGGTGATCATTTTGCCGCTGATGGTGTTCCACCAGATCCAGCTGATGGTGTGCTCTGTGCGCGCGAGCCGATACGCACGCCAGTTGGACGAGCACGCTAACTAGACGAATCACCCGGGGCCGACGTCGCTACGCCACAACGTTGAGCAGCAGAACGTAGAGTGCGGTTCCACCGAAAATGGAGAGCGTCACGCTGTGTCGCCACGCATGAAGCAGGCACGTTCCCGCAATAGCGACGAGGGCGGGCCACCATCCGCCACTGTCATGCGAGGTTTCCACAGCGGTGTAGACAATGAGCACCATAGTTACGCCCACCGGCATGGTTCGGCTGAGATGGGCGACGAAATCCGACCCCCGCAAGCGCGCAATAAACGGAAATGGAAACGCGCGCAGGGCAACGGTGACGGCACCGATCACGCACAGCATCGCGAGCGTGTGGGACAGTGACACACCTTCGGGCAACCCGTAATCGCCATAAGCCAGCGTGTGATTCATCGTGGTGTTCCCCCTTCAGCGTCGGTGGGGTCGGAGTGGCCACGGCCAGACCGCAGCGTAAGTGTCTCGTCGACAGTGGGGGACCAAAACCGCACGAGGAGGACAGCGAGGTAGAGACCCAGCCCAATAACCATGAGAGACTGTTCTGACACGACCCATCCGACGGCCGCGCAGACCAGAGCGAGGCCGGGTAGTGACCAGTCGGGATTCGCGGAAAATGACTCCATGGTGAGAACAATGAACAGAGCGACGAGGGCGAAGGACATCCCGTCGATGGTGGGAATGTACTGCCCGACGAGAGCACCAACTATTCCCGACGCCAACCACAAGGCTTGCACAACAACCTGGATTGTCAGGACGTGAACCCCACTGATCGAGCTGTTCTTCGCCATGGACGTCGATGCGATGGCATAAGATTCATCGGTCAATGCGTAGGTGGAGTAGGCACGCCAGGCGCGGCCCTTGATCGCGTGCCGAGGGAAGGTCAGGCCGTAAAACGCGTGCCGGAAGTTCACCATCAACGCCGTTAACCCGGCAGAAAACAGCCCTATCCCGCTACTGATTAAGCTGATGGCCAGGAACTCCATTGATCCCGCGTAAATGATGGTGGAGAGTATTGGTGCCCACCACCAGGCAAAACCTGATTGGACGACCAGAAGGCCAAAGGAAAGTCCAAGCGGGATCAGTCCCAGCCCAATTGCCCAGGTTTCAGCTAAACCTTGCCGGATGTCGGGGCCTAAAGAACCGCCGTGTGCGGGGTTGTTCTGCGATGATCCGCGGTGTGGTGGTGTGTCCATAACGTGTTCTCTACGGGTGCGAGGTGACGGTTAATTCTCGGTTTAATTCTCGTTCGGATCGACGGGATAGGTAGCAAAGAGGGGGAGTGGCTGCTCTTGGCGACGCATCACCTGCCCCCACACATCGACATTGGCGGGGGCGAGGACATCTTCGGTTAATGCCGGCGCCACGTACCAATTTCCGCGCTCAATCTCGGCGTTAAGTTGGCCTGGCCCCCACCCGGCATACCCGCCGAACATGCGAAGACCGTGCAGCTTCCCTTTCACGTCGTTGGGGTCGGCATCTAAGTTAACTGTCACAAATCGGTGTGCCGTGGTGGAGAACAACGTGCTGTCGTCGATGGCGGTATCTGGCTTCGCTACCCCGACGGCAAGAACCGTGTTGTGCCCTACGGGTCCGCCGAGATAAATCACCTGAGGTGTAGTAATGAGCGGCGTCCACTGCGGCAGGACGTTGTGTGTTGCCATCTCTGTGCGTTCTGTCAGATCAACGCCGACGGCACCGTCGGGACCAACGTCGAGAAGGAAAATGACGGAGCGAGTCAGCTCTGCAGACACCGTTCCAGGTGCAGAGACCAGCAACATTCCCGCCTCAGGGGGTGTTTTACTCAGCCCATTGAACAGGCGATCGCTGTAGATATCACTCATGAACGTTGCTCCTCTGACTCCTGTTCCTCAGTCCACCATTTCTTCAGCTCTAGGATGGCGTCTTCGCGCTCTAAAGGCCCCTGATCCAGGCGAACATCTTTCATGTGCTTCCAGGCTTTTCCTACCATCGGTCCTGGTTCAATACCTAGGATCGTCATAATGTCGTTCCCGTCAAGATCCGGACGGATACGAGCGAGATCCTCTTTATGCTGAATCTCCTCAATACGACGTTCAAGATCGTCATACAAGCGTTGCAAACGCCGGGCTTTCGCCTTGTTCCTAGTTGTACAGTCCGCCCGTACGAGCCGATGAAGCCGAGGTAAAAGGGGCCCCGCATCGGCCACATAGCGGCGAACAGCAGAATCATTCCACGCTTTTTCGGTATAGCCGTGGAAGCGCTGGTGCAGATAAATCAATCCCGAGACGTCTTTGATGAACTGCTTACTGTATTTCAATGCTCGGAATCGCTTGCGGGCCATTTTCGCACCCACCACGTCGTGGTGATAAAAAGTGACACCTCCACCGGGTTTGGGGGCGCGAGTGCTGGGCTTTCCACAGTCGTGGAGCAGCGCCGCCCACCGCAGGACTAAATCCGGACCGTCAGGTTCACGGTCAATAGCTTGGCGCAGCACCTGCAGCGAATGGGCATATACATCCTTGTGTTGCATGTGCTCGTCACGGGTCATGCGCATCGCCGGGATTTCGGGAATGATGTAGTCCGCCAAACCGGTGTCCACCATGAGTTCAATACCGTCGGTCGGGTGGTCCCCGAGGATTAATTTGTCCAGCTCAGCGTGGATTCGCTCCGCTGTGATCCGCTGAATGTCCCCCGCCATCCTCTCCATGGCCTCACGCACACGTGGAGCCACACGAAGCCCCAGTTGGGACACAAAACGGCAGGCCCGGAGCATGCGGAGGGGGTCGTCGTGAAACGAAATCGCCGGATCGTCCGGTGTATCAAGATAACCGCGGACGAGGTCAGTTAATCCGTGGAGTGGATCGTGAAACACCTGCGAGCCGTCGCCACGAACCTCGACAGCCATCGCGTTGACGGTGAAATCCCTGCGGGTTAGGTCTTTGTCTAAGGAATCACCAAAGGTGACCTCGGGGTTTCGTGATTCGCCGTCATAGGTGTCGGCGCGGAATGTCGTCACCTCTATATCTTGGCCGCTGCGTTGGCCCGAAACTGTGCCGTAGTCAATGCCCGTATCCCACACGGCGTCGCACGTGCTCTCCAACAGCCGATGGATATCATGCGGCCTGGCATTCGTCGTAAAGTCAAGATCACTGCTCAAACGCCCTAAAAGGGCGTCACGGACCGAACCTCCGACCAAGTAGAGGTCACAATCATCATCGTTAAAAGCCCGGGCAAGGGGTGTCATCACGGGGACTAAGGAGGCCAAGTCTCTGTGCGCACGTGCCAAATATTCTGCCTCCATAACGGAGGTGTCATGCGAGGAGCTCGAATCGGACGGACGCGAGTGGGAGAGTGAGGACGAACCAGCCATGTCAAATATCGTACCGGTCGTCAAGGCGTGTCTAGTCCCCACCGATCGTTATGACGCGAGTTATCCACAAGTGACCATTTATCCACAGGGAACGCGCGATGTGACTGGCCTATCTACCCACATGGGTTCGTCGGCCTCTATCCTGAAAAGAATGAGTAGGAGCACACGGCCACAGTCAGCGAGCCAAGACTCGTCCGACGCTGGCCACACGGGGGGCGGGTCGCCACGGCGCACGCGGCGCACAAACGGGGGCCGACGCCGACGCAGTACCTCTAGCTCGAAAAATAACCGCCAGGGTGGCGACAAGAAGAAGGGTAACCACACTCAGGGCAGCGGGTCGTCGCGGGATAAAAATAGGCCACATCAGAAGCGTTCGACGACGTCGCGACGAAACAGCTCGCGCAATGCTGGTTCGCGCAATAACTCGCGCAACGGTGGGAAGCGCTCGAGGCCTGGTAGGCCACGTGACCAGCGCTCCGGCCGGGGATCGTCACGAAACTCGCGGCGGAATAAATCCCGCGCCCTCGCTTCGGTCTACATGCCTACCTCGGAAGAGACCTCCGCCGGTGGACTCGTCGTCTCTGGATTAGCCGAAGCCGTGGACGACGCCGGGATTGTGAATATGGATCGCATTTATGTATGCCTGATTGGGCGGCTTGACCGTCGTGGGCGGCTACTGTGGTCCATCCCCAAAGGCCATGTTGAACAGGGCGAAGACCATACCACGACCGCCGAACGTGAAGTGTGGGAAGAAACCGGGCTCACCGGGCGTGTTTTCGAGGACTTAGGAACTATTGATTATTGGTTCGTGTCCGACGGAATCCGCATCCACAAAACGGTCCATCACCATCTGTTGGAATATGTTGACGGCATCTTTAATGATGATGATCCTGAAGTCACCGAGGTCATGTGGGCCCCTGCCTCTGAGCTCGTTGAACGGCTAGCCTACGGGGATGAACGGAAATTAGCCCGGCGCGCACACGAGATTCTGCCGGATCTGGCACGTCAAGCCCATGCGGAGGGGAGGATGACGCCATGGTGAAACCGTGGAGAACACGCATCCTAGGCATGTGCAGCGCTAGTGCTGTAGCTTGTGCCGTCGGAATTCTCCCAGCGACGCTCACCGAAACGGGACATCAGGGCCCTACGGCTCAGGCTGCGGAATCGACGCAATGGACCAACCCCTCGGCGCGGGATGGGCACTCCAAGAACGATATTGATGTCTCGATTTCGCAGATTAACCCGACGATCGCCACGATCGATGGGCATGTTGCGTTCACCGTGAAGCTGACGAACTCCACATCAAGCACCCTCGATTCCATTACGTATTCTTTGTCGCGCTCCGACGCCGTCGTCGACACCGCCTCTGCCCGTCTCCGGTTGGCGGATAACAAAGATGTTTTTAATCACGACCTGATCAACGGGTCTGTGGACCACGATCAGGCCAATGATTCACAATCCACGGGGTCAACGTCGGCACGCGAATCGGGTAAGAAAAGCACGTCGGCTAAGAGCAGTAAAACCACCGCGTCCTCGGGTGGTAACTCCGCTGTCACTCTCAAACCGGGTGAATCCACCAATCTGACTTTTGATCTTCCGATCACGGAGGGGAATGGCAAAGCCACGCCATTGGGCATCACTGAGCCGGGAACCTACCCCATCGTGATCAGTGCTCAGTCGGGGTCATATGAGGGTTCCTCTAGGTTCTTGCTCCCCGTCCGGGATAAGGCCAAACCGGACGCTGACAATAAACAGGCCAGTGAAAATCAGCCTGTACCGCTTACTTTCCTGTGGCCGCTTGCTAGTCGGTCGGCCATCGTCCCAGGTGAAACTAGTGAAGCTCCTGACTCAGCTCCCCTCTTGCTCACCGACGAAACGCTCGCCCATGAGCTCGCTCGAGGAGGTCGGCTCGACGGCCTGTTGTCGGCCTACGCCAACGCGGCCAGCAAGAATAACGGCATTAAAGAGGCGAGCTGTCTGGCCATCGACCCCGACCTGCTCACCACGGTGGAGAGAATGACTCACGGGTACTCGGTGACCAATGAGCGGCTGAGCGCCGTGAGCGAAACGACTCGCCTGCGGGATAGTTGGGGATCCTCCAAGGGAACGAAGACGCGCGATGGCAAGGGCACGGGCGATGCAGAGAGGTGGCTGAAGAAACTTAAAGACACGGCATCCGGGGGATGTGTCGTGTCGCTGCCCACCTCGGGGGCCAATCTTAATGCCGTTGCAGCCACCAAAAACCCGTGGCTAGCTGCGCAAACGCTCTCCACCGGGGATACGAACATTCAAGCCATTCTTGGCACAAGCACGCTCAGCAACATCGCCATTCCCGGCGCGGGGTACCTCAACCAAGAGGCCATACCGTCATTGGCCAACGCATATACCAATGGGGAGCCCGTCGACCTTAACTCGCAGTTCGAAGAGGGAGTGGCAAATACCGATAAATCTGCCGGCGCGCCCACTACTGAGGAACCGCAGGTCAATCCGGTTACTCTCACTTCCGACGAGGCGTCGACGAATACAGTGCGGCCAGCCTCGTGGCCTCCTCGGGATCCGCATGTTACGACGCTTGTCGCAGGTAATTCGCTGTCTACCGGCCCTGAAGCGGACAAGGGAAACAAGTCTGATACAGCAGCGGGCGATGGTTCGTCCTCTGACAACGATGACTCCGCTGGTGAGGACTCCGCGGCCCGTTCCCGCGATGACGACTCAGCCGCACATGACCAATCCGCGTGGGAGAACAAACTTGTCGACGTTGGCCATGGCGTGACAGCCATTCCGTTTAATGCGGATGTGGGGGCCACCCTTGCGGCAACCGGGGGGACTCCGGAGACGGCGGCGTATTCCACACCGCTGACGCGCTATCACGAGACGCTTGATTCACCGCACGCGCGAATGCAGGACGCCATTGCCGTCATGTGGCAAACGATCCAATCGCGCACTCCTGTCCTTGCCACGCCCCCCGCGCAGTGGACCGCCAGTAGCGAGGACGCCACCGCCTTCTTAGACGCGGTGGCCACGCTCCTCGGTGGTGAGGCCACACCCACCGCGCTATCCGCGATCACGTCCCAAACCCCACATTCCACGGGGAGCGTGAACCGCCCGTATGAGGATCCCGGCGCGGTAAGCAGCGACGATGTGCATCGGGTGGCGACGCAGGCGTCGTCAATCACACGGCTCACCACCATGATGAGCAATGATGACCGGATTGAGCTCACGCGGTTTAATTTCACAGCGCCTCTTCGTACGGATCTCCTTCGGGCGCTGACTGACGACGGCCGACGGAGTGAGAAGAAGTACGACACGGTCACCCAGTATTCGGACAGGCTGTTGGACAAAAGCCAGGCGATGCTTCACAACCTGTTGACCTCGGTGAAGCTCGTCCCGCCGGGCAATGTGTATACGCGGACGTCGGATTCCTCGCCCATTCTGATCGTGGTGCGCAATGGTTTACCGCTCCCGGTCAAGGCGTCGCTCCAATGGCAAGGTCCATCGAACGTCCAGCTTGACGAGCTGAAACAAACGTTGCCTGCCCGTGGTTCAGTGACTCTCCAGGTACATGCTGATATTGCGGCACGGAGTAAACAAACGAAACTCAAACTGTGGCTAGCCGGCGACCATAACCAAGCGCTATCTGAGCCCACCACGGTCGCCATTCAATCTGCCCCAGGTATCTCCTGGAAAGGTGTCCTAACTGTGGGGGGAATCCTGGTCACGATCGCTGGAATCGGCCTTATCCTGCGGGAACGGCGAACACGCATGTAGGTTGTCGGCGTTACGATCTGCCCGATGAACTCCCTGTTTTCCCAGCACTAAGTGCCACCCCACCGCCTCAGTATTCCCAATTCACAGCGCTAACGGGCATGTCGATTCCACTTCGTTAAGCAAGTCGGCAACAATGGGCAAGGTGAGTTCAACCGACGAGAACCCAAGCTCCCCAGAGCAGCCCGAGCACCAACCGCGTCATACCGCGGTGTCTCCTCGGGCGCGTGCTGGACAACGTGGCCGGATCGTCACCCCCAGGCCCCCTGCTCCAGTACCGGAGCCGAGGAAGAAACCGACCCAGCAGTCTGGCCCCGACCTCTCTGCGCTCAGTGAGCGACCACGCGCCGACCGGTCCGGTGAGCAAGGAGCACGGGGAAGCACAGAAGCATCCGCCGATCGCGCCTCGTCATCGACGGCGACGGCCACCGCCGTGAAGCCCAACCAGGGCCAGGGCGGAAGTGGGGACACATCGTCCCAGGCAGGCACCAGTGATGGTGAGGACAAGCCGCCCACAAGTACCGACACCGAGGTTGTCCGGGCCGGCGGGACGATGGCCGTCGCCACGTTGCTGTCCCGCATCACGGGGTTCTTCCGTAACCTCCTCATCGGTTCCACTATGGGTGCTGGCGCCGCGTCGGCCTACACCAGTGCGAACACTCTGCCGAACCTCATTACGGAAATCGTCCTGGGCGCGATTTTGACGTCGCTCGTCATTCCCGTTCTCGTGCGCGCAGAGAAAGAGGACGCGGACCACGGTGCCGCATTCATCCGACGCTTGCTAACGGTCGCGTCGGCACTGTTAGTTGGTGTGACCGTGCTCGCCGTCCTTGGGGCGCCGTGGCTTGTGCAGTTGTCCTTGGACGCGAACGGCAAAGTCAATGTCACAATGGCGACGGTCTTTGCTTATCTCCTGTTGCCGCAAATCCTGTTCTACGGCCTTTTTGCGCTGCTCATGGCGGTACTGAACACGAAGGGGATTTTCGGGCCCGGCGCGTGGGCTCCGGTGATCAACAACGTCATTGTGCTGGTCGTCCTTCTGGCGTACTGGTTCCTCCCGGGATCGTTGGACCCAACCCAGCACGTGGCGATCACCGATCCTCACATCCTTTTGTTGGGCGCGGGCACCACGCTCGGTGTTGTGGTTCAGGCTCTCATGCTGTTCCCGTATCTCCGGATGGCCGGGGTTGACCTTCGCCCGCTGTGGGGCATCGACGATCGAGTCAAGCAGTTCGCCGGCATGGGTTTGGCCATCGTCGTCTATGTCGCTATTTCCCAGGCAGGGTATTTCTTTACTAACCGTATTGCGTCGGCGGCCGATCCGGGTGCCCTGTTCATCTACCAGCAGCATTGGTTGTTGCTGCAGGTGCCCTATGGCGTGATCGGTGTGACATTGTTGACGGCGATCATGCCACGTTTGTCGCGCAATGCCGCCGATGGCGACAACCAGGGCGTTGTCCGTGATTTAACGATGGCCACGAAGATCACGCTGATGGCGTTGATCCCGGTCATCGTCTATTTCACGGTGTTTGGCACCACTATTTCGAGCGCATTGTTCGCGTGGGGCCGTTTCGACGCGACGTCGGCGGAAACGTTGGGCTGGACGCTGAGTTTCGGTGCGTTCACCCTGGTTCCGTACTCGATTGTTCTTCTGCACTTACGCGTGTTCTATGCCCGCGAGCAGGCGTGGACCCCGACGTTCATCATCATCGCGATCACCCTGACCAAGGTCATTCTGTCCTACTTGGCGCCGTTCCTGGCCACCCGCTCTGATTTTGTGGTCGTGTTGTTGGCGGCTGCTAACGGGTTCGGCTTCATCACGGGTGCGATCGTCGGCGCGGTGCTGCTGCATCGTTCGTTGGGGTCCTTACGTGGCCGTGAGGTTATGCGGTCGACGACGTGGGTGCTTGTTGCGTCCTTAGCTGGTGCTCTCGCCGGCTGGCTGCTGGATCTGGTACTGCGCGGCGATTGGTTGATGCAATTCCCGAAGTTGGCCACCTTGATGCGCACTGGTTTGGACGGCATCGTTTTGGTGGCTGTCGCGGGCTTGATCCTGGCGAAGTCTGGCCTGGAGGAGATCGCCATTTTCGGCCGCGCGTTGGCGCGCATTCCGGGGCTGCGCCGGTTCGTATCGGTGCGGCAGTCCGCGCCGGAAGACATGGTCGGTGTTCCGAACGCGGCAGATGCTGCGGATACGTACAACGTGACCGCCTTGTCGACGGCGTCACCTGGTCTGCCTCCGATGTCGGCCGGCTTTGTGCGCGGGCCGAAGCTCGTGCCGGGGGCGGCTGTTGCGAATGGCCGCTACCGCTTGTTAGCCGACCATGGCGGCACGAATGCCATGCGCTTGTGGCACGCCCGCGAGCAGGCGTCGGGCAGGGAAGTCGCGCTGACGATCATCGATACCATGCGCATTCCGGGTATCGACGATTACCGCACGGCGCGCGATACGACGGACCGTATTATTGACCGCACCTCCGCCCTCTACGAGGCGAAATGCGCTGGTCTGGCGCAGATCCGCCACATTATCCGCGACTCGGCGGGGGCGATTGTGGTGGCGGACTGGACCCCGGGTTCCGCATTGGCGGCTGTTGGTCAAGGGCGTCCGGATCCTTATGCGGCGGCATTTGCGTGTGCCGGTCTGGCTGAGGCCGCGGTGACGGCGCATCGCCTGGACACGGCGTTGGGGATTGACCACCGTGATCGCTTGCGGATTAGTTCATCGGGCGAAGCGGTGCTGGCTTTCCCTGGAGTTATGCCGCATAACTCGTACGGCCAGGATGTGCACGGCGTCGGCGTCGCCCTGAGCTTGCTGCTGGAGAATGTGAATCCGGTGCCGACGGAGATCGCGGAGTTGCAGGATGAGGCGTTGCACGCCCGGTCGGCGGATGCGGAGACGCTGGCGGATCGGCTGCGTCGTACCGGTTTGGGCGATGCGGAGCTCCATGCTGCCGACGAATCCACCCCGAACCCTGAGGCTCGCCCTGGTTTCGGTGAGGCATCGCGCCGGCCCACGGGCATTGCGGGCATCGGCGCGCTGGCCATTGTTGTGGTCCTGGCAGCCGCGTTGATCGCCACGTATTTGGTGGGCAAGATCAACCGCAGCGATAACGGGCCCCTGAACTCGGGTTCGTTGGGGCGCGCCGGGTCGTCGATCACTCAGGGCGATGGCGCGAAAGCGATTACCCCGACGGCGGCCGCGTATTGGGCTCCGGAGAATGGGCGGGGAACTCCTGATAACCCCGACATGGTTCCTTTGGTTATCGACGGAAATGGGACGACGGAGTGGCGTTCGGATGAATACCAGGCGCAGTTGGGGTCCTCCGCCACCTCGGTGAAGTCCGGCATGGGAATCATGATGACGTTGCCGGAACCCGCGACGGTGACCTCGCTACGTATCGATGGTGCGAAGAGCGGGACGCATGTGGAAATTCGTGCCGCTGGTTCAGCTACGCCGGCGACCGTGGACGAGACGACGGAGCTGGCGTCGGCCGACCTTGAGGATGGTTCCACAACAATTGATATTCCCAAGGCTGCACGGCAGTCTGCCGCGCCGGGTGCGGAGGGCTCGGCGTCGACGGTTCCCGCCCACACGCAGTATGTATTGGTCTGGATTACGGCGTTGCCGGTCCCGGATGCTGCCGAGATTTCGGAGATTGGCGTGACTGGTGTGGTGGATAAGCCCCAATCCAGCACGGTGAAGCCGACGTCGGCGCGGTCGATGGCACGGGCTGCGGCACATGCTATGGCGTGATCGGTAGCGTGATCTGTTCGCTACCAGGGGTGACGACGTAGGCCTCGGGTGCTCTAGCACCCGGGGTCTACATGGAAGCATACATGTGGGGCCTGGCGGGCCCCCTACCGCGCCGGGTGGTGACATCAGGCGTCGGATATGAGAATCTAGTGTGGTGCTCATCGGGGGGAGAGCGCGGATTTCGTCGGGGGACGGTCCGCTGCCAAATCAATCTCAGAATACTGTCGTGCTGGGGGATGCTGACGGCTCTCATGTCGAATTCCGTCCTGCTCTAGATACTCATCACGCAGCGGATACTCATGTGGCGAACACCCATGCCGATGACGGCCCTGGCCGCGGTTATGACTCACGACGCCCACGGCCCCGCGAGCTGGAGACGATGAGCGACCGGGAGCTTTTCGACGCGGTCAGCGGAGGTCAGACGGATGCGATGGCGGTGCTGGCCCGTCGGCACGAAAAATCGATCCGCTTCGCTATTTCGCGCTGGGTCGATTGCCCGGAGGACGTCGACGATCTGTGGCAGGACACGCTGTTCAAAGCTCAGCGCGCAGCCACGATGTTTCGCGGGCGCTGTGCCCCGGGCACGTGGCTCCACCGGATCGCAGTGAATACGACGAAGGACTACCTCCGTCGACGAGGGAATGCTCGGATGGTTGTTCTTGACGACGCCACACTTCCCCCCGAATTCTTTCGCGCCAATGAAGGTGGATTGCGAGCCGCGTTAAAGACCGCGCTGGCCGGCCTGGACGAGCCGTTCCGGACGACGTTTTTGCTTGTTGATCTCTACGGGTTCTCGGTGAAAGAGACCGCTGCGAAGCTGGATATCTCACCGGGAACGGTGAAGTCGCGGTGTTCACGGGCACGGCAAGCTCTTCGTACTGCTCTGAGTGAGGAGGCGTGACCGGTCCGAGGTGCGATCCGCAACGCCGAGAGCTTTTGTACCTAGGGGTTGCCTTATAGCGCTGCCGTACGTCCCAGCCTCCCAAAACGCGCTCTGACCAGCGGGGAACCTGCAGCCTGATTGCGCGTCTAATTCACTAACCGCCCACCTGTTGAAACCACTGGAGTGTGTCATGCCTACGTTTTCTCATGAGCCGGAGCCTTCGGCTTGGCCACCCCATCCACCTACCGTCTCTGACCTTTCCGACGATGACCTGGACTTTTTGGTCTCCCGTTTATTGTCTTCCGACGACGAGCCGGGCGAGGATTCTTCCGGCGTCATGCCAGTGTCTAACGCATCAGCGACGGCCAGCACGACACCAGCGTCTAGCGCCACTCCTGCGTCTAGCACCGCTCCGGGCGAGGATCGTCGTGAAGCAAGAAACGAAACGACACAAAACACTGCCACCGCTGACGGACCAGGCCAGGTAATTCCTTTCCCCACTCGATTCTCCTGGTGGCGAATGGCTGCAGTAGTGGTGCTCATCGTGGGTGGCGTCGGATCGTCGTTCTTCATCCCCGGCTTGTTCGGACATGTATCCACGCATAACTCGAATTCAGCTCATTCGGACGCGAATCGCTCAAACACCGCGGTTACTCCACACTCGCAACCACCTAGCATCAAGCGGTCCAACGTGGACTTGATCGCTATGACAAGCGAGCAACAAACAGCGGCGAAGAAAGCTTTTGCGGGGTCAACAGACCTCAGCAATCTCGATGTTCCCGTGTCGCAATGCTTGTCCACCACCAACATGGCTCATTCACCGGTGCTCGGAGCTGCTCCCGTCGAAACAGCTCAGCCAGCTGAAACAGCCCAGCCGGCATCCCCCCGTACTAAATCTCAGCTGCTCATCCTTGGTGCGCCACTGCGCATTGTCGTCGTAGAGCACACGTGTTCTCACGGAGAATCGAGCGTTCTCTTCCGCTCGACCCTGAGTCACGGGGAGAGGACAGGTTAGGCTTTGACATGCCATGTAGCATTGCTCGCATGAGTGTTCACGATGTCATCATTGTCGGATCTGGCCCTGCCGGCTACACCGCAGCCATTTATGCTGCTCGGGCAAATCTCAAGCCCCTTGTGTTCGAAGGCATCGAATACGGTGGTCTACTCATGCAGACTACCGAGGTCGAAAACTACCCTGGCTTCCACGATGGGATTATGGGCCCGTCACTCATGGAGGAGATGCGCCAGCAGGCCGAGCGCTTCGGTGCCGAACTCAAACAGGACATGGTCGAGAGCATGGACCTGACCGGCGACATCAAGATCGTCCGTTCGGAGGGTGAGGAATACCAAGCGCGAGCAGTCATTATCGCGACGGGTGCAGCCCCTCGCTACCTTGGTGTCAAGGGTGAACAAGAGCACCTGGGTCTCGGCGTATCCGCCTGCGCCACCTGCGACGGCTTCTTCTTCAAAGACAAACCCATCGTTGTCGTCGGGGGAGGGGACTCCGCCATGGAGGAGGCAGACTTCCTTACCAAGTTTGGTTCCTCAGTCACCATCGTTCACCGACGTGGCGAATTCCGTGCCTCAAACATCATGGTTCAGCGCGCGAAGGACAATCCGAAGATTGATTTCGAGATGAACGCCGTCGTCACCGAAGTGTGTGGCGACGGTCCCGTCGATCACCTCATTCTCGAAGACACTCAGACAGGTGAGCAGCGCACGCTGACTGCGTCGGCACTGTTTGTCGCTATCGGACACGATCCCCGCTCTGAGATGGTTCGCGATGTCATCGACACGGACGATAAGGGATACATCCTGGTACAGGAGCCCTCCACACGGACGTCGATTCCGGGAGTGTTCGCCGCCGGCGACGTCGTCGATAGCCACTACCAGCAGGCCATCACCGCTGCGGGATCGGGTTGTCGCGCTGCACTCGACGTCGAACATTATCTCGTTGACCTGCGCGGATAAGATGACTGCGGCCCCTCACCCTACCCTTAGGACCACGACATATGCGGGATAGTGAATAGAAAACCTGCATCCCGCGTTCTACATACATAGAGCGTTCTACGTACATAGAGGGTCGCATAAAACCTTCTAACCAACGCTTGTACCTACACCACTAATTCCAGTCGGAATTAACTCCAGCCGGAAAGGATTTCACACCCCCATGACTTCCCCAGTAAACGTCACCACGGACTCGTTCCGTTCCACCGTCGTGGACTCCGACAAGCCTGTTCTCGTCGATTTCTGGGCAACCTGGTGTGGTCCGTGTCGGAAAATGAACCCCGTCCTGGAAGAGATCGCCGACGAATACGACGGCAAGGCCGTGATCGCCAAGGTCAACGTGGACGAGAACGCACCCTTGGCCTCCATGTTCCAGGTCATGTCCATCCCGACGATGTTGCTGTTCAAGGACGGCAAGAAAGTTGAAGAAATCCACGGGGCTCACCCCAAATCTCACATCACTACCGCACTTGAGAAACTTCTTTAACTCTATTCACTAACACAACACTGTTCACTGATAGACTGACTCACTGACATTGTTATATCGGCAGAAATTGGGTTAAAGGGGCTGAGACGATCGTGGAGGAAAACCTGCAAGTGGGGGATAAGAGCCCTCGCGTCGCGGAGGTTCGCACGATCCTCACGAAGGTTGGTCTTCTTAAGCACCCAGTGGCGGAGCACACCAGCACCGACCAGTGGGCTGATGGTGACGACGACTTCGACTATGAACTCCAATCAGCGTTGCGAGCTTTTCAGCAGCAGCGAGGAGTTCTTGCCGACGGCGTTATTAACGACCACACCCTTCGCCTCTTGCGTGAGGCCACCTATTCACTGGGGGCTCGCGTTCTGCTGTATGACCCGTCGTCGCCGATGCAGGGTGATGATGTTGCCCAGCTGCAATCTCACCTGCAGGAACTTGGTTTCTATTCCTCGCAGATCGATGGGCAGTTTTCCCGTGACACATATAGTGCGCTGAAAAACTATCAGCGTGATTATGGTCTTACTGTCGACGGTGTCTGCGGGCCGGACACACTGAAGGCGCTGTCCTATCTGGGGCGGAGCATCACGGGTGGCTCACGCGCGGCTATCCAGGAGCGCGAGACCGTTCGTGCTGCAGGTCCACAGCTGTCGGGTAAGCGCATTGTGATTGATCCGGGCCTGGGGCTTTCCACACCTGGTCATGTCCTGCGTGGCCCTTATGGTGAGCTGACCGAAGAAGAGATTCTGTGGGACATCGCGACGCGGTTAGAGGGCCGCATGGTCGCGACGGGTATTGAGACGATTATTTCGCGCCCGCGTCAGACTAATTCGACTGATTCGGAGCGGGCCGATATTGCCAATGCTTTCGGTGCGGATCTGGTCATTAGCCTGCGATGTGATTGGTATCACAACGAGCGGGCTGAAGGGTGCGCGTCGTTTTATTTCGGATCCCCTCGCGGGCATTCGTCGATCACTGGCGAGTTATTGTCGGGCTATATACAGCGTGAAATCGTAGCCCGGACTCCGCTGCAGAACTGCCGCAACCATGCGCGTACGTGGGATGTGTTGCGCCTCACGTCCATGCCGACGGTTGAGATCGTTTTAGGTTATCTTTCCAATCCGCACGATACTGCTGTGCTGGTGGACCCGAACTACCGTGATGTCATCACGGAGGCCATGTTGATCGCGGTGAAGCGGTTGTACCTTGCTGATAATGATGATCAGCCGACGGGTACTTTTACTTTCTCGGAACTCCTCGAACTCGAGTCACAAGGTTAACGACGCAGAGCTAACTGTTTTAACCACGGTGACGTAAATGGGCGGGAGCTATTGTTGCTGTTTTGTGGGCTGGAATAGTGCCCCGGAGCTTCATGAAGTGTAATTCCTCTTATCCCACAGCGTTATCTGGGGAAGCGTCTGTCATACGCCAAGTAATTTCTAGTGTGTTTTCAGCGCCATCAGGCAGGTCCTCGGCCAGCGCGATAGGCTCGCGGGCATAAAAATCGAGTTGCCTGAAATTAGGAGCCCAGGTGGAAACCCCATCGAGGTCAGTCACGGTTGCTAATCAGTTCTTTCTCTCACGAGTGATATCAGCGGTGTAGGTCACGGTAACCATCCTTGTTCGAGTGCTGGTTCCGACTGTTTTTCAATACTTCGTAGCGCTCCGACGAATAGGTCGAATCTTTATGGCATTGGAAGTGACTCATCCCTGTCATTTGCGACAAACACAACGGTTTCAAGGGAACGGGCGTGAGGATCGAATCTCATGCGTAGTCGCCGAGAGGATTACCGTATGCATCGGGATTTGAATGAGTGATGGCGTAACGAATGGCCTCAGAGCGGTTCATATTAAGTCGGTCGGTGAGCTGATCGAGTGCGGCTAGCTCCGCAGCTGTCAGATGCACCGTTACGACGTGGGTGCGATGTATGTCTTGTCCAAGGCGGCCACGCCCACGGGTGCTGAGTCTATCGAGGTCGTAGCCGTCTTCCGCTTCAGCAACGTAAGTGGCTAATTGGTCATCAGTAAGACGGACAGGCATGCAAGTATCATAATGCAAAAATGGTGTCATTTAGTTTCGGTTTTTAATACTTACATTCAATCGTCGTGCTTGAGTTCTACTCAAGCGGGCGACCAAAATTACGAGCAGAGCCGGCACCTGAAAATCAGTCGATTGGAGGGGGAGGCGCAACTGTGCGTTCAAGAGGAGCTACCTCGACCACTGGATCAAAAGCGACTCCCTGATGTTAGCCGCGTACACCGTAGCCGGGTGGAGGATAACTGACCTGTTAGCGGGCCGATTGCCGCTGCAGTAATTCCTGGAATACAAAACGCCGATGGCGGTGGTCAAACACCCATCATGCAATTTTCGTTCTTTAGCGATCCATTTTCTTTCGTTTATCGTGGATGACGACAAAAGAGAAAACCAGTGACGCAATAAGAGCAATAGTCATCATCGGTTTTGCTAAAGGCGACCCATCAAGTTCAGTAGCTATAGCACCAAGACCGAAGAAGAGAAGAAGGAAATATACAAAGTAAATAGTTCTAAGCTGCACGTATTTGCGCATTTTCTACTCTATGTGCGTGGGAACCGCGCTTGTCACATTAATAAACGCTGCTACCTCTGGAGCTGCAGACAGCAACGGAGCCATCTCAGCCGTTACTAAGGCAATTAGCCCCGAGGATAGTGGGTCCTACGGAGCGATGTGAGGTGTCCCGCTGCACTAGGGTTTGTGGGCATTCTTTTTAGAACTCATATCCGTGCCCGGACTAGTGGGCTCCCATGCCGACTTTGATCCGGAATCCCATGGTGACAGTCGCTTCCCACAGACTCTCTTCGACAGCTGCGAAAAGGTTTCCCGTGTCGGGGAGCTCCATCCGGTATCGCGGGAAAGCCGGATCGTCGGCAGCGACCTCAAAACCCCGCTCTTCCAGCACGTCAGAACATAGGATCGGAGCATGGCGGGGAATAAGGGGGCTGGTGGCCTTATCGGCTGGTGACGCGGTGGGGCGAACAGCAAAGCATTCCACGGCTCGTACTCCGCGGCGGGATAATTCGTCGACGGCAGCGTCGATAAGTCGGTGTTCTAAGAAGAGTCCCTGGTAGGGCGGTGGCACATGCACTGTAGAAATGAGCACTGCGTCATCACTGACTGGTCCGGTTGGGAAAGCTAGGCGCCCAGGCAGGCTGGCCGGCGGTGCGAAGACCACGGTGGCAGCAGGGACTGCTAAATCCGCGTCTGCTCCGGACGTCACGTACGCGGTGAAGGCGCATGGCCCCCACGTGGTGAGGGTGTTGTGCATCCACAATTCTTTATCCAGCCGAGGGTTCCCAGAATCCGCGTTTCGCGGCTGACCAGCTGGCCCTGAGGGCTGCGACGCGGTGTCATTGTGACTTTGTGTGCCCGGCTGGGTTGTCCAAAAAGTGTTGGTCGCAGCCGTCCCGGCCAGGTCCCCCAGGGTGTCAAGGGTGAGCGGATGTACAACTATTCGCATGGGTCTAGTGGCGTTCTTCCTCCGTACGAGAAGCATCGTGATGTCCACTAGGGGAGTGCGGGCCACTATCTGCCCCATTGCTGGGTTCCTGGGCTTTTAGCATTGCGATAATGCGGTCGAAATCCTCCATACCCGCGAACTCGACAACAATCTTGCCTTTCTTAGCCCCCATCTGGACCTTGACGTTGGTATCTAAGTAGTCGCCGAACGTGTCTGCCCAGTGAGTCATTTTTTCGGGCTGCGGGCGGGGAGCACGCGGCTCCTTCTTCTTAGGTTCGTTCTCTCCTCGGTTGATAAGCGTGACGGCTTCCTCTGTCGCACGCACCGACAGACCTTCCGCCACAATGCGTTCAGCAAGCTTGATTTGAGCGTCAGGGCCTTGGGTCACTCCCATGAGAGCACGGGCATGACCTGCGGACAACACTCCTGCAGCTACTCGACGTTGAACGGGCAGCGGAAGTTGAAGAAGACGAATGGTGTTTGAAATAACTGGCCGGGAACGCCCTAGTCGTGTGGCTAACTCTGCCTGGGTGACACCAAACTCTTCGAGCAGTTGCTGGTAGGCCGCACCTTCCTCCAAAGGGTTGAGCTGCACACGGTGGATATTTTCCAGCAGCGCATCCCTCAGCATGGTGTCATCGTCGGCTTCGCGGACGATAGAGGGGATGGCTTCTAGATCTGCTAATTGAGCGGCACGCAGGCGGCGTTCGCCCATGATGAGTTCAAATTTTCCAGGTTCCGACGCCTGACGCACGACGATCGGCTGAAGGAGGCCAAACTCACGGATCGAATGAGCCAATTCACGCAGTGCTTCTTGATCGAAGTCCTGGCGCGGATTTTTTTCGTTCCTGATGATCGCGTTGATCGGAAGCTCGCGATATGTCGCGGTCTCATCGCTAATGAGCGGTTTCTGCGGCGTATCTTCACTCTGTCCTTCAGCTTGGGCGGCTGATGCTGAATCAGCGGCTCCCTGAGCCTTTGCCTTTTTAGCAGTCGACGATGCGGTCCGGTTTTTATCACCTGCGGCTTCTTTTCTCTCCGCCGCTGCCCGCTGTCCCAAGCTTGACCGGTTTTTCGGCAACCCCGCTTTCGTCCGTCCGTGGTGGGTGTCCGCCGAGGTAGTGCCCTTATTGTTGGCACTCTTACCGTTCTTCGCGCTACTACTTGTCTGAGCATCTGCATCCTCAGATGACGTAGCGCTGTCAGACTTCGTGCCGTCGGCTGAGCGGTCCACGTTCTGACCACGACGCGGACTCTTCGTCAGTGAATACCAAGACGGTTCCGGAGCGCTGTTACTACCTCGGTTCGCCCCAAAGATGACGTCGGCTGCGTCGTTGCCAATTTGTGGTTTTGCCGGTCCCGTGGGGATCAAGGAGGCGAGTCCTTTACCGAGGCCACTCTTGCGTTTGGCTTCTGCCATGACGTTCATCCTTATCGTTGTGGAGAATCTGCGCTGGAGCCCGAGGGACCACCGAGTGCAGGTTCATCGATCGATCGTCGATTATGAAGAAATTATTAAATAGTGAGGGTTACGGGCGTCTGGCGACCAAATTACATTGTGCCCCGTAGCCTAGTCAGTTTTTTATCGTTGTAGGGAAACTCAGCGATTCGTGTACCGCCCGATCCGAGCGCGACCCGAATGTTTCACGTGAAACATTGTGGAACCATGCCCGTCGATTCTGCCCGACATGACACCCGCGCATTTCGGGCTCCGAGCTTCACACTCCGAGTTCCGGGCGGCGCGTTTCCGACGCTGAGTCTCGGGCGCCGAGTATTACGCAGTATGACGGCCACGACGGGGGTCCGCGTTCTGCAATGGCGACTCCGGCTCTCGGCGGGCGAGTTCCTCAACAGCCGCCATGTACGCTGCCGACCCAGGGGAACCTGCATCGTGCTCGATCACAGTCTGCCCATAGCTCGGCGCCTCGGACACACGAACATTCCGAGGAATGACGCGATCAAACACCAACGAACCGAACGACTCGCGGACATCGTTCTCGACATCATGCGAAAGATTCGTGCGACTGTCGTACATGGTGAGCAAGACACCGGTGATGTCCAAATTAGGGTTGAGAGCCTCCCGTATCAGGCGGACGTTTTCGGTCAGCTGCGTCACGCCCTCAAGAGCATAAAACTCACACTGAATCGGAATGATAATTTCATTCGCACCGGTCAGCCCGTTAATCGTCAGAAGGCCCAATGACGGTGGACAGTCGATGAAGATGTAATCGAACCCCATATCGTCGATACCCTCATCGCCCAGCATTTGCGCTACGCGATACTCACGGTTGTACCCGTTAGCCAGTTCCATTTCCGCACCGGCCAGATCGATGGTGGCCGGAATAGTGAACATATTGGGGTTCGACGGGTGAGCTTGAACGGCATCCTTCGGCTCAATTTCACCAATAATGACCTCATAGGTGGACGGAGTGCCTTCCGCCCGGTGCTCGGCGCTGAGAGCAGTGGACGCGTTTCCCTGTGGATCAAGGTCCACCACCAGCACTTTTTGGCCCCTCAGCGACAGTGCCCACGCTAAATTAACAGTCGACGTGGTCTTCCCGACGCCACCTTTCTGGTTCGCCAAGGCGATTTTCCGGGTGTGGCGAGGTCGTGGAAGGGGCTTCATCGTCCCCGATTGAAACCGCGCGGCCCGTCGGGCTTGTTCTTCTATGCTGTTGTCGTCGTCATAGTCATACCCGTCCGACGAAACCCTGCCCATGTTCCCGTCCTTTGTGTCCGTGTTGTAAAACTTCCGTGTGGCTGTCCGACGTTTTCGTAACCTGGCTTATCCTAGCCGGATTCACGGGAACAAACTAGCATTCCTGGTCGAGCAACCGACGCCACATGCCGAGTGTCAGCGACGTTCGCAACGCACGACGATGGTTGCGTCGGGCAAGAGATCTACCCCCGCCTCGACGACTGAACATTCCCCGCCCCCGGCTGAGCTGATAGCCCTTTGATCGCGCTCAATTTCTTCGTGAGCGCTTGCGCCCTTCATGGCCAAGACCAAGCCGTGCCGCTTGGTTAATGGCAGAGACCATCCCATGAGTTTCCCCAGTGGCGCGACTGCTCGGCTCGTCACGTAATCGGCCCCGCGATTCTGTCGCTTTATCGTCTTCTCTTCGGCACGGCCACGAAGCACTGACACATTATCCAATTCAAGCTTGCCGACGATTTCCTTAAGGTAATTCACGCGTCGTAGCTGTGGCTCGATGAGCGTAATGTCTAAGTCTGGTCGTGCGATCGCGAGGGGAATGCCCGGAAGCCCGGCGCCGCTTCCGATATCGACGACACGCGAGTCGCGGTCCATCAGTTCACCAATCACAGCGCAGTTGAGAATATGGCGTTCCCACAGACGTGGTGCTTCGCGAGGCCCGATGAGCCCGCGGACTGTCGCGTCATTGCGTAACGACTCGTGGTAGGCAACGGCGAGGGGGAGGCGATCACCAAAGACCGTCGCAGCTTCTGGGGGAGTGGCTGGAGCTTCATTGGCCCGGAGATCGCTATCTACGCCGTGGGCTTCATTGGTGTCTGGAGCATCGCTCACACCTGGAGCACGATCGTGGTCACCGTGCTCGATGGATGTTTCACGTGAAACATTGTCTCGGTCAGTCATTACCTTGTTGTTATTACCTTGCTACTGGGTGCTTTGCTGTTCGGTACTCTGCTGCTGGATCGGATCTGATCGCTCACCGATGCTAGCGTACAGCGCCGTCAGATGTTTCACGTGAAACCACGACAGAGCGCATCGGAGGTAGCCCCGCGCTCTCGGAGGTAAAGCCTTCCTCTTCCGCCACCCGGCTATGCACAGCAGCGCGCTCAAACGGATTCATCGGCCGGAGGACCACAGGTTCGCCCGTTTCGCGCACTCGATCTAATGCTTCTTCTGCCTCGACAAAAAGACCCTGACGTTGCGCATCGCGATAACCGTCGATATCCAGAACAACCCCCGGAACGTCCTTAAACCCTGAAGCGCGAACTGCCAATCGCATCAGCATCTGCAAAGCATCGATACCTTCACCGTGCCGGCCGATAAGTTGGGCGCAATCGCCACCCGGAAGTTCCACAAACGGTCGACCTTGAGTAACGCCATAGTCAATATCGCCATCGAGATCGGCGGCGTCTAAAAGCTCTTCGATGTAATCGGCAGCTGACTCTGCAGCACGGTCGGTATTGTTCACAGGGCCTTCGTTCATGCCTCAATTATGCGCGCCGAAAGGGGAGTGCGGTAGGGGTAAGGGTGTTTTCAACCCCCATAATCACGTGTCCGAGAGTTCACATGAAAGGCCGACGACGGCGTCGGTAATTGAAGCAAACCACTACGTGAAGTAAGCCGCCACGTTAACCACGGCGTCGCATTAACCTCACCACAGCATGAAAAAAGGAGGGCCTGCAAGCCCTCCTTCACGCCTCACGGCACATAGCGTCCCTTCGCGCGACGCTCGGTGCGGTTGTTATTTCTTCTTCTTGCCGCCCTTTTTCTTATTATTCTTCGGCTTCTGCCCAACCTTCGGTGCAGTGGCCCTCTGAGCTTCAGCCTTCGCCTTCTTTTCCTCTTCCTCTTCGCGGTCCATCTTGTTGAAGAGAACAATTTGCTGGCCCAGGGTCCAGACGTTGTTTGCCAACATGTAGGTCAACAGTCCGATCTGCCAGAACATACCGGTGATCAGAATCATGGCCGGGAAAAGCCACAACATCATGTTGTTCATCATGTTGGCTTGCATGGCCATCTGCGGGTTCTGAGCGTTCTTCTTCGGATCGGCCGCCTGACGCGCCTTATTCCGCCGAACCATATTCCGGGCGTTAAAGTGCGTGGCCAACGCGGAAATAATCATCAGCGGGATGGCCACCACGAGAATGTTGGTCCGTGTGAAATCAACGCTTCCGCTCGCGGAGAACGCGTCGAACGCCTTTTCCGGCATCCGGATGTAAGCCGACAGGGGAGCGCCGAACAGTCGCGCGTCGAGGAAGGACTGCACCTCGGTGGCACCGAAGCCGTAGTTAGGAGTGTTGCGGGTTTGTTCGACGGTCATTCCTAGTTCGCCATGGCCGGTACCCGTACGGTTAAAGGACCGAAGTACGTGGTACAGCGAAATAAAGATGGGCATCTGAACTAGAGCCGGCAGGCACGAAGCCAGGGGATTAACGCCCATCTCCTTTTGGAGTTTGCGCATCTCAATGGCTTGAGTCTGCTGGTCGTTCTTATATTTAGCCCGAATTTCCTGCATTTTCGGCTGCAGTTCCTGCATCTTCCGACCGGACCGCATCTGGTTCGCCATTGGCTTGAACAAGAAAATGCGGATGGTGAAGACCAGGAAGATAATGGACAACGCCCATGTCACGCCGGAGTCCGGATTAAGGAATAATCCGAAGAATTTGTACCAGGCCAGCATGACCCAGGACACGGGGTAGTAGATGAAGTTAAGCACGGGGGTGCGTCGCTCCTAATCGTTTACGTTTTGGGACTGTGGGGCCGTGACTGTTCCGTGGACGTTGTCATGACTGCGCGCCATACCGAGTCACTAGCGGTTGTTTCGCCCGCCAGCAGTATCGGTTGTGCCCTCACGATGGTCTTTGTCATCGTGCACGTGCGCATCGTGAACACGTTCACGAGGTGTTCGTCGCGGGGGAACAGGATCCCACCCACCTGGATGCCATGGTCCACATTTCGACAATCGAATTGCGGCCATGAGCACACCTCGTACAACACCGTACCTGCGGATGGCGGTCAGAGCGTAATTGCTACACGTGGGCTCAAATCGGCACGAGGGTCCAGGTTTCAGCGGGCTTATTCCATATTGGTAAAAGAGTATCGCTTTTTCAGCCCACGATTGCCGACGACGGTCCTCACGGCTGTTTTCGTGTTGGTCTATCTGGCCGACGTCACGCTGGTTTATCGGGTCACCGCTGGGCTCGTCGCGAACTGGGGGAGTAGAAGCATGATGGCAGACGGTTGAATCACGACGGTGCGCTGAACTCGTGGAGGCATCACGAACGTCACCACCGTGAGGTGGCAGTTCCGAATGTTTCACGTGAAACATCTGCATCCCGTGCCTGTCTACCGTGTGAGGTTATTAACGTCGGCGGCATTGTTCATGATTGGCCATGCTCTTATGCGTGACCTTTCTCAGGTTCCAGCGTTCTCGCCTTCCGGCCTTCTCAACTTTCCGCCTTCTTAGCTTCCCGACGTCGCGCTTTACCGTAAGCCTTATTCGTACAGTATGTCACTGCTTCGGCCAGGGCACGGTGCGAAGCATCCGCAGCGGCAGGGCGAGCGCGAATAACTACATCAACACTCCGCGGAAGATCGTCCACCACCTCTTTAGCGACGTGGCGCAGATGCCGTGCCACTGTGTGCCGAACAACTGAATTCCCCACACTTTTTGAACACACGACACCAACACGCGGACCATTGATGAGATCAGCTGTGGCTGGGTCGGTAGAACGTATGACGACATGAACCACGACCAGCTTGGTACCCGACGTAGCACCTCGAATGGCCGCACGGAAATCCGACCTGTGACGCAACCGTTGCGATGCCGGGAGCACGTTATTCACATCCTCTACGTGATGGACTTGGGAAATGGGCCAAGAATGGATTCTGTCGCTACGAAATGGATAAGCGCATCTATACGGATCGCCCTACACAGATGGCCTCATATATAGACGTACATAGACATGTATAGACAAAAGTGGAGCTTCCCCGGACGACATTTACCGAGAACCGAGGAAACTCCACTACGTTCGCAAAACGACACCAGCTTTACAACCAGCTGGGGAAGTGCGTAGCTCTACGCACTTACGCCGTCAGCGACTTACGTCCTTTACGACGACGTGCCGACACAATGGCACGACCGGCCCGCGTGCTCATGCGGCTACGGAAGCCGTGAACACGGGAACGACGGCGGTTGTTCGGCTGAAAAGTCCGCTTGCCTTTGGCCACGGTACTCAACTCCTCAATACACTCGGGCTCGCTACACCCAGCGATGCCGTAGCAGGTTGCACCAACCATGTACCGACATGCCGAGAGCTTGCCATGTAACAGATTATTTCAACGGCAATACAGAAATCCGCTAGGACATCTCGATTACTACGCGGTACTTCCAGACCCGCTAGTACTTCCCATGCGACACACACGGGGCGAGCAGCTTTTCGACGGCAACAGCATGGAGCCAAAGCCAGAATCGCTGTGTATTGCCATGCTCGTGAAAGATCGGACGCCACCGAAAAGCGCAGGCGTCACGGATCTATTACGAATGACCTTATAAGACTACGGGTTTTACCACACGAGTCACAAATCAGCGATCAGTGTGTTCACTTTACCCCTAAATTGCACAGTTGTAATTCATCTATAAACTCCACGAAAACTCCACAGTGGTTAAAGACACATCGATGAGCCTGTGGATAAACCTGCCAGAATAGAAAGTCCAGGTCGCATCGCGTGTCCCTCCACATTCCACAGGGGGTGTGGATAAGTTGTCCACATTTGTGACCTCAACCTTTACTTGAGGTTAATTTCCCCAGGTCACGGCCAAATCTTCCCCAACACAATTAATCCACAGGTTCAAGGCGCCTTGGGGATAAACTCAAGCCCTGTTTATCCCCAGGTTGTGGATAACATTGTGGAAAACGCCTCTGACGTCTGTATTATGTTATTCACAGCTTATTCACAAGTAAGCGAATCTCTGGGGAGAACGTAAATTACAAATGTGGAATTATGCTCTGCCCAATTTAGTAACAAAATCTGACCATCAACCCACACTAGAGACCGCCACAATGTCATTTTTCATGAGCGATACCCCGCATTACGGTGTAAAACTCAAACACACATGACCACGAACGCCGGTGTTTTCCACGTTCGCTACGGGTACCCGTGCACAACACAGCAGCAATACGACAACAGCAACACAAAGGATGACCGATGGACCTTGGGGGCAGCCCTCACCAATTTGGACAGGCGAGCGAGGACTTTTTCAACACGTGGAATAACGTTGTCGCACAGCTGATGGCAATGAACCCACGCGAGGATATCCCAGGTCAAGCGCCTGGAACGCGAATTACTCCTCAAGATAAGGCCTGGTTAAAGCAAGCTGCTCCCGTCGGTCTTATCGGCGGTGTCGCCGTGATCTCCACCCCTAACCGAACGGCCAAAAGCGTCTTCGAGCGCAAACTCGGCGATATCATCTCCGCCGAACTCACCGCAGCTATTGGTGAGCCAATAAAACTGGCTATCTCGATTAACTCTGCTGCTACGGAATCCGACGATTCCTCTGCAGAACCTCCCCGCACAGAGCCGCCTCGTGCGGAAACTCCTCCCGCACAGCCACGCACAACGCAGTCTCGCCCCGCGGAAACTCGCCCTGCAGGGTCGTACCGCGATTTTTCACAACTCAACACAGGCCCTAAAACCGGCGCACCCAGCGAAAACGTCGCACAAGAGAACACGCAACCGTCGCGTGAGATGCCCCGGCCCACCTCATATGAGGACGATCCCTACGTTCTTCAGTACCCCGATAGCTCCCCACAGGAGGAGCGTCCATCCACCTATCCCGACGCCACCCCCACCGAACCCGCTTACTCCAACAGCAAAGATGCCCACGTCGGCAATTCCTATGACACACCTGCGGAAACAGCCCCGCAGCCGTGGAACGAGGGGTACATCAACAATGCGCGGCCCCAGCGTCGGCAAGAACAAAAGCCTGACTCCGAGCGATCATGGTTAAACGAGAACTACACCTTCGATAATCTTGTCGCTGGTGAGGGGAACCGAGTAGTTCGGGCTGCGGCCATCGCTGTCGCGGAAAACCCTGCTCAGGCCTATAATCCGCTCTTTATTTGGGGAGGATCGGGGCTGGGGAAGACCCACATTCTTCACGCCATTGGGCATCGAGCCCTTGAGCTGCGGCCCAATCTGCGTGTCCGGTATGTGTCGATCGAGGAATACACGAATGAGTGGATCAACTCGATTCGCAACAACCGAGGTGAGGACTTCAAACGGAAATACCGGAGCTTCGATATCCTGCTGGTGGACGATATTCAATTCCTGGCTGGGAAACCCGAGACTCAGATCGAGTTCTTCCACAACTTCAATGCTCTCCATGGGGCCCAAAAACAGATTGTCCTGTGCTCGGACCGGTCACCCAAGGAGCTGACAGAGCTAGAACCTCGGCTCCGGACCCGTTTCCAGTGGGGGTTCACGCAGGACATTCAGAAACCTGACCTGGAAACGCGCATTGCCATCTTACGACTCAAAGCGGAGCGGGAAAATGCGCAGGTCCCCAGCGAAGTGTTGTCATTTATCGCGGAACAGAAGGCCGAATCGGTGCGTGAGCTGGAGGGCGCGCTGAATAAGGTGCTCATCGTCTCATCGATCCAGCACACACCTGTCACCCTCGAGATGGCCCGCGACCAGCTTCAAGACCTGGTCGCCCCTGAGGTAGTGGAAATTACGGCGCCGACGATCATGTCCGTGACCGCGGAATACTTTAACTTGACGACGGCTGACCTGACCGGTCCTGGTAAAGCGCGGCCCATTGCCCACGCGCGACAGGTCGCGATGTACTTGTGCAGGGAGTTGACGGACCTCTCGCTGCCCAAGGTAGGCAACAAGTTCGGTGGACGTGACCACACCACCGCGATGTATGCCGAGCGCAAGATCCGAAAAGAAATGAGCGAGAAGCGCTCGACGAATGAGGCCATCCAAGAAATCACCGCGCGCATCAAAGATCAGGCTCGGTAGCTTCCTGGTGTTTTAGGCCTGTTGTGGATAACTTGGCACGTTGACCTGGGTGTTTGTCGAAATTTCGTCTTATCCACAATGTTATCCACACCTGTGTAATTACAACTTTGTTATTTCATGATTTCGATCACAACTCACTTTGTAGCACTGTTGCTAAAATAGGCTCGGTGGCCACGAATTTTAGGCGCATACTCCTGTGGATAACTGCCCCAAAACGGTGGATATAACAGGGGATAACTAGCCCGTCACTGTGAATAAACTGACACCCACCCCAGTTCTCCACAGACCATCCCAGTTTATCCACAGCATTATCCCCAATTTATCCACAACCCAATATCGACAACGACAAGCGACAATCCCGGTTATCCACTGTTTCCACAGCCCCTACTGCTATTACCGCTTTTTCTTTCAGGGAAATGAGTTAAAGAAATAGGGCCCGGCCTTCTGTGGGGATAACCCAGATCAAAGCACATTTGCAGCCCTAGGCTGAGAGTACTTAACAGCAGATGCGCTAGTGACATGAAGAATCAATTGCGAACTGAAATAACAAAAAGTGACTCGGGTTTGTCACCAGGAGTAGGTAACATCCAAACGTGCATCACTCCACGATGACGACAACGATCACAACCACGACTAACTCAATGAACACGGAGTAACAATGGAACCCAATGGTGTTTCTTTTCGGGTAGCGAAAGATGACTTATCCGCAGCCCTCAGCTGGGTAGCGCGTAGTTTAGCGAGCAAACCTACTCAGCCGATTCTTCGCGGTGTCATGATGACCGCCGATGACGACGGCTTGCTCCTTGCCGGATTCGACTACGAAGTCTCCACTCGCGTGCGAATTTCGGCCGAGGTGCTTGAACCCGGGCAGGTCCTCGTCGCCGGTAAATTAGCGAATGACATTATTGGGTCACTTCCACACAAAGATGTCGCTATCTCTGTCGACGGCACCAAAGTTCATGTGACATGCGGGCAATCGAACTTCGAATTACCTGCCATGACCATCGAGGATTATCCGGAACTCCCGGCATTGCCGGAAGAGACCGGGCATATTGATCCGCATGTTTTCACTGCTGCCATTGGTCAGGTTGCGTCGGCAGCGGGCAAAGATGACTCCATGCCTATGCTTACGGGCATAAAAATGGAGGTCAAAGGGGATAACGTTGTGCTCGCCGCGACTGACCGATTCCGCTTGGCCGTTCGTGAATTCACGTGGGAACCGTCGTCACCCGACGTCGACGCGGAGATCCTTATCCCGGCACGTACCTTGGCGGATTCTGCCCGTACGCTCGATACCCGCCTGAATGATCCCATCCAACTGGCGATGGGCGCTGCCCAGGACGTCGGCAAAGATGGACTTTTGGGCATTGTGTCGGAGAATCGGCAAACGACAACACGGCTGATCGACGCCGACTTCCCCAAGTTCAGGCCGCTCTTGCCGAAGAGCCACTCATCCATGGCGATCGTGGAAATCGCGCCATTATTGGACGCTATCCGACGTGTCAGCCTGGTCGCTGAACGAAATGCGCAGGTCAAACTGGAGTTTTCGGAAGATCAGCTCGTTTTGTCTGCCGGGGGCTCCGAGGCAGGAACCGCGGAGGAGACCCTGCCCGCTCAATTTGCCGGCGAGCCACTTCTCATCGCGTTCAACGCGAATTACCTGAAAGAAGGCTTAGCCTCGATTGATACCAAGAATGTGGTATTTGGGTTTACTCAGCCTTCCCGCCCGGCGATCTTGATTCCCGAGCCCGAAACCATGCCTGAGCAGGACAGTGATGGCCAATTCCCGACGCCATCGACATACTTCACCTACCTCCTGATGCCAGTCCGGCTACCAGGCTAAAGGCACATTTTCTGTTCGACGCTGTTCCCATTCCCACGAGGCATCCCACCTGTGTATATTCGTGCGCTGCAATTACGTAATTTCCGGTCGTGGCCAGAGCTGGATCTTCACCTCGGCCCGGGAATTACTGTGTTTTCAGGGCCGAATGGTCATGGAAAGACCAACGTGGTGGAAGCGCTTGACTATGTTGCCCATCTGGGTTCGCATCGCGTTTCGACGGATGCGCCACTGGTCCGCGAGGGGCACGAGTACACGACGGTCTCGGCAACGGCCATCAATAGTGGCCGGGAACTCACCGCCCATATGCTGATCAAGGCGCGCGGATCGAACAAAGCACAAATTAACCGTGCCCCGTGTAAAAGCCCACGTCAGCTGCTTGGAATTGTCAAAACTGTTCTTTTTTCGCCGGAAGATTTGGCATTAGTACGTGGGGAACCGGAACACCGGCGGCGTTTTCTTGACGATCTCCTCATCGGGCGGTTTCCTCGCTGGGCAGGCACTCGCTCCGACTACGATAAGATCCTTCGTCAGCGCAATACGCTGCTTAAACGGGCATCAAGGACCCTCCGACAGGGATATGGAGGAGGTAATGACTCTGATTCCGCCCTGGACACACTGGATACATGGGATTCTCATCTGGCAGCGGCCGGCGCACAGGTCATGGCGCAGCGGATTGTCTTGGCACACGTGCTCTCGCCCTACGTAAAAAATGCGTACCAGCGTCTGGCGCCAGAGTCTCGACCTGCACAAATCACCTACCGGTCCACCGTCGACAAGGCCCTTGTTGAGGCGGGTATAACGCCAGAGACCGTCGCCAATGATGTTGCAGGAGCGACACCGGTCATTGAGGCAGTGTTGTTATCGGAGCTGGCACGGCGGCGGGATACTGACATTCAGCGGGGGACAAGTACGTGTGGTCCTCACCGCGACGACGTCGAATTGTTGTTAGGGACCCAGTCAGCGCGAGGTTACGCCAGCCACGGCGAATCGTGGTCATTTGCGCTGGCACTGCGCTTAGCTTCCTTTGAATGGCAACGTGAGCAGGGCACGGACCCCATTCTTATTCTCGACGACGTCTTCGCGGAGTTAGACGCGGCCCGGCGACGTGCGCTGGCCGGCGTTGCCAAAGATGCTGAACAAACATTGGTTACCGCGGCCGTCGGGGACGATTTACCTCAGGACCTGGTGAATAGTGATATCCGTGTGCTGACAGTGGAAGCGTCGACGGTTGATGATTCAGACATCAGGTCGTCCCGGATCACTCACGATTCTGCCGAAGCTGGAGTGGCGGAGACCGACGACGAAGGAGGCGACGCTCATGAATGATCCCGTCGCTGAAGCGCTCGCCCGCATCTATTCGCATGGCCGTGTCCCCATGCCTCCCAACATGCGGAAAGTCCTCGAGTCCACGACACCGACAGGCCAAAACGCCGATCAGAACACCACGCACACAAATGGTGCTGCCGACAAAGACGGTGTAAATCACAAAACCGTCGATAAATCCGACGAAGGAAACGTCGGCAAGAAATTCGATAAGGACGACAATTCGAAGAATTCCAAGGACCTACCGCGAGCGAAAACTCCCAGCGCAACGTCGGTTTTTCGTGAGTTTTCGCGCACATCTCGGGTGTATCCCACGGGGCCGGATGGTCACCGTCGGAAAAATACTCGTCGGTACGAGTCCCTGGGCAGCATTGTCAATCGGGAAGTCGTGCGGCGCGGGTGGACGGAGAAAATTTCCCACGGGTGGATTACTGCGAACTGGTCGACGGTCGCAGGCGACTATTTAGCGGCGCACTCGAGTATCAGGATGATCAAAGACACGACGCTGTTTCTTGAGTGTGATTCCACCGCTAAAGCATCTGAACTGCGATATTTACAGACAGAATTGCTGAGCAGAATTGCACAACATGTCGGTCCCGACGTGATAACTGCGGTGAAAATCTTTGGTCCACGGCCACCGTCGTGGCGGCATGGACCGCTACATGTCAAGGGTCGGGGACCACGTGATACCTACGGATAGCGGGACACACGCGCGGGGAAATTCCACTGGTAAGCGATTTCCGGAATAGTCCCCGCGACATATGAGCCCGAAAATCGCGTCATACGGGCCCTACACGCCCGGTAGGCGTTCAACTGAGGGGGGATACCGGGTATGATGGTGGGCAACTGTGAAAAGTAAAGGAGCGCTGCTACATCGTGGCCGAAAATGCTGCCGAAAATAACACAAGGCACGACTACGACGCCTCATCGATTACCATTCTCGAGGGGCTCGAAGCCGTCCGCAAGCGACCCGGAATGTACATCGGATCGACCGGAGAAAGAGGCCTACACCACCTCGTGTGGGAGGTTGTCGATAACTCCGTCGATGAAGCCATGGCCGGGTACGCCACGCATGTCGATGTCACCATTATGAAAGATGGGGGCATCGAAGTTGTCGACGACGGACGTGGCATCCCCGTTTCGATGCACCCCTCGGGAGCACCCACCGTCCAAGTGGTCATGACGCAACTCCACGCCGGCGGTAAGTTCGACAACGACTCGTACGCTGTGTCCGGTGGTCTGCACGGCGTCGGTATTTCCGTCGTCAATGCCCTGTCCACCCGGGTTGAAGCGGAAATCAAACGTGATGGCTACCGCTGGTACCAGAACTTCACCGACGCGATTCCCGACGAACTTGTCCAAGGCAAAAAAGCCCGCGGAACAGGGACAACCATCCGATTCTGGCCGGATCCGGATGTTTTCGAAACAACCGAGTTTAAGTTCGAGACGATTGCTCGGCGCCTGCAGGAGATGGCGTTCCTTAATAAGGGTCTCTACATCACGCTGACTGACAAGCGTAGCCAGGCAACCGAGACACCCGAGGATGCCGACGACACTGTCGAGGAAGCAGCTGCGGCGAAATCCGCTGAGGAAGCGGCCGCTGACGCGGAGCAAAAAGCCAAGAAGCCTAAAGAGCGGACGGAGACGTTCCATTACCCCGACGGGTTAAAGGACTACGTTGCCTCCATTAACAAGACCAAGACCGCGATACACCCGACGATCATCACATTCGACGCCAAGGGTGACGAACACGAGGTCGAGGTCGCGTTGCAGTGGAACTCTGGCTACGCCCAGAGCGTCCACACCTTCGCCAACACGATCAACACCATTGAAGGCGGAACCCACGAGGAAGGTTTCCGCGCCGCGCTGACGTCGTTAATGAACAGGTACGCGCGCGAGCACAAGCTACTCAAGGACAAAGAACCTAACTTGAGTGGCGACGATTGCCGCGAAGGTCTCGCTGCCGTCATTTCTGTCCGAGTGGCCGACCCGCAGTTCGAGGGCCAGACGAAGACGAAACTGGGGAACACCGAGGTCAAGAGCTTCGTTCAGAAGCAGGTCTTTGAGAACGTTAGCCACTGGTTTGAATCAAACCCGGCCGAAGCGAAGATTATTGTCAACAAAGCGGTGTCGTCTTCTCAGGCGCGCGTGGCGGCGCGCAAGGCTCGTGACTTGGTTCGTCGTAAGTCCGCAACAGATTTGGGCGGCCTGCCAGGTAAGTTAGCCGATTGCCGATCCAAAGACCCGACGCTCTCTGAGCTCTACATTGTGGAGGGTGATTCCGCTGGTGGTTCGGCTAAATCAGGCCGCGATTCGATGTACCAGGCCATTCTTCCTCTTCGAGGGAAGATTCTGAACGTCGAGAAGGCGCGGCTGGATCGCGTGCTGAAGAACAACGAGGTTCAGGCGATCATCACCGCATTGGGCACCGGAATTCACGACGAGTTCGACATCAAGAAACTGCGCTATCACAAGATCATCCTGATGGCCGATGCTGATGTTGACGGTTCGCACATTGCGACCCTTCTGTTGACCCTGCTTTTCCGGTTTATGCGTCCGCTGGTGGAAGTGGGCCACGTTTATCTGGCGCAACCGCCGCTGTACAAGTTGAAGTGGGGCAAAGGTGCTCCAGGCTTTGCGTACTCCGACGCCGAACGTGATGAATTGTTGGCGGAAGGTCTGGAGCAAGGCCGGAAGATCAACAAGGACGACGGCATCCAGCGGTACAAGGGTTTGGGCGAAATGAACCCCAAGGAGCTGTGGGAAACGACGATGGATCCCTCGATCCGTATTCTTCGTCAGGTTCAGCTGGAGGATGCGGCTAAGGCGGACGAGATTTTCTCGGTCCTCATGGGTGACGACGTCATCGCCCGCCGCAGCTTCATTACGCGTAACGCGAAGGATGTTCGCTTCTTGGATATTTAGTTTGTGGGTCGGACTCGGCTCCGGAAACAAAAATATCGACCTTAAGCGGCTGATTGTAGTGATCAGCCGCTTTGGTGTATTTAAGTCAGTGTGACGAAATAATTACGGGGTGGTTTCGGGAGGTTCGGTGGGGTGGGGTGGCGTCGAATGTTTCACGTGAAACATTGGCGGGGAGAGGGTACAGGGAACCGTTTCTGTTCAAGAACTCAATATGAGACCTCTAGTCAGTTCAACGTCGTCGAGGTGGTTAACTTATGAGGAGCGAGGAACTACTGGTTGCCACCACGTAGTTCTTGTGTGGAAACGGAATAATGTTTCACGTGAAACATCGTCCATTCGCTGGATGAAATTCAAGAAAGTCTACTGCGTAACGGTAAAGGATTTTTATGTATGGGCAGTAACGCAAAAATAGAAACGTCATCATCCGGTGATAAAGGATTAAAAAGGGGACTGAGTGCTCGGCACGTTCACTTCATCGCCCTAGGTTCGGCCATTGGAACAGGCCTGTTTTATGGTTCGGCTGATGCCATTCAGTCCGCGGGACCTGCCGTGCTCTTGGTTTATCTCCTGGGCGGCGCGGTGGTGTATTTCATGTTGCGCGCCCTAGGTGAAATGGCAGTGCGAATGCCTGTGTCAGGATCTTTCGCCGAATATTGCCGCATCTTCCTCGGTCCGTGGTCAGGGTACATTACAGGGTGGATGTACGCGTTTGAAATGGTGATCGTGTGCCTTGCGGACCTGACCGCTATCGGAACGTATATGAGATTTTGGTTCCCCGACTCGCCTCAATGGGTATGGGTGGCGGTGACCTTACTCATCGTCGGTGCTGTCAACGTGACGAGTTCCCGGCTCTTCGGGGAGTTAGAATTCGGCCTCACCATCATCAAAGTATCCGCCGTGGTAGCCATGATCGCCGGTGGTGCGATCATCCTAATCTTCGGTTTAGGCAACCATGCTGATTCCGGCGTTCACAACTTGTGGTCGCATGGCGGGTTTTTCCCTCACGGGGCGTGGGGAATGGCTATGGCCCTCGTGGTCGTCATGTTCGCCTTTGGTGGTTCAGAGATCATCGGAGTAACCGCTGGCGACGCAGAGGATCCGGCAAAAACAATTCCGAAGGCCATTCACTCGGTGCCGATACGTATTTTGCTGTTTTACGTGTTGGCCATCGCGGTGATTGTCACCATTAACCCGTGGTCCTCGATCAATGGCGAGTCCTCACCGTTCGTACAAATCTTTAACGATCTAGGTGTGAATTGGGCTGCGGCGTTGCTCAACGTTGTGGTTATCACCGCAGCATTGTCTGCCATTAACTCAGATCTCTTCGGCGCAGGCCGTGTTGTTCACGGAATGGCAGCCGAAGGATTGGCTCCACGGTCATTTGCCCGGACATCGGCCAAGGGCGTGCCGATCTTTACGACGACGGTAATGCTCGGAGTTCTAGTCATAGGTGTGTTCATCAACTTCTTGATCCCTGAGCGCGTGTTCCTCGTGATCGCTGCTCTGGCAACCTTCGCGACCGTCTTTGTGTGGCTCATGATTTTATTGGCCCACCTCGCCAGCCGGACGGGGGACCAAGCACCATCCAATAAAGACTTGACCTACCCAGTTCCGCTGTGGCCGTGGGGTCAGTACTTCGCTCTCGCCATGGTCGTTATCACGATTATCATGATGATGTTCTCGGACGATACACGGCTAGCTCTGGTCGTAGGTGTCGCCTGGACGGCATTAATGAGTGTCGTGTGGGTAGTCCGAGGTCGGCAAACGTATGAGGATTATCTCGCTACAAAGGAAACGGAGAAGTCTCAGGCTTAACACGTTGTGGGCGTCGGGTCCTCACTGATGCCCCATCATTCCCGGCGTCCCGGCCGGCCGACGCAGCCAACGTCGGTACTCATGGTTGTCACGTCCTCCCACCGAGCTGAGTAGAAGCAAATGTTTCACGTGAAACATCGCCGAGTCCGGTGAGTCTGCCGACTCAATCGCGCTCCACAGAAATAACTACATAAAAAATAACCCAGCCGATCCAGAACGGAAACGGCTGGGTTTTAAATTTTCCGGCGCTTATAAACACTGTGACGTCTATAGAGACCCTAGCCCCCACACGGTGCCCATTTTATCAACGCCAGCTTTAGCAACGTCGGTTATGAACCGAAGCGGAAAACAGTCTTAAGAAGCGTGCTTCTCAATAATCTCACCGAGGTCGGGGAGGCCCTTCTCGACGATCCCTTCAAGCTTCCCGCGGAAGGTTTTGTAGATTTTCTGAGCACCTGAGTTATTAATGCTTTCCATGCGCTCATCACTTAGGTCCGCTAAATCCTTCGTGACTTCATCCGATCGCGTCTCGAGGTACTTACCAAAGCCACCTTCCGGCTTGCCATTTTGGTAGGCCTGCCAGTAGGGGTTCAGACGATCAGCAAGGTGAGGCAAAAGACGATCAGTCATGTCTTTGACCAGATTGGGCCGGGCTTTGACGGCGCCGCTGAATGCCGTCTTAATCGCTTTACCGGACAGCCCGGAAAGGTTGTTGATGGAGTTCTCGGTGGATTCCGCCAGGTCAGAGACCACGGGCTCCCGAGTACCATCCTTCGTCAAAATATCGGAAAGTTCAGACATAGGCTCTAAGACTAGCCAAAAAACCGCCAAGTTGTGACATCGCACTAAACGGGGAGGTCAACCTCGGCTGCACAGATGAACCTACGCGTTTAGCGCGCGTCGTCACCCCCGGGCTTATGATCGTCATATGTCTTCATCCCACTCAGACCAGTACATCGACGCCTACATGAATTTCATGGATCAATCGCCGACGAGCTACCACGCGGTGGCGGTGATGGCCGACGAACTCCGTCAGGCGGGATTCCACCCTCAGAAGGAAACCGACCCGTGGGATGTTAGACCTGGCGGACATTACGTCGTTCGTGACGGTGCGATGATCGCTTATGTCATTCCGCCGCAGACTACGTCGGCTAGCACTGCGGAACGCGAAAGCGTCGGAAAGCACAGCCCGAAGAACAAAAACGACGGCGGTCGTCACACCGCTTATCGCATCATCGGTGCTCACACTGATTCCCCGGCACTCGCCCTCAAACCGACGCCACAGTCCACAACGTCCGACGGCTGGGGGCAGTTAGCCGTTGAGGTCTACGGTGGGGCGTTATTAAATTCGTGGCTCGACCGTGAGCTGTGTGTAGCCGGGCGAGTTGTCGACGAACATGGCGCCGTTCATCTGGTTCGGACGAAACCGATCGCGCGTGTCCCGCAGTTGGCTATCCATTTAGACCGCAAGGTCAATGAAGGCCTAGAGCTCAACCCCCAGAAGCATATTCACCCCATATGGACGGTCGACGACGATAGCGCCGACATTATGGACGTCATCGCGGAGTCCGCTGGGTTGTCGAGTAAACGCGAGATCTTTGGCTGGGATCTCAAATTAGTTCCGACGCAGAAGGCGGCAAAGTTTGGTGCTCAGTCGCAGTTCATTGCGTCGGGCCGCCAGGATAATTTGTCATCGGTATTCGCAGGATTTCACGTTTTGCGGCACTTAGATACCGACGCGATTCCCGGCGACGACATTCTGGTCTTCGTCGCGAATGACCATGAAGAGGTCGGGTCTGGAACGCGATCGGGTGCGGCAGGCCCCTTCCTCGAGGATGTGTTGCATCGGACGGCCGTCGCTTTGGGCTATGGCCCCGACGACGAGGCGCGAATGATGGCTCGCTCCGTGTGTATATCGTCGGATGCCGGGCATTCTGTACACCCGAATTATGCGGAGCGTCATGATCCGGACACTCGTCCAATGATGGGTCGCGGGCCGATGGTCAAGATTAATGCTAACCAGCGTTACGTTTCCGACGCCGTGGGTGAGGCCATTTGGCAGCGCGCCTGTGAGGCCGCGGGTATCCGCCATCAAGCGTTTGTTTCACATAACGCTATGCCATGCGGATCGACAATCGGCCCGATCACGGCGACTCGGCTGGGAATGGTCACGGTCGACGTCGGCATCCCGCTGCTCTCGATGCATTCCGCGCGGGAAATGAGTCACGAATACGACTGTTGGGCGCTCTCGGAAGCGATGTGTGCTCTGTGGACGATGGAATCACTGGAATATGGACAGTGATTGGAGTGTCGTGTGAAGACGCTCCTCGTCAAACGGTAAGTATTCGGCGATGGTGAGCCCATCTATTGAACCTGCGGAGTCGATGGCCGTCAGAATGGCCTGGAGCTGATCCATGGTCATCGAGCCGCCGCCGGAACCGTCACCCGTGAGGTCGGGGTTCGCGAAGTAGGTGGAATGGAAATTCCGTGGGTTAAGAACGTCGATGTCGAAGTGAACAGCAAGGTGGTCAAACTGGCGGGCAAAGTCGGAAATAGTTTGTGTGGGCAAAAATCGGCCACTCTGAACCGTATAGGGCACCTTGTAGTTCTCTAGCAATGTGCGTTGGTAATCGAAGATATCTTGCAGACCGACGTACAAGATGTGATCACCGGGAAACGGTTTATTCCGAAGTTCTGCGCTCAGCGGAACAGAATCATCAGCGAGAAGAGTCGATAATGCCATCGCATGAGCATAGGGATAGTCATCAGCCGGCGAGGATACGTCAGGATGAGCGTCGATCCAGATGATTCCGACATCGTCGTAAAGGCCATGAAGGTAATCGAAGGGAGCGACAGAGACTAGGCAGCTCCCGCCAACGGTGATAACCCGGTCCGGGTGATCTTCTTCCAGGATTGATTGGGCTGAGTGAATTCCTTGTGTCAGGGTCTCGAGCCCGTAAATGCCGTTCTTTGTGGGTAACTGCTGGCCGTGAGAGGGAGGGTCGATGGGTACTTTCTTCCAAGGCTGATTGTCATTCTTTGGAAGTAAATGCTTCAGTAGCTCGGCACCAAAGTAATAAGTGTCTAGTCCACCACTAACAAAATCTGGGTATAGGAGCCGAAGTGTGTTCATGACGTCCTCCACAATTGTTGTTTAGTGGCTAGTGTATGTCGTCACCCTGGGCTCTGCAGTGATAGAAGCCAACTGACTTACTAGGTTAGGTTGAGATAATTAATAATCCTTGGTAATTTCAGCCCATGCTACCTAAAACAATGAAAGCTGCGGTTGCGGCTGCTGGAATCTCGTGTGCTGGAGTGTGCGGTGTGGTTGTCGCGCCAGCCGCTTATGCGGGGGATGCGGTGAACGCCCTTCCCGCGACGGGCGATGTCCATGGTGCAAGTTCGCGCCCGATTATCTTTATTCTTCCTGGTCAGTCGGTGGGTACGCTGCCGTACGGCAAGATGAAGTCGAACCTCGAGGCCGGCGGGTACGATACTCGCATTCTTGACCTCAAAGGGACCGATGTTGTTGCTGATGCTCATCTCATTGCCGACGAAGTTCATCGCGTCCGTGAGGACAATCCCGATGCAGAGATCTCGCTGGTCGGGCACAGCGCGGGGGGAATTAGTGCCCGTGAGTATCTGAAGCACCAGGGAGGGACCTCGGATATCGCTCGGTATATCGCAATCGGGTCGCCTCAATATGGGAGTCCGGGAGCGTGTGTGCAGGGTGGTACTGCGAAGGATTTGTGTCCAGGCTCGGAGTATATGAACCGGTTGAATGCTGGGGACGATACTCCTGGTCCGACGGAGTATTACGCTATTCGCGGTGAACACGAGTGGGCGGATGGCCGGTTGGATGGCGGTCAATGCAGGATGAAGCCGGTGGCGTCTCCGTCGCCACTAATCAATGGCGGTTTTCACCACTCGATAGAATCTTTGCAGTCTGAGGTTTCAGCCACGGTACTTGCCGCGTTGAATGGCACGTGCACTGGTGAGTTTGTCGACGAGCCGATTGATTCTATTCAGGCAAAAGATACGATTTTTCAGGATGGACTGTAACCTAGTCGGTTGTTTCACGTGAAACCGGTGCAGATTGGGTGGTGCATCGGTGCACCGCAGGAGTTGGGGTGCACCTAGCACGGGTGTTTATCGCAGTTCTGAATCGACTACGTTCCACGGGATATAGGCACCATATTTCCCGGTGTAGTTCTCCAGGTAGCCGACGTTAATTCCGATGACGCGGTTGTACCGGTCGACCATCGCTCCACCCGACGTGCCGGGCTTTGAGTTAAGTGGTGAAACGAGAGCCACAGTGTTCGGGCGACCGTTCCATCCCATGAGGGGGTGGTCGGTCACGCGAGACTCATTGAAACGCTGGCCGAGTCCGAGGACGTGAACAGGTTCTCCCACGTTGAGTGAGTTGTAGTCACGTTTTTCCCAGCGCCCGTCGACGCGGACGGCGGGATCAAGGTTAATTTTGACAGCATCGAGGCCACGGCTCATCGCCGCTACCCGCCCGATGCGGTGATTGGATTGGTCGAAAATCTCAGTGCCACGAGTCCATCGACCGTGAGAGCAGTGCTCTGCTGTGTATCCGGTGCGGTCTCCGATCAACGTGATACTGCAGGTCCCGCCGCTACCGGAACGAATAGTAGCTCCCTGGTGAACGGTGATAGTGCGTTGGTTCGGAGTGGTAAAGACGCCCTTGGTTTTGAAGTCCTTCGAGGCGTCAGGCCATGGATGATGCGAGTACGTTGGGTGCTCAACGGCGTGAGCTTCATTGGCTGCCATGGGCATGCCAACAGCAGCAAGTGTGATTGATAATGCGGCAATAGATGCGCGAAGTAGACGGCGCACTTTCCCCCCAAAAAATATGATGTGCAGATTATGTAAATCTGGCGATGTCGGAAGCTGGAGTTTCTCTCGCAGCTAATGAATGAGGATACGCCATAAACGGCGTTTCTGTGAAATGAATGTGAGTGTGATATTTGTCTGTGAAGAAAAAAGGTAGTTTAAAACATCTGCTGCTTTTATTTAGGTAGGAAGCGGAGAATGATGCGATCTTGAGTTTGTATGAGATGTGCGTAAAAATCGCCTTGAACAGCATATTTAGAGTTATTAAAAACGAATTATCACTCGGCCCTGAAGTCAATCGAGATTGTTGACGTGGATAAAAAGATCGGGGGAATTGGGGGCACCGCCTAAACGTAGAACATTTGTTGCGGGGCTGATGGACTCATTTTTAATTTCATGGCAAGAAAAGAGAATAAAGTAAAAGAGAAATAGTCGAGCTCGTAATGCATAACTGGTGAAGCGCATAGCAACAGGATAAGAGTAACTGGATTCTTTTCGGGTTCTTGGTTCCCTGGTCTATTAGGCTGTAAGTGGTGCATGTAGGTCGTCAATAGCCGTGCGGAGGTCATATGGTCACTACTCCGGATGGTGGTGCCGATTCCGCACCTGTCAGCGGTGCTCCACGCACCCACGTGTCGTTCGTCACCAAAAGTGCGGTTGTTTTATTAGGGATGACCGCACTTCTCAATCTTTATTCAACGCAGCCGATCCTGGGTGACATCGCCGCGTGGGCGCATATCCCGACCACCGATGCAGCCTGGACGATCAGTACAACGACGGCGGGCGTTGCCATAACGGCTCCTTTTGCAGGGATGTTATCTGATCGGGTTGGCCGTCGGCGGGTGATAGTGGTCGCAGTGGCCACGATGGCAGTTCTGACCGCGGCGGCGTTGACGTCGTGGTCCTATCCGGCTCTTTTGGCGTTTCGTTGTGCTCAGGGTATGTGTTGTCCGTTCGTCTTCGCCGTCGTCGTGGCCTATATCGGGGAAGAATATGAACCCTCGACGGCCTCCACTCTGAATGCTTTATATGTCGCGGGCACTGCATTGGGTGGTTTTTTGGGTCGGATGGTCGCCGCTATCCTCTCCGATTGGACTGGAAGCTGGCGGTTGTCGTTCCTGGGTAATGCCGTTATTTTGGCTGTGACACTGGCTGTGACGTACTGGGGCCTCCCGCCGGAGCGACAATTCATCCGGACGGTTGATCGCGGCGTCGGTGGATTCTTTGTTAATGCTGGCCGGTTACTACGGAAGCCTCGCATTGTCATGACGGTCTTGGTGGGTTTCGCGTTGTTGTTCCAGCAGGTTGCGTCGTTCACTTTTGCATCCTTGGCATTGGAGTGTCCACCGTTCAGTCTTTCTACCAGCACTATTGGCCTAATTTTTGTTGTATTTCTTATTCCAACAGTGACGACGCCTCGGTTCGGGGCGTTGATGGATAGATGGGGTCCTCGCTGGGCCTTTGTTGCGTCGCAAAGCGTGAGCGTTGGAGGTCTTGTTCTCACTCTAGTTCCGACGATTCCTACGATGATTGTTGGCCTTGCGTTGTCCTGCGTCGGTGTGTTCGCTGGTCAGGCCGCCGGAACGCTGATGGTGGGGAGGTTGGCCACGGGCGCTCGGTCGACTGGGGTCGGCTTGTATCTGACGGGCTACTACGTTGGTGGTGCGTTTGGCGGAGTAGCACCGATTTCGTTTTATTCGACGGCTGGGTGGACAGCTGTCGTGGTGCTTGTTCTCGGTGTTGTGTTGTGCGCGGGGGTGATGGGCTGGTGGGCATGGCGCCCGCTCGGCTCGCAAGCCCACGACCCCCAATAAGCAGGCTTGTTAAGTAATTATGGCAACACTTGGTGTGACGTCTGCTATTAATACAGTTAGCCTACCCCCTCATGGTTACACCCACTGTTAATGCTTTCGCCAATTGTTTAGGCTCAATGTAGTTAGCGCAATCTCGTGAGCCTGACCCACTTGTCGTGGGCTTCTGTTGCGACGACATCGGGACCAGGTTAGCGAGCCTTGTGCATGTCTATATTTACGTCCTGTGAATAGGAGTCCCCGTGGTTCAGCGTCAGTTCCCGAATCCGAAAGAAATTAGGGAATATCTGCACTTCAAGAAGCCCGAGCTGAATTTGAAGAAGCGTCGGTTGGAAAACGCTTTGACGATTTATGACTTGCGGAAGATTGCAAAGCGTCGCACTCCGGCATCGGCGTTCGATTACACGGATGGTGCTGCAGAAGGGGAGATTTCTATCGCCCGTGCTCGCAAGGCATTTGAGGACGTGGAATTCCACCCGTCCATCCTCAAGGATGCTTCCGAGATCGATATGAGCACGTCGATCCTAGGTGGGCCATCCTCCCTGCCATTTGGCATCGCTCCGACGGGGTTCACTCGCCTCATGCAGACTGAAGGTGAGGTCGCGGGTGCAGGTGCAGCCGGTGCAGCGGGCATTCCATTCTGCTTGTCGACGCTGGGCACCACTTCGATTGAAGACGTGAAGGCCACCAACCCGACGGGACGTAACTGGTTCCAGCTGTACGTGATGCGCAAGCGCGAAATCTCCTATGGACTGGTTGAACGCGCAGCACAAGCCGGCTTCGACACCTTGTTCTTCACCGTCGATACACCGGTGGCCGGCAACCGGATGCGCGATGTCCGCCACGGTTTTTCCATTCCGCCGCAGTTGACGGTGAAGACCGTCGTCGACGCGATCCCGCGCCCCTGGTGGTGGATCGACTTCTTAACGACGCCTCCGCTGGAGTTCGCCTCCCTGAGCTCGACCGGCGGCACCGTGGGCGAACTGCTCAACAACGCCATGGACCCCACGATCAGCTTCGACGACCTGAAGACGATTCGTGAGATGTGGCCCGGCAAGCTCGCCGTCAAGGGCGTTCAGAACCTTGAGGACTCCAAGAAGCTCGCCGATCTTGGCGTCGACGCCATTGTGTTGTCCAACCACGGTGGACGCCAGCTCGACCGCGCTCCGGTGCCATTCTTGCTGCTCCCCGAGGTTGCCCGCGAAGTCGGCAAGGACGTGGAGATCATGGTGGACACCGGCATCATGAACGGTGCCGATATCGTCGCCGCGTTGGCCCTGGGTGCAGACTTTACCCTGATTGGACGTGCTTACCTGTACGGCTTGATGGCTGGTGGCCGTGCCGGTGTGGACCGGACCATCGAAATCTTGCGGTCGCAGATCGAGCGGACCATGAAGTTGTTGCAGGTCACGAGCATTGAGGAGCTAGGCCCTCATCACGTCACGCAGCTCACTCGGTTTAACCGTGTGGACTCGTCGCGCGACGATGCAACTGTGTAACTCGCAGCGGGAAGGCTAGTTCTCCCACTAGCCCTTCACCAGTGTGAGGGCTAGCCTCCAGCGTCGCCACGGGTGCGGTTGGTCGCGCCGGGCGCCTGGCCGCTAGTGAATATGATTGACGCCACGGTGAACCGTTTGCGTCTTTAGGTTCCCGTTTGGGGGTAAAAATCGGGGCCTGTCTGACGTCTACATGCGGTTTCCCGTGGTTTTTAGTTGTAGCATCATCACGAATTTTGTCCCGTTTAGGGTGATCGTAGAAGATGTGACTAACACGGTGGTTTCACCACGTATGTGTTGTACATCACTATTTTCTGCTGGTGTGTGAGAAGCAGTCTGGGTGATGCGTAGTTTGTCCCTCGGCATCCCCCAGTGATGCCCCTGAAAAGTGAGAATAACCAGTGTCATGAGTTCCACCTATCAGCCCGATTTGGCTCCGCTGGCAGATAATCTATTTGTCTCCGCGTTGGTAGCTTTCCTCCCCTTGGCCACAATCTTTGTCACACTCGGAGTACTGCGGTGGAAGGCCCATTGGGCGGGCCTGACCGCCTTGGCCGTCTCCTTCGTCATTGCTATCGCAGCCTATGGAATGCCCGCCCACCTTGCGGGCCTTGCCGCCACCCAGGGCGCGGTGTTCGGCATCTTCCCGATCATGTGGATCGTCATCGCGGCGATCTGGTTCTATGAGATCACGGTTCGCTCGGGCCGCTTCCAGGACTTACGAGCCCTCATCGATCGACTTTCCGACGATCCACGCGTGCAGGCAATTCTTATCGCCTTCTGCTTCGGCGGCATGTTGGAAGCGTTGGCCGGATTCGGTGCGCCCCTGGCCATCACCGGCGTCATGCTCCTGACCATCGGATTCTCCCGTATGCGCGCTGCGGTGTCGGTCATGGTGGCTAACACTGCTCCGGTTGCCTTCGGTGCTGTGGCAACGCCGATCATTACCGCTGGTGCGTTGTCGGGTATTGATTACCAGCACATCGGTGCCATCGTCGGCCGACAGACCCCTATTTTGTCCGTCTTTATCCCACTCTTCCTGTGCATTTTGGTGGACGGAAAGCGTGGTTTGAAAGAGTGCTGGCCGATCGCGTTCGTTATTGGCCTCGTATTCTCCCTCACCAAGTTCGTGTTCTCTAACTACATCTCGGTGGAACTGACTGATATTGCGGCAGCTCTGATGGGTGTCGCTGCCACCGTGATCATGCTGCGCGTGTGGAAGCCGAAGGGCACGGAAGAAGCCCGCGAGCGATTGTTCGTGGAACGGCAAAAGGAGGACCAGGAAGCTGGTACTCAAGACATCGCTGGTGCAGAGACGGTTGCGCAGGAAACAGAGGAGCGTGAGCTCACCCCCGGCCGGACGTTCATGGCGCTCTTCCCGTATCTCCTCGTTCTTGTGGTCTTCTCCCTGGCCGAGCTATGCGATCCGGTGAAACACTTCCTGAAGAGCACAGACGTCACGATTCACTGGCCAGGTTCAGACGGCCACATTCTGACCGCCGGCGGCAAGGTGTCGGGCGCAACCATCTTTGAATTCACGTGGCTCTCGTCGCCAGGAACTCTACTGATCATCTCGGGGTTTATTGTTGCCGCTGTGTACCGGGTGTCTTTGAAGGTTTTGGGCCAGGCTTATTGGGAGAATTTGGTGAAGATGAAATTCTCCATTTTGACAGTTGCTTCCGTGGTTGCCTTGGCGTATGTCATGAACCAGTCCGGTCAGACGATCACGATGGGTACATGGATTGCCGGCGTGGGTGCGGCCTTCGCGTTCTTCGCCCCGATTCTCGGCTGGCTGGGCACTGCGGTGACCGGTTCCGACACCAGTGCAAACGCATTATTCTCGACGCTACAACAGACGGCTGCTGTCAAAGCGAATGTGGATCCTGCTCTCATGGTTGCATCGAATACGTCCGGTGGTGTCGTCGGTAAGCTGGTCAGCCCCCAGAATCTGACCATTGTGGCGACGGCGGTCGGCTTGGTTGGACGTGAGTCCGAGATTCTCCGGAAGGTGGTTCTCTGGAGCGTCGGACTTCTGATCGCCCTATGTATCATCAACGGGTTGCAGGCAACTGTGTTGAGCTGGATGATTCCGTAACCTCGGATTCGGTAACCTGCGTTGCCAACCTCAGACTCGGCGGTTGGGAGGTTCATGAGGGGGAGAGGGGGCACTCCCAATCGACAGGGCCATTGAACTGGGTCATTTAAATGCGACAGTCGGGGTCATCGCTATCAATGAGTTCCCCGGCATGCGCGCCGATCATTAACGTATAGATCTGCTGAACATGGATTAAAACACCTGCCTTGGGTGGGGCGTAACCGTGAGCCTCCGCATAAGCAAGGCACGCATCCCACACCGGGCCGGTGCGGTGGATTTCTGCCGGACCGATAAACCTGTACCCATCGAGTTCAGCCCAGTCCACCACCGCGACGGCGGCAAGTGAGCCCTCGCGCAGGTTTTCATAATGCTGACGGCCGGTGTTCTCGTTGTACACCAAAGTGTGGTCGTCCCACACGCGTAACGACCGCTTCGGGCCGAGATTAGGCCGAAGGGTTTCAGCGTCAGTCACCGTCGCCAAAAACGGAAGTTGCTGGCTGATCATTTCCTTCATGGGATCGGTCAGTGTTGCCATCATGCGTCCTTTCAACAGAAAACACTCGCGCCCTCGGTAGGGGCTTGCCGACGAAACCCCACGCTGTAGCGCCGAAGGCGCTGAGGTTGCTCCTTATGCGCTGGTCCGCGAGCGAGTCCCCGCGCGTGAGTTCGTCGTTGAGGCTGTTATTTCATCATGATGAATGATAAAGTTCAACCCATTGAATGATGAGGGGCGAACGAGCCCCCTTCAGATCTATCCGCCTCCACGTGGGAGAACTATGCCGAGTTCATCTAGTGCGCCTGGAACCCACCTTGTCTACTTTTCATCTGCCTCGGGCAACACTGCGCGTTTCGTGGATAAACTCCACCTACCCGCGGTCCGAATCCCGATGAGATTGAAAGCTCCCGAGCTTCATGTGTCGGAACCGTATGTGCTTATCACTCCAACGTATGGGGGAGGGGATATCGCTCGAGCGGTTCCGCGTCAGGTTATTCGCTTTCTCAACGACGAACAGAACCGACACCTGTTACGCGGAGTAATAACCAGCGGGAACACGAATTTTGGGGCCGCATTTTGTTGTGCAGGCCCCGTAATTGCGTCGAAATGCCAGGTTCCGGAGCTCTATCGATTCGAGTTATTAGGGACGAGTCGTGATGTTGAAAAAGTCCGGAATGGATTGACGGAGTTCTGGAAACGCGTGAACGAAATAGAAACCCTTTAGAGAGGAAAATGGTTTGTCCTATATCGATGATTCGATAACCCCGGCTGAATGGCCCAGGTGTGCCGAAAAGCCATTGCGGCCGGTGAATTGGAATCGCTTACAAGATCCGAAGGACTTGGAAGTGTGGCAGCGATTGACGGGAAACTTTTGGCTTCCTGAAAAGGTGCCTCTGTCCAATGATATTTCCAGTTGGAATTCGCTACCTGAAGATCTGCGCCAACTCACCGTGAAAGTTTTCACCGGATTAACGTTGCTTGACACTGTTCAGGCGACGGTGGGTGAAGTGAGTCAGATACCGGATGGCAGAACCGAGCATGAGCAGGCGGTATATACAAACATTGCGTTCATGCAGTCCGTACATGCCAGGAGTTATAGCAGTGTTTTTAGCACGTTGTGCAGTACTCCGGAGATCACGGAAGCCTATAGGTGGGCAACGCGCAACAGTGTGCTCCAGCAGCGTGCCACTACGGTGATGAAACACTACTATGGCCGGGATCCTTTAAAGCGGAAAGTAGCAGCCACACTGCTGAGTTCACTGCTCTTATACGCCGGTTTTTATTTGCCATTGTGGTTGAGTTGTCGAGCTAAACTCATGAACACCGCTGACATGATTCGTCTTATTCTTCGTGATAAAGCTGTTCACGGTTATTATTCCGGATATAAATTTCAGCGGGGGCTCGATGCCCATCCTGAGAGGAAAAATGAGCTCCAAGAGTTTACGTATTCTCTGGTGGACGAGCTTCTAAATTTGGAGAAAACTTACTCAGGTGAGTTGTATGGCGATATCGCTGCGCCCGATGATTCTCGCAAGAGTGCAGAATCCTCATTCACCTCGCGTCCGAACTTCGCGGGTGTTATGGCCTTTGTCTATTACAACGCGAACAAAGCTCTCATGAACCTTGGTTATCCAGCCCTGTATGAAGATGAAGCTGAGCGGACCGAACCAGATATTTTGGCCGCACTCACGCCTGAGGCATCAGAAACGCACGATTTCTTCAGCGGCTCCGGGGCCTCCTATGTGATTGGGAAAACCGAAGCGACAGAAGAATCAGACTGGGATTTTTAGCAGATGCGTAGGGCAAGTATTGGGTAGCTGGCCAGTTGTTTATCTCCAGTCAGCGTGAAGTAAAGTGCCGTAGCCCCATGTTTCATCTAAAGTTTTCAAGCGGAGAATTTCGGGGGTTTCATCACTTGATCGCATCAGTCAGTGATCGTCGGATTTCTTACTCCAAAGGTATTTACTTTTTGTTATGCTAAGCCTAGCCTTAATGTAAATGTCGTTAGTTAATCCCGGTCACTGGCCACTGGCGATGGAGTATTTGTGGTAGGCCGAAATTTTCCAAGGAGAACGATGAAAGTTCAACGTTTCCCGTCATGTAATAAGCATAAGCGGAAGTATACCTTTGGGCTCGCGGTGCTTACTTCCGCTTCGCTCCTGCTAGTTGGTTGCACTAGTGACAGTAGTGACGCTTCGAATCGCGAAAGCCAGACAAGTCAGTCTTCGTCCTCCGAAGCCACACAGTCTGGCGAGATCACACTAAAGAACTCGTGGGGCGAAGCGAGCTACCCAGTGAAACCTGAACGTGTAGTTGCGACAGGTACGGCTGTAGATAACTTACTCGCGCTAGGAATCAAACCGACGGCCATTATTCACACCCCTACTGACAAAGAACGCCCATGGCAGAAAGAAAAGCTCGAGGGCGTTGAAATCATCGATGCAACAAATGATGGCGAGCTGCCTGTCGAGAAGATTGCAGCTATACACCCGGATTTCATTGTTGGTGATTACTGGCGAATCACAGAACAAAGTTATGGGGTTTTGAAGGATATTGCGCCGACACTAGGTGCCACCGGTACCCAGGGTGGAGAAATAGGGTGGGCATCACAATTAAAGCAGTTAGGTAAGCTCTACGGTAAGGAAGCAAAAGCCAAAGAGATTGTTGATGCCGACCACAAGCGCTTTGAGGAAATGAAAAAAGCTATCCCAGATTTGAAAGGAAAGACTGGGATTGTGGCTCAGTTCGTTGGGGATAGTCATCAGTTCGGCGTCGTGACAGATCCGAAGGAACCGGGCAACGCTTTCTTCTATGACTTGGGAATGTCTGTTCCTGAATCAGTCCAGAAGTTACCGTCAAACAGCTCAGGGCGTGCAATGGTGGCAAGTGAAAACATCAGCGCTTTAAATGCAGACTTCATGGCAATTTACGCCCAGTCTGGTTCAGATGAGGAGATGCGACAGATTCCCGGGTACACCGATTTGACCCAGGTTAAGAAAAAGGCGACGAAAGTTGGGGACAGTGCTCTTGTGCAGGGGCTTAACGTCCCGAGTTCATTAAGTCGCGAATGGTTGCTCAAAGAGCTACGGCCAGAGTTAGAAAACGCCGCTAAGTAGTCCGCCTCCCCCAACCTCTTAAAGCGGGCAACAAAATAAAACCCGATAGGCGATGGCTCTATCCTCAGTTGAGGGTAGAGCTCGGCGTGCGGACAGGGCACATCTGCCCAGCCTGCAGGGCGTTAAACCAGAATGCGACTCTGTGCGCCAAGCGGGCTAGTGGTCGTTTCGAGATTTGATCAACGGATGTATGGCGCACATGATCACTAGACTCAGAGCTGGATACATCAGAAGCGCTGGAGCAAAGATCTCTGGCGAGTCTCGTTGCTGGTCCATGACTGGACTGACAAAAGAGCGCTACAACTAACCCCACAATACCTAGCACTGATTTAACGTGTGCCGAAGTCTTCTTAAAGATGCCGGCAAAGATAGCGCCGAAAATAGCGCCCAGACCCCCGATAAAGAGCATGTCTAAGAAGGCAGAAGATGCAGTCGTAGCGTTATCTGTGCCGATGATTACACCTCCTACAAAAGCCACAATAATCATGAGAATTCCGACCACGCCTACGCCCAGAATTCGTTTTGTCGCTGAACTCACGAATTAAACTCCTGTCCTTGGGTTAGGGAAAATAGCTTTCCCTTGCCGCCATACCTATGTGAGTGCAATAGCCATGTAGGCGCCCATCACTCAAGCCGTAAATATGCTACGGCGGAACCTGGACTCCTCCTACATAGGGAAACGAATATCGAAAATGTTGAGAACACTGAACATAGTTCATCATGTTCAATTGCAGATGCCTATAGACTCAGGAAAGTTACCCTTATACGGGTAGATAGTAGGACGACATGTGAGTGAGTAGTAGAAGGTGTGTTTCAGAAGTTTCGACTGCATCCGTAAGGCTGAGTCACTTAGCGTTGGCTTTTAACCATCTTTGATGGCATCAGTGTCTCTAGCCGAATACATCAATTGCCTGAGGATCCACACGAGACTGCAAGGCAGTGCAATTTTAGCAATGAGCTATTCACCGTCGGGCGCGCATACATGCGAGTGGAGATAAGGAATCCCCGCCGTGGTGGCGGGGTTGGTGGTGAGTGTATTTACCAGACGGGTCGCCAGAAGTTGATCATTTTCCTCCATAGTGAGGGCTGCTGGAACTCGTCGGTGGCTTTTTTGGGTGGTGTGAGTCCGGCGTCGATGTAGAACTCTCTAGGCGGGGTCATTCCCAGCTTTTGAGCGCCTTTGATCGCTTTTTGAAGGTTGCGTTTATTGCGCGCTTCTGGTGTGCCATCAGTCCACGTTGTCATTGTTTTCACCGTCCTCTTCTTTCACATTATCGGTCTCGTTTGGCCTCTGTCTATAGAAAAGTACTATTAGCTCGCTTTCCGATGGGCTGGCTAGCGGGCTTTCTGATAAGCAGTCTAATTGAATTTCTGCCGCTCTTCGGCACTGTTCGGTAGCTTTATCGTTGTCTACGGTCTCTACCGCCCAGGTGAATCGTCTCGACCATTCACTGCGGTTGTCACTGTTTGTCTTTTGTTGCAGCGTCAAGATAACAGCAATCAGGCCGCCACCGGCAATGATCAGTTGCACCAGTCGAAGCCACGCTTCTGTATCCGTGCCGTTTACCCCCTGTCTACTCCGTGAGTGTTGTTCGACATGGAGTACTGACGCGTTTTTAGAGCGGTGGTTCCCGGAGTGGCCACACCAAGCCCGCGGGGATCGTCTACACCTTGGTGTACTGCGGCAAGTCGTCGAGATCCGTCGTCCCCAACTTTCCGCTGTTCTCATCCGGGTGCTTGGTTAAGTGAATCGCAGCAATGATCAACAATCCCCACACCAGGGCCAAGTAGAGGATCATGACGATGATAGTGACAGCATCCATGTTTAGGCCTCCTTCAGGCCAGCGACTTCGAGCCGACGCTCACGGTCGCGAATAGATTCATAGGGATTATCCAGATGCTGGCCGAAGGGCGCTCCCTTCCCGGTCAGCGGCACTCCATAATCGCTGACCGGCGGGCCGTCGAGAATCGTTCCGCGTGGCCACGGAACTCGCGACATCAGGAGGGCACCACCGTAGAAGAGCACGGCCAAACCCCAGCCAAAGATAGCCACTTTTGTCGTCGGATAGCCTTCGTATCCGTCGCGAACCAGCGTGATGATCTCCAACACAAACGTCGTCCCCAAAACCAGCGGGGTAAGCACCAGAAGGCAGAAATCCCACCATCGGCCAAGCTGCAGACTGCTGATCTGGTTGACGTGTTGCCGCAGCTCCGGCAAGCGTCGAAGCACCCAGCCGATGACAATGATCGCCACCACAGCGATGACAACAATACCGATGACGTTCACGAACTTATCGACGATATCCAGCATGGCAAGGCCCGTCGACACTGGGAAAAACACGAGCGACGGGACCGCGCAGGCCACACAGACATAAACGGCAGCGCGACGTCGGGAGAGTCCGAATTTTTCCTGCACCGAGGACAAAACAACTTCCACGATGGTGACCAGCGAGGTAAAGCCCGCGATAAAGAGGGAGCCGAAGAACAGGATGCCGAAGATCGGGCCGCCGGTCATGTTGTTGATGATCGTCGGGAAGGCGATAAAAGCCAGGCCGATGCCGTTGGTGGCAACGTCGGCGACGGCCACATGCTGGGTGACAGCCATAAAACCCAAGGTTGCGAACACACCGATACCCGCTAGCACCTCGAAGGCACTATTGGATAGGCCGACCACAGCACCCAGTCCCGAAAGATTTGCTCGTTTCTGTAGGTAGGAAGCCTGGGTCATCATGATGCCGAAGGCGATCGCCAGGGAATAGAAGATCTGGCCATAGGCGGCAATCCAGACTTGGGGATCAAGCAGAGCGCCCCACTGCGGGGTAAAGAAGGCCTCGAGCCCCTCAGCAGCACCTGGCAAAAACAGTGCACGAATGACCAGAATGATGAACATGATGATGAGCAGCGGGACAAAGATCGAGGAGAGCAACCCGGTGCCTTTACGAACCCCCAGTACCATGACCGCTGTGATCGCTGCCCATACCAGGGCTAGCACGATCGCGATCGGCCACACCACATTCGCACTGGTCAGGCTTGTGGTGTCAGCGTGTAGGAAGTCCCCGGTAAAGAACTTCTCCGGGTCCTGTCCCCATGCCAGTTTCAACGAAAACCAGGTGTACATGGCCGCCCAAGCGAGGATCACGCAATAGTAGACGGCGATGATGTAGGTGATGCCGGTCTGCACCCACCCAATGGCCTCGGTTTTCCGGGAAATACGACGCCACACGAGCGGTGCGGAACCACGAAAGCGGTGGCCGAGGACGTAATCGAGAATCAGGACCGGCACCCCTGCGGTCAGCAGAGCGATGACGTAGGGGAAAAGGAAGGCCCCTCCGCCGTTGTCGTAGGAAATGTAGGGGAATCGCCAGATGTTGCCGAGCCCGATGGCGGAACCGATTGCGGCGAAGATAAACATGGACCGGCCGCCGAAGGTAGCTCGTTTCGCTGGCTTGTTTGCTGGGGAGTTAGCAGCAGAGGCGGGTTCGTCCCCGCTGGATACGGATGTGTTCTGGGGCATGGGTTGCTCCGTGATGATCGTGCCTGGCCCTCGGGGTTTCCGGTGGTCACAGGCGAGGGTTTTCGATTTTCCTTTCCGACGCCAACTGGGCCGGTGAAACCTGGATGTAGGCCGCGGTCCTCTGTTAGCGGGTCTGAATAGCAAAAATCCCCGGTGCGGTTGTTTTCCGCAGGCCGGGGGAGCGTCTGGTAAAGGGTAGCCAGACGCTCAGTTAATAATTCGGTTGAAGGTTACTTGTGCGCTCACGGGTACAGAGCATACCGCATGGTCTAGGAGAGGGTCAGGTGAGGTGCCTACCTCACCTCACAAGGCTAAATGGACACCAAGTCGCAGTACCATTCATTTTCTGCGACGAAACCCACGCCGACGAGCAGACACACTTGTGTCGTTTAACCCGAATCCGCCCTGACCTGTGATACGACAAAATCCCTGGCCACCGAAGTGTAACCAGGGATTTCCTGTGGAGCGTACGAGAATCGAACTCGTGACCTCTTGCTTGCAAAGCAAGTGCTCTACCAATTGAGCTAACGCCCCCTGTGGTTTTCACCACCCGAACCCCACCGAAGTGGTTTTCGTGGTGGGCCTAGGAGGACTTGAACCTCCGACCCCTTCGTTATCAGCGAAGTGCTCTAACCGCCTGAGCTATAGGCCCATGAACCGTGCAGAACTTTACCCAGGAAAATGGGGTTTACCAAATCTGCAGGTCACAGTGTAAATAGATCGAATAAAAGTCTGCCCGCTCGATTGATGTGGTGGCCCGAGTGACCGCATACAGGCCCCGGATCACACGGCCCCGCGATCGCACGGACCGCGGATCGTTAGTCCCGTACCACCACTCTCACTCCACCAACAGCGCCCATCCGAGCCAATCCGTTGTAAATAGCTGCGGCAACAACGCCCAACAGCGTGCCGATGATGGCTTCAAAAACAGCGAGCGCAATGATCGCAATAATCACCATGCTTGTTGGAACTGAGGTGTCTGCGACGTCGTTAAGGGCGTCGTTCATGTTTCCCCATGCTCCCATTCCCGCTAGGAGACCGAATATGAGGAGGGCAGCGAGTACCCAGACAAGCGCAATGATCGCGCTGACCGCGCCTGAGATCCGGGCAGCTCGGTGGAGGTCAATATGGGTTACCTCTACAACACGTTCTCCTTGAGGCATCCCGGGGGAGTTGGACGCCGGACTGGCAGTGGCGTCGTCGGCTAAGTTGCCCGTCCAGTGTCGCGTGCCCAGATCCTGATCAGCCTGGCCAGCCTGGTTTCCCTCGGGCGTCAGCCCGTGCGGTCCCGGCCCCGTCATTACTTGCCATCCTTAGCGTCGGAGGAGGGGCCGTTCGGGTCCGGTTCGGCCGGATCGGTGGGGGCGTTCCCCTTCTCCGCAGTCTTCGCCGCGTGCTCCTCGCCTTCGTCCTCGACGTTGCGGTCGATGGCGAGCAGCTCAGAACCCTTGTCCAGGTGGACCAACCGCACGCCCATCGTCTGCCGCGAGCTGGGCCGGATGTCCTTCACGTTGGACCGGACGACGGAACCATCGGTAGTAATGCAGAAGATTTCGTCATCTTGGTCGACGACGAGTGCGCCGATCAGCTTGCCGCGCTTCTTGTTGTACTTGAACGTGGCGACGCCGAGTCCGCCACGGCCCTTCGTCGGGTATTCTTCCATCTTCGTGCGCTTGGCGTAGCCGCCGGCCGTGGCGACCATGAGATAGGAATCCTCGCGGACGACAGTCAGCGCCAGCAGCGCGTCCTCGCCGCGGAAGCGCATGCCTTTGACGCCGGCAGTGGCGCGGCCCATCGGGCGCAACGTGTCGTCGTCGGCAGTAAAGCGCATAGCCTGGCCTTCTTCGGAAACCAGCAGGAGGTCATCGTCGGCGGAACAGAGCTGTGCGCCGATCAGTGAGTCGCCCTCGTTGAGGTTGATGGCGATCAATCCACCGGACCGCACCGAGTCATAATCGGTCAGCTTCGACTTCTTCACGCGGCCTTGTTTGGTGGCGAGTACCAGGTAGGGCGCGTCTTCGTAGGTCTGCAGCTGGATCACCTGGGCGATGTGCTCGCCAGGCTGGAACTCCAGAAGGTTAGCGACGTGCTGCCCGCGCGCGGTCCGGGACGCCTCGGGCAACTCGTAGGCCTTGAGGCGATACACGCGCCCGAAGTTGGTGAAGAACAAAATCCAATCGTGCGTCGAGGTGACGAAGAAGTGTCGGACGACGTCGTCCTGCTTGAGTTCAGCCCCGCGGACACCCTTCCCGCCACGCTTCTGGTTGCGGTAGAGATCTACCTTGGTGCGCTTGGCGTACCCGGTTGAGGTAATGGTGGCGACGACGTTCTCCCGCGCGATGAGATCTTCTTCAGTGACATCGCCGGTAGCTGCGATGATCTTCGTGCGGCGCTCATCACCGTAGTTGTTGACGATCTCCTCAAGCTCATCGCGCACAATCTGCCGTTGGCGCTCCGGCCGGGCCAGGATGTCCTTGAGGTCGGCGATGGTGAGTTCGAGTTCCTTCAACTCGTCGATAATCTTCTGCCGCTCGAGGGCCGCGAGTTGGCGCAGCCGCATCCGCAGAATGGCGTCGGCTTGGAGTTCGTCGATATCCAGGAGATCCATCAGTCCGGTTCGTGCGATCTCCGGGGTCTGGGACGCGCGAATCAGCGCGATGACCTCGTCGAGCATATCCAGCGCTTTGACCAATCCGCGCAGGATGTGGGCGCGCTTTTCGGCCTCATCCAGGCGGTGCTGGGTGCGTCGGACGATGACGTCGATTTGGTGATCGACGTACAGACGCAGCAGCTGGTCCAGGCGGAGAGTGCGGGGGACGCCGTCGACAATAGACAGCATGTTCGCGCCGAAGCTGGTCTGCAGTTGGGAATGCTTGTAGAGGTTGTTGAGCACAACGCGCGGCACGGCGTCGCGTTTCAGTGTGACGACGATGCGCATGCCGACGCGGTCGGAGGATTCGTCGTCGATCTTGGAGATGCCGGCGATCTTCCCGTCGCGCACTTGCTCAGCAATGCTGGAGACAAGGTTATCGGGGTTTACCTGGTACGGAAGCTCGGTGATGACGATAATGGTGCGCCCGCGCTCTTCCTCAATGGAGGTCACGCCGCGCATTTTGATGGAGCCGCGGCCGGTGGTGTAGGCGTCCTTAATACCCTTATCACCGACGATGAGCCCGGCCGTGGGGAAGTCGGGGCCCTTCACCCGTTCCATGACGGCTTCGAGCGTGGTGGCCTCGTCCGCGTCGTAATGGTCGAGGCACCAGAAAATCGCCTGGGCCAGCTCGGTGAGATTGTGCGGCGGAATATTCGTCGCCATGCCGACGGCAATACCGCCGGAACCGTTCATCAGCAGGTTGGGAACACGCGACGGGAGAATCGTCGGCTCTAGTGTTTTGCCGTCATAGTTGGGTTCAAAGTCGACGGTGTTTTCGCGGATATCGCGAACCATCTCCATGGCCAACGGTGTGAGGCGGCACTCTGTATAACGCATGGCGGCGGGGCCGTCGTTGCCGCGGGAGCCGAAGTTACCCTGGCCATCGACCAGCGGATAGCGCATGGACCACGGCTGGGCCATGCGGACCAACGTGTCATAAATGGCTCTATCGCCGTGGGGGTGGAAGTGACCCATCGTGTCTGCGACGGGTCGGGCGGACTTGACGTAGCTGCGCTCCGGGCGATAGCCGTTGTCGTACATCGCGTAGATGATGCGGCGGTGGACGGGTTTCATGCCGTCGCGAACCTCGGGGAGAGCACGTCCAACGATGACGCTCATGGCGTAATCGATGTAGCTCGATTGCATTTCTTCTTGGATGTCGATCGGGCTGACGCGATCGAAAAGGTCATTGCCCCCGGTATTTCCGCTGTCATCACTCATGCGCTCTACCTTACCTCACAGGGTGGACATGGGAGCTGTGCGTCGGCGGGCTGTTCGGGGCTGATCTTTTCGACGGAGTGCTTCTGTGGGTTTTCTGAGGCGTTTTACCGGGAACGTCGTCTGGTTGGTGGTATCGCTGTGGTATCACTTGACGGTGGATCAATGGTTGAATAGTGATTATGGCAATGACCCTACGGCTCACGGAGGACCAAGACCGCGCCCTGACGCTGCTGGCAGAGATGACGGGCACCTCGAAGCACGAAGCTGCTGTGCGCGCAATCGTGTCGACGGCGGCGCGAACGGTGGACAACGAAGAAGTGCGGCAGCTGGCCAGGTCCCGAGTTCCCGAATATGCGGAACTAGTTAAGAAGGTCCGGGCTAAGAAGGTTCGACGATGACCGCGCCGGGAGTGGGTGGACCGTATGGGGTGGATGATGAACTGAATGTCCGGGCTGCTTTTGGTGCCCAACCACTAAGCGCAGAACAACTCCTTATTATTATCGACGAATTTCGCGCGGCGGCCGGGTCCGGTGTGTACCTCGTGCGCCCGTGGGCATGTGCGGCGATCGTCGCGGCCGGGCAAGGGCGTATTGGTGGCATTCCGACGCACCGGAATGAAAAGGAGATGCTCGATGCCGTGGGTGAGGCGATTACGCGGCTGAAGCCATTGAATAAGGCCAACGGAAAACTAGCTGAATTAGTGGTCGACATTATGACTATGCGACGCTGATGCGCTGGCTTCCCTCCCGCATCGCGGCCAATTTTCAGCCACACGGCGTACAACGCGCACGCAATGAAGAGCCCAATTCCGGCGGGCAGAATATATACGTCTAAAAATCCCATCGGACCCACAATGAAGTCGATAATGCCAACAACAGTCACGACGCCAGCTAATGCGATCCACACAGCTAAGTGCTGGACTTTAAAGAGCATGAGCACGAAGTGGTAAAACATCGCCGGTGCAAATGCTGCGAAAACGAATGCAGTTGTTCCGGGAGAGCGCGCTAAGAAAACAAAAGAGATAACAGTAATAATTGCTTCGATTAAGGGGAACTTGAAGAGAGGTTTGGACATGGTCGCGACCTTCCAGAGTTATTCTCCGTCGCCGGGTGTTCCTCGCCGAGTATTTCGCCCTTGAAAACACTGAAAAACACTTCGGTTAGGTTTAAAATATACACGACAAACCCGTTACTCCGGGCTCGATTAGCCTCCTGAATCCACCAAGAAAAGCCCTGGGCCAGCTGGAGCGTCGTAGTCGATAAGAAACGAGGACTACTCTGAGTCGTGGTAGAGTAGCAGCGTTTGCCGTTGGCCACACTCGGCTGAGCCACGCCCGATGGGGTCTATGCCCAATGGGATTTGCCCGACGGGATCTGAGGAGGTTTGTCGGGTGCTGTAGTTAAGGTGGAGCGACGGCAGGGTTTGATTCATTCCGTATAGGAGCACTGGTGCAGCCACTGAGACATTCCGACGCAGACGTTATTACTTCCTCGCGTCGCAGCGAGGCTCCCGATTATGCACGTGTGAACGAGAGTCAACGGTATAAACAACCTGCGGAAGGGCCTCATTACTCCGCCTTGGCGGACGAGGCCAGGGGGTTCGGCCGCGCTCACGCCAAGATCATTCTGTTTGGCGAGCACGCCGTTGTCTTCGGGGAGCCGGCCATCGCGTTCCCCATGCAGTGCCTGACTCTGCGCGCCACGGCCGAGCCGTGTGATGGGGAATTGTGGCTGACCGCCAACAATTACGACGGTCCTCTTGCCGACGCCCCCACGTTCCTGTCCCCAGTCGGCGCCACGATTAAAGCCTGCCTGGACCTGCTTGAATACCCGCAGTCGGGGATGCACATTTCGTGCCGAGGCAACGTCCCGCCGGCACGCGGGCTCGGCTCCAGCGCAGCGGCGTCGGCAGCGATGGTGGATTCCATCATCGATTTCAGTGGCAAAGATGTCGACTACCACAGCCGATATGAACTTGTGCAGATCGGGGAGCGGGTCGCTCACGGTAGTGCGAGCGGCCTCGACGCCCACACCGTGCTGAACACCCACCCCGTGCTCTTCCAGGGCGGACGCAGCGAACCCATCACCGTCAGCCTCGGGTCGCCGCTCGTTGTCGCCGATACCGGACAACCAGGCGATACGCTCTCGGCCGTCCGGGGTGTCGACGAATTACGGCGCACCCACAAGAAGCGTTTTACCCGGAATGTCGACGCCATCCGTCACCACACCGTCGAAGCGCGGATTGACCTCGCTCTCGACGACCGGGCCTCCCTGGGTGAGCGGATGAACGCCGTCCATGAACACCTCGCTGACCTGGGCGTTTCCAGTCCTGAGCTCGAAAACCTTATCTCGGCTGCGCGGAATGCGGGGGCGCTTGGTGCGAAGCTCACCGGTGGCGGCCGGGGTGGTTGCATCATCGCGCTATCTAAAGACGAAAACCACGCGATCGCGTTGTCCGACGCACTCCGCGCCGCGGGTGCACGTCGCACATGGCTTATGCACCCCTCGGAGTTTCAACGGTGACCGCCACACACCCCAGCATGGGCGATATCGGGCCGATCACGCCTCACACCGCGCGAGCCACCGCCCACCCCAATATCGCGCTAGTCAAATACTGGGGTAAGCGCAACGCCGACTTAGTTCTGCCCGCGACCGGTAGTTTGTCACTGACGCTTGATATCTATCCCACAGATACCGTCGTCAACCCGGATCCGAGTCTGAACAGCGATATTTTCACGCTCAATGGTGAGCCAGCGCCGGGGACGCCGACGCACAGGGTTAGTGCATTCCTTGATTTGGTGCGTCAGCGCAGTGCGGAACAGGGCTCCGGCCAGGAGAAGCCCGAACTTGCGCACACGTACGCGCGGGTCAACTCCATCAACTCCGTGCCCACCGGGGCAGGGCTAGCGTCGTCGGCATCGGGATTTGCCGCGCTCGCCACCGCTGCATCGAAAGCCTACGGACTTTCCGGCGACCCGCGATCACTCTCGCGGCTAGCCCGCCGAGGCTCCGGGTCCGCCACACGATCCATCCTGGGTAACCTCGTCATCTGGCGCCCAGGCGACGGTGACGATGAACACGCTGACCTCACGTCGTACGCGGAAAGCGTCCCCGGCCCCGACCTTGCCATGGTCATCTGTGTCGTCTCGGGCGCACAAAAAGCCGTGTCGTCCCGCGTCGCCATGGCCGATACCATTCGGACATCGCCCTTCTTTGACGGGTGGGTGAGCAGCACGCAGCGCGACCTCGTCGATATGCAACAAGCCCTGGTTGAGGGCGACTACACGCGCGTCGGAGAAATAACAGAATCCAACGCACTGCGCATGCACGCGGCGATTAACGGCAACCGGCCATCCGTCCGGTACTTAGCGCCAACGTCGGTCGCCATTTTCGACGCCATCGCGCAGCTGCGGAACGACGGGTTGGAAGTGTACGGTACCGCGGACGCCGGGCCCAACGTCGTTGCGCTCTGTCAGGCTAAGGACCTCGACGCAACCCGTGCAGCCCTCCACGAACGGTTCCCCGACATCGAGCTCATTCCTGCTCGCGCGGGATCGGGGGCTCACCTGACGCCCATCGCGGAGACGGGCGGACATGAGCAGAACAGCGCAGACGGAGGACAACCCGCACAGGCTCACGACGCAGCGAACCGTCAGGAGTAACAGCCGTGACACAGACCTCCGTCCACGCCTCGGCACCCGGAAAGCTGTACATCGCCGGAGAATACGCGGTCGTCCACCCCGGACACGCCGCGCTACTCATCGCCGTCGACAGGTACGTGCACGTCACGCTCACGCCCACGGGCACCGAAGTCGGAACACTACGATCCGACGCGAGCGACCCCACGAAACCCGACGAAGCACCAGTTCACTGGGAAGCCAGCTCCGATCTCGCAGCAGCCGCCCGGTTCCACAGCGACGAGACCGGATTCCATAAATACGTCGCGGCTGCGGTCCTCACCGTCGAACGCTGGCGAGCAGAAAAACACCTTCCCACCAGCGGATACGATATTGACATCTCGAGCCACCTTGACGACGCCACGAGCGGCGCGAAATTCGGGCTCGGATCGTCAGCCGCAGTCACCGTCGCGACCGTCGCTGCCGCGGCCCGTCACCACGGACTACAGCCCACACCCGAACAGATCTACCGACTCGCGGCCATCGCAACAGTGCGGGTTACGACAAAAACATCGGGAGGCGACGTCGCTGCCAGCGCACTCGGCGGATGGGTCGAATACCGCTCGCCGGATCGAGCATGGCTGGAAGACCACGCCTGGGGTTCTGGTTCCCGCACGACAACAATCAGCGACCTGCTGACAGGGGAGTGGCCAGGTTTAGCACTCCGCCGCATCACACCCGCCGCGCCGGGAATCCAACTCAGCGTCGGCTGGACAGGAACCCCCGCCGACACCACCGAGCTCGTCGGGCACGTCGTCAAGAAAACCGCGTTACCCGACGACCTTCTCCAGCGAAGCGACGCAGCCGTCGGCGGTCTTGTTGAAGCGCTCACCAGCGACAATGGTGGACGTGAAGCTGATTCAGACGACAGGGCGACGTCGGCAACCGGGAACGCCGTTGCGCAAGCCCGACAGGTCTTAGGAGAGATCGCAACGCAACGAGGGGTGGCCATCGAAACCCCAGCGCTGCGCACGTTGATCACCACTGCGCTCGACGAGGGGTGGTGGGCGAAATCGTCAGGAGCAGGAGGGGGCGACTGCGGAATCGCGCTCGCCGCGCCGGGCGTCGACGCACACGCACTCCATGAGCGATGGACGGCGGCAGGAATCCGCCCTCTGAACTTGCATGTTTCGCCCACCGGAGCAGACATCGCCCCAGATGACACACCAACGGAAGGAGATGGGAAATGAGTGGCAGCCGGAAAGACGACCACCTGGCCCTAGCCGCCAGGCAACAACGCGAGGCTCACGGCGAACCTCCACAGCCCACCGACGCCACATCCCAAGCTCCCGACGACGCATCCTCCGTATCCTCACCCCGCCCTGCCGGGAGTGACTCGACATATTGTGCGTGGGACGACGTCCGCATCCTCCACCACTCCTTGGCCGGAATAGACCCAGGTCAAGCTGATATTTCCACCAACATCCCGACGGATCGCAGCGGTAGAAACACGAGCAGCGGCGTGCACACAGCACAGCCGCTGCACTGGGGACTGCCGTTCTACATCAACGGGATGACCGGAGGATCCGAACTCACCGCAGGAGTCAACCGCGTCCTCGCCGAAACCGCGGCACGCACCGGAATCGCCGTCGCCACCGGCTCCATGTCCATCTTCCTGCGCGAACCCGACACCCTCCCCACCTTCCGCATCCTCCGCGACCGCAACCCTCACGGCACCGTGTGGGCAAACCTCAGTGCCGACGCCACACCCGACGACGCCGCCCGAGTTGTCGACGCCCTCCAGGCCGACGCCCTCCAAATCCACGTCAACGCCGTGCAAGAAACCGTCATGCCGGAAGGCTCGCGCGGCTACGCCTCCTGGCCACGCAACATCGAAGCCATCGTTAACGCGCTCGAGGTCACCCACACGCCGGTCATCGTTAAAGAAGTTGGCTTCGGCATGACCCGGAACACACTCCAGCAGCTCCATGACCTGGGCGTATCCATCGCCGACGTCTCCGGCCGCGGAGGAACCAACTTCGCGCGCATCGAAAATGACCGACGATCCGACCGGGATTTCTCGTACCTCACCGGGTTCGGACAATCCGCCGCATTCTCCCTTCTCGACGCGACCACCGCGGACCTCGACACGTTGCCCACACTCTTCGCTTCAGGCGGAGTTCGGCAACCCTACGACGTCCTCCGAGGTCTCGCCCTCGGAGCTGACGCCGTGGGCGTCGCTGGAACGTTCCTTCACACCGCGTTGAGCACCGGCGTGGGGGACGCCGTCCGCTCGCCACAGGAACGCGCCCAAGGCGTCGACGCCGCCGTCGACGCGCTGACCAGCCAAATCAACCGGTGGGCGGAGCACCTTCAGGCGCTCTACGAAATGGTCGGCGCAACCAGCACGAGCGACCTGCACAACACCGACGCCCTCATCACTGGGCCCCTGGCGGAGTCGGCTCGCGCGCGTGGGATTGATCTCACCACCGTCGCCAACCGTCGTCGATAAAACTAATGATTGGTACGCACGTTTTAGCCAGGCTCCGTCGAGAGCAACAATTTAAAAACAATTCACGAATAAGGGCTCAGATAAGGCCCCAAATAAACACCTGACAACACATTTACGAATAAGAAGAGGAAACGTAATGAGGGACAATTTATATGCGCCTATCCCCATGTCATGGATCGGCCCCGTCCACATCTCAGGCAATGTTGTTTCGGGGGAGACAGCGGGATGGAACTCCGAGGAGGACACGCAAACCCCGGAATCTGGTGCCAGCTACGAAGCCGTCTCCATTCCCATGGCGACCTACGAAACGCCACTCTGGCCATCCGTCGGCCGCGGGGCAAAAGTATCGCGCTACGTCGAAGGCGGAATCCGCGCCACACTCGTCGACGAGCGAATGACACGATCCGTGTACTTCGAAGCCCCCAACGCCGGAGTCGCCCTTCGTGTGGCCACCGAACTCGACCGGCGTCGCGATGAGCTGCAGGCTGTCGTCGCTCAGGCATCTCGTTTTGCCAAGCTCATCGATCTGCACGTCCAATACGCCGGAAACCTCCTCTTCGTTCGATTCGAATTCACCACCGGGGACGCCTCCGGCCACAACATGGTCACCCTCGCCTCCGACAACCTCATGCCGTGGATCCTCCAGCAATACCCGGAACTGCGCTACGGATCGATCTCCGGCAACTACTGCTCCGACAAGAAAGCCACCGCAGTCAACGGCATCCTCGGGCGTGGAAAGAACGTCGTCACTGAAATGCTCATCCCGCGCAACGTCGTCAAGGAACGACTCAAAACGACACCGGAACAGATCGCGAACCTCAGCGTCCGGAAGAACCTGGTCGGCACCACCTTGGCTGGCGGGTTGCGCACCGCGAACGCGCACTATGCCAATATGCTCCTGGGCTTTTACCTGGCAACTGGGCAAGACGCGGCCAACATTGTCGAGGGATCGCAGGGCATCACCCATGCCGAAGTGCGTGACGGAGACCTCTACTTCTCATGCAACCTCCCCAACCTCATTGTGGGTACAGTAGGGAACGGCAAAGGCCAGGGCTTGGAGGTTGTCGAAGAAAACTTGCGACGCCTCGGATGCCGTGAAGACCGCCCAGCGGGGGATAACGCACGCCGACTTGCAGTACTGTGTGCGGCATCTGTTTTCTGCGGCGAACTATCACTGCTGGCCGCACAAACGAATCCGGGCGAACTGATGGCCGCCCACGTGAAAATTGAAAGGAAAGGCGAGTGAACGCACCCGTGAACACAGCTGTGAACCCCATTGGCATCCATGACATCACTTTCGCCACGGGACACCACAGCTTCGCCCTCGAAACCCTAGCCGACAAACACGGGATCGACGTGGGCAAGTTCCACAAAGGCATCGGCCAAGAGATCATGAGCCAGCCCGCTGCCGACGAAGACATCGTCACCATGGCAGCCACCGCCGCCAAGCGGATTATCGACCGCAACGGAACCGACGGAATCCGTACTCTTCTCTTCGCTACCGAATCTGGCGTTGACCAGTCCAAATCCGCCGGCGTGTACGTTCACGGGCTCCTCGGCCTTCCCGCCCAGGTGCGAACCATCGAAATGAAACAGGCGTGCTACTCCGGTGTCGGTGCGCTGCAAGTCGCGCTGGGGATCGTCTCCCGTAACCCGCAGGAAAAAGTGCTGGTTGTCGCCTCCGACGTTGCGCGCTACGACCTCAACTCGGGCGGTGAGCCCACTCAAGGCGCGGCAGCGGCTGCGTTCCTGGTCCAGGCCAACCCCGGCATCCTGGCCGTCGAGCCGGCATCCGGCGTGTACACCTACGATGTGCAGGACTTTTGGCGGCCCAACGACCGGCACACCGCCCTGGTTGACGGCAAACTTTCCATCGACGCCTACCTCGACGCCGTTCGCGGAGCCTACGACGACTTCATCGATCACGGTGGGGCCGACTTCGCCGCGATTGACCGCTTCTGCTACCACCAGCCGTTTACGAAGATGGCGGTAAAAGCGCACATGGCGTTGCGCGAGCATGTGGGTCTATCAGCGGATAAAGCCGAAACAGCCGCCGAACTCGAGACCACCATGCACTACAACCGCATGATTGGTAACTCCTACACGGCATCCGTGTTCCTGGCATTAATGTCGTTGCTCGAGACCGAATCCGACGACCTCGCCGGAAAGCGCGTCGGCGTCCTGTCCTACGGGTCCGGTGCGGTTGCCGAATTCTTCACCGGCACCATTGTCGACGGATACCAAAAGCGGCTCCACGCCGATGAGCACAAGAAAGCGCTGGATTCACGCGAGCCGCTCACCTACGACGCTTACCGCGATCTTCACCCCGGAACGCGTGTAGCCGACATTACGGATTACGACACACCGGAGGTCACCGATGCGCCATTCCGTTTTGCCGGCGTGAAAGACCACTCGCGGATTTACCAGCGTCGCTAGGAAGTGCGAACCGGCGTACCAGCGTCGTTAGTAATGGTGGTGGAATTCAAACGGCTGGCGACCCACGTCGTCAACCACAATCCGACCAAAATGAGGCCGTAGGTCAGGATGAAACTGGCGACCGTGTCAGTAGCCCAGTGGGCACCGATGATCACGCGGCTGGCAGCCATGAGAATTCCCCACACCGTTCCGACCCACAGCGCAATCCGCCAGGCTTTGCCACCGAGCGGGCGCAACACGATAGCCAAGGCTGCAAGAGTGGTGCCCTCTTGAGTGTGGCCCGACGGGAACGAGCGGTGTCCATTAGGCAAATTGATGTGATACCACGGCTGATAGGGGCCTTTACCAGCATCAACCTCATAGGGGCGGAACCGACCCCACAGGCTCTTCATCCCGTCGTTCACCCCGTGCCCAGCCCACACAATCGCGAGCATAATCACAGCCGAGATCGCGATCAGGCGCAAAGTCTCAGCCGACAAATTCCGAACCAGTAGCCACGCCACGATCGAAATGATGATCAGAAGGACAATATCCATAAACATGGCGGGGGCGAATTGCGACCAGGTCATCGTGTCCGAATCATCATTATTGGCGACGCCGATCGGGGTGCCAGCCGCAAGGTTTGCGCTCCACGACCGACGATACGACTCAGCCTGCTCTGACCAGCCAAGGACCGACAGGAAACTCGCCCATGTGAGCAAAATGCTGCCCAGCCCCCGCGCGATCCCCGGAAGAGAGGAACGGAGGAGGCATCCCGCGAGGACCTGCATAGCCAGCGCACTCAGCACCGCCGGAGGGAACTCGCCATAGGACTGGAACAGTGTGCCGAACACGCTGTCATGATTGATGACAGCATCGCTGACCTGCTTGTCAGTGAACGTGAAGATAATCAGCAAGACGGTGGCCACGCCGAGTAACGCGGTGACCGCCGTGGTATTGACGCCACCCCCGTCGTGTTGACGACGTGGGGTCGTGCCCGGGTTGTGGCCTGGCGGGGGAGTGGTGCGAGCCGCATCCGGCTGCGGTGATGACGTCCAGGCCTGGCTGTCATCGGCCTGGTGAGTGGGGAGACTAGGTGCTTGTGCCATACGTATGGTGTATCAAGCTTCTTTAACGTCCCACTGACGTAAACATGAACACTAAGTGAAGCTCGGGGGAAACAATGGCGGGTGGTGATGTGCCGCACCGCCTTTTGTCGTATAACCCCAGGAAGAACCCAATTCCTGGGGCGCGAAGCACCGACGCACGGAACAAGGAGCCGGTAGACGGAAAACTGCGGGGGAATGCTGCACCTGGAGCCCAAAAGTGTGCGGGGATATGCGTCCTCAAATAAAAGTGCGGGGGAATATGGTCAATTTTCGGCCATTTTTCGCCCATATTCCCCCGCAGTTTTCACCACCGACCCCTATATGCCCCAGCAGTTTTCCCGCACGCGGACACAATTTCGTCGTATAACACAAAAACCCGCCATACGCCGGAGCGATATGGCGGGGAACCCGACCACCTAGGAAACCTTCCTAGACGGTGGATCAGGTGATGGATCGGGCATTGGATCAGGGGTTAGACCCGACCGTGAAGATAGCCCTATTTCTTGTCGTCCTTCAGGGCGTGGCGGCCGGTTCCATTCTGGGAGTTGCCCTTACCATTGTTGCCCTTCTTCTGGCCACCGTTGTTCTTCGGTGCGCTGGGCTTCTGAGCACCATTGTTCTTGGACGCATTGCCCTTGCTAGAACCCTTACCAGCTTTAGCCTTGGCACTCGGTGCCTGAGGAGCGCTGTTCTTCGGCGCACTGTTCTTGGGAGCGGACTTCTTGCCGTCAGACTTCTTGGCGTCCTTGGCCTTCTTCTCCGCCTGAGCCTTGACGTCCTTAGCTTCCTTCTTCAGGTCTTCCGCCTTATCCTGAGCGGCTTTCTTGACCTCGTCGGCCTTGTCGTCGGCGCGGGAAGCGGCGTCTTTGGCATCAGCTTTAGCCTGCTCGGCTTTATCTGCAGCCCGGTCGGCAACGTCGGAAGCAGCAGCCTTAAGGTCCTCCGCCTTGTCCTTGGCGGCATCCTTCAGCTCTTCAGCCTTGCTCTGGGCAGCTTTCTTAACCTCGTCGGTTTTCTCCTTGGCTTGATCGGCCTTCTCCGCCGCCGCGGCCTGAGCGTCGTCCTTAGCGTCGGCTGCCTTCTCCTTGGCATCCTCCACTTTGTCCTCTTTGCTGTCGGCAGAGGAGTCCGACGTCGGGGTTTCCGTCTTGTACACCAAGCGGGGCTCGTCGTTGTTCTTCGGCGGTTCCGTCGATACGTTCTTGGAGGAACGAGACTTGTACGTTGCCCATCCGCCGGCAACGAGTGCAACGAACAAGACGATAAATAAAGGCTTCTTGCTGCGCTTCGTCTTCTTCCCAGCCGCTTGATCCAGTGAATCGGTCACGGAGTCGGGCAGACGATCGCTGACGGAATCAGGCAGGTTGTTTGATGCAGCGGCTGCAACGTTGCTGGCGGTCTCTGCAGCTTTGCCCCGCACGTCGGACGCGGTGTCCTGGGCTTTTCCGGCGAACTCGCTCGCTTTGTCTGAAGCCTTGTCCGCAAACTCGCTGGCCTTGTCAGTGGCCTTGTCCGCAAACTCTGCGGCCTTCTTCTGGAAAGCCTCAGCGCGCTTCTGAAGAGCATCGGCCTCCTTAGCGTTCTGCTTACGGGCCTTGGAGGCTTTCTTATCCGCCTTCTTCTGAACTTTCTTAGCTTTCTTTTCTGCCTTGGCGCGGGCTTTATTTAACTTCTTGCCAGCTTTATCCGCTTTGTCTGATGCAAGGTCATAAGCGCGTTCGCTCTCTTCGCGGATGCGATCAACGACAGCCACGGCAGTGGGGTTCGCTGAAGCGCGCAGCTGCTCCAGAGTGGACTTCTTCTTTGACATGGCCGAGTTCTCCTTGGATGAGCTTTGGGAGGACGCTTTCTTGTCCTTCGTCTTCTCTTGCTTTTTAGCTTTTTTAGCCGCTTTCTTGTCCTTCTTCCCCTTAGCCTCGGAGGAATTATCAGAGGACGAATCGTTGGCGTTCTTATCTACCTTACCGTTATCGCCCTGACCACGCGGTTTCCCGGGGTTGGATTCCTTCGCTTTTGCGTATTCAACAAGGCGCTCGACGGGGTCGAAGTCGCGAGCTTCCTTATTGTCTTTTCGCTGTTTGCGGGCGTCGGAGAGGTTGCGTGCCGCGCGCAAAAACATGGTTGTGTCCGAGGAGTTCATGGTTCTTCCTTATCGGTTCCTTACCGGTTTCTTGGTCAGGGGCGGATCTTTATAACGTGTCTTTTACTACTGTAGTGGGGTGAGGGGGCGGTTCGTCTAGTAACTACGTACAATGAGTGTCGTGAGTACGCAGAAGACAGCAACCGCGATTTTGCACACTAATCGCGGCGATATTTCTATCGACCTCTTCGGTAATCATGCTCCCCAGACCGTCGATAATTTTGTCGGGTTGGCTAAGGGCACGAAGGATTACTCGGAGCGCAATGCTTCGGGTGGAGAAGAGGGCCCGTTCTACGATGGCGCAATTTTCCACCGTGTCATCGATGGTTTCATGATCCAGGGTGGGGATCCGACGGGAACAGGCCGTGGTGGCCCCGGTTACCGCTTTGGTGACGAATTCCACCCTGAACTGCAGTTTGACCGCCCGTACCTGTTGGCCATGGCGAACGCCGGCCCGGGTACCAACGGTTCCCAGTTCTTCATCACCGTCGCACCGACGCCGCACCTGAACAACCACCACACCATTTTTGGTGAGGTCACCGATGCGGATTCTCAGAAGGTCGTCGACACGATCGCGGAAACAAAGACCGATCGCTTCGACCGTCCGCTGGACGACATCGTGATTGACTCCGTGGAGATCGTCGAGAACTAGTTTGTCCCGCCGGCTAGATTGAGCCGCCGGCTGTGTGTCGTCGGCAATCTATTTAGTACCGATCTATCTAGTACCGACGATTAACGACGAGTAATGCGGCGACCGTGTCAGTACCGGTAGCGTTCCGGTACGTGTACTGCGTTGGTACGTGTAACGTGTGATGACGTGCTGACCCGGACGATTCGCCAAACCCCTGTGACCTCGGGCGCGCTGATTGCCTGCATCGTTGTGTACCTGGTGACCGTTGTGCAATCCGGGTCCCTGGAGGGCAACACGCGTGAATCGTCCTTAGCGGCGTCCTGGTGGCTGTATCTACCCGCGCTGACGCCCGACAACGAAGCTCTCCTCCGTGGTCTGACTTTCAGTTTTCTCCACTCCGGTTTGACGCATCTCTTGTTCAATGGGGTGATGCTGTGGGTGTTCGGGGTCGGCATCGAGCGCACCTACGGTTCGCTGGCGATGGCGATCATTTTTGCGGGCACAAGCTACGGATCGGCCGCCATGATCCAGTGGCGCGACCCCCTGTCCCTGACCGTGGGGGCATCCGGAGTGATCTATGGCCTGATGGCCGTTGCCGCAGGCATGTATCTGAACAATAAACCGCAGATGAGGGCGCTTATCGTCCTCATTGTGGTGAACTTGGGGTATTCATTAATCACTCCGGGCATCTCCTTGTGGGGGCACATTGGGGGATTGCTGACGGGTGCCCTGATGGCCGTCGCGATCTACGGAGCACAGATTGTGACCGGCGTTCGCGGGCCAGGCCGACGTGTGGGACGGTTCGTCGCTGCTGGTCTAGGCACCGCGGGTATGGCGCACGGTGTTGGTTCGATGTCGAGTGGCACCTCATTGCTCGGTGGTGCTGGAGGCGCCATGATGGGTGCCGGTGGATCGCAGCGAAGGCTTATCGCGCGATTGTCAGCGTCGGTAGCTGTGTTTGTGGTCGGTTGTGGAGCGATGGTGGTCTACATCGCGCAGGTTCACTCCGCACTGGGGGTATAAATTCTCGAATTGGGTGTATTTCCCGACGAAAATCGGCAGCTGGGCTACCAAAAGGTGAGGATGGGGTCTACAGTTGTTGTGTACAAGACGATGAGGAACCCGGTGAGAATCCGGGGCGGTCGCGCCACTGTGACTTCGTTAGCGGTTGGGCAGTACGCCTGGTCAACCTGGTCGTTCCAGGAAGGGACAGCCCGATTATTGGATCTGCTGGGGTGAAAACTCCAGGTTGGGATCGCGCTTAACGAAGCAGCCAGATACTCGCGTTTTGTATTTACTTTCTTTGTTACGCGTCATATCAAAAGGAGTTGCTGCTGTTGGCTAAACTATATTCTTTTCTCTTGTGAAAGCAGGCGGAGGTTAACTCACGCCCATCACAAATTCTCAAACTAGGAAAATTCTTTTCTTCTAGTGTTGTTACTCCATAACGAAACGCCCAGGCAGGCGCGTGGTCTCGTATGCCAGGGCGTTTCTTCACTTTCATAATTGAGGTCTACACTCGCGTAAGAATACGCATTGTTTATTTTCCGGAAGAGGAAGTATTTGTTATGACCGATTCATCACTTCATGCTGCTCAGCAAGCATCGTCATCTCGGACGTCGGCACGTTCACTTGCAGAGGCCATTGATGTTCCTTCGTCATTTGTGTGGTTGTTCTCTGCACTGGTCATTGGTCTGTTGGTGTACTACTTCATTGGTATTGACCAGGGTGCGACCAGCGTCTTCGGTAACGACATGCACATCCACGAGTGGGTGCACGATTCCCGCCACTTCTTGGGATTCCCCTGCCACTAATCTTCGCGTCATCACCAGGTTTTTCCTGGTGCACGCCCATATTTGGAGTTAAAAAATGGAACGCCAATTCGTTCTACGTTGCGGGGGATTCGGTTTACTGGCCGGACTTTTGTCCTTCATTTTCGCCAAGCTGTGGGCAGAGCCCATCATCAGCCGAGCCATCGATTACGAAAGCGGACGTGACGAGGCCCAAGAGGCCCTCGATAAAGCAGCTGGTATCGCCACGGGTGGCGATGAGACCGAACTGTTCAGCCGCTCAATTCAATCGACCGTGGGAATCGGTACTGGCATGGTCTTGATGGGGCTTGCCCTCGGCTTGCTGTACGCGGTTGTGTTCAGCCTTTACCTTCGGTATGCCAAGCCAACCAACATTCGTGGTGCGGCTATCGGCGTTGCAGCCGCCATGTTTGCCTGCCTCTATGTCGTGCCCTGTTTGAAGTATCCGGCGAATCCGCCCGCCGTCGGTAACCCGGACACAATTAAACAGCGCACATGGCTTTTCCTTACGATGATTATCGCGTCTGTGGTCGTCATGATCGGGGTAGTTTTCCTGCACAAGGTTCTGTCCACGCGCATGGATTCGTGGGTTGCTTTCCTCATTTCGGCTGTTGTTTTCGCGGTCATCATGTACGCGTTTAGCCGGTTGCTGCCGTCGTTGGGACATTTGCATGCCGACATCGACGAGTTCGGCCGACACAACTCTGAGACGCCTCGCCCGCTGACAGACCCGGACGGGAAGATCGTGTACCCAGGGTTCCCTGCCGATGACCTGTACTATTTCCGCGTCTACTCATTCATGGCCCAGTGCATCCTTTGGGGCGTTATCGGATTTGGCACCGCGTTGGTGTCTAAGAAGGCCATTCATAAAGCCGCTGTTCAGGCGGAAAAAGAAAAAGTCGCGGCCTAAAATTAGATCCCGCAACCGTTTCGCGTAGCTATGTAGTGCAATGCGTAGCTACGCGTTGTCATATTGGTAGATATATCGTGTGTACCGGTATATCTGTGGGATCATCGGGATTTGTGACCTGTCTGTTCCGATACCGGCCGGCACACAGCTATTTAGGCGCCAACATAGCTTGCAGACAAACGACGAAGACCTTATTGTGAGAAATAGCACCACCGTATGGTGGTGGTTTAAAAAGTAGGCCACCGCGCTGCTACACGATGACCTACTCGGGGCAAACCCCTCTTAGCAGAGCTTCTCGCTCAAATCGAATAAAGCTGCTAAGTGGCCAGCCAAAGGCCCATATTTTAAAGCCAGGGCGAGGATCCGTACGATCACGGCCCTGGCTTTGCTTATGCCTTCCAGCCAGCCTTCACGGCCTCTGGGAACAGGTTTCCTATCCACACCATCACCTCCTTCCGTTAAATTGGAGGTCCCCTTCATCGCTGATAGGAGGCCCCACGTGCTTCACGCGGGACAGCCGCGCAGCAACGAAAGGGGGCTTGACAACACGTCAAGGCCGAAAGTGACCATAGCAAATTCGAACGCCCCATTGCCGGCCATGAGAAGTGGGATTGAACAGCAATGGAAACAGGGCATGTGTGCCCATACGCCTTCACATGCCCGCTAGCCAGCTCGCTAACATGCGCTGGGCTGCGGTACGCCGAAGATCACTTTCCGTTCTTGAGATGAAGGAATCTCACTGCACCGCCAGGGGCCACCAGCCCGGCACCAAGGTCCTAGAGAGCATGCAGTGACCGCGTGACCATGCCACCACCACAATCGCCAATTGGGGATACGTTGTATCGATGGAGAAGCCGCCTCGTGGTGGGACGCTCTCAGTGGGATAATCCTTAGTATGAGGCGTTTTTATCGGCAGAGTCGCACCACCATCCGCGTGGTGCGACTCATCGTTGTCTCGGCACCGCTTGCGAGCACGCATCTGCCGCGGTTCGCGTCGTCAGAAGACACAGTTCGGTGGGCAGAGTACCGGCACACGCTGCGTCGTTACGAGGAATTCAGTGATATTAACGACGCGGGTCCGGACACGGAAGACGCGGCCGAATCCACCTCTTCGCGCGTTTTCGTCGGCAACCCTGGCCCCTGGGACGTGGGGGAGTGGGCGGGAAAGCCTTTGCCTCTTGTGTCGCCAATGAAGATTGCGCAGTGGAGGAAAAACCCGGACTACGTCGGGCACGGTGGGGAATCGCTACGCACCTATATCGACCGCGTGGCGAAGTGGGCTGACGAGCTGAAACCAGGGGAATACGTCACGGTCAGCGACCAATCGCTGGGGCGCGCCCTACTCGTCCATGCCCTGGACGCCTCGCCCGACGCCTTTTGGCGCTGCGATATTCCCCCCGAGTGGCAGATGCGATTCCACCGTCGGCGCAGCGGTGACAAAGAAATGTGGACTCTCCGCGGCCTTGCATCCGTCGATCCGGCGTCGTCGGGAATGCTGCGATAATGCTGCGATAAATCCGTTAGGGGACGTTAAACAGATGTGCCTATTTCCATCCCATAGTCATTAAGAGTCCGACGACGAAGAGCCCGAAACCGATGGCGTAGTTCCATGCATTGAGGTCCTGCATGAACGGGATTTGCGGCCCAGCGATGTAGTTGACCACCAGCCATAGAAGCCCAGCAATGATGAAGCCGAACATGATGATGCGGTACCACAGCGGGGTGGACGCGTTGTTGAGCTTGACCGGGGTACGGGTGGACGTCGATGACGACGCGGGCCTCGACTCTGAGGACTCAGTTACCTTTGACTTCGGCATATCAACCTTTCTGACTCCGCGTGGCAGCGCACGAACGATGGTGTTGTCTGCCATGCAAGGTTAGGGGCAGCGCATACATCGGCGGTATGTGGCCCTGTTACACGATGTCATGGACTTCGACATAACAGCTTTAGCGTCACCATAATACGGTAATGCTGGTGAAACCACTGACACGGTGCCGGTAGAGCGGCGATATGACGACGCTTGAGAAGCCCCGCGATGCCATAACCGTCGTCAATCGTCGTCGCGTCTACCGAGAATGATCATCAATCGGCAGATGAATTTTCCTCACCGGGCCCCACACGGCGGCGGGTTCGTGGCCACGTATCCAGTTGCGAACGTCGTCGGAAGACAGTGCTAGCAGGGCAATAATGGTCGCTGTTGTGAGCAGCAAGTTGTTGTGGCCAGCTGCGATCATGCGCATCCCATTGCGATCAAGGATTGAGATCACGATGGCAATGGTGAGGAATAGCATCAGAGCGTCGCGCGCGTGAGTAAATCCGCCGAGCGTGAGCAGAACCAGAATCAGGGTGCCCAGTGTTAATAAGCCGACGTACCACTGCGTCGCGACGTAGGCGGTGTGGTGGCTGAAACCCATGTTCTGTAAGGCGCCGGGGATAAAACGGTGCTGATCCGCTTTGTACAGCAGGACGACACTTTGCCATGCAACGACGAGGAATAGCATCCCCATGGACAGCATCAGGTTCGGTGGCCGCGGTGTGCGTCGCACGTTCTTGGGACGCCGAGCAGCACGTTCTTCGTCGGAAATATCGTCGTCGTAGTGCGTGGATGCCCGGCCTGTGTAGCGAGTTCCGTTAATGGTCGAGTCCATATTGTCCGAACTGTGTGCTGTGACCGGCTCAGCATCGCTGCTTTCCTCGACGGTGTTTTCCGCTTCGGCGTTTTCCTCGGCGTCGTTCTCGGTAATTTCCGACGGGTTGTCGCTCTTAGCGGTGGCCTCCTCGATCTCGTCGGGCAGCTCCTCGGGCGCTTTCTCCTCCGCACGAGCACTGTCGTCACCGGATGAACCCGGGCGCAACCCGACCCGACTGACGTCGACAATGGGAAGATCACCGTCAGTGTGTATTTTGTCGCCACCGCCGTTGACATGGTGATAGCCCGTCGAGAAATCCTCAATCATGGATACCGAACTCTCGGGGACATAAGAACGAACGGTCGAGACGACGTGGTCGCGTTCCCTATCGATATCGGCAGCAATGCGATGGGTTACTTGTAAGGTGAAAAAACTAACGCCGACGGCCGTGTCATAACTAGCGGAACCGACCCAGTCCACGCGGTGGCCACCGGGGAGCGGCCAGTCTTTGGGGCATCGCCAGAGCCGAATGTGGTGTCGTCGGGAAGGAGAACCATCCACTTCCTGCTGGTAGGCGAGGTCTTGCTCACGATCGAAGAGGATCAGCGGACTCACCGGCGCCGCTGGATAGGACGCGCGAGTAATGGAGCTCCAGACAATTTTTGCCGACGACCGAAACGTCACCGGATCTGCCAACGTCCAACCCGCTTCGGTCATCGAGCGGTGGAGCTGCTCGGCAGTGCCGTCGAACGCGATATTGACCGGATCGCCCAGTAATCCATCCGAAGTCCGAGTGCGCCCGATGAAGTAATTGGGGACGTAAATTCGCGTCAAAATTCGATGAAGCCGGGGGAGAGTGAGATAAGCAATCACACCCCACGCAGGAATGATCAACAACAAACGAAAATCTAAAACAAAACTAAGTTTGAAGTATTCCCCCGCTAACCAAATGGCAGCTAAACCCGCCAGCAGGAAGAATGTGTTATCGATCCGCTTTTCCCGCGGTGTGCGGGAAGACAACTTGCGCAACGACGTCAAATCACTGGCATGCGACCACATCGACGACAAAGATGGCATAGCCATACCCTAGTAAAACCACGTGCGCTCCGTAATAATCAACCGCATGGGAATCGCAAATTCCCCGCGGAGGAATCAGACACGCAGAAAACAGCGGGTGTATATGCCGGAATGTGATCAATTGCTCCCGAACGTGATTGAAGATAAGCACAATGCCTGTTTCCGGTGCGTATCGCCCCCGGAACGGGGTACCGTTGTCGCATAAAAACAGCAACGCACCGTCGCAAACCTGAATAATTATGACGAGAAAGGACGCGACGCTCCCCTCCAAGTTGGGTTAATCACTGTTCAAGTCCAAGAGTGCGGTAAGTCACGACGGTGAGCTGTGGTGCAACAGCCAACAAATCGGCTTAACGTAGTGGCCATGACCACGCGAAAAATTGGAGTGACCGAACTGGCTCTGCGTGATGCTCACCAGAGCCTCATGGCAACACGCATGGCCCTCGAAGACATGGTCGATGCCTGTGAGGATATAGATAAAGCCGGGTACTGGAGCGTGGAATGCTGGGGCGGCGCAACCTTCGACGCCTGCATCCGCTTCCTGAACGAAGACCCGTGGGAGAGACTGCGCACCTTCCGCAAGCTCATGCCCAACTCACGCCTTCAGATGCTGCTTCGTGGCCAGAACCTTCTGGGATACCGTCACTACGAGGACGGCGTCGTCGATAAGTTTGTTGAAAAATCCGCTGAAAACGGCATGGATGTCTTCAGGGTTTTCGACGCGCTCAACGACCCCCGCAACCTCGAGCACGCCATGCAAGCCGTGAAGAAAGTAGGCAAGCACGCGCAGGGCACCATCTGCTACACCGTGTCCCCGCTACACGACGTGCAGGGCTACATTGATCTAGCAGGGCGTTTGCTGGATATGGGCGCGGATTCGATCGCGCTCAAAGACATGGCCGCGCTGCTCAAACCGCAGCCCGCCTACGACATCATCCGTGGCATCAAGGACACCTACGGCGAAGATACACAGATCAACGTCCACTGCCACTCCACCACCGGCGTCACGATGGTCACCCTCATGAAGGCCATTGAAGCCGGTGCGGATGTCGTCGACACCGCCATTTCCTCCATGTCACTCGGGCCAGGGCATAACCCCACCGAGTCTCTCGTCGAAATGCTCGAAGGAACCGACTACGAGACCGGGCTTGACATGGATCGGCTCATTAACATCCGCGACCACTTCAAGACAGTGCGCCCGAAGTACGCGGAGTTTGAGTCGAAAACACTGGTCAACACCAATATTTTCCAATCGCAGATTCCGGGCGGAATGCTCTCCAACATGGAATCGCAGCTCAAAGCCCAGGGCGCGGGCGACCGTATCGACGAGGTGATGAAAGAAGTCCCCGTCGTTCGGAAGGCAGCCGGATACCCGCCGTTGGTGACGCCATCGTCACAGATCGTCGGCACTCAGGCCGTGTTCAACGTGCTGATGGGCCGCTACAAAGTGCTCACGGCTGAATTCGCCGACCTCCTCCTCGGATACTATGGCGAAGCCCCAGGTGAGAGGGATAAAGACCTCATCGAGCAAGCCAAGAAGCAGACCGGCAAAGAGCCCATCACCGAGCGCCCCGCTGACCTCCTTGAACCCGAATGGGACAACCTCGTTGAGGAAGCTGACAAACTCGACGGCACCGACGGGTCCGACGAAGACGTCCTCACCAATGCCCTGTTCCCGCAGGTCGCGCCGGGATTCTTCAAGACTCGCCCCGACGGCCCGAAGAACGTCGGCAAGACCAAGGAGCAGCTCGAGCGCGAAGAGGCGAAGGCCTCCGGCGACGCCACTGCCATCCGCGAACCGATTACGTACAAAGTCACCACAGGCGGCCGCAGCCACACTGTCTCCGTGGAACCCGCATAAACCAGTTGATCACCGCGAAAGACAGCAGAAACGGAGCAAATAAATGAGTGAGCAACCTCACGATCCCAGCATGCCTGAGCGCCTCGAACAGCTGGAAGAAGAAAAGAACCGCATCCGCCTCGGCGGCGGACAGGCACGCCTGGACAAGCAGCACGACCGCGGCAAGATGACCGCCCGGGAGCGCATCACCAAGCTTGTCGACGAAGACACGTTCCAGGAAACCGGAATGTTCGCCAAGCACCGGACCACGCACTTCGGCATGGACAAGGCCGACGCCCCCGCCGACGGCGTCGTCACCGGATCCGGCGCAGTATACGGACGGCCAGTGCACATCGCGTCCCAGGACTTCAGCGTCATGGGTGGATCCGCTGGCGAAATGCAATCCAACAAAGTGGTCGCCATGATGAAAGCGTCCGCCACCACCGGCACCCCCTTCGTCTTTATCAACGACTCCGGCGGAGCTCGAGTGCAGGAAGGCATCGACTCCCTCTCCGGATACGGCCGCGTGTTCTACAACAACGTGCTGCTCTCCGGGCTCGTACCGCAAGTCTCCATCATCGCCGGTCCCTGCGCTGGTGGTGCCGCTTACTCGCCGGCACTGACGGACTTCATTATCCAGACCCGCAAGGCCAACATGTTTATCACCGGCCCCAAGGTCATCGAGTCCGTGACCGGCGAAAAAGTCACCGCTGACGAACTTGGTGGTGCCGATGCCCACATGAGCACAGCGGGCAACATCCACTTCGTCGCCGACGATGACGAGCAAGCCATCCTGATCGCGCAGAAACTCCTGAGCTTCCTGCCGCAAAACAACACTGAAGAGCCGCCCATCGTTGATCCGGACGAGGTTGTCGAACCCGACGAATCCCTCCGCGATATCGTCCCCGTCGACGGCCGCAAGGGATACGACGTCCGCGATATCATCCGCAAGATCGTCGACTACGGCGACTTCCTCGAGGTCCAGGCCGGATACGCCCAAAACCTTGTGGTCGGATTTGCCCGCGTCGTTGGCCGGACAGTCGGTATCGTCGCTAACCAGTCGCAAGTGATGTCCGGTGTCCTGGACATCAACTCGTCGGACAAAGGCGCAAGCTTCGTCCGCTTCTGCGACTCCTTCAACATTCCGCTGCTCACCCTCGTGGATGTCCCCGGCTTTATGCCAGGCGTTGCACAAGAACATGGCGGAATCATTCGCCACGGTGCGAAGATGCTGTTCGCCTACTCGGCGGCCACCGTGCCGAAGCTGACTGTGGTACTCCGCAAATCCTATGGCGGATCGTACCTGGCTATGTGCTCTAAAGACCTGGGTGCAGATCGCGTTTGGGCATGGCCCACCGCTGAAATCGCGGTCATGGGCGCCGACGGCGCGGTGAACGTCGTCTTCCGTAAGGAAATTAAGAAAGCCCAAGAAGAGGGAGGCGATGAAGCCGCAGCAGCAAAGAAGAACGAACTAGTTCAGCTGTACAAAGACACCTTCTCGACGCCATACATGGCGGCGTCCCGAGGCCTCGTCGATGACATCATCGACCCCGCGGACACACGTCGCGAAGTTGCCCTGGCCCTGGAGCTGCTGACCAACAAGCGTGAGAACCGGCCGTCCAAGAAGCACGGCCTGGCCCCCAACTGATCGGAGAAGCATGAATACAGACAATGCATCCTCTGCTGAACTCAGTCAGTTGTTGGCTCGCCTGTCCAACCAGGTGGAGAAGCTCTCCCGCAACGTCACCAAGCTGGAAAACGAAGTTGCGGCACTGAAGCAACGCTCTGACGAGGAAATTCCTGAAGATGTCTTGATTGCGATCAGTGCGGCCGTATCCGCCTACATGGGTAACCGCGGAACCGTGCGCGCAGTTCACTTCTTGCGCCATCGCAGCTGGTCACAGCAAGGTCGGCAGGCAGTTCAGCACAAGGCGAAATGGCAATAAGCCACGAATAGAAGGAACCCGAAAGAATGAAACTGACAGTTACCGTCAACGGCGTCCCCTATTCCGTGGACGTAGAAGTTGAACACGAAGAACGCCCCACACTCGGCACCATCATCACTGGTGGCAACAGCAACGGGCCAACCCCCACCGCGCCGACCACGTCGTCTGTCCAGGGTGTCAGCGCCAATTCGGTTACGGCACCTCTGGCTGGTTCCGTCAGCAAAGTGCTTGTTGAGGAAGGCCAAGCCATTACGGCCGGCGAAGTGATCGTCGTTCTTGAAGCCATGAAGATGGAAACCGAAATTACAGCCCCCAACGACGGCACCGTCACCGCACTTCACGTGCAACCCGGCGACGCCGTTCAGGGTGGACAGTCTCTGCTGGAGATCGGGGACTAAAACCTGCCTCTCGGCAGACACGGTTGTCCCGGTCGCCTCCGGTTGCCGGAACGTTGCGCCACCTGCTTAGGTACCGAAATGGTCACAAGTTCGTAGGAAATGTCTGGCAACCACCAGTGGTGCGAAATCCGTAGTAAAGTGTCATGGTGTTAGGCGATGTGCACACGAGCGTGTCATCACTGTCGCCCGCCTGCGGGAGTTATCCACGCAGATAACTGGCGACGGTGGCCACGTTGCGATATCACAACCCGAGTCTTATGAGCGCGGGTTACCCGACATGGATGCCGCTCGTTGCGTCGCAAAGCTAGAACAGAAGGAGAAGCCTATGGGTATTTCTGACGACATTAAGAACAAGGCAGACGAATTTGGCGGAAAGGCCAAAGAAGCTGCCGGTGACGTTACTGACAACAAAGACCTCAAGGCTGAAGGCAAAGGCGATCAGGCCGAGTCCAAGATCAAGCAGGGCATCGAGGACCTGAAAGACAAGGCCTCCGAGTTCCTCAACAAAGACAAGTAAGTCGGGGACTTACCCTTTGAGGTCCTAACCGATTTCAGAGCCGGGTTATGAGCGCAGATGCGCTGGTAACCCGGTTTTTTAATACCCGCTATCGTTGTCCCTATGAGCCACCGGAGCACATCCATGCCCGCCGAATACAGCGACGACCCCGCTGAACGTCGCGACGCACCCGACGATCGGGCCTATCGGACACAACGTTTCCCCACGCCATTCGGCAATATCGACGTCACGATCAACGACCACGCCATCGTGGCATCGCACTACATCATGGATCCGGGCACCACAGATCCCGATGCCACTGGTCCCGACATCACTGATTCCGCTGCCACGTCGGACATGAGCGAAGCCCAACGCCACCTCTTCACACAGATCGGCGAGCAGCTCGACGCGTACTTCAGCGGAACAAGGCAGGCGTTCACCCTCCCGCTCGACGTCGAGGACGATCCCACCGAGTTCATGAAATCCGTGCGCGAAGAGATGGCCCAGATTTCGCCCGGTGACGTGCTCACATACGGTGAGTTGGCAGAAGCCGCTGGCCGGCCGCGAGCAGCGCGCGCAGTCGGATCACTATGCAGAACAAACCCCATTCAGCTCTTCATTCCCTGCCACCGGGTCGTGGCAGCTGGGGGTTCTCTCGGCGGGTACATGGGAGGGGCTCGCGGGCTCGTCCTCAAACAACAGCTACTCGAAAGGGAAGGCGTCCCCTTTACTGCCAATGGGAAGGTCGACTTCCAGGAACTCGGGCGTCGGCAATAAACGCAGTTTCACTGACCAATCATAGGTACGCGCCAACGACTGGTAGTCTCACAAGGAAATCACAGGATATTAGGGGACAATTCTATGGCTACAGGTTCAGGGCGGGTGCAAGATAAGACTGTGTTCGCCACGTTTATCAAAAGATTCCCGCCGTTTTTTGGCACCTTGCTCGCTGTGTATTCCTTCATCGCGCTTCTGTTCAGCGCGGTCAGGCCGGTCCGGCATCAGCTGCAGAGCATCCGGGAATTCTTCGACTACGTGATCCTCCCCATGCCAGAGGTCTCAATATCATGGGCCCTCGCCCTGGGCCTGCTGGCAGGAGCGATTCTCGCCCGCAAACGCCTGGCCTGGTGGGTCAGCGTTATTCTCCTTGTGATCCTGAACATCGAGAACATCCTGCTCTTCGTGCTGGGGGTCAACGGTTACGACACCGGCAGCACGGTCACGACGGTTGAGCTCAACGTGGGATTCATCGTCCAGGCAGTCATGCTGATCGGCCTTCTGTCTACCCGCTCCGCCTTCCCGGCGCGGACACGGCACGCGGCCATCAGAAAAGCCCTCGCGGTCTATGTCATCGGGGAAGGTCTGGTCACCGCTAGTGGTTGGTTACTCGTCGAGCTTTTCCCGCACACCCTGTCCCGCGGTAATCGGTTGCAATGGGTTCTCAACAAGTCCTTTGCCTTCTCTTTGGTCGATCAAAAGTTCTTCGGCGGCCACCCGGAATGGATCGTGTCATTTGTCATCACCCTGGCCAGCGCGATTGTGTTCCTCCTGTCGGTGTGGACCCTTTTCCGCAGCCAGCGCGACAATAACGCACTTACTCCCGACGACGAGACGGCCATTCGCGCCATGATCGCCCGGTGGGGAGAGGACGATTCCCTGGCATACTTCGCGACGCGCCGCGACAAATCGGTCATTTATTCTCCCGACGGGCGGGCAGCGGTCACGTATCGCGTCGAACTGGGTGTTTGTATCGCGTCGGGAGATCCCATCGGCAATCCCGCTGCCTGGGATCAAGCCGTGGACGCGTGGCTTCACCAGGCCGTGATGTACGGGTGGACCCCGGCGGTGATGGGGGCATCCGATCGGGGCGCGCACTGTTATTCATCCCACGGACTACAAACCCTCCGGTTGGGTGACGAAGCCATCATCTACACCGATAGCTTTTCCCTGAGCCAGCCCGAATTTAAGGCAGTGCGTCAGGCCGTCGCCCGGGCTCGGCGAGCAGGCGTGACCGTGCGGATCCGTCGCCACGGTGAACTCACCGATGAAGAGATGGCCAGCGTCCAGCGCGACGCCGACGCATGGCGTGACACCAACAACGAGCGCGGCTTCTCGATGGCACTCTCGCGCCTGGGAGACCCGGCCGATGCAAACAACCTCCTGGTCGAAGCCATCCAAGACGCCCACCATTCACCCACCGGCGTGGCCCGACGCGTCGGCGAACTCTCCTTCTCCCCGTGGGGGCGCACCGGAGTGTCGCTGGACCTCATGCGTCGATCACCCGACTCACCCAATGGCACCGTGGAAATCATGGTGTCGGAGCTCTGCAACGCCGGGTTGGACGTCGGAGTCACACGAATCTCGCTGAACTTCGCCATGTTCCGACAGGTTTTTGCGACGGCCCACGAACTCGGCACCGGCCCCGTCATGCGCCTGTGGAGGAGCCTCCTGGTCTTCCTGTCGCGATGGTGGCAGATGGAAGCGCTCTACCGATCCAATGAAAAATACAACCCCACCTGGGCACCCCGGTACATCTGCTTCAAAGACAACCGCGCCATCGCCCGCGTCGGACTGGTGTCCGGCATCGTTGAAGGGTTCGTGCCCGCGCCCCTGTCGCGACGCAAACCTCCAGTGACCCCCGTCGGATCCGTGAAACGAGAAGGCGCGGCCGAAGCACTCGAGCTCGCACCCCGCCTCATGGAGGAGGCTCGCGCCGGGCGCGCAGTGCACCACCGTCGCTCGGAACAAGTGAAAGTGCGCCTGGAAAAAGCCCAGCGTTTGCGCGATGAAGGGGTGAGTCCATGGCCCACTGCCATCCGCCCGACGCATACCTGCGCGCAGATTGCCGACATGGACGATGGTGTTGCCGCCTCAATTTCCGGCCGTATCATTGCCCGGCGCGACTTCGGTGGCGTCATGTTCCTCCAGCTCCATGACTGGTCGGGCGACACACAGGTGATCGTCGAACAAGCTCGGTGCAGCGATTATGAGGCCTGGCGCAAGGATCTTGACCTTGCCGACATTATCCGCGTTGAGGGCGAAAACGGTGTCTCGCGGAAGGGCGAGCCGTCGCTTCTGGCCGACAGCATCCGATTTGAAGCGAAATCCCTGCACCCGCTGCCCAACAAAACCGACGGGCTCACCGACCCTGAAGCGCGGGTGCGGTCCCGGCATATCGACCTGACCGTGAATGCTGAGTCGCGCCGGGCGTTGACGGCGAGGTCCGCGGTGCTGCACTCGATGCGGTGCGACCTGCATAGTTCGGGGTATTTGGAGGCAGAAACTCCCATTTTGCAACCTATTCATGGTGGCGCGAATGCACGGCCATTTATTACGCACATCAACGCGTACAACATGAATTTGTATCTGCGTATCGCCCCCGAGCTGTTCTTGAAGCGGCTCATGTGTGGCGGAGTGGATCGTGTCTTTGAGCTGGGCCGCGAGTTCCGCAACGAAGGCGTCGATGCCACGCACAACCCGGAGTTCACATCATTGGAAGCGTACGACGCTCACGGTGACTACGAAACGATGATGACCCTGACCCATGAGCTCATTGTGAACGCGGCCACCGCGGTGCATGGGAAGCCCGTCGTGACGGCACCCGACGGCAGCATGGTCGACATTTCTGGCGAGTGGCCCGTGAAATCCGTGCTTGACGCTATTACCGAAGGCGCGCGAGCGGACGGAATTTGGGATGGCCCGGTTATTTCGGTGGATACGCCACGCGAAGAATTAGATGCCCTGATGGAACGGGCAGGCATGCCACTGCGCCCAGATGCTGACGATGGCACCATTATCGAAGAGCTCTACGACGAATTCGTGGAGTCACGGACGACATTCCCCACGTTTTATAAGGACTTTCCGGTGTCCGTCTCCCCGTTGACGCGTCGGCACCGCAGTAAGCCGGGGTTAACGGAGCGCTGGGATCTCGTGGCGTGGGGTGTCGAACTGGGTACCGCGTACTCGGAACTGACCGATCCTATTGATCAGCGTCAGCGGTTGGAGGAGCAATCGCTTCTTGCCGCCGGCGGCGACCCCGAAGCTATGGAGTTGGATGAGGAATTCCTCCGCGCTTTGGAATTCGGTATGCCCCCGACCGGTGGCCTGGGTATCGGCGTGGACCGCATAGTCATGCTGATTACGGGGTCGACAATCCGCCAGTCACTGGCCTTCCCGCTTGTTAAGCCCGATAACAGTTAAATCTGCCCCACTACATCCATGAAACGTCTAGGAAACATTGCTGAAACATTCATGATGTACAGGTAGTAGGGCAGAACGTGGAGTTCACCACCCATGTGAGCCTCCTGCGATAAAGTAACAATCCACCCCTGAAATAAACGAGAAGGCCCACCTCGCATTAGCACTGGGCTCGGTCTCTCACGGTTGACCCCGTGCGAGCCCCCTGATCCTATTCACTGTGCACAACCCCGCACGTGGTAGATCTCACCGACAGACCACGGCTAACCAGGCTCGTTACAGCCATGTGAACGAAAAGGCGACCAGATGACGACTGTTCCCTCACGCCAGGGTCTCTACGACCCATCCTTTGAGCATGACGCTTGTGGCGTCGCGTTCGTTGCCAACATGCACGGTGACAAAAGCCGCGACATCGTCGACAAAGGAATTCAAGCACTTGTTAATCTCGAGCACCGCGGTGCCGCAGGTGCCGAGAAAAACACCGGTGACGGTGCCGGGATTCTGATTCAGATTCCGGACGCTTTTTACCGCCGTGAAATGGCCAAGCAGGACATTGAACTCCCACCCGCCGGCCAATACGCCACCGGCATCGCCATGCTGCCAGCTGCCCGCATGGCGGCGCTCGACGCAGTGCGCTACGTCGAGGACATCATTAAAGAAGAAGGCCTGACGCTCATCGGGTGGCGCGATTGCCCCGTCGACGATTCATCAATCGGCGCCATGGCCAGGGACGCGATGCCGCTATTCCACCAGGTCTTTATTTCGGGAACCAAGGACGACGGCACCCCCCTCGAGGGCATTGACCTGGACCGCGCCGTGTGGTTCGTCCGCAAGCGTGCCGAACGCGAACTCGGCAGCAAGGGTGCTGGCGCCGGATCGGGCGAGGACACCGTGTATTTCCCCTCATTGTCCGCCCGGACCGTTGTGTACAAAGGCATGCTGACCACCCCGCAGTTGCGGGAATTCTACCTTGACCTGCAGGATCCCGAGGTGGAGTCCGCCATTGCGGTGGTCCACTCCCGTTTTTCGACGAACACCTTCCCGTCGTGGCCACTGGCCCACCCCTACCGCATGGTCGCCCACAACGGCGAGATCAACACGGTTCGCGGTAATGAGAACTGGATGCGCGCCCGCGAAGCGGTGATCGATTCCGAGGTGCTGGGCCCCATTGACCGGGTCCTCCCGATCTGTGATCCAGGCGGTTCCGACACGGCTCGTTTCGACGAAGCCCTGGAGCTTCTGCACCTCGGTGGACGTTCCCTGCCCCACGCAGTGCTCATGATGATTCCAGAAGCCTGGGAGCATAACGCCGATTTATCCGACGATGTCCGGGCCTTTTATGAGTACAACTCGTGTTTGATGGAACCGTGGGACGGCCCCGCCGACGTCGTGTTCACAGATGGAACAGTCATCGGCGCTGTCCTAGATCGAAATGGTCTACGTCCTGGTCGTATTTGGATTACCGACGACGGGCTGGTCGTCGGCGCGTCCGAAGCGGGAGTCCTGCCCATCGACCCAGAGCACGTGACGGAACGCACCCGCGTGAAGCCGGGCGAGATGTTCTTGGTGGACACCTCCCAAGGTCGCGTGGTGCCGGATGAGGAGATCAAAGCTGACCTTGCGTCCCAAGCGCCTTATGGTGAGTGGGTCTCACAAAATCTTGTGCGCAAGACTGATCTTCCAGATGCGGATTATCACTGGATGCCTCACCACCGGGCTGTGTTGCGCCAGCGTGTATTCGGTTTTACGCAGGAGATCGTAGATATCATCGTGAAACCAATGGCCCTGAATGGTGCAGAGGCCATTGGTTCGATGGGCACCGATACGCCGATTGCAGCGCTATCCGACCACCCGTCGTATCTGTTCGACTTCTTCAAGCAGCGGTTTGCCCAGGTCACGAACCCTCCGTTGGACTCAATCCGTGAGAAACTCATGACCTCACTGTTCACTCACCTGGGTGCTCAGCGAGACATCATGCACCCGGATGCGAATGCTGCGAAGCTCATCCATCTTGATGACCCCATTTTGCGTAACCGTGATTTAGCGCGGCTTGTTCACGCCAACGATGGTGGAGAGTTCCCGCAGTTCGACGTCGCCATTATCTCCGGTTTGTATGCCGTGGCGCATGGTGGTCGTGGAATCCAGGAATCCTTGCGACGCATCCGCCGCGAGGTGTCGGATGCGATTGCCGACGGTAAAACGTTGATCGTGCTGAGCGACCGCGAGTCGGATGAGCGGTTTGCGCCTATTCCGTCGCTCCTGTTGACCTCTGCTGTCCACCAGCACTTGGTGCGTGAGCGGACGCGTACGCGGGCCTCCTTGATCGTGGAGGCAGGTGATGTCCGCGAGGTCCACGATATCGCCATGCTGATCACTTTCGGCGCGGATGCCATTAACCCCTACATGGGTTACGAAACAATCGACGAGTTGCGCAAACAGGGCTCCTTGGGCGATATGGATCTCGAGACCGCGTTCGATAACTACACGAAAGCGGCGGTCAAGGGACTACTGAAAGTGATGTCGAAGATGGGCATCGCCGCGGTGGCGTCGTATCGCGGCGCACAGTTGGCCGATGTCGTGGGCCTGAACCAAGAGTTCTTAGACGAATACTTCACGGGTAGTTTTGCCCCGATCGGCGGCGTTGGCTTGGAGGCCATTGCAGAGGCAGTCGGGGACCGCCACCGCGAAGCGTTCCTGCCCCGCCCTGAGGAGCAAGCGCACCGCGAGCTGGAATTGGGCGGTGAGTACAAGTGGCGTCGTGAGGGTGAATACCATCTGTTTAACCCGGAGACGATTTTCACCCTCCAACATGCGACGCGAACTGGCCGTTATGAGGTCTTCAAGCGGTACACCGAGAAAGTCAATAATCAGGCCAAGCGGTTGGCAACGATCCGCGGGTTATTTAAATTCAACCCCAACCGCCCTCCAATAGATATTGACGAGGTGGAACCCGTTAGTTCGATTGTGAAGCGATTTTCGACGGGTGCGATGTCGTATGGCTCAATTTCCGCCGAAGCCCACCAGACGTTAGCTATCGCAATGAATCGCCTGGGAGGCATGTCTAATTCTGGCGAAGGCGGCGAAGATTCCGACCGCTTCACGAAGGACGCGAATGGTGATTGGCGCAGGTCAGCCATCAAACAGGTGGCGTCAGGCCGGTTCGGTGTGACAAGCCATTATCTGAACAACTGCACCGACATCCAGATCAAGATGGCCCAGGGCGCTAAGCCCGGTGAGGGCGGCCAGCTGCCTCCGCACAAGGTGTACCCGTGGATTGCAGAGGTGCGCATTACCACTCCCGGCGTGGGGTTGATTTCGCCGCCACCACACCACGATATTTATTCGATTGAGGACCTTGCCCAGCTTATTCACGACTTGAAGTGTGCTAATCCGGATGCGCGCATCCATGTGAAGTTGGTGTCCGAACAGGGCGTCGGGACGGTCGCTGCGGGTGTGTCCAAGGCACACGCGGATGTGGTGTTGATTTCCGGCCATGATGGTGGCACAGGCGCCTCTCCTCTCGGTTCTTTGAAGCATGCGGGCGCGCCATGGGAGTTGGGCTTGGCGGAGACACAGCAGACGTTGCTGATGAATGGTCTTCGTGACCGGATCACCGTGCAGTGTGATGGCCAGCTGAAAACTGGGCGTGACGTCGTCATCGCTGCTCTGTTAGGGGCAGAAGAGTTTGGTTTTGCGACGGCTCCTCTGGTGGTTGAGGGCTGCATCATGATGCGTGTGTGCCACTTGGACACCTGCCCGGTGGGCGTGGCCACGCAGAATCCGGACCTCCGGGCGAAGTTCAGCGGCCGCGCCGAATATGTGGTGAATTTCTTCCAATTCATTGCGGAGGAAATCCGTGAGTACATGGCGCAGCTCGGTTTCCGCACGATTGACGAGATGGTGGGCCACTCCGAGATCCTGGGTGTCAACCGTGAAGTGGCAGATAGGCACCCAGATGCGGCGAAGCTCGACCTCTCGCCGATCTTCGCGCAGCCAGATAGCCCGTTCATGTACCAGGACAAGCACTGCACGAAGACGCAGGACCACTCGTTGGACAAGGCGTTGGATAACCACATCATTCGCGACGCGCGCGAGGTGATCGACGCGAAGGGCGAGTGCGAGCCCCTCGAATTGTCGTATCGGATCTCGAACGTGGACCGCTCCGTGGGCGCCATGGTTGGATCGGAAATTTCCCGCATGGGCGGTGCCGATGGCCTGCGCGAAGGCGCATTGACCGTGGAATTTGAGGGATCGGCAGGTAACTCCTTCGGCGCATTCTTGCCCCACGGTGTCACGCTGGCCCTGACCGGTGACGCGAACGACTACGTCGGTAAGGGATTGTCGGGCGGACGCATTGTGGTGCGCCCCGATCCGCGCTATGTCTCGGCCGTGGAAAAGGCAGGCCGTGACGTGTCGGGCGACATCATCGCTGGCAATGTCATTGGTTATGGTGCGACCTCGGGCGAGTTGTTCGTTCGCGGCACGGTGGGGGAGCGGTTCTGTGTCCGTAATTCGGGCGCGACCGCCGTCGTTGAGGGGATCGGTAACCATGGGTGCGAGTACATGACAGGTGGCCGTGTGGTTGTCCTTGGCCATGTGGGTCGCAACTTTGGTGCTGGTATGTCGGGTGGTATCGCTTTCCTCCCCGACGACGGTATCCCTGCTGGTCAGGGCGGTATCCGCGACCGTATTGATACGGCGTTGGCTGATATTGAGGAGCCCACGGCGGAGGACGTGGCCTGGCTGGATCAGACTATTGCTAGTTATCGGGAGTGGACTGGTTCGACGACACCAGTCGGCACTTTTGTGAAGGTGATGCCGCGGGATTACCGCCGTGTGCTCACGATTATGGAAAGTTGTCAGGCTCAAGGACGAGATGAGGCAGCAACTGCCGAGGCGATTATGGAGGCTGTGCACTGATGGCTGACCCACATGGATTTCAAAAGTATTCCCGTCACGACAAAGCCCACCGGCCAGTTCCGCTTCGGCTGTTGGACTGGCACGAGGTGTACGAGAAGCAGGACCTGACGGATCTGCGCCAGCAAGCAACACGGTGTATGGACTGCGGGATTCCTTTCTGCCACGACGGTTGCCCGCTGGGAAACATCATCCCGGAGTGGAACGACCTGGTTCGTTTGGGCCGGTGGCGTGAAGCGTTTGACCGCCTCCATGCAACCAACAACTTCCCGGAGTTCACGGGCCGTTTGTGCCCCGCGCCGTGCGAAGGAGCATGCGTTCTGGGCATCAACGATGACCCCGTCACGATCAAGAATGTCGAGTTGGAAATTGTCGAATACGGCTTTGAACATGACTTTGTGAAGCCAATTCGCCCTTCATTCTCGACGGGCCAGTCGGTGGCCGTAGTGGGCTCCGGCCCTGCCGGCTTGGCGGCTGCCCAGCAGCTGACCCGCGCGGGCCACGACGTCACCGTATTTGAGCGTCACGACCGCCTGGGTGGTCTGATGCGCTACGGGGTGCCCGAATACAAGATGGAGAAAAAGTGGATCAATCGCCGCCTGGAACAGATGGTGGCCGAGGGTACCCAATTCCGGACCAACATCTCTCCGTCCGCGAGCGACCTGCACGGCTTCGACGCCGTGGTGTTGGCGATCGGCTCGACAATCGGCCGCGATTTGCCCATTGAGGGGCGCGACTTGGAGGGCGTCTACCAAGCGATGGAGTACCTTCCGGAGGCCAATAAGGTCCAGGAAGGGGACAGGGACGTATCGACGATCGACGCCCGCGGAAAGAACGTCGTCATCGTCGGCGGTGGCGACACGGGGACAGACTGCTTTGGGACGGCGTTGCGCCAGGGCGCGAAGAGCGTCGTGCAGTTCGATATCGGCCCGAAGCCACCGCGGACACGGGCGGCATCGACGCCGTGGCCAACCTTCCCCCGTAAGCTTCGCGTCGCAACTGCCCACGAAGAGGGCGAGTACGAGGTCTCCGGCGAGGAAGAAAAGGAGCTCGTGGAGAAGCTCGGCCTGGACGCCCGCGTGAAAGGGCACCCGTTAGGTAACCGCCAGTGGAAAACGAACACGGTGGAGTTCATCGGCACCGACGGAAAGATCACTGGATTGAAGGGCACCCTGGTGGACCGCACCCCGGAGGGGACTATCCCCATCGAGGGTTCCGATTTCGAGATTGATGCGGACCTTGTGTTGCTCGCTATGGGGTTCGCCTCTGTGGATCGCACCGGGATTGTTGACGAACTGGGGTTGGAGATTGACGGTCGCGGACGGATTGTTCGTGATGAGCATTTCCGGGCGGAGGTGCCATTGTCAGCCGGGTTCCGGGCGCCTGTGTTTGTTGCTGGCGACGCGGGTCGCGGACAGTCCCTCATCGTGTGGGGGATTTCGGAGGGCCGCTCGGCCGCCGCTGCGGTGGATCGTCAGCTCATGGGTGAGTCCAGTTTGCCGGCGGCTATTGTGCCGACGGACGTGCCGATGCGAGCGTAGCTGCGACCGAGTTTCTGGCGTTAAAGGGGGCTGCTAGCTGTTCGGTGCTTAAGCCGGGCGCCGGTGCTTAGATTGACCCGGCAGCCGGCGGTTAGTCTGCGACGCGGAAAACGTCGGCGTCATCCATGCGCGGACCCCGCGGGTGGTAAGAGTCTGTGCCTGCGGGGACCCCGGCGATAATGACCATGATGGCTTGTTCACCGTCGCGAAGAAATTCTTTCGTGACGGCATTGGCGTCAAAACCGCCCATTGGGCCAACACCTAATCCGACCGCACGGAGGCCCAGGATGAAATAGGCCGCTTGCAGATTGGCGGATTGAAGAGCGACGGCAGTGCGCGCTTCTTCGTTCTTTTCGTACATGTCTCGGGGGCCGTTGCCACCGGCCGGGAACTGCTGCGGTAGGTTGTTGTGGAAATTTGTGTCCGCGGCCATGATGAAGGCGAGAGGTGCAGCTTCTGTCTTGGCTTGGTTGTTGCCCATCATGTGGGGTACAAGGCGGGAACGCTTGTCTTTGGGGACCTCGATGATACGCAGCGGTTGGCTGTTCATGGAGGTAGGACCCCATTTGACGAGGTCGCGCACGGACTTGATTACCTCGGGAGCGATGCTGGTGTCCTCAAAAACACTGGTGGTGTGGGCATCGCGGAAGAGGACATCGAGGGCTTCGTCATTAACGATGAATGGTGCGGTAATTGACATGTCATTTATGACTACGCGGGTAAGGGGACCGTGTCAACTGTAACGTGCTTCAGTGGTCACTCCTGTGTACTTCGTAGCCGGTTAGGTCGTCTATCTTTTCTGTTAGGGTTCAGCTCGACTTATGGCCAGCCTTTGTTGAATCTTCTGTTGATCAGCTTCTGGGGATAATTCCTAAATAGTGGGTAAGAAAGCGATATATCCTATATTAATTGTCCAGAAATTAAATAAGAATTATTATTCGTTCCAATGTCAGCCCACCATTGAAAATGTGCATTTCCGGTTTTGTGACCATCTATATCAGACAGATGATAGATCTGTGCTGAACTACTGTGGACTTTCCATCACATATGGAGGACTGCTCGCGTCCAGATCCGACGTACTGTGCAGGTACGCCGCTTCTTTACCAAGATAACCGAGTTTAGAGGAATCATAGTCGAGTTGGTTCTAAATTAACCCACTATATGCTTAGATGTGCTAGATTCATACTCGATCAACTAAAATAATTATCCCCAGTATCCTCAGAAAGATTTCACTGTGTTTAAAGAGCTTAGAGACCTGCATCCGATGGCGGTTTCAATTCTGATCGTGACTGCTGTGTCCTCGTGGATGCTCACGCTGTCATTGGGTCTCACGATTGTTGGTGCTCAAGCCTCAGGGACTGATGCTGGTGAACAATTCGCGGCAATCGGTGGTTTGCAGATTGCCTTAACGTGTTTGTCAGTCATCTTGTGTGCGCCGAGTGTAGTTCGCCTCGCTATTCGTCAAGATTCCCGGCGAGTGGCGTTGTGGCAGGTGATCGGCGCGTCACCGCGTCAGGCCCGGTGGCGTTATGTTCTGTTGGCTTCTCTCTCATCCTTGTTAGGATCGTTACTGGGCGCATTTCTGGGGTATATCTCGTGGCCTGTCTTCACTGATTTAGTGAGACGGACCGGTTTTTTGCTCACGCCGGGGTTAGGGTCAGAGTCGATCAACATCGGTGCTCTCCTTTCTGGTCCTCTAAGTTCTTTCGGCGTTGTGCTTTTAGCAACATTTTTTGGATCGGCAGGCATGTCTAAGATCGATCCCGTCCAAGCTGTTGCAGAAATCCCTGAGCAACGAGGCAAAACTGGGTTTCTGCGCTTACTCGTTTCGATAGCGATCGTCGGTGGTATAGCTATCGGCTATATAGCCATCGCGAATACTTCACCGGTGAGTAAGCCAGATACTCTAAGTGGCCTTATCTCCGCATATTGGGGAGCGGCTCTTGGACTACTTTTAGCGTATGGAATCTCTGACAAGGTTTTAGTTCGCCCTGTTGTGAGACTTGTCGGCGCGTTGTTTTCTTTTACGAAGTCTGATTCGTGGTTTATTGCTAAGACATCCGCTTGTCGACGTTCGATTGTCTCAACGTCCGTGATTACTCCATTGGTTGTTGCTGCTTCCTCTGTTGGGTCTGTCTTTGGCATGGTTGCCCAGACCAAGAATGTTTCAGTTGCTCTTGGCCAAAGCGAGGAGGAGTTACAAGTTAGCCCGCCGGGACAAATTATTTTAGTTTTCGGTCTTCCGGTAATTATTGCTGCGTCATCCGCGATTGTTTCTGTGTATTTGACGAGCCGTTTGAGAAATCATGACATTACTCTTCTAGAGGTCCTCGGAGCTCAGCCGTCAACAATCCGCGCTGCAGCAGTCTGTGAATCGCTAATATACTATTTATCGGCGACTGTCATAGCATTGCTCATACTCGCGGTTAACGCGTTTGTTATGGGTAAAGTACTCGCTGCAGGCCCTGTTCCGCATGCGTCGCCAGTCTGGTTTGGCAGCGAGACGTTTATCTTACTCACCGCAAGTTTTATACTCTTGTCGATTTCAATAATTGTACCGACCATGCGAAGTTCTTCAGAGCTTAGTACGGCGACATTAACGAGGTAAGGTTTATGACGAAAAGACTTGTAGAGGTTTCAAATCTCAAGAAATCCTTCCGGATTAATCGGCGGGATTCCGACGAAATACTCAAGGGAATCGATTTTTCTGCGGCGGAGGGAGAATTTGTATCAATAGTTGGCCCATCGGGTTCAGGAAAGTCCACGTTTTTGTATTGCATATCCGGACTGGAAACGTTTGACTCCGGAAGATCAATCCTTTGTGGTAATGACCTTGGCTTGATGTCGAGGAACGACCGAAGTCGTGCACGGCGACAAAACGCTAGTTTCGTATTCCAGGATTACAATCTCATCGATTCTATGACCGCTCTCGAAAATGTCGAGTTAAGTCTAAAGTTTTCGAAGAAACGAGTCTCTAAGAGAGATATCCGGCGAGAATTCGAGCGGTTTGGGATTGGCGACAAGCTGAAATTTTATCCAGCGCAGTTATCGGGCGGGCAGCGGCAGCGAGTGGCGATTGTTCGAGCTCTCCTTGTCAGACCGCGCGTTCTTTTTGCTGATGAACCCACTGGCGCGCTCGACTCATCGTCCACCGGTGTGGTGATCGGCGAACTGTCCCGGCTTTCGTCGCGGGGTACAACGGTGATCATGGTTACTCACGACCTGGAAATTGCGGCTCGGGCAGATAGGGCAGTCGTCATCTCCGATGGAAAGCTTGTTGGGAATTTAGTTTCGCCGACAGCCGCGTCCCTATTCTCCGCAATCGAATCCAGATAAGCGCCTTAAAGGGTATCGGTATTCTATAGCTAAGTATAAAAATAATATGCTAGTGGTCGCAGCTTTGATCGCGTCAGTCGTTGTTGTTTTCGCGAGTGCTGTGTGTTTCACCCTCCGTGAGGCTGCCGCGTCAGGAGGTCTTCCGAGAAACTCAGCTATCGGTATCAGAACGGCGAAAACGGAAAAATCTAGCGAAAGTTGGGGCATTGCCGCGCCGATTCTGAAAAAATGGGGATCGCCACGTTAATTTTTACACCATTACTTCTCCTTTCCCCTTTCTTTGGGGTGAGTTGAGTGTCGTGGTCATCACTTGCGGAGTGCTTGGCTATGCCGTGAGTATTGGTGGGCTATGTTGTCTTCTTCTTGTAGTCAACAATGCAGCAAGGAGTTCAATCACTAGAAAAGACGTCTGTAGGGTATAAATATTTTTTCTACTACGTTGGAATTTACACAAGTGGGATGTTTTTCCGGAGATAGCGGGTTTATATTCATTAGTTCTGGCGATATTGGATAGCATGCGCATGCAATGGTTTTATACGGTAAATTCCAGAGTAGACCCGTACCGTACTCTAATAAGTTTATTTGAAATTATTAGTTAACGATCAGTGGACCTAAAGTTCTGCCGTCTTCAACCCTCTTACATCGCGCGGTATCGCAAAAAATTCAGAGCGGATAACCACCTCAGTGGCGTGTCGTAGCTCTCGCGACGCCATTGAGTTTTTATTAATATCCGTTTCGTTTATTGAAACTTTTTTCAGAAGATTATCGTCTTATCTACTAAAAAGTTTTCGGATATTGCAGGATCGTACGGATTATGGCTACTTGCTCCCGCGCTAAGTTAATTGCGGAAGCCCTTATTTTCACGGACTTTGATGTTATTGGATCCAGCGTGGACCGCTATGGTGGATTTATAGGAAATGTATTGGAAGGAAATTATGAAACGAGGAAAGATTTCGCCGAATGTCATTGTTGCTCTGCTTTGTGGAGTAGCTATATCTTTTTATCTAGGGCTTTCCCATCATTCAGTTGTGGAACCGGTGATATTCCTTGTCCTTGCTGCGATAGGGGTTATCCTGGTGAATAGATCTAAAACAGGACGAAAACAAGATCCGGCACGGTTTAGTCGCGGTGACTGTAAAAGGCAGATGGGCTAGCCACCTATGTCTGACGGGGACACTGCATCTTGGTGTTGAACGCTATCCGACGTCATCAGACGTCGGTTGCGTAAGTTAAAACCATAAAACTAAACAGCCAGAGAAACAGCCACAATAACGGCGACGACAACAATAAGTGCCACAGTTACATTTTTAACATTCAGCCGGTCTTTTGATGTAAAGAGGCTAATTAATGCCACTGCCATGGCCGGATACACAATTTTAAGATAATTGTCATGGACCCATCCGGATTGTGAAAAAACGGTCGCGAATACAAGGCACACCAAGGCTAGAACGAATACGAACCGACGTATATTATCGTTTGTTAATTCCCGCACGCTTGTACGGTTTCTACTTTCCCTAGTTTCCCGTGGGGGCGTTAACCGGTTGGTGGCAGTCAGCAGCTTAATAAATCCAGGATAGGTTACTCAAAGTTAAACTAGTATAGTTTGCGAAAGGTTTTTTGGTTAGCATGTACATCAGATTTGGCTACTGTCTTAAATATCACCCAACGGGGTTTCCGGCCTCACCACACATAAGAGAGACGGACAGGAAAGGATGCGTACTATGAGCTACCAATCCAACCATCCACCCGCGCAGCGGATTACTCGAGCAATGCTCTTAGCCCTGGTCATCGCCGTGGGCGTTATGGTCATTGAGTGGTTGTTGCTCAGTGCGCTTAACGTCGGGACCCGCGTCACGGTTTTCGTCATCGTGGCGGCTATTACCTCTGTAGCGATTGGATCCGTTATAGGGCAGTGGACTCGGAAACGGTGGCAGAAAGAAAAAGCTTAAACACACTCATGCCGTAGTTCGGCACGGCATCATCCCCGCCACGCGCACGTGCTCGCATACACTAGCGGCATGAGTTCTTTTCCGGTGACGGCTATTCGCGATTCATCAATTAAGCTCGGTCAATTCATTAAACTGGCCAGCCTCGTTGAAACCGGTGGTGAGGCAAAGGAAGTGATTTCCGCGGGGCGCGTCGAGGTCAATGGCCAGGTTGAAACCCACAGAGGACACACGCTGCACCACGGCGACGTCGTTACTATCGGCTCCGTAGGGGCAGAAGTAGGTGGCCCCGATGACGAGGACGACTATTTCGATGAAGCCACCGCCGACGACGATTTCGACCCGGAGAAGTGGAGGAACATGTAATGCCGGCCTTTTTCGCTAGTGAAGGCATGCCCTTCTGGAATGAACTGCGCACCTATGACCTCGATCGTTCTTCAGACTTTTATCAAGGCTTGTTCGGCTGGGACATCGATAGTGCGGATAACAGCGGCTACTACTACGCGCGCAAGCAGGGAATGCCCATCGCAGGCATCATTCCTGTGACGGACGATACCGCTTCGCATCAACCGAACCAATGGATGTTGTCTTTTCTTACTGACGACGTTCGCGCGGTAGCGCACCGATCTCGGGAATACGGCGGAACAGCTGGTGAGCCTGTAGACGGGCCTCGGGGACCGATGGTGGCCGCGACGGACATCGTCGGCGCACAGCTTGGGTTCATCCATCCTGCGTCGGAGCCATTCATTGCTGGTGGGGAGCCGGGCACGCCCGTGTGGCATGAACTGGCTGCCATTCTCCCTGAGGGAGTGAGTATTGACGACGTCGCCACGTATTACACACAGGTGACGCAGTGGAGCACGATGCGTCACGGGGAGGGGGCCCACACGGTCATTACTGCTGTGAGCGAGGGTGGCGCCTACGCCGGGGTGTGGTTCCCCGGGGAGCAAGGAGCCGCCGAAGTGAACGCGTCAGAGTCCCGGTGGACGACGTATTTTGGGGTCGCAAACATTGTCAACGCCGCCGAGTATGCCCAGGAACACGGTGGGGACATTATCGTCCAGCCGCAAAACACCGAATTTGGCCGGATCGCGATTCTTGCTGACCCTACTGGTGCTCCGGTCACGGTATGCGAAGCCCCGGAACACGTTGAGGAACCGCATGAAGGAGACAACATTTTTAGCTAAAAAGACGCCGTGCTGAGACTCAAGTCAGAGGCAGCGGTGATAGTGCTCTCACGTCGCCGCCGCCTCATGGACGAAACTTAGTTGTTTCTTAATATGCCCCGTCAGAGGTCAGCACTGCGCGGCCTGTCTTCCATAAGATCATGAGGTCGGCCATGAAGCTCCAGTTCTCCACGTAATTGAGATCCAGAGAAACAGATTCTTCCCATGAGAGGTTAGAGCGTCCCGAGACCTGCCATAGACCAGTCATACCAGGAAGAACGAGCATACGGTTACCTACTAGCCCGGTATACTGTTCGACTTCGTGACGCAGTGGAGGGCGAGGCCCTACGAGGCTCATATTGCCCTTCACCACGTTAAACAACTGTGGTAATTCGTCGATGCTGTAGCAGCGCAAAAACGAACCGATCCGTGTGACGCGAGGATCGTCCTTCATCTTGAATAACACGCCGTTGCCATCACTTTGGTCTTTCAGTTGTGCAACCATTTGATCCGCGTCTTTGACCATCGACCGGAATTTAATCATCCCGAACGGTTTATTGTTCTTACCCATCCGTTCTGCGGTGTAAAAGACAGGGCCTCCGTCGTCAAGCTTGATAGCTAACGCACAGACCAACAGCAAGGGCGACGCCAGGAGAATGAGCAGAGACGCGACCACACGATCAAACACAACTTTAGAGATGCAGTGGGTTCGTGCGTGCTGCGGTTGTTCCAATTTTAAGAGTGGGATTCCGGCGATAGGCAACATCTGAACCCGACGTCCGGTCACATTGGCAACAGAGGGGGCTACAAGTAGCTCAACGTGGAGTCCGTCCAAACGCCAAATGAGTTCACGCATATCGTTCATACCGATCTGGTTACTCACCGTGACGATAACTGCATCTGCCTGGAGTAATGACACCATGATATCGATTTGGTGCCAGTTGTCGTGAATTTCCGCCTCGGGGAAACGACGCTTGAGTTCCGCAAGCTGCTCTTCACTGTGGTTATCCGTCTGTGTGCTGCAGAAGCCGACAATATCGAACTGATTGTCTAATTGTTGGTGAAGTGCGCCATACACCTCCGAAATGGAATGAGGATCGCCGATGAAGATGGCGCGCTGACTTAATTTTTTGGTATCCAATTGCCAGCAGTAAAACCGACGCCACCCATAACGGATTAATAATAGCGTTACTAAGCCGACGGGATAGGTAAAGATTAAATACCTAAAACCACAGGTATATTGAGTTAACTCGCAGATGATGGCGAAGAGGCCGAATGCGAATGTCGTAGCCCGTGCTATCCGGGAATACTCCAATGCGCCTTGGCCAAGAATCGCTGAGTCCGTTGTGCGCATGACGCGCATAACGACTGTCCACAGCACGAAAAGGATGAGCCCAGGTACGAACATGGAGGCAACGCCGCTATACGTCCCGAGAGTGAAAGTGCGTGCACCGTGAGCTGCAACAGGCAGGTAATCGGCTGCCAGGATAAGCAATGCCATAGCGACCGCTTCGCTCACCAGGATAAATGTGCGGATCCGGGACGCATGCGCACAACGTATCGACGCTCGCTCGACAGGAGTATCGGTGCTAGAAACTGGAATTTCTTGTTGGCTTACATCATGTAGCGCAGGGCTAACGGGATGCTCTTCAGTGTGGTGTTCTCCGTTGCGGTTGGGTAATTCCGCTAGACGAAGGCCAGTGATATGTAACAGGCTCATGGGCACCGCCGATAGGGAGAGTAGGGGTCAAGTTAACTGCTATGGGGCGGACGTTTGATCCTCATAACAATTTGATAACGCCCATATAATAAGACCTGTTGGTTGAGTTTTCATGTGACTGGTGCTGTTTTTAACCAGCCCGTTACATAGGAAACAAGGAATAGCGAGTTTCACGGTTCAAGTGCATGTCGAGGGCTGTTTTTGCGACGTTGTGTCTTGTGTGATTGGTGCTGCTAGCGTTAATTTTTAGATGCAATTCAGCGAGTCGTATAAGCCCTCCGAAGCTTTGTTAGGATATTTCTATAAATTCTAATCACGCTTTTGTGAAATTGAGCACTCTGCGTTTTGTCTACGTGGGATGTACGTGAAACATCCACTACTTCGCCGCAATGGCACCAGAATCTACGAAGATCATCGCAGTATCCTGCCGACGACATCACACCGATGAGCCCCATTGGGCAGACGGGCCCAGGGTGTTATCGGATAGATAGCCGGAAGCTAGGTACGCTGGTAAGCGTGAAGGGCATCATTTTGGCGGGCGGGACCGGAACCCGCTTACATCCAATTACATTGGGTACCAGCAAACAGCTGACCCCCGTCTACGACAAACCTATGATCTACTACCCGCTATCCACCCTTATTCTGGCGGGTATTACCGATGTCCTTGTCATCACTACCCCCCATGACGTCACTGCGTTTCACCGACTCTTGGGCGATGGATCCGCCTTCGGTATCTCGATTTCCTATGCGGTACAACCCTCTCCAGAAGGAATTGCCCAAGCATTTGTGCTAGGAGAAAAGCACATCGGAAATGAGCCCGTCTGCCTCATTTTGGGAGATAACATCTTTTACGGGCCTGGTATGGGCACTCAACTCCGGCGCCACACCGCACCGGACGGTGGCGTTATCTTCGCCTATTGGGTAAAAGACCCCACCGCATACGGCGTTGTCGAATTCGAGCACCAAGGTACCGCACGCCACCAGAAGCCGTCTGCCACGCAATTCCGCGCCCTTGGAATCGAAGAAAAACCAGCACATCCGAAATCTCATTATGCCGTCCCCGGCCTCTATTTCTATGACAACGACGTTGTTGACATGGCCAAAGACCTTTCTCCGTCCACCCGTGGTGAGCTTGAGATCAGCGATATCAACCAGCGCTACCTAGATAGTGGGAAACTCACGGTGGAAGTCCTCCCCCGAGGAACGGCGTGGCTCGACACGGGAACGCACGATTCACTCTTGGACGCGGGAAACTTTGTGCGCACCATTGAATCTCGACAGGGCTTGAAGATCGGCAGCCCAGAAGAAGTCTCGTGGCGCATGGGTCACCTGACCGACGATCAACTCCGCCACCGGGGAGAAGCTCTAGTTAAATCCGGGTATGGTTCCTACTTGCTGGATTTACTTCGCAGGTAACTCGCGCGCGGGAATGCCCACCAGCACAGCACCAGGCCGCTCGCATGACTTTGTCACCACAGCATTTGCTCCGACGGACACATCGTCGGCAAGTGAAAGAGGCTTAATAATCCGACAACCTGCACCTAAACGAACATTATTGCCCAGTATCGTCTCTTGCCCGCGTGGTGCCTCGGAGATAGTCACCGAGGACTGCACCTTCACATTGGCACCAGCCTTCACCCGACGCCCCATCACAACGCCGGTGGGGTGGTACAACATAAAACCAGGTCCGACGGACACCTCCCACGCCAGATCAGCCCCTGTCACTACATGATTAACTTGCTTAACCAAAGACCCCAAAAGAGGCAGACGCTTCCCCGCAATCTGAGAAAGCCGAAATATCACGACGGCAAGAAAACCGACATTGAGCAGGCCGTGCAACCCATTTTCGGCCCTGCGTGCTGGCGCATCCTGGAAGATGAACATATCGAGGATCATACTGAGTACGCACCACACAACCGCAACAATTAATACTGACATCAACCCCCGCCATGAACGCGGGAACCACCCCCGCCAGCTGCCGAGACCGTAACGAGACCCCCACGAACCAGAGAACATGAAAATACTCCACGTCACAGAGTGCTTCGCCGGAGGCGTTGCCACGGCCATCAATATGTACGCCTCACTCGTGCCCGAACACGAACACATGGTGCTCTACACCGCCCGGCGCGCGAATTCCCCAGATGAACCCGACCCCGAACTATTCAGTCAGTCGTGGCGCCTTCCGGACCACCACCGGGCAGCCATCGACACTGTCCGCCGCGTGCGCGACGAGGTCGCACCGGATGTGATCCACGCCCATTCCAGCTTTGCTGGCGCGTACGTACGCCTCGCTCGTTTGCGTGGGAGTAAGCGCCGCACACCCACGGTGTACACACCCCACGGTGTGGCCTTTGCGCGGAAAGACATCTCGGCGCTACACCGTGCGGTGTTCTATTCCGCCGAATGGGCATTGTCGTGGGGAACCTCCGTCTTCGCGCCATGTGGACAGTGGGAAGGCGACGTTCTCCGACGGCTCAACCGTCGAATACCGCAGGTAGTGATACCCAACGCCACGATGTCGACCGGGGTGACATGGAACCCTACCGAACCGCCCAGCGTTGCGATTTCAGGGCGAGTCACCCCTCAGCGCAGCCCGGAACTCTTCGCTGCCATTGCGCGCCGGGTGCATCGGGAGCGGCCCGACGTCGAGTTCCAGTGGCTTGGTGGTGGGGACGCTGACCTCACCGCGTCGCTGCAGCGCGCCGGGGTTCACGTCACGGGCTGGCTGGACAAAAACGATCTGTATTCGCGCTTGGCGGGGGTTAACGTCGGTCTTCATACGGCTTTGTGGGACGGGTACCCCATGGCCGTGCTCGAGATGAACGACATCGGCGTGCCTGTGCTGGTCCAAAACATCCCTGCTCTTCGGGAGTGTCCGGCGGAGGCGCGTTTCGATGGGGTTGACGACGCTGCGCGCAAAGTTATCAGGGCGATCGACGAACCCGAGGCACTTCGGAATGCGTGGGAAAAGGTCCAGGACAATCACAGCGTGGCGACTCTCACGGATGCGCTCCATGAGTGCTATTCGAAAGCGGGGGGAGAATAAGGATAGAATTACCGTCGGTTTTCAGGTAAATAAAACTTATTAATTACCGCGTACCGACGCTACCGACCCAATTCACCCCCAATATCCGCCGCGATCCGAACCTACGCACGAGTACGACGCGCGATACCCACTAATAGATATTCACTAATAACCGAAGGACACGAGAATGCGGGCTGCTCCCTCCACTAATGCAAGTGGTCGCCGCAGCTCTACGCCCCGAAGTCAGGTTCGCGACAATCACACGTTTTTTTCGCCCGAGGACATCATTGTGTTCTGGTTCCTCGGGCTTTTGTGCTCCTTGGCCATCAGTGGTTTGCATTCACATTTATTACCGCCGAAATTCGACCGCGACGCACAAGTCATTCAGAATCTTCTGGCGAAACCAGGCCTCGTGAGATACGAAGACTACGGATCGTTCGCCACCATCACGTCGGTGTATCACGCGCTCGGGTTAGCGCACTCTCCGACGCTGGCCGGATTCTTCGGCGTCATTATTGCGCACTGCGCTTTAGCCGTCGTTCTCTGGCGAATGAGACCAATCCGCGTGACCGCCTTTAGCGTCGGCGCGCTCGTTCTCTACTCGCTCCTTGTAGGCGTCTACCAGGGGGTTTATACCAAGGAAATCATTATCAGCGCCGTGGTCATCGTCGTCGCGGCCGTGCCGACGGGGATGCAATCAGCGTGGATATGGGACTGTGTTCTCGCGGTCGTCATGGCTGCATTGGGCCATTATTTCCGCCCGTATTGGGTGCTCATCGCCGTCTTTTTCTTTGGGCTCCGACTCTTCGTCTCTAACACCGCGCTGTCCCGTCAGTGGATCACGACCCGCCGGTTCATCCTGCTGATGCTGGCGTGTTCGTTGGTGGCGTCGTTAGTTATCGTGGCCCGTGGTTTCCCCGCGGACCACTACCGCACCTTGGTCAACGCGGGCCGAGGAGCCGACACGGGGTCCCTGATCGGCCGTTTTGTCGAGCACCCCGAACCGATCGCGGGAATAGTCAATGTTGTGCTCTCGACGGTCATGCTGATGTTCCCCGTCACCCTGGCCGCCAAACTATCGCCCTATTACCTGGTGATTTTCGTAGTGATCGCCAGTTTTTGGGCGAGCTACTTCCACGCGGTCCGGCAGTGGCTGCGCAGCGACCATCGACCCCCGCTCGTGGCGCGAGCAATATGCTTGATCGCTGCATTTGCTGTTGTACAAGGACTTTTCGAACCAGACTACGGGTCCGCGCTTCGCCACCTCACGCCGCTGATCCCGTTGTTCTTCATTGTTGCGGCAGGGGAGCGAGGTGCTGAACGTGCGGCAGAGCGCGGTGTGGCAGGGGGAAGTGGTGCCGGGCGCGGTGTGGCAAGTCCACCATTGCCGACGCCAACTCAGCTATCGCCACCATCCCATCCTCCTTCAGCATCCAACCGACCGAGTGACCACCCTTCAGCCCGTCAAAGTGAGAGCTAAATGACTTACCCGCAGTACAGTGACAACGTCGATGCCTACCCACACCCCGCGGGTATCGCTATGCCTCCTGAAGAGGATCGGACTCAGATTGTCCGACGAATTTGGGCAGTAATCCGCCGTAACGCGTGGATCCTTGCGCTGTTTATCGTTCTGGGTGTCGCCGGCGCATGGGGTGTCTCCATGCTGATGCCGACGAAATACACGTCGACAGCGTCGGTTTTCGTCTCAGTAGAAAGCGACGGATCTATTTCCGACGCCTACCAAAGCACCCAGTTCGCTGAGCAAAGGATGCAGTCCTATGCGCAGCTCGTCAGCGGCGACGTCCTTGCCGAGCAGGTCATCAAAGACCTCAACTTAGACATGACGCCGCGGGATCTCACGAAGGAACTTGAGGCGACCGTCGTTCAAGACACCGTGGTCATGGAGATTTCCGCCACGGATACCGACGCTGCTCAGGCGCAAAAAATAGCGTCGGATGCTGTGAAGGTTCTTTCCAACCAGGCCGAGCAACTAGAAGCGCGCACCGACAACAACGACAACGGCAACTCGAGGTCGCGCACGACTTCGAACCAGCAGTCCACGACGGCCCCCAGGATTTCTTTGATCAATAGCCCGGAAAAAGCGGCGGAGCCGTCGTCGCCAAAAATGGCGATGAATCTGATTCTCGGTGGTGTGCTCGGGTTCTTGGTGGCGTGCATGCTTGTTGCGCTGCGGTTCTTCTTGGATCGCTCGGTGCGGTCGAGTGAGGAACTTGAGCGGCGCACGGGGCTGCCGAAGCTGGGGAGCGTGCCGGTGATACCGGAGGTTCAGCGCACCAAGCCCCTGGACTTTAACGATGACCGCGTCCGGCCGGCCGAGGCATTCCGCGAGCTGCGCGTTAACCTGCGCTTCGTCAACGTGGATAACCCCCCGCGCGTTATTTCCGTGACGAGTGCGCGGATCGCTGACGGCAAGTCCATGACCAGTCTGAACCTCGCCGGAGCCCTGGCCGCCGACGGCGACACCGTGTGCCTGGTCGATGCGGACATGCGGCGGTCCAAGATGACGACCTACTTTGGCGGTGCCATCCACAGTTCCGTGGGCCTGTCGACAGCGCTGGCTGGCGACGCCGACGTGGCCGATGTTCTGCAGGAAACCGAGATCGCAGGGCTGGACGTCCTTGCTGCAGGTGTGACACCCCCGAACCCTGGTGAGCTCCTGGGAAGCCAAGCATTCCGCCACATTCTCGACGAACTCCAAGAGCGCTACGACTGGGTGATCGTGGATACGCCACCGATCCTGCCCGTGACTGACGGTGCGTTGGTCGCTACCACTGTCGACGCCGTTATCGTTGCTGTTCGATACGGGAAGCGTAACTACGATGACGTCACCCGCACGCTTGCATCACTGCGGGCGGTGCACGCGCCGATCATCGGTACTGTTCTGACGGCCGTGCCACAAAAGTCCGACGAAGGGCGATACGTGGGGTCCTACTCCAGGTATGAATCGGAAAGCGAACATAAGGCTGCGGCTGTGGCTGCGGCTCCTGCATCTTCGGCGACGAGCGCGGGTTCGACGACGAGCGTCGGTGATGAAGAGAAGACTGAAAAGGATAAGTCTGGGCAGGATGATGCCGGTCTGAACAAGGCCGACGTCGATGAGCAGAAGGATGTCGACGAGGTCAGTACCTCCGAGGACGACGCGACCGGAGATTCCACGAGTACCGATGTCGACGAGAACACCAGTGAGGACACCGCAGAGGCCGAAGCCACCGGGAGCGATGCTGTCGAGGACACAACGCCTGCCGACACCGACGAGAGCACAGCCACGGATGACACCGAGGAAGCTAAAAAGGGCGACGAGAAGGACGACTGACTAGGGTAGAGGCCTATGAAGATCGTCTTCGTCTGCACCGGCAACCAATGCCGGTCGCCCGTGGCCGAATATGTCGCGCGTTCGTATGCCAATGAACTCGCCGCCCAGGCGAAGACAAAAGGCCAACAAGCAGCCAATTCGTCCTCCCCGGCACTCGAATTCTCCAGCGCAGGAACACACGCTCACCGCGGAACACCCATGGACCCACGGGCATTGCGCTTCCTCGCCGAAGAGGGCATAAACGCCGACGGCTTCTCCTCAACACGCCTCAACAGGGCAGCCCTCGCGGGCGCGGACATCGTCGTCGGTATGGAAACCGCCCACGTCGAACAGGCACTCCGCATCGCACCCGCCCTCCTCAAGAAAGCAGCCACACTAAGGCAACTCGCAGCCTGGTCAACGATCGATTCAGTCCACTTCCCGGACGACATTGCGCACCTTCGCGCTACCCGTGCCGGCAAAGAAATACTCGACGCCCACGGCCCGGACATCCCCGACCCAGTGACAGAAAACGATGACGACTTCATGCGCATCAGCCGTGAAGTCCGCGACAACGTTAAAGCACTGGTCAAGGCCATTATTAATGCCCAGGATGCCTAGTTCCACGCCCGCTGTTTCACGCCAGCCGTTTCATGCCCGCCCAAACACCAAGCCGAGGTTGAATGCGCCCGTCTCACCGTTCCCACATACGACGGCACCACCCTGTACGCCGCGCTATCGCGGTTATCGCTGCGATCGTTGTCCTCGCATGGTGCATTTTTGCAGCGCGCTTTTTATGGTTTCCCCACGTCGATAAACAACCCGCCCACGTGGACGCCATCGTGCAACTCGGTGGCCCCCATGGTGGCGTCGATACTTACGAGGCAACACGAAGTCTAGCGAGCGACCACACCACAAACCTCGTCATTTCAGACCCCTACACCGAGAAACCTGAACTCGGCGCACGGATCTGCGCACCCGAACCCGGCGTCGCCGTGTACTGCATCCACCCCGACCCAAGCACGACGCGAGGCGAAGCGCAGGCCATCGGAAAGCTCGCCGAGGAACACGGATGGTCACACATCATGGTGTACGCGACCGGGAAATATCACGTCGCCCGCGCCCGGATGATCATCGGACGCTGCTACAGCGGCGATCTTGACGTCGGATATCATAAAACCCCGCTGAGCTGGAAAGACACGATATGGGAATGGGCATATCAAACCGGGGGCGTCGCGAAAGTGCTTGTCCAACGAGGGTGCTAATGCGCGCTGATGGACACCGCCAGAATGTGTGACGACGGCACACTGCTGTGCTTACCGCGCCGTGGTTGCACGATCGATACTGCACCGATGCTGAACCGATGCCGCACTGATCCCGCCCGATGTCGCCCCAAGACCGGATGCGAGGTCATAGTGCCACGTTGTCTATGGGTAAGCTGACAGAGACAAGTCTAAGAAGGCTCACTTATTCAGGAAGTAGACACATGACCGATACTCCTTCCGAGCGCCCCTCCGAGGACGTCACGACATCGCAGACCGCGCCGCATAAAACCGCGACGGGGAAAGACAATGTCGTTGAAATCGTCGCTCCCGTGTCCGGACGGGTCATCCCCATTGAAGACGTCCCCGATCCCATGTTCTCCGAAAAAGTCGTTGGAGACGGACTAGGAATATCTAAACCAAAAAGCGGGAAGATCCTAGCGCCGGTATCGGGCAAAGTCATGATGGTCGCCAAAACCGGCCACGCATTCGCGCTCAAAACCGAAAACGGGCTTGAAGTCCTGGTCCACCTAGGGATCGACACCGTCGAGCTCAAAGGTGAGCCCTTCGACATGACGATTTCCCGCGGAGACCAGATCCACGCCGGGGACAAAGTCGGCATCATGGACGTCGACGTCATTAAATCGGCGGGCAAAGGCACCACAGTCATTGTCGCGATTACCAACACGGCGAAGAAGCTCGACAACCTCAAAGTTACGCACAAGGCCGTCACATCGGGTGACCCCGTAGCGGCTGCCACTCTGAAAAAGCCCAAGTCCGCAGAGAAATCGACGACGAGCAGTGCACAGGGGGGTAGTGCGGCCGGTGTAACCGGGGGAGCTACGGCGGGGTCCACACCGGCGTCCGTACCCGTAGCCTCTGACGAGGGCGCCAACGCAGGACAAGGCAACGCTACTGATCAGGGAAGTGGCGCTGCCGAACGTCCAGCCGATCTTTCTGGTTACGACGCCACCGCATGGGACGTCATCAACAACATCGGTGGCAAAGACAACATCAGTTCGCTCACACATTGCATCACCCGCGTGCGCTTCTACCTCAAAGACGAATCCAAAGCCAACGATGAGGCTGTCCGTGACACCGACGGTGTGATCGACGTTGTCAAAGCAGGTGGGCAGTACCAAGTTGTCATCGGCCCCGCCGTCGAAGATGTGTACGACGCCGTGACTAAACAGCTCGGCGACGTCGACACAACAGATGCAGCTGATGCGGAACCTAAAGAACGTCCTACTACTCTGTGGGGCTGGGCCAAACTGGGATTTAGCTCTCTGATCGGCGTGATTACAGGGTCGATGATCCCCGTTATCGGCCTGCTGGCCGCCGCCGGTATCTTAAAAGGAATCCTCGCCCTATTAGTGCAGGCAGGATGGGTAGATGATAGCACCCAGACCTACATCATCATTGCCGCCATGGGTGACGCTGTCTTTTACTTCCTGCCCATCTTTGTCGGATTCACGGCCGCCCGAAGACTCGGATCCGATCCTATTATTGTCTCGATTGTCGGTGGAGTCTTGGCCTACCCCACTTTGGTTGACATGGCCTCAAAATCGGGGGACAAGTCGTTGCTTGGCATGTCGCTTAACGCCGAATTCTTCGGTTTGCCATTCCACATGGCGTCGTATAGCTACTCCATTTTCCCGATGATCGTGGCTGCGTGGCTAGCATCCGTTGTGGAACCGTGGCTGAAGAAAGTCATCCCCACGGTGCTCCGCATGATTTTCGTCCCGCTGTGTGAAGTCGTCATCGTATCGCTGGCCATCATGCTGGTCCTGGGGCCAGCCGTCATGTTTGTCTCGGAAGGTATTGCGTCCAGCCTGATGTGGATCTACCACATCTCACCCACAATCTCAGGGCTCATTATCGGTGGTTTCTACCAGTGCCTCGTTATTTTCGGCCTGCACTGGGCTGTTATCCCTATTGTTACGGACCAAGTATCCGGCCCCGGTGGAGATTCCCCCATCAATGCGATCATCTCCGCGACCATGGTTGCCCAGGGCGGTGCTGTGCTAGCCATCTTCCTGAAGACCAAACTTCTCAAGATCAAAGAGCTCGCAGGTCCCGCAGCGATCTCCGCATTCTGTGGCATCACCGAGCCAGCCATGTACGGTATCAACCTCAAATACGGGCGCGTGTTCATCATGGCATCAATAGGTGGAGCAGCAGGCGGAATCCTCACTGGAGCATTTAACGTCACCATGTACGCATTCACCGGCTCGCTCGTTGGTTTCCCGTCGTTCCTCCCGTCAGGAGTGGGGATCGGCGCTAACTTCTGGGGCTACCTCATCGCCTCGGCCACAGCCCTCGTCGTATCCTTTGTGCTCACGTATTTCTTTGGCTTCAAAGACAGCGATGTCGAGAATGGTCGTGAAGTCAAGAAGGTACGGCTTGGCCGCCGGGATCCGGTGCAGAAGTAGCCGTACAACACATTCACACCAGTCCCGTACACCAAAACGCTCCGTGCACGGTGTGGGGGCACCGCCGGGAGAATGCGGGGTTATCACCGGCTGTACTGACTTTGGAAAATAAGGCACCTAGGGTTATCTCTAAAGTAGTAGCTGCCAGTCGAGGGAAAGTGGACTAGTCCAGCGTCGACACGGGAAACGGCAGGAAAAGTAGAGCGGTGCGACACAATGACAGCAGTAGCTAAAGCTGCATAAGTTATGCCCGGAGCTGAGTCAAAGAAACGGATAAAAATGACCATTCTCCCAGATAGAACGACATTTCGCCGTCGCCTAAAGGGTCTATTTCAGGACTGGCGCTGGGATGGGACATGGTCCTTGCGTACGATTCCCACCGACGGACGTGCACCCTTATTCGGCAGTGATGACACGCAGTGTCAACGCCACCGTCGCATCATCGTCGACATGCTTGCGGAAGGCTTTCCGGGAAGTGAAGTCCACTTTGTCAACTTAGACAATTCAGTCACGGAGTGGAACGCTTCTGATGACCCAGCAGCCCCAGCTCGTCTCATCACTCTGATGTGTCACGATCTAGCCAACAAGGATAAACGGCCACTAACACATATTTTTATTTATCAACGTGGAGCGTGGCGGGGATTCGCTATTCATCACATGTGGGGCGACGGTCCCACGATGCGAGATCGCCTCGGAAGCGTGTACGCATACATGGGATCCACGTGGCCATGTGGACGGTTCGCCGACGATGCTTACGACAAGCAAGAAAACGGTCGAACCACAGTCGCGCCGCGAAAACTCGCCCGTAGCGACGCCACATTCCTCATGCAGTTCGGTGCCTGGGTAGAAACGCTCATCAGGCACCCACGAGCAACTCTGTGCAGTGTAAAAGATGTTCTCAGCGCTGAAAAAGTGTCCCCGGATCATCACATAGACCACCGGCAGCCCATGGAAACTGCCCCGGCTGAGTTACTCACCACAACCATGATGTACACATGGGAAGGCCCGGAGGAAAAGAAGCCACGGGCTATTCCTTTGGCGTGGGATTGGTGGAATGAGCTCAACAGCCGGCTTGATGACGGCACTGGTTATCTAGACCCTAATGGTTTTTGGCTCATTGTCGGACTGCGTCGCAACAGTAAAATCGTGGCCAACCGTGGCGGAAATCTTCTCGTGAGGTCGCGCATTACCGTTGGGGGCTCGCGTGAATCCGACATCGCCGCGACAAAAGAACGCTTAAAATCACCATTCGCGGTAACACGTGCAGCTCTGAGCGCCGCGCCGCAATTGGTAAAGCAACTCCTTCACCTGCCACGCGCCGTTCCTCTGCCTACGATGGCTATCCGATCCGCCACTAGCCCTTCCTCTATCACCACCATGTGGACCTATAACCGCCTAGATGCTGATGAACCCCAAGAAATCGCCGTTGGAACACAAGGGTTAGGAACCTTACTAGTTGGCAGTTTCGAAGAAGGCCGTACGTACCGCGTCATTATTTCCGGATTCGTGTCCCAGAGAGTACACCACGCTGGGGTAGAGGCGCTGGATCGTGTTGTGAAAGACGCAGGATATACGCGCAGTTAAAGACGTGGTGCAGGATCAGCCCGCGTACCTACGCACGGCATGGTACGCGTCCAACCAGACCTGGGCGTGCCGCCACCCGTCAGACCTTAGCGTGCCGTCCCTGTGTCGAAACTGGGGAACATAGGTATGGCACCGCAACAATGCTCACCGTCATAATCGCACAGAACAGGTACACGACTGGTCCCCCATGGAAAACGAGCGGGACGAGCATGAATAGCAATGCGCGGGCGCCACTCCACACCATGTACCCCCGCTGTTTGCCCACAATGACCGGGTATTTCGAGAGCATCGCGGAGACCATACCCGTGGTCGCGTAGAGCGAGAGCGCAACAAACAGCGGAAGGTATTCCGCCCCAATATACGCACGATCGTTCCACACAATCGCCGCATACTGGATCAATGCCGTTCCCACTCCGAGGATCACAGCTACAATCGTCGCAATGCGCAGCTGTACGCGGTAACCATCTAGATCGTCGTTACGGATTGCCTTTGAGGCAGGAGCCTCAAAGCTGGGGGACACCACCTGCTGTGCCAGAGTCAAAAAACCACCGTAGAGACGAACGACAATTGCCCATGCGTTGGCATAGGAGCCCAGGACCGGGGTGACCATTCCTTGAATCTGGAAGCCAATATCGCCGAAAAATGTGCCCGTCGTCGCTTCCTTGTGCTCTCGGATGTAGGAACGCAACGGGGACGCAAAGACCGCCGGAAACGACACTAATGACGACCATTCCTGCTTGATGGCTGTCCCTACCCGCTGGCTCGTTGCCCGGGCCAACAACATCGCACCCACGACGTAGTTCAGCGCAGCGACATAAATGAGGCCCTCACGGACGGGGATGGCAAACACAACCACGCACGTTGCCACAATGTTCACCACGCCATAGAGAAAACGAACCCGCGAATACACATCCATTCTGTCCTCGCGGATCGTGATCGCCACGTACATGTTGTACACAGTGATCGCCACTGTCGCGAGCATTGCCCACAGCACCCGCGCTGACCACGCAGGATGGATCCATATCAGTGCAACACCGACAACAGCCAGCGCGGCGGTGCCCACCAAAGCCATAAAACCCGACGCCGCCGTCGAAAAAGACAGGCGTTCGTCGGGAAGCCGGAGATACACACTGTGGTAACTCAACGTCATCGTGCGGGACACAATCATGCCTAAGGAGACCGGAAACAGCATGTACGCCACCATCCCCGGCTGTTTTGCCACCACCGGTATCACCATGGCCACAAAGTTCAGCGCCTGGCCGATCAGGGCTGGGCCGAAGCGTGAATATAGTCGCCGAAGACGCTCAAAGGCGTTCCCCATCTGTCACCTCATTATTTCTTCACTCACCATCGACAACGAGTGAGCTCACAGTGGTACGGCTACCAAATCTGAACACGGTCTTTCGGTTCCAGCCACATTCCATCACCTGGGCGGACGTCAAAAGCCTCAGCAAATTCGTTGATATTTCGGGCGATCACATTACACCGGAACTCTGAGGGCGAATGCGGATCGATCGCCAAAAACTGAGCACTGAGCTGCGGGCGGATTGCTGTACGCCACACATTTGCCCAGGCCAAGAACAATCGCTGCATGGCCGTAAACGTGGGCGCGTCGTCATAGCTCATGCCAGTGTCCGCGTCCGACTCTTTACCCAGCGGTGCCAAGGCGGTGCCGTCGGTAAGAAGGAACGGCATCTCCGGGGATGTCTCGGGGGTAAGCCCTTGGTCCTCGAGGTACAGGCGGTAGGCAACCACAGCGATGCCTAAGCCACCGAGATCGCCGATGTTCTCGCCGAGGGTAAAACGGCCATTGACGTGCTGGGCAGTCAACCCGCGTTGCTCGAGGCCCTTCGGGATGAGCGGGTTGAATTGATCCACCAACTTACCCGTTAGTTTCTCAAAGGCTTCTCGATCCTCCGACGTCCACCACGAGTTCAAATTGCCCTCGCCGTCGAACTGGGAGCCTTGATCATCGAAACCATGGCCAATCTCATGGCCGATCACCGCACCAATGCCACCGAAGTTCTGGGCCATATCCGCGTCAGGATTAAAGAATGGGGGGCGAAGGATCGCGGCGGGGAAAGTGATGTCATTGACTACCGGGTTATAGAAAGCGTTGACCATTTGGGCTGGAGCCACCCATTCGGACCGGTCCGTCGGGTTCCCCACCTTGGCGATCTCATACCGGTGCCGCCACGCCGCCGCACGTCGGGAATTAGCTACTAGATCCTCGCCATGAGGGGAAAACTCCAGGCCGTCGTAGGTCTTCCACTGATCCGGGTAGGCAATTTTGGCGCGGAAAGTGCCGAGCTTCTCCAGCGCGCGATCCCGCGTATCTGGCGTCATCCAATCGAGGTTGCTAATCCGCTGGCGGTATGCCTTCAGCAGGTAGTCCACGAGGGACAGCATTTTCTGCTTGTGCTCTGGCGGGAAATGGCGTGCCACGAACTCCCGGCCGATATCGTCGGAAATGCTGCCATCAAGGAACGACACCGCGCGTTTCCAGCAGGCACGCTGCTCGGTCGAGCCCGACAACACGCGCCCGTAGAAGTTAAACGACTCGCGGCTCACGTCCTCGGCCAGCAAGGACGCACGCTGCGTCAAGATCTGCCACCCCGCCCACAGTTTCAGCACGGACAGATCCGTTTCCTGGGCCAGCGTCGCCACATGCTCCAGGTAACTCGGTTCGCTAACCACGATCGTGTCCGTCGACAACTCAGTCGCTTCCAGCCATGTTTTCCACGGGAAACCGGTGGGCAGATCGTCCACGGAGGTGGGGTTATACGTCTTGAGCGCGTCGCGAGTGTCCTCCACATTCCAGTGGCCCTTCGCGAGGCGCGTTTCGAACTCAATGATGGCCTCCGCCAACTTCTCATTCGACGCGTCGGCGAATTCTGCCGGGACCAGGGGAGAGTCCTGCCACTCCGGGCCGCTGGTGGCATCGCGAGCCATCGTGAACATCGTCGCAATGTGCTCTTTGAGCTTCTCGACGATGGGCCGGTGAGCCTCTTCGCGGTAGTAGGCCTCATCGGGAAGGCTGAGCCCGCCCTGATTCAAATAGGCCGCGTCGATGGGGGAATCCGACGCCTTCGCCACGTAATAACCGGCCAAACCGCCAATCCCGACGACGTCTAACGCGCCGAGCGCCCGCGCAAAATCCTCAAGATTATCGACGTTGATGCGTGCGAGATCGTCCTTCAGCGGAGCAAAACCGGCCTGGTTGACACCCTTGTCGCCGTCGACGTCCATGAAGCTTGCGAAACCCGCGCCGATCCGTGTGGTGGGGTCGGCGTCTTTGATAATCGCGTTGACATCCTCTTCTGCTTGGTCGCGGAGTGTGTGGAAGGTGCCGTCGACGGGGCGATCGTCGGGGATGGGGTGGTGCGATAGCCACGATCCGGACACGTACCGGTAGAGATCGTCGCTGGGTGAAGGGCGAGTAGCTGGGGCCTCGGAAATATTGTCAGGGATTGAAGTTTCGCCTGAGTGATTGTTCTGCGCTGGCGTGTTCTGTGATGATTTGTCATCCGATGGTGTGGTGGGCTCGGGATTGTTCACGGTTATGACCTTCCTTTCATGTGTGAGGAATGATAGCGGGCGGGTGGGACATGTAGTCACGCAACCATAGTGGGTAGCGGGGCCGGTTTGGGGTTGCGGGCACGCGCTTGTGGTGATGTGTGGGCTGCACAGCCCAGGTGATTTTGGTTACAAAATAGAATTTTATTAGCTATAAGAAGCGGGTAAATGGGCAGGTCATCACCCAGATACTACCCACCGGTCGTCATTCTGTGGTGCTTTCCATACAAAAACTACGCGCGCAGGCAGCCTGATGTCTCACTGTGCTGCTATTGTCCTTCGTCATGAGTGGCGAGAAAACACACGACATACCGCCGTGGGGGGACGCACCACAAGAGGGGCAGCCACCCACGCACAGCACCGTCGCAGGCGTCGACGGAGGCGTCGGGGGAGGTCAAAATCCTGACGCAGCCGGCGACCTTAACACGGCTCGGGAACTCGACGCCGACGCATCCCGTTATCAACCCCTTCCGCAAGGGTCAAAGAAAACCGCGATTTGGGCCACGTCGTTAATCGTCGTTGGAGGCCTACTAGCCGCACCGGTCATTGTCGATAAGGGCGCGCCGGGCGACTATCCCGGCGATAAACACGGCGGGGATATCACCGTCGGAATGAAAGATAGCACGAACTTTACCGGGCCTAACCTGGGAGAATGCTACGACCAGTCGGACGACAACCCGTACGGATCCACCTACAAGTGCGGCAATGTCAAGATCGATACGGCCACGATGACAGGCAACGACGATGTCGACCACGTGTTCCGTCGTGGCATCCGGGCTACCGCCCACGTCAAAATCAACGGTGACCTGCCCACCACGGAGGCATCCAATGGTGAATGGGACGCGCTTGTGACGGCCCTGGAACCGAAGGAATCCGTCACCAAACCGGACGCGAAGAAAGTGGTGTCGGCGGCTTTCACCAAGAAGGACGATAAGTCAACAACCATTATCGCCACCGTGAGCAGCACCGACGATGACGCCCTAGCTACCACAATGAGCAAAATTGTTTCCGCGCGTGGCCTGAAAACCGATGCCGTGCGCATGGCCCTGACGAAGTCGGCCACCAGTGACAATGACTCTCGCGGAGAGTCCGACGAACACCTACCAAACACGGGGGAGGCGTAATGCGAAAAGACGTATTCACCTGGACATACATCGTTCTGGCGGTGGTATGCCTGGTCGTTGGCGGTCTCATGTCTGCCATGACTCTTGCGGAAACACCCGACGCTGTTGCAGTAGGCGTGGTGGGTGCCGTGATCTACCTCACCGTGTTCTTCGCCATCATGCGATTCCTGCCGATCTGGAGAAAAGGCAGCCTGATCTGGGTGATCGTGAGCCTCTACTGGGGGGCATTCATGGTCATCTCTACGGTCATGATCACGGAGCTCGCGTTCTCCGACATCCTGAAGGAAGCGGGCTTGGGGCGGTTCGAAGCCTCCGCAACGGGCGCGATTCCGGAGGAGCTCGCCAAGGCGCTCGGCATTTTTGTCATCTTGTTCATGGCGCGACGCGTGTGGGATAGGCCGTGGCACGGGCTGTTGGCCGGTCTTTCCGTCGGCATGGGGTTCGAGGTCATGGAGAACTTTGTGTACAGCGGTGGTGGCGCCCTTTATAACGCCACCTCAGACGTGCAAGGGGCCACCGAAATGTGGATCCTCCGCACCGGGTTGGGGTTCGGTTTACATCCCATGTGTGCAGGTCTGGCCGGTTTCGGAATTGCCAGCGCCCTCATGCTGACCAACAAATCTATGCTGTGGCGGTTGATGGTGGGCATCGGTAGCGTGCTCGGCGCGATTGTGTTCCATGGATGGTGGAATTTCCAATGGCCGAGTTCACTCCAGCTGGTTGCCGTCATCGTCGACTGGCTTGCTCTGCTCGCTGTGACCATCGTCCTTCTGGTTAAAAACTGGTCGAAGGCGAAGAGAGATAAGAAACGTCCCCTGCCTAGCCATAAAGAAGCCTGGGATCTGATCCCCGTGCGTGACACTCAGTATCCATCAGTGCCGACGACCGCTGCGCAATGAGGCGGCCATCTTGTCCCGTGCAGTGCTTTCGTCGGCAATTGTCATGTCATGTCGACCCCCGCTGTGCCAGGTAGAGAAAGCGATGATACACAAGTAATCGCATGAGTAGCGTGTTTCGCCTGTTGTTTATGTGTCTAATGAGTTAAAGTGTGGCCATGTCTGACTTGCGTAAGCCCTCCGCCGCACGTTCGCGTACCCGGTTCCGTCGAATCATCCCGGGGCTCAATCCGTTCCCGAAAACGATGAAACACCGGAAATTCGCCGGCGCAGCCCTTATGACAGGCTCATTACTGACGACGGCCGCCCTCGTGTCCACGGCGACCGGGTTTACGCCAGCCGATGCCCTCAACGGCATCGACGTCTCGAGCAACAACCACTTCGGTGGGCAGGCGATCGACTGGGATTCAGTGGCCAACGACAACCAGTCGTTCGCGTTCATTAAGGCCACGGAAGGTACGAGTTACACCAACCCATACTTCTCATCCGATTCGAAGAAAGCCAAAGCCGCTGGCCTGACGATTGGTTCGTATCACTACGCCCGGCCCGGTGGAGATCCGCGCCAAGAGGCACAGTTCTACACGAAAGAACTAGCCAACCAGCCGCAGCCGTCGCTACCCCCAGCTCTGGACCTGGAGGAGACCGGCGGTTTAAGCCCATCCCAGTTGCAAAAGTGGGTCCGTGACTGGGTTGATGAGGTCGAGAAGCAGACCGGCCGCACGCCGATCATGTACACCTACTACAGCTTCTGGATTAACAACATGGGGAACACCACGGAGTTCTCCGACATGCCGCTGTGGCTGGCGTATTACGAGGATTCCTTGCCATCGACCATCCCCGGTGGCTGGAACCACGTCACATTCTGGCAGCACTCCGGTTCAGGGTCCGTTGACGGTGTTAACACCGAAGTCGACTTGAACAAGTACGACGGATCGGACTCCGAGCTCGCCTCGCTGGCGAAGAGCATGAAGGAAGACACCCCGGTTGGCGGTGTGGCCACCACGGTGAAACCAGCCGTGGACGCTGATGTGGCGTCGGCAAGCGTGTCCAACGACATCCAGCATCAGCTGCAGACTAGCTCAAACCCTGTTCTCAAGACCATTGGGAATTCGTTCAACGTCCCCATTCCGGATTCGGTTCTGGTGGCGACGTTGGGCGTGGCGGCCGGAACGGTGTCGCTGTCTCAGCTGTGGGACACGATCCGTGAAGAGGGCTTCGGTGGTCAATTGGCTGACCAGCTTGTCCGGGCCGTGAGCGAAGTGTCTCAGAACGGCGGGCTTCCGAAAGACCAGCTCCAAGGGCTTTTGGGTGAGAACGCTGGGACCACCTTAGGGCAGCTGGAAAAGGCACTGTCAGATGCGATGGTTGCTCTGGGCAGTGGTGGAGCGCCTGGTAGTGACGGTTCCGATGCGGTACCGTCGGGATCGTCGGGAAGTGCGGATGCTTCGGGAAGTGCGGGAACGAGTTCCAACGGTTCGAGCGCGGGAAGTACAAACGCTTCGGGGAGCAGCCAAAGCTCCAGCTCGGGTAGCGCGAGCGGATCGACTGGTTCGACCCAGCTTGACCAGGGACAGCAGGTTCAGTCCGTTCCAGATTCGAATTCATAGCCGCACCAGCAGCATTCGGTAGAACCCGGTAGCACCCGATACTCGGTAGCACCCGGTTAACACAGGGACGGCACTTATGCGCGTACTGATAGCCCCGGACAAGTTCAAGGGATCGCTCACCGCCGCGGAGGCAGCGGAGGCTATGGAGCGTGGTGTGAAGCGTGCTCTCCCGCGCGCCGAATGCATGACAATTCCCGTGTCCGACGGTGGCGAAGGCCTTGTCGAGGTTGCTTTGTCAGCGTCCCGTCGAGGTCGTCGTATTGGTGGGGATTATGATGCTGACCTGCGTGTAACGAGGGTATGCGGCCCCCTTGGCGACGACCATGACGCACGGTGGGTCCTCATGAAGGCCCGCGACCCCAGTGGCTCTCACACGAGTCGAATGGATGAATTCACTAAGCGCTCTGATGGCCACAACAGGGACGAGGACCACGATTCCATTGCCGTCATCGAAATGGCGGAAGCCAGTGGGTTGGCGTGGATCACCCCGGGGCCAGACGCGTCCCTGCGAGCGGACAGCTACGGTACGGGGCAATTAATTCGGGCGGCGGTGGACGCCGGCGCAACAACTATTATCTGCGGGATTGGCGGTTCTGCCTGCACCGATGGCGGAAGTGGGGCACTTCGCGCACTCGGAGCCCGCATCCTCGACGCCGATGGCAATGACGTTGCGCCCGGAGGCAAAGGCCTGTGCCACGCCCGCGCGATTGACACGTCGGATCTCATGCCCTCCCTTCGTCTCCATCATTCTGACTCCGAATCTGATTGTGCCCGCATCATCATCGCCACGGATGTTTCCAACCCCCTCCTCGGATCAGACGGCGCGGCCGCCGTTTATGCACCTCAAAAAGGTGCAGGTCTCCAGGAAATAGACGTACTGGAGAAAGGACTATCCCAATGGGCAGCGTGTTTATCTCGTCTCAACGCAGACTTTGATCCAGGCAATGGAGGAATGGGCGCAGCGGGCGGTTTCGCCTCTGGCTTGACGGCGACGTGTTCCGCTGTGACCGTTCCCGGCTTTGATGCCGTTGCCCAGCTCAACGGCTTTGACGAAGCTTTAGAAGCCGGAGCCGATCTGCTGATCGTCGGCGAAGGCTCTTTAGATCAACAGACGTTGTCCGGGAAGGTACCCGTCGCAGCAGCGCGCCGGGCTGGGACTCGTGGCATTCCGGCCGTGGCTGTTGCAGGAGCAGTCAACGTTCAGAATGACGAGCTCGGGGACGCCGGAATATCGGATGTCATTGGGCTCGCTGAGGTGTCAGACCGAGCGGGTGACAAGGATGACACCATTCAGCACGCCGCCGAGTATGTCGAAGGTGCTACCGAAAAGCTTGTCCGACGGTTCCAGTCAGGCGAGACGCACCCGGCCTAGCCCCAACCGGCCTAGGCGGACGACCCCTGGTCTTTGTAATTCATTGGGCCAGGGTTCCATAGACCGGAACGAGTTTCGGTCTTTTCGGTAATATGCCCGGGTTTAATCTCTTTCTTCTTCGAGTTAGCAGGGGGCAGGAGTAAGTCGAGTTCACCCCAGTCACGTCCCCAGTCATCCCTGAAGTAGGTGGGCAGAGCCATGGGGACGGTGGTCGTTTCGACCAGGCCGAGGGATCCGCCGCCGCTGTAGTCCATCCATCCGCTATTGGCGCGTTGCGAGTCATAGCTGGGCGCTATTCGGTACTTCGGCAGCTCTGCAACTCCGGCCCAGTGATCGTATTGACGCTGGCAGGGGAACTGCAGCGGCGTCTCCCACTCGAGGAATACCGGGTCCTTGCGGCCCACATAGGAATTGAGGGTCTCAAGTTGTGGCATCCGTGGCGGCGTGAACGCTAACCAGTCCCGCCGCGCTAGCTCTTTATCTTTAGCGTGCAGGCGGAGCACGTTAGCGTCGTCGGGAATGTCTGAAGTGAGGAACCGGAGGTTTCGCCACATGGGTGCGGGGCCGGGATCAATGGGGAGAAGTTCACCCGTGTTGGTGACTTTGCCACTGTCATCTCTATGGCCGTACTCCAGCACCAAGTCGAGACCCGGCTGGACAACTCCATTGCTGTCGATGTGTTTAATAGATCCCGCAGCCGACACCACGATCAGCGGCGATGTGCGCTGGTCCAGCTTGTACCACGACGTTTTAGTCTCAGCAGGTACCTGAATGCCGCTGCTGTATGAGCCGACAACCGGCACTTTCTTGGGGTTAAGCCCGAACGGAAGCGCAGCCGCAGAATCGTTAATCCCGCGCGTGTGCTGGGTACCACCCTTTGTTCCAGCGGAGCTCGTGGAGCTCGAACTCGAATTGCTCGTTCCCCGGGCATTCGCTTTTTCAGAGTCACCGGCCCCGGCTTCCCCGCGGTTCGTCCCTGATGTTTGTGGCCCGCTGGTCGAGTTGTTCGTGCTTTGATCGGAGCTGTCAGTATCGGACGAGTTGTTAGTCGAGTTCCGTGACTTGTTGTTCTCCGCCCTTTCTTGTTCCGCAGCATCAACAGTGTCGACCGTGTTGAAGTCGATGTCAGGGTAGATGGCTGCTGGGATATTATTCGCGCCGAAGTTTTGGTTGTTATCGGCGGTCAATGAATCCTTGAACTTGCTGCCGTCGGCAGTAGAGAGCATGTTGCTCGACGGGTGTTTTTCTACCTCAACATAATCCGCCATCTGGCAGGTTTTCCCTGCTAGGGTGCGGATATTTCCCAGCCCGACGGAGTACGCGGGGTATTGCTTAATAAACGCTTTCCCCATGGCTGCACAGTTAAAGACGACGACGAGCGCGCAGAGAACAGCAATGGGCGATGACGTCAAAGCAGCGAACCGTTGTGCTCGCGCGCGTTCACGTTTTTCCAGCGCTTCGCTCTCTGAGTTGGTTTCGGCCAGCGTCTCTTGAATGTCCAACCGGAAGGATTGGATAACTCCCCACACCATGATGAGCAGCGCGATGACCAACACAATGGTGGACACTTGGGTGTCTTTGATCGAGATGGGTTTGTCATACCACGGGACGCCCAGCGAGGAGACGTACCACCAGCCGTTAATCCCTGCCAGCGCTAAAGCTCCCAGGAAGATGGTGATACCGAGGTAGAGGAACCGGTTACGGACGGATCGCGCGGCAAACTGCGACGCGGCAACCGAGGCTAGAGCAGCAACAGCAGCTCCCACACCTGCGTAGACGCCGAAGTGGTGGGTCCACTTCGTCGGCGTGAATGCCATGAAGAACGCCGTTCCGATAACGACGAGCACGAGTCGCTGCGTCGGCCCAGGTCGAGCGCCCAGCACAGTTTTATGGCGCAGCATCGCGGCGAGCACGGTGCCCAGGGCCAGAATCACCATGAAGATGGGGAATCGACGCGCGAAGGACCCGTTTTCTGTCGCGGAGAAGAGCGCTTCGTAGCGAACCGACTCCTCATACCAGTGGAGTGATGGGCCGATAAATCCGCGCAGTTTGATCGACTGCATCACAGTGGAGAGAGTTTGATCTCCGAAGACCGCGACGAGGATTGCGGTGCCCACTGCGAGGAATGGTGCTAGTAGTGCAGTAACACCCCCAACAACCGCTTTCTTGCTTGATGATTTCGGGGTGCCCAATGCGTCGAGGCGGTGGATGACAATCCGGAAAATGCCGGACAGCGCTGCTAGGAGTGCAGCCACAGCCATGAGTCCGGTTGGTCCCGCCGCGAGCGATATCGACGCCACGATGACTGCGAGGGCTGCCGGGGCCAGTCGGTCCGTGCAAATGGCCCGTTCCAGAAGGACCCATGTCAAGATCGCGCCGAGGGCGATAACTGGTTCGGGGCGCAGGCCGTTGTTGTAGGCCATCCAGACGGCGAGGAACACGAAGCCCGCGGTCCAGTAAGGGACTTTTCGTCTCGCGATTTCTGGGCCAAAGCGTGGGATGACACACCGTGAAAGCAAGAACCAAGTGAGGAATGCGGCGATGATTTCGGGCAGACGCATCCACGTGGATGTCGTCCCAACCCGGGCCATGAGGCCGAGGAGGTCATAGTAGGGGGCACCGAAAGGAGATTCGGGTACGCCGAACCACCGGTAGTAGTTGGCCATGTAGCCGGAGTGTTTGGAGGCCCTCGCCATCGTAAGCAGGTAGCCATCGTCCGACGTGTTCGCGCCGAAGAAATACCAGTAGATCAGTACAGTGCTGACGATGCCGTCGAGGACGGTGAACTTCTTCCAGTTCTTCGGCAGCAGCGGCACACGTTGGCGGGTGCCAACCTTGTCTAATCTCCAGAGCGCGACAAGGGAGACCACCGCCAAGATGAGCCCGGCGATCATCACGACATACTTCACCAGGGTTGGCCGCGACGTAAACCGCGAGTCGATAGTTGCGTGCGCCTGAAAGCCGGCATTAATCGCGTCGTCCTTGGCGCTCGACGCGACCTCGGTGTAGACACCGGTCATCTGCGGGCGCCTGTCTCCTTCGACAGTGGCCGAGAGTTTTTTCCCACTCTTGTCGGTCTGACCAGGTACATCAATGGTGGTCGACGTTGCGTCGGAGTGAACCTTGAGTGTGGCGCCGTCCGGCAGTGAGTCAAGCGTCGAGTTCGTGATCTGCAGAATGACCTGGCTGCGGTTAATGACGTCGACACCGTCGTCAGTGGCACGAACAATGAGCCCTCGGGATGCGACGAACCGTGAATCGTGCGGGAGGGTGGAAAGAAGGTCCGTCTGGTTGTCGTTGAGGTTGTCAGCCAGGGATAGCGGGACCGTGAAGTCGAGTGACTCGGGGGAATAAGAAATCAGGGGTGCGACAACGGAATTGATGTTGTCGTTTTGCGGCCAGTCAATGGACGATTGTGTCTGTTTGACGGGCAAGAGGGGGGTGAGAATGAACAGCAAGAAGGCGGCAATACCGGTGACTGCCGCCACTATTTTGGTACGTCGAATGCGGGAGTCTCCGCCCGAGCCTTCATTGTGGGGCTGTTGCGGGGCGGGACTGCTTCCTTTATTGCCGTCAGTTTTCACCCGTGACACGTGTTGGGAGTCTACGTCACGTTCCTGTGAGGAGACCATTCTGGTTACATCACCTGACATCTATTGGGGTCTAACAGCGACAATAAATGGTCCAACCTGCGTCACTGTCCAGTCGCTGAATGCTTCGGGGTTGAAGCGGATGGAACGGAAATGCACATTCGGGTCGCTGGGGTACACATCATCAGCGACGTTCAGGGCCCAGTCGTCATCGTCGACGGAGCCACGGAAGAGGATGGCGTCGGGTTTCCGCCAGGGCATGTCGTCCATAGCGGAGTTGAGTTCCTCGGGGGTTTCCGCCTCTGACCACTTCTCGATGGCGGCGTTCCGTTGCACAAATTTGCCGAGCGGGTTGGCGTAGTGGGCGGTCAGCGCCTGGAACTCGAGGTAGGGACGGTACGCCATGAAGGCCTGTTCGTCGGCAAGAAGAACAGTGTCAGTGGGTTCGCGCCCGATGGTGTCGGCGACTTTCTGGTAATAGGTGCCAGAATCTGCGGGGACTCCGTCGTTGCGATGTCCGTCGCCGTCGGTGTCGGAGTAAGCGGAATTGATCGAGTGGGAGATGGACCAGGGGATTGTCGCCGCGAATTCGGTGGCCGCAATCCCAACGAGTACGCCGATGACCAGTGTGATCGTGGGTGCCGCCGTGGCAAACCTCTCGGGGTACAGGGCAGGTATCCCGTGCGCGAGGGCATCACGCAGTCCGAGCACACCGGCGGTGGCGAGCAGCATGGTGATCGGCGGTTCCAGGCGGAACCCCAGCAGCGTTGTCCCGTGGAGTGTGGCGGCCATGGAGAGTAGCACCCAGGCGTAGTAGGTCAGCACAGCGATGGCGATCGGCATCGCGATGGGATGCGTGAACCGCACAATGAGCCAGATAACACCGACGAGGCAGAGGAACCCGAGGACGGTCATGTGGAACATGGGTGTCGGGATTTGTGTCCCGTCGGCAGGTAGGTAGTGCTGCGCTGTATCCGTGCTTCCATGTGGCTTGGTCAGCAGGTCCTTGATATAGGGAGCCCAGACAGTCGCTGCGATCAGGAGGGAGCCGATACCAATGCCCGCGAGCCGGATGATCGGTAAGAACGATTTCCGACGGATGGCTATGACGAGCCCAATGACGACAATGGCGAGAGCATTAACACCGGTGAACAGGGTGTAAAGGGTTGCCGATGCGCCGAGGAAGATCGCTGTTGCGAGTGCCGACCAGCGGGCTCCGTTGATGGCACGCCACGCGAACACAGCTGCAGCGGGGATCCCCATGCCGACGATGGCCGCGTAGGGCTCGAACGACGACATAGACAACATGATGGCCGTGGTGGTGAGCGCAATGGTGGTAGCGAGCGGCAGACTGCCGGTGATGCGTTGCCATACGGGCACGAGCATGCACGCTGCTGCGCTGAGTGTGATGATGGCCCACGGTTGGAATGCGGCCCATCCCGCGAGTCCCGTGTAGTGGGCGAATCGCCCGCCGGTGATGAACCAGCCGGCGGGGTAGAAGGTGGGGATGTCCGGGTAGGCCATGTCATGGAGGCCAAATTGCGCGGTCATCCGAGTGAGGAATTGCGTCCGAAATGCCTGGTCTACCGAGATTCCGTCGAGGTACAGGCGAGTGGCGGACAGGGGGATGGTGAGCACTGTGCCTACTAGTCCGGCGGGGGACATGTAGGTGACGATGTATGTCAACCAGACTCGCCATCGGGGACGACGAACAGCGGGGGCGGCGGCTTCCTTTTTTGCATCGGAGTTCTTCGCACCGCTGTTCTTTCCGACGCTGCCATATCCGGCTTGTTTCCCGTCGTGAACCCACCAAATAAGGAGTGCAGCCACGACCACAATGAGAATGGCCGACGTCAGCGTGGAGAGCGCCTTGAGAACGTTGGAGTTGCTAAAAGCCGGAAAGTGCGTGGCCTTCATGAGGCGCCAGAAGACCAACGCCATGATTCCGCCCCCGACCACCGCCAGGACCATGTTCACGATGGTTCGCCTGAGTCCAATGTGGTCTCCGGTGCGACCCAGGGAAGGCAGGACGGGATCTGCGGATGCGGCTGCGTCAGCATTATCGACACTGCTCGCGTCATGGGTTGTCGTGATGGAATCCGCAACCGGTGTGGATGCTGGATCCTTGTGCGACGTATCGCTCCCCTTGTTCGATGCCATGGGGTAGATCATGGCATATCGGTGGGACAGAGGGGACATCGCCATGCCCCCTCCTCGTCGGCGATTACTCGTCGCCAGTGATCAGGATCGCGCGGATCCCGGTGTGGAATCCGTCGCGCAGACTGACGCGCTGCGATTCGTTCAGTGTGTATTCGTGCAACGATTCGCACGCGAATTGCAGGAGCGGACGATCCACATTCGGCGGGAGCCCTCCGCCGGAGAGAACGTGCGCGCTGTCACGTTGTTCCTCGGTCGCGACGTGATGGAACCACCAGGTCGCATACTGTTGGCCGACGTCAAACGGGGTTTGGAATCCCGTGGTAGTCCAAATCTCGTTGGGCAGGGGCACGTACCGAGACCGGAGCTTCCGCCGTGGCGCCATCATTGATGGCTTGGGCGCGGGTTTGGGTTGTGGCGTGGGCGTTACAGCCTCGGGGGCGTTGTTATCGCTCGAGTCATCGCCCGACGCGGTCTCGTCGGAACCCCCATCCGATGCCTGCTGTGATGCCGCCAGTTGCGCTGCTTGATGGCGCGCCGCAACATTCCTCGGGGTCGCCACAGTGGTCGGCCGATCCGCCGAGCGTGGGTCCTCGGGCTTGCTGTCGTCCTTCGGTGCCGGGTTATCGGCCGCCTCCGTCGTGGAGCCTTCATTTGCCGCCAGAGCTCCTCCGACTGCTTCAGCCGGTTGAGTGGCTCGTTGCTTGCCGACGCTGGACTCCGGAATTCGTGTCGCGGGTGATCCTCCCGACGGCGAATGCTCCGTCTGCCCTGGTACCGCCTGGTCAGCATCGGCGGGACGGGTCTGCGCTGTCGTGGTGCTGGCCTCGGGTCCGCGACTCCCATCTCGGTTCCCATCGCGATCCCCACTGTGCCGACGATCCGCTGCGTTAGCGCTCCGTCGGGCGCAGGCCATCATGTCGGCCGGCGTAGGGCGTGATGGAGTTGACTCCGCTGAGTGAGATTCGTGGGCGGACGTTGATTGCCCGCCATGCTCACCATCGGCGGCATTGTTGTTCCCGCGGACACGCCGGGATGCCCACGTGTCTTCGCTGGTGTTCCCGGGTTGGCTGGCCGCTCCATGCCGATCCGCCTCATGAGCGTTCGCCTCATGGGCATGGGCGGAATCCGCACGTGAGGAATGGTCGTCGCCACCCTTATTTTGCGTCGGCTGATCGTTGTCGACGCTGTCTCCAGCTGGGGACGCTGTCCGCTTGTCAGCCGATGAGGCGGGGGAATCAGCCACGCCGGTTCCACCAACGGAAGCGCCCGAAGCGCCACCCTCGGAACCATCACCACCGGATTTACCAGCATCAGAGTCGCCATCGCCCGGGGCGGTCTTGTCAGATGAAACATCCCCAGTCGGTGCGTCACCGGAGGCCACATTGTCGCCTGCTTGGCCGTCGACAATGGGATCCTGTGCCTCCAGCGGACGCGGGGGAATGGACGGCGGAATGGGCCCCTCAAGTGGCTGGATCTGCATGGTATCGGCGAAGTCTTCGCGTGGATCTAGCACGGTGATCGAGTCGCATTTGTGCCGGAGGGCGTTGGACATCGAGTCCCAGCTGAACCCGTAGAGGTGAACCCGCACTCCCATCGCGGACGCTTCGACAACACCGGGGATCATGTCTTGGTCGCCGGACACGAGCACCATGTCGGAGCACTGTTGGCGGACCGCCGCCAGAATCATATCGGCAACGAGCCTGGTATCGACCGCTTTTTGTGTGCGCCGTTGCCCAGTCTCGATTAGCAACCCCGCGCGCAGTTGAACCCCGTCGACTGTCCGGAGTGCGCGTTGGTACCGGTGAGGCCCGGAATCCGGGATGCCGTCGTACCAGTTTTGTCGCTGTACAGGCTGGCCAACATGTTGCGTAATCATTCGGTCGAGCACTGAACAGACTTCGGGTAGATCAATTTCGAGCTGTGTTCGGGCACCTTCTTCCCATGAGTTGTAAAAGCTTGCTAGAAGATAAGAGGTATCGACGAAAACTAAGGTGCGTTCGAGCATCGTTCACGGTTTCCTAACTAAAATTTATCTAACTTTTTGTAAAAGGTTCTGGGGTTCAGGTTAGCGATTTCTAGTCACTAACGCCGACTCACGCGCCCGCATTCTAGTGCATTTTGCGGGGAGCCCCCACTGTATTGGTTCCCCCAACTATCCAAGAGTAGTTCGCTATGTATAACCTTAACGGGGGCTTGTCGACGCTCAATGTCGGGGTTTCACCGCGCGCTCGTAGAGGACAAGGTGGTAAAGAATAGAGGGTATGGACTTGCATTCGACGGATCCGACGGCGGACCCGCGTGATCGTTCTGCTGCTGCGCGCGACCGCTCTGCTGAAGAGTGGCGGGAATGGGATCCCGCCGACGCTCCGATCGCGTGGATGCGGAAGGCTACGGTGGCGGAGGCTCGCCGTGTGTGGTCCGTGCCGTGGGGGAGTCGGCGCCGCAAGGATGCTTCGATTCTCGTCCGCGATTGCAACTTAGCGCTGCACGAGGGCTTGATTTATTCATTTGTGGGGGAATCAGCGCCTGAATCCACTGGTAGCCGGACCGCTACCACTGCTGCTACCTCCACCCCTACCACCGCCACTCCGAACGTGGCTACTTCTAGCCCGTCGGCGTCGGCGGCCAGAATTTTGCAGGTTCTCGCTGGTCAAGAGCGCATCTCGGGCGGAATCGTCTCTGTGTTTGGCGAGTCCCCCTATGACAACGCCCGCACAATGGACAGCACCGTTCTGGCCGGGGTGTCGGTTCGGTACCCTGCTCAGTGGCGTGCTGACCGGGTGCTTCGCACTGCCGCCCGTCGTTACCCAAACTGGGACGACGATTACGCGGAAATGGTGTCTCGCGCTTTCCAGCTGGATCTCTCCACAAAGGTTAACCAACTATCGACGCAGGCCAGGACGCTGTTATCGGCGGTGGTAGCCGTGGCGGCACGCGCACCCTTGACGTTATGGGATAGGCCGTGCGAGGGGCTGAGCCCGGAACGTCGAAAGTTAGTGATGCAGACTCTCGTGGCTGATTGTGCTGCACACCCGAGGACTGTGGTGATGAATCAGGCTGATCGTTGCGCCGACAAGCTGGTGCATGCTTCCGCGGATCGTCTCTTCGTCGTCTCTGGCAGCACGGTTGTCGGGGACTTTCCGACGGATGACGCGTAGGGGGTGTGTGATGCCAGTTCGTGACCGTCTGTCCTTGGCCGATGTGTCAACCGGTAGTCGCTGGTTAGTGGACCTGATGGTTGTCCTGGCATTGTGGATGGATGCGTCGCAGCCCGTGTTCGGTGCGACGACGGCAATGGTGTGGTGCATCCTCACGCCGTACGGAAATCCACGCTTGTTGGCTTATCGAGCGTTCGGCCTGACCATTGTCCGCTATGTTCGCGATTATGTGCTGGTTGCCGTGGCTCGTTCAGTGGCGTTGGTCGCGGTTGGGGGTCTGATCGGTGTCCTTGTCCGACGTGGCATCGCAGGGTGGAGTTTGCCGCCTTTTCTGGGCTCTTCCCGTGCGGAATCTGTGACTCCATTTATCATGTACCTGCTGGTCGTGGCGTTTGCCGGCGTCGTTTTGGGGCTCGGTTTTAACGCCTTTGCGGGGTCGCGGTCGATGTCGGTGCGGCAGTATTCGGGACTCGGTAGCGCCCAAAAGTTCGATGGCGACCACTATGCAGAATCAGCATTTGTAGGCGAAGGCGCCGGCTTGTCGGATCTGATGGTGGAGCTGTGCGGTGGAAGATCCTCGGCAGAAACGCCGCGTACAGAGGAAGAACAGCACAACTTGACCTGGCACTTCCTACCTACCCGCGAAACCTGGTGGGGAGTTTTCGCTGTAGCCCTGCTCCTATGTGGCGTCAGTTTCGTGACTGAATCAATGATTGTTCTAGTTGTCGGCCTGCTTGTGACCTGCGCACTTGTGGGCTTCGCTCTTGTTTCCATCGCCCGGAACGCCAGTAGCTTCGGTATCCCGCGAGCCATCATGTGGAGAAAGAACTCAGTCCTCGCCGTCGGTCAGGCAGTGTGGATAGCTGTCCTCTTCTCCATCACCGCGGTGTCGATCGCGGGGTAACTGTTTTTGCCACTTTGCCAGTTATCTGCATTTTGTTGGTAGCCCTCCTGCTTTAGCTCACCGCCTGAACCCGTGGACTTGTCGTTTTATTTTCGACGGTGGTTTCGCTTGGTGAGTGTTCGGTGTTCTTTTGTGATGAACCATGTCCATCGGGGGTGTTTGTTGTTGTGTTTTGTGGGTGTGTGCTGGGGGTTTGTGGTGTGTGGGTGGGGTGTGTAGTGTTTTTTGTCGTCGCCGAGGCAGCCGCCCGGCAGCTGGAAAGATTTGTAGCCGGTTGTTGGTTGTGTTGGTGG
>NZ_JAEUWU010000003.1 GCF_019754945.1 Corynebacterium pseudokroppenstedtii
CACCACACACATTTTTTGTATAGGCACACCCGAGGGTCGGGCGGGCACACCTGTATCTAGTAGTCAATCCGGATTTGCTCGACGCGGGGGAGCCCGATACTCGGGCTAAACAATCCCCACGCCAGCGTCCACTACGTTTTCGTTCGCGTCGGCACTATTTTGCTTCTGCCCACGCGGTCAACTTGTCAACGGCATCGTCAATGACGTTCGCCTTTTTACAAAAAGCCCACCGAACCAGGGTCCGATACTGTTCTTCATCGTCAACAAACGCGGTGACTGGAATAGCTGCAACGCCAGCATCCTTCGGAAGAGCAAGACAGAAGTCATCTGCGGTCATGTTCTTCGTCGCCTCGCACGTTGAGATGTCGGTAACCACGAAATATGACCCGTCACTGGGGTACACGGTCATGCCGATGTCCCCACACACCTTCGCCATCTTTTTATAGTTGCTTTCCAACCGCTGGCTGAGTCCTTCGACCCAATCAGCTTCCTCGCGTAACGCGTACGCGACGGCCGGTTGAAAAGGAGTGGCCCCCACAAACGACATATATTGCTTCGCTGTGATCGCCGCATCAACGAGCGGGGCAGGTCCCATGACCCAGCCGGTCTTCCAGCCCGTCGCATTAAAGGACTTCGCCGTCGAGGAGACCGTCACAGTTCGCTCGCGCAAACTTCCCACGGACGCTACAGGTACGTGGCGCGCTCCACTAAACACCAGGTGCTCATAGACTTCGTCGGAAAGCACAAGGCAGTCGTGAGCTTCGGCAACTTCGCTGATTGCCAGTATTTCGTTGGTCGTAAATACGTGCCCTGTCGGATTGTGAGGAGTGTTGACAACAATCATCCTCGTGTTATCCGAGACAGTGCGGCGCAGTGCCTCAACATCTAATGCCCAGCGCGGGGCCCCTGCTCGTCAGTCGTTGGGAGCAGCGGGACCGCTACATGGTGGCCGCCCGCCAACCTCACCGCAGCTGCATAAGCGTCGTAATACGGTTCGATAAGGACCACTTCAGAGCCGGGCTCGACTAACGCCAAAATGGACGCTGCTATACCTTCCGTAGCACCGACGGTCACGGCAACCTCGGTATCCGGATCAAATACTTGACCGTAGCTCTGCTCGCGATTGGCGGATATTGCTTTGCGCAGCTCCGGCACGCCTCGACCTGGGGCGTACTGGTTATTGCCCGACAAAATCTGCTCAGAGGCGATCTCCAGCATCCTTCGTGGGCCGTCGCTGTCCGGAAAACCCTGGCCCAAGTTAATAGCATTGTTCTCTACTGCTAACCGGGTGATGCGCGAAAAGATCGTCTCAGGGATGTCACGGAGGCGCGACACGATCGGTGAAGATAAAAGTGAACCGCTCTGTTCAGTCATGGAGCCATTGTAAACACCATCGCGGATGACACCGCAGACAGGGCTGGTCATGAGTGGCCGGCGGCTCCGGGAAACACGCCGGCTCTGTAAACACAACGGCCGTATGAACTAGCCGGGTATATAAAATAGCCGCATGGCCAACAAACCCACCTCTGGATCTTCATCGTCTTCTGCGTCCCCAACCACTACACCGTCTTCCGCATCGGCCGGCACCTCTGCCGGTACCTCTGGCTCGGCCGGTTCTTCTGCGGGTAACACCTCGGTGGGTCGGCAGGATGATGTGCTTGCGGGGAACCCGATCCTCACTCCGGAACAACAGCTTGACCAGATCGCGAGCTTTATCTCGGTCCACTACAAAGAGGTGTGGGACATTATTTCTTCCCCGGGGGATTTCTCCACCGAGCACGAGCAGCAAGCACCCGGGGAGCAACGCCAGTTGCAAGAGGACGCCGAGCAGGCAGTGGGGCGGCTCAACGACATCGTGACGCATACCTCGCAGCTTGTTCTCGGGGTGGGCCTCGACCACTCCATCCCGGGCGTGGCATTCACGTCGAACGGTCCGGACATACACACCGTCGATGGCAACACCGCAGTCTTCGTCCCCTCCACCCCCACAGGGCGGATAGCAGTATCGCTACATGGTGGCCCGGGGTGGCACGGATCAGGACAGGAACTCGAGATTTTCTGGCGGCCAACCATCGCCGCCGTAGCAGAGCTCTCCGGCACAACAATTGTCGACGTCGACTATCAGCTTCCCCTCATACGACGGCGTCTTTCTGACGATGCGCAAGGGAACGCTGTGTACAGCGATCACGCCGAGGGAACAGAAGGAATCATCCGTGATGCGCTTACGGCAGTCGACGCGGCAGAGGAGGTGCTCAGCAATATCCCGAGCGATACACACGAATCAGACAGCACCACCTCTACGCACGACGAGGCCCGAGGCTACGACATAGTGGCCTTCGGTAGCGGTACATCGGCTGGGCTGGAGCTCGCAGCCAAGTGGAACAGCGAGCGCATTGTTCTGCAGCATCCTCGGCTATTCCAGACCAACCCAGAGAACGAAACATGGCGGAACCACGATTTCAGCCAGACCCAAATTCTTGTTCAGAAAGCCACGTGTGACACCATCGCCGTCGATCCAGAAGCGATTGCTCATAACCTTGAAGAGCTAGGAGCAAGCACAACAGTGACCGAGCACCTTGGCTACCACGTGTTGGCTACTCCGGCGGTACAAAGAGAGTGCGCCCAGGAAGCCGCCAACTTCCTCCAGAACGGGTCTGTTCGCTAAGGATCGTTTCACTGAGGTTTGGCACCAAGGGGTTGTCGCCCACGCCGTCAGCTAAAGCGGCAGGAGGTTCCGTTTCGCGCCCATCACGTCGTCAATGCGATCAAGATTGTCGGCCAGCATTTTCCACTGTTGGGGTGCAATAGCAGCCTCGGCATCGCGCACAACGTTCTGGTTCTTCGTCGCCCACCCAATCGGCATGGGATTAATCTCATCCCACCGATCCTTATGCTGGACCGACCGCGTCGCCGTGACAGCTACCGACGGAATACGTTCGCCGACCTCACGAACCGTACCCGGAACTCGTGCCACCGTTCGCGCAGACAGCGCCCACCGTGGCTCATCATCCGCATTCACTGACGTATTCACCAACGCCATGATCTCAACGTCGTGAGGATTCACGCGAGCAACCATCGCCGGCGCCAGCTCATATCGGTCATACAACGACTGTCCCGAACCCACCATGCGGGGAATGACCTGGACCATCACCAGGCTAAACAGCCCGAAAAGCCCCAGAACTATAGCGAACAACACGAAGGCGCCGTCGTGGCCCGCAAAGATAAAAATGAGGACAGCTGCAACAACGAGGATCCCGCCGAGGACGCCGGCACTCACCTGGAGCCGGCGGGAATCTCGCACAAACTCATTATGTTGGCGGTTAAAAGCCTCGTCCACGGTGAACTGAAAAGTGCTCATGGTGTTAGTCATCCTCAAGGTCCGGTAAATCCGCCGAGTTCACAATCCGGTACGCATACCCCTGCTCAGCCAAGAAACGCTGACGATGGGCCGCATACTCGGCGTCGATCGTATCGCGCGACACCACTGTGTAGAAATGCGCACTCCCGCCGTCTCGCTTGGGGCGCATCAGCCGGCCCAGACGCTGCGCTTCTTCCTGCCGCGAACCGAACGTCCCGGACACCTGAATAGCCAACGACGCTTCAGGTAAATCAATAGAGAAGTTCGCTACTTTACTGACGACGAGCGTCGAAATCTCTCCGGAGCGGAACTGTTCGAAAAGCTCCTCGCGCTTCTTATTCCGCGTCTTGCCGTCGATGAGGGGAGCGTCGAGCTTCTCGCTCAGCTCCTCCAACTGATCGATGTACGCGCCAATGATCAACGTCGGTTCGTTGGGGTGCTGGGCCATGATCTTCCGCACCACGCGGATCTTTGTTCCCGAGCACGCTGACAACCGGTACTTGTCCGACTTTTCCGCGGTGGCGTACACCATGCGCTCGGACTCGGTCATCATGGACCGCACCTCAACGCATTCCGCCGGCGCAATCCAGCCCTGAGCCTCGATATCCTTCCACGGTGCGTCATAGCGCTTGGGCCCAATCAAGCTGAACACATCGCCCTCATGGCCATCCTCACGCACCAGCGTCGCCGTCAAACCCAAACGACGACGAGACTGCAGATCAGAGGTCAAGCGAAACACTGGGGCAGGCAACAGGTGCACCTCGTCATAAATAATGAGGCCCCAATCGCGCGAATCAAAGAGCTCCAGCGCCCGATACTCGCCGCGGGTCTTTCGGGTGACAACCTGGTACGTGGCGATCGTCACCGGGCGAATTTCCTTCTTTTCGCCGGAGTACTCGCCGATCTCGTCTTCAGTGAGGGTGGTGCGCCGGATCAACTCGTCCCGCCACTGACGCCCCGACACCGTATTCGTCACCAGGATCAGCGTTGTTGTCTTGGACTTCGCCATGGCAGCTGCGCCGACCATCGTTTTACCTGCTCCACATGGCAAAACGACGACGCCGGAGCCACCATCCCAAAACGAATCCGCCGCGAGTTTTTGATAATCACGAAGCTGCCAGTTCACGTTCTCCGTCGACAAGGAAATAGCGTGAGCCTCACCATCGACATAGCCCGCCTGGTCATCGGCAGGCCACCCGACCTTCAACAGCTCCTGCTTCAAGCGCCCGCGCTCGGAGGGGTGGACAGTCCATGCGTCATCCGCAATGGCAGACCCCAACATGGGCTTGATCTTCTTATGGCGAATCACCTCCGCCAGCACGGCCTTATCCGTCGCGTGCAGAACCAACCCGTGAATCGGATCTTTGTGCAACGTCAGGCGGCCATAGCGGCCCATCGTGTCGGCAATGTCCACCAACAGCGGCTGCGGAACAGGGAAGCGAGAATAATTCTCCAGCACGTCGACAACCTGTTCAGCATCGTGCCCGGCAGCGCGCGCATTCCACAACGCCAGCGGCGTAATCCGGTACGTGTGGATGTGCTCAGGTGCTCGCTCAAGCTCAGCAAACGGGGCCAAAGCAGCACGGGCCTCCTCGGCCTTCGGATGATCAATTTCAAGCAGAACTGTCTTATCTGATTGAACAATAAGAGGCCCATCGAAGGCGTTAGTGCCCTGCGCCATACAAACCCTTTCCTTTCGTGCTCAGCGGTCCATGAGCCGCGTTCACCGGCCCATCACTGCGATTAGCGCTCCATGCCTGTGCTCAGCGGTCCATGAGCGTAATGCTTGTGACATGGTGGAACGCAATACGTCGAACTTCCGACGAATGAACGTCGAATCCATCGAAATAGCCCGATGTCACGGTCAACGGCTCCATGCGGTATCGCTTGGTTGCGCCATTCTTCTCAACGTACGTCACAATGACCTGCATTCCCGACCGCGCATAATGAGAAAGCTGCGGAACCCAATCCTGCGGGTGAGTGAGAACTCGGCCCTCAACGTCATCGGCATCCTCCCGACGAACCGCGGCAATCGCACCAGCAATGCCGCCCTCAGGAGTGGGCGTCACGTTCACCGAATACCGAGTCAGCGTCTCGGACTCATCCGCTGGTGAGAGATCAAAGCGGCTATCAAACCGGGCAACCGAATCCGACTGTACCGCCATGCCACCAGCGTCTTCCTGGACAACCTGGAACCCTTCGGCAGCCACATCCCTCAACGCCGTCGCCAGCGGTACAGAGCCCACCAACACCGTCGGCACGATTTTTCGTAAACCTGCCGACGACGCTGCAGGAGAAGCCAGAACATCCTCGACGACCTGCGGGTCATCAATGCGCAAATAACACGAGGCCTCGCCACCGCGCACCGATCCATAGAAGCGGCCCACGTCGTTAATGAGGAAAGTGAGCCCCTGGGGAACACCATTGAGCACCCGAAGCGACAGAAACGACGAAATATCCTCAGGCGTGAGGCCCGACGCCATCCCGCGGCGGAGACTGTCCTCCGACACTCTGTACAGCGTTGCCAGCCCGGGGCTTTCCACGTCGGCAATACGATCCATCATGCTCGTTGTCGTGTCATCAAGAGGACTAGGAGCAAGAACGGTCATATCGCCTTGAGCAATCAGTGTCGACGACGGTGCAGGAAACGAGGCCTGGCAGTGCCGGATCAAAGCGACGACATACGCGTCGTAGAGCGACAAATCTGCCGTCGACGAACCTGTTGTGTTTGACTGAGAGCTACCGATGTCCTCTTTGCTCTCCACCGAATCGCTCCCCACCGACGTTGGCTGGGACGTCGGCTGAGAAGCGTAGGTGCGCGACAGGCGTAGCACGTAATCGGCCATCGGCGTGGAATGTGTCTCGCGATTTGGGGGAATGTCGCGGAACAGGGGGAGGAGAATGTCCGTAACCCCAGTGGTTGCCCTCCCGGAGATAAGCCCGAACGCCTCCGCATTCGCAACCATACTTGGGACAGCCTGCGGATCCATGTACACCACATGCTGCGGATACATGTACCCGTACGCCGAGTACACATCCTCCGTTTTCCCGGTTGCGGAAGGATCAAAACCACGCGCCGCGGACAAGAGGTGCCGACGCAAAACGAGAGCACCCGGCGACACCGTCTCCTCGTCGAAGACATTGATATTCTTGCCGTCTTCATCCTTGCCGACGACCCACGTCTGTGCCAGAGACCCAAACCATCCCATCGCCAGCAGCGCCCACTGCGTGCCGGCATCGGCGTGGATCCACTCTTCGGCCAGACGCGTCGGGCCCCACCACCCGTAATCCGCCTCATCGTAGAGAGCTTCCGGATCGCCCCAGTCGAGAAAGCCGAGGTCACGGGCCAGCTCAAGGAGGGTAATGAGCCTCATGCGGGTAAGCCCGATATCCGACAATTCTTTTTCCGCTCGCCGCAGTTCGCGGACGCCGATTTCCGAATTGCGCAGCGCCTTAAACGGTGTGCGTGCGGCGAACCGCAAGAGCTCCCGCATATGGAACAAGGTCAGGGACACTTCTGCAGCGGCTGCCGACGATAACTGCGCGCGTGCCGGGGAGACGGTTCCGATAATGTCATCGGGCGTCTCCTTCATCGGAATGGGCGACGGCGGGAAATGAAAGCCTTCCGGCGGGCGGAGGGACGTCGGCACGAAATTGTCGTGTCGTCCTGCGAGGTAGTTATGGACGCGGAGGGGAAGCCGGACATAGACGTCGGCAGGTGGATGCGGTGCGGATCCGCTCGCGTCGGAACGCTGAGTGCCGCTTGGTGTGCGGCCTTTGTGTGCCGACGAGGGACGCCCAGCCGATTGAACGGTGTCGTACACCTCCAGCAAACCTAGTGAAATGAGGTGAGGAACGGGGGCAGAAGGATCCGAGTTTTTTGCGGGGGAATGGACTCCTCGGCCACCTGCGTCGTGGAGACGCTGTAGCACACGACGTTCTTGGGGAGTTACCGTGTCCAGTAAAGCTGTCCAGTCCTCACCTGTCGGCAAGGGGGGTTCGATGAACGCAATTTGCGAGGTCAGCGACCGTACCGCGTCGGGTACCACCCGGAACTGGGAGTTCACTGTGGCGTGATCCGCGGTATCGGGGAAGGGGAGGCCCCAGACAAGCCCATGCTCTGACAAGTATTCCAAGGCGGAGAGAACATGATGTTTCGTCGGCATGGATGATTCATCGACACCGACCTGGGCCAATGACTTCGTGAGGCGGTCGTAGAGATCCGACACAGTGAGTGGGCCGCTGTTCCGGCCGTGATCCGTCAGATTGGCCATGGCCTCGAGGCAGGCCGACGACAGCATATCGAGTGCTTCCACAGTTTGCGTGACCGTAAAAGGGCTGGTCAGCCGCGCAGCTAGTTGGCTACTGCCGGCGGGCATCGGGAAGAGATTCTCCAGGCGCTCGCGAAGAATCAGCGAGAGTTGATCGTCGCTAATCTGTGAGAGCCACTCAGATAAGCGATCGGGAACGGAACCGGGAGAAGACATAAACCCCCATTCTAACCGGGGGCAATCGTTCTTAGTAGGGTGACTAATACGTACTGATCTGAAAAGATGGAGCCATGGCGAAAGATAAAGAACAATATGTTGATCCAGGTTGGCCTCAGCATTTAGAGGAGGGCGAGCACCCCGTGACAGAGGTGGTCTCCCACGTGCCGGGCGCGACGAGCCCCTACGGTGAGGACACGAAGTTCCCTGTCGATTCCAGCGAGCTTAATTACGTTCACCCGTACACCCCTGTGAACAGGCCTTTTAAGCGCTAATTGCTGCCTAGCTGCGCGGTCGAGTGCTCGAGCGTGCCTCAACTGCGCACTGGTTGCTTGCCAACGTGTCTTAAGGTCCAGCGTGCCTAATGCCGGGCTCCCATAGCCTGGCCACATAGAACGAACCCCTCGGGAGATGCCCATCAATGATGGTGTATCCCGAGGGGTGCTCGTTATAAAACGCGTTATTTATGCAGCGCTGCGTGACGAGTGGAAGTTCTTCTCCACGGCGTCGTAAATCTTCGTAGCCTGGGCGGTGGCCTCGGCGTAACCGTTCACAGCTGCGCCAATGGCTTGATTGTAAGCACCAACGAGCTCGTCGTGATGAGCGTGGTAGTAATCCGTGATCACGGCGGGCATCGGAATGCCAGCTTTGTTGAAGGCAGCCTGGATGGTGTCGAAGATCTGGTCCAAGCTAGCGATGCTCTGCGTCGCGGCCAAGTCCGTCACGGCCTTCTGCGGAGTCGGAGCCTCTTCGGCTACGTCGGCAGGAGCCTGAGCTGCGGGTGCAGCGTTCTGGGCAGGTGCAGCCTCCTCAACAGGAGCGGCTGCGGGTTGAACGGCAGCCTGAGCACCATTAGCGTAGGCGTTATCGCGCTGAGAAGGGGCACTGCTCAACCCGAGCTGCGCGGAGCAAGCCGGCCAAGCGTTCCAGCCCTGCTCAGCGAGTACGCGCTCGCCGACCGTGATCTGCTGTTCACGGGTTGCCTGGTTAGCGGTAGCAGCGTATTCGGTTCCGCCGTATGCAGACCAGGTGGACGGTGCGAACTGCAGGCCACCCTGGAAGCCGTTGCCAGTGTTGATGCCCCAGTTGCCACCAGATTCGCACTGAGCTAAACGATCCCAATCGGAATCTGGCGCTGCCGACGCTGACGGAGCGACAGCAATGCCGCTAGCCGTGATGGCCAAGCCTGACAGGGCAACCTTGGCGCCGGTAGAAATACGGTTGGTGTTCTTGGAGTGCTGTCCCATAAAGGGGTATAACCTCTCTGTGCGATAATCGGCGTCCTTGGCGGACCGCTTCTTGACGTACTGGACGGCCACGCTACATGAAGGTTACGAAAAGGTCACATTCCGGTAGCGACTTGGGGTCGGTCCCGAGCGAGTAACATGGGTAACAGTGCAGCGTAAAGCTATATTTTGACCGAATTATTGACGAAAAGTGCCGTTAAAATGTGATTAAGAACACTATTATTTGTGCGTGCGGCAGGTAGTACTGCGCGTTTATTAACGAGTAAAAACGTAAAACCTACATACGAAACATCGGGATGGGCTAAAAGTTGTGGATCGTTTAGAATAACGAGTTTCGCCCATCACTCTGGGATAGTCGCAAGCTCACCGCTCGATACACGGTTAACCCGACACAGGGTTGCAGAGTCAGATGTAGACATACCCAGCTTATGAAATACAGAGAAAGGAAAACCCTCATGCCAATCGGAAGAGTCAAATGGTTTGATCCCGATAAGGGATTTGGGTTCGTCACCAACCCGGGCGATGACGACGTCTTCGTCGGCACCCAAGTATTGCCCGACGGTGTGGAAGAACTACACCAAGGGCAGAAAATAGAGTATGAGTTCGCTGCAGGCCGGAAAGGTCCGCAGGTGCTCAGGATTACGGATATTCAGGAGACCGGTCGGCCTCGGCGTCGCCCTTCCCATAAGTACAAGCCAGATCAGCTGCAAAGCATGATTCAGGACTTGATGACGCTGTTAGAAGGACATGTTCAGCCGAGCCTCCAAACGGGCCGCTACCCAGGGCGGAAAGAAAGCCGTCAGGTGGCCGAGGTCCTCCGCGCCGTGGCCCGGGAACTTGATGCTTAATAAGTTCGATGCCTGGGGCGTAGCGCAGCCATAGCGCGGGTCGTGCGCCGTGCTATTTCTCCAAGCGGTCACTTATCCAGGCGCTACTCCGGGGAAATAGCCCACACCATGGTGTAGGCATCCTCGTCATCAGACGAATCAGAACCGTGAGATTTATCGCCCAAAAGAACGGCATGAACCTCAGCGACTTTCAGTCGGGAACCATCTTTACTTCCGTCGATGGTGACCGACTTTTTGTCTTTCGCCTTGTACACGGATTCGTCATTCTTCGCGTTGTCCTCATAGATCGTCAGCAACGACCATTGAGTATCGGACACCGTCGAGGGGACGTCGATAGTGGCCTTCCCATCCTTGGGAAGAGAAATCTTTGTCATCGACTTTTCCGCGCAGTCCGTCGAACCCAGGGCACACGCCTGATATGGATCCGCCGTGACGCTCTTCCCCTTGGAATCAGTGATCGACAACGTGACCGTGGTGGGGTCCACCGAGTTGCGTCGTTGCTCCCAATAGGTGAACGCAATTCCGCCGACAATCGCGACGAGCACGATGACAGCCATCACAGATCCCACAATGATCATGGTGCGTCGTTCCCGACGTCGCTCTGCCTTTGTCTTTCGACGGCCGCGACGACGCGGGGCCTGGGGTGATGGTTCTGAGCTGGAGGACGAACCCGGATCGGTCATGGCGTCCACAATAGCGAGGCCCTATTGACGTCGTAAATGCGGGACCTTGACAGCGAGGAAAAGGGTACGCAAGTAGCCGACGCCGATGATGATGGATAGCGCGATGAACCCTGTGCCAAGTTGCGGCGGAAGGACAATTCCCATCGTGCCGCCGAACACCCACGCGAGTTGCCCGAACGTTTCGCTGCGGCCAAATGCGCTGGATCGCGCTTCTTCGGGGAGGCCTTCCTGGATGGTGGCGTCAAGGCTTACTTTGCACAGTGAACTAGAGAGCGACAACGCGAAGGTCGCGACTGCGGTCCAGATCAGCCCAGGCCAGACGGCTGCGCAGATCACTCCCGCCCACGCGATACCTGCAATCGTGAGCACAGTCACTCGCGGGGCACCGAGAGGGATCCGCGCTCCCAGCAAATTCCCCGAGAACGTGCCGACGCTTCCTGCAGCGCCCGCGACGGCCAGCATTGCTAGCTGCTCCCACGCGCTCAGGCCGTGGGTCGATTTAGCTGCAAAAGCGACGAAAATCGTGAGGAATCCGGTGCCCGACCGGCTGGTCATGACGGACCACAAACACGTCTTTGCATCGTGAGGGAAAGGAACGATGTGAAGCTGCTGGGCTGCACGAGTGACGCGCTGGCGGACGGCTCGCCGACGTGGGGAAGTCTGCGGCGGCAATTGTTGTGTTGGGGCAGCCTCGGTGGCAGTAGTCGCGTCGGCCGTCGGACCGTCGTCAAGAGAAGAGTCCTCGGTGAGAGGTGATTCCGGCACGGACAGCGGGGACGTGGTAGCCCATTCGTCGGGAGATGACTCTGCTTTCCGCGGAATGAGAACGCAGGAATACAACCCCATCAGTGCAATGACAATAATGACCCACAACGCTTCGCGAGGCGTGAACAGGAACGACACACCAGCAGCGATGGCTCCGACTCCACCCGAACCCACAATGTGCCCCAAGATCGTGAGCCGCGCATTCGTGCGAACCAGATCAATATCCGGCGGCATGAGCCGTGGAGTGACCGACGACTTCAGCACACCGAACGATTTACTCATCACCATCATGCCCAGCGCAGCGGGGTAGAGGACCCACGAGTGGAAATTCGTGAGCAGCCACACCGTCAATACGATGCGCGCAGCGAACGTCAGCGATAACGCAAAACGACGCCCGGTATACACGCGGTCTAACGCAGGGCCAATCAGCGGAGCAATGACCGCGAAGGGGGCGATAGTCACAAGCAAATACAGAGCGACGCCTTCGCGCGATTCACCCGTCGTCGCGGAGAAAAACAGTGTGCCTGCCAGAGCAACCGCGAGCGCTGCATCGACACCTGAATTGCAGATGGTCGTGTACGTCAGCGACGACAGTCCCGACGCTTTCGCACCGTCGGCCTCGATCCAGCTGCCGACTAGGCGGCCAGGGGCTGACAACACACGGCGAACACGAGACGGCCGTGGCGTTGTGTCATCGGCCGGTGATTCGTGTAGCTCGCCAGTGGTGGGCGGCTCTCCATGGTTGTTCACGAACCCATTCTTGCACCATCGCCGGGTGAGCATGCATTCACGCTAGCTACCCAGGCCGTCGACACGAACCCGATACATGTACGGCCACAATTTGCCAGTCAGATAGAGAACGGCAGGATCCTCCGGATCGCTGGCCACGCCATTCAACACATTCTCACCTGTAGCTTCCCGCGCCGGGGTCAATTCTGACGCGTCGATCACGCTGGTCACACGGCCACTCGCGGGGTCGATGACGATGAGCTCATCGCTGTGCCAGACATTGGCCACGATTCGGTCGTGGGCGCAATCTAATTCATTGATATTGCCGACGGGGCGACCGTCCAGTGTCACCGATAGCGAGGAGTGCTCTTGGAACGTGTCGGGGTCGCGCCGGGTCAGCCGACTGCTCCCATCGCTCATGACGAGGTTATGTCCGTCGTAACAGAGTCCCCACCCCTCGCCCTCGTAGTGGGCAGAGTCTGTTTCCACCAAGGACTGGCGGTCGCGTCGGATAGCGTGGCCCGATTTCCACGTTAATTGCCACACCGAGGTCGGCGTTGCCGCGATTCCTTCGCCGAAATACTTGCGGAGTAGGTGCTGAACATGGGCGCGGTGGCCATCGTCGTCAAGAAAATAAACCTCTGAACTGCCGTAACGGCCAGTGCTGACCAGGCTCTGCCCCTGTGGAAGGCGGTCTAATCCTTCAGTAAACGCATCTTGGGGCCAGGGGAGCGTGTCAAGAACTGTGATCGACCGGGTTGGAACCGCCCCACGAGTGGCCAACGATGACCTGTATGGTGCGTCCGAGGCCCCGTCGGAACTCGGGCCAGGCCCGTTGCCAGAAGCCGTTGACGTGTGGGAGCGTTCCGACCATGACGCGACAATGATCAGTCCGCACACCGCAATGAGGATGATGCCGACGAGCACCGTGATGAAGGTTAATCTAAACCGTCTTGAACCCATTGTGCTCCACGGCGGACAGCCTCCCGCTGCCACATATAAACCCCGTAACCTAAAACACCCGTGACGGCACCGATAATGCTTGTCCACACCAACTGGTCAGTCCACCCACGAGTGAGCCCAAAACACACCGCACCCAGCACCCATACGATGATTCCCACGATGAGAGCGGGCCGCGGATCTTCGAGGGCACGGGGCAGGCGGGGAAGGGTGACGTCCTGCAGCGGTTTGGAGTGGAATTGGAATTTAGGGCTCACACGTGCCAACTTACCCTTGTGGGGTTTTCCTCCCCACCCGTCCCAAATCTCACCCGTACCAAGCCCTCCTGGGTGCGGCTTCACTTATGTGCAGGAGTTCCGATGTCCAACAATGCTTCCTCCACGGACACGGCGACGGCACCGTCGTCAAAGAAGAAAAGACGATCCGCGCTGGACAACTATTTCCACATTTCTGACCGAGGATCCACCTTGAGCACGGAAGTTCGTGCCGGTGTTGTGACCTTTTTCGCGATGGCGTACATCGTGCTTCTGAACCCGCTCATCCTGGGGAGCGTCCCCGATCACACCGGGACGGAGCTGGGTATTCCCCGAGTCGCGGCCGTCACCGCCCTCGCCGCCGGTGTGATGACCATCGTATTCGGCCTGATCGCCCGGTACCCCTTCGGCATCGCGACGGGCCTGGGAATTAACACGCTGGTGGCGGTCACCCTGGTGTCGTCCGAAGGACTCACATGGCCACAAGCAATGGGGCTTATTGTTATCGACGGCATCATCATCGTGATACTGGCCGTCACCGGGTTCCGTGTCGCGGTTTTCAACGCCATCCCTGCACCGATGAAGACAGCAATGACTGTCGGCATCGGTCTTTTTATTGCCATCATCGGGTTTGTCGACGGTGGTTTCGTCCGTCGTATTCCCGATTCCGCCCACACCACCGTTCCTGTTGAACTCGGCATCGGCGGGTCCATCGCTTCATGGCCGACGGCCGTTTTCCTGGTGGGCTTGTTGATTTGCGGTGTGCTGGTGGCCCGCAACGTCCGCGGCGGGCTCTTCATCGGCATCGTGGCGAACACGATTATCGCGATGATCGTCGAGGCACTCACTCACTCTGGTGCGTCGGTGAAGAATGGTCAGCCCAACCCGAAGGGCTGGAACTTGGCGGTCCCCGGTATTCCCGATTCGTGGGCGGGTGCCCCGGACCTGTCGTTGGTGGGCAAGGTGGACCTCGTTGGCGCGTTTACTGAAGTGGGCGTGCTAACGGCCACCCTTTTGGTGTTCACCCTTGTGCTGGCCAACTTCTTTGATGCCATGGGGACGATGACTGGTTTAGGCAAGCAAGCCGGTTTGGTCGATGAGACCGGTGTCTTGCCGGACATGAAGCAGGCGCTGGTGGTGGAGGGAACCGGCGCGATTGTCGGCGGTGCGGTGTCCTCGTCGTCGAACACGGTATTCGTGGATTCTGCTGCAGGTATTGCCGACGGTGCTCGCACAGGCATGGCGAATGTCGTGACTGGTGTTTTATTCCTCGTTGCTATGTTCCTGACCCCGCTGTACGAGGTTGTTCCCACGGAGGCGGCTGCTCCGGTGCTGGTTATCGTGGGCGCGTTGATGGTGGGGCAAATTCGCGAGATTGATTTTTCACAATTCACGACGGCCCTGCCGGCGTTTTTAACGATCGTGGTTATGCCCTTTACGTATTCCATTGCTAACGGTATTGGGATAGGTTTTATTACTTACGCCGTGATGGAAACCGCAGCCGGGCGGGCAAGGAAAGTACACCCGCTGATGTGGATTGTGGCGATCCTGTTCGTCGTGTACTTCGGCATCGACCCCATTCGGGACGCTGTGAGTTAGATGAATAACGCGTCAATGAGTGGCTGTGACTCAGCGGAGGTAGCAATGAACGAGTGTGATGTCGTCTATATCGACGCCCCATCAGATCCGAGGCTCGACGATTTCCGAAACCTCAACCACTCAGATAAGCGCCCCGATATGCCTGGTGGGAAGGGGCTAGTGATCGCGGAGGGCCTTCTGGTCATTCCCCGCTTGATCCGCTCGCGTTTCCCCGTGCGGGCCATTATGGGGACCGAAGCAAAGCTTCATTCTCTTCTTGCCGACGCTACCCTCGCGGCGACTATCGCGAAGGCCGCCATCCCCGTGTGGTGCGTATCCCGCGAGGTCATGGCCGAGGTCGTCGGCTTTGACATGCACCGCGGTTTGTTGGCGTCGGCGAACCGCGTGGACGTGCCGTCGATCAGTGATGTTCTTGATGAGCTGGATGCTCGACGGGACCACCCGGACCAGCCACCTGTGAGCGGAACGATCGCCGTGCTGGAAGGCGTGGGCGACCATGAGAATATCGGCGCCTTGTTCCGCAATGCTGCGGGGCTGGGTGTGGATGCCGTGTTCTTTGGTGCCGGTTGCGCGGATCCGCTGTACCGGCGTGTTGTGCGCGTATCAATGGGGCATGTGCTGCGTGTTCCGTTCGCTTATTTCGATGGCAACCGTTCGACGTGGCAGCGTGGATTGTCGGAACTGCAACAGCGCGGGTACCGATGTGTGGCATTGACGCCGTCTGACGATGCGGTCATGTTGCCTGAGGCCCTGGATGGCGCGCAGCGGGCGGCGTTAATGGTGGGGGCCGAAGGTCCGGGGCTAACCGAACACGCTATGCGGGCTAGCGATGTGAGGGCTCGCATCCCGATGGCACCGGGGACGGACTCGTTGAATGTGGCGACGGCAGCGGCGATGGGGTTTTATGAGCGTGCCCGGACATCGATAGTGGGGCGGTAGCCACATCCGGCGGGACCGTGGCGGTAGCCACACCAGCGACGACGGACTTAGTCGCGCGGTTCCCGACGCCCAGTCTTCCGCGCCCGTGCACGAACGCGATCACCCACAGCGTGAGGAAGTGATGCTAACGCTCGCCCTCCCCGGAGAGCCGCGCGACCAGCCCGAGCAGCACCGCGTTTCATGAACGCGGAGACATCAGAGCGGTCAATGTCGGCCCATTCACGTACGGAAAACGGCGGGACGTGGGCGTAGTCGTCATAATCAGAATCGTGATCGGCCGGGAGGTCGTCACCAATCCATTTCTCGTCATCCGCCGATCGTGCGTGCGCATTGTCAGGGGACGCTGTGCCGTCGGCCGCGTTAGCGTGTCGTCGGAAAGCAGAGTGTCCCCGTCGGGAAGAAGACCCCGAAGCACGATCAAGGGGCAGGCGGGACGCGGGGCGACCGTCGATGGCGAAAGCCGCGACGGGAACGTCCATGGAGGTTGACGTCAGGGACAGGCCCAGCCAGGAATGCAGTGCCTCCATGGCCAACTCTGCGGGGAGGAAGGGCAGCTCGATCCCCCGGTGAGCGCCATGCGAGCGTTCCCCCGCCCAAAATGGCGTTTCGAAAGGCTCCGGCAGCCCGGTGTCCTCGAAAATCGAGACCCGATTAGAACAGAACGACCGCTCCAGTTTGCCCTCGTGCCAGTGCGCGAACCCGCCCAGCTGGCTGTGATCGTCGGCGGCGAAAGCATAGATATCGGAGGCCGGGATCGACTCAATCAATTTCATGGGCAACGCGGACAAGTGCGACACATCAAACTCGTAGCCAGGGAACGATGCCGGCACGTACTGGATAATGGCCACACCGTCGAACCCGCCGATATAGATTTCACCATGACCGGCCGATGTTGACCGGTTAAGCGGGAAGTCTCCCATGTGGGTGACGGGCCATTGCGGGTTGAGCTGGGCAAGCAGCTTTCGGCCAAAACCGCGATCGGGGGCGGGATCATTGGCGAACACATCCCGCGGGTGAGCAGTGCTGACGCACCAAATGGTGACCGTGGCCGAGGGAAACGGGTATTTCACGATAGGCACGGACCCGTGGGGAGTGAAGCCGTCACTGGAACGTGATCCAGATGAATCCGACGCGTGAGCCATGTCGTCCCTCCGTTACTCACAGATATGCCGTCTCACACAGGGGTGGGCAGTTTCTGTGTGGACAGTGTCCAGCTTAGTCGTGGTCGCGGGTGTGGTTGCCCCGGTTGCGCGGCGGATCCGACCGGTTCGTTCGCACTCCCAACAACACATCCTCCCAGTGAGGAGTCACAGCTTTCCGACGACGACGAGGCCGGGGTTCATTGTCCGGGTGTTGTAAGAATGCGTCTTCATTGTCGGAGGATTCAGCGTGCCCATCGGATGTCTGATCCTGGCCCGAGTCGTTGTGGCCATCGTTTCTGCTGGTTCCACCATCGTGGTGTTGGGGATCGTCACCGGCCGACGATCCTGTGGCCGAGGATTTGTTCGCCCGCCGTGACCGGTGGTCATCGAGTCCGACGATTTCCATGCGTCCTGTGCGACGACGTTGCGTCCGCCGACCACGACCCCCACCTGCTCGAGAGGGGTGGTGGGGCTGCACGTCTGCGTCCGCGCCGGGCTGTTCTTCGCCGCGGGGTGCTTCGTCCTCGGGCGACGAAGGGGTAGCGGAGGTAGCGTCGTCGAGGTCCTCGGCGGTTTCGTCGTAATCGAAGTCGGGGTCGCCGTCGGTGTGCAGGCCGTGGATCTGCCCTGATTCCTGACTGCGATCGTCGGAACCCATTGCCGACGAGAAACGCGAGGATCCTCCCTGGCCCCTGGTGCGAGACCGGGGGCGGCCGGGCGATGGGCGGCCGAAGTCGGGGTCGACAAGTTCCGTGGCGGCTTCATTGCGTGCCACGGTCGTGGCGGAGAGCCCGTCGGAGTGGTAACTCCATTCCGCGGTGACGTCGGACATGCCAGATGTCCAGGTCAGAGTGATGATCCACAGTCGGGCGTCGTTGCGGTACGCGTCCCACGTGGCTTCCGAGAGGTCCATTCCGCGCGCCGTGAATGCGGTGGCGAGGACGTCGTCGAGAGTCAGTGTGGACGGGCCGTCTTGCCGAACGGGGTGCGATTGGCGGGCGACGGTGGTCATGCGCTCGCGCTCGGCGAGGATGGGGTGCGCGAAGGGCTCGATTTTGCCTTGCGACATCCCGGAGGAGCGGGCGAGGTCTTCGATGGATTCACCGCCGCGGATGCGCGCCTGGATTTCTCGCGGGGTAAGGACGACGGTCGGTGTCGCCGGAGCCGTCAGTGATTCGATGTGTTCTGTTGTAACAGTGTCAGATCCTGCTGTGTCCGCTGTGGTGTCGCCATCGGCATCTTTGTCATTGTCGACGACGGAACCGTTGTCCGCGGGTGACGAATCGGAGTCGTCGGATTGTGGTGCGGACTCTGCCGAGGTATCGGTGCTGATGGAATCAGCCGAGTCGGTGGAACCGGAGGCGTTGGAGGCGTCGGTGCCCAGCACCTGGCGGAGGGCAGATCTCGTGTCCGCAGTGAGTGGCAGCCTGAAGTGCGCCGGAGCGGTGGTGTCCTCCTGCGAGGAATCCGCCACAGTATCCGTCGAGGAAACCTCAGCTGAATCCGTCGCGGAGGAAGCGTCGGGACTGAGTGGTTCCGAGGCAGCAAAAACCAGGTAGTCGTCGGTGCATTCCTCGGGGACGAGGGAAACTGTCTGCATTACTACCTCCTGGTTACAGAAGCCGGGGTGGAAGTTTCATTCCTTATGCCGGCGTCACCGTCGTTCACTGCCTTTTATTCTCGTTCACCGTTTTACGCTTATGTGAAGGCTTCAGAGAACGAATGGCAATGAATGGCCGTGAATGGCAAGCCATACATGCCCCGACTTTTCTCAGATACCCCTTTACCTTAGCTGGATTAAGCAAATAGCGGTGATATACGCGCTGGATAGTGCGCACATATCTGGCTCGCTACGCCCCGGAGTAACTGCTACTACGCTCACTTCTTGGCTAGTTCATTGTCCAGAATGTAATCAATGGCAGATACTAATTTCTCTACATCCGCGGTATCGATAGCCGGAAATGTGCCAATACGCAGCTGGTTTCTTCCAAGCTTGCGGTAAGGCTCCGTATCCAGCACACCGTTGGCACGCAAGATGGCCGCGATTCGCGCCGCGTCGATGGCGTCGTCGAAATCAACAGTCGTGACGACGAGGGACCGCCCCAGCGGATCAGCGACGAACGGTTGCGTCTCGGAGCGCTTTTCAGCCCAGTCGTAAATGACGCGCGATGAGGCAGACGTGCGCTGGACCATCCCGTCGAGCCCACCGTTGTTATTCATCCACTCCACTTGCTGATCTATCATGAGCAGCGTCGCTACTGCGGGCGTGTTATATGTTTGGTTCTTCCGCGAATTATTCACAGCGGTCTGCAAATCCAGGAACGCGGGAATAAAACGATCCGATTGCGAAATCCGCTCAATCTTTTCCAGCGCTGCTGGACTCATCGCGGCGAACCACAGGCCACCATCGGACGCGAAGCATTTCTGTGGCGAAAAGTAATAAGCATCCGCATTCCGAATATCGACGGGTAAGCCGCCAGCGCCCGAGGTCGCGTCGATAAGAACGAGCGCGTCACCCGATGGCCGCTCGACGGGAACCATCGCCCCAGTTGACGTTTCGTTGTGTGCCCACGCAACAACGTCCGCGTCGACATTGTTAAGTTCCGACGGCGAAGGGGCTGTGCCTGGATCGCTTTCGCGGATAATCGGAGCGTCCAGCCAGGGGGCACGCTCGGATGCGGCCGCGAATTTGCCGGAAAACTCCCCGTATTTCAGATGTGCGGAACGGCGCTCAATGAGGCCGAAGGTCGCAGCGTCCCAAAACGCGGTCGCCCCGCCCAATGAGGCCACGATCTCGTAACCGTCGGGAAGCTGAAAGAGTGACGTCAGGCCTTCTTGAATAGAGGCGACGATGTTTTTGACCCCAGGCTTGCGGTGCGACGTTCCCATAATGGTGGTCGCGCCCTGGTCAATGGCCTTTATTTGCTCGGGGCGAATTTTGGAGGGGCCGCAACCAAAGCGACCGTCGTGGGGGAGGAGTTCCTCAGGGAGGCGGGGTGCGTCGGAGGGAGTTGATGATGCGGTGGGTGTCATGTAGGACTCGTCTATCACTAGGGACTGTGCGTATTTCCCCTATCTCCAGGGAGAGGGCGTTGGTGGGGATCATAGTGACGCGGCCGTGAATAAGCGAATAAAAACCACAAAACTGGTTAAAATGCGTACATTGGCCTCGGTTCGCGTGGCAAGTAACCCTGAAAGAGGGTGGATTTCTGGCCATTGATTGGTAACTGTCGTGCACGTCACAACCTTTGTTAAACTGTGCGGCATACCATTACTCGGGTATGTCTGCTGTCGCCCCCACGTGAGTGAGGTTCTACACTAGATCGTGAAGAGGGCAGGTCTTCAGTATTTGTCTTGTCGTCCACATGATGGATGCCGTGAATCGGTGAACATCGACCAGCAAAGAGAAGACCGCCCTCGAAAGTGTATGAGTGCAGGGAAAACTTAAGCGAGCATCAGCTCCATACGGCATAACCACTGCTTTCGGAGAAAGGGAAAACATGGCTGACAACAATGCTGCAGAGGCCAAGGACAAGGCTGTACTTACCTACCCGGGAGGCAGCTATGAAATGCCGATCGTTAAAGCAACCGATGGGAACGACGGCATTGCCCTAGGAAAGCTGCTCCAGGAAACTGGCTACGTTACCCTCGATCCGGGGTATGTAAATACAGGTTCCACGCTGTCCAATATCACCTATATTGATGGTGCAAATGGGATTCTTCGCTATCGCGGATATCCCATCGAAGAATTGGCTGAAAAAGCAACCTTCAATGAAGTCTCTTACTTATTGATTAACGGTGAGCTTCCCAACCAAGAACAGCTTGACGAATTTAACCGCAATATTCGCCGGCACACGTTGGTTGATGAAGATTTCAAAGATCACTTCTCCATTTTCCCGCGGTCATCACACCCCATGGCCGTTATCGCTTCTGCGTTGAACGTGTTGTCCACCTACTACCAGGATTCGCTCGACCCGCTCGACCCAAATATGCAGAAACTCAACACCTATCGCCTGATGGCGAAGGTTCCCGTGCTGGCTGCTTATTCCCATCGTGCACGTCGAGGCCAGCCGTTCATGTACCCGGATAACGGCCTGAACGCTCGCCAGAACTTCATGCGCATGATGTTCGGCTACCCGACGGAGGACTATGAAGTTGACCCCGTCCTGACGAAGGCTCTGGATCAGCTCCTTATTCTCCACGCGGACCACGAGCAGAACTGCTCCACGTCGACGGTTCGCATGGTGTCCTCCGCGCAGGCCAACATGTTCGTGTCTATCGCCGCCGGCTTCAATGCCCTGTCCGGCCCGCTTCACGGTGGCGCTAACCAGGCAGTTCTGGAAATGCTCCAGGAAATCAAGGACAACGGTGGTGACGCGACCGAGTTCATGAACAAGGTGAAGAACAAGGAAGACGGCGTGAAGCTGATGGGCTTCGGCCACCGCGTCTACAAGAGCTACGATCCGCGCGCTGCAATTGTGAAGAAGACCGCAGACCGCGTGCTCAACCACCTTGGCGTTAACGACGATCTCCTCGAAATCGCCGTGAACCTGGAAGAAATCGCCCTCAAGGACGACTACTTCATCGACCGCAAGCTGTACCCGAACGTCGACTTCTACACTGGCCTCATTTACCGGGCCATGGGCTTCCCGACCAACTTCTTCACCGTTCTGTTCGGGATGGGCCGCCTGCCGGGTTGGATTGCTCAGCACCTCGAGCTCGTGAACGACAAGTCGTCCCGCATCAACCGCCCGCGTCAGGTGTACACGGGATACGATGAGCGCCACGTCATCCCGCGTAAAGAACGCTAAATAACGAGCGCCACACATGATGTTCCGGTGCCACTAGGCACCCCGCCATGAGCCAAGTTCGTCATTACCAGCTACTCTGGTGAGCCGAGCTTGGCTCATTGCTTCGTCAGTTCCCCTATACCAGCGAGTCTGTAACAAAAGGAGAAAATCTCATGAGTAAGCCAACTATCGAGGTCCAATCGGGGCCGGCCCCGCAGGATCTCCTCATTGAAGACATCACGGTAGGGGACGGCCCTGAAGCACAAGCGGGGTCCAACGTTGAGGTCCATTACGTCGGTGTGGACTTCGAAACCGGTGAAGAGTTCGATTCCTCATGGGATCGCGGACAAACCATCACGTTCCCGCTCACCGGCCTGATTGCCGGCTGGCAGGAAGGCATTCCAGGCATGCGCGTCGGGGGACGCCGTAAGCTCACGATTCCGCCGGACATGGCGTATGGGCCTGCCGGCACCGGCCACCCGCTGGGCGGCCGTACCCTCGTATTCGTTATCGATCTCGTGGACGTGAAGTAAGAGGGACTACGCGGCGCCTACGCGACCGTGGTTCTTCGACGCAGACGGCTCTCACACGATGGTGGCGAGCCGTTCATAATGCGCCAGGCGCTGCTCACGTCCACGTCGCCAAGTGGAATTCAGCTTAATCTCCCACAACGCGTGAGCAATCGAGTCAATGACCACCTTGCTGTCGGCCTCGGCATCGGTGCTGTCCAATGCGGGGATCAGGCGATCGACAATTCCGCGTTCGTGAAGCTTATCGGCCGCAACGGACTGGTTTTCCATCATCGCCGGTGCATGATCGACGTCCCGATAAATAATCGCGCTGGCTCCCTCCGGGGGAAGAGGAGCCAACCACGCATCTTCACACGCCAGAACCTGATCGGCAGGAATCATCGATAGCGCGGCACCGCCACACCCCTGGCCGATAATGACCGACACCGTCGGCACGTCGATATCGAGAATTTCAGCCAGCGTACGCGCAATGGAACCAGCCATCCCAGTCCGCTCCGCCCGGTCGGACAGCTCACCACCAGGCGTATCGATGACGCTGACCAGCGGAATTCCCAGCTCGTGGGCCAATGTGATGCCGCGCCGGGCGAAGCGCATGGCCTCTGTGCTCAACGGCCACTCGCCCAATGGTTCTTGCGCGGTCCGATCCATTCCGACAAACACGAGGGATTGATCGTTGATCCTGGTTAACCCCACGATCACAGCCTCAGACATTCGCCCGTCCCCTGTGCCAGAGAGCTGAATCCAGTGGTCAGACAGAGCATTCACGAGGTCAGCAGCGCCGGTCCGCTGTGGATTCCGGGTTCGCGTAATGGCGTCCCACGCTGACCTCACCTCACCAGACGGCGGCGTCGGTTCGGCCGGTTCGGTCGCATGATCCGGGCGGATAAGAACGTCGAAAAGTTTCGTAAATTGCCGACGAAGGCCCGCGGGATCGATAACTCCATCGATGACCCCGTGGCGGGAGAGATACTCGCCGGTCTGAACCCCAGGTGAGAGAGGCTTACCCGTCGTGAGTTCGACGACGCGGGGGCCCAGGAACCCCAGCGTGGCGCCGGGCTGAGCGAAGGTGAGGTGGCCCGCGGAACCCCAGGACGCCATAGCCCCGCCCGTCGTTGGGTGGCGGAGATACACCAGGTAGGGCAGGTGCTGATCTTTATGCCGATGAATTGCGGCGGTGATCGAAATCATCAGCGCAAAGGCCGGCGTTCCCTCTTGCATTCGCGTGCCGCCAGACGCGGGCGAAATGAGAAGGGGCAAACTTTCTGCCGTGGCGCGGTGGATGGCGTCGATAATTCGTCGTGATGTCGCAGCCCCGATGGACCCACCGAGAAAAGAGAACTCCGATGCAACCACAGCAACGCGGTGGCCATCAATCGTTCCGGCCCCGGTGATCACAGCTTCATCAACCCCCGACTTTTCCCGCGCACGAGCTAATGACGCTGCGTAATCATCGGAAATATCTCCATAATCAGGCTTAGTGTCCCAGCTATCCCATGAATCAGTATCGAGAATGTCATTGATGAGGTCATGGGCGGACAGGCGCTCGGGTTGAGGAGCGGACGGAGAGGAGGGGGAAGAAGTCGGAGTGGACGAACCGGAATGTGACACCATTTTTCTAGCGTAACTCTCACATGTCGTCCGCGAGGAGGCTTTAGTGAAATGGTGTGCAGGCCGGGTGTGGGGGATATGTGGTGGGTGATGGAGTGCGTGCTTAGCCCCGTGAGCTGGGGTTCTGCAGGACTGAGCCATAGCGTGTTCAATGGCTCGTATGGCTAACAACACTTCGAAAGCAGATACGACACGACGAAACGATGCGGGCCCGACGGCCACGCTGAGCGACGGGACCGTGATCCCGCGCTTGGGATTTGGAACATGGGAATTGTCTCAAGAGGAGGCATATTCCTCGGTGCGCACTGCAATTGCGGCCGGATTCCGGCGCATCGATACCGCAATGATTTACAAGAATGAGGAATCAACGGGCAAAGCTATTCGCGATGCTATCGAGAATGGCGATGTCACCCGCGAGGAACTCACGGTCTCAACCAAACTGTGGAATTCCGACCAGGGATATGAATCCACCTTTGAGGCATTCAACACCAGCATGGAAAAGTTGGGACTCGATTACGTCGACATCTATTTCATTCACTGGCCGTACCCTGAAAAGAATCAATATAAAGAATCTTTTAGGGCGATGATTGAGCTACAGAACCAAGGCCGTATTCGTTCCCTGGCGGTGTGCAATTTTTATCCAGAAGCAATGGATGAACTTGTTGCGGAAAGTAACAAGACGCCGACTATTAACCAGATCGAACTCCACCCCGGGTTCTCGCAGGCAGCGATGCGTTCCTTTGATGACCAGCACTCCATTTTAACGGAATCGTGGTCTCCGTTGGCCCAGGGTAAGTACTTTGATGAGCCAGTTATTAAAGATTTGGCTGCTAAGTATGGAAAGACACCAGCACAAATCGTTCTTCGCTGGCACCTTGATATGGGGCTCCCTGTCTTAACCCGCTCCAAGTCCAAAGAACATGTGGAATCCAACTTCGATATTCTGGACTTTTCCTTGACGACGGACGAAGTTGAGCAGATCACTGCGTTGGACCGTGAAGACGGGCGCATTGGTGCTGATCCCAGCACCGCTAACTTTGAATGATCCTTCGCGCAGCCCGTGTGACATGCGGGCGTGGCATGCGAGCGTGGCACGGGCGCGTTGGCGAAAACGCCGCGGGGGGCTTGCCCGGCGCATAGCCTGTATTTATGACGAATGAGAACAATGTCACATCCGCATCACCCGACGGCGAGGTCACTCTAGACATCCTGCCCACGGATAACGACGCTCCAACCGACGACGTGTCGCAGCCACAGGTGGCAGTCATTACAATCCGCCGCGACCACAAGAGAAACTCGCTGAACGCGGACGTCTGCGGCCAGATCACGTCCTATGTTCACGAGGCGGAAAATACGGAGTCCGTTCGCGCCATCCTTCTCCGCGGGGAGGGGAAGGCTTTTTGCGCTGGAGCAGACCTCGCTGGTGGCGTGTACACCTCCGCTTTCCATCACAATCTTGATGCAATGCTGACCTCTATTACTCATTCGCCTCTCCCCGTCATTGCCGACGTCCACGGTCCGGCAGTCGGCGCTGGCACCCAGTTGGCCATGGCATGTGACCTTCGCGTCGTGGGGGAGAGTGGCTGGTTCAGCGTTCCAGTCGTCCGCCTCGGTATTGCCGTCGATCCGTGGACGATTCATCGCGCCGTCGAATTGCTCGGTGGTGCCCGGGCGCGGTCATTCCTCTACACCGCCGAACGACTCGGGCCCGACGCTGCGGTAACAGCAGGGTTGGCGTCGTCACGAGGAAACCACGACCACGCCTGGCAAGTAGCCGTCGATCAAGCCACAAATGCCCCGTTGACCTTTAGGTATCTCAAAGCCGTCTTTAATCAGGTAGTTCCGACGGGGGCGTTCGAGGGCAGTCCCACCGAAGCGATTGGAGATGACGGCACTGACCTCACCGCTGTTCATGAGCACTTGCGCACAGAGTGTTGGGATTCCGAGGATGCCGCCGAGGCAAGAGCTGCGCGGTCTGAGGAGCGGTCTCCGGTGTTCAAGGGCAAATAAGCATCGACACGGTAAGCCGGGCGTCGCCGACCCGGCCTCGTTAGTCGAGCGTCGGGAGTTGAGCGTCGATAGCCGAGTCGTGTTAATAAGGCGTTCTCTACAATGAGCACATGGCTCAACAACAGTCCGACGCTTCGCCGTCTCACGACTCGGCGGAGTCGTCCCACTCTTCTGCTGATGATGACCGTACTTTCCACACGGATCCGTCGGTGGGATTGACCTCGCAGGAGGTCGAGGAACGTCGTCGCGACGGTAAAGGCAATACACTGCCTGAACGGTCCGGCCGCTCAACCTGGTCGATTATCAAGGCGAATGTTTTTACCCGCATCAACGCGATGCTCGGCGTCCTCCTTGTCATTGTTCTGGCAACGGGATCGCTCATTAACGCGATGTTCGGGCTGTTGATCATCGCAAACTCGGGCATCGGGATCATCCAGGAACTTCGCGCCAAGCGGACGCTAGACAAGCTCACCATCGTCGGTGAAGCGCGGCCAACTGTCCGAAGGGACGGGGAGGACCACGAGATTTCCCGCGATGAGGTTGTGCTGGATGACCTCATCATCCTGAAGTCGGGGGTCCAGGTCGTTGTCGACGGTGTCGTCGTCGAGTCTGAGCACGTCGATATCGACGAATCGATGCTCACCGGGGAATCGGACCCGGTGGAAAAATCGCCGGGGGATGAGGTTCTATCCGGGTCCTTTGTGCAGTCCGGCCATGGGCTCTACCAGGCGACGAAGGTCGGGGCGGACTCGTACGCCGGGAAACTGACCGCGGCCGCGAATAAATTCGAACTCACCGATTCTGAGTTGATGTCGGGCATCAACAAAATCCTCCGCATCATTACGTGGCTGTTGATCCCGACCGGTATTTTGACCATTTGGACTCAGCTGTTCCGGTCCGGGGATTCACTTCGCGACGCAGTGTTGGCCATGGTCGCCGCGCTCGTTCCGATGGTCCCCGAGGGGCTGGTCTTGATGACGTCGATCGCGTTCGCCGTCGGGGTTGTCCGCCTGGGCAAGTTTAAAGCGCTGGTTAATGAGCTGCCCGCCATCGAGGGGCTGGCCCGTGTCGACGTTGTCTGTACTGATAAAACTGGCACGCTGACGGAAAACAGAATGGTCCTCAACGACGTCGTGGAGGTGAACTCGGAGCAGAAATCAGGTTCCACCAGCGATTCATCGGTTGATCAACCGTTGTCAGAATCAGACGAGGGATGGGCTCGCGTCGACCAGGAAGTCCTGGGCGCGTTGGCGTCGTTAATCGCGGCGGACGACGACAAGAACGACACCTCGGAAGCCATCGCCGAAGGAATCCACGATCTCGACTCGGACACCGAAGTCATGGATCCCACGGATACCAAGGCGTTTTCGTCGGCACGAAAATGGTCGGGAGCCAGCTTTGGTGAGACGACGTGGGTGATGGGCGCCCCAGATGTTATTGCGCTACCGGGGTCGGAGGCGGCTGAAGCAGCCGATGAGATAGGCCGGCGTGGTCTGCGCGTTTTGCTCTTGGCCCAGACGTCGAAAAAGCTCGATGACATCACTGCGACGCCCAAAGACCCCGGCGATGATGACCTCACCCCGCGGGGGCTGATCGTCCTTGAGCAGAAAGTGCGCGACGATGCGCCCGAGACGATCGAGTACTTCGACCGCGAGAAAATGCACGTCAAGGTTATTTCCGGCGACAATGCGGAGTCCGTGGGGGCTGTGGCGTCGTCGGTGGGTATTGATAGTTCGAAGACCATCGATGCCCGCGAGCTTCCCGATTTCGAGTCCGACCAGGATAAATTCGACGAGGTCGTGGAAGAGTCCACGGTGTTTGGGCGCGTGACACCCGAGCAGAAGCGCGCGATGGTGGGCGCGCTGCAACGGAACGATCACACCGTCGCGATGACGGGTGACGGGGTGAACGACGTGTTGGCCTTGAAGGATGCCAATATCGGTGTGGCGATGGGAGCAGGGTCCCCGGCGACGCGATCGGTTGCCCAGCTGGTGTTGTTGAATAATTCCTTTGCGACGCTGCCACATGTTGTTGCCGAAGGCCGCAGGGTTATCGGCAACATCGAGCGCGTAGCCAACCTCTTCTTGACGAAGACCGTGTACTCGGTGTTGCTGGCGCTGATCGTCGGCATCTTCGGGATGAGCTACCCCTTCCAACCCATCCACGTGACCATGACCGGCTGGTTCACCATCGGAATTCCGGCGTTCATTTTGTCGCTGGCCCCGAACCACGAACGGGCAAAGTCCGGCTTCGTGGGCCGTGTCCTGCGGTTGGCGGTCCCGTCGGGAGTTCTGATCGGTGCCGTGACAGTCGGGTTCTGGTTGTGGGTCACACGAGGCGACAACTTTGACCGATCGCAAGCATCGACGGCGACGCTGACGGTGATGATCACGATGGCGCTGTGGGTGCTCATTGTGGTTGCTCGCCCGTACAAGCTGTGGAAGATCGTGCTGCTGGTCGTATCGGCCCTGGCTTATGTCGTGATTTTCTCGGTTCCGTGGATTGCTCACATTTTGTTGCTGGATCCGACGAACCTTGGGCTGATGTCCCAGGCGCTCATTGTCGGCGCGATCGGATGTGTTGCTATCGAAATCGCGTGGTGGATTAGCCACACGAAGCGTGGCGATGCGCAGTTGTGGGATCACTCAGAGGCCGAGGGCGTGTTCAAGTATTAATCCCGTGGAGCGAGTGGTCAGGGTCAATTAGCTGTACGTTGTGGTCAGGCTCATTCGATTCACGATCAACCAATCAGTAGGGTTGTCATCCATGACTTCAGTCCCAGTAGCCGACACAATGGCGGTCTCTCAGACGGTGCTGGCGTCGGGCCAGGCAAATACCGACACCATGATTTCGCTCACTGCAATTCTGGCGGTGGCACTGTTGGCTCCCATCCTGTCCTTCATGACGGGTAAGCGTATTCCAGCCGTGGTGTTCCTCATCGTCTTAGGCGTCATTATCGGACCAAGCGTGTGGGGGATTGCGGAGATCGATTCCGGTATTTCAATCCTGCGTCAGTTGGGCTTGGGGATGTTGTTTCTGCTGGCAGGTTACGAGTTGGACACGGACTCGTTACGCAGCAAAGAGGGCGGTAATGCCGCATTGACGTGGGTTATGTGCCTAGTGTTGGCATTTATTGGAGCCCTGGTTTTCCTCAAAGGAAACGGAGTACTGACTGCGGTAACACTAGCCATCGCTGTGACATCCACCGCTTTGGGTACGTTGCTGCCCATTTTGAAGCAGTCGGATTTATTGCGGACCAACGTCGGTAAATCTGTCATGCTCCATGGTGCTGTTGGCGAATTGATGCCCATTATGGCCATCGCTCTGTTGTTATCCGCGAGGTCAATGGGCGTGACATTCCTGATTCTGCTCGCTTTCTTTGCCATCGCAGCCATGGTAGCGATCGTGCCACGGACTGTAGCCGCTCTCGTTCCATGGGTAGGTCGTGCGATTATCGACGGCGCCTCGGCGACGAATCAGTCGATCGTTCGCATGGTGGAGCTGATGCTGGCAATACTAATGACAGTCGCGGCAGTATTCGACCTCGATGTCGTTTTGGGAGCTTTCGCCGCCGGTATTGTTTTGCGCGGTCTGGTTCCAGAGCGTGCTCACGGCCTTATTGAGGAACGGTTGGATGTCGTGGGCTATGGCTTTTTTATCCCCGTCTTCTTCGTTTGTTCAGGTATCAATATCGATGTGAAAACCGTCGGGGCCAACATTGGGCAACTCTTTGCCGTTGTCGGCGTCATTCTGGTGGCTCGTGGTCTTCCAGTGTTCTTGCGGGAAATGTTCACCAAGACAGGTTCGAAGTTGACGACGACCAATCAGAAGCTTCAGCTTGCCTGCTATGCCGCGACGGGTCTGCCAATCATTGTCGCGGTGACTGAAGTGGCGACGAATGCGCATTTGTTAGATGAATCAGCGGCGTCTCTTCTTGTCGCTGGTGGTGCGGTGACGGTTCTGGTCTTCCCACTCATTGCTGCTGCGCTTCAGCCCAAGGACAAGAGGAAACTGTAACGCGGTTTTCTGGTCTCGGTGGTTGTCGGCTATCCTAGTTTTGCTTTTAGTTCTCGTTCCTGGTGGTCGAGAATCCGTGTAGACGGGCTTTTGCCAGCAGGAACGGTAACCGATGTGTTCTTGCCCTAGTAGCTCAGTGGATAGAGCACGGCTCTCCTAAAGCCGGTGTCGGAGGTTCGATTCCTCTCTGGGGCACAATCCTGTCTGCTACGTAGATGTCGTTTTGGGGAATCGAATGCTATTGCCCCCAAAATAGTTAGTGATTCAGAATATTGGTGTGGGTGGGAACTATCGGCAGGTCCAGTACGACTGTATGACTGAAGGGCGGTACCTACGGAAACGTAGATTTCGTAGTTTTCTATATTGATACGCCCTTGTACCTGATGGGAAGCCCGGGGCTCGTTATAGTTTGGCCGCTTATATTGGGGTGCGGCGAAATCCCGGGTGCTTTCAAGTTTTCAGTATTGGAGGCGGCAATGGATGTCGTGGATATTTCGCGGTGGCAGTTCGGGATTACCACGGTCTACCATTTTATTTTTGTCCCGCTGACACTCGGCATGGCGCCGTTGGTGGCCATTATGCAGACCATGTGGGCTTTTACGTCGAAACCTCACTGGTATCGCGCGACTCGTTTTTTTGGCAATATTTTACTTGTTAACTTTGCCATGGGGGTTGCGACTGGCATCGTTCAGGAGTTTCAATTCGGAATGAACTGGTCTGAATACTCTCGTATGGTAGGAGATGTATTCGGCGGGCCCTTGGCGCTCGAGGGGCTTATTGCTTTCTTTATGGAGTCGGTATTCCTCGGAATGTGGATTTTTGGGTGGGGAAAACTACCTCTTTGGATGCATACCGGGGCCATTTGGATGGTAGCGTTTGGCGTCAATATTTCAGCATATTTTATTATTGTCGCAAATTCTTTTATGCAGCATCCTGTTGGCGCCGAATATAACCCGAGTACCCATCGGGCTGAATTAGCCGACTTTGGCAAGCTTCTGACAAATCCCACAGCTCTTGCTGCATTTCCCCACACCGTGTTAGGTGGATTCCTTACTGCAGGAACCTTCGTTTTAGGTATTTCCTGCTGGTGGCTTGTTCGCGCTGATCGAGCGGGGAAGCTACCGAACGAAGGTACTGATTCTCACGAGAGCAGTGTCGAGTCCAGTAACCCTCATACAATGTATCGGCCGCTCATTCGCTTCGGGATCTGGGTTGTTGCCTTATCGTCGATTGCGTTAGCGATCACTGGTGATACTCAAGCGAAAATGATGTTCCGGCAGCAGCCTATGAAAATGGCTTCAGCTGAGTCCTTGTGCCACACGCAGGAAAATCCGATGTTTTCCATCCTGACAATCGGAACCCATAACAATTGCGAGTCAGTTATCCACTTGATTGAAGTCCCGTGGGTCCTTCCTTTTCTGGCTAAAGGACAGTTCACTGGTGTCACGTTGAAGGGCGTTTTTGAATTACAAAAAGAAGCGGAGAATTTATATGGACCAGGTAATTATTCGCCGAATCTCTTTGTCACTTATTGGTCTTTCCGCGCGATGATCGGTTTGATGCTTGGGTCAATCGCTTTAGCGTTCTTTGCTTGGTTCTTTACTCGGCATGGACGTACACCGCAAGGTAAATGGCAGAAGATTTTTAGTGTCGGCAGCATCGCGGCACTGGCCTTTCCATTCCTAGCGAATTCATCGGGATGGATCTTTACGGAAATGGGACGTCAACCGTGGATTGTTCATCCTAATCCGGATTCTGTTGGTGATCCTCGCACTGAAGATATCCGAATGATTGTTGACATGGGCGTGACAGACCATGCCGCGTGGAACGTGATCCTGACATTGACCGGTTTCACGCTAACCTACCTGGCTTTATTCTTCGTTTGGTTATGGCTAACGAAGCGTGCCGTTCTTGCTGGACCACCAGAAGATGATCATCCTTCCGTTGACGAGCACGAAACTCCCGACAGGTCAGACCAGGAACGCGACTCTAATTCAGCAGACGAGGTAGGAACCGTGAGGTTTTCCCAGACTGCTGTGACCGGTACCAAGGGGGATTAAGGCGATGTTGAACTTCGATTTACCCACTCTGTGGTTTATCCTCATTGGGTTTTTGTTCGCCGGGTATTTTTTACTTGAAGGCTTTGATTTCGGCGTAGGGATGCTTTTACCCTTTTTGGGAACCGATGAACCTAAACGATCGGCGATGATGTCGACTATCGGGCCAGTCTGGGATGGTAATGAAGTATGGCTCATCACCGCCGGCGGTTCCATATTTGCTGCTTTTCCGATGTGGTATGCAGACATATTTTCAGGCTATTACATTCCGTTATTCTTGATCCTTCTTGCTCTTATTGTACGAGTAGTGAGCATTGAATGGAGAGAAAAAGTCAATACCGAGACATGGCGTCAATGGTGTGACCGAGGCATCGTGCTCGGTTCATGGTTGCCACCTGCGATTTGGGGTGTGGCTATAGCCAACATGATACGGGGTGTACCCGACGATGCTTCCAGAGTTTATCCGCTTTTTAACTTTTACGGGATAGTGGGAGCGCTGGCTTTTGTTTTTGTGTTTCTATTCCACGGAGCTCTTTTTATTCGGCTAAAAACCGCAGGTGTTTTGCGGTCTCAAGCTAGAAAACTCACAACTATTTTTGCGAGTTTAGCGATTGTTTTTGGTGGGGCTTTCGTTCTGTGGACGCAATTCTCGTACGGAAAAACAGTGACCTGGATATGGACCGGGTTCGCCGTTGCGGGACTCGCCCTTGGCTTAGTTTTTGCGCTTCGCGACCGCGATGGTTGGGCATTTTTCCTCACCTGTATCTCAATTATTTCTGTCACGGGGCTTGCTTTTAGTGCGATGTTCCCCAGCGTGTGGAACGGGCTTGATGTGTGGGAAGCTGCTTCTGGTAGGTACACGCTGTCTGTTTTGACGTGGTGTGCAGCCTTCGGAATGCCTTTTGTTGTGATGTATCAAGCATGGACGTATTGGGTATTTAGAAAAAGAATTACGGCGAAGCCAGCTTCTTCTGAGTAATTCTTCCGTTATTGGTGCTTTAAAAAGAGTTATAGATCATCTATAGGGAAATCGATCGGTAGTGCTATGCACATATTCCAATTGGCTCATATGAATGCGCGGGCACGGTGGTGGGTATGTGTGTCGGCCATTCTCAGCGCTGTCGATACTATGCTGACAGTGGCCAGCGGAGTATTAGTGGGGACGTTGATAGCGCGCGCGGTGGAGCCGGCGAATCGGAGCGAGTTTTTATCCCATCAGCTCCCATCCGAGTATCCCTATAGATTGTTTTGGTGGCTGGTTCTTGTTGTTGTGGTGCGTGCTCTGGTCAGCTGGACAAAGACGCGATTGGGTGATGCGGCCGCGGATTCCGTGGTGTCCACGCTGAGGGCTCAGACACTGAGGCACCTTGTTCACCAGGATCCGCATCGAATTAACCGGTCGTATTGGCACACTATTTTGACCCACGGGTTGGATTCTTTTCGGCCTTATGTAACTGGTTTTCTCCCTGCAGCGATGGCATCTGCGTTATCGACGCCTATAGCTTTAGGGGCAGTGGCGTGGCTCGATGTTCCCTCTGCTTTGTGGGCAGGTGGCACTATTCCGCTTATTCCTTTTTTCATGTGGCTGGTCGGTACGCTCACTCAGTCTCGGACTGAACGTAAACTTAAGGATTTATCGCGCCTCAACGACCAACTGGTGGATCTCGTGGCGGGGTTGCCAACGTTAGTCGCTCATGGTCGGCAATACGATCCTGAAAAGGAGGTTCGTCGCCTCGCCACCACTCACAAGCGGTCAACGATGGACGTTTTGAAGTTGGCCTTCCTCTCTACATTTGTTCTCGAGTTTATAGCCACACTGTCGGTTGCCCTTGTTGCTGTTAACATCGGCTTTCGGCTTTTAGGTGGGCATATTTCCTTGGCGAAGGGTCTAGCTATCCTCATCATCGTTCCCGAGGTCTACGCCCCACTGCGTGAAGTGGGCGCACGTTTCCATGCAGCTCAAGACGGTGTATCCGCCCTGGCGGCGATTCGATCGGAACTGGAATCGTCACCACCGCCACGTCCAACTGTTCCTGATCAGGGGCATGGACCTGATAGTGGCTTAGAAGTTGTACTTGACCATTATTCTTGTGAAGGCCGTGATGGGATTCACCCTCACGATCTTTCCGCGAAGGCACGACCAGGAGAAATCACGGTTCTTGTTGGCCAGAATGGTTCGGGTAAGTCGACCGCACTGATGGCGGTTTTAGGGTTGGGGAGTGGCAGTGGAACGGCGGGAGTACGTGACGCAAATGGTGCTCTTTCGCGTGAAGAAGTCTGGAAGCGCACTGCTTTCTTGCCCCAACGTCCTGTTATCACAGAAGGAAGTATTGGCGACACTAGCCACCTTTCCCTCGGACAACGCCAGAAAGAATCCTTCCGCCGATTGGTTCCCGGTAAAACACTAGTCGTTCTCGACGAACCTACTGCACATCTCGATGAACAATCGGCCAAAGAAATGATTCACGAATTGCGTGACTTGTCCGCTGGAGGAGCGACCGTGTTGGTAGCAAGCCATGATCCATTAGTGCGTTGCGCTGCCGACCGTGTGTATGACGTGGGGGCGATACGCGATGAAAGTTAATGTGTGGGCTCGAGAGCGAGCGGTATTAGCAGGTGTGGTGACGTTGATATCGTCGATCGCACTGACGTTGGTATCGGCTTGGTTAATTACCCGTGCATGGCAAATGCCCCCAGTCATGGACTTAACCATTGCCATTACATCGGTACGTGCTCTGGGTATTTCTCGGGCGGTTTTTCGATACGTTGACAGGCTTGCCAGCCACGATGTTGCTTTAACGGCCGCAGCGAGCGCTCGCAGCCAGATCTACCGTAACCTCGTATCTGCGCCTACTTCTACGGTCATGGGGATGTCGAGAGGACGTTTACTCAGTTTCATCGGGCCCGATGTCGATGCCCTTACTGACAGAATTGTCCGTGCCACCATCCCACGCAGAATCGCTGCCTATACCGGTGTTATCGCTGTCGGTTTGACAGCGATATTATCCCTTGTAGCTGCAATTATCTTGGCAATTGGTCTGATAATTGCTGGCGTCGTTGTTCCTTGGATGGCGGCTCAAGGTGAGAAGAAAGCATCGACGGCCCAGGCAGTAGAGGATTATGTCACTGCGGTTGATCACATTGTGAATCATGCTCCTGCACTGAGTGTTCGTGGTGAGCTAGAGGAAGCCCTCCGTGAGGCCGATGACGCAGACCACAGGATATCGACAATTCGTAGACGAGCACACCCGTGGTCAGCATTTTCCTCTGCCACGTCAGTTTTGACGTCAGGTTTCACCCTTGTCGTCGTTGTCCTTGTCGCAGTTCTTGCTAGCCCAGAGCACAGCCCTCAATGGCTGGCTGCTGTGGCATTGATGCCATTATCTGCATTTGAAGCCGTGTTACCACTTGGGGAGGCTTCGTGCACGGTTATCCGTTCCCGAGCTGCAGAGGAACGATTGAGTAGTGTACTCAGCACTGATGGCCCCAGCGGTGATTCTCCTCGTGGTCAATTGAGTCAGCAGGCGTCTTTTGATGGTTTACAAAAAGGTTCTGGAGTCGTAGCGACTACTACACGTGCCGGTGCGGTGAGTGCTCATCATTTGGTTGTTGGTTGGGACCATCCAGTGTGGGAGGTGAATTTTGAGGTTCCTGCAGGAGGTCGATATGAGATTATCGCCCCATCAGGCACGGGGAAGACCACTGTTCTCATGACATTGGCAGGCCTGATACCCCCTTGGGGAGGAGCATATTCTGCGGATGGCGCTCGATTTATTGCTGAGGATGAGCATATTTTCGCGACGACGGTTCGTGATAACCTGGCGGTTGCTTCTCCTGCCGCAAGCGAGAATGCAATGCGGGCGGCACTTGATCACGTGGGTTTGACAGAGTGGGTTGAGCATTTGCCCCAAGGGTTAAACACGGTGCTCCATGATGGTGAGGAGTCGTTATCTGGTGGTCAGCGTCGACGGCTCATCGTTGCGCGTGCTCTTCTCAGTGATTCTTCAATTCTTCTTTTGGACGAACCAACCGAACACGTCGATAAGGATTCTGAGAAGCTACTTCTCGACGCTTTAGGGTTTGGGTCTTCTGGTTCTTCGATGGCGATGGAGCGAACAATAGTGATGGTCAGGCATCCGCGGTCGTGATGGCCAAGGTTGCCTAACAATGGCGCGCGGGACGTGTTTGTAGCTTTTCGCTTGTTCGTTTCTATGTGGAACGTAGTAATACTCGGGAATTGGTCCCCAGAAGCATAAGGTTCAGGTTCATTAAATTTATTTTCAATTGAGGGTAAGCCGGGTTAGTCTTCTCTCATGAAACAACCTATTCACCCCATCGAGCGGTTGAGGGGGAGCGTTCAATCGCCACGGCTGCCGGGGATCGATGTTGCCCGGGCGCTGGCGATTTTCGGGATGATCGCAGCTCATGTTGCGTCGGGACCGTCGTCGGTAAGCATTATGGACCCGTCGACGTATCCAGCTCTTGTCCACGGTCGACCAGCCGTGTTATTTGCTCTGCTAGCTGGTGTGTCTATCAGTTTGATGACGGGACGCGGTGAACGGCCAGCGTCGGTCAGCGATGTGCGGGGAACAAGGCTGAAACTCATCGGGCGGGCTCTAGCTATTTTCCTGATCGGCCTGCTGTTAGAGCAGCTCGGTACCGGAATTGCGGTCATTTTGACCTTTTACGGTGTTCTGTACTTCGTCGCTCTACCTTTTGTGTGGGCGAGAACTCGGACACTCGTCATTGTGGCCATCTGTCTGGGGCTTGTTGGACCATCTTTGTTGGCAGTTATTCAGTACCTGTTGCCTAAAGGGAACGTCAGCCCAACGATTGGACTGGTGCTGGGCGGAGTCTATCCGCTCCCTGTGTTCTGGGGCATTCTTCTGTTGGGGATGGCGCTAGGCCGGCTTCACCTGCAGAGCACCCGAGTGTTGGCCGGCCTTGTTGCTGTCGGGGTTTGTGCCAGTGCAGTGGGTTACAGTGTGGGAGCCATGTGGGGCAGCGACGAGGAACCGAAAAACGGGTGGATCAATCAAGATAATGGGAATGGCAGTTCCCAGCCCGATTGGTCGGCGGTGATCTCCAAGTTAAAGAAGCAAAAAGCCAAGCAGGCTGATGGCATGCAGACCGGAAGTCCCGCGTCGGAATCATCGGGGGAAGCGTCGTCAGACGAAGGAATTGAAAGCCGATGGGGTCAGTATCTAGACGGGCTGGGCAGTTCGAAGCAACTGAAAGATTCGATTAAGAAGTCTGTTGTGGATTCAGCACCACACAGCGGGGGCACTGCAGAATTCGTCGGGTCCGGCGGGTTCGCCCTTATCGTCGTGGCGTTGTGTCAGCTCACCGTGTCACGTGCGCGGCGTTGGTTCGTACCTATCGCCGTCACGGGCGCCATGCCGTTGACCATTTACACCGCGCACGTCATCGTCGTGTTTGTTCTGGGTGGCCCGGCAGGGACAGTGGTCTCTAATCCGCTGTACTGGTCACTTGTGATCGGTTCGGTGACCTTTGCAAATGGCTGGATGGCGTTCATCGGGCGCGGCCCCTTGGAGCGATTCCCCCGATGGCTCGGAAACAGGGCCGCGGGGCAGTAGCGCCGCAAAGTAAAATCGCGGCCCAGTAGCGCCACTAATTCTTCCGAGCAGAATTACCGATTGGTGCGATCAGGTACACCACCGGCAGCCCGACCACGAGGTTCATCACGGATTCGATAATGCCGTTGTAGAACGGCGTCGTTAATAAGAGTGGAAGAACGACTGCCGCGACCAGAACAACTCCGACGATCCAACTGTAAAACAGCGACGGCAGTGTCGTTCCGATATTGAGCACCCACCACAATAACGCGGCGAAAATGGCCACGAGGGCGGCGAAGATCGCGTAATACGTCCGGTCGATCGGCGGATACGTCCAGTTCACGTAGGTGGCGATGCGCTCCATGACGAGTTCAAGAATCCAGGCCACCACATAAGCGGTAATGGAGGCCACGATGGCAACTGCCACCACCGAGCCGATAAATTTCGGGATATCGAACTGGTCGCTGATCGAGGGGCCACTCTTCTGCGGACGCGACGGTTGAGGCGCCGGCGATTGCGCGGGCGCCTGCTGATAGCTCTGATACTGCTGGTCAGAGTTATAGCCGGCGTCGTTATATCCCCGATTGCTGGGCGCGCTATATCCGCCAGAGTTATATTCGCGGGTGTAGCCACCCGTCGAATACCCGTCATCGCGGTAATCCGAATTCCCGCCTGAATACTGGCTCCCTGAACCCGAATAACGGTCAGAATAGCTACTGGGGAAAATCTCGGTTTCGTCGTTCGCGTTGTTGTAACGGGGGTCACTGTCGCGGTTCGGCATTAGCAATCAGTCCTTGGCGCTCTATAGAAATCGTGCGTAGGTATTCTACCGGCTCCAGCGCAGACTCCTAGCTCGCGTCGTGCGACGCCTCCTTTTCCACGAGGGATTTGATCGTTTTCACCGTCGCCGGAATACCTTCCAGCGCGGCGTCACGTCGCTCATTGAGCTCCGCCTCCGCATCGTCGCCGTACTTGTTGATGAAGAACCGGAATCCTTCTTGAGTAACCTCCCAGGTCTCCGTCAAGGTGGACCCGCCATCGTCGGCGGGTTCAATTTCATAACCCCATTCGACGACGCCACCGTTGACGGCCCACGAGAAAACCTTGGGTCGTTCTGCCGCAGTCACGACGGACTCCGTTTCCCAGGTGCGTTTCGGCGTTTCATTATGGCCGACGAACCACGCCCCGACCTCGGGTTCCGTGGGGGTTGTGCCGTCGTCACGCTCTTTCCACCACGTAGCTTTGCACACCGGGGACCATTCACCCGTCCGCGAGATATCCGACACGACGTCATAGACCTCGTCGGGAGTGGCGTCGATGGTGACAGACACCCGCCGGCGAAAATCGTCGGGATTAAACAAGCTCGTATCGACGTCGGAGAATGTGTTGTCGTCAGAATTGTGTGGAGAAGTCATACAGGCCAGGGTAGGTGCTTTCGCGCGTGGCAGTAGCGGGGGAGGGGAGCCGACCTCCGTATGGGGGTGAGGCCGGACACGTTCCGGGTTGATAACACGAGCATCGGGGGGTCAAACGGAATAGCCTGAAAGGAAATGGTTACGCGGTTGGCTGAGACCGTGTGACTAATACACCGCGCACGGTGACAGGTGGCTGAACCCCGTGCGTGCACCACAAACACTGGAGGATGACACGACCATGACAGAGAAACCGAGCTTCACTGACGTCAATGGACGGGAAGTGTACGCCAAGATTGAGGAGGGCGAGAACGGCCCGCAACTGATTATCGGGACCTCTCAGCCAGATGGAACGGTGAAGCGTTCCCTCGTGCTGAACAAGTACGACGCCAAGCAAATGGCCGCGGTGTGCGAGGTGTACCTGCGGCAACAGTTCTCCGTCTCCTTCGCCACCGTGGACAGCATGCTCACCGCCGAAGACCGGATGAACATTTACCAAAACGAGATCGACGCGATCGAGGACCCCGAGACCAACCCCGACGACGACCTGCACAAAAGCTAGTCCTTCCTGAGCACACGAGCCGAGAGCTAGAGCCGCGGACTAAACATGGAGTAAACAGGGTATATGCGTTTACTCCGTGTCATTGGTATGGGAGCAGGAAGCCCCGGGCATATTAGCCACGATGCTGCCGCGGCGTTGGCGTCCTCGGATGCCGTTGTCGCCTTGGATAAAGGGGACACGAAGGCGGATCTCCTTGAGCTGCGCCGCCGTATATTGGCTGCTCACGCGCCAGATCTTCCGTTACTCACTGTCGACGATCCGTCGCGTGACCGCCACCCCGCAGGAGCCCCCGAGTATCACCGGGAGGTTCAGCGCTGGCACCAAGAACGCGCCCGCCTGCTGGCCGACACGATTACGTCCTCTCTGAGCGACGGCCAGACGGCGGCATTTCTCGTGTGGGGCGATCCCTCGTTGTATGACTCCACCTTGCGCATCATCGAGCGGATGCAGAACCTGGGGTTGGAGTGCCGCACCGAGGTGTACCCCGGCATTACCGCTGTTCAGGCGCTTACTGCAGCTCATCGTATCCTCATTAACCGGATTGGTGAGCCGATCATGGTCACCACAGGACGGCAATTACAGAAAGACCTGGATACCTCCGATACGACGTCCAGGATCAAGGCCGTGGCAAACACCGTAGTCATGCTCGACGGTAAAACTGCGTGGACCCACCCCGGCATCGACCGCGACCACACCTACATGTGGTGGGGTGCCTACGTCAGTACGGATAAGCAGGTACTACGCAAAGGGTGGGTTGGTGACATCGCCGACGAGGTTGCACGGACTAAAGCGGAATTACGTGCGGAACACGGGTGGATTATGGATACGTACCTGTTGCGGTACTTCGATCCCGACGGCGACGATCAGCCAGAAACGCTTATGACGTAGAGGCTGGGTTTAGCTTCGTTAAAAGCCTTAGGAAGAAAGCTCTTCAACTTTGCGACGCACGTCGCCCGCCGGCGGATTAGTCGCGGTGGTGTCGTCGGAATACTTCACAGTTGGAACAACGCGGTTGCCGTCATTGACGCTTTCCACCCACTGGCCAGCCTCTTCCGACTGGTCAATGTCGATAAGAGAATACGGCGTTTCGGTGCGATCCAAATTCTCGATGAGTTTCTTGCAGAACGGGCACCACGTTGCGTAGTAGATCGTGGCTGCGGTTTCGTTTCCGGATGGGTTATTTTTCTGAATAACTTCACTCATAACGCCCCACTATAGCGTCACAGTGGATTGATTGGCATGGTTTACTTGCTGAAATAGCAGAACCGATAGCGAAGTGGCTGCGTGTCGCGGCCATCGTTGCCATCACCGATGATCGTTCCATTGCGGGACGTTTTCCACTCACTGCGCGACGACGGCACCCACTCCGACGACAACCGGGCAGTAACGGGACTGTCGAAATAGTGCCCGACAGCCGCGTCGATTTCCGTGAGAACGGCAAGCCGGACCTCGGGGCGGGCGAGGGCCTCGCGGTAGACTTCGCCCCCACCGATGACCCATGCGTCCACATTTTCCGGTGCGACGCGCCGGGTGAATACCGGGTGGGGAATATCCTTAAACGCTGCTTCTAACGAATGGTGAAGGATGACGCCCTCGGGCGTGTCCTCGTCACTCCAGTGTCGGGAAAGAACGATATTGGTACGCCCAGGCAGTGGCGTGAAACGCGAGGGAATACTTGACCAGGTTGCGCTGCCCATGATCACGGGCACACCCCACGTCAACTGCTTGAAGTGTGCCATGTCCTCGGGGACGTGCCACGGCATTCGTGTGCCGTCGCCAATGACCCCGTCCCTATCGGAGGCCCAGATAACCCCGATGAGCGGTTGTTCCGGCTCTACTGTTCGACGCGGGGACGGGGAAGCGTCGCCACTAGTGGGCGAGTGAACGCCTGTGGAGGATGAAGTAGACATTGAGCTCACCGCCTGTGGAGTGGAATTGGCTACACCGCGACCGGTGCTTTGATGGCTGGGTGCGGGTAATAGTTCAGGATATCGACATCATCCCAGGTGTACGAGAATAAATCTGCAGCCTTGGTTAACGAGAGCGTCGGATAGGGGCGCGGATCCCGAGATAATTGAAGGTCAATCTGGTCGCGGTGGTTGTCATAAATGTGGCAATCGCCGCCGGTCCAAATGAACTCTCCGACGTCAAGACCTGCCTGTTGGGCCATCATATGGGTCAAGAGCGAATACGACGCGATGTTGAAAGGTACGCCCAAGAACATGTCGGCGCTGCGTTGATAGAGCTGGCAGGAGAGTTTCCCGTCGGCGACATAGAACTGGAAAAGAAGATGGCACGGAGGCAGCGCCATCGATGGAACATCCGCAACATTCCAGGCAGATACGATAATCCGGCGCGACGTCGGGTTGTTCTTAATCATGTCCAGGGCTTGCGAAATCTGGTCGATGGTGTTCCCGTCGGGTGTCGGCCATGACCGCCACTGCACCCCATAAATCGGCCCGAGATTTCCGTCCTCATCGGCCCACTCATCCCAGATGTGGACATTCTTTTCGAGTAATGAGTGGATATTGGATTCACCCCGGAGGAACCAAAACAGCTCCTCCGAAAGCCCCCGCATGAAGATCTTCTTGGTCGTGAGAAGAGGGAAGTACTCGGAGAGATCGAACCGCATCTGTTTCCCGAAGAGGCTCGTTGTTCCCGTGCCGGTGCGGTCATCCCGGTGGTTGCCGTCTTTCAGAATCTCACGGAGAAGATCTTCATATGGCGTCGGAATAGCAGTACTCTCGCTCGCGGACATGCCAGTCATGGTAGCGCTTTTTTAATTTCATTGGCCGGGTGCCCACAAACCCCTGGTCACCGAGGCTGCGACTAATTACCGACGTGGGGCTTAGTAGTGTCCATGCTCTTTCTTGAACTCGGCGGCAGCCTCCAAAATGGTGTCCTTCAACTCCGGGCGGCAAATAACAACATCGGGGAGGTAAACATCCTCGTTGTTGTACCGCAGCGGCGAACCATCAAGACGCGAGCAGTGCAGGCCAGCGTCGGTGCACACGCCGATCGGGGCTGCAGAGTCCCACTCGTACTGGCCACCAGCATGGACATAGGCGTCATAGTCGCCGAGCAACACGTGCATGGCTTTCGCACCAGCAGAGCCCATGCGAACAACTTCACTATCGAGCTTGTCGGCAATGACCTGCGCGACCTCAGGCTGACGGTTGTGCGACACAACGATCTTGTTAGCCCGCGGGCCCATCACAGCCTTGGCCGAACCAGTGTGGAAGACCTGGCCAGCGTCGGGAAGTCCCACCGCGGCATGCGTCGGAATGCCATTTTCTACGAGTGCAACATGGATTGCCCAGTCCTGGCGCCCGCCGGCAAACTCCTTGGTGCCGTCGAGGGGGTCGACGATCCACACGCGGTTTTTCTTCAGCCGCTCTAAGTTATCCGCGGCTTCCTCTGACAAAAAACCATCATCGGGGCGGTGACGGGAGAGTACGCGCTCAATCCACGTCTGGGCTAAGTCATCACCCGCCGCGCCGAGGCCAGGTCCTTCAAGCAAACCGACGGAACGGACGCCCTTCAGGATCTCACTAGTTCCCGTCGCAAGGCGCAGGGCAAGGGTGGCATCGTCAACGTAAGCACTCACGTAGACGACTTTAGCCGTTGTCAGTCGTTTGTCTCCACCACGGGGGCGGGATCAGTCCCCACGTCAGGACTTGCTGGACTGATCGCGCTGGACTGACGACGTGGGCACGTCGTCTAGGAAGGGCGTCTCGTCGTCACGTGTCGTCTTGGTAATTACCCCCGTTAATGATGAAAAAAGAACAGATTACAGCGGCCGACGGGGGTAGTAGAGGCAGCGATGGGAACTTGATTCGTCTTCGCAAGGAACTATCAGACCATAACCCTCGACTAATTAATACGTGACCCTGACAACGCAAAGCGATTTTCATCCCGAACAACAGAGTGAAAACCACGACGACGTGAACGACGGCCAGCGAAGCCGCCGTCGCGGAGCACGCTTCCCGCATCGCGGTGGCAGCGTGCGGGCCATGATCCACCGGATCCACTTCTACGCCGGCGTTTTTGTGGGCCCCTTCATCCTCATTGCAGCCGTGACCGGCCTGTTGTACGCAGCCGCACCGAGCATTGAGTCCACCATCGACCACGACAAAATGTACGTCCCGGCCTCGGATGTTCATAGTCATCAGCGGGTAGACGTCAAAGATCAAATACGCACGGCAGCGGAGCGCCACCCAGACCTCACGTTCAGCGGGGTGCAGATCCGCAACGACGACCGCGCCACCACCCGCGTCCTTTTCAATGACCCCTCATTGCCCTCGAAGAGTTACCGCCGAGTGGTCATGGTCAATCCCTATACCGGGGAAGTCGTCGGTGACACCGTCCAGTTCGGCAGTTCCTCCTCACTCCGATTCCGTGAATGGACTGACCGCGCACACCGCAACCTTTTTCTCGGGGAACCAGGGCGTATCTACGCTGAAACCGCTGCCGCTTGGTTGGGTGTGCTGACTGTTTCCGGGCTCGTCATGTGGTGGCGGAAAGTCTATGACAAGAACAAGAAAAAGCGCGCCACGGGATCAGAGTCTCACTCATCGTCGAAACCGCTAACCGGGCGTCCGAAGAGTATGCGTCGGCACGCGATCATCGGAACATGGGCGTGCTTAGGAATGCTGTTCCTCACTGCCACCGGCTTGACCTGGTCAAAGTACGCAGGCGCACAAATCGCAGACTGGCGAGTCCAGCTCAACTGGGCCAAACCCACCCCCGACACCACCGTCTCGCAGAGCGTCGGTTCCCCTGATGCGTCCATGGATCACAGTCACCACGGCGGACACGGAGGCCACAGCGGCCACGGCGGCATGAGCTCTGACTCACCCGCGCTGACGCCTCACGATTCGGTTCTCGAAGCACAAAACCACGTCGACACGGTCATGTCCTCAGCCAAGCACGCCGGCATTAAAGCCAGCTTTGAGGCGACGGCTCCTGCCGCGCCGGGCGAAGCCTGGACCGTCACTGACCTGCGAGTACCGTGGTACTTCAGCCATGATTCCGTCTCTGTCGACGGGGAAACAGGGCGAGTTGTCGATACCGTGTGGTTTAAAGACTGGCCCTTCGCTGCGAAACTGGCTGAGTGGGGGATTCAGCTCCACATGGGCATTCTCTTCGGCATTGTGAGCCAGATCGCGCTCGGAGCCCTAGCCATCATGATCTGCATCATCGTCGTCCGCGGCTACATGATGTGGTGGCAGCGACGCCCGACGCGGAACCGGAACGGTTTCCGGTCCAACTTCGGACGGGCACCCCGCCGAGGTGCATGGAGAAGGTCCTCGATCATCGGGTTCGCGGTAGCGGCGATTCTGCTCATCGGGTACGGCCTGTTAGCCCCGCTCTTCGCGATCAGCGCTCTCGCTTTCCTTGCTCTGGATATCGTGATCGGGTTCGTGATTCGGTGGAAAGGCCGACGCGGCCACGATGGATCGTCGAAAGACACCTCTTTCGCAGAAGCCAACGCCTAGGCTAACCTAAATTCATGGTTGAGAATCCTCGAGAGGTATCCAGTAGCTCCCCAGATAGCCAACGCGGTGACGAAACGCTGCAGAACCAGCGGGAATCGTCGGTTAACGTGCATCAGCAGCACACCTCACGGGAGAAGCTGTTCTCACACCATTATTCGTTACGACGGGATCACCGCTCGTTATCACGAGCGTCCCGAGCCCACGAGCGGCGGCTCTCGCGACGTTCATTCCTCGTCGCCGGAATGGGAGCCGGCGTGGCCTTAGGCTTGGCGGCATGTTCATCGTCCAGCAGCGACGGTGAAAACGCCGAGGCAGAGTCGTCCCAGAAATCGTCGGATAAAAGTGCCGGCAAGCACGATACGTCGAGAATTATTGCTCTGAACACTGGGCAGATCGACGGGCTCTTGGCGTTGGGCATAACCCCAGTGGGGATGGGAGTCGCTAATGCTCAGGCGTCGTCGTCGGAGAGCATCCCCCAATACATCAAGGACAAATTCGGGGAAAAATACGATCTTGACTCCATCACGATCGTCGGGCAGCGGACGCAGCCTGACATGGAGAAAGTAGCCACGCTTCACCCCACTCTTATTTTGGCGAACGACAGGACGAGCGATGATGTCCTTGACCAGCTGAAATCGATTGCTCCCGTGGTGACGGGCAAGGGTGGGGCGGAGAACTGGAAGGATGATTTCCGGACCATTGCGGATGCCGTGGGTAAGCGTGATGACGCGCAGCGGCTCATTGATGACCATGAAGATGCCGTCGCTGAATGGAAGAAGGACCGCGGGACGTCGCCCTCCGTATCGCTGATTAGGAACAAGGGCACCGACTACCTGATGCTTGGGCCTTTATCGCTGGCTGGCCAGGTATTGAAAGGTGGGGGATGTTCCCGGCCGACGTCCCAGCGTTTTGAGGATAAGGTGTCGCACCCTATTTCGTCGGAGAACCTTGACCAGCTTGATGCGGATTATCTGTTCTATGGGTTCAATACCAAAGGTGAAAAGCTCACGAAAGACGCTTTGTGGGGGAATTTGGACGTCGTGAAAAAGGGCCACGCTGTCGGGGTGGATCCCGACCCGTGGTTCCTCAATGCATCGGTGGTTGCAGCTAATTACATTTTGGATGAGCTCAAAAAGACGGTGAAGTAAAACCGCCGTGGAGTAAAAACTACGGCGGTTTATTTCTGTGCAGAATTCAGCACCTTGGGTTTCCGGGGCACCACCAGCGGTGCGTCAGTACATTCCGGATCCTCAATGACTCTCGCGTCGAGCCCAAATGATGATTCCAAAAGCTCCTCGGTAAGAACCTCGGATGGCTTACCGGCTGCTGTCACCTGCCCGTCGGCCATCACGATCACGTAGTCGGAATAGCGCGCGGCCAAGTTCAAATCATGCAGCACCATCACCACGGTCCGACCCAAGCGGTGCTTCAGCTCGGTGACCAGATTCAGCACTTCAATCGAGTGGGAGAGGTCAAGGTAGGTTGTCGGCTCGTCCAGGAACAACACCTCGGTGTCCTGAGCCAACACCATAGAGATCCACACTCGTTGTCGCTGCCCGCCTGATAGCGACGACACCGGCCGGTCCGCCAAATCGGCGACGTGGGTGAGTTCAAGTGCCCGCGCTACTTCTTCTTCATCATCCGACGACCATTGCCGGAACCAGGATTGGTGGGGGTGCCGTCCTCGGGCGACCAGGTCGCTGACCACGACGCCTGGGGGAGCGATGGGTGACTGGGGTAGCACACCAATCCGCTGTGCTAACTCTTTTCGACGCAGCGACCGGACGTCGACGTCGTCAAGCATGATTGACCCCGAGGAGGAAATCAGCTGAGCTGCAGCCCTCAACAGAGTGGATTTACCACAACCATTGGGTCCAATAATGGTGGTGACGGCTCCACCCGGAATGGACGCATCCAAGTTGGGAATAACGTTGCGATCCCCGTACGAGACCCTCAGACCAGACAAGGTCAGCGAGCCTGCCGGGGCAGCATCGACGAAGTATGGGACACCCTCGTGTCGCGGCGTCGAGTTTTCTGCGGGCTGCGCGGGTGTGGAGCCTGACGCACTGGATGATGAATTCATGGTGTGGCTCATACCGTGGCCTTTCGTGACGTGCGGACAAGGAGGTAGATAAGGAATACGCCACCGATCGCTGAGGTGAGCAAACCGACGGGAAGCTCCGTGGGAAGAATCGTTTGGGTAGCAATATCGGCCAGGAGCAAAAGCACCGAGCCCGTGAGGACTGAGGTAAACAACGGTGGGGCAGAAGTGCCGGCTAAACGCATCGCCACTTGGGGCGCGACGAAGGCGATGAAATCAATTGGACCACCGGCGGACACCGCAAAGGCAGCTAACACCACCGACACGACGAGGATCGCTGCATCAACCAGCCGTCGGGGCTGGCCCAAGGAGGAAGCCAGGTCGGGACCTAATTGTGATGCGCGAAGCTCAAAAGAAATCCAGACGCAGATAATGATGCAAACTCCAAGGACGACCATCACCGGCCGCAAACGGTTCCAGGTCACCGAAGAAAGGGAGCCCGTCAGCCAGAATTTGGCAGCTGCCGCGTCGCTTGTTTCGGCACGAATCATGAGGAAGTGGATATACGAATTGAGCAGCGCAGTGACCACAATGCCCAACAGAACCAACCGATAAATATCCATCTGACGGCCACGGAATCCGATGAGCCACATGAGAACAGTCGTGCCTAGGGCACCCATTAATGCAGCGGCCGGGATGCCTGCTCCGGCAAGCCACCCGGCGAAGCCACTACCCGAACCCAGCACAATGACCGTCACGGCAGCTGCAGAGGCACCGGATGTCACGCCCAAAATATCAGGGCTGGCCAGGGCGTTGCGGGTCACTGACTGCGTGAGCGCACCAGAGAGTGCCAGGGCTGCACCAACAATTACGGCGGATAGTGCGCGGGGCATTCGCCACTCGAACACAACCAGTTGTTCAATGCGTGAGCCGCCACCCGTAAAAACGACGGACAAGACGTCCATGGGGGCGATGGGGAAATCGCCGATACCAATCGCCACAGCGAAGAGGAATACCCCAGCTATGACGAGCGCGAGGCACACCAGTAATGGGCGAGGGGACAGCACGCCGGACACGGGACCCCACCGAAACGCCCTCCGGTGGTGCGGTAAACGAACCTTGCTCTGCTGCGGTGTCGTCATACTTCCACCACCTTGTTACGGCTGATGAGATAAATGAAGAACGGTGCACCGACGAACGCGAGGACGATGCCGACCTCCACTTCGCCCGGACGTGCGATGAGGCGACCCACAATATCGGCCACCAGCACAAGAACAGCCCCCGTCAGCGCCGAATAGGGCAATATCCAGCGATAATCCGGACCCGTGATGGAACGGACAACATGGGGCACCACCAATCCGACGAAGCCGATGGGTCCCGCCGCAGCCGTCGCTGCTCCGGCCAGCAACGCGATAAGTACGACGCCGACGATTCGGGACCGCCCGACATGAACTCCCAACGAGGTCGCAGCGTCGTCACCCAAGTTAAGAAGATTGAGAGTAGGGCCGGTGGCGAAGGCCGCAATGAGCGCCACGATGATCACCGGGGCGGACACCATCACGACGTTCATATCGCGGCCGGCAATCGCACCCACCGTCCAAAAACGCATGCGATTCAGGTTGTCGTTGTTGGTTAACACCAAACCGCTGGTTAATGACGACAAGACGGCGGCCAGCGCGGCCCCGCCGAGAACCAAGTTCAAGGGGCTCGCCGTCGCCTTGCCCACAGAGGCCAAGCCGAACACCAAGGCTGTGGCAGTGATTGCTCCACCGAACGCCCAGAGCGTCGTCGCGACATTTCCGGTTACTCCGAAGAATGCGAAACTCGTGACCACCGCGAAGGCCGCTCCGGCCGAAACCCCCAAAATGCCGGGATCTGCAAGCGGATTGCGTGTATGTCCCTGAATCAATGCCCCGGCGCATCCAAGTGCCATCCCAACAATGACCCCAAGAAGGGCGCGGGGAATGCGGAGGTCAATGATCACCCGCGTATCGGTATCACTATTTGAGGCATCGGATGATGACGAGAAATGGCTGAGGACATCCCATACCTTGGGTAAGGGAATACTGCGTGACCCCAGTGCCATCGCAGCGCATAAACACACTGCAAGCAGCACGAGTAAAACAACCAGGCCGGTAATCCGACGCACATAGAGGCGTCGGCCTGCCTTGCTGCTACCAGGTGGCTGGGGTGAGCCATCGGCGGACGTCGGCGTCGGCGAGGCCGCCGGTGAATGAGTAACAGTCATAAGTTAGGGCGCAAATCAGTCAAGTGTGAACATCAGTGGTCAGTCGCGAGATGTCTATGCGATATCTCTATGCACAGTATCAGGCCATAGCCTAACCTGAGTGCCCACATAGCTTAGCCCTAGCTTATGATATGGCGGAATCTACTTTCGATTTTCCCGGTACCAGGAGATCAGAGAGTCTGTGCTGGCATCCCCGGTATCGACGCCCTTCTCTCCGGTGACTGCGGGGAGAAGCTCGCCGGCCTGCTTCTTGCCCAACTCGACGCCCCACTGGTCGAAGGAGTTGATAGACCAGATCGTGCCTTCGGTGAAGACGATGTGCTCGTACAAAGCGATCAGCTGGCCAAGCACAGACGGTGTGAGAGCAGGAGCCAAGATCGTCGTCGTGGGGCGGTTGCCCGGCATGACCTTGTGAGGAACGATGCTGGGATCCACGCCTTCCGCGGCAATTTCGTCGGCAGTCTTTCCGAAAGCCAGAACCTTCGTTTGCGCGAAGAAGTTCGACATGAGCAGATCATGCATACTGCCCGTGCCGTCCGCCGTGGGGAGATCGTCGTTGGGTGTAGCGAACCCAATGAAGTCAGCTGGTACCAGCTGAGTGCCCTGGTGGAGCAATTGGAAGAAGGCGTGCTGGCCATTCGTTCCGGGCTCGCCCCAGTAGATCTCGCCCGTTGGTGCGGTGACCGGGGTGCCGTCGATACGGACGGACTTGCCGTTCGACTCCATCGTCAGCTGCTGGAGGTAGGCAGGGAAACGTGCCAAGTCCTGGGAGTATGGCAGTACCGCGTGGGATTGCGCGCCCAAGAAATCGTCGTACCAGACACCGAGGAGACCCATCAGAACGGGGACGTTCTTCTCCAGCGGGGTGTTCCGGAAGTGCTCGTCCACGGCGTGGAAGCCCTCCAAGAAGCTCATGAAGTTCTGGGGCCCGATCACGGCCATGAGCGAGAGCCCGATGGCGGAGTCTACCGAGTAGCGGCCACCAACCCAGTCCCAGAATCCGAACATGTTGTTGGTATCGATGCCGAATTCGGAAACCTTTTCAGCGTTCGTCGAAACCGCAACGAAGTGCTTGGCGATGGCATCATTTGCTTCATCGGTCCCGTCCTCCAGGTGGAGGCTCTCGAGGAACCAGCGACGCGCCGCATGCGCATTGGCCAGCGTTTCCTGCGTCGTAAAGGTTTTCGACGCGACGACGAAGAGCGTCTCTGCGGGATCAAGGTCAGCGACCTTTGAGGTGAAGTCAGCCGGATCAACGTTGGAGACGAAGCGTCCCGAGATTCCCGCGGTGGCGAAGCTGCGGAGAGCCTGCGTTGCCATAGCCGGGCCGAGGTCAGACCCGCCGATGCCGATATTCACCACAGTTTTAATCGTGTGGCCGGTGACGCCCAGCCATTCGCCGGAACGCAAGGCATGCGCAAAATCACGCATCCGCGCCAGGACGTCGTGTACGTCGGCCGCTACGTTCTGCTCATCCACGTGCAAGGACTCTTCGGCAGGAAGGCGTAGCGCGGTGTGCAGCACTGCTCGGTCTTCCGTCGAGTTGATATGCCGCCCGCTGAACATAGCGTCGCGATGGTCCTCAAGGTCCGCCTTCTTCGCGAGAGCGATCAATGCCTTGAGGGTGTCGTCGTTAATAAGGTTTTTGGACAAGTCAACGTGCAGGTCAGCTACGGAAAAGCTGAGTTTCTTCGCGCGATCCTGGTCATTGGCGAACAAATCGCGCAACGTCGTTGACTCGATTGATTTCGCGTTGTCCTTCAGTGCGGACCATTCGTCGGTCGCGGTGATATCTGGCAATGGTGAATTCATTAAAAATCCTTCTTATCGACGATAACTGTGGCGCATTGAGGTCGTGTGCGCCCCCTGAGCCATGCTAGTCGCGAATCGGCAATTCCACGGGCAAGCGGTTGACATGCTGCGGGCTGGATAATCGGCCATGATAGGTGGCCATGATAATCAGCCTCGATGCCGGGATTTAGCCCAGCCGTCCCCGCCCCATGCGAAGAAGTGCTGACGCGATGGCAGGGCCTTCTGTCCCCAACTCCTCTCGGAACTCGTTGATGATCGCGACTTCGCGCGTGTGTACGAGGCGAGTTCCGCCCGACCCCATTCGCGATTGTCCGATGAGATGCGAGATCTCCGTGCGGCGTTTGATAGCAGAAATAATCGTGTTATCCAGCTGATTTATTTCTTTTCTTAGTTCCTGGATACGTTCGTTCGATAACGGATCACTAGTTCCGCTAGTGACCTCGCTGGACGTAGACAGAGAATCGCGAGGCTCAGTCATGGGTCTTATTGTGTCATACCTGGGTTGTAGGTTGGAGTGCGAGCGCGTGAAGCTGGTTGTCCCGTACTTCACGAGCACGACTCGCTTTGAAACTCGCCGTGAGCTAGACAGATTTTATTAGGAAGAGATACGCACTATGAACGATAGCCTTTCCACTCGCTTGCCGGATGGTGGGCCATTGACTCCACAGCAGCTATTGGAAGGACTTAATCCGCAGCAGCGGCAGGCGGTCGAGCATGAGGGTTCTCCGTTGCTCGTCGTCGCGGGGGCTGGTTCGGGAAAGACAGCGGTTCTTACCCGTCGGATTGCTTACCTTATTGGTGTTCGTCGGGTAGCGCCGTGGAATATCGTGGCTATCACCTTTACTAATAAAGCGGCGACGGAAATGAAGGAACGCGTTGCTGATCTTATTGGTCCGATTGCGGAACGTATGTGGGTGTCGACCTTCCATTCCATGTGCGTCCGTATTCTTCGTGCGCAAGCCAATCTTATTCCTGGTTTGAATACTAACTTCACTATTTATGACAGTGATGATTCGCGACGGCTGCTCACGATGATCGCCCGCGATATGAATTTGGACCTGAAGCGTTTTGCGGCGCGGACAGTGTCGTCGGCGATTTCCAATCTCAAGAATGAATTACGCACTCCCGAAGAAGCACTCGCCGACGCCGAAGACGATAAGAATCCGTTTAATGAGACCGTGGCGCAGATCTTCGCCGAGTATCAGAAGCGTCTGCGTGCATCAAACGCGGTTGATTTCGATGATTTAATCGGCGAAGTTGTTCGTATTTTCCGAGAGTATCCGGAAGTGGCACTTTATTACCGACGACGGTTCCGCCATGTGTTGGTGGATGAGTACCAGGATACGAACCACGCTCAGTATGTGTTGGTCTCGACGCTAGTGGGGGACGAGCGCTCCGATGGGGATGCGATTCCGCCGAGCGAGTTATGTGTCGTAGGCGATGCTGACCAGTCAATTTATGCCTTCCGTGGGGCTACGATCCGCAACATTGAAGAGTTTGAACGCGATTATCCCCACGCAGAAACGATTTTGCTCGAACAGAATTACCGCTCCACCCAAACGATTCTTTCTGCTGCTAACGCTGTGATTTCCCAAAACTCTGGGCGTCGCGAAAAGACCCTATGGACGGCACTGGGGGAGGGCGAAAGAATTGTCGGATATGTGGCCGACAATGAGCACGATGAAGCCCGATTTGTGGCACGTGAGATTGATCAGTTAGTTGATAACTCCACCATTAACTATGGTGATATCGCTGTTTTCTACCGCACAAATAACGCCTCGCGAGCATTGGAAGATATTTTTATTCGCAATGGTCTTCCGTATAAGGTGGTCGGTGGAACGCGATTCTATGAGCGCAAAGAAATTCGAGACATCATTGCTTATCTGAAGGTTCTGGATAATCCGGACGATTCGGTCAGCTTGCGACGGATAATAAACACTCCGCGTCGAGGAATTGGTAATCGAGCTTTGTCTTTGCTCTCTCTGTACGCGGAAGATCACGGCGTCAGTATGGGTGCTGCATTGCGGGCAGCTGCCGACGGGGACATTCCGGCGTTAGGGTCGCGCGGGAACAAGGCAGTGGGCCGTTTTGTCGAGATGATGGACGGATTGCGCGACGATACCGCCGATAACCAGCTGGTATCCCATGACGGTGACGATCTGGGTATCCCGGATTTGGGCGCGATTGTGAATGACGTCATTGAACGTAGCGGTTATCTGGAAAGCCTGGAGGGCTCGAATGATCCGCAGGACGGTGCCCGCTTGGATAACCTCCGGGAGCTCGTCTCTGTTGCGCGTGAGTTCGCGTCCGAAGCCGCGCATCAGTTGGCTTATGAACGCATGCCTAGCGCTACCGCATCGGAGAGTGCCCCAGTAGCTCACGCGGTGGATGGTTCCAGCGTCGGCAGTGATGGCGTCGGTAGCAGCGGAGGAATAGATCCTGCTGCAGGTGACGAAGGTTTTCTAGAGGAGGGCGAACCTCAGCCAGGGAGTTTGCAAGCGTTCTTGGAGCGTGTTTCCTTAGTCTCTGATGCGGATCAGATTCCTGATGAAGATAACGGCGTTATCACCCTCATGACGCTCCACACGGCGAAGGGTCTTGAATTCCCGGTCGTATTCCTCACTGGTTGGGAGGACGGGCAGTTCCCGCACATGAGAGCACTGGGTGATCCGTCAGAGTTATCAGAAGAACGGCGATTGGCCTATGTGGGTATTACGCGTGCGCAGCGTCGGTTGTATATTTCTCGAGCTGTGACCAGGGGATCTTGGGGTCAGCCGGTGAATAACCCCGCATCGAGGTTTATTGCGGAGATTCCTGAGGAACTGATCCACTGGGAACGTGAGGAACCTCAGCAAAGCTGGGATAGCGGCGACTGGTCCTTGGGATGGCCAGATAAATCGGCTTCCGGGTATCGGCGGGGCAACTCTCGGTATCGCTCTCAATATGGCGGCGCCGGGTCGTCGGGTCATGGTGCTAGTGGCCGCCGGGGTGCGGGGCGTGGAGTGAGCTCGTCTTCGGATCGTCGTTCGGGCACGCCTGCGTCGGCGCTTCATCTCGAGGTCGGCGACCAAGTCAATCACGATAAATACGGGTTGGGGACTGTGGAATCAGTCTCGGGCTTGGGGAAGCACACCAGCGTGGTGATCAATTTCGGGAAGGAAGGCACTGTCCGGCTCATGCTGATCGGCAACGTTCCCATGGAGAAGCTTTAAGAGCGTCTGTGTGGCGCTCTTACAGGGAGGGGGATTTTGCACCGGCCGGCCGGGGGAGGCCCGAATACATCGGCTCCGCGACGAAAAAATCGCTGATCCGCAAGGGGACCAGCGATGAGTGAAGGAAGCTAGCGTTAGCGCTGAATCGGGCCGAGGTTAATTCCGTGCGCGGCCAACCATGGCAGCGGATCGATAGCCTCGCCACCATTGGGGTGGACCTCGAAGTGGCAGTGTGATCCGGTGGAGAACCCGCGCGAACCCATCCCGGCGATAACGTCGCCAGCCTTGACGCGCTGTCCGACGGTGACGTTGATTGTTTCCATGTGGCCGTACACGAACACGGTGCCGTCGTCGGCACGAAGACGAACCCACTGTCCGAACCCAGAAGCAGGGCCTGCAGAGATAACGGTGGAATCCATGACGGCGTACTCGGGGGTGCCCAGCACATTGGCGATGTCAATGCCCTTGTGGAAGGCTCCCCACCGCATCTCGAAACCGGTGGTCAGAATGCCCTGAGCAGGCTTAACAATCCCGAGAGCATTCATGATGGCGTTGCTAACGGGACCCGCTGAAGCAGGTTGTGCAGCGGGCTCAGGTGTTCGCGCAGCAGCATCGGCAGCAAGGCGTTGCTTATTGAATTCAACGGTCTTCGCGATCTGGTCGTGCAGATTCGCAACCGGCTTAGCTTGAGGAAGCTGAAGAATCTGAGGCGAGGACTCTGAAGCAGTTGCCTCAGAAGGTGTAGCGTCGGCGTCCTTGGCGACCAACCGGACACCATCGCTATGGCCAATGGTGGCGGCTCCTGCGCCGACAGCTCCCGCGGTGCCCAACGCACCGGCTGCAACGGCGACCGAGGCTACCCGGCTGGCCTTAGGAGTTGTCTGGCGGCGATGCGTCCCGACATAATGGCTGCCTCGATTCGTCCGCACGTGTACACCTCTCAAGCAAAAATGGTGGCCAGCCGCACCACGCACTCGGCTGGCTCCTGTGTGTTTCACATCGACCCTACTGCTTAACTGTTTTAACAGGTAAGCGTAATCGTTTTGTAATCTCCGAACGAAATAGTAACGAACGGCTAGCGTCGCGGCAAGCTGTTTTCCATCTTTTTCTCACCGAGGTGTGAGCGCCGGAACACGGATTCGTACCACGGGCGAATTATGTGATGTGTCACAGATTTGGTACGGGTGGGAACATTAATCACAGGCGACTACAGTTGTCTCAGCTGGCCTGGACTTTTTGGGTTTATAGCCCCGAAAGCCGGAGTGCCTCATGTGCCCCACGCGCGGAAGGTGTCAGGATAGACAAGTGAGAAATACCACCCCATCGAATTCTCGACGTCCGGGGGATGGGCGGTCACGGAAGAATGGCCGCCGATCCCGCGGCACAGATGCGCAGCGCTTGACGTGGGACTCCCCATCGTCCTCACGGCAGCATCGCCCCGACCGCTCATCGCGTCAGTCGGAGACGGGTGCGGAGCGATCGTCACATCAATCCAGTCGCCCTTCGTTTGACGACGTTGCGCATCGTGATTCCTCCAGGCCGCGGTCAACCGCTGGCGATTCGCGCGCAAACCAGGCGCCTCGCGCGTCCGAACAGTATGTTCGCGAGCAACGTCCACAAGCTCGTGCAACGCGTGGCTCACGTCGAACAGATGAGGATCGAGCATCGCGGGGGCGTGGCGCGGGGAATCTCGACAACGCAGCAGCCGCCGGAAAGAAAAATGCGGGTGCGCGAGGTACTCGGGGTGCTCGGACCACAAGTGCCGGCCCGGACGATGGCCGTCGGGGGTCGGGAAGTGACCGCGGTGCCGCCGGGGCATCTCCCCGCGGACGGCGTTTCGGACTCAACCGCTGGACTCAATGGTGGCAGAGGAGCGGTAGCGCGGCTCGCAGCGCCGCGGGTGGCTCGTTTACTACACGGTTGAGGAAATTCCTGCCGGGAATTGCCGCCACCCATGTCTCCGTGATCGGCGTCATCATCGCAGTTGCGCTCATTATCTTATTGGCGTTGGACCTTTCCTTCGTCGCAGCTCCGGCCACCATTGCATCCCTGTGGTTGACGTTCAATCTCGCGCCGCTCTCGATGTCCGGCGCCGATCTTGGCCTTCTACCGCTGCTTCCCGCGCTGGGCTACGCATTGTGGATAGCGCTCCGAATCCGGTCTGTCGTCCGAGAGCGAATCAGCGTCAGCGACGTGCGCATGCTCGTCGGCTGTTCGTTGGCCGTTCCTATCTTGCTGACGCTAACCGCGCTGGCCATGCTGTGGGACGCGCAGCCGGTCCTTCCAGTGAACGTGCCGTCGGTCTGGATGTCGGTCTTGTCGACGTTCGCTCTCAACGCACTGGCGATCATTTTTGGGATGGGCAAGCGTTTGTGGCGGGCGTTGCTGCGTTTTTACGGCGTGCCGCAGTGGCCTGTCGACGCGTTCCGCCTGGGCATGGCTTTCCTTGCGGCGATGGGCGGTATCGGCGCGCTTGTTGTGATTGTTAGCCTTATTGCCCACTGGTCGGCCTTTACGGACGCGTATTCCATCGCGCCGGGCGTCGGCGGCAAAATTGGCCTGACCCTGCTGTGGATTGCTTATTTCCCGAACATGGCTCTAGCGTCGGCGAGTGTTCTTGCGGGTGCCGAGGCTAATTTCGGTGCGGCGCAGGTCAGCTTGTTCACGGCGACGCGCGCGGAGCTGCCTCCGGTGCCGGTACTTGCCGCGATGCCTGGCGATGTTTTCCCTGGCGCATGGCTCGGACTTTTCATTCCGGCTGCGGTCGCCATTCTTGTTTATCGACGATTCCTGAGCCAGCGACGTGTTGTCGTTTCCCCGTATGGGACTGTTGGGGTGGCTGCCCTGTCGGCGGGGATCGTTGCAATGGTTGCCGCGTGGCTGAACAGCGGCGTCGTCGGCGCGTACGGGTGGTCTGGGCCAACTCCCTGGCTAACTGGCGCGGTCGCTGCTGGCTGGATGTTTGCCGTGGGGGTGATCACGATGGCGGTGATCGGCATACGCCGAGGCAGGAGTACGTCGCCTCGTGAGGTGAACGGTTCGGAGCGTGGTGGCTCGCGTGAAGCTGAGCAGGACGATTCTGTTGCTTCCCGTGCCGACGAGAAACCCACCACGCAGCGGGTGGAATCCGCCGATGGTGAATCAGCTGGCGAGGAGTCGGACGCGGATGATGAGTCGAACGTCGGCGACAAGTCGGATGCAGAGAATGAGTCGGCTGTTAGCGAGTCCGACGATGACGACGGTGATAATGAAAGCGGCATCGAGGATTCCGGTGAGGAAGATACCGCCGACGGAAAAGCCAACGGGGAGTCCAACCACGATGATGCTCCTGAGCCAGAAGCGGACGACGCTAAAAAGACTGGTGACACAACCGCGTTAGCTTCCAAAGCTGTCCAACCCGAAACAGATTCTGCCGAATCCAAGCACACCGAGTCAGCCGACAACCACACCACGGAATCGAACAACGGCTCAGAGCCATCTTCCGGTAACACGTCTCAAGGCAGCACCTCGCACGATGCCTCACCCCAAGGTGGTGTGACCGATGATCAGCGTTGATCCCGTCTTTCCCGGTCGCCCTCTTCGGCTTGTCGTAATGGCCTCGGGGGAGGGAACATTGTTTCAGGCGCTTCTCGATGCGCGCCGAGAAACGCCCTCGTTGAGCATCCAGGCCTTGGTCACGGATAAACCGTGCCTAGCAATCGATCGTGCTCGCCACGAAGACATCCCGGTTGCCACCGTTACGCCCCCTCGCAAGAACACCCCAACAACACCTGAAGGCCACCCTGACACCGACCACCAGGACCCCTACGCAGAACGTCGTCGGCAATGGAACAGTGAATTAGCGCAGGCAGTTCAGCACTACGACCCCGACATCGTCGTGAGCGCGGGCTTCATGCGCATCGTCGGCGATGAGTTTTTAGCCAGGTTCCGGGGCCGCATGATTAACACCCATCCCGCGCTGCTCCCCGCTTTCCCCGGAGCGCACGCCGTGGCCGATGCCGTCGCCTATGGGGCGAAAATTACCGGTAGCACTATTCACCTGGTCGATTCCGGTGTGGACACAGGGCCTATCCTGGATCAGGAGGCTGTTCCCATTCACGATGGTGACACGCCCGATACTGTCCACCGCCGCATCAAAACTGTTGAACGACGGTTGCTCGTCTCAACATTGGATGCGATCGCGCGGCGCGGTTACATTTCAGACGGACGAAAGGCATCTTTCCTTCCATGACCGACTCCCAATCCGCAACTGCTTCTCCCGCTCCAACCTCCACATCCGATTCCCAGATCCCCGTAAAACGCGCACTGATCAGCGTCTATGACAAAACTGGGCTCACAGATTTAGCTAGCGCCCTCCACGCTGATGGCGTTGAAATCGTGTCGACGGGGTCCACCGCTGCTCATATCGCCGATGCGGGAATACCCGTGACGCTCGTCGAAAAGCTCACCGGTTTCCCTGAGTGCCTCGACGGGCGAGTCAAAACTCTGCACCCCAAAGTTCATGCGGGGATTTTGGCTGACACACGAAACCCGGACCATGTTAAGCAGCTCGACGACATGGGGATTGAGGGTTTTCAGCTTGTTGTGGTGAATTTGTACCCCTTCTCCGAAACGGTCGCGTCGGGTGCGGATCGTGACGAATGTGTGGAAAAGATCGATATCGGCGGGCCGTCGATGGTTCGTGCCGCTGCGAAGAACCACGAGTCTGTCGCGGTTGTTGTGAACCCAGATGACTACGCTGCGGCCGCCAAGGCTGTTCACGATGGCGGTTTTAGTTTTGCGCAGCGTGTGGATCTTGCGTCCCGCGCTTTTCAGCACACTGCGGCCTATGACGTTGCGGTGGCGACGTGGATGTCGAAGCAATCCGCGTTAACCCAGGCGTCGTCGAACGAAGATGCCGGTTCAGGTAATGCCGGTTCGGACACGACCACGTTCGGCGAGTTCGTGGGTAGCACTTACACGCTGTCGCACCCTCTCCGTTATGGCGAAAACCCGCATCAAGCTGCGGCATTGTATGTGGATGAGCATGGTCATCCGGGGTTGGCTCAGGCCGAGCAGCTCCACGGCAAAGAGATGTCGTATAACAACTACACCGATGGCGACGCTGCCTGGCGTGCCGTGTGGGACCATCCGGGTGAGACCTGTGTCGCCGTCATTAAGCATGCCAATCCGTGCGGCATCGCGATTTCCCGCGAGTCGGTTGCCGACGCTCACCGCAAAGCCCACGCCTGCGACCCCGTGTCGGCATACGGCGGAATCATTGCTGCGAACAAGCCGGTGACGTTAGAGATGGCTCAAACGGTGAAGAAGATCTTTACCGAGGCCATCATTGCGCCATCATTTGACGACGATGCCCTCGAGCTTTTAAAGACGAAGAAGAATCTTCGCATCCTGGTTGCGCCGAAGCCGGAGCGTCAAGGATTGCAGCTCAAGGAAGTGTCCGGTGGCGTGCTTGTTCAGGAGCGGGATGTTCTGGATGCTCCCGGTGATGATCCGTCATCGTGGGAGCTGGTCGCTGGTGACCCAGCCGATGACGAGACGTTCGACGATCTTGCCTTCGCGTGGCGCTCTGTACGCGCTGTTAAGTCCAACGCTATTTTGCTGGCTAAAGATGGTGCGACAGTGGGCGTTGGTATGGGGCAGGTCAACCGTGTCGATTCTGCTCGGCTGTCAGTTCAACGGGCCGGTGAAGGTCGCGCCCGTGGCGCTGTGGCTGCATCAGATGCTTTCTTCCCATTTGCCGACGGCTTTGAGGTGCTTGCCGACGCTGGTGTCCGCGCAGTTGTTCAGCCAGGTGGGTCCATCCGTGACGAGGAAGTTATTGAGGCTGCCCGCACAGCGGGAGTCACCATGTACCTGACTAAGGAGCGTCACTTCTTCCACTAGTTGCTTCGTCTGGCTGGTTCATGGGAGTTGGTCGTGTGGTGGGGAGGCCGTCGGCTCCCACCCATGCCGACCTACACTAATGAGCTGAGAGAAATCTTCTTTTCTCGGTGTCTTTGCACACTCCGGTCTCATTTATCGCTACTGTAAATGTGATCGGTATTGCATAGCCATCCGGGAGGAAAAATGTCTGATTCTCACGCCGCATGTCAACCCCGTCCAGACGATGTCGTCATTGTGGGTGCGAAGCGAACTCCACAGGGGAAATTACTGGGGTCATTAGCGTCGAAAACGTCGGTAGATCTCGGAGCTGCGGCGGTGGCGTCGGCACTGGATGATTCCGGCGTCGTGAGCGAGGACGTGGATTATGTCGTGATGGGCCAGGTTATTCTGGCAGGTGCAGGACAGAATCCAGCCCGTCAGGTAGCCGTAAAGTCTGGTATCCCGCTGAATGTTCCGGCCGAGATCGTGAACAAGGTGTGTCTATCGGGTTTGGATGCGATTATTCATGCCACACGAATGATCCGTGTGGGCGATGCATCGGTCGTCGTCGCCGGAGGTATGGAGTCTATGACCAACGCCCCCCATATTGCTGCGGGGGTGCGGCAGGGGAAGAGCTATGGTGATTTACGGCTGGTTGACGCGATTAACCGTGATGGCCTTCACGACGCGGTGAGCGGGAGGACGATGGGGGAGGAGACTGACCGGGGGAATCAGGATCGTGGGATTACTCGTGAAGAGCAGGACCACATTGCTGCCCTGTCCCACCAGCGTGCTGAGAAAGCGCGGGACGCGGGCCTGTTTGATAATGAGATTGTTCCAATAGAGGTCCCGCAGCGTAAGGGTGATTCCGTGGTCGTTCGGGCCGATGAGGGCATTAGGCCTGGTACGACGGCGGAAGGATTATCGCGGCTTCGTCCTGCTTTTCTTGAGGGTGGCACGATTACGGCGGCGAGTTCATCGCAAATTTCTGATGGGGCTGCCGCCGTCGTGTTAACCACTCGTGAGGAGGCTGAGAAGAGGGGACTCCGTGTTCTGGCTGTTATTGGGCAGTATGGTCAAACGGCGGGGCCGGATACGACGCAGTTGCATTCTCAGCCGTCGCGGGCGTTGAAAGCTGCGCTTGATCGTTCGGGGTGGTCAATCGACGACCTCGACGTCATTGAGATTAATGAAGCATTTGCTGCAGTGGTTGTCCAGTCTATTAAGGATCTTGGGGTGGGCATGGAACGCGTCAATGTCAATGGTGGTGGTATTGCTCTGGGACATCCGGTGGGTGCGTCGGGAGCGCGTTTGGTTGTCCATATGGCCCATGAGCTAGATCGGCGAGGTGGTGGGCGCGCTGGTGTGAGCTTGTGTGGTGGCGGTGGTCAAGGTGATGCCTTGACACTGTGGGCCTAAGCACCGTGGGCGTGAAGCGTGTGAACGTAGAGCACACGGGTGGTCAGGCGTTTTGCGCTAGTTAAAACAAGCGCCTGCCCAGCGATCAAGAAATGATCGGCTGTTTCGATCGCGGTAAATGGACACTGCCAATGCAATAACCCATATCCAAAGAAATGCTTCCGGATCTACCCCCACGGTACCGATGTGGAGCTGGGGATGGTTGCTCCCCGGCGCAAGAGCTGGCCCGAATATTAGCCAGTAGAAGTTGCGTTTTAATGCGCGGGTATAGCGGAGGTGGCCACCGGTTTCAGTGGTGACTCTGAGGCCGACGACAGCCTTTCCAAGCGTTCCTCCTGCACGAGCGTCCATGAGGAATCTGTATAGGAAAAATAGAATGCTCGCTGCGGCTGCGGTTATCCAGTATCGAGCCGTGTTATCCGCTAGCACCTGGTTGATTCCCCACTGCACAGGGAGAATCACGATTGCGAAGAACCATCCGTCGAAAAAGTAGCCGAAGCCACGTTTAACTGCAATCCGCCGGACTGTGCGGTGCTTAGCGGTCTCACGCGGTTCGGAAACTGTCGACTCGTGGGAAGGCATAGTCGTACTCATCTCGTCGTGTATGGCGATTCTGAATCGGGAGCATGGGCAATTCTGTCTGTGGAGGGACTCTCAATCACACGTGCCAACTATAAATCTCAACGGTAAGTGTAGCTGAACAGTAGATGCGGGGCGTGATTCGTTCGTTGAAGCCCACGCCAACATCGTGAACCGTGATCTGGATCCAGCGACGACGATTGGCTGTGTGTACTCTGCCGATTCGGGAGTCCCCGTCGGGAATCATGAATGCACGTGACATTGTGCACCAGGAGTTCGTTGTTGGAATGCTGTGGGGGGACTCCACCGCGTGGCTCGGTGGTTATATCTGGCCATCTGCAACGGGACGACAGAGAATGAGATTCTGATCGCATCTTCATTGGGCAGTCTATTAAGGATCGTGAGGTGGATATGGAACGCATCACCGTGAACGGCGGCTGGGGGTAGGGAACAGTGATGGGGCGCTTTGTTCTTATCGTGCGCCTGCAGCGTTGAGAGTTTTCGAGTAGGAATTCGGGGGTGCACTCATCAATGTATTTGTGTACAAAACTTGTCTAACCTAATATAATTTTGTATCCAAAAGGAAATGTGGGAGCTGCGCCCGAGGCTGCAGCCCCCTTTTTGCTCAAATAGCGGGCTAGACAAGGAAAGAGGACAGACTGTGGGACATATAAGGCGTGGCCGCTTCGCGGCTATTATTGCTGCAGGTTTGTTGGTTAGTGGAGGAATGGGCGTTGCAATGGCACAGGGAGGTATTGCGGCAAACCTAGCCATGTCGGGGACTGTCTTTGATATGAGAGTCAATCACATGGTTGGCGACAGCAGTAGCTTGTACGTTGGCCCTGAAAAAGTTAATAAAGGCGACGAAGGAGTATCTAAGCTTCGCTTTGGTAAGGCCAAGGTTCGCGACCTCTGTATGTCCGTTCCAGTAGGGAATATCCCTGGGTATGGAAAAGCAAACTTCGTTATGAAAGTCCCAGGGGATAATTTTTCGGCTGACAACTTGCTCATGGGTGCTACCAAACTGACCGGTGATATTGCAATGTCCCATCCTCAAATTGGTATCGATGCGAACCAAGTGGATAATCGCGCGAAATCGGGTTCATGGGGATTAGCGGCTTCACAGATGGTGGTGGATAAGCAGCAGATTTTGGCTACGTCCGTAGCAGCTGACCAGCTTAAGGTGTCGGGGTCTCAGATTAACGTCAAGAAAGGGGATCAAGGTGGGTGCTGATCGAGTAGAGCCACGAGGTAGTGACTATTCTGCGGTTCCCTACAGATCTACGCCCGATGACACCGTCTCCAGAGAAGAAACTGCAGTACTAGATCCCGTAACTGGTGAGGATGTGAATCTGTCGGAATCGCCGAATCAGCCTGAGACGGACTTGCCCTCGTCGGGAGAAGCTGAGGAAATGACTCAGTCTGAATCTACTGAGACTGAGAATACGTGGAAGTTTACGTTGTGGAGACGATCCCGTCCCTTCGGTGGTGGCCTATGCATGATTCTCTCTGGCATCGTGCTCATGGTTCCTGCGTACCTCACGCTGAAGGTCGGAGACATGCTTGTCACCGTTAGCTCGTTATCGGGGGTATCCACTCTACTTTTAGGAGTCTTACTGATCGTTTGTGGACTCCTAGCGTGGTTCCGTGCTGACGGGAGGATTCTGTGGGGCGTCGCGGCGATGCTGATGGGCATCATCGCATTGCCAACGTCGAATATCGGCGGATTCTTGTTGGGTACGATCCTTGCTCTTATCGGTGGTGCTTGGGCTTTGTCATGGACCCCATTTTCTCGTGACAAGAATGCATCGAAGAAAAACCGAAAAAAGAGGACAGCTGCCGAGTCTGCAACGGCAGCGGTCAGTGCCCTTGCTATCACCGCCGGAGTATCACTGGTGGGCCACAATTCCCCTATTGCCTCGGCAGATCCATCCACGACATCGGCGACACCTTCACCGACTCCTCATCCTGACCCCTCCCACCCGAATTTACCTCTCCCTTTCCCCTGGTTGCCGGGTAGCCAACCGTCTAGTCAGAATTCTCCGGGCAACCCGATACCTGTTCCTGATTTATTAGCACCGTTGCAGAAGCAGGCGGAAAATACTGCTAAACAGGCTCAGGATGCGGCTCAAAAAGCTGCTGATGATGCGTCACGTGCCATCGGGGGTGGACGCCCGTTGTTTGAGAATGCTCCGCCACAGCGTGTAGATGAACTCGTCGTCCCCGGAAGTACGTATCGAATCACGACAGACAAGACCACGCTAGTGGGAAATGTGTCATTTTCGCTCGTACAGATTCCCACAACGAGCGGTGAATTGAAGAGAGCAATTCGTATTGACGCGGACAAGGCGATTCTCGATAACCTCGCTGTTCAGTTCTTAGGTACCGATGGTGGAGGGGACGTTCTAAACTCGACAGGTCCCGGTAAAATCACAACCCTGACAGGGCATTTTCAGATCATTGTCTCTTCGGTGACTTTGACTCCGAAGGTTGCTGGCTTAAAGACCGTCCCGTTGACGTTGGATGCGTCAAAGACACCGCAGGAACTCAATGACGCGATTGGCGCAGGTGTGTCGATGAATGTTCCCGACGCCATCTCCTCCCAGATGGTGATGGAAGACGATTATATGAATACTTATGTAGTGAGGGCGGATAGTCTCATCCAATCCGATGCAACGATTGCGTCGGAATGAGCATGATATCGGAACTGAGTAGTCATCGTTTGCCAATGGTCAGCTGACTGACAATAAACGAGTAGCAACGATTTAGGTGCTTGTTGTCAGTCTAGAAGAGTGCCGATGTGGGCTACCCGAATTTTTTAGAAGCGGGAAAGAAGCTTCTGTCAGGCACGGTGTCTATTCTCGGTGGCGATACGTCTACATCGCTAAGTGGCCCCGAGAGGGCAAAAATCGCCGCGAGTTGTGCCGGGGGGACGGGCTTAACACTAGCTATCCAATGAGATAGGTCATTAACATATTGGGCTATGACGCAAAGTAAAAAGACCGCTCTGATATCGCAGTTTTCCGGCGGAGATCACCACACGGAACAGCGTCGTTGGACACCAGCTGGGCCAGCTATTCTATTTGCCCCCGCAGACCGACCTGAACGATTTACGAAAGCAGCGGAGCGCTCAGACGTCGTCATTCTCGACTTAGAGGATGGTGCAGGCAGGGACTCGTTTGAAAAAGCTCGAGATAACATCGTGAACAGCAATTTAGATCCTGCGACAACTATCGTCCGTATCCATTCTGTCGATTCGGATCTATTCCGCGGTGATATCGAAATGGTCGCAAAGACCTCGTATAACACGGTGATGGTTCCGAAATGCGATGAACCATTACCTGATGAGCTCCACGATTACGACATCATTGCGATGCTGGAATCTCCCTCTGGAATTATGAATGCGCGCGATATTGCGCATCAGGAATTTGTTGTCGCACTATTGTGGGGAGCCGAAGACTTCACTGCATCATTAGGAGGCATCTATAGCCGGTTACAACAAGACGAACGAGGATGGGATTCCAGTCGCGGTTCAGCTGAGGGGCCGTACCGCACTACGGTGAACTACCTCCGTACCCAGACTTTAATACATGCGGCAGAGGCTGGAATTATCGCTCTTGACGCTGTATTCGCCGATATACATGATGCGGATGGGCTCCGTGATGAGGCTCTTGACGCTGCTCGTATTGGTTTCGCAGGAACTGCATGTATTCACCCTGCCCAGGTTCCTGTTATCCGTGAGGCTTACCGGCCGAGTACAAAACAAGTAGAACTGGCTCGACGTATCGTACGTGAGTCAGTTGGTCACCCGGGTGCGCTCAACATCGATGGAAAGATGGTTGATGCTCCGCTCTTCAGACAAGCAGAATTACTTGTTACACGGGCGGATGCTTTAGGAATGTAAAACAATGGCCCGACTTAACACCATTGCGCTCCTATGCCGATAGCTGTTGGCACTGTGTGGCATGGCTTGTACCGTGACATTCACTTTCCATCATGTTTCCTGCTTGCGGCTATGCTAGGCAAAAATAACTGCAAGTATCATAATCATGACACATGACGCTGCTGTGGTGATCACACCCGCATCTCGTGCAAGGGTTAAACCTCGCCCATATCGGGTGGCGTAGGTGTACACATTCTGTGCTGTGGGTAGTGTTGCGACGACGCAGGCGGCGAAGAGGGCGTGGCCTGTCATTCCGAAAATAAAGTGCGCGATAAGGGCAGTCGCCAGAGGCTGGCCGATGATTTTTGCGGCCGAAGCCACACCGACCTCGAGTCGGGGGGAAGTTGAGGGATCGAGTACTTTTTGCCCGGCAAGTGACATGCCAAATGCTACAAGGGCCACCGGAACAGCTGACTGCCCAATGAGGTGAATAGGTTCGATTATGGGGTGGGGTACAGAGACCCCGGCATGGGCGTGGAGGATCGAAACAACGATACCCGTCAATGCACCGACCAGCATTGGATTCTTGAATGGGGTGATGAACAAGCTTCGCGTGTTTATGCGCCCGGCCCGGCCATTCGCGTGTGCTTCCTTGGCTGTAACGACGTCGAGAATGGCGAGGACGACTGGTCCGTAGAACGCTATTTGGAAAAGGAGTGTTGGTACGACCACAGTACTATCGCCGATAACGTGGGCGGCGACGGGTATTCCCAAATTAGAGGCGTTGCAGTAGGAGCTGGCTAGGCCACCGACGGCTGATTCGTGAATGGGACGGTGTAAGGCGGTTCGGGCCCAAAGAAAGTAGATCAGTCCAATTGTCAGAGCAGAGCCACTGGCGACAGCTAGTTGTGGGCCGAGCACGTCGAGTGGATCGGTGGTGTATAGCTTGTCCAGGAGGAGTGCCGGAGTCGCGAGGAAGTACACGTACATTTGGAGCGTGAATTGCGCGTGCTTGCCCAGGAGATTGCCTTTGCCAACGAAGAATCCTATTGCGATGACGATGGCGATGGTTGCGAAGCCGGATAGTACTTGGGGCACGTGCGGAGCCTCACTCCCTGGTGGATAAGCGAAAACCGCTCCTCGGTAGGTACCGGGAGCGGTGAATGTCGAAACCTGCTGTTATCGCTTCCAAATGTTCACGCCGTTGGCCTCCGACGGACCGCTGGGTCCATCGAAGCACCACTAGATTCTTACCTGTAGCTGTGATCCCGGGAAAATACCCAAGATCAGGTGTTCAGGGGCGACTTAGCGGCTGGTGAACGGGAGGAGAGCCATTTCGCGTGCGTTCTTGACGGCAGTTGCCACCTGACGCTGCTGCTGCGGTGTCAGGCCGGTAACGCGACGCGACCGGATCTTGCCACGCTCAGAGATGAACGTACGCAGGGTTTCGATGTCCTTGTAGTCGACGGCCTCGATGCCGCGAGCTTTCAAGGGGTTCTTCTTGGGGCGGCGGGTTGGTTCAACCCGGACCTTTTTAGAGTTGTTGCGCTTCATACTGCTACTCCTCACCAGCTGGACTTGCGGACGCCTGGGAGCTCACCGCGGTGTGCCATTTCACGAAAGCGAACACGGGACAGGCCGAACTTGCGCAGGTAGCCACGGGGGCGACCATCAGCAGAGTCACGGTTACGAACCCTCACCGGGGAAGCGTCGCGGGGCTGGCGGTTCAGCTCGTACTGAGCCTCCATGCGGTCTTCGTCAGGGGTGGCCGGGTTCTTGATGATGGCCTTGAGTTCCTGACGACGCTGAGCGTAGCGTGCAACGATTTCTTTGCGCTGCTCGTTCTTCGCAATCTTAGATTTCTTAGCCATTCTTAGCGCTCCTCGCGGAATTCAACATGCTTGCGCGCGATCGGATCGAACTTCTTCAAGGTGATTCGATCCGGGTTATTGCGCTTGTTCTTGCGGGTGACGTACGTGTAGCCGGTGCCCGCAGTGGACTTCAGCTTGATGATTGGGCGAATGTCATTTCGTGCCATTAAATCTTCTCCCCACGTGCGCGGAGCTTCGCCACGACGGATTCAATTCCGTAGCGGTCGATGGTTTTCAGGCCCTTGGTGGACACGTTCAGTGTGATCGTGCGTCCTTCAGAGGGCAAGTAGAACGAACGACGCTGGATATTCGGGTTCCAGCGACGGTTCGTGCGGCGGTGCGAGTGCGAGACGGATTTACCGAAGCTCGGTTTCCGTCCCGTGACTTGGCAATATGCCGACATGGGCTTCTCCTTCCGCCCACCGTGGGATCTGCAAAGCACCAACCGTTTTCCTTCGACGGGGGAAATACATTTTCTTCGACACTAAAAATGCAGGTTAAAGCGCTAAGATGCCTAGCTAGTGGGCGATGACGTTTGCTTTTCGACAACAGCGTCTTGACACCTTACCGCCCTCGGCAAGGATTCCCAAATCTTTGGACCTTTACGGGCTGGTTAGCGCCAATTTCATAGTTAAGGCCGAAATCTGTATGATGGGCCGATGCATGTGCGCCGGAGGCGTGTCGCACTGTTACCCTCTTCCCCTCCACGGGTCGTTTACGCCTGTCAACGCTCGTCGTTGATGGCAGAACAACTCCATGGGCCGGCTGATATCCAGGCGCGGTTATCTATCAATTTTATGGGTAGGCACGAGGACTCAGTGCGCGACCGGTGCAAGGTGCTGAGCCAGCTTCATTCGCGACGCATGTTGCGATAGGCCGCCGTCCGCCGTCGAGGTGGTCGGACGATGCCGTTATGGAGCAAGTCAGCACAAGCAGCACGCCAGACTAGCATTGTCCATGTTCTGTTAAAGGATAACGATGAAGAAGAATATTCATCCGGATTACCACCCGGTTGTCTTCAAGGATGCCAGCACCGGCCACCAGTTCTTGACTCGGTCCACTGCGACGTCAGATCGGACTGTGGAATGGGAAGATGGCAACGAATACCCGCTGATCGTCGTCGACGTCACCAGCGAGTCTCACCCCTTCTGGACGGGTGCACAGCGTGTGATGGACACCGCTGGTCGTGTCGAGAAGTTCCAGCGTCGTTACGGCAACCGCCTGCGTCGCGCGAAGAAGTAAGACGTCAATCCGTCACCATTCATTTTCACTATTCTCACAGTGATCATGCCTGGCTCGCGATGTGTGTGAGCAAGGCTTAGGAGGAAACCATGGCAGTACCGAAGCGACGTATGTCTCGCGCCAACACTCACACCCGTCGGTCCCAGTGGAAGGCCAACAACGCGCCTCTGCAGGAGGTTCGGGTTAACGGCAACACCACGCGGTTGCCGCGCCGGTTGGTCAAGGCCGCTCAGCTCGGCCTGGTTGAGACTGACTAGTAGTAACAACCTCATGTCCCGTGATTGGAGCTTCGGTTCCATCACGGGATTTTTATTAGGGGCGCTGACGGTTCACAGCCAAATTTCAGGTGACTCAAAGCGCGCGACGTGCATAGTGAGCAAGAGTGATAAACCATGAGCGACGAAAATCAGCGATCCGCATGGGAGATCGATCCATCCTCCGACGATTCATCCAGCAACAACTCCGTTCATCATGATCGTGAACACGAGATTCACGCTCCACGAAGCGATCGAGAATCTTCTTTTGAGAGCACCCAAACCGGGTTCTCGTCAACCCCCTCAGCTCATGCCACCGGCTCTGACCAGTTCGGGATGCCTGGTCAGCCTACGGGCTCGAACCAATTCGTAGATCCCAACCAGTCTGCAGGTTTTGGGCAGCCCACCGGAGTGATGCAAGCTCCTCGCCAGTTGCCGCACAAGACTAAGCGTTTTAGTACGCCAGCGGTGGCGGCTTTAATTCTCGCCGCTGCGGTCGCGTCGGGAGCGGTGACAGGCGCGGTAGTGAGCAACCGGGACTCCGGCTCATCGTCTGACAACTCGTCGGCAGTATCCGCGTTGAAAGCGTCGCCGGCTAAGACGAAGAACGTCGACACTAATGGCTCTGTGCAATCTGTTGCTCAGAAAGTCTTGCCTTCAGTGGTTTCTATTACTGTCGAAGCCGGCAATTCGGGGGATACGGGCTCTGGCTCAATCATTAGCGAAGACGGAACGATCATAACGAATAACCACGTTATTGCTGGTGCAGCTAATGGTGGAAAGATTTCCGTAACGTTAAATGACGGAACGACCTATCCGGCGAACATTGTTGCGCGTGACCCCGAAACTGATATTGCGGTCATTAAGGCACAAGGGGCGTCGGGGTTGACCCCGATTTCCTTGGGGGATTCGTCCAAACTTGAGGTCGGGGAGGAAGTCGTTGCTGTTGGTTCTCCCTTGGGCCTGGATGCCACGGTGACCAGCGGCATTATTTCCGCTCAAAATCGCCCTGTGCAGGCGTCCTCAGAGTCATCTGACCAATCCACTCTTATCGACGCCATTCAGACAGACGCTGCTATTAACCCCGGTAACTCCGGTGGTGCCTTGGTCGATATGGATGGAAACCTTATCGGTATCCCATCGGTGATCGCGTCGCTGGGCTCGAGCTCTATGTCTCAGGGGTCTGGTTCAATTGGTTTGGGCTTCGCTATCCCCATTAACCAGGCGCGTGACATTGCTGAGCAACTTATTAAGAACGGTAAAGTTCAGCACCCTGTTATTGGTGTTCAAGTTGCTAAGGAATCCACAGCGCATGGGGCTGTCATCGTTGATGTGCCCAGCGATAGCGACGCTGCCAAAGCGGGTCTGAAACGTGGTGACGTCGTTACTAAAGTTGACGGCCGAACCATTGATTCAGGGTTATCTCTGATTGCGGCGATTCGTTCGCATAAGGTGGGCGATACGGTCAAAATGGAAGTGACTAATCAGGACGGGAAAGACGCACGAGAAATCACCATGACCCTGAGTTCACAAGAGACATCAGGGGAATAAAAGCACTGCTCAGCCACTATCGCGTCTGGTCTGGATGATGGCTGGGCACTCCCCATATGGGGCTTCTATTGACTAGGTGCCGGGTAGCTGGTGAAGTGTAAGGAAAATAGTTTTATTGACCCGCGCTTCACCGTCGGAACTTAAAGTTAATAACGAGGTGATCAGTTCAATCCTCTAACCCGGTAACCGGCGACGTTTTCCCCGTAGAAGTCTTTATCCCGTAGAAAAGGAGACAATCCAATGAGTGACAATGAGCCCTTTGATTCCATCGATCCAGCGGAGTTGGCTCGGAGCTCATCGGATGCCCGGGAAATGCCAGAATCACTGCGCGGTATTGACCACGCGAAAGTTGATCGGCTCGGCGAGGTTATCGTCGAACCCGATGACGCAATGCTGATGGATCTTGAGCGGGCCGAGGAAGCTGCCCATGCGTCATTTGCAGAAAGAGCCCATGACCAGGGTGAACAAGTTCCTCGAGCCTTAGTCATTATTGTCGACGATAACGCGGGGGAGAAGTCCGATCGCATTGGCTCCTTGGTTGCCGAGTTGCTCGCGGAGGACCACTTCGGCGTCGACGCCGTAGTACGTGTTGCTAGCCGAAAGTCGAAGGTCCGCGGTGCACTGGAAACTGCCGTCGTCGGTGGTGTTGATCTGGCCGTGACGATCGGTGGCGTGGGCGTCGGGCCGAGAGATAAAACCCCGGAGGCCACCAAGGCGGTGTTGGACCGGCGTATTCCGGGTATTGCTCAGGCTTTGCGCTCATCTGGGCTGGCCTGCGGGGCTACCGACGCTGGCTTGTCTCGCGGGATTGCTGGCATTTCGGGCTCGACCGTCGTCGTGAATTTGGCCTCGTCACGTGCTGCTATCCGGGACGGCATGGCCACGCTGACACCCCTTGTGCGATACGTCATTAACGATATGGACCGCTGGAACCAATAGGGGCTTCCCATGAATCATTCTCGACGTCAACGTCGGCATGCGCGACGTGTGTCGGACACTGATTATGACCGCTCGGGCGAATCCGCATTGGCCAATGTTGTCGACGCCGTCCGCGCGATGGAGGATCAGCCGCGCCGGGGGCTTAACGACGATCGGATGGCGGACCTGACCACGGATGATGAGAATGACGGAGCCGCACCTGGTGATGGTGACGTCGGTGCTGGTGACGGGCGATCCGGGCGTGATAGTGAGTTCAATGGCGGCTCGGTTACCGCGTATGGATCCGAGGGCCGTGATGTGGGGGCGATGTCACGTCGGGAGTGGCAGGAAAATAGGCCACCACACTGGGGTTAAGCGACGTCCCGGGCCGGAATAAACCCGCGCAGGAATTACTCTTTGGCGTGCTTCCCGGATGTGGTCGAGCTCGTCGTCGACGAGGGGGTGCCTACCTGAGACGTGCTTGTTTGAATTCCTTGCGAGGATGCCTGGCTGTGTGCTGAATCGGCGGTAGTCTCCGCAAGTTCGGTGCTTGCGAGCGTTTGGCTGGGGGTGCTCACTTGGTTCTGCGCCGCGAGGAGATCGCGGATTTCCAGAAGAAGATCTTTCTCGGTAACCGGTACTTCTTCCTCTTTGACACCCATATGCTTTTTCCTGATCTCTTCGAGCTTATTCATGGGCGCCACAAGAATGAAGTACACGACGGCCGCAATAATAAGGAAATTAATGACGGCCGTGAGGACCGATCCAAAATCAAGAAAAGTTTTTTCATTTCCACGGATGAGGCGGAATCCCCAGCCATCTGTATTTGCGCCACCAAAGCACGCAATGAGCGGGTTAATGATGTATTTGGTAAAAGCCGTCACAATTGCGGTGAAGGCAGAACCAATGACAACCGCGATAGCAAGCTCAATAACATTGCCTCGCATAATAAAATCGCGGAAACCTTTAAGCATTATTCCTCCTCAGAAATGGGTCACCCACACGGCAAAGGTTCATATTATTACCTGAATAATCATGGCCACTGTGAGAACAATAAAAAGCGTTCTACAAATTTGCTGCAAGCGTCGCGTGCGGCGCCAGTTGGGACGAGAGATATCAGCGATGAAGTACACCAACCGTAGTCGAATACCCTTTAACGGCCGCGGGTGGGGCTCGGGGTGACGGCGAGTGTGCCACGACTTTAGCGAATAACGGGCGGAGTCTGCATCATGACCGGAGAACAAGGATCGCATTCTCATACCGACGCGAGACTATCGGCAGGGTTCCCACTGATGTTTGTGCTGTTTGCGCGCGCGTTGGTTAGCTCCCGAGGAAGCGATGTCGTCCCAGGGCAGTGACCACTGTCGTGAGCTGAACGTCCCAGTCATCGTGGGGGACAGTCGGCAGGATTTCGTGGGGGTGAACTAGACCGATGGCGTGGAAGAACGACGATTGTCGCGCGGCGAGTGCGCGATCGTAGTATCCGCCACCCTGTCCAAGTCGGTACCCAGCGAGGTCATATGCGAGTGCCGGAACGATAGCGATGTCGACGTTGTCGAAAGGGGCTGGAGTCGATCGCTTATCTGGCTCGCGAATACCGAACGAGGTGGTGACAAGGCTATCCGGTGACCATGGGTGCCACGAGAGTTGCCGTTTGTCTTCGACACGCGGAATGACGGCTCTGCAGGGAATTCGCTCGTCCAGCGCGGAAAGTAGCGACGGAATAAAGCCGTCGGGCGTGTGTGCACCTGGCTCATTGGCGACAGGTAGGTACGTTGCGATGACCAGTGGCTCGTCGTCTGTGCGCTGCAACGTGGTGGCGATGTCATCAATAGCCGTTACGAGCTGAGCAACGAGCTGTTCGTCCCAGGCCCTGAGCGTCGCGTCGGACAACTCTCGACGCATACGTCGGATCCGACGTCGGTAGCCCTTTTTATGGTCAGCGATCGAATTACCCGCCGAGTGACTCCCGAATGCACCGTCGTAACCCCCGGATGCGCCGTCGCTCTGCTGCATGAATTCAGCGTAACAAAGCAGTGACGTCGCTCAATCACGCGCAGCACTTCACCAACATGACGTCATAAAGCACGAGCCCGCGGCGGACCCAACACCACGCCACCAGGCATCCCATTAACCACCCCATCAACCACAATGTCGCGAGGGATTTTCATAAGGACTTTGGCACCAAGACCGACCATTTTACGGTTTTGTCAGTAATCCGTAGGAAAATTCCTAGCTCGGAAAGCGGATTCTGCGTCGGTTGTCGGTTAGCATGGCTCCTATGAACAAAGATGATAATGGCGGAAATGGTCAGGCTGCGTTGCGTACAGTCATCGTGCCAGCCGCTGGTTTGGGTACCCGTTTCCTTCCGGCGACGAAGACCGTACCCAAAGAGCTTCTCCCGGTTGTTGACCGGCCCGGTATCGAGCTCATTGCGGAAGAAGCCCGCGAGGCCGGCGCGTCACGCTTGGCTATCGTTACCTCCCCGCGTAAGTCAGGGCTAATGAAGCACTTCGACCATGACGATCTCCTGGAAGAGACACTCAAGAAGCGCGGCAAAGAGGATCGGCTGCAGAAAGTGCAGCACTCGACCGAACTGATCGACGCCGTTTCGGTCACTCAGGAGCGCCCCTTAGGGCTTGGTCATGCCGTCGCTCAGGCTGAAGAGGTTCTTGATCCCGACGAAGACGTCGTGGCCGTCATGCTTCCCGATGACCTCGTCATGCCTTATGGGGTCATGAACAAGATGCTCGAGGTCCGCGCGAAATACGGCGGATCTGTGCTCTGCGCGGTGGACGTCGATAAGGAAGCAACCTCTGACTACGGGGTTTTCGAGGTCAGTAGTCAACCCGATGATGATGTCTACGCCGTATCCGGCATGGTCGAAAAGCCTGACCCGGCGGATGCGCCCTCGACCTTGGCGGCAACCGGCCGTTACCTGTTGGATCGCGATATTTTCAAGGCGCTGGGTAAGATCGAGCCCGGTAAGGGCGGCGAACTGCAGCTCACAGATGCCATTGAGCTGCTCATCAAGTCGGATCACCCCGTGCATGTGGTGGTTCACCGTGGCCCTCGCCATGATTTGGGCAACCCGGGTGGGTTCATCAAGGCCTGTGTTGACTTCGGCCTGAAGGATCCCGAGTATGGCGACTCGCTGAGGGCGTATATGACGGAAAGGTTGGCCCAGGACAGCTAGCCTTAATGTGATATGCCCCGGTCTCTCCCGGGGTAGAGTCAGTAGGCAGCATATGCTGCTGTGTTACCCGGGCGAAAGGACGTAACGTGCGCTCAGTGGAAGAGCAGCTTGCGATTATCGCGGACGCTGCCGTAACTCCGGAGCCCGTTCGTGTGGCTATTTCGGATTCGCTGGGGTTGCGTAGCGCTGAAGAAGTCCGTGGTGACCGGCAGGTTCCAGGTTTCAATCAAGCTGCCATCGATGGCTACGCTGTTCGCGCTGTCGACCTTGTACCGCGGGACGCAAAAGGCGCCCCCGCGGATGATCGTCCCGACGATCAACGCCCACCTGAGCCGTTGCCCGATGAGGATTATGAACCCGATCGTCGCGGTGACCGCGAGCATCGGAAACTCGCCGAACTGCCCGTCGTCGGCGATGTGGGCGCGGGTTCGCACAGACCGCTGCGGTTGCAGCCTAATCAGGCAGTCCGGGTAGAAACTGGTGCGCCCGTCCCGACGCTCTCCGACGCGATCATTCCGGAAGCATGGGTGGAGCGTCATGGCCGACGTATCCGGCCTCTGTTTCCTGTGAAGTCGGGCGATTTTATTCATCGTGCTGGCACGGACGTCCTCGAGGGCGACGTTATTGTCAGCGAGGGGACCGTTATTGGCCCAGCGCATATTGGCCTTTTAGCTGCGGTGGGGCGGTCGAAGGTCCTCGTGTATCCGCGGCCGCGGGTCGCTGTGATGTCGATTGGTCAAGAGCTGATTGATTCAGACCGGACGCCCGGTCGCGGTCAGGTTTTCGACGTGAATTCGTATTCGCTGGCAGCCGCTGCGGAAGAGGCGGGGGCAGATGCCCACAGGGTCGGCGTGATCGCTGGTGAACCACGCCGCCTTCAGGAAATCATGGAGGGGCAGATTGTCCGCAGCGAAATCATCGTTATCGCAGGTGCTGTGGGGGGATCCGCGGCCCGGCGGATGCGCGATATCGTCAGTAATTTGGGTGACATCGAGTACACCCGCGTCGCAATGCACCCAGGTTCGACCCAAGGATTTGGCCTTCTAGGCCCCAACAAAGTGCCGACGTTCCTCTTGCCGTCAAACCCCGTCGGCTCATTGATTATCTTCGAGACGATGATCCGTCCCCTCATTCAATATGAAGCTGGTCGACGCGGTGGCCGGCGTCGGATTATCCAGGCCAGGGCATTGCACGGTGTGAGTTCGATGCCGGGACGGCGTGGTTTTATCCGTGGTCAGTTGATGCGCGATCGTGGTACGGACGAGTATTTGGTAGATCCCCTCGGTGCCTCCGCTGGCGCCCCGCAGCACCTGTTGGGAAGCTTCGCTGAGGCTAACTGCCTGATCCACGTGCCTGAAGACGTGGTGGGGATTGCGCCGGGTGATGTTGTTGATGTTTTGTTCTTGTCGAATCGCGCGTAAGTAGCAGGGGCTGTCATGGGGGTTTTGACTCGTCTGTTGGATCGCGTCGGTGTGGGGTCCGTGAAAGATCGCGATCTGTATCGACGCTATGGCGTGAAGCCAAGCAGTGCGCATCCTGGCTGGCCGGAGGAAACGCAGGTACTTCACGTGCCCGGTGGTGCGGTGAGGCTTCGCCCGGTCGTGAAGGATGATGGGCCGGAATGGGCACGTCTCCGCCGCAATGATGAGGCAACGCTGCGGGCTGTGGAACCGACGACGACCGATTCGTGGGATGAGGTGCACACGGTGCCCTCGTGGTTGGCGGTGGTGGATTCGCTGTATGAGTCTGCGACGCGGGGCGCGTCGGTTCCGTTCGCTGTAGAGTGTGACGGGAAATTTGCAGGTCAGGTTACTATCGGCGGGATTCAGCATGGTTCGCTCTCGACGTGCTGGATCGGCTATTGGATTGCGAGCCCATTCTGGGGGCGCGGTGTTGGGACAGCGGCGGTGGCTTTAGGCGTCGATGCGGCGATGATGTCCGTGGGGGTGCATCGGGTCGAGGCGACCGTATTGCCCGAGAATGCCGCGTCGATAAGCGTTTTGGAGAACGTCGGTTTTCATTATGAGGGGGAGTTGGTCCGCAGTATCAATATTGACGGGCACTGGCGCGATCATTTCTTGTATGCGTTGACATCGGAGGAGTGCCCAGGTGGAGTGGTGTCACGATTAGAGAGCAGCGGGCGGGGGAGGCGTGACAGCTGATGGCGTATCCCTGGTTGGGTCGGATCTCTGGTTGGATTGCGAATGTTCCGGCATTCGTTCGGTATTCGTATCTGTGGGCGTGGCACACGCATGTTACGGGTGTGACGGGCTACTCTTTAGTGAGAAATATCGTTGTCCGTGTTCGATTCCCCGCGGCTGACGTCAGTTAAGGAGATTCCGACGTGTCGAGTTCCCTCTTGATCGTTCTTATTGTGGTGCTGTGGCTTGCTGTTCTGGCGCCACTACTTTTGCGAAACCAGGGGCCAGTGCGTCGTACGTCGAAGGCGTTGAAGGAAACGCGCGTTCTGTACCGTGGCGGGTCTGGGTCAGTCGCGTCCTCTGGTCGGTTAACGAAGCATGTGCGACGTCGGTCTGCGTCACCTGATGTGGAACCCGATCCTGCCGAGGACGAGTACCGCTTGTTAGACGAGGACGATGTCCACTTCCGCGCGTACGATGACCGCGACGCTGTGTACTCCGGTGACGCTGTGCACTCTGGTGAGTCCGACGCTGACGATGCTTCGGTGCGGGAAGTTCATTCGGAGGCTCACGCCGAGGAACAAGCCGGGGACCATGTCGAGGGGGATACGCGTGACGACGAAGATGTCGTGGTCGGAGAGCTGGAGCCCGAGGATTCCGATCAATCGTTCGGCGCCTCGTCTGTTGTGGCTGATGACGTCGATGATGTTGTGACAGAACCGGTTGACGATGCCGAGTTTGAAGAATTCGTCGACGACACCGACGACCAAGCCCCCGGATTGGCCGGTGAGGCGAAGGATGATCAAACGGCATCGGGCGAGAAATCGAGCGTCCCGGTGGGCGTTGTCGATGGTGACGTCATTATGGATTCATCGGGAGCGGTCCAGGGCGTTCCCGAGCTGGAATCTGCTGAGGCGGCTTCGTCTCAGGAACGCGGTTCTCGACGGGGCAGTCGACCGGTTTCCGTGGACGAAGAATCGGCTGATGATGTGCTCACCGGTGAAGACCGTACCTCAATCGTGTATGGCCACGACTTCGGGTCCGACGACGCCGTGGCGAAGGACAGAGAGAAGTTCCCCGACGCCTATGATCGCCCGGAGGATGTCGTGGATTATCGCGATGGCGACCCGGCATTTGAGCACGCGTATGACTTTGCCGACGAATCAGACGATGAGCGCGAGGAGCGTCGTGAAGCTCAACGTCGCTCAAGCACCATGCTTTTCGACGACGGGCTGGATGCTTTGTCGGACGAAGAGCTCGAGGAACTCGCACGTTCTGAATATGACGACATTGCGGTGACGGATGAGGATCGGGCGTATGTGGACCGCCGGCGTGGCCGGGGCGTGTACGACCCGGAGCTCGCCGAGCGGAATGCGCGGCGGCGGTTCACCCAGCGTAAGCGTGTGCTCTTCGGTTTGGCTGCGGTGACGGTTGTGCTGTTGGTCCTTGGCTTTGTGTTCGGTGGCGCTATGTGGGCCGGTGCTGTTGTCGGTGCTGTCGCTACTGGTGTGTACCTAGCGTTCTTGCGGAAGCAGGCTATTGAGGAGCAGCGCCTGGCGGCTCGCCGTCTTCGCCGGATGCGGCGTGCCCGGATGGGTGTCCGGAACGCCGAGGATGACCATGACGACCGGGCTGTGTCGTCGCGGTTACGTCGGCCGGCTGGCACCGTGATTGAGACGAATGACACTGATCCGGAGTTGGCTGAGCTGGAGTACGTGGACGCTGCCGATTACTTCGGCGTCGAGGAACCGGATGACATGCAGGACGACGGCGAGTACATCGACCGTCAGTACGATCGCTACGAGACAGACGGTGATGGGCGCGCCAGCGTGACGCACATCCGTCGTGTGGGGTAGAGGGGTTAAGCAGCTGGTTATTAAACCCCATTAGCTTGCTCTCGGCTTCGCGCCCCGTGAGTCACTAGCACCTGCCGAAGGAGCATTCGTGAGTACCGTACTCGTCACCGGCGGCACCGGTTTCCTCGCCGGCTGGACCATCCGCAAAGTTGAAGAGCAGGGTCATACGGTCCGAACCACCGTTCGTTCCTCGGCTAAGAGCACCGTCATCGTTGACATGCTTGCTGCTGAAGGCGTCGATACCAGCAATTTGTCGTTTGCCGTCGCGGATCTCGGCTCCTCTGAGGGGTGGGCGGAAGCCGTCGCAGGGATCGACTATGTATTGCATCTGGCATCTCCTCTCGGCGGGGAGAACCACAATGACCCAAAGTTGATTCCAACCGCAAAAGCTGGAGTAACCAACGTTTTTAATGCCGCTATCGATGCGGGAGTCAAGAAAATCGTCATGACCTCCTCGGTAGCAGCGGTCTTCCCTGGCCGTGTGGATACGCACCGCACCATCGACGAAACCTTCTGGACTGATATCGATGACAAGCTCGTTACTAACTACATGCGGTCCAAGGTTGTGGCGGAGAGAACCGCATGGGACATCATTGGCAAGCAATCGGGAACAAAGCTCGTCACGATCCTTCCAGGAGCAATTTTCGGGCCCTTCATGAACGGGCGAAGCTCCAGCACCGAGCTATTGTTCACGTCGATATTGCGCGGTGCACCGAGTCCGAAGGCCACGTACCAGGCAGTTGATGTCCGTGATCTGGCTGATCTGCATATTCTTACCATGCTCGACGATCGAGCTGACGGGGAGCGTTTTATCGCCCAGCCCGGCGAAATCACAATGCCTCAGATGGCGAGGTTACTTAAAGATCGTCTTGGGGAACAGGGCCGCAAGATTAGTACGATGACCATCCCCGATTTCGTTATTAAGGTTGGTGCTCGGTTCATTTCCGCTATGGCGGTTATGAATACGTTGATCGGCATGGAGCACCACTATGACACCAGCAAAGCGCAACGGCTGCTTGGGTGGGATCCACGGTCCATTGAAGACACTGTTATCGATGCCGCCACATACACGCTAGAGAATCGGGCGGAAGGCTAGAAGAATTCATCTGGGGTACGGTGCTCCCGCCCGGAACCGAGACTGAGTTAATCTCGCAAGTTCGCCCCCACCTGCAGGTATACGAAAATCCCTGGCCAACAGAGACCAGGGAAAACAGTGTTTGTGGAGCATAGGGGAATCGAACCCCTGACCTACTCGATGCGAACGAGTCGCGCTACCAACTGCGCCAATGCCCCGCGGACCCCCAGCACTTTACTCCGAGGACCCGTGATCCCCAAAACAAACAGGTCGTTGGGTGCCAAGTGCCAGGGACGATTCTCGCTGCAGCTCGTTAAGCCAGTTCGTCGATGAGTGCCTTGGTGAAGGCCGGCAGGTCATGCGGGTTGCGTGATGTGATCAATGCCCAGTCATTCCCGGGGCAACGGAAGACTTCTTCGTCCACCCAGTGAGCACCCGCGTTCTTGAGGTCCGTGCGAATGGACTGGTAGGACGTCATGGTCTTGCCTTCGGTCAGTCCGGCGTCGATCAGCGCCCACGGTGCGTGGCAAATGGCGCCGACCGGCTTGTGGGCCGACGCGAATTCATTAAGGATGCGCTGCGCCTCCGTATCGATGCGGAGGGTGTCAGCATTGACCGTCCCGCCTGGGAGAATGACCAGGTCGTAATCGTCGGCACTGATTTTGTCGAGAGTTGTGTCGGCCTTGACAGTGGATGCCCAGTCTTTGTCGCCCGTCACGGTTTGAATGTCGTTGCCCGAGTTGGAGGCGATGGTGACATCAATGCCTGCCGATGTTAAAGCATCCCGCGGTGAGATAATTTCTGGCTCTTCGACACCAAAATCAGTTGCGATGATGACTGCTTTCTTTGCCATGACGTTATCTCCTCAGAAACTCGAATAGCTTTATTGTGTTGATCTGGTCTGGAGAGCGAACGGACTCTCGTTTAGGAGAAGAGAGCACTCCACCGACGTGATGCACGATCATATGGTGGCTCTGTTCCGCCCTCCCGGTTAGATCCAACACGTATGAGCGAGATGTATTCCATCAACCCGACGGGCACAGACGGCACAGACGGTCTGAGCAACGGATTGTATGGTCCGTTGCGGTGCTACAGGGACGTCATGTGTGGAGTTAGGGCAGCGTTCCAACTTAGTTAAAAAGTTAAGAACGTTGATTTTGGGCTAAAAAATGAAAAGAAAAATTGTTAGGGTAGGGAACATGACTGATATGCAGCCATTCCCGTCGCAGAACGACACCGAACAATACGGAGCCACTACTCCAGGTAGATACCACGGCCCCGATGATGCCCCTGAGTACGATGGTGAGCCACCATTGTCGCAGCCTTTCTACGGCGCAAGTTTGTCTGCAGCCGTTAGGAGATTCGTTACCAGAGCCTTTCGGTTTAAAGGACGCTCATCGAGGTCCGAATTCTGGTGGGTTCAGCTGGTCTTGTTCCTTATTTACGCTGCGGTTTCCGCAGTCGCAATTAGTGCTGGTGTGGATCCTGATGATGTGACCAATCCAGTGGGGCTCGCCAGCGCTGTCTTTAACTTGATTATTTTGGTGCCGAGCCTTTCGCTCACATGGCGACGCTTGCATGATGCTGGCTTTGCTGGGCCGTGGTGGTTCATTGTCTTTACGGTTATAGGTGCTTTCGTGATTTTCATCATGACGATTCTTCCGTCGAGGCCCGAGAAGATGAAAGAAAAGTGGGACGACAGAGAAAATCTTTCACCTGCCGTCTGATAATCACGTAACTACGAAAACACGTGACTAAAAAGAAAGTCACGTGATGAAGAAACCAAGAATCGGACCGTGACATGGTGGGGAAATACAACCCCGCCATGATTCGTATGAGATCGCCGTCAAATGTCTTCCAACGACCTCGACGACGACTTCGGACCTGTCAATGCCAGCAGTCCGGCAGCAACACCAGTCAACGCAATCATCGCAAAGCCGGCGAAGAACGACGTCTTGTTAACAACGAAGGGCAGCAGGAGCGAACCAACCGCGCCACCAAGGTGACCACAACCATCCGCGATGGAGAACCCGCGCGCACGTAGCGTCGTCGGGAAGGATTCTGCGGTGAAGGTGTAGCCCATCTGTAGGTAGGAACCCAATGCCATGGACGCCAGGAATGAACCAAGCGTCACCATGAAGGAGCTTGCCATCGTCGCGATGCACAGCATTCCGGCTGCCCACACCAGCGTACAAACAAAGATGAGGTACTTGCGCTCGAATTTATCGGAGATAAAGATCATGATGAGCGCGCCGGTCGGGTAACCGATGGCGCCGATGGCGAGGTACAGAATCGACCCAGCAATGTTCTCGCCGTGCGACGAAATAAGGTCGGGTGCATCGCCTAAGAAGCCGTAGTTGCCGATGTACCACAGGAACCACATCAGAGCCATAACAATGGCCGTGCGCAGGTACTTTCCTTCAGTGAGCGACGGTGCGCTGTCTGTCCCGGTGAGCCCAAGAGAGCGATCTTGCCTCTCTTCTTCTTTTTCAACTTCTTTCCGGAATTCCTCGCGAATCTTCTGCCCTTTACGCAGCTGCTCGTCGGTGAAGTTCGTTTCCATCTTCTCGATGATCTTTTCAGCATCATCGCAGCGCCATTGGGAAATTAACCACCTGGGCGACTCGGGAAGGGCCAGGGCGAAGAGAACGCCGAAGACGCCGACAAGTGCGCCGATGAAGAATAGCCAGCGCCATCCGGTGTGGAAGTTCGGAACCAATGCTAGGGCAACGAACGGTGTGATCGCTTGGCCAATAATGCCGACCATAAAGGTGGCGACGGAAAGCTTGCCGCGTTGGTTAGCTGGTGCAATTTCGCCGACGTAGGTGGAAGCTAGGTTGAGGGCTGCTCCTACGCCCATGCCGGTTAAGAAGCGCCAGAGCGAAAGATCCCACACCGTGAAGGAGAACCCGCAGAGGAGAGATCCCGCTCCCGAGAAAACGAGGGAACCGATGAAAGAGACTTTCCGTCCCTTTGCGTCGGAGAGCCAGCCAGCGAGTAGTGAGCCGATTATGTAGCCCACGAGACCAACGGCAAGAGCCACGAACAAAGACGTGTCCTGGCCCAAATTCATTTGCTCATCGATAGCCGGCATGGCAAAACCGATATCGCTGATGTCATAAAAAACGAAGAAATAAGCAATACCGATGACGAAGAAATCACGCTTGCGCAGTGGCCAAGCAGGGAAGCGATCCATGCGGGCCAAGAGCTCACGACCGCGTTCGGTAGTGGATTGTTCGAATGTGGTGCCAGTTAGTTCATCAGCCATGATAAGTCGCCTCCAAAAGTAGGCAGATGAATGAAATATCTGCAACACGTCCTGTGAAGTGGGCATGCTGCGCATAAAAATGGTCAGCTAACAGCGGATGCTGGGGTTGAACATCGGCGTCAACCAGTGAGAGGCGTTGTTGCTGGCCCACTAACTCCAGCCTAGTTTTTCGACGCCGCACCCAAGTTTTTCTGAAGGATAAAAACGAAACCACCCTATTTAAGGTGTGGAAATGGGGCATCAAGTCCGTGCAGAGTGTGGGAATTGGTACGGCTTTTCACAACGCTCTTTCCAGAACGCTACTGCGCCGCCATAAAGCAGAGCCCCCGCATCAGGGCACCCCGCCACGCTGCAGGATCATGCCCATGCGTCGATACATCAAAGTGGCAACGAATGTGGGCTCGCTCTAGCTCCGCGACGACCACACGCGTATGAGACTCCATGAACCCTTCGCCGGTTCCCACGTCGAAAAAGAATCGTGAATCATTCTGCGCGAGTGCGGCCAGAGTGGCTTGGTGCTGGAGCTTCTCCGCGATGAGTCCGCCAGGCGGGCCGGGTAGCCGCGGCCCCTGTCGCGTCGGAAACCAGAATGATGGTGAACACCCGATAGCGGCATGGAACCTTTCGGGGCTTTCAATGACGCAGTCGGTAGCGCATAGCCCGCCAAGACTCTGGCCAGCCACAATGACATAAGGATCGGCAATGTCATAGTCACGGGTGATGGCGGGGATGAGATCGTTTTGGAGCACACTCCTCCAGGCGACGTTATAGCCAAGGTCGCGGAGGCGGTTCTGTCCGCGAGCTGGGGAATCTGTCGTTTCGACGGCTACTGCAGTGACCTCGGGAATGCTACCGCTGGTCTCAAGCGCGCGGAGTGCGGCGTCACAACCAGTCTGTGCCTCGTACCAGTCTTGACCGTCGAGAAGAATGAGTAGCCACGGTCGACGTCGCTGGTTATCACTCTGATTGCCGACGGGGGTTCTTACCCACACATGTCTGTCTTGGAAAAACTCTGACGTCGAGTGCCATGTGTAGGGGGTAAACCCGGCTTTCGTGTTGTCAGCAAGTGTCTCGGACGGCTTCACGGCGTCCCACCCAGGCTCGGGCAAAGCGTCATCGAGCCGAACAATTCCGGATGACTTCGCATGAGGGGAGTGGTCGGTATCGGCTGAGGAATGTGACGATCGTAGTGATCGTAGAGGCTGTATCTGGGCGTGCGGATCGACCACCATGAGTGTCATGAGGGCTTTCCAGCGTGCCCGGAAGTCGATGTGGTGATGAGGAGAAGGCGAATCCTCCACCACCTCGTCGGGAACCGTTTCCGCAGGCATGATGTAGTAGGAGCCGCAGAGATCCGACGGTACGGTCACCGTGAATGACCACCACCCATCGTGGTGATCCGTCATTCGGTGGAGGGCAGCATCGTGGTGATCATGAACCCCGGAGAGGTGGAAAAAGACTGTGTCATAGCGACGACGATGGCCGTCGCCGCGCGGCAGTGATGTTTGCGCGTCAAGGGCTTGCGGCTCCTGCCACCAGAAAACCAAGGTTCGAGTAGTGGCAGTCGGCCCGGGGCACACAACGGGGTTTGATTTCAACGATGCGTGATGGGGAATCTTAATGGAACAAGTCCTCTAAACGGTCAATCATGGCCAGCGAGCTGTAGTAATCCATCCGGAACGTGTCTGTGCCCATGGAATACACGGACTTGTTCTTCACGGCGGGGGTATCAGCCAGAACCGGATTGCTCTTATATGCATCCACAGCTTTATCATCCGCGGCGAAGAGGAACGCAGTCTTTCCAGTAGCCGCCGTCGGTAGATTCTCAGCGGAGACAACATAAACGTCAGACCGCGGGCCCATCGAATTCGCTCCGCGTGCGCTTTCTGGAACGTCGGCAAGGGTGAACCCTAGCTTAGTCAGCAGTTTGCCCTGTGCAGAATCTTTTGTCCACACACGTGCCGACTTGTTTTGCGGCGTGTACACCAACGGCGTGACCGGTTGCTCAGGCTTCTTGATCTCATCACGAGCCTTAGCCACGGTGTCATCAAACTTCTTAATGACATCAGAGGTTTTCTTCTCGAGGCCAGTCGCTTTCCCTAACATCGTGGCGACATCCTGCCAGTCCTTATCGGAATAGTCGATCATCACCGTGGGGACAGCTTCTGAAATCTGTTCATAAAGGTCAGGGGTGGCGTCCTGGCCCGTGGAGGACATCACAACCAAGTCAGGTTTTTCAGCAAGAATGGATTCCGCCGAGGGGTTGAGATCCAGGACCTTCACATGCTCCTTGTCCGCAACCTGAGACCACTGAGTGAAGAAACCGTTGTCATCCGTGAGAGGCGTTCCCTTTTGTCCGCCTGCCGACGCAACGACCGGTGCACCAATGGCAAGCAAGGAGCCAGTCAGCGTTACTGCAGCTGAGACGACCTTTTTCGGCTTGTCCGGGATCTTGACTTCTCCGTGGTCGGTGGCCACAGTGCGTGGCCACGTTTCGTTGGCCTGCGTGGATGAGCTCTGACCTGATTCAGAAGACGAAGAAGAGGCCGTATCCGATGACGATTGGGTTGAATCCTCATTGCGCGAGCATGCGACTGTACCCATGATGAGTGATACGGCGAGTGTTGACGCCAAAACCGCCCGCAGTGAGCGCAAGCGGTGGGGAGACCTGGAACGGGACACGGAGGTGACTCCTTCTAGAGAAACAAACAAATGAGGCTCCCCATACTACTGGACGTGCAAAAGTAAAGATAGCCTCAAATCTAGAGCCGAAGTGTGCTGCAGGTTTATCGCTTAACCGTGCCGGATCGATCACGGCAGATTGGCCGCGTCAGATCAGCCCCGTCGTTTCCGTTAAATACTCCAAAATTGCGCGTACGCGGCGGTTATCTTCACCCGGTTCGAGATTGAGCTTTAAGAAAATATTGGACACATGTTTCGCCACCGCAGCACCAGAAAGGAACAAATCCTGGGCTATTTCGGCATTGGACTTTCCACGTGCCATGAGTTCCATCACTTCACGTTCGCGTGCGGTGAGCAGCCGCAACCCTGATCTGCCGGATTTCATCAACGCTGTCGCAACATCCGGATCGATGACCACTCCGCCCTGAGCCACGATGGTAATGGACTCCAGGAAGTCTTTGACTTTTCCGATCCGATCTTTCAGCAAATACCCCGTGCCCGCGCCGTGGGAGGTTCCCGGCGCGAAAAGCTCACGAGCATAAGCAGGGGCCACGTATTGAGAGAGCACCATGATGCTTAACGACGGAAAACGCTCGCGCAGCTGAAGAGCGGCTCGTAAACCGTCTTCACGCATGTCAGGAGGCATGCGCACGTCGGTGATGAGGAGGTCAGGTAATCCGTGATCATTACCGAGGCTTGTCACAGCATCGAGTAATTCTGTGGCAGACGTCGGCTTCGCAATAACCTCATATCCGCGTTTTTCAACTAACCCTGCGACGCCTTCGCGCAACAAGGCGGAATCGTCGGCAATGACTATTTTCATAATGAATCCCCACCAGACGCCGTGGAAGTCATGGGTGTGGTGGATGCCGTGGAATCACTCGCAGGATATCCGCTCTGCCCACGGTTGAGCATGACGGGAATCGACGCAATCACCGTCGTCGGCCCACCAACCGGCGAGTTCAGCTGCATGGAACCTCCGAAGGCGGCCAAGCGCTCACGCATTCCCGATAGTCCTGGGCCCAGGCGAGCCCCGCCGTCTCCCTCGTCGACAATAGAAATCCGTAAATCCTGGTCAGAGACCAAAAGGACGGTCACGGGCGCGCCGGGGGCATACTTTGCAGCATTGGTCAGGCACTCGGCGCAGAAGAAATAGGCCGACGCCAGCACACTGGGCTGAAGATCGGGGAGTGGATGCGGACAATGCACGGCGATATTCGGACCGTACGATTCGGCTATCTCCTGAACCGCGGCATATAAGCCCTGGTCGCGCAGTACTTGCGGATGAATACCGTGGACAGTCCGGCGAAGAGCATGAAGCCCATCGTCAAGGTGCGAGCGCGTCTCCTCAAGGAGCCGCTGTAGCTCCGCGCTCCCATTTTCCGACTCAAGTTCGGCTTCCCCGAGCTTAAGAGAAGCAGCCACAAAATACTGCTGAGCCCCGTCGTGAAGATCGTTTTCTATGCGACGGCGCTCAACCTCGTAGGCATCGGCAATGGCCCGGCGCGACGCCGTCAGCTCATTGATGCGTTCAGCTGCCACACATTCATGCGACCGCGAATCAGCAGAGCGGTTCCGGGGCCGTAAGTGGTGCGATAATCGTTGCCAGGCTGATAATGCCATGTGTGCCATGATAGAAACTTCAACCCCGTGTGAGTAGCGGCCGCGCCCTCTCCACCAGCGATGGGGGTAGTGCTAGATCTACCACGATTCGGGCGTTAGAGCTGTGGTGAACTCGGTGGACAAACTGTGAAATAGGTGCCATGAAAGATCACAACGCGCAACAGAGCCAGCGACGCTACTCTCAGTCTTCGCTGGTTGTCCACGACATCACGAAATCGTTCGCCTCGACCCCAGTTTTGACGGGTATCTCCTTGGAGATCGGCCAGGGTGAATCCGTCGCGGTGATGGGGCCGTCGGGTTCGGGCAAGTCCACTCTCTTGCATTGCATGTCCGGCGTGCTTGTTCCGGATGACGGTGAAATCCGGTACGGCGATACCGTCGTCTCAAAGCTAAATGATGCGAAACGGTCAGCGGTTCGTTTGCGTGAATTCGGATTTGTGTTCCAAGACGGGCAGCTCCTCCCAGAGCTCACAGCGCAGGAAAACGTGGCGCTTCCAGCAATTCTTCAGGGCGTGTCTCGTAAGCGAGCCTATGCTGATGCCGACGACATGTTGAGGCGCATGGGGCTGGGGAAGCTGATCCGTCGTCGTCCAGGGAAAATGTCCGGTGGCCAGGCGCAACGCGTCGCTATCGCTCGAGCTATTGCGGCTAAACCAGCAATCATATTTGCAGATGAGCCTACGGGTGCTCTCGACCAATCGACCGGCCATGAAGTCATGCAGCAGCTAATTGCGATCACCGAGCAGGCAGGGTCCACCTTAGTGATGGTGACTCACGATCACAGTGTCGCGAATTGGTGTCAGCGTCGGATTGAAATCCGCGATGGCATCATCCATGACGATCGCATGTTGTCCGGGGCGGTGAGCTAAATGGCTGTTTCCTTATCGACGCTCTCCCACCTGGGTGTTCAACTGCAAAAAGCATCCCATAGTGCGGGGACGGGAAATAAATGGCTCTCGGCGTTAGCGGTGTTTGCCTTTACCGTGAGCACGTGGATGGCTTTGACTGTTGCCGGCGGGACGTGGATGTTCTACGAACGCTATCGTCATCCTTCGGTGGCATCGCTCCACGAGATGAGCGATGAGTTACGGCAAACGTATGTTGGGCTCGCCGCTTTCGCCTGTGTGTTTGTTGTTCCCGCAATGATGTCACTCGTGGCGCAATCAGCTGTTTTAGGGGCTTCCGGCCGAGAACGGCGCTTAGCAGCACTCAGGTTGCTGGGGCTATCCAACAGAGACATCACACGGCTCACCTTGGTAGAAACCAGTGCGTTGGCATTCGCCGGTTTGGTGCTTGGAACTGTGCTTTATGTCATTGCGGCACCGGCATGGTCGTTTGTTAGTTTCCAAAATACCCGCATTGGACTCTGGGAGATTCTCTTACCGTGGTGGGGCTACCCGGCTTTATGGGCAATTATCCTTGTACTGGCAGCGGTAGCTGCTGTAATCGGCCTCAAACGTGTCATGGTGTCGCCATTAGGGGTCTCGAAGAGGGACGTTCCTACGGCGCTTAAGTTCTGGCGCCTGATCCTTTTTGTCGCGATCGTTGTGATTGCCCGCGTCGCTTTATCCCACATCAAGGCTAATTCCCAAAGCTTAAGTCAGACTCTGACTGTTGTCGCCGTGATCGTGTATGTCATTGTGCTCGGTATTAACCTCGTGGTCCCATGGCTCATCCAGCTCGCAGCTCGTATATCAAGCGTTCTTCCTGGGAGACTCAATTTCTTGGCAACGCGCAGAGTCATGACCGACGGGCGTACCGCATGGAAGCGGACAAATGCCCTTACTTTCCTCGCACTCCTCTTGGGGTACGTCGCAGTCATGCCGAGGAACCCAGGGGATGAATTGGGTGATCCTACAATCAACCGGGACACGGTGACCGGAGCTGTCGTCACCTATGGTGTTGGTTTACTCGTTTCGATCAGCGGGACCATGCTGAACCAGGCATCCACTGTTTTTGAAGAAGCGGAGCTTACACGCGCACTCGATTTCGTAGGCGTGCCGTCGTCACTGCATAAGAGGGTGGCGATGAAGCAGACCTTTTATCCGCTTCTCATGACCAGTGGTTTCACGTTTCTGTTTGGTCTGTACTTGGGTCGGATCTCATATGGGCGGTTTGTCGAGAATCTTTCGGCCGGTCCGCAATTAACGTGGATTATCTGTGCTTTCGTGATGAGCTTGGTTTTGTCCGTGGCCGCAGTAGTAGTTGTCGATCCACTGCGGCAAAAGCAGATTACTCAGCATGTCCGCCGGAATGATTAGCCGACGGCCCAGGTATCACGGCCTAGCCGTTACGGAATCCTCTTTGTCCATGCGTCATTACCGAATTTGGTGGTGACCATCTCCTCTGCTTCCTTCATATCTGTGTCGGTCAGCGACGCCGGTGTTGCCCCGTACCGCGTTATGAATTCTTGGGCCATGGTGTCGATGATGGTTTCGCGGGGGACACCGGTTTGCCGTCGCAAGGGATCAACTCGCTTATTTGCCGATGCTAACCCCTTCGACGATACCTTGACCTTCCCGATACGAAGGACATCCATCATCTTGTCGGCATCGATGTTGTAGCTCATCGTGGTGTGATGCAAAATCGCTCCACGGCGGCGTTTCTGTGCAGCTCCACCGATTTTTCCGCCGTCGGAAGTGATGTCGTTAATGGGCACGTACCAGGCGTTGACCCCATGCTTGGCTAATGCTGCTAATACCCATTGGTCGAGGTATTCGTAGGAAGCGACGTACGAATAGCCCTGGACGAGGTCGATGGGCGCGTAGAGCGAATAAGTAATGCAGTTTCCGCCCTCCATAAACATGGCGCCGCCACCAGAGATTCGACGCACAGGAGTAATTCCGTATTTGTCGATTCCCTCTTGGTTTAATTCATTTGAATACGATTGGTAGGAGCCAAAAACGACGGCTTTATCGTCCCATTCCCAGAAACGGAGGGTGGGGCCCCGACGCCCATCGGCGACCTGGTTTAAGAGCAGTTCGTCAAAGGCGACGTTGACCGGAGTGGGGAGCACGCCGGGGCGAAGGATTTCCCATTCGTAATCGGTGAAATCTTTGCCGCCTGAGACCGCTCGTTTCACGGTGACGGCTATATCGTGAATGGTTAATCCTTCGAGATCGAGATTGTCGAAATGGGCTAATGCGGAATTAAGTCGCGATTCAAGTGCCTCAGTAGACGCGGAGGTTTTTGTTCCTACCAATGCAGGCCCAATTTCGTCATAGGCTTCATCCGGTTCGAGGAAGAAATCACCAGAGAGTCGTAATGATGTGATGGTGTCGTTGTCGACGGTGGTGTCAATAACAATGAGTTTCCCGCCGGGTACTTTGAGCTCAAAGTGAATAGGGCGTGCCGACGAGGGCTGAGCGTATGACGAGGGCTGAGTATCTGTTGACATGCGCCCGATTATAGGTGGTCTAACGAAAGCTACTTAATGATCTTGAGTTTGCCTACCCATAATGAAGATGTGCAATCTATGCGCGGTTGGCTATTTTTGCTAATGTAGTTGATATGTCAACGAAACTGGATCCTTTCTTCCGCGACGCAGGCCTGTTTATCTTCCGCCTCGTCCTTGGTTTTCTTTTTGTCATGCACGGCTGGCAAAACGCCGTCACTAAAGGCTGGGGGAGTACCCGTGACTCCTTCGCAGCCATGAACATCCCGGCCACCGATATCGCAGCAACCCTCGCAAGCTGGGGTGAACTGATCACCGGCGTTCTCCTCATCGTGGGTCTTCTCACCCGCCTCAGCAGCCTTGTCCTCGTGATCGATATGGCTGGTGCGTTCTGGTTCGTGCACAAGGACGCCGGGCTGTGGAGCAGCGATGGCGGCTACGAATACGTCCTCGTTTTGGGCGCGTGCGCACTTCTTCTTCTCTTGACCGGTCCCGGCGTGGTCAGCGTCGATAAGCTCCTGTTTGGGCGGAAGAAGAACTCCTCCGACGCACCCGCGGCACCTGTGTCCAGCGAGATCGCTCAGCCCCGTGATGGCGTAGAACCCACCGTCGCATAAAACGGGGTCATTATCCTCGCGATGCGCGGAAACCTATGTTTTCCGGCTAGGGGTCCAGCTCGGGTACGGTCATGTTTATGAATAAACCGGAGGTTCGTGACGCAGCACTTCTCTTGCTGCGCATTGTCGTCGGTTTGATCTTCATTGCTCACGGCTGGGATAAAGCAATGATGACCGGCTTATCCGCGACCGGGGGACAATTTGATCAGCTGGGGATCCCTCAGCCAGAGCTCATCGCTGCTCTGGTCTCATTCGTCGAAATGATCGGCGGCGCCATGATCTTTGTGGGGATCCTGGCACCCGCTGCCTCCGTTGTCCTCATCATGGACATGGTCGGTGCACTCTGGTTTGTCCATCTTCATCGAGGCTTCTTTGTTGCACATGGTGGAGTGGAATTCGTTGCTCTCCTCGTCGTTACCCTCATAGTGATCGCCATTTTTGGTGCTGGTAGGGCTAGCCTCGATTACTTCTTTCAGCGACGATCCTGACGATTCTGGGGTGGCTGCCGTGGAACGGCCGTTCTGTGGTGATGGCCCTGAGGTGACGGTGTGGTCGGCATGATGAAAGGGGAATTATGGAGTGCAATGAGGTGCGTCAAGCGCTGTCAGCACGCATAGACGGTGAACGGTCCCGTGCAACCTGGGACGACGACGTAATTGACGCCCACTTGGCGAAATGCCAAGACTGCCAAAACTGGTACACACAAGCATTAACTCTAGGGCGCACCTTGCGGGTCGCTCCCGCTGATGACTCCGAATCCATCCCCGATTTTTCCGAGTCCCTCGTCCAATCCTTACCGGAAGATCAACTGCCACGCCGTCGTTCATGGCGGGTCATTTCTCTATCATTATCCCGGATCGTCCTTGTTGTTCTTGGTCTCATTTATGTCGGTTGGGCCATATATTTGTTGAGCCACTCGACGATGCTCACCGGCAGTACGGTTCCCTCGGGCGGCGACTCCGATGGCGCAGTGGGGGATTCCCATGACCCGGATGTCGCACGTTTATTTATCGACGCCGCCGCCATGCGTTTGTCCCTCGGATTTTCGCTCTTTTGGTGTGCGTGGCGTCCACGAATGACCGCTGGAATGATTCCCCTCTTCGGTGCCTTATGGGCCTTTACCGCGGGTTTCGCTTCCAGGGACATTGTCCTCGGGCTTGCCACACCTCAGCAATTGATGGGATTAGTTCTCTTCATTGTGACCGTTCTTGTCATGGTGTGGTGTTGGTTCAGTCACTTCGGAGTCAGTGCCGGCGACGTGACCGGCTCCCTGAAATCATTTAGCGCCCGGCCGGTTAAGTCCACGTTTTCCGATGCCAGAGAAACGGCCCGTCTGATTGACGAGGCCAATGACGACGTCCACCGTCACGTAGGGGATCAGTAGCCCACGTAACAACGGTTAGGGCTCTTGCCCGCGCCGGGGCTTTTCCTGTGCCGGAGCTTTGCCCGCGCCGGGGGAGTGGTTTATTTCCAGCTCGGAAGCCACATATGGGCCTCCCACTCCGAACCAGACAAGGGCATGGCCACCATAAGTGGCAGGAAGTAAATAAACATCGCGACCACCGCACCCAGGTACAGGCACGCCAGGATGGATCCGGTGTCATTGATCCACAGCGATTTCACACGTGCCCAGCGGGAGGACGAGGCAGCGCGCATCGCCACACTTCCCGATGCCCCTACCGCACGCGGTCGAACACGCGACGAATCCGCGTTTGCTGCGGCGTCAGACTGTGCACCAGACCGACGTCGGCTAGAAACCCCTTGCCGACGCCGTGACAGGTAGCCCCCAAGATGCTTGCCCAAAGCGCGGTTCCTCAAGCGCGAATCCGCAATGGACCACGAATACAGCTGCCCCAAGCACAGAGCGATCGCCATGATAAGGAACGGGATCATGTTCGTCGCATAGAAGAAATACATCTGTCGGTCGACGTCGGTGAGCCACGGCAGGAACCCGGCCGCATAGCCGACAACCGGCACAGCCCAGCGTCGATCTTTACCCACGATCCAGCACCATGTTGCCCAGGCGATGACAGGAACCGATATCCACCAAATAATGGGCGTGCCAAAGAGCATTTGCGCGTAGTGCGTGCCGTCGTCATGAACCGAGTCGTAGTAGATCATGGGCCGTGTAGAGGCCAACCAGGACCACGGCTTGGATTCCCATGGATGATAATGCCCATTGGAGTTGGTCAGTGTTGCATGGAACTGGAGTACTTGCTGTTGGTAATACAGCCAGTTACTCAACGGTGAGGGGACGTGTTTCAGTATGCTTCCATCTTCAATAAGCCCGGATTCTTTAGCATGCCTGTAGACACTGTTTTCATCGGCAAACCATGCGCGCCACGACAACATGTAGACCGCTAAAGGAAGAATAGCCAGCGACGCAATCGCGGGGAAGGTATCTCGACGTAGCGTGCCCACCACAGGGCGTTGTACACCGAAGCGGCGTCGTCGGGCTAAATCTGCCATGACCGACAGCAATCCGAAGAAGAAAATGTAAAAGAGGCCTGACCATTTCACTCCGGTCGCCAAACCAATGCTGATTCCGGCGGCGAATCGCCACCACCGATATCCCATGCGCGGTCCCCAGGGGGAATCCGTCATCCGGCCTTCATGACGGACTTTTTTCATCCGGTCCTGCATCTGTTGGGCATCGCGCACCAACAGATATGCCGCCGCCACCACAAATAAACACTGGAAAACGTCCAGCATGGCCGTGCGTTGCGTGACCAGCAGAACGCCGTCGCAAATGGCGATAATGCCCGCCATGCAGGCGATCATGGTGGAGTCCGCCAAGCGCTTTACGATGCCCATAATCAGCAGGATGATGATGACGCCGCAGGTCGCGGAGGCTGCCCGCCACCCAAACGCGTTGTAGCCAAAGAGCCACTCGGAAATCATTTCGATCTGTTTGCCCACGGGCGGGTGCACCACTAAGCCGTACGCGGGATTATCTTCAATCCCGCCAACGAAAGGATTACTCCACGATCTCACCATTTGCCACGCTTGTGGCGCGTAGTGCTTTTCGTCGAAAACCGGGGCACCTTTATCCGTCGGCGAGCTCAAACCGATAAACCGTGTCAAAAAGGCCACAATGCCCATCACGATTTGGGCCCACCGGTAGGGCGAAATGAGAGGTGTCGGCGAAGAATTCCGGGCAGTCACGCAAATTAGTATGCCAGCCGTATGGGAAGCTAGACATATGAGTCAGGATAATTCGTCCTATCGCGGCGGGATCGTCGTCGCGGGAACGCCATTAGGCAACATCGACGACGCGTCGCCACGGCTGCGTCATGCCCTCGCCACCGCGGATGTTGTCGCAGCAGAAGACACCCGCCGAGCACACAACCTTGCCAATGCGTTGGGCATCGACATCTCCGGGCATCTTGTGTCGAATTTTGACCACAATGAATCCAGCCGCGTCGATGCCCTCATTAAAGAAGCCCAGCGTGGCAGAACTGTCCTCATCATTTCCGACGCCGGTATGCCCGTCATTTCCGACCCCGGGTTCCCCGTTGTGGAACGAGCCCACGACGAAGGCATTCACGTGGGCTGTGTTCCGGGCCCCTCAGCCGTGACCACCGCGCTGGCGATGTCGGGTCTTCACGTCGGCACGTTCTGTTTTGATGGTTTCGTGCCGCGCAAGGCTGGGGCTCGTCGGGAGTGGTTATCGTCCTTAGCCACAGAACGACGCGCCTGTGTGTTCTTCGAGTCACCTCACCGCATTGAAGGGACCTTGACCGCGGCGGTGGAGATTCTCGGTGGCGATCGTCGTGCTGCTGTGTGCCGTGAGCTCACCAAGCTCTATGAGGAGGTTCGTCGCGGGACGCTGGAGGACCTTGCCGCGTGGGCTGCGGAGGGGATCCGCGGTGAGATCACCGTCGTCCTGGAAGGTGCCCGTGACGCGACCGCTCATCCGCCCGTGGAGGAGCTCATCGATGATGTTGAAGCGTGTGTGCGGGTGGATGGTCTTCGTCTGAAGGACGCGTGCAAAGCCGTCGCTGACCAGTGGGGGATGCGGAAAAAGGATCTTTATGAGGCCGTCGTCGATGCCAGAAAGGCGAGTGGATAGGCACTGAATAGGCAGTGAATAGGCGGAGCTTAATAGTTGCTGAAAACTGAGTAGCAATTGAATAAAAAAGAGTCCTGTTACATAGTGGACGAATGGACCATAAGAATATCGATCCTGAAGTCATTCTTGGTGACTATGATCCCGAAGTGCTGACGGGGGAAGGGCAGCTCGGCATGTCCGACGCTACCGACAACGCTCCCACCGACTGGAGAGTCGTAGGACCCGCGGCAGCGCTCGTGCTCGCCGTCATCTTGTGGGGACTTATCGCACCCAACGGGTTCGCGGAGTTTGCCTCTGACGCTCTGAGCTGGATCGTCAATAACCTTGGTTGGATGTTCGTCCTGTTCGGGACGGTCTTCGTCTTCTACATTTTGTCCATCGCGTTCTCGCGGTTCGGCTCCATCCGGTTGGGCCGCGATGATGAAGAACCCGAATTCTCGACGCCATCCTGGATTGCGATGATGTTCGCCGCCGGCATGGGAATCGGCCTGATGTTCTACGGAACGACAGAGCCGCTCACGTTCTTTCGCGAAGGTGTGCCCGGTTCCGAGCCTGAAGATCTGAACTCGGCATTTGCGTCGACGCTCTTCCACTGGACGCTGCACCCCTGGGCGATCTACGCCATCGTGGGACTAGCCATCGCCTACGGAACATTCCGCATGGGCCGCAAACAGCTCTTGTCCTCTGCGTTCATTCCGCTCATTGGCGCGAAGAGGGCCGAAGGCTGGATGGGTAAAACTATCGACGTCCTGGCCATCTTTGCCACCGTGTTTGGTACCGCCGCATCGCTGGGGCTGGGTGCGCTGCAGATCGGCTCAGGTATGGACGAAACCGGCATCATCCACAACCCGGGAACGCCGGTCTTGGTTGGTGTCGTGGTCATCCTGTCCCTGTTCTTCCTGGCATCCGCTGTGTCGGGCGTCGGCAAGGGAATTCAGTACATCTCGAACGCGAACATGGTCATGGCCGCCGTTCTGGGGATCTTCGTGCTGATCGTGGGCCCGACCGTCGTCATTCTGAACATGATCCCGACGGCATTTGGCAGCTACGTTCAGCAATTCTTCGAGATGGCTGCCCGTACTGCCGACACCGATAACGGTACGGCAGGTAAATGGCTGGGCACCTGGACGATCTTCTACTGGGCCTGGTGGGTCTCCTGGTCACCCTTCGTCGGAATGTTCATTGCCCGCATTTCCCGCGGACGCACCATCCGCGAGTTCGTGTGCGTGGTGCTGCTGGTTCCGTCCGCAATTACGGTGGTGTGGTTCTCGATCTTCGGTGGGACGGCTGTTCACCTGGAGGAAACTGGGCGCTCCATTTGGGGCGACGGTGACTCCACCCACCAGCTGTTCTCGCTGCTCAAGTCCATGCCTGGGGCTCAGGTCTTCTCCATCTTGGCGATGATTCTGCTGGCTACCTTCTTCATTACCTCTGCCGATTCAGCGTCGACGGTGATGGGCTCGATGTCCCAGAATGGCCGTATCGTTGCCGACGTTCGCGTCACATGCTTGTGGGGTGTGCTCACCGCGGCAATCGGTATTGTGCTGCTGGTCTCCGGCGGATCGGACGCGTTGAACAACCTGCAGTCGGTCACGATTATCGCGGCGTCGCCCTTCCTCCTGATCATCATCGCGCTGATGTTCGCGCTGGTGAAAGGGTTTAGGGAAGACCCGGTGTACTTGGATCACCGTGAGCATCGACGCTTCGCGTTGAAGCTTGCTCGTGAGCGACGAGTGGAGGCGGCTCATGCTGCGCGCCAACGTCGTCGCGCTGACAAGATCCGCGGAAAGGACCGGCGGTCTGAACAGGCTACTGGCGATTCGTCGGCCGGGCCGTCGACGGCGATGACGAGAGCTGACTAGCAGCTGACTAGCTGAACCGTGGTGACGGCCGACGAGTAGCCGTCGTCAATCAAGGAACACGAAAAGACATCACGCCTGGTGAGGAATTTGAGGCCTCACGGGCGTGATGTCTTTTATTGTCACTGCATCTAATGACGCGAAAAACGCCTCTTGTGCCTGGGCGAGTTCGTGCTGCAGCCGGCAGTTGATGTTAAAAGGGCAGGGGTGGGGGTGCTCGCAGTCGATCACTGGGCTGGGCCCCTCGAGGAAACGGACGATGGCCCCGACGGAATAATTCTCGGCGCCGTCGACCAAAGTGATTCCCCCGCCGCGGCCGCGAGTGGCGTCGATAATGCCGAATTCCGTCAGCCGCGATATGACCTTCGAAACATGGGTTCGCGGAGCGTTAATCGCTTCGGCGACCTCGCGGGCTGTTGTCCGCGCATTCCCTGACCGCGCCATATGCATGACGGCGCGTAAACCGAGATCAGAGAACTTCGTAAGATTCACAGTCTCAGCGTAGCGCCACGGGCCAGGGCCAAAAAATGCGGGAACCGGCCCGACGATTCACGCGTGGTTCGTGTGATTTGGTGTGTGAATGACCGCGTGGTTTCTGTGATCAACGCGGGATTGACTACGCCGCTACCAGCGTAAAGTCGACGTTTTGGCCATGATTTCGGCCCATTCAGCGTCGGGAGTGGAGTCAATGGTGATCCCGCCGCCGGTGCCCAAAATCAGCTCGCCATTCACCCATTCCGCGGTGCGGATGGCCACATTTGCCACGAGATCTCCCCAGTTCAACCCCACCGTTCCGCAATGAATACCGCGCGGTACCGGCTCCCACTCGGCCAGATATTCCCGCGCCCGTAACTTCGGCGTGCCCGTCACCGACGCGGGCGGAAAACACGCATCAATAATGCGGGAATCCCGCGCCGGCGACACATCATCCACTTGTCCAGACACCGTCGACACGAGGTGCCACACCCCCGGTGCCGGCACGACCTCCAGCAACGAGGGCACGGTCACGTCCCTGCACACGCGGCTGAGGTCATTGCGGACGAGATCAACAATCATGATGTTCTCCGCAACATCCTTCCTACTCCGCGCTAGTTCCCCGGGATCGCGGTCAAGGGGAATCGTTCCTTTAATTGGCGACGACCACACCGTGGAGCCCCGGCGCTCCAGAAACAGTTCGGGGCTCAGCGAGGCAATGGCGCGGTCATGCGTTGCGAGGTACATGGCGTACTGGGGGCGGGTGCGGTGGACGGTCGAGAGCCACCATCGGGCGGCGTCGGCACGCGACGTCATTGGTGTCCGAAACTGGGCGGAGATGCATGCTTGGTAGACCTCCCCGGCGCGAATAGCATCCAGACAGTTCATAACACCATGTCGGTGAGCATCTCGGTCGCCAGAGCTCCAGTGCGTTGCCGGAGAACATTGTGGAATCGAGTGAAAGTGGCGACGTTGATTCGCAGTAACGAGAACATCTGTGGCCCATTCGGGATCACCGTTGGTGAACCATTCCCCATTGTGGCGCCAGATCACGTGGTGGGTGGTGACGCCTGCTGCATACACTGTGGGGTCGGGATACGAGATGAAACCAAACCGAACGCCGTTGTGGGGATAAGCCGGTGTTGTCGACCCATCGTCGTTGCCAGAGGTGCTGGCAGAAGCGTTGCCCGGAGAGCGGAAAAGTGCAGGTGGGGGCTTTAATGCGTCCTCAGGGTCGCAGTACGTGCATAAAGCATCCGGTGCGATGACGGCGTCGAGCCCACCCCAGGCTCCGATAGCCATCGCGGGGAGATGGCCGTCGGTAAGAAGTGACATACCTACATCGACAGGGGCCAGCGAGCTGTAACCAAGGCGTGTCATGGAAGCAGAATCATCATGAGATGCGTCGGATACGTTTGATAGGCCGGGGAGCATAAAAATCACTGTAGCTGCCGGCGCCTGCGTCAGACGGAACTGCCGGTGGGGATGTCGACGGATCACGACGAGCACTAAGGACGGGCACTAAGACTGCCCTTCATGTCGGTAAAATTTGCAGCGCGTTGTAGCCTAGACGGTATGTCTGCACCCATACTTACGTCTGTCGCCTGGCCCTATGCTAATGGGCCCCGCCACATCGGACACGTCGCCGGTTTCGGTGTTCCCTCCGACGTTTTCGCCCGTTACCAGCGAATGCGCGGGCGTGACGTACTCATGGTCTCCGGCACTGACGAACACGGAACTCCGCTGTTGGTTCAGGCGGAAAAAGAAGGCGTCAGCGTGCAGCAGCTTGCCGATACCTATAACAAGCAAATTGTTGAAGACCTGGCCGGACTAGGTCTTTCTTATGACCTCTTTACCAGAACAACGACGCGCAATCACTACGCCATTGTTCAAGAGCTCTTCATGACGCTGTACTCCAACGGCTACATGGTGAAGCAAACGACTCTGGGTGCTATTAGCCCGTCGACAGGGCGCACTCTTCCCGACCGCTACATCGAAGGCACCTGCCCAATTTGCGGTGCCTCCGGAGCTCGTGGCGACCAATGCGATAATTGTGGCAACCAGTTGGATCCTGCCGACCTGATCGATCCGGTGTCGAAGATCAACGGTGAAAAACCACGGTTCGTTGAAACCGAGCACTTTTTGCTTGACTTGCCCGCACTCGCGGATTCGTTAGGGGAGTGGCTCGAATCCCGCAAGGATTGGCGGCCAAACGTCCTCAAGTTCTCTTTGAACATTTTGAAGGACATCAAACCCCGCGCTATGACCCGCGACATTGACTGGGGAGTGCCCGTTCCCCTCGAAGGATGGGCTGATAATAAATTCAAGAAACTCTATGTGTGGTTCGACGCCGTCGTCGGGTATTTGTCTGCCTCCATCGAGTGGGCCCATCGTATCGGTGAGCCCGACGCGTGGAAAAAATGGTGGACCAACCCTGAGGCTAAGTCCTACTACTTCATGGGCAAGGACAATATCACCTTCCACTCCCAAATTTGGCCTGCTGAAATGCTGGGATACCGTGGCCTGGGATTACGCGGGGGCACCGAAGGCAAGTTGGGTGACCTCCAATTGCCGACAGAAGTCGTCTCGTCCGAATACCTCACCATGTCGGGATCGAAGTTCTCGTCGTCCAAAGGCGTGGTGATCTACGTGCAAGATTTCCTCCGCGAATTTGGCCCCGACCCGTTGCGATACTTCATTGCCGTCGCCGGTCCAGAAAACAACGATACGGACTTCACTTGGGATGAATTCGTCCGCCGTAACAATAACGAGTTAGCCAATTCGTGGGGTAACTTGATCAACCGCACGGTGTCTATGGCGGCGAAGAATTTCGGTGAAGTTCCCGATATTTCCGGGCTTGACCGCACTGATGACGATAAGGCCCTTCTCGACCTCACGGAGAAAACCTTCGACATCGTTGCGGAGAATATAGAGCATTCTCGTTTCCGCGCCGGGATCAACGCGGCTATGCATCTGGTCGGTGAGGCTAATGCCTACATTGCTGCCCAGGAGCCGTGGAAATTAGCTAAGGATGAGGACCAGCGGGACCGCCTGGCCGTCGTGCTGCACACTGCGCTGCAGGTCGTGTCCGATTGCAATGTGCTGCTCACGCCCTACTTGCCACATGCTGCCCAGAAGGTTCATGAAACCCTGGGCCGCACCGGCGAATGGGCAGCCATGCCACGAATCGACGAAGTGACGGATGACACCCCGGTTGAGCTCATGGGAGTTGGCCTTCCTGAGGAAGGGCGAACCTACCATGTGATCACCGGTGAGTATTCCCACCAGCAGGCAGCATGGAAGCGCATCCCCATCGAAGCCGGCACGACGCTGAGGAAGCCAAAGCCGATCTTCGCGAAACTGGACCCCGAGTTGGCGGAAACCGGCCCAGAGTGGGCGCCTGTCGTCCATTAAGCCGGGATTCCCTTCCTGTAGCCGGGGATTCTCTCCCTGCTGGACGCGCCGTCATCACCTATGGTGGGGTTCATGAGCTCTTCTCAGACAGTAACTATCCCTAACACCATGCACGCGATTCGGGTGTCTCACACGGGAGGCGCGGGCGCATTGGAATATAAAGACGACGTCCCCGTTCCTCAGCCCGCCCCCGGCGAGGTTCTGGTGAAGATTGATGCAGCCGGTGTCAACTACATTGACACCTATTTTCGGGAGGGAATTTATCCCGCAGACTTGCCCTACACACCAGGTGTCGAGGGTGTTGGGCGCATCGTCGCAAAGGGGGAGGATAACGGCGACGCTTCCTCCTCGGGTGAATTATCCGTGGGAGATCGCGTTGCTTTCTACAACACGAACTGCTCGTATGCGGAGTACGCGGCGGTTCCCGCGTCGGCAGCAGTGGCTATTGAGGACACTATCAATGATCCGACGGCCGCGTCGTTAATGACACAGGGGATTACTGCTCATTACCTGTCTGACGGATGCTATTCGCTGGGTGAGGGCGACACATGCGTCATTACAGCGGGTTCCGGGGGCGTCGGTTTGCTGCTCACCCAGATGGCTAAAGCGCGGGGAGCCACTGTCATCAGCATCACCTCTACCGAGGAAAAAGCGCAGCTCTCCCGGGATAATGGCGCCGACTACACCATTAATTATGACGACTACTCGCCGGAGAAAATCCGTGAGTTGACGGATGGACGCGGTGCGGATGTCGTGTATGACGGCGTAGGGAAGACGACATTTGATACATCAATTCATTCGCTACGGCCGACGGGCACGATGGTTTTGTTTGGTGCGGCCTCGGGGCCAGTACCGCCGATCGACCCTCAGCTGTTGAATGAGGCGGGTTCGGTTTTCCTGACCCGGCCGAGCATTAAGGATTGGACCTCGCGCCCGGGTGAACTGCAATCGCGAGTTCAAGCGGTTGTTGGAATGGTGGCCAATGGGTCAGTGACGTTCCGAATTGGAGGGACGTTCCCGCTCTCTGAGGCACGCAAGGCTCATGAGCAGCTGCAGGCGCGGAAGACAACGGGATCGTTGGTGCTTATTCCTTAGATCAGCGTCGTCGATCAGGCCGAGTCACCCCCGCGTCAGCACGGCAACAAGGAAGGTGCTGTTCTCGTCGAAGGGATCAGCATTCCACGATGAAAACATATGTTGTGGTGCTAGGCCGGCGGACTGGGCGTCGGCAAGGAATTGTGGGGCAGTGTATCCCCGGTCGAGGGCGAAGCCAAGGATCATGCGGCCGTTGTTGGTAAGTCGGCTCGATAGGTTTGCGACTGCTGTTGCACGGTGGTCAGGGGCGATGAATGGGAACACGTTCCCGGCAGAATAAATAATGTCGAATGGCCCCTCGGGAAAATCCTGGGGGTCGGGTGAGTCGTCGCCTAAATCTGCAACATGCCACTCGCCGTCGGGCAGGCGGTTCTGTGCCACCGACACCAAGTAGGGGTCGACATCCACGCCCGTGACGGAGTGCCCTTTCTTGAGCAGGTATGCTCCTACTCTTCCAGTGCCCGCGCCGGCGTCGAGCATCCGTGAGCCGCGCTGGGCCAACGCGTCAATGAGGCGTGCCTCACCGTCGATATCCCTCCCTTGAGCAACGAAAACATCCCACCGCTTCGCATAGCGATGGGAGTGGTCAGGGTTGGCAGCAAGAATGTCATTCCACGTAGGCATGACACTCAGAATAGCCTTGGCAATTATCCGCGAGCTAGTGCGCCCATAGGATCCCACGCAGGGAGGACATGGGGTTCCTTGCTCAATGCATCCTGGTATTCCTTGGGCAGACGCGCTTTCGGCACCGCGATTTCGTACACGTTCTCGGAGAACCAGGAATCATCCATCGTCCAGAAGCCCTTGTCGGCCTTATCCGGGCCCCACGAATTTTCGACGCGCCACCTGCGGGGGTGAACGGTCTCCGGCAGATCGTCGGACGAAGTGACAGAGGTCGGGTCGAAGTCGTCGTTGGAATCGTCGACAAGGTCAACCCCGGTGAACACCATGGCGTGGGTCATCATGGAATCGCCAGACAACAGCCGGTCTTCCTTGGACATCGAGAGATCCACACCGTAGAGGTCGTCGTAATCATAAAGATCGAGCGACCAATACCCCTGGTCAGCGTTCGATTGTGCCAGCGTGTCGCACCCAAACCACACAGGGTTGCCATCAACCAGCGCACCCACAGCAGCTTTCTTCAGCACCTCGATAGGCGCATTGAGGTAGGTGACCGGCTTCGCGCCGACAACATTGCCCAGGTATTCGACGGTAAATGTGTCACCGTACGGGCTAGTTGAGCGCGGATCGTTGACGACACAAACATAATCGTCGAGATCGTCGGGGAGGTAGGTCGCGGCGAACTCCTGTGGCGTCATCGTGCCCTTCCGCACGAACTCGTTGTCCTTCGTGCGGTATTGCCACACAAATTTCTCGGGCGGCACACCGAGGTGGATGGTGAGAATGCGGTAAATGCTGGTCATGGTCTCCTCATGAATGGCCTTGACCGCGTCGCTATCGGTGTTGTGCTCGTTGTCCTCTGCGACGGCATTGCGGATGTGCGTCGCCCCAGCGCGCAGAACCGACGCCAAGTCGCGGTTCATATGCCGCGTATTAGAACTCGATTGCGTTTCCGGCATTGCATATTGCGGAACAACACCATATTTGTTGATCAAAGCGACAAACATATTCCATTGGCCCCCGTCGTCAATGGGTGCCTGCAAAAGATGCTGAATAGTCCGATCCTCGATAGGGCGATCGGCTAATTCGCGCATGGCGGTGAGGAAATAATTGGCTTTCTCTAGCTTGTCATAAAAAGAAACATAGTTTTGAGAAAGCTCGAAGTCTTTAATCCCAGTTTCTGACATGACGTTGCCACGCATGGAATTAAGTCCCGAGAAAATCCAGCACCGGCCAGATTTCTTTTGATTAGCGACGGCCCACGTATCCGTTTTATGCGACACGGAATGGTCGAGGGATATGACGCGCTGGCGGTTCAGAGCGACTTTATCGACGTCGATTGTGGTGACCGCGTTCATCGCGATCTGGGCTGACGAGTCGGCGATCACTGCCTCAGAGAGACTTGCGACGGCTTGAGGTGCCAGAACGCCGGTGTTGCGCGAGGAATACTGCGGTGCCGGGGTGGTGTGGTTGTCAGAGGAAGTCATAGGTGTCCTTGTCGTAGTTGGCGGTTGGTGCGGGAGTCCTGCGTGATGTGCAGTGGGTTAGACCATGGAATCCCACAGAGGAAGGACAGTGGGTTCGTCGTCGAGGTGTGCGCGAAGCTCGTCAGGCAGTTCGTCGCGATGAACCACGATGTGGAATACGCTGTCATTGAACCAGGAGTCGGCCATCGTTCCGTAGCCTTTACCAGCGATTTCTTTGTGCTCCTTATGGTGCTTGGTTCCCCACGAGTTTTCCACACGCCACCGACGGGGAGTGTCGGAGTCGGTGTCGAAATCAACGCCGGTGAAGACCATCGCGTGAGTCAACCGGGACTCGGCGGTCAGCATGCGGTCCGCCTTCGTCGTTTCGGTGGTGATGCCGTAGAGCTGGTCCAGCTGGATCAGATCGGCGTCCCACACTCCGAGGTCCGCACGGAACTGGCGGTTGACGTCGCAAGAGAAAAACACCGGCTTATCTTTGCGGAGGCGCTCAATGGCCAGCGACTTCATGGTGTCCAGATCCACGTTGAGATAGGTGAAGTCCTCCGTGCCCCACATGTCGTTTTGGAACTGGGTTGTGTACCGGTGTCCGACGGGCACGTCCGCGCGCGGATCGTGCGCAATGTTGACGTAATTGTCCAGGTCATCGGGCAAGAATTCCTGCGCGAATTGTTGCGGTGTGTAGGTGCCGCCGCGGTGGAAGGTGTTGTCTTTGTCGCGATACTGCCAGACGAATTCGGTGGGAGGAACACCGAGGTGAATGGATAGAACACGGTGGACGTCGCGAAGTGCGGAGGCAATGATGCCATTCGGGTCAAAGCCCTCAGTGTGAGTGTCACGCTCGGTGTCGAGCGCGTCCCTCAGCTGAAGGGCGGCTTTGCGCACAATGGTGTTTAATGCCCGATCCATGTGAGAGGTCGAGGAACTCGATTGCGTTTCCGGCATGACATATTTGGGAACAACACCATATTTCTTCACCAAATTAACGACGTAACTCCACTGGCCGCCGTCGCTCACGGTGAAAGTAAATAATGTATCGATAGCGCGATCGCGTAATTCTTGTGCTGAGCCGGTATGCGACGGGCTATCCGCTGATGTTATGGAACCGTCATACAGTCCTGCGACGGAGCGAAGGAAGTAATTGGCTTTTTCGAACTTGTCGAAAAATTGAAGATAAGACTCCGAGAATTCAAAATCTTCAAGATTAAGGGAGCGCGCGATATCGTGGCGGAAAACATTTAACGCCGCAAACATCCAGCACCGACCAGATTGTTTCTGATCGGTGACCTTTAAGGAATCGAGCTTTATTTCTGACGATTCGTCTAATGCGACGACGGCGTCCCGGTTCAGGGCAACATGATCGACATCGGTGGTGGTCACGGCGTTCATTGCGACGCGGTGAGTGGTGTCGTCGGCAATATTGGCACGAAGCTCAGATAGGCGTGTATCTGACAGCGCAGTCAATGGTGAGGTAGACGAAGATTCGGTCATGCTTGTCTCCTTAGCAATGCGGTTCAGCAATACAGTTCAGCAATGTGGCTCGACATAGCGTTTCACACATGGGTTACAGATGGGCCACGAACACGGTGTGCTCGGACATTGTGTGTGATGTGTGAACATAGTAGGGGACGGTGACACAACTGTTCACGTCCAGCCCACTGGATTAGTTAGCCTAAAGGTATGAGCAAGAAGCGTCGCCCTGAACCGAAACCCCCCGAATTCCTGCCACACCTTGTGGACGCTCATACCCATTTATGGGCCACCGGAGCCCATGATGCAGCCGGCATTTCGGAGCTGATGACCCGAGCTGCCGGCAGTGGCGTGGAATGGGTGTGCACTGTCGGCGACGGATTGGACGAAGCTGAGAAAGCTCTCGAGGCTGCGCATCTCCATCCTGATGTTGTCGCAGCGTGCGCCATCCACCCGACGCGTGCTGGTGAGCTGACCGACGATGTGCGTGCCCGCATTGAAGAAATGGCTCAGGATCCTCGCTGTGTGGCGGTCGGGGAGACCGGGCTGGATTATTACTGGTTGGGCAAGCTCGACGAGTGTGCGGGCAAAGACACCCAGCGCGAGGCCCTGCGGTGGCACGCGGACCTGGCGCGCCGGGTTAATAAACCGCTCATGATCCACAATCGTGAGGGCGACGAGGACTTGCTGGCCATTCTCGCCGATTACAGCGATGACCTTACGGTGATGTTGCACTGCTTCTCGTCCCCACTGGACGTCGCGGAGGAAGCGCTAGCCCGGGGATACATTTTGTCCTTCGCGGGGAACTCGACATTTAAACGTAACGACGAACTTCGCGAAGCTGCCCGCCGCGCCCCCGTGGGGCAGATCACGGTTGAGACCGACGCGCCTTATATGACTCCGGAACCATTCCGCGGTGCGAAGAACGAATCGGCCTATGTCGGCTACACGGCCCGTCGGTTGGCTGAGGTAAGAGGGGAGACGCCTGAGGAGTTTGCCCTCCACACAGGCCAGACCGCGGCAAGGATTTTCGGGGTGCAGCGCTCGAGCTCGGAGGACTAATTTCGGGTGATCGAGCCTGATTTTCTGTGTCCTCCATCACAAATCGAGGATGTTGGTTCCAAGGCTAAGTTCAGCATATGACCAGCTCATAGCCACAAAATCCGCCAAATGTTACGAAAGTGTCACGAGTGATGGCAACTTTTGGTTACGGATCCGTTGCTTCACCCCCATCTAGTTGCTACTCTGTCGAAGTTGTTATCAGATCGTGACTTTGGGCAGGCTCCACCATTCTGAGCCGGAGAGAAAGACGTGAGCACTCAGAAGAAATCTCGCATCCACCGCATTAACCACACCTCCTCCACGCCAGTGCGTGTCGCTACCGGCGGCATGCTGGCCACCTTGGTTGTCGGTGGCGCTGTTGCAGTTAACGCTCAGAAGAACCTCATCCTGAACGTTAACGGCGAAACCTCCCACGTCAGCGCGATGTCTGGGGATGTCAAGAGCATTCTCGCCTCACATGATGTCGACCTGAAAGACGGCGACTTCGTTTCCCCCGCTGCGAACAGCTCCGTTAAGGACAAGCAGGAGATCACTGTTCGCACCGCTCGCCCCGTCACCCTGACTGTTGATGGTGACCAAAAGACCATCCAGTCCACCGCCCTCACGGTGAAGGACTTCCTTAACCAGGTCGGCACCATCAACCCGGACGATTACGTGTCTGCTCAGGGCAGCACCAAGATCCCGGAAAGTGGTATGAAGCTCGAGGTCGTGCCGCTCAAGGACATCACCCTCGACGACGGTGGCCAGCTCGGAGACATGAAAGTTCCCGCTGTCACGGTGAAGGACTTCCTCGACCGCCGCGGAATCAAGCTGGGTGCCGACGACAAAGTCACGCCAGAGCTCGGCAAGAAGCTGGTCAGTGGCGACAAGATCACCATTGAGCGCAACAAGACCGAAGACCAGACGGTGAAAGAGGCTGTAGAGCCGACCGTCCGCTATGTTGACGACCCCAACAGCCCGAAGGGTTCGGAGACCGTCGTTAAGCCAGGTAAAGCTGGCGAGCGCGAAGTGACTTACACCGTCAAGTCCCGTAACGGCCAGGAAGTTCAGCGCTGGGAGAAAGCCTCCAAGATCCTCTCTGAGGCCACCGAAAAGGTGATTTCGCGTGGCACGAAGGCAGCCGTCGCCTCGACCAAGTCCTCCTCGGCATCGGCCCCCGCCGTTGCTGGCGGATCGGTATGGGACTCCATCGCCCAGTGTGAGTCTGGTGGAAAGTGGAACACCAGCACCGGAAACGGCTTCTCCGGCGGCCTGCAGTTTACCGACCAGACCTGGCAAGCATTCGGTGGTGGGGCATACGCTCCTACCGCTGCTGGTGCTACCCGCGAGCAGCAGATCGCCGTCGCTAACAAGGTTCAGGCTGCCCAGGGTTGGGGGGCATGGCCGGCCTGCACGTCGAAGCTCGGAATCCGCTAACCTAACGGTGTGAATCAACCCCCCACTCCTCCGCGTACCGCAGATCATGTTTCTTCAGCCGTCCAGCTTTTGGGGCCGAAAGAAATAAGAGACCTCGCGAGGACCGTGGGGGTTGTTCCAACTAAAAAGCGCGGACAAAATTTCGTCGTCGACCCCAATACAGTCCGGCGAATCGTCGCTACTGCTGACTTGTCGCCCGACGATCACGTTCTTGAAGTCGGTCCGGGGTTGGGCTCCTTAACCCTTGGCCTTCTTGATGTTGTCTCAAAAGTGACGGCCGTGGAGATCGATACCACGCTGGCTGAACAGCTCCCGCGCACCGTAGCGGAGTACGCCCCGACACGAACGGAAAACCTCAGAGTGATCTGTTCCGATGCGTTAGCACTCACCGGCTCAGCCGTAGAGGACTTGGGCGCGAATCCTCCGACAGCATTCGTCGCCAACCTGCCCTACAACGTGGCGGTACCGATTCTCCTGCACGTTCTGGAGATCTTCCCGACGATCACGCGCGTTCTGGTCATGGTCCAGGCTGAGGTCGCGGACCGCCTTGCCGCCGAACCGGGGAACCGCGTCTACGGTGTTCCCAGTGTGAAGGCTCGTTTTTATGGCCAGGTTCAGCGTGCGGGTGCCATCGGGAAAAATGTGTTCTGGCCGGCACCCAATGTGGATTCTGGGTTGGTCAAACTCACTCGCGGCACGCGGCCGTGGCCAATTGATTCGGCCGCGCGAGCCCAACTATGGCCGATCATTGATGCCGCGTTCGCCCAACGTCGAAAGACCCTGCGAGCTGCCCTGAAAGGGCACTATGGAAACGCGGCCGCCGCAGAGAACGCTCTCCGGGAAGCCGGAATCGATCCGCAGCGCCGCGGGGAGACATTGTCCATCGACGAATTTATCTCGCTGACACAGTTGCCGGCGGGAACAGAAACACCCCACTAGTCGATAACGGGTGCTTGAGGAGGTGAAACCATGACATCCAGCAACGGCGATAGATCTGTGTTCAATTCAGACTGGGACCAGTACATCGACGGCTGGGACGGTGTCACGGGACAAGCCCCGGCTGTCCTGTCGGTGTATCTCCAGGCTCACTCGTCGGGTTTCACATCAGTTGCGCAGTCGGTTTCCTTAAAGAATTCCGTCACTATCCAGCCGGTCACGGACGCGGAAAGTGGTTCCCGTCGTGGTCTGAGAGAAGCATCAACTGTCGATAGACCACCACTGACGCCGGGCCGCGTCGTCCACGATCTTTCCGTCGGCGGTAATGTGCCGATGGGGCAGCTGCCGACCGGTCAGGACAATGTTGTGTGGAGGATCGTTGAGCGGATCGCCGACGCCTACCGCTCTGTGATGTCGCCATCGCTGGCCCTGCCACGAGTCGACGTGAGCGTGACCAAGCGCATCCCGTTGTCGGCGGGCTTAGGAAGTAAAGCAGCCGACGTGGCAGCAGCTATCGTCGCCGCCGACCGATTCTTTGGCTATCACTTCATTGTGCGCGCGATGGGATTCTCGGCACCAGGGGGAACCGAGACCAGCAGTGTCGGCTCTTTGTCCAGTGACGTTCTGCGCCGCATTGCGCGGGAAGAGTGCCCCGACGAATACGCCGCCATCGAACTTGCCCTTGAGGGCGGGACCAGCCTGATCAACCTTGATCATGATGCGCAACCAGGATCCGACGTCACATCCCAGCGGACGCCACTTCTGGCGCGAGGTCCCTTGTGGTGGGTGATAACGATGCCGGTGGTGACGTCGCCAGAGATGGCGATGCCATGGGCCCCACCATCGCCATACCGCGAGGAACAGTCAGCTCACGGCCGCCGAGGTCCATCCGTCCAGCACAGTGACGACGAAGGCGAGGACGCCGACGAGAGCGGAGCAGGGTTGTGCCACCGCGTCGTCGAGCGGTTGGCCGTACAACGTGCGGAGATGGCGTCGGGAAAGAGATCGCAGTACAGCGTCGGCAATATAGAAGACATCGAACGCGCGCTCGTGTCGGGCGACCCGATGGACGTTGCGAAGACGATGGGCAACGATCTGTACCCGGCAGCAACCAGTGTCGTCCCATCTCTCCGTCGGGTTATTCAAGCGGGCACGCGGGCGGGTGCGCTCGGCACCATCGTGGCTCAGCAAGGGCCAGCCTGCGCAATGCTGTGTGCCGACGAGGACCACGCCCGCGACGTGCAGGCCGAAATGGCGGGGAGTGGCGCTGTCCGCACAGCTAGAATTGCACCCAGCCACAGGCCGGGAAGCCAGAGTGGTGCGCATCTCGTCTCTGATGAGGATAAAAAATCGCCCTAACCCTCATCGGTGGCTGCCCGGATCGCACGCCACCAGCGTCGCCTGTCCCACGCCCACACGAGTAAGGAGTTCACAGAACTAATGGCAGCAGTACGCCCGCTCATCACGACGGATTCCGTCACCATGACCCGCGGCATCACGACGGTGCTCGACGACGTGACGGTGGCGGTGAATGAGGGCGACAGGATCGGTGTCGTGGGGCTCAACGGCGGCGGAAAGTCCACCTTGCTCGGTGTTCTGACTCGAAGCATCGAGCCCGATTCGGGCCGAGTCACCCACGGGCGCTCTGTCCAGATCGCTACGGTTGCCCAGCGTGCACAGAGCTCCTCAGCCTCGGTCATCCAGACCATCGTGGGGGAGAAAGCCGCCTACGAGTGGGCCGCCGACCCCGAGGTACGGTCCATCATCGCCGGCCTTGACCTGTCGGAACTGCTGGACGAGCCGACCGATTCCATTTCCGGTGGCCAATTCCGTCGGGTCATGCTCGCAGCCGCCTTGGTGCGAAAAGTCGATGTCCTAGTTCTCGACGAGCCCACCAACCACCTCGATATCGAGGGTGTTCAGTGGCTGGCCGATCATTTGCGACACCGGAATTGCGCTCAAGTGATCGTCACCCACGACCGCTGGTTCCTGGACACCGTGGCGACGCGTACGTGGGAGGTTCATGACGGTTCGGTGGACACCTATGAAGGCGGATATAATGACTGGATGTTCGCCCGCGCCGAGCGTCAACGCCAAGCCGACGCGGCCGAGCAGCGCCGCCAAAACCTGGCGCGGAAAGAGTTGGCGTGGCTGCGTCGCGGAGCGCCCGCCCGCACGTCGAAACCCCGATACCGGGTGGAAGCCGCCGAAGCGCTCATCGCCGACGTCCCGGCGCCGCGCAACACGGTGGAGCTGATGGCGTTTTCCAAGCAGCGCCAGGGGAAAATCGTGGTGGACCTCGTGGACGCGACGATTGCCACCCCTGATGGGCGCGTGTTGGTGGACGACCTGACATGGCGCATCGGGCCGGGGGAGCGCATCGGCCTCGTCGGGGTTAATGGTTCAGGCAAAACGACGGTGATGCGGACGATCGCCGGCGACTACCCGATGGCTGCGGGTACGCGCCGCGAGGGCAAGACGCTTCGTTTGGGCTGGTTGCGGCAGGAACTCGAGGACATTCCCGAGGATCTCACCGTCATCGACGCGATCAAGGCGGTGGCCGAGTATGTCGTGTTGGGCAACAAAGAAATGTCCGCCTCGCAAGTCGCCGAGCGCCTAGGTTTCCCGGTCAAGCGGCAGCGTCAGCCCGTGCGTGATTTGTCGGGTGGCGAGCGTCGTCGGCTACAACTCACCCGGATTTTGATGTCGGAACCTAATCTTTTGCTTCTCGACGAGCCCACCAACGATCTCGACATCGACACTCTCCAGGAATTGGAGTCGATGCTGGACGGGTGGCCGGGAACGCTGATCGTGATTTCGCACGATCGCTACCTTATTGAGCGTATTTGCGACAGCGTTTTCGCCTTATTCGGCGATGGCGACGTGACCCATCTACCTGGGGGTATCGACGAATATCTTGATCGCCGACGTTCCATGGCCGATCATGCGGCGTCGGGAACTGGGTTTGCCGCGGGAACAGAGGCCATTGCTACGGGGAGCCAACGGAAGCAGGGTTCCCTTTCGGCGGCTGAAAAACATAAAATCTCTAAGGAAATGAACTCTCTTGAACGAAAGATCGCCAAAGTTCAGAAGAGAGAAGAGAAAATCCAGCAGGACATGGCTGATGTCGCGAGCAGTTCGAATGGCGCGGACACAGAGAAATTGACTGAATTGGATAGAGATCTGTCCCAGACCCGTGAAGAAAGGGAAGAACTGGAAATGGTCTGGATGGAGTACGGCGAAAAGCTCGAGCAACAATAAGCTCGCCCCGGATTCTCACTGAGGGAGTGGACGACATCCGGCGGCGGTCAGCACAGACCAGGAGGGTAGCGGATGGCGACGGCGAACCAGGGACAACGCTCGTCACGGGACGTGTCGAAGCCAGGTCAGCAGCTCACCTTCGACTTCGGAAAAGACTTCGACCGTGACGTGGAGTTCTATCGCCGTGCCGACGACGCCCCCGTTTTCCTCAGCACGGCGGTGGACTCCTACTCGGACCGCGATGCCCCGATTCGACGTCGGCTCATGTTGGCCTGGCTGTGGCTCCGCCCCGACCCCGTCGGTGTAGTCCTGGGCACAGTCGCGTTCTTGATGGCCATGACCCCATCCCTCCTGCCGCGCACATGGCTCTTCCAAGGTGTGGTCTGTGGCGTGTCGGCCGTGACGGCCTACGCGCTCGGCGTGGTCATCCACTGGATTTGGGATCTGTGGCTCGACGACCTCATTGCGCCCCGGGTGGAGGATCTGTCCTTGCGCCTGCCCCGATGGCGGTGGGGGTCGGACCGTCGGCTCGAAACAGCGATGCGTCGTTTAGAGGCCGAAGCACGAAAACCCACTTTCATGGGCGGATCGTTACGTTTCCGGTGGCGTTTCGCTCTTGACGTGGCGCTGTTTATCGCCGTCCCCGTTGCGACGATCATCATGTCTCTGTTTGCGGTCCGGTGGCAGAACCAGATCGCCCGGACGATGGGGGCGGAAGCCTACACGCCGGCAAAGTTCTTGCTGGTCATCCCGGTAGGCCTGGGCCTGTGGGCCGCTGTGGTGGGCGTTGTCCGCGTGCTCATCAACCTCGTTGAGTGGTTGGCCGATCATGGCCCGCAGCGATGGGGAGATGCCACGAGAACCATCGCCGCGTGGCTCGTCGTTGTCGTCGTCCTGGTTTTTGTGGGCGACAAAATCGTCCCCGGAACGACGATGTCCGTGGCAGAACGGGTGTTCTCGGTGCGCAATAACAAGATCCGTTCTGACCTGGTCCAGCCGACGGTCCCGGAGCGCTCGGGCAGCCCACAGTCCGAGGCGTCCTGGGACGGGCTTGGTGCATTTGGCACGCGGTTCACGGGATTGGGCTTGCATAAAGATGAGCTGGAAGAGCTCACCGGCCAGCCCGCAAAGGAGCCGATCCGTGTCTACGGCGGGCTCAAGAACGAGCCGGATGATCAAGCCCGCGCGAATCTCGTCGTCCGTGAGTTGGAGCGAACACATGCCGCCAACCGTGAGGTTCTCTTTGTTATCCCGACGACGGGAACTGGTTGGGTGAACCCGACTGCCGCTCAGGCCATCGAATTGATGTTTAATGGCAATACCGCGATTGCTGCGGATCAGTATTCGTTCCTCCCCAGTGGTTTGCAGTTCGTCGCGGACAGGGAGCGCGTGAAAGAGGCCGGCAAGGTCCTCATTAACACTGTGGTCGATTGGTGGAATACGCTGCCGAAAGATCATCGGCCGCGAATTTATGTCTACGGCGAATCCCTGGGAACCTCCGCTGGTGAGGGTGCTTTTTCCGGCCTGCGCGACATCGTGAACTCGGTCAATGGTGTCCTGTGGGTGGGGCCGCAGAATAGCAACAATTTGTGGAGCCAATTTGTAGCCCGACGCGACCTGGGAACTCCGGAAGTAGAGCCCACCTATTCCGATGGGCTGACCGTGCGCTTCGCCAACGGCCCGAAGAAAATTTGGTCTTGGGAAGAGTCACACGAACCAGCAACCCGTGAAGATAGCCCGCTGTGGCCGGGTCCACGCGTACTGTATTTGCAGCACCCATCGGATCCGGTGGTGTGGTGGTCGCCGAAACTCCTCTTCCAACGACCTGATTGGTTGAAAGAACCGCCCAAGGGGGATCGTTCGCCAGCGATGACATGGGTGCCGATCCTCACGTTCTGGCAGGTCACGCTGGATCTCCCCGTCGCCGCGAATGTCCCCAACGGTCACGGCCACAACTATGGCTTTCAGCTCCTCGACGGGTTGGCGGCCGTTGCCGGGAACGGGAAATTCACCCAAGACGACATGCCACGTCTGAAAAAGCAATTGGCGACGGCCATGGAAGGGCAAGGCCCTGAAAAGGAAGTCGGCGTCGACCAAAAGAAGATGAACGGCAACTAGCGCAGGGGTGCTCCGCCGGCACGACGACCCCCGCCGCGAGTACCGTCGTTGCAGGGACCTCCACCCCCGCCGCGAAGCCGGAGCCGAATCGCTACCCTGGATGCCATGATTCTTATTAACGTGAGGTACCGCCCGAAGCCAGAATTCGTGGAGTCCTTCCGCGAGAAAATGGATGAATTCACCCAGGCATGCCGCCAGGAACCGGGATGCCTGTTCTTCCAGTGGTACCGGAACACCGATGACCCCAACGAATACATTCTGATCGAGGCCTACAAGGATGCGGAGGCCGGCAAGGTTCACGCCGAGTCCGAGCACTTTGCCAAGGGCATTGAGGAGATGAACAAAGTCCTGCAGTCCAGGCCGAAGATTATCAACACGACCATGGAAGATCGTTCCGGCTGGGACGATATGTCCGAGGTCACCATTGATGGTGATGAGTGATATTTTCACTCAACAGCACGTGTGACATTACAGGGGCGTAGGTAGCGCGTTATCCTCGTCCATATGACTGTGAGCACATTTGAACTATTTCGCATTGGTGTGGGGCCATCGAGTTCGCACACTGTGGGACCAATGCGTGCTGGGCTCGAATTTGCACGCAGCTTACGTGAGCGCTTAACGACGACGTCGGCCGACGACGTCCCCGCCACGGCCGATTCGGGTCTTGCCGACGATGAATACGTCGAGCTGGTCGGTGGCGCTGTCACTCAGGATCCGGAGAGCATCACCGTTATTCTCTACGGCTCGCTCGCCGCGACCGGGGCCGGGCACGGAACCTTAGGCGCGTGCCTGTTGGGACTCGACGGGGCAGATCCGGCGACCGTTGACCCCGACTTCATGGGGCCACGCTTGGAGGAGATCCGGCACACACGAAAGATTAATCTTGCGGGAGACGAATCCCTGCAGGTCCAGTGCGGTTTTGAAGATATCGTCCTTCGGCCGACGGTTGTGCGGACCATTCATACTAATGCGGTCACATTTTCTGCCATTGTGCGTGGTCAGCGCTATAAGCAGACCTTCTATTCCATTGGTGGGGGCTTTATCCGAACGAAGGAAGAAGTTCCTGACCAAGACGCCTTGACCGGACCTTGGTTATTCACCTCGAGTAAGGAGCTCGTGGCGAAAGCCGAGCAGCTGGGAGGTTCTGTCGCGGAAGTTCAACGCAAGTGTGAGCAGTCGAGGAGAAGCGATCCGCAGATCAACGCCGACCTTGACGCCATCGCGCAAGCTATGTCTGACTGTGCCAAACGTGGAGTGAGCCAGGAGGGTATTTTGCCCGGTGGCCTGGGCGTGCGACGCCGTGCCCAGAAGTGGTACAGCGACCTTATTATTGATGATCCGCATCAGACTGCCGAGTTTTCCACTGACTGGGTGAACTTGGTTGCTCTCGCGGTCAACGAAGAAAACGCTGCTGGTGGTCGCGTTGTGACAGCCCCGACGAATGGGGCGGCGGGGATTATTCCAGCGGTCGGTTTTTATGCGCTCACCTTCACCCCGGCCGGCCGCAAGGACCCGCAGGATACTGCGCGACGGTTCCTCTTAGCTGCTGCGGCAGTGGGGTCCTTATATAAGGAGAGGGCCTCAATTTCCGGGGCCGAAGTGGGATGCCAGGGCGAAGTGGGCTCAGCAGCATCGATGGCCGCTGCGGGGCTGGCCGAGGTCTTGGGCGGAACACCCCAGCAAGTGGAAAATGCCGCCGAAATCGCGATGGAACATTCCCTAGGCCTCACCTGTGATCCGATTAGCGGGCTGGTGCAGGTCCCATGCATCGAACGGAACGCCATTTCTGCTGGTAAAGCTATCAATGCGGCGCGTATGTCCTTGCGTGGCGACGGCACCCACCGGGTGAGCCTGGATGAAGTCATCACCACGATGAAGGAAACCGGCGCGGATATGTCGGATCGCTATAAGGAGACCGCCGGCGGTGGACTTGCGTTGCACGTCGCCGTCAATGTGCCTGAATGTTAGGTTTCACCTGCCGGTATGTACTATTCGAAGTAGGGTATGTGATCAACCAGGAGAGGCCCCACGATGAGCGATTCGCCGCAGACCACGAATGCACAGGATTCTGGCTCAGAGGAATCACGGCAGAAACCGAAGAAACTCGACCGGAAAGCCTACGAAAAAGAGCTCAAGCGTCTGCAAGCTGAACTCGTGGAAATGCAGCAGTGGGTGGTATCCACTGGCGCCCGCCTGGTCATCATCATGGAGGGCCGCGATGCCGCAGGTAAGGGCTCTGCCATCAAGCGGATCACCCAGTATCTCAACCCCAGGACCTGCCGCATTGAGGCCCTGCCAGCCCCGAACTCGCGTGAGCAAGGGCAGTGGTATTTCCAGCGCTACGTCGAAAAATTGCCGACGAAGGGCGAGATCGTCATCTTCGACCGATCGTGGTACAACCGCGCTGGTGTGGAACGTGTGATGGGGTTCGCGACGTCGGAAGAGTACCGACGTTTCCTCCACCAGGCACCGATTTTCGAGCGCCTCCTCGTCGAAGACGGGATCATGCTGCGTAAGTATTGGTTCTCGGTGTCCGACGAAGAGCAGCTACGTCGATTCGAGTCGCGCCGGGACGACCCATTGCGTCGGTGGAAACTATCGCCGATGGATATGCAGTCCATCACCCGGTGGGAGGACTACTCGAAGGCGAAGGACGAGATGTTCGTCCACACGGATATTCCCACCGCGCCGTGGTACACCGTCGAGAGCGAGGATAAAAAGCGGTCGCGTATCAACGTGATCAACCATCTGCTTTCGTCGATTCCGTATGAGCACATTGAGCAGGACATTCCTGAAATGCCCGAGCGCCCTGCGCGACGCGACTATGAGCGTCCTCCGCGGAGTGATTTCCGCTATGTGCCTGATGTGGCTTCGAACTTAGAGAAAGACAAGGTCAAGGAGAAAAAGAAGGCTAAGAAGAAGGGCAAGAAGAACAAGGATAAGAAGAAGTAATCACTGCTGGGGAGTCACCGCTTGGGGGAGTGCGGTGCTCTCCAATCCGGGGGCATAAATGAGGGTGATTTCGCTCTTTTTTGGCGAAATCACTGTCATAAACGGGTGGGGAGTGGAAGACTGCGTTCATGGCAGACGCACAGAAAAGTGACCAGCAACATAGTAGTGACAATCAGCACACCGCAGCCGGTGCAGGGGGTACCGCGTCGGTGACGTCGCCGACGGATTATGTTCACCTCTCTGTCCACGGTTCTGTGGGCCATATCGTCCTGGACCGGCCCAAGGCGCTGAACTCGCTGAACACCGACATGTGCACGGCGATAGAGAATGCATTGACCGCGTGGTCGACTGATCCGACGGTCGATGTTGTCGTCATTACATCGTCGACGCCCAAAGCGTACTGTGCCGGCGGCGACGTGAGGCGCGTCCGTGAACTTCAGCTTGAAGGCACGGAAGAAGGGCGTGCTGCTGCCGATGGGTTCTTCACGAACGAATATCGGATGAACGCTCTGTTGGCAGAGTTCCCGAAGCCATTCGTGGCCGTGATGAACGGCATTGTCATGGGTGGTGGCCTAGGGATTTCCTTGCACGGTTCCCACCGGGTGATTACGGAACGCACGTGGGCCTCGATGCCAGAAATGGCTATCGGTTTCTCGACGGACGTGGGAGTGTCCTACGCCATGCAGCACCTTCGCCAGCCTTATGGAGATCCCGACGGGACGACGTCGAATGGTTTAGCGCTGTTCATGGGGTTGACGGGCTACCGCTTTACGCAGGCCGACATGTTGTGGTCGGGGATGGCCACGCACATTATTTCCTCGCACGAGGTGGAGAACTTCGTGGACGCGATTGATGAGCACGGACTCGATTCCGCCCTAGACACCTATGCGCGCCCGGCAGCGGAGGCGGGGCCGTCGTATTTAGCTCGTCATATCGAGGAGATTAACGACATCTTTAGCGAGGGCGATTGGTTCGATATTGAGGCGAAGCTCGATAAGGGTGGCTATGACAAGGAGCTTATCGCCGTCATTGATAACCTGCTGAGCTCTGCGAACCCATCCTCGCTGGTGGCAACGACGCTCTTATTCCGCGCGAATGAGAAGGCGGAAGATCTGCGGCAAGGCCTGAAGAATGAGTTTGAGGTAGGGAAGGTCCTGCGCTACCAGGAGAATTTTGCTGAGGGCGTGCGAGCAGTTCTGGTGGATAAAGACAATCGGGCGAGCTTTGACCCCCATGTCACCAGCGAGGTTAGCCCGGAGCCCTTTAAAGAGGCTTTGGCTGCGGCTCAATCCGAGTAACGCTGCGGGTAAGGCGGCCACCACCAACGCAGCCGCCACCCACTCCGGCTACACGGTGACTGAGTGTGTCTGGCGGTCCACCTGCTCGGGGCTCGTGCGTTGCTGCAACCGAGCCCACACGACAAATCCCCAGATCACGAAACCCGCGTACACGATGTACAGCACGGCAGAAGGGTAATAGCCCGCCGCGAGAAGAAGCGGAATTCCGACGAGGTCCACACCGATCCAGATGAGCCAGAATTCCGTCCACCCCTTCGCCATCCCGTAGGTGGCCAGCATAGAACCGACGAAAATCCAGGCATCAGACCACGGTCCCCAGGAACCCAGGGCGCTGAAGAGCCAGGCGCAGAGGATAGTTCCGACGACCGCTACACCGACCATGGTGAGTCGTTGCCGTGCCGTTGCCCAGTGAGGCTCCACGGCCGCTTCGGTCGGTTCCGAGACGATTGATCGCGAGGGGTCGGTGTCCTGGCATTCCCGGATTCCTCGTAGCCGGGCGGCCCGCCACTGGTACCAGCCATAAGCGCTGACGATGAGGAACATCACCTGACGCCCAGCCTGGCCGTAGAGGTCGAGATTTTGCGGGGTATCAAACACCCCACCCAAAAACACGGTGAAAAGCAGAATATTGCCGACGATACCCACCGGCCATGCCCACACGACTCGTTTCATGCCTCCGATTGCGGAAGCGAGTCCAAAGAGGTTTCCGATGATTTCACGCCACAGAATGGGATAGCCGGCGATGACGACTGTGGCGTCGAGAAGGTGAGAAAAAGGATTCACGATGTTCTCCGTAGCAAGACGACGTGATCCTCAGAGGCATACAGAAATACATTCTCTTCCATCCGGACTGTGACCGTCGGCTCCGGAATTGCACCGGATCTGCTCGACCCCTCATGTGCACATCTTTGCACGTGAGAGCGCTCGCGGGCTTGCCTCTTCGTCTCTGTCAGAAGGGGCTTACCGCCGGTGGGGAATTTCACCCCGCCCTGAGAACGAACTCTATGTTACTCACCCACACAAATGGCGCTGCCACAACCCAATAATGAGTCGTGACAGCGCCAGGAGGTCACACCCGCCGCCGAATGTGAACTGCAGAGTCCGGCAGCGGGGTGGGGTAGTGGTTACGCGACAGGTGCGTCGATAAAACGATCACGGATTGTTGCGAAGGATTCGTTCATTGTTGTCAGAAACTCCTCCTTGGCAATTCCCTGATCAGCCAGAGACTTACCGCGTCGTAAACCGAAGCTTGTGATGACCGCGTTGATTGCGGCAATAGAGAGCTCGTAGAGCAAACACACGTGCAGGGAATGAGGAGAGACCGAGGTGCCGCGCCGGGTCGATTCGCGAGCGGCGATGGCATCATGCATGGTCTCAATATTCGCTTTGCACTGATCAGCGAACTCGGAATTGTCGGATCTCAGCAGATAGAGCCCGATGGCTTCCGGGTTCGTTGCCGCCCATCCCTTATCGAAGATGGTGCGAATGAGCTCTTCGGCCGCGTGCTCGAAGCATGAGATCGTGTCCCATTCTGCGGGTGCATGTTCAATAATCGACGCAAACGAATCAAGCAGATTAGAGCACTGAAACTGCAGGGCTTCATTGACTGAGGAGAAGTAATTGTGGAATGTCCGCACGGACACTCCGGCCTCCTCAGCAACCGCCGCCACGGTTAACCCCTCGATACCTCGATGGGTGATCACCGTGAGCGTCGCGTCCTCGATTGCTTGTCTCGTGGCCGCTTTCTTCGATTCACGAAGGCCAGTCATTAGTCAGCATCTACTTTCGAACTACCTGCTGAGTGTCCTCCACCGGAGTGGTGACCGCGGGGTTCCGGGACGACCGGTTCAGAGATATTCGGGTTACTGGTGGCGTCGTCGTCAGATGCGGACTGAGATCCGCTCTGCGATCCGCTCTCGGAACCCTCCGCCCCGTCGTCGTCGGGAGAAATATCCTTAATTCCTTCACCTTCGACGTCGACCCGAGGCGTAATCTTCGCCATCCACTTCGGCATCCACCAGGCCTTTTCGCCGAGGATGAACATGGTCGCCGGAATCAGCGTCATGCGCACCAGGAAGGCATCGATGAAGACCGCGACGGCCAGCGCGAAGCCCATGGTCTTAATGACCTGCATATCCTGCAGCATGAACGCGGCGAACACGGAGATCATGATCAAGGCTGCAGCGGTCACGACGCGGGCACCGTGCTTGAACCCGTTGGCCGTCGCATTGCCGGCTGTCTTTCCGTGGTGCCAACCCTCGCGCATACGGGATACTAAGAACACTTCGTAGTCCATGGCCAGGCCAAAGACGATACCAATCAGGATGATCGGCAGGAACGAAATGATGGGTTGCGGGTCAGAAATAATGCCCAACCAGCCCTCTTGGAAGAATCCGACGGTTAAACCGAAGGTAGCGCAGACCGTCAGCCCGAATCCAAGTGCTGCGACGAGCGGAACAGGGATTGACCGGAACACCAGCATCAGAATGAAGAATGCCAGGACTAGCACGATCGCGATGTAGGGAACCAGCACATTGTTCAGACGGTCAGAGATATCCGTTTCAATAGCTGTAACGCCTGTTACGCCATAGTGTGCGCCGGTCTCGTCAGAGTAGGCATCTTCCTTATCGCGGACTGCCTGCATCGTGTCCTTAGTCTTGTCATCCACGGTACCTGTGGTGGGGACAATCAACACCTGGGCAGTATCGCCGGCGTCATTCACCTGGCTGAGCATGGCGTTCTTCACACCGTCAATGGTGTTGAACTCCTGAACGGCCTTGGCAAACGCCGGTTGGCGTTGGTCCTCTGGCACATCCTTGGCGTCGATGACAGCAAGAAGAGGTGCGTTACGGCCGGGGCCGAAGGCGTCATCGACCATTTCGTAGGCCTGCCGGGGCGACTCGTTCGGGTCGGAAGTCGCGTCCGTTGGCAATGCAAGATCCATACGTGTCATGGGGAGTGCTACCAAAACAAGCGCGATGACTCCGACACCCAAGAATGCCCACGGCTGCTTACGGATAATGCGAACCCAGCGCAGGCCCATGGTTGGCTTTTCACGTTCCGGATCGGGCGCCTCGATAAATGGCACATTGCCCTTGAAGAAAGCTTTGCCGAAGAGACCCAAGACGGCGGGCAGCAGCGTCAATGCAACGAGCACAGCGATGGCCACCGTGGCAGCAGCGGTCAGCGCCATCGTCGTCAAGAACGGAATCCTCACGACAGAGAGCGCACACAGCGCCACGATAACGGTAAGACCCGCGAACACCACCGATGAACCGGCAGTACCTACAGCGCGTCCAGCAGCGTGAACTCGGTTCGAGGTCGAGTTCGATAGCTCGTTCTTGTACCGCGACGTAATGAAGAGCGCGTAGTCAATGCCCACAGCGAGACCCAGCATGGACGCGAGGATCGGTGTGGAGTCATTCACGCTATCGACCAGGCCGGTCAGTGCCATCACACCCAAGTTACCGATGAGCACACCGACCAACGCCGTGATGATCGGCATACCAGCGGCAATCAAGCTACCGAAGGTAATAATCAACACAACAAGGGCGACAGCGATACCGATAAGTTCTGACGTGCCAGAGTTCGGTTCCTCCATTGTGAAGGCCTGGCCTTCATATTGGATGTCTAAGTTAGACGACCGTGAATCGTCGACAATATCTTTGAACTTGTCTATATCCGACGAGGGAATGTCGGAGACAGTGTCGGCATCAAAGGTGACGTCCACGGTGCCGGTCTTTTGATCGTTCGATAAAGGCGAGACCGACTCAACGTTCTTGGCAATCTGCTCTTCCGGCAATTGTTGTTGCTGGCCAACTGCCGTGATCTTCTGAGTAATCCCAGCAGCAGCTGTAGCAGGATCCACCATCGAGTCGGACGACTTCAGGATGCCTGCGTCTTTGAGCTTAGTCAGAGTGTCATTGACTGCTTTTTGTTCGTCGGGATCAGTAAGCTTCTTGCCATTTTCGGCTTGGAAGACGAGCGTGCCGGTGGGAGCAGTGGTTTGATCTTCCGCTCCAGGGAAGCGCTCCTTCATGGTGTTTTGAGTTTTTTCGCTCTCAATACCAGGAATCGAGAACGTGGAGCTTGTTGTGGTTGATAGAGCAGCTGATGCCGCGCCCATCCCGATGAGGATGAGCAGCCACACGGCGATAAACCGCCATTTGTGCTTGTAGGCAGCAGTGCCTACACGGTAAAGAAACCGCGCCATAGGTAGCCAGCCTTTCTTAGAGGGGATAAATCTCTCCTACAGGGGCACTACGCGGACCGCATTACTTTGACGCGTAGGAGGAGGACTTAGCCACCGTAGAAAAATTGCACGATGTGTGCAACTTTTCGACACGTTCGAAACAGAATTGTTACTTAATGGCTGTGAAACGCATGTGTGCTGCTTGTTAAATAGCGCGTGTGCTGCAGGAAACGGGTAGTGACGTGGATGAATTATTGGCGGACGCGCGGTGAGCCGCCAATGTGGTTAGGTGGGAACCATGAATTCACACGACGTCCAGATCGCGACAGTAGATAAAGGCCTCTACCCGGAGACGGCCCCGTTCAATGAGGGAACCGTCGAACGGCCGGTAGACCCTGACTCCCCAGCGAGCACCCAGCACATCGCCTACGCCGAGTACGGAAATCCGGAAGGCATCCCTGCCGTCTTTATCCACGGTGGCCCCGGCGGGGGAACCTCAGCCAAGGAAGCCCGTTTCTTCAACCCCGACAAGTACAGAGTTATCCTCATCGACCAGCGTGGATGTGGGAAATCAACCCCACACCTGGCTGATCCTGATACCAACATCGATGCAGAACTCTCGGTGAACACCACATCCGAATTGATCGGTGATATCGAAGCGATCCGAGAAACCTTAGGTATCGAGAAGTGGGTCGTTTTCGGCGGATCATGGGGCTCCACCTTGTCGCTCGCCTACACCCAGGCCCACCCGGAACGGACCCTCGCGATCATCCTTCGAGGCATCTTTATGTTGCGACGGACCGAGCTCGATTGGTACTACAACGGCGGCGCAGCCTACATGTTCCCCGACAAGTGGGAACGCTTCCTCTCTGTCATTCCCGACGATAAAAAACCCGAGCCGCTCAACCCTGCTGGAATGACACATCTTCCCGACGTCAACCTCATCGACGTCTACCATGAACTGCTTCGGTCGGATGATCACGACACAGCCGTCGCCGCCGCCCGGGCGTGGAGTGTGTGGGAAGGATCGACGTCCTACCTGCACGATCAGCCCACCGATACGCACGAAGATGAACGGTTTGCCTTAGCCTTCGCGCGCATCGAGAACCACTACTTCGTCAACCACGGGTTCCTTGAAGAAGGGCAGCTGTTGCGCGACGTCGATAAGATCCGCGATATTCCTGCCGTGATTGCTCAAGGGCGTTACGACGTCGTGTGCCCGCCCATCACAGCGTGGCAGCTGCATCAAGCCTGGCCGGAAGCCACATTCGTGTGGTCACCGACGTCCGGCCATGCGTCGTATGAGGAGGAAACAACCTCGACATTGGTGTCGGCGACGGACAGGTTTGCCGAAACGTTTGCGTCGTAAATGAGGCGGCCAGAATTAGTACGGCCGCAACCAGCGCGACTAGTCAGCCACCATCGGCTCGAGCGTGAACTCCGGGTGCTCGCGCTCAATGAACTGCAGCTTCCACTTGTCGCCGAAGAGGGCAATGAGCTCGCCATCATCACGGGTGAACACTTCCACACCGCGCTGGCGGTTGAGCTCCGGCGCGGACTCGTGGTCGGTACGCCGAGCCACCGAATACGGCACAGGGCTCGTTTCCGTTTCGACGTTGTACTCGTTCGCCATCCGAGCCTGCATGACCTCAAACTGCATGGGCCCGACGGCAGCCATCACCGGCGCAGCGTCGCCACGAGCATCGTTGCGGAGAATCTGCACCACACCCTCCGACGACAACTGCTCCAACGCTTTGCGGAACTGCTTGTATTTTCCGAGCGACCGAGCACGCAATGTACGGAAATCCTCCGGCGCGAACTGGGGCATGGGGGCAAATTGCACCTTCGTGCCCTCATAAATCGTGTCGCCAGGAGCTAACGACCCCGCGTTGACGAGCCCCACAATGTCGCCGGGATACGCGGTTTCGACCGTCGATCTCGTCCGCCCAAATACAGTCAACGCGTATTTCGTCGAAAATGAACGGCCAGATTGCGCATGTGTCACCTGCATCCCGCGATCGAACTCGCCCGACACCACCCGCATAAAGGCCAGCTTGTCGCGGTGATGAGTATCCATGCCCGCCTGAACTTTGAAAATCACGCCGGAAAACGGATCTTGTGGTGCACGTTCTGTATCAATGGCCCCCGACGCTTTGCCTGCTGATTCGAGAACCTTGGGATCTGTCTTGCGTGGCCCCGGCTCAGGAGCAAGCTGGCAGAGCAAGTCCAAAATCTGGTGGACACCAAAATTCAACATTGCCGACGCAAACACCACAGGAGAGGTGGTGCAGTCCAGGAAAAGCTCCTGGTCATGAATCGCACCGTCCATGGTGAGCAGCTCGCACTCTTCCACGGCGGTGTCCCATACATCGCCTTCCTTCGACGATGCTTCGTCAGGGGAGTAGTGCTCCTCCGGGGCGATTGTTGACCCACCCGCGGTGCGCAAGAAGCGAATGTATTCCGTGACGTCACCGTCGGCGTCGCGCCGGGCGAGGCCGTGGAAGTCCCCAGCCATTCCGACGGGCCAAAACAGCGGTGTCGGCTGCAGGCCAATTTCGTCGACAATCTCGTCCATGAGTTCGAGGGGAGCACGGCCCGGGCGGTCCCACTTGTTAATCACCGTAATGATGGGAAGGCCACGCGCTTTACACACCCGGAACAGCTTGAGCGTCTGCGGCTCCAGGCCCTTCGCACCGTCGATCAACATGACGGCGGCATCCACAGCGGTGAGGACGCGGTAGGTATCCTCCGAAAAGTCCGCGTGACCAGGGGTATCAACTAAATTAATGACGTAGGGCTCCGTGCCCTCCGGTGCATTTTCGGGAAGATACTCGAACTGGAGAGCTGACGAGGCGATGGAAATACCACGATCCTTCTCCATCTCCATCCAGTCCGACACGGTGGACTTGCGGCCGGCCTTGCCATGAACAGCCCCGGCTTCGGCGATCACATGGGCGTGGAGTGCTAGCGCCTCGGTGAGTGTGGATTTACCAGCGTCGGGGTGTGCAATCACTGCGAATGTTCGGCGTCGGGCGCTTTCCTCCGCGACTGTACTCATCTGAGCGTTCCTTTTCCTCTCGCTGGTCTCCGGGCTGTGTTATTTCGCCGATTCAACTCACGGTTTATGTAGCCGGTCTCGTCGGTCTGCCGCAATGGCGTCAGTGTAGGCCGTCGTTAATCTAACCGCTCTATGATAGCCGCACCACGGTGGGGGCAGTGTTTTTAGTGTTTTACCCTTCTACCCGGTCATGACGCTATAGTCTCAGCGCCATGAATGAGACCCAGAACACACAACCGACAGAAGACGTACAACCAGCAGTGAAATCGAGAGCCTACCGAACCATTATCGCCGCTCCGATGGCGGGAGGACCCTCCTCGCCGGAGCTGGTTGATGCCGTCGCTGCCCACGGAGGGCTCGGTTTCTTAGCAGCGGGCTACAAAACCCCAGAAGCTGTAGAGAAAGAACTTGACGACGTTGCCCAGCGGGCGCGACAACGCGGTGCGGAACCCTTCTATGGCCTCAATCTTTTCGTGCCACAACCCAGCCCCTCGGGAGAAGATCGCGATCGCGCTGCGGCATACCGCGATGAGTTGGCGAAGGACTATGAAAGGTTCGGTGTGGTCGAACCGGAGTTGAACTGGACCACTGACGACCAGTGGGAGGGGAAGCTCGCGGTCATACGCCGACGCCTCGACCAACGAGAGCAGCGAGGGGAGGGGCACGCTGACGGTAATAATCACGCCGAGAACGTTTCAGTTCCCGATGTCCTGAGCTTTACGTTTGGTCTCCCACCCGAGGCGCTGGTCGACGAATTCCAATCGCGCGGAATTGAAGTGTGGGCAACTGTCGCCACCACTCATGCAGCGCAGATCGCGGCAGACCGGGGCGTCGCCGCCATCGTCGTTCAGGGCCCGGAAGCCGGTGGGCACCGCGCGACAACAACACCCGATGAAGAGCCCGGCTCCGAGTCATTGATGTCCCTTGTACAGGCAGTATCCGATCTATTCGCGAACACGGATGCGTCGACGCGCCCAGCCATCATCGCTGCAGGGGGCATCGCGACTCCCGATCACGTAGGGGAGGCGTTACGCCGTGGGGCGGACGCCGTTGCAGCCGGAACCATCTTCGCTGCGACCAACGAAGCGGGAACGAATGAGCCCTACAAACAGGCACTCATTTCAGCGACGGCCGACGACACCGTGATCACCCGCGCATATTCCGGGCGGCCAGCACGCGGGCGCCGGAACGCATTTATCGACGCCCACCCCGACGCGCCATCGGTCTATCCCGCGGTCAATGGGCTCACCTCACCGATTCGGAAGGCGGCGACCAAACAAAGGGAGACAGACTGCATGTCATTATGGGCTGGTCAGAGCGTTGAATACGCCAGTGGAGGAACCGCCGGCAGCGTCGTCGATCTTCTGCTTCAAAGCAGGTAGAGGATAAGGATTAAACGGCGCGCCGAGTGCGCACCTTTTTATACTCCGCAGACTATCCCTCGTCGCCTATTTCTTGTCATCCTCGTGTTCCGTGGCAAGCTCGTCTGGATACTCCGGCCACCACATCGCGAGCCGAACCGCCTCAACAACATTATCGGGCTCATTTTGCGCAACACCTGACTCGACCGCTTCACGGATTACCGCTTCCGCAACCCGAGCCGACGATGCCCGCAGATTCTCGACCGGCGGCAGAATGGGCGCACCGAGCTGGGAAGCGTCCACCTGCTTGGCAACCGCCGAGGCCGCAGCCAGCAGCATTCCGTCGGTCACTCGGTCTGCTCGTGACACGATGACACCCAACCCGAGACCCGGATACAGCAACGCATTATTGCCCTGACCAAATTCGTAGGTGACGTCGTTGTACTCGAAATCGTCAACGGGGATCCCCGCCGCAACAAGAGCACGCCCATCCGACCACTTCACGACGTCGGCAGGCATCGCTTCAATACGCGAGGTCGGGTTAGACAACGGCAGCACGATGGGCCGGTCGCAGTGTTTCGCCATCTCCTGGATCACAGGTTCGGTAAACGCACCATGGTCAGTCGAGGTGCCGATGAGAATGGTGGGCTGGGCATGGCGGACCACATCGACCAACCCAATTTTCCCATCCTTGCTGTCCCAGTCTTTCACCTCCGACGCAGGTCGCGCATAAGTTTGCTGGTAATCCGGGAGGTTATCCATGTCATCGGTGACCAACCCGTTGACATCGATGAGCCAGATCCTCCGTGTCGCTTCTTCCTCGCTCAACCCGTCGCGAATCATTCCGGCGCGAATCTGGTCTGCCATACCTGTGCCCGCTGTTCCTGCACCATAAACGACGAGACGCTGGTCAGCGAACGTGGTGTTGTTTGCCTTCATCCCCGCCATGACCGCGGCGGTGACAATAGCCCCTGTGCCTTGCATGTCATCGTTAAAGATGCGGTAGCTGTCGGCATTGTCGCGAAGAATGCGGCGCGCATTTGACGGGCCGAAGTCCTCAAAGTGCAGGAGCGCGTTCGGGAACATATCGCTCGCGATGCGCAAGTACTCGGAAATGAGGTTGTCGTAGCGCTCGCCACGGACGCGCGCGTGGCGATTCCCCAGGTAGAAGGGGGAATTGAGAAGGTCTTCATTATCAGTGCCGACGTCGAGGTTGACCGCGATCACGCGCGAGGGGTCGACGCCCGCAGCGGCGGTGTAGATGGCCAGTTTTCCGATGGCGATATCGGTTCCGTTGACTCCCCAGTCGCCGATGCCCAGGATTTCCTCCGCATCTGAGCAGACGATGAGGTCGACGTCGTCGGGCCCAAGTCCTAGGGTTTCGAAGCTTTCGCGGATTTCGTCGACACGATCGATGGAGAGATATACAGCGTGTGAGCGGCGGTAGTCTTGTGACCAGTTTTCAATCGCGTCGCCGATGGTGGGGTCGTACACGATGGGGAGAAGCTCTTTGAGGTGGTCAACGAGGAGTTTGAAATAGACGGTCTCGTTACGGCCGTGCAGTTCGTCTAAGTAATGGTATTTGTTGAGATTGTTCTCAAAATGGCTTAATTGCTGGTAGCAGCGCTGTGCCTGAGATTCGAGGCTTTCCACTCCCGACGGTAGGCGGCCGGTGAGTCCAAGTTTCTTACGCTCTTCATATGTATATGCGGTTCCGCGGTTGATATGCGGATCGGTGATCGCATTGGGACGAATGGACAAGAGCTGTCTCCTCGCTAACAACTATTTGATGATTGGAAATATGGGTTGCCCAGGGATATTGATACGCCCAGGGGGATTGATAGAAGGACAGGTGAAAGTAGTTCGGTTTACGCCATGCCCTTTCGTTTCATCCTATCGACGTTTTGCTGAGAATTCCGCTGAGAATTTCCGGGGAAAAGCGTGTGAGAGGACAGCGTGTCTTGGGCCGTCGGACCTAAAGGGCGCAACCAACCTTTAAGAACAATTGCCGATAAGAATAGGGGGATCAATGTTCACCCCCAATTCTTACAGAGGCTACCGTCTCGGTGTTATGGTTAGGGCTGAGAGCACAAGGGAAACTTCACAGCAATCAGCCTAACCAGCCCAAACTGGGGGAATACGGCTGAAATGTGAAGGTAGGTAATTAGTCTCAAGAGGTCATCATTGTGGGTAAGCGAAAAAAGCGCACGTCACGCCAGCGTGCAGTCAGTGCTTACTCATACTCTTCAGCAGATGTGACTGTCCGACGCCCATGTGATGGCGACTCTGGGTGCGACGAGAAAAGGAAGCCGTGTCCATTTCGTGACGCGGAAGCGGCCTACGAGGCGCAGTATTACGCCCGATTGGAAGCACGTAAGAAGGGTGTGCTTTTCAATGAAACGCCGTCGGCTATGGGGGCTACTGCGTTACACAAAGAAGTAGCGAAGTGCCTGGAAAAAGGGCCAAAGAAGAAGTGCTGTCATTCGTCGCCACGGTGTATGCGGTGCCCGTATGTTTTTGCGCAGTTGCGTAAAGTCGACACCGCGGAGTTGGACGACGATAACCTCAAGCGGACGCTTCAGAAATTGAGGAATCGCAGGTAAAACCAGCCTGACCTAGCGTCCGTGAATCGTGTTCTGGGCATACTCCAACCCGTGGGTTGCCAGCAGCTCCACGGCGTCCGCAGCGGTAGAACACATCAGATCCACATCGACGGATTCCCGCGTCGAAAACTTTTTTAAGACAAAGTCCGCGGGAGACATACGCCCGGGTGGACGGCCAATTCCTAATCTCACCCGGAGATAATCCTTCGTCCCCAAGGCCTTGGTGATATCCCGCAGACCGTTATGGCCGCCTTCGCCACCACCCCGCTTAAGACAAACTGCCCCGAAATCGAGGTCGAGGTCGTCGTGGAGAACAATGACGTTCTGGGGAGGAATGTGGAAGAAACGAGCCAAAGCAGACGTCGGCCCACCCGAGAGGTTCATATATGACCGCGGACGGCCAAGAATAAGGGAAACAGATGAACCATTCGGGCCGGACAGCGACATCTGTGCTGAATCCGTGTTCGTTTTCTTGTGTCGCGACAAGGTCACGGGGGCGGGGAGTGCGCGGGACGCCACCTCGTCGAGGGCCATCTGGCCAATATTGTGGCGGGTGCCCTCGTACTGAGAGCCGGGATTGCCCAGCCCGATAATCAGGAATGGCTGTGAGCCGGAGCCCTGGCTCCTGCCCGGACTACGCCGCGGCGCACTCCCGCCGCGTGATTGAGACGTTGAAAACATACCCACGGAAAACGGCCTGAATTACTCCTCGGACTCGCCCTCTTCGGCCTCGCCCTCAGCCTCAGTGGCCTCGCCCTCGGTCTCTCCAGCCTCGGTGTCTTCCTCGTTGTCAGAGTCGGTGTCGGCAACCTCAGGAACGACCACGTTAACGATCAATGTCTCCGGATCAGAAATCAAGGTGGTGTTGGCCGGCATCTGGACGTCGCCGGCGGTGATCTGGGTACCAACTTCCAGACCCTCAACATCAATGGTGATTTCTTCCGGAATGGACAGAACGTCGGCTTCGACGTCGATAACGTCGACATCCTGCATGAGCATGGCGCCCGGAGCAACTTCGCCCTCGGTAACAACCGGAACCTCAACCTCAACCTTTTCGCCGCGGCGAATAGCCAGGAGGTCAGCGTGGTCGGCGTCGAGTGTGAGGACGTTCTGGTCGACGGCCTTCACCATGGTCAGGTGCTTTTCACCGTCAACGTTGAGGTCGACGATGGCGTTGGCACCGTGGTTACGCAGAACTGCGTGGAACTCGATGGAGTCCACCGAAATGTGGATGGGCTCGTCGAGTTCTTTGCCGTAAATCACGGCAGGGATGCGGCCTGCGCGACGCAGACGACGGGAAGCGCCTTTGCCGAACTCGTGACGAGGCAGAGCTTCAAGGTCGGTAATGTTTGTTGCCACAATAATCTCCAATCATCAGCGATGAACGCGCAGAAAGGATCGTGGTGTAGGAATATCTGCGCGTCTGTCGCCCCGGAGAGAGGATCACGCAGAAAAAGCGGAATGGTGTCGCAGTTGGAACCATTGCATACCAGTGGGCTGGCTTTGCCGAGCCGTGTGTATGCCGCTGTAGATTTTCATCGCGTCGATAACGGGGCCCTGTACTTGAGCGCGGTTCTTGTGCGTGCACGGTTACGGGCCGCCCTCGCCGAGACATACCGACCTAGGATAGCAAGATTGGCCGGAGGAACCAAACGTTCGTCCGGCCAAGAATCTCGCTCATCGGGTAGCGACAATGCGAGGCAAGTAGCGCCGACGCGAGTAAGCGCCGACGTGGGCGCTTACTCGAAGAGGTTGGTGACGGATCCGTTTTCGAAGATCTCGTGAATGGTCTTCGCCAGCAGCGGGGCAATCGACAGGACCGTGAGGTTGTCCCAGTGATCCGTGTTTTGCGGCAGCGTATCGGTGGTAATCACTTCGCGCGCGCCACATTCGGACAGCCGCTCGCGCGCGGGATCCGAGAACACACCGTGGGTGGTGGCGATAATGACGTCATTCGCCCCAGCCTCACGCAGCACCTTGACAGCGCCTGCAATGGTTCCACCAGTATCGATCATGTCGTCGAGCAGCACACAGGTCCGTCCGGACACGTCACCGACAACGCGGTTGGACGTAATCTTGTTCGCGACGTCAATATCGCGGGTCTTATGGACGAAGGCGAGAGGTGCGTTACCCAACTCCTGGGCCCACTTCTCGGCTACCTTCACACGACCGGCGTCGGGGGAGACAACAACGATGTTCGAGGTGTCGTAGTTGGACTTCACGTAATCCGTGAGGATCGGCATGGCGTGCATGTGATCAACTGGGCCGTCGAAGAATCCCTGGATCTGGTCTGTGTGGAGGTCAACAGACACGATGCGGTCGGCCCCGGCAGACTTCAAAAGGTCTGCAACCAGGCGAGCAGAAATCGGCTCGCGGCCACGGTGCTTCTTATCCTGGCGGGCATAGGGGTAGAAGGGGAGAATTGCTGTGATGCGCTTTGCAGATCCGCGCTTAAGCGCGTCGATCATGATGAGCTGTTCCATCAGCCACTTGTTTAGCGGCTGTGGGTGGGACTGCAAGACGAAAGCATCGCAACCGCGGACGGATTCCTCGAAGCGAACGAAGATCTCGCCATTGGCGAAGTCGCGGGCGGTGGTGGGGGTGAGCTCGATACCTAGTTCTTTGGCGACTTGCTCTCCCAGAGCGGGGTGGGCACGCCCAGAGAAGAGCATGAGGTTTTTCTGGTTTTCCGTCCAGTGTGAATTCACGGTATGCCTTTCTGTGTTGACCACGGTGATCACGTTTATCGGCAGTCAGAGTGGAAATCTGATCAACCCTGCAGGCGTGGGATAGTGGGACTCACCAACTATCCCCGGCACTAAGTGATACTACGTCCTATCGGTCCGCGAGTTGTCGGATGGTGCCGAATTGTTGGGGGCTTTACCTGTGCTTTCGGGGGTACCGGCTGCCTCAGCCGCGCGCGCTGCTGCAGTTCCCGGGCGTTTCTTAGCCACCCACCCTTCGATAACCCGCTGCCGAGCACCGGGCACAACCAGCGCACCAGCGGGAATGTCGTCGGTAATCACCGTTCCAGCCCCGGAATAGGCACCATCGCCTACGGTCACAGGCGCAACAAAGGTGGTATCAGATCCTGTCCTGACGTGGGACCCGACGGTCGTGTGGTGCTTATTGACACCGTCATAGTTTGCGAACACCGAGGAGCATCCGATATTCGAGTACTCGCCGATGGTGGCGTCGCCCACATACGTGAGGTGCGGAACCTTCGTACCACGGCCGATGGTGGCATTCTTGGTCTCGACGTAGGTCCCGATCTTTCCCTCGTCGCCCAAGTGAGTTCCGGGGCGCAGGTAGGAGAACGGCCCGACGTGGGCGCTGCTGCCAATGGTGGAATCGGAACCGTGCGAGCGAACAACCTGCGTTCCTGCACCAACGGTGACATTGGTGAGGGTGGTATCGGGCCCGATCTCTGCGTTGTCCTCAATGTGCGTTGTGCCGTGAAGCTGAGTCCCCGGATGAATGGTGACATCACGTCCGATCGTGACATCGACATCAATCCATGTGGATTCGGGATCGATGATGGTGGCCCCATTGCGCATGTGCTTTTCACAAATGTGCCGGTTGAGCACCCGCCCGGCGGCGGCAAGCTGGACGCGATCATTCACACCGGCCAATTCCGCGGGATCATGCGCCATGTGCCCGCGGGCGATGAGCCCCTCGTTCCTGGCAATGCCAAGCACGTCGGTCAAGTACATCTCGCCTTGAGCGTTGTTGGTGTCCAACTTGCCCAATGAGTTGCGCAAGACGTCAGCATCGAACGCGAACACGCCAGTGTTCACTTCTTTGATTCGGCGCTGGTCCTCGGTAGCGTCTTTTTCCTCGACGATGGCGGTCACTTCGCCATCGGCATTGCGGATGATGCGCCCATAGCCCGTCGGTGTCGGCGCCTCCACGGTGAGCACGGTCACGGCTGCTGCCGGGGCATGAGTGTGAGCGTTGACCAGCGAATCGAGCGTGCTCGACGACAAAAGAGGAACGTCGGCATTCGTGACGACGACCGTCCCCGTGAAACCAGCCAATTCATCGCTGTCCATGCCACACATGACGGCGTGGCCGGTGCCGTTCTGTTGCTCCTGATGAGCCAAGGCGACGCCAGACGTCGTCGAAGTTTCTTCTTGCCAGGCTTCAACAGCCTGCTCAACGAGCTCCTTCTGATGGCCGACGACCACGACGAGGTGGTCGGGGTTCAGCCCCTTCGCGGCATACAAAGAATGGGAGAGTAGTGAGCGCCCCCCAATCTGATGAAGCATTTTTGGGGTATCTGACTTCATTCGGGTGCCAGCCCCTGCGGCCAAAACAATGACTGCAACTGGGGTAGTACTCACGGACTCTCCCATCGTTTATGAGTATTCGGGTGATAGATCCGATCATATAGTTGTGGCTCTCCCGCCAGGACTCGAACCTAGAACGGCTGGACCAAAACCAGCTGTGTTGCCTATTACACCACGGGAGAAAGCACAGGAGGACAATGTCCGTCGCTGCGGCGCCTTACTCTACCCGACGAGCTGCCCAAAGTGCCATTTCCCCTGAACAACACACTGACGAGCCCATGTTCCCCTCCGCGCAGCCCCGCGCTCAGGTGCGATTTAATTGCGATTATTGTGCAGCCATCGTTCCAGGTCCGCGCTTCGACTCCTCGTGTTCTACATTTTTCCGGCACTACGACAACGTGGGTGTACGTTCCAGATATCCTGAAGATATGACACGTCAACGTATGTCGGCAGCAGAACGTCGCTCCCAATTGATCGCTATGAGTAGGCCTGTCTTTGCTGAAAAAGGCATTGAAGGTACCAGCGTCGAAGAGCTCGCTGCGCGCGCCGGCGTGTCCAAGCCCGTCATTTATGAACATTTTGGTGGGAAAGAGGGTCTCTACCAGGCAGTTATCGACGAAGATATGGTCGCCCTCGACCGCACTATCGACGAAGCACTCGTTCAGGGGCGGTCGCGTATCCGAATTGAACGGGCGGTCTACGCCGTCCTGGATTTCGCGGAGAAAAATGAGGAAGGTTTCCGGATCCTGGCTCGCGATGGAGCTGTTGTGGGGGCTGTCGGGAGATCGTCGCAGTCGAAGGCGGCATCGCATCATGGGAAGTCGGCGGAAGATCACTCGTCGGCTGAAGACGGTGTCCATTCCACTTTGCTCGGTCTTTCGGTGAATCGCGCCTCCCATATTCTTGCCGACGCTTTCAAGCGGAATGGTTTAGACGAGCGACTCGCGGAGCTCTATGCCCAGGGCATGATGGGGTGCGTCGCTATGGTGGCGCAGTGGTGGACCGTCAACTCGATGGGCGTCGGCAGTGACAAAGATGGAGCCGCAGAAAGCGGTAGCGATGGCGACGGCGATAACACACACGTGTTTCCCAAGGACGCAGTTGCTGCCCACATCGTGAACCTTATGTGGAATGGTCTTGCGGGAATGGAGAAGGACCCGATTCTCCATGAGGACGTTGAGGGAGAAGCCGGTCAGCAAGGTGTCAGGCTTGGTGCAGGTAAGGATGCTGACCCGGCTGAGGTGTACAGGCAACAGCAGCGGGACGCGGAGTAGTCCAGTTCGTCCATCTCAGAGGGGCAGGCTTCGGACGAGACCGACGACTAGTATCCGCGACACTCCGCCGCAAGGCTCCCCATTACAATCAGCCTCATGACGCACACCTCTGCCCAGACTCCCATGCCCTCATCCGATGCGTCCGCGTCCGACGCTGCTCGTGTGCCAGCACGCAAGCCCGAAGGGAAGGACGCGTCGGAAGGAATGGGATGGCCACCCTTGGCCGGGGTGGTGCAGTTGGCGCTGCAATCGCCGAAACTCCAAGGAGTCCTGGCCTCGGTAGGGGAGCCGCGGCTGCACATCTCAGCCATCGACGAGGCACGGTCGTGGGTGGCCAGGGCGATCGCCGAAAAATCCGTCGTCGTCATCGTGACCGCGACCAGCCGCGAAGCCCAGGATCTCACCGCAGAATTGCGCGACATGATGGGCGATGCCGTCGCCATGTTCCCCGCCTGGGAGACGCTCCCGCATGAGCGTTTGTCTCCCGGTTCGGAAACAGTGGGTGCGCGGCTCAAGGTGCTTCGCCGCCTCGCACACCCCCATGACATCCCCGGTGAGCAGCCAATTCGTGTTGTCGTCGCCCCGGCGCGGTCGTTCATCCAGCCCATCATGAAGGGCTTGGGGGAGCGCGAACCGATCATCCTCGCGGAGGACACCGATGTCACGGGGATCGCCACTCGTTTAGCCGAGATGGGCTATCAGCACGTGGATCTCGTCGGCAAGAGAGGGGAATTCGCCGTTCGCGGTGGTGTGGTGGATATTTTCCCCTCCACGGCCGAGCTCCCGGTGCGCGCCGAATTATGGGGTGATGAGATCTCCGATTTGCGCGCCTTTTCGGTGGGTGACCAGCGAACAATTGAGAATTTTGATCCCGGTGTTGTTCCCGTTTACCCGTGTCGTGAACTTCTTATTGACGACGCTGTCCGCGCCAGTGCTGAGAAAATGGCACGCACACACGCGTCGAATGCCACGCTGGCGGACGCGTTGACGAAGATCAGCGAAGGTGTCGCCGTTGAGGGGATGGAGTCTCTCATTCCTGTGCTTTTTGACGGCCCGATGGTGACGCTTCCTGAGGAAGCGGCCGCTGCGGACCCGTCAGCGACGACGACGGTGCTCGTGATGTCGCCGGAGAAAGTGCAGCGCCGGGCCGACGACTTGATTGCCACAGGTAAAGAGTTTGTCAAAGCCGGGTGGGAGGCCGCCGCGATGGGGGCGGAGTCGCCGATCGACACCGCCGCACTGGCGGAAGCCGAGGACGGCAATGATGATCTGAACGTTGACCAGAGCGCGTATCGCTCGCTGGGCGCCATGGAGAAGACAGCGGAACACCACGGCTTGTCCTGGTGGACGTGCGCTCCCCCGGGGTTCTTGGGCAGTGCGGAGGCATCGTCCACCCTCGAATTGGATTTCTCCACCGGGCCTCAGCCCAAGGGGAAACCGGGCGACGTGGAGAAAGCGATGGCGGAGCTTCACGACCACGTGGCGCACGGTGGCCGGCTCGTGTTTACGGCACTCACACCCGCCTCTGCGCAACGTATGAGCGGTCGTTTCCGTGAAGCCGGGATCGGCGTGACGCCCGACGCGGATCCCCAGAATCCGCCCGCGCCGGGTAAAGCAACGGTCATTCGGGCAGTGCTGCACGGAGGCTTAGTTATCCCGCATGTCGATGACGCCCAACCAGCGGACGACGCCCAGCCGACGGACAGTGACGAGGCCACATCCTCGGCTGCGTCCCGCCCCTTGCTTGTCGTCGCTGAAACCGATTTCACCGGCAACCGCATCGCTGCTTATGGCGATGGGCGTCGTCGGCCACGGCGGAAGCGCAACCGCGTCGACCCGCTCTCGCTCAACCCGGGCGATCTCGTCGTCCACGAGACTCATGGCATCGGCCGATTCGTGAAAATGCAGGAGCGCACCGTTGGCAAGGGTGCTGATGCGACCCATCGGGAATACATGGTTCTGGAATATGCCCCGTCGAAGCGAGGCGGTGCAGCCGACCACCTCTATGTCCCCATGGACAGTCTGGATTTGCTCTCGCGGTATGTCGGCGGTGAAAACCCGTCGCTATCGAAAATGGGCGGATCCGATTGGAAGAACACCAAGAAGAAAGCCCGCGCCGCAGTTCGCGATATAGCCGCCGACCTCGTGCAACTCTATGCCAAGCGTCAGGCCGCGCCGGGGTACGCGTTCTCGCCGGACACCCCGTGGCAGCGGGAGATGGAGGATAACTTCCCGTTCACGGAAACGGAAGACCAGTACAACGCCATTGAAGCGGTCAAAGAGGATATGGAGAAGCCCGTCCCCATGGACCGCGTGATCGTCGGCGACGTGGGATACGGCAAAACCGAGGTCGCCGTCCGTGCCGCATTCAAGGCGGTGCAGGATGGCAAACAAGTGGTCCTCCTTGTCCCCACGACGTTGCTGGCGCAGCAGCATTTCGCGACGTTCAGCGAGCGGATGGAAGGTTTCCCCATTACGATCCGCCAGCTGTCCCGCTTCACCACGCCGAAGCAGGCCCGCGAAGTCCTGACCGGGCTGGCTGAGGGGCAGGTCGACATCGTAATTGGTACTCACCGTCTGCTGCAGACTGGGGTGCAGTGGAAGAACTTGGGGCTCGTTATTGTCGACGAGGAGCAGCGTTTCGGTGTGGAGCACAAGGAGCACATCAAGGCGCTGCGGTCCCACGTTGACATGTTGACGATGTCCGCGACGCCTATTCCCCGCACGCTGGAGATGTCGATGGCGGGAATTCGCGATATGTCGACGATCCTCACCCCTCCGGAAGATCGCCACCCCGTGTTGACCTATGTGGGTGTGCAAGAGGATAAGCAAATCGCGGCGGCTATTCGTCGGGAATTGTTGCGCGATGGCCAGGTGTTTTATGTGCACAACCGTGTGCGTTCGATTGAGCAGGTCGCGCAGCATATTCGTGAGCTTGTTCCGGAAGCGCGCGTGGTCGTAGCGCACGGCCAGATGAATGAGGATCAGCTGGAGAACACCGTCGAAGGGTTCTGGGACCGCGAGTACGACGTGTTGGTCTGCACGACGATCGTCGAAACAGGATTGGATATTTCGAATGCCAACACGCTGATCGTCGAGAATGCTCACCACATGGGCTTGGCCCAGTTGCACCAGCTTCGTGGCCGCGTCGGCCGGTCGCGCGAACGCGGATACGCCTATTTCTTGTACCCTCCGTCGCAAACATTGACCGAAACGTCCTACGACCGTTTATCGACGATTGCGCAGAACAATGATCTTGGCGCCGGGATGGCCGTCGCCATGAAAGATCTTGAAATGCGCGGTGCCGGCAATGTTTTGGGCGCTGAGCAGTCGGGTCACATCGCTGGTGTCGGCTTTGACCTCTATGTCCGCCTTGTTGGTGAAGCCGTCGAGGCATTCAAGGCGATGGCCGACGGCAAGCCGATCGATGGAAGCGATAAGGAAAACAAGGAAACGCGCATTGATATCAACGTCGATGCACATATTCCCACGAGTTATATCGCCTCTGAACGGCTACGTTTGGCCGCGTACCGGGACCTTGCCCAAGCGAAGAATGAAGAGGCGTTGCAGAATGTCCGCGCGGAATTAGTGGACAGGTACGGCCAGCCGCCACAGGAAATTGACCGGCTGCTCGCCGTCGCCCGGTTACGCATGGTCTGCCGCGAATGTGGCGTGACCGATGTTGTGGCAACTGGCGCGAACAAGGCCGCTATTTCGTTTTCGCCGATTGAACTGCCCGATTCAGGGCGAGTGCGTTTGGGCCGGCTGTACCCCGGCGCGCAATACCGTGCCACAACCCATAATGTTGTGGTCCCAGCTCCCAAGAAAGGGCGGGGCATTCGGGCACAAGCCGTCAAAGATGAGGAATTGTTGCAGTGGTGTGCGGACGTGATGACGTCGCTGCTGGGTAAGCCGCGCCGGGAGGTTGCTTCTGGTGTGCAGCCGGACACTACTGGGGGCAAGAGTCACCAAAAGAATTCCACTAAAAGTAAGGTCCGTTAATATATAGCCATGTCTGTCATTGTCCTCGATCCCCGTTTTCCCGGCATGCTGCCCGTCGACGCTGTGTCTCTGGTGGGCAATGACGTGTGCTACACCGAAGAAGTCCCAGTCCGCATCCGTTGGGTGATTGCCGATCTAGGCGGCCATGTGGTGGATGATACCGACACTTTGATCACCACCGATCCCTATAACGAATGGGTGCGCGAGAGGCTCCACAGTGGTGATCAGCTGTTAGTAGCGCCCTCCTTGTATTTCCAACGACGGCCAGACCGCGCTCTGGCGTCGGGCTCGCAGAATAATGCGCTGAGCTCTGGTGCTTCAGGCGAGCTTGAGGGGATGGATGCGGAGAATCCGCCGAAGTATCCAGATTATGACTTCGCGTTGAAAGCAATTCCGCAGTTGACGGATGGTGCGGAGGCGTCGGAAGAAGCGTATGCAGAGGATTCGTCGGCTGGGGAGTCCAATTACCCCTCTGAGCAGCGCAATGGGGGAGTCCAGGATGGCGCAGGGAGTGCCGGCGCTGGCGTGATTCACGGGACCGCTGTCGTTGGTGATAGTGCCGATACCGAAAACGCTGACGACGAAAACACTGGTGGCGTCGACGAAACCACCGAATCGGGTGGCGCTTCCAGTCCGAGCCAGAGCGAGATCCCCGAGGCTGTTCTCAATGAGATCGAAGAGGCCATTGCGGTGATGTCGCGTGCGTTGCGCCAAGGGGAGTGGGAGCAGAGCCAAAGCCACCAGTCTCTGCTTGCCTATCTGCGTGAGGAAGTTGAGGAGTTAGCTCAGTCCATCGATACGTGGCAGGCCGGGGATCTGGCGTCGGAAAAGCGGCTGTGCGATGAGCTGTCGGATATTTTCTTGCAGGTTCTGTTCCATGCGGAGATAGCTAACCGACGCGGCGCTTTCGATATTGGGCACGTCGCGGCGTCGTTTGTTCATAAGATGTGGACGCGCGCTCCCTATCTGTTCGAGGAGACCGAGCGTCCAGTTGGCCTGGATGAGCAGAATCGTTTGTGGGAGGAAGGGAAACGACGTGAGCAGTCGGCTGCCAACGAATCGTGGTCGGCTCCGGCTTCTCACGGGGACCCCGGTTCGTCGTTGTAACGCCGTCATCTCACCGAATCGGAGTCTGTGTTCTGGGTTATGAAATCTGCACGTACCCTCATTGCTGTTTTCGCGGTGTTGGCGCTGGTCATCGTCGCTATTGGTTGGTTGGTATCCCACGTCCATACCGATAGTTCGTCGATGCGGAAGCCGATTCCGTCGGACGTTCCGCCGCCGAATGGAGTTGCGGCTCCGGCAGTCGATACGTCCAAACACACGCGCACGTCGGAAGAGTTTCGGACCTGGGCGGAGCCGATATCGAAGAAAACCGGCATTTCTGTTGAAGCCTTGAGCGCTTATGCGAATGCGAATGTGGTGGCCCGTCATTCGAAACCGGGGTGTCATCTGGATTGGACGACCCTCGCGGGTTTGGGATGGGTAGAAACTCGCCACGGCACCTATAACGGACATCATTTTGATTCGGTGTCGATTGATTCCAATGGCGATGTGAAGCCGCATATCCGTGGCGTTCAGCTGGACGGTTCTCCCGGGTTGGAGAACCTGCCCGATACCGACAATGGCGAACTGGACGGCGATAAAGAAAAGGACCGGGCGATGGGCCCCTTGCAGTTCATTCCGCAGTCGTGGGAGAAGTATGGGGTTGATGCCAATGCGGATGGGAAAGCGGATCCCGACAATATTGATGATGCTGCAGTCGCGGCAGTGAATCTTTTGTGCGATTTTGATCGTGACTTATCGACGGCGGACGGCTGGAAATCGGCTGTGCGCTCGTACAATAATTCGGCGCAGTATGTGGAGGATGTGCGGCGAGCTGCTGCCAATTATTCGCTCCAGCAGAAGCCGGCATAAGGCCTGGCGCTACGCAGATCGTGGTGGTCGCGCTACGTCGAATACATTGTTCGTGCGACCCTGAGAGCCGTTTACGGGCGTGTTCTTGGACACAGTCCAGCCCACCAAAATGTCCGTTTACGTTTATAAATATCCATTTATGCAGGATAATTGTTGTTTTGTGCCCGGTTTGTAGGGTAACCGTCATAATGGAGTGAGCTTCATCATGGATGCCATTATTTCGGGATCGTGCCACAATAGAAGGCGTAGGTCGCGCTGCGTCCTCGCCACCATGTGCTGTGCTAGTCACAGCGTTACCGGTGGCGTCAGTTGATTGCGCGGGGCCCTGATTAGATAGGTTGTAGTCGAATAAACAGGAGGCCATTGTGGCTCAGATTATCGATGTTCAAGCTCGCGAGATTCTAGACTCACGCGGCAACCCGACCGTTGAGGTTGAGGTTCTTCTTGACGACGCTTCGTTCGGCCGTGCAGGCGTTCCGTCCGGTGCTTCCACCGGTGTTCACGAGGCTCACGAACTCCGCGATGGTGGCGACCGCTACCTGGGCAAGGGCGTTCGTCAGGCCGTCGAGAACGTCAATGAAAAGATCGCTCCGGCAGTGACCGGTCTTGAAGCTGACGACCAGCGCCTCGTCGACAAGGTGATGTTGGATCTTGACGGGTCGGACAACAAGTCCAACCTGGGCGCGAACGCGATCCTCGGTGTCTCCTTGGCAACGGCGAAGGCCGCTGCCAGCTCCGCCAACCTTGAGCTGTTCCGCTACCTTGGCGGCCCAAACGCTCACGTACTCCCCGTACCGATGATGAACATCGTCAACGGTGGTGCCCACGCGGACTCCGGCGTCGATGTTCAGGAATTCATGATTGCTCCGATTGGTGCAGATTCCTTCCGTGAGGCTCTCCGCATGGGTGCGGAGGTTTACCACAACTTGAAGTCCGTCATTAAGTCCAAGGGCCTGTCCACGGGTCTTGGCGACGAGGGTGGCTTCGCTCCGTCGGTTGATTCCACCAAGGAAGCTCTGGACCTCATTGCTGAGGCTGTGAAGAAGGCCGGCTACAAGCTCGGCGAGGACATCGCTTTCGCTCTGGACGCTGCATCTTCTGAGTTCTACGACAAGGACAAGGGCGTCTACAACTTCGAGGGCGGCGAGCACAGCGCCGAGGACATGGTCAAGGTCTACGAGGAGCTCGTCGAGAACTACCCGATCGTGTCCATCGAGGACCCGCTGCAGGAAGACGACTGGGAGGGCTACACCAAGCTCACCGCTGAGATCGGCGACAAGGTCCAGATCGTCGGCGACGACTTCTTCGTCACCAACCCGGCACGCCTGAAGGAAGGCATCGAGAAGAAGGCTGCGAACGCCCTGCTGGTTAAGGTTAACCAGATCGGTTCCCTCTCTGAGACTGCCGACGCTGTGCAGCTGGCTCAGAACAACAACTACCGCTGCATGATGTCCCACCGTTCCGGTGAGACCGAGGACACGACCATCGCTGACCTCTCGGTTGCTTACAGCTGTGGCCAGATTAAGAGCGGTGCTCCGGCTCGCTCTGAGCGTGTTGCGAAGTACAACCAGTTGCTGCGTATCGAGGAATTCTTGGGCGACGCTGCCGTTTACGCTGGGCGCTCAGCTTTCCCGCGCTTTAACGGCTAAGATCACAGCCTATGGCACGTTCACCTGAATCAGGATCGCCGGCAGGATCGGATTCTCTCGCAGCAGGGGGAGAGCGCGATCACGTCGATAGCGCTACTGCTGCGTCAACGGCTGCCGACCATCGCATGAATGGCCAGCAGGCCGGCAAACCTGATGAGGGTGTCACTGTGTCCGATTTCGACGCTGGTGTTGAGTCGGATACCGCGTCGGAACGTAAGGGCACGTTGCCTAAGCCGATGCGCCAGTCGCGTCGGCGTCGTGCGCAACGCCGATTGCGGGAATTCCGCTTCGGCGGGAGCCGTAAACAGTGGGTGTTGACTGTTCCGAGTCAACAGTCCGCGGTGCGGCTGATTATTTTGGCCTGTCTTGTGGTGGCGATGACGATGACTATTGCCCCGCCACTGAAGTCATACTTTCAGCAACGTAGTGAGTTGCAACAACTTCATATTGATATAGCTCACCAGGAAGAAGAGAAGGCTGAGCTGCAAAAACAGCTGGATTTGTATAACGACGACGATTTCGTCAAAGAGCAGGCTCGGCTGCGACTAGGCATGGTCGAGCGGGGGGAGACCTCCTGGCGGATTATTGATCCTTCGATTACGACGGGCACCCCGGAGGAATCGGATTCGAAGAAAGACGAACAGCAGGATCCCTGGTACACGCAGTTGTGGAGCTCGGTCCGCGAAAAGCCGTCGGATAAAGAGCAGCACGAGGATGAAGCACCATCATTGGGCGTGCCGACGGTGAATGATCCGGATCCGAACCGTCAAGCGCCGGCACCGGCGAACGGGAATCAGGTTCAGCCCGGCAATTAGGTCCGGCCGAGGAATTCGTTTCGGCCTGGGGATTAGGTCCGGCCTGGGGGAGAATTAAAATAAGTGGACATGACGAGTTTCTCCGGAGTGTCCGACGAAGATATGGCCATCATGACCGACCAACTAGGGCGGCGTCCGCGCGGTGCCCTCGAGGTGGCGTATCACACTCCAGATGGTCAGCCGGCTGTGGTGACGACGGCCCCCCGGCTCGACGATGGTACCCCTTTTCCGACCCTGTATTACCTGACCGACCCGCGTCTGACGGCAGAGGCGTCGCGACTCGAAGTCGCCGGAGTCATGAAATGGATGACTGAACGGCTGGAAACCGATGAAGCGCTGGCTGCCGATTACCAGGCCGCGCACGAACACTACCTGAGTGTCCGCAACAGCATTGAGGATTTGGGAACCTCTTTTTCCGGCGGCGGTATGCCCGATCGGGTGAAGTGCCTACACGTTCTCATGGCTTACGCTCTAGCGGAGGGGCCGGATACCGTTCGCCTGGGAACTGAGACCGTCGCTTTGGCGCTGGCCCACAACCCTGAGCTGCGCGGAACTGTTCTTCCGGATCAATGGCCGACGGTTGAGGAACTGGGGATTAGCCTGGCCACGGCTACCGATTCGACTCTCGAGGCTCATTCTGCGGAATCGAACAACGCTCTGAACGAGGCCCCCAGCACGCTCTCTTTGGCCGCCGTGGATTGTGGTACCAATTCCATCCGCCTTCTCATTACCGACGTCGATGCACGGTCTGGGAATGCTGTGCGCGAGGTTACCCGGAAGAATACGATTGTTCGTCTTGGTGAGGGCGTTGATAGTTCTGGGCAGTTGTCACCAGCTGCGATCGAGCGGACGCGGGTTGCGCTGCACGGATACGTTGACATGATGCTTGATCATGGTGTGAGCGCCGTCCGTATGGTCGCGACGTCGGCAACGCGGGATGCGTCGAACCGGGATGATTTCTTCGCTATGACGAAGGCCGAGCTCGGTCGCGTTGTGCCTGGGGCGGTTGCGGAAGTCATCGAGGGGACGGAAGAAGCGCGACTGTCTTATCTCGGCGCGACAATGGATGTGGAGGCCGAGGGGCCCGTCGTTGTTATTGACGTCGGTGGTGGTTCAACTGAGTTCGTCGTGGGGGACAAGGCCGGGGACGTTGTGGGGGCCGTGTCGACCCAGATGGGCAGCGTCCGGTTGTCGGAGCGTTTCTTGCACACGGATCCTCCGACGGAGGCGGAGTGCGCGGCAGCGCGGGAGGTCGTCGATAAGAACCTGCGTGAGGCTGCGGAAAAGTTGCCTCTTGCTGAGGTCGCGACAGTTGTTGGTTGTGCGGGTACCTTTACAACGGTCTCGGCAGTGGTTCAGGACTTGCCTGAATACTTGCCAGAAAAGATTCACCTTTCGACGCTTGACGCGGACGATATTCTCGCGACGACGGCGAAGGTTCGTGTGGAAACCGTGGAGCAGAGGAAGGCCCGACCTCAGATTTTGCCTGGTCGTGCCGATGTTATCGGTGGGGGAACGCTAATTATTGACGCGATCGTGGAGTTCTTCCGCGCTAAGGCTGGCATCGAACAGATCACCGTGAGTGAGAAGGATATTTTGGACGGGATTATTGCAGGATTAGCCAGGCAACGAGCGTCTTTTGAGGCGTGACCACGGGATTCTGTGTCTGTGGGGTAACGCGGTAAGATGAGGCTCGCTGTTGTGCTCACCGGCGTGGTTCGGTGTGCTGTCAATGGCAGTGCCCCTATAGCCCAATTGGCAGAGGCAGTGGACTTAAAATCCATTCAGTGTGGGTTCGAGTCCCACTGGGGGCACACCACCCTCTTTGCTGTATACGCAGTTCAGAGGGTGGTTTTTGTTTGTCGAATCACGCTTTTTGGTCGACGTGACTACATTTTGACTACATCTGAAATAGGTCGGCCATAGCCTGACCAGGGGGAAGGTCAGTAGGCGTGTCTCGGGTTCCATTAGGTCAGAAGAATGCCTCAATCTAGTTAAGCGCAAGAACTAGACATATAATCCTCATCCCACTGTCGTCGCTCCGTAACCTCGGATAGTCTGGGACCCGACCGTTTAGGTTAGCTATGGTCGAGTGATTTGGGTGTCTTAGGAAAAGGGGCTTAATTATTTTCGGATTTTATTTAGCCGCCGTGGCCGCCGCTAATGACGACTGGGGATCAGCGGTGCTGTTAATCGGGGTGGTAGCGCTCATTGCGATCCCGCTCGTGATTTTTGTTGGCGCTCTGGTTTCAATCGTGTCATCGAGCCGCTATACCGTTTTCGGAAAAATAATCTGGATTGTTGTTACATTCTGCTTCCCCATCCTGGGACCGATTGTGTGGTTCATATGGGGACGGAACGTGGAATCGATCGTGAAGAATTAGCACCTCGGTACGAGTGCTATTCCGCCCGTTTTCTATGTTGATTCCGGATAAAGGACATGGTCTGGGGCTCGGGACCCGGTTGCTTGTAATGGGCAAGGTGGTTGAACGCGTGGATTCGAATCCCATTGGGGGCACAAAACCCTCTTTACTGTTTGCGTAGTTCAGAAGAGGACGGGGGCGCAACCGTCGTGACTACATTGTGACGGCATCTGAAATAGGAAAATGATGGTCAGGCCCGCCGAGGTGAGATCATCCTAGAATTGATTAGCGCGTATCCGTTGCCCAATTATCACCCTGGTATTCGGCGGGTAAACCCACACCCGTCATTGAGAGCGCCATCGACCGGGTGGGATTAAACCGTATTAAATGAGCCTATTTATCGGCGTCTTTTATGTCTTGGCTGGATACGTTGCATGACGCTGTGGCAGCGGCACCGGTTGCTGTATTCGTGGCAAGTTGTTTGCCTTTCACTGAGATAGTGCACGTGATGGTTCCATCGCTTTGAGCGCCATTCGTCGCGGTGAGTGTGGCGCCGAAATAGCCTTTGACATTGACGTCTTTACTCCATCCAGCAGCAATGCCGGTGTCTTGGGCTTGTTCTGTGTCACTGGTGCTGTAGGTGGCGATGGCGTCAGTTGCATCTCCGGTGATGGAGTACGTGATGGCGTGTTCGGTGTCTGCGTCGTCTTGTACTTGTTTAGTAGCGAAGCTGATTGCCAGGATGATGATGACAATAATTGCGAGGATTGCCAGTGAAACCATGCATCCGATCCGCTTGTACCAGGGTTTCTTGGGTTCTTTGACATAGACGACTCGGGGGTTTTGGTTGTTCTCGTTGGAATTGGGAGCGGTCATTGGGATGGTCCTTTCTGAGGATTTTTAGAAGTTATTGGCACTGTTCGGCGTCGGGAATTCGCTCGCACAATGGCGGAAGCGTTTGATTGGGTCCGTAACCGTCGCCGCTATCGGGGTTAGAGGTTGGAGTCGATGGGGTTTCCATTCTTTGTTGGGTTACCTGGTATTGATTTGATCGAGATGTCATTTGGGTGGCACAGTGCTGCGTCAACCCTGAGGTCCCGTCGGTGAAAAATGTGGTTCCGGTTTCGTGTAGTTGGGGATTTCCGCAGCTGCTAATTGTCTTGTTGAGAAGATGTGGGTGATCAAACCCTGGTGCCCCGGTGTAGCCAATGACGCCATCAGATTGAGGTTGAGTTTGTGCGACGGCAGGTTGCTCTGTTGGTTCAGCCGACGGATTAGCAGCAGTAGTTTCGGGTTGTGTTGGTTGGGATGGTGCGCTGCTGGACGAGGAGGATGTCGTGCTGGTTAATATCGCTGTCGCTACGGAAGATGACTTTGTGCCGTTTCCGGCGTTGTCGGTACAAGCCGAAAGCGGTAGCACTGTGAGCAGCAAGGCGAGGGCGATGCCTTGACGTTGTTTGTGCATGATTAGGTGTTCCTTTTTGCGTTGTCCACACCTGAATTAGGTTGATAAACTCACCGAGTTCTTCAGCTATATGCCAGGGGTTGGGGGCAGTGGATCAGCCTGGCAACTCTATATTCGCCCGGGAAAGTCACGGCGTTAGCTGGGAAAATGTCAGCTTTACGTCTTTTCCGTCGTATCAGCGCTTCACTTGTACTGTTTTAGATGTGAATGCGCAGGCTAGCTCGTGTTCGAGGCGACAGTACTGGGGTATAGGGAATATTTCGGCCGCCGAATGGGGGTATGGCTGTCCGGCAATTCTTCCCCCCGTTCATGGCCCGGCGTGTCTTGCGGTGGCTAATAGGCCGTTGGCAAACGAACTCGGGCTCATATTTTCGGACGGTAATGCAAGGTGGCGCGTATCGATTTTCGGCGGGGCTGAAGCTACCTTCGGACCGGCAATGTTGAATCGCGACGAACCCCGCTCCTAACAGAAATCGCCAGTCACAAAGGCTGAGTATTGGCAAAAAGAGTTGATACATCATTCCCTGGGTGATGGGTGTATTAAAGATGGATACCCGCTAACCAAATGGATCGTAGTTGGAATGCTGTTTATCCCTGTCTCCAGAAGTGTGTACCTTTCTAACGCCACAAAAACGAAGATAAGAAAACGTCTTCAAAAATAAAAAACCGCCCACATCGGGGCGGTATGGAATCGGTCTTATTTGGCCGGGACCTAGATATTACTTGGCTGCGCTGTTCTCAGCGGGCAGGCAGCCTGTTAGACCACCGGTGATGCCTCCACCGAGGCCACCGATCACTGCTCCAACAATGTTGCCGACGCCGGGGCCGAAGATGGTGCCAGCAGTAGCGCCGGTCAAGATGCCGGTAAGCGCTCCACCGAGTGTGCTGAGCGTGCACTTGGCAACGTAAGCCTTGTGCTCAGCGCTATCCTTGTCAGAGCCATCCGTCGCGGATTCCTTTTGCTGATCCGTGGCGGAGGCTGCGGATTCATCCTGGGCCGTTGCAGTTGCGGCGGGGGTTGAGGGAGCTTCTGCCGCCTGTGCAGCCGGGGCTCCGACGGTGAGTGCACCTGCGAGCGCCAGACTTCCGAGGATAGCTTTTGTATTCTTCATTACGGTGTCCTTTCAGAGAGATGGGCACGCCACCGCACGTTTTCCCGGCTGATACAGGTTCAACGATTTCGATGGCGACATGTATATCATATATTAACCCCATGTCGGACACCACCCCCTGAGCGATAATTTATACCGGCTGATTCACGTTTTTACAGACGTTTTACCGGTCAGTTCTCCCGGATGGTGTTATCGCCAGGGAACCCACTTGGGGTTCGTGCTGTCTGAGCACCGCAGTGGCTTTCCTTGCTCTGTTTGTCCGGTGGCACCGCGATCAAGTTCCGGACCACACGGTGAGTTTTCCACGACCGGGTGCTTTACGGTGAAGTTTTCCCACGGTTGCAACTGGTAAGTCTCGCTGGGCTGTGTTTCTTCTTTGCTAGGCTGCTGGTTTTGCGCCTCAGTTTGCTGGTTGCCACCGTCGTTATTAGGCGCCGGGACTGGTGCAGTAGGTGGGGCGGGATTGTCTTTTGGCTTGTTGTCGGCCGGTTTGTTGTTGTTCGGCTTGTTATCTGCCTGCTTCTTGTTCTCTTTGTCCTTATCCTTATCCCCGTCTTTATTGTCCTTCTTGTCTTTGTTGTCGTCTTTGCGATCGTTCTCTTTGGCAGCCTTGTCTTTATCGTCGGGATTGTCCGTGCTCTTCGGCTCTTCAGAGGAGGGAGACTCAGAGGATGGTGACGGAGAAGGTGAGGACGACGACGGTGACGTCGTCACTGACGACGTCACGAGCGATGTTGATGTTGACGACGATGAGTTGTCGTGAGAGCAGCCAGTCAGAGCTAGCGTCGTGGCAACGACAGCGGAACTGAGTGCGACGGTGGAGCGGGAAAAGCGCATAGTGTTTTCGTTTCCTTAAATTGTTGGTGTGGTTTCGTAATTGTCGTCGGATGTATTGTAAATGCCACCGTTTGTTATCGCTTGCTGTGTAAGCGGATGTGCGACGGCTAAAGCACTGTACGATACATCGTTTTCTCGCTGTGATCCGTTATGGGTGTCACATCGATTTCTTCGTTTAAGCGGGTCGAGACTTCCTGTCATGTGGAGGGGGCGGGAACAAACCTTCTACTTTGTCCGTTACTCTTAACGACGAGCCGTTGTATCTGTCTTCGACAACGCAGGTGCCAGCCGAGCCTCATCAGTTGAGTTCAGCCCGGCTCTGAGATACCGCGTAGTGACGAAGACAGTTAACGCAAACATGGTGATCACCTATAGTGGTCACCACGATGACGCTTAATGAGTTAAGTGCACGATGAAAGGATTTACCCCCCGTGCGTAGTTCAAATCCATACTTCAGCTCCCTGACGGAGGAACGGAAGCGTGAAGCCCGTTCCGGTCAGGGCGAGTACGTATTCGGCCAAGGCCAAGACGCCCAGCAGTTCGGCCAGCGGGGTGCATCGATGGCTGGTGCCCAGCAGTTCGGTCAACAGACCATGCAGCAGCAGGCCCAGGGCACAACTGCAGAGCGCGGAATGACCATTGACGACGTTATCGTCAAGACCAGCATTACGCTCGGGGTCATTATCGTCGGCGCCGTCATTAACTACATGCTGTCCCTGTCGAACCCCCAGGTCTCCAGCCTGCTGACCATGGTTGGCGCGATCGGCGGACTCATCATGGTCATGGTGTCGACGTTCGGTAAAAAGTTCGGCTCCCCCGTCGTTACCCTTCTTTATGCCGCTTTCGAAGGCCTCTTCGTTGGTGGGCTGACCAGCGTTTTCGCGAACGTCATGGTCAGTGGCGCAAATGCCGGCACCATCATCGGTCAAGCAGTTTTGGGCACCATCGGCGTGTTTATCGGGATGCTGATCGTTTACCGGACCGGCGCCATCCGCGTCACCCCGAAGTTCAACCGCATCATGTTGGGCGCGCTCGTCGGCGTGCTCGTTCTGGCACTAGGCAACATGCTTCTCGCGGTCTTCACCGGTCACAATCCTCTTACCGACGGTGGCCCGCTAGCCATTGGTTTCTCGCTTCTGTGCATCGGCTTGGCTGCGCTGAGCTTCCTGCAGGACTTTGACACCGCAGATCAACTGGTTCGTGCAGGTGCACCGTCGAAGATGGCGTGGGGAGTTGCTCTCGGGTTGGCCGTGACGCTGGTCTGGCTCTACACCGAAATCCTCCGTCTGCTGTCGTACGCGAACAGGAACTAGCGCAAGATCATTGACGCCATCGCGGTTCTCCGTGGTGAGGAAGTAGCCGGCCAGCATCGTTTGTTGGCCGGCATTTTTGATATCGCGATATTGAGACGCCAGGCATCTCGAGAAAGCAGACACGTCGAGAATCCGTACGCTGCCCTAGCAATAAGAAAGCCCTCCGTAACCATTCACGGAGGGCTTTTCGCGTCGCTGTTAAAGACGCGGTAAAGAATTACTTCTTCGACTCGTCGTACGGCTCTGCCTTAACGATCGTGACCGATACCGTCGAACCATTGGGAGTCTGGTATTCGCGGGTCTCTCCCTCTTTAGCTCCGACGATAGCCGCGCCGAGCGGAGCATCGGTGGAGTAGGTTTCCAGGTCGGTGTTGGATGAGTGAACACCGCGGGTACCGATGAGGAAGGTTTCGGTGTCATCTTCGTCGCCATCGTAGTACACGTGGACAACGGAACCGACGAGGGCAACACCGCTCTGGGAGGGCGCTTCGCCGATCGTTGCGGAATCGAGTAGCTCTTCGAGGTAAGCGATGCGGGCTTCCTCTTGGCCCTGCTGCTCGCGGGCTGCGTGGTAACCGCCGTTCTCTTTCAGGTCTCCCTCTTCGCGGCGCTCGTTGATCTCGGCAGCGATGACGGGGCGGTTAGCTTTAAGATCGTCGAGTTCCTTCTTTAGACGGTCGTAGGCTTCTTGGGTTAGCCAACGGGTGTTTGTATCCTCAGCCATGTTTATTCAGCCTCTCAATCGTTGCGGTTTATGAAGATTCCATGAAGATAAAATGCTTCGATTCGTATAACGCAGTGCATGGTACCACTGAGATGGTGGATTCAAAGCCAGCAACGGCGGCTTATGTATCCGAGTTGTCGAGATAGCCCGGAATCTCCGTCGAGCACCCATATTCTTTCCCGGCGACCGCTCGAGCACGCGTGGGGATAGCCACCTTGAAGCGCTCGGTCTTCTCGCCACCGGACGGGATCACAAATTCCCGACGCCCGACCTCGTTTTTGTCGTAATCCAGCGCGGTCACGATGCAATACGCTGCGCGGGAGGCGTCGTCACGTGTGACGTCGACAGTAAAATTCAGGAGCGAATCGTTGGGGCGGTCAAAACCTGCCGACGAAATAGAGACGTCGGAAGAGGATTCGTTGCGCCACTGATTCCACATGTATAAACCGCTGATGACCAGCACGAGGACAACGCCGATAATGATGACTTTGCCGGAGATCGATGCCGACCGTGATGAGCCATAACGTTGTTCTTCGATGGTCTGGCTTGTGGGCGACTGGGAATCCTGGTCGGTCATGTCTCCTATAGTACGACAGGAGTTACCGATGATAGAGCCGCAGGGGATGTGAAACCTGGCGACGCTCAGGAACCGGACCTAGTTGAAAACCGGGGACATTCCACGTAAAAAGTGATATGTCACAGAAATGGCTGTTGCGGCTTGGCCATGGGGTAGTTGCGGGCGATCGCACCGTCCTGGTGACAACCATTTCGTGTTATCAACTTTGGATATCAACGTTGTTTGCAACCCTTATGTGGATTTCTTGCTGGTACCAAATATCTTGGTTATACCCGATAGTGTGAGCGCGTTAAGCTCGTACGCCAGCGGCTCATCATGGCCGATTAATTTATTAACAAACTCGGAGGATATGTCATGACCGGATTTCGACTCTTAGCAATTCACGCGCACCCGGATGATGAATCTAGTAAAGGCGCAGCGACGTTAGCCCGGTACGCCAACGAAGGCAATGAAGTTATGGTCTTGACCTGCACGGGTGGGGAGCGTGGCTCGATCCTTAACCCTGCCATGGACCGCCCCGAGGTCCGCGAGAACATGATTGAATTGCGTAAGAAAGAAATGGCCAAAGCTGCCGAAATTCTGGGAATTAAGCAGCGCTGGTTAGGTTATGTCGACTCCGGCCTACCCGAAGGGGACCCGTTGCCACCGCTGCCGGAGGGCTCATTCGCATTAGCTAATACAGAGGAAGCCACCGCAGACGTCGTTGAGGTCATTCGCGAATTCCGCCCGCACGTCATGATCACGTACGACGAGAACGGTGGATACCCGCATCCCGACCACATCAAGACCCACGCGGTCTCTGTCCGCGCATGGTTGCGCGCCGGGGACCCGGGCTTCCACCCAGAAAAAGGCGAGCCGTGGGTTGTGTCGAAAATGTACTACACCCACGGATTCGTGAAGAGCCGGTTCCTCGCCCTTCACAACGACTTTATTAATCGCGGACTGCCTAGCCCGTACCAGGACCGCGTCGACAAGGCCGATGAGTGGCCGGATTTGATGGAGCGGGTAACCACGCAGGTGAATGTGGCAGATTTCTTCCACAAGCGTGATGACGCTCTCCGCGCTCATGCCACGCAAATCGATCCGCACAGCCGGTGGTTCGCGGTTTCGCCCGAGGACCAGAGAAGAGTGTGGCCGACCGAGGAATTCGAGTTGGCTGCCAGCCGCGTTGACACGTCGCTTCCGGAAAACGATCTGTTTGCTGGCATCGATCCTGATCACCAGCCGGAGAATGTTCCCGGGATGGTGTCCGAAGCTGCTCGTCAAGAGTATTCCCAGGGTGACGACGACTAGCCCGTCGTTGTAGCGTGCCCTATAGCTTGCCCGCCTCGCGATAGCGCGCCCACCGTCGATGACATCGCTTTTCGACGGTGATGTCACAGGTGGGGCGCAACGACGTACACTATTCCCGAGGCTAATCCGCTGTGTCGTTTACCCACCGCGTCTTTCGGTTTGTGGCAGAAGCGTCGCGTAATTAGTCGGACGGTCATGAAAAAGGAGCAGGAGTAGTGGCAGTGATCATGGGATATGACGTAGCAGCAGAGTTGGTGTCTCTCGGCGGGGCGAAACTCTCTACGATGTCTACTCACCTGGCGGTTACTACGGGAGGGATCCTCGCCCAGCAGGAGAAGGGCGGTCCGCTGGGGCCTGAATTCGGTAAAGCGTCACCGGTGGGTCTTCTTATACTCATTGCGCTTTTAGTCGTCGTTATTATTCTTGGCCGTTCAGCGACGAAGCGAATTAAAAATTTAAACCGTCGCCGCGCATTTGCTGAAAAAGAGGGCATCGACGTCTTTGACGCCGAAGAAATCGATCGTCGCATGGCTGAAAAGGGCATACAAGACGTCAATGCGAATTCCCGTTTTCCGGAAGTTCGATTGAAGCATAAATCACGGCCGACACAATCACGGTCGAAAAAAGCAGATGGCACAACGGATAAATAGAATCTAGCTACGATCGTTTACTTTTCTTATGCGCCCTATTTCTGGAACCTCGCCTGTCGCATCGCATCATGCTGCGACCACCGACGTCTCACCTGTTCGCCCTTTACCGTCGCCTCGGGAAATCCGACACGAGATTGAGCTGGACGCGGATGCCCGTCGGTTAGTCGAGTCGAGCCGGCGAACTATCACGAACATCATTCATGGGCGGGACCATCGCTTACTCGTTATCGTCGGCCCGTGTTCTATTCACGACCGTGATGCAGCATATGACTACGCCACTCGGCTCGCTGAACCGGCTCGGCGTTATTCCGATCGCCTCTTCATCGTTATGAGGGTGTATGGCGAAAAGCCTCGCACAACGGTGGGATGGAAAGGGCTTGTCAACGACCCCGACCTCGACGGAAGCGGGGATATCGCCCGGGGTTTGGCTCTAGAGCGAGAAGTATTCCGCGACGTTCTTTCTTTAGGCTTGCCGACGGCCACCGAGTTTGTGGAACCGCTCGCAACGAGTTACATCCACGACGCGGTCTCCTGGGGTGCCATCGGGGCGCGGACCGTCGAGAGCCAAGTACATCGGCAGTTAGCGTCATCGCTGCCCATGCCCATCGGATTCAAAAACGCCACTGATGGCAGTATTCAGCAGGCCATTGATGCGATTCGTGCAGCGTCGGCGGTCCATCGTTTCGTCGGGGCGGATGACGACGGCCACGTCGGAGTGATGAGCTCTCCCGGAAATACGGACGGCCATGTGATTCTCCGCGGCGGCGAATCCGGGCCGAATTACGGAACAGAGAGCGTCCTCACCGCCATTGAGCGGCTCACGGCAGCCGGTCTGCACCCAGCGGTGACCATCGACGCGTCACACGGGAATTCTGGCAAAGACCATATCCGCCAGCGTGCCGTCGTCGCTGATATTGCTGAACGGATCGCTGAGGGTGAGCCGGGAATCAACGGTGTGATGATGGAATCCTTCCTGGTTCCAGGTAAACAGCCCCATGATGAGGACATGATCCGTCGGCACGGCAAAGAGACATTGACATATGGTCAATCGATAACCGACGCCTGCATGGGGTGGGATGCCACGGTGAGCGCGCTCGACGAACTCGCCCGTGCCGTTCACACGAGGGGACACGGCGCATAGGCGTACCATATGAGCGTGACTATTCCGCCCAACACTCGCTGCGATGATGGTCGCGTGCCCGAAAATCGGCTGGTGTCATCAGTGCGCCAAGCTGGGAAGCGTGCTCGTGCCGCATGTAAACGCGTTGCCCTCATGGCGACCTACCCGTTGTACGAGGCCAGCTTGGTGAGGACACTTGAGGGGAAGCCCGTACCCCGCCACATTGCCGTCATGTGCGACGGTAACCGCCGGTGGGCACGGGAAGCTGGGTTTATCGACGTGAGCCACGGGCACCGCGTCGGTGCGAAGAAAATCAGTGAGCTTGTCCAGTGGTCCGGTGAACGCGGGATTGAACTTGTCACCATTTATTTGCTGAGCACAGAGAATCTCCACCGCGATAAGGCTGAGCTGGAGCTTTTGTGCAGAATCATTGGTGATGTGTCCGATGAACTGGCTAAATCGAAGTTGAACGCGCGGCTTCGTGTGGTGGGTCACCGCGATATCCTTCCCGACGCTCTCACCGACCGTCTTGCGGCGAATGAAAAAGCGACCGCTGACCATACCGGAGTGTGCGTCAACATGGCTGTTGGTTACGGTGGGCGGCAAGAAATAGTTGACGCCGTGAGGTCCTTGCTGGAAGACCGGGTTAAAGAGAAGCATGAGGCATCTCGGGAATCCTCGGCGAAGGACGACGAAAGCGCCCATCAGGTTGATTCGGCGTCCTCATGTAAGGCCAGCGAACTGGGGGATGACCAGCGGTTCTCTCTTGACGACATAGCGGAAGCAATCACGGTACAAGGAATCTCTGATCACTTGTACACTTCTGGCCAGCCTGATCCGGATCTTGTCATCCGTACCTCTGGGGAACAGCGGTTGTCAGGTTTTCTTTTGTGGCAATCGGCCTATTCGGAGATTTGGTTTACTGACACGTATTGGCCAGCTTTTCGACGGGTCGATTTTCTCCGCGCATTACGCGACTTTTCGCGACGGAACCGCCGGTTCGGCCGGTAACACGCGTCAATCATCACACTTTCCGCATGCGAACGCGCTGCACAGAGTGATCTTCGCCCTTCATGAGCACCAAAGACGCACGAGGTCGCGTCGGCAAGACATTCTCCGTCAAGTTCGGCAAATTCACTCGCTGCCAGATTTCACGGGCTTCCCGGATGGCGGTGTCGTCGTCAAGTTCGGCAAAATGGTGGAAGTGCGCGTCGGGATCAGAAAATGAGATATGTCGCAATTGCAAAAAGCGATCCACATACCATTGCTCAATGTCACGAGGATGGGCATCGACATAGACGCTGAATTCAAAGAAATCAGACACCATCAACGTCGGGCCTGTTTGAAGAACGTTTAGGCCTTCAATAATTAAAATATCCGGCCGGTCAACAGTAATAAACGTATCGGGAACAATGTCATACAACTCGTGGGAATACACCGGTACGCGAACGTTACGAGAGCCCGCTTTCACGTCGGTAATAAACCGCAATAATGCGCGCCGATTAAAACTTTCGGGATAACCCTTTCGATCCAAAATGCCTCGTCGCGTTAACTCGGCAGTGGGGTAAAGAAAGCCATCCGTCGTGACCAGATCAACCTTAGGATGAGAATCCCACCGCTGAAGCAACCTCTGTAACAAACGAGCGGTCGTCGATTTACCGACGGCGACCGACCCTGCAATACCAATGATGAAAGGGATATGGGGAACATCTTCCCCCAAGAACGTCGCCGTCGCTTGCCCCAACCGTTGATGAGCCTCCACCTGAAGATGGATGAGACGCGATAACGGCAAATAAACCTCGGTCACTTCATCCAGCGCAATGTTCTCACCCACACCGCGGAGCTCTTTTACCTCGGCCTCGGTCAGCACCTGAGGTTGAGACATGCGCAAGCGTTTCCATTGGTGTCTGTTGAATTCCAGATAGGGGCTGGATTCAGTCGCACGTGACATGTCTTCCATTGTGCCCCGCCGAATGACCTATCTCATAAGTGGGGTACATAATCGATACTCCCATTAAGCTATGGGGTAGTTCTGCACACACGCCATCCCCAGCGAGGAAGGGCCTTCATGAGTAATTCTTCATCACGCACGACCCCGTCAACCGCTAACACCCCTGATCAGCTACTTAACCAGCCTTTATCCCAGCTCGACCCCGAGGTTGCCGACGCCATTGCCGGCGAATTGAGCCGCCAACGGAACACGCTCGAGATGATTGCGAGTGAGAATTTCGTTCCCCGAGCGGTCCTTCAAGCCCAAGGTTCGGTGCTGACGAACAAATATGCGGAGGGGTACCCGGGGCGTAGGTACTACGGTGGCTGCGAAAATGTGGACATCATTGAGGACCTCGCGAGAGACCGGGCTAAGAAGGTGTTTGGCGCGAAGTACGCCAATGTGCAGCCCCATTCCGGTGCTCAGGCGAATGCGGCCGTGCTGATGGCCATCGCGAAACCGGGCGACACGATCCTGGGCCTTTCCCTGGCACACGGGGGACACTTGACCCACGGAATGAAGCTCAACTTCTCCGGAAAGCTGTATAACGCGGTCGCTTATGAAGTGGACCCCACCACCATGACCATCGACATGGAGAAGGTTCGCCAGCAGGCTCTGGAGGAAAAGCCCTCCGTCATTATTGCGGGGTGGTCCGCTTACCCACGTTATGAGGATTTCGCCGCGTTCCGGGAGATCGCCGATGAGGTGGGCGCCACATTGTGGGTGGATATGGCCCACTTCGCGGGGTTGGTGGCTGCTGGTCTGCACCCGTCGCCGGTTCCGTACGCGGATGTCGTCTCTACGACGATTCACAAGACCTTGGGTGGTCCTCGGTCGGGAATGATCCTGACGAATGATCTCGACCTCTTCAAGAAGATCAACTCGGCTGTTTTTCCAGGCCAGCAGGGTGGGCCCTTGATGCACGCGATTGCTGGGAAAGCTGTCGCGATGAAAATCGCGGGGTCAGAGGAATTCCGGGATCGTCAGCGACGAACCATCGCCGGAGCCCGTATTCTGGCTAACCGCCTGACTCAAGACGATGCAGGTGAGGCGGGTGTCGACGTCCTCACCGGCGGTACCGACGTTCACCTCGTCCTCGTTGACCTGCGTCATTCGTCGTTAAATGGCCAGGAAGCTGAGGATGCCCTCCATGATGTGGGGATCACGGTGAACCGCAATGCGGTGCCCTTTGATCCGCGTCCGCCCATGGTCACCTCTGGACTGAGGATCGGGACGTCGGCCCTGGCGACCCGCGGATTTGATCGAGAAGCATTTGGGGAAGTTGCCGACATTATCGCGGAGACGCTGATCAGCGGCCATCAAGGGAAGTCCGACGAGGTCCGAGATCACCTACGTCAGCGGGTTGAGGCCCTAGCGGCGAAGTTCCCCCTTTATGACGGCCTGGAAGATTGGACACTGATGTAATCATGCGCGATACGAATAGTTCCTCACGCACCCACCGATGCTTAGTCATTGTCGACGTTCAGAATGATTTCTGCCCTGGTGGTGCATTGGCCTGCGAGGGCGGCGACACCGTGGCCGCGGGAATCTCCGATTATGTCCAGCGCCCAGACGTGGCCGCCAAGTATGACTTCATTGTGGGGACTAAGGACTGGCATATCGATCCCGGTTCGCACTTTGCGCCACCCGGTGTGGAGCCCGATTTCGTCGAGACGTGGCCGGTCCACTGCAAGGTTGGAACCCCGGGGGCTGAGTCGCACCCCAACCTTGATGTCTCCTCTGTCGACTACTGGTTCCTGAAGGGCGAGTACGAAGCTGCCTATAGCGGTTTTGAGGGTTATCTCGAAGGGACCGACGAGGCCTCGGGTGGCGGGCAGCCAGAGAGACTGGGACCCTGGTTGCGCAAGCAGGGGATCGAATCGATCGACGTCTGCGGGATCGCGACAGATTTCTGCGTGAAGGCGACGGTGCTCGATGGAATTGCGGAGGGATTCACTGTCACTCTTCTGCCAGAGTTGTGTGCAGGTGTCGCCCCTGATTCCAGCGCGAAGGCTGTGGAAGATATGAAGCATGCAGGTGCGTCGGTGCGCTAGCTTCTGATTCTGATAAGTGAAACGGCACTGTGATGGTTGACGAGGCCATCACAGTGCCGTTTCTATTCCGGAGGTCGATATTGGCGACGACAGTGCTGGTGTCCTCGGCGCCTGGAGGAGGTGACGAGCGCTGAGGGAAGGCAGATCAGGAAGGGGAGAAGAGGAATGACCCTTGCCGATCGAACCAGCACAACCAGTATCGATTTTCATCACTGTGCACCACTCTGAGATGCTCCGCCTACCTAGGGAACCCCTGATGTCCCCGGGTGGTAGAGCGTTCTCGAACATCCCGCTGCGGTACGACCTTCAATTTAGCCTTACCTAAAGCAATCCGTCAATGATTTAAGCAACTTATTTGTATCAATAATTGAAATCGCCTGGTCAGTGGGGTTTTGGCCAATTTAATCCGGGGGTAATTTTTACCCCCGGCCTTCTTATCTCGCCATGTCGTGATTGAGAAATAGCCCTCGTAAATCTGTGACATGGGTTACGATCGCATGTAAATCATGACCTACCACCTAAAGTAGTGTTCACGTCGCGGTCACTGTCAGACCTCGAAAACTGCTGCTAATCACAAAAAGGATAGATAAGGAGCGCATATCCCATGAAGAACTTCTTACCTCGCACGATTTTCGATGACGAGCACAAGATGTTTCGTGAAACCGCCCGCGATTTCGTCGCCAAGGAAATCACCCCTCATGTTGATCAGTGGCATGAACAGGGCTATTGCGACCGCGACATGTACAAAAAAGCCGGTGAACTGGGACTTTTAGGAATTACTGCCGACGAAAAATTCGGCGGTGGAGGCATGGACGACTGGCGATTTAACGCCATCCTGTCGGAAGAGCTGGCCCAGTCCGATTGCGGTTCGGTCATTGTCTCTGTGCAGACGATCAATGACTTGGTCGTTCCGTACCTCGAGCGATTCGCCAATGACGAGCAGAAAGAGCGCTTCCTACGTCCGCTTTGTGCTGGTGAGAAGATCGCCGCTATTGCTATGACGGAGCCGGGGGCCGGCGCTGACCTGGCGGGAATCCGGACGCTCGCTAAGAAAGACGCCGACGGCAACTACGTCGTGAATGGTGCCAAGACATTCATCTCCAATGGCGTCCAAGCAGACTTCACGATTATCGTGGCCGTTACTGACCCTGAAAAGGGCCGCACCGGTGTTTCCCTCCTCATCGTCGAGGACGGTATGGAGGGGTACACCAAGACGGGGCCGCTGAAGAAAGTCGGCCTTAAGGCGCAGGACACCGCGGAGTTGTCGTTTGAAAACGTCACCGTTCCCGCCGAGAACCTCCTCGGTGAAGAGGGCGCCGGTTTCGGTTACCTGAGGCACAACTTGGCGCAAGAGCGGCTATCTATCGCTGTTGGCTCTGTAGCGACCTCGCGCCGCGCTTTCGACCTCGTTTACCAGCACAGCCAGGACCGTAAGACGTTCGGCAAACGACTGGTTGACCACCAGGCCTACGGGTGGATGTTGGCCGAGATGGCTACCAAGATCCAAGCTGCTCAGTCCTTCGTCGACGCCTGTATCGAGGCAAAAGTCAAGGGCGAACTGGATGAAACAACAGCGGCGATGGCTAAGTGGTGGACCACGGATCTGCAGGTAGAAGTGGTGAACAACGCGCTGCAAATGCATGGTGGCTATGGCTTCATGATGGAATACCCGATTGCCACGCACTACCTGGATACGCGTGTGCAGCCCATCTACGGTGGCCCGAACGAAATCATGAAGGAAATCATTGCCCGTCGCCTTGCCAAGGGCGCTGGAAAGTAAGGAACGACCAAACCACGGTGCGGTGAGCGGGCTCCGCATGCCCCACGGCAACCAGAAAGGCTGTTATGTCGGACGAACAAGACGTGGTGGGCGTCGAGACCCTGGATGTTGAGACAGGACAACCAACCAGTGCAGCTGAGGCTGCCTCTGGCGTTGTGCGTGTGATCACGCTCCGGCGGACAGAAGGATATAACGCCATCAACAAGGTACTTCGTACGCGGCTCCGCGAAGAGTTCGACGCGGCCACTGACCCGAGCGTCCGCGCCGTGCTTATCACCGCCGAGGGGAAGTCTTTTTGCGTCGGGCAAGACCTCAAAGAGCATCTCCAGGACTTGTCCACCGGGCAGGGTATGGGCAAGGTTGTCGACGAATACAACCCCATGGTTGAGGCCTTGCTTGCCATCAAAGCCCCTGTTGTCGCGGCTATTTCTGGACCAGCGGCCGGCGCGGGGTGGTCCTTAGCTTTGAATTGCGACTTCCGCATTGCCTCGCGGAGAGCATCCTTTACCGGTTCCTTCGCCGGTGTCGGATTGGCCTCCGATTGCGGGCTCTCCCACACCCTCACATCCATCGTCGGGCCTGCCAAGGCTCTCGACCTGTTGTGCCGCGACCAGCAACTCACAGCCGAGCGCGCGTATGATCTGGGGCTTGTCACCGAGGTCACCGACGACGACCGCGCCGACGAGGCCGCGACCAAGTTCGCTCTAGCGTTGGCGAATGGCCCAACGAAGTCGTTCTGCGAAATCAAGAGCCTGGTGAGAGACGAGCAGGCCGTGATGGCTGCGGCCGCCAGGGAAGCGGATGCCCAAGCGCGCCTAGCCTTCACCGAGGACCATCAAGAGGCAGTGCGATCATTCGTCGAAAAGAGAAAACCCCAGTTCAAAGGGCGCTAGTAGCGTCACCCTACACGCATTACTTATGGTTTTCGTTGGCAGCGTGACGACGCTCGCGTTCCTCTGCCAATGACTTCCGCTCTTCCTCTAGCCACTCCGGGCGGTCGTTAAGAAGATCGTTAATTTCGGCAGTCGTGAGCGGCTTATCCATGTCATTGCGCTTCAATGCTGCTGCAGTGACGCCGAGCTTCCGCGCGACTTCCGCCCGAGGATGAGGCCCATTCACCCGCAAATCTTTCAACCACTGAGGCGGGTTGTTCTGTAAGCCGACGAATTCATCATGAGTAAGTGCCGTCTTCTGGAACTCCTCAGGCGCGGCAGGAAGAAAAATATTCAGCTTTTTCGACGCCGTCATAGGCTTCATACGAGTGCTTGACGGCTGCGCCCCGGACGCGTGATCACTATGCGAATGAGTATCGTTCATGCGCACCAGAGTAATGCATAATCAGTTCTTATCCCGACGCTCTCAGTGCTGAGTTGGCCCTCTTCGATTCGAGTCGCGTACCGCGCCGGGCGAGGACGTCGTACGTTACGATCTGTTCATGACCGAATATCTCAAGGTCGTCTTCGTTCCGGGCCTTCTTCCCGACAAATGGTTCCGCAGGTTTGATGAACGCCACGGTGGTGCGTCGCGTGGTGCGAATCGTCGTGTGCGCATTGCGTCGGCCGCCGCTGACGATCCGCTTCCTTATGTCCTGCACGGGAAGGCTGATGTGGCTTTCGTCCGCATGGATAGTCGCGGACGGGAAGGCGTCGTTAAGGATGCTGAAGCGAGTGGTCAATCGATCCACCTCATTGAGCTGTACGAGGAACAGTCCGGCGTCGCAGTCCCCAAGGACAACCCCATAGCTCTGTTTCCGCAGGTCAGTTTACATGATCTAGAGGACGAGAAGATCATGTGGGCACCGCAGCCGCCTGACTTCCGGGTCGATATTCCCGACGTCCGTGCCGCGCTTGAGGTTGTTGCCGCCAACGTCGGTGTTGTTATCGCACCCCGGCCGTTGTTGCGGGTCATCAACAAGCGCGGAGTGAAAGACGTTGCCTTAAGCGATGGGCGTCCGACGCAGCTGGCCATGGTGTGGTTGCAATCCCGTGACAACCGCGACATACAGAATCTTGTCGGGATTGTGCGGGGGCGCACGGCACGGTCGTCGCGATAGGGCCCTGGGACGTGTGCACGGGACGTCTGTACGGGATGGAACAATAGAGCGTTATGAGAGCATCGTTCACAGGAACTATCCGCCCTATGACGCGCGACGATTATCCAGACGTGGCACGTATCCACCAGGCCGGGCTGGATACGGGCAACGGTGCATATGAAGCCTCGCCGGTCACGTGGGACGAATTCGTCGACAAGAAGATCCCTGAGCTGTGCTTCGTCGCGGAAGATGAGGGGAAGATTCTCGGGTGGGTTGCCCTCATGCCGTTTTATCGTCGGCCGTCCCTGACCGGGTTCTTGGAGGACTCGATTTATATTGATCCGGCGGCGTCGGGACGTGGAGTGGGTACCGCGCTTCTGGAGCACTCTGCCACAAAGGCGAGGGAGTGGGGCGCGTGGACCATCACTGGATGGATTTTTGAGGACAACTCCGCGTCCCAAGCGCTGCATGCGAAGGCGGGGTTCAGGAAAGTGGGCACACTCCAGCGGCACGGTTGGATGGATTACGGTCCGTGGTCGGACCAATACCGCCAGTGCGCTATTTATGAAAAGCTGCTGTAGAACAACCCGGGCGGGCACCATAAGGCCGGCCGGCGCAACAACCTGGGGCCGGCACACCGACCCGGGCCGGCATAATACCGTCGGCTAAAAAATCGCGGGTAATACGACAGAAGGCGGTGTGTCCGAGCCCGGTGATTTCTGGCCTGTGATCTAGGCACAAATGAAAATATATGCCCGGCAACCATATATCCGTTTCGAATAAAAGTGCGGGGGTATATGGTCCATTTTCGGCCATTTTTTTGGCCATATCACCCCGCAGTTTTCGACGGCACCCCGCATATTCCCCCGCAGTTTTCCGGCATGTGGACACATTTTTGTCGTATAACCCAAAATCGCGCCGACACAATACGGGTTGTGCCGACGCGCGATGGTGCCGTTCTTCAGCAGCGCTGTATTTACACCGAGTTCCGCAGTTTCTCTTCGCGGACGAGAGCGAACAAGATGAACGCGAGAACAGCGAACGGGATCACAACGATGAACACCGGAGTCAATGCGTCGTTGTAAGCTCCCATGAACATGTCCTTGAGCGGACCAGGCAGCGAGCCAACGAGCTCAGGCGTGAGGCTATCGGCGTCGAGCCCGCTCGACTGTTGCGCGAACTTCTGCTGCACCTCCGGCGGAAGTTGCGTCATGGCAGCTGGCATACGGTCCGCGACCAGTTCGCTAATGCGGTTGGTGAAAATCCCGCCGACCAGAGCAGAACCGAGCGACGAACCGATCTGGCGGAAGAAGTTGTTGCTTCCTGTGGCAACGCCGACCTTTTGGATCGGGAATGAGTTCTGCACCACCAGGATCAGGATCTGCATGGTCATGCCCAGGCCAACGCCCATGATGAAGAGGCACAATCCGAGGTACCACAGCGATGTATCAACGGTGATCCGGTGCAGAAGCACACAGGAGGCAACCACGATGAGCATGCCGATCGGGGGATAGATCCGGTATTTGCCGGTTCGGGTGACAACATTGCCCAGTCCGATGGACGTTCCCATCAATCCGACCATCATAGAGATCATCATGAAACCAGAGGTGGTCGGGTTCATGTTGTGGACCATCTGGAAGTAGGTGGGCATGTAGCTCATAACGCCGAACATCACGATTCCGACGCACAGACCGCCCAGGGTGACCAGGTTGAAGTTGCGGTTCTTGAACAGCGACATCGGGATCAGCGGGTCTTTAGCGCGCAATTCGATAAAGACGAAGATTGCGGCCGCAACGACGGTTCCGATCTCCAAGCCGATGATCGTGGGTGAGCTCCAGGAGTACTGGTTTCCGCCCCACGACGTGAAGAGGATCAGGCATGATGCGGACGTCGCCATGAAGATAATGCCGAAGTAATCGAGCTTCAGCCCATTTCCGCGCTTGGGTAGCTTGAGAGCGAACAGAGCGATAGCAACCGCGAGAAGGCCGACCGGCAGGTTAATCCAGAAAGCCCATCGCCATCCGGGGCCATCCGTGAACCAACCACCAAGCACGGGGCCGAGCACGGAGGACACACCGAAAACCGAGCCCATCCAGCCCGCGTACTTACCGCGTTCACGAGGGGGAACAACATCGGCCATGATTGCCTGCGAGAGGATCATGAGTCCGCCGCCGCCGAGGCCTTGGATACCGCGGCCAATGATCAGCTGTGCCATCGACTGCGAGAGGCCACCGATGATCGACCCGATGAGGAAGATAGCGATCGCGCCGACGAAGATCGGTTTGCGGCCGATTTGATCACCGAGTTTGCCGTAGATCGGCATCATAATCGTCTGGCACAGCAGGTAGGACGTAATGACCCACGACATGTGCTCGACGCCACCAAGGTCGCCGACGATCGTGGGAAGGGCCGTCGAGAACAGCATCTGGTCCAGACTTGCCAGCAGCATCGCGGACATGATGGCCACCATGACCGCAGGGATGTTGCTCTTATTCTTCGGCGCGGAGGATGTTCCCTCAGTGGTTGGTGACGTCTGATCTGCCGGCGAATGAATGTCCTTCACTGATTCCGGCGTAATCACACGGCTGGACAGGTGCTGCCCGGACGTGTTCACAGCGTTGTCGCTGGTGGCGTCGCTGTGTGTGCCATTGTGTTTACTCACTGTGCATCATCCTCTCATTTCTCATCGTTACGTTCGTCGTCGTTGTTGTTGTTTTTATTTTTCTTGTCGACGTTCTGTTTGCTGTTGGTTTGTTTGTCGACGTTGGTTGAGCGGTCGTCAGTGATGTCCAGATTGATGTCGTCACTGCTTTTTCTTTCCGACGCCGCCTTCGGTGGCGTGCTGGCCAAACATTCCGGGGGAGGAGCCCCTAAAACGTCGTAGAACAGGGTGAAAGCGCCCAAGCAGCAATCGCGGAGGCGACGATGCCCATTGGTGCCATCGGGTTGCCTGGTCCACCGGAGCGTTCCGATCCGCACGGCGTCTTGGCACAGCATTGCCAGGGTGACGGCTTCCTCAGAGACGCCACTTGTGCTTTCTGTGCCCGGAAAAGCAGTTTGTGGAAGCGATCGACGCTCCGGGTGGAGGGTGAAGAATTCGTCGACCAGTTCCACGATGTTGTGGAAGCGTTGGATAGTCAGTCCAAATTGCGGAGCTGCAATATTAGGGTTGTTGCGGAAGATTTGCTTCCGACGGCTCAGCAGCAGCGTTGAGAACTCGTCACTGCGGCCGCGCGACGCGAAACTGGTCTGGAGGATGAGGTCCACCAAGGCCACGGTCACATGTTGCGGGTCGGCAGCAAGGAATTCTTTTCGTTCTTCCTCAGGGAGGTCGACAACAGGGTGGCCGAGGACGGCGGTTTCCTTGGAGTCGACATAGTTGAAGAACGTACGTTTCGAAATGTTGGCGGCGTCGACGATGTCCTCGATGGTGACGTTGTCATAGCCTTTGTCGAGGACAAGCCGGGTGGCGTGATCTTCGATAGCGCACAGGGTTTCTAAGCGCTTGCGTTCCCGAAGACCCCGTGGCGCATGAATTCCCTCGGTGTCGAGGTAGTTACGATTGCTTTCCACGAGAGCCAACCTTAGACCCAATTATGCACCGAGTGCAAAGTTGCGGTCGGTATAAGTCTGCATTGTGTGAAAGAAATCAAAAGCCCTTCAAGTGTGACTTGGGTCATGGTGGGACCGCTGGAGGCCATAAAAAAGGGCCACCCTCAAGGGGCGGCCCAGTGTTTGTAGGCGACTAGACGACGCAGGCGACTAGCGATGCATTCGCTTACTTATCGCGATCCGTGTTTGCCATCGCAAGCACGTCGAGGCGCTTATCCAGCTCTTCCTCCGTGAGCTTCTCACCGTCGACAAACCCGAGGTCAATAACGGTTTGGCGAATAGTCTTGCCCTCCTTCAGCGCAGTCTTGGCAACCTTCGCGGCAGCCTCGTAACCGATCGCGCTGTTGAGCGGAGTAACGATCGACGGCGACGACTCAGCCAGTGTCCGCATGCGCTCAGCATTGGGCTCAATTCCGTCCACCATCTTTTCGGCGAAGATCACCGCGGTGTTCGACAGCAGGCGGATTGACTCCAGAACATTGCGCGCCATCATCGGGATGAACACATTCAGCTCGAACGCGCCTTGCATGCCACCGGCAGCAATCGCGGCGTCGTTACCAATGACCTGGCACGCAACCTGAGTAGCGGTCTCACACATGACCGGGTTGACCTTGCCCGGCATAATCGACGAGCCCGGCTGGAGGTCAGGCAGGTGAATCTCGCCCAGGCCGGTCAGCGGGCCGGAGCCCATCCACCGGATATCGTTGGCGATCTTGTTGAGGGAGACAGCAATGCTCCTTAGTGCACCCGACATCTCGACGAGCCCATCGCGGTTCGCCTGAGCCTCAAAGTGGTTAACACATGGACGCAGTTCCTCGACACCGGTCAGTTTCACCAGCTCAGCGGTGACTTTGTCGCCGAAATCTTCGGTGGTGTTCAGCCCGGTTCCGACGGCCGTACCACCGATGGGGAGTTCACCGACGCGCGGCAGGGTGGCCTTCACGCGCTCGATACCAGCCTCGATTTGCCGAGCGTAGCCCGAGAACTCCTGCCCCAAGGTCACCGGTACCGCGTCCATCAGGTGGGTGCGTCCGGACTTCACAACCTCTTCCCACTCGGTCGCCTTGGCGGACAGCGACTTGTGCAGCGTCGTCAATGAAGGGATGAGATCCTTAACGGCAGCCTCCGTGGTGGCAACGTGCGTCGCGGTGGGGAAGGTGTCGTTCGAAGACTGGCCCATGTTGACATCGTCGTTAGGGTGAACCTCAACGCCGTTGTTCTTACAGATAGAGGCGATAACCTCGTTGGTGTTCATATTCGACGACGTACCGGAGCCGGTCTGGAAGACGTCGATAGGAAATTCTTTGTCGTGTTTGCCGTCGGCAATTTCGGTGGCCGCTGCGATGATGGCTTTGCCTTTGTCCTCTGAAAGTAGGCCACGGTCAAGATTGACTTGCGCACATGCTGCCTTGAGCAGGCCCATGGCGCGGATTTGTGCGTGTTCGAGGCCACGCCCCGACACTGGGAAATTCTGAACCGCACGTTGGGTTTGCGCGCGCCACAGTGCTGTGGCCGGAACCTTGACTTCACCCATGGTGTCGTGTTCGATGCGGTATTCCTGATCGCTCATGTTATGTAAGTCCCACCTTCATATGTGCTATGAGGATATGTGCAAAGTGGCAGAATTCGTGCCACCTCAAGTATGGCCCATCGGGAGCCTTGATGTGTGACTGATGTTGCCAAAAATACAACCTAGTGGTGTAGGTCATAGATCAGCGAGGCATGCGGCAAGCGCGTGGTTTGTGTGTACGCGTGAATGCCCGGAGAACAACAGATATCCCCGGGCATCACACCGACCCGAAAACGGGTCCTAGCTGTAATCGACGACAGCGTACTCTTCCAGCTTCGTCAACTGGTGATGCGACTCAATCATGCGGACAGTGCCGGACTTCGACCGCATGACCAGCGACCGCGTGATCGCACCGCGCGGTGAATACGTGACGCCACGGAGCATATCGCCGTTGGTTACACCTGTCGCAACGAAGAAGCAGTTCTGTGAATGAACGAGGTCCTCGGTCGTAAGAACCTTGCCCAGTTCGTGGCCAGCATCGAGAGCCTTCTGCTTCTCTTCATCATTACGCGGGGTCAGCACGCCCTGAATCTCTCCGCCCATGCATCGCATGGCACACGCAGTGATGATGCCTTCTGGGGTTCCGCCGACGCCCATCATGATGTCGATGCTGTTCTGGGTCTGATCTTGGGCGGCTGCCACAGCACCGGCGACGTCACCGTCGTGGATTAAACGAACCTTGGCTCCGGCGTCGCGAATTTCCTGAATGAGGTGCTCGTGGCGGGGACGATCCAAAACGACGACGGTAATGTCAGACGCCCTCTTGCCCTTGGCGTGCGCCACTGCGCGAATGTTGTCCTTGACCGGGGCGTTGACGTCAACAACGCCGCGGGCCTCCGCGCCGACCGCGATTTTCTTCATGTAAAACACGGCGGATGGGTCGTACATGGTTCCACGCTCTGCTGCGGCGAGCACCGAGATAGCGTTCTGACGGCCCTCAGCCATCAATGTGGTCCCATCAACAGGGTCGACAGCGATGTCGATATCGGGGCCTTCGCCTGTTCCGACCTCTTCACCGTTGAAGAGCATCGGGGCTTCATCTTTCTCACCTTCGCCGATAACGACCACACCGCGCATTGCCACGGTGTTGATCATCTGGCGCATGGCGTCGACAGCGGCTCCGTCGCCTTCATTTTTCTTTCCGCGGCCGACCCACCTGCCCGAGGCAAGGGCGGCGGCTTCCGTCACGCGGACCAGTTCCATAGCAAGGTTACGGTCCGGTGGTGTTTGTTTGTGGTCACTCATGGGTGGCACATGCCTCCTGTTTTGGCTTCAGTGATGGGGTTGATCATCTTCATTGTTTCACTTATGCGCCCAATAGCCGATTAATCTCACTCCCAAATAGGGGCAAAATGTGGTGAATCTTGTACTTTTTCGGAGGTGACCACAGGTTCTTCCTGTTGATTGGTGTGACCACGGCTATGCGGGCAGTGTGGCCAAGAATGAAACTAATACTGAGTGGTCGTCGTGGGTGGTTGGTGGCCGACATCGACCGGTGGTTTTGTGATCCCCCATGATGAACAGCCATAATCGTTCGCGTGCGCACGAAAAAGGTGGAGAAGCCAAGGATTTTCCAAGACGGCCGTGACATGATTATCTCGCTCGGAGTCATGCTCATCGTGATGTTCGTCGTCATCGGAGGGACAGGCCTGTGCCATTACCAGCCGGGCAACCCCAAAGAAGGCAAGGTCACCCGCGTTGACTACACCACGTTCTTACAGAGCGAGGCGCAATCCGCCGATTATCCCGTTCGCATACCTGCGTCGCCCGAGGGGTGGATTCCTAATTCAGCCCTTCGGATCAACCTCAACGGCCATTCTGGCTCCTCAGTCGGGTGGGTCCACGGCAAAGACTGGATCCGGTTTGTTCAAACGAGCGCATCCGTCGACGACGTAGCCCAGGGGCTCGATGGTAAAGCCCGGGAAGAAAAAGGAACGAAAGACATCGACGGAACAACGTGGCATGTGTTTGAGGGTTCCGACGATGACGTCCGCACGGCATGGGTCGTGGATAAGAAAGACGTGCGATGGGCTGTATCGGGCACCGGCAGCACCGATGAATTTTCGACGATGGCGAAGGCTATTCAGGAAGCAAAGCCAGAACCGTCTGCGGGAGAATCGGCCCCGTCCGAGGTGTCGTCTTCACCCTCGGCGTAATCACTATCCTCTAAGGCTTTCTCCACGCGGTGGCGGGCTCCCTCGAGGTAGTCTTCGCAGGTCCGGGCCAGTGCCTCGCCCCGCTCCCAGTACAGGAGCGACTCATCAAGGCTCATTTGGCCAAGTTCGAGGATGCGTACGACTTCAATGAGTTCCTGACGTGCTTCTTCGTAGGATAATTCTTCGACGGGTTTAAAGCGGGGGTTGGATTCGCCGGACCCGATGGTGAATGAGTCGGAATCGTTGCGGTCGGGCTGTGTCATAGATAGCTCCTTCGAAAGCGTTACGTGTGGTTAAGCGTGGTGTGTGGATAATCGTGATGTGTGGAGTTGGCTCATTGAGCCGGGGAGGTCGACATCGTGGCCGCAACGATTGATCCGTCGTTGAGCCGGATTCGCAGCTGAGACCCCGGTGGGGTTTGGTCAATCGAGGTCGCCACTTCGGACTCTTCACCGGGACGCTGTACTTGGACGATGGAATATCCTCGTGCAAGTGTTGCCGACGGGCCCAATGCTGAGACTTGCCCGCGCAGATGAGCGATCTCGGAGTTCGCGCGCTCCAGCAAGAGCGTGATATTTCGCCTAATGGACGACGCATCACGTGCCACGTCCTCTGCGTGGCGGTTTATCAGCGTCATCGGGTCGGCCATCACGGGCCGTTGGCGCAGATCATTCAGACGATCGCGCTCGTAGTCCAACCACCGGAAGAGCGCTTGCTGCCCGCGCTGTCGACAATCACGGATTCCCTCGAGCTCAGTAGCCATATCGATCACGACTCGTTTTGCCGCATCCGTGGGAGTCGCCGCCCGCAGGTCGGCTACGTCGTCGAGAACAGGGTTATCCGTCTCGTGCCCAATAGCGCTGACGATTGGTGTTCTCAGCGTGCTGACATGGCGAACGAGGCTTTCGTCGGAAAATGGAAGAAGATCTTCGACGGAACCGCCGCCGCGCGCCACGATGATAACGTCGACGGTGGGATCACGATCAAGGATGGTGAGCGCCTCTTTGACTTCAGGGACAGCGCTGGCGCCCTGGACTGGTGGATTGAGTGTCCGAATTTTCACCGCAGGCCATCGCTCTTGCGCGATAGAGATCACGTCGCGTTCTGCAGCGGAGCCTCGGCCGGTAATGAGTCCGATGCGTTGGGGGAGAACGGGGAGTGGTTTTTTCCGCTCCGGTGCGAGTAATCCTTCAGCAGCAAGGAGTTTACGGAGTTGCTCGATGCGAGCGAGTAGTTCACCAATCCCAACTGGGCGGATGTCGGTAATGGATAGCTTCAGCTGGCCACGGCTGACGGAATAATTCGGTTTCCCCAGAACAATGACCCGGTCACCATGCGACAGCGGTGTGGGAAGAGACGTAATGACGTGATTCTTGGCGATCAGCTCAATCGACATCTCCGCTTCGACGTCACGGAGGGTAAGGAACGTCCAGTACCGGGTCTGCTTCATCTGAGTGAGCTGACCCTCGACCCACACTGAACCGAGCTTAGAAATCCAGTCTCCGATTTTGCGGTTAAGGATGCGGACGGGCCACGGGGCTTCGGGGGAGGTAAGTCCGCCTCGAGCGGTGCGTGACCCCGACGTGGTCGGATCCTGTTTCGCAGTCATATGCCCCACTTTAATGGCTATCTAGGACATAACCGGCAGCTCATGCGAAAGTGCTGATTGCCACTGGTTTTCTCTGTGGCTTCGACGTGGGCGCTGTTGGCCTTGATGTGGCGTCCTTAGTCCCGACGTGAATGCCGTGGCCGGGTCGTCCGCGGCGGCAGGGAGGACGCGCCGTCGTCGGGACGGTAAGTCCGCGGCGTGAATTTCTTCGACGGATACGTGGGAGACTGATCCCGGTACCGATCGCGATCCCCTTGGTGCGTCGGCCGGGACGGGGCGTCATGCTGCCGACGAGATACATCGGAGCCTTCATATCGATCCTCGTATCGGCTACTCACTCGCGAGGATCGGTTCGTCTCATAGGAACGCGGTTGGTGACGCCGCGACGGTGAGGAGGACCGTCGAGAATCGGTGCGTGCCGAATCTATCGATGTACTCGTCGAGTCCGAGCGATACTCTTGCGACCGGTGGGCACGAGAAGCAGAAGCTCGTTGCTTTTGTTGCCCGTTCCGCGGTGCCCGCGATGAGGCAGTTTGACGTCGTTCCGTGACGCGTGCGGTTTGCCGTCGGTACAACCAGCATCGCACAACCGCAATGATGGCGCTGATCACGACCGTCCAGAAGAGAACGAAGAAGTGCTGGACAACCGGGAAGAAGTTCGCCAACAGCGAGGTCTTAGAAAACACCCCGACGCCCTCGGAATGCCCGCTCAGCTTTCCGGCCAGGAGGGAACAGATGGGCGTGAGCACCGTGAAAAGGATGGGTTGCGCACAGACAGTGACGAGCAGCCCTTGTACCTGGACGAGCAGCGTCGTGATGAGCGACGATGCAACGAAGAAAATGAAGTACCACCGGCCCAGGGTTCCGTCACCGGCCGAACTGATGAGCATGCCGGTCGCCATGGAGGCAGCGATGATCGCCAGGGGAGCCCACCAGAGCAGTCCCCAGAACCGATTGTCGTTGCTGTTGGAGCGCCCCGAAGAAGTTCTCGGGGAGGCAGCAGGAGTTCGATATTCTGACACAGGGAATTAGGGTACCCGTTTAAGTCCTATTTATTGGTAGGCAGACCGGTAACGGGCATTGTTGGGGTTGTTTCGGAGTCTCGTCGTACATTTTCAGTATATTGACGATTGCTTAGCGCTTTCTTTCGGGTCGTGACTTCTTTATCGATAAGTTCACTGAAGTATCGCAACCAGACGGCAATTGTAGCCATGACGGGTACAGCCAGGAACGCACCGATAATTCCGTACAAATTACTACCGACGGTGACGGATAGAAGAACAATGACCGGGTGGAGATTCATCGCCTTTGATTGCAGGATTGGGGAGAGGACATTTCCTTCAAGTTGCTGAACCGCGATGATGATGGCGAGCACAATTAATGCCGTCGTGAAGCCATTCGATACAAGGGCAATAAGGACGGCGACAGCTCCCGCTACGATCGCGCCAACGATCGGGATGAAACCACCCATGAATGTGATGACTGCCAGCGGTAGAGCAAGCGGTACGTTGAGGATGACCAGCCCAAGTCCGATGAAGAAAGCATCGATGAGTGAAACAATCGCCTGAGCACGGATGAATCCCCCGAGCGTATTCCAGGACCGCTGCAGCAGGTCAACGATGTGCCCTTTACCCCGTTTGCCTGAAATTTTGCCTAGCCAAGGGAGGAAACGATCGCCATCTTTCAGGAAGAAGAAGGTGATCATCAGAATAACGCCGAGCATCACCGCCAATTCTGATGCCTTATTTACACCTGTTACGACGCCCGCAATGATTTGATCCGAGCTGGATTTAATCTTGTCGATTCCCTCATCCAGATAGTCGTTGATCTGTTGATCATCAAGATTAAGGGGTGGACCTTGAACATAGTTCTGAACCTTTTCCAGCCCCTTGATCGATTGATCTGCCAATTGAGAGGATTGTTCGACGGCGCTCGGTGCGATGAGGCTGAAGAGGCCGACGATGATAGCCAAGGCGCCTAAGACGGAGACCAAGGCTGCGAGCCATCGGGGAAAGTGCGCTTTGCGCATCCAATTTGTAGGAATCCAGAGCAGCGTGCAGATGATGAGGGCGATCAAGATGGGAAGAACACCCCTCCACAGCAGACCAATCGCTCTCCATGCAACGATGCCGCCGGCGATGAGCAGGATCAGCCGTATTGACCAGGCTGCGATGATGGAGACGACGTCGCCAATGACTGCGAGACGGTCTTTGGGGGCGTCGGAGGGGTCGACCTCGGGGTGGAGTTCGCTGCCGCGGAATGGCGTACTGGGGTTGTGCGAGTGGCCTTCCGCGTTCGTTGACGGGTCTATCTTGCGGCTCCCGGCCGATGGAGCGGAGTCGGTTGCTTCCTGACCGTTTTTTTTGCGGCGGTTGAAGAGTGACATTATTTGTTCTCCTCCATGCCGTCGTCGGTAGTAGATGTGTTACTGCGTGCGTCCGAGTGTGTCGGCTCTGGCCCAGGCTGTGCCGTCACCGAACTGTGATTCGCCGCAGTGCTCGTTTCTGGATCAATAACGACGATGGGCTGCACGGGATCAACAACGTGACTGTCCACTTGCTCACTGGCGTACCGGAGTAAGACTGCGCCCACGGCCGCGAGAGGAACGGCAAGAAAGGCGCCGACGACTCCGTAAACGCTTCCACCGATGGCTACCGAGGCCAGGATGATGACTGGGTGCAGGTTCATTGCTCGCGATTGCAGGATGGGGGAGAGGACATTGCCTTCGATTTGGTGCACTAACAGGATGAGCAGCGCGGTCAACAGCGCCGAAATCCACCCATTGGCGACGAATGCGATGACAACCGCCACAGCACCCGCAACTAGTGCGCCGAAGATCGGGATAAACCCACAGAAGAAATTGAGTACAGCGAGCGCAAGGGCTAGCGGGACATGAAGGATCGATAACCCGATGGCAATAAAGACGGAGTTCAGGAAGGAAATAATTGCTTGTGCGCGGATGAACCCTCCGAGAGTTTTCCACGACCTGGCGAATATCTCGTGGAGGTGCGTCCCAATCGAGCCTGAAAACTGACGATCAATCCACGGTAAAAACTTGTGGCCGTCGTTCAGGAAGAAGAAGGTCAGCATGAGGACAATGCCCAAGGTGACAGCGACCGACGACGCAGCCGACGCTCCTGACAGCACGGAGCTGACAAGGGAGCCGGAATGCTCCTGAATGTGAGCGGCGGCTTCGTCAAGGGCTTGGTTGAGCTGGGCGTCTTTGATGTTGAGCGGTGGCCCATTGAGCGCTTCTTTAGTTTCCCGCAAGGAGTGGGAGGCGCGGTGAGCTAATGATTCAGACTGGTCGATAACACTTGTTGTGACGAGGCTGAGCGTGCCAACAACAATGACTGCAGCGCCCAAAATAACCACGATCGCTGACAGGGCCTGGGGGACCTTGTGCTTAGTTAGCCAGTGAACTGGCGGCCACAGCAGAGTGCAGACAATGATTGAGATCATTACTGGCAGGAGCGCACTCCACATCAGTCCTAATCCATACCAGAGAAGAAACGCGGCCAGCGCGATGGCAAGGAACCGTAAGCACCACAAGGCCAATCGCTTGATATTAACGGCTATCGATGCCGAACGGCTTGCCTCCGTTAAGGGCGCATGGGCGTAATACGGAACGCCCATGACCTCGTCAGCGTTATCACGATTGGCCAGCTGACTTGCATGTTTGCGGCTAAGGGGAGCGAGCGAACCGGGCACGTTTCCCGGTTCTGGTTCGGTAGAGGATTTCATCATCACGGACTATTGTGCACTATTCAGCCCGGTTAGTGTGATCTCTGAAGCACAATTGCTTTAATAACCCTGATCATAAAGCTTTTCATCCGTGGCTTCGGGGTCGTTACCGAGCTTGCCCGAAGTCTCATCAGGATGTTTCACGAGCGAGTAGGTACTCGTCGCTAGGCCACCCCATATGACCAACATGAACAGGACCATCATCATGACTGCTGTTCCACTCATTGGTCTTCATCCTTTCCGTTCTTAGCATCGCTGGTTGTCGAAGTTGTGTGCGCTGCAAGGCCGCTGGTGAGAGGTTGGCTTGTTGAAGTGTCACGGTGTGTATCGAGCGTGACAGCTTCGACCCGGCTGCGGCGTTGGCGTTGGCGTTGCTCGGCAGCGAATCCGGCTTTGCGTAATTCGTGGTTCTGAGGGGTGACGATCCGCTGATGTACGTTGAACTCCACACCGAAGTCAGTACCGGGTGGTCCAGATAAAGACGGGTTTCCACGCCAGGGAACAACAGACATCATGAAGGCGACCACCACGATCAGTGTGACAACCCCCCATCCGTAGATGTCAATCTGCTGGTCGGAATAGCCACCATAATTGGACTTGAACAGGTTATGAAGTTCCTGGATCAGAGTGTAGCCAAGAATGATCGGTGTGATGTTGGTCACGCAAATTCGCCAGAAGTTGCCCACTTGGAATGACGACACTGCATTAAGGTGCAGGGAAAACTCGTCGAGTCGGCGCAAAATCCAGTCCACGCACACGATGGTGATCAAGGAGATACACACAATGCCAACGTTGTTTGTGTACTTGTCCATGATGTCCAACGTGGATAAGCCTGATGTCGTGGAAAAGAGGGCCAAAGAAATAATGCCCATGACCACACCAGTGCCGATGGCTGCGCTCTTTCGATCAAGGTTTAATTTGTCTTTCACCGCTGAGACAACCACTTCCAACAGTGAGAAGAGCGATGTGAAGCCCGCGATGGCGAGTGAACCAAAGAAGAGGACACCAAATAGGGCGCCACCAGGCATGGAATTGATGATGGTTGGGAAAGCTACAAACGCGAGGCCAATACCGTTGGACACAACCTTGTCCACGGGAACGCCTTCTTGGCTCGCCATATATCCCAATGCAGCGAAGACACCGATGCCGGCCAGAAGTTCAAACCCAGAGTTCGCGAAGCCGGTGACCAGGCCAGTTCCGGTGAGGTTAGTTCGTGGTTTCAAGTATGACGCATAGGTCAACATGATCCCGAAGCCTACGGACAGTGAGAAGAAAATCTGCCCATACGCAGCGACCCAGACTTCCGTATCCGTCAACGCGGACCAATCCGGGGTAAAAAGTGCGTCCAATCCCTTTGACGCGCCATCCATAAAGAGTGCGAATACCACAACGATGAGGAACAGTACAGTGAGCAAGGGCATAAACAACTTAGAGACCTTGCCGATACCCTCGTCGACCCCCATTGCCAACACAATGATCGTCGCTACCCACACTAAAGCTAGGGCGATAGCGATTTGCCACACGATTGACGTCGAAAATGTTTGTGTTGCTTCGGAGTGAAGGAACTCGTCGGAGAAATAGGCGTCGGGTTTGCTTCCCCATGCTCGGGTGAATGATTTGATGGTGTACAACCCGGCCCACCCAATGATGGCCGCGTAGTAAATCGAAATGAAGAATGCGATGCCGACCTGGATCCAGCCGATGGGCTCGGTCCAACCGCTGATGCGCTTAAACACAAGGGGAGCTGACCCGCGGAACCGGTGCCCCAGGGTGTAGTCGAGGAAGAGTAGAGGGATTCCTGCAGTCAGCAGCGCGATGATGTACGGAATGAGGAACGCGCCGCCACCATTGGAATACGCCACATATGGGAAGCGCCAAATATTTCCTAAACCGACGGCTGAACCGATGGCAGCCAAGAGAAAAGCTGAGCGGGAAGAGAACGTTTCGCGCGATGCAGCGGAAGCGTCACTCTCTGAGGGGGAATGAGACATATAAAAGATGCCTTTCCGCTAAGGCTTCGACCCAATCGAGTCAGGCGGCTAGTAAGCGCGTCTGCATGGCTCGACGGGAGTTGCCGTGATGGGGAGAAATGGATTGGTCCGTACGGGTGGGGGACGCAAGCCGGCATCACGCCGGGGGTGGTGGCGTGCTCGACCGTGAAAATACTATCACCCTGTGTCCGACGTCCCGACGGCGTTCCGCCGAGGTTTTGTCGGTGTTCTGTCGGCGCGAATGGCGCGTGACGTGCGACAGTGTGTCGCTGGTGTGCTGCCCCGCCGAGTCGAGGTCCCCGCATCGATGGCGATTTTTACTGCACGTAGGATGTGTGGCATGAGTCTTACCCTCGGAATTGTCGGTCTACCCAATGTAGGAAAATCCACCCTTTTCAACGCCCTGACCCGCAACAATGTGCTGGCGGCTAATTACCCCTTCGCGACGATCGAGCCCAACGTCGGCCTGGTCGAGTTACCGGACGCGCGCCTGAAACGCTTGGCAGAGATGTTCGATTCTGCGGAGATCATCCCGGCGACGGTCTCTTTCGTTGACATTGCGGGCATTGTGAAAGGTGCCTCTGAAGGGGAGGGGCTGGGCAACCAGTTCCTGGCGAACATTCGCGAGGCAGACGCGATTTGCCAGGTTGTTCGTGCTTTCACGGATGACGACGTGGTGCATGTTGATGGAAAGGTCGATCCGTCGAGCGATATTGACGTTATTGAGACTGAGCTGATTTTGGCGGACCTGCAGACGCTGGAAAAAGCTCTTCCTCGTTTGGAGAAGGAAGCGAAGAAGGATAAAGACAAGGCGGCGGAACGCGATGCCGTCGGCGAGGCTTTGAAGGTGCTTGAAGATGGCCACACGTTGTTCTCTGCGAAAGATTCGCTTGACTTATCGGCGTTGAAAGAATTGAACCTGTTGACGGCAAAGCCGTTCCTTTATGTTTTCAATTCAGATGAAGCCGTTCTGAGCGATGAGGCAAAGAAGAAAGAATTGACGGAGTTGGTTGTTCCGGCTCAAGCGGTGTTCCTCGATGCCGAGACCGAGGCTGAATTACTTGAGCTTGACGACGACGAAGCCGCGGAACTGCTGGCATCCGTGGGACAGGACGAGCCCGGTCTGAACAAGTTGGCTCGTGCTGGTTTTGCCACGCTGGGGTTGCAGACGTACCTCACTGCTGGACCTAAAGAAGCTCGCGCGTGGACGATCCACCAAGGAGATACTGCGCCTCAAGCTGCCGGCGTTATTCACTCCGACTTTGAACGCGGGTTTATTAAGGCAGAGATCGTTTCGTATGACGATTTGAATGAGTTGGGTTCCATGGCGGAGGCCCGGGCGCATGGCAAGGTTCGTCAAGAAGGTAAAGATTATGTCATGCAAGATGGCGATGTTGTTGAATTCAAGTTCAATGTTTAACTGATTCGCGTTTTTTCGTTATCGCTGAATGGGTGTGCTGTGTGGCGCTTGGTTGCACGGTGCGTGTCCGCACGGAATTTGTCCGCACGGATCTCGACCTCATGGGAGAAGAGTAATGAAGGCTTTATTACTTCCGAAGCCCGGTGATTGTGAAACGATGACCGTCGGCGAGCTCCCCATTCCCGAGCCGGGACCGGGGGAGATCCGGGTGAAGGTTCGGGCGAGTGGGCTCAATCCCTCTGATTTCCAGCGAGCTGGTCACGAGCTACCTGGTGCTCCATACCCATTTGTTCTGGGAATCGACGTTGCCGGCGTGGTTGATGCGATCGGCCCGGATGTTCGCCGTTGTGAGATCGGTGATCGCGTAGCTGTCCATAACGATATTCGTCGGCGTGGTGGATTTGAGGAATATGCGGTGGTGGACGCGCGCGCTACCGCGATCATTCCCGATAATGTGTCGTTCACGTCTGCAGCTGCTGTTCCTTCCGCCGGCCTGACCGCTTATCAAGCGATTGACCGGAAACTGCAGGTGACGAACAGTGATACGGTTCTGATTACTGGTGCGGGTGGGGGCGTGGGCGGTTTCGCTGCCCAACTCGCGGCCAGCCGAGGTGCTCATGTCATTGGGGTCGCGTCGGGAAAGCATGAAGATCGTGTGCGGTCTTTGGGTGCTCACGAGTTCATTGATTACCGGACTACCGACGTTGGTGATCGGGTCAGGGAGATCACGGACGGGCAAGGTGTTGATGCCGTTCTTGACGTAGTGGGGCCGATTCAGCGACTGAAAAGCTTCAGCTCCTGGCGTTTGCTGGCCGGATTGCGACGACGGCGGGCGACCCTGATTTCAGCACAGTGAACTCTCTTGATACTGGGCTGTCATGGTTTGGGCTGGCCACCGGGCTGGCGTATGTGCATGGGACCGATAGTGATGTCGAGGAACTGGGGTTGATGTTGGAAGAACTTTTTGCTCTTGTTTGCGACGGAGAGGTCGATCCGATCGTGACGTCGACGATTAGTCTCGATGAAGTGCCGCATCGGCTCGCGGAAATGGCCGAGGGTAAATCGGGAGGGAAAACTGTCGCCGTGCTCTAAGGTTGCCGCCGACGGTAGTTCAACGAAGCCGCGATGCTGACTTTTTAGCGCATCTTTTTAGCGAAACCTGGGTTATTGGACGTATCGACGGAAAACGTTTATTGGCACAGCATGAGGCAACTGTAATCGTTCTTAGGTGCTGCGATTGTCGCGATAGTTATTTACTTCAGGCTTGTTTTATTTCCGGCATCAAGGTTAAGGATTTCTATTTTCGGTTAAATAGCCGATCTACTGCTTTTCGGTTTGAACTGCTTAGCTATAAGTTATAGCCGGTCATGCTGGATGGTGTACCATCGGCGGACGGTACAACGCAGTCTCTTAATCACGTCGGCTCTCGCGTCTGATGTGAGGAACAAACGGCTCATCCTTATCTTTTCTCCTGTTTGATAAGAAAGTGTGACTCAGTGAAAAGCGCACAGCTCATTGTCCAGACCCTTCGAGCTCAAGGTGTCCGGTATATTTTCGGGGTTCCCGGAGCCAAAATCGATGAAGTGTACGACGCTCTTGTCGACGCGGACGATATTGAGGTCGTTGTATGCCGTCATGAGCAAAATGCCACGTTTATGGCCCAGGCTATCGGCCGATTAACGGGGAAACCGGGGGTTGTTTTGGTTACCTCGGGTCCAGGGACGACGAACCTGGCCACTGGGCTCGTGACTGCAAATACCGAGCAGGATCCCGTGGTTGCAATTGCGGGCACCGTCGGGTTGCCAGACAGGTTGAAGAGAACGCATCAATCTCTCGATGCTGTGAACTTTTTAGCGCCGGTCACCAAATTCACTGCTGAATCGACGTGTGTCGATGACGTTTCGGAACTTATCACCAACGCATTCCGCGAGGCCCAGCAAGAGCCGCGCGGTGCCGCTGCTGTCATGGTCCCGGCGGACGTCGCTGGGTCTGAAACATCTGCGCCTCTTCTTGAGTTTCCTGACCCGGCACCGCTGGGGCCGGCATCGCAGGCGCTCGTCGATAAGGCCAAAGAACGTATTGAAAACGCTAAATTGCCGGTGCTGCTCGTTGGAATGCGAGGGGCTGGGGAGAGCGCGGTCCGCGAACTCCGCCAATTAGTGAAAACGACGAATCTTCCTGTCGTCGAAACCTTCCAAGGGGCGGGAGTTATTTCTCGTGAATTAGAGAATAACTTCCTTGGGCGTGTTGGTTTGTTTAAAAACCAACCTGGCGATGTTCTGCTCAATAAGGCAGACTTAATTATTTCTGTCGGTTACGATTCGGTGGAATATGATCCGCGTGTGTGGAATTTCAATGGCCAGCACGACATTATCCACATCGATTCCATTCAGGCCGACATCGATACTCACTACCGTCCAACCTTAGAACTCGTCGGTGATATTTCGGGCACACTTCATGAGCTAAATAGTGTGATGGATCCGATTGACGTTGAAGAGACTGAGCGCTCATTCATTGACCGACGGCTTGAAGCCTTGGCTCGTACTCAGCGTCAGGGTGCAGAGCAGGCGACGAGTGATTCGGGTGTTAATCCTGCTCGGCTGGTGCTTACACTTCGGGAGCTTATTACCGACGACAAAACAACGGTGGCGGCGGATATCGGAACCCATTCCATTTATCTCGCGCGGTATTTCCGCACGTATGAGCCCCGGACGTTGCTGTTTTCTAATGGGCAGCAGACCCTCGGCGTTGCGTTGCCGTGGGCAATCGCAGCGGCTTTAGTTAACCGGGATCATCCGGTTGTATCTGTGTCCGGCGATGGCGGTTTCCTTTATTCAGCGCAGGAATTGGAGACAGCGACACGTTTAGGACTTCATCTTGTCCACGTTATTATGCGAGATAATTCGTATGACATGGTCAAGTTCCAACAGGAGAACAAATTTGGCCGCCCATCAGCCGTTGAATTAGGCGACTATGACGCGGTGAAATACGCAGAAGCATTCGGAGCCAAAGGGTACCGCGTTCACACGCTGGAAGGCTTTTCCACCGCGTTTTCCCAAGCGATGGAGGACGACGGAGTATCCATCGTTGATGTATCCGTCGATTACACGGACAGCGTGTCGTTAGCTCAGCACTTGGACTTCTCCGTGCTGAACTAACAATGGCTGATTTCTTGGACGCTTAATCCTTCTTAGCGTCTTTCTGACGCTTTGCCTGCTTGACGGCGTGCTCGAGCTCGTTTTTATCCATGTCGGATCGGCCCCCGATATTCAGTCGCTTAGCGTCTTCATAGAGCTGAGCTTTCGTCCGACCTTGTGGACCCTGATGGGAGCGCTGTCCCCCTCGCTCAGAGGGAGACTTGTCATTGACAGACGTCGATGAAGCCTGTTCAGATTCACCCTGCTGCGCACGGGTTTTATTGACCGTGCGGGCTGCGATCTCTTCGGCAGTACTCTCCGAGCGGCCCTTGTCCTTGAGTGAATCCTTAATGTGCTCGTATTGCCGTTCGCGTTTCTTATTCCATGCTTGTTGAGGCATAACAATCACCGTCCTTGCCCTACAACGATATGCTCGTCGATCGGGGTTCGGAGGCAATTGGGTGATATGAAACCCTATGCTTCGGGAATATCTGCGCCATATTCTTCGATCGTGATGTCAGTGGGTGCCGGGCCAGTACGGTGTCCGGTATCCAACGCGTCGATGGTGGTCAGTTCATCCTTCGTTAACGAGAAATCGAATACGTCGAAATTCTCCTTGATACGAGACTCATGCACTGACTTTGGAATTGCAGAACGACCCTCATCAATATGCCACCGCAACATAATTTGCGCCGCAGTTTTACCGTACTTCGCCCCAATTTCTTTGAGAGTGGGGTTATCAAGAGTACTAGTCCGGTTTTCTCCCCATCCCGGGTAGAACGTAATTCCACCAATCGGTGACCATGCCTGTGACAGAACACCATGTTTGGCGTCCGCCTCGAGTGTCTCCGTGTTTCGGAAATAAGGATAAATTTCCACCTGATTAACCGCGGGAACTACCTCTGTCTCTTCGATAAGTTTGTCGAGGTGCTCGGGCAGGAAATTGCTGACGCCGATGGCACGAACACGTCCCTCTTTCAAGAGGGATTCCAATCCACGATATGCATCGAGCGTGAGGTCAAGGTGCGAAGGCAGTGATTGATGCAAAATCAACAGGTCAATAGTGTCAACACCCAATTTCCCGGCGGATTTATCGAAAGCGTGGCGGGTTTTGTCGTAGCCGAAGTCGTTAATCCACACCTTGGTCTCTAAGAAAACCTCATCGCGGGGAACACCAGAGTTCCGGAGGCCTTCACCAACTTCGCGCTCGTTGCCATAGATGGCCGCCGTGTCGATATGGCGATATCCGGTTCGTAACGCTGTTTCTACAGCTTGCGCGGTGTCTTCCGGGCTGGATTGGAAAACGCCGAAACCCAGGGATGGGAGTTCAACACCATTGTTCAAAGTCAGGGTAGGGATGGAATTCGTCATGATTCTCCAATCAGATTTGATAGCTGTTCATCGCCGTATGCGTTGACAAGCACTCGTCGGAAATGCTCGCTGAGAAAATAAATTCTTTTTACACAATCGCGACGACGATAAAAACGTTGTGGATCTTGGTGGAATTGTTGGCAAAAAGTTGGGATCTCGAGTTGCTTACCCGACAGGGTTTCATCGGCCTTTGACGATCGTCGCTGTTGGTTTGCTGCTCACTAATGTCACCTCCACGAAGTCATTGTCGGACGTGAGCTCGGTGCAGGGCCTTAAGTGGATATCAAGTATCCGCTACCATGTAGCGTAGCAAAGATGTGGATATCGTGCATCCACTTGTTATGGTTGCTGTGGAGAAAAACGCGCGAACCGATACCTTCCTTAGCTCTTAATGGGAAAACAGTGGAGGAAACCTACCCTGATGGCTCAATCAAAATTGCGAAAAGATGCTGCTCACAATCGGGAATTGCTCCTCAAAGCGGGGCGTGACTTATTCGCTCAGCGGGGCTTGCGCGTCACTCTTAATGATGTTGCTCATCATGCCGGGGTAGGGGTTGGAACTGCTTATCGCCGTTTTCCAAATAAGGAAGCGCTGCTGGAGGCGATCGTCGAACGACAGGTAGACGAATTGGAAGAGATTCTTCACGATGCACTCGAGGAAGACGACCCATGGGCGGGTATCGTTACATATTTAGAGAGGTCGTTGGTCCTCCAGACGCACGACCGCGCGATGGCGCAGTTGCTTTCTGGACGTCATATGTCACCCGAGAGCTTCGACCGTGAGAGGGATCGGCTTGCTCCGCTGATTAATTCCCTCGCTGACCGTGCTCGTCGGGCAGGGGTGATCCGAGATGACATTGTCGGAACGGATCTTGTCATGATTCAGATAGCCGTCGTATCAGTGGCGTTGACCTGCGCAGATCGAGAAGGTGTGAGTAAACGCGATGACGTTGCAGAGGTGTATCGACGGTCTCTGTGGATCATGCTTGACGGGCTCAAACCCGCACGTGATGGTGTTTCGCCCTTGCCCGTCGATCCTTTAACCACGGAGCAAGCCCACGCCCTCTTGGGCTCGAAGGGTGTACCGTCGAAACTCGGGAAGGATTTTTCCTGACCGTGACGTAGATGAATCGCGGTTTTAGCTATCACTATATTGTCGGCCACTCTGGCATTTCGGTTATTTCAGTCAGTTCATACTTATTCGTTGTAGAAAACCATGTGGTTCGCGAAGTGGCTCCTAATTGTTGTAATAGTTTCATTTATTGGAGAAAGGTGACGACATGAGCGTCATAGAAGAGAAATATACGTTGGCCAATGGGGTTGAGATCCCGAAACTAGGGCTTGGTACCTGGTTTATTGACGACGACAAAGCAGCGCAAGCTGTTCGCGACGCCGTGAAGATTGGTTACCGCAACATCGACACTGCTCAAGCGTATGGAAATGAGCGTGGCGTCGGGGAAGGAATACGGACGGCGGATATTCCACGAGAAGATTTATTTGTCTCAACGAAGCTAGCTGCTGAAATTAAAAATTATGATGAAGCAGTTAAGGCGATCGATGGGTCCCTGGAGACCATGGGTTTAGATTATGTTGATCTGATGCTCATTCATGCTCCACAACCGTGGGATGATTTCCGTGGTGGCGACTACTCCGAGGGGAACCGCCAAGCATGGCGTGCTTTGGAGGAAGCATATCAAGCGGGGAAAATTCGAGCTATCGGCGTTTCGAACTTCTTGGAGTCAGACCTTAATAAAATCTTAGATTCTTGTTCGGTCAAGCCATTAGTTAATCAACTGCTTGTGCATGTGGGAAATACACCCCATGAACTGCTGTCTTTCTGCGCGTCTAACGACATACTTGTTGAAGCCTATTCGCCAATTGCTCACGGCGAAATGCTGAAGAATAAAGACGTTGCCGAGATAGCGGAGAAATATGGCGTAAGTATTCCGCAACTGTGCATTCGTTACACTCTGCAATTGGGAACGGTATCGCTGCCAAAGACCGCCAATCCGGATCATATGCAGAGCAATGCAGACGTTGACTTCGTCATTTCAGATGAGGGTATGGATGCTCTGAAGAAATTAGATGCTCGGGATTATGGCGAGAGCAGCCAATTCCCCGTGTATTCCGGGAAGTAAAGCTCGCTGCTGGGTGCATAGTCCACCCCCTTGCGACTATTCGCACTTCATTCACACCATTGGTGCGGCCAGACTCCACCAATGGTGTGGTCTGCCCTGAGGGATAAGTCACAACTCGATCGTCGCTGGAATTTCGTGCACTACACTGATCGACGCATGTTTGAAATCAACCCCGGAAGGGAGATCATGGACGTCGACAAAACAGTTGATGAGTATTACCAGCAGATTCTCAAGCGGAACCCGGGTGAGCCTGAATTTCATCAAGCCGCTCAGGAGATCCTCAGCAGTCTGAAGTACGTCCTCCGAAAAGACGATCACTACGCAGATGAAGGCCTCATCCAACGTCTCGCTGAACCTGAACGTCAAATTATCTTCCGTGTTCCGTGGATTGATGACCAGGGGAATGTCAGGGTCAACCGTGGTTTCCGTGTTCAGTTTAATTCTGTCCTCGGGCCATACAAGGGTGGTCTCCGCTTCCATCCGTCTGTGAACTTGGGCATCATCAAGTTCCTTGGTTTTGAGCAGATCTTTAAAAATTCCTTGACCGGCCTACCCATCGGTGGCGGTAAAGGCGGTTCGGACTTTGATCCGAAAGGTAAGTCCGAACACGAAGTGATGAGATTCTGCCAGTCGTTCATGCTGGAGCTCCAGCGCCATATCGGCGAGGATATCGACGTTCCTGCAGGTGACATCGGCGTCGGTGGGCGCGAAATCGGCTACCTTTTCGGTCAGTATCGACGCATCACGGGCCGTCATGAGTCCGGAGTTCTCACTGGTAAAGGCCTGACCTGGGGTGGATCTCTCGTCCGCACGGAAGCCACAGGTTACGGCGTTGTCTACTTCATGCAGGAAATGATGGCGTCGAACAAAGAGCGGCTTCATGGCGCGAAAGTCATCGTCTCTGGCTCGGGAAACGTAGCTATTTACGCCATTGAGAAGGCGCAAGAGCTTGGTGCCACGGTCGTCGCATTTTCCGATTCGTCGGGGTATGTCTCTACCCCCGAAGGGGTGGACGTCGAGCTTCTCAAAGACGTCAAAGAAGTGCGTCGTGGCCGTGTGTCGGATTATGCCAACGAAACCGATAAGGCGACGTTCCACGAAAAGGGCAACATTTGGGAAGTTAAGGCCGACGTCGCGCTCCCGTGTGCAACGCAGAACGAGTTGGGTGAGGAAGACGCCAAGATGCTCGCGGACAATGGCTGCAAGTATGTGGCCGAGGGTGCGAATATGCCTTGCACGCCGGAAGCGATCGACGTCTTCAATACCCGCCACACACTTTTTGCGCCTGGTAAAGCGGCTAACGCCGGTGGTGTGGCGACCTCCGCGCTGGAAATGCAGCAGAACGCGTCGCGTGATTCGTGGTCGTTCAACTACACCGATCAGCGTTTGCGTGACACCATGCATAACATCTTCAGGGCCTGCAACGATACCGCCAATGAGTATGAAGTCCCTGGTGACTACGTTGTCGGCGCCAATATCGCCGGCTTCAAGAAGGTTGCCGATGCCATGCTCGCACAGGGCGTGATTTAGCAGCGAGTGATTGAGTAAGAAGCGGCTGAACCGTGGCCACGATCAGGGGATCATGTATCCCCTCATTTCTTCATGAGGAATGTCTTACTAATCAACGGTGTTCCTATAAGTATGAAGAAATTTGGATCTTTGAGTTTCGGCCATTATTCGGGACGCGCGACCGATGGCAACGGATACACGGCACGCAATGCCTTGCAAGAAGCCGTCGAATTAGCGAAAGCCGCTGATGAGTTAGGCGTTAATGGTGCATATCTTCGTGTGCATCACTATCTTCCGCAGCACGCGAGCCCCATTCCGTTATTGTCCGCCATGGCAGCTGTAACGAAGAATCTCGAAGTGGGCACTGGCGTGATTGATATGCGCTACGAAAACCCGCTTTACCTGGCAGAAGAGGCCGCTGCCCTCGATTTACTCAGTAATGGCCGTGTTGCCCTCGGCGTGTCACGGGGATCACCTGAAGCTGCTGACCGCGGGTGGGAGTCCTTTGGGTACACCGGCTCAACAGATCCCCGTGGCTCTGATATTGCTCACCAGCATTTCGATACGTTCCTCCGTGCAGTGCGCGGGGAACCCATGGCCACTGCCGCGGAGGATCAGTATCCGGCGATGTACCGGCCGGGCGCTGGTCTGCCGGTTATGCCTCAGTCGCCCGGTTTGGATCACCGCATCTGGTGGGGTGCTGGCCGTCGTGAAACCGCCGAGTGGGCTGCGGAACAAGGCGTTAATCTGATGAGCTCCACACTCCTTACTGAGGCCACCGGCGAAGCCTTCGCGGATCTCCAGGCGCAGCAACTACAGCATTATCACGAAGCGTGGAAACGGGCGGGCCACGATTGGACCCCGCGTGTGTCGGTAAGCAGGACTATTTTCCCGATTATCGACGGCTATGACCGCAAACTGTACTTAGGGGGCCAATCCAAAGACGGTATTGGCGTGATCGACGGGGTGAATGCAACCTTTGGAAAGACCTACGCGGCCGAGCCAGACCAACTCGTCGAACAACTGCGTAATGACGCAGCCGTGATGGATGCGGATACGCTCATGCTGACCATCCCGAGCCAACTCGGCGTCGAAGCGAATAAGAAAATTCTTAAGTCCTTCGCTTTATATGTCGCGCCTGAGCTCGGCTGGGAACCAGCTAACCAGGATTAATTAACTGATGGAGATTAGTTGTTAGCGGGCTTGATTTCGTCCTCGACGACCCACTTGTGGTTGGTGACTTTCATGCCATCGGCTTCATAATTCACCATGTACACGGTTTGGTCTGTAGAGGACACAATTTTTCCTTTGGCGCCCTTCATTCCTTTCATATGGTCTGCTTCGATAGTGACCTCGGTGCCGTCAGGAATTCTTTCGGTGCCAGCATCTTTTATTTCTTGCTGGACCACCCACTTGTGGTTTTTCACTGGCTTGCCACCATCCGTCGGCGTGTAATCCACTTCATATGTATATGTGGAGAACGCTCCCGCGATCGTGGCCTTCGCGCCCTTCATTCCCTTCATATGGTCAGCTGTCAACGTGACGGTGCTGCCAACGGGGTAGGTAGGATGAGCATCAACCGTGATACCTTCCGGTGCAGCACCGCCGTCCATGGAATGATCCATCCCTTGGTGAGCGTCGTTGTCCTGAGAATCGCTCGGCGCAGACGACTCTGACGTGCCCGTTTCGGATGATGACGACTGCTGAGACGCAGTGGTGGTTGCTGAGGTCGTGTCCTCGGATGACTGATCAGAATCCTCATCGACCGTGCACCCGCTGAGGACGAGTGCAGTGCTGACAGCGCCCACAGTGAGTAGTGAGGCAATACGGCTTCGGCGGCGTAATGAACGCATGATCCCTCTTCTTTTATTTCTTATACTTCGCTGTTCTATACCTCTAATACGCCCACTGTAATACGACACTTTTTACGTTGGTAGCGGTTCACTTTTATTGCGCACCATTGTCGGCGAACCATTGTTCAGGCATGGCAATTCAACTTCGTGGATTACTTGCCGACGTGTGTATCGTCGACGTGCCGACGAAGGGCGGGGTTGGGAACCGCGATGCTCACACGCGTGAGTGGCAGAAGAGGGGGAATCGCTGCGTCGAAAGACAGACAGCGTCGGGATATGGCCAGCTCCGAAATGTGGCTAGCGCGACTCTATGGATCCGAGCGGAGTGGTGCGCCACCGGATCCCGAAGGAAAGCTATGCCAATGTCACGCCATGGGGTTGTAGAGTTTCGTATGAGTGACTAACACTTCGCGATCACCGGTGGGCTGTTGGAGTTCTTTATTCAGCTCCGCCATGACCGCTTCGCGTGCTCCGTCGTAGTCATCAAAAAAGCCGAGTACGTCACTATCTGATTTCTTTTCACCGTTATTCTTAACGACCACATAGGTGGCGGCGTCTGGCGCAGATACCTGATGCTTAGTGTGGGTAAAAGGATCTCTATAGATGAATGACGTTGACACGAATAATTCTCCTGAGTTCTAAGTCCAGATTGTTAGGGCGATCGCCGGAAGCAAGTTTAGTAGTTAGTTCACCAAAAGTGGGAGCATATAACCCTCTATTTAGTGCTATGACCCATTATTGATACGTGACCGTTATAGTGCCGGCGTTCTAGGGCACTTATTCGTGCAGCGACGTAACAAAAGACCACAATAGGTCCGACGCGTGCGGAAGCGCGTGGATAAAGTCATCAGGCCGATCAGCGTGTGACGGATGCCATGTCACGCAATACTCGAAGGACTCGGGCCGGGGCGTATAGCTGATCCCAAACCCCTCCGGCACACTGGGAACAAAGGCGTAGCGGACGAAATAATCGGCCCCACCAATTGACGTCGTGGAAAGAAAATCATATGTGGTGGCAACAACACCCGGATCGGTTAGAAACTCTGTCCCGGTGAGCTCCTGACCTTCCGCTTCCATCGTGGCGGCCGTAAACCGGAGACCCAAAAGGTGGCGGTCAACGCCGTCCCCACGCTTGCACGCCTTGACCCACGCTCGATGGGCGTCGAGGACATCGTCAAGATGCTGACGCGTTGCGTTCCCACTAAGTAACAATGACGCGAATGTCACAGCTTGCGGAGTGACCGCACGCAAACACTCTGTGCGCCCGGCGCGATATTCACGCATGTCAACGGCTTCGTACACTCCTCGCGCTCGTCCGTAGGTCTGGAGTTGTGCAATCGTCAAGATAAGCTGCTGCGCAGCGTCGGCACTAATTCGGAAGGGAAGCTGATCTGCCGGTGGGTGGGGGACCGTCACAATGCGCGTGGCGATATCGGTGAAATCTCGGGACACGTCACTGGCAGCTTCTTTCAGGGTGGGGATGTCCTCATCCGACCAGTCCCAGGTCAATTCTTCCGGTGGTGGGGGAGTCTTATAAGAATGAGGAGTGGGAATGGTGACATCGTGCATACGACGTATCGCGGTGACCAGTGTCGCGCCGTCCACGGTGGAGTGTTCCACGTTCAGGCTCAACCAGGAGTCGGCCAGGCTCATCTCGTAGCTAATGGGTTTGTATGCCCAGCTGTGTCCGGGTTCGAATGCGGAGTGACGGAGGTGGTCGGCGTCGTCACGGAGCTCGTCGGTGAGGGTGATGGTGAAGAGGAAGTTCGTCAGGCGTCGGTAGGTGTGTTGGTTGTGGGGCTGCTTGAGTGCCCGCTCCAGGATGGGGGCGAGAGTCTCGCTACCAACGGCTGACGGAACGGCAAAGTCCAGGTCAGCTGGGGTCTGTTCACGTGATTCAGGTTTGTCCTCACCGGGGTGAATAATTGCGTTGATCGACGCCGCGAGGGAACCGACATCGCGGAGTGAGCCGTCATGGCCGGTTACGGGCACGGAGAAGAGGCGCCCCAACCAGAACACACCTATTTCCCTGTCGCGGTCACCCAAGTCGGCGCGATGGATGGTGTCGAGGCCGGGCTGTGGATGGCGTATTCTGCCATCGAAACACTCCCATTGGTCCATGGTGGTGGGGTTTCCTCGCGCATCGGTTTCCTGAGGAGTGGCTCCCCGGGCTTGGGCGAGGTGAATGGTGGCGGCGCGGTAGATGAACTCAGCTGCCCGGCCGACACCTGGGGCAGAGGGTAAAAAACACGAGTTGATCTGGAACGACACGTTCGTACTGTGAAGTAACGAGGTGCGAGTGGAAAGGTAGCCGCGTAACCATTCCGCCGAAAACCAGCTTTGGCCCGCCTCCCGTTCTGTGGCCGCGAATCTTTCAAGCTCTTTCTGGATTTTTGGGCCCGATCGGTGCAAGAAAACTGAACCCGCGGTGCGCGTAGTGGTCACGACGTCCGCGGGGGCGACTGCGCTAGCAGCAGAAACGAGCGCTGTGACAGTCTGTTCAAGTGAAGGCAGGGGAAGGGTTTTCAGTTCCGGTGCGGTCATATATTTATTCTGTCTATCCGGAGAGCCGACGAACAACCCCCACGAGCTATTTTCCACCCCTCGCTGCACCCGATGGGAACCGGCGCGATTGTTGGGACCCCGACGCCAACCAGCGCACTGCTTTCCTTGCAGCCCGCTACAGCCCTTCGGTGTCATGTGAATTGCTGAGCGTCCGTAGTCCGATAGCTGCTGTGATCGTGAGCAATCCGGCAATAATCGTGAAGGCGATGCGCTGCGAGTGAACGAATGTGTCGACGACGGTATCGCTCCATGCACCATGCGGAAGGTCCACACCAACCACGATCGCCATAACAGTACCGATGACCGCAACACCGATCGAGTTGCCAAGCTCCTGCGCAGTGTCGTTCAGAGCCGCGCCGATCGAGGTGTGCTCCTCGGGCAGTGAGCCAATCAATCCCACAGCAGCCGTGGTCATCACGGTCCGCATGCCAATGGTCATGAGCAGCATTCCGGTCGCGCACCAGGCGTAGTTCGTGCCAACACCGACCCACCAGACAACCAGGCTGACCAGGACGAATGCAGTACCAACGGCACAGGTGAAACGCTGTCCATACTTTTCAACCATCTTATCGACGACGGGCCCAGCGGCCAGCATGCCAATGACGAACGGCAGGTTTGCGACGCCCGCGACCCAGGGCCGCCATCCCCAGGCGTACTGGTACAGTTCGGCCGAGGCGAACATGACCGCGGCCATGGCCAACTGGGTTGCGACCTGCAGGATAGCGGAGCCAGTCAGGGTGGGGATCCGGAAGAAGGTTAGGTCCAGCATCGGGTCTTTAGCCGTGTGTTCTCGCCAAATAAACGCGACGAGCGCGAGAACGGATCCACCAAGGGACATCAGGGTTCGTGGAGCACCCCACCCGAGTTCTGCACCGTTCGTCAACGCGTAGAGCAACAGGCTAACGGCCAACCCAGAGAAGATCGCTCCGGCGAAATCGATCGGTCCACTCTTTTTCGTTTGGGTGTCGTCGTGGGCCAGTCCGAAGTAGACGCCTAACCAGGCGATTAGCGCTGTCGGAGCATTGAGCATCAGCAGCCAGTGCCAGTCCCAGTTTTCGACGGCCAAACCTGACAGTACCGGCCCGATGGCGAAGCCTGCCATCGATACGGTGATGATCACGCCGATGGCTTTTCCGCGCAGGGCGTCGTCGTCAAACAATCTAAAAACCAGAGACATGGTCAGTGGTGCAATGCCGGCGGCGAAGGCACCCGATAATGCGCGGATGGCGATGAGCTGTCCTGTGGAGTGGCAGAGCATTACGCATAACCCGGCGATGCCGAAGAGGGCTAATCCCCACAATAATGTCCGTCGACGACCGAGTCTGTCTCCCAGGGTGCCGCCGACCATGAGGAACGCACCGAAGGTGAGTGAATAGGCGCTGACGATCCATTGCAAAACTGTGGATGTGGAGCCGAGGTCGCGTCCGATGACGGGGAGGGCGATGTTCAAGATTGAGTTGTCGAGCATTTCGACGAGCATCGTGAGGCAGAGGCCGAGGAGGGCCGGCCACGCTTCGAGTAGCGATTGAGCTTTTCTGTCCTTGCGAGGAGGAGCTGTGATGGTTGTCATGAGTGTCCTTTGTTCGTGGTTGTGAGTTCGTGTTCGTGCAACAGATTCGTGACAAGGGTGTTCGAGTAGCGCATTTTGAGCGGCGATCCCTATCGGGGTTGATCCTTATCGAATGGTGTTCGGTTACTCGAATTGCGTTCGAATATAGAACGGCGTTCGTTTGGTGTCAAGGGCTGAGGACGGCTGATACGATCGAGACATGCCCAGCAGCGAAAAGACAACCGATCGGAAGCGTTCACCAGGTAAAAAGCTGCCCCCCTCGGTGCAACGACCATCGGCACGCGGATCGGCCAGGCGCGCGGTGCTGTCAGAAGAATCCATTATTCGCGTGGCAATTGCGCTTCTGGACCGTGATGGCGCGGACAAGCTGACCTTGCGCAAGATTGCGTCCGAACTCGACGCTGGTGTTGCGAGTTTGTATTGGTACGCCAGCGGAAAAGATCAACTTCTCGCTATGGTGTCGGATGAACTCATCCGCAGAGCGATCGCAAAGAGTGAAGAACTTGAGCAGCACGGACTACTGGCGCCAGACGCTTTCTCTGAAGTGTCCTTTGCTGAACCTCATCCCTCGACGAGCGACGTAGCGGCCGAGGCTTTGGCTCAGATTCGGCGCTTATTATTGTGCCTTTTTGAACAAATGATTGAGCACCGTTGGCTAGCCCTTCAACTAATGAATAATGGCCCCGACCAGTGGTATGCGCTCCGGTTTTGGGAGCTGATTGGCCGACAAATTCAACGGCTTGGTTTACACAAACGCGAAGAGCTATTCGCCACCAACGCCGTCGTCAATTATGCATCGGGAATTGGTGCGGAAACGTCGAGCCATACAGGGCATAAAAATGTGGATCCAGCTGAAGCTGAAGAAGATATGCATGCTCAAGTTAACGAATGGGAACAGCTAGATCCAAAAGAATTCCCGTTCGTCCACGATATCGCGGAGGAATTTACCGAGCATGATGACATTGCCGAATACTCATATGGCTTAGAGCTGCTTTTAGGAGGACTGGAAAGGCAAACCTGGAAGTGAGCTCGGACTCGTGGGCGGTGAACCGGCTTGCAGCCTAGCTGCGTAAAAACTCCTCCCACCGTGGCCATTCGCGTGCCACCTGGTCCACACCCATCTCGTAGGACTTCTGCAATTTCTCCACGTTTCTCTCTTTATTGTGGACAGGCATCTGGTCGGGGTAGAACACCATTGCCCGCCCTTCTTTTTCCCATTGCGCTATTTTTTCTTTTGAACGGTTGTAACGGTCCGCGCGCTGAAGAATAGCTTCCGCAACTGCAGGCTGTTTGCGGAAATAATTACGAATCAGACGGGCCTGTGACATAGGTTCTCGCCGAAATGATTGCGGACGAGTAAGAATGAATAGGAATTTAGAAAATCCATCTTCGATTGCGGCGTCATACGCGAATCCGCCAGTTGGACCCATCGCTCCGTCGTAATAGTCGTGCCCATCGACATGCGCAACAGGCATAAAGAAAGGGATCGTTGAGGATGCGCGGGTGTAGGCCGACAATTGCTTCATCGTTTGTACATCGTCGCGGCGCCACCATGTCATATCCCCGGTGTCAGCACGTAATGCTCCGAAAGCGAATTGAGGAGAGCTTTTCATAAAAGCGTCAAAATCCATTTCTGCTATTTCTCCGGGCATAACGGATTCAGTGTAGATAAAATCGGTATTGAAATAGCCTTTACCTTTAGCAAAAGTTTTCCAACCGCCGAACCGTGGATCCTCAACAAAATCCACAAAAGAGGCCTTGGCTCTCCACCGGTTCTTTATGAGGAAATTGACAACATGCGTTGTTCCTGCTGATATTCCGCCGACCCACCCCGGATTGACCTTGTGGTCAATAAGTGCCTGAACTGCTCCAACGGTGTAACTGTTCCGCATTCCACCACCTTCGAAAACAACGGCCACATCGGGGCAGTCGAGAGGAGAATCGGACGTTCCCCACGGGGCGGTAGAGGGATCTTCAGCAGATGACGTCATAAATTCAGCATAACCCTAGTGTTATCCTCAGATCAGTACTTCGCGGGAGCCCACTATAGAGGGCTGAGAAAACCCCTTTCCTTCACCGTGTGGATACCACGTGTGGGGGAAGGATGTTGACCGTATGAACCTGATCCGGGTTATACCGGCGATAGGGAGTAAAGCTGTGAGGAAAAATAAAAATACCAGTGCTGCCCGTCCTGCCCGGCGGTGGCGCGTCGTAGATATTATTACGGCGGCCGTTTTGGGCGTAGCAACAGGATTGATTTTCTGGGTCTGGAACGGCCTCGGCGGCGCATGGTATAGCGCTATCGATTCACTATTGCCCGGATTTGGTGGACTCGTGACCGGGATCTGGCTGCTCGGTGGTGTGTTGGGCGGCTTGATCATTCGCAAACCCGGTGCCGCGATCATGGTGGAAGTCATCGCCGCCATTATCTCTGCGGTACTGGGCAACCAGTGGGGGATCACCACGGTGTATTCCGGCTTGGCCCAGGGGATAGGTGCCGAACTCGTCTTCATGGCGTTCATGTACGCCCGCTACACCTTGACCGTCGCTATGTTGTCCGGGGTGGGCGCGTCGGTCATCGAGTGGTGCTACGAATGGGCGTCGGGAAACTATGCTCGGTCCATCCAATACAACCTGATCTACCTTGTCTCCCTGTCCGTGTCGGGGGCCATTCTCGCCGGCGCTCTGGGCTTCTTCCTGGTTCGGGCGCTCGCGCGTGCGGGTGCGTTGGACCGGTTCGCTGCTGGGCGGGAAAGCACTGAGCTGGTCTAGTGGCGCACGTACACGACGACGTTCGGACGCCCGCGCGGGTTGTGGCCGAGGGTTTCGGTTGGCGGCACGCGGGACGTCGGCAACCGGCGCTGGCCGATGTGAATTTTCACATCGACCCCGGCGAGAAAGTTCTGCTCCTCGGCACATCAGGTTCGGGGAAATCGACGCTGATGGCGGGGATGGCCGGGGTCCTTGGTGACTCGGATGATGGCGATTACGCCGGCCGATTGCTCATTAACGGAATGGATGCACGCAGTGTTCGCGGGCAGGTCGGTTTGGTGCTGCAGGATCCCGATTCGCAGGTCATTTCCTCCCGGGTCGGTGACGATATTGCCTTTGGTTGTGAGAATTTGGGTTTTCCCCGCGCAGAGATCTGGGAGCGTGTTGAGTGGGCCCGTGACCTCGTCGGGCTCACTGTTCCCCTCGACCACCCCACTGAGCAGCTATCCGGCGGGCAGAAGCAGCGCTTGGCTCTTGCTGGCGTTCTGGCCATGGGGGCCGGTTTGATCCTCCTCGATGAGCCCACCGCGAATATCGACCCCGAGGGCGTGGCCGATGTCCGCAAAGCCGTGATCGCCGCCGCCGAGAGCACCGGTGCAACAGTCGTCATCGTGGAGCACCGCGTCGACGTCTGGCGCGATGTCGTTGACCGCATCATGGTGGTGGGCGATTCCACGATTCGTGCCGACGGTCCCACCGACGAAGTTATTCGCACGATGGGGGAGCAACTCGCACATGATGGAGTGTGGATTCCCGACGTTCCTCTGCCACTTGATACTTCGTGGCGACGGGAGCGTCAGGGCCGCGCTGGGGTTGACCAGCACCGCGCTGCGTCGGGCGATGCAGGCGAGAGCCGTGGGCCGTCATCGACGAACACCCTGCTTCGGACGCATGACCTGGCCGTGGGCTGGGATGGTCGCGCGGTCAACACGGGAATCTCGCTGGATGTGACTCCCGAGCCGACAGTCATCACCGGCCCGAACGGTGCCGGTAAATCAACCGTTGCCTTGACGCTCGCGGGGCTGTTGGCGCCGGTGGAGGGCGACATCGATGCATCAGCACTTGTCGCCCGGGAAAGGTCGGGCAAGGTAACGTCGGTAGCAATCCATAGGAAGCGTGACGCCAGCAGCAACCCGATGGAGTGGTCATCGAGGGCTCTAGCTCAGCGCATCGGGACCGTGTTCCAAGACCCCGAGCACCAATTTGTGGCCCGCACCGTCCGCGACGAATTGCTCGTCGGCCCCCGGGTGTGTGGGATTGATCCCGATGTCGGTGAGCGCCGTGCCGATGAGCTGCTCCGACGACTGCACCTGGAGAACCTAGCCAAGGCGAATCCGTTTACCCTGTCGGGCGGTCAGAAACGTCGGCTTTCTGTGGCGACGGTGCTGTCCACCCATCCCGATGTGGTGATTGCGGATGAACCGACGTTTGGCCAGGATAGGACCACGTTTATCCAGCTTATTGAGCTGCTGCGTGAGATGAGCGATGACGGGGTGGGGGTGCTCGCCATTACTCATGATCCGCTGGTAGTGGATCTGCTCGGTGTGCGCCACGTCCGGTTGGCCTCGGGAGGAATGGAGGTCCAGCGATGACCCGCGCGACACCCCGAAGTGTGAACTTCAACCCGACGGCTCGGATTGCCGCGATGGCTCTTATTGCGACGCCACTTCTCATTTCGGTCGATATCGTGTCAGCCGGTGTGGCGCTGATATGCGAACTGCTGGTCGCCCCGTTCCTGGGGATGGGGTGGGGCCGGATTATTCGCCGTGGATGGCCGGTTTTTATGCTCGCGCCGCTCACGGGAGTGTCGATGCTGCTCTATGGCCGGCCCGAGGGCAAAGAATACGTGTCCTTCGCGTTCGCCCACATCACCGACAATTCGGTGTCTTTGGCCCTAGCGATCATGGTCAGGGTTTTGGCCATCGCTCTGCCCGCCGTCATCTTGTCCGCTGATACCGATCCCACCGACCTTGGCGACGGCCTAGCGCAAATCTGGCATCTGCCGGAGCGATTCGTCATCGGCTCCGTGGCCGGAGTGCGCTTGGTGAGTTTGTTCGAGCGTGACTATTCGGCGATGCACCGTGCTCGTCGCGCCCGTGGCCTGGCGGATTCCGGCCGGATCCGTCGAACGCTCACTATTTTCTTCGCGTTGTTAGTGCTCGCGCTGCGGCGTGGCGGGAAATTGGCGACGGCCATGGAAGCCCGCGGGTTCGGCTCGGGCCGGCCCCGCACCTGGGCGCGAGAATCACGCCTGCGGTGGCCGGACTGGGTGTTAATGATCGGCGCTCTCCTCGTCGCGCTGATGGCTCTGGTGACGGCATGGATGACCGGGTATTTGCGCTTCTTGGGAGCATGATGCGGAGGCGGCGATGATAAACGACATCACTACGTTGTTCCGTGAATCGGGGGCAGCGTCATCTCGGTTAGCCTCCGCTGTTGGAATCAGAGTGGCCAGTACCGACGAAGGCCTTGTCGAACTGCGTCGGTTAGTTGACCAAGGAACGATTCCCGATTGTTTTTCGACGGAGCCGGGGAGCACAGTGCTCATCGATGGATTATCGGGCTCGGGCAAAACAACGCTCGCGAAATACATGGCGGAGGCGACCAGGACCCGGGTGATCCATTGTGACGAGTTTTATCCCGGATGGTCTGGCCTGATGGAGGCCTCCCGGATCGTGGCGGATTCCGTGTTGGCGTCCGCCGACGCTGGTTATCTTCGGTGGGATTGGACTGCCGATGCTCCCGGAGAGTGGGTATCAGTGGATCCCGCCGAGCCGCTCATCGTTGAGGGCGTCGGCGCGGTCACACCCGCGTCGCTGGAGGCTGCTCGTCGGCGGCTATTAGATCAGGGCCGTGATCAGCAGCATTTGCGTGATCAGCGGTCACGTCGAAGTGGTTACCCGCCGAAAACCCATGAAGATGCAGACATCGTGGCTATTGAGGTGCGTGCGGATGCACACCGTCGACAGCAGCGGGCACTCCATCGCGACCCAGGATTTAAAGAGTTTTGGGCGATGTGGGCTGAACAGGAAAACGAATATGAAGCCTCCCGCGGAAAGCCAACCGTCGCTATATGGAACGACCTCACTGCTGGATAAGACTTCACTGTTCACATTGGCCGCGTTTACTGGCCTAGCTCCCCGGCAGCTCCGGCAAATCCCTATTTCTTAGTGATCGGCCCAACATGCATGTCAACGGTATCGCCAGAGCATGCGTCGGTGGGGTAATCAACAAAGAGCGCAGCCTTCTCGTCAGGCGGATATATCCGCAGGCCACGAGCCTGTTGGGGCTTACACGACTCCGGCGAGTAATTCCCCGCCTGCGCTTTCTTAACCGTCACGGTGGCAGCCTCACCAGGGGCTACGCTGACCAGAGACGCTGCGGCATTACGGTCCTTGTCAGCCGGCTTACCGATCTGGTGCCCGTCATTCCCGCCGACGGCACTCACGCCGGGATACCCATAAAACGTGCAGGAATGATCGGACTGGTTAGTCAGCGTGATCGTGAGATAGCTGGACCCGGCTGCTCCGCTCTCAGTCTTCAGGGAAGCTGAGATATCCGCGGTGTGGCACCGATCGCCACGTCCTGTCGACGCCGCACCCGCCACGTTGTGCGCCGCTGCGTCGTTAGGTTCTGAACCATTCTTCGTCGACGGCTCTACTGCTGCCGATGAACCAGACAACGACGGCGACGGTGTGGCGGACGAGTCTGATGGAGTGCCCTGTGTCTGTGAGCTCGCGGAAGGAACCGTCGACTCTGAGCCCGTGTTCGTGGAGGATGTCCCGCTCCCACATGCTGCGAGGACGCATGCGCTCACCGTGAGCGCAGCGAAGGTGACGCCGCGCCGGGCTGATACGCCGCGCCGGGCCGATCCATGAGAGCGTGCGTGTCGCTGGGCCATCGGTGAGTGGTTCATATGTCCGAGTGTAGCTGTCGGCAATGGTGGGGCTGGGTGGAGGAAACCGAATTAGCACCCAATTACGTGAACTATGTCTCATAGATCGTCGGCAACCTTTAAAATCACAGTCATTCGTTGTTAAAAAAGTGGCGTATCTATGTCTGATTGCGGGCGTGCGTCTTACCGATTTCTATGTGTGAGAGGAACCGTCATGGCTCTGAACTCTGATTTTGATCTTTACCAGCTACCGGAGGATTACCAAGGGATGCGTGACGCCATCCGGGAGATTGCGGAGAAAAGCATCGCCCCGCACGCCGCCGATGTCGACGAGAACGAGCGTTTTCCTCAGGAAGCCCTGGACGCGCTGGTAGAGACGGGTTTCAATGCTGTGCACATTCCAGAGGAGTACGGCGGAGCCGGCGGGGATTCGGTCATGGCGTGCATCGTCATTGAGGAAGTCGCGCGCGTGTGTGGTTCGTCCTCGTTGATCCCGGCCGTGAACAAGTTGGGGACGATGGGGCTCATTTTGAAGGGCTCGGAGGAGCTGAAACAGCAGGTCCTCCCGGATATCGCCGGCGGGAAGATGGCTTCGTACGCGCTGTCGGAACGAGGAGCAGGCTCCGACGCGGGATCGATGAAGACACGTGCCCGCAAAGATGGCGACTCGTGGGTACTCAATGGGTCGAAATGTTGGATCACTAACGGAGGCAAGTCCACCTGGTACACCGTGATGGCGGTCACCGACCCGGACAAAGGTGCTAACGGCATCTCCGCATTCATGGTCCACGCCGATGATGAAGGATTCGTCGTTGGCCCCAAAGAAAAGAAGCTGGGGATCAAGGGGTCTTCGACGACAGAGCTGTACTTCGAAGATTGTCGTATTCCCGCTGACCGCATCATTGGCGACGAGGGGACAGGCTTCAAGACGGCCCTGGAGACCCTGGATCACACGCGTCCGACGATTGGTGCGCAGGCTCTCGGCATCGCGCAGGGGGCGTTTGACCAAACGGTGAAGTACGTGAAAGAGCGTGAGCAGTTCGGTCGTCGGATTGCCGATTTCCAAAACACGCAATTCATGCTTGCTGACATGAAAATGAAGATCGACGCTGCGCGCCTCATGGTGTACACGGCGGCGTCGAATGCTGAGCGCGGTCACGCCGAGGGCGGGGAGCGCTTAGGTATGCTTGCGGCGGGTTCGAAAGCCTTCGCGTCGGACGTCGCTATGCAGGTGACGACCGATGCCGTGCAGTTATTCGGTGGTTACGGATACACCCGCGATTTCCCGGTTGAACGCATGATGCGCGATGCCAAAATCACGCAGATCTACGAAGGAACGAACCAAATCTGCCGCATGGTCATGGGGCGACAGATACTGAAATAGGTGCTTAAACTGGGAAACGATGAAGAAACTTCAATCCGTTCTTCGTAAGATCAGACCATTTTTATGGCTCGTCGGCGCAGTATGCGTTGTAGGAGCGATCTGGTTTGCATTGAAGGCTAACTATGCCATGGCTACCAACCTTGGACTGGTGGCTGGGCTCGTTGTCGCGGTTCCGGAACTGCTCAGTCAAAATGTAAAAAAGAGCGATAATCCCATGCCGAGTAGCGAAGAGATTGCCCAGCACCAAAAGCGCCACCCGACCGCTACGCTCGCAGAATCTATCAATGATCTGCGTGGAGAGAAATAGCAGCTAACTTGTCGCTTTGAGTCCTGCCACACCGCCGATGATCATGCACAGGAACATGATCTTGAGCAGAGAGACGGCCTCTTGTCCCGTGGCCATTCCCCATACGACGGTGCCGACGGCCCCAATGGATACCCATACTGCATAGGCCGTGCCGACGGGGACATCGCGCATCGCCAGTGATAGTCCCACCATGCTCAGCGCGGCGGCGACGACGAAAATGATAGAGGGCACAAGCCGGGAGAATCCCTGCGACTCGTGAAGCGCTACGGCCCAGGTGGTCTCGAATAGGCCAGAGACAATCAGGATGATCCACGCCATGGTGTCCGTTACCTCTCTATTTCTTCATCTGCCCTCGGGTAGGCATGGCCCTAGGTATCCTGGGAACCGTGTCTGCAACTGAACAAAAACCCTCGAATCCGTCCTCGTCTGGTCACACAGGGACGTCTGCTCACCCCAGCAGCCAGCCTTCCGACGTTTCCATCGCTCAAGCTCACCAATTAGAACCTATTGCCGACGTCGCTCAGCGTGCTGGCATTCCCGTAGAAGCTACGGTGCCCTATGGAACGACGAAGGCTAAGGTGACCGTCGGAAAGTTAGCACAGAGTGCAAAAAAGGGGAAGGTCGTCCTGGTGACGGGCATGTCTCCGACGCCGGCAGGGGAGGGGAAATCGACTGTCCTCATTGGTCTGGTCGACGGGTTGGCCGCGGCCGGTGTGAAAGCGATGGCTGCTCTTCGTGAGCCGTCGTTGGGTCCAGTGCTGGGTATGAAAGGTGGCGCTGCGGGTGGGGGATACTCGCAGGTTGTCCCCATGGAGGACATTAATCTGCACTTCACGGGTGATCTTCATGCGATCACGTCGACGAATAACGCGCTGGCCGCTCTGATCGATAATCACGTTCAACAAGGTAACTCTCTAAACCTTGACCCACGAAAGATCGTGTGGCGACGGTGCCTGGACGTGAACGATCGCGTCCTGCGGAACATCATCACTGGTTTGGGTGGCAAAGGTGGCGGTGTGCCACGCGAAGCCGGTTTTGATATCACGGCGGCCAGCGAGGTGATGGCGGTTCTGTGCTTAGCGCGGGATCTGGCGGACTTGAGGGAACGATTAGGCCGTATGCTCATCGGCTATACGCACGATAATGATCCGGTCTTCGTACATGATTTGGGTGTGGAGGGGTCGCTTGTCGCGCTCTTGCGAGATGCGATGTCGCCGAACCTTGTCCAAACGCTGGGTGGGGCACCGGCGCTGATCCACGGGGGGCCGTTCGCGAATATTGCGCATGGGTGCAACAGTGTTATCGCCACTAACGCAGCACGTGAATTGGCTGATGTTGTGGTGACGGAGGCCGGTTTCGGCGCAGATTTGGGTGCAGAAAAATTCACGGATATTGCGTCGGTGGCCGGCGATTTCGCCGCAGACGTGGCCGTCATTGTGGTGACTGCCCGGTCGTTGAAATACAACGGCGGTGTGGCACGCGGCGACCTCAACGAGGAGAACGTGGAGGCCGTGCGTTCCGGTCTGGCTAACGTGGAACGCCATTGTTCCTCATTGCGACGGTTAGGTATGCAGCCGATTGTGGCCGTCAATAAGTTCATTACTGATACCGACGCTGAACTGTCGGCTATCAAGGAGTGGGCGGACGACCATGGACTTCGTGCGGCCGTAGCGAATGTGTGGGGCGAAGGCGGTGCCGGGGCCGCTGACTTGGTGGATGAGGTTCGCGAGGCTTTGGCAGACGAGCCAGTGCGCACCGACACGGGCCAATCAGGTGCAGGGCGGACGCGCATTTATGATCCGCAAGACGGCGTTAAGGCAAGCATCGCAACCATTGCGCACGACATTTATGGCGCTGAGCAGGTCGAATACTCCCAGCAAGCCGGTAAAGACCTGGCTCAGCTGAAGCGCCACGGGTGGGATACCTTGCCGGTGTGTATCTCCAAGACTCCGTATTCGTTTTCTGACGATCCGTCAGCGCTCGGGGCACCGAAGAATCACACGCTGCATGTTCAACGGCTGATCCCCAAGCTTGGCCCCGGATTCGTCGTGGCCCTCACCGGAACAGTTTTCACCATGCCGGGGCTGCCGAAGCACCCGGCTGCGATGGAGATCGACGTCACCGACGACGGAACCATTACCGGGCTGTTTTAGAGGCGTTTGGGCTGGTTGGATGCCCGGGCTGTGCGGGCGGAGTGAAGTGAGATTTCCGCGTTTAGCGTTTCGGTTTAGCCATCCAATTCGGTTACGGCTTCGCCCGCAGCATTGAGAGCTGACAGCGATTCCGATGAGTCCAGGTCAGCCAGCGAGTCCAGCACGATCGTGTGGGGCCGGGCCTCCAAAACGTCACGTGATAATGACCCGGTGAGAACGCCGACTCCGCGCACGCCTGCATTGGCGGCGGCATCCAGATCGGCTGTGGTATCTCCCGCAGAAATGACCTCAGCGACGTTCGTCACGCCGGTGAGTTCCATGGCGTGATGAATGAGATACGGCGCGGGGCGCCCTGCCCGTACGGTGTCGCTGGTTACCAGTGCGTCGACGGAAAATGGAGCGTTGTCCGCCTCGTCGATAAGTCGGGACGAAACGGTCGTTTCATCCGGAGCCATAGACAGGGCACGAGCGCCCCACCCAGCTGCAGAGAGGACGATCTCGGCAATCGACCGCTGAAATCCGGTGGTCAGCGCAACTTTTCCGCCTTTGCGCTGGAACTCCAGTAAAAGCTTTTCAACCCCCGGGATAGGCGTCGGAGGGTTGTTGGTGTATTCGGTCTGCAGCCCTTCGAGGAAATCGTTGTATGCAGTGTTGATGGTCTCTTCCGACGGGGTAAAACCGCCAGAGCTCAGCAGCGTGATAATCGCGCTGCGCTTTTCCGTTCCCTTGACCTGGTTAACCTGATCAGGCGTGACAGTGATGCCTTGTCTCTCCACGCTTTCGCGCAATCGGCGGTACACGACTCCGCCTTCGCCGATCGTGGTGCCAGCAATATCGCATACAAGGAGGGTCATGCCTGAACCCTAACAGTTTCCGCGGGGTGGTTAAGAAAACTCGACAGATCTCAGTAATAGCGGCCACCATAGAAACTATGGATATGTTTAGGTCAGCCGAGGAAACACAGTCTCGGGATAATGTGGTGGGTAATAAAGCGGATCTTATTGTCGTGGGCGCAGGCATCGTAGGCTTAGCTACTGCGTGGCGCGCTCACCACCAGGGCCGGCGAGTTCACCTTATTGACCGCGCTAACCGACCGGTCGGCGCCTCTATCCAAAACTTCGGCCACGCGTGCTTCACTGCCCAAGCCGATGCTATTCAGGACGTCGCGGCAGACTCCCGTAATGGGTGGAAAGCAGCCGCCGCTGAAACTGGCTTGTGGGCAGCGCAACCAGGCACCGTCGTGCCCGCCGTGAGTGAGACCGAGATGACCGTGCTCCGGCAGTTCCACGATCACCGCGGGTCTGAGCAGGTCACGCTCTTGAGCGCTGATGACACGCTTGAACGGTTGGGCCTCACGGGCTCCAGAAGCAGCGGCACTGGCGACATCATTGGCGGTGCACTTTTACCGCTCGATATGAGGGTCAACCCCCGGGAAGCTGCGCCGCGCCTCGCAGAATGGCTCGCCGCGAATGGCGTCGAATTTAGCTGGAACACGGCCGTTCACCATGTAGGGGACGGCCAGGTTGATACCTCCCGTGGAACGTTGTCCGCCGACGAAGTCGTTGTCTGCCCGGGGCACCATGTCGGGAATATTTTCCCCGATATTGCGGAACGCAACGGGCTGAGAACCTGCGTCCTGACCATGGCATTGATTGACCGCCCCGACCACATTCCCGCGGACCTCGCGATGCTGACGGGAACGTCGCTCGCCCGCTATGACGGTGTGGCTGCCATGCCCGGTGTGCCAGATCTGCGCGAAGAATTATTAGACACAAAGCCAGAATTAGTGGGATGTATTGCCAACCTTATGGCTACTGCTTTGCCGGACGGCGCAATTCCTGGTCTCAACTCCAGTGGTAGCGGAATATTTATTGGCGATTCCCACGATTATGCGCAGTCGCCTGAGCCATTTATTCAGCAGAACATCGCAGACCTGCTTATGGACAATGCGTCTGCATATCTCGGCATCGCGCATCCCGTGGTGCGTCAACGCTGGCAGGGTCGATACGCGGACAGTCCGGACACCAACCTTGTTCTCGAGCGGCCCGATGACCGCACCACCGTGGCCGTCGTCGCTTCTGGAATTGGTATGACGCTGTCGTTCGGGATCGCAACCCTGATTACCGAACACCGCGATGCACCTGACTTCTAGCCGTTTTAACCGTCAGTTTTAGTACAACGAGCCAGACAGTGGCTGCCGTTTGTTGTGGGTAATTGCCCGAGCAATGGGTCTATTAGCGATGATTAAGGCGCAGGTGTCAATGAGATATCGTCGGGGTTTTCCCATGTCAAGGCGATATTGAACTGCTCTACCCAGGAGTCAATATCCCCGTAGGTCGTCAGCCCGTCGACGACGGTGGCCGTCACGGAGAGAGCGTGCGCCAATTCGGCGGCAGAGATAAAGCCCTGCGTGTAGGCGTCCTCGAGCTCGTCTAGATCGAGGACTTCCATGGAATAGCGGGCGTCCGCGCCCGACTCGCGGTTGTAGAGGACAATGTCCGCGTAGTAGTCGGTGGTCGTCCAAATCGGGCGCTCGCTATCCCGCGCGTTGTGCGCGATGTCGATATAAAACTCTTGCCTGCCGGTGAGTGGCTCGGTTGCTTTCGTCTCTGGCCGAAAGTGGAATTTTGTAATTCGGATATCGGGATCGCGCAATAACCAGGCTTCGATATATCCGAACCGTGGATGGTCGGCTCCTCTGGCCATGTAAAGCCCGAATGATGTTTCGAAATACTTATCGACGTTGCGTGTAAAACCTTTAGGGTCAATATTTGTCTTGCTGTCGATATCGAATGTTTCGTGTTTAGGCGCGTGGGTAGCTTCGTGATGGGGCTGATTCGTTGGTGATTGCATAGCCGTCCTGAGTGAAATGTGCTGGTTTGTTAATTGTGTTGGCTTAGTTTCGACGATTTCGGTTGCGGGCCCGGCGTTGCCGTCGAGACTGGCCCCGGGAAGAAGCCGGTATGCACGTCACCGACGACACCACGGCATCGAGTTCATGCTTCGCCTTCTGGGCATCATCGGCGGGGCTCCCGTGTGAGTGGGGGAGGCCGACGTTGGCCCGGCCGTCGGATAGTTCGATCACGCGGACTAATTCGGGCGGGAATCGTCGGGCGATAGTGGTTGCTCGAAGCCGCGCCGATGCAAGGGGAGTGCCACCACCGGTAGGCAGTGAGGTGAGGCACCGTCGTGCGCGTGACAGGCTCCGGGTGACGGGTAGCCCGATTGCTGCTTCATGTCCTCGGGCGACGATGATGCAGACTTTGCTGCGGTCCCGATAGCTCGATTGCAGCACTTCCAGGGCGGTGGATTTCGCCGTGCGGATGGCGCCGCGGCCCATGGATCCGGATGCGTCAACGATGATGATGACCAGTTCGCCGCCGGCCGATTCGCGTTGGGCCGTACGGAGGTCATCGCGGGTCAGGATGATACGACGCTGATTGCGCTGACCACTCTGCTTCTGCGGGCCGTCCTGATGACGATGCCGGAATCGCTGCCACGGTGCAGCTGCAGCAAGGGTAGGAAGAATCGCGAGATCAGTGTCATGGGTTCGCGCTGGCATGACTCGACGAACACGGCCGCGGTGAGAAATCCCACGAGGCCCATGACGTCCAGGCCACACCGTGGTTGACGTCCGCCCCCGGCGAGGGATGTGGGGGATGGCTAAGGGCTGATCATCAGGCTTGTCGACGGGGTCAGTGTTCCGGGCTTCCGCTCCCGTGGAGGCGTCGTCATTGTGGGGAGGATCGTTGCGGTCCTCGCGCGATGTGTTACCGGAGTCGCTCTCCGATGGCGATGAATCCTCGGAGGAAGCATCCACGCCAGGCTCTTCATCGGAGTCGGTGTCGACATCGTCCGGTCGTGCTGCGGCCGGATTGGCGTTCTTATCCTGCTCGTTATTCTCTTCTTCGCTGTTTCCGTCGTGGTTCTCGTCGTCGCCGTCCTCGTCGTTATCCCGTGGGGGATTGTCAAAGTCCGAGTCGTCAACGTCCTCCGGGAGCCGAGGCCGGATAAACATATCGACAATGGCTTCGTGTACGTGTTCCGTGGCGTGCCCGAGGGTCCGCGCAGCATGTGCCATATAAATGGCGTCGAGGAGTAATCCCGGCGTCGCCTGGCTCCCGAGATGCGTCATGAGCGCTCTGGCCACCCATTGGCTGAGCTCATCATCACCATCGACGGCCTGAACGTCGTCCTTCCTGGTATCAGAATTTTTAGTGCCGACGTCGGCATCGTCGGCATCGCCACGTTCGTCGGTAACACGAACCTCGTCGACTGTGGTCGTGCGGGAAGCGCCAGCGGGCATAAACCGCGACGCTAGCGCAGTGATCAGGGCGGGGTCTGTGGTGTAAGGAGCCGACAAAATCGGGCCGACATAATCGAGTATGACGGCGGGTACCTCATCGATCGTCGAGGTTTGCCGTGAATCGGGCACGGCAGAGATGACATGGCATGCCGAAAAGTGCTGGGCGACGGCTGCGGCGGTATCCACCTCAAGAAGATGAGCGTTGTGAATGATGACGAGCCCATCGTGCCGGGGCGCGTTGTGTTCGGGCACATCGTCCCCGAGTGCACTCCCGTCTTCCCACGTAGCGTCGGATCGATCGTGATTAAACGACGTGCTCACCCGCGTGATATCAGCGGGCGTCATGCTGGGACTCACACGGATCACTGATCCATGCTTCGTGCCCGCCCAAAGTTCCTCCAGCGCATCTAACGATTCGTTGATCCGCACCGAATCGCCCGTGAGCAACAGCCACGAAGGGCGAGAATGCACCCATACCTGCAGTGCATCAATGGCGTGTGCCAAAGAGTCAGGATATGCCATGGTGTCACTCTCGTTAATGGTCGGGCTCATTATCGGTCGGAAAATAGTTATTCACATACCTGGTGAATCGTGCGCTTTAACCGCGCATCAACATCACCCGGCGCTTCGAATGCCTCGGTTGGCACGCGGTGCCGGAGCGCCGCGAGAGCCACCGCACCAACATCCTCCCTGGTCACGGTGTCGTTACCGTGGAGGGCAGCCCGTGCACGTGCGGCACGGGTAATGACCAGCTCGCCACGGTGCCCCACACATCCCGTTTCAGTACAGACCTCAACAGCAGTGAGCACGGCATCTTCACTGAGCTCAATATCACGGACGCGGTCACGCGCCTGCTCAATAGATGCGGCCAGCTCCTGCTCTTCCTCCTGAGCGTCTTCAAGAAAAGCCTCAGGGTCAGCGTCGAAGGCAAGCCGCTCGCGAACAATAGTCATGCGCTCCGTCGGGTCGGTAAGAGTGTCCACGCGCAAGGCAAGACCGAACCGATCCTGCAATTGTGGCCGCAAGTCACCCTCCTCGGGGTTGCCCGACCCCACCAACACAAATCGCGCCGGGTGCGTGTGGCTAATGCCGTCGCGCTCCACAATGTTGACCCCGGACGCTGCGACATCGAGCAGGACGTCCACCAAGTGGTCGTCGAGAAGGTTAATTTCGTCGATATAGAGGAACCCATTGTTGGCGTCGGCCAATAGTCCCGGGCGGAACCGCGCCTCGCCAGTGGTCAGCGCGACGTCGATATCGAGGGAGCCGATCAAGCGGTCTTCAGTCGCGCCGAGAGGAACGTCGATAACCGGTGTGGTGGGGGACGAACCCTCACCATGCTGTGACAGCAATTGCCCCAATGCGCGGACCGTCGTCGTTTTCCCTGTTCCCCTATCGCCGAAAGCCAGCACACCTCCAATGCCGGGATCGATTGCGCAGAGGATCAGTGCTTCTTTGAGCTCATCTTGTCCGTGGATGTGTGTAAAGGGATACACGCGGTTCATTCGGTTACCTACGATTCGCGTTAGTGCCGGGCGGAAGACATCGGAGTAACACCTTCGACGGTCGCATCCAGGCTATCTGAAATATCTTCCAACTGGTCAAGCACATCATCGTCCGCCTCCCACAGACCACGGTCCGCGGCCTCAAGCAGACGCTCCGTCATCGAGAGAACAGCTGCAGGATTGTGGTCGGCTAACCGTTCGCGCATGTCGTCGTCGGTAATAAAAGTGGAAGCAGTTCGGTCGAAAACCCAATTATCGACGACGCGGGCCGTAGCCTGCATACCGAACGTGTTCTCAAAACGAGACCGGATGTTCGCCACGCCCTGATAACCGTGTTTGAGCTGGGCTTCATACCAGGCGGGGTTGAGCAGGCGCGTCCGAGACTCCAACCTCATCGCATCATCCAGCGACTCGACATTGGTCTCATGCTGCCAGGCGTGAGAGACCTTCGCGGACGGGCGCGCACCCGATACCGTCTCGACGACGCTGGACACACCGCCCAGGAACTCGAAATAATGGTCGACGCCGGCCAATGAAATCTCAGTCGAATCCACATTCTGGAATGTGGCGGAAACGCGAGACAAACTTGACTCGAGGAGAGCCCGGTTCTCCTTGCCTTTCACGTGCTTGCCCCACGCGTGGCCCATGCGGTGCAGATACACCTCGGCCAAATCGGAATTGTCGTCCCACTCTGAGGACTGCACGAGCTTATTGACGCCGGTCCCATAATTGCCCGGCGCGGTCGCATAAATGCGGGTCGCGGCCGAATCCAGGTCCAGGCCAAGCTCTTCCGCCTGTTGCATGGCGTGGGCGCGGACGGGGTTGTCCTCTGGTTCTTCGGGTAGCGACGCGATGGCGTGGATGGCGTCGTCCAGCAGCTCCATGGGGCCGGCGAGAAGATCTCTGCCGACGCCCGACATCGTGCAGACGACGTCAACGCGCGGGCGTCCCAGCTCCTCGAGGGGAATGATCCGATATCGGCTCACACGCCCCCGTTCGTCGGTGAGGGGTTCTGCGCCGATCAGGTGAAATGCTTGTGCGATGCCCTCGCCATTGGTTTTGACGTTGTCCATTCCCCAGATCACCATGGCGATGGAGTCGGGGTAGTGGCCTTCTTCGTGCCGCAATTGTTCGATGAGTGCGTCGGCGGTGGCGGCGCCCCGCCGGGTCGCGGTGGGGGTGGGCATGGTTGCCGGGTCAGCGCCGTGTGTGTTCCGGCCGGTGGGGAGGGATTCGGGACGTGATGCGGGTTCTCCGCCGGGCGCGGGTGGAACATAAGCCCCGGATAGCGCAGTGAGGAGCCCGTCGGTTTCCTGTGAGGACGTTAATAGGGAGTGGAGCCGACGGAGGTGGCGGAACCACGACGTTGGGGTTGCAGTTGTGGCCTCAGAGCCGTTCGCGGACTCGGAGCCGTTTGTAGCCTCCGCATCATTATCGAATGCGCCCGCCACGAGGGAAGTAAATCGCGCGAAATCATCGTTGACGACGGCGTCGACGGCCTCCGTGATGTGTTCTTCGTCCAAGTCATCAGCAAGGGGATCGGATGTCGCCAGCGGGTAGGTGCAGGCGAGGCTCAGTATCCGCGCGGTTTTGTCATGGCTGAGAGGCTCGCCGAGTGTGTGGAGACCTTCTGGAATAGGGGTACGGCGGATCCTCTCTGCGGTAGCGGAAACGTTACTGACCCATTCGTGCCAGGGGTTGTGGGAGCCGTCGTCCTCGCCCGCATCGCCATTCGCTTCATCACCGCTGTTGGGCGGTGGACAGTCAGTCAGATCCGCTTCGGCGGCCAGCGTGACTAATTCAGAACAGGTGTCAGCATTCAGCTCCACCGAGCCATCCTTTGCCGACGTCAGCAGCCGGAACGCTTCCTCGGCGGCGGCGGCCAGGGCGCCGTGGAGCCCAGCGTCGATAAGTTGAGGAGTGAGGTAGCTGACTAAACCGGCGAAGGATCGACGTTTCGCGATCGTGCCCTCAGCGGGGTTGCTCATGGCGTACAGGTACGAGTGCGGGACGCTGCCGGTGAGGAGCAGGGGCCAGTCGTCCCTGATCAGGCCGGTGGAGCGCCCCGGCATGAATTCCAGAGCCCCGTGGGTTCCCCAATGGAGCATGACGTCGTGGCTGAATTCGTGTTCGAGCCAGAGGTAATAGGCGGCGAAAGAGTGTGAGGGGGACGCCTCGGGTGCCATGAGGACGTTGAGGGGGTCGGCAACGTCGCCAAAGTCGGGTTGGACGCCGATGAACACGTTGCCAAGACGAACGCCGCGGATGAAAAGCTCGCGGCCGTCCGTGTCGATCATTCCCGGGGTTCGCGTCCATAGTCGGTCGATCCGGCTGACCTGCGACGACGTTAACGCCTCGTTGTACTCCGTGGCGGGCCATGTTGCTGCGACATGGCACGTACTGCGGTTACCCGCGTCGGAATCAAAGAGACTATCGACGAGGGCCTCCGGAGATTTGGGAATCTCGACGGTATAGCCCTCCGCACGGAGGTGGTGGAGGAAATTCCACAGCGAGCGGAATACATCGAGGTGCGCGGCGGTACCGATTGTGCCGTCGGCGTCGTGGCCAAAAATGGTGATGGAGAGTTTTCGTTGTTCCGCGGGTAGGCGGCGGAGTGCCACTGTTCTGATGGTGCGGCTCACTACGAGTGCGCACATGTAGGGGTCGGGGAGCATCCGCTCGACGGCGAGGCGCGGGTCGACGGGGCAATCGGGGTCGTCGGTTTCAACGGCCGGGATGCCGCGCCCGCCGATCACCCACGGAGCTAGCCCTGATTCGAATTCAGGGATAGCGATATTCATTGATACCTGGCCCGCTGTCAGACCAGGCAGATCCGACGTTTGCCACCGATCCAATGCCATCCGCAAGAGGGGGACCGGGGTGATCATGGGAACACCGGAGTCTGTCAGGAATTCGACGCCATTATCGACGCGGGGGTTCGCGTGCGTTCCCGCAAGCGTGAAACCAGTGAGGTTCATCCATGCGTCCACGTCTGGCGGAGGCTCGACGCTATCTGGTACGTCGGTGGGATCGCCTGCCCACACGATGGCTGTAGCACCACTGGACTCAACGAGTTTCGCGATATACGAGACCGCGAGCGTGTCGTGGCTGGCAACTTGGAACGGGCTGGCGGCAATTCCAATGCGTACGCCTTTAGGAGCGTGAACGATGTGGGGGCGGTCATCCCCGTCGGCCGAAGTTTCCTCATCGGCCGGAGCCACGGAATATCCGCAGGCCCGCAAGAGGTTATCGTCGTCAAGAGAAATGATGCCGTGTGGGCGCGACCGCGCGAGAGAACCAGGATCGGGTGCCCCGGCTAAGACTGTTTGGACCAGGCGGATGGCGTGGCACATTCCACCGGGCGTGAGTTGCCGGAGCGCTTCCCGCAGACGCGCTGTGATTCCTGGCCGTGGTGAGGTTGAGCGGTCAACAATGGGGTCGGCACAGGGAACCGATGCGGAAACGACGAACGCACGCCCAGACTCGTGCGCTTCTTCAATGGCCCTGTCAAGGGCCGTACCCAGAGCGTCGATATCCTCCGGTGTCATCGGACCTTGCACAAACACGGCATCAGCAGCAGCCAGTTCTGCATCAAGATCGTCGGCCGTTGCTAGCATCCCGGCATCGAAAGGCCGGTGACGTAAATCAACCGGTGTGGTCGCGTCGGCACTCGTACCAGCATCAGTCCCGGCGTCGGCACTCGTGCCCGCAGCGGTCTCGTCGTCGGGAGTCGCAGTGTCTGCGGCATACTTTTCGCGGAATTCGTCCCATGCGGAGTGCATTGTGAGCGCAATGGACCCACCGAATCCGAGAAAAAGAATGCGCATGACAGTGTCCTAACAAGAAGTTGGCGTGACAACGAACCGAGAGCGAACCAAGGCTGTACCACCACACAGCATAGGAAAGATGAAAGGGATGGGGGGGAGGTGGTAGCCTGAGCACGATTCGCACGTTCGGGTGCCCCATTGTGTGACCGGTGGAGATGCCGCGTCACGCTCGCTCATCGCCCTTGACCTACGGTGAGCTTTTCTACCCCAGGAGATTTTGCTCAGTGAGCCATCCAGAGTTTCGCAATGTTGCCATTGTCGCCCACGTTGACCATGGTAAAACCACACTTGTTGATGCCATGCTTCAGCAGTCAGGCGTGTTCGGCGATCATGACGAGGTCGTCGACCGGGTCATGGACTCGGGGGATTTGGAGAAGGAAAAGGGCATCACCATCCTCGCCAAGAATACGGCTATCCATCGCAAGGGGATGGGCAAAGATGGCACCGATTTGATTATCAACGTCATCGACACCCCCGGCCACGCCGACTTCGGTGGTGAGGTTGAGCGCGGACTGTCCATGGTTGACGGTGTTGTCCTCCTTATCGACGCTTCCGAGGGGCCGCTTCCTCAGACGCGTTTCGTGTTGGGCAAAGCGCTGGAAGCGAAGATGCCCGTCATCATCGTCGTCAATAAAACCGACCGTCCCGACGCTCGTATCGACGAGGTTGTCGACGAAGCCCAGGACCTTTTGCTCGAACTGGCCGCGTCCTTGGACGATCCGGAGGCGCAGGAAGCCGCCGAAAAGAACCTGGAGCTGCCTGTTCTTTATGCGTCCGGTCGCGCCGGGAAGGCGTCCACGGAGAACCCCGGCAACGGCAATGTCCCGGAGGCCGAGGATCTGCAGGACCTTTTCAACGTGTTGTATGACGTGTTGCCGGAGCCCTCTGCTGAGATCGACGCTCCTCTGCAGGCACACGTCACCAACTTGGACTCCTCCTCGTTCCTGGGGCGTATCGGCCTCGTGCGCGTGTTCCGCGGCATCCTGAAGAAGGGCCAGCAGGTCGCCTGGATCCACCACGATAGCGACGGCAACCCGCACACCAAGACCGCGAAAATTTCGGAACTTCTGCGCCAGGACGGCGTGAAGCGCGTCCCCACCGACCAGGTCATCGCCGGCGACATCGGAGCCGTCGCTGGTATCGACGAAATCATGATTGGCGACACCCTCGCGGATCCAGAGCACCCCGAGGCAATGCCACCGATCACCGTCGACGAGCCAGCGATCTCGATGACCATCGGTGTCAACACCTCGCCCTTGGCCGGTCGTGGTGGCGGTGACAAGCTCACCGCTCGGCTGGTGAAGTCCCGTCTGGAGCAAGAACTCATCGGTAACGTCTCGTTAAAAGTCTTGCCGACCGAGCGCCCAGATGCGTGGGAAGTTCAAGGCCGAGGCGAAATGGCACTATCCGTGCTGGTCGAAACCATGCGCCGCGAAGGCTTCGAGCTGACCGTCGGCAAGCCACAAGTGGTGACCCGCACTATCGACGGCACACTGCATGAGCCCTTTGAGCACCTCGTTATCGATGTTCCGTCGGAGCATCAAGGTGCCGTCACACAGCTCATGGCCTCGCGTAAGGGCACGATGCTGTCCATGGACAACGGTGCTGGCGGATGGATCCGCATGGAATACTCCGTGCCTGCCCGTGGGCTCATCGGATTCCGGACCACGTTCATGACGGAAACCCGGGGTACGGGTATCGCGAACTCCTACAGCGACGGGTACAAGCCGTGGGCCGGCGATATTAAGGACCGGGCGTCGGGATCCTTGGTCGCTGACCGCGCCGGGCAGATCACCGCCTACGCCTTGCAGCAGCTGGCGGACCGGGGTCAGTTCTTCGTCGAACCTGGTGTTGAGGCCTATGAAGGCATGGTTGTTGGCGCGAATAACCGCGAAGAAGACATGGACGTCAACATCACCAAGGAAAAGAAGCTGACCAACATGCGCTCCGCGACGGCGGAAACGACGGTCACGCTGGCCAAAGCGCATACCCTTTCTTTGGACGAGGCCATGGAATTCTGTGGTGGCGACGAATGCGTCGAGGTCACACCGAAGAACATCCGTGTGCGTAAGGTGATCTTGGACGCCAAAGAGCGAGGACGTGCTGCTGCGCACGCTAAGCAGAAAGCGAAGCAGGGTAAGAAATAACGACGGTGGCCTTTATGGCCGCGATGGACAATGAACACAACGCGTAAACGACATCGATCCACCATGCGGGTGCGCTCTTATGCTCACCCGTGTGGTGTGATGTCCACTGCCGTGAGGGCGGTCGTGGCCACGGGCGTTGCTGTGGGGGTTGCGTCCACATCATTACTGGCCGGGTGTAGCGCGCGCCCCGGGTCGGCGCCCGTCGTCAATTCCGGCGACGGGAATAAAAACAATGCCGACACCGTGTCCCAGCAGTCGGAAAAAATTACGTTTGCGGTCAGTGATGTCAGCCCGGGGTTTAATCCGCATTTGGTTTCCGACGACACCCCGTTGGTCGATCACATGGCCTCACTGGTGCTGCCCAGCCCGTTCGTCGAAAAAGATGACGGTGAACTGGAGCTGAACCAGGACCTGCTTGATTCTGCCGACGTGGTGGAAGGCAATGGGGGAGCATCGTCAGCATCGACGCCATCATCAGAATCGTCGGCGCCTTCTGAGGCAGCGTCGTCTCAGCCGTTTACGGTGCGTTATACGATCGCGTCGGATGCGCAGTGGTCGGACGGCACTCCGATCACGGGAGCCGACTTTGAGTATTTGTGGAAGCAAATGATCTCGCAGCCTGGGGTGGAAGACCCGGCGGGGTATGAAGCGATCAGCAGCGTGACCTCGACGGAGAGTGGCCATCAGGTAGACGTGCATTTTGATCGGCCGTACGTGGCGTGGCGGTCGCTGTTCACTAACCTGCTGCCCAGCCACCTGTACCGCTCATCCAGTAATTTCCAAACGATGTTGAGGGACTCGGTCCCTGTCTCGGGCAACCGGTTTTCGGTGGAGTCGATTGATAGTGGCCGTGGCATTGTGACACTGGTGCGCAATGACCGCTATTGGGGAAGCAACCTCGCGAAGACGGACAAGATCGTCCTCCAGGCCCAGGATAATGCTGCTGAGGCTGCGGAAATGTTGCGCAATGGCCAGGTCCAGGGGGCTGCGTTGCGTCCGAAAGCAACCACGCAGCTGTCGCTGGATTCGGTGCCGCATTCTGTGGTGCAGCTGTCGCCGAAAAACCGGTACCTCATGTTGTCGCTGAACACGGCCGCCCCGCATATGGATGATGTGGGGGAGCGCGCGCGGATACTCAACAGTGTGGATAGGGATACCGTTGCCCGCATCGCCGGGGAGCGGATGGAAGTGAGCGCACCGCATGATGAGGCCACGATTTCGGGCACCTCTGTTCCCGGGTCGGAGTCCGCATTCCCATCGTTATCCAGGCCTTTCCGGATCGCCGTTGATCAGTCGGATGACGCCGCAGTGACGGCCGCGCGCACGGTGGCGGACCAGCTCACCCAGGCCGGTTTTCCCGCGAAAGCGCTTGTTATGCCGGCGCTGGGCATCGTCGAATCTGTCCTCCCTCTCGGCCTTGCCGACGCGACCGTTGCATGGCAATCGGGTGATACCACCGCATCCGCGTTAGCCAGCCACTACGGCTGCACGTCGGCTGATCGCCCGTCGAGAGAGATGGATTCCGATAAGAGTTCGGAGTTGATGGAGCCGGAGAGTTCAACGCCGTCATCGCCATCGTCTGAACCACAACCGACGTCGGATAGTGCCGCGCCTAGTGCCACGGATACCGGGGACGCACGCAAGTCTATAGAGAAAAAGTACGCCCGAGCAGCCAATATGTCGGGGTTGTGTGATCCGGAGATCGATACCCAGGTGAGGGAAGCCGCCGAGGGGTTCGCCGATGTCAATGACACGAAGCAGAAGGTCATTGAGAAGGTGAACTCCCAGGCCGTTAGCCTTGCTCTCCTCCAAGACACCGAAGTATTCGCGACGACGCCGGCCCTGGAGGCCCCTCGTTTGCCACTGAAGTCGGGCGAGCTCCCGACGACGGAACGCGGCGGAATTTTTGTCACTGCGCCGCTGTGGACGCGGAACGAGGACTACTCGGTGCTCCAGCCCGGTAGCGGTCCGACTACCGACAACAAAGGCGATACGGACGGCGAGAAGAAGAACGACAACGATAAAGCAGACGAGAACAAGGACGACAAGGAGGATGCCTCCAGTAATGAGTGATTTGCGTGGCCTCCGAGTGATGGCCGTTCATGCCCATCCTGACGACGAAGCCCTGTGGACGGGGGGATTGTTAGCGCACCTGTCCCGGCGCGGCGCTGATGTTCGCGTGGTCACGTGTACGTTGGGGGAGCAAGGTGAGGTCATTGGAGAGCCGATGCAGGGCCTCATTGCTGATGAAGCCGATATGTTGGGCGGCTTTCGTTATCGGGAGCTCGAGGATTCGCTCCGCATCCTGGGGGTGAATGGTGTTCACCATCGCCCCTGTGTGTTGGGCGGTGTGGGCCGCTGGCGGGACTCGGGGATGGTGGGAACGCCGTCGGCGGACCATCCTCGTGCATTCGTGAAGTCGGGGCAGCAAGCTGTTGACGCGCTCAAGGCCCTGATGAGCGACTTCTGCCCCGACATCGTGGTCACCTATGGGTCTGATGGTGGCTACGGGCATCCCGATCATATCCGTGCTCATGAGATCACTCATGCGGCTGTTGCAGAGCTGCCCCATGGGTCCGCACCTGAATTAGGTGGCGATGATGAGGATCTGTTTTCTGCCGTGCTGGCCCGCCGTCACGGTGGCCGCGAGACTTCTGCGGACCACGGCATTCCGGATCCCGTTATTCTCTGGGCAGTCCGTGGCGAAACAGCTCTCAAACAGGCGGGACGTGCGATCTCCCGTATTCCCGATGGATGGGTTTCTCCCAGCGGGATGGAATTCAGTTTTGTCGACGACGCTGCGAGGGCCGTCGACTCTACGTCCCCGGAGAAAACCCCGGCCAAGATCACTGAGCCAGATCTTGCCTTCGTCCCCGACGATCTGGTGGACCTTGCAGTGCAGTTAAGTGATGCGGATATCGAGGCGCAAGCGAACGCGATGGCTGCTCACGCCACGCAATTGTGGATCGCCGATGGTCGGCAGAGCTGGACGAACCCTGAGTCCGCTTGGGCTGTCAGCGACTCCACTGTGGCTCCGAAGGTATTTGCACTGTCCAACCGTATTACTCAACCGCTGATGAGAGAAGAACACTATGTGGTGGCGTACGGTGGAAGCGGCCCGTGGGCGAAGACCACTCCTGCCCCCTCCGCGTATGATTCCTCAGTCGTGCGCGCACGAGGACGGAGCGCGTTTTCATTAGATCAGACAGATGAGGGAGCAGAGCACGATACATCCGAGCAGTCTGGTCAGCGTCGATAAGCGGGGAAGAACTATGGAAAAACATTGGGGAGACCCCAACCATTCTCAGCCGCGTGAAGACGTGAGCAAGGGTGAACGCATTGCAGGCATCACCTGGTTGACCGTCGGGTCTGTGCTGTCCTTCTTCTTGGAAATGGTGTACCTGGGCAGCCGAATCACCATCGGCGGCCACACCTATCCGTTCCCCTACATGATTCTCATCGCAGCCGGCTTCAACTATGTCCTCGGGACGACGGCGCTGCTGTGGACGAAAAAATTGACGTGGGCCAGCATCCCCGGTGTGACCTGGATCGTGCTCTACTTCATTGCCGTCACGTGGCCGTCGCTGCCGGGAACGCGGGGAACAACGTGGATCGTGCCCAACCTCGTGGGAGTCCTGTTCATGATCGCCGGTGTTGCGGGCGCGGCGTGGCCGCTGATGAGGTCGGTGGTCTCGTCGATGGATCAGGTCAATCCACCTCCGCCCACCACGACGACGGGTGGCAAACGTCCCAAGGAGAAAAATAACCCCACAAAGAAAAAGTAAATAGCCTGGTAGTGGCCATAAAACACTGCCCCCACAGACGAAAAGTAGACAGATAGGTTCATTTTTTGTTTGACGCGTGGCATCATGGAACCGCTTGACGACATTGGGTGCCCCCTGATCCCAGTTCGGACAACTAGAACAGGTATGGCAAGACCAGCCACGGCGCAACGATCCGACGGTGACGACGTCGCAACGCTGCACAACAGGAAGACAACGGGAAGAAAAGGCGAAAGAGGAGGAGACTATGGCTTACACCATCGCGGAACCCTGCGTTGACGTGAAGGATAAGGCATGTGTTGAGGAATGCCCGGTTGACTGCATCTACGAGGGTGTTCGCAGTTTGTACATCCACCCCGACGAATGTGTCGATTGCGGGGCGTGCGAACCGGTGTGCCCCGTGGAAGCGATCTTTTACGAGGACGACGTCCCCGATGAGTGGATCGACTACAACGACGCGAACGCCGCGTTTTTCGACGATCTCGGATCGCCGGGTGGTGCTGCCCGGCTGGGGCCACAGGATTTCGACGCGCCCCTCGTCGCAGAGCTTCCGCCGCAAGCCTAGGATTTCACTCGGGTTCCCGAACGCTATTGTTGGGATAGTATCTGGCTGTCCGATGATCGTATTTTTCTTCCTGTACACTCGCGTCCCTGTGTCGCGTCCGTTTCTGCTGTGAGGCTTTGTATGGCGCACCCGCCCCGTATTGTTCGTTCGTCTTTGCTTCCGGATTTCCCGTGGGATTCCCTCGCGGATGCTCGCGCGAAGGCCGAATCTCACCCGGATGGGTTCATCAACTTGTCGATGGGAACACCCGTCGATCCGGTGTCTCCTGCTGCTCAGCTGGGCCTGGCAGAAAATTCTGGGGCTCCCGGCTATCCGCAAACCGTCGGCACGCAGGAGTTAAGGCAGACCATTGTCGAGGCGATGACTCGTCGCTACGGCATCATCCCGCTTGATCCTGAGCGGCAGGTATTGCCGGTGATCGGGACGAAGGAAGCTATTGCGTGGCTGCCATATCTTTTGGGGTTGGGCGAAGGGCACACCGTCGTGATCCCGGAGCTCGCCTACCCGACCTATGAGGTCGGTGCGTTGTTGGCGGGGGCGTCGATTGTCCGGGCGGATTCCACATTCCAGCTTGGCCCGCAGGCGCCGACGCTGATGTACATCAATTCGCCATCAAACCCGACGGGCAAGGTCTTGGGCCTTGAGCACCTACGGAAAGTTGTGTCCTGGGCTCGGGAACGTGACGTCATCGTCGTCTCTGATGAGTGTTACCTCGGCCTGGGCTGGACGACGAATGCCAACGGTGTTCGTGGTGAACGGCCCACGCAACCGGTGTCTCTTTTGCATCCCGATGTGTGCGATGGGGATACCACCAACCTGATTGCGGTTCATTCGCTCTCGAAGACGTCGAACATGGCATCGTATCGCTCGGGCTGGTTGGCGGGCGACGAGAAGCTCATCCACGAGCTGCTGGCTGTCCGCAAGCACGCGGGGTTCATGGTCCCTCAGCCGATTCAGGCCGCCACTGTTGCCGCTTTGAAGGATGACGGCTTTGAGCAGCTCCAGCGGGAGATTTACCGGAACCGTCGTGAGATCCTTGCCGCGGCTCTTCGCGACGCTGGTTTTACTATCGACAATTCCGAGGCTGGCCTGTACCTGTGGTCCACTCGCGACGAGCCGTGCCGAGACACCGTCGATTGGTTTGCAGAGCGTGGGATCCTCGTGGCCCCGGGCGAGTTCTATGGCCCGAAAGGTGTGAAGCACGTCCGCGTTGCCCTGACGGGCACCGATGACCAGATCACCGCTGCAGCCCAGCGGATCGCGGGGTAGAGGTAGAGGTCACCAGCGCCCTGACCGGTCCCTCCACACCCGCAGCCCGAGCCCCACGACCAAGCTGATCATCACGATCGCAGCGATAATTTTTACCGCGGTGTAGGGGACGAATGCACACGCCACGCACACCACCAGCACAACAATCAGACTGGTTGTTTGTGCTCGGTCTAATTCAGTGGGGCGTGGGGGCTTAGTTTGCTTCGCCATGTTTTTCAAAACTCTTTATGGCTTAATTCGCGTGAAGGTCGTCGTTCAGTGTCACCGTGGAGGACTGCCATGCAACGGCCTCCACGGATCCCGACAGGGAATTGCGGCGGAACAAGATGTTGTTCGCACCGGAGAGCTGAGCGGCCTTAATCGGTGAGCTGTCTTTCAGCCCCATCGCGTCTGCAACAGGCCCGCGGGCAACGACCTTAGTGCCGTAGGTGATGTACAGCCCGGCTTCGACAACACAGTCATTACCGAGGGAAATCCCGACACCGGAGTTGGCGCCCAGGAGGCAGCGCTGCCCAATAGAGATGACCTCTTTGCCGCCGCCGGACAGCGTCCCCATGATGGATGCTCCACCGCCGATATCGGTGCCGTCATCAACGACGACGCCGCCGGAAATACGTCCCTCCACCATGGAGTGTCCGAGTGTTCCGGCGTTGAAGTTGACGAAGCCCTCGTGCATGACCGTGGTGCCGGGCGCTAAGTGTGCCCCCAGGCGGACGCGGTCGGCGTCGCCAATTCGGACACCGCTGGGCATGACGTAATCCACCATGCGCGGGAATTTATCCACGGAAAATACGGTGACGGGGCCGCGGGTTGATAGCCGCGCGCGCGTCGATTCGAAGTTTTCGGTGGAGCAGGGGCCGTAATTCGTCCACACGACGTTGGTCAACTTGCCGAAGATTCCCTCCACGTTCACGGTGTGGGGGCGTGCGATGCGGTGAGATAAAAGGTGAAGGCGCAGGTAGGCGTCGTAAGCATCGGTCGGCGGGGTTGAGAGGTCTTTAATCTGAGTGCGGATCGCGACGCGACGCACGTGGCGATCTTCGTCGCTGTGTGCCGCCGCAGCGAGTTCCTCGGGGGCTTTGGAACCGAGCTCAGTGGTGGTGGTTTCGCTGATGTCGTCGCTGAGGGACGGGGATGGGAACCACGAATCCAGCACGATTCCGTCGTCGGTGATGGTGGCAAGACCATCGGCAACGGCACCTGTAGTTAAAAATGAAGTCATAGGGGCCACAATACCCAAGCGGTGCGACGTACGACGCCGAGGTGCGCAGTGGCCCCGGTGAAGCGTCTACTTCGCGGGAACCGCCGCCGCATTCCGACGACGGGCGACGGCCGACAAGGCAACCAGTGCGGCGAAGAACACACCAACGGCAATGACTTGCGGGCGCGCTGAGTTGTCGAAAAGCATGAGAACAGTCAACGCGAGCAAACCAATCAGCGCGACATAACTCATGTACGGATATCCCCACATTTTCACGGGGAGTGTGCCTTCTGCTTCCAATTCGGGCCGCAGCTTGATCTCTGAGGCGGCGATCATGAACCACAGCACCAAGAGCGAACCACCGACGATGTTGAAGAACAACTCGATGAGGTTCGCTGGTCCCCAGATCTGAAGCGCCACGGACAAGTAAGCCAGCGCCATCGAGAGGCACACCGCGCGTGTGGGGACGCCCTCGTGGTTCGTCTTGGTGAAGAATTTCAGGCCGTCGCCTTCTTTGGACATGGCGTAAATCACGCGGGAGGTAGCGTAAATCTGCGCGTTAAATGCCGACAACAGCGCCAACGTGATGATTATCTCCATGAACCCAACAACACCGGGGATGTCGGCCTGGGCGAGGACGCGAGTGAAGGGGGAATCGGCAGCGCCTTCAGCCTGGCCCAGTGTCGAATAGGGCAGAAGGAAGATAATGACCAGCACAGATCCCAGGTAGAACACCGAGATGCGCAAAATAACCGAGCGCACAGCCGTGGCGATGGCACGGCTGGGGTTCTCAGACTCAGCAGCCGCGATGGTCACAATCTCAATGCCGCCGAAAGCGAAGGCGACGGCAAGCAGACCGGCAGCGATCCCGCCCACTCCGTTCGGGGCGAAACCGGATTCCCTCACATGCTCAAATCCGACCATGGGGTGCCCGGGGAGAAGCCCGAAGATCAGAAGAATGCCGACGACCAGGAAGAAGATAATGACCGCGACTTTGATAAACGCGAACCAGTATTCGAATTCACCGAAACCACGGACTTTAGCCATGTTGATGAAGGTGAAGATGATGACGCAGACAAGCGCTGGAATCCAGCCGTCGACACCGAACCAATTACCAATAAACGCACCGGCACCGGTGATTTCGGCGCCCATGACCATGACCAGCATGAACCAGTACAACCAGCCGGTGGAAAAACCAGCCCATTGACCGAAAGCTTGTCGAGAATATGCAGAGAATGTTCCTGTATTGGGGCGGGCGGCACCGAGTTCACCCAGCATCCGCATCACCAGAACAACAAGGAATCCGGCAACGATATAGGAAATCAAGACTGCCGGTCCCGCGGCTTTAATGCCGACGCCTGTTCCAAGGAAGAGCCCTGCGCCGATGGCAGATCCCAACCCCATCATCGTGAGGTGCCGAACTTTCAACCCATGTCCCAGTTGCGAGGTGGAATCGGAAGATTCATCGCCCTGTGAAGCATTGTTCGTCATGAAGTGCCCTTTGGTATTGGGGGAGCAGTGAGCTACGCGCCCATGCTGATACATCTATTCGATCTGTTCAGAATAGCCGGTTCGTTACTCAGGGGTGACCACGGCGTCGGTCAAGCACGGGAATCCCGCGCGAATACATCGCGCATGCGCGTGTCCGCCCCGGCGGTTAGTCTGGTGGCGTGATTGACCTGACTCAGCACCCTATTGATCTCACCAGGGCGCTCGTTGATATTGAGAGTGTCTCTAAGAATGAAAAAAATATTGCCGACGCCGTCGAGGCAGCGTTGCGAGCCGTTGCTGCGTCCGCCAACGAGGCGAATAGCATAACGGTTGAGCGTTTTAATAACACCGTGATGGCCAAAACCTACCGCGGTTTGCCGTCGCGTGTGGTGTTGGCAGGCCACCTGGACACTGTGCCGATTGCCGACAACGTTCCCTCCACGCGGGGCACGGACAAGGACGGCCGCGATACACTCTTCGGTTGTGGAACGGTCGATATGAAGTCGGGCAATGCGGTGTTCCTCCACGCCTTTGCCCAATTAGCCGAGTCACCAGACCTGACCCGCGACATGACGATCATCATGTATGAGGCGGAGGAAATCGCGGCCACAGAAAATGGGCTAAGGAAACTAGCTGAACATTCCCCCGAGTGGTTGCAGGGCGATATCGCCATCTTGGGCGAGCCCTCGGGTGCCGTGATCGAGGCGGGGTGCCAAGGCAGTGTCCGCGTCAAAGTGACCGCCTTGGGGGAGCGCGCCCACTCGGCCCGATCGTGGCTGGGGGACAATGCCATGCACAAGCTGGCCCCGGTCATCGCGCGCGCTGCCTCCCATGATGGGGACAAAATCGTTGAGATCGACGGCTTGGAGTACCACGAGGGCTTCAACATCGTGATGTGCGAATCGGGAGTGGCGACGAACACGATCCCCGACGAGGCGTGGATGTTCGTGAACTACCGTTTCGCGCCGGGAAAATCGACGCAGCAAGCGTTGGATGAGACCTTCGCGATTATCGGCGTCGGCACTCCCGATAATTCGGAACCTGGTTTCCGCCTTGATATCGATGACGAATCGCCGGGTGCGCTACCGGGCTTGCACCATGCCGCCGCTGCTGAACTCATTGACGTGACCGGTGGGAATGTGCGCGCGAAGTATGGGTGGACGGACGTTGCCCGCTTTGCTGCGATGGGGATTCCCGCGGTGAATTTTGGCCCGGGTGATCCGGCCTTTGCTCATAAAAAAGATGAGCAGTGCCCGGTAGAGATGATTACCGACGTATCAGATCAGATCATGGCTTATCTGACGAGTAAGTGACGGGAAGGACAGCACGATGGGGCGGAAGACATCCCGCATGATGGGCGGGAAGGACGACGATCGAGGCCATCTGCGGTTCCGCGGCCCAGTGGTGTTTCGCGACCGCGGCGGTAAAGCGCATGACCACACGCACGCACGATCCACCACCGACCAGCGCCTTTTGGACGTTCAGAAGGATGCGGACTGGCTGCACACCGATCCGTGGCGTGTCCTGCGTATCCAAAGTGAGTTCGTCGAAGGATTCGGCGCTCTGGCCGAGATTCCCCGTGCGGTCACCGTATTTGGTTCGGCACGTGCTGAAGTCGATTCGCCGTACTATAAGAAGGGCGTCGAGGTCGGTCGCGCGCTGCATGAAGCCGGGTACGGCGTCATTACCGGCGGTGGCCCGGGGCTGATGGAAGCGGCGAATCGTGGTTGCGCGGAGGCCGGTGGATTGTCCATTGGCTTGGGTATTGAGCTTCCTCATGAGCAGAACTTGAATGCCTGGGTCAATCTTGGTTTGAATTTCCGCTACTTCTTCGTCCGCAAGACAATGTTCTTGAAATATTCCCAGGCATTCGTGTGCCTTCCGGGTGGTTTCGGGACGATGGACGAGCTGTTCGAAGCCCTGGTTCTAGTCCAAACCGGGAAGGTGACTCGATACCCCATTGTGCTGATCGGGACTGAGTTCTGGTCGGGCTTGGTGGACTGGATTCGGGATCGCCTGATTAGTGAAAAGATGGTGTCGCCCGACGACCCAGATCTCTTCCTCGTGACGGATGACGTCGAGGAGGCCGTGGGCTACATTACGACGAAGCACGAAGGCTTTGTGGAGGAATTGGGGCGTCGGTTAGAGGAAAACAGTCTTTCCCATTCGCAGCGGGCTGGAATTTTGCGCAGTGTAGGGAAGCTCGCTGAGGACGGCGATGCGTCCAGCTCGGAGCCGTCTACCGGCGATGCGTCTGACCAAGACCCCTCTGATGGTGGCTCCTCCCGTGACGCATAATCATCGTGGTGCCGAGCCCGATCACGGGGAGTCGGATTCCGCCACCACCCAAGGGGTGAGTAACGCGTCGGACCCTGGAGACCGCCCCCGCAGTTTTTACCAATCTAGCGCTTTACCAGCGATGATGGCGATCGTTAACCGCACTCCCGACTCTTTTTATGACAAGGGAGCAACGTTTACCGACGAGGCAGCCCTGGCACGGGTGAGAAGGTGCGTCGACGCCGGTGCTGAGATCATTGACATCGGTGGCGTTAAAGCGGGCCGGGGTGATCCGGTCTCGATCGCCGAGGAGATCGATAGGGTAGTGCCCTTCGTTGCTGCTGTGCGTGAGGAATTCCCCTCGGTTCACATCAGCGTGGATACCTATCGTGCCCCCGTCGGGGAGGCCGCGATTACCGCTGGTGCGGACCTGATTAACGATACGTGGGCGGGGGCAGACCCCGAGCTCGTCGAAGTCGCTGGTCATTATCACCGGGGCTATGTGTGTTCGCACACGGGAGGGATGGAGCCGCGCACGTTGCCGCGTCGTGTTCATTATGACCACCTAGTCGGGGACGTTATCCGCTCCACGACACAGCGCGCAGAACATGCGGTGAACTGCGGCGTTCCCGAGGATAAAGTCCTCATCGACCCAACCCACGACTTCGGGAAGAACACTTTCCATAGTTTGGCGTTGGTGCGTCATGCTCGGGATCTCGTGTCGACGGGGTGGCCGGTGCTCATGGCCCTATCGAATAAGGACTTCGTGGGAGAAACCGTCGGGCGTCCGGTGGATCAGCGATTGGCAGGTACCCTGGCGGCAACTGCCCTGGCAGCGGCCCAGGGCGTGTCCGTATTTCGTGTTCACGAGGTGGCCGAGAACCTCGATGCGTGCCGCATGGCATTGGCAGTGCAAGGCATTATTCCGCCGTATGCGACGACTCGCGGTGTGGAGTGAGAACATATCGAACGCGCGGCAATCAGTAGACTATGCACGTGCTGTATTGGATTGTGACCCTCATTGTCCTCATCGTTGTCTCTGCCGGTTTGTGGTGGGTGTTCTCCTCCTTGTTCGGCCGGGGAGAAGAATTAGGCCCCGCCGAACGCCCTGATGAGCGGAAAGACTTAGAGCTCGGCGCCACCGTTGGCCCCGATGAATTGTCGACGATGCGCTTTTCCTTGTCCTTCCGTGGTTATTCCCCGCGCGAAGTTGATATGGCGCTGCAACGCGCCAGGGAGCACATGATCGAGCTGGAGCACGACCGCGATCGCTATCGACGTCGTGCCGATGACGCAGAAGAACAGTTGAAGGCCTCGGGTGCGGGCACGGCGTCCAGCAACGACGTGGACGCTGCCGAGAGTACAGCGAAGGCAGGAAGTGCAACCGTGGGACTCCATCCGGACGAGGCCCGCTCTACGCATGGATCAGCTGCAGCTGCAGATCATGGAGAGGTGTCACAGTCCGGGGACACACACGTCGACGATCATCACCGGAACTCCGCGCACCAGCACTCCGCGAAGACGAACCGTGCTCAGGGGAAGCGGAAGAAAAAGCGCAAGAAATCGAAGCGTCGGTAACAACGTCGGCAGTGGCATCGGGGGAGGTAGGAGCACGGCTGCAGAGGCCCGGATTGGCGGTTGTCGCAACGCTTTCGGGAAAACAGGGCTACTCTGGAGTTATCAAGCTTTTTATAGTGAAGGGATTTCGCCCATGGCAGCAATGAAGCCCCGGACCGGTGATGGCCCGATGGAAGCAGTTGAAGAAGGACGCAAGATTGTGATGCGTATTCCAACTGACGGTGGCGGCCGTTTGGTCGTCGAACTTAACCACGAGGAAGCCGGTGAGCTTGCCTCGGTATTATCAGAAGCTGCTGGTTAGGCACAGTAATCGCCCGATGTCTGGTGCGCTGGCTAGAGTAGAGTCCACACGTTATCGATTGAAGATGAGGTAGACCTTGCTCTCCGACGTTCTTGATGTTTTATCTGACCCCATCGACGGCTCTTCGCTCCACGATGGCGGTAATTTAGCCACCCTTGTCTCTGATACAGGCCATAGTTACGACGTTGCCCGCCAGGGGTATGTGTCCCTTGTGGGTGGCCGCGGCCTGAGGTATAAGGGCGATGACGCCTCGATGATTCAGGCCCGCGAAAAATTTCTTGCCAGTGGCCACTTTGGCCCATTCGTTGAGGCCGTGACGGGGAATGTACAGGATGTTCTCGATGATGCGGGGGTTGGTGATCATGAGCATCCTGTCGTCATGGAAGTGGGCGCGGGGACCGGCTATTACTTAGCCCACACACTCGACGCCGTTCCCGGTTCGCGCGGAATCGGAATTGACGTTTCCGTTCCTGCTGCTAAGCGCATCGCTGGCTGCCACCCTCGTGTGGGAGCTGTTATTGCTGACGCGTGGTCCAGGCTTCCCGTCAAAGATAAGTCGATCGACACGATTACGGTCGTTTTCGCGCCGCGTAACGCGGAAGAATTTGCGCGAGTTCTTACCGACGAAGGTCAAGTTGTTGTTTTGACAGCTGCGCCCGGTCATTTAGTTGAGCTTCGCGAGCCCCTTGGAATTATTGACGTTGAAAAGAACAAAGTTCACCGAATGATTCAGCAGGCGTCGGGGCACCTTACCCCTGATGGCGAGCCTGAAGAGGTTGAATTCGAGATGAATCTGGGCCGCGATGCTATTGAAGCTCAGGTGGGGATGAGTCCGTCTGCCCGTCATATTCGCCCGGAGGATTTAAAGGAGAGAATTGCGACCTTGCCGGACTCGATGACGGTCACTGCGCGCGCCACGGTGACGAGGCTAAAAAAGAACCATAGGTAGGTCCCCTTAACGGTCTTTGTGTGCTATGGTTAATTTTATTCAGGGGGGATACTCCAAAAGTACTGCCTGTAGCTGACACGTACTCGTGGAGTTCCTGGCTTTACAACAGGGCTCACGCACGGGTTCGTAAGAATATGTTGGGGGAGTCCGTTCTTAACCACAAAAAATTGGTTGCAGGTGTTAACAAAAAAGCTGCAAAAGCGAAATAATAAGTGAGGTTCCTCTAACCAAGGAACACGTACTATCGCACCTTCACTGATTCATGTGGTTGCTAGGTGGTCGCTTGATCGCGTCACCATGGCCCGCTGGGAGTCTCGCTGAACTCACTGACCATATCGAATCATGGAGGAACTTACTGACATGAAGTCTGTCACCGTTACTGCGCCACAATTTAATGGTCCTCGACATCAGATGTCCGATGACCCCTCAGTAGATGCAGCAGAAACTGCAGTTGTGGGGTACCCATTGAAGGACCCACGTGGTGCGGATGACGGGAAGCCTCTCAGTAAAGAAGCGATCAGTACGGCAATAGCACGTGGTACGACCGGGTGCGATGCGTCGTCCTTTGGCGCAGCTGCCGGAAGTGCCGCGTTGGACAGTAGCGTTTTGAGCACTATCGCGGAGAGTACAACCCTAACGATGAATCCTGACAATAGTAATTCTCATGAGACGTCGGTCGCAGGAGTCAACGGGCGCGCGGATTTGCGCCGTGGCACAGCTTCTGACGGCTTCGACGGACCCATCGTCCACGGCACGGTGAACTCATCAGTTGGATCGAGCATCTACGAACCAGGTTCGGCTGTTCCGTCCGACGCCTTGGAAACTCCTGCCTTTGCGGCAGAAGTTGCGATGATGTGTTCACGCGTCATTCGGACCGCACTGTACCGGGCGGGAATGGCCCCCTCGTCTGCTACGTGGAGAGTGGTCCGCTTCATTCAGAACAATGGCCCAGTCAGAATTTCCGACGTTGCCCGCCGCGAGCGGTCGACGATGGCGACAGTGTCCACACTGGTCAATCGCCTGGTCAAGCAGGGTCTGGTCAATAAGGAAAAAGATACTTCCGACGCACGCCAGTCGCTTCTGACGGTGACGCCTAAGGGGCGCAACTTGTGCAATGAGTGGCAGGATCGCTTGGGCGAAGCTGTGGCGGAAGATTTCGCGTCACTGTCGCTCGACGAACTGACAGTCCTGGCTGAAGCGCTCCCCGTGATGCGCAAGCTCGTCAGCGAAGGCGAGCGCTAACCCTAGCGTGAGCGCCCCGGCCCTTGCCTAGGGCCCGCCCTCAGGTACCGGGCCCACGTGGTGCTGTTCCACGTGGCGCGGGTCCACATGGTGTAGTTCGGGGGATCCTACATCAATGACCGGTACACATCGAGTGTCTGCTGTGCGATCGTCGACCAGCTAAATGTCGTGACGGCCCTCTCACGACCTGCCTTCGCCATTCGGCTCGCAAGGTCAGAGTCGCCGGCGATGCGATTGACCGCACTGGCCAGCCCTTCTTCGAACGCGCCGATATCGTCGGCATCGTAGTGGACCAGTTCACCCGTCTCACCGTCATTCACAACCTCAGGGATACCTCCCACATCAGAGGCGACGACGGCGGTATCGCACGCCATGGCCTCCAGGTTCACGATTCCCAGAGGCTCATAAATGGACGGGCACACGAAAACCGAGGCGGCGCTGAGGATCTCCTGCAGTGAGTCATGGGGGAGCATGTCGCGCACCCAGAACACACCGTCGCGAGTGGACTTCAACTCCTCGACCAGGTTGGCGATCTCAGCCTCAATTTCCGGAGTATCCGGTGCACCTGCACACAACACGAGCTGAATGTCCTCGTCGAAGTTGTGCGCGGCCTTCACCAGGTGGGCCACACCCTTCTGCCGTGTGATTCGTCCCACGAAAGCGACGATGGGCTTATCTTCGGCAACGCCCAGCTCAGCCAATATCGAGTGCTCCGCTTCGGCAAACGTCGGGCGAGGACGCCACAGCTTCGTGTCGATACCGTTGAGAACAACGTGAATGCGGTCCGGATCGATACGCGGATACGCATCCAGGATGGCGTCCTTCATTTTCCGCGAAACGGCGATCAGCCCATCGGCGTTTTCCATCGCGTTCTTCTCTGACCACGATGACACGTCATAGCCGCCGCCCAGCTGCTCACGTTTCCACGGCCGGTGCGGCTCCAGGGAGTGTGCCGTCGCCACATGGGGAATACCCTTGAGCAGCCCGGTCAGATGCCCACCAAGCCCCGCGTACCACGTGTGTGAATGGACAACATCAATATCTGATGCTGACGCCAGGTTCGCCATCCGTAGCCCCGTCGACAAGGTTTTGAGGGCAGGGTTAGCGTCGGCAAGAGCATCGTCGGAGTTGGACACGTACACATCGGCTTCGTCACGCGGCCCACCCATGCAGTGAACGTCGACATCGCACAGCTCGCGCAAATGCCGGGTGAGCTCGGCCACGTGGACACCGGCGCCACCGTAGATTTCCGGGGGATATTCTCGAGTCATCATCGCTACGCGCATGACTGTGAGCCTAGTCGGTCGGGGTGACACACTGCCTTCCGGCAAAGGCAACGGGGGAGAGAACAGGGGTACTTGTCCAGCATAAATAGCGAGGACTGAATAAATTAGTACCCATGAGGAGCCAACCACACGTCCTATCCATTGTCCTCGCGGGCGGCGAAGGGAAGCGACTCTTCCCCTTCACGGCCGACCGTGCCAAGCCAGCTGTTCCTTTTGGGGGTTCATATCGTTTAATTGACTTTGTCTTATCGAACTTGGTCAACGCCGGGTATATGAAGGTTTGCGTCTTAACCCAATACAAATCTCACTCACTTGACCGGCACATTTCGCAATCGTGGCAACTCTCCGGATTAGCGGGTGAATACATCACCCCAGTGCCCGCCCAGCAGCGGCTCGGGAAACGGTGGTTCACGGGTTCAGCAGACGCCATTTTGCAATCGCTCAACCTCATTTACGACGAAGATCCTGAATACATCATCGTGTTCGGCGCGGACCACGTGTACCGCATGGATCCCGAACAGATGGTGAAGGAACATATCGAGTCAGGAGCGGCGTGTTCCGTCGCCGGCATCCGTGTGCCGCGCAAAGAAGCAACCGCATTCGGCTGCATTCAAGCCGACGACGACGGCACGATTACGGAGTTCCTGGAGAAGCCAGCCGATCCGCCGGCGACCCCAGATGACCCCGACGTGACCTTCGCCTCCATGGGCAACTACGTCTTCACAACCCAGGCGTTAATCGATGCCCTGAAAGAGGATTCTGAAGACGAAAACTCAGCGCATGACATGGGCGGCAACATCATCCCGTATTTCGTGAACCGGGGCGAGGCGCACGTTCACGACTTTTCCCGCAATGTTGTGCCCGGGGAAACCGATCGTGACCACGGTTACTGGCGCGACGTCGGTACTGTCGACGCTTTCTATGAAGCCCATATGGACCTCATCAGCGTGTACCCTGTCTTTAACCTGTATAACCGCAAGTGGCCGATTCACACGTCTGACGACAGCAACTTGCCGCCGGCGAAATTCGTCAAAGGCGGAATTGCGCAGTCCTCCATCGTGGCTGCAGGGTGCATTATTTCCGCTGGAACCGTGCGTAATTCAGTTCTTGGGCCGGGCGTTGTTGTCGAAGAAGGCGCCAGCGTCGAGGGCTGTGTCCTGATGGATGGCGTACGCATCGGCAAAGGTGCTGTGGTTCGCCACGCCATTTTGGACAAGAACGTCCGCGTCGGAGATAACGCGCTCATTGGCGTGGATCGTGCTCGCGATTCTGAACGGTTCACACTGTCCCAGGGCGGTGTCGTGTGTGTCCCGAAGAATTACGAACTCCACGGCGCTGACGAGGATTAACAGCCGACGCTAGCTCGCCGGTGCGGCTTCGTTCCGCGAGATCAAAACCATCCCGGCACCCAGCGGTAGCCGGGAGAAGTAAATGTCCTCGCGGTCGCGGAGCGACTCGTCGAGACGGCGGGCCGCGGCGGTATCGCGGTCCTTTCGCGCAGGATTCGCGATCGTGCCGTCGAGAAGAATATCCGCGAGGATAATCAGCCCGCCTGGTTCGAGAAGTTCTAGAGCCTCGTCGACGAGGGTTGATGCGTCGGCCGGGGCAATTTCGGCGTAGATCAGGCTGTATGAGCGCGCTGCCAGCCGGGTCATGACCTCGAGTGGGCGCGAGGGGAGGAAACGGTATTGGTTGGAGCGAATGTTGGCCGCGGTGAATGCTTGGCGGGCAACACGCTGGTGGATTGCTTCCGTGTCAATGCAGGTCACATGACCGCTCGGGCCCATTCCCGCGAGGATGGCTAAGCCTGACACGCACGCGGAGGGGGAGACAACAACTGCCGATTTATCCCTGCAGTACGAGGAACTAATCGTCGTTAAAAACGACGCCGTGAGTTCGTCGGGAGCGGTGAGGCCGAGCTCGTCGGCGGCATCGCGCGCAAAGCCCATCGCGTCGGATTCGTCGGTGGTGGCGTTAATAAAGTCAGTCATCAGGTCAAGAGCAGAATCGGTCACGGTTATTCATGCTAGTGATAGAGACAGAGTAAAGGGTGTGGCTCGCCCATAACTGCGACAATGAAGCAGACATTCGTGGCTTTTCCTGCGGAAATGATTTACAATTCCCCTCGTGACATGCCCCGCGGGTTCGTGATTTCAGTGGTTTCACCTTCACAGGAATTTCCCAGGCGGAATTCATGCTTCGGAAACGAATGCATGTGACGGTTAAATCATGACACTGGCGGCAGGCGCTTTTCACCGTTCCGAACCGAATACACCTACTCGCACGACCTCAGCTTCCACAATCGACCCACATAAAGGCGATGATGTAATGGCTAACCACCCTGTGGGGAGCGAACCTCGCACTGGTACCGCAGCATTTGATGCTGGATCAGGGGAAATGCCTAGCTGGAGTGAGCTTGTTTCGGAGCACGCGGATGGTGTGTACCGCCTCGCTCTTCGTCTGAGTGGTAATACTCATGACGCTGAGGATCTGACCCAGGAAACGTTTATGAGGGTTTTCCGGTCGCTCAAACGGTACAAACCGGGAACATTCGAGGGCTGGCTCCACCGGATCACAACCAATTTGTTCCTGGACATGGTGCGTCGGCGTCAGACAATCCGAATGGAAGCACTGCCCGAGAACTATGATGCAGTGCCGGGGACACGGAATGACCCCGAGCAGTCCTATATCGACGCCAATATTGATCCGGAATTGCAAAAAGCCTTGGACTCGTTGCCGACCGATTACCGCGTTGCCGTCGTGCTTTGTGACGTTGTCGGCATGAGCTACGACGAAATAGCAGACACCTTAGGGATCAAAATGGGAACCGTGCGTAGCCGCATTCACCGCGGTCGTGCCCAGCTGAGGAAGAGTTTGCAGTCATCCGAAGGCATTTTGCACTACGTTGGGTAGAAAGAGATCATCGACGCATCCATCGTCGGAACATACCCTGACGGTGTCAGTGCTTCGTCGATAATTCGCGTGCTGAGCCTGGCCGGGCGAATTGTAGTGTGCAAGGGGTGATGTCCAATGGGCCGTTCGTCAAAGCCACGACAATTCTCTTCGATTGAGCATCTTTCAGAAGAAGCTGTGGCCGCATTTGTCGACGGCGAAATGCCCCCGCGTGCCCAACGTCGAGTTCTCCGCCACCTCGTACATTGTGAGGAATGTCGACGCGATGTCAAAGCCCAGCGCGATGCCGCCCAGCGCATGAGGGAAGCAGCTAACGAACCCGTCCACATGTCGACGGAACTCCTGCACAAGCTGGCTGCAATCCCGACCAACTGTGACCCGCAGAATCCCAGCGGGTCGCCAGCGAAAGCCGGACACCAGCGCCAGGGAAAGAAAGCTCAGGCCACAAGCGGCGATCATGACAATGCCGATTCCCACCGCTCCGATGGATATGGGGAAGGCGACGAACTGAGCGACCTACGGCACGACAATGCGTTGAGCGCGGCGAAAAGTGCTGCCTTTGGGGTGATGCGCACCGTCGAGAACGGGGCGATGAGCGCCATGGACACGGTCGGTGAATACGCTGACCAGTTACGATGCGCATGGAAAGATCGCAGTAATTCACCAAAACGCTGACGGATCACCAACCTGACAGGCCGGCAGGGGTCTCGTCGTCAATCCGCCGTCCCATTTGCCAAGCTCTGTACAATATCTGACGTGTTCTCAAGTATCGGTTGGATGGAAGTCATCATCATTGTGGTGGTGGGCTTCCTCATCATCGGTCCCGACCGTTTACCAGGCGTTATGAAGGAAATCCGTGCGGTCCGGCTGGCCATTAAAAACGCCGTCGCAGATGCGCGGAAACAAATCGACGGTGAACTAGGCGAGGATCTCCGAGAATTCAGCGAGCCGATCAAAGAATTTAGCGAACCCCTCCGGCAATTCAATTCGTACCGATCAATGGGGGCGAAGGGATTCATCGCCAAAACCCTCTTCGACGACGACACCACCGATCTTGATGCGACGAAAGACGCGATCGATAAGCCCTTGCAGACCATGAGGACGACCACCCCGCAGCGGGCTATCCAAGACTATTTCGCCGCTGACAAGCCCTCCTCGACGAAGACTGCTGACGACAACACGTCGACGGCGAAGCCTGGCGCGGGATCCCGAGCATCGGGTACCTCAGGGGAAAACCAAAACCAGGGTAGTGCCGGTAGTGACGTAGCGAGTTCCCACTCGGGTTCGCAGAGTCGTGAGGGTAGCCAAGGTACGACAACAGCGGAGCCGGGAACATCCTCCGCTGAACCCGCTCACGAAGAATCGCAGACACAATCCAATGACGCTAAGAAGCCGGTGTACGGCTCCTGGAGTGGGTTTGACGAGGTCCTCTAGTTTTTCTTAACACTCCGGAGCACCGGGCCCCAGCACCTCGCTACGGCGTCACTCCGAGGCCCAGCGACTTACCCGCCAAAGACGTCCGACGGTGAGTGAGCTGGTCTGCGATGGCGTTCAGCGCCGCACCAGTTTCAGAATCGGGTGACGAAATGGCGATCGGTTCGCCACCGTCGCCACCCTCGCGCAACGCGGGATCAAGAGGAACCTGCCCCATCAGCGGCACTTCAGTCCCCGTAATCCGGGACAGCCGGTCAGCGACAATCTCGCCGCCGCCTTCGCCGAAGATCTCGTTGTGTGAGCCATCAGGCATCACGAAGTAGCTCATGTTTTCGATAACACCGGCGATGCGCTGTTGAGTTTGCTGCGAGATGGACCCTGCCCGCTCAGCGACTTCAGCCGCGGCCATCTGTGGCGTCGTCACAATGAGGAGTTCGGCATTCGGAATGAGCTGGGCAACGGTAATCGCAATATCGCCGGTGCCGGGGGGCAGATCGAGAAGCAGAACATCAAGATCGCCCCAAAAAACGTCGGCAAGGAACTGCTGGATAGCGCGGTGCAGCATGGGGCCGCGCCACACGATAGGGGAGTTGCCTTCAATAAAGTGGCCGATGGAGATCATCTTGATGCCATGTGCCTGCGGCGGCATGATCATGTCGTCCACCTGGTAGGGGCGGTCGTCGGAGCCCAACATTCCGGGGATCGAGTGGCCGTAAATATCGGCATCAAGCACCCCGACATTCAGCCCCTTCGCGGCCAGCGCAGTGGCAATATTGACAGTCATCGACGACTTACCGACGCCACCCTTGCCAGAGGCCACAGCGTACACACGCGTGTGGCAATCAGGCTTGCTAAACGGAATTTCCGGCTCGTCGACGCCACCGCGGGCCTTTTTCCTCAACTCGTGGCGTTGCTCGTCGTTCATGACATCCGTGGTGACGGTGACGTTGCCGACACCCTCGATGCCCTCGATCGCCGCGCGAGAGTCGTCGACAAGCTTATTTTTCATGGGGCAACCGGCGATGGTGAGATAAATCTCCGCCGAAACATCAGCGCCGTCGACGGCTACCGATTTCACCATGCCTAAATCGGTGAGCGGCATGCCGATATCGGGGTCTTTGACCTGGGCTAATGCGTCGCGAACAGTGGATTCGGTGATAGTAGATTCAGATGCCATAACGCCACCATCCTACGACGACTCATTGTGTTGGCCGCTAGGGCTGTCCAGTCCCGCGCGACGCTCATCATCACCCATGTATTCCAGGTCCACCGGCGCATCCGCGGCAGCGTCATCCAGGCGGCCCTCAATGCGCTGCAGAACGGTGGTGAGGTCCTCGAGCTCGTGGCGCAGGTAGTCGCGGGTCACCGTTTCTCCCAGGGCGATACGAACCCCGGCGAGCTCGCGTGCCAAGAATTCCGTGTCCGCCTTGGTTTGAGCAGCACGGCGTCGGTCCTCATTCAGCGTGACGCGGTCGCGGTCATCCTGGCGGTTCTGCGCCAACAAAATCAGGGGAGCTGCGTAGGCCGCCTGCGTGGAAAAGGCGAGGTTGAGCAGGATGAATGGGTACGGGTCCCAGTTCCACCACATTCCACCAATGTTTAGGAGGATCCAGGCCGTCACGATGATGGTCTGCCAGCCTAAATATTTACCGGTCCCGAGGAAACGAGCAACCTTTTCTGCAGCAACACCGACCGCATCACCATCCATCGACAGTAACGAGCGGCGCTTAGCGCAGACCGGAGTGTCCAGGTCAGTTCGAGCAAACGAATCAGCCATATAATAAGCCCCTCTCGTGGGTTAGTTTGAGTGAGAATTCCCTGCCGACGGACCCTGCGGAGTGGATCCCTGTTGGCGGTCCCGTCGCCGCTCACCGGCTTTCTTCACGATGACCGACCCCGCCTTCTGAGCACGGGAACTACGGGCGGGGGCACCGTGGGCTCCAGCAGCGCGCCCCAACGTGCCAGCCTGGTGGCCCGATGATCCCGCCTCAGGGCGGATTTCCTGCTCACGCCACCCCTCGGGGAGGAGGTGATCCAGCAAATCGTCCACTGCAACGGCACCGAGCAGGTGATTGTCCTCGTCCAGGACCGGACCACACACCAGGTTGTAGGTAGCAAAGTATCGGGCAGCCGTCTCGTGGGTGTCGTCGGCAAAAAGTGGGGGAAGATCCGGGTCCAAAATACTGGAGACCAAGGTCGACGGCGCTTCACGCAAGAGCTTCTGGATGTGAACCGTGCCCAGGTACTTACCCGTCGGCGTTGCCTTCGGAGGGCGCACCACGTACACCATCGAGCTTAACGACGTCGACAAATCAGGGTTACGAGCATGAGCAAGAGCTTCAGCCACTGTGGCCTGCGGAGTCAAAATGATCGGCTCCGATGTCATCAAGCCACCCACGGTCTCTGGGGAGAAACTCATCAGTCGGCGGACAGGCTCTGATTCCTCCGGATCCATCAGCTCAAGGAGGACATCAGCCTTATCATCAGGCATCTCGCCCAGGAGGTCCGCGGCGTCATCGGGATCCATCTCTTCTAACACGTCGGCGGCACGCTCGATGTCGAACGTTTCCAAGACCCCCATTTGCTCGTCCTCAGGAAGCTCCTGGAGGATATCGGCCAGGCGGGCATCTTCCAGCTCAGAGGCCACATTATTCCGTGTGGTGCTGGGAAGGTCATGCAGGATTTGAGCAATGTCGGCGGGGCGCATGTCGTCGAATTCCGCGAGGATTTCCGCCGTTGCATCAGCAGGACCCGCACCGGAGACGGATAAACCATGAACATGGTTCCACTCCACTACTGACAGAGGTGGCCGACGGCCGAAACGGTTGCGCTCCTTAGACACCGCCACGCGGCTGATAATCCAGTCACGGGTACGCGACTTCTCGATCTCCACATCCGCGATATCCACCGGGCGACCATGCAGATCCTCATGCTCAGGATCGTCGATGTGGATCTTGGAGCCCACTAACTCGGACATGACGCGCAATTCACCGGCGCGGGATTGGTACGGTCGAAGGTTGACAGAACCTGAAACAAGGGTGATTTCCCGCGGATCGATTGACGCGACGCGAAGCATAGGGACGAAGATCTGTCTGTTTTGCGCAGCAACTTGAACAACTAGGCCAATCGTGCGGGAAGCCATGCCACGGGGCCGGATGGTGACGACGATATCGCGTACGCGACCAATCGATTCACCATCGGGGCCAAGGACAACCATTCCCGCTAGGCGACCAGCAAAAACTCGATTCACGGCACTCACGTCCGACAGTGTACTGGGTGTTTACCTCATAGCCGTATTTCAGTAGGCTAAGGGCATGACTACACCCTCTGCCTCAGGTTTCGGTGCCACCATGGGCGCACAAGGTTCCCAAGGGCTACCGCAACGCCCCGAAGGATGGCCCATCGGTAGCTTCGAGGATTACGAATCTGCACAACACGCGGTGGATTCTCTCTCTGATGAGGAAGATTTCCCGGTGGATGACATCACCATCGTCGGCGTGAACTTGATGCAGGTTGAACGTGTCACATCACGCTTGTCATGGGGCAAGGTGCTCTCTGGCGGTGCGATCTCAGGCGCGTGGATGGGTGTTTTCTTCGGCCTCCTCGTCGGATTATTTACCAACGAGTTTCTTGGTCCCCTGGCGTTGGGTGCAGCAATGGGTGCCCTCTTCGGCCTGATTTCTGTCGCTATTCCGTATGGTGCGATGAAGGGACGCCGAGATTTTGCGTCGACGACGCAGATCGTCGCGGGCCGATACGACGTTCTGAGTAAACCCCGGTCAGCGCAACGTGGCCGCGAGATTTTGTCGCGCAAAAACTGGTCAAGCAGGAAGTAAGAGGTGTGGCGTAGCCCTCACAGCCACTTGTTTCGTCGGAAAATGAGCCACAAACCGACACACGCGGAGAACATGACAATGAGCACGATAAAGTACCCGTCGGCCCAATGTGTCTCCGGCATGTTGTCAAAGTTCATGCCGTAAATACCGGCGATCAACGTCGGAACCGCCGCCATCGCAGCCCACGCCGATATCTTCCTCATATCCGTATTCTGCTGCAGCGACACCTTGGCGACGGCGGAATCGAGCAGCGTCGACAGGCGTTCGTCGTAACTAATGATCCGATCGGCCGCAATGGTGTGGTGATCCAGGATGTCCCCATACAACGACCGAACACTCTTGCCCGCGGTCCCTTTGGTCACCGTCAGCGTTTTGAGAACTGCGGTCATGGGGTCGAGGGCATGCCGCATCTCAAGGTTCTCTCGCTTGAGCATGTAAATCGGCTCAATATGCACGGGCGAATCCGGGATAAACACCTGGTCTTCCATGGTGTCAACCTTCTCCTCGAGTTCCTCCGCAATGTGGAGGTAATCGTCGACAAGCCAGTCCAAATGGGCATACGCCACCGACGCCGGCCCGACCGACGTCAGCTGAGGCGAACGCTCAAGGCGTTGCCGAACATTGTCGGGAATAGGCTCGTCGCCGTGTCGGATAGTGAGGACGAAATCCTTGCCCCGGATGATGTGTAGCTCATTGGTCTCAATGAACTCGTTCGTACTATCGACGGGGGAGGGGTCGTAATGAACCGTGCGCGCGACGATGAAAACATAATCGCCCAGGATCTCGAGCTTCGGGCGCTGGCGGGCTTTCACGATGTCCTCCACCGTCAAGGAATGGAGGTGGAACAGACGCGCAATCGGCTCCATATGCTCCATGGTGGGAGAGACCAGCGATACCCAGACGAACGCCCGTGGGGTAGGTTCCTCCTCGGAGTGTGAGGTGTGGGGATCGGATGAACCGTGCTGGTTTTCCTGGTGAACACGGTCCAGAGCCGACGCAATGGTGAAGGGACCATCGACTTTGCGTCCCTCAACGAAAACCGCGCACCGCGCCACGGGATGGTGCGAGGGCTCGGGGGAATGAGTGGCGTCGGTGGTGTTGATAATCCAGTCCGGCGCGTTCATCACGGCTTCATGTTCCACAGCCCGAACTAGCTCACCGGTGTCGGGGTAGTCATCATTCCGAGGCATAGTTACTTATGCTACCGAGCGCCGGTGAGAAAACCTCACCACCTTGTCTCGTGCGGGTCGTCACTCGAGGGGTTGCGGGCCCAAGACGAGCCGTAGGTTGGTTTAGCGGCCGGGTTGGCTAAACTCGAGACGATGGTCGGACAGTATGACGTTGCGGAAACGCGGCAGTGGTATCAGAAAACTCGGGTCACCCCTCTCGTGTCGTTGATTCGCGGCATAGCCGCAGGGTTGGCGTCGGGAATGGTGCTGGCTACGGTGGTCTTAATCGTGGTCCAGCTGGTGCCGAGCACTGATTGGACAACACATGGGGGACAAATGGTCGTTGCCCATGCTGTGAGCGCGGTCGTGTCCGTTCTCATGGTTCACCGCGCGGACCGCTCGAGGAGTCTTGGGGCGGCGCTCTGGTCGGTGGGAGCGCTGGTCATTATTGCAATTGTTCTGTGGTGGATGTGGTGGTCATAGCATGAAAAGAGTCACCAGAATGACAAAGAGCGTTACCGCCAGTGTGGTGGCAGCCCTTGCGCTCAGCGGCCTGACATCATGCCATGTCACGGCAGATTTTGGCGACGACGATGGTCACTCAGGGAGTTCGTCAACCGCGGTCTCCACTGTGCAAAAGCTGCCCTACACCGACACCGACCCCGTGCTGATCTCGGCAGCCGTCGGGAAATACGACGACATTACCGCCGCGCTTTATGACCAGGTGTTCGACACAACCAACGCTGGGCGCCCAACGCCGCGAAAAGCCAAAACGCAGGCGTCGGAAGATAATGTGCAGGACGCGATTGAGTCCGTGCGCGCCGGGAAAAATACGCTCGTCCTGGTGTGCGCGGGTGATTTGCTGAACTATCTGGATAAGAATGCGGCCAGCAAGGTCCTCGACCAGATGAAGAAGAATGTCCGGCAGGGCAAAGCCCCGGGCAATACGATAGGCAAGGTGTGGGAGAAAATTGCGGAATCTCTGCCGTCTGATATCAGCGTGACGGATGCGTCGAATGCGCAGTGTTCCACGGAGACGGAGACGCGGAACGCCAGTAGTGATACCCCCGAGGACGAGGTCACGCTCCCGCAGAACATCGTGCCGGTGTATCTCAAGCCCACGATGAGCACGGAAGATCGGCGTTCTCTTACGTGGGTATCAGGTAACCTTGGTTCGACCCGCGACCTGGATAAGCTCTACAAGAAAGCGGAATCTGCGCCCGCTGACCGTGTGGCGAAGAACTATCTGCAATCACAAGGGCTGGCATTTTCCAAAGAAGACTAAGCGCTTCCGCAGCTGGTAGGCGCTTCCCGCGCAGCTGGTAGGGGAGTGCGCATTCCGCATCGGAACACACGAAAGGCCCGCCACGTGAGTACGTGACGGGCCACTGCTTTCGTGGAGTAGAGGTCTGTGCCCTAGTCCGCGAAAGCTTCTTCGATCAGCTGCTTCTCCTCGATCTGGTGCACCTTCGATACACCGGTCGCCGTCGAGGACTGAGCACGTCGGGACACGCGCCTCATGGGAAGCATGTCGGGCACTAGCTCAGGCAGATGCAGCGCGAGGAATGGCCACGGTCCCTGGTTGGCAGGCTCATCCTGGCAGAACCGAATCTCGGTGGCGTTCGGGTACATATCGAACGCTTCCTTCAAGCGACGGAACGGTACCGGGTGCAGCATTTCCAGACGGATAATGGCCAGGTCATCACGGCCATCCTTCTGACGCCGCTTCTCCAAATCCCAGTACAGCTTGCCGGACACCAGAAGGATCTTCTTGACCTTCGACGTATCTCCGGTGGCGTTGCCGTCGGCATCGACGAAGTTCGGGTCATTAATCACCGAGTGGAAGCGCTTGACCGTGGTGAAGTCCTCCACCGAGGAGGTCGCCATCTTGTTACGCAACATCGACTTCGGCGTCGCCACGATCAGCGGACGGCGAAGATCACCCAAAGCATGACGCCGGAGAAGGTGGAAGTAGTTCGCCGGTGTGGACGGCTGAGCCACAGTCATCGAGCCCTCAGCACACAGCTGCAGGTAGCGCTCGATACGCATGGAGGAGTGATCCGGGCCCATGCCCTCATAGCCGTGCGGCAGCAGGAGGATCAGGCTCGATTGCTGGCCCCACTTGGCCTCACCCGACGACACATACTCGTCGATAATTGTTTGCGCACCATTGGCGAAGTCACCGAACTGTGCTTCCCACGCGACGACAGCATGGGGATTGCCGACGGAATAGCCGTATTCAAATCCCATCCCGGCGAACTCCGTCAGCGCGGAGTTGTAGACCAGGAAACGGCCACCGTTGTCGCCGTCCTGCGCCAACTTTTGCAGCGGGTTGTACTCGTCGGAGTTTTCCGCATCGATGTAGACCGCGTGGCGCTGGGTGAACGTACCGCGGCGAGTGTCCTCACCGGCCAGGCGAACGAGTTTGCCTTCATGCGCTAACGAACCGAGGGCGAGAAGCTCGCCGAATCCCCAGTCGATCTTGCCGTTACGCGACATCTCGCCACGTTTCTTCGCCAGCGGAGCGACGCGCGGGTGGAGATGGAACCCTTCGGGCGGGTTGGTAAAGACGTCGCCGATAGCGGCAACTTCTTCTTCCGTAATCGAGGTATCTAGCCCGCGAGGCAGCTCTTGTGCCGAGGTAATACCCGATTGTTCGGCAGGCTTGCCACCCTTCTCGGCAGCACGGACGTCATTAAACACGGTTTCCAGTTGCTCGCGGAAGTCGCGCTTAACGATCTCGACCTCATCCTCAGAGAGATCACCACGCCCGACCAGGCTGCGGGTGTAAATGTCGCGGACGGTCGGCTTGTTATCGATGATCTGGTACATCTCGGGCTGCGTCATCGACGGATCGTCAGCTTCGTTGTGGCCACGGCGTCGGTAGCAGATCAGGTCAATGAACACATCTTTGCCGAACTGGCGTCGGTACTCGACGGCCAACTTGGCAACCCACACCACAGCTTCGGGGTCATTCCCGTTGACGTGGAACACGGGGCACCCGAATGCCTTCGCCAGGTCCGTCGCGTATTGGCTGGACCGGCCCGAATCCGGGGTCGTCGTGAATCCGATCTGGTTATTCACCGCGATGTGGACAGTTCCGCCGACGGTGTAGCCGCGCAGCTGCGACAGGTTGACGGTTTCCTGCATGATGCCCAGGCCCGTCATCGCAGCGTCACCGTGGACCAGGATCGGCATCACAGAGAAGCCTTCATTGCCGCGGTCCAGAATGTCCTGCTTGGCTCGGGCAATGCCCTCCGCGACGGGGTTCACAGCCTCCAGGTGAGACGGGTTCGCCGTGAGCGTGACATCCACTTCACCGTCATTGAACATGGAAATGAAGTGGCCGGTTTCACCCAAGTGGTACTTCACGTCACCGGACCCACCGGGGGAGGCGGGGTCGATATTGCCCTCGAACTCGGTGAAGATCTGCGAGAAAGGCTTGCCGACGACATTCGCCAGGACGTTCAGCCGCCCGCGGTGAGCCATGCCGATGACAACTTCGTCGAGCCCCTGAGCAGCGGCGGTGTCAATGGCGGCATCCATGAGCGGAATGAGAGACTCCGCACCTTCGAGGGAGAACCGCTTCTGCCCGACGTACTTCGTCTGGAGGAAGTTCTCAAAGGCCTCAGCAGCGTTGAGCTTCTGCAGAATGTACTTTTGCTCAGCGCGTGACGGCTTGGGTTGGCCGGCCTCGATGCGCTCTTCCAACCAGAGGCGCTCGTCGCGGTCCAGGATGTGGTTGTATTCGTAACCGACTTTCAGGGTGTAGGCAGACCGCAAGGTGCTCAGCACTTCGCGAAGCGTCATAACCTCTTGCCCAGCGAATCCACCAACATGGAAGCGTCGGTCCAGATCCCACAAGGTCAGCCCATGCGTGGCGAAATCAAGATCGCGGTGGTCGGGGATAGGAAGCCCCGGCTGGTGCCACTGCAGCGGATCAGTATCCGCGATCAAGTGACCACGTGACCGATACGCTTCAATCAGCTGCATCACGCGGGTATTTTTATCCACCCCAATGTTGGGCAGATCCTGCTCCCACCGGAAGGGGACATACGGGATCTTCAGGGACTTGAAAATGTCATCCCAGAATTCGTCGTTAATCAGGAGACGGCCGAGCTCACGGAGGAATTCTCCGGACTCCGCACCCTGAATAATCCGGTGGTCATAAGTCGACGTAATAGTAACTAGCTTGCCGACGCCTAATTCCGCCAGGCGGTCCTCTGACGCACCTTGGAACTCCGCTGGGTAATCCATGGATCCGACGCCGACGATCGTTCCCTGTCCCTTTGTCAACCGGGGAATCGAGTGGCGAGTACCGATGCCACCCGGGTTGGTCAGCGAGATGGTGACGCCCTGGAAATCTTTCATCGTCAGTTTGCCATTGCGGGCACGGACGACAATGTCTTGGTAGGCGTCGACAAACTCTGAGAATGACAACGTCTCTGCAGCCGGGATGGACGCAACAACCAAATTGCGGCTGCCATCCTTATTCGTCATGTCGATGGCCAGGCCCAAATTGATGTGCTCTGGTGTGACGATGGTGGGTTTGCCGTCGACAACCTCGTAGCGATTGTTCATCGACGGGTGAGCTAAAACAGCTTTGACCAGCGCGTACCCAATAATATGGGTGAAGGAAATCTTCCCACCACGCGTGCGCTTGAGCTGCTCATTAATCATCGCGCGGTTTTCGAACATGAGCCGCGCAGGCATATCGCGAACCGACGTTGCAGTCGGAATCTCTAGCGAGATGTCCATATTCCTTGCAATGGCCTTTTGCGGCCCACGTATCTTCTTCGAACCAGCCTCAGGCAAGGACGAAGGAATATCGACGTGGTCACGCTTCTGGGAGGGCGCCTCTTTCTTGGCCCGTAATTCGCGCTGAACTTGTGCGCGTTTATGAACCTTCGGTGCGTCGTGACGGGCGGGCTTCGCCGCGGCAGGTGCCGATGCTTGGTTCGTGTTCCGGGCGTGGGCTGAAGGCTCCTCAATGTGTGACACTGTTCGGTCGGCCGTCTTTTCGGCCACGTTTTGTTGAGAGGGTTTCTTCTCTGCGGCTTTGTGTTCAGCGCGCTTGCCCTTAATAGTTTTTGCTTCGTCAGATGAGGAAGAAGCGTTATCAGATTTCTTTGCAGCAGTATTGCTATTGGTACCTTTGTGAGCTCCGGAGGGTTCGGTGCCAGCCGACGATTCGGGGGCGCCATTTTTCTCAAAGAACTCGCGCCATTCCTTATCCACTGACTCCGGGTCCTTCGTGAACTGCTGGTACATGTCGTCGACCAGCCACTGGTTCTGGCCGAAGGAATTATCGCTGTTCACAGCGGGTGCTCGCCTCATTTCGTCGATTGTGACTCACTTCTCTACAGAGTAACCGCTTATCCCTTTTGTCGCCCAAAACGGGACCCTTTTGGAGGTCTTTTCCGCACAAGAGGGTGCCCCCGTTGGTGTGAACTAGGTGTCGCTCCCTCCGGAGGTAGAATGTTTCCACAGGTCAGCGTAGATTCCCTGGCAGGCGAGAAGTTCATCGTGATTCCCAGTCTCGACGATTCGCCCCCCGTCCATCACGAGAATGCGATCCGCTTGAGCAGCGGTAGCCAAACGGTGGGCTACGATCACGCTCGTTCGATTCGACATCAACCTCGTACTAGCGGAAAGAATGGTTTTTTCCGTGGCCGGATCAAGCGTCGATGTGGCCTCGTCAAGAAGCATGATCTGCGGTTTTACCAGTTCTGCGCGCGCTAGCGCGATGAGTTGACGCTGGCCGGAGGATAGCCCGCGCCCATCTTCACCCACCGGCGCAAGGAAGCCCCCGGGGATTGCGGCGATGGCGCGTAGGGCCCCAATGCATCGCGCAGCATGGATGACGTCATTCGGTGTCGCGTTGGGCTTGCCATAGGCGATATTTGACGCGATAGTCCCTGCAAAAAGGTGTGATTCCTGCGGGACGAATCCGAGCGATCCACGCCATGCTGTCAAGGTGATATCGCGGATATCTGTATCCACTGCTCGCACCGCGCCAGCCGTCGGGTCATAAAACCGCGCCAACAACTTCACGATGGTCGATTTACCCGCGCCCGTCGCTCCAACGACCGCCACCGTGGAGCCCTCGTCGATAGTCTCTGAAACATCGTGGAGGACGTCCACACCGTTCGAATACGCGAAGGTGACGTCGTCTAATGACAAGGAGCCCTCCGGAACGTGGGTTTCCTGCCCAGTATCAGGAACTGACGTCGACTGAGACAACAAATCACTAATACGTCGCAATCCAACCTCGGCCTGCTGATACATGTCGAAAACCTGAGATAGCTGCTGGATGGGTGCGAAGAGGAGGTTCATGTAGATCATGAAGGCCACAAGCACACCAGCCGTCACCGTGCCATTGAGCACCATGACTGCACCCACTCCCACGACGGCAGCGGAGGCCAATTCGGAGAGCGCATTGATGCCAGGGAAATAAATGGAGACTGCGGTTTGCGCCTGCATACGCAGCCGTCGATACTCCAGCGCGCTATGTGTGAAACGCTCAACATCCGAGTCCTGCTGGTTATACACCTGCGAGGTGCGGATACCATTGACAAGTTCCTGAAAATCCGCATTCACCGTCGAAATTTGGCCGCGAGCCTCCGAATACAACCGCGACGAAATCCGCCGGAAGACCACAGTGGCCACAATGACAATGGGCAACGATGTCAGCGCCACCAAAGCCAGGCGAGGGGCTGTCACAAGCAGCATGATACTGACACCGATTAAGGTAGCCCCCGAAACGATGGCCTGGGCCAAACCCGCTTGAAGGAACTTCGACAGGGAGTCGATATCGGTGGTCATGCGGGTCATAATCCGCCCGGATTGAGTAGTTTCGAAGTAATCAAGCCCGAGGCGCTGAACATGGGCAAAGGACCGTAAACGGAGCCCATAGAGCAGGCGTTCGCCCGCCCGCGACGTCAAAATAGTGTTGATCGTGCTGGCAATCCATGCTGCCACCACGATAACCAGCCCCAACACGGTTGCGGTGACCAGAGCGCCCGTATCTTTATTGCCGACGCCGTCGTCAATGGCATGGCGCACGAGGGAGGGGAAGACGACGTCGGCAGTAACGGACACAAACAACGTGAGAATGATAGCTATTAGCAGCCACTTCACCGTGCCGAGTAACCCACGCAAACTGAATGGGGTTGAGTCATGTCGGAATGATTCCGCATCGACCTTGGGTTTCTCCGTAGCCGGAGGAAGTTTTTCGACCATCGCCAGTACCTCAGGTGTAGCGGGCATCCCGGAGGTTGAGCTTCCTTGGCCCAGGCCAGCACCTAGGCCACTGCCAGCTAGTGCCGCCCCCGACTCCGACAGGGCATCTCCTGCGGCGGCTGCCGCGCCGGGCTCATCCATGTCTTGATCCGCTGGCCAGAGCGTCGCGACGTCCGGTTCATCTCCGTCGTCGAAGGGAAGGGGTGCGTCATCATCGTGGCGTGGCAAGGCCATGAGCTGGGAAAAGTGCGGGCTTGACTCCTGGAGCTCCTCCAGAGTTCCGTACGCGGTAACGGTGCCAGCCTCGATGAGCGCAATGTGGTCTGCCAACGCAAGAGTGGAATGGCGGTGCGCGATAAGGAGCAGAGTGACGGATCCTTTCCGCGCCTTCAACGCCCCGATGATGGCAGCCTCGGTCGTGGCGTCGATAGCCGAGGTCGCGTCATCCAAAATAAGCACGCGGGCGCCGGAGACTAAGGCGCGCGCTAATGCAATACGCTGGCGCTGCCCACCCGATAGTGTCAGGCCACGTTCCCCAGCGACAGTGTCGTAGCCATCCTCCAGCTCCATGATGAAGTCATGGGCACTGGCATCCTTAGCTGCGGAGATGATGTCCTCATCCGTCGCCCGCGGGTTCGCCAGCGCAATGTTTTCGCGCACAGACCGCGAATAGAGGAAGGGCTCATCGAAGACAGCGGAAACCGCGTGCCGTAGGTCGCATTTCCGGATATCCGTAATATCGACGGACTCATGGTCGGAGGCAGATCCGTCGGTGGGAAGTTCGTGTGTGCCGACGCCCGAGCCGTCGCTGGTGCCGTCGTGAGTAGGAGAGGGGTGCCTTGAAGTTGTTAATCGAATTGTTCCCTCTGAGGAGGGGTAAAACCCTTCGGCTAGCTGGACGAGCATACTTTTACCCGCGCCGGGTGGGCCTACCAGCACAGTCGTCTCGCCTGGAGCAACGTCAAGGGAGAAGTGATTGAGAATGCGGTCGCCGGTGGTTTTCGACGAGTTCACCGGATCATTATCAACGTCCTTCTGCGGCTGGGAGAAGGACACGTTATCAAAGGAAATCCCAAGCGGCCCGTCGGGTATACGTGAGGGGGACGCAGGATCAGAATCCGCGTCCAGATCGACAACATCGAAGACGCGGGAAACGGATGACAGAGCCATCTGCATCGAGATAGCCATATTGGACAACATGCGGCAAATGCCGGTGAGCGTCGTCAAATACGTGGAAAAGGCGAGGAAAATACCGATGGTGATATGCCCGTTCAACGCGAGCCAACCGCCGATTGCCACATTGGCAACCAAAGCGAGGTTCGGCAGCTCAGCGAGCGTCGGTAGGAATTTGGCTTGTTGGTGAGCAGCGCGCATTTGCAGCGCGTACAGTGTCCGGCCAAGTTTGTCCAGAGTGGTAATCTCGCGTTCCTCTTGCGCGAATCCCTTAACCACTCGCACACCCGTCACGGTTTGCTCAACATGAGTAGCAACATTCGCGGCCTGCTGCTGGGCTGTCCAGGTCGACGCGAAGATTGAGCGTTTACTCCATAACCCGACGACGACCAGGATGGGCGTCACAATCACCGCAGCCAGCGACATCTGCCATGACAGAGTGAACATCACCGCAAGAATGATGACAAACTTAACGACGCTCCCTGCAGCGAGAGGAAACATTGCGAGGAGGCCCTGAACCATGTTGAGATCGGAAATAGATCGGGAGACAACTTGTCCCGTGCGTATTTCGTCTTGATCTTTACCGCCGAGACGGACAAGGCTGCCGAGGACACGAATCCTGAGCTCATGTTGTGCCCATTGGCTCATTTGTCCTGCTAGGTAGCGTCGCGAGAACTGGAACGCGTATCTCAAGAGCGCGATAACCACCATGACAACAACCACAGCGGTGAGTGGTGTCCACCCGGTCGATGCGGTTATCCACGACCACAAGGCGGTGGGACGCGCTTGTTCTGTTGCTGTATCGACGGCCCGTGCAGTGACAAGCGGAATTAAGATTTCTGCGATGGTGACGGCCAATGTGGCCACCATCGCTCCCCACGTGTAGTACGGGTGGATCATGCACACATGGAAAAGGCCACGCAGATCATGATTCCGTGGGGCTTCGGCATCAGTCTTCTCACTGGCGACGGCGCCAGTGAAGTTGTCCTTGGTGTTCGTCGTTGTCGTGTTCCTTGCTTCCAACAATTGTGAGGGTTGCTTCTGCGAGATGCTGGTTTTTAATGGCTGGTTAGAGTAGTGGGGCTATTAGATCAGAGCCCTCAGCGCTCCGACTATTACTCTTTGTCCGTGTCGCTGTCACTGGTGTTCTTGTCACCACTGCTCTGCGCCATCTTTTCCCATGCGTTTTCTAACGCCGTGGCAGCGTCGGATGTTCCGGAGTCACCTTGCTCCAGGGCACGGGTAGTGTCGGGCCACACGAGTGGCGGGTCGCCTAGCGTTGCACTGACGTGCTCTATGGCTTTCGATGCGATTTTCCTATTGAGGGTACCGCCCATGAGAGCGCCAATTCCCAGCGGAAGAGCCTTGGCAACCATGCTGGTGGCAGCCCGTTTACGGATCTTCTTGAGAGCCATCGAGGCTAGTTGGTTATTGACTTGTCCCACAGCGGGTTGGCTCAAAGACTTTAACCGGAAAATGCTTCCGCTACCCAAGACTGTTGCGATGGCTTCGTTTGCCGACGACCCATTGATCGCGAGCAAGACGAGGGCGGTGCGGTCCTTGTGACGCGAAATATCGATTCCGCGAAGATACGCCGAGGACAGGGTGTACCACGTGGTGAGCTCGAGGAATAAGAACGCATCACCCGTCGAAACACCTAAGGATGCGAGTGTGCCAACGCCGGGAACGGCAGCCGACGCTCCGGCACCCACCCCTGTCGTCGTCGCGAGGCGTCGGAAGTGCTTATTAATGACTTCTTGGACGTGGGCGGGGCTTTCGCCTTCGTGCTTGGATTTCACCATGTCGACATAACGCGCAATGGGTCTCACCTGGATTTCTGCGGCGCGCTCGACTGCGGAAAGGATCCGCGACGGTTGCTCTTTATTTTCGATGTTGCCGCTGCGGTCGAGCTCGTCGTTAGAGGGCTTGTCAGAGTGTTTGTCAGAGTGCTTTTTTGATGGGAAACGGTCTTTTATCGCGTCGGGTACAACGTTAAGTAATGAAGCCATAAAGACAATTCTATTAGGAGTCCGTGAGGGGCGGGTTCTCCTGTGTCCGTCTATGGACGTGTCGTGCCTGTGGGCTAGGCTGGTGGACGCGATTATGTGTGGTGCGTCGACGGCTTGTCGTCGGGCGCATGACGCAGCATGTACCGGAAGTGAAGAACGCGTCGTTCGGCGTACCGCGTCGTGTGAAGTACAAGGAGATTTGCGTGGCTGCATCGGTAATTGACACTGTGGTGAACCTGTGTAAACGCAGGGGCTTGGTGTATCCGAGTGGTGAAATCTACGGGGGAACTCGGTCGGCGTGGGATTACGGTCCGCTCGGCGTTGAACTGAAGGAAAACATCAAGAAGCAGTGGTGGCGGACATTTGTTCAGTCCCGCGGGGACATGGTGGGCCTTGATTCGTCCATTATTCTCCCGCGTGAAGTCTGGGTGTCTTCGGGCCACGTGAAGACTTTCACCGATCCGCTGGTGGAGTCCTTGCACACGCACAAGCGGTACCGGGCTGATCATCTTCTCGAAGCTTATGAGGCTAAGCATGGTCACCCGCCGGCTAATGGACTTGCGGATGTTCCCGATCCAGAGACCGGGCAGCCGGGGAAGTGGACTGAGCCACAAATGTTCTCCGGCTTGATGAAGACCTATCTTGGTCCCGTCGACAATGAAGAGGGGTTGCACTACCTCCGCCCGGAGACGGCCCAGGGCATTTTCGTGAACTTCAAGAATGTTCAGACGACGTCCCGCAAGAAGCCGCCATTCGGTATTGGTCAGCTGGGCAAAGCGTTCCGCAATGAGATCACCCCGGGGAACTTCATTTTCCGTACCCGCGAGTTTGAGCAGATGGAGATCGAGTATTTCGTTCCGCCTGCTGATGCCGCACAGCACTTTGATCGCTGGGTTGAGGATTGTTGGAACTGGTTTACGGACCTGGGCATTGATCCTGATCACTTGCGGAAGTTCGATGTTCCAGAAAATGAGCGCGCTCACTATTCCGATCGCACGATTGACCTGGAGTATCAGTTCGGTTTCGCGGGCTCAGGCTGGGGTGAGCTCATGGGTATTGCGAACCGCACCGACTTTGACCTGCAGAGCCACATTAAAGGCTCGGGTGAGGACCTCAGCTTCTTTGATCAGCCGACGGGGGAGCGCTATGTTCCCTATGTCATTGAGCCGTCGTTTGGTCTGACGCGATCGTTGATGGCTTTCCTTATCGACGCTTACCACGAGGATGAAGCTCCGAACGCCAAGGGCGGTGTGGATAAGCGCACGGTGCTGCGTCTGGATCGTCGCCTGGCCCCGGTGAAAGTGGCGGTTCTCCCGCTGTCGAAGAAAGACACGTTGACACCGACGGCGGAGAAAGTGGCGCAGGATCTGCGCGGTTTATGGAATGTTGATTATGACATTTCAGGTGCGATTGGCCGCCGCTATCGTCGCCAAGATGAGATCGGTACGCCGTTCTGCGTGACCGTCGATTTCGACACGCTGGATGATCACGCGGTGACCGTCCGCGAGCGCGACACGATGGAGCAGGAGCGCGTCAGCATTGATAAGTTGCAGGGTTACCTGGCTGAGCGGTTGGCAGGGTGCTAAATGAAACTATCCTGGGGTCCTCGTAAAGAAGACGGTGGCGTTGCCCATCTTGACCTTTTCCGTGACGACGAATTAATTGCGCAGTTTTCGCAGTCGAGGGAACTGACATCGGCGCGAGTGAAGCCATCCGGCGCTGTGGCGGGAGGAGCTCACCAGCCATCCCCTCAATCGAGTGCGAACCCAGAGTCGTGGCCCGAGTGGACATTTGTCCCACACACGAAGGGGAGATTATCCGCATCAGGACCAGATGGGCAGAATTTCCATGCTGATCCGCAATCACAGCGCGAAGGGAAAGAAGGGCAGATCGGGCGTGCGAAGCGCGTTGCTCTCGACATGGGCATCGCCGAGGCGTCATCGTCCGATCAGGCCTCGGCCAGTGCTGGCGTATCCGAATCTAGTAATACGTCGGAGGGCATACCCGCGGTTAATATCGTCAACTGCGGCAAACTGGACTTCGTATTTGAGACGCCCGATGAGACCAAATTAGGGCAGTTCACCGGCGGTAATCGTGGTGTCCGGCACGTGGTTGTTGAGCTAGAGCCTGGTCAGGAGGCTGCCATGACAACCGAGCAGCAAGTATTTCTAGCGTGGGTTGCCAGGATGCAGTTGGAGTCACGGTTAGTTGCGAGCACCTGGATGTGGACGGTGCTGTTGATTGTGCTTTTGCCGTTTATGTTGTTGGTGTTCTTGCTATAGCAACATTCGGGCAGCTTTTGGTCGGGGTTAATCGGGGGAGCGGTGGCCACCGAGAATCGCCGGGCGCGTTAGAATGTTCCGTCGAATCCACTGCCTCCGTCGCTGAAGCCACCGTCGCCGAATCCGCCGAAGCCACCAAAGTCGTCGCCGAACCCATCGCCGAATCCGCCGCCGTAGTTTCCGTACCCTCCGTAGTGGCCACCGCCGTGGAAGAGGGATGAGATCAACATTCCGGCGATGAAGGCGCCACCGTTGCCGCCTCCGCCGAAGTAACTCTGATTGCGTCGGGTGAAGTCGTCGATGTCATTTCGGGCTGCTTGTTCGGCTCGCCTGCCTAATTCGCCAGCGTGGCGCGCCTCTGAGATCGCACGCCGCGTGTCAGTGGTCCGCAGAGACTGGGCGTGGCTTAATTGTCGTTGCGCGTCAGAGAGCAGAGTCCGTGCCTGTGAGCCGACAGCCTGACCGCGGGTCGAGATCAAGCTATCCGCTGCCTCAATTTGTGCGACGGCATCATCGCGGGTTCGGTCGAACACACGAAGTGCCCGGTTGCGGTCGCGATCGGAGTCACGCGCTTGTTCAAGCAGCGCGTCGAGTTTTTCATCCGCCTCCAGCAACCGTTTGTACATCGCCAGAGGGTCATCACCGGGACGTGTTAGCTCTTTGTCCTGAGCGCTGGTTGATCCGCTTTCGGTGTCATCCTTATCTGTCGTAGCGGGCGCCGTTGTCGACGCGCCCTGTAACGTCGATGACGTGCTCTTCGGCGCCTCGATAGCGCGCGCTTCTTCGACTGCATCCCACGCTTCGGTCGCAATGGCGTCCATCTCGTCGAAGTCGAACTGTGACCCTTGAGTGCTTGCCCGCGCGCGAAGTTTTCCAGCCTCGGTGAGTTCGTCAGTGATCTCGTCAATGAGGGAGCGAATATTGCTTCGGGCCTCGGCGATGCGCTCGTCGGCCTGCTCGATATCTGTGAGGAGGTCGTCGGCTTGGCCGGTGGTCATTTCTGCGGTGCGGATATACTCCACGAGCCCGCCCTGTTCACCAGCGGGCTGGTGGGTGAGGGCCCGGCCGTTATCGACGGCTCGCTCGGCGTTATCCAGGTGCTCGGTGGCAATATCGACATTGTCAGCGATGGATGCCAAGGCATCGGACGCGTACTTTGTGCGCAGCTCGCTCAGCGTTGATGACGCCTGGGGAAGCCGGGCACGAAGAGACACAATGCGCTGGGTAAGTTCGTCGAGCCGTCGGTCTGAATCGATGAGCAGTCCGCGAAGGCGAGCGAACTCGTCCGATTGCTTATCAAGGCCACGGTCAGCTTGCCCACATGAGCTCACGATATCTACAAGCATGGCCTTGCGCTCTTCTTCGGAACGCACCGTTCCTGAATCAATTTTGCTGCGCAGCTGGAACGCCCTTTCCAGGGTCCGCTTTGAGTGATCCATGGCTCGCATGAAGGGCCGTGCCCGGTCTTCTCCGAATTCCGCAATGGCCAGCCGGAGTTCATCATCGGCTGTTCGAATCGACGCGTCCGTACTCGTGAGTTCTTCCTGTGCGCGTTCTTCGAGCACGGAATACGGCAATTCGTTGAGCGACGTCGTGTCATCCGGATTAATGGTTTGAGCATCTTTGACCATCGTTTCCTGCTGCTTCTTGGTGCGCCGCCGGTTCATGTACCACACACCACCCCCTGCTGCGATGATGGCGATAGCACCACCACCCAGCCAAAAGAGCGCCGCCGAATTATCATTCGCGTCCTTCGCGGCGTCGATCTTGTCGGTGATGACGGTATTCCAGTCCGGATTATCCTCAGCGAGGGGTTCCTTGGCGGCCTCATACGTTTTCTTTGTCACAGAATTACCGACGTTGCGCCCCCCGTACACCCCTTGCGTGCGCTTAGTGACGTCAAAAGCCACGATAAGCACATTGGACTGCGGGTTTTCTTGGTAGCGGTCGTGCGCCCATTCTTTCCCAGACATAGTGCCGAAGCTGTTGACGATGTAGACAGTCATGGCGATGTCATCGTCGACTTGTAGCTTCTTGATTTTGTCGGTCAGGTCTTTCTTCTGGCTGTCGGTGAGAGCTCCGACGCTGTCATTGATGCGTTCGCGTGTGGCCACACTGGAACCGCTAGTGTCAGTGTTTGACCCTGTGGAGCCACTTTGGGCGACGACGCTGGTCTGCGCGGTATGTGCCGCCTGAGCTGAGGCTGCGGGCAGGGGTGCGCTGCTCAGGAGTACCCCTCCCGTGAGTGTGAGCGCAGCTGCAGTTGCAGTGAGCCGCACACCACGTCTGTGCGTGGCCTTCGCCGAATGGGCGCCTGGTGTGGTGTGCTCAGTGGTGTCGTGGTCGTTCCGGATGACTGCCATGATCTAAAGAATAGAGAAAACTGTGGAGTGTTTGCCTACACGCGTGTGTATGGGTGTAGGTTAGCGGGCTGTACCTGACGGTCGTGGATGGAGGACGTGTGGGGCGTTGGTTGGGCCGGACTCTCTGGCGTGTGGTGGTTGGTGCCGTATTGATCACCGCTGTGTTGGTCTGTGGCACAGCGTTGAGGATTTGGCAGTTTGCCCGTCATGATGACGACACTCCCTCTGATGTGATCGTGGTGATGGGGGCGGCACAGTATAACGGGACGCCGAGTGAATGGTTTGCTGCGCGCCTAGACAAAGCTGCCACCATGTATCAGGAGGGCACTGCTCCCGTGATCGCGACCTTGGGTGGTAAGCAGGAGGGGGACCAATACACCGAGGCTGAGGCTGGCAAGAAGTACCTAGAGGGGCTGGGTGTGCCGTCGTCGGCAATTGTTCCCATTAGCGATGGCTCGGATACGTTGACATCGGCGCGGGCACTTGCGGCCTATTCGCACAATGAGAATCGTCATTGGTCTTCGGCCGTGGTGGTGACCGATCCGTGGCACGCGTTGCGTGCGCGCACGATGGTTCGGGATCAAGGGTTTACGACGCATTCTGTGTCGACTCGTCACGGGCCGTCGGTGTGGTCGCGCGACGCGCAGTTTTCGGGGATTCTGCATGAGACCGGTGGTTTGATTTTTTATCAGGCGACGCATCGGTCCAATGTGATCTCGGAGCAGAATGTTGAGGATTTGTTGAGGTAGGCGCGCCTCTAATTTTTTGCGGCGTGTAGTGCGACAATAGCGGGTATGAGATTGCGGATGGTGTACCCGTATTCAGAGCAGGATCATGAGCGTCGTGTGGTGGAGGGGCCGAAGGGGGCCCAACTGGCGGGTTCGACGCCGGAAATGCGGGACGATTTCGATCGGGATCGTGCCCGGGTGCTGCATTCCGCTGCGTTGCGTCGGTTAGCGGATAAGACGCAGGTGGTCACTCCGCAGACGGGGGATACGCCGCGGACCCGTTTGACCCACAGTCTTGAGGTGGCTCAGATCAGTCGGGGTATTGCGGCCGGGCTGGGGGTGGATACTGATTTAGCCGAGTTAGCGGGGCTTAGTCATGACATTGGCCATCCGCCCTATGGTCACAACGGGGAGCGGGCTTTGGATGAGCTAGCGCAGGATTGTGGAGGGTTTGAGGGGAATGCTCAGACATTGCGTATTTTGAGCCGTCTGGAAGCGAAAGTATGCGATGTTCGCGACGGTCATCCGGTGAGTGTTGGGTTGAATTTGACGCGTGCGTCGTTGGATGCGACGTGTAAGTATCCGTGGACGGCATCGAGCCCTCAAGGGGTGGCGAGGAAGAAGTATTCGGCCTATGACGAGGATGCTCCATTGTTGGAGTGGATCCGTCGTGGTGCTCCCGAGGGCAGGAAGTGCCTGGAAGCCCAGATTATGGATGTCAGCGACGACATCGCGTACTCGGTACATGACGTGGAGGACGCCGTGTTGTCCGGCCGCGTCAGCCTCAACGTGTTGTGGGATTTGGTTGAGATTGCGGAGTTGGCGGATGAGGGTGCGGGGGTTTTTGGTGGCGATCCCGATGAGCTCGTCGATGCTGCTGATCGGTTGCGCCAGCTGCCGGTGATTGCCGAAGCTGCCGATTATGACGGAACATTGGCCGCGTCGGTGTCTTTGAAGGCGATGACATCGCAGCTGGTGGGCCGCTATATTTCTGCGACGGTCGCTGCTACTCGACGTGAGATAACGAACGGGAACGAGTCGGCGTGGACAGAGGAGATGGCGGCGGGGAGGTTTTCCAACGATTTGGTTGTGCCACCCGATATTGTGGCAGAAATCACGTTGTTGAAGTCGGTGGCGGTGCTCTATGTGATGGATCAGTCTTTGCATCAGAAGAATCAGGAGCGTCAGCGTGATCGGCTATTCCGTGTGAAGGATTACCTGTATGCCGGTGCGCCGACAAGCTTGGATCCTCTGTATCAGGGCTGGTGGCGTGACGCCTCGACGGATGCTGAGCGGTTGCGCGTCGTTGTTGACCAGTTGGCTTCGATGACGGAATCGCGGCTTGAGCGATTGGATAGATCGGCTCGGGATTGGTCAGCAGGGTGGAGTTAACGCGGAGTCAGTTTTCTTGCATCTCACAGAATGATGAGTAGTGGTCGCTGGTGTAGTACCACACATCGGGGTGCGTGGCGGTCGAACCACCCGTAATGATCCTGGCAGGCCCACGACTGTGATCCGTTTTATCCTCGTCGACGGTGTATTCGCGGTAGTAGTTACTCTTCTTATGGGGGAGTGTGTTCTCGTAATTTCCGAAGTGGGATCCATCCTTCTGCGGGTAATCAAATGGACCACCGGACTTAATATCGTCGACGACCACGCGCGCCTGATCAGGCAACTGTTTCGCGTTGCACGCTGGGATACCGTGTGAGGAACCCTTTTGCGACGAGTCGTTTGATCCTCGACTATGCGACGAGCCACTACTCGACGACCCGCTCGATGACTCACTGCTTTGTGTTCCATTGTGGCTGGGGTTGTTGACAGAGTCCCATCCCCATAGGCCGACTGCACCTGCCACTACAGCACCAAGAATCGACGTCAACGTACGAAGGGACAACACGTGACGCCCTCGTCGAGCGTTCTGTGATCCGCCTTGTGTGTTCTTCTGAGGTGCATCCGGCATGGTCGATATTGTGTCATAATCTGGCGAAGGTCACGGCACTCCTCGGGCTTGACATGACGACGTAGCATAGTTGCCATGGCCAGAGGACGAATCCCGGAGAGTGACATTGATGCGATCCGTGAGCGCACGCCCATTGAGGAGGTCGTGGGCGAATATGTGCAGCTGAAGCCCGCCGGCTCAGATTCGCTCAAGGGGCTATCGCCCTTTAAGGACGAAAAGACCCCCAGTTTTCATGTCCGCCCGAACAAGGGCTATTACCACTGCTTTTCGACGGGGAAGGGTGGCGACGTTTTCAGCTTCCTCATGGAAATGGAGCAGGTGTCGTTTCCCGAGGCTGTGGAGCAGTGTGCGGAGCGTATTGGCTACACCATTAACTATCAGGGTGGCGGACCGGGGCGTCGGGAGGAGCCTGGGACTCGTCAGCGGCTCGTCGCGATTAACAAAGCCACCCAGGAGTTTTACCGTGAACACCTGGACACTGATGAAGCCGCGCCGGCACGGCAATTCTTACTTGATCGTGGGTTCTCTCAGGAACATGCGGAGCAATTCGGGTGCGGCTACGCGCCAGGCGGATGGGATACGTTGACAAAGTTCCTGCTTCGCAAGGGCTTCGATGTCAAAGAGTTGGAGGCCGCTGGGGTAACTTCTCAGGGACGTCGTGGGCCGATCGACCGTTTTCATCGACGCCTAACGTGGCCGATTCGTAACACTGCGAATGATGTGATTGGCTTCGGCGCTCGCAAACTCTTCGACGACGACAAGCTGGGGAAATATATGAACACCCCAGAGACCTTGTTGTACAAGAAGTCGAAGGTACTGTTCGGGATTGACCAGGCGAAGAAGAACATTGCCGAGCGCCACCAGGCGGTCATTGTTGAGGGCTACACCGATGTGATGGCTATGCATGCCGCTGGGGTGACCACAGCCGTCGCCGCGTGTGGAACAGCATTTGGGGCGGAACACTTGCAGATGGTGCGGCGTCTCATGTTGGATGATTCCCATTTTCGCGGCGAGATGATTTATACCTTTGACGGTGATGAAGCCGGGCAGAAAGCCGCTATGCGCGCCTTCGAGGGAAATCAAGAGTTTCTGGGTAAAAGTTTCGTCTCGGTCGCGCCGAATGGTCAGGACCCATGCGACTTGCGCTTGTCCGGCGGTGATGCCGCAGTTCGGGATTTGGTGATGTCCCGGATTCCGATGGTGGAGTTTGTCGTGCGTACGACGCTTGCCTCGTTTGACCTTCACACACCGGAAGGGCGTTTACAGGCCATGGAAGCTGTTGCGCCCGCGGTCGCGAGCGTCAAAGACACCACGTTGCAGAAGGCGTACGCCCGGAAGCTGTCTGGGTGGCTTGGTTGGGATGACGTGAGCGACGTCGAAGCGGCTGTGCGACGAGCTGCCCGCAAGCCACAGGCGTCGGGAATGAAGCGTGGACGGGCACGACAGCAGCGGAATACCTGGAGTGTGAAATCCGCGGCCGCGAAGGGCCCACAGGATTCTCACCAGCCGCGCTTTACCAGACCGAATCCACGCAATGGTGAACTCGCTGGCGAACGCGAAGCCCTCAAGATCGCCCTGCAAGAACCAGCTGTCGCCGCTGAACTGTTTGATGTTCTTCCCGCCGAGAGCTTCCGGCACCCGACCTATCGGGAAGTATCCGAAGGGATCCGTCGCGCCGGGGGGTGTGCCGCAGCCGCGGATGTCGAGTCCGGCGGGAACTCGTGGGTGACGAAGGTTATTGAGAATCTTCCGCAGCCGATGGGGGAGTCGATGGTGACTGAGCTCATGGTGGAGCCTATCCACTATGAGGGTGAAAACATGGAGTGGTTCGTGCGGAGCACGATGGTCCGTCTTCAGGCAGTGTGGGTGGGCAACCAGATTGCCGAACTCAAGTCGACGCTGGAACGGCTGCGGCCTAGCGACGATGAGTACAACAACTTGTTTGGCGATTTGGTGGCACTAGAGCAATATAGGACCGGTTTAATTAAGCAGGCGACGCAGCGGCCTCTATGAGGCCAGCTGGACGCATCTGTTGCGACCGTATTTCGTACACGCCCCACCCTGTGTTACCTGCGCGGTGTGTCCCGCCGTCGTGTCAGTCCTCGTCGGGGACGTAGATGGTGGTGTCCTCGTCGTGGTGCCGGGTTCTGATGTTCCGCGCCCGGAGTTCACGCATCCGCGGTTCTGGGTCAAGAGCGTTGGCTAATGCTTTCCTCCCCGCGTGGACGGCCGATTTGGCGACGGGGGAGTTGATCGCTGCCTCATAGCCTCGTCGAATCTGGTCGTAACGCTTCCGACCTGCCTTCGTGCCCATGACGTAGCCCGCTGTGGCACCGGCGATGAACGTAGTCAAACGCATGTGTTTTCTTTCGTGTGGTGTCTTCGGTTGGAATTAGAACTCTTCGTACTCGTCGGGGTCTTGGTCCTTCTCACGGCCGTCGGGCTTCGTGAGAGCATTGATCGCCTCGATCTCATCGCTCGTCAGCGTGACATGTAGGGAATCGAGGTTTTCTTTTTGACGTTTTTCCGACGCGGATTTCGGAATGGCGAGGCTCCCGATTGCCCGATGCCATGCAAGAACAACCTGGCCGACGGAAGCGTCATGGTTCTTCGCGATGGAAACAATGGTGTCTTCTTCAAAGACGGCGCCTCGGGCGAGGGGGCTCCACGCCTCTGTGATGATTCCGTGTTCCGCGTCATAGGCGCGGGTTTCAGCCTGGTTGAAGTACGGGTGTAGCTCGACTTGGTTAATGACGGGAAGTTCGCCGGTTTCCCGTTCGAGGGTGTCCAGGTGCTCCGGTGTGAAGTTGCATACACCGATGTTGCGGATAAGTCCGCGGTCCCGGGCTTCCATTAATGCTTTCCACGCCTCAACGTATTTGCCCTGCTTCGGATTTGGCCAGTGGATGAGGTACAGGTCGATGTAATCCAGCCCAGTGCGATATAGGGATTCCTCAATGGCGCTCAGTGCCTGGTCATGTTCGTGGTATCGGCCGGGAAGTTTACTGGTCACGGTGACGTCGCCGCGCGAGACAATTCCTTTATCAATGGCCGCGCGAATCCCCGCGCCGATGGTGCCTTCATTTTCGTAGTTGTAGGCAGAGTCGATGAGCCGATAGCCCATCGTGAGCGCAGTCTCAGTGGACTGCGCACCGCTTTTTCCCCAGAGCCGGTACGTACCAAATCCCAGCGCAGGAAGGGTGTACCGCTCGGTGGACAGAGTTGGAATTGATTGTTGGTTATTTGTCGCGGAGGAATCGGTCATAGGGCTAGTGTAACCACGCTCGCTGATGACCGGCCATGGGATAGCGGGGGATTCCGTGCCACAGCCGAGTCTCTCTCGGGCTACCGTCCGCTCGGAAGCCTTGCCATAGTCGGCACGATGTTTGTTTAACACGTTGTCCGGTTATTTATGGGGAACAAGGAGCAGCTAGTGTTGATAGCGAACTTAAATGCGTTTCTGTTCTACGTTTTCCGTGTCGCCACGTGCGAACCCGCGGTGGTTGCTCTTCTTTAGTGGCGACGCTTGCCTCGTGGCCATGAGGGTGGCGGGGTAGCAGTGTGTTGTGGTCGCGCTGTGTTTGCGTAGAGCTGGGACGGCTTTACCCGCTGGGAGGACTTCGTGGACTCTAAGGAGCCATCGTCTGCGTCGGACAGCCGCTTTGCTGGCCGAGCTGGTAGTGCGGACAGTGCGTATGACCCGCTGAAGGGTGATCCGTCAGGCGTGGATGACGTGTCGACGCCGGAAGAACGTAACGCGTCGGAAGAACGTAACGCGCCGGCGTTTCCGTTTCTCACGTTCGATCCAAGTTTAAAGGAATTGACCTCGTCGGGTGGTCGCCATCGGCGCCGTGAAGTCGATGTTCTCCGCCCCGAAGACGAGGTTTCTTTCATGGGGCATCCGCTGACTGGTGGCGGACAACGCCCGTGGCAGGATGAGTCGGTGCCCTCGGGCGCGGGGTACCCAGGGTTTCCCTCATCGCCGGCGGATGCGTCGGGCTATGGCGGCGAAATCCTTGAAGGCGAAGTTGTCGGCAGCGACGAGGCGGCAGGCGACGCGCCGGGCCGAGAGGATAACACTCCAGATGGCCAGGACCTATATACCCATCCCTCGGAAGATACGTTCGAACGTCCTGGAGTTGGGGGCGCGGACGCCCGCCCCGATGACCTTGTGAGCGGAGGCGTCGATAGTGATGACGTGTCTGTCGCCGACGTAACAGGGCCACAGTCCTCTGCAGTGAAGACAAAGCCTGCCGCAGCAAAGACAATAAACCCCTCCACGGCGAAGGCTAAATTCTCCGCAGCGAAAACGAAGCAGGCCGAATCGGGGAAGAAACCGACTGGTCGTCGTTACCCTCATGCGAAGTTTTGGTCCACGGTAGCGGGGTCTGTTGCCTCGCTCATGATGACGCTTGATATGACGATCGTCCTGGTGGCATTGCCGGACATTGGCGAAAGCCTCAAGTTGTCGTTGTCGGGCTCGCAGTGGATCGTCAACGCGTACACTCTGGCTTTCGCGGCGTTGTTGTTGGGCGTTGGTAGCCTGTCTGACCTCGTAGGACGCCGAGGCATCTTCATCGTGGGGCAGCTGATATTTGTCGCGGCGTCGGTCGGATGTATGACGGCCGATGCTGAAAATTGGATGATTGTGGCTCGCGCCATCCAGGGGGCTGGGGGTGCCATGGTCTTCGGATCCAGTTTGCCCCTTCTTTCCGATGTTTTCGGCCCTGGTGAGGAGAAACAGCGAACGAGTGCGGTGGCTGTTTTCATGGCGGCTGGTGCCGCTGCAGTGGCATTGGGACCACTTGTCGGTGGTGCCATTATTGAATTCTTTGACTGGCGGTGGATCTTCGCGATCAACATTCCAATTGGATTACTGATCATTGGTGGAACGTTGTTCGGCGTGCCGAAGGATGCACAGCAGTGGCGTCAGCAGGCTTTGGAAGAGAGAAAAGCGCATCTGTTGGCTGAGGGGTATGCCGAGGAGGTAGAGAAGCTCGAAAACCGGGAGGTTGAGGAGTCGGTTCCGCCGATCTCATGGTTAACCCTGATTGTCGCGTCTGTGTTCCTCTTTGCTTTGAATTACGCTCTCCTTACCGGCCCTGATGATGGGTGGACCGATGGCAAAGTCTTTATAGGCTTTGGTGTAAGCCTGGCGGGGTTAGTTATTTTGGTGTGGATGCAATTGGCCAAGGGGGACAAGGCCATGATCGATGTCCGCATGTTTACTATCCCCTCCTTTTCTGCGGTGACCATCGTTGCGTTCGCGGCCCGATTGTTTAGTTTCGGGATGATGCCGTACATCATTCTCTGGCTGTCGGGAGCAGTCGGTTTAACCTCTTTAGAGGTTGGTTACGTGACGACGGCACTAGCTATCCCGATTATTCTGTTCTCACCTGTGGCGATACAGCTGGGTAAGAGGATCAAAGTTTCTGCCATTCAGGCCTTGGGAATGATCATCATTGCAGCTGGCCTGCTCCTTGGCTTGAAGTTGAACTCTAACTCCGGCTGGGTTGACATCATTCCGATGTACATCGTGGTCGGCATTGGTACCGGATTGATGCTTCCGCACTTGATGGACGTTGCGGTCTCTGTTGTTGCTCCGCGTAAAACAGGTACCGCTACCGGTATTGCCAACACAGCTTTTCCCTTGGGGACTAGTTTCGGCGTGGCTATTTATGGTGCGATTATTACAGCGGCAACGTCCTCAGGGTTGAAAGCGGTGTCCTTTCCGACGGCATCGGTGATGAACACGCAAGCGGGTGCAGCACAGCAGATGCCACCGGGAGCCTCAGCGCCCGTGCCTCAGTTGCCACCGGGAGCGGTATTGTCGCCGGATAAATCGACTATCACGATGGATGCTCCGCAAAAGATTGTAGATTTAGCGTCGAGTGGGCAATTCTCGATTATTCGCCAGCATGCCCCAATGTTTGTCGACAAAGCTCTGGAATCCTACATCAACGGGTTACATAACGTGCTGATTATTGCCGCGGTTCTGGCTGCTGTCGGTGCTCTTGTCGCACTGATCTTTATTCGCGATAAAGATCGTTATGAAATTCGAATCCAAAAGGAGTTCTGAAGAACCACGTCACATTCTGCCAGACGTAGGGATTTAGCAAGCTTTATCAGACACGAACCTCCTTTTTAGGGTAATTTTCGTTACATTTCAATAACGAATCTGGAAATTATCTTTTTATGATTGTGGCCGTGATCTGATGTTGGTATACTTAGTCATATGGTTGATAGTGATATAATCCTGACCCCCGGTGAGCAACGTGTCTTTTCTCGTAAATTCCGATCAAGCCTGCTTTTGTTTTGGCTTCCCACAACGATGATTGTGACAAATCATCGTGTAGTGGTTAGGGACCATAAAACATTTTTAGGATTTATTCCTCTCGGTGGTCGGGAAGAATCAATTCCATTGAGTTCTATTTCTGAAGTTACCGCTTCGTGGAAAATTTATTTCCCACAGTTTTTACTCTTTGGGTTTATATGGTTCATCGAGACGGGTCTATATTATTTGTCCGTTGATCCGACTGAGTCTTTTGTTTTAACCGGAGCAGGTGCTGGGGTTTGGGCCCTTGTTTATTGGGTATCTATTGTACTAATTATTAATTCCTTACGATCAGGAATATATTTTATTGAAAATTACGGAGAAAAGACTTGTTTTACTATCACTCCAATACAGAAGTCTTTACTAAAAGAATTTAGTGATCGACTTACCGATTACATTCATCCTCATCCCGATGGAACAGGCTTCGGGCAGTCGCAATTCGACGGAGGGCAGCCGCAGGGATTTAACGCTCCTCAGGGGTTTGATGGTCAGCCTCAGCAGTTTGGCAACCAGCAGCGGGAATTTAATTCCTCGCAGGGTTTCGGTGGTCAGCCTCAGCAGTTCGGCAACCAGCAGCGGGGATTTAATTCCTCGCAGGGTTTCGGTGGTCAGCAACAGGGCTTCGGCGGCTCGCAACAAGGTTTCTCGACAAGCAACCAGAGTGCGCAGAACTCGAATGGTTCTCAGTCGTTCAATGCTGGGCAGTCTTTCGGTGGAAACCGAGGTGAACAGAGTGCCAACCAGCAGGCCGGATCTGGTCAATTCAGTAACCCTAACCAATGGGGACAATCTTCACCACAAAGTAGTTCGAGCACGAGTTCTAGCCATTCCGTTTCAGAGGAATCTGAATCGACTCTTACGAATGAACACCCCGAAGATGGTGACTCGAATCTCAGTTCGAGGTATACCAACGAATCTGAAAAGAAGGATTCATCCCACGACTAGTTGATTATTTAAGGGGGACTATCGGTACATTGTGCGGTGTTCTTGGCTAATCGGTGTAATTCGGTGAAGAGTGTCTAATGAGCGACGCCAGATTTTGGCGCCGCTCATGATCTATTTAATATGGTCGCAGCGGCCGTGGGTTGAACTGAAAAACTAAACGTGCAGTTGCATTGCCTAGTTGATACGCCACGGTTCGAGTTGGTTAGTATTTCGCGAAAAAGCTAGCCTTCCCGCGAATTGTCGGTTTAGACCAAGATGTGGCCACCTTCAATTCTAAGAACTAGGCGCTAGAGCGCCTATATTGTTTCCACCCTCAGCTGCGAGGTGAAAATCTCACACCAATTTTATGAGGTGAAAACGTAGCCAGGCTCAGTGTAATTTCATTAACGAGAACTCTTTATACCTGTTTTCTTTAATTCCGCATCTTAGTGAGGCATTACACTTCTCGTAAACAGAAAACATGCATGTTGACGAGCCTGAAGAGTATTCTCAGTGTTCCGAGTCAAAGCGTGAATAGAGATCACTTTTTCTTTCCCTTCCAATCTTCCCCGAGAAACCGGATAATGAGCGTACCTCCTTTAAACTTATACTCGACAACATTCTCGCTACCAGCATTGTCTTTTTCTGCTTCGGTGAAAGCTTCGGAGCCGTTATAGTTATGTGCTTCTAGTGCTCGCTTAGGGCGATTTACCCTACCCGTTGCTGTATCGTCTTCGTTGACATCGCCGTACCTATCAACACTTCGAAGAGTGAAGTTTTGGTCGCTGACGTCGAGGATCATCGAACTAGCATCTATTGTGTCCTCGAGGTCGTCAGGGGTTTCAAACTCCCACTTCCCATTTGAGAGCTTGTCGTTTGATGAACACCCGGAGAGAGCTATTATGCCTGCCAGGGAAACACTGACGAGGGGGAGAATCCTTTTCCGCATTTGAACTACATGTCCTTCAGTAGAAGCCTGATAGCGTAGTGTTCGCGATTTTGGACTTCGACCACTTGCCGTTAAAAAATCTTATTAATCTTTCTTAACAGATTTGCGACAAAGCTAGCGGCACCTAACCGAACCTATGCTACGTGAGTTTTAGGTCTAACGTGGTTGGTTATTTTCCGGGTTGTTTGAGTAATTTCCCTGCGTCTGTTGCGGCTGGTTGTATCCGTTAGCAACTCCAGGATTCTGATAATTGGATGGGTTCTGTTGCTGGTTCCTTCCCTGTCCCGGCACGCTGAACTGTGACTGCGGGGCTTGGTTTTGTGGGTTGTAACCGACGTACTCGTTGAAACCATTGGAGAAGTTAGTCACTTCTGTATGCGCCAGAGCGGAGACATCGACTTCATCCTGACCGTCAAAGTTATCGATGACTACAAGCCGCGACCGATACGAATTAGCGACCAGAGCGAGTGATATAAGCATGCAGATCACCGAGAGAGTCATAATCAGCGGACTGACTTTTCCCTCCGGGTAATCACTGTAGTATTCGTCGATTCCTGGCTTCTTCGCATGAAAAGAGCTGATAAACCAGATCAAGCTAAGGGCAAAAAGGAACGCCGACGTAATTAAGTAGGTGAGATCAAACGTTTTCTTCGTCTCGGTATGAGATACCGATTTCAACTCGATGTTATTGAGTCGATTACCGGTGGGGATTAAACCGAACAGTAAACGGGGCCGGTTAATAGCAATGCGCTGATCGGTAACCGCTAACGTGGTTTTCTGCCAGAAGGTAATCAGCCTCGATGGAACCTTAGTAAGGTGGACGCCATTTTCGTTGGGGCGCAAAGAAACGTTGAGATCAGACATACTCTATTCTTATCACTTTTGCTAACTTCGTTCTATGGCTTTAGGGTATGGTACCCGCATTATGGTGGGCGTCGTATGGATGGATGAGGCGGCAACTTTATGGAACCGTGCTTAGCGGTTTGCGTGAATAAGCGCAGCTCAATCCAGTGATTTGCCTCTGCTGTGGTCTCTCTGTACAGTTCTATCTCGTTGCGGACGTCATCCGCAGATTCCCCCATAGCTCAATTGGCAGAGCATTCGACTGTTAATCGAAGGGTTACTGGTTCGAGTCCAGTTGGGGGAGCTTTTTCACATCCACGGGTCTGTGCTTGTCATGACCCGTGTTTTTATTTTTACCCGTGACCTGGTTAGTTCATTGTGTCGCTAATGTAGGGCAGGAAAACGGGTGAAGCGATAGCGGTATTCTCCAGATCGTTTGCTATCATCCTCACGGGGCTATAGCTCAGTAGGTTAGAGCCACGGACTCATAATCCGTTGGTCGCGGGTTCGAGCCCCGCTGGCCCCACATCATCCCTTGTCTATTCTCGTAGGCAAGGGATTTTTCGCATTCACATGGTTCAGATTGGTGAAAAACCATGGACATTGTCTCCGTCTACCGCATTATCGACTTAACCGGTGTCTTCATCAACGGCATCCTGGGAGGCGCCATTGCGCGTCGTCGAAAATTCGACGCTATCGGATTCGGCCTCCTCGCGATCTTATCGGGCCTCGGTGGCGGTTTACTCCGAGATACGCTCCTGCAAAATGGCCTCCCTGCTGCATTAAAGGAGCCCATCTACCTCGGCGTCGCATTATCAGGCGGACTCGTCGCCATGACAGTGTCGCTAGAGCGAGAACAATGGAACAGACTTCTCAAAATTGGTGATGGCATCGTTCTTGGCGTTTGGGCAGTAACCGGAACAATAAAAGCCCTCAATGCCGGGTTATTGTGGCCCTCTGCAATGCTCCTTGGCATGATCACAGCAGTCGGCGGCGGGATGATCCGCGATATCACCATCGGCGTTGTTCCCGCCATTTTTGGCGGTAACACCCTCTATGCCACGTCGGCACTTCTCGGTAGCGGAATGATGGTGCTCTTCAATAGCTTCCAACTCCAAACCGTGGGCATGGTGGTCTCGGCGTCGTTTGCTTCCATCTTGTCCATCGTCGCCTATTTCAAAGGGTGGGGGCTGCCCAATAACCCCGATTGGGCACCAGTCACCATGACAGCAGGTCAACTCCGACGGCTCATGCTCACGCGCGCTATGGTTGAACCTGATGAACGATTGGCCCGTAAACAACGCCGCAAGCTCCGTCGACGGAAAGATGACGGGGGACCCCACCCGAGTGTTTGAGCTCGCTAGCGTCACCAAACTCCTGACTTCCCGCGCTGTGCTGGTCGCCGTGGAAGAGGGAGTTTGCGACCTGACAACACCGGTAGGCCCAGCGACGGTGGCGCACCTGCTCGCCCACGCTAGCGGCGTCGGGTTTGCCACGACCGAACCTGAAAAGGCCCCGGAAACTCGACGCATCTACTCGTCAGCCGGTTACGATATCCTCGCGGACTACATCGAAAAAGAAACCGAGATTCCCTTCCCGGAGTATCTGCAAGAAGCGGTGTGCCAGCCCCTGGGAATGACCCAGACTGAACTCTATGGATCGGCTGGTCACGGCGCGCGATCCACACTGCACGACATGGATTTGTTCGCCCAGGAAATGATTAATCCCCAACTGGTGGCGGACCCTCACTATGAAGTGTGGTACCCGGATCTGGCCGGCGTCGTCCCCGGCTACGGCATGTTCAAACCGTGCCCGTGGGCTCTGGGGCCTGAAGTGAAGGGGAAGAAAGGACTCCCGCGCGAACGGGGAGGGTCGGGCCGTGAACACTGGACCGGCACCGTATTGCCCTCACACACCGTTGGCCATTTCGGGCAAAGCGGAACATTCCTGTGGACCGTCCCAGGTGAGCACTACGCTGTGGTCCTCACCGACCGGGACTTCGGCGACTGGGCTAAACCGTTGTGGAGCGAATGGAACGATGAAAAGGCCCGTGAACTCGGATACGGTGCGTAACTCACCGGTTGTTACTGGCCATGAGCAGGGGAGTGGACCGCTAACGAGGGACTCGCCGACTAGTACCATCGGTCACACTAGTTAACATGCGCAACATGCGTTATGACCTGCGCTTATGCAGCAAACCCACACGGGGGATAAAGCCCTACTTGAGGTTGCGACGTCGGGAATTTGTTCCGGAATATGGGAGAAAGCAAGCTGTCGGAGCTGGAGGGGAAGCCAGCTCACCGCGCTTCTTGGTGACAACCTAAGGAGAACGGTGATGATTTACGTCGACAACGGTGGGGCCGAATTGGTGCGCCAACTTTTGCGTACCGGGGAGCCCTTTTGCGTTATTGAACACGGAAAAAGCATGTGGAGGTTTACGCCAAGCCTAGGGCTGCACGTTGCAGATATTGATGAATTAGGAAATGTCGTCCTGACGGAGCACCGGCTTCGCGCAATTCTTGCCGAGGCAACAACCCGTCAGGACATCGACGCTGCCATCCGCAGCGCATTAGGTGAGGCCTGGGACTATGCTCCAGAACTCGTGCCCGCCGCCGACGACGGTGCGGGCGTGGATCTAGACCACGACTACGACGCGACGCTCGTGCGTCAAACATGACAAGCCTGTGATGCTGCGCGGGGATGCGGGTGACACCGTGGCGGTTAGGAATCCTGCTCCATGAAGTCGACCATGTCCCTAATCGACGTGAACGAATCGATCTGTTCTTGGTCCACTTGGCGCCCTGAGTGCTCCTCAATACCCACGCCGATATCGATCACCGACAGCGAATCCAGGCCAAGGCTGTCCACGGTGGAGTCGAGGGTGATGTCGTCCGGGTCAACGTGTCCATATTTCGCCACAATGCTTTTGACCTCATGAAAAACGTCCACGAGGCCAGGCTACCAGGCGTGAAGCCTGATGCCGTGCCCCGTGGACTGTCAACAAATTGGTGTGTCGCGGGTGGGCCCCGCGGGTCGGCGCCGTACCCAGAGCCGGCCCAGGTTGTTATGCCTTAGTGGGGTCGTCGATGTGGAAGTCCTTCGCAGCTTGATCAGCCACCGAGACGTCGATCTTCCCTTCCCGGGCCAACCCAGCTAAGACGGCGACGACAATCGACTCCGCGTCGGTGTTGAAGTACCGGCGGGCAGCGGCACGAGTATCGGAGAACCCGAAACCGTCGCAGCCGAGCACGGTGTAATCACCGGGCACCCACTTGCGGATTGTTTCACCAATCGTCGTATCAAAATCGGACGCAGCAACAAACGGCCCGTGGGCGCCGCTCAGCTGCTTCTCCAGGAAGGCCGTGCCCACATCCTTCGACGGATGACGCAACTGTTCGCGATCATGGCGGACACCATCACGAGCCAATTCCGTCCACGACGTCACCGAGTAGATAGCCGCATCGACGTCGAACTTGTCGGCAAGAATATCGCGGGCCTTCAGAGCAGCCTGCATACCGATGCCCGACGCCATGATGGTCGCATCCTTACCATCCTGGTACTGGTAAATGCCCTTGTGAACGCCCTCGACGTCGAGGTTCTCCGGCTCAGCGGGCTGGTGTATCGGCTCGTTGTAGCAGGTGAGGTAGTAGATGACGTTTTCACCAGGGCAATCCCCGTACATGCGTTCAATTCCGCGAGGAATAATGTGCGCCAACTCGTAGGAGAACGCGCAGTCGTAGGAGACGACGGACGGGTTGGTCGTGGCGAGTGTCAAGCTGTTGCCGTCCATGTGCTGGAGGCCTTCGCCGGTCAAGGTGGTCCGTCCGGCTGTGGCCCCGATGAGGAATCCACGTGCCATTTGGTCGCCGGCTGCCCAGATCGAATCACCAGTGCGCTGGAACCCAAACATGGAGTAGAAGATGTACAGCGGAATCATCGGTTCGCCATGGGTGGCATACGACGTACCCGCCGCCTGGAACTCCGCCACCGATCCGGCCTCATCGATGCCCTCATGCATCATCTGTCCGTCGGTCGCCTCGGTGTAAGACAGCATCAGGTCATGATCCACAGCCGTGTACCGCTGACCATGCGGGTTGTAAATCTTGTTCGTCGGGAACCAGGAATCCAAACCAAATGTACGAGCCTCATCCGGAACAATCGGCACCACGCGACGTTTGATTTCCTTGTCACGCATCAGCGCTTTCATGATGCGGACAATGGCCATCGTGGTAGCCACTTCCTGCTTGCCGGAATCCTTACGCATCTGCTTGAGCTTGTCCACGCCAGGAACCGAGAGCGGCGTGAACGTGTTGCGTCGCTCCGGCAGGAAACCGCCCAGCTCTTTCCTGCGCTCCAGCATGTACTTGATTTCGGGGGCGTCGGGGCCGGGGTTGTAGTACGGAGGCAGCTTTGGATCCTTCTCTAATTCCTCATCAGAGATCGGAATGTCCTGCTTCGTCCGGAAGAGCTTGAGGTCATCGAGGGTCAGCTTCTTCATCTGGTGAGTGGCGTTGCGGCCCTCGAAGTTGTGGCCCAGGCCGTAGCCCTTAATCGTGTGGGCCAGAATGACGGTCGGCCGGTCCTTCGTCGCCAAAGCACGCTGGTAGGCGGCGAAAATCTTGCGGTAGTCGTGGCCACCGCGGCGAAGATGCCAAATGTCCTCATCCGACATATTTTCGACGAGTTTCGCGGTGCGGGGATCGCGGCCGAAGAAGTGCTCGCGGATGTAGGCACCGTCGTTGGCCTTGAAGGTCTGGAAATCGCCGTCATGCGTGTTGTTCATGAGGTCGACCAGGGCGCCTTCTTTGTCGGCGGCAAAGAGCTTGTCCCACTCACGTCCCCACACGACCTTGATGACGGACCAGCCGGCTCCGCGGAAGAAGGATTCCAATTCCTGGATGATCTTCGTGTTACCGCGGACAGGGCCGTCGAGACGCTGTAGGTTACAGTTCACGACGAAGGTGAGGTTGTCCAGGTTGTTGAGCGACGCGATCTGCAGGAGGCCACGCGATTCTGGCTCATCCATCTCGCCATCGCCGAGGAACGCCCACACGTGCTGCTGTGATGTGTCCTTAATGCCACGGTTAAGGAGGTAGCGGTTGAACCGCGCCTGGAAGATTGCTTCCATGGGGCCGAGTCCCATGGACACCGTCGGGAACTCCCAGAAGTTGGGCATCCCATGCGGGTGAGGATAGGAGGGGAGGCCACGGTGTTCGCGGGAGACTTCCTGGCGGAAGCCGTCCATGTCTTCTTCGCTTAGTCGGCCCTCAAGGAATGCACGGGCGTACATTCCGGGCGAAGCATGTCCCTGGAAAAATACCTGGTCCCCGCCGCCCGGATGATCCTTGCCTTTGAAGAAGTGGTTAAACCCAACTTCGTAGAGGGGGGCAGCGCCGGCATAGGTGGAAATGTGTCCCCCGACTCCAATACCTGGGCGCTGAGCGCGGTGAACCATGATCGCCGCATTCCACCGGATCCAGCGGCGATAGCGCTTCTCGATGTCCTCGTCGCCGGGGAACTCGGGCTCCATCGTCGTCGGAATAGTGTTGACATAGTCGGTCGATGTGAGTGACGGGAGGGAAACGCGTTTCGCCGTTGCGCGCTCAATCATGCGCAACATGATGTAGCGCGCACGATCACTATCTGCGTTCTCCAGCATCCCGTCCAGGGACTCAAGCCATTCACGAGTTTCTTCGGGGTCGCTGTCATTGAGGTAGGACGCGACGCCATCACGAATGAGGGCGAAATTGCTGTCGCGCGACGAATCGGGCGAGGTATCAGTCATCGACGTGTACTCCTGAACTTGTGGAATGTGGCCAAGATTCTTGGATAATGGCCAAAATCTTTATCTGAATCGATTCTACGCAGCAGCACTCTTTCCAGCAGAAACCAATCAATTTGGGTGGGGGTGACAGCATTATTGATCCCAGGGGCGTCATTCTGGGGGATTCTGGGGGACTTCGTGGGAGAGTCGATGAGATAATTTCACGTAAAAACGGTAACCTCGCTAATAATTCAATCCATATTGTCAAGGAGGCACCAAACCGTGGGCGAGGCGGCCACGCGCGACAAAGACTTTGCTGATCGCATGGGCGTGACAAAAGGAAACATCATCCTGGAACTCGGGTGGGATGACGACTGCGATTCAGCAGTAAGCGAATCACTTGAAGATGCCATAGGCGAACCTCTCTTGGATGACCCCGACACCGACGAAATCGTCGACGTCGTCTTGTTATGGTGGCGAGACGACGACGGAGACCTCGTTGATGGACTCGTAGATGCCACACGTGCACTAGCGGAAGACGGCCAAATCTGGTTGGTGACCCCAGGAGCAGGGCAAGCAGGCACCGTTCCGCCGGGAGATATCGCTGAGAACGCTCAATTGGCCGGGCTGGTGCAGACCTCCGCATTGCGGCTGGGGGACTGGCAAGGTTCCTGCCTGGTTCAGCGTGGGGTGCGTCGGAACTAAAGCGGGAATTAACGCAGGCTCCCAAGCTAGAGCAGGTGCTGGCCTTGCGACGTAAGGCCGGTGTTGGTTTTTTGCGCTCGCTTGCGATTTTCGCCGGTGCGGAAAGTCCGGTTTTCAGCGGTTTTCTCTTTCCAGTACGGCATATGCTAGCTTTGTCTACGGCTTAAGAGCAGTCAGGCCTTGAGCCATGAGCACTTAAGCGCCTTTAGCTCAGCTGGAAGAGCAGCTGGTTTACACCCAGCAGGTCGGCGGTTCGAACCCGTCAGGGCGCACAGCAAAATAAAAACCTCTATTCGCACAGCGGATGGAGGTTTTTGTCATATAGACCCCCATTTTCACCCTCAGGCTGGGGTAGAGAGCCTGGCTGATACATGTACCGGACTCTATGTCGCTGTGGTCGTCTGGGTACACTGCTTGTGACCAACTGCCTTCCATTGCTCACGCGCTGACTTTTTATAAAGGGGTATTCTCCATGAATCACGAGCCCGGTCGACGTTTGGAGAATTCGACTTCTGGAACTGATGGCGAATGGGGATCCTTTTATACCCCCCCAAATAACGAGCCCGGGACTCCAAAAAAGCGGAACCTCATGCCCATTGGCATCGCAGCCGTCATAACGGTCGCTCTTGTCATTGGGGCTTCAATCATTTGGATTGCATTGAAGAATGCCGATAAGAACAACGGCCAGGATGAATCCGTCGCAGCGGCCAGTAGTGGAACACTGGAAAGCCAGTCAGAGTCACCGCACCAGTTGGCTTCCGCCAACCCCTCATCTCAATCTGCGTCTGATGATGAAGGTGCAACTGCGACTGATCGTTGCTCTGAATCCTACTTGCGCAAAAATATTCCGCAGATGACCGGCGAACATGAAGTGGTGTATTGCTACGGGGACTGGTTGTTGTTCGGAGTTCCCCGAACTGACGACGTGAGTTACTACCACTGGGCCAATGGCCACTGGTCCAAATATGAACGGGACGGAGTTTCCGGAATCAGCGGATATGGTTGTTACCTTAGCTCACGGTTAGATGCTGATCAGGTGCCATCAGAGATACGATCACGATTCACCGAATGCGGCCCCGATGACACCGCGAAGAGCAATCAGTCAGATTCGTCCAGCAACACCGATTCTAATGGCTATATTTCGTCGGTAACCGTCTCGGGCCGGACAGTGCGTGCCTCGTCGCCGGAGTGTGACGGAAGAAATATTGTTATCAAGAATTCAATCGTTGATACGAATAAAGACGCCACAGCCGGGGATATTTCACGGGCACTCGCAGCCAACCCTGGTTCTGAATTTATGACGCCGGGGCATTGCTCGTCATTACGTGGACAGCTCAATGGCGATGACATTTATCCCGTCTACGAAGATTTCGGCTCCGACAGAAGCGCCATGTGCCAAGAAGCGGGGTCGAGAAGTAACTGGTATCCACGACCCCTCAATGATCGTGGTGACTTTAGCTCCCCGTGCTAGTCACACTGTGATAGCCCACCAAGGATAAAACGATGAGTGGAAACAATCAATGGAACGGCGGAAACGATCAATGGGGTGCTGACGGTGGTGCCCCGAACCAGCAGGTTCCCCAGCAGCCGAAAAAACGCTCACGTGGCATCCCCCTCTTGTGGACCATTCTGGCGCTGATTGTGATCGCCGCGGTCGTTGTAGTTACGGTGCAATTCATTAACAACCGTGCCAATAACAACACTTCTGCCGACGGTGGTGCGGCGTCCTCAGAATCCACGACCTCGCCGGCTGAAGAGAATCAGACAACCAGCTCTGCAGAAGCGGCTGACGATAACGACAGCAAAAGTGGCCCGTCAGTAAGCGAGCGGTGCACCATTGATTATATGCACGAAACCGGTGCGATCTACGACGATCTTAATGATGTATTAGAGTGCGACGGCACCTGGGCGATAGCAAACCAGCACGGTACGGATTGGCTTTTTCCGCTTCATTGGACGGGGTCCAAATGGGAAGCGTATATGCCAGACAAAGATAACCCCAATTCGCATCTAGGTGGCCGATGCTACAGCGATGAAAGAATGCAGCGCGATGGTGTTCCTAAAAACCTTCAGACCCGGTTTGGTCGGTGCGTGCCTGAATGGACAGAAGAAAAACATTCCAACAATAACAACAGCGACGGAACTATCACCTCGGTGTCGGTTAATGGAAGCACCCGCTCCATTCGCAATGTCAGGTGTGACGGTGATTATGTCTTGATCGTGCAATCCGTCATCGACCAACCGGGTGGGGACACGAAAGGGAAGTTGCGGTCAGCGTTGGCGAGCAACTCTGACGCCTATTACACCTACCCCGGTGCCTGCCCGTCATTGCGGAAGAAGGATTCCAGCGGCAACCTGGTCTATCCCGTGTTAGTCGATTATGGGAACGATCTTGATGCTGTATGCGAGGCCGCTTCAAGGACAAGTGGTGCTTTCCCCCGTCGGCTCAACAATGACGATAGTTATTCATCGCCATGCTAAGCCGTGGTGCGCATCGCTTCCTTCATCTCGCTCCGGAACAATATGGGCTAGCCGGGGGCTTTCTTGCCGACGCTATCCTCGGAGACCCAGCGTCCTATCACCCCGTGGCATTATTTGGGCGCGCGGCACAAGCCCTGGAAAAGCGGATTTATGCAGATTCCCGTCCACGCGGCGTCGCTTTCGAAGCGTTGTCAGTCGGTATCCCCGTACTTGTCACCACAGCGCTCGCCGGCCCTCGTCGCACCACACGACACGCGGTTGTGCTCGGCGTCGTCACATTCTTTAGCCTCGGCGGGACAAGCCTTGCTCGGACAGGAGGCCGGGTTGCCACGGCACTGGAGCAGTACCAATCCGGCATGACTACTATCGACGAGCCACGCCAGTGGGTTCCGTGGCTGTGTTCCCGCGACCCTAACTCACTCGATGCCGATGGCATTGCCCGCGCTGCGGTCGAGTCCCTGGCCGAAAATACCTCCGATGCCAGCGTCGGAACCCTGATCTGGGGAGCGCTGGCGGGAGCTCCCGGAGTCGTGGCGCACCGCTGCATTAACATCCTCGACGCGATGGTGGGCTACAAGAGCGACCGATATATGAATTTCGGGTGGGCTGCTGCCAAGCTGGACGACCTGGCAAATTGGCCGGTCGCGCGGGTGACAGCGCTCATTCACTCCGCCGTTGGCGGGCGACGATCGATCACGGCGTGGCGGAAACAAAACCATCCCAGCCCTAATGCGGGAGTTGTGGAATCTACCGCCGCCGGTGCTTTAGGCGTGCAATTGGGTGGCGCCACGCAGTACTCCTACGGAGTTGAAATGCGCCCAGTCATGGGGGAGGGCCCCGCGCCAACTATTGCCGACGTCCGACGCGCGGTCACGCTGTCACGCGGTGTTCAATACGCGGCCTTGGGGATCGCGCTTGTTCTTCAGCGATGCATGGACCGGCGATAACTATAACCAGTCTCCAACTAGAACCGCTCTTCGTCCTTCTTAAAACGCTGGGCGAAAGCGTTACGGCGTTTAGTTCCCCCGTAGCGGTTATCGTACAAATCCTGCTGATACGTCGGCTCCGGTTGTGAGCCGCGGTCGGTGGTGTCCTCGTCGGCACTGGATGGTTTGTCCTGACTTCGCTGGTCTGAGGGCACGTGCTCCGACGTCGGTCCTTGGCCTTCCTCGGAGTCCACGCGCTTAACCGAGCTAGCATCCTCGCCGGAAATCGTTGCACTCTCTCCAGCATCCCGATCATCGGCAGCTGTCTCGTCGGCTGTTGGCGTGCCATCTGAGGTGATGTCTTCCTCACCCAGTGCACCGTATTCTTGCTCTTCTTCGCGGGCTTTGCGGCGTTCCCGAATCTCAGCCCACGCAAAATATCCCAGCCCCAGAGGAGCTAAAATCCCGAACGTAATCCACTGGATGCCGTAGGACAGGTAGGGGCCAGAATCCAACTGAGGAAGCGGAATAGCGTTGAGCGTCCCCGGCTGATTCTCTTCAAGCTGGACATAACCTTTAACAAAATTTTCCTGGGGAATCTCTTTCTTATACCAGGATGACGATAGGTTCGTGATCTCTGTGTAGCCATCGTCATGAGTTGTTTTCGGCTCTTCGGGGGCGGGCTCGTCCAACCGAGTATAGCCTTGGATCGTCACTTTCCCGCTGGGTGGCGGAGCAAAGGACGGAATCCTGCTTCCGGATTCAGGCCTCACATAGCCGCGGTTCACCATGATGACCGTGCCATCGTCGGCACGGAACGGCGTCAGAATCTGGTACGCGGCATCAGAATTGACCGGGCGATTGCGCAGCACCAGCTCCTCGTCGGCAAGAAAAGAACCTTGGAGTTTGACGCGCTTCCATTCATTCGATTCGTCGATGGTACCGGTTGGTGCCGACGCCGTCTTCGTGATGACCTTCGACAAAGGTACGGGGTCCGCATGGAACGCTTTTTCCAACCTGTGATTGGTCGCCTGCGTCCGTGAATTTTTCCCGAGTTGCCACGGTGCTAGGACTGTGAACGCCACATAGGCGAACGCGATCACCAGGATTGCGGTAATTACCCATCCTGGTTTGAGGAATGTTCGCCAACCCCGTTGAGCCATTCTTATCGGTCCGATCGATCCTCTAATTCACGTGTCACCCACGACAATAGCCCCGGCAGCGCAGCTTCGATGAAGTGATAAACATCAGTGAAATCCTCTTTCGTCCCGTAGTAGGGATCCTGCAGTGGTTCATGGCGCCCACCAGCGGGATCGAAGGAGCGAAGGAAACGGATCTTGTGCGACGGGACACCATCATTCCGGAGGGCACGTCGATGGCCGTCGTCCATGACGATGAACAAGTTCGCGTCGGCAAATTGGGGACCATATTGTTTTGCGCGGTGCTCAGTCCCATCGAGCCCGTGCTCGCGGAGGGTTTCGACGGCACGATTGTCGGCGCCTTGTCCCACATGCCAGCCACCAAGCCCGCACGATTCCACGCGCACTTGGCTGAGGAGTCCTTCGCGCTCGAGGGCATCACGCGCCATCACGTCAGCCATCGCCGAACGGCAAATATTACCCGTGCATACGAAGACAATTTTTAAGGTTTCGGTACCCGTCACAGGTGATCCTTTCGTGGTGGTGTTGACGCCAACAATGGGGATATCCACGGTGCAGGCAGAGCCTATTGCCGACGCGACTATCTATCGTAGTGGTGGCGTGGGACTCGCTGAAGTGCGGCATGGGATCAGCAGGGATTGGGATGAGCCGCGCTTGGGATGGGGACCGTGACCTCTGGGTGCTGTTGGGATGGGGGGCCGTGCCCCGTGGGTACTGTGTTCACTGTGAATGACGTGATGAAGATTCATGGGGATCAAGCCGCGCGGGGGGCGGACCTTGATTTCGCAGTGAATGTTCGGCACCCTGTGCCCCCGGCGTGGCTGCAGGAGGCCTTGGCACATCGCTTGGGTGATCTCGGCGCGTATCCGTGGGAAGAGCAGGAAACGTGTGAGGTCATCGCCGATTTTCATGGGTGTGATCCGTCGGAAATCATGCTTCTTAATGGTGTGGCTGAGGGCTTTTCGTTGCTTCCCCAGATTTTTGGTGGAGGCCGAGTTGCTGCCACAGGGAGTCCCGCTAGCCGACGGGGGGATGGCGTTCGAGCGGCTCTTCTGCATCCTTCCTTCACCGAGCCCGATCTTGCGCTGACCAGCGCTAATATTCCGGTCACGCGTGTTATTCGGTGGTCTCTTACCGACGAAGATTGGCCCGGCGTGATTCCTGCCGATGCGAATCTCGTGGTGATTGGTAATCCGACGAATCCGACAGGAGTTCTTCACCGCCGGGAGGATATTGAGCGGGCGCTGAAACCGGGACGGATCGTTCTGGTGGATGAGGCGTTTATCGATATGGCCACGTCAGGGCCTACTGATAACACTGATTGCAGTGTTGGTGTGTGTTCTGAAAACCAGTCTGCGAACCAGAGTGAGTGCCCCGAGTCGCTTGTGCCTCATCGGCCGACCGGGGTGGTGGTAGCACGATCGTTGACGAAGACATTCTCGGTGGCTGGGCTGCGGTGCGGATATTTCGTCGGTGACGCGGACGTGATCGAGAGACTTAGCCACGGACGCCCGCCCTGGTCTGTGGGAACGTTGGCATTGGAAGCGATGCGTCAAGCGGTGAGTCCCCGCGGCATCGAGTGGTCCCGACGCGATAAAGAAGAGATGGTGCGCAACCGGGCGGCGATGGCGGAGGCCTTAACTGCGGCGGGCTGGAATGTTTACCCCTCTGCAGCGCCATTTATGCTGGTCATTCCTCCGGAAAACGATGGCCCGGCATCGCCGGAATCGACGCGTCGTCTGACTCAGGAACTCGCTGCACACAGCATTGCGGTTCGGCGTACAGACACGTTCCCCGGACTCGACGGCAGCGCACTCCGACTAGCTGTGCGGCCCCCGAGTGACGTGGAACAACTCATTGACGCTGTGCAGCACATTCAAAGTAGCCGTCGGGCATAGCCACGTGGCCGTCGCGCACACCCACGAAGCGTTATTGCCTCAGTCGTGTCCTAGCCTCATGTCACAATAGGTCTATGACTACAGTCGCTGATATTCGTCAGACCATGGATGCCGCCTTCCCCCCGCCCCTGGCAGAAGAGTGGGATCGCGTGGGCCTCATCTGCGGGGATCCATCCGCGAGTGTTTCCCGAGTCGCCGTCGCGTTAGAGGCCACGGATGCCGTCGTCGATCACGCCATCGACCAGGACGCGGACATGCTCATTGTCCACCACCCTTTGTTGTTGAGGGGCACTCATTCCGTGGCGACGGATGATCCGAAAGGCCGGTTACTGCACCGGTTGATTAAAAACGACTGCGCGTTATTCGCCGCCCACACCAATGCCGACGCTGCTCAGGGCGGCGTCAACGATATCTTGGCAAACCTCCTAGGCGTGACAGAGACAAAGCCGCTCAACCCTATTAAGTCGACGCTGCACAAGTGGGGCGTAATGGTCCCCGTCGACCATGTTGAGAAGGTGAAGGACGCGGTATTCGCCGTGGGGGCGGGAAAGATCGGCCAGTACTCCCACTGCAGCTTCGAGACCGAGGGCACAGGCCAGTTTTTGCCGGAGGACGGTTCCCACCCGGCGTTAGGTAGCGTCGGCAAGATCGAGCATGCCACCGAGGTAAGAGTGGAATTTGTTGCTCGTCCAAATCTCGACAACGACATTATCGACGCTATTGCTCGCGCTCATCCATATGAAGAACCCGCTTTTGATTGCGTCACCATGAGCGGTGGTGTGATCGGTGGGATTGGCCGCGTCGGGAAACTCGCTAGCCCGACGACGCTGAAGGAATTCGCCCAGAGGGTTGCGGACGCGCTACCGGAAACCGTGGAGGGAATCAGAGCAGCTGGCGATCCCGATACGCGCATTGAAACAGTGGCGTTGTGCTCGGGAGCGGGTGACAGTTTCTTGGATCAAGCGCGGGCGATGGGTGCCGATGTGTATGTGACCTCGGACCTCCGCCACCATCCTGCCGACGAGCACCTTCGCCGCGGAACGCCTGTTTTGGTGGATACAGCGCACTGGGCCAGCGAGTTCCCGTGGTGTGCATCCGTCGCCACCATGATGCGTGAGCAGTTGGGTCTGCCCGCCGAGGTGATTGAGGTGAGGACGGATCCCTGGACAGTCCACGCCACCAAGAAGCGGTAGGACGAGTCCGAATAGCTCAACGGCCTGCCGAGATGCGCGGCATTAAGTGCCACACGGACGGCCGGTTTGCTGGTTTACTAGAGATCAGTGTTCTAGAGATATAACTGCTAGTGCTGGCGCACCAGGCGCTTCAACCGTCACGATGGAGGAGGACAGCATGAAATGCTCAGTGCGGAATCAAAAGAGGCTTCTTGATATGTCCCGGCTCCACAACGACATTGAGGTTCTGGAAGCGCGGGCAGTCAACCTGCCAGAAAAACAGCGGCTTGATGAAGTCCTGAGGCAGAAAGCCTTGGCACGGTCCCGCACTGTCGCGGCTTCGGTCACGCTCTCAGAGATGGATGCTGAATTATTCAAGCTCAATAGTGATATTGCCAAGCTTCGTCGCCGAGAGGCCGATGATCGTCAACGGCTCACCGTGACCTCAGACCGAGAGCGACGACGCGACCTTAACCACGACATTAACGCTGCCCAGCGGATCCGAGCACGGTTAGAATCTCGACGGGATGACGTCGAAACCCAGCGTGACCAGCACCTCAAAAGCCCTGAGGGTCAGGACCAGCCGCCGGAAACAATTGACTCAGGTGATTCCGTTGCAGCCGCTCGTCGCGCATTGGATGACTCGATCATGGCGGTGCGTCGGCGGATAGACGAAAAGCATCGAAAAGTTCAGGTTATTAAACACGAGTTGCCCGACGAGATTGTCGAGGCCTACGACATACAGCGTGAGGATCACGGAGTCGGAGCCGCTCAGCTGATAGACCGCGTGTGCCAGGGGTGCCACATGTCGCTGGATAATGCCACGTTAACGGCATTTCGCAAGGCCCCCGCCGACGAGCTCCTCCAATGCCCGGAGTGCAATACGTACCTCATTCGGTACAACCCCGAACTGGAAGGAGCGGTCTGATGGCTGCCTGGCTACCGGGATCATCCGAGACGCAGCGCTGCCGGTTAGTGTTGCTCCGTCATGGGCAAACGCCGTACTCCACACAAGGTAAGTACGCGGGCCGCGACGACATACCTCTCACCGATGAAGGACACCGCCAGGCACGTCGAGCTGGCCGATGGCTGCGCGACGCCGACTTAACCGCCGCGGTGACATCGCCAGCGTTGCGTTGCCGTCAAACCCTTGATGACCTCACAGACGAATTAGTCCCTGGGGCGGGCCAGCCCGCGGAGTTGCCGGTCGACGTCGTCGATAACCTCATCGAACTTGATTTCGGCGAATGGGACGGGCGGACGTTCAAGGACGTTCATGACCATTTCGGCGAAACACAAGAAAAGTGGTTCACGGATTGGACCATGCCCGTACCGGGTGGAGAAAGTGTTCAGGCTGTTGATCAGCGGGTTCACAAGGCGGTGACGGAACTCGTTGACCAGCACTGGGGAGACAACCTGCTCCTTGTTAGCCATGTGACCCCCATCAAGTCGGTTCTGCGTCGCGCTTTGTGTGCCGACTCTGACTTCTTTGTTCGGCTTCACCTGGATACGTCGTCAATCAGCATCGTTGATTTTTATAGCGACGGCCCGATCTGCGTGCAGGCTATCAATTCCACCGCGCACCTTGTTGATGGGGTAGAGTGAAGCCTCGCGATTGAGCCGGCCGGGTAATCGCGGGGGCGGAATCGACAGCAGAGCGAGATCTCTGATTGCAGAGACCGTGCCTGATGCTGCGCAGACCGTCGTCGAGGAAAGTCCGGACTCCACAGAGCACGGATGTTGCTAACAGCAACCCAGGGCGACCTGAGGGCACGTGCAACAGAAAGTAGACCGCCTGCAGACGCAACATCTGCAGGTAAGGGTGAAAGGGTGCGGTAAGAGCGCACCAGCACTGCAGGTGACTGTGGTGGCTAGGTAAACCCTTCCGGGAGCAAGGCATGATGGCGCACCGCTGCTTTGGTGCGCCGGCGCGGGCGTTTGAGGGCTGCTCGTCCAAGTCCGCGGGTAAGCCGCGTGAGGCTGTTAGCGATGGCAGCCCGAGATAGATGATTACCTCCCATGCCAGGGGAGACCCCGCATGGCAGACAAAATCCGGCTTATAGGCCGGCTCATTCGTTTTTGTGCGGGAGTGCAGGGTTGTTGGCTACATGTGTGGGGGCTGCGGCTTTGTTGGCTACGTGAGTGGGAGCTGTATGTGTGCCGGCTCGGCGAAAGATAGTTCCGTGACTGTTATTCCGCTGTTTCTCGCGTTTTCGCTCCGTGGCCCGTCGCTCCGCATCTTGGCGGCAGTTTGCGGTTGAGGCTCATCCTTCTTCGGCTTCACCAACGCGAGTACCGACGTGGACGCCCCGGGAACAGGCCGTGCAGCAACAATCCTCTGGCCGGGAATTTCCCCGATAACGTCACAGCCAGCCGGCGTTGCAATGTCTCTCAGTATTCGCTGCTGGGTGGGCGTTGCAGCAGAAACCAGCTCGATCAGTTCGCGGCCTGACGCCGTGAGCGTCGAGGCCACCCGAGTCGTGCGTCGCGATTTCACGTCCATCGCCGCGTGGCGCGCACGTGAACTATCCCGCCCGCATAACTGCAGCCACCGGCGCGCCTCCATGACGGACGGATAGTCCGGCTGCTGTTCATCAGCAGTCGTGTCGCGCCGGGAAATATCAAGCCACTCCAGAACACGCTGCGGAGCAGACGGCAAGTCCCATAGCGTTTCGACGCCGAAGGTGGAACATGCGCGCCACAAGAAAGCATCGTTACGTTGGGTTTTCGATGCCCATCCCTGTGCGTGATCGAGGTCTTCGTCGGTAGGCGTAGCAGAGAGCATTACCGGGTGGAGAGGCTCCCGTTCGTCAGTAAAAGGCAGCGCGGTGACGGCGTCGTCGAACTGTGTGAGATGAGTGAGCGTTCCGGGCTGACTGCGGAAAATGACCGACGGCCGCCACCACGATGTGGGGGAGTACGCGGACTGTCGGAGTGTCTTCGCCGTGAGTGTGGCCAGCGCGGGCGGGCACGGTGGGTCATCCTTGCCGGAGAGCGCCGTCGCTAGTGCCATGGTTATCGCGGCAGTGGCCGCAGCGTGTTCACCGAAACCTTCACCGGGTGGAATAGAGGACATGATCGTCACGTAGAGGAGAATCGACCGTCGAAGCCCACTTTGCTGGTGTGCCACAGTGTCCAGCACGGTGCGCACCACGTCGTCAGCGTCGGCAATGGGGTAAGGACCGGCCGAATGAACACCGAAGGACATACCGGTTTCAGATGGGTTTAGCTGATCGTGGTTGCCCTGAGGTGGTGTCGTTGTGAGACTGATCGCGACCTGAACCGATGGCTCGATCGTCTGCGCGATCGTGGTTCCACCAATGGGCGCGACATATTCGCCCAGCCAGGCCAGTGTTCCGGGTGCAGAAACAATCCATGTCGGATCAACACCCCATGCCCGAGTATGCGCATCGGTAAGCAAAGCAGGGGAGGGTGAACCGGACATGAAATCCTTTCTGCTGTGAGACTGTTTTCTGAGACGCTGAGGCCTACGAACAATGGTAGGTAGATAATGGTCTATTGCGGGCGATGTAGGCGAGAGTGAAATAAACTTGTTATGCGCCTGTGAAAAAACTGCGATTTTTGCGCGGTGACGGTTTCCACATACTGCAGAAAGGGCACTCACCATGGCCACCGACGATCAAAAGTGGTACTTCAATTCAGAAACTAAGGAAGTTTCGCAGGGGAAGAAGTCAAGCTGGCTCAACCGCATGGGGCCGTACGACTCCAAAGAAGAAGCCGAGCACGCGCTTGAGCGAGCTCACGAGCGCAATCAAGAGGCCGACGAAGCCGATGAAGAGTGGGAAGACGAGGAGGACTAGCCGACGGCTCCGCGGCCGAGGTCTTATCGACGCCTAGTCGGGCATGGTGTCGCCCATAGCCATGACGAGCTTGGACGGGCTCGACGATTTCTTTGCTCCCTCTGCCAGAGCGCGCTGAGAGAGTCGGTCTAAGAAGTCATCAGCAAAGCTATGATTATCGCGTTGGCCGTCACCATCGTTGCGATCGTCGAGGATCTCGGGGCTGAGCTCAATTTCCCATTCCCGCCAGTGCTGGGCTTGTCCGCCTTCGAGGAGCCCGCGCGATGAGACGTGGTCATCGCAGAATTCAGCTCCCTTGTATGAGATAGCACTTTTGCCTGATTCAGCATCTCCGCGCGAGCTAGGGGAGTCCACCATCATGTCGGTCACGTGCCGCTCATTGTCAACTTGTGCGATGGCGATAAAGTCCGCCGAGTCATCGTCCGCCGGTGCAGCAGGCAGTGCCTCATGAAGTGTCTCAAGGAGCGCACGAGGCGGACGAACATGGTGGGAATCCGTTGTGTCCCCCGCGTCCAATGGGGCATGGACTTCGCGACGCCCGCGCGTTCCCGGAAGTTTGAGATGCCATCCTTCGTCGGGGCCCCCGCTGCGACGTCGCAACGTGATCTTATTCCTGGTCAACTGGAGGTCTGGCGTGTCGTAGTACGTCGCCGAGAGCGTAAACCGCTGTTCAGCCCCAACCCCAGAGACTCCCTCCACCGAGGAAAAATCAGGCACCGGGGTGGCGTCGTCCACGGAAAACTTAACTTCGACTTCCAGCTGATCAGTAGAACTCATGACGCTAAGTGTAGGTGCGCGCCGCCGTTTAAGCCTTCGGGTTGTCCGAGAAAGCATGGTCAGCGTCGGGGAAAGTGCCTTCGGCTACTCGTTCCCGATACCGCTGAGCAGCGTCGCGTAATTCCTGGCCGATCTGCCCGAATTCCTCGACGAACGACGGGGTGCGTCGACCCGCTGGCATCGCCGCCATATCCTGCCACACGAGTACTTGGCCGTCAGTGCCAGCGCCAGCACCAATGCCGATAGTGGGGATAGGAAGCTCCTTCGTGATCTCCCGGGCAATGTCCTCCGGCACCATTTCAAGAACGACGGCAGACGCGCCGGCCTCACACACGGCCTTCGCGTCGCGGCTCAGCTGCTCAGCACCGCTGCCACGCCCTTGCACCCGGAAACCACCCAGCGAAGACACCGACTGAGGCGTAAACCCAATATGCGCCATCACGGCAATCCCGGCCTGAGTAATCGCCCGAATACGTGGCGCGATTCGCTCGCCACCTTCGATTTTCACCATGTCGGCACCAGAACCGTGAACCATCCGCACAGCATTAGCGACGGCGTGCTCATCCGATTGCTCGTAGGCGCCGAACGGCAGATCCGCGACGACGAGTGCGTGGGGAGCGCCCCTCACCACAGCTGCAGCCAGAGGGATGAGCTCCTCCATCGTGATCGCCGTCGTCGATGAATACCCATAAACGACGTTGGCCGCGGAATCACCGACCAGAAGCACGGGGATGTCGGCGTCGTCAAAAATGCGAGCCGTCGTGAAATCATAGGCAGTCAGCATTGCCCAGCGTTTACCCTCGCGCTTGAACTGATCGAGGTGATGAATCCGAGTTTTCCGCCTCGGCTTTTCTGACTGTTGCGGAGCGTCGGGGTGGGCAGACATAGGCTAGATTCCTCTCTCAAATAAACAGGGTTTTCGGGTTTTTCTCTGGGTATTTCTACTGGTGTGACCACCGTATGTGCCAGGGGGTGGGGGCTTTCCCACGCATAAAACTCTATTCACATACACGCGCTCTGTGGCTAACACGCGCCCATGTCCCACCCACCGACTACCCTGTAGGTATGAATCGGCAACAAGAATTTGTCCTCCGAACCCTTGACGAACGCGACATCCGCTTTGTGCGCCTCTGGTTCACCGATGTTCAGGGATACTTAAAATCCGTGGCCATCGCCCCCGCCGAGCTCGAAGGCGCATTCGCCGAAGGCATCGGATTCGACGGGTCAGCCATCGAGGGCTTCTCCCGCGTCTCGGAGTCCGACACCATCGCCCGGCCGGACCCATCCACATTCCAAATGCTGCCCTTCCCGTACGACGGCCAACTCACGTCCGCACGAATGTTCTGCGATATCACCCTGCCGGACGGTCAACCCTCCTACGCCGACCCCCGCCAAGTCCTACGTCGGCAATTAAACAGAGCAGCCGACGACGGATTCACCTCCTACGTCCACCCCGAAATTGAGTTCTTCCTCGTCAGAAGCCTCATGACGGAAGGCAAAGAACCGACCCCGACCGATAATGGCGGATACTTTGACCAGGCCGTTCACGATGAAGCCCCGGGCTTCCGACGGGATGCCATCACAGCCCTCGAGTCGATGGGCATATCCGTCGAGTTTTCGCACCATGAAACCGCGCCGGGCCAGCAAGAAATCGACCTCCGCTATGACGATGTGCTCTCCATGGCGGACAACATTATGACCTTCCGCTTCCTCATTAAGCAGGTTGCTTTGCAAAGCGGGGTTCGGGCGACGTTCATGCCCAAGCCATTCGCTAATAGAGCGGGCTCCGCCATGCACACCCACATGTCCCTCTTTGAAGGCGACACCAACGCATTCCACGATCCCGATGACGAATTCAATTTGTCGGCCACCGCGCGGTCCTTTGTTGCCGGAATCTTGGAGCACGCCAACGAGATTTCAGCCGTGACGAACCAGTGGGTCAACTCGTATAAGCGCGTGGTCTTTGGGGATGAGGCGCCGACGTCGGCAACGTGGGGCTTGTCTAACCGATCGGCGTTGGTTCGTGTACCCCGATACACCTCGACAAAGGCCTCATCACGTCGCGTCGAAGTGAGAAGCCCCGACTGCGCATGTAACCCCTATCTGGCATTCTCGGTGCTCCTCGCGGCGGGATTGAAAGGCGTGCGCGAAGGGTACGACCTCCCGCCACAGGCTGAGGACGATATATCGTCCCTGACACGCAGGGAACGTCGCGCGCTCGGCTACCGCGACCTTCCGACGTCGTTAGACGAAGCACTCCGTGAAATGGAGCGCTCAGAACTTGTTGCGGACACCCTCGGTGAGCACGTCTTTGAGTATTTCCTCCGCAACAAATGGCAGGAATGGCATGATTACCAAAGCCAGGTCACGCCATGGGAGTTGGACACCACGCTGGACTACTAAAGCCAAGTCTGATCAGACACGAAAGCACGTGATCTTATGACTTTCTTCCCCGCTCCCCACCGCCCCCCCGAACCACGACTCCGGACGGCACGCGGAACACGATCTGCCGTGCCATCACCGTCCACCTTGGGTTTGACCAGCCCTCACGCAGCGTCCGACCTGGAAAAACTGGGGTGGGATAACCAGGAGTCGCTTGGCCTCCTGTACCTCCTGGCCAATGTCGGCGACCCGGAATTGGCTCTCAACACCCTTTACCGGCTGAACGAAAATCTCAAGCCGAGTTCCGACGAGGCCAGTGCGTTTCTTGACGCGATGCTGAACAACGAGGTTGTGCGGTCGCGTGTGCTGGCGCTGGTCGGGGGCTCTACTGCGCTCGGGGATCACCTGGTTGCGAACCCCCACCTGTGGACATCATTCGCTGACCCCATCCCGCACAGGGAAGAAATGATGGCAGCGATGCTGTCGTCGGTCGAGGCGGAACCGATTGCGACACCAGGAGCCGAGGAGTCGGAGGCGTCCGAGACGTCGGATTTGGCTGAAGGCAGTGACGAAGGGAAGAACGAAGCGGGGGCCTCAACCAGCACGCCATCGTCCACGACATCGTCGCAGCAAAGTGAAGGTTCTGCCCGAGAAGGATCAGTCGATCCCCGGATTTCCCAGGCCGGGATGTACCGCGCAGGAATAACCGGTACCGCGGCATATACCCAGCTCAAGATGACGTACCGGACGCTGTTGATGCGCATCGCCGCCTCCGATTTGGCAAGCACCATCCCGTCCGGGGTTTTCCACCATTCCCAGTCAGACGATGATGACCGACGTGGCTCAGCGCGAGGCGGCAGTTCAGCGGCACACGGGGGAGAGGACGGCAACGAAGGCACAGCCTCGACGTCGCCCAACGAAAAGCGCGCCATGGCTCACCCCATGGGATTCGTCGAGGTCTCAGCCGCGTTATCCGATCTCGCCGACGCAGCACTCACAGCGGCACTCGCGGTAGCCGTCGCCACGGTGTACCCGGACAACAACCCCGTGGATGCCCGGCTAGCGGTCATCGCGATGGGGAAGTGTGGTGCGCGCGAACTCAACTACATCTCCGACGTCGACGTCATCTTCGTAGGCGAGACCGCCGATGCGAAAACAACCCGCGTAGCCAGCGAATTCATCAAAGTCGGCTCCCGATGTTTCTTCGAAGTGGATGCAGCCCTTCGTCCCGAAGGGAAAAGCGGAGCACTCGTCCGCACGCTCGATAGCCACCTGAGTTATTACGAACGATGGGCCGATACCTGGGAATTTCAGGCGCAACTCAAGGCCCGCCCCATGACTGGCGTCATGGATTTAGGCAAAGCCTATGTCCAAGCAATTCAGCCGCACGTGTGGCAAGCCTCCCAACGCGACTCATTTGTTGACGACACTCAACATATGCGGCGCCGAGTCATCGACAATATCCCCAAGGAACAACAAGAGCGGGAACTCAAACTCGGCGTCGGCGGTCTGAGGGATGTTGAATTCGCAGTTCAAATGCTGCAGATGGTTCACGGCCGGATCGACCCCGATCTACGCGTCCGATCGACAATCAGCGCTCTTCAGGCCCTCATCCGCGGAGGGTACGTCGGACGGGAAGATGGTTCGCAGCTCATCGCCTGCTATGAGTTCGTGCGTTTACTGGAGCACAGGCTTCAGCTGCAGCGGATCAAACGCACACACATGCTGCCCGAGCCCGATGACGAGGACGCGCTCCGGTGGCTCGCGCGGTCGTGCGGCATCGGCTCGACCTCCTCCATGACGAGCAGCGAATCGCTCAAGAAGCTCATTTGGCGAGCATCGCGCCAAATTCACAGTCTGCACAACAAACTCTTCTTCCGGCCACTGCTCAATGCCGTCGCTCTTATCGACGACGAAACCGCGCGACTGTCTCCCGACGCCGCCCGTCGCCAGCTGGCGGTGCTGGGGTACCAGTTCCCGGACCGCGCGTATGAGCACCTCAAAGCGCTCGCGTCGGGGACAACCCGGAAGGATCGCATCCAAGCGATGCTGCTTCCCACCCTCATGGAGTGGTTGGGCGACACCTCCGACCCCGATGCGGGGCTCTTGGCGTATCGCAAACTCTCCGACGTGCTGTACCACGACCCGTGGTTCCTGAGGATGCTCCGGGACGAGGGGATCGTCGGCCGTCGCCTCATGCACATCTTGGGGACGTCCCCCTACGCCACGGACCTAATTCTGGCCGCGCCGAACGTCGTCAAACTTCTTGGCGACGGCGCCAACGGTCCGAAGCTCACGGAGGTCAGCGCGTCCACGGTGACGCGATCCCTCGTCACCACTGCGAGCAGGCACAAAGACCCCGACAAAGCGATTGCCGCCGCCCGGTCGCTACGTCGAAAAGAACTAGCCCGCATCGCGTGTGCCGATCTGTTAGGAATGATGTCCCTGGCCGATGTGTGCCACAGCTTGTCCCTCGTGTGGGACGCGGTGCTGGAAGCGGCCCTCTACGCGGAGATCCACGGGTGGACGGCCACACACCCCGACGAACCAATCCCGGCGACCATGACCGTGATAGGCATGGGGCGCCTCGGTGGGGGCGAGTTGGGTTACGGATCCGATGCCGACGTGCTATTTGTCTGCGAACCCGCCCACGATGACGTGAGCGAGGCAGACGCCGTGAAATGGGCCATCGGCATCGGCGACGCTGTGCGACGTCGGCTAGCGAAGCCCTCGCAGGATCCGAGGTTGGATGTTGATCTTGACCTTCGCCCCGAGGGACGTAACGGCCCGACCGTGCGGACCCTGAACTCGTACCGCGCGTACTACGAACGGTGGGGCGAAACCTGGGAAGTGCAGGCGCTGCTGCGTGCGACGTGGATCGCCGGCGATGAAGACTTAGGTCGTCGTTTCCTCCATATGATCGACAAGTTCCGCTATCCGGAGGGCGGTGTGAGCGATGCGATGGTAAGGGAAGTCCGCCGCATGAAAGCCCGCGTCGATGAAGAGCGCCTTCCCCGTGGGGCCAACCGCAACACCCACACGAAACTGGGCCGCGGTGCATTGACCGACATTGAATGGACAGTGCAGTTGCTGACCCTCCAACACGCGCACGAGTACCCGGAGCTGCACAACACGTCCACGATGGCGACCCTCCGAGCTATCGAAAACGTCGGGCTCCTCGAGCCTGAGGACTGTGAAACTCTGCGGACCGCATGGCAAACAGCGACGAAAGCGCGCAACGCCCTTGTCTTGGTGCGCGGAAAGCGGACCGATCAGCTACCCGAGCCGGGTGCTGCGCTGGCGCACACAGCGGGTGCCGCAGGGTGGGAACCCGAGCACTACCAGGAGTTTTTGGACAACTACTTGAAAGTTACCCGCCAAGCGAGGAAAGTAATCGATCGGGTCTTCTGGGGGGAGGATGAGTTTATGCATCGCTGAGTCCCCGTCAGAGGAATCGTAAGAGCGATAAATGTCACGGCGTGGAGTTGTCGACAGGTGTCGCGGATTCGTTAGAGTATCCATGTCTGGCCGGGCCTGGCCGGCGCATGCAGGACATGAGTGACAAAATAGTACGGAGTTAATGTGGGCGAGCGATCATCGATCGTGATTTCCCGGTACGGGAACACACTTATCCAGTTCATCAAGTTTGGGCTGGTCGGCGGCTCGGGAGTCATCGTGAACATGGTGGCTTTGGTGATCGCGAACAAGCTCTTCGGCTGGGGGTTTGATGTCACACCACATGACACCGTGCTCAACCTTCTAGGAACCCGCTTCCACCTGCGCTGGTACCACATTTTCGCAACCATCGCGTTCGTCGTGGCAAACACCTGGAACTTCCAAATCAACCGCTGGTGGACGTTCAAGTCTCATGGCCACGGCCGCTGGCTCCGTGAATTCCTGGCCTTCTTCGCTGTCGGCCTGCTGAGCTGGGTGGTCTCGCAAATCGTGATGACCCTACTGATGAACCCGACGTCCCCGCTGGAACTTTCTCCCCGAATTTTCGACAGCTCCACCGGGCTCCGAAACCAACTGTATTGGGCCAACCTGATCGGTATTTTTGTGGCCATGCCCGTGAACTTTGTGGTCAACAAACTGTGGACATTCAAAGCTGTCCGCGTCTCCCGCGTGCCCGACAAGTATGAATTGTTGACCGAAAAACAACTCCGTGACCGGGAGCTATCCCGCAAAGGCTAAGTCCGCGTAGTCTCCGCTGGCGGGCATGCACACGTGGGTATCTCGGGATTGTTGGTGTGGATAACGTTCAGGAGCCGATCGAAAACACCCGAGAGATAGTCGACGTCGCCATCCTCTAATTGCGCGAAAAGGTTCCTGCGCACCGTGTCGACGTGACCGGGAGCGACGTGTTCAATAGCTTTTCGGCCCTTATCGGTGACAGAGACGACAGAAGCGCGACCGTCGTGGGGATCGTCGTTACGAATAACGAGACCACGTTTCTGCATCCTGCTGACCTGATGTGACAGTCGGCTGCGCTCCCACAGCATACGGTCGGCCAGAAGTGTGACGCGGAGTTCCCCGTCGGGGGCTTCGCTTAAATTGACGAGGACCTCAAAATCTGCGAGGGACAGATCGCCCTCGTTATGGAGTTGTCGGGCGATCACCGTGTTGAGTTCATCATGAAATCGTAAGAACGATCGCCAGACGTGTTGTTGCTGCGGGCTCAGCCAGATCGCGGAAGAATCGGACATGTTGTCATCATACGGTGTAGTAGGTGGCGTTCGCTGTGTAAGTCTGGGCTAGGGTCCGCGCGATGCCTCTCGGTGAAAGTCACATTGAATATAGCCATGTTAGGTAGGTCTCAATTGAATGTTATTCGCGCAGGTAGATAGGTAAAATGCACCTTTGTTAGTTGATGTATCATAAATAGCGGTGTGTACGCGCGGTGAAGCGCGTTGCTCTCTATGTGGCAAGGGGAGTAGACACAGTATCGCGAACGGTTTACCCGGGCTGATCTTTTGATGCATCCTCCATGGAGACCTGTGGAGATCCTTGGAGACCTCAAGCTTGTGGTACCTCAGAAAGTGTTAAGAACCTTAGGAAGGTAATTAATGGCACGTAATGTCGCAGAACAGCTAGTAGATGCCCTAGAAAAGCAGGGCGTTAGCAGAGTGTTCGGCTTGGTGGGCGACAGTCTTAACCCGATTGTTGACGCTATCCGGCAAAGTTCGATTGAGTGGGTTCACTGCTATAACGAGGAGTCTGCTGCTTTCGCGGCCGGTGCTCACTCTGTTGTTACCGGTGAGCTCTCCGTGTGTGCTGGATCGTGTGGTCCGGGTAACACACACATGATTCAGGGGCTGTACGACGCTCACCGCAACGGTGGGAAGGTCTTGGCCCTTGCTAGCCAGATCCCGTCGAAGGAAATCGGTTCCGGTTTCTTCCAGGAGACGCACCCTGAGAAGCTTTTCGAAGAATGCTCTGGGTACTGCGAATTGGTGAACTCAGCTGCTCAGGCGGGTCGCTGTATTCACGCTGCTATCCAGTCGACGTTGGCTGGCCACGGTGTGTCCGTGGTGTCCTTCCCCGGTGACATCTCCATGCAGGAGGCTGTGGAGACCCCGTCGCTGGAAGGTAATTTCTCGGTTCAGAACGGGGAAGTGCACCCCAGCCGGAAGCAGCTCCGCGACCTTGCCGATGCCATCAACAAGGCTGACAAGGTGACGATGTTCGGCGGTATCGGTTGTGCCGGTGCTCGCGATGAGCTGTTCGCCGTCGCGGAGAAGATTAAGTCGCCTGTCGGGCACTCGTATGCCGGCAAGGAAGTTCTGCACTACGACAACCCGTATGACGTCGGCATGTCCGGCCTCCTTGGTTACGGTGCATGTACTGCAGCATTCGACAATGCTGACCTTCTGATCTTGGTCGGTACCGACTTCCCCTACACCGACTTCTTGCCGACGACGCCCACCGCGCAGATTGACATTAACGGTGCTCACATTGGTCGACGCACCCATGTCGAGTACCCGGTTGTTGGCGACGTGAAGTCCACCATGGCGGAGCTGCTCCCGCTGTTGAAGGAAAAGACCGACCGCAGCTTCCTCGATTCCATGCTGAAGAAGCAGCAGCGGAACCTGAAGCACGTCATTTCTGCGTACACCAAGAACGTGTCCAAGCACACGCCGATTCACCCCGAATTCCTGGCGTACAACCTGGACGACTTGGCCGACGACGATGCCATCTTCACTGCCGACACCGGTATGTGCAACGTGTGGCACGCACGCTACATCATGGCCGGCCCGAACCGTCGGCTGCTGGCGTCGTACCGCCACGGAACGATGGCGAACGCCTTGCCACAGGCGATCGGCGCACAGGCTGCGGATCGTAAGCGCCAGGTCATTTCGATGTCCGGTGATGGTGGGCTCTCCATGCTGATGGGTGAGCTGTTGACGGTGAAGCTTCACCAACTGCCCATCAAGATGGTGGTCTTCAACAACTCCACGCTGGGCATGGTCAAGCTCGAGATGATGGTCCAGGGTATCCCCGATTTCGGAACCGACCACGCGAAGTTCAATTACGCTGACATTGCTCGCGCGGTGGGAATCAAGTCCTACCGTGTGGAGGACCCGAAGGACGTCCGCTCGACACTCCAAGAGGCGCTGGCTCACCCAGGCCCAGTGTTGATTGATGTCCAGACCGATCCGAACGCGCTGTCGATCCCGCCGGACATCTCCCTGGAGCAGGTGAGCGGCTTCACCAAGGCTGCTGTTCGCACTGTGCTCGACGGTGGGGTCGGCAAGATGATTAACATCGCGAACTCCAACCTGCGTAATATTCCTCGTCCTTCCGGATTTAAGGGAATTGGCTAGTCACGAAATTGGCTACATTTCGTTTAATTTCCCGATGAATCTGCATCGGGGCATGGTTTAACGCCACAGTCGGCTAGGCTGGATCGGGTGAAATACATCTCCACCCGTGATCCACACCAGTCGCCTGTGGCGTTTTCCGATATTCTGCTCCGCGGTCTTGCACCTGATGGGGGCCTTTATGTCCCCGAGTCCTACCCGCAGTGGAATTCATCCGATTTATCCCGATTCCGGTCACTTCTTAACGACCAGGGGTACCCATCCTTAGCTGCGGAAATTATTTCCTATTTTGTCGACGATATTCCGCGTGAGGATATCGAGCAGATGACTCAGCGGGCTTATCAAGTCCCTCGGTTCGCGGACCCGGATATTGTGCCGGTCAGTGAGCTGGAGGACGGCCTGTTCATCGGCCATTTGTCTGAAGGCCCAACTGCCGCGTTTAAGGACATGGCCATGCAGCTTTTGGGTGAGCTGTTTGAATATGAATTATCGCGACGCTCCAGCACTTTGAATATTGTTGGCGCGACCTCGGGTGATACAGGTTCGTCGGCGGAATATGCGATGCGTGGTCGTCGTGGAATTCGTGTGTTTATGTTGACTCCGCGTGGGCGGATGACGCCATTCCAGCAAGCGCAAATGTTTAGCTTGGATGATCCCAACATCTTTAACATTGCTTTAGATGGTGTATTCGACGATTGCCAGGATGTGGTGAAAGAGATTTCATCAGATGCTGATTTCAAGGCCGAATTCCATATCGGAGCCGTTAATTCGATTAACTGGGCCAGGCTCATGGCGCAGGTTGTCTACTATGTGGCCTGTTGGATTCGCGCCACCGAGTCGAATGAGAGCAAAGTCAGCTTCTGCGTGCCTACCGGCAATTTCGGGGACATTTGTGCCGGGCATATCGCGCGGAGCATGGGGCTGCCCATCGACCAACTCATTGTCGCAACAAATGAAAACGATGTTTTGGATGAGTTCTTCCGCACGGGTAGTTACCGTGTGCGGTCCGCGCGTGAGACTTTAGCGACGTCGAGCCCCTCGATGGATATTTCTCGTGCGTCCAACTTCGAGCGATTTATTTTCGACGTTCTGGGGCGCGACGTTGCCTGCACCGCGGACCTGTTCGGCAAGAGAGTTCGTGAGGGCGGTTTTGATCTCTCAGATGACTCGGCTTTCCCATCGGTGGCGGATAAATTTGGTTTCCGCTCCGGGAAGTCGACCCATGCTGACCGCTTAGCGACGATCAAACGCGTGCATGATGAGTATGGCGTCGATATTGACCCGCACACCGCTGATGGCGTGACCGTGGCGTGGCAGCAGAGAGAGGCGGTCCACACGCCGATTGTCTGCCTGGAGACAGCGTTACCGGTGAAGTTTGCTGACACGATGCGGGAGGCTTTAGGTGAGGAGCCGGAAACGCCAGAGCGCTTTGCTGACATCATGCAGGGTGGCCGGCATGTAGCTGATCTGCCGAATGACGCTAACGCGGTGAAGGGCTTCATTCGCGAGTCCATAGCCAAGTCTGATGTGACGAATTAGCCTCACGGCTGGGGATTAGATGATCCCCTGGAAGACATAGAAAACCCGTTGCCCTCGTTGATATGCGAGGACAACGGGTTTTTCGCGTGCTAGCTGCTGCTAGCTGGCTGTACCCTGGCCGTTTAGCAGTCGTAGTACATTTCGAACTCTTGCGGGGTCGGACGCAAGCGTACCGGCGAGATCTCGTTATCGAACTTGTACTTGAGGTACGTATCCAGCAGGTCTTCGGTGAAGACGTCGCCCTCGGTGAGGAAGTCGTGGTCCTTCTCCAGGGAGGCCAGAGCTGCCTCGAGGCTGGTCGGAGCCTGAGGAATGTCAGCGGCCTCCTCGGGCGGAAGCTCGTAGAGGTCTTTGTCAACCGGAGCGTGCGGCTCGATGCGGTTCTTGATGCCGTCCAAGCCGGCCATCATCATCGCGGCGAAACCGAAGTAGGGGTTACCCGTCGGGTCCGGTGCACGGAATTCGACGCGCTTTGCCTTCGGGTTGGATCCGGAGATCGGAATACGGATCGCTGCCGAGCGGTTACGCTGCGAGTACACCAAGTTGATGGGGGCCTCGAAGCCGGGAACCAGGCGGTGGTAGGAGTTCAGCGTGGGGTTGGTGAATGCCAACACTGAGCCAGCGTGCTTCAGGATGCCGCCGATGTAGTAGCGGGCGGTGTCGGACAGTCCGCCGTAGCCGGCCTCGTCGTAGAACAGCGGCGAGCCGTCCTTCCAGAGTGACTGGTGAGCGTGCATGCCCGAACCGTTGTCGCCGGCGAGGGGCTTCGCCATGAAGGTGGCGGACTTGCCTTCCTGCCATGCGGTGTTCTTGATGATGTACTTGAATGTCTGCAGGTCATCGGCAGCGTGGAGCAGGGTGTTGAACTTGTAGTTGATTTCCTGCTGTCCACCGGTACCGACCTCGTGGTGAGCGCGCTCAAGCTCAAAACCAGCGTTGATCAGGTTGCGGGACATGTCGTCGCGGAGATCCTGGAAGTGATCGTACGGAGCGACGGGGAAGTAGCCACCCTTGATGCGGGTCTTGTAGCCGAGGTTCTCGGACCCGTCACGCTCTTCTTCCGCGCCTCGGTTCCACCAGCCCTCGACGGAATCAACTTCGTAGAAAGCGTTGTTGATGTCGGTGCTGTACCGGACGGAATCGAAGATATAGAATTCAGCTTCAGCGCCGAAGAAGCAGGTGTCAGCGATGCCGGTGGAGGCGAGGTACTCTTCTGCCTTGCGGGCAACGTTACGTGGGTCACGGGAGAAGGCTTCGCCAGTCAGCGGATCGTGGACGAAGAACTTCATGTTCAGCGTCTTCGCTTTGCGGAACGGATCTAGCTGGGCCGTTGCCAGGTCTGGCATGAGGGCCATGTCGGATTCGTCGATAGTGGTGAATCCTCGGACGGATGAACCATCGAAAGCGAGTCCTTCGTTGATGACGTCTTCATCGAAAGCATCGGCTGGAATGGTGAAGTGCTGCTCGACGCCGGGGACATCCGTGAAGCGAATGTCGACGAACTCGACGTCGTTATCTTTGATGTATGTGGTGACATCTTCAGCATTAGTGAAAGCCACTGTGACTCCTCGCAGATTTCTCTCGGTCGGTCGGGAATATCTGTAAGTGACCGAGCATTACTTTCCACTTTAAAGTAAAGGTGTTGCTCTGGGGATAAAGATATGTTTCGTTAATGTTACGTCCTGGACAGACGTGTTCTCCTCCACAAAAGTGGGGGTGCTGGCACAGTGGGGGCGATAGTGAGGGTGCCGGTAACGGCGAACTTACGACAAGCCAGGTGCCGTTGAGAATGTGCGACAGGTAAAGTGCGTCCTATGGCAAAGGATCGGGCACGCGAGCGGAAGAACAATCAGCGATCAGAGCGCACGAGTTGGCTTGAAGGGCCACAAATTCCCGGCGAAAACGATGGGCTTGTTCAGTCTCGATGGCCAGGTGAAAAACTGGGGCTGACAAAGTCAGGCTCGGGGTCGCAAGCGTCGATTATGCGACGGTGCGGGGGAGTGGTCCTGGATTGGCTCGTGTCCATGGCCATCACAGGAATCCTGTTTTACATCGTGGGGCCCACGTCGAGCGACGGAAAACAAACCGAACTGGTGTGGGGCAATTTTGCTGCCACGACGAACATCATCGTTTACGTCGTTGTCGGGATCGTCTCTGTCTGGCTTTTCGCGCGCACCCCGGGCCAGCTGATGCTCGGGATGGGGGTTGCGCGAGTAGATCAGCGTGATGCCCGCGTCGGCTTGTGGCGCGCAGTTGTCCGCACCCTCTTGACGATCTTTATTCTCCCGGCAGCGATCTGCGACTCAGACCTACGGGGCATGCATGACCGTGCAACCGGGACTGTGGTGATCAGGGCGTAGCACTTAGTGCTTGTTTCGCTGTGCAGCCCGACGCGCCCGGCGGTTCATTCCCTTTTGCACCTTGGCTTGGTTCGGGATGGGGCCCTTCGGCATTCCCATGTTGCCGCGGACATTGTCCAGGGACTCGATTCGGCTGGCCAATGAGTCCACTTCTTGCTTCTTAATGTTGCGAGGCAGCCTCATCAAGTGGCGCTGCAGCTTCTTGATGGGGACTTCGTCCTCACCCTCGCCTGACACCACCTCGTAGATGGGGGTATCGCCGACGATGCGGGCAAGGCGACGGCGCTCCTTATCCATCATGGGCTTGATCCGCTGTTTTTCTCCTTCACCGACGAGGACAACACCGGGTGTGCCGACAACACGGTGAACAAGATCCATGTGGTTGTTGACTTGGACACCCTGTTTGGTGACCCATTTCATGCCGACGCCGTCACGCATGTTGTCCAGCGCCCATCCGGCAGCACCGGCTTGTCCAGATGCGCGATCGTAAACCGACCGTTGCAATCGCCGGCTGAAAACAAGCATCGCAAGAGTGGCGCCGAGAATAAGGCCGATGATTAACCACAGCCACTTGTTGCCCCACACGAAACCGAGCAGGAAAAGTAGGACAGCAGGCAGCAGGAGAGCCAGCAGCATGTAGGGGATGAGCTTATTGTCCTGCTTGCGCTGGATGTTGAAAGCCTGCCACATCTGGCTGCGTGTTTGTTTACGCTGTGCCCGTTTAGCGGAGCGCTGGGCCTTCTTTTCTTCCTTTGCGCGGTCGTTCTTCGCCATACGTTCAGGATAGGCGATGGATGTCCGGTCGGTGGAATCAGTGAGCGTTAACGAGCGCCAACTGGTGTCTCGCGGCTGGCTCCGTACTTGGACAGCAGGGTGGAGGCTTCCTGAGAAGCAGTATCGTCGATGCCCTCGCCCAGGTGCCGTAGATTAGCGGGGAGCTCTTCGCCGCGTGCCTTGATCGCCTGCGCATACAGCCGGCCCGCACGGTAGGAGGACCGCACCAACGGCCCAGCCATCACACCAGCAAACCCAAGGTCATGCCCATAATCGCGGTACATAACGAACTCTTCGGGTTTCACCCACCTCTCGATGGGGTGGTGCAGGTTCGACGGGCGGAGGTACTGGGTCACCGTCAAGATGTCGCAACCGGCATCGCGAAGGTCACGCATGGCGGATTTCACCTCGTCAACCGTTTCGCCCATCCCAAGGATCAAGTTTGATTTGGTGACCAAGCCGAAATCACGCGCCTGACGGATGACATCCAGGCTTCGTTCATAACGGAACGCAGGGCGGATACGCTTAAAAATGCGGGGCACAGTCTCCAAGTTGTGGGCAAACACTTCCGGCCGAGCCTCAAACACGGTCTGAAGAAGATCGGGCTTACCCGAAAAATCGGGGGTAAGGTTCTCGACGCCGGTGTTGGGGTTGAGTTTGTGGATTTGCCGGACAACCTCGGCGTATAACCACGCACCCTCGTCGGGCAGATCATCACGCGTAACCCCGGTGATGGTGGAGTAGCGCAACCCAATCTCACGGACATTTTCTGCGACGCGACGAGGTTCGTCCTCATCTAGTGGCTCGGGACGGCCAGATTTAATGTCGCAGAAGTCGCAACGGCGGGAACAGGTATCGCCACCAATGAGGAAGGTGGCCTCACGGTCTTCCCAGCACTCGTGGATGTTGGGGCATCCTGCTTCCTGGCAGACGGTGTGAAGGCCAGCGCCTTTGACGCGTTTCTTCATGTCGCGGAATTCGGGGCCCATGGTTGCGGTAGTCCGGATCCACCGCGGTTTCGCTTCAATGGGGGTTTGGGCGTTCCGTGCTTCGATGCGGAGAAGTCGTCGTCCGTTCGGTGCAACTGCCATGTCTTCTACCTTATTTTTGAGTGTGTCGTCGTACACATCCTACTGAACTTTGATGCGCTTATGTCCATCGTCAGGAATTGTGCTGGTAGTGAGCGGTTGTGTTCCGTCCAGCGCCGCGATAAGAGAGTCCCGTACGAGACCGACGATGTCACGGGGGCGGATATCGCGTCCGAGTTCTTCTGTCAGGGTTGTTACCCCGGCGTCACTGATGCCACACGGGACGATGTGGTTAAAGGGGTCTAGCGAGTTATCGCAATTGAGAGCGAAACCGTGCATGGTAACTCCGCGCGTCACTCGTAACCCTATGGCCGCTATTTTCCGCTCCGGACGCAGTTCTCCGCGGACGACGTCGGTGGGCAGCCACACCCCTGACCGCCCTTCAACGCGCCCAGCGCTGGTCACACCCAGGGTGTGGCACGTGGTGATGAGGGCTTCTTCCAGGCGCCGTACATAATCGACGACATCGAGGGGTTGGGCTAACCGAATGATTGGGTATCCCACCAGCTGTCCCGGTCCGTGCCACGTGATGCGCCCACCTCGGTCAATACGGATGAGCGGCGTGTCGTCATTGTCAGGGAGATCTTCCGGTTGTGTCCGTTTCCCCGCTGTGTACGTCGCGGGGTGTTCGAGGAACAACAACTTGTCGATGCCACGGTCGGGTTCGTCACGTGTGGCGCCAGCCGCATCAGCCCGTTGTTGAGCGTATTCGGCTTGCCGATGCCACATCTCCATATAGTCAACTTGTCCGAGCCATTCGACGTCGTAGTCGGTGTCAACAGCTCGAATGGATCCTTGCTGATAACCCATGTGGTTCATCGTACGCGTGTGGCCGGCCCCCAAATGAGGCCGGCCACATGTTGACGCTGACGTGCTGGTCACACGGTGTCGCGCAGATTTAGAGCGGACCCGCGTGTCGCAGCATTCGGGATTTAGAGGTCAAGATCACCCTCGAAATTAGCTGTCTCGAGGCGATCGCGAACGGTGGTCATGAACCGCCCTGCGTCTGCACCGTCGACGATCTGGTGATCGTAGGTCAGAGGCAGCAGCACCATCTGACGGATGGCAATCGCTTCAGAACCGTCGGATGTCGGGACGACGGACGGCCGCTTCACGATCGCGCCGGTCCCCATCATGGCTGCCTGTGGCGGTACCAGGATCGGGGTGTCTGTCAGTGCGCCTTCTGAACCAATGTTGGTGATGGTGAAGGTGCCGCCGGTGAGGTCGTTTGGCTTCAGCTTGTTGGTCCGTGCCCGGTCGGCGATGTCGGCGATTGCTGCAGCCAGTTCTGGCAACGTCATGTCCTGAGCGTTGTGAATGACCGGTGAGAGCAGGCCAGCTTCCGTATCGACGGCGATTCCCAGGTTGACCTTGTCGTGGTAGGTCATTTCCTTGGTCTCAGCGTTGTAGGATGCATTGACATTCGGGTGGGAAATGAGCGCTTCGACAACGGCCTTCGCGAAGAAGGGGAGGTAGGTGAGGTTGACGCCGTACTTCTCCTTGAACGCTGGCTTCGACGCCTTGCGTAGTGCAGCGACGTCGGTCATATCGACCTCGTGGACCTGCGTTAACTGCGCGGACGAGTGGAGGGATTCCAGCGTCTTCGATGCGGTCAGCGAGCGAATACGGTTGACCTTTTGGGTCGTGCCGATCAACTCTGCCTTCTTTGGATCGACGCGCTTGGTGGACCATGCTGCACGCGGACCGTCCTGCGCCGGCTTCTCGTCTGCATTTCCGCTTGTCGACGACGTGTCCGGTGCGGCCTTCGCCTTCTCGGCGGCGGCAAGAACGTCCTGCTTGCGGATCCGTCCACCGACTCCGGAGCCTTCAACTGTGGTGAGATCAACGCCGTGCTTCTCCGCCAGCTTTCGTACCAGCGGGGTCACGTACGGGAGCTTGCCACCCGTGTTGACCTTGGTCGACGGGCGAGTAGCGGGCTCCTCCCGATCGGGCGCGCTGGCGGACGATGCCTTAGGCGATGCCGTTTCGGAGCTGGTGGCGGAGTCCGAGGTGTCCTTGGCCTCATCAGTCTTCTCGCTCTTAGAGGGCTCAGGCTCGGACTTGTCCTCAGGCTTGGTTTCCTCAGACTTCTTGTCAGCCTTGTCGTCAGAGCTGCTGGAAGCGGCGTTGGCGTCGCCGATGCGGGCGATGACGGATCCGACGTCGACGGTGTCGTCTTCCTCGGCAAGGACCTCGACGAGGGTACCGGCCACAGGGGAGGGGATTTCGGTGTCGACTTTGTCGGTGGAGACCTCCAACAGCGGTTCGTCGACTTCAACTTCGTCGCCGACGCTCTTGAGCCACTGGGTAATGGTTCCTTCGGTGACGGACTCGCCGAGCTCGGGCATTTCAACGTCGGTAGCTTCACCCGAACCGGAACCGCTCGAACCGGAGCTAGAGGACTTCTGCGACTGCTCGCCCTCCGAAGAGCGCTTCTCCTCAGCGCCGGAATCACCAGAGCCAGAATCGGACGACTCCGACGCACCACTGTCGTCGCTGCTGGTGTCGTCGCCCTCTTCACCGATCTCTGCGATGACCTCGCCGACCTCGACCGTGTCGTCTTCGTCGGCAATAATTTTTGTCAACACACCAGCAACGGGTGAAGGAATCTCGGTGTCGACCTTGTCGGTCGAAACCTCCAGAAGTGGTTCGTCGACAGCGACGGTGTCACCTACTTGTTTGAGCCACGTGGTGACCGTGCCTTCGGTGACGGATTCGCCGAGTTCGGGCATCTCAACAGAGAACGCCATGGTGGAAGTCTCCTCTAAAATAAGCGATAGTTAAGAAGTCAACGCAGATCTGTGACGCTGATCGTTGAAACGTGTCATGAGGATCTGATTACGGCATGACTTTACGTGCTCCCACAATACCGTGGCTTCTCCTCAGACGCGCCTTGGCCGTCAAAATCTGGCTAAAGTTACCTGGATATGGGGGAGGGTCTACAGTAGGAACCATGGCTGATAAGACTTTCACTGTAGAAAAAAATCCACACCCGACATCCCCCGAGGCCATCGCCAAGGTGCTCGCGAACCCAGGCTTCGGAGCGAACTTTACCGACCACATGGTGATTATCGACTGGGACGGGGAGCAAGGATGGCATGATCCTCGCGTCGTCCCCTACGGCCCGATCACCCTGGATCCAGCAACAACGCTGTTCCACTATGGTCAGGAGATCTTCGAGGGACTCAAAGCATACCGTCAGCCAGATGGTTCTATAGCCACATTCCGTCCAGACCAGAATTGCCGACGGATGCAGAATTCGGCCAAGCGGCTGGCAATGCCCGGACTGCCGGAAGAATTATTTATGGAATCGCTCCATCAGTTGGTGGAGATCGACGCAGACTGGGTTCCTGAAGCGGGAAGCGAAGCAGCGCTGTACCTGCGCCCGTTTATGATCGCGACCGAGAAGGGGCTGGGCGTTCACCCGTCGTCGACGTACCGTTTTTATTTGATCGCATCGCCGGCTGGGTCGTACTTCAGTGGCGGCATCAAACCGGTGACAGTTTGGCTGTGTGAGGACTACGTCCGTGCCTGCCCCGGCGGTACGGGAGCTGCAAAGTTTGCGGGTAACTACGCGGCCTCCTTGGCTGCCCAGTCGCAAGCAGAGGAAAAGGGCTGCGACCAGGTTGTCTGGTTGGACGCCATCGAGCGCAACTATGTCGAAGAAATGGGCGGAATGAACCTTGCCTTTATCTACGGCACTGGAAACGACGCGAAGCTGGTCACTCCCGCACTGTCCGGTTCCTTGCTGCCCGGTGTGACCCGCGACTCATTGCTGAAGCTGGCCGAAGATCGCGGAATGGCCGTGGAGGAGCGGAAGATCTCGACGGCCGAGTGGCGTGAAGCCGCGAAGTCCGGAGAGATGAGCGAGGCGTTCGCCTGCGGTACCGCCGCTGTTATCACCCCAGTGGGAACAGTGAAGTCCAATGAAGGGGAATTCACTATCAACGGTGGACAAGCAGGTCCGATCTCGATGGAGCTGCGCGAAACCTTGACGGGGATCCAGCACGGCTCCGTCGACGATTCCCACGGTTGGCGCTACACCCTGGTGAAGTAAAAACCCGGTGAAGTAAAACCGATTTGCGTTTTAAGCGTTAGCCCCGCCCACGTGTGAGTGAGCGGGGCTTGATGCATATTGATCAAACGGTCAGGCTGATTAGGCAGTCAGGCTGAAGAGAACGACGGTTGCTGCGGTCGCGATTTCGATCGTCGCCCCGAGGCAATCTCCGGCCAGGCCGTCGAACCGCCGGCTGCAATGAAGTGCCCACGGTATCGTCAATGCGATGACTGCCAGTGTCATCAGCGTCCAGAGGATTCCTCCGCCGACGAATGCGGCGATGGCTGCTGCGGTAACCCATGCGGCTGCACCGAGCTTCGGTACGGTTCCGATGACGAGCGCGCCGAAACCCGTGGGATTTGCTGGACGGTATCCCTCTGTGCAGAGGATCAAAGCGCTGATCCGGGCGACCGTCGGCACGAGAATAAGTCCGATGACGGTGGAAACAGGGAAGTCAGAAGCGGGGAAGTGGCCGACGTCGCTGAGAGTCGTTGATCCCGCCCCCTGCATGATGGCGTGAACACCGATGATCTGGGCTGCCACGGAAAACACGATCGCGGCAACGCCCATCGGGCCCGCGTTCGTGTCGGCAAGGATGCCCCGAGCTTTCGGCGGTGGGGCGTAGCTGCCGAGCGCGTCGGCAACGTCGCTCAAACCGTCGATATGCATGAGCCGGGTGCTGAATTCCCCCAAGGAGACGATTCCGAATGCGACGACCCAGAGGTCCAGGGTGTGCCCGAAGTTCACTTGGAGCAGCCAGGTCAGTGTGAACACGCACCCCGCGACGAGTCCGTGGAACAGTCCTACCAGCGGCATCGCCAGCATTGCCCGACGGCCCGTCGTGCGGTCGAATACGCGGGAACCACGGAAAGGCAGCACCGTTAGCCAACTAAATGCTGTCGATATTCCTTCGGGGATAGCGTGGCCGTGGGTGGGGTTGTCGGGCTGCTCACTCGAAAACCCTGCTTTACCAGACATTATTCTTCGGTGCCGGGGTCTTCGGCATGGGAGGCTTCAGCGCCGGAGTCTCCAGTGCGGGATGTTTCAGCGTCTGAGGCCGTCGACACACCGGCTTCGTCGAACGTCGCCATGTTGCGGATGATGTCCACGGCTGCGTTGACGATCATGAGCGTAACGACTGCCCCCGAACCCTCGCCGAGCCGCATCCCCAAATCAACGACCGGAGTTAATTCCAGCTCGCGCAGCGCAATCTCCTGGGCGGGCTCAACACTCCGGTGGCCGGCGACCCACCATTGCTTCGCGCCCGGCGCAAGTTTTTCGGCGAAAAGGGCCGCTGCACACACGACGATCCCGTCGAGAATGACCGGTGTGCGGCGAACAGCTGCCTGCGCAAGGAAGCCAACCATCGCTGTTATGTCGGGCGAGCTAATGAATTGGAGAACGCTGGCTGGTTCGTCGTGAATGTTGTGGACGCGATACATCGCATCCCGAATCGCTGCAGTTTTCCGTTTCCAGCCGTTGTCATCAATTCCGGTGCCACGCCCAACGACGACGACGGGCTCGGTGTTGGTTAGGGCGCCAATCAACGCTGCGGCGGGCGTCGTATTTCCGATGCCTAAATCGCCGGCAATAAGCAGATCAACCCCGGAGTCAATCTCGCGATCAGCAGCATCGATCCCAACCTGAAGTGCGCGTCGATACTCATCGCGGGTCATAGCGTCTTCCCGGTCAATCGACCCACTGCCGTCACGGATATGGGTGTCGGCTTCAGAACCGCTATTCAGACTGACGTCAATCACGCGGACCGAGGCGCCCGCCCGCTTCGCGAGAACGGACACCGCTGCACCCCCGGACTCAATATTCGACGCCATCTGCACACTCACATCAGTGGGATAAGCGCTGACTCCGTGGGTGGCTATTCCGTGATCGCCGGCGAAAACCACTGTGGCGACGGCGTTAAGCGGTGTGGGTGGACACTGCCCCTGGCAAGCGGCAATCCAGCAGCTCAAGTCTTCTAATCGCCCCAGCGAGCCTGCCGGTTTGGTCAGTTCTGCCTGCCGCTGGCGAGCCCGTACATACACGTGTTCGTCGGGAGGAGAGATGAGGGGAAAAGAGGAATCGCTCACTGTTGCTTCTCTCTACTTATTGTCGGTGTTAAGCATTGCCATTGGACTGTTCAGGGCCGGAGGTCGAGAGCACACCCAGCGATCACTAGAACAACTCGATCGCATACCGATGCAACATCGGCATTGAGCCGTCCGAGCTCGTCCCGGAAGACACCGCCAGATGGATAACTGGGGACAATGCCCATTCCAACCTCGGGGCTAACAACAACAAGATTAGGGCCATGTGCCGGAACGCAACGCAAAGCGGTGATCAGTCGGTCGCGCCGGGCGCCGATGGCGTGTAATCCTTTGTTCCAGTCGTCCGATCCGAACTCCGCATCCCACATGCCTACCTCAGCAAGTTCGTGGGTCAACCACGTGCCAAGATCGTCGACAAGGATCGTAGTCTGACGGGCGGCTGCCTGGTCCGATGATTCAGTGAGGACGTCGACGAGATCGCGTGAATCCTCGGTGTGCCACCAAGATGGACGGCGTGCACGATGGCGCTCGATCCGGCGAGCGAAGTCGGCGTCGAAAGTGGAACCCCAAGGCCGTGCAGTCGCGACGTAAGTGACATGGACATCGTCGGGAGACGCCGCGGAGTCTGGGGGTGTCACCAGGTGCTCCGCCCACTCAGATTTACCTGACCGGGCTCCACCAAGAACCAAAGTTTTCATCTTGGGCAGTGCTTACGATTCTATGCAGTGCGTGCGTTTTATAAGTGGGCGTTAAATGCTATCGCCGATGTTGACCTGCGGGCGCGGGGTACGGAACCGTCGGATCATCGACGCGCGGGAGAAGGCATAGAAGCCCATTGACCAGGTCGATAGAGCAGTATCCGGGTGACGTTCACGGACGAAACGAGACACTCGACGACCCGACAAAACACCGTCGAGGACGATCAGGATGAGCAGAATCATCCCCACCATGGAGAGCAGATTATTGAGCAGATAACTGCGGGTCGCGGTCGTGACAAACATCAGAATAAGCAGCACGACCACGATGGGCATGAACGTGTTGGCAAAGAGACGGCGGGAATCGACCCAGTCACGGATCAACCGTCGTTCGGGGCCGCGGTCTCTGTCCATGAGGTAGCGTTCATCGCCACTCATCATGCGTTCACGGTTCCGCTCGCGTTCCCGTGCGCGTTCGTCGCGTTGCTTGCGCTTGAGTGCCTTGTACTCTTCCTTGCTCATTGAGTTCTTCAACTCTTTGCGCTGTTTACGCGCTTCCGCAGCGGTCTCAGGCGCCTTATAGGCCGTTTTGCGCACACCCTTTTGGCGTTCGACGTCATTGCGCTTAGGTGTCGCGTGGCCTTTCGGTGGCGTATATCCCTTGGGGGTGGAGCGATCCTGCGACTGGCTACCGCTGCTATCGCCATCGGAGGACTTCCCGTCTGCTGCACTGCTGCTGGTTGAGGCGGGCTTGCTACCACCGGCAGTGACACTGACTGACCCTTTACGCTTACGGTTCCACCGCGATGACTTCGTCGTCGATGATTCTGACGCAGAGCCATCGTTCGACTGGTTTTCTTTCGACGTTGTCCATGGCATCTTCACGCGATCAAGGATATAAGAAAAGGGGTTCGAGCCTGTGAATAAGGCGAGGGTAGGTGTGCCCAAGGTGTCAGATGTGCGCGACTACCGGGGGTTCTTATGCCTTGTGAAATAATTTAGCTGTACAGTGCGTTCTGCTGTGATGTGGAGTACGGTAGTGTCCACTAATCATTTGAGGTAGCTTCAGAGAGCATCCTGTTTGGTGTTAGGAGAAGTGCATGACTGCACCGGAGAAGACAACTGGCGTTATTTTGACTGATGCCGCTGCAGCTAAGGCAAAGTCTCTGCTGAGCCAAGAACAAAACGACGAGTTAGCCCTGCGCATCGCAGTGCAGCCAGGTGGTTGTGCTGGCCTGCGCTACCAGCTCTTCTTCGACGATCGGACCTTAGATGGTGATCTCGTCGATGACTATGACGGCGTGAACCTGGTTGTTGACCGCATGAGTGCACCATATTTGACCGGCGCGACGATCGACTTCGCGGACACCATCGAACAGCAGGGCTTCACCATTGATAACCCCAATGCTAAGGGGTCCTGTGCGTGCGGAGACTCGTTCAACTGATACGAGGCTGAACAGTCTGCTCGTAGTTAATGCTTAACGCCGACCACACAATGAGTTGTGGCCGGCGTTTTCGCATATGTAAGCGGGCGCCGCTTTACATCTCGACCGGATACGTCGGCTCTGGGATATCCGGGGTAATCGACTTATCCACGAAAATTCCGTACCAGATTAAGAATGCCAACACAGTCCACAGGCGTCGGGAATGGTCAGGGCCAGATCCGCTGGTCATAGAAGAACGGTGTTCTTCGAGCATGGAGCGGGTGGCTCCGAGGTCGACAATCTCCCCAGCCTCCGATGAGGTGATGATGTCCTCTGCCCAGCCGTAGAGCTCGTCGCCAGCCAACCAGTGCCGGATCGGGACAGGGAATCCAAGCTTCCGCCGGTTAAGAACGTGCGGGGGAACGATGCGTTCCATCGCCTGGCGCAATGCCCACTTCGATGTGCCATGAGTCAGCTTCATGCTCGTCGGCAATGATTGTGCGACATTGAAGACCTCTTTGTCGAGGAACGGCACACGGAGCTCGAGGGAATTCGCCATGGTCATCTTGTCAGCCTTGACCAGGATGTCGCCACGCAACCAGGTGAACAGGTCAAGGTGCTGCATCCTGGCTACCGGATCCCAACCCTGCGACTTTTCGTAAATCGGAGTCGTGACATCCGTATGGTTCCACTCTTTCTTGGCCCACGGAATGACGCGCCGGAGCTGGTCGAAGGAGAAAGACCGGGCGTTACCGTAGTACCGCTCTTCAAGAGGAGTGGTACCTCGCTCTAACAATGACTTGCCTCGCACCCCGTCGGGTAGGCGTTGCGCGAGGGTTCGCAGACCCTTCTTGGCGAATGACGGGATCTTCTCGAACGGGGTAAGAGAAAGTGGCTCATGGTAGATGTTGTATCCACCGAAGAGCTCGTCGGCGCCCTCGCCGGAGAGGACAACTTTGACGTGCTTCCTGGCTTCCGCTGCGACGAAATACAGGGGGACGAGGGCAGGGTCTGCTACCGGATCGTCCAAATACCAGATGATGCGGGGGACCGCCTCGGCAAATTCCTCGGGGGAGACCACCTTCACGATGTGCTCGACGCCGATCGCTTCCGCGGATTCCGCGGCAACGTCGACTTCCGAATACCCCTCGCGTTCGAAACCGGTGGTGAAGGTCAGCAAGTTCGGGTTGTGGCGTTTCGCGAGTGCCGCAATGGCCGTCGAGTCGATTCCCCCAGACAGGAAGGATCCGACGGTGACGTCGGCACGCATGTGCTTAGCAACGGAATCCTCGAGGGCATGCTCGATCTTTGAAATCTCGGAATCGATATTTTCCTTGTTCACCGATGTTTCGGGGAAGCGAGGAGTAAACCAGCGATGTACCTCCGGCTTTTCACCGGGCTTCACTGTCGCGCAGCAACCGGACTCCAGGCGGCGAATCCCGGTGTGCAGGGACTCAGGTTCGGGGACATACTGCAAGTCCATGTAATGCTCGATTGCGCGCTTATCCAGCGAGAGATCGATGTCGGCTTTGTCGGCCATGGAGAGCAGGCATTTCTTCTCAGAGGCAAAGAGTGTGCCTCTGTCGGTAGTTGCCCAGTAGAGGGGTTTGATGCCGAACTGGTCACGAGCGAGGTACATCGTCTTGTCGACCGAGTCCCACACAGCAAACGCAAACATTCCACGAAGATGGTGAACCACGTCCCGTCCCCAGTGGTGATAACCGACGACGATCGTTTCGCTGTCCCCGTCAGTAGCAAAGGTATATCCCTTGTCCTTCAGTTCGGAGCGCAGCTCTTTGTAGTTGTAGATTTCGCCGTTGAAGGTCAGCGCGTACCGGTTGGGCTGGTCTTCCGGACCCCACTGTAAAGGCTGATGGGAATGTGCGAGGTCAATGATGGAGAGCCGATTGAATCCGTAGACCACGTCGGCGTCATTCCAGGTGCCATCCTCATCCGGGCCACGGTGACGCATACAGGTCAGTGATGAACCAGTGGCTTGAACAAAATCCTCCGCATTTCCGCTAGCGGCGATGAGTCCGAGCAAACCGCACATTCAATAAGGCCTTTCTGTTCTATACCTTTTATATATCCGCACAATGCTGAGCAGTCCGATCCGAACAGTCCGTTATGTGACTTCTTCTGGGCAGACAGTGTTAGCGACGGAATTCTCCTCGACTCTAGTCGTGTGGAGCGGGAAAGTGCGAGCTGCTTCGGCGACGGCCCTGTATTTGTTCATCCAGTGGACAGAGGGCTTACCCAATGTAGGGGAATTGTGATGCGAATAACATTTTTCTAACGATGTAACGCACGCGACAGGAAAGCTGTGAGGATGCTGACAATTCTGACAGGAAAATACCAGCGTAAATCGTTAACGACGATCGGTAGGGAACAAAGCTACGATTCAATGCTTGCCGACGTCGGCCAGTCCCGGGGGTAAAACCGGCAGCTTTTTCCAGTCTGGTGGGAACTCTTGACGCCCATCCATGATGGTTTATTCCTCTTTATGGATTACCCTAGCTAAAAGAGGAATGAATCCCAGCGTTTTTTCAACCTGGTGTGGATCAGGAAGGCAAACACACGTGGAACAGCGAAAAATGCGCAATTGGTCGCGCAAGCTAGGACTAGCCGGCATTTTGGCAGCCGGTGGCTACTTGCTGTCCGGATGTAGCGTAGCGCCGCCCGATAACGGCTTCTTTAAGCTCCTGCGATTCGGCGTACCCGACGGCATCACCCCTGAAGCCAAGGAAATTGGGAACTTCTGGGTGTGGATCTGGGTAGCAGCTTGGATCGTGGGCATCATCATGTGGGGCTTGATGTTCTACTCGTCCTTCGCATTCCGTGCGAAGCGGAAAGAGAAAAAGGGCGAAAAAGAGTTCCCGCGGCAGACGCAGTACAACATCCCGCTTGAACTTGTTTTGACCACAGTCCCGATCATCATCGTGATGGTCATCTTCTTCTTCACTGTGCAGACCGAAGATAAGGTCACAGCGATGGATAAAGACCCGAAGGTTAAGGTCGATGTCACCGCGTTCCAGTGGAACTGGAAATTTGGTTATAACGAGGTCGATGGCTCCTTGATGGGTGGAAACACCTACGAGGGTAGAGACGATTCCGCTCAGGCCGCTGCTGATGGCACGAAGAAGATCGAAAGCAGCAGCCGTGGTGAGGAGGGCGCATCGAACCCGATTCATGGCAATTCAAAGAGCGATCTGTCCTACCTGAACTTTGACAAGATCGAGACCGTGGGAACTACTGACGAGGTTCCTGTCTTGGTCTTGCCATCTCAGACAGCTATTCAGTTCGACCTTGCGTCAGCTGACGTCATTCACTCTTTCTGGGTTCCCGAGTTCTTGTTCAAGCGTGATGCTTTCCCGCACCCCGAAGCGAACAAGTCCAACCGCAAGTTCCAAATCGAGAAGATCGACAAGGAAGGTGCGTTTGTCGGACGTTGTGCCGAGATGTGCGGTACGTACCACGCCATGATGAACTTCGAGATCCGCGTTGTCAGCCCGGATAAGTTCCGTGACTACATGAACTTCCGTAAAGACAACCCGAGCGCGTCGAATGCAGACGCATTGAAGGCGATCGGCGAGCAACCGTACGCAACCTCAACCCACCCGTTCCTGCCTGGGCGTGAGGATACGCGCGAAGCGAACGACAACTACGTCGACAACAACCAAGCCGAGCAGTCATAGAACTAGGAGTACACCGTTATGAAATCCTCATCGCGACTGTTTTACGCGATCACAGTCTTTCTTGTGATCATGACTGTGATCTACGTCTTGGCCACTAAGTTCATCAACGATAACGGCTACATCAGCGGTATCGAATGGGCAGGATCGGCCGGACTATTGCTCGGTGCCTTGATGACGCTGATGCTCGGCGTGTACCTGCACATCACAGAACGCCACTCGGATGTTCTGCCGATGGACTGGGAGGAAGCAGAGCAGGTTGATGGCTCCGGAGAATTCGGTTTCTTCAGCCCGAACTCTATCTGGCCCTTCGCCATGACCTGCGGCATCGCAGTGCTCGGCTATGGCGTGGTCTTCCTGGCCTACTGGATGATCGGCATCGGTGCCGTGATCACCGTCTGGGCAACAGTCAAACTGAACCTGCAGTACGGAACACCAGTGGAAAAGCACTAGTCCGTACTCAGTGGGGTTAGCGCCCCGCAGCTAATTTCCATCCACAAAAAGCGCCCGTGCGTCCTTCCTGGCACGGGTGCTTTTTGCTGTTTCAGACGGTGCGGCTAGCCCCGAGCTAGCCGTCGTTGCGTGTGGAGTGCTCTGCTAAGGGCGTTTCTCTGAAACGAGGTGCTGGATACGATCCTTAGTTCCCTCATCATGTAATGCCGCCTTGGCACGGTCGAGTGCATGACCCATGGCATCGCGGAATGATTCCTTGTCGCCCCCTTGTGCGGAAACTAGTGCCCCAGCAGCGCTGAAAAGCACGGCGTTTTCTACAGCGCTCATATCGCAAGGGAGCGGGGTTGTCGGCGTATCGGCAACGGGGTCAAGTGAGAACAATTGACGAGCCACACGAGCGTTGGTGTCCGCGTCGCCACCCCGGATTGCGCTCACCGGGTAGTAGGAGAATCCATAATCGCGAGGATCAAACTCGTAGCGTTCTGCGCCACCGTCGTGTGTGACGTACACGTCGGTGGGTCCGGAGACGGAAAACTCATCTAATCCGTCTTGCCCGTGAACGACGAGCACCGTGTCACCGCGCCGCGCGAACGCATCTGCCATGACGGAGGTCATCTCCGGGAACGCACACCCGATTAGGCCCGCGGTCGGCCGGGCTGGGTTCGTCATGGGGCCGAGAAGGTTAAACAGCGTAGGCACCTTGATATCCGAGCGCACCGGTGCCGCATACTTCATTGCTGGGTGGTAGGTGCGCGCAAAAATGAAGGCAAAGTGGTGGTGGCTCAGCATGTGTGTCACATCGTCGGGGGAGAGGTCAATCGGGAGGCCGAGAGCTTCCAACATGTCTGCTCCGCCAGACCGCGACGACGCCGCGCGATTTCCGTGCTTGATTACGTCGATACCCATCGAGGCAATCAGAAGCGACGCCATCGTCGAAACGTTGACCGTGTGGGCTCCATCCCCGCCGGTACCGACAATGTCGACAGCAGGCCCACGATCATCATTGGGGGAGGGCGGTAATTTAACCGGCTGGGCAAAGTCCAGCATTGTCGACGCGGCCGCCTCGAGCTCTGTCGGGGTGATTCCCTTCACCCTGATTCCGTAGATAAAGCTAGCGATCTTCGCGGGCGATGCTTCACCGCTCATGATGGAGTGCATCGCGGCTGAGACTTCATCGGGAGGCAGATCGCGCCCGTCGGCTATGTGGTTGAGAAGGTCAACCCAATTCGTCGTCATGTGTGCTCCATGCTCGTGTACTGATATGTTTAATACGTTTTCTATGACGATACCGGAGCGCTGTTTCTCCGAGGGCGTCGTCTCCAAAGGGGTTATCTCCGACGGTTGTCTCCGTCGGTTTTGGTTGAACTGCACCATGAGACAGGTGTCCGCAAAAGGGGCCGTCGGTAATAAGCGGGTTAAAGTTCCCGTTACCCCCAATAAGGGTTCCCCCCTAATTTCATCATGGTTCTGAACTGGGATTTTAAGAGTTCCCGATACTTGCCGAAGTATAAAAGTGACCTTGGAGGGGGCTGTCAGTCATAATTACATGCGTGACGAGCGCAGTAGGAAACTCAGGTATGGCAGCACCACAGCGTGTTGCGACACTGAACCGACCCAACATGGTCAGTGTCGGAACTGTTGTGTTCCTGTCTCAGGAATTGATGTTCTTCGCTGGTCTGTTCGCGATGTACTTTGTGTCGCGCGCAAATTCCGGCGGAGATTGGCCCCCGGCGGATGTCGAATTGAACGTGCCCCTGGCTTTGTTCTTTACGATCATCCTGGTTGCGTCGTCGTTTACGGCGCAGTGGGGCGTGTTCGCGGCAGAGCGAGGTGATGTTTTCGCCCTTCGCCGCTGGTACGCCCTTTCTGCCGTTATGGGACTCGTGTTCTTGGCTGGTCAGGTCAACGAATACACGCACCTCGTCCTTGACGGAACAACGATCCAACACAGTGTGTACGGTTCGTGTTTCTACATCACGACCGGCTTCCACGCTGTCCACGTTTTCGCCGGGATCCTGGCCTTCGGGATCGTGCTCTTGCGTACCTACAAAGCCAAGTTCACTCCCGCCCAGGCGACAGCGTCCATCGTGGTGTCTTACTACTGGCACTTCGTTGACGTTGTGTGGATTGGGCTGTTCATCACTATCTACTTCATTCAGTAGGCCGGGCCTGGCCTTATTGGCCACCACACCGCCCTCACTTTCCATGACGACATAAAGGGAAAATGATGGTTAACTCCAACAATTCCGGCACGTTGTCGGGCTCCGCGGTGGAGACCGGAACCGACACCGTGCGCCACGCCAAGAAGGTCCGTGGCCGCCGAAAGTTACGTCGTACTTTTGCTAGTACGGCAGCTTTAGCCCTCGGCCTTACTGGCGCAGGTTTTCTCGCTGATGCCCTAACCCCTGACGCTCAGACTGCCAACGCTGATAAAGACCAGGCAGCCCTCGTCTCGCAGGGTAAAGATATTTACGACGTTGCATGTATCACCTGCCACGGCGCCAATCTCCAGGGCGTCAAAGACCGTGGCCCAGCACTCACCGGTGTTGGTGCAGGCGCTGTGTACTTCCAGGTGCACTCCGGCCGCATGCCGATGACCCGCAACGAAGCCCAGGTTGAGCGTAAGAAAGCCCGTTACTCAGAAGAAGAGACGCTGGCTTTGGCAGCTTACGTGCAGTCCCGCGGTGGTGGACCGGACATCGTTCACGACCAGGACGGGAACATCGCTATGGAGTCTCTCCGTGGCGAACACTACGACGGAAACATCAAAGCTGAGGACGTCGCTCGCGGTTCTGATTTGTTCCGTTTGAACTGTGCATCGTGCCACAACTTCACCGGTAAGGGCGGCGCGCTCTCCGGTGGTAAATACGCACCTGATCTTGATCCTGCGAATGAGCAAGAGATCTACCAGGCGATGTTGACCGGCCCTCAGAACATGCCGAAGTTCTCCGATCGCCAACTGACCTCAGACCAGAAGAAGGACATTATTGCCTTCATTAAGTCTCAGCAGGACACCCCGACGCAGGGCGGATACGGTCTGGGCGGTATTGGTCCAGTCACTGAAGGTTTGTTGATGTGGATCGGCGGCGTCACCGTTATGGTCTGCGCGGCACTATGGATTGGAACGCGGTCATGAGTGACAAGATAACGAAGAAATACACGTCCGAAGAGCTAGCCGCCATGAGCAATGACGAGCTCGCCCGCCTCGGGACCGAGCTTGACGACGTTACCGTTGCTTACCGTAAACAGCGTTTCCCCATGGACAACGACCCTGAGGAGAAACGCGCCGCGCCCAGCGTCGGGTTGTGGTTCCTCCTAGGCGCAGTCTTCGCCATTGCGTTTATCGCTGTTTACCTGTTCTGGCCCTGGAAGTATAAGGGGCTAGGGGAGGACGGCCTGTGGCTCTACTCCCTCTACACTCCGCTATTCGGGGCGTGCATGGGCTTGGCGATCCTCTGCCTCGGCATCGGAGCGGTCAAGTTCACCAAGAAATTCATCCCCGAGGAAATTTCCGTTCAGCGTCGTCACGACGGCCCGTCGGATGAAGTTGATCAGAAGACCCTCGTGGCGCTGCTCAACGATTCCTGGGAAACATCCACCCTTGGTCGCCGCAAGGTGCTTAAAGGCATCATGGGAACCGGCGCCGTTGCCGCAGGGCTCGCATTAATCTTCCCGATCGGCGGGATGATCAAGAACCCCTGGAAGCCCAAGGCTAAAGGCATGGACGTCCAGGGTGACGGCACCCTGTGGACGACGGGATGGACCCTCACGGAGAAGGGCAAGAAAGTTTACCTAGGCCGCGACACCGGCGTCACAGCTGAAAAGCACGAAGGTGGCTATGAGGCTACTGGTGAGACATACGAGACTCGCGGGGTTACCCGCTTGGTGCGACTTCGCCCTGAGGATCTGAACGCCGGGGCCATGGAAACGGTCTTCCCGCTTCTCGAGGATGTCGTCAACGATCACGACAAATACGACAAGAACGCCGATGTGTACGAGGCGCACATGGAATCCATCCACGGTTCGCGTAACTCCGTCATGTTGATCCGTCTGCGCCACAGTGACGCCAAGCGCGCCATTCAGCGTAAAGGGCAGGAAGACTTCCACTTCGGCGATTACTACGCCTACTCGAAGATCTGCACGCACATTGGCTGCCCGACATCGCTGTACGAGCAGCAAACCAACCGAATTCTTTGCCCGTGCCACCAGTCACAGTTCGACGCGTTGCACTACGGCAAGCCAGTCTTCGGCCCAGCTGCACGTCCTCTTCCGCAACTGCCCATTGCTGTGGATGACGAGGGATTCCTTTATGCAAAGGGTAACTTCGTTGAATCCGTCGGCCCGGCCTTCTGGGAGCGTCGTTCATGACCACTAAGACTTATCCATCGCACATGGCGCAAGCCGCGCGGAACATGGATGACCGCTACACCATGTCCTCCGGGGTTCGGCGCCAGATCAACAAAGTATTTCCGACCCACTGGTCGTTTATGCTTGGCGAAATTGCTCTGTACTCTTTCGTCATCCTCCTCCTTTCCGGTACCTACCTGACCCTGTTCTTCGACCCGTCGATGAGCAAGGTCATTTACGACGGTGCCTACGCACCGCTCAACGGCGTGGAAATGTCCCGCGCCTACGAGACAGCCCTTAACCTCTCCTTCGAGGTCCGCGGTGGTCTGTTCATCCGACAGATCCACCACTGGGCAGCCTTGATGTTCGCCGTGTCTATTACGGTGCACATGTTCCGTATCTTCTTCACCGGAGCATTCCGTAAGCCACGCGAAGCCAACTGGGTTATTGGTTGTGTGCTTCTGCTCCTGTCCGTGGCTGAGGGCTTCATGGGCTACTCGCTGCCGGATGACCTGCTGTCAGGTGTTGGCCTCCGCATTATGTCGGCCATCATCCTTGGTCTCCCGATCATCGGTACCTGGCTGCACTGGATGATGTTCAACGGTGACTACCCGGGCGACATCATCATTGACCGTCTGTACATTGCCCACGTGCTCATCATTCCGGGTATCTTGCTGGCATTGATTGCTGCGCACCTTGCCCTGGTCTGGTACCAGAAGCACACGCAGTTCCCCGGACCTGGACGTACGGAGAACAACGTCGTGGGCGTGCGAATTCTCCCCGTCTTCGCCGTCAAGAGTATCGGCTTCGGCCTCATCACCTTCGGTGTTCTGGCCTTGCTCGGTGGTATCTTCCAGATCAACGCGATCTGGAACTTGGGTCCATACAACCCGGCTCAGGTGTCAGCAGGTTCTCAGCCTGATATTTACATGCTGTGGACAGATGGTGCTGCACGTGTCATGCCTGCGTGGGAGTTGTACATCGGTCGGTACACAATCCCAGCTATCTTCTGGGTAGCGATCATGCTGCTCGTGCTGGTTGTTCTGCTGGTTACGTACCCTTTCATCGAGCAAAAGCTCACTGGTGACGACCTACACCACAACCTGTTGCAGCGCCCCCGCGATGTTCCGGTTCGTACGTCGCTCGGCATGATGGCCATCAGCTTCTACTTCCTGTTGACCATCTCTGGTATGAACGACCTGATCGCTTACCACTTCCAGATCTCACTGAATGCTATGACGTGGGTTGGACGTATCGGTCTCGTTATCGTTCCGCCGATCGTGTACTACTGCACGTACCGTATTTGCCTCGGCTTGCAGCGCTCTGACCGTGAGGTCCTGGAGCATGGTGTGGCAACCGGCACGATCGAAGTTCTGCCTTCGGGTGGGTTCATTGAAGTTCACCAGCCGCTAGGCCCGGTTGATGAGCACGGCCACGCTGTACCACTTGAATATGAAGGTGCTCCGGTTCCGAAGCAGATGAACCAGCTTGGTTACTCCGGCCACCCGGGTCGCGGCACGTTCTTCACCCCGGATTCGCAAGACATCGCGGATCGTGCGGAAGAGATCGAGCACGAGAACGAGCGCGAACAGAAAGAGATGCTCGAAGAGCTGCAGGCGCGTAACCGCGAGCAGTATAAGGACGACGATAAGTAACAACCCGGGCATTCCACGGAGTGGGTCCGCCGAGCAGTGAGTCCCGGCCCCGCACCGCGGTGTGCAAAGGTAATTTCACGCGCACGTCACTCGCCCCGCTTTCCTTAACAGGGAAGCGGGGTTTCGCGTATGGCTTTCACAGTATGGCTAAACCGTTAGCTCTCAGTGGCCTTCTGGGCCTTATCAATCCAGGCGGCAAATCGCCCAGCACCCTGGATCGGCATGGACCATCCCTCACAACCAGGACCTGGTCGCACTCCGGGCTTTTCCATCCACCGACGTATCACACGTAGTTGCTCTATGCTCGCACCTCCAAGCGGGGAAGAGTCAGGCTCAACGTGCGTGGCATGGGCGAGGAGTAAATCGACCGCATTCCCATGAGCGCCCCCTTTGGCAACATGCCCCGCGCTCGCCAGCCGGCCGTAACGTACGACCGCAAGGTTCCACCCGCCTTCGCCGTCAGGCGCTGTCAACCTCATCTCGGGAGTCTCGGCGAGAGCTCGGTAAGCCTGCGCGGTAGCCGTCGTCGATAATAAGGCTGCCACGGCATCCCGCGTGAGAGCTGCGCGTTGAAAACGACCATCCGACGCCAAGTCGGTGACCACATTGATCAATTGCTGGTAGTAGTCAGGTCTATCCCTTTGACTCCGCCGGGTCTCTTCCAGGTTCTGAAGAGTGTAGGAATGCCCGTCAGTTGGGATGTCATTGCATGCGGTAGCCGGGACGGAGGTGCCCACCTCGTCGGGATATAAGGCTCCGTCAGGGTTTAAGAAGGCAGCGATCCGTTCCTCTGCGGTCGATAGCGACGGAGGCCAATTGATCGCCTGGTCGACAGGGAGTCCGGATGCTGTCGGAGCTCCAATGCCGAGCAACCGTGCCGCGGTCGTCGCTTTTTGACGCGTCCGAAAGGGGCCGAGAGCGTTAGGAGAACGGGGATCGCGCGAAATAGTGGCCCGAGAAACGTCGTGTGAACGCGGACGGGCCCCGGAAATCCACCAATACTGTCGCGGTTCCTTAGAACGTCGGTTAAACGGTGGGCGAAACTTAGCGATCAGCGTCGCTTCGCGAACCTCAGCCTCAAAGCCGTGAGCACATTCGATCGTGTCGATATTCCGCGTCTGGGGGAGAAGATGCGGGATCAGGCGTCGCTTGTCATTGCCATTTATATATTGTCTGAGCCGACGGCGGAGGTTCACTGCCGTACCTATATACAACGGTTCACCAGAGTGTGAACGGAAAATATAGACGCCTGGGCTGGAGGGGACGTCCTCAATGAGGTGGCGGTAGCGGTTGGGAGACGGCGAAATCGACGTGGCGTCGGGGGTCGGTACCTGGGAGACCGACGCACCAGTGGCCCCTCGAGCGGGCCGGGTGGGGATATCCCCGACATGAATGATGTCCTGAGACCCTAGCTCCTCGAGAAGACCGTGGAACACAGTAACTGTGGCGAGCGCATCATCGAGCGCGCGGTGCGTGGGTGTCGTCGTGGCGTGAAAATGTCGCGCGAGAGACGAAAGCTTAAAAGATCCGACGGCAGAGCGGTCCAGCATTGTTCGCGCGAGGACCAAGGTGCACAGGTGTGTTGGTTGTGGCCATGTGATGTGCGCGCGCATCGATGCAGCTTGGAGGAAACCAATATCGAAGCGGGCGTTATGGGCGACAAGAACTGTCCCGCGTGAAAACTGGAGGAAATCCTTGACTGCCTGCGCTTCTTCTGGTGCTCCATTGACATCGTCGTCACTGATTCCGGTGATGTTCGTGATGAGCGAGGGGATAAGCCGTCCCGGATCGACGAAGGTCGAAAAGCGGGAGATTTCTTCACCGCCTTGAATTTTTACCGCGCCGATTTCGATGATGCGGTCGTCGTGTGCGGATAAACCCGTGGTCTCAAGGTCCACGACGACAAAAGTTGTGTTGACGATCAGGGAATCTGCGATGTCCCGGTTGAAGGTCGGAGAAACGGGGAGATGCGCCTGCGCATCAGATGACGGGTGTTCTGAAGTCACGGAGTCCCCATGGTCTGGGGCGAGTGATGTGCGGGCGCGGTTCACAGTGAGAGGGTACAACGTGCATGGGACACACATGCACGTGGCAGAGACGGGGAGGAGCAAAGTTCGGGTAGTGATGAAATGTAGGTGCAATGTGGCCCATCGAAGGCTGAAACGCGTGAGTTCTGTGGGATAGATGAGGTTTCATCACAAAACTATGATAGATATCACATTTCAGGTTGCTGGGGTCGAGATTTCAGGACATGTAATGATCCTTGGTCGCTCTTATTTGACGAAATTTGCCCAGCGCAACAGATACTTCTAGGTAAAGGTGACCATGACGCTGTAGAAGGTGGCCCAAAAATAACGTTTCGGTTACAGAATGGCGGTTGGGGTGAATGAACCCCCAGTGTGGTTTTCGAGTTGGACATAGACCGTATCCATTTCGTAACCTTTTCGAGACATTACAGAGCGGCGGGTGCCGCCTGAGATCTGACCGTCGACACGCATCGGAGAAACACGAATGGCTAACCGTAGCCGCTTGAGCGCTTCCACCGGCCGCAAAATTGCTGCAGTTTCTGCTGTGGGTTTGAGCGCGACTACCGCAATCGCAGGCGCTGCCAACGCATCTGCTGCTGAGGTTCAGATTCCTAACACTCAGTACACGGTCACTGTTCCGGACCAGATTCAGCAGGCACAGGACGCGCTGAACAAGCAGATCCACGACTACATGTCGCAGGCAAACATCCCGAACGCCGACGCTACCTCCGCAAACATTGGGGGCGCACCGGCTGAAGCTCCGGCCATCGATCCGATCGAGACGCTGCGCAGCGTTGGTCAGAAGATTGCCGACGCCGCTCAATCGAAGCAGGGATCCCCTTACGCATGGGGTGGGACTGGCCCCGCCGCGTTCGACTGCTCGGGTCTCGTGAAGTGGGCCTACGAGCAAGTTGGCATCGCCATCCCTCGGACCTCGAACTCTCAGCTGGCGGGCGGTGCCCCTGTTGCGCTCAACGCGCTGCAGCCCGGTGACATCGTCGGCTTCTATGGCGGAAACCATGTCGGCGTCTACGTCGGTGGCGGCAACGTTGTTCACGCTCCGCAGGAAGGGCAGACCGTGTCTGTCGTTCCGCTGAGCTCCATGCAGGCTTACTCGGCTGCTCGTTACGCCTAGAGCTTATTGAGCATGGCCGGTTGTAGCGGCTCAACACCTTCCAGCTACTTAAGCACAGCTGAGGATATAAGCGCCCAGGTGATCTGGGCGCTTTTTGTTATATATAGAACTGACGAGATCTGCCGGGCTCGGTGCTGCTTTGCGCGGCATGGGCGACGCCGGTAGGGGCGGCTAACCTCGATGTACGCTAACCGCATTGGTCACACGGTTAACTTTATTAACATTTTGACTGGTCAAGGTGATTTTTTGACGCGGAACTGGTAAAAGTATCACCGTGCGTCTCACTATGGTTTTGCCGTCGCGGTGTACTCGAATGGTGGTAGCTGCGGCCTCCCTCCCAGCCTTTCTTGCTATTCCGGTAGTCGGCCAGACTCCCGCTCATGCCGACCCTGCCCCCTCGGCAGCGACACCGGCGAATAAAGATGATCTTTTCGCGCAGATGTCTGAGGTTTCGCGCGAAGCCGAGCAGACGTCGGAAAAAATTAAAGAGCTCGAAGAAAAGATTAAAGGCGCTGATCAAACGCTGAAAGAAGCTCAGCACGACGTCGACAGTAAGTCGGACGCGGCACGGACGGCGTCGGATAAGGCTAACGCTATTCGCTCCAAAGTGGATCAGATTGCGTTGTCTCGCTACCGGCAAGTCAGTATCGACCCGACCACTGCCTATATTGGTGCGGCGAACCCGCAGGACGCTATCGACCGGGCATCGTACATCAGTGCTCTTGCCACTGGGCGGCAGAATACGCTCGATCAGTACCGACGTGAGTCGAGTGCGGCAGACAAAGAACGAGATGTCGCTGCCAAAGCGAAAGACGCTGCTCAGTACGCCTCCGATGAGTTAAATAAGCAGGAAAAGGAGTTGCTCGCCAAGCAGGACGAGCTCAAAGCTCAGACTGCTCGGATTAAGGCTGCAATCGATAACCTCTCTGCTGAAGAGCGTCGGCGCTGGCAAGATAAGAACAACCCGATTCGCATGGGTAAGGACCAAATCAAGGCTGCCCAGCAATCGGCGAATGCTGCTGTCAACGCGGCCCTATCGAAGCTCGGTGCTCCGTACTCATGGGGCGCAGCGGGCCCGAATGAGTTCGACTGTTCGGGCCTGGTGTACTGGTCATACCGCCAAATGGGGAAGACCATCCCTCGCACATCCGGCGCTCAGATGGCTGGTGGAACGCCAGTATCCATGAACGATCTTCAACCCGGTGACGTCATTGGATACTATCCAGGAGCCACCCATGTCGGTCTCTATATCGGCAATGGCAAGGTCGTCCATGCCGCCGATTACGGTATCCCAGTGCAGGTTGTTGGAGTGAACTCTATGCCTGTGTATGGGGCTCGTCGCTACTAGCGCGGCGATGTTTCATAGAATGTGAGTCCATGGTTCATTCTCGTCGGGTCTTGCTCGTCACCAATGATTTCCCACCGACAGTCGGTGGGATTCAGACGTACCTTCACGAGTTTGTTCAGACTCTCGACCCCGACCAACTGATCGTTTTCGCCTCAACCCAGGACGAGAACGCAACCCAGGAGTTCGACCGCGACGCTCCGTTCGCCATCATTCGGTGGCCACGTCGCGTTATGCTGCCCACTCCCATGACCGCTCGACGGATGCAAGAGATCATTCGCGCCTGGTCAATTGACACCGTGTGGTTCGGTGCGAGCACGCCACTTGCGCTCATGGCCTCAGCTGCTCGTCGAGCGGGTGCCCGAAGGGTCGTGGCCTCGACGCACGGCCACGAAATCGGTTGGTCGATGATCCCAGGGGCGCGGCAAGTCCTTCGCCTGATCGGTTCGCGTGTTGACATGCTGACGTACGTGTCTAGATATGCCCAGATGCGAACACGTCGTGCTTTCGGACCTCACCCAGCGTGGTCATCGCTTCAACCCGGGGTGGATATCACCCGTTTCTCGCCGAATAAGGAGGCGGGTGACCGTGTTCGTCGGCAATATGGGGTGGGTGACGGCCCCCTCGTCGTATGTATTTCGCGGATTGTGCCTCGAAAAGGGCAAGACATGCTTGTGGAAGCTCTCCCGGGCATCCGGAAGCGTATTTCCACAGCAAAACTTCTCATCGTTGGCCCGGGTAAAGGCAGAAAGTCACTCATCGATCGTGCATCGGCCTTAGGTGTCAGTGATTCTCTCATCACGACGGGCTCCGTTCCCTTCGATGCCTTACCCGATTTTTATCGTTGCGCGGATGTCTTCGCGATGCCGGTCCGCACGCTGGGCGGCGGATTGGACGTTGAGGGATTGGGCATCGTCCTTCTTGAAGCCCAAGCATGTGGCGTGCCCGTCGTCGCAGGAGACGGTGGCGGAGCTCCTGAGACCGTCCTTCCCTCGGAAACGGGGATCGTTGTTAATGGCCGACGCGCCGACGAGATTGTGGATGCGGTCGCGGGGCTACTCGCTGACCCTGAACGCGCTTTGGCGATGGGACAGAAGGGCCGTGAGTACATCGAAAAGGAGTGGTCGTGGTCCGTGAGGGGGCCGCAATTGGCCCAGGTTTTATTCGACGGGCTAGATTGAATAAGTTAGCCATTCGCCAGTTACGTCGTCGGAAGTAGGCCATTATCCACTGGCTGAGACGATTCTTTCTTCGGCGGTCCTCAACGAAAGGTATTGATGTCCGATCACGCTTCTGTCCGGCCGCTTACTGTCGGCTTTGATATTGGTGGTACGAACCTGCGTGGTGCGGTTGTTACCGACGAGGGGACAATCATCGATTCGGAGCAAATCCCGACTCCGGCTTCATCACATGCGCTGGAAGACGGTGTGGTGCAGATTGTCCGACACTTACAACGCCGGCACAACATCGCTGCAGTAGGGATGGCGGTCGCCGGATTCTTGACGCCGGACTGTCGAACAGTGCGCTACGCACCCCACCTCCCATGGCGCGACGCGAAAGTAGTCGACCGTTTGGAGGAACGGCTTCGTCTCCCCGTCCGCTTGGAGCACGACGCTAACTCTGCCGCATGGGGGGAGTATCGCTACGGCAGCGCCTACGACGAGAACAATTGGGTGCTATTTGCCATCGGAACCGGTATTGGCGGCACATTGATGGTGAATGGCGAAATCTACCGGGGAGCGCACGGTACCGCGCCCGAGTTTGGTCATATCTGTGTAGTACCTGATGGCCGTCAATGCTCGTGCGGTAAGCGGGGGTGCCTGGAACGCTACTGTTCCGGGACGGCAATGGCGACGACCGCGCGCGAAATGATCGGTTCCCATACAGGCTTGGATTCTGACTTACTTCGCGATTACCGGACGCGTCCGGATGAAATCACCGGCCGGCATGTTTCTCTTGCTGCCCGGGAAGGGGATCCTCTAGCGAAGCTCGTGGTCGATGACTTTGGCCTATGGTTGGGCCGAGGTTTGGCCATGGTCCAGGACTTTTTCGACCCGTCCTTGATCGTCATCGGTGGTGGCGTTTCCACTGATTCTGATCTTTTTATGCCCCGTGCTCTTCGGGCTTATGCGGATAACGTGGTGGGGGCAGGGCATCGGCCACTCGCGGAGATCAAAACGGCAACATTAGGGGCGGAAGCCGGTATGATTGGGGTCGCTGATTTGGCGCGAGATAGCTTCAAGGAAAGTCATGCATAATCGCTGGTATTGGACATTTAAATACATTCTCTTCGGTCCTTTTCTTCGGGTATGGAACAGGCCGTTTACGAAGAACATCGACCGGATCCCATCGGAGGGGCCAGCGATCTTGGCTAGCAATCACCTCTCGGTGATGGATTCGTTTTATCTTCCGCTGCTGTGCCCGCGTCAAATCACTTTTCTTGCTAAGAGCGAGTATTTCACGACGCCGGGGCTCGTCGGCCGGATCCAGGCCTGGTTTTTCTCGTCGGTAGGGCAGTACCCGATCGACCGCTCATCTGGTCAAGCCGCTCAGGACGCATTGAACGCGGGACTGAAGGTGGTTGGCCGTGGGGACCTGATGGGCATGTACCCGGAAGGAACCCGGTCGCCTGATGGCCGTCTATACCGCGGAAAGACAGGGATCGCTCGGTTGGCATTCGAGTCGGGGCAGAAAGTCTATCCCGTCGCGATGATCAATACGCGGAAAGCTAACCCGATTGGCTCCCTGTTCCCGCGGCCCGTTCGCGTCGGAGTCTCTGTGGGAGAGCCACTCGACCCCTTGAACTACATGCATATTGAGGACGAATACGAGCGCCTCAGGACATTTACTGACGACATTATGGAGTCCCTCCATGAGCTCGGTGGCCAGGAGTATGTCCATGACTTTTATGCAGCGGATGTGAAAGCTGCCTTGAATGAGGGGAAAGGGTACTTGCGGGGGAGCGAGCCCAAGTAAGACCCTCGTGCTTGCGGGGTAACTAGCCTGGCGACGTTGACTGCCCCGCGATGCGATTGGCCCGCGGTCACTTCAACGTCGGCAGTGGTTTACGATGCCGATGCTGCTTTGCGCTCCCAGAGGCGGAACTGGAAAAACGGAATTGAGGGCCGAATCGTCCAGCCGACGACGGGCAAGCGTTTACATTGCTCGACGACCCAACCCGACGCCAGGCAGAGAATGAATAGTCCGATGATACACACCATTCGGACGTTGTCACTGGCGTTGGTCACGTCCTCGCGGATGCCATAGACATAGAGCGCGCGATCCCACGTCAGGTTCATCGCGGTCATGTGGAAGAGATAAATGACCAAAGTCCGCTGCCCAATGTATTGCAAGGGGCGCGCTAAAAGGGGGATCTGCGCCACGAGCGCACAGACCAAGATCGATAACGGAAGTGCCCCCAGTGCTCGGATGGACGAGAACAGAACATCGAGCTGGCCAGCGTCGTTGTGAGCAATTCCCATCTCGACGAGGTGATCGTAGCTGTCACCGAAATGCGAATAAGCCACCTTCGTGCACCAGAATAGAGCGAAGCTTCCTGCCCACCACCAGGGAGACCGCCATTTTCGCGCGAGCGCCAGCAATGCCGGCCGCATAAAGACGCCGACGAAATAGACCGGCATGTAATTGAAAATGTGCGACTGCGTCGGCGTGACAGGGTTGTACATCTGCCACAACCAGGGAAGAACGCTGACTGCCAGTGCCCAATGATCGGGCAGCCATTTTGTTACCCAGACGGCCAAGGTGAAAAGAACCAAGCAATGGAGGAACCAGAGCCCACATTCACCGTGAATAACTGACGTGACAATTTCGTGAGTATCTATCTCAAAATTGTTGGCCCACATTTTGGACCAGAGCTCCAGGGGTGCCCACACGAGGTAAGGAATCAGCAAAAACCGGAGACGCGAGTGCCAGAGTTCTCCGAGCGTTTGGCGTCGGACCTTATACGAAAACAGCCCTGACACCATGAAGAACATTGGCAGGCGAACAGGACCTAGCCAGTCGTTGACCGCGTTTGCGGCGGTGTACACGCCGTCGGGAGTGTAAATAGTGGCATGGAGAAAACACACACCCAAGATAGAGATGCCTTTGCCGATGTCCGGCCAGAGGAGTCTCTGTTTCTTGCGCGGTGCGGGTGTTTCCGTCGTGCCAGTTGTCGACGCGGTCACTGCGCTATCCGAACTTTGTGGTGCAACCTCGGACTCAGGTCGTGGCGACGCACCAGTAGAAGGAGGTTCTGTACCGTCTTGAGGTGCTGACGTTGAGTCTGCCGTGCTGCTCCACGCACCACGGGTAGCGAGTGTGCTGCGACGCGAACGAGACAGACGTGTCACCGATGAAGCTGACATGTACGTGTGTTTCTCCTCCGTCGTTGGGCCGGTGACCAGGCTACAGAAGCCAAGGTGACAAATGCGAATCCAGCCCACACCACATAGCTATTTTCCAGAAACCCGATGAACACCGAAAAGAATGTGTCCACGGCATGACCGACGAGCCCACCATGGGAGAGCATCTGGGCGTAAGCCTCTGGTGTGAGGGCATCCACCCGCCGTGACATCAGAGGTGACCACCATACAGTTCCCATGAGGAAAACGCCGGAACCGATACCGGCTAGTATTGCATACCATTTGGCTTGACGAGTCCGGCGACGCGACTGCTTGTAAGGAGAGTCCACCGCGCCAGAATCTTTTGCGGCGGAACGATTACTGCTAACGGTGATCGTGAACAGGGTGATTATGGCTGGTAGCGCCCACACCCAGTGATGCGTCCAACTTACCGGTGAGGCGAGAAGTCCGAAGAGCCCTACCGCCGAAGGAAGAATAGCCCGACCAGTATTGATCTGGCCTGGGCTTAGGACGTCATTGTGCCGACGACAGTTCCTTGTGATGAGGAGTGCGGCCAGAGCGAGCACAATCAGGGCCCATACGATGGTCATCGGCCGGGAGGTAACTGCAGACGCATGAGAATCAGCCACTGACGCGGCAAGCCGTCCCAAGGCTCCTTTAATCGATTGATTGGAAATGATCGTCGGGTCACCTATCCGATCCGTCGCCCACAACACGTGACGGAAGTAAACCCAGGTGTCATGAGGCGCGATCAACGCCCCTATACCGGTTGCCACTATCGCAGAGACCGCGCAGCGCGCTGTCGACGAAACATCGCGCCGGAGGAGCGGGACCAGGATGAATACGGCAGGAGTTAGCTTGATGGCAGCGGCACACCCTGTCAGCACACCTGCCACTGCGCGACGTCGGGACCCTGGTGGAGATTCGGAAAGAATCCACCAATCAACCACGGCCATGAGCAACAGCACTGAATTGATCTGCCCGAAAGACAGCGTCGCACGGGCTGGTTCCGATATGACAACCGCCGCGGCTGTGAGATACCGCCACTGGTTTCGCCACCCTCGCGTGAGGATCGATGTCGCGAGAAGAAGCGCACCAAGGGATAAGACCGAATGGACCACAATCCCGACGACGGTAGGCAGAACAAGTAGCCCCACCATCACGCACGTGGCGAAAGGGGGATACGTGAAAGGGAGATTACGCTCGCTGGTTGTGAAAGTGCCGTCATACAGCGCGTGATGATGAACAATCGCACGGGCACCCGCTCGGTAAACCTCGAGGTCAACCAGATTCCGCGGGATGAACACTATTCCCGATGAGCCGCCGAGGTGGAGACGGTATCTGCTGCCATCGGAATAGGTGGAGCTATCAGGATCACGTGTGAAACGTAGCGTCCACAACGTGAAGAACAGCGATACACATGACAATCCGCCGACGAGGCCCCAACCCCACACAGTTGGGCTAGGCTTTTGGCCCGACCCCTGCGTCACTCGTCGACCATCGGCGTGTGTCGAGTTTTCTTGGTGTCCCTTGGCTGTGTCGGCCGGGCGTGGTGGACGCCGGAACCCTGTGAATGAGAAAGCCACAGGTTACTAGCTTTTCTCAGTGGTAAAAGCTCGTGGGAATAATGCCATCGCAATCAGGAAGAGGAAGCCCCACAGAACATAGTCGCTTCCCACAATCTTTTGAATCAAAGACCACTGAAGCTCCTGGTTTTCCGAGTTGGGGAAGAACCAATGGAATGGCGTGACTGTGGAGATCATCAAGCCCACTACCGCAACACCCCACAGCACATTGTTCTGCCATCGAGGAATAATGTGTCGCGAATTCCAAGCCACATTCATGGTCACAATGACGAATGGCAAGAACCAGACCCAGTGGTGAGACCACGAGACAGGGGAGAGCAGGAGAGCAACAAGGCTCGTGGCAGCCACTAATGCAATGGTGAAGCTCTGTCCTTCATAGTGAGGTCCGGTAGCAGAAACTCTATTGTCCGCGCCGGGACCGGATTGAAGGTTCGATGCGGTGCGTATCAGACGCACCATGGCGGTGAGGATGAGCCCGAATGTCAGCACACTGAGGACAACCCACCATCGGGATTGGAGAGTGTAGTCATTAGTAAAGCGGGCGATCATTCCTCGTAGAGACTGGTTGCCGGCATAGGCCAACCCTCCGATCCGATCAGGATTGTGTATTTCGACGGTCCAATAATCTTTTGAATCGTGGGGGAGAATTGCCCAACCTAACGCGGTCCACGCAACCCCAGAGGCGGCGCAGGTGATGGCTGATTTCCAATCTCTTTTAACGAGGAAGAAGAGTCCAAACACGGCGGGCGTTAATTTTATTGCGGCTGCTAATCCGATGAAAATCCCCCGAGGCCAGCGAGTGCGTTTCACGGCGGTATCCAGCAACACGAGGGCCATAAGGAAAACGTTGATCTGGCCAAAACTTAATGTATGCGTGAATGGTTCGCCCAGGAGAACCAGCGGAAGAATCATGTAGGACAGCCACCCCGCCCGTTTAAATGAGCTGGTCGTGGCCGGTAGAGCCGATTTATCGTCGGCACTCGACGTGTGCACAGGGTCCGTGAAGTGGTTAATCAGAACCGCACCACACCACCAGGTCATCGCCGCCGTGGTGAAAACCATTAACAGGGTGTCAGTTGTGAGTGAAAACCAGGTCAGAGTACTAAAAAGAATGGCCGCCAGGGGAGGGTAGGTGAACGGAAGATTAATGCCCCGCACAGGGTAATCGCGGTCATAAAGCCCGAAACCGCGGACAAAAGCCTGGCCGCCCGACCGATACACATCGAGGTCGATGTGGTAGCGAAATTCTCCGTCGCCAAACACGTCGAAGAAGTGGTAGTACAGAACGAGCCCGAGAACGGCGGTGACCACGAGCCGGCCCACCCATGTCTCAGATAAAAAATGTACGATTCGTTCACAACTACCGCGGACACGCATGGCCTCACAGTCTACCTGGCATCCCTATTGTGGCGGAACCTCACTGATCGGCACCCGCGGTCGGTCTTTTTCGTTGTTGATGTTCGTTGCCGACGATGGCCACCGTCGTTCAGACACAGAACAACCTGAACACGTTATCCATGACGTACTAGCCTTGTCATATGGATTATTTTTATGACACCGAATTTATTGAAGATGGCCAGACCATAGATCTCGTCTCTATTGGCATTGTTGCCAGTGACGGCCGTGAATATTACGCAGTATCTACCGACGCCGATCTCTCCCGCGCCAATCCGTGGGTGAAGAAACACGTGTTACCTCATCTGCCGAACCCGTCGTCGCCACTGTGGAAAAACAGATCGACAATCCGTCACGATTTAGAAGAATTCTTTGGCGACGACGACCACGTTCGGTTGTGGGCGTGGGTGGGGGCGTATGACCACATCTGCTTGGTTCAGCTGTGGGGCATCATGCAGGATCTGCCGAGGAATATCCCCAGGTTTACCCGAGAGATGAAGCACGCGTGGGTCTTCGTTGGCCGGCCGGCTCTTCCTCCGGTGCCGGAAAACGCACATGATGCTTTAGCCGATGCGCGGCACAACGTCGCCAAGTTCAAAGTGTGTGCGCGAGTGTTTAAAGAAAAAACGGGAATGGAATTGAAGTAGGGGGGGCGGGAATCAAGGGAGAGCCATCACCATTCTGGGGTAACTCACTGGCTTTTCAGTACATAACGCAAAGCTACGCTAGACTTTGCCCCTGTGAGCTGGACAATAGATTTACCGGTTAATGACCTCCCTGATTTACCGCCTTTACCTGGCGCTTTAGAAGAACAATTCCAAGATGTGATCTCCCGCCCCGCCTTCCAGCAACCCACCTGGAATGAGCGGGACGCCTCCAACGTACGGAAGATTTTGGAGTCCGTACCCCCGATTGTCGTGGTTGCGGAAATCCGTAAACTCCAAGAGCAGATGCAACATGTTGCGCTCGGCGAAGCCTTTTTATTGCAAGGTGGGGACTGTGCAGAGACATTCGAATCCAACACCGAACCGCACATTCGAGCCAATATAAAAACCCTGCTGCAGATGGCTGTTGTGTTGACCTATGGTGCGTCAATGCCAGTCGTCAAAATGGCGAGGATCGCGGGGCAATACGCCAAGCCCCGGAGCTCTGATTACGACAGCCAGGGTTTGCTGAATTACCGAGGTGACTTAGTCAACGGCGTCGAGGCCACGGAAGAGGCGCGTCGTCACGACCCCGCTCGGATGGTTCGCGCCTACGCGAATGCTGCTGCGGCCATGAACCTCGTTCGGTCCTTGACGGCATCCGGGACCGCGGATTTGCACAAACTCCACGAATGGAACCGCGAATTCGTGCAGACCTCCCCGGCGGGTGCGCGCTATGAAGCCTTGGCATCAGAAATTGATCATGGCCTGCGCTTCATGGAGGCATGTAAGGTCTCGGACTCGAATTTGCACACGGCCGATATCTACTGTTCCCACGAAGCCCTCGTCGTCGATTATGAGCGCGCCATGTTGCGCCTGGGCCAGGATCCAGCTGGGGAAACCGCCCTCTACGATCTCTCCGCACACGAAGTATGGATTGGTGAGCGCACCCGGGGTATCGACGATTTCCACGTCAACCTCGCTGCCTTGATCTCCAACCCAGTGGGGCTCAAGATTGGGCCCTCGACGACGCCTGAGGAAGCGGTTGCTTATGTGGAGAAGCTCGACCCTGATGTGGCGGACGACGCGCCGGGCCATGTGAAGGGATACAAGGGACGGCCAGGACGGCTTACCTTGGTGTCTCGGATGGGATACGACCAGATCCGGACAGTGCTGCCGCCGATCGTCGAGGCTGTGGAAGCTACTGGCCATAAAGTGATTTGGCAGTGTGACCCCATGCACGGCAATACATTCACGAGCTCAAACGGGTACAAGACGCGCGACTTCGACCGAGTTATCGACGAAGTCCAAGGGTTCTTCGAGGTCCACCGGGCGATCGGTTCGCACCCCGGCGGTATCCACATTGAGCTCACCGGTGAGGATGTCACTGAGTGTGTCGGTGGCGCGCAAGACCTCACTGATGTGGACTTGCCTGGCCGCTATGCTTCGGCATGTGATCCACGGTTGAACACGCAGCAATCGTTGGAGCTAGCCTTCCTCGTTGCAGAAATGCTGCGTAATTAAGGCTCGTTCGGCGTGTGGCGCAGTGGTAAGGCCGCTCGGCCACCCGCCCGCTTGTCCTACGCGTCTGGCATTAAATGGCGTAGGCCCACTGCGTCAGCATGTATTCGGATAACCACACTCCGACCCAGACGATAACGATGGTGTAGGCCGTGGTCAGGATCGGCCATCGCCGAACCGTCGTCACAATCATGCAAATAGTCAGCAGTACGCCCGCCATGAGCAACAGGCGGGGGCGCGAGTGGAAGTACCCCGACGACAGAATCACGTTAAGGCCGATCCCTGTGCCACAGAGCCACATCATGAAGGGGAAACGCCTGATAATCCCCACAATGATGAGGGTGAGCGTGCCCAGGATGGCTAGCGAACACCACAGTGGGACAACACCCTCGAGGGCGAAAATCTGCCTCGGCAGATCGTGAAGTGTGGTCTTACCGAAATCGAATTGTGTTCCCCAGCCGTCTTTTTGAACGGCAAAGTAGCCGCCTGCGTCCCGCGCAAGATGGCCTGCCCACAGCATATAAATAGCTCCGCCCAGGGGAGCGGCAGCAACACAAATCCATGCGCGCACGTTGCGGCGATGATGCAGCAAAACCCCGATTGCGAATGCTATAGCAAGGTCATACCCGGTCATTCTGACAAGGCAGGCCATGAAAACCCCTGTGGCAGCGAGGGGGAAGTCCTTGTTCAGGTAGCCGAGGATGAACAGGAACGTGCAGAGTGCGAAGAGGGCCTCCGAGTAGGCCATCAAGTACGTCACGGACATCGGGAACCCAGCGAATACCGCCACAGCGAGCACCACTGCAAGTAGTGAGCTGGTGAACTTACGGATGATAGCGGCGAGTAGACATGTGGCAATGGCGCCGATGATGGCGTTCATCAGCAATCCAGCCGCGGCCCAGTCCAATCCGGTTATGGCATGGGTGGCTCGTAGTAACCACGGTGTTCCTGGGAGAAAAGCAACTGTGCGGAATTCGGGGGGATTCCCGTCAATCGCCTCGCCTCCGCGGTAACCGAATTCAGCAATTCTGGTGAACCATTGGGCATCCCACGACTGAATCTGGTCCGAGAAAGACGAATTAAAGAGCTTTGCATTGTAGGCCAGAGCGATACCCACGATGGTCTGCACTAGGGCATAGACGCCCACCGCAATCAGGCACACACCTGTGAGCTCGGAACTGAGAATACGCTGGCCAACACCCTGCCACGCACGCGGCCGCGATGATTTCTCCGATTCCCCTTCGTCTTCGACAGAAGCCGTTTCTTCTTCAGCGGCCCCTTCTTCGTCTTGGGTGTCTTCGTCCGGCGAAGACATATCACATTCTCCTTCGTCCAGGTGCTCCGTCGTATCTGCATCGGTAGCTTCAGCCGTCGACGTATCTGCGCTCACATTCTCATGAGCACTTTGTGCCGAGTCGTCGGACTCAACGAGTGCTGCCTCGTCGTCGTCCGATTCAACCTGGTTGGGTTTACGGGAAGTGATAACCAGCCGACGGAGGCGATGTTTCCCGTGATAGCGCCTGGACATAGGCGTGCGTTCGATGGTGATGTTCCGCCACTGTCCGCGGGTGTACCGTCGGTGAATCATGTCCGAAATATCGCGGAGACGCACAAGACGGACCGAAGGCTCTTTAGCGAAACCAACCACCAGCATGAGGAAAATCGCAATGATCAGCAGATTACGGACAACCAGAATCATGACCGAAGGGTTGTCGTCATTGCTGATTATCGAGTCATAGGCAACGGGATAAATCCACTGCGACAAACCACCGATGACCAGCATGAGACCACCAGCTATCCGCAGACTCCATGCTGATTGTTTGCTTGCCGACGCCGGACTGCCATGAACTGAGTCAAGGCACACTGCGAGGGGAGCGGCCCACCACACAACGTATTGCGTGGACATCACCTTGTTTGAGATCAGCACAGCCCCAATGATGATCAGCGCCAACCATGCCGATCGACGCGCCGACCAGCCATTGTCCGTCGTCTTCTCAATGACAAGCATGCGTTGTTGGGGCGGTGTCAATGCGCCGTCCGCGGCCCGCGGGAACATGCGTCGGAAACCATCTGCTCCGATCAACGCGGAGACGCACAGGTAGACACAGACGAGGACCATAATGACGGTCAGGATCGTCGAGAACGTCTCCCATCGAGACACCGAAGGGCCGAATACTTCAAACGATTGCGATGCAGCATACGAAATGCTCAGTGCGTCTTCGCCGTGGTGGGCAGCCCACATCACACCAGTTGCGGGGATGGATTCAATCTGAAGACCGCGATCCCCTTGGTAATTGAACACCGACGTGATGCGGTGGAAGCCGTGCCCCCATACGGATAGTGCTGCAATGACGACGCACGTGGCTGCGAATGACGCGATACGCTGCCACGTCTGTCGGCTCTTCCACCAGCCGACGAGCGCCGTGCCGATGATGGCCGGCCACAGTTTGATCATGGTCGCGCACCCCAAGAGGATGCCTGAGACCTTCGGGTGCCGAACAAGTGTGACCAGTGTGGCGGCTACGAGCACAGCGGGGACGATATCCCAGCGGGTCCATAGCAGAGGTCCGAAGAACACCCCGAAGAGAACCCAGAACCCGGCGCCCCACCAGCGTCGGCTGGCAGTAAGCCAGACAAAAAATCCGACGTCAACGACTAATAACATCCAGATGGATACCGTGATTTTGTCGGCGGAGGAGAAGATCATGGTCAGCCACTTCAAGACGGCGACCATCCACATGACCGGTACGGGGTACTCTTGCATGGCCCCGGAACCTGGGTCGTCGAGGCCTTTGAAGTAATAATCCACCGGAGTGTCGATCATCCAGTAGTCACCGATGTGGTGGTCGAGCCACCACATCACGGCCCGAGTTATCACAAATGCAGCAGTTAGGGCTCCGGCGATGATGAGAGCTTTCCGGTCCCACTTACGACGTGACCCCTCGCCAGACTCCGTTGCCGCTGTAACTCTCGTACTACCGTTGGCTGCAACCGTGTCCGAAGAGGTACCGTCGTCGGTATCTACGTCGCTTAACGGCGAAGTCGGCGCGGCGGCCTCAGCAGGGTCTGTCTGCGTCGACAGTGATCGCTGGTCTTCTTCGGAAGACGCGGAAAACCCAGAACGTGCCGACGTCGAAGCGGAGTCTAAATGGTGGGACACACGAAAGCCCTTTTCATGACAAGAAGCTATAATGCGCAGGCACGCGTTGTGCTGCGCTGAAAATGATCACGAGGACGTGGATATAGTACTCGAGAACAGGGACAAGCTCGAGCTCATCTGACTAGAGAGTCTTCACAGTTTTGACAGTGACCACCGAGTCGCGTTCGGCAGAAAAACCGGGCAGGGGATTTTGGACGAGGACGCGGTCATTGCTCTTCGCATCGCCAGCGTCGATCTTCAGCCCAGCTTTCTCTGCCTTCGCACGAGCTTCTTTGACCGTCGAACCGATCAATTGTGGAACCGCAACATCCGGGGCAACAAAGAGGTTGACCGTCGAGCCTTCGTTGACTTCCGTTCCTTCACCAGGATCGGTGCGAGTTACCTTGCCCCGCTGGCGGAGGTCGGTTGCTGAGTCGTCCGTCGACACGTCACCGACGTGAAGGCCGGCCTTTTCTAGTTCATGCCGGGCATCATCTTCGGATTTTCCTGAGACATCGGGGATGGAAACAGGCTTAGGGCCTTTACTGACGGTGAGTGTGACTGAGGAACGCACACCGACCGTGCTCCCCGGAGCGGGGGAGACGGAAAGAAGTTGCCCCTCCGGGACGTCGGAAGAATAATCCGACTTCGTTGTCTTCGTAGACAACGTCCGCTCAGAAAGGGTTCGCGTGTAGGCCTCCACCGACCGGTCTGCTGGAATCGCCGGAACCGTCGGACGACCCGCAGAGACGGTCAATGTCACCGTTGTTCCCTTTGTCACCCGTTTGCCGGCCTGAGGTGACGACGCCGCAACCGTCTTCGAGGGAACGGTATTGGAGTATTCCGTCTTTTCAGTGACCTCAAAACCCGCCTCAGTGATGTCGTGATGGGCGGTTGAAACGTCAGAGCCGGTCACCGACGGAATCTCCCCATACCGGCCGGAACCCAACCACCACGCTCCGAGACTGACCGCGCCGACGAGGATAAGCGCGACAATGGTCCACAAAGCACACCCGAGGCGTGAATGGTTCCCCACCTGTGGTTTGTCATTCGCCACGGACGTGCGGTGACTAGCAGTTGACCCCGGAGTCGTCGCAGTTCCTCCCGACGATGACGCCACATGTGCAGGTTCCGGTTCCGCCGGCTGACGCTCCGGGAAATCAATCCGTGTGGAGGCCATATCACCAGTTGACCGGTTGGGGTCGTAATCGGGGAACAACACCGCCGTCGAGCCATCGGTGCCCACATAACCATCGTGGTCAACCGTATTTTTCGGCGGGGCGGCATTTCCTGCATTTCCGACGACGGCCGTTTCCCCCTGGTCGTCAGGGGCGCTCTGAGGGATATCCTGCCGCGCGACACTATCCCCACCGTCGGGTGTTTGCGCTGATTCAGCCTCCCGGGCCGCGTCCCGAGATCGATGCGACGCAGAATCAATCGGAACCGGAACACGGAACGAGGACAAAGGGAGCCGGAGTTCGTCGGCAACCTGCATAACCGCCGTGCGAAACTCCGATCCATCAGCAAAACGATCCTGAGGGTCTAGAGCAGTTGCCCGGGATATTAGCTGGTCAAACTCCGCCGGAACACCATCAATGGCCTCGGAGGCAGGTGGCACAGGGTGATCAAGCCGCATATAGGCCGTGGCCAGCGACGTATCGCCATGGAAAGGTGTCGTCCCCGTCAGCAGTTCGTACAGGACAATACCCGTCGAATAGACATCGCTTCGGCCATCGACACTCCCGCCCCGCACTTGTTCCGGGGACAAATAGGCCACTGTTCCCATCATCACCGACGTCGTTGTCAAGGAGGATTCAGCTGTCGCCCGAACCAGCCCAAAATCAGCCAGTTTCACCTGGTGATCGTCGCTAATCAGGATATTTTCGGGCTTCACATCCCGGTGAATTAGCCCCGCAGAATGCGCTAACCCGAGGGCAGTCAACACCGGTTCCATGACGGCTGTCGCCGCATGAGGGGGCATCGGACCACGCTCACGCAAGAGTTCACGCAACGTCCCACCGTCGACCAACTCCATGGCAAGGAACACACTCGTGCCATCATCACCCTGGTCAAACACATTAACGAGCGATGGATGGGACAACCGTGCCGCAGCTCGCGCTTCCCGCTCAAAACGGGTGCGGAATTGTTCATTATGGGCAAAACGATCATCAAGAATTTTGAGCGCCACTGGTCGATCGAGACGTTCATCAATGCCTCGATAAATCGCGGCCATCCCGCCACGAGCGATAAGTGACTGCACGCGATAACGGCGGTCAACCAGATCTCCATGGCTCAATGTAGGCACGTGGTCGTTGTCCTCTCTTAGCCCGTTGTGTCGGCCCGATGCTGTCCACTCACCAAATTACTAGGGATTGTCAGCTACGGTATAAACCGTGAAGAGTAACTCAAGAACTCCCGATGTCCTATCCGCCAGCGAAATCGTCCTCCCGATCGCAGAGGTTGCGGACTATCTCCACCAGCCCGTCAGCCGGGTTCGGGATCTTATTAATAAAGGACAGCTTATCGCGATTGATCGTGATCACCAGCGGCAAATCCCAGCACGCTTCTTTAACGGGCTTAACGACGAGGGCCACCCCGAGTCCGGTGAGCGCGTGACCATCAATAAGCACGTCCCGGGTCTGATTGCTCTCATGTCTGACGGCGGATACTCCAATGACGAGATACTGAACTACCTGTTTACCGACGACGACACCCTGCCGGGGCGCCCCATCGACGCACTTCATGGTCACCTAGCTCGTGAGGTTATGCGTCGTGCCCAGGCGATGGGATTTTGATTCGTCCCCTCGGAACACGGCGAAATAAAGAACGAAGGCGACCGTTATCACGATCCACATCCAGGACCATCTGTACAACCAATTGTTGCCAGACCCTGTGAAGGATCCCGCCACGATGAGCGACGCGATAACAGTGAAGTGCGTAACCCGTGGTGATGGCCGGAAAGTACCGACGAGAACGACGCCAGCAGCGTAATACCACGGCAGCGTAACGGCATTAAAGATGCACGTAATTAAGTACGCCCAGGCCGCGCCCTCAATGGCCCGGCGCGGAGTCTGGCGGAAACGCCACCAGACTACGACCAGGAGTACAACCATGATGATCATCGAGATACTCCGGTAGATCGACAGCACCGAGTTAAATGTCGCGCCGGGGAAGAACGAGGCTGCGAAAGCGGCCGTGAACTGGGCCAGGAAGCTGGGGAGCGCCAAGAGGTTGATGACCTTCGTATTCCCGCTGAGCTGAGACACCCAGCCCCACGAGCTCCCCGACGCATAGGTGATGGCGGTCAGTACCGTGCAGACGATCAGGACAGTCGTGATTCCGTAGAACACGAAGGCGGGAATGGCTTTCTTCAGCGACGCCAACGTTCGCCGGGGGTCGTGGAGTGACCATGTGGAGGGGGCAATTCCTCGTTGCCGCATCGCAATCCAGATGAGGAAGGGGAGGGTTACGAGGGCCGTCGCCTTCAGGGAAAACCCGATGCCGATGAACAGTGCACCCCACAGTGGGTGGCGTCGTAAAGCCAGAACCAGCCCGAGGCAGGAAAAGGCAACCATGACCGATTCATTGTGCATGCCTCCCACCAGATGGAGGAAGACAACTGGATTGGCAACACCAAGCCAGAGGGCCACCGCGGGATTCCCACCGATATGCCGAGCAATTGATATCACCGCCCACGCAATGGCGGCGTATCCAGCGACGGAGATGAATTTGTAGAGAAAAACGCCGATGGTGATATTCGATCCGACCAGGCTTGTTATTCCGTCGCCGATCCATAAATGAAGTGGCCCATAGGGGGTGGTGGTGTTTCTCCAATCTGGGCTGACTTCTAGCAGCATCGGGCCGGGATTGACGGCAGCTCCATCTTTGTAGGGATCGAATCCATCGCGGACCATTGCGCCCTGGACCAGGTAGGAATAGACATCGCGTGAGTACATCGGGGACGCGAACAGGAGCGGAACTATCCACCCCACCAGCGTCTTTACCGATTCGCGGATGGGGATGTTGTCGTGATAGACAATCCGGCCCCACAGGCACCAGCAGTACAGCAGCAGTCCCAGCGCGACCCAGGACAAGATGAAGCCAATGTTCTTGACATGGCCATACATGATCCAGTCCAGATTGAGCATCCGGACGATTCCCCCGCGGGTGCGCTGAGCCCCGGAACTCCATGACGACACCATCAGAAGTATCGACGCGACCGTCCCCAACCACAGTGGTCGACGCAGTGGGTTCGTGCGTGAAGGGGTGCTCATGGATGATCACCTCGCGTTATCCGAGCAGCTGCAAGCGCTCCTGAAAGGATAACAGTGGGGACCCCGACGCCAGGTGTCGTACTTGAACCAGCGTGAATCAGGTTCGAGAACGAACGCACGGGGAAATTGCGGAACCGGAATGGTCCCGTCTGTCGAAAAAGATGAGCGGGGGCAAAAGGAGTTCCTGCGCCCAACCCGAGTGCAGACCAGGTATCGGGTGTATCCACTTTCCCGACGGCGAATGACTCACGGATGCCCTCGAACCCGCGGTCTTCCAGGACGGATAGGAGATCCTCTTGATAGGAGGCCGCCAATGACGACCAACTGATGTGGGCTGATTCAGTGTTGGGGCACGGTGCCAAAACACTGACCGGTTCAATAGGAACACGAGGCGACGTCGTCGACGTCGATACTAAATCCGGTGCTGAACAGGCAGGACGAGTAACCAAGAGCGACGGATCGGACATGAGGCGTCCACGACCGTGAGGAGCCGTGATCTCCGAAAATGTACGATCCCACTCCTTTCCGAATGAGATGGTGTGATGCCCACCAGGCCAGTGGCGTGCGACCTCACGGGGAATTGCTCCGTGCATCACAAATGCGGAGGGGGACCACCTCGTAGTCCGACGGCTCTGTCGGCCCGAGATGGCATCGAGCTCAGGGATGTCACATGTCGTAATAACGACATCGGCAGGCAACGTTCCTTGAGTTGTCTCGACCACATGAATTCTGTCGGAATGAGTTGTGGAGGATCCGGCTCCGTGAGAGGCATGGCTCAATGAGGTGACCCGTGTGTTGAGCATGAGCTCACCGCCGGATTGCTTGAGTGCCGCTGCGAGAATGTCGCACAGGGCGCCGACCCCGGAACCATGTGGCCCACGAGTGGGATAGAAGACCCCCATCCCGGTATCCATATGGGAAATCGTTGCGTACACAGCGCGGGCCTTCTTGGGCGGAACCCCCGCGTACAGAGCCTGGAACGAAAAAACCTTCCGAAACTCATCATCGGAGATATAGTGCTCTGCTGCCCGGCCCAAGGAGCCGAAACCCCCGCGACGCGCAACTCGCGCCAAGCTCCGCGCCGATTCGCGGGTGCGAACAAGGTCCCACACGGAATCGAAATCAGCGTTCATCAAGTGCGAAAAGCACGCGTCGAACATTGATTGCGCCCACAGGCGATAACCCCGTACACCCGTAACACGGGATTCGGCGAACTCATCGCGGGGCGCGTCGCCCTTGCGGTGGGGTACGTCGTCGAACTTCTCCCGGGCGAACCGACGGATCTCATTGTCTAGCCGGCTACCGCCCCGAGCAGTAGCCTCCTGAGCGTCCTCCTCACCAGCTCCCTCAGCGAATACGTCCAGATACCGGCCCGACGAAAACAATGCATGATACGCCGGAGACAAACGCTGATATGAAAAATCAGGCGTGAGGTCACCCGTCGGTAGCCCCACTGATGCCAGAATCTCATCGACGAGCCACGGCATCGTCACCACGGTTGCGCCCGTGTCGATGCGGACATCTCCCAGGGGAGTAGAAATCGTCTCGGTCGCGGCGCGACCGCCCACGTGGTCCTCTCTCTCCACCACCGTCACTGAACGGCCAGAACCGGCCAACAATACCGCCGCAGCCAGGCCAGACAGGCCAGCCCCCACTACGACCACGCGGTCGGTTCGGCCTGATACCGCGCGCCGGGGCGTCGACAAGTAATGAGAAAGAAACGATGTGCTCATCGACGGCGCTCCGTCGAGGAAATAGCCATCGACCTCAATGCGCGGTGTGCGTCGTCAGATAAACGCGCGTCGGCGAGCGCGTGGACGGCGGATGTCACTAAGCTATCGATCTGCTTTTCAACGCGGTCATAGGCGCCGGATTTTTTGATAATCGCGCGTAGATGATCAACGTCCTGCTCACTTAAGGGCTGGCCCAAACTAGATTCCACCGTCTCGCGATCCGACTCCGAGACATTGTCCAGCGTGAGAGCCAGTAAGGTGGTGCGCTTTCCTTCGCGCAGGTCATCTCCGGAAGGTTTCCCAGTGACCTCAGGATCGCCGAAAACACCCAGCTGGTCATCGCGTAACTGGAACGCCACACCGATGTCACGTCCAAAAGTGCGCAGCGCTGTCGCCGTGTCCTGTGGTGCCCCCGCCAGAGCGGCCCCGATATGGAGTGGACGCTCCACGGTGTATGCCGCCGTCTTATATCGGTTGACCCGCTCTGCTGTACGTAACGACCCGTCTCCCCGGGCCTCGGCAGTGACATCCATGATTTGGCCGCAGACCACTTCCGTGCGCATGTCTTGCCAGGGCTGCCACGCACGATCGCGCTGGGCTGGAGGTAATGCGGCTTCCATAAACATGTCATCTGCCCAGCTCAAGGCCAGATCTCCGATGAGGATCGCGACCGCATTCCCGTAGTTTTCTCCCCGGCCATGCCACGCTTGAGCTGAATGAGACTGCTTGAAGTGCTCATGAACGGTGGGCATTCCGCGTCGTGTTGCCGATGAATCAATGATGTCGTCATGAATCAGGGCACAGGACTGTAATAGTTCCAATGAGGACACCGCATGCATGACAGCGTCGGCGTCCGGATGGTCCGCTGCCTCCGGGAACGTCAACTGCAAGGAACCCATCCACCCCAACCAGGCAAATGTTGGTCGGATACGTTTGCCGCCGTTGACCGTGAAATCGGTGAGGGCGGTCATTGCTTCGTCTGCCACGGGGGAAATGGCTTTCATGGCTGACTGACGTGCCATGAAGAACTCATTAAGGTGCGCGACGACACAGCGGGGTACGTCGTCAATAGAACGCGGCATAGATGGTGTAGCACCTATTTGATCAGTCACGATAGCGAACTCACTCACGATTCACGTATGGGATATGGGCGGTTGAGGAGCATAAAGGTAAAACTACACGGCACCATGGACGCGCCGAGCTAACCCGGTTGATCACCATGACCAGCACCATGGATCCAACACCGACGTATTTGTCGCGCCATTAGCTGACAGTTTTACTGGTTGTCGCACCTTTCTTTTTCTAAGATACCTATTTATGTCCTCGCCCAACTCGGCGCATACGCCCACGAATCGTCCACCTCGGCCTATTTATCAGCAAGTCCCGGTTTCCCAGGCTATTTCCTTGCCGACGCCGGGTCCTGTGCCGTTTTCCGTGGAATTTATGCCCCCGCGTGATGACGCTGCGGAACGTTGCCTCAATGACGCTGCGGCGACATTTCATGATCTTGGTGCGAGCTTTGTCTCGGTGACCTATGGAGCAGGCGGCTCGAGCCGTAGCCGTACTATTCGAATCGGCCAGGAGCTGGCACATACGCCTTTGACGACGCTGGTTCACTTGACGTTGGTGCAGCACACGGTGGATGAGCTGAAGGAGATTATCGCAAGCTACCAGGAATGTGGGCTAACGAATATTTTGGCGTTGCGTGGCGATCCACCAGGCGATCCCACGGGTGAATGGGTCTCCACGCCGGGTGGTTTGGAACATGCCATCGACCTGATCAAGCTCATCCAAGAGTGCGATACACAGCGACAATTTGAGATCGGTATCGCGTCATTTCCTGATAAGCACTATCGTGCCACCGATCTGGATTCGGATACCGCCTACACGATCGCGAAACTCCGGGCCGGCGCGAGCTATTCCATTACTCAAATGTTCTTCGATGTTGAGTATTACCTGCGTCTCCGTGATCGACTGGCGGCAGCAGATCCGGTCCATGGAGCCAAACCCGTGATTCCCGGGCTCATGCCCATCACCTCGCTGAAGTCTCTTCGCAGGCAGCGTGAGTTGGCGGGGTGCCGTGTTCCGGCAGATCTTGAGGAACGTCTGGAAAAAGCTACTGCCACTGGTGATCCCTCTGATCCGCGCGTCCGCCAGGAAATTCGGAAGATCGGGATTGCTCATACGACGGCGATGGCGGAGCGTCTGATCAGTGAAGGTGCGCCTGACCTGCATTTTATGACGTTGAACTTTGCGCGTGCGACGCAGGAAGTGCTGCACAATTTAGGGATGGCGCCGGCGTGGGGGACTGATCACGGACATGATGCGGTCCGATGACCGCTACAGTGCGTCATTAAATCAGTGATGAGCTGTCCCCAAGGGGCAGCCGGCTGCCGAGGATTGCAAACGGACGCGGATCACCCGGGAAGTGCATATTCCGAACGACGTCGGTGAATCCTAGTCGTCGGTAGAGGTGAAATGCGCGGTTGTTCTCACTGGTGACTTCGGGGGTGGAAAGAAGCAAACGCTGGCTTGTGAGGCTGTCCGCAAAGATAGTCAACAATCGTCGGCCAATATTGTTACCTTGCCACGACGGGTCCACGTGAATTTCGGTGAGTTCCGTGTAGTTGTCCAGGAGCTGGATGCGTAGTGATGGTGGAACTCCGGCGACCATGAGAGCTGCTTTGACCTGCGTATTCCACCATTGTCCGTTGCCGCCTCGATAGCCGTAGATAAAACCACGGATAGGCTGTGCGGGATCTTTAGGATTTGGTTCCTCTCCTGCGGGATGCTCGATAGCAGCCACGGAGTGGAAGCCAAGATATCGCGAGTGTGTGTTCCATGCCGATTGTCGCGCGCCCGAGATAGTGGAGCTGTAGCCCATCGCACGGATATAAATAGAGACCATTTCGGGGACTCGTCGACGAAATTGCGCTGCGGTCAACGTCGTGAAAGTGATGGGCATTCTTTAATGAAACCATGCGCGAACCGGGGTGGGGGAGTTAACCGGGAGAAGCTGGGAATTACCTGCCGTCGATTTCGAATATAAGTTCGAATTTTCTAGTTTTGTTCGACTCTTTTGTCCGCACCTCTTCGTAGTGTGTCAAGTGTCAACAAGGAAATAGGCGCTCGATAAAGACATCGCTGTGTAGCGACGCTGTTCGGTAACTGAAGTGCTTGCTCGAAAGTGTAGAGACGACGGCTCCAAGGAGTGGATGATGATGAACGCGGCAACGGTAAGTTTTCTCAGGAAAGCGGATGCATTACTGGCTAACAAGACTGACGACATCAGCCAGGATGAATTGGAACGACGCTTGATGGACTCTTATTACGCAGCGCTCCGACTCGCTGGGGCTGTTATTGAAGATTCTATCGCGAGCCGTAAAAGGAAGCCCAAGGGTGATGCGTGGACTCTGCTTGCACGTTATGGCGGACAGCTGAGCCCGTGGGCAGATGTCTTCCGGAAGTATTCGCCCATCAAGGAACGAGTCCGGTTGGGATTATCCCTCTCTCTGACGGTTGCTTATATTGAGTATTTTGAGCAGCTCGTCTTGGATTTCCGTGCTGCTGTGAATGATCGGTATGCATGGATACCGGCTGCAGCTTAAAGCCTGGAGGGCTTAACGAAGTTGACTCAAAAGGGGTGTGGGTAGCGCCTTCCGGAGGTTGAGGATGACGGCATTCATTGTTTCGTGCACCGGGGTGGAGAAATGGGGGTACATGGTGGTTACAATGAAGTTATAAACGGAACTGTTTTGGCACCTGTTGCGTTATGCCAGGTAGGAAACGGTACTTTCATGGAAAATGGAGGAGTTGTGGCCCTCTCAGAGCAAGAGCAGCGTGTCCTCGACGAAATCGAGAATGCTCTGTATCAGGAAGACCCAGACTTTGGTAAAAACGTCGGGTCAATCCAGCGTGGTGGCGCCTTCGTCAAAGTCGTTGCTCTGCTGATCCTTGGCCTCGTCTTACTTGTAGGCGGAATAGCTCTATCACAAGTGAGCCTGTGGTTCGTCGTGATGTCGGTGGCCGGGTTCTTGGTGATGTTCGCCGCCGGCGTGATCGGATTACGCGGTGACCGCTCGTCGAAACTCACAGTGGGGGATCGTTCCGACAAAGCAGCAAAGAAGCAGCGGAAAGCTCGTAAGTCGTCTTTGAGTAGCCGGCCGGGCGGTATGGAAGAGAATTTCCGTCGACGTTTCGAGCGCTAAAGTCCACCGTGATTCCCATATGTGAATTGAGTTTTGCGTATGGGGGTCGAAGCTTCGGCGAAAGGCTTCCCATACAACGTAAAACTGTCTAACAAGACACTGCAGCCCTGGTGGTGAGTGAATAAGCTCACTACCAGGGCTTTTTCGTATGTTCGGGTAATACGACAGAAAGTGTATCCGAGCCCGGTGATGTCTGGCCTTTGATCTAGGCAAAGACGAAAAATATATGCCCGGCGGACATATATCCGCGTGGTCCCCTGTCCAAGAATCGACCACGCCATCACCTGGGGGTGGTGTGCACGCGACACCACCCGCGACGACCAGCGGCTTATCGAGCCGATCCCCCTATCCGACGGTGTGATCTGCCCCGAGCAGATCACATCCACCACGAACAGTTTTGTCGTATAACCCGTATGTTTGGTTCAGTAATTAGAATTCCCCCACTTTGCCCCACTCTGGCTCGCTGATTCTCAGCTTTTCGCTAAAAATGCCGTTATTTCTCTGACTGATGGGGAATGAATGGACTTATGTGCTGGAAGTGGCACGACTCAGGTGTGTTTTTCGGCTGCACATTGCGTGCGGTCGGCGCGGGTGTGCCCTCGTCGGGGTTGGATGGTAACTCTCTGCGAAGAGGTTTGATCGACGTTCCTAGCGTCGGCTGTTATATCAATTTATAACGGGTTTTCGCACGTCAACGGGGTAAAATGACGTAGTATCAACAGTGCGGCCCGTGATTGGGTCGTGTTGTCATAATGAAAAAAGCTAAAGATTTGCTGAAAGCGTCGTGCCAATGGTGCGTTGTGGGGCAGAGTGGGTTAAAGTGGGTGCCAATGGCGGACAAGGTAAGTTCGTCGCACTAATTCTGTAGATGACTGTCGTTGTTGGCGGCCGGTGCTGATAACGACACGGCAATCGACTGGATGTGGATCGTCGATGTTGAGGGAAGGAGTCCGAAGGTTATGTTCTTCGGTACTTTCACCCCCAAGATGGACGACAAAGGACGCTTGACTCTTCCGGCCAAGTTTCGCGATGAGTTAGCAGACGGCTTGATGGTGACGAAAGGCCAAGACCATTCATTAGCCATCTACCCGCGCAACGTGTTCCTCGAACGCGCTCGTAAAGCTGCTGCTGCATCTCGAACGAACCCGGAGGCTCGCGCATTTGTGCGTAACTTAGCGGCCAGCGCGGATGAACAATCCGTTGATGGTCATGGGCGAATAACGATTTCGCCTGATCATCGTCGCTACGCAGGGTTAAGCAAAGAATGCGTCGTGATTGGTTCTGTTGACTTCGTCGAAATCTGGAATGCGGAGTCGTGGAATCAGTACCAAGCCGAACATGAAGAAAGCTACGCCAACGGCGACGACGCTGCCTTCATGGATTTCCTCTAAGGACTCCTTGAGTTCACCACCCACATGGTCGACCGTCGCAATGATCTACAGCGAGTGTAAGGAATGTGTGCAGGCCTCTGCCCGTTTGGATCCTGATGTACTTCCCCAACACCAGGCACTGAGCGGGTAGGGCCCTGTTTACATTCCTCTCCATCACCACGACCGCCCAATATTCTGACCGCGACGATGAAAGAGGGGACAATGGCCGACCGCCGCACTGGTACGCATGGTCACGTTCCCGTCATGCTGGAACGCATGGTTGAGCTGATAGCTCCCACGGTCACAGAATCATCAGAGAACTCGGCACCACCCGTCATTCTCGACGGCACCCTCGGAGCTGGCGGACACACCGAATCCTTCCTGGAGTGTTTCCCGTCGGCAATGGTCATCGGGGTTGACCGAGACAAGAAGGAACTATCCCGAACCACCGAGCGGCTGTCCCGATTTCAGGACCGGTTCTACCCAGTACATGCTCGTTTCGACAATTTCGATGAGGCATTAGACGATGCTGATCATCCAGTTGTCGACGCTTTCCGGGCGCACGGTCTCAGCGCCGGTTTCTTCGATCTTGGTGTGTCCTCGATGCAGCTAGATCAGGCGGACCGGGGTTTTACCTACCGCGACGACGGTCCGCTGGACATGCGGATGGATACGTCGACGGGCAAAACTGCCGCCGATGTCCTTAATACGTATAGCCACGGTGAGCTCGCTCGCATCTTAAAAAAATATGGCGATGAACGCTTTGCTGGGCCTCTTGCTCGCGCCATTGTTCGTGAACGTGAGAAAGAACCCTGGACTACGTCGCAGCGGTTAGTGGAATTGATCTACACAACAATTCCGGCGTCGGCCCGCCGTCATGGGGGCCATCCGGCGAAGAGGACCTTTCAAGCTTTGCGCGTTGAGGTCAATGCTGAGCTGGATGCTTTGCGTCGCGTCATTCCGAAAGTCTGCTCCTACCTCCACCTTGGTGGACGGGCAGTGTTCATGAGCTACCAAAGCCTTGAAGACAAAATTGTGAAGAGGGAACTGGCGGAGCTGACAGAATCGAAGACTCCTCCGGGACTTCCTATCGATCTGCCCAACAGCGCCCCCGATTTTCACTTGGTGACGCGGGGTTCGGAAAAGGCCGATGAGCAGGAGGATAATAAGAATCCGCGAGCACATTCGGTCCGCGTCCGTGCCGTAGAAAGAACGGGCTACTCGCATTCGAGCCCGCCGCCGGGCAGCACTCCGGCAAGGGCTTCGGGATCATCGACCACATATTCAGCTCGATCAGAATCCCGGCACGAGGCCCACCCGACTGGAAGAGAACAGCTGGTCTCTTCCGCACAACAGAGCATTTCACACCGCGAAGACGTCGAAGGAGAACAATGACTACCTTGATAGGGGCTGGAACAACAGCTCGACGGGCAAGCCACGACCATGACGTCGACACCGCGGGGCGTGCCGCTACGGCGACGTTGACGCGGACCGCTTCACGTGACCGACGAGGAGAAACGCCGGTTCGGTCGCGTCGGGAAGGAAATAACCTCCGCTCCTCGAGTCCGCCCGTAGCACGGAAAAAGAGGACGAGCGCCGCGAAGAGAATGGGCTCTCGTCAGGTCATTTCCGTCCGAGGCCGACGCGTCGTCTCCGAAGAACGACGAGTCAAGAGGACCACGATCCAGTTCATCGTCGTATGTATCTTGTTTATCGGCGTCGGCGTGGGCGTCACGATGTATCTTTCCGGAGTGACGACGCAGCAGTCCTTCGCCATCCAGAAAGCGAAAGACCAGAAGACAACTCTGGATAACGAGTTGGAAGGGCTGCATCGCGACGTCAAGAACGCAAGCTCTGACTCGGAAGTCGCCAAGAAGGCCTCGGAGGACGGCATGGTTGTTCCTGATCAACCAGGAATTATGACCGTCAATCCCGACGGTTCCGTGGTTGAGAATAGAGCCGCTGATCCCTCAAAGACTCACGAGATTCACGACATTAATAGCGGTGCGGATCCCAAGGCGAAGGCCTCGTCGGATCCCGAGAAAACGAAAAATACGTCAAGGTCTGCTACGTCTTCTTCCTCGTCAGGCCGTGACAACAACCGACCAGCGCAATTGGCTCCGTACCAGGACAATACGGTTGGGGCAGTAGCAGCGCAGGGCGATAACCAGGCTGCTAGTCAGGGTGAAGGACTTGATCGCGAAGCCCCATTGCCTGCAGATCAGGCGGAAGGCGCCAACCCTGCGCCGGAAGCTGCACCGGCTGGCGATGCTGCCGTGCCAACTCCCTAGGACTGTCCGGAAATAATCCGAACTGTGGATCGTCGCAGGTCAGGCTGGGCGGCGTGAGGTGAACCGGATGTGTCAGGTTGCTTGTGTACTATTTTGCGAGGGTTCCGGATGTGAGTGCGGAACATCGCCCACCTTGAGGTGGCGGCAGTAATCTGTAGAAGATATGTGGTGATCAGGTAAATGAGGCATGAGAAGGGGGACCGGAGAATCCATGAGTAACAGTTCATCTCGTCGGCCCCGGAATCCCAGAACTGGGATCTCTCCTGATGCACCGCTACGTAACAGCATGGCGGGGACATCGTTAATAACAGGCGCCAAGGCGGCTATGCGGCGCCTCAATCTTCTTCGGGCGATCATCATCGCTTTACTGATCGTCCTTATTTTGCGTCTTGTATGGGTCCAGCTGATCATCGGTCCGAACTTGTCGTCGCAGGCCCAAGAACAGCGTCGGGTAAAAATCGCCGAACCGGCTCGACGAGGGACTATCACCGACACCAACGGTGAGGATCTTGCCTACACCATGGAATCGTCACTGCTATCCGTACATCCGAACAAATTGCGCAGCTTCATGGAGAAGCGGCATGAGATTAACCCCGATAGTTATCCAGATCCTGACCAGCGGATGAAGGATATTGCCGATGATCTCCCTCGGATGATTGGTGACGACGACAAAGCGGATGATGTGAAGTCGGAGGATATTGAAAAGAAATTAACCTCCGATGATGATTATTCCGTTCTGGTGCGAAACGTGGATCCGGATAAAGCGGAAAAAATCGTTAAGAAGTACCCAGAGATCACTGCGGAGCGGCAAGATGTCCGCCAATACCCGAATGGTGCTATCGGCGAAAATGTTCTAGGCAAGATAAGCCAGGATGGATCGGGACAATTCGGGCTGGAGCTCTCACAGGACTCTGACCTCCAGGGGACGAACGGAAGCTACACCGTCGATATTGCTGCCCAAGGGATGGCAATCCCTGGTTCTCGTCGGGACGAGCACCCAGCGATTGATGGCGATAGCTATCAGCTGACCTTAGATAACGACATGCAGACCTTCGTGCAGCAGAGCCTGGAACAAGCCAAAGCCAATTCCGGTGCCGAGGATGCTAGTGCGGTGGTGCTCGACGCCAAGTCAGGCCACATATTGTCCATGGCTACGACGGGAACGATTGACCCGAATGGAGACATCGAGAAGCAGCTCAAAGAAGGCAAGCAGTTCGGTGACCGGACGATAAGCAACCCCTTTGAACCGGGATCGGTCGGCAAGGTTATTACCGCAGCTGCATCGATTGAGGATAAGAAAACCATTCCCGACGAAGTTCTGCAGGTGCCGGGATCAATTAATGACTCCGGCGTCACTGTCAAGGATGCGTGGGATCACGGCGTCACTCCGTACACCACGACAGGTATTTTCAGTAAGTCGTCCAACGTCGGGACCTTGATGCTTGCGCAGCGGGTCGGGCCAGATTCGTTTAATAATTACCTGAATAAATTCGGGATCGGACAGGCAACGGGAGTCGAACTGCCCAACGAGACCAGCGGATTTCTGCCTCCGCGCTCCCAGTGGGCGGCCGGTACATTTGCGAACCTCCCCATCGGCCAGGGCTTTTCAACATCCCTCCTGCAGATGGCGAGCATCTACCAAACCATCGCCAATGACGGGGTGCGTATCGAGCCCCGAATCGTGAAGAGCATTAAAGACCCCGACGGCAAAGAAGTGTCCACTGACGCTCCCAGTGAAACGCGGGTGGTGAGTGCCCAGACGGCACGAACGGTCCGCAACATGTTCCGCGGGGTTGTCCAGAGGGACAGCGGAAACCAGCAGGGCACAGGACCCGGCGCGGCCATCGATGGGTATCAAATTGCAGGTAAGACCGGAACAGCCCAGCAGGTTGATCCGGACACCGGTGCATATTCCAATTCGAAGTACTGGATCACATTCGCCGGGATTGCCCCGGCCGACGACCCACGCTTCGTTGTTGCCATCATGCTGAATAACCCGGCCCGTGGTGTTCATGGTGAAGGTGGTCAGTCGGCAGCGCCGCTGTTCCACGACATCGCATCGTGGGCGCTTAACCGCTACAACGTTCCGCCGTCGAAAGAACCAGGTGACACCCTCTTGTTGCAGGCAGGGTAGCTCAAGATTTCTACTGTTGGAAGCATATCCTTCGCCGTCTAGATCGTGATCAAGGAGATTGTCATGGCAACGCTGCAAGAACTTGCGGAAATATCGGGTGGCCGCCTCATTCGGGCTGATGACCCGGACCTCGTCGTCACGGATATTGGGCTTAATGCTCAGGCTTTGCCAGAGGGGGGGCTCTTTGCGGGGGTGCCTGGGCTCCATGTCCATGGCGCACAATTTGCGGACTCTTCCTCGGCAGCAGCCGTCTTGACCGATCACGACGGGGTAGAAAAGGTCGCGCGTGAGGACCTGCCGATTATCGTCGTTGATGATGTTCGCGCCGTGCTCGGGGCGGTGTCGTCGGCTGTTTATGATCACCCTTCCCGCGACTTGACAGTGATCGGTATTACCGGGACAGCAGGGAAAACCACCACGAGTTACATGGTCGAAGCTGCCCTCCTTCATCACGGCATTTCAACCGGGCTGATCGGTACCACGGGTACCAGGATTAATGGAGAGAAGGTTCCTTCAACTCTCACCACCCCCGAAGCCCCTAATCTTCAAGCACTTTTCGCCATGATGAAAAAGCGAGGCGTGACGCACGTGGTCATGGAGGTTTCCAGTCACGCGATTGCGTTGGGTCGTGTTTTGGGAACCCATTTCTCCGTCGCGGGATTTACTAATTTGTCCCAGGATCACCTCGATTTCCACCCCACGATGGAGGATTATTTCCAGACGAAGGCGCGGCTTTTCAAGGAAGATTCGCCCCTGCATGCGGAGACAGCCGTCGTATGCATTGATGATGCGTGGGGGCAGAGATTAGCGACGATGCTGCCTCATCCTTTCACCGTATCGACGGAAGCTGCGTCGGAACATGACGCATCGCTTCAGCCGGATGTGTGGGCTGGGCCTTCCTCCGTCATGGATAACGGTGTGCAGACGGCCGAGCTGTACGGCTTCGGCGCGAACGAAATGACGCTACATATACCGATGCCCGGCCGTTTTAACGTCGCTAATGCGATGCTGGCGATGGGGCTCCTCGTGAAGACCGGGATGAAAGCCGAGGACGCCATTGAGGGGCTCTCGACCGTGACCGTGCCCGGCCGATTAGAACGTATTGATTGTGGCCAGGATTTTATGGCCGTCGTGGATTACGCCCATAAACCGGGGGCGATCGCTGCCGTCTTGGATACGCTTCGTGCACATGTGCGGGGCCGGATTGCCATGGTCGTCGGGGCCGGCGGAGATCGGGATCATTCGAAACGCCCCATCATGGGACGTGAAGCAGCGCTACGTAGTGATCTAGTTATTGTCACCGATGATAATCCGCGTAGTGAAGATCCAGCCTCGATACGCCAACAAGTAGTGGCAGGGGCGAAGGAAGTGGCTGACCATGCAAGTATTGACGGTGCAGACGAACTACGCAATAAAGTAAAAACAGAGGGTTCGGAGCATCGGCCTACCATTCGTGAGATCGGTGATCGCAGAGAAGCGATCCGTGCTGCGATCCAATGGGCCCAGCCCGGTGACGCAGTTATTGTCGCAGGTAAAGGTCATGAAACTGGTCAGCTGATTGGTGATACAACTCATCCATTTGACGATCGGGTCGAAACGCGGCGAAGCATCGACGATAAACTCAATAGCTCGGTGGAGAAATAAAAGTAGTTATGTGCCATCACATGTACGGGCGTAGTGAAAGAGGTAGCCAACCATGATTCCCATGACGGCGGGGCGTCTCGCGGATATTACCGGCGGATATCTTGTCAATACTGACCCCGACGCGGTAGTACCAGGACCCGTCGAATTCGATTCGCGGAAGATTACCCCTGGTTCAGTATTTCTGGCATTGCCGGGTGCCCGAGTCAATGGCCACGATTTCGCCGCCCAAGCGATTAAAGACGGCGCTACTCTCGCCCTGCTATCACGTGATATGGGTGTACCTGCCGTCATCATTCCTCACGTTGAGCACGTGGAAACCAATGCCACTGCGTTGGAATATGACCGCGATGGGGAAGGCGAAGCGGCATTAGCTGCCCTCAGCAAGCTTGCCCACCACACGGTCACCGAGTTGGTTGCTCACCATGGCCTACGTGTGATTGGTGTGACGGGGTCCGCCGGGAAAACATCGACAAAGGACATGATTGCGACGATTCTTCGGACGCAAGGGGAGACGGTGGCACCACCCGGGTCCTTCAATAACGAAATTGGGCACCCGTACACCGCCTTGCGATGTACCGAATCGACGCGATTCTTAGTTGCCGAAATGAGCGCCCGCGGAATTGGCCACATCGCTCACTTAGCGCGGATTGCGCCCCCGACGATTGGTGCAGTCCTTAACGTTGGTACGGCTCATTTAGGCGAATTTGGGTCCCGCGAGGCCATTGCCCAAGCCAAAGGTGAACTCGTCGAGGCCTTGCCGTCGGCTGACGTCGGTGGCGTTGCCATACTTAACGCCGATGATCGTTTGGTATCGGGCATGGCACCACGGACCTCGGCTCGTGTGATCACTTTTTCGGTGAAGTCTGGCGAAGCCACTGATAACCCGGCCGATGACCACGACGCTGTCACCGCCACTGATGTCGTTCTCGATAGCTCCGCCCGTGCGTCCTTTACCTTGACAATGCCGACGGGGGAGTCCGCCCCCGTACAACTGCAGGTTTATGGGCAGCACCAAGTTGCGAATGCTCTCGCAGCCGCAGCCGTGGGATGTGCCGTCGGGATGTCCGTCGACGAGATCGCCACTGCGCTGTTGCACCACACCGCGGCGAGTGCCAATCGGATGGATGTGCGCAACCGGCGTGACGGAGTGACCATCATCAACGATTCGTACAACGCGAACCCTGACTCAATGCGGGCAGGAATCGCCGCATTGACGTCCACTGTTCAGGCGCGGGAGAATGCCCAATCTTGGGCAGTCTTAGGACAAATGGGCGAACTGGGAGCCTCCGCCACCGACGAGCACTACTCGATCGGCGAAGAGCTGGGCCGACATCAGATCAACCACGTTGTTGTCGTCGGCAATGGTGTTAACCAGCGGGCTTTAGCGCACGGAGCTAAGGACTCGGGCGTTGATGTCACCCACGTGGACGACGTTGATGCAGCTGTCGATAATGTGTGGTCGTTAGTTCGTCCAGACGATGTTGTCCTCATCAAGGCTTCATACTCAGATGGACTGTGGAGAGTCGCGGAAGGGCTTTTGTCCGGTCAGGATGAAGGGAACGGAGAGTAATGGTTCATATCATCATCGGCGGCGCCGTTTCTTTTATTATTGCAATTCTTTTCACCCCGATTTTGATTCGTCGCTTTTCCGACGAAGGCCTGGGGCAGGAAATTCGTGAGGAAGGCCCGCGATCGCATTTGCGCAAGCGCGGAACTCCCACGATGGGTGGTATCGCCATCATCGTCGCCATCGTCGGTGGGTATTTTCTTGCGCACCTCGCCTCTGTGTTTACCCCGTCGAGCTACAAACCCACAGCGTCAGGCCTGTTAGTTCTCGGCCTGACAGTGGGGATGGGCTTCCTCGGTTTCCTTGATGACTACATCAAATTGGCGAAGGCGCGGAACCTTGGCCTGAACAAAAAAGGAAAGCTGCTGGGCCAAGCCGTTCTCGCCATCGGTTTCGGGGTGCTGTGTCTCCTGTTCCTCAATGAGCATGGCCTGAAGCCCGCCTCAACGAAGCTATCCTTCGTCCGCGATATCGATACGTTTGATATCGCAATTGGCGGCGGCATCATCGGGACCCTCATATTCCTGCTGTTCATCTACATTTTGGTGACCGCCTGGTCGAATGCCGTGAACCTTACCGACGGTCTCGATGGCCTTGCTGCAGGAACAACTGCGATTGTGATGGCCGCGTATTCCATCATGACCTTTTGGCAATTCCGTAACTCGTGTGCCTCTAACGCGTCGGTTGCGTGCTACCAGGTGCGGGACCCCTTGGACCTCTCCATTTTGGCAGCGTGCGGATTGGGCGCGTGCCTTGGTTTCCTGTGGTGGAATGCGGCCCCGGCGAAAATCTTCATGGGTGACACCGGATCGTTGGCCCTGGGTGGACTCGTTGCCGGCTTGTCTGTGACCTCGCGGACCGAATTGCTGATGATCGTGATTGGCGCTTTGTTCGTCGCGGAAACGATCTCCGTTGTTATTCAAGTTGTCAGTTTCCGGTCAACAGGTAAACGGCCATTCCGTATGGCACCCATCCACCACCACTTCGAAAACGGAGGCTGGGCGGAAACGACTGTGGTCGTCCGCTTTTGGCTGCTCACCGCGATGTTCGCGGTCGCTGGGGTGAGTATGTTTTACGCTGACTGGTTAGGGTGGACCTAATCAAACCCGAGACCCCATACGGAAAGAGAACATCATTATGTCTCACGTCCAGACATCATCGTCATATCTTCCTCAACCTCAAGGCCCAGTGTGGATCGCTGGTGCTGGGGTATCGGGTCGAGGCGCAGCTGACCTAGCCACACAACTCGGATGGTCGGTGTGCATCATCGATAGCAACTTCACTGCAGCAAGTGAGCTTGCAGACCGCCACGGCGGGTCCGCGATGACCGTCGAGGAGGCTCATTCTCGTCTCGACGAAGCCTCACTGATTGTGACGTCGCCAGGATGGCGGCCAGACACGCCCTTGCTGCACGATGCGCAGGCACAAGGAATCCCGGTGATCGGTGACGTTGAACTGGCCTGGTGTGCCGATCGTGACGGTCGCTTTGGAGAACCTCGCACCTGGCTAGCCGTCACCGGGACGAATGGTAAAACAACAGCCACGGCGATGCTCGCATCGATGATGGCTGAATCGGGGGCAGCTGCTGAAGCAGTGGGGAACATCGGGGTGGCAGTAGGGACTGCGCTAACGCAGACTCCGCGGGTCAGCGTCATGGTCGCGGAACTCTCCAGTTTCCAGCTTCACTGGTCGCCGACGCTCACTCCTGATGCCGGTGTCATCTTAAACCTTGCAGAAGACCATATTGATTGGCATGGCTCGATGGACGCCTACGCGGCAGACAAAGCGCGGGTGTACCGAGGGCCAGTTATCGGGGTCAATGCGGACGATGAGCGTGTGTGTCGTGAAGTTGAGCGGTACATGGAGCTTTCCTCAACCTCGTCCGGCAGCGATACTCCGGCTCGTCGTGTTGTTGAATTCACGATGGGTGAGCCCAGCGCAGGGCAAGTTGGGGTGATTGATGGCAGGATCGTTGATCGTGCATGCGTCCCCGCCGACTCAGAGGGCGTGGACATTGCGGATGCGACAAGAATTTCTCCCCCCGGCCCGGCTGGTGTCGCGGACGCGCTCGCGGCTACGGCCATCGCCCGGTCGCAGGGTGTGGAGCCGGACGCAATAGCTCGAGCGCTGTCTTCCTTCGTCGTGGAAAAGCACCGTGGACAAGTTGTCTATGAAGCTGGAGACATCCGGTGGATCGACAACTCGAAGGCGACCAATCCTCACGCGACAGATGCAGCTTTAAGCGCGGTCGAGTCATGTGTGTGGATTGCTGGTGGGCAGCTCAAAGGTGCCCAGATTGATGACCTCATTCACAAGAACGCCGACCGTATTTCGGCCGCCGTTGTTTTGGGGCAGGATAGAGAGATCATTCGCCAGAGCCTCGCTACCGTTCATCCCCGCATTCCGTTGACCGTCATTACGTCGACTGATCCAGTGATCGCGATGAACGAGGCCGTCCAGGCGGCGTCCAAGTTGGCGCAACCTGGTGACACGGTGCTTCTCGCGCCCGCTGCCGCTAGCTTGGACATGTACACGGGGATGAGCCAGCGTGGCGACCTCTTCGCCGAAGCTGCTCGTCGTTACGGGCGCGGTACAGAAGGATAGGCATCGTGACAGTGAAATCTGACCAAGGAACGAGGTCCCGCCGTGCGCGATCATGGTGGGAAGGAGTCGTCGGCAAAATCGATGCTGCGACATCAACGCCGAAGTTTGACTACTACATCCTTGCCGCGATCACAGCGATTCTGACCGGTGTGGGGCTCTTGATGGTGCTGTCTAGCTCGATGGCGTCGTCGCTGGCAGATTCCAACAGTGTGTGGACGGATTTCTTCAAACAAGCCGGAATGGTTGTGGTCGGCCTCGTCGGTCTGTATTTCGCTATCCGAATGTCCCCAACCACTATTAAGAAAATTTCCCCCTGGGCTATGGGCCTTGCGGTCATTCTGCTGATCTTGGTTCTGATTCCAGGTCTGGGAACTGGTCTTCAGCAGATGGGATCCCAATCATGGCTCATCCTGGGGCCCGTCACGATTCAGCCGTCAGAGGTCGCCAAGCTAGCCATCGCGGTCTGGGGTTCTGCAGTTCTGTCCGAGCGGGCGCTCTACGCGCGGTCAATCCGCGAGGTCCTGGGATTTTTCACCGCGATTGTGGTGCTCGTGATCGTTCTCGTTGCCCTTGAGCGTGACCTCGGGATGGTCGCGTCGGTCATGATCGTTTTCCTCGCTCTGGCTTGGTTTGTGGGTGTGCCCAAGTGGGTCACGACGACGATCATCGCCGGGGGCTTGGGCCTCGCTGTTCTCCTGACCTTGACGGCCGGCTATCGGTCCAACCGCGTCGAAGTGTTTAGGGAAACCCTTTTCGGTAAATTCCCCAATACACAAGGCACGGCGTACCAGAGCTACCAGGGATTTTTGTCGTTGGGCGACGGCTCTTTCCTGGGGCAAGGTCTAGGCCAATCGCGTGCCAAGTGGTTCTATCTCCCCGAGGCGAAAAACGACTTCATCTTTGCCGTTGTCGGTGAAGAAATGGGATTCCTTGGTGCCAGCATCGTCATCCTTCTCTTCGCCCTCTTGGGTTGGGTGGGAATGCGAATCGCGTTAAACCAGGCCGATCCATTCCTTCGACTCATGGCTGCGACGGTCACCACGGGCATTGTGATTCAGGCGTTTATCAACATTGGGTACGTGACGGGGCTTCTTCCCGTCACCGGTATTCAGCTGCCGTTGATTTCATCCGGTGGAACGTCGGCCATTATCACGCTGATATCGATGGGGTTGCTTCTTAACTGCGCCCGACATGAGCCCGAGACAGTGTCGTCGATGCAGACCTATGGTCGCCCCGTCGTCGATAAATTATTGGGTTTCCCGGAACCACGTGCATTTGATCCTTCAACGCTGCGACGAGGCCCGTGGGTTGACGAAGACGATCCACGATCTCGCAATGGCAGCGGGTCTCGGAAGACTGCCGGTGTGCGAGGGAGATCCGGTGGCCGTTCGGGTTCGTCGCGCCGAGGCTCGCTCTCTGACAGACACCACGAGGTCCAGAGATTCGGAGAGCCAGTGACTCGTCGGAACGGGTCTCCCCGCAGCCGACGTAATGAGGTCAATAGGGAGACAGGCTCGGGATCCGCGACCCAACGAAGGGAACGGGCCCATGACCGTGCGCCTCGTCGGCGGTCCCGAAACGGCAGTCGGCGTACTTATCAATCCGATTACGGTACGACGAATGGCTCCTTTGGGCCGTTCGACGACGGGACTCGTCGTTAAGATGAATGAGGCACGTTTTTAAGGCACAAATGAGGCTACGTCGACGGCGTAGCGCTATTCCTGAGGTGGGTGTATGAAGAGGTCACAGGATACGGACGGAGAGTTTTCCGTTGTTGTTGCTGGTGGTGGCACTGCTGGTCATATCGAGCCCGCGATGGCAGTTGCCGACGCGGTTCGTCGCAGTCTGCCTTCTGCGCGGATCACGGCATTAGGGACGACGAAGGGGCTCGAAGCAACTCTCGTTCCCGAACGTGGTTATGACCTGCGGATGATTGACCCAGTACCGATCCCACGCAAAATTAATAAAGCATTTTTTTCTGTTCCACACCGTGTCCGTCGTGCGGTCAACCAAACTAAAGACATTTTGCGCGATGTCAACGCCGATGTCCTTATCGGTTTCGGTGGCTATGTGTCGGCCCCCGCGTATCTCGCGGCCAAATCCCTCCACATCCCGTTCTTCGTGCATGAGGCGAATGCGCGAGCCGGCATGGCCAATAAGCTGGGAATTCGCTTAGGAGGGCAGGGTCTAGCTGCCGTTGAAGGATCAGGTATTTCCGCGGAGATCGTGGGGATTCCGGTCCGGTCAGAGATCAGCTCGCTCGATCGGTCAGGACTTCGTGCAGAGGCTTGCGAGTATTTCGGTTTGGATCCTGACGCGCCAGTGTTGCTGGTCACAGGTGGGTCCCAGGGGGCACGCTCCATCAATAACGCGGTATCCGGCGCATCACGCGAACTCGGTGAGGCGGGGGTCTCGGTACTCCATGCCTATGGGAAGAAAAACTCAATAGACGTTGATCACCAGGATGGAACTCCGCCCTACATTGGCGTCCCCTATATCTCGCGGATGGACCTGGCACTGAGCGCCGCAGACATGATTCTCTGTCGGTCCGGGGCAATGACCGTCGCAGAAGTGTCCGCTGTCGGACTTCCGGCCGTGTACGTGCCACTCCCGCATGGCAATGGTGAGCAGGCGTTGAACGCTCAACCCATCGTGGACAACGCCGGGGCCATACTCATTAACGACGACAACATCACCAGCCAGACCATCGTCGACAAGGTGATACCTATGATCACGAATCCTGATGTCTTAACGGTGATGGCGGAACAAACGGCCAAAAGCAGCAACCCGAATGCCGCCGATGACATAGCTCAACGCGTTATTTCAGCAGCTCGATGACGTCCATGTATCTGTTCCCCTAATTACCTGTTCACAGTCAAGGAGCAAAGTAGTGGCACATAACGACGAACCCACCGGGCAGACGAAGGACGCTGGGCACACCATGCATTTGGAGCGCCATGCCCGACGCGTCAACCCGGCCCATGCAATAACCCCCGATGAACTCCGTCACGTCCACATGGTGGGCATCGGTGGTGTCGGCATGTCTGGGGTGGCCCGTATCTTGTTAGACCGCGGATACACGGTCACTGGGTCGGACATGAAAGACTCGCTCACCATCTTGGCTTTACGAGCCGCCGGGGCCGTGATCGCCACGGAGCATAAGGCGGAGAACCTGGACTTAACGGGCGATACACCGACATGCGTGGTGACCTCGTTTGCTGCTATACCCCAGGACAATCCTGAACTGGTGGGCGCTCGTGAACGCGGAATCCCCGTGGTCACTCGATCGGACGTTTTAGGCGCGCTCCTGCTCGACCACGTCTCTTTGCTCATCGCCGGGACCCACGGAAAAACCTCGACGACGTCGCTGGCAGTTATCGCGCTGCAACAGGCAGGCATGGATCCCAGTTTCGCCGTAGGTGGGCAGCTTTCCACGACCGGGACGAATGCGCATCATGGAACGGGCTCAGTGTTCGTGGCTGAAGCCGATGAGTCCGACGCGTCGTTGCTGACCTATTCACCCAATGTTGCGGTGGTGACCAACATTGAGGCGGATCACCTTGACTTTTATGGTTCCGAAGAATCGTATATTCACGTTTTCGATGAGTTTGCGGACCGCATCGTCGACGGTGGATATTTGGTGGTTTGCCTGGATGATCCACATGCTGCGGCACTGGGTGAGCGGATTGTGCAGCAAGGGGACAGAATAAACGTCATTGGGTATGGAACGAGTGATGCGTGTACGCGCCATCCATCGATCGCGGTGGGTGCGGAAATTACAGAAATCACCCCGAAGCCTGACCGCACGGATGCGCTGATCCGTATTTCCGTACCCGCGCATGCGTCGGCCGGCAACTCGGGTGGCGACCAGAATGAGGCGGAAACGAGCACTCACCGCGTTGAGATGCATATCCCCGGGAAACACATGGTTCTCAATGCTGTCGCCGCAATTGTCTCGTCGGTTCTCGTCGGGGCTGACCATGAGCGTGCCGTGAGTGGTGTCAACGGCTTCCAGGGCGTGCGCCGTCGGTTCGAATCACATGGGACCATCGCGCATGGTTATTACGAGGGAGCATCTGTTTACGACGATTACGCTCATCACCCGACCGAAGTACGGGCGGTCTTGACCGCAGCGCGGGAAAAGATTCAGGCCATGGACTCGGTGGCAGGCCACCAGCGCAGAGTGATTGTTGTCTTCCAACCCCACATGTATTCCCGAACTGAGGAATTCGCTTCTGAGTTTGCCGACGCGTTGTCTCTTGCCGACGAGGCCATCGTGATGGACATTTACGGTGCCCGTGAAAAGCCCATTCCGGGAGTGACGAGTGACCTGATTATTGATCAGATGACTATTCCGACGCACGCCGCCCATCGAGTCGATGAGGTTCCTCGCATGGTGAGTAGCATCGCTGGGCCGGGGGACATCATCTTGACTATGGGCGCAGGAACGGTGACTATGCTGGCAGATCCAATTGTTGCAGCATTGCATGAACCGGTGCAGTAGGTTACAACGTGACCTGGGTGAGAGGTAAGTAGGAAGAACTAGTGAGAGGCTCACGAAAAGCGTCGCGTAAAAACGCTGGCGCTAAAGGTAGACAGCCGGGGCGCAGCGTACCCATCGACAACTTTGGTCCCCCCGTCGACTCTGACGAAGAGAGGGAGCACTCACGTGTTATTCATTCCGGTGGCCGTAAAGAATCACAGGGTGAGAGCCGTCGCCGACGTCGACGCCGGTGGTGGGGAGCAGCTCTCATCATCGTGCTTCTCCTTGTGGTCGGTGCGGTGGTTCTCCGTACCGCCCCTATCCTGACCGTGTCCTCATTTTCCGTGAAAGGTAATGAGCAGACGTCGAAAGAGGACATCATTGCCGCCTCCGGGATTCACAAAGGTCAGAATATGACCCGAATTGATACTCATTCTGCGGCGTCACATGTTGTCGGGCTGCCGTGGGTGACTCAGGCTACTGTGGAGCGCTCATGGCCGCGGACTATCTCGATTTCAGTGAAGGAAGCAACCGTCGCGTTTTATGTGGATGATGATGGAGATCATCTTTTCGACGACAACGGGCGAGAGTTCGACGTTTCCCCTCATCCCGACGGGGCGTTGAAGCTGGATGGGAACACTTCTCCCGATGAGGAGACCGCACGTGCGGTGGCACACGTCGCCCAGGCTGTTCACGAGCATGCGCCGGGTATCGTCGGCGATATTGACCATATTGATGCCCAGAATGAAAATAATATTTCGTTAGTTTTCAAAGACGAGAAAACAGTGAAATGGGGAACGAGTAATAATGCGTCGTCTAAAGCAGAAGCGACGAAGGCCGTGCTTCAGCGAGAAGGACGTGTATGGGATGTTTCCAACCCGGCTCAGGTCTCAGTCAAGGAATAGTGTGAACCATAACTGCAGGTAAATCCTAAAGTTAAGGTTTAGACTTGCGACACGCCGAATGGATTAGTCACCACGTGTTTGGTCTGTTCACAAGCATTATAGAAAAGTAAAAAATAAAATTCTTTGCTACGGGCCGCTGCGCCTCTGCAATAAAGGTGGCAACATCCTGTAGTCTTTGCGCAGACCGTACAGTTCGATAGCGACAGATCGTGTAACGAAAGGCGAGCCCTACAACCATGACGACATCGGATAACTACCTCGCCATCATCAAAGTGGTTGGCGTTGGCGGCGGCGGCGTCAACGCTGTCAATCGCATGATTGAAGATGGCCTCAAGGGAGTCGAGTTCATCGCCGTGAACACCGACTCTCAGGCGCTTATGTTCACTGACGCGGACGTCAAGCTTGACATCGGCCGCGAAGCGACTCGTGGCCTGGGGGCTGGCGCTAATCCTGAGGTAGGCCGGAAGTCTGCCGAGGATCATCGTGACCAGATTGAATCCACCCTGCAGGGTGCAGATATGGTCTTCGTCACTGCAGGCGAAGGTGGTGGAACCGGAACGGGTGCTGCCCCGGTGGTCGCTAGTATCGCGAAAAAGCAAGGCGCGTTGACCGTCGGCGTTGTGACCCGCCCATTTACCTTCGAAGGGCCGCGCCGGACAAAGCAGGCTCTTGAGGGCATCGAGGCTCTGCGCGAAGTGTGTGACACGTTGATTGTCATCCCGAATGACCGGTTGCTTCAGATGGGCGACAAGAACGTCTCCATGATGGAGGCCTTCCGCCAGGCTGACGAAGTTCTCCACAATGGCGTCCGAGGCATCACCGACCTGATTACTACCCCAGGTGTCATTAACGTTGACTTTGCCGACGTTCGCTCAGTCATGTCGGATGCCGGTTCAGCCTTGATGGGGATCGGTGCTGCCCGTGGCGAAGGGCGTGCCGCTCAAGCTACCGAACTGGCCATTAGCTCCCCTCTGCTGGAAAACACCATGGAGGGCGCCCACGGTGTCTTGTTGTCCTTCGCAGGTGGCTCGGACATCGGCCTCTTCGAGGTCAATGATGCAGCCAATGTCGTTGCCAACTTGGCCTCTGACGACGCCAACATCATTTTCGGAACGATTATCGACGAAAACCTCGGCGACGAGGTTCGAGTCACCGTGATCGCTACCGGGTTTGACGACAGCACCGAGCAGTCGAGCGGTGCTCATGCTGCCCAGCCGGCGAATTCCCAAACGACACCTGCACCACGGGAATCGAATGCTCGCGACGTGTTCTCCGGCCAGCCGGCGAGTGCTTCATCGTCGGGTTCCGCGGGCGCTCGTGAGCAGATGACGTCTTCCTTCCAGCGCCGTGAGCACAGCTCCGCGGACCGTGGTTTCGGAGCGTCCTCCGGATCGCAACCGATCGGTGGCTCAGGGGAGAGCGGCTCCCGGCAGCCTTATGGACAGTCCGACGGATCTGCAGGGCGTTCGCAGAGCAGCGGTGGCTCCTACCAGTCCGAGGCAAACCGCGGGCTTTTCACTTCCGGTAGCCGGCATAGCTTCTCTGAGGAGCAATCCGATCTGCAGCGTGGTGGAGCCCAGCCGCAGCGGGGGCATGACTCCCGTAACGACTATGACGACGATGATGACGATCTGGACCTGCCCTTCTCCTAAGAACGATCCGGGCCAGCGTGAAGAATCCGGGTCATCGGAAAGAAGTCGTAAAGAAATAGAAGGATGGCGTGACGATTAATAATCCCACTCCAGAACCCCGTCGCGTTCGCAAAGTCATGACTACGCGAGCCGGCGGGGTTTCCCGTGCGCCCTATGAATCATTCAATCTCGGCGATCACGTCGGCGATGACCCAGCTGCCGTCGCCGAGAACCGCAAACACTTTGCTCAGGTTCTGGGTCTTCCCATGGATCGTGTTCTCTACATGGAACAGATTCATTCCCCGACGGTCACCGTCGTTAATAGTTCGATGACAAGCCCAATCGAGGCAACGGACGCGATGGTCACGACTGAACGTGACTTAGCCTTGGTCGTGCTCACTGCGGACTGTGTGCCGTTGCTCCTCTCCGACGACGTGTCCGGCATTGTTGCCGCTGTTCACGCGGGTCGATTGGGCGCGCGCAACGGGATCGTCAAAGCGACGGTGGAAACGATGATCCGCTGCGGGGCCAAGCCGGCACACATGCACGCACTGATGGGCGCGGCCGCGTCGGGAGAGCGATACGAAGTGCCCACTGATATGGTCCGTGATGTAGAGCAGCACCTGCCCGGGTCATCGAGCACCACGGAATGGGGAACTCCGAGCCTCGATTTACGACGAGGGCTGGTTCGTCAATTGATGAGCATGGGTGTGACGGCGATTGATGCGGATCCCCGGTGCACGATTAGCGAGGACGCAACGTTCTTCTCGTATAGGCGTGAGGGTACGACAGGTAGGCAGGCGGCTGCAGTGTGGATGCCGTCGGAGGCGTGGACATAAGATCGCGTCGCCGTCGCTGACAAGCGCCCAAGTGACCGACCAGTAAAGAGTTCTCTGGCAGGCAAATAATGTGAGTAGCTGGAAAGGAATGGGCTAGTGATGGCTACCTACGAGGAGCGAAAAGCGGAGTTGTCGTCCCGCCTTGACGAGGTATCCCGTCGCATTGCACGCGCAGCTGAGTCAGCGGGGCGAGATCCTAAAGATATCGAGTTACTGCCGGTCACAAAGTTTCACCCCTACGAGGACCTCCAGGCGTTAGCGGACTGTGGGGTCATCGTGGTGGGTGAAAACCGCGAGCAGGAAGCGCGTGATAAAGCCCACCGGCTCGGCGAAAATGGGGTGGGTCTTTATATCGACATGATCGGTCAGGTGCAGTCGAAGAAGACCAATCACATTGCACGGTGGGCTCACCGGGTTCACACTGTTGATCGCCTCAAAATTGTTCATGGGCTCGATAACGGAATGAAGCGCGCTTTGGACGCGGGAGATCGTGTAAGCACACAGCATGAGAACGCCGATCAGCTCCCAGTTTTCCTTCAATGGAGCGCCGACGGTGATCCGTCGCGAGGGGGAGCGAAGGAAGATGATCTCGATTCTCTCGCCGACGCTGTGAATTCGTCGCACTATCTCACCCTCGAGGGGCTGATGGTGGTGCCGCCGCGGGATGATGATTCAGCAGAGGTCTTTGCCCGCGCTGCTGAATTATCTGAGGCCATTCGTCAGAAGCACGGTGGTCGCGGGGGTTTGTCGGCCGGGATGTCGGGCGATCTGGAAAAAGCGATTGCGGCCGGATCAACAGTTGTGCGTGTCGGAACAGCTATTCTTGGCTCTAGGCCAGTAACTTTGTGAGCATATCAACGGAGGAAGGACCCTTACTATGGCCGGCTCAATGGATAAAGTAAAAGAATTCTTCGGCCTTCAGCCTGTAGAAGACTATAAACGCGATAGTTATTATGACGATGATTACGAGGACTACGACGATTACGACGATCGCCCCGTAGAGCGTGAGCGCCACGCCGACTCTTATTCCCGTGATTCCTATGGTTATCGCTCAGGGAGTAGCTACGGTGGATCCCGTTATTATTCCTCGTCGACGCCGGAATCCCGGGGTGCGACGACAGAGACGCCTCGTGAGCCCGAGATTGTGCGGATAACCCTGGCCTCGTTCCGGCAAGCCCGCCAAATTGGGGAAGCGTTCCGCAATGGCGACATCGTCGTTTACGACGTATCCGCGATGGAAAAGTCCCAGGCGCAGCGTGTGGCCGACTTCGCTGCAGGGATTCAGATTGCGCTCGACGCGCGGACCGAGAAACTTACTCCGCGCAAGTTTGCGCTGATTCCGAAAGGCGTCAGGCTGGATGACGAACAAAGAGAGCAGCTGAAAGAGCCCGACTCTCTCTAAGCCCCGTCCGTCCGGTACTCTGTACCGAAATTATTTGTTAATACGGTAAAGGACACGTGTGACTGCTCTTTCGCTCACTATCTATACGATCGCGCGGATTTACTCTTTCATCCTGATCGTCAGGATCGTCGTTGAAATGATCGCCAGTTTCTCCCGGTCTTGGCGGCCTCCGCGGTGGTTTGCGTTGGCCGCGGAGCCTTTCTTTGTTGTCACAGACCCGCCGGTCAAAGCTTTGAGAAAACTCATTCCTCCCCTCAACCTTGGGGGTGGCGTGGGCCTGGATTTATCAGTCCTCGTTCTGTTCTTCGCGCTGGAAGTTATTGCGATGATATTTCGACCGACTGGCGTGTTCGGCTTGTACTAATTCCGCGCGAGTGGCCCGCTTTTCGTGAAACTAGCGAAAAAATTGGGACACTTGATACGCTATATGCGCTATAGTGCGGTAGACTAACGACGTTAATCGAATATTTTGGGGTCGCAGTAGATAGCAACGGCTAATCGGTAGTAGCTACGAGCTGCTGAGGTTGCCGGGGCTGTTGTGATCAGAACATTTCTCGGCGATGTAACGTGTAAAGCGTTATCAATGAAGTTAAAGTAGATCTCACAACTGCGTTTCCAGAGACAGATAGAAACTCGGGATGGTATCCGAGTCCACCGCGTATGGTGGACGGCGGTTGGCGTTCCGTATGAAAGTGAAGGGAATTTCCATGCAGCTGACTCCCGCTGATGTGCATAATGTAGCGTTCAGCAAGCCGCCGATCGGCAAGCGTGGCTACAACGAGGATGAGGTTGACCAGTTCCTCGACCTTGTCGAAGACACTCTCAGTGAGCTGCTTGATGAAAACTCTGAACTCAAGAGTGCCGTAGAAAGCAATTCGACAGAGTCTCGTGATGCTGCTTCATCGTCTGCAGCATCGGCACCAAGTGCTGGGTCCTCGGTTGATGAGGCCGCTCTCCGTGCGGAGATTGAGAGCCAGGTCCGCAGTGAACTGGAACAGTCGCTCCGCCGAGACATTGAGCAGAAAGTTCGCCAGAACCTGGAAGCTGAGTACGAAGCACGTTTGGTTGAGGCTCGCAAGCAGGCTGAGGCAGATGCTCGTGCTCGCTTCGAGTCTGAGAAGCAAAGCCAGCCGCAACAGCCCGCGCAGGCTGTGTCGTCGGTTTCCGATACCGACAGCGAGACCGGCGAGGCCACCGCAGAGACTCATATGCAGGCAGCTCGCGTCCTGAGCTTGGCTCAGGAGATGGCGGATCGTCTCACCAACGACGCCCGTCAGGAATCTCAGTCCATGCTGGATGAGGCTCGTACTGCAGCCAACAAGACCATTTCCGACGCTGACGAGTCCTCGAAGCGCACGCTGGCCGATGCGGAATCCCGTTCCACCAGCCAGCTCAATGACGCTAAGCAGAAGTCGGACTCCATGATCGCCGAGGCTCGCCAGAAGTCCGAGGCTATGGTGGCAGATGCTAAGCAGAAGTCGGAGACGATGATTTCCGACGCCACCGCACAGTCGGAGGCTCAGGTCCGGTCGGCTCAGGAGAAGGCAGATCAGCTGCGTAGCGACGCCGAGCGTAAGCACGCGGAGATCATGACCACCGTGAAGAAGCAGCAGGAAGCTCTGGAGGCTCGTATCGAAGAGCTCCGCACCTTCGAGCGCGAATACCGTACCCGCCTGAAGACCTTCCTCGAATCCCAGTTGGAGGATTTGAACTCACGTGGTTCTGCGGCACCCGCCGGCCAGCTCGAGTCCAATGACTAGGTAATTCCCGTTCTTTCGTCGACCCACTGCGGGCTACTTTCCCGCGGTGGGTTAATTTTTGTCTTATTTGGATTTGCTAGGCTGGTGACAAACAAAGGATGTGGTTATGACCGTATTAGCTCTGCTCCTAGCCGTTGTGGCTTTTGCCTTTCTCGTTCTTGCCCTGGTGTTGGCATCAAAAGCGTGGGCAATAGCCTGCATCGTGGTAGGAGCTATAGGAGTTCTTATCGTCATCATCGATATCATCGTTAAACGGAAAGAGCGCGCTGGGAAGAGCGGTAAATCCGCGAACGGGGAATAACGAACGCGCGTTCCCGGTTGTAAATTTTTAGCATCATCGATAATCCCGTATAGTTTTGTTCGTCCGCTATGATCCGGCTATCTCCGGGGAGCGACTCGGAAGAACAGGTTCCAGAACTGCACTGTGGCGTCGATGCCCGTAAGAGTGTAGATGTGGTACCCCAGTAGAACCGAGCGGTTCGGCACCGTCAACGTCGTTAATGAGTGGGATATGGTTCGTGCTCCGTTCCTGTGGTGCGGAGCATCGTAAGAGCATATCCAATCAGGGTGGTACCGCGTGTGAGCGTCCCTGGCCGAGCAATGCTGAGCTCGATGAAGCGCGGTTCGCCTTCCACAGGTGCCCGTTCCATCGGCTCCGCTACGTCATTCGTTGTTATGACAGCCTAGATAAGAGGAGCCAGGGTGACCGATAACATGTCGACGTCGGAGACAAAATCTAATTCTCCCAGGAACCCGGAGGACGCGACTCCTGCGGGTGGCGCATACCCGCGTGTCGATCTCGCAGAGGGATCTACACGCTTTGCCGATATGGAACCAAAGGTGCTGGATTTTTGGAAGAAAGATCGCACCTTTGAAGAATCAATTAGCCAGCGCGATGGTGCCCCGGAGTACGTTTTCTACGATGGCCCTCCCTTCGCGAATGGGTTGCCCCACTACGGGCACTTGCTCACCGGGTACGTCAAGGACATCATCCCGCGGTATCAAACGATGCGCGGCAAGAAAGTTGCCCGCGTCTTTGGGTGGGACTGCCACGGTCTCCCCGCCGAGCTTGAGGCAGAAAAGCAACTAGGCATCAAGGACAAGGGCGAAATCGAGTCGATGGGGCTCGAGGCCTTTAATGACTACTGCGCGAAGTCTGTCCTTCGGTACACCGAGGAATGGAAGGCGTACGTCACCCGGCAGGCTCGGTGGGTCGATTTCGAGCATGGCTACAAAACCATGAACCTCGACTTCATGGAGTCTGTGATGTGGGCCTTCAAGACTCTCTACGATAAAGGGCTCATCTATCAGGGGTTCCGTGTCCTACCGTATTCGTGGGCAGAGCACACGCCACTGTCGAACCAGGAGACTCGTCTCGACGATTCGTACAAGTTGCGACAGGATCCCACAGTTACGGTGACATTCCCGATCACCGGGGTGAAAGAGGGGACTAGTGCCGACGACAGTCTGGTCGGCGCCTTGGCCTTTGCCTGGACGACGACGCCGTGGACGCTGCCGTCGAACTTGGCGTTGGCTGTTAATCCGAATGTGACCTATGTCGAGGTTGAGGTGGGCAGCACCGGGCTTGACGAGTTCAAAGGTCAACGCGTTCTGCTAGCCGAAGACCTCGTCGGCGCCTACAAGAAAGAACTGGGTAAGGACTATAAGGTCCTCTCCACTCACCCGGGGAGTGACCTCGTCGGCCTGACCTATGAGCCGATCTTTGATTACTTCAAAGATAATCCGAATTCGTTCCAGATCCTCCCGGCGGATTACGTCACGACGGAAGATGGTACGGGTATCGTTCACCAGGCTCCGGCTTTTGGTGAAGACGATATGAACACGACGAACCAGTTTGATATCCCGCTGGTTATCCCCGTAGATGCTGACGGGAAGTTCACGTCTGAGGTTCCGGATTATGAAGGCCAACTGGTCTTTGATGCGAACAAGCAGATCATCAAGGACTTAAAGAAGGCCAAGCGTATCGTGCGCCACCAGACGATCGAGCACTCGTATCCGCACTCATGGCGGTCGGGCCAGCCACTGATCTACATGGCGTTACCGTCGTGGTTTGTGTCGGTGACGAAGTTCCGCGACCGCATGGTCGAGCTCAACCACGACAAAGTTGAGTGGCTCCCAGAGCATATTCGCGACGGGCAATTCGGCAAATGGCTCGAAGGTGCCCGGGATTGGAACATCTCCCGAAACCGGTACTGGGGATCGCCCATTCCCGTTTGGGTCTCGGATAACCCGGAGTATCCGCGTGTCGACGTCTACGGTTCACTTGACGAACTCGAGCGAGATTTCGGGACACGCCCCGAGTCGCTGCACCGCCCTTACATCGACGAGCTGACTCGCCCCAACCCGGACGATCCGACGGGCAAGTCGACGATGCACCGTGTGCCAGAAGTTCTCGACTGCTGGTTTGAGTCGGGGTCGATGCCCTTCGCCCAGGTTCATTACCCCTTTGAGAACCAGGAATGGTTTGCAAAGCATGCTCCGGCGGATTTTGTAGTGGAGTACTCCGGCCAAACACGCGGATGGTTTTATAACATGCATGTTTTAGCAACCGCACTGTTTGATCGGCCAGCGTTCAAACGCGTCGTCGCTCACGGAATTGTGTTGGGTAATGACGGCTTGAAAATGTCGAAATCGAAGGGCAACTATCCCAACGTCAACGAAGTGTTCGACCGTGATGGATCGGATGCGATGCGCTGGTTCTTAATGACGTCGCCGATTCTTCGCGGTGGAAACCTGATCGTCACTGAGGAAGGCATTCGTGAGGGTGTGCGCCAGGCGATGCTTCCGATGTGGAATGCGTATTCATTCCTTGCTCTGTATGCGTCGAAACCGGCAGAGTGGTCGACGTCGTCGTCGAATGTTTTGGACCGTTATATCCTCGCTAAATTGCATGACACTATCGACGAGGTCACGCAGGCTTTAGACGATACTGATGTTGCGCGTGCGACGGATGGAGTGCGTTGGTTCTGTGACGCTCTGACGAACTGGTATGTGCGCCGTTCGCGCGACCGTTTCTGGGCTGGAGATACCGTCAAGCCGGAAGCCTTTAATACTCTATATACGGTTCTTGAAACGTTGACTCGTGTGACTGCGCCACTCTTGCCGATGCTCTCGGAGGTGCTGTGGCGTGCCCTGACTGGTGGGCGTTCGGTGCATCTGGTTGATTGGCCTTCGTCGGATGTAATCCCATCAGATCCTGACCTGGTCAAGGCGATGGATGGTGTGCGGTCCGCGTGCTCGGCGGCCTCGTCGTTGCGGAAGGCTCATCACTTGCGTAACCGGTTGCCACTGCTGTCGGTGACTGTTGCGATGCCTCATTCGTCGTCCTTGGAGCCGTTTGCGGACATCATCCGCGATGAAGTCAATGTCAAGGATGTCATCTTGACCGACGACGTTAATTCCGTGGGTCGATTTGAAGCGGTTGTCAACGCTCGCGTTGCCGGCCCCCGCCTGGGCAAGGATGTCCAGAAGGCGATTAAGGCAGTGAAGGCGGGTGACTACACCGTTGACGGAGACGTTCTTCGTGCCGACGGTATTGAGCTCAAGCCCGAGGAATTCACGCGTCGTCTTGTTGCGGTGAACCCAGACACGACTGCTGAAATCGAAGGAACCGAGGGGCTGGTGGTCATCGACACCACGATGACGCCGGAACTCGAAGTCGAAGGCTGGGCGGCCGACCGGATCCGCGGAATTCAGGAGGCGCGCAAACAGGCAGGGTTGAACGTTTCTGACCGCATCGCGTTGACGATGTACGTCCCCGACGACAAGGTCGATATGGTGAAGTCCCAGAAGGACACCATCGCCTCTGAAGTGTTGGCGACCTCGGTCGAGATCAAGGCCGCATCGGAGGCCCCGTCCGAGGCCACGGATCTGTCGGATGGCTGCTTTGCCTCGGTGGCGGTTGATCTTCGACGCGACGACTCCGACGAGTCATAACGGCGACGAGTCATAAGAGCGCTCTCCCACCAGGCAAGTGGCTTTAGTCTGAAAGGATGACATCTGTAGAGATATGGCGAACACCACGCACGACGATGCCAGCCAGCATCGGTGGGTTCTCCATATCGACATGGATGCTTTCTTCGCCTCGTGTGAGCAATTAACTCGGCCGACCCTGCGTGGCCGCCCGGTTTTGGTCGGCGGAGTGTCCGGTCGCGGTGTCGTCGCCGGAGCCTCCTATGAGGCCCGCGTGTTCGGTGTCCATTCGGCGATGCCCATGATGCGTGCCCGTCGCTTAGTCGGGTACTCCGGGATCACCGTGAGGCCGCGTTTTGATGTGTATAAAACCGCGTCTCGACGGGTCATGAAGATTCTTCGCGAAGAGGCCGGGCTGATTGAGCAGCTCAGTGTGGACGAAGCCTTCATGGAGCCAGACGAGCTGGGCGGCGCCACTCCCGATGAGGTCCGTCACTGGGCGGGGCATTTGAGGAAGCGCATTAGGGAGGAAACCGGGCTGCCGTCGTCGGTGGGAGCGGGAGCTGGGAAGCAGTTCGCCAAGATAGGGTCGGGTTTGGCCAAGCCCGATGGAACCTTTGTCATTCCCGTGCATGACCAGCACACAATTCTCGACCCGCTGCCGGTGCGAAAGCTGTGGGGAATTGGCCCGGTAGCCGAAGCTAAATTGGCCGACATCGGAGTGAGGACGATCGAGCAATTCGCCCGTATGTCCAGAACCGATGTGGAAATGACGTTGGGGAAAACGAATGGGCCAGCCTTGTGGTTGCTTGCTCAGGGGCATGATCCACGCCCTGTTGCGCCGCGGGCGGAAGCGAAGCAAGTGTCGTCGGAATCGACGTTCAGCGACGACGTCACCACCCTGGATGGGGTGGACGAGGGCATACGCGCGGCCTTGACGAAGGCCCACCGTCGCCTCATGAATGATGGCCGTGGGGCCCGCACGGTGACGGTCAAGCTTAAACGGGCCGATTTCGAGCAGCACACACGGTCAGAAACACTTCCTTTTTCGACGACGGATTGGGACGTGCTATACCGCGTGGCCAGCCGCCTCGCCGCCGATCCTGCTGTTTTTGGTGCTGTTCGCCTGGTTGGGGTGTCCCTCTCAGGGCTGGAATCTGCTCGCCAGGAAGCATTGTTCCCGGATCTCGATCCGTCACAGGGAGCAGACTATCGAGCCCTTACGGAGGCTGATAGTGATTTCGAAGCAGGAGTTGTCTCAGCGGCGAATACTCCGACGGCGTCCGTCGATAGTGACGAACTCGTGGATGCCTCGACGGAAGAGGACTCGGAGAAATCTGGGTTCGATGGTGCTCCGACGGATGCACCCCACACGGAAACATCTGTGTGGCCTGCGACGATCGATGTTTATCATCCTGAGTACGGCCATGGGTGGGTCCAAGGTTCGGGGCATGGAGTGGTGAGTGTTCGGTTCGAAACGCGCACGACGGGGAAAGGGCCGGTACGAAGCTTTCCAGTCGATACGCCGGAGCTCACTCGTGCAAATCCCATCGATAGCCTCGAGTGGGGCGATTGGCTAGGGCTAGCTGATGGTGAATGATTACACGTCAAATAACGTTTGCGGATGGACCTCAGCGTCAATGGCTGCAGCAAGGATAATTCGCGCTTGACCAGCATGAACGGACCCGGCACCGATAACGCCCTGCCGAGAGAGAGTCAGCCCGCCGCCGTCGCCACCGTATAGGGGATTGACGTTTCCTCGCGGGACACGGCTCGCCATCACGACAGGAATTCCCTGTTTCAGCGCGGATGTGATCGCCGTCGCTAAGGCGTCGCCGACATTTCCCGCGCCCATGCCCTCGATAACGAGTCCCTCGGTGCCGGCGTCGATAGCCGCGTTTAGCAGGCTTGCGTCGGCTCCAGGGTATGCCGGAATGATGTCGACACGATGTCCTGCGAATGTGACCTTGGGTAACGGGCGTGGCCGTGGTGGTTCGTCGGGTGCGTTGGTCGCAAAAGCAAGCGGATCGGATGTGTGCCATTTCACCGCTCCACGTGCGGGAATGACCGCATGTCCGAAGACGATCAGCACTCCAATGTCGCGAGCAGAATTATCTGTTGCGATGACGATTGATTCGAATAAGTTCCCGGGCCCGTCGGCCTCGGGGTGGTCGGCGGGTCGTTGTGCACCAGTGAAAATGACCGGACGGGAATCATTGTGAACAATATCTGCCGCGATAGCTGATTCCTCCATCGAGTCGGTTCCGTGCGTAACGACGACACCGGTGACCTCAGGGCCGCTGAGCGCCTCTTTAATAGCCGCATTGATAGTGTCGTAATCGTCGAATGTGATTGAGGAGCTGTCGAGCTGGGCGATGTCACGCGCTTCGACGATGACATTGCCCTCAAAGCGTTGAACTACCGGATCGACGATTTCCTGCGTCGACAACGTCGGCACTAGTGCCCCGGACGAGTCGTGGGTGCAGGAAATCGTGCCCCCGGTGCCGAGGACAACAATGCGTGGGGGTGTGGCAGAGGGCTGACCGGGCGTCTCCTGCGGTGACGCGGTCACGTCGTCGGGTGTGCTCGCTGAAACTGGCATGATGTGTAACCTACTTCCACGTCATCGCACGCTGGTTCTTTTGAATAATCGACGTCCCGCCCGCCGTTGAGTTTTTCTCGGGTGCGGGCGACTTGTCGTCAGACTGTCCGCTGGTGTCGCCGGCATAGGTCGTGATCGTCGTGGTGTCGATGGAGCCCTTGACCGGGATCGGCTTCGTCAGGTCAACGGTGACTGTGCCGACGTGGGTGCTGGTCGACGAGTCTTTGACATCCAGTGAGCCCTTCGTATCGGACGGCACATCAGGCGCTTCCGAGAGGGAGAGGGACGTGGTACTTGGGCGTTGTTGAACGCTGGCCTCGAGTTCGACGGTATTGCCGTTATGGTTCTTCAGTGTGTAGGTAATCGTCTTCACTGCAGGTGAAGGGTCGTTTACTTTAATCCGGACGTCCCATTGAGCCCCGATGCCCACCGGATCAGTGGGGAACACGACGGGGGTAGAGAGGTATTGTGTGAGCGCGCGTTCAATGGAGGCGCGCGCGGTTTCCGTCGCCTTCTCAGGGGCAGTGAAGGTTGCTTCAGACTTAATGCCGCTGGGGGAATTATTCGTCTTCAGTGTGAACCCTTGGGCGGTCGCAATATCGGAATTGAGCTTGTCGTTAGACCCAGTCGGTTTTCCGAGTGTGATGGTGTCCCGTTTCGCGGTGTAGGGCAGCGTCATCGTCGTGGACGTCACGTCCGGCACCTTGTCGGCATTGGTTTCCTGCCCGAATCCTTGTGTCACGTCCATCGTTCCGTGCTGGTCAGAGTCACTGAGGTCATATGTGAGCTTCGACTGCGGTTGTTCCCCGGGCTTTGTCACAGTAACGACGGTTGCCTCCAGGTTCACGGTGGCGGAATTCTGTTTTTTAGCGTCGTTACTATCTGAGCCACAACCTGTCGCGAATAAGAGGAGTATGGCACTTCCAGCGGCAGCGATTCGACGGAGCATGACATTCACGTCGTCAATTTTACCGACGACCCTGGACATGACGTAGCGGCATGGGGTGATAGGGCGACACTCCGTTACTATGGTCTGCGTGAATCGATGGATTGTCCTGGGCATCGTGACGGCGGTGGCGATTGTTGATCAACTGGTGAAATCGCTCCTTGTGGCGGTTCTTACACCCGGACACGCGTATACGATCATTCCGGGTTTTCGTCTGTACCTCATCCGTAATTCGGGGGCAGCCTTTAGTATGGGCAGCAGTGCAACGATCGTGTTCACCGTGATCCAGGTCCTCGCCGTCATCGCCGTGCTGGTGTGGGCCCCACGCATGAAGGCGAGGTGGGAAACGTTAGCCTTCGGTCTGATCGGTGGCGGTGCGCTGGGTAATCTTCTGGATCGCCTTTTTCGGAGTCCCGGTTTCGGCGTCGGGCACGTGGTGGACTTCATTTCGGTGGGTCGTTTCGCAATTTTCAATCTGGCAGATTCGGCGATCACCATTGGCGTGGTGCTTTATATTGCTGGGGTTCTCTTCGGTGGTAGACAGAGGGAAGCGCAATAATAGGTAGGTGAGTGAAATAATGCGTGATTCTCGGCGCATGCCTGTTCCCGTGGGGCTTGACGGTCTCCGCGTCGATTCGGGCTTGTCAAAGTTACTCGGCCTATCTCGCACGGTTGTTGCCGATCTCGCATCATCGGGAGACATTCTTATCGACGGTGTTCCTGCTTCTAAATCCGATCGCTTGACGACGGATTCGTGGTTGGATGTCACTCTGCCGGAGTCGCGATCGATCGCAGATGAGCCTGCCCGTGAGGTTGAGGGCATGGACATTCTGTACAGCGATAGCGACGTCATCGTCGTTGATAAGCCGGTAGGGGTGGCTGCTCATCCGACGATGGGGTGGGATGGCCCGACCGTGACCTCAGGACTGCGTGCCGCTGGATTTCGCGTGTCGACATCGGGGCCGCCGGAGAGGCAAGGCATTGTCCAGCGCCTCGATGTGGGCACGTCCGGAGTCATGATTGTTGCGGCGTCGGAGCGGGCATATTCGCTGCTCAAGCAGTCGTTTCGGGATCGCACCGTCGATAAGACGTACCACGCCCTGGTCCAAGGACATCCAGACCCGACGGTGGGCACGATTGATGCGCCTATCGCTCGGCATCCTGGTGCAGGGTGGAAGTTTGCCGTCCGTTCGGACGGCAAACGAGCGGTAACGCATTATTCGACCATGGAGGCTTTTCGGGAAGCGACGTTGGTGTCGGTTCATCTCGAAACGGGGCGGACGCATCAGATCCGCGTCCACTTCTCTGCGCTGCATCACCCGTGTTGCGGTGACCCGATGTATGGGTCTGATCCGAAGTTGACTGAGCATTTGGGCCTGTCACGGCAGTGGCTCCATGCGGTTTCCTTAGGCTTTACCCACCCTGATGGCCATTACATGGTGGTGGAATCCCCGTATCCTGCGGATTTGGATCACGCTTTAACCACGCTCCGGCGTGATAACGGGATGCTTGATGGATAGCCACAACCGTCATAGCTATGACCCACGCAGTCACAACCGGCACCGCCGTGGATCCACATCGCGACGTTCTGGGTCGGGAGCATGGGTTCCAGGTGCGGGGCGTTCGCCGTCGCTTTCCTCGGTGAAGGCTGATGAGTGGGCTTCACCTAGCGCTTCTCCATCTGCGCAGCCGTCATCCGCGTCGTTTCAATCCGCGTCGCCTCCTTCGACGGCTCCTTCGTCGAATGTTTCTTCGTCATCTTCGTCGACCGCTTTTTCCTCGTCGACCAGCCGTATTAATTGGGGAGCTCAACGTCCCGGTTCCGTCACTAAAGACCCGTTATCTGAGGTCTCAGACCGGAGTCGGGATCAGACGTCGGAGGCCAGCCCTGCAAAGGCTGCTGGTGAGCGCAGCATGGGATGGAATATTGCTGCCCTAGTGGCAGTCGGCCTGTTGGTGACCGTTTTTATCATTATGATGGTCCGTCCGGATACCACCTCATCGACCATGGCGATCAATGGCGACACGCTTGGCCCCGAGGATGAAACCATGGCGCAGTATCAGCAGCGCTCGGATGCGACGCTGCAGTCTGAGACCGCTGAGAGTGACAAGGCGAATAACGGTTCGGATAGTACGGGGCACCAGACGTCATCCGGTCGGGGGGCGAAAGACAGTAAACACTGGGCGTTAGTGACCTTCAATCCGCCAACAACACCCGCGAAAGCCACGGAAGCCTTGGAAGGCAGCAATGTCAGAGCGGGGTCGGTGTTGGTAGGGCCGGGGGTGGTTTCCGGAATTCCCAATCCGACTCCCGGGTATCCGCTGGAGAAACTATTTTCTGACCAGGTGCAGTGGGCCAATGAGCTCGAAGACACGTCCAACGACGACGAGATCCCCGGTGTCATTGTGTATGGGACATTGGATCAGCTTCGGGCTATCCGGAAGAAGACGTTTGCTGTGGAAGCGCTGCCTTCCGATGCTGTGTGGGGGCGGATCGGAGTAAGAAATCCTACTATTGCGGGTGTTGAGGATTTTCCGAATGCAGCTCAAGATTCGACGACATCTCAGGATGATGTGAACCCCATTACTCTTCCTTCACCCACTGGTGACCGTCGTCTGTAAAGAGTCTTAGGTCTCCGCTACCATCATTCACGTGTTATGGGCCTGGGCATGTTACGTGTTGTGGGGACTGTTCCCCGCGTTCTTTCCTCTTCTCAAACCGGCGTCGCCTCTGGAAATCTTGGCGCACCGATTTGTATGGACCCTCGTTTTCATGCTCGCCATCGTGCTGTTCAGCGGACAGCTCAAGAAACTACTAAGGATTCCTTGGCGAGTATGGGTGACGGTGTTTGCCGCCGCGGTGCTCATCGCAGTGAACTGGGGGACCTACATTGTGGCGGTTAATTCGGACCACGTCGCCGATGCCGCGCTGGGCTATTTCATCAACCCTCTAGTCAGCGTTCTTCTCGGGGTATTTTTCTTGGCGGAACGGCTCCGTCCGCTGCAGTGGCTATCCGTCGGAATTGCCGTGGTAGCGGTCGCTGTTCTCACCGTTGACCTGGGGCATCCTCCCGTTATTTCGTTGGCCCTCGCATTCAGTTTTGGCTTCTATGGCTTGCTGAAAAAACGAGTTCCCCTGACTCCAATGATTTCTCTAACGTGTGAAACGTTATGTATTGCGCCAGTCGCGACCGTGTATTTGCTCATTCTGGGCCAGCAACACGACGGAACATTCACCACAGAGGGAATCAGCCACACCTTATTGCTGATGACAGCCGGGATCGTCACAGCCGTGCCCTTGCTGCTCTTTGGGTACGCGGCCCAGCAGATTTCACTGACATCCTTGGGAATGCTGCAGTATCTCACCCCCGTTTTGCAGATGCTGTGGGCCGTTTTCGTGACACAGGAATCGTTCAGCCTTGGCCGGTGGCTCGGTTTCATCATTATTTGGATTAGCGTCGGATTCTTCGTCACAGACTTGGCCTTGATGTCACGAAAACGGGTACATCGCGTGCGTGCCGCGTCGTCGTAATCGTCGCTGGTGGGGGCCTTCGGGTCAAGACCTTTTACCTAAAAAGCGAAACCTTCACCGCGATACGTCGTCCATGTATCGACGACTTCTCCGCCGGATACCACTAGAACCGAATTCGTCCATTCCATCGCCTCTCCGGCTTTGGCATGACGGAGCCAGACCTTATCGCCAAAGGCTAAACCATCGCTGGCGGGGCCGATTAGTGCAGTTTGGACTTCTCCGGCACCTTCTCGCGGAGCGAATTCCAGTTCTGTGGGGAAATCGATGACAGGAAGTTTGTCGTGGCTAGGGGTTCCCGACGCGACACGCCCTCCGCCAGCCACGACGATGATTCCTTTGCCGGGACGTCGGATAACGGGCAATACGAACCAGCAGGCCGGGTGGGGTTGGAAACTGCGAAAATGATCGAGTAAACCAGGGCCAATAAGCCCGGAACCGGCGGCAATTTCCGTCACAGCGCTTTCCGTTCCCGTCGACTCCAATGATCCGGTGCCGCCACCGTTGACGAACTCTAACTGATCAAGGCCCGCGGACATCAGGGCGAAATCGACGCCGTTGACGATTTCTTGTCGTCGGCTCGCAATTTCACCGCGGGACAGCGACTGCATAATTCGTCGCATCGTCGGCCGGACACCAGTTCCCGCGTCGCCTTCGTCGGAAATCTGGCTCTCGAAGGCAAGGATTCCGACGACCTTCATGTTCTTTCGTCCCCAGATTTCTTTGACGAAGGATTGCGCGTCGCGGATTCCATGAATGGGTGAGCGGAGTGCTCCGATTCGGAGCGAAAAGTCCTTGTCAATGGGCTGCGTTGTCCACAGTTTTGTCGCTTCTCCCGAAGAAAGCCCGGGAATGTACATGCCGCGCCCAATCACGAGGGCAGCATCGACATCTAAACAGATGCGGAGCTCATGGCGATTCTCGGGATCGGTCACCGAATCGAGAAAATTGAGGTGCTCGGGCGAATCCGCAGTTAGTGTGATGGCGCGTGCGAGCTGTTCGTCGTTAGCAATTTCGTGCAGGGCGTCTTTATCTGTGGTGGGGGTACCAACCAACACGTCGTCTGATACCCCGTCTTTTACCAGCCAAATGGCTTCTTGGAGAGAATAGGCCTGCACACCCGAAAACCCCGGTTGGGCAAGGGCTTCCTTGATGGCGTTCTTCATCCTGAGGGACTTGCTGCTCACACGTATCGGTGTGCCATTGGATCGCGTCACCATGTCCTTGGCATTGGCACGGAAAGCATCCAAATCCAGCACCGTGAGCGGAGCACTGTAGCGTGCAACGGCCTCGCGCACCTTTTGAGGAACACCATAGTTATGGTGATAGACCCCGCTCTGTGGAGCACTGGGGCGTAAACCATCTTTCATCGTCTCGACGATGACTCCGCCGCTTTTCCGCGCGCGCTCCGTGGCATCGTCTGCTGCAGAGAAGGCAGAGTTTAACCGGCGCTTTGCTGCGGTGAACGCGTTGGACAATCGCGTTGATGCCTCGTTATTCGATTGCGACGGGGGTGGTGTTGATTTCGGCGAGTTCATGACGCCCTGCTTTCGTTCGGGTTGCTTTCACGGGTCGATGGTGTACGTGTGTGCTCTACCGTCGGGAGCCTTCTGCAGACCGTGCGTTGGAAAGACGCTCACGGTGCAGTGACGGCTCTGTGACGGAAGCTGTGGAGTGATAGCAGTCACATTAACGGTTCTTGGAGTAGGGCGTGCGGTTTTTCTCGAAAAGACGGCAAATGCCCCAGAGAGAAGACCTATCGACGGGGGTGACCTCGCCACAAAAATGCCCTGACCTGGACACTCGACCACACTAGAAATGCCCCCTATGATCGCGAGCATGGCCAATTCTTCCTTTGTTCACCTGCATAACCACACTGAGTATTCAATGCTCGACGGAATGGCCAAGGTTGACCTGCTGGTGGACGAAGTAAAACGGCAGAACATGCCGGCAGTCGGAATGACCGACCACGGCAACATGTTCGGATCCGACGCTTTCTACCGCGCCATGACGGCGAACGACATCAAGCCCATTATCGGCGTCGAATGCTATATGGCCCCCGACTCCCGCTTTAATAAAAAGCGCGTTCGGTGGGGTGAAGCCCACCAGAAGCGTGACGACGTGTCGGCCTCGGGTGCTTACCTGCACCAAACGATGATCGCGGAGAATGCCACCGGACTGAAAAACCTCTTTTACCTGTCCTCGATGGCGTCGTATGAGGGGCAGCTTGGTAAATGGCCTCGCATGGATGCTGAGCTGATCGCAGAGCATTCCGAGGGAATCATCGCTACGACGGCGTGCCCGTCTGGTGAAGTTCAAACCCGCCTCCGGCTCGGGCAGTTCGACGAAGCGCTCAAAGCGGCCGCCAAATGGCAGGACATTTACGGGAAAGACAATTATTTCCTGGAGCTCATGGACCACGGTATCGAGATCGAGCAGCGGGTCCGTAATGAGTTATTAGAAATTGGCCGAAAGCTCAACATCCCTCCGCTGGTGACGAACGATTGCCACTACGTCACCAAGGACCAGGCCCGGTCACACGAAGTGATGCTGTGTGTGCAAACGGGTTCGACGATGAACGAACCCACCTTGGACCAAGGCGGTAACCGCTTTGCCTTTAACGGTGACGGCTACTACCTGAAATCGGCCCGGGAGATGCGAGATACGTGGGACGACATGGTCCCCGGTGGGTGCGATAACACCCTGCTTATCGCCGAGCGCGTCGGGGATTACAGCGAAATTTGGGAGCCCCACACCCACGATCGCATGCCGAAATACGACGTCCCAGAGGGCTACACGCCGACGTCGTGGCTCACCCACGAAGTTGAACAAGGCCTGAAAAAGCGCTTCGAGGGCCAGCCCGTTCCGCAGGAGTACACCGATCGGGCCAAGTACGAAATCGGTGTCATCGATTTCAAGGGCTACCCCAGCTACTTCCTCGTCGTGGCCGATCTGATCAAGCACGCGCGCCGGGTCGGTATTCGCGTGGGGCCCGGCCGTGGTTCAGCTGCAGGATCCTTGGTTGCGTACGCGTTGACTATTACGAATATCGATCCGCTCCAGCACGGATTGTTGTTCGAGCGATTCCTTAACCCTGAGCGCCCGTCGGCACCTGATATCGATATCGACTTCGACGATCGTCGCCGCGGTGAGATGATCCGCTATGCGGCAGATAACTGGGGTGAAGACAAGGTCGCTCAGGTTATTACCTTCGGCACGGTGAAGACGAAGCAAGCGTTGAAAGACTCTGCTCGCGCGCACTTCGGGCAACCGGGTTTCCAAATGGCGGAGCGGATTACGAAGGCCCTGCCGGCGCCCATCATGGCGAAGGACATTCCTTTGTCCGGCATCGTCGACCCTGAGCACCCCCGCTACAGCGAGGCCGCTGAGGTTCGCCAGCTCATCGAAACCGATCCCGATGTGAAGAAGATTTTCGACACGGCTCGGGGTCTCGAGGGCGTCGTCCGTCAGGCTGGTGTTCACGCCTGTGCCGTGATTATGGCGTCGGTGCCATTGCTCGACCACATCCCCATGTGGAAGCGCGCCCAAGACGGGGCGATCATCACCGGCTGGCCATACCCGGCGTGTGAGGCCATTGGCCTGTTGAAGATGGACTTCCTGGGGCTGCGAAACCTCACCGTTATCGGCGACTGCATTGAGAACATCAAAGAAAACAGAGGAGAGGACCTCGACCTTGAGGGCCTCTCTGTTGTCGACGAGCCGACGTATGAGTTGCTCTCGCGCGGCGATACTCTCGGCGTGTTCCAGCTGGATAGTGGTGGTATGCGTGAGCTGCTCAAACGCATGGGCCCAACCGAATTCTCGGATATTGTTGCGGCGTTGGCGCTCTACCGCCCAGGACCGATGGGTGAGGGTGCGCATTGGTCCTACGCCGACCGTAAGAACGGGCGTGAAAAGATCACCCCGATTCACCCTGAATTGGAGGAACCGCTTCGAGACATTCTGGCGGAGACCTACGGCCTGATTGTCTACCAGGAGCAGATCATGAAGATCTCGCAGAAGGTAGCCAATTATTCCGCGGGCCAAGCTGATAGCTTCCGAAAAGCGATGGGTAAGAAGAAGCCCGAGGTTCTGGCGAAAGAACGTGTCAGTTTCGAAGCCGGAATGAAAGAGAACGGCTATTCGGACGACGCTATTAATACCCTGTGGAAAGTGATTCTGCCGTTCGCCGGTTACGCCTTTAACAAGTCTCACGCCGCCGGTTACGGATTAGTGTCCTTCTGGACGGCATATTTGAAGGCGAATTACACAGCCGAGTACATGGCGGCTCTTTTGACATCCGTGTCAGATAAAAAAGATAAGTCTGCCATTTATCTTTCGGATTGCCGTCACTTGGGTATTGATGTGTTGTCTCCCGACGTTAATTCGTCGAAATACACGTTCCAGTCAGTGGGCAAGGATATTCGCTTTGGTCTGGGCGCTGTCCGCAATGTTGGTGAAGATGTCGTGGAGTCGATTGTTTCGACGCGCCGGGAGAAAGGTGCGTTTAAAGACTTCACTGACTATTTGAATAAGATCGACACTATTGCGTGTAACCGACGAGTGACCGAATCGTTAATCAAAGCCGGTGCATTCGATTCCATGGGGCACCCGCGTAAAGGGCTTTATTTGATCCATGAAGACGCGGTCGATTCCGTCATTTCGACCAAGAAAGCGGCGGACAAGGGGCAGTTCGATCTTTTCGCTGGTCTAGGTGGAGAAGCTGAGGAAGAAGATTCGGCCTTTTCCATTGAGGTTCCTGACCAGGAATGGGACCGTAAGCATAAGTTGGCTTTAGAGCGCGAAATGCTCGGGTTGTATGTCTCAGGACATCCGCTTGACGGGTATGAAGAGACATTAGCTGCTCAGACGGATACGCCACTGACCACCGTGTTGTCGGGTGAGCTGAAGGATAAACAGGACGTCGTTATTGGCGGAATTATCTCCGCCGTGGACCGTCGTTTCTCGAAGAAAGATGGCTCCCCATGGGCCATTGTCACTATTGAGGACCATAACGGCGCTTCCGTGGATATCCTCGTTTTCAATAAACTCTATGCATTAGTGGCACCACTCATTGTGGAAGACACGATTATTAAAGCTAAGGCGCATATTAAATACCGTGATGACCGCATGAGTGTCTTTTGCGACGACCTCACCCAAGCGGATTTGAGCCTCAACGGTGGTGGCAAAGGGAGTCCGCTGAAATTGAAGATGCGCACTGACCAATGCACCAAGGAGAATATTGCCCGGCTAAAGAAAGTTTTAGTCGAGAATAAGGGCGACTCCGATGTTTATTTGACCCTTGTCGACGGCGCCAACTCCACCATGATGGTTCTGGGCAATCACCTGCGGGTGGACCGTTCGAGTTCCCTGATGGGTGACCTTAAAGCCACGTTGGGCGCTGGTATCGTGGCCTAGCCGTTCCCACGGAACGGTAACTCCCTAGGTCGATAGTTTCTGTTTCGACCTAGGGAGTCTGACTATTCGCTCGTAGGCTGACCTATCGTATTGACCTATTCTGTCGGCCTACCGCGCAACAATGATCGTTTCCCAGGGGCCTAGCGTAACGCGGGGCTCATCGTCTTTACCAGTGCTTTTACCATTCGTCGACGGTTTCAGCGTGGTGGCCGTGTGTGTCGCTAACGACGCGTCTTCGCCTTCTGAACCGCCGAAGCGGAAGATGACAGTCCAGTCGTTAATGTCGCTGCCGTGGGGGAGCGGAACATCGGCTGGTTCGTCGGCAAGGTTGATGAAAGCAGATATAGCATTGTCGCCGTCGGTCTGGGCCGATGCAGTTTTACCTCCACCGGCGGGGACAGCCGTATTCGTGACCGGGGAGAACCTATCTACCCGGATCCACCTACCTCGTCCGGGTGATTCGTCGACAACCGGCGGGGTTGAAAGCGCACCCGAGGCATTGACGTCGGCTCCGTGAGCTGCCGCGGCAGGGTTGCCACTATCGTCATGCCACGACACTGAGATGGACGCGAAGTTACCTGAGCGAAGGAGAGGGAAATCTTCCCTCAGCGCGATGAGCTTCCGGTACGCATCATGAATGGCCTGATGAGAACCCTCGGTGAGCTCGTCCCAATCTAACCGTGCGGAATCAAATGTTGATTGCGCAGACGGATCAGGCACAGCATCGTCACTCCATCCCGCGCGTGCGAATTCGCGCTTGCGCCCCTCCTTGGTCAATTCATTCAGTTCATCGGATTCATGCGAAGCAAAGAACGGAAATGGCGTGGAGGCACCCCACTCTTCGCCTTCGAAGAGCATGGGCGTGTAGGGAGAAGTGAAAACAAGCGCGGCTTTCGCGACTTGCTGCTCCGGCGTGAGATTCATGCTCGGCCGGTCGCCGGCCGCGCGGTTGCCAGTCTGATCGTGAGTCGTCGTATATGTGACAAAGGACGACGCAGGTTGTGTCGCATGGTGGATCGGCCGACCATGCGTCCGGCCACGGAACTGCGAATAGCGGCCATCATGCCAGAAGGCCCTGGTCAGCGCCGTAGCAAGAACCTTAGGAGACCCGAAATCACCATAGTAGGCGTGGTGCTCACCGGAGACCGCCGAATGAATGGCGTGGTGGACATCATCACACCACTGGCCGGCCAACCCATAACCACCGGCGGCGACGGGGCTCACGATGCGCGGATCATTTTGGTCTGATTCCGCAATGAGCGTGCGGGGAATACCGGTACGGGCTGTCACGTCGCGTGCCACGTCGTTCATCTGCTCCAGGATCGGATGAGCACCCGGGTCGTTGAACGCGTGAACAGCGTCGAGCCGTAGGGCATCGATACGGAACTCGGTGAACCAGCGTCGGATCGCGTCCATGATCAGGCGCCGAACAGTGTCTGAATGATCACCGACGAGGTTGACCACCTCGCCCCACCCGGTTGAACCGCCTGAAGTGTAGGGCGCGAACGCGCCGCCATAATATCCGTCGGGGCCGAAATGGTTATAGACGACATCAAGGCACACGGCCATGCCATGCTGGTGGGCCTCATCAACCAGTTTCCGCAGACCGTCCGGCCCGCCGTACGACTCTTGGACAGCAAACCAATTGGTCCCGTCATAACCCCAGTTCCGCGTGCCTCCGAAGGGGGCAACAGGCATGAGCTCAATCGTCGTTACTCCCAAATCCTTGAGGTAGGGGAGCTTCCCGATGAGTCCATCGAATGTTCCTTCGGGAGTAAATGTTCCGACGTGAAGCTCGTAGAGGACGGATCCTTCCAAGGGGCGGCCACGCCACTGGGTGCAGGTGAATTCGTATGTCGGCTCCCATATTTCACTGAACCCGTGGACGCCGTCCGGCTGTCGCTCGGAGCATGGGTCAGGAAACGGCCCGACCCATTCAATAGCCTCGCTATTTTTGGTCGACGTTGTGTCGTCGCTGGCAGCGGGATCAGTGGTGATGGAGAAGGCGTACCGGTCACCGGGTTGTGCCGGAATATCGGAGATCCACCATTCCCCGGTGTGATGCAGGGTGTAGACCACCGTGTCGGCGTCACCGGTAATGTCGTCGGAGTCTGTAGAAGTCGACGCGGGAAGTGCCGACGAACTATGCTCGCGCGAGCTGGATCTATCCTGTTGTTCATGAGGACGCCGTACATGAACACGTGCGGCGGTGGCGTCGGGCGACCACAAACGGAAATAGCGTTCCGGGGACGTCGTGGTCTCTGTGGATTGGGCGGGCCTGGTGTGTTCCATATATCTAGGGTAGGGGATTTGCGCCGGGGAGAGCATGTCAGTTCTCAGCGAGCAGGCCAGCTTTACAATAAATCCTTATGAGCACCCAGCCGTTGTATGTCGTCCCGCGGGATTATCAGGACTACACCACTGAGCAGGAAATCAAACGGTCCCGTTTTATTTGCCATCTCCGGCGGGCCGATTCAGAGGACGATGCGCGCCAGCATGTTGCCGATATCCGCAAGGCATACCCCGATGCACGCCACCATTGCAGTGCGTTTATTACCGCGGCGTCGGATGAAGCTGATGACATGCCGGACAAGGTGAACGCGCCACTGATGCTCATTGAGCGTTCCTCCGACGACGGCGAACCTGCAGGAACCGCTGGCCAGCCGATGCTCAATGTCTTGCGCGAATCGGGAATGACCAACGTGTGTGCCGTCGTCGTCCGATATTTTGGTGGAACCAAACTGGGGGCGGGCGGCTTGGTTCGCGCGTACTCAGATTCTGTGGCGCAGACAGTATCTATCGCGCCGACATCGCGACGTCGTCGTGCTTTACGTATTACCTTTATTGTCTCTATTTCCGACGCAGGCCGCGTGGAATCTGCGCTCCGCAGCGATGACTGGTCAGTGGAACCCACTGTGTACGGGTCGGGTGCACCTGAGGACGCACGTCCACTGGATACCAGCGCAACGCAGCTCAACGAGGGTAGCGGGGGCAGTGGAAACATTGCGCAGATCAACGTCGTCGTCTCCCCGAGCGATGTCGACGCCGTGGTATCCGTAGTAGCCGCATTGACGCAAGGGGTTTTCAACACCTACGAGACCGGAATAACATGGAGAGAAACCTCCACCTAAGGTCTTATGCTCCCAGAAAGTGACGGTTCGGCTGTGAACGGGTCCGTATCTCAGAACCAGACAACTACAATCGGCGGCCGTGATGGGCGGCCCGATCGAGAGCCCGGGCGCCCGGGAATTAACCGACGTTCGTTCCTTCGCGCCGCAGGAGTCAGTGTCATTGTGGCAGCGGGGTGGGGTCTTGCCGCATGCTCATCAGATTCGTCAGGTGATTCCGCAGAGCAATCGTCGGGAGCCAACCAGAAAGGTTTGAATGGGAAAGACAGCCGGGTTGCCGCAGTAGGAATGGGGGATGGAGACACCCTTATCGCGTTGGGAATCATCCCCGTGATTACGACCTCGTACGGTGTTCAGCCGAAAGCCCTTAATAGTTGGACTAGCGAGGCTTTACAGTCGCGGAAGATTCATGACCTCCCTATCGTGTTGGATAGCACTCAAGAAGCGTTCTCAACGTCGGTGCTTGAGACGATTGCCCACAAAAATCCTTCTTTGATCGTGGCGATTAATACGGCAGTGGATAAAGAAGCGCATCAGCGTCTCTCTGCCATCGCACCCATAGCGACGCATTCCGACAAGTATCAGGACTATGAAATTCCCTGGGATGAACAGATCAAAGAAGTATGCAAAGCAGTTGATAGGGAAGGGGACGCGAGCAAGCTGATTGACGGCGTCAAGGAGTCCTTCAAGAAATACCGGGACAAGCACACCGACATCCAGAATAAAAAGGCTGCCATCGTCATGCCCTACGATGGCAAAGTCGCCGTCTATGACGATTCGGCCGGACGGGGGCAATTCATAACGAACATGGGCTACACCATCCCTCAATCGGTGCAGGGGGACGGTTCTGGCGGTCAGAGTTCGGCGTTCTACCACGAAATATCAGCCGAAAACTATGACATCTTTCGAGGTCTCGACAAACTTTTCGTCATTGATTATGCAGGCAAAAGCGAGGCATTTCTCCATGACCCTGTGTTCAGCTCACTCGACGTAGCACAGGAAGGTCGCACTCAAGTTCTTCAGGAGGAACTCGGAACAGCCATGAGCATGCCAAACCCCCTGTCCGTCCCCTGGGCACTATCAAAAATCGAGTGACCATTTCTTCGCTAGAGTGTAAGCATGAGTTCTCAGGTTGATCGATACGTCGCAGCCTCACCCGCACAACGTAAAGCTGATGTGAGAAAATACTCCGCCCGCAGTGCCACCTTCGCCGGTGTCGGAATTATCGCGCTGATTACCAGCGCAGTAGCAAGTTCGACATTCTTCATTATCGTCAGCATGCTCATCGTTGTCGCTGGAGCATGGGATGGCTACAAAGTCATGAGAATCCTCAAGCACGAAGATACCTGGACATAAAACCTGGTCATGTCACCGACGAAACACAGTTCCGCAGCGGACAACACCTCAGCTGTTCGTACCGACATATGGGTGTGGGCTGTCCGCCTATACAAAACTCGCACCGCTGCCACCGGCGCAGTCCGTGCTGGTCACGTTAAAGTCAACGGCAAACAAATCAAACCGGCACAAACAGTCGTCCCTGGCGACGTCGTTCGGGCGTGGTCACATCACCGGGAATTCATTGTCGAAGTCGTCAAAACTCCCACCAAACGTGTAGGCGCAGCCGTAGCACGAGAGTGCTATATCGACCATTCCCCGCCACCACCGTCACCCGAAATACTTGCGTCCATGCCGCGCCGGGATCGTGGTGCTGGTCGACCGACGAAGAAAGAGCGTCGGCAGATGGAGAAGCTGCGGGGTCGTCGGTAAAGACCGGAGTAGAATAGGTGCGATTGGATATGGGCGCTTAGTTTATTGTTTTCGCTCACTCCAGTACTTGAGCCCGACGGCGACGAGCACAAGGAGGATAAAAACAACCAGTGCCCACTTGGGTGGGAAGAACGCTAGGGAAAAGATCGCTGAAATAAGGATCAGGATGGCGTCTTGTGCACGGAATTTCATCTTTCTGCTCCTTCTGTGATGTGGCGAGTATAGCGGTGACCCACCGTTCCTCAGATTATCTAACGATAACGATGAGACTACGATTTACTTGCCGCACCTAGTCCGGCATCAAGAAGCTTCTTCCACCGGTTGCCCAAGCGGCCCGATCGTGTCTCGCCGTGATCCCCGATATCGACGGTTTTCTTGATGTGGTCCCGCCCGTATCGTGCCAGGAGAACATCGTCGACCATGCGGACTTGCCCTGGGGGAAAATCTGGGTGCATGACCGACCTGACCGCCTCGGCGAGGTCGTCGGACAGTAGCTCGCGTAAACCACCGACGTCGGTAATTCCGTGGGCAGCCAACATCGCGTACGCGTACCGGTAGTATTCGCTTTTCGAGCGAGGGAAAAGTGGCCCAAGGATAACGGTAAGCACGCCCGGCAGGATTTCCGGAGAGAGCGACGCATCGTCGGAACTATCCGTTGCTCGGGGAGTTTGGTTGGCAATGGACGCGATTTGGTCGAATTGCTGGTCGGCTAGTTCGATAAGACCAGCGGCAAGAGTGAATGCCCGATCGATTCGTGGATCGCTTCCCGTATTTGGCCCTTTATAGCGGACATCATGCTCGAACTCGGCCCACGCGTGTTGAAGGACAGTTCGAATTTGAACTTCCATCATTTGCCCTGAATATTCGGCTAATTCTTGAATCAGAATATTGGTGGAGTCAGAGGTGATATCTGGGATCCGGCAGATGAGATGGAGAGAACCATAACCGAACCCACCAGCTATTCGGGTTTCAGCTGCTTTGTCGACGACACGGTCGATCTGAAAGTGCTGTTCGAGTACGCGCCGGATTTCCGGGATCTCAGTGGAGTGAAAAGTTGTTACCCGCACGCCAATAAAGTCGTAGGCGTCATCGAATCCATGGGGGAAGAACCACTCACCGGTAGCAGTTTTCTTCTCTACCTTGTCTAAGAGGCTGGGTAGCGCTTTGATTCGAGCAGTGACAGCGTCGAAAGCTATTCCGGAATCACCAAGGAGATCCTCGATCGTTCGAGCGAATTGCTTCGCGGCAAGTGGGTGCGCGGAGGTCCATGTCGCGTATTTCTTTCGTGCCTCGCGCTGCCTCGAGGTTTCCTTGGGAAGCTTGTGGTGGCGGTGGGACAAAGTTGAGTAAAGATTCCTTTCGTATGATCCGTGACGATGGGTGACCCGTTATGGACAGTACATCGTCGGGCTAGAACTTAACGCGGAGATTCGTCGGGCAATGACGGTGTGTCGCGGACAAGAACGGTGTACGGATGCTGGTGGAAGAGGTCCGCGAGAGCAATGTCGCCGCTGTACCGTTCACCCGTAAACCGGTCGGTCCACCGTCCGGCGGGAAGGGATAGGGTCGTGTCTTTCCACCCGCCAGATCGTTCGAGTCCGAGTGGCTTGCGAGTGACCAGAACGACGATGTCCACGTCGGTATGGCGGCTACCTCGTGCGAAACCTATGGCGTGATGAGCAGCCGGACCCTGCGCAAAAACGGGGACGTAGGACGCTCCGACAAAGCTATACGGGCGTTCGCGCCGAACCGCTAGTGCCACAGCCGTGACCGCGATCTTGCGAGCCTGGGAATCAGGAAGCAGAGGGATATCGTCGACGCTAGGGCCGTTGGGTGATGACACGTGAGCGCCGAGCCCCACAGCGTCGCGGATTTCTGCCAACGCGGCTCGCCGTAAGTGGTAGTCGACGAAACGGCGGTTATCGGGGTCGACCAAACTGTCTTCGGGGAATTCAGTGCCTTGATAAATATCAGGTATCCCGGGGGCGAGGAGCTGAAGCAGTTTCCGTGACAGACTAACGATATGCCCAGATGAAGCTATCTTTTGCACAAAGCTGGTAATGAATTCTGCTGTTTCTTCTGTGAACAGCGAGTCAATCCATTCGTGGATGGACTTTTCGAATTCTTCATTGACGTCGGTCCACTCGGTGTGCAGGCCGGCTTCGCGCACAGCCTTGGTGGCGTATTCATGAAGTCGATCAATGAGTTGTGAGTCGATCCGACCCGACGACGGCCACACGCCGATAATGTTCTGAATCAAGAACAGTGATGTCGCCGGATCCGGAGCAGGAGCGCGGGTGTCTAATCCGTCCAGGAACTCCCGGTAGTCATCGGGGATTTCGGTGAGCTCGATAATCCGCGCCCGGGTATCTTCACCACGTTTCGTGTCGTGGGTTGTCAGGGTCGTCATGGACCGTGGCCACAAATATGCTCGTTCGGACTGAAGAAGATGGAATTCAGCCGCTGACACACCGAAAAGACCAGGTGAACCCCCTACCTCTTGAAGAGCGATTAAACGGCACGCGCGATAGAAGGCAGTATCTTCAACACCCTTCGCCATGACTGCACCACACACTTGGGCAAAGCGCGTCCAGGCCTCCCCATAACTCATGAGACCTGCCGTCATGAGGTCGAGGGCCGCGCTCCGCTCGGGGTTATCGTGGGCCATCTTCCGGATAACAGTGGAGGTTAATCGCGAAAGTGATAGGTAATCGGCACGATAAACCGGCATATGAGCAATAACGTCGGTGACGGTCAGCGTCAGTTCCTCATCGGTGACATCTCTACCGATGGTTGACCAGTTGTCATGCCGAATGGCGCGTGCCAGTCGGCGCACCTCTGCAGCCAGCTCATTTGTTGCGACATCGCGTTTCAGAGCGACGATGGCGGACTCATAACTGTCGGAATCCCAGGTCGATTGGGACCTCTCCTGCGCGATAGCACCCAGGCTCTTTTCGGCAGCACGGTTGATAAAGATGCCGTCGAGTTCACGAAGCGCGTCGTAACCGGTCGTTCCGTCGACGTCGAGCCGCGGATCCAAAGGCTCGGCGTTGCCGAGAATCTTTTCTATGAGGAGTAAGCGGCGATCACCCACCAGGCCACGAAGACGTGACAAATAACCGAATGGGTCGGCGAGCCCGTCAGGATGGTCGACGCGGACACCGTCGATAAAGCCGGCCGCGATGAGTTCCCGCAGTACGCGGTGTGTGTGCTCGAAGACAACGGGATCTTCTTGTCGGATCCCCGCGAGGCCGTTCACAGAGAAGAAACGACGGTAGCCGATGACCCCATCGCGCCAATACCGCAGGGCATAGCGCTGTTTTGAGAGGACGTCGAGGGGGTCGTCTCCTTCTGTACCAGGGCGAACAGGGAAGTAGTTGCCGTAGTAGTCCAGGAGGAATCGGCAGGGTTCACCGCTCCCTTCTACATGAGCAGGTGCGTTGTCCTCGTCGACGGGGACGATAGTGATGGCATTGACGTCGTCGGGGCTGCCGAGAACCGGGATGCCTAGCTTTCCGTCGGCCCCGTTGCCGGGGGACCAATCGATATCGAAATACGAGTTGAATCGTGATTCTTCCCCGTAGGTGAGGACGTCCCACCACCACGGATTATCCTTCGGTACATCGATACCCAAGTGATTGGGAACGATGTCAATGATGATTCCCAACCCTTCCTCATGCGCTGCCTGAGCTAATTCCTCGAATCCCTCGCGTCCCCCCAGGGCGGGATTGACTTCGGTGGGATCGATGACGTCGTAATTATGGTTCGACGACGATGGGGCGGTCAGGATAGGGGAGAGGTAGAGGTGAGAGACGCCCAGTTCGTTGAGGTACGGCACGATGGCCTTCGCGTCGGCAAAGGTGAAAGACCGCCCGTGCGGATCGGCATCCGGGCCGCGCAATTGCAGCCGGTACGTGGCTGAGAGTGAACGGCGTGGCATGGTCTACCTCTTTCCTCATTATCCCGTGGAGTGATCGATGTCCACGGTCTTTAGTGGTCTCGGACACCGTAATAGCTGCTAGGCGGTGTCGGCATGTAGGTCGTGTGACGCGATAGAGCGCTGTCGCTCGCGTGGATTGTGCCCAGAATGGGCTCAGTTTGGCTACAGCTCGATCCAAGATTCCACTGTACTTGCTTTTCCGGACAGGCCCAGGGTTCAGGAAAATGGTTGTCAATCTTCCATAGCTGGCGGAAGACCTCAAACGTGCTATCGGGCCAATGGTTGTTTAACCATTGATGGGCGCGGAGAAGAGACGGTGTGTCGTTAATGGGGATGGCGATGAGATTTCCGTTATTGATGCACCCGATCACCGTGGGACGAGACCATTGTTCATAGAGGTAGTCCCGGAGAATTCGCATGAGGATAGGATGGCTCAGCCATGCATGAGCGTTAGGGACTATCCTGTCTTCATTCGGTTGCGGACGCGTTATGGTGCTCTGGCCACGAGAACGAACTGATGCCTTCAGCTGCGGCGAGTCATCGTCGCACCTATCGATATTTAGTGGGGGTGGGGGTGGTGTGCGGAGTTCCCACCCCGTTGCAGCTGGAATAGTGGTGTCAATAGAGCGGTAGTGGATTCGCAGGCCTTTTTCCGTAGAGAAGAACTCCAGGAAATTATCTGCCGCGCTACCCCACGCGTGATTCGCCGGGCACGTGAGGCTATCGCGATCGACGGGCGTCCCGTGTTTATCAGTGAGCCTGGCTACAAGACCTGCACCGAGGTGAACGAGCGCGTCGCGGTATTGCGAGACCTGAGTCAGTGGTTGGAGTTCGAGTTGGTGGCTCTGCATGGGCGCTTCGCCCGCTGAACTGCTCAGTGTTTCGGTGCTCGAGCGCGTTTTGTCTACATCTAATGACGAGGCGGGACGGGAAGGAAGAAGCGAAGCAGTTGCGTGATGAGGTGTCATGCTTCTTATTGACGACGCGACCGCCGTATGGTTCCCGGTGACCTCAATATGTGGCGGGGGTCACTGTGAGGTGGCGATGTAACACTGCGTGGCACTACTGCGCTGCGCACACTTCCACGCTGCGCACACTCCCACGCATAGAAAAACCGGGTGACAGCTGCACTGCCACCCGGAATTCCATCACCAATGAGCTGGGTTAGCTCTGGTTTTGTCGCTATTAGCCTGCGATCGAAGCCTTGTAAATACCATCAATCGTGGTAGCCAAGGTGTTGTCGAACTCTTCCTGCGACTGATCAGCGGTCAGTCCCTCGAGGAGAGCACGAGAGAACGATGCGATGAGGCCCTTGTTGCGGGAAAGGCGCTCGTTAGCGTCGTCACGCTCATAACCACCGGACAGCGCTACAACACGCATAACCTTCGGGTGGTTGATGAGGTCTTCGTAGAAGTTATCGACGGTCGGGATCGAGACCTTAATCATGACCTGCTGGCCCTCAGGGATGTCATCCAGACCCTTCAGAAGGGCAGCCTTCAGAAGCTCTTCAGCTTCCTTCTTGTCGTCGATGGAGATGGTGACCTCGGGCTCGAGGATCGGAACCATGCCCTTGGCCAGGACCTGCTTACCGATCTCAAACTGCTGGTCAACAACAGCCTGGATACCCTCAGCGTTAGCAGCGTTAATAACCGAACGCTCCTTGGTGCCGAAGATGCCCTTCTCGACGCCACGGTCGAGGAGCTTATCGAGCTCAGGCATGGGCTTCATGACCTGAACGTCGTTTTCTTCGTCGGCCAGACCCTTGTCGATCTTGAGAAGCGGAACAATACCCTTCTTCTCCCAGAGGTACTGGGCGGTAGGGATGCCTTCAATCTCGCGGTCCATCGTCATCTCGAACAGGATGGCTGCGAGTACCTTCTCGGAGGTGAAGGATGGAGAGGTAATCAGACGGCTACGCATAGCGTGGACAAGATCAAACATCTCGGCATCAGAGGAATATGCGTCATCCTGGATGCCGTAAGCGCGAAGCGCCTTCGGGGTGGATCCGCCGGATTGGTCAAGGGCAGCGATGAAGCCCTTGGCCTCAGTCATGCGAGTGGCCTGCTCCTGGTTCATTACAACTCCTTCTATGTTGCCATCATGGGCAACGTCGATGTCGTGTAGACGTTCTCCGTTATTTGTGGGAGATCATCTGTCGCGCTCTATGGTAGCCCGAAAATGTCTGAATGAACACCGATCGGACAAAAAACTGCGACCATTTCTGGCGAATTTTCATCGTTGTGTCCGCCGTTTACGACACTGGGATACGGGTGGAAGTGGAGTTTGCGACGAGTCTCAGTTCGTTTACGTGCAGTAATGTCCATTCGTAGCTAACCGCAACTAATCGGGCATATTATCGCCCTATTCGGGCATCGTGAAGCTTGAGAAAATGTTGTGACGAACCTCACAGGGTTATGTGGGGTGTAACCCAGGCTATGTGGCTCAATCCATCCCTTTTCCGGCTTCGATGGTAAGGTTCCGGCCCTCGATCCCCGCGTCTCAATCGTGAGCCTGAAGAACCTCCTCCAAGGAAAACATGGAATCAGGTGTCGATACTTAATTGAGATCTAGTGCATCGAGAAGCTGGCCTTGATTCCAGATCTCGATCTCTTGCCCTTTTTCCTGAAGCTCCTCAGCACGTTTCTGTTTCGACGTCTTCCCATTCCATTCCCCGCAGACAAGGAGAGTCGTCTTCTTTGTCACATTCTTGCCGACGGTTCCGCCCGCCCGAGCGATCGCTTGCCACAGTTGTCCCTTATCCAGGGGAGAGAATTCACCAGTCAACGTCACGTTTTTGCCAAAGAGCGGTCCGTTCGGGTCGGCGTCGGTATTCGTCTCAGGAATATCACGGGGAGTAGCAACGGATTCCCAGTTGGAAGGGCCACGGTTCCCCCGCGTTTTTCCATTTCGTGATGACTGCTGGTGATCCGACCGAGATCGTCGCGGTTTCCGGAAAAGTGATACAGAATTGTCTTTCACTGTTCCGAACGTGTAGCCCGCCGATTCGACGACCTCCGCCATCGATTGGACGTCTGATGGCAGCTCTGTGTCGCGAGGAGAAATCCCGCACAAACTCAGCATGATTTCGCCACACGCGCGAGCATCTGCCAGGGCATCGTGATGATGAAATGCGTCTGAACCCGCCGATTGAGCCACCGTCGTCAATTTATAATTCGGAAGCTCGGGGTGGAGCGCGCGTGCAAGGAGGTAGGTGCAGGCGAAAGTAATGTTCGGAATGTCGACTTTCTCTGCCCGAGCCGCGTCCCTGAGCGCGACCATATCGAACTTGGCATTGTGGGCGACGATGGGGAGGTTTTCTTTCCTGAGGAGCTCGGCAAGTTGCTCCAACCGATCATGGCATGACGGCTCATCGGCGACTTTATCAGGGGTAATCCCATGGATTGCGGTGGTCGCCGCCGTGAAATCTGGCCAGGCCGAAGGCGGTTGGCACAGCCACGTGTGGGATTCAGCTTCTTTCCCCTCGTGATAGACGACGATCCCGAATTGGCAGATCGAACCATTGGCTTCGTTCGCCGTTTCGACGTCAAAAGCAATAAACGAGGGCGGACGTGAATCTAATGTGCCATCGGCAGGCTGAAGAACATTGCTGCGCTGAGCATCGTTATCCGGTGCGGCAGGGCTATCGTCTTGTTTCTTCTCAGTTGACTTCGCTTGGTTGCCTTCTGAGCTGTTGCCCCGTGCATCGGTACCAGCTACACCGCCAAATGCCGACCGCGAATCCGTCTGATGAGAAACGGCCCGCGCTATACGACGCAAGCTCTCTAAGTCATCAGCCTGCATCGCAGTGAGGACTTCATTCGCGAAATCAATAATGGATGTGTCGACGGAGTGAGCCGGTGAAAACCGGAGAACGTTAGGCGCGAATCGCGAGCGCTGTCGCGATGTCCGGGGAGTGCCATCCAGGAATAGATCGATAAAGCCCGGTTCAAGTGGGGTGGGGTCGGTCCGTGACCAACCACGAATTGAATCCCGATCTATCTTCGTCTCCGGGTCAAGATAAATCTGTGCAGCGGGAATTCGTGAGATAGTGACTCCACTTTCACTGATATATGCCGTTCCCCCGAGGATCGGGATTGCAGCAACATACTCAGCGGGCGTCGTCTCATCGTCAGCCTGAATTTGCGAAAAACTAGCGTCAGCTGGGATTTCATTTCCCGGGGAAGAAATATCAGTGTCGGAATTCGTCATGGTGCACTCCACTCTAACCAGTTTTACGCCGAGCGATGGCAGGTAGCCTTATGCCGAATTTTATGCCGAGTGACGGCGCCGGCGGCACAGCACGACAACAGATCGGCTCTCAACGGGAACGGTTGATTCGGGCTTATAGACATCGGGATCATCTTCGGAGAATCCGGTGGGCAGTGATGTATCGACGACGACGCTCCAGAGGCGCGAAGGATCCGTGTCTTCTGGATCTCGCGATGCCTTCACTGCATCATCTTTTGGAAGAGTGAAATCTATCCGCTCGTGGTGTGCGTTGAAGCACAAGATGAATGAATCATCGAAGATTTTTTGCCCTTGCTCGTCGGGTTCAGCAATCGCTTCTCCGCCGAGGTGAACCATGAGAGACCGTCCGAAGTCGTGGTCCCAGTCGGCCGTCGTCATGAGCGTTCCGGCGGGCGTCATCCACGCGATATCGCGATCTTGCACGTCGTACCCCAACGGGCCACCGGCAAGGAATCTCCGACGACGGAACACGGGGTGATCATTGCGAAGCTCGATTAACCGTCGAGTGAAGTCGATCAGATCTTTATTATCAGTTGCCTGGGACCAATCCACCCACGACAATTCCGAATCTTGGCAGTAGACGTTGTTGTTGCCATTCTGCGTACGTCCCATTTCATCGCCGTGGCAGATCATGGGCGTGCCCTGGCTGAGCAGCAGCGTCGTCAAGAAGTTCCGAATTTGACGGCCTCGCAGCTGGATAATGTCGGGATTATCCGTGGGGCCTTCAACGCCACAATTCCACGATCGGTTGTGAGATTCTCCGTCGCGGTTGTCTTCCTTATTAGCCTCGTTGTGTTTCTCGTTATAGCTAACGAGGTCATGGAGGGTGAACCCATCATGCGCGGTCACGAAGTTAATCGACGCGGTAGGACGTCGATCATTTGCGGCGTAGAGATCCGACGATCCCGTCAAGCGTGAAGCGAACTCACCCAAGGTCGCAGGCTCGCCGCGCCAGAAGTCCCGGACAGTATCCCGGTACATTCCATTCCATTCTGACCAGATGGCGGGGAAGTTTCCGACTTGGTAGCCGCCTTCGCCCACATCCCAAGGTTCGGCGATCAGCTTGACCTGGCTCACAATAGGATCTTGCTGCACGAGGTCGAAGAACGCTGACAGTCGATCGACATCATGGAGCTCGCGGGCCAGTGTCGACGCAAGATCGAAGCGGAATCCGTCAATATGCATCTCGGTAACCCAGTACCGCAACGAATCCATAATCAATTGCAGCGTGTGGGGATGCCGGACATTCAGGCTATTTCCGGTACCCGTGTAGTCCATATAGTGCTGACGGTCATCATCGACCAGGCGATAATAAGCCGCGTTGTCGATACCCCGGAAGCTCAGCGTCGGCCCCATATGGTTGCCCTCCGCCGTGTGGTTATAGACGACGTCGAGAATGACTTCGATGTCATTGTCGTGGAAGGCCCGCACCATGTTCTTGAACTCAGAAACAGCGGCGCCGGGTTTCTTGGCAGCTGCATAGTCTTGGTGAGGTGCCAAGAAGCCGAAGGTGTTGTATCCCCAGTAGTTGCTGAGACCGAGCTCGTGGAGCCGATCATCCTGATAGAACTGGTGGATGGGCATCAGCTCAATCGCCGTGACACCAAGGTCTTTGAGGTACTTGACGATCGAGGGGTGAGCAAGGCCAGCGTAGGTACCGCGATAATTCTCGGGCACGTCAGGGTGCGTCATGGTCATACCCTTGACGTGAGCTTCGTAAACAACGGTCTTGTTCATCGGGTGCCGTGGTAGCCGATCAGACCCCCAATCGAAGTAGGGGTTGATGACGACGGACAACATGGTGTGGCCCAAGCTGTCGTCGGTATTGCGTTCATCGGGGTTATCGATGTCATAGCTGAACAGGGAAGCGTCGCCGTCGAATTTCCCATCAAAAGCCTTTGCGTAGGGGTCGAGCAGGATTTTCGACGGGTCGCAGCGAAGGCCCTGATGTGGATCCCACGGGCCATGAACGCGGTAACCGTAGCGTTGTCCTGGGATAATTCCAGGTAGGTAGCAGTGCCAAATGTGGGCGTCGACCTCTCGCATCTCAATGCGCGTCTCGGTACCATCACTGTCAATCAGGCAGAGTTCTACCTTGTCGGCGACCTCTGAGAACAGAGCAAAGTTCGTTCCTGAGCCATCGTATGTCGACCCCAGAGGGTATGAGTTTCCTGGCCATACGACGGGGTCAGGTGCGTTATCGGAGGATGTCGCCGACGATCCATCGTTGGCTGTGGCGTCATCTGTGGCTGGAGAAGTTGCTTGCCCGGATATCGTTGGGGCCTCGTGGTCATTATCGACGATCTTCTCGGAAGCCTGCTCCTGTGTATTTGTCATGACGTTAATTTTAGCGGGGAGGGTGGACAAACCATGATTTCCCCGCGTGAGATTGAGCTATTCCGTCGAGGATGATTCGTAATCCTGCATTTGCGCTTGCGCTGAGCAGTGCTCTCCACGCGTCAATGTTCGTGGTGTTGTGTGCCAGAAGTTCGTCCCACTCAGGAGCACGTGGATCGCTTGATGCGGAAGAAGCATCGTCGTCTGTTTGGGATGGTTCGTCGCCGTTTCCATCGTGGTCATCGTCGGCAGTAAACACTGAGGAAGCAACAATTTTCGACGCCTCCGCCGCTGTTTGCTCACGGATAGCGAGACCGAGGATGAAGGAGATGAGCGTTGTTGAACCATCGAGGATTTCGCTCTCACTGTCATCAGGCAAGGAAGAACGTAGGATTTGTGACAATGCGGCGATAGGGTCGTTGGTTACCATTCCCGCTGGTAGTGCTGCGGATATGAGGTCTGCAGCGTCCCGACAACAGATGCATTGTCGGTAAAAGCCGGCGCAGAATATATATGCATGTCGATACCACTGAGGGCGAGGGGGCTGCGATGCTGTCGCCGATACGGGTTCCGATAATCCCGATAATTCGGAATCGAGGGATCCTTCGTCGTCATCGACGCTCTTAAGAAGTCGCTCCTTAAGATCATCCAGAGGGGAAAGAAGCTCATCAGCCACCCCACCGAGGAGAGCCTGTTTGTTGGGAAAATGCCAGTACAGTGCAGCTGGGGCGACGTCTAAGGTGCGGGCGAGACGCCGAATCGTGAGGTCTCCTAACCCGTACTCGTGCAGAATGTTTAGAGCACTCGTGATGATCGCCGTCGTTGTGAGCTGCATGCCTTCAAAGATAAACCGTTCGTGGACTGCGTTTCGAGCAAAGTAGCGTAGTTTTTCGCAACGACGGCAATCGTCGCCGGGGTGTTCGACGTCGGCTAGCTAGTGTCACCAGTGGGTGTGTCGCGTTACGGTGTCAAAATTCTGTGAGAACCCTGGAAGCTTTGGGGAATATGCGGATATTACTAGCGGGAAAGGTAGAATGACCGCGGTATCTTAGTGGTAAAGGAGCTATGTGTCGTGCCAGATGTAGTGTTGTCAGAAGCAGATGAGGTACAGGCTGCGGATCAGGGCGATAAAAGGGGACAGTCTCGCGCGCAGGTACGTCGTTGGGGGGCTGCGCTCATGACTGCCACGCTATGTGGGGCATTAGCAGCCTGTTCACACGGGTCATCGTCGGATGATGAAACGAGTTCTTCGGCAGCTCAGGCATCATCGAGTAGTTCTTCTGCAAAACCCGCATCGTCTGCTGAAACAACACAGCCGCCCGCAACACAATCAGATAACGCCGCGGGGGATCAGCAGTCCGGCGGTGCGAAACTCGGTGCGGATATCCCCACCGTTCCAGACTCCAACGAAACCCCGTCAAGTGGGCCCAAGCCGATCAACGGAAAGCCCGGTAGTGAACAAGACGTCGAGAGCATTAAAGATGCTCTCGGCCACTACGGGGATACCTCCGGAACTGTGCGCCACTACTACGAAAGTACGAAGGCCTATACGTGCAAGGATCGTATTGCTGCCCATCCGGAAGTGTTCTCTGACGAGAACATCAATTCTCTGCCCAATGAGTCGATTGACAAGATGGGCTTAGCTGGGTCGATCCCGAAATTTAATAACATCTCCAACATCAAAGTCGACGGTGACCGAGCTACCGCGTCGGTGAACACCACGTTCAATGGTGCGACCTCGACGGGGACGATGTTGTTCACCAAGGAAGATGGTCAGTGGAAAGTCTGCTCTGACTAGAAATTACCCCCTTGCTGTGTCTCATTGAACAGTGTTCAGGAATGGAATAACCTTGAACACAACGATGGTGGTTATCCGGAGAATCACCACGGTTATGGAGGTACAGCATTATGTCGGAGAATACGACGCAACAGACAAGAACGAGTCAGTCGGCCACCAGCACTGATACGGCCTCGGCCGAACAAGACATTTTGGACCTGGCCCGCGAAAAGGTCCTTGAGCGTGGGGAAGGGCTTTCTCAACCAGAAATTGTTCGGGCGATGACGATTTCCGACGATCGTATCGACGAACTCCTTGCTCTGGCGCACGAGGTTCGGCTGCGCTGGTGTGGTGATGCAGTTGAGGCAGAAGGAATTATCTCCCTGAAGACGGGTGGGTGCCCGGAAGACTGCCACTTCTGTGCACAGTCGGGACTTTTCGAATCGCCCGTCCGGTCGGCGTGGCTCGATATCCCGGCCCTTGTGGAAGCTGCTAAACAAACAGCAAAGACGGGCGCGACGGAATTTTGTATTGTTGCCGCCGTCAAAGGACCCGACGAGCGCCTGATGAGCCAGCTTGAAGAGGCCATCGCGGCGATTAAGGCAGAAGTCGACATCGAAGTTGCTGCCTCCATCGGCATCCTCACCAAAGAACAAGTGGAACGCTTGGCGAAGGCGGGAGTCCACCGCTACAACCACAACCTGGAAACCGCGAAGAGCTACTTCCCCCACGTGGTAACAACCCACTCCTGGGAGAAGCGTCGCGAAACCTGCGAGATGGTCCGTGACGCAGGCATGGAGGTCTGCTGTGGCGGCATCGTGGGAATGGGGGAGACCGTCGAGCAACGCGCAGAGTTCGCTGCTCAATTGGCTGAACTCCGCCCCGACGAAGTCCCCATGAACTTCCTTGATCCTCGCCCCGGCACGCCCTTTGCCAACCGTCCAGTCATGGAATCAAACGAAGCGCTCAAGACCATTGGAGCTTTCCGCTTGGCACTGCCCAAGACCATTCTGCGGTTCGCCGGTGGACGCGAGCTCACCCTGGGTGACCTGGGTGCAGAAAAAGGCCTCCTTGGTGGCATTAACGCGATCATCGTTGGTAACTACTTGACGACGCTGGGTCGCCCCCAGGAAACCGACGTCGACATGCTCAACCGGTTGCACCTGCCGATTAAAGCCCTGAATGCGACTGTCTAAGGTGGCGCAATGTCGGAAGTAACCACTGCCCGCGAGGGAGTGCCGAAGAAGAAGCCCGTTCGGCGTCGGCCCCGTAAAATTGCCTCCACCGAGTTGGCGGATGCCATCATCGCTGGTGACGCCCCTCTGTACGATCCCTTCACTGGCACTGAACTCAGTACCGGCGAGACTCCCCACTATTCGCCCTCCATGAGGGCGGGACTTGAAGCGCCGCGGTTTTGCCAGTTGTGCGGCAGACGCATGGTGGTTCAGGTTCGACCAGATGGATGGACTGCGGTCTGCTCGAGGCACGGGGAGCTAGATTCTGTTCTCCTCGATCCCCATCGCTGAATTGACCACGCATCCCCATTATCGCGGCCACCCCTATAATGGTTCCGGTGTTACGTTCTGATCGGTATCGCCGAGCCCTGATAGTTTTGATAGCTATCCTTGCTGTCTTCGCCTTGGGTGGCTGCGTATGGGGAATTTTCATTCCGACGACCACCGCCACCGTAGATAGCGGTTATCTTTCGACCGATCCGACTCAAGATGGACGAGAGTTTACCGGTTTTGTAGCCCTCGTTGCCGGCCTTTTTGTGCTGTCGATGGGGAGCGCCCTGGCCGCGTGGGGATGGGCACCACGTTCGCGTGGCCCGCTCATGATATGGCTTCTAGCCATCGTGGCGGTGCTCGGAGGAATTATTTTTATCGAGGTGGGAAACGCTGTCGCGTCCAGCTTGCACCCACTTCCGGATGTCGACGATGTCCATTCCGGCCAAACGATTACGTGGGCGCCTCACATCACTCCAGGGGCGGCCCTTGCTGTTCCACCGCTATTGGCGTCATTGACATATTGGTGCGCAGCTGTCGTCGGAAAGGGGGACTTTCCTGATGAAGTACCTTCTCTTGAGCGTCACAGCAGCGCGGTAGATTAGCATTACATGAAAGAAGCAGTAACGGCCGTCTCCTAGGCCTCGGCAGAACCGAAGGATTTCAATGCTCTCCCTAACCGACATGCGTGGAACCAACCCCACCGTTGTTGAACTTCGTGCCACTTTGCCTCGCGGTGGGACCGACATCGATTCCGTGATCCCGACAGTTCAGCCCATCGTTGAGGCCGTGAAGAAAGATGGCGTGGCGGCTGCGCAAGAGTACGGGCAGCGGTTCGATGGCGTCGTACCGGAGAGTATCCGAGTTCCTCACGACGTGATCACCGACGCTGTGAACTCCCTGGATGCCATCGAGCGGGAGGCATTAGAGCACGCCATCGAGCGCGTTCGGCGGGTCCACGCTGCGATTAAGCCCAGCGATAACGTTATTTCTGTCACCGAGGGCGGCGTGGTGACGGAAAAATTCATCCCGGTCGGGCGAGTCGGGTTGTACGTCCCCGGTGGGCAGGCCGTTTATCCGTCGAGTGTCATCATGAATGTTGTGCCGGCGCAGGAAGCAGGGGTTGATTCACTCGTCGTTGCTTCTCCTCCGCAAAAAGAATGTGGTGGATGGCCGCACCCGACGATTCTTGCTGCGTGTGGACTTCTTGGTGTTGATGAAGTGTGGTCTGTCGGTGGCGCACAGGCAATAGCTCTCATGGCTTATGGTGACGAGCAGGCAGATGATCCATTGGTGCCGGTTGACATGGTGACCGGACCGGGCAACATCTTCGTCACCGCAGCAAAGCGCTTGTGCCGTAGCGTCGTGGGAATTGATGCGGAAGCGGGGCCGACGGAAATAGCAATTATCGCCGATTCCACTGCTGATCCGGTTCATGTCGCCTATGACCTCATTAGCCAGGCGGAGCATGATCCGATGGCGGCCAGCGTTCTTATTACGGATTCCGCGCCATTCGCCCAGCAGGTCGATGAAGAAGTAGAGAAGCGGTATTCAATTACCCGGAATACCGATCGTGTTGCTCAGGCATTACAGGGTAAGCAATCTGGCATCATTCTTGTCGACGATATACCTGCTGCGATTCGGGCGGCTGATGCTTATGCACCCGAGCATCTCGAAATTCAGACTCACAACGCCCGTGAGGATGCAGCTCAGATCCGTAATGCGGGGGCCATTTTCGTCGGGCCTTTCTCACCAGTTCCGCTGGGGGATTACGCCGCTGGATCAAACCATGTTCTTCCCACATCGGGATCGGCGCGGTACAGCTCCGGTTTATCGACGCATACGTTTGTTAAGTCGGTTCACGTTATTGAATACGATGAAGCTGCGCTTAAAGGCACGGCCGATACTATCGTCGCTCTTTCAAATGCAGAGCAGCTTCCGGCGCATGGAGAAGCAGTGCGTGCACGGTTCGAGGACCTTACAGACGGGAATAAGTAACCCTAACGAATAAAAAGCCGTATCGACCGGAGTAGCGAAATACTTATCACAACCATACGTCGATAGAAAAGGGGAGATTACATAGTGGCACCGACGAATGATGATCAAAAATTATCACGTGGCAGCGGTGAGGACGGTACCGCCGATAAGTCCCGCACATTAGGAGGAAATGTCACACTTGATGCCCTACCTCTGCGTGAAGAATTCCGCGGGGAAACGGCGTATGGGGCACCGCAATTAGAGCTCGACGTCAGATTAAATACGAATGAGAATCCGTATCCTCCGTCGCCACGAATAGTTGCCGATCTCGTTAAAGAAGTGGAAAAGGTGGCGTCGGGGCTTAACCGCTATCCCGAGCGTGATTCCGTTATCCTGCGTCAGGAGCTTGCGCGGTATGTGTCGGGCCAAACCGGTGTAGCAGTGACTGAAGACAATATATGGGCTGCTAATGGGTCCAATGAGGTTCTTCAAGAGCTCTTGCAGGCCTTTGGAGGGCCTGGTCGGCGAGCACTAGGGTTTACTCCCAGTTATTCCATGCACCCAATTCTTGCTGCGGGGACGCACACGGAGTTCGTCGAATGTCCGCGACAAGAAGCTGGTGGCTTCTCTATTGATATTGACGAAGCGACTGCGGCTATTAAGCACTACCGCCCATCCGTTGTCTTTATTACGACGCCGAATAATCCGACTGGCGGTACAACAAGTTTGGATAATATTCGGGTCCTGCTGGATGCTGTTTCTGATCCGGACGTTGATGGCATCGTCATTGTTGATGAGGCTTATGGTGAATTCGATGATGGCCCGAGTGCATGTGAATTGTTGAAGGATTATCCTGATCGGCTTGTCGTATCCCGAACGATGAGTAAAGCATTCGACTTCGCTGGTGGTCGGTTGGGGTATTTTGTCGCTGCTCCAGCTTTTGTCGAAGCTGTTATGTTGGTCCGGCTTCCTTACCACTTATCGGCATTATCGCAGGCTGCTGCGACTATCGCGCTCCGGTATTCCTCCGATACGTTAGCCTCGGTGGAAAAAATAATTCGCGAACGTGAGCGGGTTCAGGAATCATTGCAGGAAATGGGCTTCTCTGTTGTCCCGAGTAAATCTAATTTCCTTTTCTTTAAAGTCATTCCTGATGAGTCGACGAATTCTTCTGGTGAAGCGCCCGCTAATGGAGATGCATCCCGTCGCGAGCTTACACAAGCAGCGTGGCAGGAGTTCCTTGATCGTGGAGTCCTCGTTAGGGATGTAGGGGTCGACGGATATTTGCGGGTGACCATTGGGCTTCCGACAGAGAATGATGAGTTCCTTTCTGCGGCTGGCCAATATGCGAGTGAACATAACGGGTTACGGTGAACCATATGAGCAACAACAATGACGAGAGTCTGAACCAGCAAGAAAGAAATAGCGGAGAATTCCCCTCCCGACGGGGCCATTGTGAGCGCGAGACGAAAGAATCGCGAATCACCGTTGACATTAACCTCGACGGCTCTGGCATTACTGACATTTCGACGGGATTGCCATTCTTCGACCACATGCTGAATGCGGTGGGAACCCACGGCAGCTTTGACTTAACAGTTAAAGCAGAGGGCGATATCGACGTTGATGCTCACCACACCGTGGAAGATACGGCCATTGTTATGGGCGAGGCATTACACGAAGCTTTGGGAGATAAAGCCGGTATCCGCCGCTTCGGGTCAAGTTTTATCCCGATGGATGAAACGCTGGCCCAGGCTGTCGTGGATGTGTCGGGGCGTCCGTATTGTGTCACGCGCGGTGAGCCTCAAGAAATGATGAATACGGTGATTGGTAATCACTATGCAACCGTGATTAACCAGCATTTCTTCGAATCTCTCGCTTTCCACGCGCGTATCGCTTTACACGTCCGCGTTCTGTATGGACGCGATCCGCACCACATCACTGAGGCTGAATACAAGGCAGTCGCCCGCGCCCTCCGCGAGGCCGTCGAACGTGACCCGAGAGTCCATGGTGTTCCATCCACGAAAGGGGCGCTGTAAATATGGCGCAGAGCACGTCACGTCCTTCAGTGGCAATCCTTGATTACGGCTCGGGAAACCTTCGATCCGCCGAACGCGCTATAGAACGTGCAGGGGCCGAGGTTACGATTACCGCTGATCCAGAACGTGTTCTTGCCGCCGACGGATTGTTAGTTCCTGGAGTCGGGGCATTCGCAGCGTGCATGAAGGGCCTGCGCTCGGTCTATGGTCCGCGGCTCATCGGGCAGCGCCTCGCCGGTGGCCGGCCTGTGTTAGGCATCTGCGTGGGTATGCAGGTTCTTTTCGATAGCGGAGTCGAGTTTGCCGACGGTATTCACGACGAAGCAGAGGCCTTCCCCGTATCGGATTCCCCAGATAGCGGGGACGCCACGACCTCGGGTCGACGTGACGACGTCATTCGTGACCCAGAGACGGGACGACCACTCGACCCGACGGTGTCGTCGACAGAGATATCGGATGATGGGGTGCTGAGTACTCCCGGTTGTGGTGAGTGGCCAGGAACAGTGGAGCGCCTGACAGCGAAAGTGCTGCCTCATATGGGATGGAACACACTTGACATTCCCGAGGGATCTCGAATGTTCGAGGGAGTGGCCCCCGATGATCGGGTGTACTTTGTACACTCCTATGCGGCTCAACACTGGGATATGACATCGGATGATCACGTTGCCCCAGCGAAAGTGACCTGGTCCACCCATGAAAACTGTCGTTTTATTGCCGCGGTAGAAAATGGCCTCTTGTGGGCGACGCAGTTCCACCCGGAGAAATCGGGTTCGGTCGGTGCTGTGATTCTCCGTAACTGGGTGGAGACTTTGTAAAGTTTTATCAGCTGTAGGTGTGATCTCCGTTATGATTCATCTATGGCTTTAACGTTATTACCCGCAGTAGATGTGTCCGACGGCCAAGCTGTTCGTCTCGTTCAGGGCGAAGCTGGGAGCGAAACCACATATGGTCGCCCCCTTGATGCCGCGATGGCGTGGCAGAACGCTGGTGCCGAGTGGATCCACCTTGTAGATTTGGATGCCGCGTTCGGCCGCGGTACGAACTACGAACTGCTGAAAGATGTCATCGAGCGGGTAGACGTTAACATCGAATTATCCGGGGGAATCAGGGATGATGACTCGCTGCGCAGGGCATTAGATACTGGTTGCCGACGGGTGAATATCGGCACTGCTGCGCTGGAAGATCCTGAGTGGTGTCGTCGGATCATCGGGGAGTACGGCGACCGCGTCGCCATCGGTTTGGATACCAAGCTCATCGACGGCGAGTGGAGGTTGCGTGGTCGAGGATGGGTTTCCGACGGCGGCAATCTGTGGGAAGTCCTTGAGCGCTTAGATTCGGAGGGGGTATCCCGCCTCGTCGTTACCGATGTTGGGCGCGATGGCACATTAGAAGGCCCCAATATTGACCTTCTTCGCGACGTCGCGATGGCCACAGATGCCCCTGTTGTTGCTTCGGGTGGAGTATCAACTCTCGACGACATTCGCCAGCTTGCGGCCTGCGTGGACGAGGGCATTGATTCAGCCATCATTGGCAAAGCCCTGTATGCAGGGAACTTTACCCTTGAAGAAGCATTAGCAGTCGCACAAGATTCCTGATGGAGCCGTTCCTGAGGGGCCTGCGAAATAGGCTCCCCGGGTTATCGGTAGTGAAAGGCTAGGTGACGGACCCGTGATTGAACATTCTGACTTGGTGGCATATTTGTCTATTGCCGAGCGCTTAGTCAAAGATTCTGAAGATCTTTTTTGTGTGAACATTGGTGCCCAGCCCTCTGTCATTAAGAACGAAGATCTCCAGGATTTCGCAACCGACGTTGATCTGTCACTAGAACAGCAGTTTCGCGAACAACTTGTGAAAGAAACTGGGTTTCCCGTTTTGGGCGAGGAATTTGGTTTGAAGGGTGGATCGACGGCTTCCGGGGATGTTTCGGTCAACAGCATGGGCGGCGGTAAGCAGCCCGAAACAATGTGGTGTATCGATCCGGTGGACGGAACGTCCAATTACACCGTCGCCAACCCGATGTGTGGCATTTTGGTCTCACTTATTCATAAGGGAGAACCAGTTATTGGGTTGACGTCGTTACCCCTGTTGGGACAGTTTTATAGCGCTGTTCGCGGTGGGCCATTACATGTTAATGGTGAGCCATTTCCGCCATTGCCGAAAGATGACCCAGAAGTGATCCAAATTGGTTTCGGCTCTATTTTGTCGGGCCGACGTGGTCACGTTCCGCGGCAATATCGCCAGAATTTACTTTTCAGTATCGGTGAATCATATCCGCGTATGCGTGTGACGGGCTCTGTGGGTGCCGACTTAGCTTTTACAGCCGGCGGTGTTTTTGCGGGGACCCTGACATTCAGCCCTAACCTGTGGGATAACGCAGCAGGTATCTGCTTAGTTCAAGCCGCTGGTGGCGTCGTCACGAACCTTGATGGTGAGCCTTGGACACCTGGAACTATTGGTCTGGTCGCGGGATCCCCGAGCATTCACTCGACGCTGCTGGCGAGGATCCATGCGGTTCCGCGGCCTTTCGAACCACTAAGCTAGATGCTTATGTCGTCGCGTGAAGCGGTTAGTCATTTTGGACGTGTCTAGTGTTACTAGCGCGTGTCTGCTTTACGTGGCCTTTCATTAATCTCGTTCGTGAATAATAGTTACCTTATTGTCGAAAGGCGTTTTCATGTCCGTAGCAGTCCGAGTCATTCCGTGTCTTGATGTGTCTCATGGTCGCGTCGTCAAGGGGGTCAATTTCGAGAACCTTCGCGACGCCGGCGATCCCGTTGAATTGGCGTCCCGTTATGACAAAGAGGGCGCCGACGAACTGACCTTCCTCGACGTGTCAGCCTCGACGGAAGCACGGGGAACGATGCTGGACGTGGTTCGACGCACTGCGGATGAAGTGTTTATCCCGCTCACTGTTGGCGGTGGGGTCCGTAGCGCTGACGACGTCGACCAGCTATTACGTGCCGGTGCAGATAAAGTCAGCATCAATACCGCGGCCATTAAGAGGCCGGAACTGTTGCGGGAACTTTCCCAGCGCTTTGGATCACAATGTGTCGTCTTGTCGGTGGATGCCCGCCGTGTTCCTGACGGCGGAACGCCTCAACCGAGTGGTTTTGAAGTCACGACGCACGGCGGCACACGGAGCGCAGGGATTGATGCGATCGAGTGGGCTCGTCGTGGTGAAGAATTAGGTGTCGGAGAAATTCTTCTCAATTCCATGGATAGCGACGGTGTTAAGCAAGGATTCGATAGCGAGCTTATTTCCGCCGTTCGCCAAGTGGTTCATATCCCCGTCATAGCGTCCGGTGGTGCCGGCGAAGCGAGCCATTTTCCCCCGGCCATTGATTCAGGGGCAAACGCGGTGTTAGCTGCCTCGATTTTCCACTTCGGTGATGTGAGTATTTCTGAGGTAAAGAGTGCGTTGGCAGCGGCGGGGCATGAGGTCCGGCATACCGGTCCCGCCGACTACCTGCTCGACCCGTCAATTGCTGCCCGTTTGAAGCGCAACGATAGGGGATTGGTTCCCGCTGTCGTCCAGGATGTACATTCTGGAGAGGTATTAATGCAGGCGTGGATGGACGACCACGCATTGGCTTATACTCTGGCAACTCGGCGGGGAACATATTGGTCACGGTCGCGGTCCGAATATTGGGTCAAAGGAATGACCAGTGGTCACGTCCAGAACGTTCGCGAGGTTCGGCTGGATTGTGATGGTGACACCGTTCTGTTGAAGGTTGACCAGACGGGCGCGGCGTGCCACACCGGAACCCATACGTGTTTCGATAGTGACCTTGTTTTAACCGATTCATCATCTACATTCGGCGCGGATTCTTCTACACCGGGCGCAGAGTTTTCAGATGGCGAGACCACGTCAAACAAAAACCATGCCGATGAGTCCGGTAGTACGGCTGAAAGGCCTGAGGACGGCGCCGAACTGAACGATTCTGCTCGTTCGTCGGCACCCGTGGGGGTTCCGGATCTCGGAGCCGGCCGCACAACGACGACGCGGGAACAGTTTCGCGAATTAGCCGCTCACCACAGAGTCGTGCCCGTAGCGCGCAAAATTTTAGCCGACGGAGAAACACCGCTCAGCGCATACAATGCCTTGGCCCAGGACAAGCCAGGCACGTTCCTCTTCGAGTCGGCTGAACCGGGACGTTCCTGGTCACGGTGGTCGTTTATCGGCACAGGAGCAAGATCAGCATTAACCGTCCGCGATGGGGAAGCAGCATGGCTGGGCACCACTCCTGAAGGTGTCCAGACAGGAGGCAATCCCTTCGACGCTTTGAAGTCCGTGCTGAAGGAATTGCACACCGACCCCATCGAGGGAATGCCACCGATGACGTCGGGAATGGTGGGATATTGTGGCCACGACGCGATTCGCTTCATCGAAGATATCCCCGATACCTGCGACAATGACCTCAAGATTCCGGAAATGATGCAGTTCCTTGTCGCGGACATGGTCGCCTTGGACCACCATGAAGGGACGATGTGGCTGATCGCTAATGCATTCAATTTCAATGGTTCCGACGACAATGTCGACGAGGCCTATGACGACGCCGTCCGCCGATTGGATTCATTAACCGAGCGCCTGAAGGCAGCGCGTGAACCTATGGTAAACAGTTTTACGACGCCTGAACCGGTGGTCCGTCGCCAACGCACTGCCGACGAGCACATGCGCCGGATCGAGTTGTGTAAAGAACACATTCGCGCCGGGGACGCCTTCCAAATCGTCCTGTCACAGCGCTTCGAGATTGACACGGATGTGCGGGCTCGTGATGTGTATCGGATGCTGAAGTATTCGAACCCCAGCCCCTACATGTACTTGATGAATATTCCGTCGGATGACTTTTCGTCGGTGGAGTTCACTATTGTTGGGTCGTCGCCTGAATCACTGATTGCTGTCGATAACAATGTGGTGACGACGCACCCCATCGCTGGTTCTCGGCCCCGCGGCTCCACAAGGAAAGCTGATCTCCAGCTGGAGCGCGAGTTAGCTGCCGACTCTAAAGAGAATTCCGAACACCTCATGCTGGTTGATCTGGGACGCAATGACCTGGGTAAGGTCTCCGTCCCTGGAACGGTCGAGGTCGATGATTTCCGTCATATCGAGCGGTATAGCCACATCATGCACCTGGTCTCTATGGTCACGGGACAGTTGGCTCCGGACATGACAGCGGTCGACGCCTTCATGGCGGCATTCCCCGCGGGAACTTTATCCGGGGCACCCAAAACCAGCGCATTAACCATCATTGACCAGCTCGAGGACACGCGCCGCGGCATCTACGGCGGAACCGTCGGATATTTCGATTTTTCGGGGAACACCGATCAAGCAATTGCCATCAGGACAGGGGTTCTCAAAGACGGAACGATGTATGTCCAGGCCGGTGGCGGGATCGTCGCCGATTCGGATCCTGTTACCGAAGATGAAGAAACGCGGAACAAGGCTGCAGCCGTTTTGCGGGCAACGGCAGCTGCCGAAACAATTGTCGACGTTGATGGCTCTCTGTGAGTTGTCGCCCGCCGTGTTGTCGCCCGCCCGGTTTCCGCCGGTGTGGCTGCCGCGTCTTCGAGTGCGAGTGGCCAAGAGTGACGACGCTATATGCGCTGAGTAGCCTATTGGACACGTGGTGGACACTCGGCGGCGCACCGGGCGAGCGTGGTGACGTCGGGAAATGAGTGACGATAGGGAATTAGTGCGGTGACGTTAGGGAGAATGAATGGGTTCACATGACTCACGTCGGGACGACGCAACGGCAGCAAACGCGTCGGAAGAAATCGCCTCAAACCCGACCAATGCGGACGGACACGAGGACGTCAACACGATGCCGACAGACACGGACACTGACACGGAAACGTCGAGTTCTCCCCACACCAAGCGACGCTGGTTAGGCCTAGCCCTGGTTGCGATTGGGGCAGTCGCTATCGGTGGAACATCCCGCATGACCTGGATGACCGTTCATGCCAGCGACGATAAACAGGGTGAAGTAACACGCACCTTGGTCGGATCCACGTGGGCCCCCAGCACTGACGCGATCGCTATTGCCCTCATTGCAGCATGCCTTGCCACCCTGGTTCTCAAGAGAACAGGTCGACGGATACTCGCAGCAGTGTCGGCAGTCATCGGTGCTGCGTCCTTATGGATCCCCCTTAATGTGCTCCTCACCTCACCAAGTACGACACGCGCGCGAAATCTTCTTGTCAACGGGCAAGCAACCCAAAAGAAAAACGATCCACAGACCTTGACCGAATGGGCCGTCGTCACGGGAGTCGATGTCCACAAAGTAGCGGTCATCTTGGCCCTCATAGCGTCCGTTATCACCATCGCCGGTGCAATCATCCTGTTCCTATGGCCAGGAATAGACACCGTTAAAGGAAGTAAATACGACACCACCTCAGCCCGGCGCGATTCACTGGCGACCGACCTCGAGAACGATAGAGAATCAGGGCGCGTGCTGTGGGATGCGATGGATGCTGGAGTTGACCCAACACAAGACGATGCGGTTGATGCAGCCCGGCGTCGTGGGCTGCACAACTAAAGTCCACATATGCGGGGAATGTCAGACAGGCATCATCGTGCCGATTTATGCACCAGTCAGTGCTGCCTTTAGGATTAAGTACACCGCTGTAACACGGGCTGAGGAGTCGAAGATGAGTTCGGTTTTAGACACTATCGTCGATGGCGTCTTAGACGATCTTGCAACCCGTGAAGCTCGCGTCAGTTTTGCGGACATCAAAGCACAATCGCATGACACGCCCACCCCTCGCGATGCCATGTCCGCATTGTCTGCTCCCGGTGTGGGAGTGATCGCCGAAGTGAAAAGGGCAAGCCCATCCAAAGGAAGCCTGGCGCGGATCCCCGAACCGGCCGAGCTCGCTCGGCAATATGAAGCCAATGGTGCCAGAGTCATTTCCTGCCTCACCGAAGAACGACGCTTCAAAGGCAGCTTGGCTGATCTGGATGCCGTACGAGCAGCCGTCGATATTCCGGTCCTTCGAAAAGATTTCGTTGTCACTCCCTACCAGATTCATGAAGCCCGCGTTCATGGAGCGGACCTCATTCTCCTCATCGTGGCAGCACTACAGCAGCCCCAGCTTGAATCGCTTCTCGACCGCACCGAATCCCTCGGGATGACTGCCATCGTTGAAGTCCATACCGAAGAAGAAGCGGAGCGAGCCATTGCCGCAGGCGCAAAAGTCGTGGGAGTCAACGCCCGCAACCTCAAAACACTCGATGTTGATACCTCCGTGTTTGGCACTATCGCGCCGGGTTTGCCGTCGGATGTCATTAAGATCGCTGAATCGGGGGTGAAAGATCGCAATGATTTGCTGGCCTACGCTGGTGCCGGGGCGGATGCGGTCTTGGTCGGCGAGGGGCTGGTTACTGCAGGTAATCCCGGTTTAGCGTGTAAGAGTTTGGTCGCTGCGGGCATCCACCCGGCATGTCCGAAGAATCTCGCTGAGTAATCTGCTGTCACCTGGATGCCGTGTCTATGCGAGTGATAAGGCACACTGGTGTGCGTGAGTAACTCAGAATCAGTTCATCGCAATCCGTATAGTGATCTGCCTACTATCGCCGATGTATTCGCGGAGACGACATCGACTGAGCCCGATGATCGTGGTCATTGGGGTGAGTATGGCGGGCGGTACATTCCAGAAGCCCTGATGGGGGTCATTACCGAAGTTACCGATGCGTGGAACAAGGCGAGAACTGATCCTGAGTATATCGAGCAGCTGAATGACCTGCATTTCCATTATTCGGGTCGGCCTTCTCCACTGTATTATGCGTCGCGCTTTTCCGACGCTATCCATGCCCGGGTGTATTTAAAGCGGGAGGACTTAAACCACACAGGGTCCCACAAGATTAATAACGTCCTTGGCCAGGTTTTGTTGGCTCAACGTATGGGGAAAAAGCGTGTTATCGCTGAGACGGGTGCGGGCCAGCATGGTGTTGCAACTGCGACGGCATGTGCATTGCTCGGTTTAGAGTGCCACATCTACATGGGGGCCGTGGATGCGCGGCGTCAGGCCCTGAATATTGCGCGCATGCGTCTACTGGGGGCTGAGGTCACAGCTGTCACCATCGGATCCCAGACTCTTAAAGATGCCATCAACGAGGCCATGCGTTTTTGGGTATCGCATGCCGATGACACGTACTACTGCTTTGGTACTGCAGCCGGCCCCCATCCCTTCCCACAAATGGTTCGGGATCTCCAGAGAATCATCGGGTACGAAGCGCGTGAGCAAATCCTGCAGGCGGAAAATCGTCTTCCCGACGCCGTCGTCGCGTGTGTTGGTGGTGGGTCGAATGCGATCGGTCTTTTCCATCGCTTTATCGACGATTCCTCTGTTCATCTCATCGGTGCCGAAGCCGGCGGTGACGGTTTTGAGACTGGCCGCCACGCTGCGACGATTACCGCGGGTAATGAAGGTGTCTTCCAGGGCTCGTATGCCGCACTCATGGAAGATGAGGATGGCCAAATCGTCGAGTCCCATTCCATTTCGGCCGGGCTAGATTATCCGGGTGTAGGGCCGGAGCACTCGTATCTTCACCATGTCGGGCGCGCTGAGTACCTTCCTATCACGGATGCACAAGCCATGGATGCGTTCATGCTCTTGTGTAAGACCGAGGGAATTATCCCGGCTATTGAGTCTTCGCATGCTCTTGCAGCAGCGCGAGTCTATGCCGATCGCTGGGATCATGACTCAGATGACGGCCCGCTTCTGATTGTTAACGTGTCGGGCCGCGGCGATAAAGATGTGGATACCGCCGCGAAGTGGTTTGACCTTAAACCCAAGGAGGAGCTGGACTAATGGCGGCATTTTCTTCTGATTCCCCCGCAGGGGCGCTTCGCGACGTTTTCGCACAGGCCCGCCGTGAGCAACGAGCTGCGTTCATTGGTTATCTTCCCTCGGGGTACCCGACGAAGCACGACTCTGACGAGTTGATGGCGTGCCTGGCGTCCTACGCCGACGTCATTGAGGTCGGGATCCCGTTCTCTGACCCCATGATGGACGGTCCTGTCATCCAGGAAGCCGGCATGGCTGCATTGAAAGCAGGTTTTCGCGTCAAAGATTCACTCAGCTCTGTCCACAAGATTACCGACGCCGGTGGTCGAAGCGTTGTCATGAGTTACTGGAATCCGATCTTGCAGTATGGCCCGGAAAGATACGCCGAAGAGCTGGCCGAGTCGGGAGGACTGGGGACAATCATCCCCGACCTCCTCCCCGAAGAATCGGCGCGCTGGGCAGAGGCATGCCACAAGCACGGATTGGCACCCATCTACCTCGTCGCTCCGTCGACGAGCCCTGAGCGGATGGCACTCACAGTGGGAGCCGGTGATGGCTTTGTGTACGCAGCCTCGCATATGGGGGTCACAGGTGCTCAGCAATCAGTAAGCAGCGGCGCTCGTGACCTTGTGAATCGCGTGCGGGAGTACACCGACCTCCCCGTTGCCGTCGGGTTGGGCGTCAGCAATGGGCAGCAAGCCGCAGAGATCGCGCAGTATGCCGACGGCGTCATCGTCGGTTCGGCACTTATCCGCGCGGCGAAGGATGGGCTCCACTCGCTCGAGGCGTTGGCGAAAGAACTCAGCGAAGGGGTGAGGGGTGACTAACGTCCAGGCCACTATTGTCCAGCAGAACGGACTAGTTCCTCACGACGGGGGACTAGGTGGGCATTCGCCCGATGTGACGCTATTAGCTGCGATTCCGTCACCCTCCCAAGGTGTGTGGATGGTCGGCGGTTTTCCGATCCGCGGATATGCCCTGTCGATCCTCGTGGGAATTCTCGTCGCAGTGCTGTGGTCGCAGCGACGCTATGCCGCACGCGGCGGTAACCGCGAGGTGGTTCTCGACGTGGCACTCGCCGCTGTCCCAGCAGGCATTATCGGTGGGCGCCTCTACCACTTAGCGACGGATTGGCGCACGTACTGGGGCCCCAACGGAACACCCGGAGATTGGTGGAAGATCACCAACGGCGGCCTGGGAATATGGGGAGCCGTCATTGTCGGCGGATTGGCTGCCTGGGCGGTTCTCCGATGGAAGCATCTAGCCCTGGCGCCATTTGCGGATTCGGTGGCGCCACCGATTCTGGTCGCGCAGGGCATTGGACGCCTAGGCAACTGGTTTAATCAGGAATTATATGGTCGACCCACCGATCTGCCCTGGGGGCTGAAGATTTTTGAGCGCGTCGACGACCACGGTGTCCTGGACCCAGTACTGGGGCATTCGAACGGCCACGTTATCGCCGTCGTTCAGCCGACCTTTCTCTACGAGATGCTGTGGAACTTTGCCATCGCCGCTCTGATCGTATGGATTGACCGCAAGTTCAGATTGGGTGGCGGCCGAGTTTTTGCCTTGTATGTTGCCGGGTACACAGCAGGTCGATTTTGGATCGAGCTTCTGCGTGCGGACACCGCTACGCATGTGTTTGGGCTCCGCATTAATACCATCACGTCGGCCGTCTGCTTCGTGTGCGCAGTGATTTTTCTGGTGTGGACGCGGTCACGCCGTCGCGAGACCCCTGAAGAACTTCGGACATAATCGGGCATAAATCTAGGAAAAAAGTGATTTTGGTGACCGTATTGGAAAATAATTTTCCCTGGTCACCGACTTTTTTCGTTTTTCGCCGTGGCGCCGTAAAGCTTATTTCGACCGTTTTGTAGTAGCTAATCCGGGTGGAGCGGGCTAACCTGGTGCTCGTGGATAGAAGAACGAAAATTGTTTGTACATTGGGTCCGGCGGTAGCCAGTGCGGAAAAGATCCGTGCTCTGGTTGACGCAGGAATGGACGTAGCACGACTGAACTGCTCACACGGCGTTCACGCAGACCACGAACAGAACTACAAGTGGGTTCGGCAGGCTTCCGACGAAACCGGCCGCGCCGTCGGGATTTTGGCTGACCTCCAGGGTCCGAAAATCCGGTTGGGCTGGTTCAAGAACCACGAGGAAATGTGGGAAACCGGCGAAACGGTGCGCATTACCGTTGACGAGATCGAGGGTACGCACGACCGTGTATCCACGACGTACAAGAATCTCGCCAAGGATGCTAAGCCCGGTGACCGCCTCCTCGTCGATGATGGCAAGGTTGGCCTGGTCTGCAAGGCCGTTGAAGGCAACGACGTAATTTGTGAGGTCACTGAGGGTGGCCCCGTGTCAGACCACAAGGGCGTGTCCCTGCCTGGCATGGATATCTCCGTCCCGGCATTATCTGAAAAAGATATTGAGGACCTTCGCTTCGCACTTCGCTTGGGTGTCGACGTTATCGCTCTGTCGTTTGTCCGTTCGCCGGCAGATGTTGAGCTCGTCCACAAGATCATGGACGAGGAGGGCCGTCGACTTCCGGTCATCGCGAAGTTGGAGAAGCCTGAAGCCATTGATGCCCTGGAGCCCATCATTATGGCCTTCGACGCCATCATGATTGCCCGTGGTGACATGGGTGTCGAGGTTCCGCTCGAAGACGTGCCGATGGTTCAGAAGCGTGCCATCCAGATTGCTCGTGAAAACGCTAAACCAGTCATCGTGGCAACGCAGATGCTGGATTCCATGATCACGAATTCACGTCCTACGCGTGCTGAAGCGTCCGACGTTGCTAACGCTGTCTTGGACGGCACGGACGCGGTCATGCTGTCCGGCGAGATTTCCGTCGGTAAGTACCCGGTAGAGACCGTCAAGACCATGGCCCGCATCGTGAAGGCTGCCGAGCAGGACGGCACGGTGCCGCCGCTCAGCCACGTTCCGCGCACCAAGCGTGGCGTTGTGTCTTACGCGGCGCGCGATATTGCGGAGCGTTTGAACGCTCGTGCAGTTGTCGCGTTCACCAGTTCAGGCGATACAGCACGTCGTGTGGCTCGCCTCCACAGCTTCCTGCCGCTGTTGGTGTTCACCCCGAACCCCGCCGTGCGGTCGCAGTTGGCTGTCACGTGGGGCGCGGAGACCTTCTTGACGCCTGAGGTCAAGACCACCGACGAGATGGTTGCTGAGGTTGATAAGGCTCTGCTGGCTATCGACGGCTACGAGCGCGGCGACACGGTCGTCATCGCTGCCGGTTCTCCTCCCGGAGTTGAAGGCAACACCAACATGATTCACGTTCACATGTTGGGTGAAGACCTCGAAGGCCACGAGCGCTAGATTGTCGGTTCCCACACCGTAACCATTGCGAGATACCGCGATGGCCGGGGTGTGGCGGGTGCCAATCACAACGCGAAACCGGGTCGCACCATGATGTGTGCGGCCCGGTTTTTCTATGCCTCGCGCTTCGAAACTTTTCCCAGTTACGCGTTACTCCTTGAAAAGGAAGCTGAGCGGTGCTGCCGCAGCAGCCTTCGTCGTCGATGAAATAGTCGAGAGATCGGGAAGGAACGTCGCCATATGGTTGGCGGGGACGGGCGTCTCGTCACGCTTCTCCCATTGTTCATCCGGGGTGATGCCGGCAGTCCAGAACAAATAGGGTACATCAAAGTGCCGCGGTATCTCCGAAAAGTCCTCCGACGCCGTCCACCGCTCAGCATCAATGGAGGAATCCCCAAAGACAGCATCAAATGTCTCGCGGACATGGGAGAACAGGGCGGGATCGTTGTCAGTCAGTTCGCCGTGAGCCCAGTACTCTATGTCTGGCTCGGCGGGGCACCCCGACGCCTCACACTCGGCGCGGATCACTCGTTCGATAGCGCGATAAACATGATCGCGGACGTCGGTGTTGTAGAACCGGCAGTTCAACGTCAGGGTAGCGGTGTCAGGGATGGAATTATTCGTGTTACCGGCGTGGATTTGGCCGACCGAGACGACGGCGAATTCGCCGGGGTCGACTTCTCGGCCGACGATCCCTTGTAAACGAAGAATGACGTGCGCCGCAACATAAATGGGATCCACGGATTGATGAGGACTCGACGCATGAGCGCTCGTTCCATGAATGGTGACCGTGATGGAGTCACACGCTGCGAGGGCGGCCCCGGGCATACTCATAATCGTTCCGGCTTTTCCAGGAACAATGTGCTGGCCCAGGCAGAGGTCAGGGCGCGAAATCTCATCGGCCAGGCCATCGCGGACCATAGCGCCCGCCCCAGCGGTGACTTCTTCGGCAGGTTGGAACAGGGCATGGAAGGTTCCTGACCAGCGCTGACGTGTAGCGTCGAGAATGGCAACCGCCCCGAGCAAAGCGGTGGTGTGCATATCGTGACCACAGGCATGCATGACACCAGTCTCGTTGCCATCACGCCCAGTCGTGCGAACAGTGGAAGCGTAGGGCGCGCCGGTATCTTCGGTGACGGGTAGGGCGTCGAAATCCGCGCGTGAGAGAATCGTCGGCCCCTCGCCGTTAGAGATCGTTGCCACGAGCCCATGCCCACCTATGGGACGCGACACGGTGCAGGTGTAGTGAGATAACCGCTCGCGTATGGCAATCGCAGTTTTTTCTTCGCGTTCAGACAACTCGGGATGAGAATGCATCCAGGTATAGAACTCTTGCTGCCAACTGAGATCGGCCGGGTTGGCATCAAGCAACTCCGCAATGGCTGCACCGGGGGCACGGACATGAGCGATGGATTCTATATCTGCAGTGTTTGTCATTCTTTTCCTCCATCTTCTGGTGAACCGTATCCGTTCACTGATCGGACGCGATGTGCTTTACCAGTGTAGGCGCACCATGCTCGATAGAGTCAGGCAGCAATCTGCCCCTGGGGCACCGGGTGAGTTACTGATAGCTAATGAAGTCCGGGCGAGGTTTAATCGCCATCGTGTCCTTCGGATCGAGCATGGGCTTGTCCTCGTCGTAGAAGTTCTTCCACCCGAGGCTGATCTTGGGGTTCAAATCCTGCTGGATCACGTGCCAGGTATCCAGCTTGATGGATTGCGATCCGTGGCCATCGATGTGGATAACCATCGCAATGTTATCGGTACCAGGGATCATCTTGTCGCGGTTGCGAATCATATGAACCTTGAACTGGTGAACGACCAGGGGCTTTTGTGGCAGTTTGTTGTCCTCAGTGAGCTTGTCCAGCCACTTAACAACGTCGTTGATTTCCTGGGCATCGACGTGACCGATCTGCTCCATGGGCAGTTCGTTGCCGTAGAGACGCCACTCGGGGTCGAGCGCCAGTCCGACATAGGGCTTCTTGAGCAGCTTCTCGTACTTCTTTGCCTGTTCCAGGAGAGTCATGCGCCCTGGCTGAAGGTCAATGACCGCATACCCGCCGGCCTTGTTAATAGCATCAATCCACGGCTCGACGGTGTCGGAATCGATGAAGCGACTGTAGGAATTGTCCTTTTCTGGTTCCGACGACGCAACAGTCACGATGATTTCAAATGCCGGGATCACAGGCTGATCTGTGAAGGCCTCATAGCTCTTGGCCATTTTCTTCGCCCGAGCGACGGACGCATCTTTTCCTTGTTCCCCGAGGCACCCGAGATCGGGCCCGTCGGTGGAGCCGTAAAGTGCGACGATGTGCCGGCCAGGCGTGACGAGTCCCCCTCCGCCAGGCTGTTCTTTGTCAATGTTCTTGGCTTTGTCGATACGACGAGAAAGTGTGTCCTTGTCGCCGAACAATTCGCCCAGGGCAATGACATGGTCGTCTTTTTTGACGATCTCGATCGACTCATGGGTGGCGCGGGGGTCGGCTGCGGGAAGGCGAACGACGTTCTGGCCCGCGACGGATGCGTTAGTGAAACTTGCGGGGCTCGTGTCGGGAGCGACGAACACGTGTCCGTCAGAGTCAGGCTCTTTGTCCGCTTTGCTGTCCGGGTTCCACGGCGCCGTGAGAACCGGGCGGGGAGTATACGGTGCACCATCCGATGTGGTGGGAAGGTTGGGAGTACTCGGTGCGCTGCTGCTCGCGCTCTTTTTAGCGCTGGACGACGGCTTCGACGAGCTTGTGGTACTCGATGTGCTCGCCGCCGCACTGGCCGCCGCTGCCGGCGCAGTCCCGGAGCCGTCGCCTTCAATCGGGGCATCCGGAATGATCACAAGGTCACGGAAAGAGTATTGACCTTTGTCTAATCCATCTGGCCACGAATCAGGCGTCGTTTCGTGAGTCTTCGCGGACGAAGCCAGCGAGCCTAGCGAATCGCCTTTGAGAGTGACAATGTCGTCGACTCCCAATCGATCAAGTTCGGACTCAATGTCTTTACGGGAGTCGTCCTCGTTAGTCGCGTCGATGAGGAAAACGGGAACTCCAGCACTGGCGGCCAGGTTGCAGGCCCGTGCGCGCGTGGCGGAATCGGCGTTGGGTCCAGTGACCACAGCGGCTTTTGCTGAGTCCAGGAATGTGGAACTCGTCTTGGTACCCGTGGGGTCGTCGCCGATGACGTCCGTTTTGTCCGAAGTCTTCTTTGTTGAGACGGTGTCATTGCCACCACCGCCTGAGCTACTTGAACAGCCGCTGAGGCTTCCGGCTACTCCGGCAGCTCCGAGTGCTGTGACGGCCGCGCCCACTGTCGTTAAGAATGTCCGGCGAGTGACTGGTCGGGCAAAAGGACGTGAGGATGACATGTATTTTCTCCTGCGGGTTGAAACACCAGTGGTGTCCCCATCGTGCGACGACAGAACAGTGCGTGAACGAGGAAACTGTAGGCAAAACTGTATGCAATGGAACCTTTTAAGGGCTTTACCGTATTTACTGTAACAATGCGAAATGTTGTGGTGCACTGAGCTGTATCGAGAAAGCAGAAAACAGGGGTAGTCGATCACCGAGATACCCCCGTTGTAGTTAGTTACTCAACCGGAAGAACGTGACGGCCTTGCCGATCGGTGGTAAGAGCCAGCGAGGAAATGTACTGCTTCTCACCTGTAGGGGAAGGAACAGCGGACGCGAGAACATCCGGGCGTTCAACCATTTCTCCGGTGACACAGCATCGGAAGAGCTCATCTGACGGATTTCCGTGATCATCGAAAAGAGGGGAGTCTACGCCGTCGTCGGTTCGACGAAGATAAAACTCTCCACGGGTGATGATGGCAATCAATGGTGTTGCGACGACCGCGATGGCGGCTGCGAGGAGTGCCGAGTAGGGCTGAATGGTCGCGCCGAGGACGCCGAAATACGCAGCGATTGAGGTGGTGGCAGAAAGTAAGAGCGCCCCGATTCCCACAGGGTTGATCGGGAAAATCATTCCGCGCCGATATTCTGGATAACGGGGAGAAATGCCGAATACATATTTGTTTATCGCAATGTCGGATGCGACCGTGAAAATCCATGCGATAGCGACGTTGGAATAGAAGCCGAGAATAGCGTTCAACATGGAGAACATATTGAATTCCATGAGAGAAAGCGCGATACCGACATTGACAAAGACGAAGACGATCCTGCCTGGATAGCGACGAGTTAAGCGCGTATATGCATTGGTCCACGCTAGTGAACCGCTATATGCATTTGTGACGTTAATTTTGATTTGGCTCATGACGACGAGGATCACGGCGAGGGTGATAGCAAGCCAGGTGGGCATCATATTTGTGTACATGGCGAAGAACTGGTGGACCGGCTCGCTGGCCGTTCCAGGAGAATCATTGAGAACAGCCATGACATACACTGCGAGGAAAACGCCAATGATTTGTTTGGTGGCGCCGAAGATGACCCAGCCGGGACCTGAGAGGATGACAGCGGTCCACCATTTGCGTTTGTTGTCCGGGGTTTTGGGCGGCATAAAACGGATGTAATCGATGTTTTCAGCAATTTGTGCTGTCAGCGAGAGGCAGACACCGGCAGCTAACATCATGGATGCGAAATCCGCATGGCCGGGCCCATTTCCCGCGTAGTGAGCAAACGTATGGACACTCGATGGATGCTGAATCATCAGAACGATGAGGGGAAGAACCATCATCACGATCCACAGCGGATTCGTTGCTTTCTGAATCCTTGATAAGGACTTCATCCCGTACATGACCAGTGGGATAACGATCAGCGAAGAGACCAAGTACCCGGCCCATAGTGGGATTCCGAGACCCATTTTGAGCCCTTGTCCCATAATTGAGCCTTCAGTGGCAAAGAAAATAAAGGTGAACGAAGCGAAGATGATATTTGTTACGACCGATCCGTAATAGCCGAATCCGCTTCCACGTGTAATAAGGTCGAGGTCTAGATTGTATTTAGCAGCATAGACGGCGAGGGGAAAACTCGACAGAAAGATTAATACCGCTGCGATAAGAATTCCGCCGACTGCGTTCACTGTTCCGTGCGCAATTCCGATCCCAGCTCCGATAGAGAAATCAGCGAGATAAGCGATACCACCGAGTGCCGACGCTGCGACTGCCGACGTTGCCCAGGTCCGATAGTGCCGCGGTGCGAACCGGAGGGGATAGTCGTCACCGAAATTGGATTGGGACTGGTGCGGCGTGGGAGCATTCTGGGGATTGACCGGCGTCGTCGCGAGACGTACCGGGGTAGTGTCTGTCATCGTCATAGACACGTAAATTATGGTGCTAATGTCACGAACGCGCTCCCACTGTATGAATATCAGGTGACCTAGGTAAACAACGCGTTACTACGCGGAAATGATCACTAGCGACCCGTGGGGCAACGACGTGTAAAGAAGACGTGTAAAGAATTAGTACTTCCGCAACCGTGGCGCTGGTGCTGAAAGAAGCGTTTCTCGCGCCGCGGTCCACAAGCGGTCACGAGCGATTCGTGCCTCATCAGCAGTGGCAGCAAAGATACGCACCCAGACCCCGGATTCGTAGGGAAGAGTTGATGTAGCCCACCGAACTGATGCCGGGAAATCGGAGTTCGGCAAGCGTCGGAGCACGTCGAGAAGTGCCTGAGTAGCTTGCGGTGAAGGCACAACTATCCAGACATTGGACCATGCGCCATAGTTACGCATGCCGAGCAGCCGACTGCCCGAATGCGGGCGCAAGAGTCCGCGATCGATAACGAGAGGTCTGTAGCCAGATTCTCCAAGTCGCCTGCAGTCATGTGGATGGTCAGCTCGTGGCTGGTCGATTCGTGTTTCCATAGACAACGCGTCGTAGCGGTGCCACTCACCGCGTCCCAGTCGCCCCGCCGCAATACAATCGCTGACTATCGCGCAGCCTCCTCGAGCAGCTGTTACTCTCATAGACAGATGAGCCCGCGAGCCCTCATAGGGGATCACATGGTCAGGCATATATTCGAGAGTGCTTCCCGGACCAACAGTCAGATTGACGTGTTGTATCGCTAGCCCCACATCCATTCGATATATAGGCGTCGCCGCCTGAGTGGTGATAAGAGCCGACGCCGGTTTTGCTTCGCCGACGCGAATGTCGACGAGGTGTCGATCATTGTGAGCAAGCCCAGCACCCGTGGTCATAACGTAGAGCAACGGTGTGCCAGGCTGGTGTGGGTCCGTGTACAGCGGTCGCATAAGAGCAAGCGGAGCTTTCACGATTTTCTCCGCGACGACCGATCTATGTCCCGCATGCTTATCCCCAGTTGAGTCAACTCGGGCATACAGAAAACCGACTTTGCCAGGTGAACCAACCGGAAGTGCCCGGTGGTCACCGGACACTGGATGACTGCGAAGCTCCTTGGTGATCCTCGGCGGAATGGGAAGCGTAGCTGCCGCGTCATAGAGGGAGACAAAAGTAGGGGTAGAGATGTTGCTCTCCACTTTGGTCTGGGGTGTCACGCCCTACCCCTGGTGAGCTTTTCGCTGCGTCTCCATAAACTCAGCAAGCTCGGACAGTCCGTCACCCGTTAACGCGTTGGTCGGTAACACGGGGAGACCACCGCGCACCTCTTTCGCATCAGCGACCATCTTGTCCAAATCACAATGAACATAGGGCGCAATATCCGTCTTATTAATAATGAGAAGATCCGATTCCGTGACGCCCGGCCCCCGTTTCCGAGGCATTTTGTCACCTTCCGCAGTGTCAAGAATAAAGACGTATGTTTCCACCAGCGCCGGCGAAAAAGTGAGCGTCAAATTATCCCCACCCGATTCGAACAACAAAGTGTCGATATCGGGGAAGCGCTCCACCATCTCTGCCGCCGCCATCAAATTCATCGTCGGATCGTCCCGGACAGCCGTGTGAGGGCAGGATCCTGTTTCTACCCCCACGATTCGCGCCGGGTCGAGAATTCCATCTAATTCCCGACGGATATGGTTTGCATCTTCTTGGGTGTAAATATCATTCGTGATAATTCCCACGCTATGACCGTGCTCGATCAACGTGGGCACCAGTGCCTCGATAATTGCCGTCTTTCCTGATCCGACTGGACCACCAAATCCGATGCGATAAATCGAGTGCTGTTCACGTCCTGGTTCATTATGTGACATAGCGAAATCCTCACATTTCGTACTAGTAATAATTAATTAATGAATAGTCGTGCGGGAGCGGATTCGTGTGCCGCACACGCAACATCCAAAGCAGGGCTTAGTGTTCCTATATCGTCAACGGATGAATCGCAACACATCTGTATACAGTCAGCGATATCTGATCCCACCTCATTCACAATCTGCTGGGCACTGATATGGTCAGCCACGCTTAAACGAACCGCCGCGGAACAGGCTCCAGCCGCAAAAGAAAACAGTTCACAGGACACTGCCATTTCCTGAGACAATCCATTGTGATGATGAATGACTCCAGCGACTATTGCCTGGTTACCTATGACATTTCCTTCGCGTACGTCGCTGATCAGTGTCCCTAGCGGTGTGTCGTCAGCGGGGCGGAGCACGTCGTCGGCCATTGACAATAATTGCTTGCCGACGCGCATACTCCCGCGCCGTGCATTATCGCTAGGTTTTGTTGCCAGGAGGACCTCGTCGATGATTCGAAGTGTCTCCGTTGTGGAGTGTGCAGAGACACTCGCAGACATCGTGGCCGACGTGGATTGTCGCCACTCCTGAGTCCAGGTCCATGCCAAGGCCGTTGCAATTCCATCGGTAGGGGCGACGACGTCGGTAATAAGCTCGCGAACAGTGTCTGTGAGAGAGGCGTTGTCTAGCCAATGGCACTGAGATAGCCCTTCGAGCCCGTGCGAGAGCGTGTACATTCCCGACGGGAACGCCGTGTCTGTCCATTGGAGGGCTGATAGGAAGGCTGGAAACACCGATTGCCATCCAGAACTACCAGTGCTGTTCACGGTCGCGTCGAGATTATTGGAAGAAGACATGATTCAAAGCCGTCACCGATGTGTCGTGTTAGAACAAGTAGTGCAGTTGAGCTAAGGGAAGTTTGTCAGCGGGCGCTATAGTGAGCGGTTCCCCGTCCGCCCGAACCTCGTAAGTATCGGGGTCGACCGTGATCTTCGGTAGCTCACAGTTTCTCACCATGTCTTTCTTTCCGATGTGTCGACAACCGTGAACGGGCAAAACGGTGCTGGTGAGACCCAGCTTGGCGGGCACGCCGTCGTTAATAGCCTCGGAAGACATGAACGTGATCCGGCTGTGGGGCAGTGCGTGACCGCGATTGCCGAACATGGGTCGATATACCACCGGCTCTGGGGTGGGAAGAGAAGCATTGGGATCGCCCATTAAGGACCAGCAAATATGACCACTGCGAATCACGAGCTGGGGCTTTGCAGCAACCGACGACACCGGCCACAGGACAATATCGGCGACTTTTCCGACTTCCAACGACCCGATGTAGTCATTGACTCCGGCGGCGATCGCGGGGTTGCATGTCACCTTAGCGACGTAGCGAAGGACGCGATGGTTGTCATTGCCTGACGTAGACTTTGTGTCGGTCTCGGAGTCTGTTGACTCAACGGACGCTGAGTTCTCAGGGGCTGCTTGACGATCCTCTGGAAGGGGACCGAGCTCAGCTTTGCAATGGTGTGCAGTTTGAAAAGCACGGGCCCAGGTTTCCCCAACACGACCCATTGCCTGCGAATCCGAACTGAAAATAGAGATGACGCCTCTATCGTGGAGAACCGTTTCAGCAGCGATAGTTTCGGGTCTGACGCGAGATTCCGCGAAAGATACATCTTCCGGAATGTCATGAGACAGATGGTGACAAACCATCACCATGTCGAGGAGTTCTTCAGCGCTATTGACGGTGTAGGGGAGAGTGGGGTTCGTTGAGGCGGGGAGCACCGAGGGCATTCCTGTCACGCGGAGGATATCGGGTGCGTGGCCCCCACCAGCACCTTCGGAGTGGAAGGTGTGAATAGTTCGGTCTCCGATGGCATTGCGCGTGTCCTCGAAGAAACCGCTTTCGTTCAGCGTGTCAGTATGGATGGCGAGCTGAACGTCATGGTCGTCACAGACCTTGAGGGCATTGTCAATCACGGCTGGTGTTGCTCCCCAGTCTTCATGAATTTTTAATCCTGCGGCCCCAGCTGCAATTTGCGACTCTAAAGCCTCGGGAAGTGATCCTGATCCTTTGCCCAGAATTCCGATATTGACCGGCATATCGTCGGCGGCTCGCAGCATCATGCCAATGGAACTTTCCCCCGGTGTGCAGGTCGTCCCTTTTGTTCCTTCGGCAGGACCCGTTCCACCGCCGAAAAACGTCGTAATTCCATTTGATAATCCCTCTTCGGCTTGCTGAGGAGAAATAAAATGGATATGCGAATCAATCCCGCCGGCAGTCACAATTCGATGTTCGCCTGCGATAACTTCAGTATTGGGCCCAATGATCAGCTGCGGATCAACACCATCCTGAGTATGCGGGTTACCCGCCTTGCCAATTCCGACAATTCGCCCATCTTTAATCCCGATATCGGCCTTAATAATCCCCGTCATCGCATCAACGATGAGCGCGCTCGTAATAACAGTGTCGACGGATTCTGCATCAGAAGCTTGAGGGTCCTGTGCCATCCCATCACGAATAGCTTTGCCACCGCCATACACCGATTCGTCCCCATACGCTCGCGAATTAGCATCATCAGTTAATTCGATAACGAGGTTGGTGTCGGCAAGCTGAATGCGGTCGCCCGTCGTCGGGCCATAAATGGAACCATATTCCGCTTTGGAAATAGAGTACGGGCCTTGGTCGGCGGGCAACTCGTCGTCAGGTACAGATTCTGTTTTAAAACCGCGCTCCTGTGCTCGTTGGAGACCCCGCTCACGAATGGCAGGATCGTCGAGGGCACCTTCCGCCAAAGCACTAAAGCCATGCAGGATTCTGCGCCCACCAAAATCAACTAATTGAACTTCTTTCGAATCGCCGGGCTCGAATCGGACAGCTAATCCCGCTGGGATATTGAGGCGCATACCCCATGCCCGATGACGATCGAAGAGTAATTCGCGATTCGCCTCGAAGAAATGGAAATGGCTTCCCACTTGGACGGCCCGGTCACCGGTATTGGTGACGCGTAGTGTAAGTGTCCTTTTACCCGGGTTAATCGTGATGGTTCCGTCGTCGTAGATATATCTGTTTGCAGTGCTCATGAAGTCCTCGTGATTGCGTGGCGATTTATTGGCCTAACGGCCATGAGACGAGCCCTCTTCGTGTTCGTCGTAGTAGTCGTGTGAGTGGCCGTGGGAATGGGAATGCTCGATATGATGGTGGTGGGCATGCTCACGAGAATGCGTGTGCGAGTGCGTGTGGGGGTGAGGGTGGTGGTGTGAATGAGTGTGACTGTGCGGATGACTATGTGAATGGCTATGCCCACCCTCGGCGTCATCCTCCTCATGGGCATGACTATGCGCGAAGCCCGAATCATGATCAGCCCACAGTGCCTCTTCCAAACCCACGACAGGGAAGGATTGGCTACTCAGGGCTGATGATGGATCGTCAGAGGATTGATTGCCGCCAGTGCTATGAGCTGCATCGTTTCCCGCCGAGGATTTGAATACGTCGGCAGCAGCATCGCGAGCACGAACAACATTTGTCTCAATCAGCACTGCGAGTGCTGACGGCGACCATAGTGGGACCTCGTGATAGCTTCCTCCATCGGCGCAATTACCGTCCTTATTCGGCGGCAGAAGGTCTGCTCGAAGAACGACGATTCGCTCCCCGTCGGGCTCGGCCGCCTGGTCGGCCGCATGGTCATCGAGAAGAATCTCAGCACGGTGAATAGCCTCAGGAAGGCTCGGGGCTGCTCCGTCAAATGCCACAGAGGTCTCAGAATTGCTGTACTGCCATGCCAACCGGGTATCACGGAACAAATCAGCGTCGAAAAAGGGATCTAAAGCCACTGATACGACGACGTACGAATGTGCTGGATGGGAGCGCATGTTTGCACGTAAAGCCGATACGCGTGTGGTTGAATTCCCGATTGGATCGGAAATAATCACCCGCGCTGAAGGCCGGCTGCGTTTCCACCATTGGGTCGCTTGCGCTAGTGCTGTGATGCTGTGGAGGTCTCGTCCCGCGGTCATGGGAATGATGACAGTGGGAGGCTGATTGGCGGTTGAGGTTGCCGAATGACGGGCGTCGTCCTCTGAAGGATCCTCGTGATGCGCGACTGTGAGGGCTTGCGTTAATTCACTTGTTGAATGAGCGAGAACGATCGGCTCGAGATTGCCGTCGCTTGGCATAGAACGATGGGCGGCTGAAGAACCATGCGCCGCTGCCCCTGTTGCAGCTGCGTGCTGGTCAGCGACATCGACTAGACGGAATCGACGGAGACGGGCAGTTGCTTCGCGAATGAGCTCGTCATTATGGGCTTCGGCGCCACAAAAAAGAATGATCATCGATACTTCCCGGCGCGTCTAGTGTCGGATGGGATCGTGGACGGAGACGAGTTTCGTTCCGTCAGGAAAAGTCGCTTCTACCTGGACTAGCGAGACCATGTCTGGGACGTCGTCGAGTACCTCGTCGGCAGTGAGGACCGTCGTCCCGATGTGCATTGCTTCAGCCACGCTCTTGCCATCGCGTGCTGCTTCTATGACGGCGTCGGAAATTAAAGCAATCGCTTCGGGGTGGTTGAGTTTGACACCCCGTTCTCGTCGACGTTGAGCCACTTGAGCTGCAAGAAATACTAATAATTTATCTGTCTCACGAGGAGAGAGATTCATTGGTATGGCTCCTTACGCGCGCAACAAAGCTCCGGGGGTGGTGTGCACAACCCTGTCTCGGCATGATGGTCGCCCCTCACTCTGCCATCATGTGACGAATGAATCGTTGGCTTTATGTTGCGAGTATGTAAATCTTTATCGAAGAGCAGGATTGTATTTCAGTGAATTACGGCGGTACGTCAGTTCGCCAGCGATACGAACTGACTCAGCCAGTCGACCTTCCTCGCGCAATTGGCTGAGCCTTTTTGACATGCGCTGCCGGATATTTTCCGGCGAAATGGTATTCAGATATACCTTGGTCGAACCCTCGAAACCGGCGAGGTTTGATGCTCGCCATTTGATCATTACTCGCCATGGCATAGGGATATCGAGGTCAATTGGTTTGTGGTGCCATTCCTCATTACATGGAACGTCCGAGCCGGTTGCTGCGTGGCACGCGTGAATGAGGTCGCTCATGTCCCGCATTTCTTCTTCGCTGAGCTTCCACGGTTCACACGTTGCTGATCGAGAGTAAATCTCGATAGTTGGGTAGCGGTGCCCAAACCCAGCGAAAGCGATGGCATGAGTGTTTTCGGCAATGACTAGATTGTGATAGCCGGCATAATCAACGGCCCATTCGTTGTACATATTGGGGTTGGACCGTAGTCGCGCGATCTCGAGTTCGGCCTGCGCGCCTCGCTCATCGATAGCGACGAGCTGCTTGTGCAAGTGATCAAAGCTTGCTCCTGCAGGCTTCAGCCAGTTTTGGAATACGGCCACATACCGTGCGTAGCGGTTGCGTGAATAGAGGTCACGCATTGCGTCAGCGGTGAAGTTGATGAATTGGTAGTGCTCTTCCGGCGTTAGCGTGCCGCTGGAGGCGAGTTGTCCGCTCGAGGTGGCGTCGTCAGTGAAGTGTCGACGGGCCACGATGACGTCGTGTCCACCAGCAAAGTAGGCGGGCGCACGCTTGAGAAGTTCGGTTTCCGGTGTGTCTTTGATCTCCGATTCCGGTGTTCCTGCAGAACGCAGACGTGTCGCGATAATGTTCAGCACGTGCTGCCTTCCGGCAGGTTCGCTGAGGTAATCGTTCATGTGGGTTGAGGTTTCCGGATCCATCGCGAATCCGTGGTTCGCCCGCCAGTATTCGTATCCGAGAATCTCGAAGAGGTTGGGGACACGTCGGAACTCGGCGACTGAGTCATCCAGTTGACTCTCTTTTAACCGGTAGCGGGTTGTCCACTTGTTGTTGTCGACGACGACTCGCGCTTTCTCCGGAGGAGTCTCTCTGTATCGCGCGGAACAAAATGCGCACTCATGGTCGCGATCGTGCGGAGTGACAGGGTGCTCTTCTGGAATGGGGTGCGCGATTGGTCGATTCCCGCGCCCCGGTACAGTCCACACTTCGGTTCCTGTAAATGGGTTGACCTGCTTGATGGTTCCATCGGCAAGTGTTGTTAGAGGTGCGAGAGGCAGGGCGACAGGAGTACTCACGAGCGAAAACTTTAGCGGGTGGGTGACGTGATCGCGACCTTGATTCCCGACGAGACGATGGAGCCGTCTTTGCACTCGCGCGTGCGCCGGTGTTTAACTCACGCGTGCGTCGGTGTTAAATGAGCACGGTTGCTAAAACATTGTTGGACCGTGTTGGTCATTTCTTGTTTCATCGGAAGTAAGAAGAAGATAAGACAACGGCATTGGACACAGAGGGCGATGAATAGTGGATACTGAAGGTCAGGAGCTTATGCCCCACGAGCGTGACCCCCGCATGGGAATCGATGCGGATGCTGTGTTACGCGTGGGTGAGATCTTGCTCTCTGCCGGGACCGACGTATATCGAGTTATTCGGGCGATGAAACGCACGGCCCGGTCCTTGGGCTTCGATCGGTTCGACGCGTCGATCACGATGTCAAGTATCCGTTTTACCGGGCGCAGAGGGAATAACTTCCGAACGGAAATCAGTACTTTAGAGAAGTACGGCGTCGATTCTTCTCTTATTGAAGCTGTCGAAGATCTGACTCACCACCTTCCCTCTGAAATAACGGCAGAGTGGGTTCACGAAAAGCTCGATAAAATCGAGAACAATCGACGGACCAGGTGGAGTCGAGTTGCACTTGCCTGTGCTGCGGCGGTGGCGTGTTCGGCGTTCGCGATTTTAAATCGGTTTAGTTTTGATTCGGCTGTAGCAGTTGCTTTTAGCGCTTTGTGCGGCCAAACCGTGAGGATGTCTTTTGCTCGTAAGCGTTTCAATCAATTAGGGACGACGGCAGTTTCGGGAATAGTTGCCTGTCTGGTGTATTTCGGGTTAAGTCAGCTCTTCTTTGTGACTCCCTGGGGTCGGTCAGAGCAGACGCTGGGCCAGGGCTATGTGGCGGCGATGTTGTTCTTGATTCCCGGTTTTCCGCTGTTTACTGCGTTGGTTGACCTGGCCAGATTAGATATCGCCGCGGGGTGGGAGCGTTTTGTTTACGCTTTCGAGATCATTGTCTCAGCAACCATGGCGGCGTGGATTGTCTCCGCATGCACGGGTCTTGAGCCGTCAGTGCCGGCTCAAAGTGGGACGACCGAGTGGTCATGGCTTATCGTCGCCGGAATAGCGAGCATTTTTGGTGTTGCCGGATTCGCCATGCTCTTTAATTCATCACGACGAATGATTGCTATTGCGGCAGTGGTGGGTGCGATGGCGAACGTCGTTAAATTTACCTGTTTATTCATAGGAATTCCGACGCAGGTTGCCGGATTAATTGGGGGACTATGTGTCGGTTTAATCGCTAATCTAATTCGTGATCGTTCGTATATTCCGCGTATCACAGTGACGATACCTGCAGTCATTATTATGATTCCTGGAACAGAGATGTTCCGGGGAATTTATTATCTTAATGACGGAAATATTAATGAGGCCCTCACTCACACAGTGACCGCATCGTTGCAAGTTTTTGCTATTGCGGCGGGTTTGGTTATTGCGCGGTTAGCCGCCGATGACTCGTGGGCTCGACATAAGTACATTGATTTCGCGCGTCGGCCGGACCATTCGATTGGTTAAAAACTATGGAGTCTCTCCCCTCGGTGGGAAAGCTGGTCAAGAGATCGATTGTCATGATCGAATAGGGGAGCTCCAATTGCAAATACGCTAGCAATATAGGTTTTAGAGTCGTTGACGTCCGCATGTCATCTACAGGAGGTGACTGCAGTTCTACTGTAGCTGCGCTTTGGTTATGTTATGGTTGTAGAAGTAATCATCCCTTGGTGCTCTCGAAAGAAGGAAAAATGAAGTCTACGAAAAAAGTCGTTGGCTCGCTTGCTATAGCCGCATGTACAGCGGTGATGGGGGTCGTAGGGTCGACGCCATCTGCAAGTGCTCTTGAACAAGGGGATAAGTATGTGGCATTGGGAGACTCATACGCTTCTGTGGGCTCACTGACTTCCCCCCAATTTAAAAATCCGGCATGTGTCGCGTCTACTGATAATTATGCTCACAAATTGGCCCAACAACGTGGACTTCAATTAGATGACGCTACATGTGCCTGGGCTTTCACGTATAACTACGACTTTCCGCAAAACCATGCACTTCCATTCACGGCTTTGACCGGGCAGCGTGAGCGAGTCACAGAAGACACCAAGTTGGTTACGTTGACATTGGGAGGGAATGATGCCGGCACCGCCTTCGCTTTTCCACCATGCTTCATAAGGGCGGTCTCGGGGGTTGGTGAGAGTTGTCGTGTTACCTCTCAAGACGCCGTCGAGAAGTCTATTTATGCGCCGGGTATCGATGGGCGCACGCTACTTCAACGCGAAATAGACATTATTAATGATATTAAGCATCGTGCTCCCAATGCAGAGATCGTTGTGACCGGGTATATGAATGCCTTTAAACCTGATACATGGTGTCTTAATGATGGCTTCCTTAGCTCCGACGAGCGGACTTACTTTGCTGAGACCGTTGATGAAGTTAATAACCTCATGAAAGATGCCGCTAACCAAACTGGTGTCAAGTATGTTGCGCCACCAAATGAAGAAAAAGGCTGGTGTGACGGCGGTGTCGGCAATCAACCGAGTAACTCGCTTTTAGGTTTTCCAGACAACACCATACCGATTCATCCTACTGCTGCCGGCCAGCAACGTATGGCCGATGCCATTTCTGCTCAGATCTAAAAACAGGAGCAGATACGATCCCTTAGGCTCTGAGACGCTGAAATGATGGCAGGGTATTAGCGGAATAGAGTTGATTAAAATTTCCACTCTGACCTGCCGATTTCTGTGTTGAAGTAGGGGCCCGTATAATCGTTCCTCGTGTTCGTCGGAGATGATAGTAATCGCATCCGCCGGACTCCGCCCCGGTAGCCCAATTGGCAGAGGCAACGGATTCAAAACCCGTCCAGTGTGAGTTCGAGTCTCACCCGGGGCACTAGTTTTTACCCGTTTGACCAGCGGTTTTGTACAAAATAGCTCAACCAATGTGATATAGGCTACACAGTTCTGACCTGGGCTTTTATAATCGTTCATAACCGTTTAGAGCCAAAATAGAGCCACAGACTACACAGCGCGAAGCCTACCCACGTCATTAGTAAGTGAATCCATCGCAGCAGAGACTTCATTGAGATCACTATCAAACAGAGCGCTGTAGGTATCCAACGTCATAGCTGCCGAAGCATGGCCGAGTTGCCGCTGAACAATTTTCACATAGTAACTGCCTCATCGTAAGCGTTGTCATAGATCGGTGGAGCACGGTTTGGTTCCATTTCATACGATGGGATTATGAACAACGAGTTGCCCTGGGTTATTTCTATTCAGGAATTGCACAAGCTTCTGCACGACTCCGCGGCTCATAAGAACCAGCGGAATGCTCGACGAGAGGCCTTCCGACAGAAATCAGAGTGGGTCGAGCGTGCTTTGGCTCATCCAGATGACCTCTCCGTATCAGAGCGCCGCCTTCTCGAGCAGTACCTTCGCGAAGAGGGGGAAAATAAAGATCTATATCGATCACAACCTTTGGCTTTATGCCCCGTGGTTGTTGCTGATGTGAGGTGGTATCTCGATGGACGCTCAGGATATGACGCGTACAAAGAGGGGCATATTCCGCACTCGGTTTTCATCGATTTAGATAGCATGCTCGCCGGACCGGCTTCGAAAGAAGAAGGAAGGCATCCGTTGCCTTTGGAGGAGAGTTTTGCTGCAGCTATGGAAGTCAGTGGAATTGCCGACGACACCACCGTGGTTGCCTACGACGATGCAGGCGGGGCATCCGCGTCGAGATTAGTCTGGCTTCTGCGGGCCAGCGGACATCGAGCCGCCGTCTTGGATGGAGGCCTCAACGCGTGGATCGAGTATTGTGAACAGACCCATAAGTCCGACGAGGCCGAGCAAGGGATCGGACAACTACATGACCACTTCCTTGATTACGGTGATGATGTGACTGAGGCTGAGGAAGCAGGAGCCTTTACCGCAGAGCCTTTCAATACCGAATGGATTGTCTCTATCGACGAGGCGGCGACGTTCGCGGGCGAGGGGGTCGTTATTGATGCTCGCGCGCCAGAACGTTACCGAGGAGATAATGAACCGATGGATAGTCGCGCAGGACATATTCCAGGCGCTCTTAACCTTTTCCATGGTGATCTTATTGATGATAAAGGATATTTCCTTGACCCGGACCAGGTAGTGTCACGTCTTAATGATGCTGGTGTTGAGACGCGAGAGGGGCAATCGTTAGCGGAATCGCTCGTTGTGTACTGCGGCTCCGGGGTTACCGCCACTCATGAGATCGTAGCGTTGGCCCATGCGGGGATTCAGACTCGCTTATACCCCGGATCGTGGTCGCAGTACTCGGCAACCGATCGGCCTATCGCCCAGGGGACTGAGCGATAAAGATCTACCCGCATGTCGTCGCATGAAAACCCGTCTTGTTTTACGTCGTATTTTAAGAAGAATAACCATCGACCAGTCAGAGAAAAGTAAGAGTAAAGGAGTCCTAGTCCATGGTGTCTGCCAACGAGGTTGAGGATAAGAAGAAGTTGCTTCTTCTCGACGGCCACTCTCTGGCTTTCCGCGCTTTTTATGCGTTACCGGCTGACAAGTTTACCGATTCGTCAGGCCAGCACACTAATGCTGTATATGGTTTCATATCCATGCTGACGACCCTTCTCGAACAAGAAAAGCCTAGCCATGTTGCTGCAGCTTTTGACCTGGCTGGTCCCACTTTTCGATCTGAAAAATTTGCTGACTATAAAGCCCAACGTCCGGAAACACCTCCAGAATTTAAAGGCCAAATTGAGCTCATTCGTCAGGCATTAAAAACGTTTGGTATCACTACCGTCGATTACAAACGATACGAAGCGGATGACGTCATTGCGACCCTCGCTACACAGGGGCATAAGCAGGGATTTGACACCTATATCTGCACCGGCGACCGGGATTCACTGCAACTCGTTACCGATGATGTCACCGTGCTGTACACGCTCCGTGGTGTTAGTAATCTCGCTCGGTTTACTCCCGAGGCTGTTGAAGAAAAGTATGGGGTTACGCCGACACAGTATCCGGACCTCGCAGCTTTACGGGGCGACACCTCTGACAATATGCCAGGAGTACCAGGGGTAGGGCCTAAGACAGCTCAAAAATGGATAAGTAAATACGGTTCCCTTAATAACTTAATTGACAATATCGACGACATTGGCGGAAAAGTCGGAGATGCACTTCGGCGGGATATTGACACGGTGATCCAAGCCCGCGAGCTTACCGAAATGGTCCGTGATCTCCCCATCGATTGCAGCCCTGAGGACTGCGAAATTCGCCCGCCGGCGAGAAATGACGTGAACGACTTCTTCGACGATATTCAGTTCGGAACCAACCTCCGAGAGAGAGTATTTTCGGTCATTCCCACACAAGGTGGCTCAGTGGAGAATGACAACCGTCATGAGCGCGTGTCGTATGAACGTGTAGGTTTGCAGAAAGGGGCGATCCGCCACTGGTTAGAGGAAGCCGCTGATCACAAACCCGCCGGGGTCGCAGCGTTGGGAAGCATGCTCCCATCTTCGCCAAGTATGAAGGCCCTGGCTATCACGCAGGGTAAACAAACGGCGATCATCAACATGAGTCGGACGACGGATGATGACCGGAAGGCGTTGAAGGAATGGCTTCGGGATCCCGGCCGCCCGATCGTGATACACGATGGCAAGGGTTTTCTTCACATGTTAAGTAGCGAAGGATTTACCGCTACAAACATTGAACATGACACGAGGCTCGCCTCGTACTTAATCCGTCCTGACCTCGCGAGCTTCGACCTGGAGAGTGCTGTGCGACGCCATCTCGGACGAGACCTCTATGACAGCGACGTCATGTCATGGGAGGAAGAACACCATTCTGGGCGGCAAATGTCGTTAGAAGTAGGGGATCTGTCATCGGACGGTGAGGACGACCGATCAGTTACCGGGATTCCGTGGCCTGAGTGGGCGAAGTTGGCTGATAATGCGGAAGCCCCTCTAGAGCTTGCCGCAGAACTGGCAAGGAAGCTCGATGATGCGGGCTTGTACTCAATTTACGAAAACCTTGAGATCCCACTCGTCCCCATTTTGTTTGGCATGGAGCACGCCGGAATTAAGGTCAACAGAGAACGCATGACAGCGTTGAGGGATTCAACAGCCGAAAAATTAGCCAAAGAGGTTGAGGAAGCCCGTGCTCTTGTCGATATGCCTACGTTGAATCTAGGAAGTCCGAAACAATTACAAGAGGTCCTCTTCGATAAATTGGAACTGCCTAAGACGAAGAAAACAAAGACGGGTTATTCGACTGCAGCTAAAGCCATCGAGCAACTAGCTGAGAAGCACCCGCACCCGTTCCTCGACCATCTTCTGGCACATCGGGAATATCAAAAAAGGGTCAGCACTCTTGATGGGCTAATTAAAGCGATCGCGTCGGATGAGCGTGTTCACACGACGTTCAACCAAACTGCGACTGCAACGGGGCGCTTGTCTTCAACTGACCCTAATCTTCAGAATATTCCGGTCCGTACGGAGGAAGGGCGTCAAATACGTGCGGCATTTGTTCCAGGTGAGGGATATGAAGCTTTATTAACCGCAGACTATTCGCAGATCGAAATGCGTGTTATGGCACATCTCTCGCAGGATTCAGGCCTTATTGAGGCTTACCGCAGTGGTGAAGATCTGCACAATTTCGTCGGTTCGCAGGTTTTTGACGTGCCGGTCAACGAGGTAACCCCTGAGCTACGACGTCGAGTAAAAGCGTTGAGCTACGGCCTTGTATATGGACTGTCGGAATATGGCCTCTCTCAACAACTGGATATTTCTGTGAGAGAGGCTAAGAAAATTATGGTTAAGTATTTTGAACGGTTTGGGGGCGTGAGGCGATATCTAAATGACGTTGTTGATCGTGCGCGGAAGGATGGCTATACCTCGACAATGTTGGGGAGAAGGCGCTATCTCCCAGACCTCACCAGCATGAATCGGCAGGCTAGGGAGAATGCCGAACGTGCAGCCCTGAATGCTCCGATTCAGGGCACAGCAGCAGACATCATCAAGGTCGCGATGATTCGGGTTGATGCTGCGTTGAAGCAGGAGGAATTGGCATCGCGAGTGCTACTTCAGGTTCATGATGAGCTTGACGTCGAGGTCGCAAAAGGGGAGCTTGAGCAGGTGAGAGGCATTATCCAGAGAGAAATGGATGAGGCTATCGAACTTGCTGTCCCGCTCGAGGTTGGAATGGCAGTTGGCTCTGATTGGAATGAAGCGGGCCATTAGTAGTATTCCACCAGCGGAAAGTTTGCCAGTGCAGGGAAAATGAGATAAATTCTAGTATGCGCGTGTGTCCGCCTCTTGTTTCTCTTTTCTTATCGACGTTGACTCGGTTGTATATGGTCGCGATAGCTCAACTGACGACCCAGGTATAGCCCCGGGAACACACTGTCGGTAGGAGAAGACAAGGGGTTAAACATGTGAAGAGCCTTCGCGAAACGGAATGGCTCTTTACATGCGTGACTCGCTCGTTCCTGTCCGTTTTTCGATTACAATCCGTTTCGGAGCACTTAACATATGCCCACTTCTACAACCCCTCAGGTAGCCGTCAATGACATTGGCTCCACTGAGGATTTCCTCGCTGCCATCGACTCCACCATCAAGTACTTCAACGATGGTGACATCGTCGAGGGTACTGTGGTCAAAATTGATCACGATGAGGTTCTTCTTGATATTGGATACAAGACGGAAGGTGTCATCCCTTCACGTGAGCTGTCCATCAAGCACGAAATCGACCCCAACGAAGTTGTTGAGGTCGGCGATGAGATCGACGCTCTTGTTCTCACCAAAGAGGACAAAGAAGGTCGTTTGATCCTGTCGAAGAAGCGTGCACAATATGAGCGCGCTTGGGGCACCATCGAAGAACTTAAAGAGAAGGATGAGCCCGTCACCGGCACCGTTATTGAGGTCGTTAAGGGCGGCTTGATTCTCGACATCGGTCTTCGTGGATTCCTTCCCGCGTCCTTGGTCGAAATGCGTCGTGTGCGGGATCTTCAGCCTTACATCGGCCAAGAGCTGGAAGCGAAGATCATTGAGCTCGACAAGCACCGCAACAACGTTGTGCTCTCTCGTCGTGCATGGCTTGAGCAGACCCAGTCCGAGGTTCGTTCCGAGTTCCTGCATCAGCTCCAGAAGGGTCAGGTCCGCAAGGGCGTTGTCTCCTCCATCGTCAACTTCGGCGCATTCGTCGATCTTGGCGGCGTAGACGGTCTGGTTCACGTCTCCGAGCTGTCCTGGAAGCACATCGACCACCCGTCCGAGGTCGTCGCTGTTGGCGACGAGGTCACCGTCGAGGTCCTCGATGTCGACATGGATCGCGAACGCGTCTCCCTGTCGCTCAAGGCCACCCAGGAAGATCCGTGGCGAGTCTTCGCCCGGACCCACGCTATCGGTCAGATTGTTCCCGGTAAGGTCACCAAGCTGGTTCCGTTCGGTGCGTTCGTCCGCGTTGAAGAGGGTATCGAGGGTCTGGTCCACATCTCCGAGCTGGCAGAACGCCACGTGGAAGTTCCGGATCAGGTCGTCAACGTCGGCGAAGAAGTCATGGTCAAGGTCATCGACATCGACCTTGAGCGTCGCCGTATTTCCCTCTCCCTCAAGCAGGCCGACGAGGACTACACCGAAGAGTTCGATCCGTCGAAGTACGGAATGGCCGACTCTTACGACGAGCAGGGGAACTACATCTTCCCCGAAGGCTTCGATCCCGAGACCAACGAATGGCTCGAAGGATTCGAAGAGCAGCGGGCCGAGTGGGAAGCTCGGTACGCGGAGTCGGAGCGCCGTCACGAGATGCACACCGCCCAGATCGAGCGTCACCGTGCCGGTGCCGCAGAGGCGAAGGAAGCCGCAGCCTCCGGTTACTCGTCCGAGTCTGAGGGTGACTCCGCGCCAGCTGAGCAGAGCGCTGCAGATGACTCCGGTTCCTTGGCTTCTGATGAGCAGCTTGCGAAGTTGCGTGAGAAGCTCGCCGGTGGAGAAAACTAGTTCCGAATTGATAACATGTTCGGGCTAAAAACAGGCTCTTAAACCCAGCCTCACAACCACAGAGTCCTTACTATGGTTCATCCCCCTATCCCAGTGCGGATAGGGGGATTTTTGCGATCGGTGGTCATCATCAATCCCGATAGTGTGGTTTGTAACTAATAACCACAAGTTGTGGCGAGCCTCACAAAGGATCACTATTAAACCAAGCATATAGGGGGTACGATTATCTCGGACACAGTCCGAACAGACATAATCGGACATAAATGCGAAAGGATTGTGATGGCTTCGCAAACCGAAACCACCTCACGGTTCATCCTGGATAATATCGGTGGGGCGGATAACATAGCGTCAGTGACGCACTGTGCGACTCGCTTGCGGTTCCAGTTGAATGATCGGTCACAAGCGAATACAGAAGCCCTCGACGAGAATGGATCAGTACTCGGTGTTGTTCCTCAGGGAGACAACGGGCTGCAGGTCGTCATGGGGGGAGCAGTCGCCAATTATTACCAGGAATTGATCAAGCTCCCGGGTGTTGCGGAAAGTGCTGAAGGCGGCGGCAATCGGCAAAAGTCCTCCAAGAAGGAATACGGGGGAGTTCGCGGAAAGTTCGGCTGGGTCGACTACGCATTCGAGTTCCTCTCTGACACATTCCGGCCAATTCTGTGGGCTCTCCTCGGTGCTTCACTGATCATCACGATCCTCGTCCTCCTCGACACGATGGGAATTCAGAATTTCCGTGCAGAGAATCAACCGCCGACGTACCAGTTCATGCACGCCATGTACCAGTCGGTGTTCTACTTCCTGCCGATCATGGTGGGTGCAACAGCTGCTCGGAAACTAGGCGCTAACGAATGGGTTGGCGCAGCTATTCCTGCTGCCCTCATGAGCCCAGAGTTCATGAGCTTAGGTAACCGCGAAGACGTTGTTCACGTCTTCGGTCTTCCGATGGTGTTGAACGAATACAGCGGTCAGGTTTTCCCGCCGTTGATCGCGGCCATCGCATTGTACTGGGTTGAAAAAGGCCTGAAGAAGATCATCCCTGAAGCGGTCCAAATGGTATTCGTGCCATTCTTCTCGCTGATCATTATGATCCCAGCCACAGCATTCTTGCTTGGCCCCTTCGGTATCGGCCTGGGTAACGGTATTTCAAACGCTCTTAAAGCCATCAATGACTTTTCGCCGTTTATTCTGTCCGTCGTCGTTCCGCTGTTGTACCCGTTCATTGTGCCCCTCGGATTGCACTGGCCGCTGAACGCCGTCATGATTCAGAACATCAACTCCCTCGGCTACGACTTCATCCAAGGCCCCATGGGCGCCTGGAACTTCGCGTGCTTCGGATTGGTTGCGGGTGTTCTCTACCGTTCATTCCGTGAACGCAATAAGGCCATGAAACAGGTTTCCCTCGGTGCATTGATGGCAGGTCTTCTTGGTGGAATTTCCGAACCGTCGTTGTACGGTATTGTTCTTCGATTCAAGAAGACGTATCCGCGGTTACTTGCTGGCTGTTTTACAGGTGGCGTGGTCATGGGCATCTTCAACATCAAAGCCAATGCCTTCGTCTTTACCTCGATCTTGACGATTCCGGCATTCCAACCTTGGCTCGGATACACCATTGGTATCGCAGTAGCATTCTTTACCTCATTCTTCCTGGTTGTCTTCTTCGACTACCGCTCAAAGGAAGAGAAGGAAGAAGTTCGGGCAAAGATTGCCGCTGATGAAGAAGCAGACAATGCGGCAGCTGCTAACCAGACCGAGGGAGCTTCGGCTTCGTCTGCAGCATCTTCTGTTCCAGCCGGGACCGCGGCAGGATCCGAAACTCAGACTGAGTCATCGCAGGCTCAAGCGACGTCGACTACGACGAAGAAGAAGCGCCCAGTTCTCACGGAAACCTCAGTACTGGTTGCTCCTCTCGACGGAACCATTGTGCCCTTGAAAGATGTACCCGATCCCGCTTTTGCAGCTGGAGCAGTAGGCCACGGGGTCGCTATTGAGCCATCAGGCGACACCATTTATAGCCCCGGCGACGGAAAAATCCTCGCTGTCCAAGGACACGCAATTGGCGTCAAACTCGACCTCGGTGTGGATCTCCTCGTTCACGTCGGTGTCGATACGGTCGAGATGAAAGGCGAAGGCTTCGAGTCATTCGTTAAGCGCGGAGACCGCGTATCGGCCGGGCAAAAACTCATGACCTTTGACAAAGAAAAGATTGCGAAGGCCGGTCACCCAGATGTCACCCCAGTGCTCATCACGAACTGGAAGAGGATCGGCGGAATCGACACGATTGCCACTGGCGAAGTTTCCCATGGGGAAGACCTCTTGAACCTGGTGCCAAAAGAAAGCGCACAAGACAAGGAATCTCAGGGAAGTAAAAACCAAGACGTGAAAGCGTAAGCCGTCCTCGCGGACCACCACGTTTCGCGTATTGAGACAGATAACCCCCGGCAGAGGATGTCCACGATCTCGTCGATTGTGGAACCCTGCCGGGGGGTTCTTTGTGCGTCCCGCCATTACACGACGGGCCGCTTAGATTTCTGACAATTGAGCAGTCACATTAATCTTTGACGAATCCTTCGCGCTGCAATAGCGCAAATCCCATGAAAGCCCGGTTGAGTCATTCTGTGGGTGGCGGGAGGAATATGCCGCCAGGACTGCTGGAAGGATAATCGGCTTACCGAACTCCACGGTGTAGCGCGCCCGAGTAGGAATTTCGCCCTCGACGATGCTCAATAACGAGGCGGCGCTCCACATCCCATGAGCGATCGTCGCGGGGAAACCAAACGCTTTGGCCCCCAACCTGGAGACGTGAATCGGGTTTTTATCACCCGAAACATTGGCGTAGTTCTTAATGTCAGAGGCCGACACTCGAATGATCGTCGTAGGGTCCTCCGGAATATCGACGCTCATTCGTGAATAATTATCGTCGGGGAGTTGAGCGTCAGGAGCTTTGCCCTTCGACAGCATGGTTGATCGCTGCCGCCAGGCCACGTCGTCAGGTGCCGACGATCGACGCACTTCGGTGATGATGTCTATCAGCAAACCTTGGCGGTGACGTCGCAACGATGCCGTGTACACCGCCACATCGAAGCTGTCTGTCACCGTGATGGGGGAATACTGCTCGATGACATTGCGTATGTGAATAGTCCCGACTGCCGGGAACGGAAAATCCGGCGAGTTCATCGCATTCATCACGAGGGGAAATGTCACCGCATACGGATACGTCAGCGGCACGTCGTTGCTGATGCGAAGGCCGCATGCAGCGCAGTATTCAGCAAGGTTCGTGGCATCGATCGTGACCCCATTGACGCGATACTCCTGGCACGGGGCGGTGGCCGCCGAACCCTTGCCACTCGACGAACGGTTCGAAAGGAACGGGACGCCGGGAAGAAGTCCGCGCAATGCTCGTCGGTACTCATCCCCAAGTGATGGGATTCTGTCGAGCTCAACGATGGTTCTCTCCCTCAGAGAATCATTGTACGCGTCGTCGGTGGGCGCAGCTGGCTGGGACGCTGACGCTGCGTTGTGTGTCGGTCCGGTGGAGGGTTCGTTATTAGATGATGCGTTCACGCTATGCCCCCAAGATTGACTGTCCGCACACACGGATAACGTTGCCATTAATAGCTTCCGACGCGGGCGACGCGAAGTATGCAATCGTCTCTGCAACGTCAATGGTCAGCCCGCCTTGCTGCAAAGAATTCAGCCGACGCCCGACCTCGCGGGTAACGACCGGAATCGCCGCGGTCATCTGCGTTTCGATGAAACCAGGCGCGACCGCGTTAACAGTGATTCCGTGCCCGGCGGACTCGGAAAATGAGTCAACGAACCCGATGACTCCCGCCTTGCTGTAGGCATAGTTGGTTTGTCCTCTGTTGCCGGCAATACCTGCCATCGAGGAGACCCCGATAACTCGGCCGTTGTCATTGATAGCCTCGAGCTCGAGAAGACGTTCCGTGATCGTCAGCGGGGCAGTGATATTAACGGCCATGACGGATTTCCATCGAGCTTCGTCCATCCCAGCCATCGTCTTGTCCCGGGTAATTCCAGCATTGTGGACGATGATGTCGATACCGGTCTTATGCCGTTCTTTGACATGGCGCGCAAGGGTGTCGGCCGCGTCGGGTGCAGTCACGTCGAGGCCAAGGGACGTTCCGTTGACCTCATTTGCGGTTTCAGCTAGCGCTTCTCCTGCCGCGGGAATATCGACGCAAATCACGTGGGCACCATCGCGCGCGAGAATTTGCGCGATCGTTTTTCCAATACCGCGGGCCGCACCAGTGACGACAGAAATTTTTCCTTTGAGAGGCTGGTCCCAGTCTACCGAGGGAGATGGGGCTTCGTTCAGCTGGATCACCTGAGCGTCGACGTACGCGGATTTCCCGGATAGCAGGAAGCGCAATGTGGATTCGAGGCTGCCCAGTGGGGTGTTCGGCTCGGTGTAGACCAGCTGGACGGTTGCGCCTCTCCGCATTTCTTTAGCCAGCGAGCGAGTAAAACCTTCTAGTCCTCGCTGTGCGACGCGCGACGCCGCAGTTGTCGTGGTCTCTGGGTTATGCCCAATGACGACGATGCGTGCGCATGGGGCCAGCTTTCGAATGACCGGATTCACGGTTTCATACAGCTCGAGCGAGTCTGCGGGAGCGGTGAAGCCCGTGGCGTCGATAACGAGGCCAGCGATTTTTCCGTCAGTTGCGGGGGAGCCGTCGTCTCGAGTGTCGATGATGGTGTACGTCGGCTCGAGAAGCTCCCGGATGGAGGATGCCAGAGACCCGGATCCCGTGACGATGATGGGCCCGTTTACAGGGGGTTGACCAGGCTCAAACCGGCGGAGTTTTTCCGGTTTTGGTAATCCAAGTTTCGATGCGAGCAGCGATCCTGCCCCTGAATTGACGAACTTCGCGTAACTGTCAGCCATGGAAAGATCCCTTCGTGGATACGTTTTACGAGTTTCTGTTCAATTAGCCTACGGTGAACATACACAATATGAGAGAGTTTTAGTGATATGAATCTCAGAGAGGGGCAACCTATGACTCGTAAGGTAGCAATTATCGGCGGAAACCGTATTCCGTTCGCGCGCTCGAATGGGCGGTACGCAAATGCGTCCAACCAGGATATGCTGACGTCCACCATCGATGGATTGGTGAGCAGGTTCCATCTGCAGGATGAGCGTTTAGGGATGGTTGCCGCGGGAGCAGTACTTAAGCACTCGCGCGACTTCAATTTGACCAGAGAATGTGTCCTTGGTTCCCACTTGGCATCGGATACGCCAGCTTTTGATATCCAGCAGGCATGTGGCACGGGGCTAGCCGCAGCGATTCAAGTGGCAGATGCAATATCGCTGGGACGCATCGATTCCGGCATAGCCGGTGGTGTTGATACAACTTCCGACGCGCCAATCGCGCTGAATGATGACCTCCGGAAGCTGTTGATTAAGGCCTCGACAGCCAAAACGACGGGGCAGCGGCTCAAGCTTTTGGGGAAGATTCGGCCACAACTCCTTGTTCCTGAGCAGCCACGCAATGGGGAGCCCAGAACAGGTCTGTCGATGGGGGATCATGCGGCCATTACTGCGCGTGAGATGGGAATTTCTCGCCAGCAGCAGGATGAGTTTGCTGCTTCAAGTCATCAGAAACTTGCTGCTGCTTATGACGAAGGCTTTTTTGATGATCTCATTACGCCGTATCTGGGGCTGAGCCGAGATAACAACTTGAGGCCGGATTCCACGGTGGAAAAACTGTCAAAGCTCAAGCCTGTGTTCGGTAAGAAGGATGCCGAACGTCACGGTGTGCGGGCAACGATGACTGCCGGAAACTCCACACCGCTCACCGATGGCGCCTCTGCGGTCTTGTTGGCGTCCGAGGACTGGGCGGAGCAGCACAATCTCCCTGTTAGGGCGCACCTTGTTGACTCCGAAACAGCCGCCGTCGACTTTGTTCATGGACGCGGGCGGTTAACGCCCGACGGGCTGTTGATGGCCCCGACCTACGCGGTTCCGCGGTTACTGCGTCGTAATGGGCTGACGCTCCAGGACTTCGATTTCTACGAGATCCACGAAGCCTTTGCCTCTCAGGTGTTGGCGACGCTCGCGGCGTGGGAGTCTCCGGAATACTGTTCGCAGCGTTTGGGCTTGGACGAGCCGCTGGGTGCCATCGATCGGTCCAAGCTGAATGTGAAGGGTTCGTCTTTGGCAGCTGGCCATCCGTTTGCGGCAACTGGCGGTCGTCTCTTAGCGACGGCGGCCAAGCTGTTGGAGCAGAAGGGATCAGGCCGCGCATTGGTATCCATTTGTGCTGCGGGCGGTCAAGGTGTGACCGCGATTCTCGAACGGTAATCGCCTTTCCTGCTTGGTGCTTATCCACCAAGCAGGAAATCTGTTTCCGGTCCTGAAGCGGTGTGCAGTCGTGGTAGACAAGGTATTGGCCTTGACAGTCGATAGGTAGTCAAGGTTCCGATGCTGCCAGCCTTGGCGGTCACGGTTAAGAAACGCATGAAAGAGTGAGCAAAAGTGGTTGTGGTTGGACTCACGGGCGGTATTGGCTCAGGTAAATCCACTGTCGCAAAGAGATTGTCTGATCACGGAGCGATTGTCGTCGATGGCGACAAAATAGCCCGTGAGATTGTGCAACCGGGAGAACCCGCTTTATCAGAACTCTCTGAAGAATTCGGTTCCGACATTCTCATGAGCGACGGCTCGTTAAACCGTAAAGAGCTGGCCCGGCGCGCGTTTGTCTCCGAGGACCGCACGAAAGCGTTGAACGCTATCATGCACCCACGGATTCATGAGCGGGCATATGAACTCTTTCGTGCTTCTGCCGACGCGTCAATCGTCGTGTTTGATATGCCCTTGTTGATCGAGAACAACCTGGACCGAATGTGTGGTGTGGTTGTGGTCGTGACTGCCGACGAAGACACGCGAGTTGAACGGCTGGTGGCGCATCGGGGTTTCGACGAAGATGATGCACGGCAGCGAATCAGGGCACAGTTATCGGATGCAGATCGAACTCCATCCGCTGACGTCATTGTGGATAACTCAGGCACACCTGATCAGCTTCTGGAGTCGGTGGATAGATTATGGGATTCCCGTTTGGTTCTATGGGGGCGCGTGACTGAACAGGATGAGAGTGCCAGCCGTGAGACGGATGGTCTCGTGCTGTTCCACCTTCAAGGTCGTCACCAACGCTTCCGACGGCGGGTCGAGTGGGTTTTCGGGCCAGAAGCAGAAGTGGAGTTTGGTGGGGATCCTGATAAGCCACTGGTTGCTTCAGTATCCCGGCACGCTCCCGGTGAAGGTGGCTCCGGTGGAGTGGATGAGAGTACTCGTGAAAAGCTTTCATGGCTGGGCTTTAGCCGCCAGTCAGGGAGCGACGACCGCCGTGCCACCGATGGCACCGAGCATCCCCTCGACGTGTGGAGGAGCGGAGACCCCATCGACCCGGCAACTATCCGCTTGTAACCACGACGGATGGGTTAGTTTCGGGAATTGTTCTGTTGCTTAGCCGGGATCGTTAGTGATCATTTCCACGGTCTAGTGCGAACCCGCGTCATCGTGGGATGAGGGTTACACTCGCGGTTATGGCATTCGCTGCAGAACACCCCATCCTTTCACAATCAGAGTTTCGTCCAGTCGGAGACATAGAGCGGACGAGCAAACCTTTTGAGGTTGTTAGCGATTATGAGCCCGCGGGAGATCAGCCCCAGGCCATTAAGGAAATTGATGAGAGACTTCGTCGCGGTGAGCGCGACGTTGTTTTGATGGGGGCGACGGGTACAGGGAAGTCTGCGACGGCCGCCTGGCTCATTGAGAAGCAACAGCGACCAACATTAGTTATGGCCCCGAATAAAACTTTGGCAGCTCAGCTAGCCAATGAGCTACGGCAACTGCTGCCCAATAACGCGGTCGAATACTTCGTCAGTTACTACGACTATTACCAACCAGAAGCCTATATCGCGCAAACTGACACGTATATCGAAAAAGATTCCTCGATTAACGAAGATGTTGAGCGCTTACGACATTCAGCGACGTCTAATCTCTTGTCACGACGCGATGTTGTTGTTGTGAGCTCGGTGTCGTGTATCTACGGGTTAGGGACTCCGCAGTCGTACTTGGATCGCTCTATCCCTCTTCGCGTCGGAGAGGAAGTCGACCGAGACCAATTCCTCCGATTGCTGGTCGATGTCCAATACACGCGTAATGATGTTGCGTTCACTCGCGGGACATTCAGGGTTAAGGGAGATGTCGTCGATATCATTCCCGCCTATGAAGAGGTGGGCGTTCGTGTCGAATTCTTTGGAGACGAGATCGATAGCCTTCATACGATCCATCCATTGACTGGGGAAGTGATCGATACTCATGATCAATTAAGAATTTTCCCGGCAACTCACTATGTGGCTGGGCCTGAGCGCATGGCGAAGGCTGAGGAAGCTATTAAAGCGGAATTGAAAGATCGATTAGCAGATCTTGAAAATCGAGGGAAGCTTGTCGAAGCTCAACGGTTGCGAATGCGAACAGAGTTCGATCTGGAAATGATTGAACAAGTTGGGTTCTGCTCAGGAATCGAGAATTACTCACGCCATATCGATGGGCGTGAAGCGGGTAGTGCTCCGGCAACGCTGATCGACTACTTCCCAGAGGACTTCCTAACGATCATCGACGAGTCACACGTGACGGTCCCTCAAATCGGTGGGATGTTCGAGGGGGACGCGTCACGCAAGAGAAACCTCATCGATTTCGGTTTCCGTCTACCGAGCGCCATCGATAACCGGCCTTTGACATGGGATGAGTTCGATGCGCGTAAAGGCCAATGCGTGTACATGTCCGCCACCCCCGGCGACTACGAGTTGGAAGCCGCTGGTGGTGAATATGTCGAACAGGTCATTCGCCCCACGGGTCTCGTCGACCCCAAGATTGTGGTTAAACCCACAAAGGGTCAGATCGACGATCTCATGGAAGAAATCCGCCAACGAACAGACAAGAATGAACGAGTTCTGGTCACGACGTTGACCAAGAAGATGGCTGAAGATCTCACGGATTACCTGGCGGACGCCGGAATTCGCGTTCGTTATCTCCATTCGGACATCGATACCCTGCAGCGCGTCGAGCTTCTCCGTGATTTACGGCTTGGAAAATACGATGTTCTCGTCGGAATTAACCTCTTGCGAGAGGGGCTCGATCTCCCCGAGGTGAGCCTTGTTTCCATTCTCGACGCCGATAAAGAAGGCTTCCTACGTTCCACGCGGTCCTTAATTCAGACCATTGGCCGTGCCGCCCGAAATGTCAGTGGCGAAGTCCACATGTACGCGGATACTGTCACCGATTCTATGGCGCAGGCAATTGACGAAACTGAGCGGCGTCGGGAAAAGCAGATCGCATTTAACAAAGAGCACAATATTGATCCTCAACCGTTGCGGAAGAAGATTGCTGACATTCTCGATCAGGTCTATGACAGCGAGAGTGAAGCCGACGATCGCGAGTCCGCTGGCACAACAACTGCCGGAGGTGGGGCACAGTCATCTACGAACGCGGATGGTCAGAAGGCTCAGTCAACATCCTCATTAACGTCCGACGCTGCGCTCGCCGGGGACCAAGGACCGGATTACACGGAAATGACCCGTGATGACCTTGTTCGTCTCCGCGACGATTTAACCCGACAAATGGGTGACGCCGCGAGAGACCTGAAATTCGAACTCGCCGCGCGGCTCCGCGACGAACTTGTTGGCGTCAAGAAAGAACTCAAGGAAATCACCGAAGCCGGGATTGAATAGTGTCAACAGCTCAGTGTTGTGCCGTTCATGTCCTCCGCGGTTTCAGCACGCACAATGTCACTGAGTGAAGTACAACGAAGTGACGTACCATAAAAGCTAAGGTTACTGTCGACATTGTCGACAAATGAGGTTGGGAAGGTAGAAATGAGCAAATACTCGACAATCGTTGTTGGTACTGACGGGTCGCAGTCGTCGCTTCTCGCAGTCGAACGAGCAGCCGAAATCGCAGCGGCTTTGGACGCCACAGTAACCATTGGTTGCGCCTACTATGAAAACCAAGAAGAAGCCTCGAAGACCCTCCGCCAAGATTCCGTCACAGTTCTTGGCGACGACCCCGCACGTAAAAACCTAGAAAGCGCGGTAGAAGCGGCGCGCCGGGTCGGTGCAACCAACATTGAAACGGCAGTTCGGAAGGGAACGCCGGTCGAAGCGCTCATGGCCATCGTGAAAGAGGTCGACGCCGATCTCCTGGTGGTCGGAAACCGAGGAATTAATTCTCTGACCGGACGCTTGCTGGGATCGGTTCCAGCTGACGTGGCTCGTCAATCAAATTGCGATGTCATGATCGTGCACACAGTTGACTAAGGTTTACCTAATAACTGATGTAGGTCACGCCGATACCTCGTGATCGGCCGGCATTGCCACCTAGTTCGCTACCCCTGATTGGGTATAAAAATATAATATTCCCCTTGTCGTAAGCTTTCGTCGGCTTAAGATCGATATATGCTCCCCACTGGATCGTTTTGTAGTATTCGTCGGCGTTTTTATGGCGCTGCTTTAGCAGTATCAATGGTGTGCATGCCGGCTTTGCATGAGCCACAATTGTTGCCCCGAGCGTCAGCTGTTCCAGTGGGCCAAGCATGTTCCCCCTTTGATAATGCGGCTGTTCAATGCTCCGTTCATTCCGCTGCGATGAACCGGGACATTTCCGTAGTCATCCGGCCCTCTCATACTGCCAATAACCCACGTGTGGTCCAGTTTCTGGGCGGAATGGGCATTAAAAATGACACGAATGAGTGGCTAACCGATGGGCACGCTTTAGAGCACATGGACTCAGCAGATGCCACCTTGGTGTTCCCAGCGGGGGACTCGGCAAGTCTCTATACTGACTGGGACCATCCCACTGCCGATGGCAGGGTATTTAAATACAAGACTTTTCTTTCTGAAGAATTACCCGCATATCTCGCTACCAATTTCGGGGTTCCAGGTGGGGGAGCCGGCCATACTCTGGTCACCGGCATCTCGGCAGGAGCCTGGGGTGCAATGAGCTTGGCAGCCCAACGTCCCGATTTTTACCGCAGCGTTCTCGCCATGTCCGGTTTCTACGATTCCAGGATGCCCGACCAGTGGTTAACCACAGACCTCCAGCCTCTCCTGACGGAGGGCGTGAACACGGTGCCCTGGTTCAATCTGGCTAATAGACGGGCCGCTAATCCCTCGGAGAATCTACAGAATTTGACGATGCCTATCATCGTCACGTCGGCTTCAGGTGTGATTAATCCTCTTGCTGATTACGGCGATAACCTGGCCGGCGTAGTAACCGAAGGAGTTCCCATGGAAGCTGGGGCGACCGTCCAAACAACGGAATTCGTCGCCCAAGCCCGCGCAGCAGGGGTTAACATTGATTACCGTCTGGATCCAATAGGTGTTCACGGTTGGGACACCTGGTCACGGATGGCGTGGGATCAAGGTGTGATGAATCAAGCGCTTTCGAACATCGGTTGACCCGAGTACGTAACGGTGAGCCCCTGTGTAGCTCGCGTAGCAGCGACATAGAGATCCTGAAATCCTTGAACCGCCCTATACACAATATCCTCCGGCTCGATGATGATTACTTCGTCAAATTCCAGCCCTTTCGTTTCCGATGGATCCAAGATACTCACAGATTGATCGAGGTCTAATTGTTGAACCGCCTGGTTGATGGAGGAATGAAGATCAGGGTTGTTTGCCGCAGTGATAATAGCAATGGTGCGTTCTGACGATATTGCTCGTGCAACATCAGAAATGACATGCTGCAGTTTGTCGACAACAGGGGTTCGAACGCGACCGTGATCCGAATCAGTCAACTCATGGTGCGCGCTTTCAGCCTTAGTGGCACGGCATGAGTCCAGCTCGGGTACATATACCATCGTGGGCCGTCGGCCATTCGAACGAATAGCAGTATCGGACGACGTACCAGGCGCCACATGATGGCGTATGTGGTCAACGACGTCGGTGATCTCCTTGGGAGTCCGGTAGTTAATCGTCAGCCGATGGTGATGCCATCGTGACTGGACGAACGGCTCCAGCGTGTCCGACCACGATTCCACCCCAGCGGGGTTTCCTGTTTGCGCGGTATCGCCTACCAAGGTCATCCAGTGGTTAGGGCACCGACGCATCACCATCCGCCACTCCATCGCGGAGAGTTCTTGCGCTTCATCGACGACGACGTGCCCATAGGACCACAGTCGGTCTTCCTGAGCACGCTCAGCCGTCGTTCGATCATCTCGGACACGTTGGCGTTCCGCGAGCGCAGCAGCATCGAGGATGTCGTAGGCCATGAGGATTTCGGGATCGAACTGATCATCAACGTCTTGGGACGCCGACCCGGCCAAAATATCGAGGGCATCTTGTGCCTCAGCAATGCGTTTGGACCGCTCGCGCTCTTCCTTCGCTCTCTGTTCGTCGATATCAGCAAGGCCAATAATCGTTGCGAGCTCATCTAGAAGTGCAGCATCTGAGGTAGAAAAGCTCTGCCCGTCCGCTCTACGGAGCGCCTCACGCGTGAGATCGTCATAATCATTGGTCGCTTGCTGCAGCGCACTCTCATCACTGAAGAGAGTTGCGAGCACGTCGATAGGATCCAGTTCGGGCCACAGACTATCCATCAATTCGATGACCGCAGGCTCTTCTTCCAGGTCTTCTCGCAGCGCAACTCGATCGCCGGCATCGAGGAGATTATTCCCGCCTAATGGATCTTCGCCGATTTGATCGGCAAAGGCGTCGGCGAGAAGATCCAGGAATTTGTCTTGAAAAATACCGCGAGCCTGGTTGTGCGCTTTCCGTGAACGACGAGCTCGTGTCCGCGCAGCTCGAACCATCGCGGGCGTGACGTCCAGGTGATGCCCATCCACACTTAACGACGTTGTTTCGTCGGGAACGAGCTGATAGTTCTTCACGGCATTAGTCAAGATCTCCACCATTTCAATGGATCCTTTGACTTCTCTACTGAGCTCAGAGTCAATTCGCGACGACGTAACCCCGGGATAAAGATCCCCGATAGTCGACAGGACAACGCCACCTTCGCCCAGCGTCGGAAGAACGCGGGAAATGTAGTCGATAAACGTCCTGTTGGGCCCGATGACTAACACGCCGGTGGGAGAGAGGACGTCTCGCCATGTGTACAGCAGATATGCGACACGGTGGAGGGCTACCGCCGTTTTCCCAGTTCCGGGGCCACCTTCCACAACCGTGACTCCACGGTAAGGATCGCGGATGATGGTATCTTGCTCACGCTGAATTGTTGCGACGATGTCGGTCATATGCCCGGTGCGGGCTGCGTTGAGCGCTGAAAGCAGAGGGGATTCATCGCCTGCGCCACGCGGGGATGAGTCTGCGTTAACGCCATCCGCGTTGAGCGTTTCAGCGTCAAGGTACTCGTCAGTGACTCCCGTTACCGTGCGCCCGTTCGTCCGCAAGTGGCGTCGTAGGGCCACACCTTCCGGGTGTGCAGTCGTCGCCAAGTAATAAGGCCGTGCCCCCGGGGCACGCCAATCCATGAGGAGAGTCCGATAATCGTCATCCTTATCGGACAACCCGATCCGCCCGATGTAGCGTCGATCCAGCTCAGGGTTGTCAGGAGATGGGTTTTCCGGTTCCTCGCCATCGGTTTCGACAATATCGATACGGCCGAAACACAGGCCAATTTCGGCTGAGGACAGCATGGTAAGCCGATCATGCAACGTGCTATATGCCGTTTCTCGCTCGACGAGGCCACGAGGATCATGAGTACGCCGGCGTAGAACTGAACTCAGTTTCTCCTCAGAGAGTCGACGTTCACGATCGACATAGGTGAAGAGTGAGTCGAGAACACGCTGCTCATAGGCGATGGCGGATTGTTCAGAATCGGTCGTGGGGGTTCCCACATTCTCTCCAATAAACGTAGGGGTCTTTCGAAGTAATCATCCATGATGGAGCTACCCCATGGGCGTGAGAACTGTTCGCCCACGGGGTAGGGTGCGTTGATCACCACCCACGCTCACGCCATTCGGCGAGATGAGGATATTCGGCACCCAGTGTCGTATCGTCCCCATGGCCCGGGTGGATACAGGTTGACCCATCATACACATCGAAGAGCTTGTGGGTGACGTCGTCTAATAATTGGTTGAAGGCCTCCGGCGACGACGTTTTTCCGACCCCGCCGGGGAAAAGGGAATCGCCAGTGAAAACGTGAACGGGCGCTTCAATGCCGAGTGAGGATTGCGGGTCAAAGGCTATGGCCAGCCCCTCACGCGTGTGGCCATGGAGAGTAATGCCGGACAAGTGAAGACCAGCTAGCTTCTCACTGGCAAGGTCGAACCTTTCTCCATCCTTGACGACGCAGTCAGCATCGGCAGGTAAATCAGGTGCATCCCCGGCGGACGCATGATGTCGTGCCCCAGTCTGCTGGAGAACCTCTTGGAGGGCTCCGACGTGATCATAGTGTGAATGCGTAGTGATAACGTCCGTTATCTTCACACCCGCGGCATCGGCGAGATCAAGGAGAAAAGGCGCGTCAGTTGCCGCATCAATGAGGACCGCATCCTTATTTAGTGCCAGAAGATAGCAGGAATTGTCCATGGATCCGACGGAGGTTTTGATAACGGATACGACGCTTGCCTCGGATGAGGTGGGCTGTCCATCGCGAGTTTGAGGTGGGGCCTCATAGACCAATCGTTGAGCTTGCCGAGGGCCGTCAATATGCCCTGTGTACGAGCCAAAAACTATATGTTCCTTGGTACGAGCTGCCGTGTTATTCGTGTCTGCGTGTGGCGTTTCCGAGTTTTCCGGAGTGTTGTTGGAAGTGCTCATGCGTCCACCCTAGGTCTTTTTCGTGACGTTGTGTGCGGGGTGGCCTGCACTGGTCGTAGAATAGCGCGGTATTCGTTTCACAAACCATTAATGAGCGGTATAAGAAGGGAAATCTGTGGCAGATCGACTGATCGTCCGGGGAGCCAGTGAACATAACTTAAAAGGTGTTGATATCGATTTACCTCGAGACGAACTCATCGTTTTCACGGGTTTATCCGGATCCGGTAAATCATCCCTTGCCTTCGATACGATTTTTGCTGAGGGGCAGCGTCGTTATGTCGAGTCATTGAGCTCTTATGCCCGTCAGTTCCTTGGCCAGATGGAGAAACCGGCGGTCGATTTTATTGAGGGACTCTCACCGGCTGTTTCCATTGACCAGAAGTCAACGAACCATAATCCGCGTTCAACGGTGGGGACGATCACCGAAGTTTATGATTACCTCCGGCTTCTCTATGCGCGCATTGGCATCCCGCACTGCCCGACCTGTGGTGCGGTTATTGAGCGCCAGACGCCGCAACAAATTGTTGACCAGATTATGGATATGGAGCAAGGACTCCGATTCCAAATCTTGGCTCCGGTTGTGCGGACACGAAAAGGGGAATTTGTTGACTTATTCGAGAACCTTTCAGCACAGGGATATGTTCGTGTCCGTGTAGATGGAACGACTTATCACATTTCCGATGTCCCTAAATTGGAAAAACAGGTCAAACATAATATCGAAGTTGTTATTGACCGTCTGTCAGTGAAGCCGACTCAGAAGCAGCGGTTAACTGATTCTGTCGAAACCGCATTGAATCTCGCTGATGGGGTAGTCATCTTTGATTTTGTCTCCTTAGATGATGATCATCCGTATCGTTTCCGACGTTTTAGTGAGAAAATGGCATGTCCAAATGGCCATCCACTAGCCATTGATGAACTGGAACCGAGAACGTTCTCGTTCAACTCGCCATACGGAGCTTGTCCCGAATGCGATGGGTTGGGGAGCAAGCTGACTGTTGATGAATCGTTAGTGATTCCTGACGATACGAAGCCGCTGGTGGAAGCCATCGCGCCGTGGGTGAGTAACCATTCAACGTTCTATTCAAAAATGGTGGAGGCAATAGCCCAGCAGTTGGGGGTATCTCCGAGAACGCCGTGGAAAGACCTTACTGCGTCTCAGAAGCGGACGATTATGCATGGATCGAATCATCAGATTTCCATTCGTTATCGCAATGCCTATCGGAGGGTAAGGAAATATAGCGCGCCGTTTGAAGGGGTCATGCCATTCCTTCATCGGCGGATAGACCAGGCAGAGTCTGATTCGCAAAAGCAGCGGTTCACGGCATATATGCGTGAGGTGCCTTGTCCGAAGTGCCATGGAGCTCGTTTAAAGCCGGAGGTCCTCTCGGTCAAGATTGCCGGAGATTCTTCGGATGGTACCAATCAGGAGTTATCCATCGCGGAGCTTAGTGATTTATCTATCTCTGACGCTTCGGTGTTCTTAAATTCGTTAACGCTCTCCTCCCGTGAGGAAATGATTTCCGGCCGAGTACTCAAGGAAGTGCAGGCGCGACTGACTTTCCTTCTCGACGTCGGACTTGAGTATCTCTCACTATCTCGTTCGGCTGGAACCCTTTCAGGCGGAGAAGCTCAACGTATTCGCTTAGCGACACAGATCGGCTCAGGTCTGGCGGGCGTCCTCTACGTTCTTGACGAGCCTTCGATTGGCCTCCACCAGCGCGATAATCAACGATTGATCGCCACTCTGGAACAGCTTCGCGATCTTGGAAATACTCTCATCGTTGTCGAGCACGATGAAGAAACAATTCGAACAGCGGATTGGCTGGTCGATATCGGTCCTCGTGCTGGTGAATATGGTGGGGAAGTGGTCTATCAGGGCCGACCGGATGGCATCGAGAAGTGTAAGAACTCGTTAACCGGTGACTATTTATCCCGTCGACGGGTGTTGGCCGTTCCGGACAAGCGCCGAGAACTTGATAAAGACCGTCACATCACAGTCATTGAGGCTAAGGAAAATAATCTAAAAAACATCGATGTGTCTTTCCCGCTCGGTGTTTTAACCGTCGTCACTGGGGTATCGGGGTCAGGTAAGTCGTCCTTGGTGAATGGTGTTCTCGCATCGACACTGCAGAGGGATTTGAATGGTGCCCGCGTCGTTCCAGGCCGTCACCGTCGGATTGAGGGGTTGGATCAGCTGGACAAGTTGGTGCAGGTTGATCAGAGTCCGATTGGCCGGACACCGCGGTCAAATCCTGCGACATATACAGGAGTTTTTGACAAGATTCGTAATCTTTTCGCCGAAACACAAGAGGCAAAAGTGCGCGGCTATAAAGCCGGTCGCTTTTCATTCAATGTTAAAGGCGGACGGTGCGAAGCATGTCGAGGCGACGGGACAATCAAGATTGAAATGAATTTTCTCCCCGACGTGTATGTTCCGTGTGAAGTCTGTCATGGCGCGCGGTATAACCGGGAAACTCTTGAGGTCAAATATAAGGGCAAAAACATTGCCGAAGTCCTCGATATGCCCATTTCTGAGGCTGCCGACTTCTTTGAACCGATCACCTCTATCCACCGGTATCTCGCGACTCTTGTCGACGTCGGTTTGGGCTATGTCCGTTTGGGACAGTCGGCAACGACGTTGTCCGGTGGTGAAGCTCAGCGCGTTAAATTAGCTTCCGAATTGCAAAAACGCTCTCGTGGGCGGACGGTTTATATCCTTGATGAGCCAACGACCGGGTTGCATTTTGAAGATATTCGGAAACTCATGCTCGTGATTCAGGGGCTCGTTGACAAAGGGAACTCCGTCATCGTTATCGAGCACAACCTGGATGTCATCAAGATGGCAGATTGGGTCATCGATATGGGGCCAGAGGGCGGTGCCGGCGGTGGACGTGTCGTTGATCAGGGGACGCCTGAAGGTCTGGTGGAGCGTCGGGAAGAAACCGGTTCCTATACCGCTAAGTATTTGGCCGATATGCTCCCTGGAAAGAGTAATTAATTAGAGCTACAGCCGAGCTACAGACCGGTCGGTCTAACTGATTGGGATTGGGGTTTCTATACTCGATCCCATGAAATTGTTGAAACACATCACTGAGGCCGTTGGTGATACGCCCCTAGTGCAGCTGCAGTCTGTTGTTCCGGATGGAGCAGGCTTAGTTGCTGCCAAAATTGAATACCTTAACCCGGGCGGAAGTTCTAAGGACCGCATAGCGAAAAAGATTATCGATGCTGCGGAGAAAGAAGGAAAACTCAAGCCCGGCGGAACCATTATTGAACCGACGTCGGGAAACACCGGAGTCGGTTTAGCGATGGTTGCCCAAGAGCGCGGATACCAGTGCATCTTTGTTTGCCCCGACAAAGTGGGAAAAGACAAAATCGATGTCCTGCGCGCTTACGGCGCTGAAGTCGTTGTGTGCCCGACGGCCGTAGAGCCCGATAGTCCTGACTCGTATTATTCGGTGTCAGATCGTCTCGTTTCCGAAACACCCGGAGCCTTTAAACCCGATCAGTATTCCAACCCCAATGGGCCGGCTAGCCATTATGAATCCACCGGGCCAGAAATTTGGCGGGACACTGATGGGGAAATTACTCACTTCGTAGCGGGAGTGGGCACCGGTGGAACAATTACGGGCACGGGCCGTTTCCTCAAAGAGGTTTCGGACGGAGCAGTCAAAGTCATTGGTGCTGATCCCGAGGGCTCGGTCTATTCGGGTGGTTCCGGACGCCCGTATCTCATCGAAGGAGTCGGTGAGGACATGTGGCCCGACGCCTATGACCGCAACCTTCCCGATGAGATCATTTCCGTGACCGATGCTGAAGCCTTTGCGATAACGCGTCGCCTAGCAAGAGAAGAAGGTCTTTTAGTCGGTGGATCGTCGGGAATGGCCGTTGTTGCCGCAATAAAGGTTGCTCAACGGGATCCGGACGCCAAAATTGTTGTTCTTTTGCCTGATGGTGGCCGGGGATACTTAGGCAAGATTTTCAATGACGAGTGGATGCTTTCGTATGGTTTTGATACCGGACGCCACCGTGAACAAGAAGAGCCGACGATAGCCGACATCCTTCGTCGTAAGAATGATTCAGCCTCGTCGCTTCCCGCTTTCGTTCACACTCACCCGAATGAGACCATCCGTGATGCCATCAATATTTTGCGGGAATTCAACGTATCGCAGATGCCAGTCCTAGGGGCCGAACCTCCGATTGTGGTGGGAGAAATTCGTGGCGCTGTCACTGAAAGAGGCCTGCTACGAGCTGTGTACGAGGATGGCCATTCGTTGTCCGATTCGGTCTCGTCCGTGATGGAGGACGCCATGCCCCTCGTCGGCGATCAAGAGCGAGCAACTGAAGCTATCAGGCAACTAGAAAGTGTGGATTCACTGATGGTTCTCGCTGATGGTGTTCCGGTTGGAGTGGTAACTCGTCAAGATCTGCTTGGTTTCGCCAAAAAGTAAAGCATACAAAGAGCGAAGCCTAGTGGGAATAAAACCAATACGTTCTGAAGAAAGGGAAAACATGAGTGACATAGAAAAGGGAGACGCTCGAGACCGAGGATTGGAGACATCTGCCGTTCACGCAGGGTGGACGCCGGAAGCTGCAACTGGAGCAGTTAACCCACCTATTTATGCAACGTCTACCTATGCCCAAGACGGAGTCGGTGGACTGCGCGGCGGTTACGAGTACTCCAGGACGGGAAACCCAACCCGTACTGCATTAGAAAAAGCAATCGCTGAGCTAGAGCGGGGCAAGTATGGGCGTGCCTTTGGCTCAGGAATGGCGGCTAGTGACGCAGTTTTGCGGGCCATGCTCAAACCCGGCGACCACATCATCATCCCCAATGACGCGTATGGCGGAACATTCCGACTCATTGACAAGATTTTTGCCAAGTGGGGGATCGATTACACGCCAGTGGCAATTAACGATCTCGATGAGGTCCAGTCCGCGCTCACTGATCGGACGCGGCTGGTATGGGCTGAGTCCCCAACCAATCCACTGCTGACCATTGCGGATATCCCTGCTCTGGCTAAAGTCGCGCACAGCGTGAACGCTCGGTTGGTGGTTGACAATACGTTTGCTACTCCGGCTTTGCAGCAACCGCTATCCCTCGGCGCGGACATCGTCGTCCATTCGACCACGAAATACATCGGTGGGCACTCTGATGTGGTCGGCGGAGCAGTAGTGACATCTGACAAAGCCGTCGATGATGAGGTCGCTTTCCTGCAGAATTCAGCCGGTGCGATTGCTGGGCCCTTCGATTCATTCCTCACACTGCGCGGGTTGAGGAGCCTGCCGGTCAGGATGGAGCGACACAGCGCGAATGCCCAGGCTATAGCTAACCGATTGGCCGATCACCCAGCGGTTAAAGAGGTCATTTATCCAGGGGTGGAGAGCCACCCTGGGCACGCGGTCGCCGCTGCTCAAATGTCTCACTTCGGCGGCATGGTCTCTCTTCGCCTCGCTGACCACGATGCGGCACAGCGTCTCTGCAAGAACACATCGGTCTTTACACTCGCCGAATCGCTTGGCGGAGTTGAATCACTGATCGAGCATCCGGCAGCCATGACTCACGCGTCGACAGCGGGATCAGTGCTGGAAGTTCCTGATGATTTAGTTCGACTTTCGCTTGGCCTAGAATCTGCCGAAGACCTTATCGCCGACCTATTGCAGGCACTTGACTAGTTACCACACCTGGCCGGTAGCACACCTTCAATCGGCGCATCCCTGGAACGATTAGCTAAAGATTTGGTAGTAGTCCACGACCCTGCTATCCTGATCGACACGACCGTCCGACGTGGTGGAAATCCACGCGGGCTACAAGCGGAGGATGCTCCCACCACGTGACCGCCGAAAGGTTGGACTCTGGTAGAAGGTTACCGATAAGTTTTGGCTCACGCTCAGAACTTATGTGTTGGGCCTTGGTGGCATCCCCGTCTTACAGAGTGGATCTGTTAAGCGGGGATTCTTTTATGGCGCAGCAAAGGAGCCTACTCCTCAGGGGTTGGCACTCGTGCGTTATGCGCACTCGTGAAAATGCCTGTGAGTCCGGTTCAAGGTGTATCCAGCGCTTGTAGCACGTCAGTGCGGCCAGACCAGTCAATGTTCATCCCTATTGAGGAGTCTCACATCAGCGCTGAAGCTCGCATTAATGAGCGAATTCGTGTTCCCGAAGTTCGACTCGTTGGCCCTAGTGGCGAACAGGTTGGAATCGTGCGTACCGACGATGCTCGCAAGCTCGCCTATGACGCCGATCTTGATCTTGTCGAGGTTGCGCCACGTGCAAAACCACCTGTGGCCAAGATCATGGATTACGGCAAGTACAAGTACGAGCAGGCACAAAAGGCTCGCGAATCTCGCCGCAACCAGCAGCAGACCGTCGTCAAGGAACAAAAGTTCCGGCCCAAGATCGACGATCATGATTATGAGACTAAGAAGGGCAATGTTGTCCGGTTCTTGGAGAAAGGCTCCAAGGTGAAGGTCACAATCATGTTCCGTGGTCGCGAGCAGTCTCGTCCGGAATTAGGTTTCCGGTTGCTCGAGCGCTTGGCTGATGACGTCGCCGATGCCGGCGTCGTTGAATCTCGGCCCAAGCAAGATGGTCGCAACATGACTATGGTTCTCGGTCCTGTGCGTCGCAAAGGTAAGAAGTAGTCCTTCTCACAACTTCAGGGCAGTGCATGAACTGCTGAGGGATTCCCTTGTGTTTCTTTCGGCGAGTGCTCTGCCCAGTGTGGCGTGAGCCGGGAAGTCGTAGATCGATTCACGACTATCTCGGCAGCGTGCAAGACCAACTCATTCAATTTGTGCAAAGGAAAATCGGCAGTGAAGCAGAAGACCCACAGCGGAATTAAGAAGCGCATCAAGAAGACGGGCTCCGGCAAACTCCGCCGCGAGCAGGCTAATCGCCGTCACCTTCTCGAGGGCAAGCCATCGACCCGCACCCGTCGTTTGAAGGGCGATACTTCCGTTTCCCGTAACGACACCAAGCGCGTTAAGCGGCTCCTGGGCGAGGGCTAGAAATCACCCGCTCGATAACACCCCCGACTAGATAGAAGGAAGTAACACTGTGGCTCGTGTGAAGCGTTCAGTTAATGCTAAGAAGAAGCGTCGCGAGGTCCTGAAGTCCGCCAAGGGCTACCGCGGACAGCGTTCCCGCCTGTACCGTAAGGCTAAGGAGCAGATGCTCCACTCGAAGACTTACGAGTTCCGGGATCGCCGTGCGAAGAAGGGCGATTTCCGCAAACTGTGGATCACTCGTATTAATGCAGCGGCCCGCCAGAACGACATGACCTACAACCGTCTCATCCAGGGCCTCCGACTCGCTGGTGTAGACATTGACCGCAAGAACCTCGCTGAACTTGCAGTTTCGGATGAGCAGGCTTTCTCCGCATTGTGTGCGGCTGCTAAAGACGCTTTGCCTGAGGACGTTAACGCCCCGGCGAAGTAGTTCTAGCTTCCCTCGGCTCCACACCATCAGCGTGTGTCATCGCACTTTCCTGTGATGGTCACGGCTCGTACATGGTGGGGCACGGGGTATATTTTGTTCGTCGCTCCATTGAGAGCGACGTTTTCTTTATATTGAGTGAAGACGGGTCAACCGCAAGCGAACTTGGGTTTCTGCGAACACTGTCTGACTCGATATACCGCCCATGACGGCCCACCGTATTCACAAGTATTGAAAAGAATTGCTGAGTGATGTGCGATCACGTGGATAACATGTCCGAAACGTCTACCGATTATCCTCATCATCGTTTAACCGATGATCGACCAGATCAGGTTTTTACGGTACGGACTCCGAGGATTATCGCAGCCCGGAAGCTACTTAAGTCGGCTGGTCGACGAAAAGAAAAGAAGTTTCTTGTCGAGGGCTTCAATGGGGTAGAGGGTGCTTTATCGGCGGGGGTCGCTAAAGAAGTGTTTGTGGCCGATAATGCCTGGGACAAGTTTTCCACGTTACGAGAGTTGGCTCGCGAACAACGTATTCCGGTGAACGTAATCGACGATAAAGCTGCTTCAGCCTTATCGGAGACAGTAAGCCATAGCGGAGTATTCGCCACCTGCCAATTACTCTCCACATCAGTGGAATCATGTATCAACCGCGGGCGATCTGGGCGTGGCCTCGTCGCCGTCGGAATTGATATGTCTGATCCGGGTAACGCTGGGACGTTTATCCGAACGGCTGATGCCGTTGGTGCGGACTGCGTCGTATTCCTAGGAAATTCGGTTGACATTCACAATGGCAAGACGGTGAGATCGGCGGCAGGGTCGGTTTTTCGCATACCCATCGGGCGTGAGCGAGACATACGAAACTCGCTCGCCGATTTATCCTCAGCAGGATTTCAGATAGTAGCGACGACTATCGACGGTGAAACCTCCCTGGACGACGCTGCCGACGACGCTGCTCAATGGCGCATTCGGCGTGCGCAGAGAACAGAAGTCGTGGGGGGAACAGAAGATATGGAGGCATCGTTAAACCCCCCGATGATGGTCCGTTCCAGCGCGTGGCTTTTTGGCAACGAAGCCCATGGGCTTTCATCTGATGTCGCCGACTTTGCTGACGTCAGGGTTCGCATTCCGATCAGAGGAAGTGCTGAGTCGTTTAACGTCGCTGGTGCTGCTGCGATTACGCTTTACGAGGCTTCACGCGCTCTTGGTTCGCCCCAAGGTATTGATAGACTCTGAATCAGATTATCGACGTACGTCACTAGTTACTCGTGAAAGGTTTCACCTCCGTGTCAGAAATTGATGTTTCCGAAGCATCACTGAATGCCGCCGCTGATGCTGCGATTAGTGCATTTGATCAAGCGACGACGCTGGACGATCTAGCACAAGCACGTAAGGAGCATCTCGGGGATTCCGCTCCCATCCCTCTGGCACGACGCTCGCTAGGTTCCCTGCCGAAATCAGAACGAAAAGACGCCGGTAGGGCAGTGAACAAGGCTCGGGGGCGCGTCGAGAAGCGTTTTGCAGAACGCAAGGCTGTGCTTGAGGAAGAACGTAACCAGGCTGTATTGCGTTCGGAGCGCCTGGATGTCACGATCCCGTCAACGCGTCGGCCCGTCGGAGCGATGCATCCGATCACTCAAATTTCTGAGCACATTCAGGATATTTTCGTCGGCATGGGGTGGGAAATTGCCGACGGCCCCGAGGTTGAGGCCGAGTATTTCAATTTCGATGCATTGAATTTTGTGCCTGATCATCCTGCGCGGACGCTACAGGATACATTCCACATTGCTCCGGAAGGCTCGGGCCAGGTACTTCGTACTCACACTAGCCCGGTGCAGATGCGGACCATGCTGTCCCGTGATTTGCCCATTTATATCGCGTGCCCTGGGCGGACATTCCGCACGGATGAATTCGACGCGACTCACACACCGGTCTTCCACCAGGTTGAAGGCCTAGCGGTGGATAAGGGCCTCACGATGGCGCATCTCCACGGAACGTTGGACCATTTAGCGAGGGTCTTGTTTGGGGAGAACACTAAGACGCGTTTCCGGACCAATTATTTCCCCTTCACTGAGCCTTCCGCGGAAGTCGACGTCTGGTTCCCAGAGAAGAAAGGCGGAGCAGGTTGGATTGAGTGGGGCGGTTGCGGAATGGTGAACCCCAACGTCCTGCGAGCTGCCGGCATAGATTCGGATGAATATTCAGGTTTCGCATTCGGCATGGGGCTAGAGCGGACATTGCAGTTTAGAAACAACCTTCCGGACATGCGTGACATGGTTGAAGGAGATATCAGGTTCACCAGGCCATTCGGGATTCGGGCATAGCCTCTGCATCACTATTTCGTCTGCTATTCATCTTTCTTCTTTAAGGAGTCTTCCATGTTCATGCCCCAACGTTGGATTACTGAAATCCTGGACTATGCAAATCCCGGCTGGTCAGTCACGCCACAAGATCTAGATTCTGCCTATGTTCGTGTTGGGTTTGAAACTGAGGGATACGAGACAATCCCCGAGACGACGGGTCCACTTGTCTTAGGCCGGGTGGAAAAAATTGAGGAGCTTGAGGGGTTTAAGAAACCTATTCGCTACTGTGATGTCAACGTTGGTAAAGCGAATGGTTCGGGCGAGCTCCAACACATTATTTGTGGGGCGCGAAACTTTGTTGAGGGCGACATTGTTGTGGTGGCCTTGCCTGGCACAGTCCTTCCTGGCGATTTTTCGATTAGTGCCCGCAAAACGTACGGCAAAATGTCCGAGGGAATGTTGTGCTCTGCGATGGAGCTGGGGCTTTCACGGACTCAGAACAAGGGCATCATCACTCTGCCCGCAAAGGCGGGACAGCCCGGCGACGATCCCCGGCCTTTCCTCCGGCTGTCCGACACTATTTTTGATGTCAACATCACCCCAGACCGTGGCTATGCCCTGTCGGTCCGTGGGCTAGCACGAGAAATTGCATCCAGTTTCAACCTCACGTATGTCGATCCCGCTGACAAACCTGCAGCTGCGGAACTACGTGTCCAGGTGCCCGACGTGTCTGGGGACGCTCTTCCGGTTGATGTTCGCAATACGGCTGACGTCAAACGTTTTGGAATCCGCGAGGTTCGTGGAATCGATCCGTCGGCGGCGACTCCATTTTGGATGGAACGCCAACTGATGCTGTGCGGCCAAAGGCCAGTGAATTTGCCGACCGACGTCACCAACTACGTTATGTTCCTGTACGGCCAGCCCATGCACGCGTTCGACGCTGACAAGATCGATGGCGGCTTGACCGTACGTGATGCGCAGCAAGGCGAAACGCTGACCACGTTGGACGGGGTCGAAAGGAATTTGGATCCTGAGGACCTCGTCATCGCGGACGAGACCGGAATTCAGTCCATGGCCGGGGTGATGGGCGGTTCTACGTCGGAAATTAGTGATTCGACGACGTCTGTCTACCTCGAAGCTGCGAACTTTGATGCGATGACTATTGCGCGGACATCGCGGCGTCACAAACTGTCGTCCGAGGCTTCCCGACGCTTCGAACGTGGTGTCGATCCCGCATTGGTAGAAGTTGCTCTTGATACCGCGGCGGCGCTTATCGCTGGGATTGCCGGGGGAGAGATCGCATCCGGGAGGACCCTCATTGGCGACGTTCCCGCTATGCCGACCATTCGGATGGATGACGATTATCCGTCGCAGATGGCGGGCGTAGATTATCCGAAGGGGACTGCGGAGAAGCGTCTCAAGGAAATCGGATGTGCTGTGACCCAAGCTCAGGGAGATGAGGGTGCGGATCCATTGCTCTCCGTTACTCCGCCGACCTGGCGTCCTGACCTCACGATGAAAGCCGACCTAGTCGAAGAAGTTCTGCGCCTGGAAGGTATCGAGGATATTCCATCCGTCGTTCCCCAGTCGCCGGCGGGACGTGGGCTCACTCCTCGGCAACGGCGACGTCGTGCAGTAGGACATGCCTTGGCTTGGAGTGGATACACGGAGACTCTACCCAGCCCCTTTATCGCAGATGACACCTTTGATGTGTGGGGTTTGGAGAAGGATGATCCACGGCGGAATGTCGTCAAGGTTCTTAATCCGCTGGAATCGGGGCACAGTTCACTAGGAACAACGCTCCTTCCGTCGTTACTTGAGTCATTGAAACGCAATATCGACCGTGGTCAAGCCGATGTTTCTCTGTATGGCGTCGAACAGGTTTCCTTTGACGAGGGCAATGGTCCATCACCCATGTTGGATGTGTCGGCCCGACCCAGCGACTCTGAGGTTCACGCACTTATCCATTCGTTACCGAGCCAGCCATTGCATGTAGGTACTGTCTCGTCAGGATTGTGGACGAGCAATGGTCCGTGGGGTGCGGGCCGTCCCGTGGACACGATGGATGCAATTGAGTCTGTACGCGTCGTCGGGCGTGCTGTGGGTATCAACTTTGAGTTCGTGAATGTTGACCATCTACCGTGGCATCCGGGCCGTTGCGCTGGAGTTTTCTTGCAAGGATCCCCGAATTATGAGCCTGAAAGTGCCATTGGGTTCGCAGGGGAGCTTCATCCTCAGGTGTGCGAACGGTTGGGAATTCCACCCAGGACTGTTGCCGCGGAACTTGACCTGGATGCTATCCCATTCGTGCGTGAGGCAGTCTCTCCTCAGCTCTCTCCATTCCCGGCGGTGCTTCAGGATGTCGCGGTCGTCGTCGATAACTCGGTGCCTGCAGAGAAGTTGCGTCGATCGTTGATGACGGGTGCAGGGGAGCTGCTGGAATCGATTGAACTCTTTGATGTTTACCGTTCCGAGGCATTGGGCGAGAACAAGGTTTCAATGACCTTTGCGCTGAAGTTTAGGGCGTCGGATCGGACTCTGACCGAAGAGGAGTGTAACGAGGCCCGGCAAGCGGCAGTGGCTCATGCCAATGAGGAATTAGGGGCCACCCTCCGTAGCTGAATAATTTGCACACGAGTGCATATATAAGTACTGTCCGTCATATGACAGTTTCAGTGGCAGTAGCCGGAGCGACGGGATACGCGGGCAGCGAGATCCTCAGGCTCCTTCTCTCCCATCCGCAGTATCGGGCCGGTGCTATGATCATTGGAGCATTGACAGGCGCTTCTCATGCAGGTCAAAGCGTTGAAGCGTTAATGCCCCACTTGGTGGAATTACACGGACGCACCATTGAGAAGACCGAGCTCTCGCGCCTGGCTGAGCACGACATCGTGTTCCTGGCGCTGCCACACGGTCATTCAGCGAGGATCGGGCAATGTTTACCGGATGAAACGCTAATCATTGACTGTGGGGCTGATTTCCGTCTCGCAGATGAAAAGCAATGGGAAGCGTTTTATGACTCTCCTTATGCGGGATCATGGCCGTATGGAATCCCCGAGATGCCCGGGCATAGGAAGAAAATCGCCTGTACTCGGCGCATTGCCGTCCCCGGATGTTTTCCGACCGGCGCGACGCTGGCTGTACTTCCAGCCTTGACGTCGAAGCTCATCACCCCAGAAATCTCCATTGTTTCTGTCACGGGTGTGTCAGGTGCTGGTAAGAAGCCCTCAGTGGGCATGTTGGGGTCAGAAACAATGGGGTCAGCGCGGGCGTATAAGACGGGTGGGAAACACCGTCACACCCCAGAAATCATTCAGAATTTAGAAGAAGCGTGTGACGAGCCCGTTCAGGTATCTTTCACTCCTGTTCTTGCTCCGATGCAGCGGGGGATATTGACGACTGCATCCGCCCCAGCATCGGAAGATTTAGCAGCTCTTACTGAAAAGGATCCCAATGCAGCACAGGGCGCAGTCAAAGCGGCATATCAGTCGTTCTATAGCGGTGAAAAATTTGTCGTTGTTTTAAATGGTGATCAGCAGCCAGCAACTCAATCCGTGTTGGGATCGAACGCGGTCCATATCCAGGCTGAATACGATGTGGCAGCACGACGAGTGGTCGTGACCTCAGCTATTGACAATTTGGTCAAGGGAACTGCCGGAGCTGCTATCCAATGCATGAATATTGCACAGGGGTGGCCGGAAGATTCCGGACTGAGCGTTAATGGGGTCGCGCCATAATTCCAGACCCCTTGTTTTCGTAAGGTGTTCTTAACCCACATTGTTCGGGTATTTACTTAACGCTTTTACGTTTTTAGCATCGGTTTATTTAATTTTAAGGAATAGTTGTGTCATTACTAGGGATCACCGCGCCGAAGGGGTTTCGGGCTTCATCGACCACGGCGGGTATTAAGGAATCGGGCAAACCCGACATGTGTCTTGTCGTTAATGATGGGCCGCATGATGTAGCTGCGGGAGTATTCACTCGAAATAAAATACGGGCCGCGCCTGTCGAGGTGACGAGCGCCAACATTAGCGACGGCCATCTGCGCGCCGTGGTTTTTAATGCCGGTAACGCCAATGCGTGTACGGGTGAGCAGGGGATCCAAGACGCGCGCGATATGGCTTCCGCTGTGTCCTCATTTTTGCACTGTGATGCTCACGATGTGGCTGTGTGCTCGACTGGCATCATCGGCGATCATCTCCCCATGGAGTGTGTCAACGTGGGCATTGATGCATTAAGCCGTGACATAGATTCGACGAATGCTTCGTCGGACGACGCTGGTACGGCCGCGGCAGAAGCGATCATGACGACCGATACTGTCCCCAAACGGGCAGGCTTTGTGGGAGATGGCTGGTGCATCGGTGCAATGGTTAAAGGGGTGGGAATGATTTCCCCTTCTTTGGCTACGATGCTCTGCTGCATCACTACCGACGCGGTCGTGGACGCAGACACGGCCCGCGATGCACTGCGTGGAGCAGCCTCAACAACGTTTGATCGCTTAGATATTGATGGATCGACCTCGACGAATGACACGGCGTTGCTTTTGTCGTCGGGAGCCAGTGGTGTTTCACCTAGCCCGGAAGAGTTTGCGCACGCGCTTCATCAGGTCTGCAATGACCTTGCTTCACAAATGCAAAGCGATGCTGAGGGCGTGACTAAACGAGTCTCGATAAAGGTCATCGGTGCTGCTAACGACTCTGAGGCGCTGGTCGCGGCCCGAACCATCGGGCGCGACAATTTAACGAAGTGCGCCATGTTTGGTTCTGATCCCAATTGGGGTCGTGTGTTGGCTGCCGTAGGGATAGCCGACGTGGAGATGGATCCGCATGGTATCTCGGTGTCATTTAACGATCATGTGGTGTGTAAGGATTCTGCTGCTGTTGAGGGTAGTCGTGACGTCGATATCTCTGGTCCGGATATCTCCGTGGTCGTCGATTTAGGCACGGGGCGCCAAGGAGAGGCCACCGTTCGTACGACAGATCTTTCTTTCTCCTACGTTGAAATTAATTCAGCGTACACAACGTAGGCGCGTTATGACGTCGAAAAATCCGAGGCAGATCTCTAGTTGACTTTTTTACGATGTGCTCGGTCATTATGAAACTAGTGGTGATGAAATTAATGCATGCGAGTGAGGGGAAATAATCATGGTGAGCTCATTAACGGCCGCGTTAACTCCAGAAATGCGGGCACATACTTTAGCGGAGGCTCTTCCGTGGCTCACTCACTATCGAGATACCATTGTCGTTATTAAATATGGCGGTAATGCCATGATTGACGATGATTTAAAGCGCGCATTTGCGGAGGACATGGTTTTTCTTCGGACCGTCGGCGTTAAGCCAGTTGTCGTCCACGGTGGAGGACCGCAGATTAACGAGATGCTTTCGCGCCTAGGGCTTGAAGGCGAGTTTAAAGGTGGATATCGGGTTACCACTCCGGAGGTGATGGAAGTCGCCCGCATGGTTTTATTCGGGAAAGTGGGCCGAGAACTCGTTAACCTTATCAACCAATTTGGTCCTTATGCGGTAGGTACTTCTGGTGAGGATGCGAGCTTATTTACTGCTCGGCAACGCTATGCCGTCGTAGATGGAGTTCAGGAGGACATAGGATTAGTCGGCGATATTGTCGATGTCGAACCATCGACGATTGTGGATTTAATCCAGGCTGGGCGAATTCCAGTTGTGTCGACCATTGCGCCAGGTAACGATGGCCATGTGTATAACGTCAACGCGGATTCTGCAGCTGCTGCACTGGCACAAGCCCTAGGTGCTGAGAGGCTACTGGTCTTGACGAATGTGGAAGGGCTCTATACCGAGTGGCCAGATAAGGAATCTCTCGTCTCAAAGATCACGATCTCTGGAGCTCGTTCAGTGTTTCCCCGGCTGGAATCCGGCATGATTCCGAAGATTGAATCTGCAGTCGAGGCAGTTGATCACGGCGTCAAAGCGGCAAGCATTATCGATGGCCGCATTGCTCATAGCGTGCTTTTAGAGCTATTGACCTCGGGCGGTATCGGCACGATGATTATCCCCGATGGTGAGGATCCTGTCGTCCGTGCTGATCACCTCATTTATCGCCATTCTTACGGGATGGATGAAGAAGGAATAGTTTATGGTGCGGATCGTCGTCCCTATACAGGTGATGATAAGCAGAAGCCCGCAGACCCGGATTCCGATCAGTGATCCTAATTCGGTTTCAAAGCTCTACTTCGTAACGCCCCTGGTGCGCTCCACAAATCTGATGTATCGAAAGTTGTGACATGAATACTCCTGTAGAAGTCGATGGTTCTCATCCGGAGAAATCCTGGAAAGACCGTTGGTCCTCGACAATGATGAATAATTATGGTGAACCGCCATTGCAATTGATCAGTGGTCATGGTGCGCGAGTAAAGGACTCCCGGGGGAAAGAGTATGTCGATTTTCTTGCAGGTATTGCGGTTAATTCTTTGGGGTACGGTAATGAAGAAGTAGCAAAAGCCGTCGCCACTCAAGCGAGTAGCCTCACCCACACATCAAATTTGTTTTCTAACAGGCCATCTTTGCTTTTAGCCGAAAAGCTGAAGGAACGGCTGTGGGAAGGCCGTCGTGATGAAAATGGTCACGATGCAGACAGTGATCGCACTATGTCAACCACTCGGGTAGCGTTTTGTAATTCCGGAACAGAAGCTAACGAGATGGCTTTTAAGTTAGCTAGGCTCACGGGTAAGCGTCGTGTTTTGGCTGCGCTGAATGGGTTTCATGGTCGGACAATGGGTTCATTGGCTATGACAGGCCAGCCAGCCAAACGCGATATTTTCGCTCCGCTCCCTGGGGGAGTCGAGTTTTTCCACTACAACGACACGTCTTATCTAGAAAAACTCGTTGAGATTCAGCCGGATGAGGTCGCTGCGATTATCGTCGAGCCGATTCAGGGCGAGACCGGTGTGATCCCGGCGTCGAGGGATTTTTTGAGAGACATTCGTCGGATAGCGGATCGCGTCGGTGCTCTCATGATGTGTGATGAGGTGCAGACGGGGAACGGCCGTACCGGAGACTATTTCGCATTTCAGGATGCTGGAATTATTCCCGACGTGGTGACAACGGCTAAAGGATTATCGGCCGGACTTCCGATAGGTGCGTGCGTGGCGACGGGGAGAGCGTCCTCTTTCTTTACTCCAGGGGCTCACGGTTCGACGTTTGCTGGCAACCCAGTCGCGGCATCTGCTGGTTTGGTGGTCCAACAATACTGCGACGACGGCCTTGTGGGTCATGTCAGGAGTATTGGTAGCCGATTACGTACAGCATTGTCATCGCTGCCTCATGTTGTTCAGGTGCGGGGTCGTGGTCTCATGCTGGGGGTTGTTTTAGATTCGCCTATCGCCAAAGAAGTCGTTTCAGACGCGCGTGACCGTGGAGTAATCCTGAATGCTCCCGCGGAGTCGGTTTTGCGTATTACTCCGCCTTTGGTTCTCACTGATGAAGAATGCGACGAAGGCGTGAGCCGACTGAAAGAGTCACTTGGGAGCGTAGTCCGAGATCAATGATGCGTTACTGCAACTTAAAACGGTGTCTCCAGGCGATAGAAGAAGACTTAGTTGATGGTAGACGCGTCAGGATCGGTTGATATATAGTTACATTTCGTTATTTATATATAGACTTAATTATGAGGTGTGAGTAATGGAGAATATTCGGCATTTTTTAAAAGATGACGATTTATCATCATCGGAGCAAGCTGAGGTTTTAGCGCGCGCTCTTGAAATGAAAAAGGATCCTTTCGGGTTTCGTCCATTAGAAGGGCCACAGTCCGTCGCAGTCCTGTTCGATAAGACATCGACGCGCACGAGGTTTTCCTTTGATGCGGGAATCGCGCAGTTGGGCGGCAATGCCATTGTGGTTAACTCTGGTAGTTCCCAAATCGGTAAAAAGGAAACGTTTGAGGATACGGGGGCGGTGCTCTCTCGTTTCGTTACAGCGATCGTATGGCGAACATATGAACACAGTAATCTTGAACGTATGGCGTCAACAGCGACTGTCCCCGTGGTCAATGCACTCTGTGACGATTATCATCCGTGTCAAATTTTAGCGGATCTTCTTACAATTATTGAGCACTGCACTCCTCACAGTGAAGTGAATGAATTGCATGGTTTAAAGGCTGTGTATCTGGGGGATGGAAATAACAACATGGCGAATTCATATCTGCTTGGATTTGCCATGGCAGGTATCAATATAACGATTTGTTCTCCTAAAGGTTTTCAACCACACGCCGCTATCGTGAAGCGAGCTCAAGGTCTTGCCGCAGACACAGGGGCATCCGTCGTGGTGACTGACGATGTTGACGCAGTAGCCGGAGCAGATGTCGTCATTACCGATACGTGGATTTCCATGGGCTTTGAAAATGATGGCCTCGATCGTCGAACGCCGCTTTTGCCGTACCAGGTCAATGACGAGGTGATGGATCGGGCGAAAGAGACGGCGGTTTTCCTCCATTGCCTTCCGGCCTACCGGGGTAGCGAGGTGACGTCGTCAGTCATCGATGGCCCTCAGTCGCGCGTTTTTGATGAAGCAGAAAACCGTCTTCACGCGCAAAAAGCACTCTTGTCGTGGGTTATAGAGCATAATCCGTATTCGTGATTGTCGTGGGAGACTTCGTGGTTCTCGTCGGTTTGAGAGAGGTTGATTAATGTCGAAACATGCGCCATCGACGCGTACTGCCCGCCAGGCTCGAGTTTTAGAGATCCTGCAATCTCATCATGTCTCGAATCAATCGCAGATCATCGAGTTGTTGGCACGGGACGGGGTGGAAGTCACTCAGGCGACGTTGTCACGGGATCTCGATGAAATGGGGGCGCGGAAGGTCCGTTCCTCCGACGGGGCAAGTTTTTATACCGTCGACGGTCCCGACGCGGAGCCCGATTCGGACGGTCGGATGGATAAGCTACGTCGAACCTTGGCAGAGCTTCTGGTCTCGACGGACTTCTCCGGAAACTTTGCGGTGCTCCGGACTCCTCCGGGTGGTGCCCAGTATCTCGCTAGTGTGATTGACCGTGCTCCTTTGACGCAAGTCGTCGGCACAGTTGCTGGTGACGACACTATTTTCGTGCTGTCCCGTGAACCGATGAACGGTGAGCAACTCGCTCGGTATTTCGCCGGAGTTTCGTCATACTCGTCTCGGTGACTAAACTTATCCGCATATTTGAATAATACTCACAGATGTTTGTGGCTATCGGCTGCTGACCTCGAGTTATCTACTTTTCGTTTACTCAATTTCCAAGGAGAGTCTTGTGACTAATCGTGTTGTTCTCGCCTATTCCGGTGGCCTGGATACATCGGTAGCTATCCCGTATTTGTCGAAGATGACGGATGGCGAGGTCGTCGCAGTGTCCATTGATCTGGGCCAAGGCGGCGAGGACATGGAATCGGTGCGTCAGCGTGCTCTCGCCTGCGGTGCGGTTGAGGCAATCGTCGTCGATGCAAAAGATGAATTTGCTGAGCAGTATTGTTTGCCGGCCATTAAGGCAAACGGTCTGTACATGAAGCAATACCCGCTGGTATCTGCGCTTTCTCGGCCGTTGATCGTGAAGCACTTGGTGGAAGCCGCTAAGGAACATGGTGGCACCCACGTTGCCCACGGCTGCACGGGCAAAGGAAATGACCAGGTCCGGTTTGAAGTAGGTTTTGCCGACACCGCGCCTGACCTGAAGATTATTGCGCCTGCACGTGATTATGCGTGGACCCGGGATAAGGCAATTGCCTTTGCTGAAGAGATTGATTTGCCCATCGAGCAATCGGCAAGCTCGCCTTTCTCCATTGACCAAAACGTGTGGGGCCGGGCAGTCGAGACAGGGTTCCTCGAGGATTTGTGGAACCCGCCGACGAAGGATCTGTACGCATACACAGAGGAACCATCACTGGGAAATGCTCCCGACGAGGTCGTTATCTCCTTCGAAAGCGGTAAGCCCGTCGCTATTGACGGTCGGCCTGTCTCAGTGTTGGAGGCGATCGAAGAAATGAATCGTCGTGGTGGTGCTCAGGGTGTTGGCCGGCTCGATATGGTCGAAGACCGCCTCGTCGGAATTAAGTCTCGTGAAGTGTATGAGGCTCCGGGTGCAATGGTGCTCATTCGGGCTCACGAGGCGCTGGAAGACATCACGGTTGAGAGGGAGCTCGCGCGGTATAAGCGGGGCATCGATGCCCGGTGGTCTGAAGAAGTCTATGACGGACTGTGGTTCGCGCCGCTAAAGCGTTCGCTCGACGCCTTTATTGGCTCGACACAGGAAAATGTCACGGGCGATATCCGTCTTGTTCTCCACGAAGGCCGGATCACGGTGAACGGCCGTCGGTCGGATAAGTCGCTTTATGATTTCAATTTAGCGACATACGACACTGGGGATACTTTTGACCAGACGCTGTCGCGTGGCTTTGTGGAGCTGCATGGTTTGTCTTCGAAGATCGCCTGCAAACGAGATCGTGAACAATAGTCACGATATTTTCTTCGTGGATTTGGCATAGTGTTTTTTCGGGAAGCAAAGTTCACTGTGTCTGAATAGTGGGTCTGAGGTAGTGGGCATCAAAGGAGAAACAATGGGAATTTCGGCGCATAAAACGAATCAGGGCTCTTTGTGGGGAGGCCGGTTCTCCGGCGGGCCGAGCGAAGCCATGTTCACCCTGTCCGTATCCACCCATTTTGATTGGGTTCTGGCACCATACGACGTTTTAGCGTCGAAGGCTCACGCCAGGGTTTTGCACAGTCGAGGCCTTCTTAGCGACGACGACTTCGAAGCGATGATTAACGGCTTGACCCAACTCGGTGAAGACGTTGCGTCGGGCGCCTTTAAGCCGGATCCCACCGACGAAGATGTCCATGGCGCCATGGAACGTGGTCTCATTGAGCGCGTGGGCGCCGAGGTCGGTGGACGCCTCCGCGCAGGTCGCTCGCGTAACGATCAAGTTGCCGCCCTTTTCCGTATGTGGGTACGTGACGCCGTTCGAAATGTCGCAGCCGAGGTCATTGAATTAGTGAACGCCCTAGCCGACCAAGCCGAGGCGCACTCCCACGACATTATGCCTGGTAAAACTCACTCTCAGGCTGCTCAGCCGATCCTCGTTGCTCATCAGCTTCTGGCTCATGCGCATCCGCTTGTGAGAGATGTCGACCGGCTTAAGGATTTGGACAAGCGTTTGGCTGTGAGCCCGTATGGTTCAGGTGCTCTTGCAGGTTCCACTCTCCATTTGGATCCAGAGGCTATTGCGCAAGAGTTAGGGTTTGATTCCTCCTCGGAGAATTCTATTGATGGAACGAGTTCCCGAGATTTTGCGACGGAAACTGCCTATGTCCTGGCACAAATTGGTGTTGACATGTCGCGTCTTGCTGAAGAGATTATTTCTTGGTGCACACCTGAATACGGTTATGTCACCCTTGATGATTCGTGGTCGACGGGATCATCGATCATGCCGCAAAAGAAGAACCCGGATGTTGCTGAATTGACTCGCGGTAAAACTGGACGCTTGATCGGTAATCTTGCGGGTCTTATGGCGACGTGTAAGGCACTCCCGTTGGCCTATGACCGCGATTTACAAGAAGATAAAGAGCCGATAGTTGACTCGGTTAATCAACTTCTTTTGGTCTTGCCGGCCATGACCGGTTTGGTCAAGACGTTAACCTTCCATACCGACCGGATGCGTGAATTGGCGCCTCGCGGATTCACCCTAGCGACAGATCTTGCGGAATGGCTTGTGCGCCGGGGTGTTCCTTTTAGGGAAGCTCACGAGGCATCGGGCTCGTGTGTCCGGATGGCTGAGGCACGCGAAGTCAGCCTTAAAGACTTGACTGACGAGGAATTGCGCTCGGCTCATCCGTCGTTAACGCCAGAGGTGAGGGAAGTGCTCACCGTGGAAGGGTCGGTCGCATCCCGCGACACTAAGGGAGGTACCGCAAGACCACGCGTGATGGAGCAACTTGAGCGGTTGAGGCAAGTCGTATCTCATGATTCCGAGTGGGCAGCCCATTCGCCCATTCCTGGTAGCGATTAATCTTTAGTACCCGTCCGTCAGCATTCGCCACCTGGTTCGCCGACATCTTTACAACGACGTCGCTACGCCGGCGTCCGGATGTTGATGCCATTTACTGCCGGTGCATCATTCCCAGCACATCGTGGCGCCGTGGGGTAGCGCTCGATGACAGAAGATGCTGTGAGCGTCGGGTATGAGCAGCAAGGTAGGCTAGGCGTTTATGAGCCTGAATGAAGAGCTACTGTCACTCCTGGTGTGCCCACAAGACAAGGGGCCACTGGAGTATCACGAGGACGAGCAGCTTTTGGTTAATCCGCGTTTGCATATTGCATATCCCATTGACGACGGAATTCCCGTCCTTCTTGAGGACGAGGCCCTCGCTTACCAAGGCAAATAAAGAAACTTGTGCGTTATAGCGGGAAATCCGTCGCCAAACTGATTAATGATTCTCAGTCGAGTGTGTAGTAGAGGAGCACGTACTAAATGAACAACGGAGCGGATAGCGGCGTGTCAGAAGGATCTGACGCTCGAGCAGCTGTCATTGACGATCTTCAGTGGCGAGGTCTTATTAATCAATCGACTGATCTTGACCTGCTTAAACAAGCGGCTCGTGAGGGGATGCTGACGCTATATACGGGCTTTGACCCCACGGGTCCGTCGCTCCATGCCGGTCATTTAGTTCCGTTGCTGATGCTCAAGCGGTTCCAGCAGGCCGGGCACCGCCCGATCGTCTTAGCTGGCGGCGCGACGGGGATGATCGGTGATCCCCGTGAAGTGGGGGAACGGGCGATGCTTGCCGCAGATACGGTCTCTGAGTGGGCCGAGAATATTTCGTCACAGCTTCGACGCTTCGTCTCATTTGAAGGCGACCCTGATTTCTCAGGGAGCAATGGTGCGATTCTCGAAAATAACTACACGTGGACATCGCAAATGTCTGTCATCGAGTACCTGCGAGATTTAGGTAAGAACTTTTCGCTTAACACCATGTTGTCAAGAGACACCGTGAAACGCCGGCTAGAGGGCGACGGCATTTCCTACACGGAGTTCTCTTACATGCTCTTACAAGCGAATGACTTCGTTGAACTTCGACGACGCTACGATTGCCGGGTTCAAATCGGTGGATCGGATCAGTGGGGAAACATTGTCGGAGGCGTCGACCTCAATCGGCGTGTCGATAACGAGGTTGTCCATGGAATAACCGTTCCACTCGTAACCGATTCTGAAGGGAAAAAGTTCGGAAAGTCCACTGGCGGTGGGAAGTTGTGGCTCGATCCAGAAATGACTAGCCCGTACTCGTGGTATCAATACTTCCTCAACTCGGCAGACGCCGATGTTATCCGTTACCTACGGTGGTTTACTTTCCTTGACCGGGAAGAGCTCAAAGACTTAGAAACTGAAACGCAGGAGCGTCCGCATAAGCGTGCAGCGCAGAAACGCTTAGCTCAAGAAATGACGACGTTGGTCCACGGGGAGGAAGCGACGAAGTCTGTGGAACTTGCTTCGCAGGCACTCTTCGGTCGTGGAGAGCTGCGTGACCTGGACAATTTGACCTTGAAGGGTGCACTGTCGGAGACAGAGATTGCGGAGTTTCCCCAAGGGGCAGAGCCGACGATTGTTGACCTGCTTGTCGAGTCGAAGCTTGCACCTTCAAAGGGCGCTGCTCGCCGCACGGTTAAAGAGGGTGGCGCGTATGTGAACAATGAACGGGTCGCGGACATGGATTGGACCCCACGTGCGGACGATCTCCTCCACGGACAGTGGTTGGTTTTGCGACGGGGCAAGAAGTCGTTCGCGGGAGCTAAGTTCGCAGAGAAGTGATCCGTAGTTTTCCTTGTCGGGAGTGGGATCTGAAGTCAGAATCCCATGCAAACCTCCAAAGCTGTAGTTGAATACTTGTCAGGGGCCGCGTCTGCGGCCCCTTTTCCAATAGTGGAGAAGCGTCGATCGCAAGCTAACTCTTTGCCACCGCTTCACCGCTTGCCTGGCAATCAGTTCACAGGTCACTCTCCACCTTTAGCTCACCGCCTGAACCCGTGGACTTGTCGTTTTATTTTCGACGGTGGTTTCGCTTGGTGAGTGTTCGGTGTTCTTTTGTGATGAACCATGTCCATCGGGGGTGTTTGTTGTTGTGTTTTGTG
>NZ_JAEUWU010000004.1 GCF_019754945.1 Corynebacterium pseudokroppenstedtii
GGCTTCACCAAAGCTTGGGCTACCGCACGCCAGCTGAAGTGGAAACCGAATTTTGGGACCAGCACCCGCCGCAAGCAATAATAGAAATCAAGGCAAACGCCTAGGAACAAAACCCGGGGCACTTCAACACGCCGATCTAAACGGTAGACCAGCCCCCGGTGTGTGCAGTCGGCTACAAAACCTGAAATTTTTAAGCACACATACTAGCCTGTTAGACGCGTGACAACACGCATTCGGAAAACAGAATCAAAAAGGAGAAACCCCTTGCTTCGCAAAGCATCCATCGGCCTGACCTCCCTCGTCATCGCCGCCACCGCCTCAGTAGCACCAGCAATGGCAGAAACCACCCCGGCCGAGCCCACCGCCGCAGTCCAAACAACCACCGCTGCGGAAACCACCCCCACCGCCGACAACACCACCTCCACCCAAGACACCACCAAGCACCAGAAGAAAGAAAAGACCGCTGAAGAAAAGGAAAAGCAAGCAGAGATCTCTGCCAAGCGCCTCGACAACGCCAAGAAAGGAATTGAGGTCGCTAAAGACATCGTCGAAATCGGCCTCAAAATCGGTGGCTTCCTCTGGCCGGTAGTCGCCTAACACGCACCACGGCAAGGCCCCCGCAATCCACACCACACCGGTTGCGGGGGTCTTCACTTACCGCAAACGCCCCCAGAATTAGCCACCCCACACCACACCTAACTAGCCGCTAATAGCAAAGCGCGTACCACCCCTGACGTACCCCAACTCAACGAAGAAACAACACGTGTCCTCTATCAAACCCTACACAACCTCCAAAGGAAAAGCCTGGCGCGTCCAATACTACGACCCCGCCCAAGGCAAACGGCAGAAACGCGGATTCGCAACAAAGTGGCAAGCCGAAAACTGGGCCGCAGAAAACACCGTAGACCTCACCACCGGCCAATGGCGCGACCCCGCCGGAGCAAACATCACCGTCGAAACACTCTCTAAAACATGGCGGAAAGGCCGACAACACCTCAAACCCTCCACCCTCGACCGTGAAGCCTCACGCCTACGCAGCACCGTGCTGCCCATGTGGGGTAAACGGAAAATCGGAACCCTACGCAAAAGTGAGATTCAAGCCTGGGTATCGGCGTCCACCTTGTCCGGCTCCAGCATCAGACACGCCCACAACCTGCTAGCCCAAATCCTCGACGTCGCCGTAGACGATAACTATCTGAAATCTAATCCGGCGCGCGGGGTGAAACTCCCGCCCAAAGGGAAGCCCGTCAAGGTATATCTCACGCCTACGCAGCTTGAGCGCTTGGCTCACCATGCGGGGGATAAAGCCGTAGTGGTATGGGTGCTCGGCACCGTGGGACTGAGGTGGGGTGAACTGGTCGGCCTCAAAGTCGAGGACGTGGACGAAATGCACTCCCGGCTACGCATAAACCGGTCCGTGATCTACATCAACGGCAAGCCTGAAGAGACGCTGCCTAAGACGCATGAGAGGCGCACCGTGTCCGTAAGCCTTCCTGTTATGCGCATGATCCACGAGCAGGTGGCGGGGAGGTTGCCTAGTGCATGGCTCTTCCCCACACCGGTGGAGGGCCACTGAAACGGGCCGACGGCACTAAAGGCTGGTTCGCGGCAGCTGTGAAGAAAGCTCAAGCCGAGGACCCATCGTTTCCGCGAATCACCCCTCACGGCCTACGCCACGTGGCCGCTGGCCTGTTGGTGTCAGCCGGGGCGAACGTGAAAGTCGTGCAGCGGCAACTCGGCCACGCTTCAGCTGTTTTAACGCTGGATACATACGCAGATCTGTTCGAAGAGGACCTCGATACTGTGGGACAGGCTATGGCTGGCCTATTTCGCATAGAGCCAAATTAGAGCCAAAGACGCTAAAAATCCTGATTTGACAAATAAAAAATACCCTCTGACCTGCACAAACAGGTTGGGGGGTTTGGTACTCTCAACGGGGTTCGAACCCGTGTTGCCGCCGTGAAAGGGCGGAGTCCTAGGCCACTAGACGATGAGAGCACGCGCTACAGAGTTCTCTGCAGCAGCTGCTACAGACTACGTTAACCACCTAAAATTCACAAAATCGCCTGGTAAGCCACCTCTTTTTACGGCCACTACATCAACACCACCTCAGCCCCAGGAGAACTACTCTCCCCCACTGCTTCCAGGCACCGGTACGTCGAATTCTGATAGCCTCGAGACTATTGCTGAGGAGGCCTAGTAATTGATTACCTTCGATCACGTATCCAAGACCTACCCAGATGGCTCAGCCGCCGTCCACGATTTCTCACTGGTCGTACCATCGCATCACATTGTGTCGCTCGTCGGCACGTCTGGCTCGGGAAAAACGACGTTAATACGCATGGTTAACCGCATGACCGAGCCCACCAGCGGGCAAGTCTGCATCGACGATCACAGCGTCATGGATGAGTCCGCTGTCGACCTCCGTCGTCGAATTGGGTATGTCATACAATCTGGCGGGCTCATGCCCCACAGGACAGTCGAAGCGAATATCGCCGTCGTGCCGACGCTCCAAGGCACGCCCCGCCGCGAAGCCCGAAAAAACGCTCGAAAGATCATGGAGCGCGTGGGACTCGATCCAGCCTTAGCGAAGCGATACCCTCACCAGCTCTCGGGTGGTCAGCAGCAGCGGGTCGGTGTGGCACGCGCCCTCGCGTCGAATCCGAATATCCTGCTCATGGATGAGCCCTTCGGAGCTGTTGACCCGATCGTTCGTCGGGAATTGCAGGACGAACTCCTGCGACTCCAGCAAGAATTAGGGAAAACGATCCTCTTTGTAACCCACGATATTGACGAAGCATTTCGACTCAGCGACTCTGTCGTTATTCTCGAAAAAGGTGGCGTGATATCGCAGCATGGACCACCTTCCGAGATAATGACCAACCCAAAGAATGACTTCGTTGCATCGTTTACCGGAGCAAGCAATACGAATAGAAAATTGACAACGCGAACAGTCAATGGGCAAACCGTTGCTGTTGATTCCTACGGAAGAAGCGTGGGGGTACTTACCTCATGAACTGGGTTATCACCAATTGGGAGGATATCGCGGAATTAACCGGCCAACACCTCCGATTAGCGCTGCCGCCGATTGTCTTCTCACTACTTATTGCCATTCCAATAGGACGCTATGCATTTTCCCACCCCTTGTTCGGCAGGCCTTTATTAAATGCCGCCTCCCTCATGTACGCAGTGCCTTCCTTACCACTGATCATTACCATTCCGATCATCATTGGCACACCATTGCGATCAAACCTCACGATGATCACTGCGCTCACGGTCTATGGGGTCGCGTTACTCGTCCGCACTGCAGCCGATGCTTTCGCCTCCGTCGACGCACACACTCGGGATGCGGCCGTCGCCCTCGGGCACTCCCCTCACACAATCCTGTGGAAAGTGGACCTACCGCTAGCTATTCCCGTCATCGCGTCGGGACTCCGCGTGGTCGCATCCTCCACGATTGGCCTGGTCACCATCGGTGCACTCGTCGGTATCCCTAGTTTGGGCTCACTGCTCACCGACGGTTTTCAACGCGGCATCACAGCGGAAGTCACCGCAGGTATCATCGCCACGATTATTGTTGCCCTCATCATCGACGCCATTATTCAAGGCCTTACCTGGCTTTTGACACCGTGGAGCCACGCATCGGGTGGCGCATCATCATGAACTATTTTATCGACGCCCTCATCTGGGCTTTTTCAGCAGACCATTGGTCGGGAAACAATTCCATCACCCAGCGTTTAATTGAACACCTATGGTTCACGCTAATGATTGTGGCTATTTCTTCTGTGGTAGCAATACCAACGGGAATAGTCATTGGCCATATTCGACGAGGAGCTGGCCTCATCGGCGCACTGACCGGAGCAGCACGCGCGATCCCCACATTAGGTTTGTTGACACTATTCGGTCTGTGGCTGGGCATCGGATTAAAAGCACCCACCCTCGCGCTCATTGTGTTAGCTATTCCATCCTTATTGGCTGGAGCCTATTCCGGCGTCGAATCGATTTCACCGGATATCCCGTCGGCAGCCCAAGCAATCGGAATGACGCCTTGGCAAGTCATCACTTCCGTCGAACTCCCTCTAGCGTTGCCCGTCATTATGGGTGGAATCCGAGCAGCAACGTTACAAGTCATCGCAACCGCAACGCTCGCGGCATACACCGCTGATATTGGGCTTGGGCGATTTCTTTTCGCAGGATTGAAATCACGTGATTATTCCGAAATGTTGGGATCTTCCCTTATTGTCATTGCTCTCGCAGTTGTCATTGACGCAGCCCTTGGGCGTGCTCAGAAATGGGCCGGGAATCGTTTCGGCGCTCATTAAACTTTACGGCGGAGCTAAAGATAGCTATGTAGCTGCAACTATGTAACGGATAAAAACTCCCGCCCCGCACACAAACTATAGACACCAAAGCTGGGACACTTACCATGACGATCAACCGATTGGATTACATACACACCGCATCAGGCCGACCCCCGTTTCCCGCCGCCGACATGTTTCTTTCAGGTGCCAGACCACGATCCCGATCACGATCTTTCAAAATTATTGCTGCCATCATTACTTTAAGCTTCCTTATCATCACGTTATCGTCATGCGCGCGATCTAATCCTTTATCCAGTGGGAGTGCTGATTCAGATACCATCGTCATCGGCTCCCAGGACTACTACTCAAATGAAATAATCGCCGAAATCTACGCCCAAACGTTGGAAAAGAACGACATTAAGGTTGATAGACAATTCCGGATTGGTCAACGTGAGGTCTATATCCCTGAAATAGAGCAACAATCCATCGACCTCATCCCCGAATATTCGGGAAACTTACTCCAATACTTCGAGAAAGAATCATCACACGGCGATGATGAGAGCACGGAAGGCGCAAAAGATCCTGACGACGTGTATCGAGACCTCGTTCACGCCGCGCCACAGGGGCTTCATCTCCTCAACTACTCCTCCGCATCGGACCAGGACACATACACCGTTACCCACGACTTCGCCCAGCGTTACCACCTTCATAGCGTCGGTGACCTCGCACGCGTACCGGGGTCGGTGAAATATGGAGGGCCCTCAGAGGCTGAATCTCGACCCTACGGGCCAAAGGGACTCAAAGCCGTCTATAACGTCGATGTTGATTTCACGCCTATCGAAGATTCTGGTGGGCCGTTAACAGTTAAGGCACTGACGGACGGAAAAATTCAGGTGGCGAATATCTTTAGTGCAGATCCGGCCATTAAGAAAAATAATCTCACTGTTCTCGATGACCCGCAGCACCTGCTCCTCCCGTCCAATGTCGTTCCTCTAGCTAGTAAAAAGTTGAATAACTTCAAGGATGGCAAAGCGGAGGACATCATCAATTCAATAAGTAAAAAGATGACGACAGAGGATCTAGCGGAGCTCAATAACGAAAGCGTCACCGATCAGAAACGGGCCGCTCGCATTGCAAAAGAATGGCTAGCTCACAACGACGTCGGCACGCCGAAGAACTAACACTAATGCCCCTCACCAGGCAATTCTGGTGAGGGGCGTTATTGTGGGCCCTGAGGGGCTCGAACCCTCGACCTGCGGATTAAAAGTCCGTAGCTCTACCAGCTGAGCTAAAGGCCCACACACATTCTCATTGGGCGCTAATTGCTGTCGCCACCACAAAAGCAAACGGCAGCACTCAACACAATGTTTGAATGTGCGCTAGTCAGTATAGATCATGACAGCAGAGGCCTGGCAAACGGCCTGGAGAACAGCCCAACGCCGCTGCCACCGTCAACTATTTCTCCGGCATCATGGAGCCAGTCTCCATGAAACGCGTGTGGAAATTGAACGCCTCGTGGAGGTCGTGAGGAGTGTGCAATCCGGATGCGTTCTTCTCTGCCCGCTCCACGTACTCCAACAACGGCTCACGGTAGTCCGGGTAGGCACAGTTCTCGATGATCTTCCGGGAGCGCTGCCGTGGAGCAAGTCCGCGCAGATCCGCCAGGCCCTGCTCGGTGATGATCACGTCGACATCGTGCTCATTGTGGTCCACGTGCGACACCATGGGCACAATCGCGGAAATGTCGCCACCCTTCGCGCGCGATGGCGAGACGAAGCACGAGACAAAGGCATTACGCGTGAAGTCGCCGGATCCGCCGATGCCGTTCATCATCTTGGAGCCCGTGACGTGGGTGGAGTTGACGTTGCCGTAAATGTCGGCCTCAATCATTCCGTTACATGCAATCACGCCGAGGCGTCGGATAACCTCTGGGTGGTTGGAGATTTCCTGCGGGCGAAGAACAATCTTCTTGGCGTACTCAGCAGCATTTTCGTTGACTCGATGTGCGTATTCAGGCGACAGCGAGAATGCGGTTGCCGACGCCACCGTCATGGTGCCCTGATCCATCAAGTCGATCATCCCGTCCTGGATAACCTCCGTGTAGGACGTGATGTGGTGATACGGCCCTTCCAGCAGGCCCGCGAGAACAGCGTTCGGGATATTACCGACACCGGACTGCATCGGAAGCAGTTCCTTGGTCAGACGCCCAGCCTTGATCTCGCCGTCGAGGAAATCAAGCAGGTAGTTGGCAATCTTCTTGGAATCGTCGTCGATCGGCTTAAACGGGGAGTTGCGGTCCGCAGCGTCGGTTTCGATAACTGCGATGACCTTGTCAACGTCGATATCAATGTAGGGGGTTCCGATCCTGTCACCGGGGTCGGCGATCGGAATGGGCTGACGGTTAGGCAGCTGACCATAACTCCAGATGTCATGCATGCCTTCGAGGTCTTCGGACTGCCAGGAGTTTACCTCAATAATTATCTTCTTGGCATTACGCAGGTAGTTTGTCGAGTTACCGACGGACGACGAGGGAATAATTGCCCCATCTTCCTTAATGCGCACCGCCTCTACGACGGCCACATCGGTTGCCCCAAAGAACCCCTGGTCCAGGAGCATTCCCGAGTGTGAGAGGTGAATGTCGCTGTAGTACGTATCGCCAGCGTTGATCCGCTTACGAAGAGTCGGGTCGGATTGGTACGGCATGCGCCAGTTGATGCCATTGACCTCGGCTAATGCACCATCGAGCTCCGGGGCGGTCGATGCACCAGTCATCACATTGACTTTGAATTCTTCACCGCGGTCATGTGCCTCTTTGATCCGGCGGGCCAGGGCTTGAGGGAATTCTTTGGGATATCCGGCACCGGTAAATCCACTGAAGCCGATCTGATCGCCGGGGTTGATCTTGGCGGCGGCTTCGTCGGCACTCATGATGAGGCCTTGCAACTTCGGGTTGGCTATCCGTCCTGACATATTTTCCTCCTGTGCTCCCGCCGAAATTCCTGGTCAATCGGGGGTTCTCTTTACATTCCACGTCGTAAATATGGCGCGTCATCGAGGGGGCACCGCTCGGTGAGGCGCACCACGATCGTGGTGTGTTGTTACGTGTACCACTTTAGGTCAAGAGGAGGACAGAAACGGCAGTCTTAGCCCAGACTATTCCCCTAAATGGGTTCCCCCTTCCCCCGCTTGGTGTCAGATTCACACACGTTTACACTGGCACGGTGATTTCTGGATCCCGCACACCCCTCCGAATCGGCCCATTTGAGCTATCGTCCCCCGTCGTTCTTGCACCTATGGCGGGGGTAACAAATGTGGCTTTTCGGTTGTTGTGTCGTGAACTCGAGATAGAAAAAACGGGGACGACGTCGGGCCTCTATGTCTGCGAGATGGTGACCGCGCGAGCACTGGTCGAGCGGAATGAGAAAACTCTGCATATGACGGAGTTCGCTCCCGAAGAAACACCCCGCAGCATGCAGTTGTACACCACGGACCCGAAGTGGACGTACGAAGCTGCTCGCATGATTGCCGACGACAACCTGGCTGACCACATCGACATGAATTTTGGGTGCCCGGTGCCGAAGGTGACTCGACGAGGCGGCGGAGCTGCCCTGCCCTATAAGCGCCGCCTGTTCGGCGAGATTGTCGCAGCGGCAGTCCGTGGTGTTGAGGGAACGACGATCCCGGTCACAGTCAAAATGCGGACGGGTATCGACGACGACCATCTGACGTTTTTGGATGCGGGTGCGATTGCCGCCGAGGAGGGCGCCCAGGCTGTGGCGTTACACGCGCGGACGGCAGCGCAGCGCTATTCGGGCACGGCGGACTGGAACCGCATCGGTGAGCTTAAGGAGCATTTGGCGGGCACGGGCGTGCCGGTGCTCGGCAATGGCGACATTTTTAAGGCGACGGATGCCGCGGACATGATGGACCAGACGGGCTGCGACGGCGTGGTTGTGGGGCGCGGTTGTTTGGGACGCCCGTGGTTGTTTGCGGAGCTATCGGCAGCTCTGCGCGGCGAGCCCCTCCCTGCTCAGCCCACATTCGCGGAGGTATGTGACGTGATTCTGCGCCACACGCGGTTGTTGGCTGCTCACTCCGGGGAGTCCACCGCGTGCCGGGACATGCGGAAACACATGGGCTGGTATTTGCGGGGCTACCCTGCGGGGTCGGATTTGCGTCAGAAGGTCACGCGCATCACCAGCATTCATGAACTGGAAGAAATCCTGAATACGGTAGTGAGCGATCCGGCGTTGGCGTCGGCTCTTCCCGACGATGCCGACGGCCCTCGTGGCCGCCAGGGGTCCGCGAAGGCGGTGACGCTGCCGGAAGGGTGGCTGGATGATCCTGATGACCGGACCGTTCCCGCCGGTGCGGACATCATGCACTCGGGTGGCTAACTCGGGGCCGGTGTGAACTGCGTGGCCTTGGGTTAGCCAAGCATTGTTAGCCGATTTGTCCTAAACTAGGCCATCATGAGAGACGATTATCGGGAACACTTGGCGGAATTCGCCCATAATCTCATCGTCATGTGCGATTCGATTAAAGAAATGGCGTCGCATGCTTCCCGAGCGTTATTGAGCGCTGATCTCACTTCTGCAGAAGATGTGTTGACCAGTGTGGAGGACGTCGAAGAGCTTCGTGTGAAGTGCGAACAACAAGCTTTTCAGCTTCTTGCGCTAGAGAGCCCGGTGGCCCGGGATCTTCGTCGTGTTATTTCTGGCACCTACATTGTGGAAGATCTGTCGCGGATGTCGGCGCTGATGGTGCACATCGCGAAGGTAGCTCGCCGCCGTCACCCGGATTGCGCGGTTCCGGAATCCATGGTGCCGTACTTCTCCGAGATGGCGAAACAGTGTCTGGATATCACGACTACCTTGCACGACGTGTTGGTGTCCTACGATCCCGAGTTGGCATTGCAACTGGCCCGCGACGACGATGCCATCGATGATCTCCACCACCACATTTTTGTCTTAACGACGCAGCGCGAGTGGCCATACACGACGACGAACGCCGTGGACGTCACCTTGCTATCGCGCTACTACGAGCGTTACTCCGATCACGCGGTCCAGATTGGTGCCCGCGTTATTTACTTGGCGACGGGTATGCGTCCGGAAGAGTACGTCGGCGGGAAAGATGAACGCGACCGCGAAGCCACGTTCACCCGCCACTTCGATGAGATCCAGCAGCGCTACGGGGGAACGTTTTAGCATCCCCGAACTGCGGGATCAGCCGTCAGCTCAGCGCGTAGGCCTCGGCAGCTGCGGGGTCAACCGCGTTATCCCCATCAAGCGTCTCACCACGCTGCTTCTCTCTCCTGGTGAGATAACGATCGGACGCCACATAAACGACGAAGGCCACGGCGGTAATGCCTGCGAGGATCCACAACACGGTTGCATACGCGTGCGCTGTGTGTCCTGAACCCTGCGTCAGCCCGCTGAGGAATGTCGGTTCGATATCGATCAGCTTGGCTGTGTACGCAATGCCGACGGGGATCGCGATGTTGATGGTCAGGTTGTAAAAACCGATGGCAACGCCCGTCTTTTCGGCCGGAATCTTCTTGATCGCTGAGGCCATCAGCGGTGCGTACATGAGCGCGAATCCGCTGCCGAAGAACATCATGGAAAGGATCAATAACCACAGGGATGTGTCGGGAATAATTGCGGGAATGACGAGGGCACCACAAATCGAACATAACGCGATAATGATGGCCGGCCGCGTTTTCAGCACCTTTGCGATAGCTCCCGACGCGGCTCCGACGGCGGTTGCGCAGGCGTAGCCCGGCGCGATCAACATGGATGCCGTATCGGTTCCCAACCCGTGCAGGGTAGACACGATGAAGGGGAAGAAAAAAATGTATCCCAGCTGCACGGAGTACAAAATAAGAACGACGACTAGGGCCCACACGTAGCGGCCGTTGAGGAAGAATTCTGGCCTGACGAGGGCCTTGTTGTTGATCTTGATATACACCGCGAAGAGCACGACCCCGATGACTGAAACGACAGCGTAGATGGGCTGGAACTCTTGCATGAAGATGACAGCGAATGTGGCAAAGACACCGATGAGAAAGAGCCCGATGATATCCAGGTTGGCGCTGACTTTTTCATCATCGGGAACAGTTTTCGCGATGAACGGCACTGCGAGGATAAGGGCCGCAGAGACCAGGAACATTGCGGTCCACGAGATGTAGGTGGACACGAATCCGCTGGTGAGCACACCGATGAGCATGGCCAGCTGGAACGCAGCAGTGGAGAACCCGAGGTACGTCTTCTGGTCTTTCGCGGAGATGTGCTTGGTGACGTAGATGACGTAGAGCGTCTCCGCACCGGCCAACCCGGTGGTTTGAATAATTCGCCCGGTCAGCACCATCGGCCACGAGTGTTGGAAAACAAACCCGATGATGGAACCAATGACGGTCAGCCCGATCCCCACGTACAACAGCTTCTTGATGCTGAACGTATCGGCAAGCGCGGCATACACCACAGCGCCGATGCCGATAACAATTCCTGCCAGTGTGGCTTGCAGGCTCACTGTTGTTGCAGAGAGGTGGAGGTCGTCGGCAATGGGCTTGGACATGAACTTAAAGCCGTTGTCAATGACCAAGCTGAATACGAAGGTAAATAAAATAACCGGAACGGCGGCTTTGGGGTTAAGTACCTTTTTGCCGGCCTTCTCCGGGGCTAGTGTTGCGGTTTCAGTATGTGCCATCGTTGCCTGCTTAGATCGCCGCGAGTGGAAGCGCGAGCTCCATCATGGTAGTAAATGCTTTTTCCCGTTCGCTGGCGGTGGTAGCCTCGCCCGTCACGATGTTGTCGCTGACGGTGAAAATCCCCAGTGCTTCGACGCCTGCTTCAGCGGCGGTGGCATACAACCCGGCAGATTCCATTTCCACAGCGAGGACACCCATTGCGGCCCACCGTTGGTTGACGTCGTCCTGGTAGTTGTAGAACACATCAGAGCTCAGGACGTTGCCGACGTGGGTGGTGATTCCGGCTTCCTTCGCACGATTTCGGACGTCCTCGATCAACCGGTACGATGCGATCGGTGCGTACGTCCCGGGCAGGTTGTACTGGGACAGGAAATTGGAGTCGGTGCAGGCAGCTTGCCCAATGACGACGTCGTAGAGGTTGAGATCTTTCTGCAGTGAGCCACATGAGCCGACGCGGACGAGTTTCTTCACTCCGAAGTCATGGATGAGCTCCCAGGCGTAGAGCGAGATAGAGGGGATGCCCATCCCCGACCCCATGACCGAGACTTCTTTGCCCTGGTAGGTGCCGGTGTATCCGAAGGCGTTGCGGACGGAGTTGAACTGGACGGCGTCGTCTAGGTAGGTCTCTGCGATGAATTTTGCGCGGAGCGGGTCGCCGGGCAGGAGGATGGTCTCGGCGATGGGTACGCCGTTCGGGTTGATATGCGGAGTTGATTGTCGGCCCATGTTTTCTCCTGTTCGGGACACGTCATGACGCCACCGTGCGGTTACGTTACCGTGCAGTTACGTTGACAAGTTTGCAGGACTCCCCTAGGCCCGAATGACCCCCAGTTCGCCCTCTGATTTGGATGTCCGCGTGCGCTACCTGTTATGTCGGGCGCTGTGCCCGCGAACACCGGTCTGCAACCACCCCACTTTTCCGGTGAACGTGGCTATGGTTGCACACCCCTATGACTATCTCATGTCTTCGCCCGTGGCGCAGTATGGGCCCTGTCACTTTTTCACGACAGTATGTTTCGACAACCTGACCTGTGCCGGCTCTGTGTCACGTTGGGCGACCCCGCACGGTCTACTAGTACGGGTTGCTATCCGAACCGACCGGAAATGTAGTCTTCCGTTTCTTTCCGCTTGGGGCGCTCGAAGATTTCTTGTGTCGGTCCAGTTTCGACGAGCCGACCTGGCTTACCCGTCGATTCGAGCGAGAAAAAGGCGGTTTGGTCACTGACACGCGCAGCTTGCTGCATGTTGTGAGTCACGATGACGATGGTGTATTCCTTCTTCAGATCGTGAATCAGATCTTCCACCGCCAACGTGGAAATGGGGTCGAGCGCGGAGCAGGGCTCGTCCATGAGCAATACTTCTGGCTCCACCGCTATCGCGCGCGCGATGCACAATCGCTGCTGCTGCCCACCGGAGAGTCCGCCACCTGGTTTATCCAGACGGTCTTTGACCTCATCCCACAGGTTTGCGCTACGCAGCGACCGTTCGGCAACCTCTTTCAAGCGCGCTTTGTTCTTAACGCCAGATAGTTTTAATCCCGCGACGACATTGTCTTCAATAGACATTGTCGGGAAAGGGTTCGCTTTTTGGAAAACCATACCGATGGTGTTTCGCACGGCTACGGGGTCTACTTTGGCGTCGTAAATGTCTTCGCCGTCTAGCTTGATCGACCCCGTGACATATGCCCCGGGTGTCACTTCATGCATCCGGTTAATTGTCCTGAGCACGGTGGACTTACCGCATCCCGATGGTCCGATAAAAGCGGTCACAGATCGCGGCGGAACATGCATGGTGACGTCTTGCACCGCGTGGAAATCACCGTAATAAATATTGACATCTTCTAAATCTAAGCGCTTAGCCATCGTGACCGTTCTCCTTGTAACCGTGTGCAGATAATTGTCCGGGCTACCAAGGCCCGGGCCGGAAGCCTTATGTCTTGACCGAGAACCGACGGGAAATAAGCCGAGCCGCAATAGTCAATACAGCAATAATGACGACGAGTGTGAAGGCTGCACCCCACATCTTGTCGACGGCTGCACCCGTGGTTCCCGCTTTGTACATGGCCAACATCATCAGCGGAAGCGACGTCTGTGGCCCTTCGACCGGATTGAAATTCGTACCGACGTTATATCCAACCAAAATAAGAACGGGCGCTGATTCCCCCATAATCCTCGCGACCGACAACATGATTCCCGTGATAATGCCGGACATTGCGGTGGGAAGAACGATACGGGCAATAGTTTTCCATTTCGGAACTCCCAATGCGTAGGCGGCTTCTCGAAGGTCTTGAGGAACAACCCGCAACATCTCTTCGGTGTTTCGGATAATCACCGGGACCATAAGCAGAACTAAGGCAAGAGATACTGCCATACCTGAGCGTTCAAATCCGAAGAGCACTACCCATAGCGAATAGATAAATAGCGCGGCAACGATGGAGGGCACGCCCGTCAAGATATCCACCATAAAGGTGGTCACTTTTCCTAGGCGCGATTGTCCTGCGTATTCAACTAAGTAAATTCCCGTCAGTACACCGATTGGGATCGATAGCGCCGAGGTTATGAGCGCTTGAATGAGCGTTCCCATAATCGCGTGATACGCACCGCCACCGGCCTGGGATTCGATGATCCCCATCTGGGACTTCATCCACCAGTTGGAACTCAAGGTGACGGCAGCACCGCGTGAGACCAGCTCCCACAGCACCCATAGCAGCGGAATGAAAGCAACGATCACCGTCGCAAAAACGAGGACCCGCGCTGTTTCATTCGTCACTTTTCGACGAGTCGAAATAGCAGTAAAGGTTGTGGAGGTTTCGATTTTTTGATGCGGAGAAATATGTGGTTGTAATGCTGGCGATGAGACCGCGTGTGACATCCTGGCGCTCCCTACTGTGTGTAACTGATGGCTGTTATGTCGGCTCGGGGTTTATCTCTGCGTTTATCTCTTCGCCACGATGGCCCGGGCGATGGCATTAACGACGAACGTCAAGAGGAAAAGAACGAGGCCAGCTGAAATGTAGGCCCCCGCCTGAATGTTGTTATTAAATTCTTGAGCGGCGTTCGCAATGGCCGTGGCGAACGTTGTGCCACCGTCAAAGAGGGATCCGCGGAATTCTGAGCTCGGCGAGATCACTAAGTACAAGGCCATTGTTTCGCCGAGGGCGCGCCCTAATCCCAGCATGGCTCCGGAGATATATCCCGAAAAGCCGAAAGGTAAGACGGTCAACCTGACGACTTCCCATCGCGTTGCTCCTAATGCCAGGGCAGATTCAATGTGACCTTGCGGAGTTTGAACAAAAACTTCTCGGGCCGTCGCCGCGATCACGGGGAGAATCATGATGGCGAGAACGATGCCACCAGTCAACAGGTTTCTACTTGTTGCGAAAGCAGGGGAATTAGCAAAGGTTTTGAAAAGAATGAACTGGCCTGCCCAGGAATGAATCCACTCATAGAAGCCCCCGAGTTTTGGCCCCAGAACTTGGGCACCCCACAAACCAAAAACAATGGAGGGAACGGCAGCGAGAAGATCAACAACAAAAGCGATCGGTTTGACGAATCGCTGGGGGCAGTATTGCGCTAAAAAGATCGCTATCCCCAGCGCAACCGGCATAGCCAAAACAAGGGCCACCAGGGACACTGTCACGGTGACAAAGAATAGGTTCGGAATACCGAAGTGCATGGCCGACGTCGTCGCGGTATTCCAGTCACCGCTGTAGGTGAAGAAGTTCTCGGTGTTGTTCCGTAGTGCGGGGACTGCACGCCACAGCAAAAACGCTCCGATAGCAGCGATGATGACGGTGATCATCATTGCGGACCCCGTCGCCAAGCCGTGGAAGATTCGGTCGCCTGCGCGGACTTTTCCTGGTGCGTTGTGGCCGCCTTGGGCCTTCGGCGGGATATCTCCGTTACTCGGCGATGATAATCCTGCCTGGTCAGCAGCGGTTGGAAGATTGGATCCGGCGGGCTGGAATGTCGCAGCTCCGGCGCTAGATGGAGTGGTCATTGGTGTCTCTGCACTCATTGGGGTCTATAGGAACGTTTGCACTTGGCTGTATCTGGGGAGCGCGCAATCCAAAACATCTGAAATGACGCGCGTTCCCTCGGATTACTTGATTTCTTTAATGGCACTGGTCAATTTGTCTTTCAATTGACCGGTGACCGGAATATAGCCCTGATCTTCCAAATTCGAGTCCTGCCCATCATTGATGGCGACGGTCAGGAAGTCGCGGACGCGATCACCGGTGGACGAATCTTGGTACTTCGAGCACACCAGCTCATATGTGGTGAGGAACAGCGGGTAGCTATCTTTTTCTTTCAGACCGAACAGGGCGTCGGTATCGACAACCATGTTGTTGCCCTCACCTTTATATGTGAGCTTGTCTAAGGCATTGCCGACGGTTTCCTTATTAAGTTCGACGGGCCCCTGCCCGAAATCGATCGCCGCCTCTTTCAGCTTGGCTTCTTTGGCGAACCCAGCTTCGACATATGTGATGGCCCCGTCGGTGGCTCCGACTTCCTGGACGACGCCGGAGGACCCGTTCGCCCCGGACCCTGTGGTGGAGGGGAACGCCTTCCCTTCGGAATCCCACTGCCCCGGCGCGGATGCCTTCAAGAACTTTTGGAAGTTATCTGACGTTCCCGATTCATCTGAACGATAGATAACCTTGATGTCTTTGTCGGGAAGGTTAACTCCATCATTGAGTTTCTTGATGGCGTCGTCATTCCACTTCTTGATCTCGCCCTTGAAAATCTTGGCGATTACTTCGGGACTGAGGTTGACACTGTCAACACCATCGAGCTTATAAGCGACAGCGACCGGCCCGATCACCATAGGAAGCTGCCACACGTCGGATTTACAGGTCTTATCCTTCGCCTCAGTCATTTGGCTATCGTCAAGAGGCGAATCCGACCCGCCGAAATTGACCTGTCCGGCTATGAATTGCTTTTGACCAGCGCCTGAACCGGTGCTGTTGTACGAGAACTGTGCGCCAGGAACTGCTTGTGAGTATTTCGCAGAGAAGACGCTCATGGCTTTCTGCTGGGCAGATGAGCCCTCTGCGGTGAGTTGTCCAGTGGTTCCAGAGAGGTTTGAATCTCCGTTGGACGACGATGATCCCCCGTCCGCGCTGTTGTCATCACTGTTGCAGCCCACCAAGGTGAGGGCTGAGACGGCTGCGATGGTAGCCAGGGCAGTGCCACGTCCTACTTGTTTCCTGTTCACTTTTCCTCCGGGACTCAGGGATTTCGCCAGGTGAGGAGCAGAACGAGCCACGTCGGATGGCTGACGTCATCTGCCTCGTTCGGCGCCTACTGATTCCGACACATGCGGTTTCAGTTTTGAAAGTAACCCGTGGAGGTTGCCAGTGAGCAGATTCAAGATGAACAGAGAGTGAACACTCAGAATTTCCACGCCGTGTGGCGCTCAACCACCGTAAATCCGAGCGCTTCGTAAGCATGGACGGCGGGTGCGTTATCCGCCTCCACATAGAGTTCGACGTAGGCCGCATCGTTGCTGGCCAGGTACTGAATTCCCTTCGCGGTTAAGGCGCGGCCTAAGCCTCGGCCCTGGGCCTTTCGCGCGAGCCCGATCACGTACACCTCGCCGACCTTACGCCCGGTTTCGTCGTCACCCTCACGCGCTAATTTCGTCCAGTGGAACCCTAGAAGAGGGGGAAGCGAATCAGCGTCATCACCCGCACTCCCCCAGAGCAAAAGCACGCCGTCAGGGTCGTACCACGAGGCTCTCCGAGCTTGATCCAACCGTGCCTGATCCCAGCCGCCTTGCTCGGGGTGCCAGTCAAAGGCCTCATTGTTGACAGCCAGCCAGGCAGCATCAACCGCGTCTTTCCCCCATCGACGCACTGATTCCGTCCAGCTGAGAACCGTGACATCGTCGGGTAGCGTCGCTGCGGCCTGAGCAACGGGATTGGTATCAGACTCGTCTTTAATCTTAGAACCCGAAAGCTCCATCACGAGGAGTTCACGATCAGCGGTAGCGCCAATGTGTTCAGCCGCCGCCCGCGCCGCGGGAAGGTCACCGTGCGCCCACCACGTCAACCCAATTCCATTGGTGTGAATATCACGCTCATCGCCCAGGCCAAGCGACGACGCATGTGCACGCACCGCACGTTGCAGCGCTGTCGCCAGCCCGCCTCGTCGATAAGAAGGATGAACAGCCAGCTCAACGGCCGGACCAGAAGGATCGACAGCTGCAATGCCACGCACATGCCCGTCGACCCTGACTAACGCGTGCCAATGGTTGAGATCCGGCTCCTCCATCCCGCGCAAGAATTGTTCGGAAAACGGTGCGACGCCGTCATGCCGGGTGCTCTCGTGCAGAATTGTTTCGATTTCCATCCAGCGATCGGCTGAGGCTTGTCGAGCATTGCGAACCCGGGGAGAAACTGGCCCTAACACCAGCTGCGTGATGATGTCACATGGCTGTGCGTTGAACGTGGGTGCGTCTGCCATCACTACGATCCTCACTCATTTCTGGGTTCTGCTCGTCTGAGCTGTTCGTCTGTACTGTTCCGGCCGAATGTGGTTGGCTTTCGTCGCACAGGCTACCGGGGTTCTGGCGCGAGTCATAGTTTCGGGCACGCCGCGATCATGCGTCAACGTCGATAGCCTTATAGCCGACGTTACGCACAGTGGCGATCATTCCCTCGTACTCAGTGCCTAACTTGGCGCGGAGCCGCCGAACGTGCACGTCGACAGTCCGGGTGCCGCCGAAAAAGTCGTACCCCCACACTTCTTGCAACAGCTGCTTTCGCGTGAACACGCGGCCGGAGTGCTGGACCAGGAAGCGGAGCAATTCGAACTCTTTATACGTCAGATCCAGCGGGGTGCCGTGAATCCGCGCAGTGTATGTGGCGTCATCAACGACAAGTTCGCCGACGGTAACGACATTCGAATCGTCGATCTCGTTGACGGGGACTGGCCGACGGGTGAGCAGGAGCCGGAAGCGCGCGTCGATTTCGACCGGCGTGGCGCTGGCCAGGAGGAATTCGTCGACGGCCCAGGAGGAATCTAGGGCGATCAGGCTGGTTTCCGCGATGGCGACGGCCACGGGCATATCGGGGTGAGCAGCGGCAACGGTGCGGCAGAGCTCGCGTGCGCCGAGGAGGTCGGAGCCTGTGACGTCGATAACTGCGAGTTCGACGTCGTCGAGTTGTCGTGAGGACGTAGCGTCGGGGGGAAGAATGACGGTCTCGTGTGGCAACAGGGCCAAAGGCGGGAGCACGTCGGCCACGCTTGTGGCATTGGTGAGTAACGCTATCCTCACGGTGTAATCCTTTTTCGTTGACTAGCTCAACAGCTCAATACTGGGTCACTTTAGCCCAGTTCGCCCCATTGACCGAACCGGATAGTCTATTTGCGCTTGTAGGTTCGATGAATAGCCCGGAAACCGGTAAAACTGTAGGGGTGACTCATCAGCCTTCCTCGCCCGCCGGTTCCGTACCCGTTGTGGCGCGGTCTCGTCGCCGTCGGACGGTGCGCAAAGTCGGCATCATCGTCGCTATCGTCCTGATGGTTCTTGCTGTGTGCGCATGGGTGGGGGATTCATTGGTGGCAGCTCGAACGGAGTCGCGTATCTCGGGTGAACTGCAGCACTACTCTAATTTGCCCGTTCAACCTGATGTGACAGCCGGCGGTTTTCCTTTCTTGTATGAAGCCGAGCGCGGGAAGTTATCATCGCTCACCGTCGATGCTCAGGATCTCGACGTTCCGGGTTTTGGTTTGGTGACTGTCCATTCCTCGGCAACGAATATTGAGGCGTCGACACACGACATTCTCCACGGACGAATTGAGGATGCCCCCGTAGAAACAGTATCGACGACGCTCTCACTGGACGGATTAGCCTTGGGCGAGCGGCTCGGGATTACCGACCTGACTATCCGACGCTTAGCAAATACAGCGCCGAATGGTGGTCAGGAATCGGATTCGGTGTTTAGTGGTTCTATTGGTGGTTTAGATAAGCCAGCCACAGTTGCAGTCCGATTGAGAATTAAAGGCGACGTTATTTCGATGGATGCTTACGAGGTTCTCGACGGGCCGGCGAGCAGGGATAAGGACGCCCCGGTTGTGAAGGGGCGAGAGATCCCGGAAGACATTCGGGATGAAATAAAGAAAGCCTTTTCCCTCCAATTAGAAGGAAAATATCTTCCACTACGGGCACGTCCTGACTTTATTTATTGCGAAGGCGGATCTATTTTCCTGCAGGCTAGCCAACAAAATGTGACGATTAATTTGTCGGATCTGGCCCCCATGGCGCGAGAGGAACCCGAGGAAGCGAAATACGAAAACGACAAAGAGTAAGAGGCAAGGAGTAAGGGATAGTGAGGACGGGAGCGTGATGAGTCCTACCCCTCCGGTACGCTGGGCACCATGGCTGAAAACGACAAAGATAGTGCACAGAAATTCGGCGTTCCCGGAACTGGTTCCGCGGGACAGGCAGATCACTCCCCCAGCGACGGTTCCGTTGGTGAGGACGTACCACAGGGTCACAAGCTTGACGGCAATGAGGCCGTGAATCGCGCTGCGGAGCAGGCTAAAACGACGGCCAGCCGTAACATTCCTGTTTTTGGTGATCTTCCTATCCCGGATGACACGGCGAATTTACGCCAGGGACCGTCTCTTCACGATGGCCTTCTGGCGCTCCTTCCCCTGGTTGGGGTCTGGCGGGGCGAAGGGCAAGCCCGGGATCTATCGACGGGCGAAGAATATCCCTTTGGTCAGCAAATTACGTTTGCTCATGACGGCCAGAACTATCTGTCCTATGAGTCCCGTACGTGGAGGATAAATAAAGAAGGCGAGGCCTCCGGTCCCGATGAGCGCGAATCGGGTTTCTGGCGTATTAACGATAAAGATGAGATCGAATTCGTGTGCGCACACGCCAGCGGTGTCGTCGAAATTTTCTATGGCCAGCCGACGACTGAGCGCCAATGGGATGTGCAGTCCGCGTCGACGATGGTGACGGCGTCTGGCCCCTCCACACTGGGCCCCGGTAAGCGCCTCTACGGGCTTATGCCGAATAACCACTTGGGTTGGGTTGACGAGCGCGCCGTCGATAATGAAATGGTTCCCCGCATGTCGGCGGAACTCACTCGCCACGCGGGGTAGGTCAGTTCAGACGTGGATATCCCGCACCTAGCGCCTCTTAGCCAAGGCTCGGAGCGGACGTGAGGGGCGGGATGATCTCTCCGAGAGTCGGCAGACCTTCAGGCGAATTGGGCGCCATGCAGGGCATTGTCGGATTGTCGTCTTTCAGGAGGTTGGACACCAACGCCTGCATGGACGGAAGTTTGGTCAGCCCACCGTGTCCGACAATGTCATTGGGGCACAGATCTTGGGTGACGATGTTGGTGTAGTCACCCGGGCCGCCTATCAGGTTGATGTCATACGGTGCGGCGTTGATTTCCTGTTTCGTCGTGATGGCGTAGTACTTGATGCCCGGCAGTGCCTCCGACGGAGTGTTGAGCGCGCGAATACTCTCACCCTCCGAGGACATTTCTAAGCAGGTGTCACTGGGGCTCTTGAGCAGCTCTTTCGGAACATAAAGCCGCGCATTCGGTGGCGGGCACTGGCCTTTGCGCAGGGCATCGGCGTGGTGGGGCGATCCCTTGATCATTCCGGAAAGTATCACGGCTTTTCGGACGAAATCGGCTCCGCCGAAATCCTTAAGCCAATACCGAGTCACGAGTCCACCCTGGGACCACGTCACGACGTCGAACTTATCGTGCCCGGTTTCTTCTTTCAGCTTGTCGACGTAGTTGGCCAGGCGCGCCGAGTTGCCTTTGACGGTGACATAGGGGCTGGTGGTCGGGTCGTCTGGCTCCCATGTCATGAAGACGTTAACGTCTAATCCGTGCTTGCGCAGGCTATCTGCATACGATTCCGCGGACTCCCGTGATTCATTGGAGGCGGAAACGTAGATGACTGGGAGCGGGCCGTCGGTGGACGATGATTCGCCGGCCGCTGAAGGTTGAGCGTCACCAGCGTGGGCGGGGAGGGACGACAGCAATAGCGTGATCGCGGCGGTGAGGATGACGCACATGGAAAACGCTGTGCGGCGGGGAGCGGTCATGGGGATCATGAGGCTAACCTACATCACTCGGCCGCGCGTAGCTACAGTGTCGGTAACTTAATTCTGCCTAGCCGCTTTTTAGTTAGCCATTAAATTTCTCCAACAGGGCGAGCACCGATTCTTTCCCTAACGCGTTCGCAGCTAAGGGACTATCCCCTGTCAGAAGATTCCGATCCCGCGTGGTTGCTCCAGACATGTCCTCATTGGAAATGGTGATGCCCGCTTCCTGGAGCTTCCCCCCCAGCTTCCACGGCATCTCGCCCGGTAAATAACCGATCTCAATATTGGCGCCGAAGTCGAGGGCATCCGGGAAAGCCACGACACTGTATCCTGCGAAAGGATTCTCGTCGGCCCCGATACCCGCCGCGAGGAGAGCTGCTGGCCCGTGGCACAGCGTGATAATGAGCCGATCATTGTTCAGAAAGTAGCGCAGTGCTTCTCCGACTGAACTATCCGACGGCACGCCATTCATGGCGCCGTGACCACCCGGGATGAAAACTGCAGCGTAATCATCGAGCCCTTTCGCAACGACGTCGCTGAGATTCTTGGGCTGCTTAAAAGCGCTTTTCGTTGCATTCCACGCGTCGTTGACGGCGTCGTCCTCCGACGGGAACGCCCACCATTCGAACTTCGCCGGGCTGCCCGAGATAGTCGCGACATCAACCCCGAAACCTGCTTTGTGCATGTGATAGAGAGGAAGAAGTGTTTCCACAGGGTGGTTGCCGGTAGAGAAGAACGTGCCATTTTGCATCGGCATGTAGCGCTCTTCGGTTGCAATAACGAGGACTTTCCACCGGCCACCGGTGTAGGTGTCTTCGGTGGCGAGCCCGGAGAAGTCGGTGGTATCGGCGGTGTATTGCTCGAGGGAGTATGCCGAGGGGAAGAAGGCGTTATCCTCCGCCGGATCAGGGGTCGGCTTGCGGTTATCGTCAGTCTTTGTTGCGTACTGTTGGACAAATCCCTTTGTTTTAGTAGCCATATCGCCTTTCTACAAGGAATGGCGAGATGGCACCACCGGTACCAGTCGGCCACAGGCTAACAACACCGGCAAAATATCCCCGACGGGTACTCCACCGGCGATGATTAGTTAAGCGCCTTCGCTAACTATTGTTTCCTGGTTACGCTTACTTCTTTATGGCGCTGATTTCTAATTCCAGCGCAACGGCGTCGGAAATTAAAACTCCGCCAGTTTCCAGGGCCGCGTTCCAGGACAATCCGAAGTCTTTTCGGGAAATGGTGATGCCGCCTTCGAAGCCAACGCGCACGTTGCCGAATGGATCTTTGGCCTCACCACCGAATTCAAATGGAATCGTCACAGATCGGGTAGTTCCTGAAATAGTAAGGTCACCAGTGAGCTCCAGCGTGTCCCCTTTAATCTCTGCCGAGGTGGAGGTGAACGTTAATGTTGGGTTGCTTTCCACATCCAGAAAATCACCTGATTTGACGTGCTTATCGCGGTCCTCATTACCCGTGGTAAATGAATCAGCTTGTGCCGTCACATTCACCTTGATTGACGACGGATCGGATGCATCGCCAGAGGCTTCCCCGGTGAAGTCCGAGAACGATCCGCGAACTTTCGTCACCATGGCGTGGCGAACGACGAATCCTAAACGCGAGTGCGATGCATCAATGTCGTAGGTTCCGTTAATGGTGGACAGGTCGGACATTATTTTCTCCTTTTTAAGTGCTTGACACGTTGTGCCCATGCCACTTTATGTGACACATCCACCATATTGCTCATATTTTGGTGACTTGTCAACCAAATGGCGGAAAATATCTCGCAGGTGACTCATCAATGTGTGCCGAACCGCTAAACGGCTACTGGCACGTAGTCGGCAGCTGGATCCACTTTCATGAAGCATTTATGGGTGTAACGTGCCACGATCCAGAGCCACCGGTGCATGGATTTTTGGATTGCATTCCTAGACTAAGGGTCATGACGACGACACATATGGATCCGACCTCAACCCCTGTCACGGAGGCGGAATCCCCCATCACTCATCCCCACGCCGATGAGGACCCACAATTCCGACGTTTTCTAAACACCCTTCAGTCGGACGGCAAGGAACATATTGACTATGCGAACGACGGGCTGTCCCGCATCGCGCAAGCGCACGATGCCTCGCACTACCTGCTCGTTCCGAAGGGAATCATGCGCCCCGACAGTGCCGGCCAGGTCGCCCGCATCATGGCGGCCGCCGACCGGTGCAACTTGCAGGTCAGCTTCCGAGCTGGAGGGACCAGCCTGTCCGGGCAGGCGACGACTGACGCGGTGATGGTCGATACCCGACGGCGGTTCCAAGACATCGAGGTTCTGGATAATGGCCACAAGGTACGCGTTCAGCCGGGCGCGACGGTCCAAATGGTTAACGCCTATTTGTCGCTATACAAACGGAAGCTAGGGCCCGATCCTGCGTCGTCAAGTGCGTGCACGATTGGTGGCGTGGTGGCGAATAATTCGTCAGGGATGCATTGCGGTACGCAATTCAATACCTATCAGACGCTGGATTCCTTGGTATTTATTCTTCCTAGTGGAACTGTCATTAACTCAGCTGACCACGATGCTGAGCAACAGTTCCGCACGCAGGAGCCGGATCTGTTTGATGCTCTCGTTCAGATGCGTCGGCAGATTACGTCGAGTCCTGAGTTAGTGCGGAAAATCAAGCACCAGTACTCGATGAAGAACACCATGGGGTACGGCTTAAATTCTTTTTTGGATTATGAGTCTCCGCTCGATATTTTCACACACCTTTTAATCGGTTCAGAAGGCACTCTGGCATATATTGCCGAAGCTACGTTTAATACCTTGGAAGTAAAACCACGAGTTTCTACTGGGCTCTTGGTTTTCTCTAATCTGATCGACGCATCGTCGGCAGTTCCTCAGTTGGTCGCGGATGGATTTCAGACTGCTGAGCTGTTGGACGCGACGAGCCTCAAGGTGGCACAGCGGACGGGGTCGGTAGCGCGGTCAATTCGCGAAATTGACGTGAAGGATCACGCTGCGCTGCTGGTGGAGTTCACCGGGGACAGCGACGACGAACTGCACGACCGGTATTCAGCTGCGCTCCCCCATCTTGAAGCCATGCCCTTGGCGGTGCCACATGAGATGACGTCGGATAAAAAAGAACGAAATCTCTTGTGGGCAACGCGAAATAATTTGTATGCGGCCGTGGCGGGAGCCCGACCAAGCGGGACGAATGCGCTGCTGGAAGATGTTGTCGTTCCAGTCCAGGATTTGGGGCGGGCATGCGATGATCTCACGCATCTTTTCCAGAATCACGATTATCCTGGTTCCGTTATTTTTGGTCACGCAAAAGATGGCAATGTTCACTTCCTTTTAAATGAACAATTCCGTGATATAAAGAAACTTCAGCGATATCAGCGTTTTACCGAGGATATGGTTGATGTCATTCTGGGGTATAACGGTTCGCTCAAGGCGGAGCACGGAACGGGGCGCATTATGGCTCCGTTTATTGAGCGCCAATTTGGTTCGGAGTTGTACCAGATTATGCGTCGGATTAAGGACGCGGCTGATCCGAAGCGAATGCTCAATCCCGGGGTTATTATTACCGACGATCCGCATGAATATGTTGAGCATCTGAAGGTGGCGGACCAGATCGAGAAGGTGGCGGATCGGTGCGTCGAGTGCGGGTATTGCGAGCCGGTGTGCCCATCGCGAAATCTGACATTGACGCCACGCCAGCGGATTGTTGTTCGCCGTGAGATCGCTGCGGCGAAGAACCGCGGAGATACGAAGCTGGCCACAGAGTTGCAGGAGCGGTGGCAGTATGACGGGCAGGATACGTGCGCGGTGGACGGTATGTGCCTCACGCGGTGCCCCGTGGGGATCAACACGGGCGATTTGATCCGTCAGTTGCGTGCGGAAAGTGCTGGCAGTGTTGCACAGAAAGGCTGGAAGGCGGCCGCACACGGGTGGAACCTGGGCGCTAAGGCTGGTTCGCTGGCGATGACTGCCGCGCATGCTGTCCCGTCGTCCTTGCCGACGGCTGCCACGCGGGTTGCGAGGAAAGTGGTCGGCGATGACACGATGCCTCTGTATAAGAGTGCGCTGCCCCAAGGTGGCCCCTTGCGCCATGATGTCTCCACCGACCATGCGGATTTTGTTTTCTTCCCCGCCTGCGTCAACGAAATGTTCGGCGGCGTTGATGGCGACGGAAAGCGAGCAATGAACGCGACAAAGGCTTTCGAGGCCGTCGCGCGGCGTGCGGGGCTCACGTGGCGCACCCCGAAAGGTATTGGTGGCATGTGCTGCGGTACGCCGTGGAAGTCCAAGGGCATGCTGGAGGGCTACGAGGTCATGCGCAAACGCGTGCTCTCCGGGTTGTGGCAGGCGTCGGAGGAAGGCCGACTGCCGATCGTGTGCGATGCTGCCTCGTGCACAGAGGGCATTCAGGTCATGCGGGACACTGTTAAGAAGGCCGCGGCCTGCGACCCTAAGTGGGAAAACGTGCAGGTGATGGATGCCGTCGAGTTCTGTGTGCGCTATCTGCTGCCCCACGTGGAAGCGAAGCGCCAACTGGATTCTCTGGTCCTCCACCCGACGTGCTCTCTGACTCATTTAGGTCTTATCGACGAGATGTGCGCGATCGCGCGCGTTGTCGCCCGGGATGTGACGGTGCCGAAGCATTGGGGTTGCTGCGCGTACGCGGGTGACCGTGGCATGCTTCACCCTGAGCTGACAAAGAGTGCCACGAGGGCGGAAGCACACGAGGTCAATGAGCGGCCATACTCTGCTTACGCATCGATCAACCGGACGTGCGAGCAAGGAATGACCGAGGCAACCGGCCAGAATTACCAGAACCTGTTCCAGCTTCTGGAATGGGCGACGCGACAAGAAAAAGCGGAGGCCACGGCTTAGGTGCGGTTGGCCTAGACGTAGCTCATCGGCGTGACTCCCAGGTCTTCTAAAACCCGATATGGGCCCTTAAGCAGCGAAAATGCAGCCCTTGCGACGGAGTCACACCGATCACACCTACTGGTTTTCAGTGTCAATTCTGCGTTAGTGTATAGGTATGCGTAATAATCAACCTATTCACAATCTGTCTATCCATAGCCGGCCTACTCGCAGACATAGGCCCCCGGAACAGCTTTTGACTAGCGATATCTATCCGGCAGAATCTGCCAGAACGTACACCAGAAGAGCTCACCACTCCACAGATCAGCGCAGCTCCTTATTAAGCAACAAAAGATTAGGGATAGCGTTGGGACTGACTCTCGGTCTCGCTGGCACATTTCTTATTCATGGGGCGGTAAACGGACGAACTCTAGGCTCAGCACACGCATCCGTTTCTGACACGTCAACTGTTTCTAACACCTCACTAATGGCCCAACCTGCTACTTCCGATCCCACGGCTTCAGAATCTATGACAACCCACGACTCGGGAACTGCGGAGCTCATCGCGCGGAATGCAAAGTACCAGGCTAATCACAATGATGGTGCTGGGCCAGCTGATTCGGTGCGATGGGCGGATAGGACGGCAAGCTCACCTCTTGTGCTAATCGCCCCTCACGCCACAACACAGACTCGTGATGGAAAAAGAAAGCCCGCTGACCTCTACACCGGTGGCATTACAGAGATTGTGGCCGACCGCGTCGGAGCGTCATCATTAACAACGACCGGCAAAGTTTCAGATTGGAACAAGGATTGGTCTACGAGGGATGACGAGTTCACTCGGATTATTGATAGTCTGCCTGATAATGCCGTCATCGTAGAAATTCATGGTATGAAAGATTCGTCGCTGAACGAACCTGTGTCTGTCGGCACCGGCGACGAACCATCGGAGTCAACCGATGCCATTGTTGGCGCTTTGCAACAAGAATTTGATGGCCATGTGTCGCAGGATAAGTTTACGGCAGAATCAGGTTACACCGTGACTGATTACCTGCAGAAGAAGGGGCACTCTGCCCTACAAATTGAGTTAAACCGTACCCTCCGAGACCCCAAATCTGGCCAAGCTGGACAGACATTGGATCACCTAACACATGCGTTTTCCAAGGCGGCTGACCAATTCCCGCAGTTATCGACGAGACCCGAAGCGGATGGAGAAGATCGTCTGCCACATCTTATGTAAGTAGGTGCGGGAAGCTGCTGGAACCAACACGGTCGTCCGATTCATCGTTAATTATCACGAGGTAAAACATTCCTTATAGCCGGGGCATCCCGCAAACACGCTCACTCCCCGACGGCTTCTGCGGCAATCTCCTCTACCTCATCAGCTCTATCCGGTTGATCAAACTCGAACCCGTCCAAGCTCAGCACCCGTGCAGCCACCCGTACTGAGGACACCAACCACACACCATCAGCCGCCTTAAGATCGTCTAGCGTTAGCCGTCGCTCCTCGCACTCCCAACCACGCTCGCGCGCGATTCCGAACATGGATGCTTGTGTCGTTCCTGCAAGAATCCCCGCGTCCGTTTTCGGCGTCACCATGCGACGATCAGACACCGCAATCACAGTGGACGTCGGCCCTTCTAACACGGCACCGTCGTCGGAAATGAAAATAACGTCGTCGAAATCATGCTCATGGGCATAACGCAAGGCCGCCATATTCGCTGCATAAGACAATGTCTTCGCACCAATCAATGCCCACGGTGATCGCTCTGACAAATCCAAGCGGAAACCTCGCTCCGCCGACATGACCTTCACACCCTCACGACGGCCACGCTCAACTTCCTCCGACATCGGGGCCACCGTAATCCATCCCGTCGGCCGCCCCGTTGACTCACGCCCACGGGACAACACCCACCGCAGGCCACAATCGCGATCCGCTAGCTCCGGGTACTGCTTTTTCCACGACTCCACAGCCAAGTTCGTTGCACGACCCCATAAATTCAGGTCTGGCTCCGGCAACCCCAACATGGCAGCAGAACGACGGAACCGCTTTGCGTGCCGGTCCAGATTCCGCACGCTTCCACCACGGACCATGAGCGTCTCAAAAATTCCGTCGCCACGAACAGCGGCGAGGTCGTCGGCAAACAACAGCGGCTGGGACGAATCATGGACACGAGGTTCCCGCCCTACCGAATCCAAACCTGCATGCAACACAGATACAACGAGCAGTGGGGTCGTACCCGGCGACTGCGGTGACAATGGGGGAAGCGCAGATGAAGCAGAAGACATATCCGTATTGTATGACGGCCCTGGGACATAACCCTGGTTAAACAATTCATGATAACCACCACATTCCCAGCTACACTGACACTCGTGGCCACCCGCGAAACTTCGAACACCAAGCAAAACCCTGTAGAGACGCCCACTCCCACGACATATCAGAGCCCACTTCTCGACGCCATCAATGGAGCCGCCGACGCGCCCGACGGACACCGGCAATACGGTGTGGCCTGGCACTACGGGAACCCCCTTGGTGAGCAACGCGCATTTGAGCGGTCCGCGGGGGCCGTCGACAGATCCCATCAACGAGTACTCCAGATCAGCGGTGCGGACACGTTATCGTGGCTGAACTCACTGATCAGCCAAAAAGTTGATGCTCTTGCCCCTGGCTTAACCACTCACGGGCTGATTTTGGATGCTAAGGGGCATGTCGAACACGCGTTCACTATTGTGCGGCCTCAAGTATCTTCGCCCACTGATTCCGACGAGCCCACCCTCTACCTGGTCTCCGAACCAGAAACATTCGACGCTCTTCAGACATATCTGACACAAATGGTCTTTTGGTCCGCAGTCAGCGTCCACGAAGCAAACCTTGCCCTCATCACCGTCATCGGCCCGGACACGTCGACAGTTATGGCCCACGCTTTAGAAGGCCATCACGCCCCGGGCACGCCGGCGACCACTACCCCGCCCGACACGCTTCCCGAAGGAACGGTCACATTCATCGATTCCCTCGTCGGCACGGAAGATTCTGTCCATCTCTTGATGCCGAGGCCTGCGATCACCGATGCTTTCACGGCGCTCATCAACGCGGACGCGAAACCGACCGGGCTCATGGCCTACGAGGCAGAACGCGTCAAAGCGGTCATACCGGACGTTCACGCCGACCTCGACAGCCGCACCGTGCCCCACGAAATAGAAGCCTTTATCGGGACCCCCGCCAACGCACCTACCCAACGGGCCACAGTCGACGATGGGCCCACGTCCTCCTATGTTCACCTGAACAAAGGGTGCTATCGCGGGCAAGAGACGGTATCGAGGATACAAAACCTCGGCCGCCCACCCCGGCTCCTGGTCAAGTTCCAAGTCGACGGTTACTCTGCCCACCGACCCGAACCTGGCGAGGCAATCACCGCTGGGAAAAGAAAGGTCGGCCGAATCGGAACCGTCGTTGACGACTGCGACGAAGGACCCATCGCGCTGGGACTCATCAAGCGGAGCATTGTCGAAAAAACAATCGCTGGCGGCGCATTCACCGGTCCATCGGGGGGCGTATCCGGTGATCCAACCAGCCGAGAACCACATTCACGGTCATCGTTGGCCACACACGCCATCGCCCTAGAGGTCGGCGGTACAACACTCGCCATCGATCCCGACACCACTCACCTGGACGAGGCTCCCAAAGCCGGGCGACAAGCCGTCGACAAGCTGCGCGGGAAAACGCCCTAACTTAAAACGTCTCGACGAGGGGCCTCTCAACCGACCACCCCACGCGCGCCGCTACACCAGACTCGGAGCGCCCCCATACCTTCACACTCCGGGCACCTACCCCGAATTTTTAGTCAATAAGGGCCTTGTGCGCTGCAACAACGGCGCAATTCGGCGACATAGCGTCCCCCTATGCAGAATTTTTCGTTCAGAACCGGTAGGGTATGGGCAGGAAGAAACTATGAACTCGTCATGGGCCGGCGCAGGATTACCGCACCGGCCCGCTAACCCAAGGGGGTCAGACCATGGGTCGCGGCCGCGCCAAGGCAAAGCAAGCCAAGGTAGCACGTCAGTTGAAGTACAACTCACCTGAGATGGACCTCGAGCGCCTCCAGCGTGAACTGACCGGACAACGGGAAGAAGAAGACTCCCACGACAAGTGGGATCGTTGGGCAGAAGACGAGCCCGACGAAGACGACTGGCGCTAACTACCACTGGGGGCGTCTTTCCTGGGCACATCCAGTCCACCTCACCCCCGGAACAACCCAACGAAAACCCAGGCCAGCGCGGCATAGCTGAGCTGGCCATTTTCGTGTGCCCAGAGGGCAGGGCACGCTTCCCGCGATTTACCCGGGCCTACGCCTGCGGGTGATCCCCGACCAGAACCGCGCGGTCCTGCTCGCCTTCGGCAGCAATACGCACCCGGCCTAAGGTCCAACAATCCACGTGGCGAGCCGTCAACAGTGCCTGAGCGCGATCGACCTCATCTGCACTCACCACGGCGACCATGCCCACGCCCATATTGAACGTCTTCTCCATTTCCTCGTCAGACACAGAGCCCAACTCCGCGATCAACCGGAAAATGGGACTCGGCGTCCAGGATGCACGATCCATCTCCGCGACGAGCCCGTCGGGAATCACGCGCTCCATGTTTCCCACGAGTCCACCACCGGTGACGTGGCAAAACGTGTGAGTCTCGCACTCCTGAATAAGCTCCACGCAATCCAACGCATAAATCCGCGTCGGCTCTAAGAGTTCCTCACCCAAGGGCCGGTCAAGTTCTTCGACAACCCCATCAAGCGGAAGGCCGGCGTCCTCGAGCAAAACCTTTCTAGCCAGTGAGTATCCATTCGAGTGAAGCCCCGACGAAGCCATGCCAATAATGACATCACCATCGCGGACCTTATCGGGCCCCAACACATCCGCAGCCTCTACGACGCCCACACCGGTCGCGGAAATGTCATACTCACCAGGCTCCATCACACCGGGATGTTCGGCGGTCTCGCCACCGAGCAACGCGCACCCCGCCATCTGGCAACCCTGAGCAATTCCGCCGACGATCTGCGCCACGTGCTCCGGAATCACCTTGCCGATGGCGATATAGTCCTGCAAAAACAGGGGTTCCGCACCACACACCACAAGATCATCGACGACCATCGCTACGAGATCCTGGCCAATCGTGTCGTGCTTATCCATCGCCTGAGCCACAGCGAGCTTCGTGCCGACGCCATCCGATGAGGCAGCCAGCAGCGGCTCCTTGTACTTCCCCAAGGCGAAAAGCCCGGCAAAGCCACCGAGGCCGCCACGAACCTCTGGCCTTGTCGCTTTCTTAGCTAATGGCGCGAAGAGCTCAACAGCCCTGTCCCCTGCCTCGATATCCACACCGGCCTGGGCATACGATGTTCCCTCATGAGCCGACGACGTGTCGTCATGATTATCCGTGCTGTCTACCTCGTGAGCATTCATATTGTGTATATCTCTTTCTCGCTAAATAAATGTCGGTCTCACTAAAACTAATATAACCTGGGGCAATTAATCTCAATCGCCGTGAGTACACCGCGATCGACATAAAACTAGGCGCGTCGCCTAAGTGCACCGGGCGTTTCGGTCTCCGTCAGCGCCCGCCCGGCGCGGTGTGTTCTTGCAGGTCACGCACGGCACCAGCCTTGCGGCCGATGTCGGGTAACCCGAGTGGGTAATGGCCGTCGAAACAGGCACAGCACAGTTCCGACCTCTGCTGACGCGACGCGGCCACCATGTTTTCCACCGACACGTAGGCCAAGGAATCCGCGCCGATCGAGGCACGCACTCCCTCAACGACGTCATCTGGGTCAAACGCGTTAGCCACCAGTTCGTCGGGGGAGGCGAAGTCGATCCCATAAAAGCACGGCCATTTCACCGGCGGGGACGCAATGCGGACGTGGATCTCGGCCGCTCCGGCGTCGCGAAGCATCTTCACCAATGCGCGCTGGGTGTTGCCTCGCACGATGGAATCGTCGACAACAATGAGCCGCTTTCCGCGGATGACTTCGCGTAACGGGTTGAGCTTGAGGCGGATTCCCAGCTGACGGATGGTTTGTGAGGGCTCAATGAACGTGCGGCCAACATAGGCATTCTTGGTCAGCCCCTCGCCGAAGGGAATGCCCGAACCTTGTGCGTAACCAACGGCCGCCGGCGTTCCCGATGAGGGCACGGGGATAACCAAATCGCCGTCCACCGGGGCTTCCTCGGCAAGACGCCGGCCAATTTCCACGCGCGTCGCATTGACCGCACGGCCGCGGATCGTCGAATCCGGGCGGGCCAAATACACGTACTCGAACACGCATCCGCGATGCTGCGGGCGGGCAAAGTGGTGCGAATGCACGCCGTCGTCGTCGATAATAAGGAATTCTCCCGGCTCGACCTCACGAATAAAGCGGGCACCGACGATATCGAGGGCACAGGTTTCCGACGCGACAACCCAACCACGTTCCAGACGCCCCAAGCAGAGGGGGCGGACGCCGTGGGGATCGCGAGCGGCGTAGAGCTTTTCACCATCGGTGAAGGTCAGGCAGAAGGCGCCGCGAAGACGTGGGAGGAGTTCCTGGGCCGACTGGACCAGCGAGGTGTCCTCGTCGTGGTAGTACGCGAGCAACGCGCACATAACGTCGGAGTCGGTGGGGTCTGACGCGGGGTCAATCAGGCCATATGCTGCGGCTTCCCGACGCAGCTCGCCCTGGTTGATGAGGTTCCCGTTATGCCCGAGGGCGACGTCGCCACCGCTGCGAGCCGTGCGGAACATGGGCTGGGCATGCTCCCACCGAACACCGCCGGCCGTGGAATACCGCGTGTGACCGATGGCCACATGGCCTCTGAGAGCCGACAAGGTGGGCTCGTCGAAAACTTGCGACACCAAGCCGAGGTCCTTGAAAACTAGGATCTGCTGCCCGTCGCCGACGCCGATCCCTGCGGCTTCTTGCCCCCGGTGCTGCAGAGCGTACAAACCGTAGTAGGTGAGCTTCGCGGTCTCTTCCCCCGGCGCGTACACCCCGAAAACGCCACACTCTTCGTGCGGCTCGGTTTCACCGCGATCGTCGAGGTTGATTGGTGCGAATCCTCCACTAGGTACACCGGAATCGGCCTCCCAGGGCCCGGTCGTGAATGGCTCGCTCGAGGTGGGGGCATTGGCCTCTACACACCACGGATCAACACAATCAGTGCGCGACACGTCCCCCACTGTAATAACAATTGCTGGTTTTCCCAACTAAATCCCCACGATGCGGAGTGCAGGAGGGGTGCACGGGTGGCACCGCGGTGGGGTGCGTCGGCAATCAGACTCAGGCGGCCGCTACCGGACCTGAGGCAACCAGCGCGACACCTCTGCCGCGCGAGAACCCGAGAACTCTACCTCGGAGCTGCAGTCCTCCCACTCGACGATCCCCAGCGCGAGCCGAATCCACGTGAGGCCATCGGTTTCCACCACATTCGGCGGGGTTCCCCTGGTGTGACGTGGGCCTTCGATGCACTGCACCGCCGCAAACGGAGGAACGCGAACTTCCACGCTATGCCCGGGGGCGTCGGCTTCTAATGCCTTCAGACTCGTCCGGACCGCGCGGGCAATCACACTCCGCGGGGGGCGTTCGACGTTCTGCGGGTCCGTCGCCCAAGGCCTGACTTGTTCCAGGTCCGCCACCAACTGCTGCGCATCAATTCTCTTGGTCACGCACTAACTGTATCGCCACCCCTTACAATGCAAGAGTTACATAGTTCACTGCCCGCTGAGCGGGACCCGCATAAGCACCGACGCATCAATAAAGGAAACCATGACAACTAAGGACACAGGACACACCACCGACACCGCAGAATCCGGAGCGACAGCCGAGAAACCCCACGCGACCGGTCGACGCAACAACAGCGTCACGCTACGGTTCCTCGCAGCCCCCAATGACATCCTGCTCGCGGGTGCGATGGGTGTGCACGGCGGGCGCGTTCTCGAGTGGATCGACAAAGCTGCCTACGCGTGCGCCGTCGGCTGGTCAGGGGCCTACTGTGTCACGGCATACGTCGGGCATATTCACTTCACCCGCCCGATCCCATCCGGGCACCTCGTCGAGGTGAAATCCACCATCGCCTACACCGGGCGATCGTCGATGCACATTGTGAACGAAGTCTTCTCCGCCGACCCCCGCGACGGCTCCTTCAGCCGCGCCTGCGACTGCCTGGTCATCTTCGTCGCGCTGGACGAGCACGGAAAATCCATCCCCGTCCCCACCTGGACCCCCACCACAGATGAAGAGATCCGAGTTCGGGACGCCGCCCTCTCCCGCGTCGACCTGCGCAAAGCCATCGAAGACGAGATGCTGAAACAGACGTACACGGAGGACTCGACGGCCCCGGAGCTGGTCACTCGGTTTATGGCGAAGCCCCAAGATGTCAACTGGGGTGGCAAGGTCCACGGTGGCACCGCGATGGCATGGATCGACGAAGCAGCCACCGCCTGCACGATGGAATTCGCTGGTCATCGCACTGTGGCGGTCTATGCGGGCGGCATTCGGTTTTACCGGCCGATCCAGATCGGGGATCTCATTGAAGCCGACGCCCGGATCATCCGCACCGACACGCGTTCCATGCAAACTAGTGTTCACGTTTACGCTGGCGACCCGCGGGAAGGCCGCAGCGGAATGAAACTAGCGATCCACGCCTCGGCCGCTTATATGGGTATCGACGAGGACGGGAACCCGCTGGCTGCGCGCCACTTCACTCCTACGACGGAGGAGGATAAGCGCCTCGCCGAACACGCGGAGACGCTGCGTAATTTGCGTGCCGAGTACTCCCCTCACCCGCTTGTGCCACAAAATCCGATCTCGAGGCGGATTCAGTAAGGCGGTCGATGGTATGCGTTCGATGAGGCGCGGGGCGGGAAGTTGGGCTCTGGCGATGGCGACTCGCTAGAACCCCGGCAACCCCGAGCGTTATGAGCTCTTCTCCTGGGTGAGGTCATAAACGGTCACACCGTCGACAGTCGTAGCAGTGAAGTGCTCCTTCACCCATGACGTGATCTCGTTGTTCCCGCCAGGGGCGCCGCCCTGACCAGAATCAGCGATGAAGAAGTGAATCTTCTTCTCCGAGACCAGCTTCTTGAACTGATCCAAGGTCGGAGCATCATCGCTGCCGCTGAAGCCACCGATCGGCATGACATCCGTGTCCGTCGCCAACTGGTAGCTGGCCGCGCCTTGCGAACCGATCGTCGCCGCGGACCACTTGTACTTGTCCGAATCTTCCTTCAGCTTGTTCTTCAGAGTCTCACTGACAGCCATCTGACCCGGGCCACCCGGCGACGACGCTCCGCCCTGCTTACCAACTGAAGCCGACGATCCACCTTTTCCATCCGATTTTCCATCCGACGAGTCGCCCGGCATACCGTTACTCGAGTTATCCGACGTCGAGCCACTGCCATTAGGCCCGCCAGGCATACCCTGGCCATTGCCACCGTTCGGTGGGGTGCCGCCGGGACCGCCGTTCTGACCGTCACCGGGCATCTGTCCAGGCGAGGAAGCACCTTCTTGGCCGTTGCCGGATTGACCATCAGTAGCGCCTTGGCCGTCGCCAGTATTTTGACCGTCGGCACCTTGTCCGTCGGCACCGCCTCGACCGTCGGTTCCATTTTGGCCACCGGGACCACCGCCACCTGGGCCTCCCATTCCGGAATCGGATTTCGGCCCGGCCGCGACGACCGAACCGGTATTGGCGTGGGCGATGGTGTACGCACTGTACGCACTCGGTCCCGCGAGCATCGCAGCTGCGACAACACCGACGACGCCCACCCGGAGTGACAGGACACCTGCGGAAAGCTTCGACGACGCAGATCCGTCTGCGTGCCGACGAGCCCCTGCCGCGGACACCCACGGCAAAGCGAACCATCCCGATGCACCGATAACGGTGGCGACGAGAATAGCCCACGGTAACCACGTCGGGAATGAATCGGACGCACGACGAAGGACGCCGAATGCCGTCACACCGGACGCGAGGATAGCGACGGCGCTCACGGCACGAACCCACAGGCGGTCGCGGTGCTGCCATGCATCGGCCGCGCCCATGCCGACCAGTCCAGCCATCGGAGGAACCATGGCCACGGTGTAGTACTGGTGCATCGTGCCCTCCATGAAGCTGAACGTCCCGGCACACATGAGCAGCCAGACGCCAAGGCCGATGTACAGGCCGCGTTTCGTGTTCTTCAGAGGTACTCGCCCACACAGCACAATCCCCATCACGAGGGCGATCAGCGCTGCAATGAATAGCCACGTAGCTTGGCCACCTAACTGTTCGTTAAACAGTCGGAGGATGCTCGGCTCACCAGAGAACGTCGGGCCACCATGGCCACCGCCACCTGGGGATCCACCTTGCGGCATGTTACCCATCTGCCCAGAACTTCCAGCCTGACCCATGCCGCTACTGGCAGCAGAAGCAGCGCCCTGAGCAGCGTCGGAAACCGAACTTCCCCCTTGGCCGGCACCACCGGGACCGCCACCTGCGCCACCGCCTGGGGCACTGCCGTTGCCGCTGAGCCGGCTGAATCCGTTATATCCGAGGGTCAACTCCCAAATAGAGTTGTTAGTCGAGCCACCGATATAGGGCCGTGACGACGATGGCCACAAAGCGACTGCCACGATGTACCAGCCAGCGGAAACAATCATGGCGGCAACGGTGGCAAGGCTTTGCCCCAGCTTGACCTTCCAGGAACGCGGGGAAACCACCGCTAAAAGGACGACGAGCGCGGGAATGATCAGCAAAACTTCGCCCTGCTTTGCCAAGAAACCAAGGCCGACGAAGACGCCGGTTAACACGGCCCAGCGCCATTTACCGGTTTCCACGCAACGCATGGCCGCCCAGATGGAACACGTCATGAGGAGGACGAGCATCGCGTCGGGGTTGTTGAAGCGGAACATCAGCACCGCGACTGGGGTGAGGGCCAGCACAATTCCCGACACAAAGGCTGCTGTCGACCCGGCATAGCGCCGGACCGTGGCCCATAGGACGGCAACGGATGCCACACCCAGAAGTGCGTACGGCAACAGGACGGACCATGAATTTAAGCCAAAAATCTTGATGGCTAAGGCTGAAGGCCACAGTGATAGTGGAGTTTTGTCGACGGTAATGGTGTTGCCCCAGTCCGATGAACCGAAGAGAAATGCGGTCCAATTCTTTGACCCTGCTTGGCTGGCGGCAGCATAAAAGTCATTGCCATAGTTGTTGTTATCCAGTTCCCACATGAAAAGGAATGCTGAGCCTAGTAATAAGGCTATGAATCCAGCTAATTCTTTTCCACGCGGGAAGCCCTGAACCTGGGCACGAATCCCCGACTTCGTGGCGTTTTCCTTGGGGTTCGACCCCTGTGGGACGCCGGCGTGATGCTGTCTGCGATGAGTTGTCTCACTATGACTGCCACCAGCTCCTTTCACCATGCTCATCGTCATTTCTTTCTCCTCATTCTCGTCACATCTTTTCCACACAATCCGCATACGTCATCGGTTGTCATGTGATGCTCCTTATTCTTTAATCTGGTCGGTCATGACACGGCCTTGTCGTGACTCCAACGACTGCATAGCAATCCGATTCGACATACCGTGCAATGGATATTTGCCTGTCATATATCTCTCGTATTTGTCCTTGTTCAGCACGTGTTTTACATTCCACTCCCCGTGCGACGCCGACGTCGGAATGAATAGAAGTACGCACGTAAAGCAACAAAACGGATGATCGTGGCGACGACGTTGGCCACTGTCAACACGATCAGCTCCGTCGTTGCCGAAGCGTGGGGATTCACCCACGACAACCCCACCAGGGATAACGACGTGACCAACCAGCACACAAGAAAAATAAACAAACCGCTGAGCTGATCTTTGGCCGCGTTTTTACGACCGGATATACCAAAGGTGAATGCCCTATTAGCCGCGGTATTTAAAACTGCCGTGATCAGAAGGCAAAGAAAGTTGTTAACCTGTGCGGGTAAAAACGCCGAGAAAGCCAAATAGAGGACGGCATACGCTACCGTCGAGGCGATTCCGACAACGCCGAATCGCCAGACATGCCTAAAAAACTCTGCTGGGGCTCCGGCCGGCCCCTCACCCCCTCCAATACCGGGGGTTCAGATGTCCTCGACGATCGACGGAACGAATCGAGATTAATCCGATGAGACGCAATGTTTCGTCTCACTCTCCACATTCCACGCAAATCCTGCAAAGCTGTTTCGACGACATTCACGCGCGAATCGGGATCGTCGGTCCAATCGACGGGGACCTCATGAATTCGGTACCCGGCTTTTTCTGCGAGGAGAAGCACTTCGGTATCAAAGAACCAATTGGGGTCTTCAACATGAGGCAAAATCGCGCGAGCAACGTCGGTACGCATTGCTTTAAAACCACATTGAGCGTCGGAGAAATGTGCTGACATCATGAGACGCAGCATGTGGTTATATGTCCGCGAAATAAATTCACGCTTTGAACCACGAACAACATTGGCTGAACGAGCTAACCGTGAACCGATAGCGATATCGGAATGATCAGAAACCAAAGGCGCTAATAACGGAAGCAAAGCATGCAGATCGGTGGAGAGATCTACATCCATATACGCCACAACATCGCATTCCGACTCCAGCCACACCTTCTTCAGCATCCGCCCGCGGCCTTTTTGGTCCAAATGGACCCGGCGAACCGACGGCAGCTGGCGCTCCAACTCACCGGCGACGATCCATGTGTTATCGATCGACGCATTATCAGCAATCGTGACCATCGTCGTGAATGGCACCAGGCTCGACAAACTCTCCACCAAGTGAGGGATCGAGGTGGGCAAGGACGTGGCCTCGTTGTACACAGGAATGACGATTTCCACCGTGGCCTGGCGCGGATTTGTTGGATGATAGGACTCAGCGTTCCCCTGAACTGAGTCACCCGGCGCGGCAGGCGTGCTCTCCCCCGTGGCAGATGAACTCTCCTGCGTGGCGGTGGACACCCGTGAAGCGACAGTTGAGTTCTCCGAATCGGCACGCGAATTCAACGTAGATACAGCGGAGCGGGTTTCACCAGAGGAGACTCCCCCAGCGACGGCACTGAGATCAGATGGCTGTGCCGTCGGTGCGAAGGAGCCGGGCTCGATAGTCGGATTCTTGGACTTACTGGTATACAGCGCATGAAATGTCATGGCCTATACTCAAGTATTCCCCGCTGGCAGGTTTGGAAAAATAACCTTTAGAAAATCTGTCACGGAAAGCTTAGATATTCTTCCCAGAAAAAGTTGAATATCTTATTCCACTACAGAGTTCGCACCCGCTGCGTGAGCAAAGAGCTTAGGCAACGTACTTGTCCAGGCGTCTCTCAATTCTGTCACGGGCAGCGTGATCTCATCTGCTTCACCAGTGCTAACCCTGACTCGTACCTGAGCGGACATTTCCTGTGAAGACCCACACGCTCGTGAGGTCACAGAACCCAACCGCAGCACAGGGATACCACAGCGTTTTGCAAGAGAAACTAGCTTATCGCCGTCTCCGTGAGCACAGGCGACCACGACTCGGTTAGCTGATTCCGAAAACAGCGCAACGCAGGGATCCGCGTGAACCTTGGACACATCCACGTCCATGCCGACGCCAGAGATCATCGCCATTTCGGCCAGGGCCTGCGCAAGTCCGCCTTCGGACAGGTCGTGCGCGGCAGTGACAACCCGCGGCGTATCGGGATCAGCCTGATCGCAGAAGAAATCAGCCAGGGCCGACGTCGCTGCCAAATCCACCTGCGGGGGAAGCCCCGAGAGAGCATTATGCTCCACCTGCTGCCAGATGGAACCGCCCAGCTCATCATGGGTTTCACCCAAGAGATACAGCTCTTCGAACTGGTCATTGGCCGACGTCGACTCCGACGTCGAAGAATCATCACCGGCATCCGATTCGCTCTCGGGGAAGGCCGAGCGTTCCGTCGTCAAGCCCCCAAGGAGGTGGTTGATGTGGTGATCCACCGAGGTCACGACGCCCGCAACACCCACGAGCGGCGTCGGCAAGATCGCTTCCGACCCGGTCTGGTTGTAGAACGACACGTTGCCGCCCGACACGGGAATGCCCAGTTCACGGGCACCATCGGCAAGGCCATGCACGGCCTCACGGAACTGCCACATGACGGCAGGGTCCTCCGGGGAACCGAAGTTCAGGCAGTTGGTCACCGCCACCGGACGGGCGCCCGTCACAACGACGTTGCGGTAGGCCTCCGCCAACGCTAAGCGGGCCCCCATGTTCGGATCGAGCTTCGTGTACCGTCCCGACGCATCCGCCGACACAGCGACACCGCGACCAGTGGATTCGTCGATACGCAACACACCGGCGTCGGCGTTTTGCGCCTCCACCGTATTACCCATGACGTAGCGGTCGTACTGCTCGGTGATGAAGGCGCGGGAACACAGCGCAGGGGAAGCAACCATACGCAGCCACGTCTCACGCAACTCGCCGGCACCCTGAGGACGGGCGAACCCCTTCGCTTCGACACCCGATTCTTGCAGCTCATCCTGCCAATCCGGGCGCTCATAGGGGCGATCATAGACGGGTCCCTGATGGGCAATCGTGTGTGCCGGCGCATCCACCACAACCTGGCCGTGGTGGTGAATGATCAAATGATCACCATCCGTGACCTCGCCGATCTCCGCGCAGGTCACATCCCAATGGGCGCAGATCTCCCGGAAACGATCAACATTTTCCGGGGTGACGACGGCACACATGCGCTCCTGGGACTCCGACGAGAGGATCTCGGCGGCGGTCATGTTCTCCGCGCGCAGCGGTACCGCGTCGAGGTTGACCTCCATGCCACCGTCCCCGGCCGCAGCCAACTCGGACGTTGCGCAGGACAGTCCTGCACCACCCAAGTCCTGAATACCCACGACGATCCCGGCGTGATACAAATCCAGGCAACATTCGATGAGGACCTTTTCAGCAAAGGGGTCACCCACCTGAACCGACGGCAACTTTCGCTCGGCACCATCTTCGAAAGTGTCGGACGCTAATACGGACACTCCACCAATGCCGTCCAGTCCCGTTCGGGAACCGAATAGCATCACTTTGTTCCCCTTACCAGAGGCGAAGGCCAGTTTGAGATCGTCAACTTTCAACGTCCCAATGCACAAAGCATTCACCAAAGGATTCCCGGCATAGGACTCATCGAAGACGGTTTCACCACCGATATTCGGCAAGCCCAGGCAGTTACCGTAACCGCCCACGCCGTCAATCACACCGGGAAGAACGCGCTGCGTATCCGCCGCATCGGCCGGGCCGAAACGCAGCTGGTCCATGACGGCAATCGGACGCGCGCCCATGGCCATGATGTCGCGAACAATTCCGCCGACGCCCGTCGCCGCGCCCTGATGTGGTTCGACATAGGAGGGGTGATTGTGCGATTCCACGCGGAAAGTCACGGCGTTGCCGTCGCCAATGTCAATTACGCCGGCGTTTTCGCCAATGCCGGCCAGAATTTTCGACGACATTTCTTTTGTCATCGTTTCGCCAAAGTAACGAAGATGCACTTTGGAGGACTTATAAGAACAGTGCTCCGACCACATGACGGAATACATTGCTAATTCCGCATCGGTGGGACGTCGGCCCAAAATATCTTTAATTCGGGCGTATTCATCGTCCTTCAAACCCAAAGACGCATAGGGTTGCGACGCATCCGGATCCGACTGAGCAGCAGCAACCGTGTCATTTACCTGAGCAGCCGTAAAACTTTCGACCGCGTTATCAGCGGCCGCATTATCAGCGCCCGCGTCGGCGCGCGCAGTCTCTGTGGACTTGGGCATCTGATTATCCTCGGCATTCATGTCAGTCTTATTCGTTTGGTTCGTATTCGTTTGGTTCACCATCGCTTACACTCCCACCGAATCAAGAACCGAATGAATCAAACCCAACCCATCCGTTGACGGGCCCGTCAGCAACTCCACCGCGTGCTCCGGGTGCGGCATGAGCCCGACGACGCGACCGTCGGCACTAGACACTCCAGCAATGGCATTGACTGAACCATTGAAATTATCGGTATATCGAAAAACGACGCGACCTTCGTCTTCCAACTGGGAAATCGTCTCCGCGGGCGCTTGGAAACGGCCCTCACCGTGCTTGGCCGGGACCAAAATCTTCTGGCCCTGCGTGAAACCGGCAGTCCACGGGGTGGATGTGCGTTCCACCTTCAAGTATGTGTCCACACAATGAAAATGCAGGCCCTTATTCCTGGTTAACGCTCCTGGAAGAAGGCCTGCCTCTTGCAAAATCTGGAACCCGTTGCAAATACCTAGCACGGGAAGTCCCTGGCGAGCTCGACGCACGACCTCACCCATCACCGGCGCTAAGCTTGCCAAAGCGCCTGCTCGGAGGTAATCCCCGTACGAAAAGCCGCCCGGCACGATCACAGCATCGACGCCTTTCAGGTCGGCGTCGGCGTGCCATAAGTGCACCACCTCGGCGCCACCCAATCGGGCAGCGCGGGCAGCGTCGCCGTCGTCGAGGGTGCCGGGGAATGTCACCACACCAATACGTGGCATTAGTTGGCCCCCTCGTTCGCGCTGGTTGAGGCCACGGGGGTGGCGTCGGAATCGTCGGCACGCTCGGCAACGACGTCATAATCCTCAATGACGGTATTGGCCAGAAGCGTCGATGCCAACCGGTCCAGCTCCTCGTCGGATACTGAACCGTCGACATCCAGCTCAAACCGCTTGCCTTGCCGGACGTCGCGAATCCCATTCACCCCGATTCGCCCCAACGCACGCAGAACCGCTTGCCCCTGCGGATCCAAAATCTCGGTCTTCGGCATGACATTGACAACAACTCGAGCCACAGTGGCGCTCCCTATCAGGTCAGTTGACTACACCACCGACAACATTACCGAATAGTTGGGGAACTCAACCAATTGAAAAGCCAGCTAGAGAGGGAGGTTGTCCTCAATCAGATCCAGGAGGGCATCATCTTCAGGATCAACATCGCTGCGGAACCGGCCCAGGACCTCCCCCGAATCGGACAGAACAAATTTCTCAAAGTTCCACTTCACGTCGCCCGCTTCGCCATTGTTATCAGCGGTTTTCTTCAGCTCGGTGTAGAGCGGGTGCTCGTTGCCACCATTCACATCCGTCTTGCTCAGCAGTGGGAATGTCACACCAAATTTCGACGATGCGAACTCCTTGATCTCCTCATTCGAGCCGGGTTCTTGTTCACCGAACTGGTTGCAGGGAACGCCGATGACAAAGAAACCGCGGGCCGCGTATTCCTCAAAAATGTGCTCGAGAGCTTCATATTGCGGTGTAAAACCGCATTCACTAGCTACGTTCACAATTAAAAGAACGTGGCCCTCCCACGAGCGCAGCGTTGTTTCTTTGCCGTCGATCGTCGTTACTGGGATGTCATAAATACTCATACCCCCAGAGTACGCGTGTCTGGGGGCAGAATATCTATAAATATTTAGGCGTATTTAGAGGAATTTAGGTGTATTTAGGTGCGCTGATACTCGTCGACATCCACCTGAGGCGTGGGCTGAAGTTTGTCGGCGGGGTTCTTCACGGAAGGATTACGCAGGTTCACATCCGACTCCATATCCTCCGGAGTCTCCACATACGGAATCTCCCCGGACAACACGGCGTTAACACGGTTTCTATCGACCGTGTGTGTCCAGACGCCCACAACCAGCGTCGCGACGGAGTTGCCGGCGAAGTTCGTCAAAGCCCTCGCTTCAGACATGAAGCGGTCGATACCAGCGATGATCCCGACACCGTCCAACAGCTCAGCCCGGTGTGCCTGCAGTCCACCAGCCAGAGTTGCTAGCCCGGCACCCGAGACACCAGCGGCACCCTTGGATGCAATCATCATGAACACCAAAAGCCCAATTTGCTCACCCAAGTTAAGGGGTTTGTGCATAGCGTCGGAAATAAAAATCGACGCCATCGTGAGGTAAATTGCTGTGCCGTCCAAATTGAACGAATAGCCGGTCGGAACGACGATACCCACGGTTGATTTATCAACACCCACGTGTTCCATCTTGCGAATCAACGTGGGAAGCGCGGACTCCGACGACGAGGTTGCGAAAATGAGGAGATACTCGCGGGCTAAATACTTCACTAACTTGAAGATATTGAAACGGGTAAAGGCATAGAGAACCAGACCTAATACGCCGAAGATGAAAATCACGCAGGTGACGTAAAAGCAGAGCATCAACAAAACGAGCTGCTTGACGGCGTCGAGGCCGGTGGACCCCACAACCCAGGAAATGGCGCCGAAAGCACCAATAGGGGCTGTCCACAGAACCATCATCAGAACTTTAAAAACAAGCTTTTGAACCTGAGCAATGGCGGATAATAAAGGCTCCCCCGCTTTGCCCATCGACTGAATAGCAAAGCCACACAGGAGTGCAATAAACAAGGCCTGAAGAACAGAACCACTGGTCAACGAGGAAAATAGCGTGTCCGGGATAACGGACATAACGAACCCGCTCAGCCCATGAGCGGCTTCTTTGTTGTTATCGACAAACGACATTCCCGACCCAGCCTCTGGCATTGCCAAGCTGGATCCGGGCTTAACAATATTGCCGACGACGAGACCTATCGCCAGGGCGAACGTCGACATGACGATGAAGTACACCAGCGAAATTGCGCCGGCCCGCCCCACCGATGCAGCTGCTCGAACGGAGCCGATCCCCAGCACGATCGTGCAGAAAATGACGGGCGCGATCATCATTTTGATCAACGCGACAAAGAGTTTTCCTAATAACTCGAATTTGACCGCCACGTCTGGAGCAACAAGCCCCAGAATGACGCCCGCAAGAACGGCAACAATGACAGAGATATAAAGCCAGTGGGACTTATCTTTTTTCTCTTTTTTGGGTTCGACGATCCGAACTGGAGAGGAGCTCATGAGCTGAGATGCTACAGCCGGGTTCCCCTGTGTGGGTAATCATTATCGAATAAGATTACCCCCGAACCAGAACACCCGGCCGCTACGATGTGAGGGATTGATATTCCTCGTCCGAGACGGGCTCCAGCCACTCGTTGCTGGTCTCTTCCCCAGGCACCGAGATAGCGATATGGGAAAACCAACTATCCGCCTTAGCGCCGTGCCAATGCTTCACATTTGGCGGAATGACCACTGTGGAACCTTCCGTCATGCTGACGGGGGCCTTGCCCTCTTCCTGGTACCAGCCTTCTCCCGCGGTGCACATCAGGATCTGGCCACCCCCGCGCCGGGCGTGGTGAATATGCCAGTTATTCCTGCATCCAGGTTCAAAGGTCACATTGGCGATTCCCAAGTTCGCCTCATCAAGCTGGGTGATGGGTTGTAAAAATGACTTCCCGACGAAGTATTCGGCAAATGCATCGTTGGATTCGCCTGTGCCAAACTTGTTGACTTTGTCGAATTCGTCTTTATTGGTGGTTTTCATGTTTATGACTCCTTGTCGTCGTTTTCTGAAGCATCATTTTTGGCCTGGCTATTAATCGCGGCCAGGGCATTAAGACTCCTTGGGAAACCAATCCAGGGCACGCAGACCGCCAGAGCACCCAGGAGAATTGCGCGATCATTCCCCACTGCGAGGTTCCCCGAAACATGGGCCCGAGCTTGCGGGTCACAGCCGCCTAAGGAAATGATGGCCACCCACGTCAACAATTCCCGGTCAGCAAGACTTAGCGTTTTCCGGGTGTATGTATCACCGAAGCAATAAGCTGACAAAGCATCTTGGATGAAACCTTCATCCTCAGGTGCATTCTCACGCATTGCGTCGATTCCGTCGCCAAACATTGCTTTCTGCGCGGCAATTCCTTTGGCCAGGCGGTCGTCCTCGGTCACCGTCGATTGGTTGCTGACGGGAGCGTTGACAAGTTTGTCTAGCTCCTGCAGTCCGCGGCGGGCGGGACTGATCCCAACGTAGGGCGCTATTTGGTGGAAAACTTCCTGCAGCTCTTCCACTGCAACACCTAGATGAAGGCCTGCTCTCAATAATGCGGATAGTTCATCGCTGCCACTCGCGGCCACGCACGCTACGCTGACCAAGATCTTGCGACGGTCATCGAGCTCAACCGCAGACCACATCTCGCCAAAAGCAAACCGGTCGGTGATCTGGTTAAACTCGTCGCCCACCCGCGCTGAGGATTCCAGCGCCGAATAGTCGTGGTCGAAGACTTCACGGAATACGTCGGGTATGGATCGATCGGTATGGCGTTGGTCTGGCTGTGAGTCTGCATCTTGTTGTGAAGCTGACATGGTGACCTCCTATCACGTGGTGCCAGTCATATTCACACGACGCTCCCTCATGCACAATGAACACAAAGGGTGTATGTGTCGAATAATCAACACTCTATGCCGAAGTGGTGATTATGCACGTAGCGATGATGGAGGCGCGATGACCAACACTGCCGAACGCGACGGTTCGCTCGACAGCTCTACAGAGCAGGGCCGTCCCCAGAGCCGTGTCGATCGTCGTGTTGTCAAAACACAAGCGGCTATCCATTGTGCGTTAGAAGAGCTCGTCTGCGAAAAACCTCCGCATCGAATTACTGTTGCGGAAATTACCCGGCGCGCAAATATTCACCGGAAAACATTTTACTTGCATTACAACTCGGTGGATGAACTCTTTCGCGAGGAATTGGAATCAATGAAGCAAGACTATGCAGATACTATTGATTCAATTCCTCCGACAATGACTATTGCCGACATCAACCGCGTATTTTTCGACTTCTCCACGCGGCAAGGGCCTTTATTCGAACAGCTCGTGGTGTCTCCCGAATATCGGCACTATGCCGAACGTTTCTTCCACATGAATCTCGTCCATAATCGGGCACGGCATAATCCGTATGCGCATCTTTCCCGTGAACAGCAAAACACCATCAATACTTTTCTAGTAGCCGGCACATTGGATATGTACCGTCAGTGGATTGCCGATGGTAAAACGATGCCCCTCGATGAGCTGGTCACGCTCAGCACACAGTTGCTCAGTCATGGCGCAGCTCAGTTTCGAGAGTGACGGAGTTTAAACGGCAGCATCCTCACCGACGCCAGCACGGCGAATCATCCAGGCATATTCAAACGCGGTCTGTTTCCACTGCTCATAGCGACCGGAAACCCCGCCGTGGCCCGCGATCATCTCAGTCTTCAGACAGACGTCAGCCTGTGGAACAGTCGCGCGAATCTTAGCAACCCACTTGGCTGGTTCCACGTACAGCACTCGCGTATCGTTCAGGCTGGTCAACGCGAGAATAGGCGGGTAGGTGTTCTCTGCCGACACGTTGTCATACGGAGCATACGATGCCATGTAGTCGTACACTTCGGGATCGTGGAGGGGGTCACCCCATTCATCCCACTCGATCACGGTCAACGGAAGCTCCGGCATCAGGATCGACGTCAGGGGGTCGACGAACGGAACGACGGCTTCAATCCCAGCGAACCGGTCCCCCGCCATATTGGCGACAGCACCCATCAACAGTCCGCCGGCCGATCCCCCGAGCGCAACCATGTGCTTGTTGTCAGTCACGTTCCTGCTGATCAAGTCATCAGCAACGTCAATGAAGTCGTAGAACGTGTTCTTCTTAGCCAACGTTTTGCCGTTGTCGTACCAGGATCGGCCCATCTCTCCACCACCCCGAACATGCGCAATGGCGAACACGATGCCCCTATCAAGCAACGACAGGCGAGCGATCGAGAACGCGGGGTCCATCGACGCTTCATATGATCCGTAACCATAAAGAATCGTCGGATGAGGGCCGTCGGTGGGGAGACCGTCGGAATCGGCCTTCCCTTCAAGATCCGCTCGATAAGTCAACGAGACCGGGACTTTCGCGCCGTCCCGGGCTGTTGTCCACATCCGGCGCGCGACGTAGGCAGACGGGTCATATCCGCCCTTCACGATCCGCTGCTTGCGTACCAACCGCTCGCCCGTCGCCAAGTCGTAGTCAAAAACCAGGCCGGGCGTCACAAACGACTCGTAGGCCATGCGGATATACGGGGACTCCCACTCGGCATTTCCCCCGGTACCGGCACTGTAAAGTTCCTCATCAAAATCGATAGGCTCGAGATTCCCAACGGTGCCGTCGACAAACGAAAAAAGCCCCAACTTGTTAATGGCGTTCTCGCGGTAGCCCACAACCATGTGCTGCGCGAACACATCCATTCCTTCGATGCGACGGCCTTGCTTGTGTGGGATCACAACGTCCAGGTCGTCCAGGCTGGTCAGCGGCGCGGCACTGGCCATGCCGAGCTCAAAGTCCGCGCCATGCGCGTTATGCAGCACAATCCAGCGGTCGTCCCCACCGATAACGGCATGATCAACGTCATACTGCACGCCCGTACGCCGCGGCAAGATGCACTGCAATTCACCCATCACACGCTCGGGGTCAACCGTCTTCGACTTCCCGTCACCGGTGGCCCCCAGGTCCAGGAACCACACTTCGGAGGTGACTTTGGATCCAACTTCGACAAAAAGGTACTTCTCTGAGCGGGTTGTTCCGCACCCAACCCAGAAGCGCTCGTCCTCCTCACGAAAAATGCACACGTCCTGGTCCGTCGGGGTGCCGACGCGGTGACGCCAGACCTCGTTCGGGCGCCAGGAATCGTCGACACGCTCATAAAACAACCACTCCGAACCGACCCATGTGGCTCCATACCCGATGCCATCGATAGCGTCGTCAAGAAGCTCACCTGTCCGGAGATCCTTAATGCGCAGGTCAAAACGCTCGTCACCTGTCGTATCCGTGGAATAAGCCAAATAGTTTCCGTCCACCGAAACACTCGACGCACCGAGCGAAAAGAACTCTGCCCCCTCGGCCAGGACATTGGAATCAAGAATGATCTGTTCATTCTCGGGCGCGGACTCGGCATCAATTGCCGGCGGAGTCCAATCCTTCGTTTTGTCCCCCGTTGAGGACGCCGGAATGCGACACGATACCCCGTAGCTCTTCCCCTCGAGGCTGCGGCCGTAATACCACCAATCCCCCGAACGGACCGGAACGGACAAATCCGTCTCCTGCGTCCTGCTTTTAATCTCGTGGAAAATGGAATCCTGCAAAGGAGCTAAATCACGAGTACGGGCCTCCGTGTACTCGTTTTCGGCCCGAAGATAAGCCAAGGTCTCGGGGCTTTCCTTATCCCTCAGCCATTCATAATTATCGACGACGTCGTGCCCATGATGCGAGCGCGTCGTCGAATGAGTATGCGCCGTCGGAGGGACCGGCACGCCCGAGGAACTGTACTGGAGGGAGCCCTCGTCGGGATCCGTGGAGGCTACATTGCGCGGTGGGTGAGTTGCGTTATGAGCATCATCAACGTGAGACATAGCCACCACCCTACTGTCCGACCCGGACACGATCATGTGATGGCGTCGAAAAGTAGGATTGAGCTGCGCGTATAGCGTGCCCGACGGGTCTTAGGTTGACGGTCTTACGCTGACGGGCCGATCCAGTCGGCGAACTTCAAGCCCGACACGCGTTCGTAGGCCTCCACGTACTTGTCGCGGGTGGCCTCCACGATCGATCCCGGAAGCGCTGGTGGTTGCACTCCGGATTCGCGGGACCAGCCGGACTTCGGGCCGATCAACCAGTTACGCAGGTACTGCTTGTCGAAGCTCGGTTGGCGGTGGCCCTCGCGGTAGCCTTCCTTGGGCCAGTACCGCGACGAATCGGGCGTGAGCACCTCATCCGCCAATTTCACGTTTCCGTCAGCGTCCACGCCGAACTCGAACTTGGTGTCGGCCAAGATCAGGCCACCCTCGTCGGCAATAGCAGCTGCTTGAGAGTAGAGCGACAGTGCTGCGTCACGGATCGTTTCCGCGCGACGCTCCCCCAGGTGCTCGAGAACGTAGTCATAATCGACGTTCTCGTCGTGGCTGCCGAACTCCGCCTTCGTCGCGGGAGTGAAAATGGGTTCTGGAAGCTTCGAGCCCTCAACTAAGCCTTCTGGAAGCTCGATGCCGCAAACCCGGCCGGTCTCGTTGTATTCCTTCAGGCCTGAGCCGGTCAGATAGCCTCGGGCAACGCACTCGAAGGGAATCATCTTGAGCTTTTCGCAGACTAGGGCGCGGCCCAACGCTTCCTCTGGAATCCGCTCATCGTCAACAGGGCCAACCAAATGGTTCGGCATATCAAGCTGCTCGAAAAAGAACGTGCTCATTGCGGTAAGGATTCTGCCCTTATCCGGGATTTGGGTATCCAGAATATAGTCGAACGCAGAAACACGATCCGACGCCACCATCAACAAAGTGTCGTCGTCAATTTCATAATTTTCGCGAACCTTTCCCGCGGAAAGGTGCTCATATGAAGAGAGTTCAGGGCGCATGGCCCGGTATGTTACTCCCCTGAACCCGAAAACCCGATTCATATCCCCACAATGGCGATTTACCGCGCTGTGCAGCGACGACCTCTCACCGGTTAACTGCTAACCAGTAAGCGCCTAACAGATAAACCGCTAACCGATTAACCGCGTAGCTCGGGCAACATCGGGAAGAGTGAGAACTAACGCCAGCCGCCAGGTGCCAAAATCGTGTCCGCCGGGGACCTCACGGAATGACGAGTCGATTCCAGCGCTCTGAGCCAACCCGTTCATATACTTCAAATCTCGAACGGACGACTTGTCAGACTGGCCGGCAACGAAGACACCTTTAATCCCCGTGAATTTTCTTCTCTTTAGGATATCTTCCGGATTGACCCGTAGATAAGCATTGAGGTTTCCCTCAAAATATGTATCCGCATTTTTTTTGGCCGACATCGTCCCCGGGGTGCGGTCGCCCGAAAAATCAAGGAAATAACGATACGGCTCCGGATTATTCACGATGGCCTGGAGCGCACATGTTCCGCCGTAGCTCAGACCACCAATGGCCCACTGGGTCGGATCATTGGACACCTGAAAATACTTTTGTATTTGTTGCGGAACGTCGGTATCCATATAGGTCTGCACTTTGGCTTTCTTTGTATCAAAGCACCCTAAATCCTCATCATCATTACCGGTCGTATTAATCGCCACAACCACGGGTGCCAAACCGTGGTGAACGCGCTCAAAATGATGAAGGGTCTGGCCCGCGTTGCCGATCTCAAACCACTGCGATGGGGAGCCCGGCAGGCCATTCATCAGGACAACGACCGGCAACAATGGCCGTGGATTCGCAAAATAGGCCGGCGGTAAATACACCTGAGACTCAGTCGTCTGGAAATGAGATACCGGCGACGGGATCATAAATGGAACAAGCACTCCCTTATTCCGCGGTGAAACCCCATTCCACGCTCCGGCGATCGTACTGCCCTGAGGAGGAGTGAACGGGGTCGACGTTCCCTTGACGTCGGCATATTGGGCGGTGGTGTACGGCTCCTTGCCAACCAGAGAATCGACCGACGGATACAGAGCAAAACTGTTATTCACCACATTGACGCACGCGACAGTGCCACAAGTGAACGCAACACACGCTCCGACGGCGTGCAGCACCGACTTCCAACTGATCGACGCCCACCGCTGCGAAAAAGTGGCGCGTGGCCTCGAAGAACGCGGCCCCGTCGCACGTGGCTCGGTCGCACGCAACTTCTTGAACCAGGGCACCAACCGGGTTCGACCCCTGGCGCAATGGGATCCGATCGCCAGGCCAATCAAAACGATGAGCGCCCAGCCTGCGACATACACCCCGATAGCGGTCCCGCCACCAAACGGCTTCCAGGTCTTTTCCAGGACCAGCCACACCAAGGCCGTCACCGTCGTCACGCTGCCGAGCAGCACACATGCCAGGCGGATGGCATAGCCGACGCTGCGGGCGCGTGCCGTCGATACGAAGAAGAAAGCCCACACCAGAATGATGACAACACCATTGACTAGTGAGGGCATCGTCCCCACGAGGGGAATGTCTCCAAGAATATGCACCGGCCCATCATACGGTCGCGGCGTACAGAATGGCTGACCATACAGCGTTGTTCCGCCGAATGGCTAACCCTGCGATGGGGCTGGAGGCTACACGATGTCGCCGGGCATGTACGCGGCAGCCTCGGGATGCTCCGCCACAATGTCTTTCACGCGTGCGACAACGCGATCAACCTGCGAACCCGCTGCTCCGATGAAAGCGTGACGGTCGGCAATCGCCGCATCCAGCTGTTCGCGATTCAACGGAAGCCGATCGTCGGCGGCGAGGCGTTCGATGAGGTTTTGTTCCGTGCCTTTCTCACGCATATCAAGCGCGGTGGCCACGGCGTTCTCTTTAATGATCTCGTGCGCGGTTTCACGTCCGAGGCCAGCGCGAATGGAAGCCATGAGGATGCGCGTCGTCGCCAAGAACGGCAAATACCGTTCTAGTTCTTTATCAATCATGGCGGGGAATGCGCCGAACTCTTTGAGAACGGTCAATAAGGTTTCCACCATTCCGTCGAAAGCAAAGAATGCATCCGGAAGGGCCACTCGGCGGACAACAGAGCAAAAGACATCGCCCTCATTCCATTGCTGACCCGCCAGATCTGCAGCCATCGTTTGGTAGCCGCGAAGGATAATCTGCAGGCCGCCGATGCGCTCACACGAGCGGGCATTCATCTTGTGCGGCATCGCGGAGGACCCCACCTGCCCCTCCTTGAATCCCTCCGTGACCAGCTCATTTCCGGCCATCAAGCGGATGGTCATGGACAGCGACGACGGCCCCGCCCCCAGCTGCACCAGCGCCGAGATCACGTCCAGGTCAAGGCTGCGCGGGTACACCTGCCCAACCGAATCGAATCGTCGGGAAATTCCCAAGTATTCCGATACAGAATTTTCTAGCTGCTCAAGTTTGGTTTCATCCCCACCGACGAGATCCAGCATGTCCTGGGAGGTTCCCATCGGGCCTTTAATTCCACGCAGCGGATACCGCGAGATAAGGTTTTCCAACCTCTCGTAGGCAACCAGGATTTCATTTGCTGCCGACGCGAAACGCTTGCCCAACGTGGTCGCCTGAGCAGCGACATTGTGGGACCGCCCCGCCATCACCTGATCGCGGTAGCGAACCGCGCAATCGGCCAACGCCCGGAGGACCGCCACCATCCTGTCCCGCACGTGCTCCAGCGACCGGTAGACCTGCAGCTGTTCAACGTTTTCGGTGAGATCCCTGCTGGTCATGCCCTTGTGGATGTGCTCATACCCAGCCAGCGCGTTGAATTCCTCGATGCGCGCTTTGACGTCGTGCCGGGTGACGCGCTCACGGGCAGCGATGGAATCCAGGTCAATGCGATCGATAACCGACTCGTAGGCCTCGATAGCCTCGTCGGGAACGTCGACGCCGAGCTCTTTCTGCGCGCGAAGAACGGCGATCCAGAGCCGACGCTCCATGATGATCTTGTGCTCCGGGCTCCATAGGTTGACCAGCTCTGGAGAGGCATACCGATGCGCTAGCACATTCGCTATGTCTTTCTTGTGTGTGCCGGCCGGAGCACCAGTGCTGCCCTGGTCGGGTGATGTGTCCTTGCCTGTGTCGACGGAATTGGTACGCGAGTTGTCCGTTTTGTTCTCAGCCACACTATCAGTCTAGGGGGCTACCAGGGCCATAACCAGCCACGACACCACCCGGATATGGCAGACACTTTTACCGACGCACTAATCGGAGTTACCGACGCCGGGCCTCCAGGAATGGCTTCAGACGACGGCACGCTTCCCGCATCTCTTCCGGTGTGCCTGCGTAGCTCACACGGACGTACTTCTTGCCCAGCGCTTTGTCGGCGCTTCCGTCGAAGTCCGTCCCCGGAGAGACGGACACACCCGTGGCGTCAAGAAGTTCATGAGCAAAGGCGACGGAATCGTCGGTGTAATCCGAGACATCAACCCAGAAGTAGAAAGCACCGTCGGAGGGCGCGAAGCGGGGCAGCCCCACTGCGGGCAGCTCCTTGTTAAGGATGTCGTGATTTTCCTTGTAGCGCTCGACGTGGACGCGGAGTTCAGCCAGGGCGTCATCGTCAAACACGCGGGTCGCCGCGATCTGCGAAAGAGCGGGAGCACAGAGAGAAATGTTTCCTAATATATTTTCGATTGTTTCCCGTAGCGTCGGATCATCGGGAATGATCAGCCAACCCAAGCGCCAGCCCGTCATGGAGAAGTACTTGGATGTAGAGCCAATAACCACGGCACGATCAGAAAGCGACCTCGCCGTCACGGTGGGCCGACCATAACTAATTCCGTGGTAAATCTCATCAGAAACCAACACCGTGTCGGTTTCATCGCACCACTGCGAAATTGCACGCAATTCGTCGGGATCAATAATGGACCCCGTCGGATTATTTGGCGACGTAATCAACACCATATCCGGCTTATTCCCCGCCTGAGCAAGATCCTCAAGGTGCTTGCGGGTCATATGGAAACGGGTTTCAGCCGTCGTCGGAATATCAATAAAAGAATTACCCAATGCTTGGAGAACATTGCGGTATGCCGCATACCCAGGGCTGGACAGGGCAACAGTCCCACCGAAAGGCAAGCACGCTGCGAAAATAGCAACAAAGGCGCCCGAGGACCCCGTCGTGACAATGACGTTATCGGCCTTGGTATCCGTCCCATATGTTTCGGAATGCCACCGAGCAATACGCTCGCGCAACGGTTGAATACCTAAGGCTTCGGTATATCCCAGTTTGTCCTTTTCAATGGCTTCAATAGCAACATCTCGAACAACGCGCGGCGCGGGAGTCGACGGCTGGCCGATACATAACGGCACCGTGTCATGTTTCTCGGCTTCTCTTTCCGCGGTGCGGGCCACCATTTCCATCGTATAAAAAGGATCGGCATGGCCACGTTGAATTGCTAAGCCATAATCCTTTCCAGAACTACCCGAATTTGAATGCTGATCCTCCGAATAATTCATTCCACTGTAATCGGCTGACTCCGAATTGTCACGTCCCACTGTTACTCTGCTCTCCTCCAGATCAGTTTGCGATGCCAATACGGCCCTCGACGGCCTTCTGAGCAATATCGCGCCGATAATGCCCGCCCGGCAACGATATACCTTCCATCCTTCGATACACCTTTGCCCGTGCTTCGTCTAGATCCTTGCCGACGCCAACCACGCTGAGCACACGTCCGCCGGAGGACACTAAGCGGTCGCCGAGCCGCGCGACACCCGCGTGCCGGACACCATCGTCCTCTGTGCCGGGCTCCGCGCCCGAAATGGGATCTCCCTTTCGTGGCCCCGCTGGGTACCCCTGGGCGGCCAACACCACTGTCACGGCGTAGCCATCTTTCCAGGCCAACGGAGGTACGTCCGCCAGGTGCCCCGTCGCCACGGAGTTCAGCACACCTGCCAACGGAGTATCGAGTAGCTCCAGCACTGCCTGGGTTTCCGGATCCCCAAAGCGGCAGTTGAACTCGACGACGGCCGGGCCTTCATTCCCCCAGGCCAAGCCTGCGTAGAGCAGACCGTTAAAGGGGCAACCGCGCTTAGCCATCTCTGAGGCCACCGGCTGCACGATCTCGTCAACAATCTGGTCAACGGCACCATCGGGCAACCACGGAAGCGGTGCATAGGCACCCATTCCGCCCGTGTTGGGCCCCGTATCTCCCTCGCCAACGCGCTTGTGGTCCTGAGCGGGCAGCAGAGGCACCACCGTATCGCCATCTACCAGGCAAAAGAGCGAAATCTCCGGGCCGTCAAGGAAGGACTCCACCAACACCGGGTGGCCCGACTCCAACACAGCGACCGCATGGTCGCGGGCTTCGTCGCGGTCCTGCGTCACGACAACACCTTTACCGCCGGCCAGCCCATCATCTTTCACGACAAACGTCGGGCCAAAGTCGTTCAACACTGCGTCGACCTGGTCCGTCGAGGCCCCTGGTTGCAGAGACTCCGCCTGTGCAGTACACACATGAGCAGCCTTCATTACGTCCTTGGCAAACGCCTTAGACCCCTCAATCTGTGCAGCCTGGGCACTCGGCCCGAACACGGGGATGTGAGCGTCGCGAAGAGCGTCAGCCACCCCAGCAACCAGCGGCGCTTCCGGACCAATCACCACCAGGTCCGCACCCAATGACGTCGCTAAGTCAACAACTTGCGGGCCGTCGTTGATATCGATATCGGGGTGAAGCTGCGCGATCGCGGTCATCCCATCATTACCTGGGGCGACGTGCAGCCCACTCACCTGCGAATCTTTGGACAACGAATAAAGAAGAGCGTGCTCACGAGAACCATTACCCAGGACAAGAATCTGCATACTCAATACTCTAAGGCACCCACCTGACATACAAAGCTTTTTACCCACTTCGGAAATAGCTACCCTGGACTTATGGCTACCGTATTCACAAAAATCATCAACGGCGACATCCCAGGTCGGTTCGTGTACCGCGATGAGACCGTCGCCGCATTCCTCACCATCGAACCCATCGCATACGGGCACACCTTAGTTGTGCCGATTAAGGAAGTTGACCGGTGGACTGACCTCAGTGCCGACGAATGGGCGCATGTCTCTGCCGTCGCCCACAACATTGGCCGTGCCATTACCGACGCATTTGATGCGCCCCGTGCCGGCATGCTGATCGCAGGATTTGAAGTTCCCCATGCTCACGTCCACGTCTTCCCTGCCTCCGACATGTCCGGTTATAGCTTGCAGAACATCATGCGTGCCGACGATACCGACCCGGATGCTATGGACGCTGCCGCTGCGAAGATCCGCGCGGAGCTGACCAAGGCCGGGATCGATACCGGAGTCGACGACAAATAATTGACGGTGAATAGCTGACGATGCTCAGAGTGTCTCAACGGCTGCGTGAGGCTATGACCGCACATCCCCTGCACATGAACCCGCGGATTCTCCGTCCCCGCGGTCATCAGTGGGCTGGTTCGTCACGCGTCCATCCCTACACCGACGAGGATGGGCGTTTTCATCGGGCCGACCGGATACCTGCCATGGCGCACGTTCCCGACATGGGCCGGGTGCCGGAGCAGGATTTTAGCCCGCTGGCGGATGATGAGAAGCCACCGCTGCTTTGTGTGCACGGAATGATAGGGGCGAAAGGCAATTGGGAAGTTCTTGTTCGGTACATCACGGATCGACGGACTTTTTATGTTGATTATGGCGAGGCAGGGACCGCTCCCGTTGATGAGTGCGTGGATGAATTAGCGGAACAGATTATTAAGCTGAGCCAAAAGATTCATGCGCGGGAGCTTATTCTTCTTGGTCATTCTCGGGGAGGATTGATTGCGCTTCTCGCGGCCTCCCGACCTGAGGTTCAGAGTGTGGTCACGATTCGTCGAATTATTGGCTTGGGTGCCCATTTTTCGGGAATTCCTCGGTGGAAACTGCTACCGAAAGATGTGTCCTCATATGGCCCCGTTCTTTCGGTTTTCTTTCGGCTGACGCACAAGTTTGCATATTGGGCCGTGGGTGCGTCGGCCGAGGACCAATTCAAGGATTCACCGGACTTGCAACGCGCGTTGCAGGGTGTCGATCGATCGATAGAAGTTATTCCCATCGCTAGTAGCACCGATTACATCGTGAGGCCTAGTGCTGCGTTTGATGTGCCGACGGACCACGTGAGGCCGGTTCTTCTTCAGGATTATTTTCCCGGCGTGAAAATACTGCACAATTTGTTGCCGCGCGATGGGCGGGCTATCGCGATGGTGAAGGCTGCGATCACGAAAAGCCCTATTCGTGGGGAATCTGCTCGCGGGGATTCCACCCGCGAGAATTCTATTCGTGGGGCAAAAGAACAGTAAATGTGGTTCCCTCATCGACGACGCTATCGACGGTGACTTTTCCGCCATGCTGTTCCACTAAACCTTGAACGATTGATAGTCCCAATCCGGAGCCTCCACCCTGGTGCCGTGATCGGGATGAATCGGCTCGGTAGAAGCGCTCGAAAATGTGCTCACTATCCTCTGGCGGTATTCCTACACCGTTATCGATGACTCGAATTCGCACCGCTTTCTTCTTCGGCGACGTTCCCAGGGTGGAATCATCCAGCGCGATGCGCACGGCAGCCTCTGGACCTGCATGTTTGAGCGCATTCGTCATGAGGTTGGTGAGCACCTGGTGAAGGCGGGCACTATCTCCTGTCACAGTGGGCGGTTCCACACAATTGTTTGTCATGGAAATATCGCGATCAGGGTAATTCACTTTCATGTTCTGAATAACACTGATTGCGACACTGAGGATATCGACGCTCTTGTGCTCCAATGGACGCGAATTATCCATCCGAGCAAGATCCAAAAGATCCTGAACTAAAACGCTCATTCTTTCTGCCTCGGCGGAGATACTATCCAGCACGAGGTTGAGATCGTCGGTTTGGCCTGTCCGATAGAGTTCCGCGTATCCGCTGACGGATGTCAATGGAGTACGCAATTCGTGAGATGCATCGCCTATGAAACGACGCATTGTTTGCTCTGCTTCACGCGCTTGCGCTTCTGCTTTGCGTGCCACGCGAGCGTTTTCCTGGGCTTCCGCCTCGCTTCGCTCCACTGCGACGAAGGATTGCTCGATTTGCGCCAACATCTTGTTCAGCGACCGCGAGAGCGCGCCGACCTCCGTGTCCGGTGGCCATTCTGGAAGACGCTGGGAGAGGTCGCCGTCGGCAATTTTTCCAGCGACGCGTTCCACGTGGCTGAGGGGCCGGAGTGATCGTCGGACAACGTACCAGGTCAGAATGAGGAGCACCGCGAGGACGAGCATTCCCAGGCCGGCTTCGAGGAGGAAGAGGCGGGAGATTGTTCGCTCATTGTCGTCGAGTGAGACCGCGACGACAACGAGATCACCGTCTTGGCTTTTTAGCGCCATAGCGCGCCAATGTGCTGTGGATTTCGAACCTCGCGCGGCCGAGACGGTGACGGGGCCCGTCTCGTGGGTGACCGAGTCGAGGTTGGGGTAGGACTCGAACCCGTAATCGTAGGACACGACAGACCCATCGGAGTGTGTGACCTGCACAAAGTATTGGCTAGGAAGCCTAGGGTTTTCGCTGTACGCGCTTTGTACGGGCAAGCGCCCTTGCTCGATGAAGGGCGAATGCGCTGTGGATTCCAGCGAGGCGTCGATGCGCGACTGCATGAATTCCCTCAGCGTGGAGGTCACTGCGAGTCCGGTGAAGAACATTCCGCCTGCGGAAATCACCATCACGATGATGATGAGCGAGGTGTGCAACGGCAACCGCGAGAGGCCGCGCTTAGCTGCGCCTGTGTGCTGTTTGCGTTCCCATTCTTGCCGACGTTTTTCGCTATAGCTTCGTGGGCGCGTTGTTTGCCGCCCCGGCGGGGCGACCGGCACGCTTTTCTTCTGCGCTGAATCATCGTCGTTGCGGGAGGACTCGACGTCGTTGCCGGAAAAGTCCTCCGTGGGACTGGAGGCGGTGGCTTCGTCGACGTCGGCGACGTCGGTGGTGCCCTCGTCGGAGGAAGATGTTGCAGGAAGTGCCCATGAGTTCGTTTGATCGATAGTACTGGGCTGCGGCGCGGCTACCGGCTGGCTCGTGTCAGCGTCGTTCGGCGCATCACTCTTTTTCAGACGTTGTAACACTGCGTTGAAACGCGAATGTAGTGAAATGGCAATGGCCCCTTACGTTAAGCAATCGAATGACCTTTACACGATCAAATGAAATTCACTGGTGCACCGCACATCGGTCCACCAGTGCATCCAGATGGCGATACTCGTTACGCCCTGGGTGTGCGGAGAACGTATCCCACGCCTCTGACGGTCTGAATCAAATGTGGCTCGTCCTTATCCACTTTCCGACGCAAATAAGAAACGTAAGATTCAACAACGTTTCCATCACCGCCGAAGTCGTAATTCCACACATGGTCCAAGATTTTTGCCTTGCTCAGGACAACCTCGGCATTAACCATCAAGTAACGGAGCAATTTGAATTCCGTTGGGGATAAATCCACATATTCACCTGCTTTGGTTACTTCATGTGAATTGTCGTCCAGGGTGAGGTCGGCGTAGGTGATTCGTTGATCGTCGTCCACCTCTGGCGGTGTGACGCGACGGAGAATCACTTTCAAACGCGTAACGACTTCTTCCAAACTAAACGGTTTGGTGACGTAATCGTCGGCACCAATTGTTAAACCATGAATGCGGTCATCAACCGCATCTTTGGCTGTCAGGAAAAGGACCGGTGCATCGTGGCCGTCCGCACGGAGCTTGCTCAATAGGGTGAACCCGTCCATGCGGGGCATCATGACGTCAAGGATAAATGCGTCGGGATGGAACGAACGCGCAATATCCAACGCTTCCCCACCGTCACTCGCTGTCGCAACCTCGAAACCTTGGAACTTCAACGACACTTTGAGAAGCTCTACGATGTTTGCTTCATCATCAACAACAAGAACGCGTGTGGGGGCTTCAGCAGAACTCATAGTTCCAGTGTGCACGATTACTGGTGATTTGTCTGCATACACCGCATATGAAGTTACTGAGCACTTTCAGCCTATTTCCTGTAAGTCGGGTGTGAGCATTCTGGGAGCCTGGTGTACGTACGCTGTGAATGCTCAGTTCATCCGCGATCAGCGTAAACTTAGCAATACCAACCGGGAGGCGATGCATCAGGTGACTACCCACCACATCAAGTCCAGCACCCGCAGGTCACTAGTCGGGTGGACCATCGCAATCATTGCGACGCTAGTTGCCGTAGGACTCTGCCGGGTAGCGCAACTTCCCTCCCCTCTCATGTTGGGCTCGATGGTGGGTGGGCTGTGTGGAGCCATCATCGCGAGCACACGGATCCGGCCGCCACGCTCTACGATCGGCCCCTCGCAAGGTGTTATTTCGCTCTTAGCGGCAGGACCTTTGGTTAATTCTTCCCCTGACCGTTTGGCCTCCTATGCGCTTCCGTCACTTATCGCTATCGGAATCACTTTGCTTCTCTGCGCGGCCTGTGCCTGGGTGATTACGCGTTTTTCAACCATTGATTCACCAACAGCAGTCATGTCCACACTTGCTGGTGGGGCGTCGGCAATGTCTGTTCTTTCCGAAGAACTGGGGGCAGATTTCCGATATGTCACTGTTGCTCAGTATCTCCGCGTTTTTATCGTTTCCTTCTCGTTGCCATTTTTAATTCCATTACTGGTTGGCGGAAATGTTGATGTTGGTTCAGAACCCCTCGTGAACCTTTCCTCTCACTCGGTAATGAATTGGCTAGTCGTGTTGGCTGTGATCACCATTCCTGGGTGGCTTGCCAGTTTTACGCCATTGCCCGCACCCCGCCTGCTTGCACCTTTGGCCATAGCCATCGCGATAGGTGAATGGCAACCACATCTCATTGCGATACCTGGCGTTTTGGAAGCGGCCGCATTTGTTTTGATCGGCTGGCAGGCCGGTGGCGCGTTCGACCGTCAATCATTGGTAACTAACGCTAAACGCCTTCCGCTCGCGTTCCTGTGCATCATTGTTTTGATGGGCGGGTGTGGTGTTATGGCCGGAATACTTACAGCCTTAGGCCTTGGAACGCTCACTGAAACATACTTAGCGACGACACCTGGCGGCCTTTATATCGTCCTGGCTATCGCCCACGACCGCGGAGCGGGACCCATTGTTACCGTCATGCAGGTAACCAGGATGATCGTCATGCTGATTGTCACTGCTTTTGTGCCACAGCTCATCCGCGCTTTACGACGGATCAAAAACTCCGCCACGCACCACTAATCATGTGGATGTCAGTGGCGGCAGGTGGCCTCCCCAGGACTATACGTACTGGCTGGCTGCTTGAATCGTCGACGGGACGTAGCTGCTACCGAAGAGGTACACGTGGCTAAGCAACATGCTTAGCTGGTGCAACGGAATAAGTTTCCGCCATCCCTTATTGAGAAACCCTTCACTTTCATAGCCTTCGTAAATAGCATCGAGCTTGGGCGCTCCAAAAAGGGCGAGCGCAGCGAGATCCGTCAGTGGGTGACCGCCGTGGGCACTGGGGTCGATCAACACTGCCCCGGACGAGGTCCACATCACGTTGCCCGCCCATAGATCTCCATGAATCCGGGCCGGAGTGTCGATATCGTCGAAATCACCGTCACGAAGACGCTCACACACGGCCTCAACAGCCTTATTACCCTGTTCTCCCAGGGATGCTCCGCGCTGCGAACCATTGATGCGCTCGAGCGTCGGCATGATGCGAGCTTCCGCATACATTTCGCCCCAGTGGTCATAATGCTTCAAACTCAGCGGCATTAACTCATCATTCGGGCCGTGAAGACCATCGCCCTCCCAACCGTCTGGGCCAGCACCGAATGCCGCAGCTCCTGCCTCGTGGGTGTGTGACAGGGCAGCACCGAACTCGCGAGCAAACCGGGTTGAGGCGCGGCCATTGTCCAAGCGCTCCAGGACAAGCCCGCCACCAGGGACGGAATCATCCTGACCGAAAACCTTAACGACGCGTGCCCCGCCCGACGATTCAGCCTCGCGCAGCCAATTCAAGCCGGCCGCTTCCCATTCGGCAGCCCGGCCATGTGTGTTCTTGGTAAACGTATCATCGTCAATAAAAGCCATGCCCCCAACCGTAGACGTTTACGCGCCTATGAGTGACATCATTTTTTCCCTAACGATTATTCATGACTTTTATTCACGGTCTATGGTGCAATCCGGGCTATTGCTATGAATTTTCTTTACGGAATGTACGAGTCCCCCACCAGATACCGGCAAAGAAAATAACAAGTGACCACAGAATTCCCCAGGTCACCGTGGCAGCATCAGGGTTTTCCGCGAAGATTGCACGAACAGCGTCGACAATATATCGAGTAGGCATAAAGTCCGATAGACGTTCGAGCCATGCGGGAGCCAGTGACATCGGCAAAATGATCCCGGATAACAAGAGAATAGGCATGATAAGCATGTTGGTTAGGGGACCCATGACATCTTCGTCTTTACTGGTCAAGGCCAGCGCGTTCGACGCAGCCGCCGAGGCCGCACCGGCAAACAGCGTGATGATCATACCTAGGACCACACCCGCAATAGGCGCTTTCATCCCCATCGCATAACCCAAGGCAATGAGGATGGTGGATTGGACGCCCAGTTGCGTCACGTCTCGCATGAGGCGCCCACATAACAGCGCAGTCCTGCTAGCTGGGGTAACGCGCTCAGCTTCGATCACTCCGTCACGCCACTCGGCAATAACGCCAAAGCCGACGAACATCGCACCGAAAACGGTCAGCTGAACCAGCAAACCGGGGACGAAGAATGTATAGGCGTTCGTCGCACCGAATTGGGCCGTCAATGGCTTAAGTAAGGGGCCGAACAATACCAAATACATCACCGGCTGCAATAAGCCGATGATGATCCAGGCGGGGTTACGGAGATTCATGCGCAATTGTCTGCGGCAGATAATGAAACTCTCACGGAAGAAATTAGATATACCCATGAAATATCCTCTGAAATATCCTCAAAATAACATGGTGGAGAATTAATCTCGCAACGACCGGCCAGTCAGTGATAAAAAGACGTCATCCAGGGTGGGGCGCCGGACATTAAGATCCGCGATACCGATCGACTTCTCATCTAACGACCTGATCAGATCCGGCAACAGATGGCCGGAGTTATAGAGGTCTGCTTCTATGAGGTCGCCAGTCACCTTTAAATCAGGAGTTGTCGACGCATTTGCTCCTGACATCACGCGGGTGATGATCTCCGTGGCGTCAGCCTGGCAGGTGGCGTCATCAAGGCGGAGAGAAACATGATCCCCAGACACCGAGCTCTTCAGATTCTCTGCTGTATCTGATGCAATAATTCGTCCGTGATCGATAACAATGATCCGGTCTGCTAAAGCATCCGCCTCATCCAAATAATGAGTTGTTAAGAAAATCGTTGCACCTTGATCTTCACGAAGGCTACGAATGTGGTCCCAAAGGTTGCTCCGCGCCTGTGGATCCAGGCCGGTCGTCGGCTCATCAAGGAAAACGAGGCCCGGGCTATGGATCAGCCCCATCGCGATATCGAGACGCCGGCGCTGACCGCCCGACATATTCTTGGGTTCCCTGTCCCACAAACCATCTAAACTAAACTGTTCAAATAATTCATGTGCGCGACGTTGCGCATCTTTTTTACGTAAACCATACAGCATGCCGTGATCCACCAGTTCCTCACCTGCGTGCGCATTGGAACCGGCCGAGCCCACCTGGCTGACATACCCGATATGGCGACGGACCTCCACGGGCTGGGTAGCCACGTCGAAGCCTGCAACACGGGCAGAACCGCTCGTCGGCTTCAACAATGTCGTGAGCATGCGAAGCGTCGTCGTCTTACCAGCACCATTAGGGCCCAAGAAGCCGATAATTTCGCCGGGATCAACGTGCAAACTCACACCATCGACGGCTTTTACCGGTTTCTTATCACGACCGCGACCACGAAAGGTTTGGGTCAGGTCATGCGCTTCAATCATCGGCTTACCAGGGCTATTAGGCATGGCTCACATCATGCCAGAAAACCGGCTAGCTTGGCACGGGACACAACCCCTCGGCGAAAAACCTACGACGTCACCAACTGAAGACCTAAACCTTCGAGTACGGGCTGAATGACCTTGGCCCCTGGGGTAGTAGCATCCTCTTCACTACCATAACTCGCTATACCTACTGCGTAGGCAGTCGCATTAGATGGATCCCTCGGATCCGTAGCCCATACGATCCCGCCAGAATCGCCGTGGTCCTGAATGCCATCAAACTCAAATGAATATTTCGAGACCATTGACTGGTAATCTCCGCACGACAAACCCGAACGCCAGCCCAGGCGACAAGTATATGGCCTAATCTGTTCTAATTCTTTCGGACCCCAAAAACCTTTCACTGTGACTGGAACACCACCCCATGTGACCCCCGGAGCCGTATGAATAAATTTGCGGTACTTAGGATAAATCTCGATCAATCCATAGTCTCTTCCTGGACCAATGTTTTCCATAGTTCCATCGAGAGCGCTCCATACAAATTCACCTACATTGACTTCCTCACCATCGTCGGTCTCCAGATAAACTTTGTCGCCCTTATTGCCGCAATGTCCCGCAGTGAGATTAAAAACACGACCTGAGTTACCTGGGTCATATACCGTCCAACCCCAGGAACATTTACTAACATTACCGTTTGAATCCTCAATATAATATTTTCCACCGGGCGTAAACAGATTACCTTGTTCCAGTGATTCAAAGTCCTGGGAGTTCCGAAGAATTTTTCTTTTCTGAGGTATGGAAGAATCCTGCCGCACTCGTTGTCCACTTGCAGCCCGTCCGAGGTTGCCACCGCCGACTTGAGATTGATCGATAGTCGGACGTGAACGTCGGGTCTGATTCGACCAATCAGGATTGAACGATGGTTCTATCTTCTGTGTAACTGAAGTCTCTGGCGAGCTGGATTTGTCCGAATCATCATTATTTCGAGACACAACGACAGCTACTAGCGCAACAGCAACGACGCCTGCTAATAATTTTTTGCCCCACTACTCATAGGCACATTTTACATTCACTTAGCAGCATTAACGGAGCGATCGAGATTATTATCACCCCCACAATCAGGCATAACACTCAACTACCTAGAGAGCTATCCAATTAACTCACGAGAAGAGAACACCTCATTTAGTCCTTTCCCACCGAACGCACTGATAGCACGATCGCATTTGTGTGAGTTCCTTTCTTTTAGATTTCATGCGCCTGTCACCTCATGTTTCCCTTCCCCAGATACGCTACAAACCCTGTGAAAAGGTTCCAGCACGCAGTTAATCCCCAGGACAACAACGAGCCCGACAAACAAACATCCGGCGAACAGGACCGGCCTCGCGGACAACGTACGGGCCTGAGCCGGCGCTCGTTCCTCAAAGGCGCAGCAGCCGGCGCAGCGTCCGTCGGCGCTTCTACTTTTGGTGGCTCACTTCTCCCCCGGTCTATTCTTCAGCAAATTGCTACCGCCGCACCTGCTGGTTCCCTCCAGGATGTTCACCACGTTATTTTTCTCATGCAAGAAAACCGTGCGTTCGATCACTATTTCGGTTGCCTCAAGGGCGTTCAAGGTTTCGGTGATTTCCACCCACTGCCTCAACGAACCGGCGGAACGGTGTTCGAGCAAAAAGACTCGCGCGGGGCCGTAACTCTGCCCTTCTCCATTCGAGACGCTGCCGGCCGCCAGTCAATGAACGCGGAAAATGTCGACGCTCTCGACCACGAATGGAAAGGAGGCACCTCTGCCTTACATGGCGGATGGTGCGATAACTGGATAGAGGCCAAAACACCCTCCACCATGGCCTATTACGACCGGCACGACCTGCCATTCCAATATGAACTCGCCGACACATTCACGGTGTGCGACCAGTACTTTTGCTCCGTGCCGACGAGCACGTCGCCTAACCGAAACTACTATTTCTCCGGCTACACGGGATTCGAGCCCGCGTCCCCGTCGACACGAGCTGTGGATAACCGAGCCTACGATGACGGACACCCCGGCTACGACTGGCCTTGCCTAGCGGAAATCCTGGATAATGCTGACATTGACTGGCGTGTATACCAAGAGTGGGACAACTTCACCGATAACAACCTCGAGTACTTCCGTTACACCAAGCGAATTTCGGAGAAAGCTTTCTCTGACTACAACGACTTCGGAGAGAATTACTACTCGGCGCTCGCCACCGCGACTGAAACGAACGACCACTCTACGGTGCAACAACTCACCGAGGAACTAACACGAAAGCTTAACCAGTTAACGCCAACGGAGCGACGTATTTTCGACCGCGCACTCTATCGCTCTGAGCCGCACACAATAACTCAGCGAGTTGAGCGCGACATCGCCGTAGGAACGCTACCACCTGTCTCCTGGATCGTGCCGTCGAGCAAGGAATCTGAACATCCGTCAGCCTCGTCACCACGAGCGTCGGCCAACCTTATTTATCGCCTCTTAGATGCTCTGGGAAAGCACCCTGATGTGTGGAAACACACCGTACTATTTATCACTTTCGACGAGAACGACGGATATTTCGACCACGTTCCACCACCACGACCACCACGGAGTGAAACAGACGAGTGGTACCAGGAGAAAGCCCTCGGCTTCGGCAACCGAGTGCCCATGATTGTGGTGTCTCCGTGGAGCGTCGGTGGATATCGCTGTTCAGAGGTCTTCGACCACACCTCTGCGGCACAATTTTTAGAGGCGTGGAAGGGAATTTCGGTTCCCACCGTGTCGCGATGGCGCCGCACAATTAGCGGAGACTTAACCAGTGCTTTTGATTTCTCCCACCCTCAGCCTTTTACACCTACATCCCAGCCACCACCGATGACGGAGCTGGAGCCGCGCTGGCACCCCCAGCCACCAAAAAAGGGCATTATGCCACAGCAAGAAGCAGGCCGACGTCCTCAGCGACCCCTGCCCTACCGACTATCTGCAGCAACTACGGAGCAATCCTCCGATAAATCTATCCGGCTCCACCTGACTAACGACGGTCCTGCCACCGCGAATTTTCTGGTGTTTTGCTTCCACGAAGCTAAAGACCCGGTACGAATGACAAGCCCTATTCGGTTAGAAAACAAACGTGAGCCGAGCGACGAGACAAAAGACGACCTAGCGGAGCGTCGTGAGGGAACGGCCACAGTCAACCACCGTGTGGGCGCGGACGACGGCAATTTAGGAACACCTGGGAAAGACGTCATCGTGTGCGACGTTCGCGGCACGGTGACCCTTGAGATCCCCACAGCGAGAGACGGCCGCTACGCCATCGTCGTGAAAGGCCCAGCGGAGTTTCACTTTGAAACCAATGGCACCGTGCATCATTCGTACATACACTCTCCTCTATGACTCCTGATTCGGTGGACTCGCCACGACATCATGCAGCTTCCGCCGTGCCGTATGATCGCGGGCCCAGGCCCATTTTTCGTGGCCGCCTGCATGAAATTGCCGCCATCTATTTCGCAGGTACCTGTACCGCACTAGTGGCCACCACTGCTGCACTCCATAACAGTGCTCGATTCATCGCTGCCATCGTTCTTTACTCCGTGTGCCTGCTTGGAATGCTTACGGTGTCGGCCCTCTATCACCGAGTGCCATGGCAGACGAAACGGGCCGTGGATATATGGAGACGTGCGGACCACTCCATGATCGCCATTTTTATTGCGGGCACTTATGCGCCCGTCGCGGTGTACGCGTTTAACTCGATGAGCGACGGACTGTGGATCCTCCCTACTGCGTGGATCGCTGCAGGTGGGGCCGTCGCGATTAACCTTCTGTGGCCTAACCATCCCCGCTGGGTTGATGTCGTTATTTATCTTGTTTTGGGTTGGCTGGTGGTGGTAAAAGCCACTGCTCTGGTATCACTTGTGCCCGTTGCTGCCCTGGTCTTAATTATCGTCGGCGGGATTATCTATTCGCTCGGCGCCGTTGTGTACGGGATCCAGCACCCCAATCCGTCCGAACGCTGGTTCGGCTTCCATGAGGTGTTCCACGCAAGCACCATCGTCGCGGCCGCGTTGCACCACATTGCTATCTGGTTATTGGTGGTGAGCTAAGAGGTATCGAAGAGAACGCTCAGCTATTTTGCGGTTATAACCGATTACTTGGCTAGAGGTGGCGCGGACACTCTGTCGGTATTTAATCTTCGAAGCCGAAGTAACTTTAACCATTTAAAACGTTTGAGATTGTCCAGCAAACATTACTTTTAATAAAATAACTCTAAAGACATCGAGTATTTTGAAACTAACATACCCAGAGCGGAAGATCTGACCAGTTACGAGGAGCTCCTGTCCTCTCCAATGGGACGATTCGGTTGTCTGGATAAGCATCCAGTAGCTCTGGCAAACGCTTTGCCGGAGATAAATGAAGCTGACGGTGCAAGTATTGGATTAAGGATAGCTGACCAAACGTACGATTCATTTTCCCGGCTACTGAGCTCAGCCGTTGATCATCACTGAGCTTGGGCTTAATGTCATAAACACGGTTAAACATCCGAGCATGATGGGCGGCATAGTTGCGAACAATATTCAACGATTTAAGCCAAGATTCCAATTGGGGAGCAGTCAGCGCACATCGCTCAGCAATACGATTCCGCACGATGTTCGGCGACATTCCGAATAAATGAGACAACATCCCCCAGTCCATAATCTCCACTGCTGCCCATATCGGCAACTCACCACCGTATTTCCTTTTGTGGTGGGTAACAAAAACCTCCTTGGAATTTTCCAAGGCTCTTTCGTATTTGTCTAGCCAGACGTCATGTTTCCTACGATTATCTTTTCTACGTCGCTGTTCCGCCCGAGCTCCTAAACTCTTTGGATCAAGATAGACCAATGGATGAAGACGGCCCAATTCATATCCGAGCATCGTTCGAATAGCCATCTCAACACGATCTAGCTCCATAAAAACATCGTGCCGAAGTCGCTCGTCAAATTTATAAAGCTCGACTACTAAATCAAAAGATGAACCTTCGATGAAACTATTACACTTTCTCCGAGTGCCGTAGTCGAAGCGGCGCATCGGATACCAATACCCCGACAAGCGGTAATAGTTCAGCCACGCCAAAATATCCTTGGCGCGATCCTCATTCTCAATGTGCATCCCCCGTGCACAAAGGAGTTTGACCTGGTCATCGTAGGTCACGAAGCGTTTCGCCGGGCTCAATGGTCTGGTGCCTTTCTAAAACAAAGACCGGCCCTGGACTCCCATCGAAATAGGCAGCGGAACCGGTCATGTTGTAATTAAGGATACGTGCCGGTTAGCGAAAATACAACAAGCGCAAAGCACCCAGGGAACCAAGACCGAATTGAATCAACATCGGGGGATGACAACAAAAACCAAAACTAGTCTGGCCATAGTGCTTTCGATAAGAGATGAAGAAGTCTATGCAAACTACGGAGTGCGCGACGAGACCGCACTCCACAGCGCAATTGGTGCTGTACTTCAAACGTCTTTCCGCGAGCTAGCTTACAGCGACGCCTACACGCGAAGTGCAATACTACTGGGCTGGGCTACGATGCGTTCTGCGGTCCGCGAAGCCGTAACGAATCGGGTTTTGAGGCAGCTATGCAGCGGTGCAGGTGACCTATTATTTGGACATCTTTTGGACCCTTTCGGCTTCAAGAACGCCTCAAAGGTAACTTTCAACCCCCAACCTGCTATTTTGAGCTGGAGATGGGACTTGAACCCACAACCTACGGTTTACAAGACCGTTGCGCTACCGATTGCGCCACTCCAGCACACTGGGCATTGACCCGCGCCAAGCATGAATACCCGGCCAGGTTCCGTTAACCAGCCCCGCCATAATACACATAACTGCACCAACAACGAAACAAGTACCCCACCACCAGCGCAAACAATCCCTGGCTCCACCCCACTCGCCCGCACCATAGGTTCTGTCGTAGCCTGTGACCACAAAGATTCCTCACCCCACCGATCCCGATCAGCGAAGGCAACGGTCTCCCCATGGATTTTGTCTCAGGATTCAGCCAGGCATTCCGCCGCGTCGCTGGCTCCCGCGCCCCCGGCACCACCGCCGGCGGGTCCAATCCTGTCGCCACCATCGACGCCGTCAAAGCCGCCCCGGCACCGTCGCCGCTAAAACCCATCGACTTCACCAATGCCGACGAAATCAACGCGGTGCTCGACCTCGCCGCCCGCATTGGCGACGTCCTCCTGGCCAGCGGCATGAGCAACGGGGACGTCAAAGCCCATATGCACGCGATCACCGAAACATACGGTATTCACGACGTCCACGTCGACATCACCCTCAACACCCTCATGCTGTACACCACCATGGGACCCACGGAAGGCGCGCTCTCGGCGTTCCGCGTCGTCAGTAAACTCAGCATGGACTTCGCCCGATTAGAGGAAATCGACGTTCTTGTCCGACGCATCCTCACCGGTGGATTCACGCGGGCCGAAGCTGCCGACGAACTCCACGAAATCGTCACGGCGCCGCCGACCTACAACTCGGCGTTTGTGCTGATCATGTGGGGCGTTTTCACCGGATCGGTGGCGTTCATGATCGGTGGACACCTACCCGAGGCCATCATTTCCTGCCTCTCAGCCATCGTTATCATGTGGGGATCCGCGGTGCTGGCCGGACACGGGCTGCCGTTGTTCTTCCAAAACGTCTTCGGCGGGCTGGTCGCCCCCGTCCCCGCCGCCCTGGCCTATCACGTGGGCCAACATTATGGAATAGAAGTCAACCCGTCGGTCTGTATCGGTGCTGGAATCGTCGCCATGCTGGCCGGGCTCACCCTGGTTCAAGCGCTCCAAGACGGCATCACGGGCGCGCCGGTCACGGCGTCTGCACGATTCTTCGAAGCCGCGCTCTCCACGGGCGCCATAATCGCTGGCGTTGCCTTCGGGCTCAATATCGCTTCCCGCCTGGGCATTCCTCTCCCCGGATTTGAGGGGTCGGCGTCCACCAACGTCGTGCAAAACGTGGTTATTACGGTGTCCGGGGCACTGGCGGGCGCATTCTTCGCGGTCGCGTGCTTCGCGCGCCTGCGATCGACCGTCATCACGACGGTCACCACCCTCATCGGTGCCGCGATTTACTACATGATCCTCATCCCCATCGGCTTCGGAACCATCGCGGCCTCCGGCATGGCCGCCACGCTCATCGGACTTTTCGGTGGTCTGCTCTCCCGCCGGTACATGATCCCACCGCTGATTACCGCAGTCTCGGGCATTACCCCACTCCTGCCCGGTTTCGCCCTCTACCGCGGCATGTATTCGCTCCTCAACGACCGGCCGTCCATCGGGTTCTCTTCCATGGCCACTGCCTTTGCCATCGCCACGAGCCTGGCGGCGGGCGTCGTTCTTGGTGAATGGATTGCGCGCAGACTACGACGGCCCCGCATCGCCACTGCTTACCGCGGAGTCCGCAACATCGTCCGACGGCCGCTCGCGGTGAAGGCGCGCACCAACGGGTCGCGCGTCAATGGCCCCCGGGCTAATGGCCAACGCACCAATAGCCGCGGGGCCCCTCGGACACCGAACACGGGATCCATCCGGGCTCGCTGGCGCAACCGTTCCTACCGAAACACAAAAGTGCGCTCGCAGTGGCGTCGTCGATAAGAACCGGAAAAACCCACGGTGGCGGCTACCACGAAACCCGCCGCGTGAGCTACCATTACTCTGTTCACCATCCATCCCAGGAGGATTTTCCAGGAGGATTTGTGCCCCCCAAGGTCACTGATAAACGGGCAACCAACGCAGAATCACTGCACGCCGTCGAAGAAGAAACAGCTATCGCGGCCCAACGCATCGTCGCTACATATGCAGAGGACTTCTTTGACTACACCACGCTGACCAGCATGCTGGGCGTCGAACCCAAAGGGCTGATCTACCGTCGAGTCGCCAAAGAACTCGGCGAACCCGAAATCCCCGGCAAGAAACCGGAGAAGAAAGCAGCCAAGAAGTCCAGCAAGAAATCGACCGGTAAGAAGTCCACCGGCAAGGGCACAAAGAAAACCAGCAAGAAGTCGACTAAGTCTTCAGCAAAGAAGAGCACGAAGAAGTCGACCAAGAAGAGCACCAAGAAAACTACGAAGAAATCGTCCGGATCCGCGGCGAAGAAGAGCACGCGGAAATCCACCGCGAAAAAGTCGACGGCCAAGAAATCGACGGCTAAGAAGTCCTCATAATTAGTCGGGGTAATTAGAAGCGGTATTGAGCTTTGGCTACTTAATAGGGCCGGGCTCGACGGCACGACAAGCAGCGACCACCTAATGCGCCACACGCGCGGAGGCGGTCGCTTTTGCATTGCGGGGGTGGTCGTTTTTCCGTGATACGACAAAAGTGTGTCCGCGTGCCGGAAAACTGCGCGGGTATATCAGAGTCGGTGGTGAAAACTGCGGGGGAATATGGTTAAAAAATGGCCGAAAATTGACCATACACTCCCGCACTTTTGGGCTTCAGGTGTAGCTTCCCTGCAGTTTTCTGTGTACCGGCTCCTGATTCCGCGCGTCGGCGCTTCGCGCCCCACGATTCTGTCCGCACCGCCTTCTGTCGTATTACCCTCGCTGTTGCTGTCACCCCTTAGCGCGGCACAACGACGATGCCGAGTGCTCGGCCATCTAGGCCGTCGCGAACACCTTTCCGCTGAGAGCCTTGACGGTTCCCGCAGAGGCCGTTAGCCAGTGGAGAGTTAGAAGGACGAGGAACCCGAGGCTGACCCAGTTCATCCATTCCCAGCCCGTCCCGTGTGAAAGAAGATGACTACCCAGGCACAACGTTCCCACTGGGAATGTCAGCGCCCACCACGAAGGGCTAAAGGGCATGCGTCCAGCAAATCCTCGAATTGTGCAGAAGGCTGCGTAGGCAATCAGTGGTATTCCACAAGCAAGGATCACCTGCCCATAAAGGTTGGCCGCCGCCTGAACCCACTGCTGCCCCGCCGGAGTAATCACTGCGTCGATCTGGTGAGCAATGGCCTGAGCTGCCGCCGTGGATTGGCCGACGATACCGAGCGGAATCCACGCCGAGGCGGACGCTGCCAGTGGTAGTGGTGAGCGTCGCCAGGCATGTTCGTAGGCCACAACAAAAATGATGGCGCCAAGGGTCAGGGCAACGAAAAAACAACCGACGCTCACGATCAGCATGGTCATACGAAGTGACATCGTCGAAATATGGGAGAGCTGGCTTGCGCCGGTTGTCGCAGACACCATCGGCGGAACGATGGGTAGCCCCCAGACCGGACGCGGTTCGGACCAGCGATTTCGCACGACTACCAACGCGAAGCCAAACGCTGTCACGATGCCGAGGATGGTGCCGATCCACCAGAAGGTGAGATCAATGCTCCACCCGAGGCCTTGGAGAGGCGCTAGCCACTGGATCGGATTCGCAGCTGAGTTATGCGATCCGGCCCCAGAATTGGTGAGCTCATCAAGAACAATGGGGGTAGCTGAGCCAAGAGAGAGTATCCCCATCGACACCATTCCCCAAGCCGTGCATTGCTCGGGGTGGACGATCGACTGGTGGAAAACCTTAAACTGACGAAGACACCGCCCGACGAACCCCACGGTCAGGCCAATAAACGCGATCCACCCGATAACCAGGACGACTGCAGCGGCCGTCAGAGTAACGTCGGCAAGAAAGCTACCTTCCCCAAACCGAGGTAATGCGACAGAAACCAGAAGGTTAGCGAGAATCCCGGTACCCATAATCGAGCCGAACCACGCGGGGCCGGCCGGTGGGACGATGGCAGGTTGCCGACGAGGGCGAGGGTGGGACCGGGCTGGGCGGATACGAGAGAGCACGGGCTCGGACGAGGCAGTTTCAGTAGCAGTCATGGTCATGGCAATGAGCCTATGCATCAACATTTAGCCTGAACAGACACTATTTCTTTAGGTAGTCACAAGTATTTCCTGTGACTGTCACAAGTAGCCTAGGATGGGCCCATGTCGCTCGCTCAAATCCCCGATCTTCGGACCTTGGAAATACTGATCGCTATCGCCGATACAGGATCCCTCGGTGCGGCGGCGCGGCAGATGGGCATGACTCAGCAAGGTGTTTCTGAGCGAGTGCGCAGCGCCGAATCTATTCTGGGGTTCACCCTGGTCAGCCGCACACCACGGGGAACGCATCCCACGCCCCAAGGCAGGGAATTTATCAACCACGCTCGCGATGTCATCCGCAGCGCGAACAGCTTGGCAGACACCGTTTCCTTCGACAAAGACCCTGCTCATCACATTATTCGAGCGGCTGCCAGCCAGACCGTCACCGACCACTACATTCCGCGCTGGATTGCCCGCCTCACCGACACGCACCCCGGAGTCCGGTTTGCCATAACGACGGGCAATAGCCAACAGGTAGCCCACACGATTGCCAGCGGGGACGCAACGATTGGGTTTATCGAATCCCTCACCCTGCCGGAACTCAAAGGCATCCCTACCGAGGATTACTTCGAGAGCACGGTCATTACCACCGACTATCTCACCCTTGTGGTCCGACCTGATCATGAATGGGCCGAGCTCGGTCACGTATCTCCGCTCACGGTCGCCCAAACGCCGGTCATCGTCCGCGAACCCGGTTCAGGTACCCGGTCCGCCATCGAGCGCGTCCTCCCCCAGGCTCTTCAAGCACCCTTCGCCGAACTTGAATCAGCGACCGCCATCAAGTCAACAGTTTTGGCGACGCGGGTACCAGCGATCCTTCCACGCTGTGTGGTGGAACAAGAGATAGCCGACGGCCGGTTAAGCGAAATCACTATCGACGACACCCGTCTGTCACGGCCAATTCGGGCCTTGTGGAGGAAGGGCACAACGCTACGCGGATCCGCGCGCACACTCCTGGAGGCGGCGCGGGCCAGCGCGGCTCGGGCTTCGGCGACGAGGACCAGCGCAACGCGTGCCACTGCAACACGTGCCAGCGCACGAGGGCGAAAAAGACGCTGAGATCACAGCGACCGCGGAGCTAGGCCGCAGTCGCTGCATTGGCTCCTTCGGCACTACCCTGGAAGACAGAAACATCCGGAGCACCCATCAACCCAAACGAGGTACCAACACCATGCCTTCAACCGACAACACCACCGGCACCGACACGCACGCCGACGCATCCACCGACGACACCGTGAAAGACACCTACTCGTTCATCGTCGTCGCTAACCGTTTACCCGTCGATATTGAGATCGACCCCGACGGCACCAAGCACTTCGAACCAAGCCCGGGTGGCCTGGTCACCGCGCTCAAACCCGTCCTCAAAGAACACGAAGGTGCATGGATCGGCTGGCCCGGCGCGACATCCGAAGGCCCCACGGCAACCCCCGTCGCCGACCCGTTCACGACCGACGAAGGCATCACGCTGATCCCGATGGGCCTGACCAAGAGGGATTACAGCGAATACTACGAGGGGTTCTCCAACGCCACATTGTGGCCCCTATACCACGACTTGATCGTGACGCCGATTTTTAACCGCGACTGGTGGGTAACATATCGCGACGTCAACACGCGCTTCGCCATGGAAGTAGCCCGGCGCGCAGCGGAAGGCGCAACAGTGTGGGTGCAGGACTACCAACTGCAACTGCTGCCCGGCATTTTGCGACAAATGCGCCCGGACCTGAAAATCGGTTTTTTCCTGCATATTCCGTTCCCACCAGCAGAGTTATTCCGGCAACTTCCGTGGCGTGAGGAGATCGTCCGTGGCCTGTTGGGGGCAGACGTTATCGGTTTCCATTCCATTCACAACGCAACGAACTTCTTGGAGCTGTCCCGCGACGTCGGGGGGTTCGCGACACCCAGTACGGGACAGCCGGATAGCCTCCCCGTCCGTGGCAAAGCCAGCATGAGGGAAATTACCGCCACGATCACCGCATCCGACGGCCGCCCCGTCGGCGTCGGTGTATTCCCGATTTCTATCGACACGAAGTCAGTGACTGCCGCCGCCAAAGACGCCGACGCGGAGAAGGTGCGTTCTCAACTGGGCAACCCAGAAACCCTGATCCTCGGCGTCGACAGGCTGGACTACACCAAGGGAATCCTCCAGCGTCTCGAAGCGTACGAGGAGCTCCTGGAAACCGGTGCGCTGGACCCCGAGACCACCACGTTCGTGCAAGTGGCAACGCCATCGCGCGAGCGGATTGAGCATTACAAGGTGGCGCGTCGGCAAGTGGAAGAAGCCGTCGGGCGGATTAATGGCCACTTCAGCAGCATTGGGCACTCCGCGGTCACCTATATGCACCGGTCTATTCCTTTCCAGGACCTCGTGTCCTACTACAAGGCGGCCGACATTATGCTGGTCACGAGCCTGAAGGACGGCATGAACCTCGTCGCCAAAGAGTATGTGGCGTGTCACCCGGATGGCACGGGGTCGCTGGTGCTCAGCGAGTTTACGGGTGCCGCGGCTGAGCTTGATGGAGCGTTCCTGTGCAACCCGCATGACATTGATTCGATCAAGCGGCAGGTTCACTCCGCAGCGGTGGCGAAGAAAGAGGACCTGCGTGACCGCATGATGTCCATGTTCAACGAAGTGACCGAACACGACGTCCACGCCTGGGCATCAGCATTCCTCGACTGCTTAGAGAGCGACAATGACTAACAGCATTCCCGACGACAACTCCGCGGGCGACGACCCCGCTGACGACTCCGCCGCCACCCCTTCCGACGCAAAGCCCTCCACCGCGCACGTCTTCATGGAGGACACGGAGGAAGATATCGAATGGCCCGCGGGGAAACGACTCCTCTACGCCATGTTGGACGCGGGCTTGGACGCACCCTACGGCTGCACCGAGGGCGAATGTGGCGCCTGCCAGTGCGTCGTCGAACCCCATGACAATGCAACAACACACATGGTGCACAACAATGTGCTGGATGAGTACGACATCGCCGACGACATGACCTTAGCCTGCCAAACTGTGTCCGACACTCCTGGCGGAAAATTCGACGTCAGCTACGACTTTTAGGAGAACGAGTGTTTACCCCGTCCGATGACATTAACCGGGCCCTTCGCACCGCTGCCCACAGCCCCACACTGATGCTGGCCAGCGACTTCGACGGCTGCTTAGCACCGCTCAACAAAGACGCCATGGCCGTCACCGCGAATCCCACCGCCATGAATGCCATCATCGACCTCGCCCACATGCCGCACACTTTCGGCGCACTCGTCTCCGGGCGGGACATCTCGAAACTCGAACGCCTCGCCCGCCGCACCGGACCACAGGGACAAAACATTGCCGACGACGGCCCCGATGATGTTCGCGACATCTCCGGAATAATTCTGGCGGGGTCTCACGGTGCTGAAGCAAATGACGGCAGTGGCGTCGAGCCCAATGAGGAGCAAAAGAAGCTCCTTGGGCGGATGATCCGTGAGGCACATGCCGTGGCCGATAGCGCTCCGCACTCGGGCATGTTTGTGGAGGAAAAACCGCTGGGTGTCGGCCTGCATGGTGTGGCGATGAATAATGACGAGCTGGAACGCCAGCTGCAGCAAAAGTTCGCTGACATCCTTGATTCGCTGCTGGATGGGACGACGGGGTCCTACATGTACGGCAAGCACATTCTGGAAGCGCAGATCATGGAGGTCGATAAGGGCAAATGGCTGGAAAGCGCCCGCGACCGGTACAACGTTGACGCCATCGTGTATGCGGGCGATGACACGACCGACGAGAACGCGTTCCGCGTCCTTCATGGCGATGATGTGTCCATTAAGGTCGGTGACTCTCACACCGCGGCTGTGTTGCGTGTTCCGGATACCGACGCTATTGCCGACGTATACCAGCGCTTGGCCACCATGCGGCGGGAGTACCTCACTGAGAACGGAGTGTTATAGCGGCGACGACGTTAGAGTGCGGCGTTACCGCGGCGGGCCGACCGTGCGCCCCGTGATCAACGTCGTCTCCAACAGCGTGTGTGAACCGCGGGTTGCCGATGCCTGACCGCGGGCACCACCAGAGCTGATAGATGTCACCGTGCTCCTGGAAGAAGACGCGCCGGTGCTTCCTTTTCCCCGTGTGGCGTCGGAAATAAGGTCCTGAAGAACGTGACCAGCCGTCCGCCCTTTGTCCTTGTTCGGCTGCGACACCGTGGTGATCTGCTGCTGCACAGCGAGGTCGATACCGTCGAACCCGGTAACCGATAGGTCGCCCGGCACGGACAACCCACGAGCAGCAGCGCACTGCATCACCGCCAGCGCTAAGGAATCCGTTGTACATGCCACGGCGGTCAAGCCCGGGTGCGCATCCAATAACGCGCTGGCGGCATCGCGAGTGCCGTCGGCGTCGTTGATATAGCACTCCACGATCGGAATGTCCTCCGCCGAATCCGGGTGGGCACCGCGGATCACATCGACGATGCCCTCAACACGGTGTTTCTGCACATGCATGTGGGCAGTACGCAGGCGCTGCGGGGACACCTCGCCCGCGTTGGCCTCACGGTCAAGACGAATGCACAACACACCAATTTTCCGGTGGCCGGCGTCGATAAGCTGTTGAACCCCGGGCTGAATGGCAGCGTGGTCATCAATGCCGACGAAAGCGTAATCCTTCAGCTTCGGTGTGGAATACGGCTGATCGCACACGACAGTCGGGAGGCCGCGCGAGGCCACAACCTCCAACGTGGGATCGTCCGAGGCGACCGAATACACCACGAAACCGTCGACGGCGGCTTGCGCCACGCGGTTAATTCCCGACGCGGCACGCCCGGGAGCAGCGGGAATGAGCACCAGGGAGGAATCCAGAACCTGGCAGGACTCCGCCAAGCCCGCCAAGAAATCGACCGACGAGCGGTCCTCGAAAGCGTAGGTGAGTTCGTCCGTAAAAAGGACGCCGATCGCGTCTGCCCGGCGCGTCCGCAGAGAGCGGGCGGCAGGATCTGGACCGGAATACCCCAGCTTGTCGGCGGTGGCGAAGATGCGGGCGCGAGTTTCGGGCGACAGATGGTCGGGTTTGTTGTAGGCGTTGGACACCGTTGTGCGCGACACCCCGACGGCCTCCGCGAGTGACGCCAACGTAGCCTTATGACTATTTTTCGGGGATCGCCGCGGACTCATGTGTAGCAATCTTAGACCTTCGACACTACCGGGAAGGGGCTTTCGCGCATTCCGGGGTGAGGGCAGGCTTGCTGGGTGCGGGCGCTTGGTTTCTGTTTTGCGCCCATGATCTGTTTTCTGCCCTGAGGTGTGCCCGAACTCTTTTGGTTGTCAATAAGCCGCATTATCGGGGCTGGGAGGGGCTTAAGAAAACCAATTGACATCATATTTCATTAGTGGTTCATTGGGGGACATGCGAGCGATAAAAAATAGGCGACAGTCAGCACTAGCATTCATTTTCGCCACTGGGCTTCTTACCGGAATGGGCGGGCTCACGGCCTGCTCAGACGACTCCTCCCCGACGTCTGGTTCGTCGGACACTGTGAATGTCGTCGCATCAACCGCGCTGTGGGCCGACGTCGTCCACGACATCGCGGAGGACAACGACCACGTCAAGATCACGGGCCTGATCGAGGGCGATTCCGTCGACCCCCACGACTACAACCCCTCCGCCAAGGATATGGCGAAGATTAAGGACGCCGACGTCGTCGTCGGGAATGGGGCCGGGTACGACACCTGGCTGACAGAGCACGCCAGTTCCGACGCCACCGTCATCACTGCCCTCCCTCAGGAGGAGCATGATCACGACGGGGACGAGAATGATGGGCACGACCATGACGCGGACGCGCATGATGCGCATGATCACGAGAGCGAAGACGCGCACGATCACGACGCGAACAATGATTCCGACCTGCCCACCAACCCTCACGTGTGGTACGACGTCGCCACCGTCAACAGTTTTGCAACAAAGATTGCGGACACGCTGAATGACAAGAACGGCGATATCAAGGCGTCGACCAAGGACTTCAGCGACAAACTCCACGCTATTGATGAGAAGATCAAGGCACTGCCAGCCAAGAAGGTGGCGAGCACCGAGTCCGTCTCCGGGTACCTGCTAAAGGAATCCCCCATGGAGGATGTGACTCCGCACGGTTATCTCAGTGCGTCGTTGAAGGAGTCGGATCCATCCGCGGCTGATGTTGCCGAGTTCACGTCGCTCATCAACGATAAGAAAGTCGATATTCTGGTTAACAATCCGCAAACCGAAGATAGTGTGTCCAAGGACCTCGTCTCCGCTGCCAAGAAGGCGGGAATCCCGGTTGTGGATATCTACGAAACACCGGAAAAAGGCACCCACTACCTGGACTTTTTCTCTGAGGCCGTCCAACGGCTCCACGATGCCAGCAAGGAGTAAGACCAACGCGTGAACAATCCGCGCACTACTCACCGTCACGCCGGGGCTACCGACCGTACCTCCGGGGCCGTCATCGAACTCAGCAAAGCGAGTATCGAGCCACTCTGGACCGACCTGTCCCTCACGCTGAACCCCGGCGAATGGCTCACCGTCCTCGGGCCCAACGGCGTAGGAAAATCCACGCTCCTTGGTGCCCTCACCGGGACGCGAAAACTGACCTCAGGGCATGTCCATGTCAACGGGACCACCGGTTTTATCCCACAGCAACGCATGTTCAGCCCGACGCTGCCACTGCGCGCGCGGGACATTGTCGGTCTATCCGGTGGGCACGGTATCTTTCGCCGCCGACGGCTCCCAGCAGCGCAGATCACCGAGGCACTCACCACCGTCGGCGCGGCACACCTGGCAAATAGGCGCATCGGCCACCTCTCTGGCGGCCAGCAGCAGCTGATCCGTCAAGCCAGCGCGATCGCAACGCACCCCGATATCCTCCTGTGCGACGAACCCTTGCTCAGCCTGGATTACGCTGCACAAAAGCAAGCGATCCGGACCATCGACGCACAACGACGCGACCACAACACGGCCGTCGTTTTCGTCACGCATACGATCAATCCCGTTATCGACGTCACCGACCGCGTGCTATACCTTGCGCCGAATGGCCACACTATCGGCACGATTGACGACGTCATCACGACCGACGTCCTCAGCGAGCTGTACGGCACCCACGTCGATGTGGTTCACGTCAACGGCAGACTCGTCATCGTTTAGGCACGTCATCGTTTAGGAGAGCGCACCGCTTCATGCCCAACACCACGATCACCTGGGACACCTGGTGGAGTGACACCACCGAACTCCTGCACTACCCCTTCGTCCACCACGCCCTGCTGGCCGCCGCACTGCTCGGGATCATCTCGGGGCTCATCGCACCTCTCATCGTGATGCGGCGCATGTCATTCACCGTGCACGGCACATCGGAACTTGCGCTCATGGGGGCGTCGGCTGCGCTACTCGCTGGGATTAATGTCGGTGCCGGCGCCGTCGTCGGATCCATCGTGGCGGCCATCGCCCTCGCGGTGCTCGGAATGCGAGATACCGACAGCACCGTCGGCGTGATCCTCTCCTTCGGGATGGGGCTCTCCGTCCTCTTCATCTACATTTATCCCGGCAAAGCGAGCAACGCATTCTCTCTGCTCACCGGCCAAATCGTGGGCGTGTCCGGCGCGGCTGTGGGGATGCTCATCGCCATCACCATCATTGTCATCGCGACGCTCGGTTTACTGTGGCGCCCGCTTCTCTTCGCGTCCGTTGACCCCGACGTCGCCGCAGCAAGCGGCATACCCCTGCGCACCATCAGCATCGTGTTCGCCGCCCTCGTCGGACTCGTCGCCGCGCAAGGGGTGCAGATCGTCGGTGCGCTCCTCGTCGTTTCCCTGCTCATCACCCCCGGCGCGGCAGCCGTTCACGTCACAGCGTCGCCACGAAAAGCAGTCCTCTTATCGACGATCTTCGCCGAGGTGTCCGCAGTGGGCGGGCTTGTTCTCTCCCTGGCTCCCGGGCTCCCCGTCAGTGTGTTCGTCACGACGATTTCGTTCGCGATCTACCTGGTATGCCGCCTCATTGGGTGGCGAACGCAGCGTGTCATCATCGGATCGGAGGCTACGTCGCGCGAAACCACTCCAGTACATTATGGGTAGTTTCCCTCTGGGGGAACCGTCCTCAGTAAGACCGCGTTGAGCGGAACCCTATACGCTAACGCGAATTCCATTCCCTACCGTTTATCGGGGAACTAGTCGCTGGCTTCGCTATGACTTAATTGCCGTCTCCATCGATACGAGCCAATCTTTGTGGGGCAGGCCGAATTACTTCTCTGCGTTGGCGACGTCGATTCCCGTCCACGCTAGCGCGGTGGCTCCATCGAGAAGTGTCTTGTTCGCAATCTCGCCTGTGCAAGCGTCTGCAAACTCCGCCTGATGATTAAGCACCGGATAGCACTCCACACCGATGTAGGGGTGGATGGCCCGGGTGACGTGCGAGACGTTGGCGAAGTCCGTGGATGCATGACACATAAGCGTCTCTGGCCCTTCTGTGCGCAAATCTCGACCCAAGGCCACGGCGTTCGCCTCGTAAAAGGACAGTCCATCTTCGTCCGTGACGAAGTCTGAATACGGCTTTGACTCATCTTCAATGGCAACAGTGCACCCTGTAGCCAAGGCGCCGGCCTCGAAGCAATTGATGACCTTCTTGCTGGTCTCTTCGAGTTCGTCCATTGTGGAGGCACGCACATACCAACGGCCCTGGGTACGGTGCGGGATCGCGTTCGGGGCGTCGCCACCTTTGGTGATCATGCCGTGGACCCTAACAGTCGGAGGAAGTTGCTGACGCAACAAGCCGATCGCGACCTCCGAAACCGTGAAGGCGTCTGCGGCATTTATCCCCTGTGTCGGGTAAGAAGCGGCATGGGCCGCATGACCAGAGAAGTTAATCTCCCAATGCAGCACGGCAAAGGGACGAGCGCGCGCCACGTCAACGGGCGCTGGGTGCGCCATCATCGCGAAGTCCAAGTTCGTGAAGGCGCCGCGGTCGAGCATTTCGATCTTTCCCCCCTTGCCTTCCTCAGCGGGAGTACCGATGACCTCAACCGATATACCCAACTCGTCGGCGACGCTCGCGAGCGCCAGACCAGCACCGATCGACATGCTGGCGATCAGATTGTGGCCACAAGCGTGACCAATCCCGGGAAGGGCGTCGTACTCGGCCATTATCCCAATAGTAAAGTTCCCTCTTCCCTTCACCGCACGGAAGGCAGTTTCGAATCCGAGATAGGGATGCTCGACAGAGAAACCTCGCTCACGAAGAAACTCTGCGCAGCGCTTCGACGACTCAACCTCCTCCCAAGCTATCTCTGGGTGTGCATGCAACCACTCGGACAGCTCGATGAGCTCGGCTCTGTTATCCGACAAAAAGGTTGAGGTCTGCTTCTTCAGGTCTTGGATCTGATCACTCATCCCCAGGTACTCCATAAGCGGGTGCAGTGGAGGGATTGATACCGCGGGTGACGTAGTCGTCCCGCTGTGGCATCCATATTTCAAGGAGGTTTTCCAGATCAGTTAGCGGGCGCTCGGACCAGTCGACTCGAAGATCCGTTTCCATCCAGCCGGAGTTGCGCACCACTCCCAAGCCTGCCGAATGTACTGGCCCTGCTTCTCCTCCAGCTTCCAAACCGGCTTTCATGGCGGCCAAGAGCCGGTATTCTAGATCGCCTGCGACGGATTCGAAGACCTCAAGCATCTTCTGTGGTACGTCCTCGGAGGCGAGCATGTTTCCAGCTATGACGCAGTCTTTTCCTACAACTTGACTATGTGTCCCCAGAGTCTTAGCGCCGGAGTGGGAAACACCCTCACCCCTTGCCGGCAGGATGGTGATCTGCCGGAAATCTAGGGTGTCATCCTTCGTCTCGAGCCATTTGAGCGCTGCAACGGCGGTCTCACCCTTCTCGAGCTGATCAAGAAGCGCCGGACCGAACCGAGGGTCAGTGATGTTCTGAGACGAAACGGCGCCGATGTCGCAACGAAGGTTAAGGCATCGTGCAGCAACCGCTGGTGAAGATGAAGACACAGCCTGGCCGAGGGCTCCGGTTTCATCACGCGCAAGAATGGAGAACGTCATCGTGGATTTAACCTTTCTCGGAGCACTGAAGCCCCACGTAGTCACACTTTGTGTCCCTCAGACTACTTGTCACTGAGGACAGCCGTGGCGTCAATTTCCACCAACCATTCCGGTCGCGCAAGGGCCTCGACCACCAGACCGGTGGAGACAGGGAAGACGCCCTTAAGCCACTTCCCCATCACGTTGTAGACGGCCTCACGATAGCGAATGTCTGTGAGGTAAACGGTGACCTTGACAATATCTTCTAAGGAACCACCGGCCTCCTCCATAAGCATGGCGATGTTGGACATCGCCTTCTCCGCTTGAACCTTAACGTCGCCTATACCTACGGATTCACGGGTATCTAAGTCTTGGCCTATCTGGCCGCGGAGGAACACCATATTGTTTGCAACGACGGCCTGACAAAGGTCATTGGAAAGATTCTGCTCGGGGTAGGTGTCCGCAGTGTTGAACGGCCGAATGCGGTTATATTTCATGTGCTTCTCCTAGGAAAATATCGTTTGGTCGTCCCGAGAGGGATACTCCATGTACATGTGTTGGATGCCAATCTGGTCGGCGACGTATTTGGCATCGTGCCATGAACCCCATATGAAAGATGAGCCACGGCGAGACTGCCAAGGAAGCCCCACAAAATACACTCCGTGGGCAGCGGAAACGCCACGCACGTGCTGAGGGACGCCAAGATGATTGGTCGCTTCGGCTACGTCTAACCACTGATAGTCTCGGCCGAATCCAGTAGCCCAGACAATACTGTTGATGCCGTTCGCTTTAAGGTCGAGCGACCTAATGGGACTCTTGACGCACTCAGGGTCGTCTCGCAGCTCGTATGCCTCAGGCTCTTCAGGGAGATCTAAGCCGTTTCGCTCCACGTAGAGGTCGGCTTCCCTCAAGAGAGACAAATAGTTCTCGTCACCATTGTGAATGTTGATGGCAACATCGTCGGCAAACTTCATAACCCCGTGTGCATAAGGACCGGCTCTTCCCGCTAGAGTAATCCCGCGATCCGCTAGGTCTCGGAAGTCCACGGTGTGGCCGCCCTTGGCGCCACTAACCGTAATCGTCACATGCTCCGCGCCCGATCCCGGCGTGGCCATGTCCCACTTATCCAATACACCTAGCCACCAACAGTAATCACGGCCCCGATACGACCTCGGCGGCCGGTCGTGGGGACCGACCGCGAGATACACAGTGCGACCTGCATCATTGAGTTCATCAGCGATCTGAACCCCAGACGAGCCCGCTCCAACAACGAGAACGCCACCGTCGGGCACCTCGCTGGGGCGGTGATAGCTCGAGGAGTGCATTTGAAATATCCCGTCCTCCTCGGGCACCACGGCAGGGATCACCGGAACCTGGAAGGCACCCGTCGCGGCCACGATGAACTCAGTCTCATAGTCGCCATCTGAAGTCTCCACGGTGAAGCCGTGGTCGCTTGTCCTGCGGGTGACGCGCTTGACCTCCACCCCCTCACGAACCGGCAAATCAAACTTCTCGACGTAGTTAACGAAGTAGTCGGCAACCTCCTCTTTCTTGGCGAATCGCTCCTGATCGCCGGTGAAACGCATGTTGGGAAAGCGGTCGTGCCACGCCGGACCATTGGCAACAAGGGAGTCCCAACGTTCCTTACGCCAGCGCGATGCGATCTGATCACGCTCCAACACCACGTGGTCAAGTCCTTTGGCCGCTAGATGCTCTGAGGTGGCGATCCCCGCCTGACCGGCGCCAATGACTACAACCTCTTTTCTAGTAATGGACAAGGTTGCTCCTTTCGGGACGTCGCAGATGAACTGAGAGAGTAACGGCTGACTGGGGCTTGTCCTCTACCGGTGCAACAATCCCGGGAGAAGCAGTGTCCGTTGAAACAATGATCCATAAAGATAAAATCGAAATTCAAGCGGTAATTTCCGAAGTTCTATATCATTTTTATCTATGAAGAAGGTCCCGAACTTCTCAATTCCGCAGGTCATGTACTTCTGTCGCAGTGCCGAACTAGCGTCGATGAGTGCCGCTGCCGACGAATTGAATGTCGCCCAATCGTCAATTTCGAGCGCTATCGCGCAATTGGAGAAGTCACTTGGATCGAGACTTTTGGAGCGAAAGCGCGCCAAGGGAGTAATCCTCACAGAAAGCGGACGGCGGTTCTATGAGGCCGGACTTGCTCTCCTACAGGCAGTCGATGAAGCTCACGAAGCCGTCGGAAGCGACGAACTTAGCGGGCGTTTCAAAGCTGGCTGTTTTGTCACTCTGGCACAATTCTGGCTCGCTCGACTCGTGGAGGCCTTCGAACTCAGCTTCCCTGAGATCCAGCTGACTACGAAAGAAATTACCGCTGGCGAGATTGCCCCGATGCTCGTACGAAGGGACGTCGAGGCCGTCGTATCTTATGACTTCGATTACGGCAACGAAGTGGAATTCATCCCCCTGGCCACTGCTACTCTTTACGCCGCTTTCGCCGCGGGCCACCCCTTCGCCTCCCGCTCATCGGTCCGCCTAACCGACCTTGCGAAAGAACCGATGGTGCTGCTTGATCTAGGAAAATCCTCCAACTACTTCCTCTCGATTTTCCGGCAGCGTGGAATACAGCCGAATGTTCGGTACAAATTCCAAAGCTTCGAGGCTGTGCGTTCCATGGTGGCAAGGGGGCACGGCTTCACTCTCCTCAACCATGCTCCCTTGCACAACCTCACGAACGATGGTTACACGCTCGTGTGCATTCCTGTCGAGGATCCTGGAGTCGAATTAGGCATAGGCGTCGTTCATCTGGCTGAGCAGGTCCTTTCCAGCAAAGCTAACGCCTTCGTAGAAGTGTGTCGCAGGGAATTCGAACAAGTGCATTCCTCTGGACTCATGCGAGGCACGGTGAATTTCTGAGTACCCGCACTCGCTTCGGTGGGATGAACGGCCGTTTGGCCCCATCGTGAACCGACTGCAGAAGGATTTTGACGGTAGACCTAGACAGGATCTCGAAAATCTGACTATGGTGTGAGTCACCTATTGGGCTGTAGGTAACTCCACTAAGGATCTGCCTCGCGGTGCGCTGTCACCGTGTGGCGCTCACCCAATAGAGAGGGGAACCCTCATGAGCGTCCCTACTACAGCCCCAAAATTCTCAACGGCTAAGGCCTTACAAAAGAATACGATCGCGGGCGCCATCGGCGTCTTGGTCCACTGGTTCGACTGGGCAATTTATGCCTACCTAGCGAGCACAATCTCTCACGTCTTTTTCCCCGAGCAGAGCGATACTGCGGCTCTCCTCTCCGTGTTCGCAATATTCGCAGTGGCCTTCTTCGTCCGCCCACTCGGATCTGTGATTTTCGGCCACATCGGCGACACTCTGGGCAGGAAACGCACCTTATCCCTAGTCATCATCATGATGGCAGCCGGCACTCTCCTCATTGGCCTACTGCCCTCCTACTCCACAATCGGGATCTGGTCGCCTATCCTCTTGGTGGCTGCTCGCATAATTCAGGGAATCGCGGCCGGTGGCGAGTTTGGTTCTGCAGCCGCTTTCCTCGCGGAATATTCACCGCGGCACCGCCGTGGCTTCGGAACCTCCTGGATTGAATTCGGTTCCGTTCTCGGCTTCCTTCTCGCTTCTCTGGTCGTCGCAGGCATGCATATGACAATCACCACCGATCAAACAACCGCTTGGGGCTGGAGAATCCCGTTTCTCCTGACAGTGCCGCTCGCTGCGATCGGTCTGTGGATTCGCCTGAAAATCGAGGACACCCCCGAATTTCAGGTACTGCAGGACCAGGACGCTGTGCCCGACGCCCCCATCAAAGAGGTTTTCCGGCAAAATGGAAAACAGTTCTTCCAAACAATTGGCATTGAAATCTTCATGAACTGTACCTTCTACGTCGTGATGGTGTATTTGCTGACCTACCAGGAGACCGTCGCCGGTATTGATTCGGGTGTAGCCTCCACGCTCTCCACAGTCGCCTCTCTCATTGCCATCCTGCTCATCCCCCTCTCCGGCATTTTTTCGGACCGGATCGGGCGTAAGCCAATCCTTTTCACTGCTGGAATTCTGCTTCTCGTGGTAGCGTTCCCCCTGTTTAGTTTAATGAAGAGCAGTGCCGTAGCTCACAGCTTGCTGGCCACCCTAGGCCTGGCAGCTCCGCTAGCGCTCATCCTAGGTACCCACTCAGCAACAGTGTCGGAGTTGTTCCCGACCCGCACCCGCCAGTCAGGTCTTTCCATAGCTTACTCGATTGCGGGCGCATTCTTCGCTGGAACTCTTCCTTACATCAATACCTGGCTTATCTACGTTACTGGAAATGACATGATTCCCGCCTACACCCTGATGGTCGTTGCAATGATCGGCCTTATCACGGTGGCGACCATTCCCGAGACTAAAGGGATCGCCCTCCTGCACGCATCAGACCTGAAGAAAGCAAAGTCCCCGTCGACTCAGAAGACCGATCTAAATGGCCAACGGGACCCGAGACTTACTTAACCACTCCCACGCGCTCCCCGTGTGGGCCTACCCAAACGCTGCAGGCTCCATCCAGACCAGCGCGCACTGGTCGCCCGGGACTCTGATACTCCGACTTTGCATTCAGCCTGATTCGCTCGGGGGTTCGTTCCGGTCCATGACCTAAAAGGATTTGAACACACCTAGCAAGTACAGTCCCGATGTGCGGGCCAAAGCCGTACATATAGCCGATGGCCATCCTGATACTTGTCGCTTAACCGACTTACTGCCCCCGAGGCTTCACCGCGCGACGCTGCCGCGCAAACTCACTCAGCACCACACCGGCCGCCACGGACGCGTTGAGTGACTCAACATTGTCCGCCATCGGGATCGACATGATCGTGTCACACGTCTCGGACACCAAACGGGACAGGCCCTTGCCCTCAGATCCGACAACCACCACGACCGGAGTCGTCCCATCGTAGGTATCCAAAGTATGGTCCCCGCCAGCATCCAAACCGACGACCTGGTAACCCTCTTTTTGGAACTGCTTGAGCGTGCGAGTCATATTCGTCGCCTTCGCGACGGGGAGGCGCGCAGCCGTACCCGCCGAGGTCCGCCACGCCACCGCCGTCACCGACGCACTCCGGCGCTCCGGGATGACCACGCCGTGACCACCAAACGCAGCCACTGAACGGATCACGGCACCCAAGTTTCTCGGATCCGTGATGTTATCCAGGCACACGATCAATCCCGGCGACGATGACGCGTGGGCGCGATCAATCAAATCCTGAACGTCAACATACTGGTATTCCGGAACCAGCAACCCGAGGCCCTGGTGCATCCCGTTCCCGGTCATCCGGTCCAGCTCAATGCGCGGAACCTCCAGGACAGTGATCGCACGATCACCGGCAACGCGCACTGCCTCGGTTAGGCGGTCGTCATTATCGGTGCCCTCCGCAACGTACAAAGCCGTCGCCGGAACCTTCGCCCGCAGGCACTCCACAACCGGGTTGCGGCCAACAACAAGCTCCGAACCATGCAAATTACGCCGGTCGTGACGCCCGGACGCCTTCCGCTGCTGCTCGACCTTCCGCTTGTGCGCCTTGTGGTACACGCGGTCTTCAGCCTTCGGCGTCGGCCCCTTGCCGCGCAAGCCGCGGCGTCGCTGACCACCAGAACCCTTCGTCGCACCCTTCTTGTTCGATTTACGAATAGCACCATGGTTCCGTGAATGACCTGCCATTAATCCTCCTTATGCCCCCAGCTGCCTATGTACTCCCGGGCCCGTCGTGTTCGGGGCCCGATTTCTCAGCGCCCGACGATCCTACTGCTCCGACAGCTCCCACTCGGCCCCAGCGGGAGTATCGGTCACAACGATGCCCGCAGCTGCCAACCGATCGCGCACCGCATCGGCCGTCGCCCAGTCTTTCTCGGCGCGAGCTTTCGCACGGATATCCAACTCCGCGCGAACCAACGTATCCAAGGCGTCGTGTTCCACACCGGACTCCGCGGCAATCTCCTGCCACTTCTCGTCCAACGGGTCAACACCCAGCACACCAAGCATCGCACGAACCTGCTCACCTGCAGATATCACATTCTCGACGGCATCACTATCGCCACGACGAGCCGCATCCAGTCGCGAATTAGCCCAACGAACAACATTGTGTACCTCAGCCAACGCGGCAGGAACGCCAATGTCATCATTCATCGCATCAGTGAACGCGTCCGTGACCTCGGAGCGACCCAAGGTGCGGTTATTCTTCGCCGCCACACTCGATGCCGCGTGAACAAACTTCTCCAAACGCCGATACCCGGCGGCTGCCTCACGCAGAGCGTCCTCGGAGAACTCCAACATGGAGCGATAATGCGCTGACCCCAAGTAATAACGCAGCTCAACCGGCCGGACGATCTGAAGAAGGTTAGGCACGGACAGCACATTGCCCAAGGACTTCGACATCTTCTCGCCAGCCATGGTCACCCAGCCGTTATGCATCCAATAGCGGGCGAATCCATCACCCGCAGCATGGGCCTGAGCGATCTCGTTCTCATGGTGCGGGAATTTCAAATCCAGGCCACCGGCGTGGATATCAAACTCCGCGTCCAAATACTTCGTGGCCATCGTCGTGCACTCCAAGTGCCACCCCGGACGGCCACGACCCCACGGAGTATCCCAACTCGGCTCCCCCGGCTTCGCAGCCTTCCATAACGTGAAGTCACGCGGATCGCGCTTACCCGTTCCCGCGGATTCGCCCTGGTCCATCTCGTCGAGCTTCTGGCCAGACAGGGAACCATAATCAGGCAAGGACATCGGACTCAAGTATACGTTTCCATCCACAGCGTAGCCGTGGCCAGCGTCGATAATCCGCTGCATGTACTCGATCATTTCAGGAACATGCCCCGTCGCATGAGGCTCCAAAGACGGCGGCGTCACGCCCAACTGATCGTAGGCCCACTGGAACTCGCGCTCATACGTCGCGGCCCATTCCCACCAGGGGCGATTGTGTTCCGCGGCCTTGTTCAAAATCTTGTCATCGATATCAGTGACGTTCCGGATGAACGCCACATCGAGGCCCATGTAGGTCAGCCAATTACGCAAAATATCGAAAGCCACGCCCGAACGCAGGTGGCCAATATGCGGTGCCGACTGCACTGTCGCACCACACAAATACACCGACGCATGCCCCTCGCGGAGGGGAACAAAATCACGTAACTGACGGGACGCGGAATCGAAAATACGTAAAGTCACGCCCCCAGCTTATCGGTTCGGAGCGTGACCTAGCGAAAAACTAATCCTCGACGTCCTCGTCCAAGTCGATAATGTCGGAATCATCCGAGGGGCCCGGCTTCTTCGTCGAGTCCTCGTCCTCCCCCAACAGCTTGGCGCGGTGCCGGGCAATAGCCTCTTGGGCCTCCTGGTACATCGCGTCGGCCTTGGCGTCGTCAGTGCCGTCGGCAAGGGCGAGCTCACCCACCAACACCTGGCGAGCCTTCGCCAACATGCGCTTCTCACCAGCGGAAAGGCCGCGGTCTTGGTCGCGACGCCACAGGTCACGAACAACCTCTGCAACCTTGTTCACATCGCCCGACGCCAAACGCTCCTGGTTGGCCTTGTACCGACGGGACCAGTTGCCGGCCTCTTCAACATCGGTTTCACGGAGAACGCTGAAAACCTTGAGGAGCCCCTCTTCCCCAACAACATCGCGAACACCGACAGACTCCGCGTTCTTTTCCGGAACACGGACCGTTAAGTCTCCCTGGTGAACCTTCAGGACCAAATAATCGACAGTCTCACCTTTAATCTGGCGCTGCTCTTTCTTTTCAATGACGGCAGCACCATGATGCGGGTAAACGACGGTATCCCCAATGTTGAATTCCATGAGTCCCTTCAGATCCGCCGCGCACGCCCACCGCGTGCGGACAGGTAAACCAGTGTGAAAATTTACGTTTCAGCGCGTCTATCATAGCACTACCCCCTGATTAGCCACGACGAACGTCACAAGACTATGTGGAAACAGATACGTCGCGTTAATGTAATAATTAAATTCTGTGCGCTGAACAGAAAACCCTGACGCAAAATAAGACGAATACGTGGCTGCCCCACAGCTTCCTATGGAGGACAAAATGTCGTTGAAGTCGGCTTCCCTACGTTCCGGCATCGCCATTGTCGCTGCCGGTTCCGCACTGGCCCTCAGTGCATGCGGCGCGGGCCAAATTTCCCAGACCGCCAACCAAGTCCCCGCCGTCGACGGGGGAGCAGCCAATGCTGAGGACAACAACATCACGCTGCGCGATGTGACCGTCCAGCCCAAGACCGACGACCACGGTGGTGCCGTCGCCTTCGCTCTTTCTAACATCGACCCCACCAATACTGAGCGCCAGCTGCAGCGTATTAGCGTCGATGGCCAAGAGGTCAAGGTCGATGGCAACAAGGATCTGAAGCCACAGTGCCAGATCGTCGGCAATAACGAAAAGGCCATCGAGGCCATGGGGGCCAACGATGTGCACACCAACAGCTCCGCGTCGGAGAGCGCCAAGGCTGATCCCAATGGCGAATCGCGCATCAACTGCGTCAGCTACGTTCACACCAGTTTCGACGGGACCCCCACGCCAGGGACCGCCGTCAACGTCACCTTCACCCTGGATAACGGTGAGGTTTCCATGAAGGCCCCGGTCGCTGCGTCCGTTCCGGAAGCTGGCCAGACCTACCGTGACAAGGAAGGCGTTTTGAAGGACGAGTTCAGCAATTAATAGCTGACTGAGAGCTAAAGCGCAGCTAGGTAGACCGAAGTCCCGGAGGCTAGTTCACAGTGAACTCTTCCGGGGCTTTGTAATGTCGCGGTGTCGCTCTGTCACTTTGTCGTTCTGCCGCTGTCACGCACGGGCGGCCACACGCCGCCACCCTGCTGCTACGTCAGGTTAAACGTCGTCGGCTCTGAGTGCTGATCACCAATCAAGGTGTGCAGGTAATACGAGCCACTAGGGACGGCGACGCGGTCCGAGCACTCGCCCGGCGCGGACGTCGTCCGGGACCAACTCAGCATGTAATTCTTCGTCTGACCAGCGCCGATATCCAACGCGCCCGTTGCTGCCGGATTGTTGCAGTCCACATCGGACCAGACGCGCTCATTGGTCTCGAGGTTGTAGACCTCAAACTTCATCGGAGCCTTAGCCAGGTCCACATGGCAGGACCCCTTGGTGGGATTATGCGCGATCAAGTAGAAGCGCGGCATCTGCCCCGGCTCGTAAGAATCCGCATCCGTGCGCGCCTCAACCTGCAGGTCATTGACATTGCACGTCTCTTTCGCGTCGGGTGCCACCGACGGCTCTTCTGAAGCGTCAGGCTCTTCCGACTCGGACTCATCAGGATTCTCAGATTCCGACGATGGACGCGTGCTTTCCGACGAGCGCGACGACGTCGTCGGTTTTGTCGACTTCGTCGTGGTCGTCATGACGCTGGATTCCGTCGCGGTTGATGACGAGTTCCCGCCTCCGCTCAAGGCCGAAATGATCCACCACAACAACGCGATGACAACAACCACGATGACGACGGCAGCGATTCTCCGCCGGCGATAGATCTCGGGTGGATGTGGAAGACCGTTGTAGTTACCTTGAGCGCTCACGTGACTAGATTAACGGGAACTCGCGCTGCCCCGCCGGAAAGCGGACGGCGTGTCACCTCATGGGAGGTCTGGGAGTCCGACGCGGAGTGGTTGTGCGCGCCCGGCCCGCTGCGGTTCACGGCATCGCAACGCCGCGCGCGGTCACCGCCTCTACCTGGCCGTTTTCCAGTAAATACCGGAGACCAACAACGCCGACGGTGCCGTCGGCAAGCTTTGATGTGATTTCCGGGCTGCGGCCGACCACGTGATCAACAATGGACCGCACATGCTGCTTTTCGTAGTCGTCGGTGGTGGTGTGCCCCTTAGAGCGGGCAACCATGACCGATGGCGCGACTTTCTCCACCAGCACGCGCTGGAAGGATTCCGGGACGGCACCCTGAGTCATGGCCTCCGAGGCGGCTTTGACTGCGCCGCAGCTCTCGTGCCCCAGGACCACGACCAGTGAGACACCGAGGCCCTCCACCGCGAACTCAAGGGAGGCCAGCACAGACATGTCCACGATCTCGCCCGCTGTGCGGATCACGAAGACATCGCCAAAGCCCTGGTCAAAGAGCAATTCGACAGGCACACGGGAGTCCGAGCACGCCAGAACCACGGCCTTCGGAGCCTGCCCCTGGGTCAGGCTGGACAGCCGGTCGCGATCCTGGTGCGGGCGCAATGCCTTGCCCTGCACGAAGCGGTCGTTGCCGTCCAGCAACTGCTGCAACACGGCCTGCGGGGTGCGATCGTCCGCGTTCGTACTGGGAGTGGGCTGCGGGTCGGAGCCGGGTGCTGATGTCGTCATGAGAATCCTCCGGATGAAAAGTCCACATACTGGTTGGCTGATTGCCACTACTCGTCATGGGTGGCTCTACCTCTGCTCATCACCGGCGCGCGTCATCAGGGGCACACGGACACGCAGGTCACCACCGGGCGATGTGATCAGGGGCGTCACTCAATAACCGTACTCAGCCCCGTGACCGCCCGCAGCAACTCACTCGCCACAGCACTACAATCATTCGCAATGTCTACTGGCCATTCAGAACCTTTTCTTGTCGACGAACTCAACGACTGGTTTATCCTGGCGGGCCGCCATCTCCCCTGGCGTGAGCCCGGGTGCTCCGCGTGGGGAGTTCTCCTCAGCGAGGTCATGAGCCAGCAAACGCCGGTCTCCCGCGTCGAACCTGCGTGGCGCGAATGGATGGACCGTTGGCCCACTCCAGCCGATTTCGCCCGCGCCGGGCGTGATGAGGTCCTTCGCGCGTGGGGTCGTCTCGGCTATCCTCGTCGCGCGCTTCGGCTTCACGAGTGCGCGCGGAGGATCGTCGATAAGCATTCTGGTGCGGTGCCGACCACGGTGGATGAGCTGCTTGATTTGCCCGGTATCGGTGAGTACACCGCGCGGGCGGTGGCCTGTTTTGCTTACGGGTGGGCGGTGCCTGTCGTGGATACGAATATTCGGCGTGTGATGGCGCGCGCTGTTCACGGGAAGTATTTGCAGGGCCCGGCGCGGCGCGCGGATCTGGATGATATGCGGGCGCTGATGCCGATATCGGAGGAACAAGCCGGCTCCTCGGTGGGCGCGATTGTGCAGCGCATTCGGGAGAAGGCTGGAATGCCCGAGATCCCTGTCGAGGCCGGGACTTTTTTCGACGGTCCTGGCGTCGGGCTCGGGCATCTGAGCAATGAGCAGCTGACGGATGTGGAGCGCTCTGCCGTATTTTCGGCGTCAATCATGGAGCTCGGCGCGCTGGTGTGCACGTCGCGAGTGGCACGCTGCGAGCAGTGCCCCCTTGTTCGCACATGTGCGTGGCGCCTGGCGGGCTGCCCGGAGCCAACCGAATCGGAACGGTCCGCTGTGGCGCGCCGGGTGCAGAAGTTTGAAGGCACGGATCGACAAGTCCGCGGTGCGATCATGAAGGTTCTGCGCGAGGCGACTGGCCCCGTTGATAGGGACGCGATCGCACACGCGTCGAAGGACGAGGAACAGCTCCACCGAGCCCTCCAGTCACTCCTGGTTGATGAGCTCGTTGTGGACACGGATGGAAAGCTAGGGCTCCCTCGATAGCCCTAGCCGAGCAGGTTTGGGGCCGGGTCCTTTAACTACTCCGACTCGGGCTGGGCGGCGCCGGATCCGGAACCTGAGGTACCAGCGTCGGGGCCACTACCCGATGATGCGTTAGAGGAGTACTCCATCGGCACGATCTGGTCGGCCTCGCCGGAGGAGTCGTCCGCATCCTCCTTGCGTTCTTCCAGGCTGGACTCGCCCTCGCCCATCACGGCACCCGGCTTCGTCGACGTGGAGAACGTGAACTTGGCGTCGTCGCCCTTGCCTTCGCCATCCCAGCTCTCAACATCCACGGTGACCAGTTCACCGGCGGCAACCTCGCCGTAGAGGATCTTCTCCGAGAGCTGGTCCTCGATCTCGCGCTGAATGGTACGGCGCAGCGGGCGGGCACCCAGAACGGGATCGAATCCGCGCTTAGCCAACAGCTTCTTGGCCTTGTCGGTGAGCTCGATGTCCATATCCTTGGAGCGCAGGGCGATACCCACACGGTTCACCAGCAGGTCGACCATCTGGATGATCTGATCCTGGGTGAGCTGGTGGAATACGACGATGTCGTCGATACGGTTGAGGAACTCGGGGCGGAAGTGCTTCTTGAGTTCATCGTTGACCTTGGACTTCATCCGCTCGTAGCGGCCCTCTTCGTCGGTCTCGCCGACCCCAGAGAAGCCCATTCCCACGGCCTTCGAAATGTCTCCGGTGCCCAGGTTCGAGGTGAAGATCAGAACGGTGTTCTTGAAGTCGACCACGCGGCCCTGGCCGTCGGTGAGCCGGCCATCTTCCAAGACCTGCAACAACGTGTTGTAAATCTCGTTATTGGCCTTCTCAATCTCGTCGAAGAGCACCACGGAGAACGGCTTGCGGCGGACCTTCTCGGTCAGCTGGCCGCCCTCTTCGTAGCCGACGTACCCCGGAGGGGCACCGAAGAGGCGCGACGCGGTGAACTTGTCGTGGAACTCGGACATGTCGATCTGGATGAGGGCATCGTCTTCGCCGAAGAGGAATTCCGCCAATGCCTTCGACAGCTCGGTCTTGCCGACGCCGGACGGGCCGGCGAAGATGAACGATCCGGACGGACGACGCGGGTCCTTCAAGCCGGCACGGGTGCGTCGGATAGCGCGGGAGACAGACTTGACTGCGTCCTCCTGGCCGATGATGCGCTTGTGGAGCTCTTCCTCCATGTGCAGCAACCGGTCGGACTCTTCCTCGGTGAGCTTGAACACGGGGATGCCGGTCCAGTTCGCCAGGACCTCAGCGATCTGCTCCTCACCGACTTCGGCGACGTCTTCCAGCTCACCGGAACGCCACTGGCGTTCTTTCTCCTCGCGCTCTTCGCCGAGCTTCCGCTCCTGATCGCGCAGGCCAGCAGCCTTTTCGAAATCCTGATCGTCAATAGCCGCCTCTTTTTGCTTACGGATCTTCGCGATCTTCTCGTCGACCTTGCGGAGGGACTCCGGCGCGGTCATCCGCTTGATGCGCATCCGCGCGCCAGCCTCGTCGATAAGGTCAACGGCCTTATCCGGCAAGAAGCGGTCGTTGATGTAACGGTCAGACAGCGACGCAGCTGCGACGAGGGCAGCGTCGGTAATGGACACATGGTGGTGTGCCTCATACTTCGGGCGCAGGCCCTTCAAGATCTCGACCGACAGCTCAACAGATGGTTCCGGAACCTGAACAGGCTGGAAACGACGCTCCAAGGCGGCATCTTTTTCGATGTGTTTCCGGTACTCATCCAGCGTCGTGGCACCAATGGTCTGGAGCTCACCGCGAGCCAGCTTCGGCTTCAACAGCGACGCGGCGTCGATGGCACCTTCGGCGGCACCCGCACCAACAATGGTGTGGATCTCGTCGATAAAGAGGATGATGTCGCCGCGCTGGTTAATTTCCTTAAGAACCTTCTTCAGGCGCTCCTCGAAGTCACCGCGGTAACGAGAACCAGCAACCAGCGAGCCCATATCCAGGGAGTACAGCTGCTTGTCCTTCAAAATCTCCGGGACCTTGCCATTGACAATGTCCAGAGCAAGCCCCTCGACGACGGCGGTTTTACCAACGCCGGGCTCGCCGATCAGGACCGGGTTGTTCTTGGTCCGGCGGCTGAGGACCTGCATAATGCGCTCGATCTCTTTTTCACGGCCGACGACCGGATCGAGCTTGCCGTCCTTCGCGGCCTGGGTGAGGTTCCGGCCGAACTGGTCAAGGACCAGCGAGTTGGACTTGCGCCCAGACTCGTTATTGGACGAACGCCCTAACGTGGCCGAACCGACGCCAGCGCCGGCGGGCTCGCTCGTTCCCGGCTCCTGAGACTCGTCGCCCTGGCCTTCGTAGCCCGACAGCAGCTGGATAACTTGCTGACGGACGCGCGGGAGATCTGCCCCTAATTTGACGAGCACCTGGGCGGCGACGCCTTCACCCTCGCGGATGAGGCCGAGCAGAATGTGCTCCGTACCGATGTACTTGTGGCCTAGCTGCAGAGCCTCACGCAGGGAAAGCTCCAGGACTTTCTTCGCGCGCGGGGTAAAGGGGATGTAACCGCTGGGCGGCTGTGATCCCTTACCAATGATGTCTTCTACTTCGCTGCGGACAGCCTCGCGGGAAATTCCCATCGACTCGAGAGCTTTGGCAGCGACGCCTTCACCCTCGCGGATGAGGCCGAGCAGAATGTGCTCTGTACCGATGTAATTGTGATTTAATGCCCTAGCTTCTTCCTGGGCGAGCACAACCACACGACGGGCGCGGTCGGTAAACCTCTCAAACATGTACTGTCCTTCGCGTTGAAAAATAAGCGTTGTCCGGCCGTTGGGTTCTATCCTCCGGGACGGTGGATGCCCACCGAACTGGATTGCAGACACACCAGCGACTTATGGTTTCACACCACTGTAACGGCTGGGCCGGACATGAACTTCCCCTTGGAGGAGATTACTTGCCCGAAAACGTCAAAAACGGGACATCAGACATACTGCCACACCCCTATTTATGCAGGTCAAAGGCATTGTCGACGGTTGTTCAGACGTGCGTACGCCGGGAGCGAACATAGCCATATGAGGCCCAAAATCGCACGATCGACGGCACCCCCGCCCGAACTCACCGCGACGGCGGCTGCGGGGTTCCCCGGCGCTGGCTAAAGTAGCCCAACATAACGATCGCGCTCCAGCGCGCATGATTACTAATCGACAACACCACGTGGGAGACACATCATCATGATTCGGAAGAAATCGGCTTCGCCTCGCCCCGACGGCTCGGAAGGCTTAGGAGGCGCAGGCGGCTCGGAGGGCTCGGATACACCAGTAGGCACCGATAGCGCTTCAACCTCGACTTCCTCGACGAATGAAGCACAAGGATCACATTTCGACCGCGCCGAGGCCACCGCGAATACCACCGACACCACGGGCGCACGGCAGGACCAGAGCGTCACCGCATCATCGTTGAATGTGAAATCAAACGCCGGCCAGAGTGTCGTCGAAACTGAACCGCATGGTTTTATTTCTGTCGATTTAAGTGGCCGTACCGCCGTCGTCACTGGGGGTGCCGGCGGGATTGGTGCGGCTGCGGCGCGGGCTTTGGCGGCGTCGGGTGCGCACGTCATCGTCGCTGATTTAATTGGTCAGGATACCGATGGAACGGTGGACGATATCCATGAGCTCGGTGGTTCCGCGGAAGTGTGGGATGTGGATTTGCGCGACCATGAGCTCCTGGCGGAGATGACGCTAGATTGCGATATTTTGGTCAACTGCGCAGGGTCGCAGGTGATTGCCCATATTGAGGATTACGAACCAGCGGACTGGGATCGGATTATCGACACCATGTTGACGGCCCCATTTTTGCTGACGCGGGCGGCACTCCCCCACATGTACGAGGAAGAGTGGGGGCGCATTGTGAATGTGTGTAGCGTGCATGGGCTCCGCGGGTCGGAAGGGCGGGTGGCCTACACGTCCGCGATGCATGGTTTGGAGGGCTTGACGAAGGTCACGGCGATTGAGGGTGGGCCTCACGGTGTGACGGCGAATTGTGTGAACCCCGGTTTTACAAGGACTGCACAGGTTCAGAAGCAGATCCGGCAGCAGGCTGCGCTCCATTGGCTCCCAGAAGACGAAGTCGTAGAGAAAGTGCTGCTGAACCGTAATTCGATCAAGGAAATGGCCACGGTGGATGAGGTCGCTGCACAGATTATTTGGTTGTGCTCCGACTATGCGCGCCTGATTACCGGCTCTAGCTTGTCTATCGACGGTGGTGCTACGGCTAGCTAAGTGGCAGTGAGCACGTTAGCGAGTTCGGCTCAGTGGCAGCGGGAATCGGTGGATTGAGGGTGAGTACGGTAATCCATGATGAGTGAAGCTGATGTGAATTCGGTGCGCGATCTTAATTCGGTGCATGATCGGGCCCATGGGATAGCGCGTGCGCTGGGCGAAGACACGATCCGCAACCCTAACCCTCCTCTTCATGTTGTGTTTGACCAGCCGGTGATACCTCCGAACACTGGCAATGCGATTCGCATGTGTGCAGGTGTGGGGGCACATCTGCATTTGTGCGAACCGTTGGGGTTCAATTTGGAGGAAAAGAATTTACGACGGGCCGGGTTGGACTATCACGATTTGGTGGATGTGACTATTCACCCCAGCTTGGACGAGTGTTTGACGACGCTGGGCGCGGGGGCGCCGGATGGCCCGAAGGTGTATGCGTTCACGTCGCATACGTCGGTGCGCGTGGACACTGTGTCCTACCAGTGGGGCGATGTGCTCCTTTTCGGTTGTGAGCCCACGGGCCTGAGTGCTGAGGCGTTGGCCGATCCTCGGATTACGAGTCGCGTGCGGATCCCTATGCTTCCTGGGCGCCGGTCGATAAATTTGTCGAACGCGGCGGCGGTGGGTGCTTATGAAGCGTGGCGGCAGCTTGGTTACCAGGGCGTATAGGTGGGCGTAGTAGTGCTTGCCCGGGGCGTATAGGTTGTCACCGGAAATCTCGTGATGGTCCGGCAAGGGCGGCGCCTCCCAATGTGGTATCCAGAGATTCAATGCGATCTGCTACCACGGCGACGACTCCTGCTGCATTGTGGACGATTCCTCGTACAGTGACCATGCGCGATGTTTGGGCCACCGTTCTGTAACGCGTCCAGCACCCGGGGGACACTGTGATGTTCGCAAGACCTGTTTCATCTTCCAGACCGAGGAAAACCACACCACCTGCCGTTCCTGGCCGCTGACGGTGGGTGACTGTCCCCGCGACGGTCACCCGGGTGGAGTCTTCGCACGACGCTAACTGGCTAATGGACACGATCCCCGCATTATCCAGGTGTTTTCTCAGCAGTTCGACGGGGTGGATATCGGCTGTGATGCCCGTCGACGCTATGTCAGCCGCGGCAAGTTCAAACGCGCTCATCCCCGGTAGGGACGGTATCGAGATTTCACTCATCCCGGGAAGCATGCCGGGCCGCTCATGAGCTGCAATTCCTGCAGCCCACAGGCCTTCGCGCCGGTCAATCCCCATGCTGCGGAGCGCACCTGCGGTGGCAAGCGCCTCCACCTGGGGCACACTGATTCCCGCCCGGCGCGACAGATCCGCGATTCGCGTAAAGGGGCCGCCGTCTGCGCGCGCCTGGACGACAGCTTCCGCCCCACGGGCGCCGAGCCCCTTCACAGCGCCGAGCCCCAGCCTCAGACTGTTGGCGGCGCCGGGTTCCAGGTCAGGGTTGTCGAGGGCGGTGGCCTCCACGTCGGAGTGGTTGACGTCGATGGGGAGGATATCGACGCCGTGGCGTCGGGCGTCGGCAATAAGTGATTGTGGGGAATAAAACCCCATGGGCTGGGCTCGGAGAAGGGCGACGCAGAATTCCGCCGGGTAGTAGCGCTTGAACCATGCGGAGAAGTAGACGATCGACGCGAAGGATTGTGCGTGGGATTCGGGGAATCCGTAGGCGGCGAAGGCAATGATTTTCTTCCATAGCGTGGTGATGGTGGTCTCATCCATGCCGTGCTTATCCCGGCAGCCGCGAGCGAAGCGGGCGTGGAGCTGCTCCATTTTCTTGGCGGAGCGCTTCGACCCCATGGCACGCCGCAGGGCGTCGGCCTCGACGGGGGTGAATCCTGCGGCGTCGACGGCGACCCTCATGACCTGTTCCTGAAACAGCGGGACACCCAGCGTTTTTGCTAGTGCGTCCTTGAGGCAGGCGTGGTCAAAGGTGACTTCTTCTTCACCGTTTCGACGTCGAATGTAGGGGTGGACCGACCCGCCTTGGATGGGACCTGGGCGAATGAGGGCAACCTGGACGACGAGATCGTAGAACTCGCGTGGCTTGAGCCGGGGCAGGGCGGACATTTGGGCACGGGATTCCACTTGGAATACGCCCACAGCGTCGGCGCGGGCGAGCATGGCGTACACCTCGGGGTCATCGAGCCCTAGCTGCCACAGATTCACTGTTCGTCCGCGGTGGTCGCGGACTTGGTCGATGGCGTGATGGATGGCTTCCAACATGCCGAGCCCGAGGAGATCGAATTTGACGAGACCTCCGCTGGCTGCGTCGTCTTTGTCCCACTGGATGATGGAGCGGTTCTCCATTCGTGCCCATTCGACGGGGACGACGTCGGCAATGGGGCGGTCACAGATCACCATTCCGCCCGAGTGGATCCCCAGGTGACGGGGTTGCCCGCGGAGTTGCTCGGCAAGGGTGGCTACATCGTTGGGGGCGTCGTCGAGGCCACGCACCCACGCGTCGATGCGGCCGGGTGAATACCCTAGGGCGCGGGCTGCATCGCGGAGGGCTCCCCGTCGTCGATATGTAATGACATTAGCCACCTGAGCGGCGTTTTCTCTGCCGTATTTGCGATAGCAATATTGAATAACTTCTTCCCGACGGCCTGACTCAATGTCCAGATCAATATCCGGCGGGCCTTCCCTTTCCGGGCTGAGGAAGCGTTCGAAGAGAAGATCGGCGGCAACGGGATCCACATTGGTAATTCCAAGGGCAAAGCACACCGCCGAGTTCGCCGACGAACCTCTCCCCTGCGCCAAGATATTGGCCTGGCGGCAAAAGTCGACCAAGTCCGTCACGATGAGGAAGTACCCCGGAAAATTTAGGTTCCCAATCACGTTGAGCTCGTGATCAATTTGCGCCCACGCTGCGGGGTTATCCTCCCGTGAGCCGTAACGCGCAGCGCCGCGCTCCTCCACCATGTGCTCGAGCCAGGTGATTTCCGTATATCCTTCCGGGACCGGCCAATCGGGAAGCTCCGGCGCAATGGTAGTGAGTGTGAAGGCACATTCACGGGCCACGGCAAGCGTGTTCGCCGTGAGTTCCGGATAATCGGCGTCGAACATTTCCGCCCCACTGCGCAGGTATGTCCCACCGATGGGATGCGTGTATGGCTCTGCATCCTCGACATCTTTCCGATATCTCAGCGCTGTTTTCGTCCCAGCTAGACGCCCACTTTTGGGCCGCGCCGCGGTGGCCGCGGAGGAATACACCGCCGCTAGACCCAGCTGTTCAGCGGCCTCCAACTGTTCTTCATGACGGTCAGCATCATCGGGCACGAGCAGCCGGTCAAGCTCCACAACAACCCGAGGAAAATGCTCCACGAGCTCATCAAGGTGGGGCGTCCATGAATAGTCCGCCAGGATAATCCAGTGGTCACCACCGCGCCGGGCCAATTCGTCAATAGGCGGATAACGCACCTCATTCTTCTCGCCCGTACACATGTGCGCTTCGGAAATCACGCGTGACAGGCGTCGATACCCCTCCGCCCCACGACACAGCACCGTTAAAATTCTTTCGTTTTTCGACGACGCAGACTGGGAAGAATAAACCGAGTTTTGCGACGAAGGCGACGCCGACGATGACGAGGCTGCGGACGACGACGCAGCCTGGGGTGAGGAAACAGACGGCGTCAATGTCAGCTCCGCGCCGAAGATGGTGGCGATTCCGGAATCGGCGGCAGCCTCTGCGAATTGAACAGCGCCATACACCCCGTCACGATCCACCAACGCGAGCACTTCGAGGCCTAATTCGGCAGCTGAATCCACCATCTCTGCGGGCGACGACGCCCCACGGAGAAAGGAATATGCCGAACATGCGTGCAGTTCAGCGAAGGGAATATGATCGCGTTGGTTAGCTCCAGCGCGAGGACTCTCGTCCTGATGAGAGATCATCGTCGCCGTATCCGATTGCATCGGAGAAACACTGGATGACATGGCGCTTTGTGGTGTCTCCGAGGAAGAAATGGGCTCGGTATCCGTTCCTGATAAGATACGCTCCAGCCGCGACCACGACAGTGGCCTACCATTCATCGAACCTCGAGCCGTCACCCAATCCATAGCGATAGGTTAGTACGCGTGTTCGATTATCGCTAGTGCCATTCGCCACACCCAAGACATTGCCTGGCAGCGCCCTATTTTTCGTTCACTACCCCACTCTCCACCCCACCAATACCCCGTCGCCTATTGCGTCGCTACCCCATCACGCCCCCGTCGTAAATCGGCCATAATCCCGCCGCAACATGGCTTGTTACCTCGCTCGTTAGGCCCAAATTTTTATATCTCTTCACAAGAAGGCAGAATGAGTCTCGACAATTAGACAGCTTGGTCTATGATTTTGGCCGTTGGGGTATCGGTTCACGTGAGCTCAACTCCACCGTCCGAGCATGGCCAGCCTTGTCTGGCCTCACCGCTGTGGCCTCGAGTTAGACGCAGCGCTTTAGAGACTCGCACTGACAATCACATCATTACGACAACCACATGAATGAAGGGACACAACGATCATGGTCACATCATTACGGCGTCTCAGCGCGCTCATCCTGGCGTCCGGGCTCACACTGACCGGCGTCACCGCGTGCCATCCACCGGGAGAAAGCAGCGGTGGATCTAACACCGTGACCATTGGTACGACCGATTCGTCGAAAACGGCATGGACAGCTTTCCGTCAAGAAGCTGAGAAAGAAGGCATCCACTTGGATGTCCAGGATTTCTCGGATTACAACACGCCGAATACTGCGCTCAGCGAGGGCGTGTTGGATGTGAATTTATTCCAGCACATTAAATTCTTGGCGTCGTATAACGTCGAATCTAATTCGGATCTCGTTCCCGTTGGTTCGACCGAAATTGTTCCGCTCGCTTTGTTCTATAAGGGGCATACAGACATTAATGATCTTAAAGACGGAACGTCTATCGCTATCCCCAATGACAGTACTAACCAAGGACGAGCTATTAATCTCCTCGAAGCACAGCACTTGGTGACGCTGAAGAAAACGGGCCTCTTGAACCCCACCCCAGCGGATATCGATCAATCACAATCAAAGGTCAGTGTAACCCCTGTCGACGCTGCTCAAACAGCTACGGCTTGGGGTGAGGGAACACCCGCCGTCGTGAATAATACGTATCTTCTTCGTGCGGGAATTGATCCGAAGACGGCAATTGCCGCTGATGATCCCAAAGCTGACAATGCAAAGCCATATATCAATGTTCTCGCCACTCGTCCCGAAAAGAAGAATGACGAAAACATCAAGAAATTGGTGAAAGTTTGGCACAGCGATGCCGTCCAAAAGGCGAATGCTGAGGATTCAAAGGGTACGTCCGTATCTGTCGACCTCCCCGCTAACCAACTAGAGGATATTTTGAAAGATACTGAAAAGAAAACACGGGAGGAATCCTAATGGCATTGATTCCAACGGAGAATTCCGCCCAACCGACATCCAGCGGCTCCACACTCACTTTTGATGACCGTCCGACGGATCATGGCACCCGAGTGGAGTTCCGCGATGTCACCAAGACGTTCAAACAGGGAAAACGGGATACTCACGCGCTCAATGGGATTTCTCTCACCGTCGAACCGGGTGAAATTCTGGGCGTTATCGGGTATTCCGGCGCGGGTAAATCCACGCTGGTTCGCATGATCAACGGTTTGGATCGGCCCACTTCGGGGTCGGTCACGCTGGGTACCACCACGATCACCGATCTGCCGGAGCGGAAACTGCGTGGCCTGCGCAAGAACATCGGCATGATTTTCCAGCAGTTCAACCTGATGAATTCCCGCACGGCCGCCGCGAATGTGGCGTACCCTCTAGCGCTGGCCAAGGTGCCGCGCTCTCAGCGCTCAAAGCGCGTCAAGGAATTGCTCGACTTCGTCGGATTGGGAGATAAGGGCAAAAACTACCCCGACCAGCTATCGGGCGGGCAGAAGCAGCGTGTGGGCATTGCCCGCTCGCTGGCAACCGATCCTTCGCTTCTTCTTGCCGACGAGGCAACGTCGGCACTGGATCCGGAAACAACTCAGGATGTTCTGGATTTGCTGCACAAGGTGAACCGGGAGCTCGGGATCACCATTGTTGTGATTACCCACGAAATGGAAGTCGTTCGTTCTATTGCGGACCGCGTGGCTGTGATGGAAAAGGGCAAGGTCGTCGAATATGGGCCGGTGCACGAGATTTTCTCGCATCCTCGTGAGGAAGTGACTAAGCGGTTCGTCGCGACTGCTCTTCGCGATACTCCGGAGGGCCGCGAGCGTGATTCGCTGCTCACGGAGGTGGCCGATAATCCGCGTGAGCGGCTGATCACGGTTCGTGTCGACGATGCACGCGACCTGAGCTCGGCATTTGCCCTGGCTAACGACAGAAATGTGACCGTCGGGTTCGTGCATGGGGCTGTGAATAATATCCAGGAGCATTCGTTTGGACGGTTGACGGTGAAGCTGACCGGGCCAGAGGACGGCGTCAAGGATGTTGTTGCCCGTCTTGCCGAGTTAACCGAGTGTGAGGAGATCAACTAATGGTCAGCGTAGCGTTACATACTGCCGACGCCGTGGCTGGCGTGGGCGCATCAATTCACAATGCTGTGGCTCACAGCGCCGTGGCGCGCGATCTCGTTCTTGCGGCGGGAACGACGGACTGGGACAATCTGAAGCCCACGATGATCACAGCGTTTTGGACGACGCTGTGGATGGTCGGGTGGACGATCCTTCTGGGTGGCCTGTTTGGCCTGATCATCGGCGTGTTGTTGTATGCGTCGCGGTCGTCTGGTGTGTTGGCTAATAAGCCTTTGTATTGGACGCTGAATATTTTGGTGAACATTATCCGCCCGATACCGTTCATCATTTTGATTGCGGCGGCCGGTCCTCTGACCAAGGCGGTGATGGGGACGACGATCGGCACGGAGGCGGCCACGTTCGTCATGGTGATTGCTGCGACGTTTGCGGTGGCCCGCATTGTGGAGCAGAACCTGGTGAGTGTTGATCCTGGCGTTGTTGAGGCTGCCCGTGCGATGGGTGCGTCGCCGCTGAAGATTTTGTGGAGCGTGGTTATCCGTGAGGCTTTGGGCCCGTTGATCTTGGGTTACACGTTCATCTTTATCGCGATTGTCGATATGTCCGCGATGGCCGGTTACATCGGCGGTGGCGGTTTGGGTGACTTCGCCATCACCTATGGTTACCGTGCTTTCGACTGGAACGTCACTTTGGTGGCTACGGTGATTATCATCGTCCTGGTGCAATTCGCCCAGTTGATTGGTAACACGCTTGCGCGGCTGGTCATGCGCCGATAGCGCAGTTGGCGTAGTTGGCGCGTTAACGCCGACGGTGACGGCTGCGCTTAGCACAAGAATCTAGACCTGGGTGACATGGTGTGCCACCCAGGTTTTTCCATGTTTCGGGGGTTTTCCGCACGAGGCCATGACGTCCCCAGCCGACACCTGCTCGAGTTGAACAACCCACGTTTCTCCCCGTGATGTTTCTACGGTTCGCCAGGCTAATTTTGGGTGGTGGGCGTCTTTCGGATGGCGGTCGTCAGAGTTGGTTCTGGACGACGTGCGGTCGTGGGCCGCTATTTCTTTTTCTGCTATTTCTTGTTCCTGGTCTGTCGTTTCTTTGACGACGAGACTGCCGACAGGAACTGTGTGCGCTCCGAGCTGTTGCGCGACGGCGATTTCGGCGGTCTGCCCGGGCGCATCCCAGCAGCCGCGGCCACGCAAGCCCGTGAGGTACATGTGTCCTTGCGCGCTGGTTTTCACGGCGTCGATGGCTTGACCTGTGGGGATCCGCCCGTAGGAGTATCCCCAGGGGAGCAGGATCATGGTGGGCGCAAAGCGGTGTCCTTTGGAGTGCGAGGTCTCCCACACTTCATCTCCGGAGAAGCACGTTTGCATCCCCGCTGCTAGGGGCCGTCCTTTGATTGCGCAGCAGCGGTCTCTTTTCCCGTGCGTGCAGACAAGCATGATCGGGTGGTTGACGCGTTTCACGGGCCGGGCGGGGAGTTCGCTTCTCCCCCATGTGCCGTCGGCAAGAGCTTGGATGTCGAGATGCAGGAGATCTTCGACGCCGGAGATGCGCGTCGTAAAGCAGGTGCCTTGGTCTGTTCTGGCTATATAGAGTTTTCTTTCATCGCGGAATTGCCCAGCTCTGCCGGGTTTTCGGATGAACTGCATTGATGCGCCATTGTCTTTAAGGACTTTCTTGAGAGGCGCGGTGAGGTCTCCCAAGACATCGTCATCCATGATGTCCCGGCCCCACCCTTTGAGATATTCGACCGCCAGGAAAAGTGTCATGGATTTGGCCGTACCGGGGAGAGCTTCGTTGCCAAAGTCTGAGCATCGCATAGATTTCCACGCCTCGTCGGACTGATTGGCCTCAGCATCCTGACGGGCTGAACTCGCGCGCTCCGCACGTATTTGTTCCGCTGCCTTTTCTTGTGTGGCTTCTTCCTCCATGTGCCCTTCCTTGGTGGTCATAGAGCATGAGGGTACCCGCGTACTGCGTGGTTCACCGATATACGCCTTCAATTCGCCACTTCTTTCCCCGACAGATGAGTAGCAGACCGCTGGGTTGGTTTGTGGTCACTTGTAGTCGTGCGAAGCGGCGTCCTTGTGCCCACCATTGCTCATCGACGGGCCAGGGTCCGGACCAGCCTGTGATGTCATAGCGCTTAGTTCCCCATGCCACACAGGCTGGCTGGGCACTGAGTAGTGAGCGCCCTGTCACGATAATGTCGTGGCCGTCTTCGTCGAGAAGAGAGACTCCACTCGCAGGGTGTGCAGCACTAGGCCCACGTTCGACGCGTTTGGTGACTGGAATGGGGGCTGGAAATTGACCTGGCCACGCATACGTGCTGCTCGGGAGATCAGGGACGGATTCTCCCACGGGAACAAGAGCAATGCGGTCCTCAGGGCCACGCCCACCTTTCAACACAGGAGTGCATACTCTGTCTGGTCCCAACATTGTCTGCACTCGAGCTAATGCGGCATGGGCGGCATGGTCTTCCTTCGCACCCCATAAACCACGCATGGAGCTGCTTGTCGTTTCAATGGGGTCAAGGGTGAGTTCGCGTACGCCCACACCTACCGGGGTTGCATCGACCTCGACGCTATCGGGCACACCAGTGTTATTGAGCGCACCCGATTCATGTTCGGACTCCCCGGCTGTGGCAGCAGCATGTGACACAAAACGGTGAAGCCACCCTTCCAATTGCCACCGCACTCGCTGGGCAATGGCTTGCTCGGTGAGCTGGGTGAGCTGGTCAGTGCACCGCCACACTCGTTCCAATTCTTGATTCCCATCGGGAGTGCGAATAAGTGCTCGTATAGCAACGCGTAAACATATTTGCCCTCTATCGGACAGCTGATCGTGAAGATCTGCTGCTAGACGCCGACCAATAAACGCGACCGTATCGGAACGGGACTCGGGCGAATCGCAATGATGCGTAACGGCCAGGCCACTGCTGTTTTCTTGGGGAGCTAGCCTCCGCGATGGAGCACCGCGGGCGATAGACCACCACCACAAACCCTCTGCCCCAAAACGAGAGGAGACATCTCGCCGCGATAAGTCCGCCCAGTCCTTCATGCGCGTTATGCCCATTTTCTCTAGGGTGTCCACGAGTTCTTGGGGTTGACCTAATGCTTTGTCCTCGCACAATGTTCGTACAGGTAGCCCGGCCAAGAAATCTGCATCGTGCCCCTCCGGGATAGTCATCCCCCGACGAGCAGCGAACACCGCAGTCGGCAGTGTTCCTGCAGCTCCTGCGATAACGTCCACTCCCGGCCGAGCGACCGCATCAAGAACCATGGTGATCGCGCGTTCTTCCGAGCCGTAATACTTCACCAGCGGTGCGGACTTCACAGCAATGAGCCCGGGGCGTAAAAGCTCGATACCAGCGGAAATGGAATCGACGTCGGCAACAAAGTCTTCAAAATATCTGGCATCACGGTCGTCGTCGGCGGGCATGATGTGCATCGTCGGGCATAACGACTGAGCTTGTCTGCGTTTCATGCCGCGTCGGACTCCTACATGCCGCGCCTGGCGGTCGCATACATACACACTATGCTGGTCCACCAATGCCAGTGGCCCGTCCGGAACCTCGTTGTCACAGCGGGCAGCATAGAGAGGGAAATCTGGAACCCAGAGGACTATTGTTCGCTCATCGACGGGCACACCTGACTGGTCACCATGGGGATTATCTGCGCGCTGACCTGCATCAATAGAGTTACCCGGTGTCATACTGCGGCCTCCACTGCGTTCAGGTCAAGGGCTTTCACACTCTTGCGCCAATGGTGTGTCTGCGTCGGGCGGTGGTGGCGTATCGGCTGGGCGAAGGACCCCACGCCCATGTGCCACTGCCCTCGCTGGGGAGGGCGATGCCGATCCTCCACACGCATATCCACGCTCATGCCACGAATGCGCCCGCGTCCACGACCTAAACCGCGAAAAGCGCTCACGGTGGCGTCGATACGCAAAGAAACACCAGGCCACCGCACACCGCAGACAAGAAGGGCACATCGAGACGAGCGCACACGGCTCATCACTGGCCGCGCCAAGGATGGCGGCACATCTGCTTGCCCCTGGCCGCAATAAATGACAAGGTCCATCCCCTCGCACAACACACCCAGCACGCTGAGAGGATCCGGGGCGTTGATGTCCGCGTTGCCAGTAGCTTCGGGACAATCGACCACGGCGATTAACGATAAATCACCGCCCGCATCTGAGACCGCGGCCCACAAGAGGTCGCTCAATCCGATAACAGCAACGTGTTTTCCTGCGGCGGTTACCTGGGCAATGATGTGCACCAGCGCGGTCGGGCAATCCGCAATCGACGTCGCCGCGCCACGCGGGAGACCGCCCAGCGATGTCAGCTCCCCCAGTGGCCCCTGCAGAGAGAGAACGTCCAGCATCGAACGTTCGAACGATTCTTTTTCCTCAGTATGTGAACGTCGTTCACCGGAATACGGCAAAGAGTCGGATTCCTTGGCTTGAGGATAGTCTGGGACCGACACCAGATGCGCCATGCGCGAGCGCAGGATCTCCACTTTTTCATCATTCGAAAGTGCAGTAAGGTCCGCAGCTACTGCACCAGCTCCCGCCTGTGTCATCTTTGATCAGCCCTCACACCCAGCGCAGGATAAAAATGCACTTTTAACTGCTCATATATAAGGCCACGAGGCGACACAAGGAGAGACAACCACCACATCCACATAGCTCGCAGAGTGGACGATATACGATTTTTAGAACTTACGTACCCATAAAAATAAGCCACTATCGTCCACCTTCTTCTTCGTTGAGCGTCGGCTATACTTCATACTCATCGCACCTTCGAACCGAAGGAGCTATGGACAGTTGTACCGGTCCGTCCGGACATAAAAATCGAAAACTCGTGGAATTATCGTACGCATGTTCGATATAAAAAGTCTAGAGGGGCCGCGCATGATCTTCCGCCCGGCCCCGAATACAAAGAAAACGCCTGGTCAGTCTCCCAGACCTAGGCACAATAGCCGCTAGTGATGGCCAAACAACTACCCTGAAACATATGACTAACGACGACACTCACCGCGACAACAACCGTGAAACATCCGACCACGAACTATCTGAATCCGAGTACATCACCACGGTTTCAACGCCGAATCTGGTACGAACTATCGCGTCGCTTCTCCTCGGTGGCGCTGTGGGCGTCATGGGTTTCGCCATCGCGCCGCTGCTTAAAGTCATCCTGCTCATCGTCCTCGCAGGAGCTGGGCTACTTTTCATCACTATTCACCCGTACCGACGCGACGTGAACGCCGCCTACATGAATCGATACGGGGAATACCGGACCACAGTCCGACGGCTCATCCCCCTCTTCCCCGACTGGCTAGCCCTTATGATCCTCCCCGTTATCCCCATGCAGGGAACGTTCCTGGGCATCATCGCTTTTGTCGTAGCCAGCGTCTATAACTACCTCGTCTTCCCCTGGATCGACGGCACCGCGTACACCCAAGAACCGGACAACCCGTAGTGCCGACGGGGACTCCCCCGGTTCACACGCCGACAGGGTCCCCGCTCAAGCGTCGGCCGCCCCGCTCACGCCGATGCGGCCTACTCCCACTCAATCGTTCCCGGGGGCTTCGACGTGCAGTCCAACACGACGCGGTTCACTTCAGCGACTTCGTTGGTAATGCGGGTCGAAATCTTCTCCATGACGTCGTAAGGAATGCGCGTCCAATCCGCCGTCATCGCATCTTCCGAGGACACTGGCCTCAACACAATCGGATGGCCGTAGGTCCGGCCGTCGCCTTGCACTCCGACGGACCTCACATCCGCCAGCAGGACCACGGGGCACTGCCAAATCGAATCGTCCAGCCCCGCAGCGGACAACTCCTGGCGGACAATCGCATCCGCCTCACGGAGCGTCGCCAAACGGTCAGAAGTAACCTCCCCGATGATGCGGATACCTAAGCCCGGACCAGGGAACGGCTGGCGCGACACAATAGCGCTAGGCAAACCGAGCTCGCGACCCACCGCGCGGACCTCGTCCTTGAACAGCAAACGCAGCGGCTCTACCAGCGTAAATTCAACGTCGTCGGGCAAACCTCCCACATTGTGGTGGCTCTTGATATTCGCGGTACCGCTGCCCCCACCGGACTCCACCACGTCCGGGTACAACGTACCCTGCACGAGGAAATCAACGCGCGCACCCTCCGGAGCATCGGACAACACGCCAGCAACAGCGCGCTCAAATGAACGAATGAATTCGTTACCGATCGCCTTCCGCTTCTTCTCCGGGTCCGTCACGCCCTTCAACGCCGCCAAGAACGCGTCGGTTTCGTCGACCGTGACCAGGTTCGCGCCCGTCGACGCAACAAAATCATTCTCAACCTGCTCGCGCTCCCCCTTGCGCAACAAACCGTGGTCAACGAACACACAGGTCAAGCGGTCACCAATCGCCCGCTGCACCAGAGCAGCAGCAACGGCCGAATCCACACCGCCGGACAGACCACAGATGGCCCGCCCCTCAGGCCCGACCTGCTGACGGACCTGTTCCACCAGCTGATCGGCAATATTGCCGGGCGTCCACGTCTGCTTCAGCCCAGCTATTTGCGTCAAGAAACGCTCCAGAACCTTCTGTCCCTCGGGCGAATGCATAACCTCCGGGTGGTACTGCACACCGGCCATGTGCCGATCCGCATCCTCGAACGCAGCCACCGGGGCACCGGACGAACGGCCCGTCACCACGAAGCCCTCGGGGGCCTCGGAGACGGCATCACCGTGGCTCATCCACACATCATTGACCGCGCCATCGTGCAAGAGGCCACCATCACCGACGATGGACATCGTCGTCCGGCCATACTCGCGATCCCCCGTGCGCGCGACAACTCCGCCTAACGCGTGCGTCATCGCCTGAAAACCGTAACAAATGCCGAACACCGGAACGCCCAAGTCCAGCACCGAGGGATCAAAAACAGGTGCGTCATCAGCATACACACTAGAGGGCCCACCCGAGAGAATCAGCGCAGCCGGGTGCTTCGCTTTAATGTCCTCCACCGACGCGGTGTGCGGAATGACCTCGGAATAGATGCGAGCCTCACGCACGCGCCGAGCAATGAGCTGGGCATACTGGGCACCAAAGTCAACGACAAGAACAGGAGACGGGGTTTGTTGCTGTTCACTCACGCAGATGACTCTACCGCGTCAGATGGACAAACCTCGACCCCGTCTCACTCCATCTCATTCTTCGACGTCGACGCCGCGACATCAAAACCAGTCAGCACTACGGCGCCAACGCCATCACATCACCTGTTACAGCCAGGACCGTACGCTCAACTGAACCTTCTGAAAGTCCTTCAAATTCGTGTACCCAGCCTTCGCCATCGAACGACGAACACCGCCGATCAGATTCAAGCTGCCGAATGGTTCCGTCGCCGGCCCCATGAGAACTTTCTCCAAGGATGGGGCTTCATCGCGCTCAATAAAAAAGTTTTCAATGACTCCGCGTGGGAACCGCGGATGCGCAGCCACTGAAGGCCAGTAATATCCGGTCGCAGCAGCCTCTTTTGCCTGCGACAACGGGCTCCCCAGCATCACAGCGTCAGCACCACACGCAATGGCTTTCGCTATTTCACCCGAGGTTTTCAGCTCACTATCCGCGATCACATGGACATATCGGCCGCCGGTCTCGTCCAGATAATCACGACGAGCAGCCGCCGCGTCGGCAATGGCCGTCGCCTTCGGAGCGTCGATACCCAGCGTGTCCGCATTCGTCGTCGATCCGCCGCCGACGATAATGCCGGCTGCACCCGTCCTCATCAGATGCATAGCGGTCGTGTAATCCAACACGGACCCCGCAATGACGGGAACATCCAGTGAGCCGATGAACTCCTTCAGGTTCAGGGGCGTGCCATCAGCCGATACGTGTTCGGCAGAAATCAACGTTCCTTGAATGACGACGATCTCGGCACCCGCCGCGACCACCACCGGAGCTAACTCCCGAGCGTTTTGTGGCGAAACGCGGACCACCGTCGTCACGCCCGAAGCACGAACGTCGCGAATACGGTCCGACAATAAATCCTTATCCAGCGGCAGACCATGCAGTTTCTGCAACAGCGGGATAGCCCGATTGGTCATCTGCCCATCGTCATAGCCCTCTTCATCGAAGGCCGTCGACACGATCTGCTCCACGGCAGCGTCCATGTCCGCCACTCGGCCCCACAGACCTTCAGCATTAATAACCGCAGCGCCCCCCAGGCGGCCCATTTCACTAATGAAATCCACGCTGGTTAATGCGTCGCTCGGTTGCGCCAGGACGGGAATGCCGAAGTGGTACGCGTCAATCGTCCACGAAGTATCCACATCTTTCGACGACCGCGTGCGCCTGTTAGGCACGATCGTGATGTCATCGAGCCCATATGTCCGGCGAGCTTCCCGCCCCAAACCAATTTCCACAACTTCACGCATGATTTTTCTGTATTTCCTCACAGTGACAGGCAGCCCGAACCGGCTGCCGACAACAAAAACAATTCGCTCAGCGCCAACAGACCCGACCAACCTCTAGTGCTGGTAATAATTGGGCGCTTCCACCGTCATCTGGATGTCATGCGGATGCGACTCCCGAAGCCCCGCCGCCGTGATCTGCACAAACTTGGCGTCGTGAAGATCGTCGATCGTCGCGGAACCGGTGTACCCCATGGCGGCACGCAAACCACCCACAAGCTGATGAGCAATGCCATCAATGTGTCCGCGGAACGGAATACGCCCCTCAATCCCCTCCGGGACCAGCTTCTCCTCGCTGCGAACATCCGCCTGGAAGTAGCGATCCTTCGAGTACGACCGCTGCTCACCCTTCAGACCGCGGCCCTGCATAGCCCCCAGCGAACCCATACCACGATACATCTTGTACTGCTTGCCATTGACGGTGACAACATCCCCCGGAGCCTCCGCAGTACCGGCCAGCAGCGAGCCCAACATCACCGTGCTCGCGCCAGCAACCAGGGCTTTCGCGATGTCGCCGGAATACTGCATACCGCCGTCGGCAATGACCGGAACCCCGGCCTTGTGCGCGGGAACGGAAGCTTCCATAATCGCCGTGATCTGCGGCGCGCCCACACCCGCAACAACACGCGTCGTACAAATAGAACCGGGCCCGATACCAACCTTGATGGCGTCGGCACCGGCGTCGATCATGGCCTGGGCTGCCTCGCGCGTCGCTAAGTTGCCACCAATGACATCGACGCGGTCACCGAATTCCTTCTTCACCCGCGCGACCATGTTCAAAACACCTGAATTATGCGCGTGAGCAGTATCGACGACGAGGGCATCGACACCTGCATCAACCAAGGCGCCCGCACGCTTCCATGAATCCTCACCCGTACCGATCCCGGCACCGACGATCAAGCGGCCTTCCTTATCCTTCGATGCGTTCGGGTACTGCTCACGCTTCACAAAGTCCTTCACCGTGATCAGGCCCGTGAGCTTGCCCGACGAATCAACAATCGGCAGCTTCTCCACCTTGTGGGTGGACAACAGGTTCAGAGCAGCCTCCGCCGAGACGCCCTCCTGAGCGACGATCAACGGCATCGGCGTCATCACGTCGGCAACCTTGCGGGACAGATCCGACTCAAACCGCATGTCGCGGTTGGTGCAGATGCCGACCAACGTGCCCTCGTCGTTAACCACGGGCAAACCGGAGACACGGAACTTGGCGCACAGTTCGTCGACGTGACCGATCGTGTCGCTCGGCGAACAGGTGATGGGGTTGGTGACCATACCGGCCTCGGAACGCTTCACTACTTCCACGTTCTGGGCTTGGTCGTCGATAGAAAGGTTGCGGTGAAGGATGCCGATGCCACCCTGACGGGCCATCGCAATGGCCATCCGAGACTCTGTCACCGTATCCATCGCCGCGGACACCAGCGGAATACCCAGCCGGATGTTGCGCGTGAGCTGCGCAGATGTGTCCACTTCGGAAGGAATCACATCGGAGGCGGAAGGAATAAGAAGGACATCATCGAAAGTTAGACCTACAAGAGCAACTTTGTTGGGGTCGTCGCCACCTGTGCGTTCCACTATTTATCTCCTAGGACCATGACGAAAGCGAAGTGCCACCACGCACTCTTTTGTCATATGCTACCGCAAAAATTTTGTGGCACATGGGCTAGCCTAGTGGGGTGAACTTCGCAGACCATATGCCCCCGGACCCATTCGCGGGAGATCCCAATGATCCCGCCTCCTTCCTCGACCCCGATGAGCCTATGGAACCCCTTACCGAAGAGGAAAAAGGCGAAGTCATTATCGAACTTCACCACGTCCGGGAGATGCAGCGTGTTCTCACCCCGCTCGGCATTCGCGGTGTGGAGATGCTGTGCGATGACTGCGAAGAGATGCACTACTACGACTGGGGGATCCTCATTAACAACCTGCTCGCGCTGTATAACCACGAGCAGCCGCCCATTCATGAACCGAGCGCCAACCCCAATCCCGACGAGTACGCCCCGTGGGATTACTGCCTCGGGTTCCTGGACGGGCTCAACCACGGCATCGCCGGGTACCGGTAGGGGCGCGGCCGCACCGGGCCGCGCGTTGTCGCGGTGTCGCGCCGGCTTCTACTCCTCGGCGGAGGAGCTCGCGTCGCCAGACGACGGAGACTCAGTCACGTCGTCGCTCGAACCATCTGACGACGACGATCCACGCGATGAATTTCCGCTCCCGGAGTTCGAACCGCTGTTGCTGCCATTCGACCCGGGCACAGGAGCAGGCGTCACCGTTGTCGTCACGGTCACGGTAACCGTCGACGTTTCAGTGGTCGTCTTGGTGTCCTTGGTGTCGCGATCATTCGTGGTCGTCGGGTCCTTGCGCGGCTCAGCCTTCTTCGGCTCACCATTGCTCATCGTCTTCTCGATGGTGGTGGGTTTGCCGTCGGGACCCTTCACGACAGACTGATCGGTGACGGTAACCGTCGTCGTTGATTCGTCTTTCTTCGAATCCTTCGAGCCGGAGTCCTTGGCCTTGTGGGCAACTTCGCGCGCCTTCTCCAGTAAAGCAGCAGCACCCTGGGTGTCCCCGGCCTCCTGCTTTTCGCGGGCCTGATCGAGCGTCGAGGCCAACTCAACCGCGGCAGCGTGATCGCCGAAGAACCGCTGGTTCAGCCCCCACAGAGGCGAACCCGGCGTCGAGGCGTGAATAACAGCTCCGCCACCAGCAAAAAGAACACAGGACGCAGCAGCGCCGCCGAGCGCGTACATCCACCGCGGAACCGGATTGTGGTTATCGCCATGACGCCACGAACGGTGACGTGGACGGCCTGAACGCGAACCCTTGGCAGCACCATCACCCGACGCGCCACGCTGACTCTTCCAGGCTGCGAAGTCATGCACCGTGGCGTCACCGTCGCTATCGCGAGCTGCGTCGTCACCGGATTGAGTGGTTTGTCCCTCCGCACTCACGGGGCGGAAGACAGTCGTCGGAGCATTAGCGACGGGGGAATCGTCCAGCGCCTCGTCGTCGGAGAAGCTGTCAAAGAAGCCTAGGTCGCTGAGCTGAGGTGTTGCCGGGATATCACGTTCCGCGTCCTGCCGAGCTTGGATGAACAGCTGACCGAGGTCATCGTCGGAGTCGGTACCCCGGGAGAGATTATCAAGGTAGCGGTCAACAGCAGCTAGGGATTCTGGATCGTGCTCAACCCCCTCACGATCCCAGTTATCAAAACCACTCATCTGTTCGCTCCTGCTGTTCCATCCACACCAAAACCGGTTATTACTGTACGGCCCCGCCTGCGGGCGACACCGCACTACGTCCGTCGTCGGCAATAATCACCATCATGGGCACGGTGTTGCCGTCGCAGCGTATGTACTTCCTTTGTGAGTTGACCCCCGTGATCACTGTCAGTCCTCTTTGGCCTTGTTGGCCAAGGCAATCGCCTCACCGTAGTCAGGCGACTCAGCCATTGCCTTTTTCAATTTAGCAATCGCCCGGAACTGAGCTACTCGAACGGCATTCGGCGTGGAACCAATGATCTTGGCTGTTTCTTCCGAGGTATACCCTTCAAGAACTCGCAAAATAATGATCTCGCGGGGTCTCTCACCCAGTATGTCGAGCAAACGCAACAGTTTGTTACGGCCATCCGACTGAATAGCCAACTCTTCTGGACCCGCAACATCATGAATGGCTTCGGGGATCTCATCCGTCGGTTGACTGCGGTCCCTCCCCATCGAACGATAGCCATCTTTAACCTTGTGACTAGCGATTCCGTACACGTACGACATGAACGGCGTCCCACGGTCAACAAAGCGATCTATCGACTTCAATACGGCCATGCAGATCTCTTGGGCCGTATCCTCCGGACCGGGGAAAGAATCATCTGACAGACGATGCCGGCAGTACACCACCACTTTTGGGTGGATGTAATCCATGATTTTCTGCAAGGCATCCCGATCCCCGCGCGCAGCTGCGGCAACCAGGCCATTAATGGCCCCATCGCTAGCTGCTGCAGACATTAACTTCCTCTTCTTTCACTGTCGACGACGGCTCGTCGGCGCCGTCACCACCGACGAGAACACACCCAATCGCATTCCCGGGCACTGAACCGCGATTTCTCTTGCCTCATTCTGACGTGAAGATCAGAAAAAGACAATTTTATTTGCGTCGATGAATATATAAGCAAACAAAGAGCCTGGTCGGCGGTGTTTTCGCTTATTGAAAATGGACAATTCATGACGACGATGTGTCGTAAAAAATATCACGGCGATTCCATAGAAGGCGGATGAGCACTATAGAACCTGAGAAACCAGAGTACATGACCGCGCCTACAACCGTCCGCCACTCAAAACTACAACAAAACAAAGAAAATAATTCTATGTATTAAATGCACAGAATTGGCGATTATTTACCCCCTCAGTAAGGGGGGTACCCGTCCGTCGCAGAGGCGGTTTTTGCCTATCGCCCATCGAACCGCGTTCTTAGTGGACGATCATCCGACGAGCCGTTGATTGGAACTATCCCCAACAAGTCTCTACGTAGAACGCTCACGATTGCTCAACAAGAGGCAGGCCACGTACAACCAGATACGTCAATTACTTTTGCAACCTAAAAGTCGTGTTCTCGTTACGTTCCGTTCACCAACGCGGTCTTGACTGAAGAATGGGCAACCACCCGCCCCCCGTAGATGAAGAGGTACCGCTCCCGCACCCGATAGAAACCCAAACAAACATGAGCGTCACCACACATCTGCATACCACGACCCACACCACACCCGACGGAGGAGAACATGCTCCCTCAGATCCACAACCTACCGACCCCAACCACACAGTCGTGGGAATGGCAAAGGCATGGATCATGCCGAGACACCGACGCATCCCTGTTCTTTCACCCGGAAGGCGAACGGGGACGCGCCCGTGCAGCCCGCGAACATGCTGCAAAATCAGTATGCGCAACGTGCCCAGTTATTAACCAATGCAGAGAGCACGCACTCTCCGTGGGTGAGACCTACGGCATTTGGGGTGGCCTGAGCGAAAGCGAGCGCGACGCCATAACACGAACACACGCCCGCGTTTAACCTTCCCAAATCTGTAGGTTAGAGCCGTCGCCTTTCTTGTCTTCCGGCCGCAACACAACCACAGCCGATTCACGCGACAAGCCACACACTTGGAGCAGATCCACGATGATGGATCTCGCCTGTGCCATCACAACAATGCCTGAAACACCGGATTTCTCACCATGATCTCCGGACGTCACCGCCGCTGTATTCTTCAGTTGCTCAATCACAGCGGGTAAGCGCTGAGCCTCGTGAATCTTCCCCGATTTCCCCTGCTCAGCGAAGATAGATTCTAATTCCTGACAGGCATGTGCCAACGCATCCAAAATAACTGGAATACGCTCATCAACATCTTTCTGGTCCGAAATGATCGTCGCGGCCCGGCGCGCTAGAACACGAGAATTGCGCATCGTATTGTCCACGGGCGACAAAATCTGACTCATCTTCCGCATATCACGACGCGCACCCCAATAGAATGGGGACAGTGCAGCGACCTCCGTACCGCCCTGTACAGCGGCAATCATGGCATTAATCCGCGCCTGAGTTCCTCGGGCAGATACCAACGCGTCGGAGACCACTCCCACGTCGTTGCTCCTCAGTCCGCGCGACACAGTGCGAAGAACATGCCCCGCATGGCCAATGACTCGGCTTACTTCGCGGCGCGCAGGACGGACGGCGCTATTAGGCACCAAGGCGATCACCATAATCCCAATGAGACCGCCGACCAGGGCATCGATCATTCGGGTGATGCCGCCCATTGTCCCCGGAGGCATAATCGTCGCTACCAAAACAGCCGAGCACGTTGCCTGGATAGGAGCCAGTGGGGACTTATCGAGGAATAACGCGGCCGCCAGGGCGCAGGCCACGGTGACGGCGATCTGCCAGGATCCCGTCCCAATTCGGGAGATGATAATGTCTCCGATTCCAATCCCTAAGGCCACTCCCACAACAAGTTCGACCGACCGGCGCAACCGGCCAACGCTACTTGTACCCAGCGCGATCACCGACGCCATGGGAGCGAAGAACGGCTGAGGGTGACCGATTACATGGTGCGCAAACCAAAATGCAATCCCGGCGGCAACGGAGCCCTGGATCACTATCATTTTGCCGTCGCTAAGCCGCTCTACGCCGTGGAAATGATTCACACATAAGAAAATACGGCACGACGAGAAAAGCCGTGCATGGTGAGGGGAATTTGGCCATAGCAAACGGAATTGGACACCAATGTTAGCTACGCCACTACCCATAGCAACTCGCCGCCCCTATCCCGTACACCACGTCCTTTACCGCTCATGACCTGCATCGTGAGGCCGCATTGAGGAATTTCACAGCAAATTCGCGGTTTCGGAGTCAAAAGGAAGGATCCGTACCAAGTATGCTGTGGGATCATGAGTGCACTGACCGCTGTCGACCTCACTGTTCTTGCCCAAGCGTTTTCCATGGGTGGCACAGGGGTAAAAACATTCGCTTCCGCCGCTCTCGCTCACGGCACAGACATGCTTGCCGACGTCGCCACGTCCGCACGAGCAACACTAGCGGCCTCTGCTGATCTGGTGCCACAGTTGCGCACCAGTATCCTCGCTCAGGCGAGCGAAACGGTGACAGCAGCTCCGAAACTGTTGGATCCGATGTACTGGCTGGGGGCCGATAGTCCGTTCGGGCACCTCATCCTCCCCGGCCTGGGGCTCATCATTTTCATCGAAACCGGGCTTGGGTTCCCCCTCCTCCCCGGCGATTCCCTGCTGTTCACCGCAGGCATGCTAGCTAACCAACACAATGGATTCGCACCCGTGTGGCAGGTGCTGTTGGTCTCCATCGTCTGCGCTATCGCAGGTGACCAGTCCTCCTACTGGATTGGTAGGAAGCTCGGAGATCGTATCAGACAACGCCCCGATGGGCGTATCTTCAAGAAGGCCTATATCACTGAAGGCGAAGCGTTCTTTAGGAAATGGGGGGCGCTGGCTGTGATTTTGTGCCGGTTCGTCCCCATCGTCCGCACCTATGCTCCTATGACTATCGGCATGGCGCGCATGAATTACGCCCGCTTCTTGCTTTTCGACATCTGTGGCGGTTTCCTGTGGGCCGGTGGCGTCACACTCCTCGGCGTGTGGCTAGGGAGCTTCACCTTCGTGCGCGAGAATATCGAGCTCATCTTCCTAGCGATCGTGTTCATTTCTATCCTGCCGGGGATTATCGGTGCGATTAAGAAATCACGTGCGTCGAAGGGAGCTGCCGCAAGCGACGACTTTGCTGCTCCGCTGGCTGCGCGCGATGCCAAGGAGACGCTGCACGAGCGCGAGGCTAGTGAGTCATAGGGGCGGGGTTATAAAAGCCAGGTCGTGAAAACGCATGGCGCGAGATCATTCCGACCGGCGCTCTCTGCCGCCAAAGTCACAAAAGCTCGAGTTAAGCCTTGGAGTTTTGCATCTTTGGCATGATCTACGGCCCTCAGTGACGCTCAGTGGGAGTTCGTAAGTGGCAAAAACTTACAAAGTGACAAATACATTTGTAGTTTATAAATACCCTCTGAATTGCTTTTTATAGTTTCCAACCCGCGGAACTGTCACTTAAACTGTCAAAAATGTCACTTTTTATCAGCTTAAGTGTAGCTTTGTGCACGTTTTAGTGGGATTTTGTGTAACTTTTCTCGAGTGACGACAAGCGAAAAGCATTCCCACGCCTGGGACGACTCAGAAATGACAGTCTGAAAGCACACCCATATTGTGAAGAAGAGGTTATACGACAGAAGCTGATCGCCACGGGCTCAATATCTTCTTTGCCAGGCTACTCTTTTGTTACTTCGCGGAAAACACAGATCTCTTCCCCGAGGGGCGTTTACCAAGGCCATTGCGTCCTACACACATGACGATGGTTTCGACGCAGCGCCTGTCATCACAGACATCTTCGCAGCCCTGGATCTGTCCGATAAATCCTATCTACCTGAGTATCTCCGGGTATTCCCCTATGTGAATGGCCACCTTTTTGGTCGAATTCCCCATACCAGATCCCAAAGGTCGATCGAAAGTCCAGGGATTTCCTGGTCGACCTGAGCACTTGATCTGGAAGAATGTCAATCCTGACATTTTCGGTTCCATATTCAAGGCTGTGGTAGAAGCAGGATCACGCACTGAATTGGGACACCACTACATCTCGGTGCCAAATATTTTGAAGACTATATAGTCGCCATTTCTCGACGAACTCGAGGAGCACTTCGACGCCACCTACGTCTCAATATCCCGGCTCGAGAAACTCCTAGCTCGCATCACAGGCATCAAGCGCTTTGGAACTCTCGTGTCACGACGGATACAAAGGCGCTCGAACATAAGTTAGCGGCTTGATTGGTCAAACAGTAAGGAAGTGGTTCATTTGCCTTTACCACCATTGATTCGCCGGCACGGAACACAAACAGTGACTGTTATCAGCAGTTCCTCGGGTACCGATAGCCGCGCTGACTACGAGTCGGTCGTTCTCAACGATTCGGGTATCGAGAAAGCCTACTTCGGCACCGAAACCCCGGTCTACGAAGGGGATCGCATCGAGTTTCCCGATCCACGCGGTGGGAAGTTCCATTACCTCGTTACCCGAATCATTGTTAACCATTTGCCTGGTGGCCCGTTTGCTGACCTGGCTTATACCGAAGCACGCCTGGATAAAAAGGATCTTCCGCGTGTGGCACCTATTCGGCGCCTCACCCTTGAGAATCTTCACCCCCGCGTCATTGATTCAGCAGGAAAGCTCTTCGCGGACGGTCATTTCAGTAGGGCTGTAAATGAAGCATTCGTATCCATCGACGTTCGGGTCCGAGGTCTCCTAGGATCCGAGAATTCGGGTACGAAGTTGATGGACGAAGCTTTCGGTGGCAAAGACGCTAAAGTTTCAGTTGCGCGTCATGAAGGTCGATCCGGTATAGATGAGCAAGCCGGATTCCACGCACTTTTTCGCGGTGCAATGTTAGGTGTAAGAAACCCTGGATCACATGAGCTTGCCTCCGAACAGGATCCCCAGGAAGCACTCGAATATTTGGCGCTTGCCAGTTTGCTTCATCGAAGGCTCGACAGCATCTAAGATGGTTTGTTAGCGACTACCTGAGCACTGCTGTCGCGAGATTGAAAAGTGATGTTGCCGCGTCAGCGTCGACGGTCCCCTTTGTCGAGCAAAGCTACGCAGAGTTCTGGGCTGAGGATCAGTTGATCAATATCAGGGTTTGCGGTCTCCTTTCCTGTAATAGCGGTAGGCAGCCGCCCGGCTATGCTTGTTTTGTATTTCGGCGACCACGGCGGCCTGCTCAGCCACCATCGCCTGGTACTAAACGTCTTCTCTTAGGCTTGCTGGTTCTGAGCGACTCATGTGCTGTGGGCCATCACTGGTTGAATCTTCTTGGCCACATCATTGATTTGAACGAGACGCCCGGCAGCTTCAACGTCCAGGTCACTCGTGTCGAACGCATCGGCGATGGGATGGCGGAACGCTACCCCACGTCCATACTGCTTGATGACATTAACTAGATCCTTACATCCCAAGTCGGTGGCCACATCACAGCCACCGAAATAAACCCTGTCCTCATGCTCGGCAGTTCGGATAGTTCCAAAGACATCATTGGTGAATACCCGAATTCCCCAATAGCCATGACTGACTCCTTCTAAGAGCCTGGATTGACTTGAATTCCGGCAAGCCACAGGTGACCGCGTCGCGCCCTCACGCATATATCCCTGATCCCACGAGAATGCGGAACAACGCGATCGAACCTACGTTGCTTAAACGCGCGCGGTATTGTAAATTGTCTAGTGATAGATCTCCGGTCGGGCTCTTTCGCTTAGCGGGTAATGCACAAATGACGGGGGCCTTTCGTTTTTGCGGAGGCATACCCGGTGCCGATAGATTGGCTCAGCTACGACCAACAAGTAGAACTGCTCCGCCAGCGCAGCATGCACATCGATGACACTGCAGCTGCAGCCGAGTACCTCGCGAAGGTCAATTATTACCGCTTCTCCGGATACTTCCGGTACTGGCAGCATGACCCAGCACGGGGTGACAACCAGTTCTTCGAGGGCACCTCATTCGAGACAATTCGTGCACTCTATGATGACGAGCAGGAGCTTGTGAGCGTCTATAATGAACTGCTGCACCCTCTTGAACTTCTGCTACGAACCAGGTTTGCTTATTCCTTTGGTCGCCTTGTTGGGGTAACCGGGATGTTCGCACGTGGCGTAGGCTTTACCCAATCACCCCACCTGGACGCTGAAAGTTTCGAAGAGCACGCGCTTTCCAACCTTGACCCCAGCAAAGAACCTTTCGTCGCTCACTACTGCGATGACATCAAGCAGGGACGTAGCTACAAGCCTAAAGCCTATGACCGCATGCCGATTTGAGTTATCGTGGAAGCAAGCTCGTTTGGTAGCCTGTCTCGCCTCATTGAGGCTTCCAGTACCTTTGGTGTGTTAGACGACATCGCGGATTCAATGAATACTTCTCGCAAATTACTGCCGGCCAAGTCCAGTCATTCGTGTACTTGCGTAACCGGGTAGTTCATTGCACTCAACTATGGAATCACCAGGTGCTCGATGTTCCCGGACTACAACCGAAAACCATGAGACGAATCAAACCGAGGTACCGAAACTTCTCGGATCACTCGATTTACATAATTCTTGTCGCGCTTGACGACGTAGCTATGCGTTCTGGAGTTTTGACCTCTTGGTTGGCAAACACCATCGAGATACTATTGAACAAGCATCCGTTGCTCGCGAAAGGAATCAACGCGCCGGAACGATACGACCAACGACGGTGACCTGACCGACCCGGAGGAAAACAATCACAACTAACCTCGTATTCAGTTACAAGCCCCCCTGCGGAAAGTCCTGATCAATCGTGACCTCAACGAAACGCGACTCCAAGAACAATCCGGTATCGGCGCCGCAACTAAGGCAAAATTCAGAAAAGGCGGAAAACGTCACCACCGACCTACTGACCCGGATCTGCCAAATACTTGACTGCCAAATCGGCAGCATCTGCGAAGTAGTTACAGTCGCGACAAAGAAAGCAATTAGCTAGATGACGAAACAGCGGCTCCAGCTCACCTGGTACAACAAGGATAAAGCCCTCATCCCCACCGAAACCGGGAAGTACGGCTACACTTGGGTCGACCCCTCTGACCCCCGCTACTGCGAAACTCACACTATTGTCTACGACGACTACGTCCAGGGGACCCAAAGCCCCAAAACCGAAGACTTCGAATACTCCGACCGCGCTGACCGCGAACCCCAAGACGACAACCTGCTGATTCTGGGCGAATCGGGAGACGTCCTCGAAGCCCTCACTCGCGTACCAGAGCTTGCTGACAAGTACGTAGGCAAGGTGAAGCTGGTCTACATCGATCCGCCGTTTAACACAGCCCAGACTTTTGCGCATTACGAAGACAACCTGGAGCACTCGATCTGGCTCACGATGATGCGCGACCGGCTACTACATCTGAAGAAGCTTCTTGCCGCCGATGGCTCCATTTGGGTGCACCTGGATGATGTTGAGAATCATCGTATGCGACTCCTGCTTGACGAAGTATTCGGTAGCGAAAACTTCGTCGCAGAAGTTATCTGGCAGAAAGCCGATGGGCCCCGGAATGATGCAGCATATTTTTCCAGCGATCACGACACTATTTTAGTTTATCGCCGGGAAGAAGCTTTTCGAGTCAATCGTTTAGCACGCACAGCTGAAATGAATGGTCGATTCTCCAATCCAGATAACGACCCGAGTGGGCCATGGGCTATGGCTGATCCGTGCGCGCCTGGGGCCTCTACGCACCAGGGGATGGTATATGCCATCCAGCATCCTTTAACTGGCGAACTAATGTATCCATCGTCGCGACGGCACTGGGGATGGTCGCAGGACGCGATGTTAGCAGCGATGCGGGAGTGGGCCGATTACGAGCTCCGTGACATCGATGATGCCGTTAAACGAGCTGAGTTTTGCGGCGTCGGTATGGATAAGATTAAGCGAGACGTACAAGCGATCATGTTGGCTGAACCGTTGAATTCCGCAAGTATTAAAGTCGGAGAGAGATTAGCAGCTCGTGAAGCATTGCCCCCGCTTGTGTTCACCAGAAATGGTGCAGGCCGGATTATGAGGAAGGCCTACCCATCAGTGAAGGGACTTGTACCTCGGACGCTATTCCCCAATGAAGAGGTCAGCCACAATCGAGGTGCAGTCAAAGAAATTGGCTCTTTGTTTCCCGACACCAATGCTTTCGCAACACCGAAGCCCGAGCGACTTCTTGAACGGATTATTCATATTGGCTCTAACCCCGGCGATATTGTGCTGGACTGCTTCGCTGGGTCAGGCACCACGGCGGCAGTCGCGCAGAAGATGGGTCGGCGTTGGGTGACATGCGAGTTGCTTGAGTCCACGTTTACTACCTTCACTAAACCGCGCTTGGAAAAAGTCGTTCACGACCAGGATCCGGGCGGCGTGACGCACACGAAGGGTAAGCGGGTCCCAGCTGATGGCGTCGAGCTGCCCGATGGTGTTTCACCGGAGAACGCGGCGAAGTTCACTTCAGTATTGAACAAGCTGATTGCTGATGACCCGGAGGCAAAGAAGGATCCCCGAGTCAAGGCACTCAAGGCTGCGGCGAAGACCAAGCGCACCAAAGGGGTCGTTAGTTGGCGTGGTGGCGGTGGTTTTCAGATCGCCCATTTGTCGCCAGCTTGCTTCGACTATGACCCCGAGCTTGAACGCGTCATTCTCACCTCGGAAGCTACCGGCGATGTGTTGGTGGAGTCGGTGGCGGCGAACCTTGGGTTCCATCTACTCCACCCTGATGATGATTATGTGTTTGACGGCCGTCGCGGCAATTCTTTACTGAAAGTTGTCGAGGGTGTTGCGACCGCGGAACAGGTTGATTGGCTGGTGTCCCAAGTTCAGGAAGGTGAGAGGATCGTGCTCGCCGCAACTAGTGTCATGGATGGTGTTCGCCAGCTTCTGCGTCGGGCGTGTAAGGGATCGCGTGTGGTTGCTATCCCGGATGATATTTTCCGCTATTCCGAAGGTGGTGACCGGTAATGGTTCAACGTCTGAACATTAGCTTCGACTCCGACTTGCTCGAAGCTATCAGCGCCGACTTTGATTTACGTGCCCCGAACAAGGAAGCCCTCCGGCAGCTCATTTTCGCCCTTGATGGTGACTATGACCCCGAGGTACAACAGGTGCTGAACCTGGCCACCGGAGTTGGCAAGACCTACTTAATGGCCGCTTTCGTGGAGTATCTGCGCCGACAAGGTGTGGGCAACGTCGTGATCGTCACCCCTAGCACGGCTGTCCAGGCTAAGACAGTGCAGAACTTCACCCCAGGTGCACCGAAGTTCATTACCGGCTCACAGGTTCCGCCCGAGGTGGTTACGCCACTGGACTATTCAGCCTGGATCAACCGCACCAACGGAACGGCCATGTTGTCCTACGGACGTGAGGCCCCGATGTTGGCATTCATCTTCAACATCCAGCAGCTGATTGCTCCGAAGGATGTCGAAGGAGATACTCACGGCGGCACACGGGAGGCGATGCGTCGAAAGCCGCGTCGTTACAACGAGAACGCCGGGGTGCTTTTCGACTACCTGAAAGACCTAGATGACCTGGTGGTGATTGCTGATGAGTCCCATCTCTACGGAACTACCGCGAAGGCCTTTAATGCAGCATTGCGCGAGTTGGAGCCAGCGGCATCGATTGGATTGACGGCCTCGGCAGATAAGAAGAAGGACCATGTAATCTTCGAATACCCGCTCTATCAGGCGATCAAGGATCAGTACGTCAAAGCCCCAGTACTGGCTTTCCGTAAGGATGGCTACGGCACTGATCAGGCCTCCGAAGAGCAGCAACTGCGTGATGCGCTCCAGCTTCGTGGGGTTAAACAGGCCTTCTATGATTCTTATGTTGCAAGCAACAACCTCAACCGACTCAATGCCGTGGTTTTCGTTGTCTGTTCAGACGTAGAACATGCGACCCAAGTTGCTGATCTGCTCCGCACGCCGGAATTTTTCGGACGAGACTCGGCGGTGTTGCAGGTGGACACCCAGCACGACAATGACGCCACCCAACAGCTGCTGAACCGTCTGGACCAGCCAGATTCACCGGTGCTGGCAGTCGTGAGCGTTAACAAGCTCAAAGAAGGCTGGGATGTAAAGAACATCGCGGTGGTCGTCACGCTACGAGCAATGGCTTCTGAAGTGCTTACGCAACAGACGATGGGGCGTGGATTGCGCCTACCGTTTAGGTGCTACACCGGGGTGAAGCAGATCGATCAACTCGACATCATTGCCCACCAGTCCTTCAGAGAACTCTTGGCAGCCGAGAATGTCTTGCAGCAGTTCGGCCTTGACGAGGCAGTCAAAGAGAATGATCAAGGTGAAATCGGAAAGGCTATTCGTAAAGCGGCTGAAGACCAAGAAGGCCCAGGCGGGGAGGTTCACACACCAGGTGGTCCTTCACCCGTTCAACCACTAACTGATCCAAGTGAACAGCCAGGAGGACTTGATGCTCCAGCAACCGGCCACGGAGAGTCGATCCCGGATGCTACCGAGCAGACTCCCAGCGTAGGCGTCCGTCTCCTTGATGACGGCACCGCGGATGGCAACACTGACTTGGAGGTCGTCTCAATTGACCGTAATCCAGCCTTCGCCGATGTCTCCTACCACTTCCCGGTCACCACGATTACAGCACAGCAGCCTCCGATTGACCTATCTGAGATTACTAATGAGCAGATCGAACAAGCAGCTCGGAGAGTGACTTCTGCTGGTGATGTGATGTACCGCAAGGAGATCGTCGCGGCTGTTGGGAAAGGGCTACGGGCAGCTGACTCTGAGAACACTGAAATCGATTCCATCCCGATCCCTGACGATGATGCCCATCAGGCACTGACCACACTCATCATGAACATGAATCTGGTGCCAAAGACTGAGTGGACGGCTCGCTATATCGACGCCGGCCTGGTGCCGGAGTTTATGAGGCATGTGCCCTTCGAGAACTGGACAGTGAAATCCCTAGCCTCAGCTCAGTCGCTGTTACAGCAGCTCGTCCACGACTATGTGGTGGACGCATTGCGCTCTACCCGCGAGGTGCCGACTATTCATCCAAAGGAACTGCCTGGCGACGGTTATACCCTGCCGCTGGGCGAGAAGATCCACGACCAAATCGACTCGCGAGCCGAGTTCGTGCGTGGACGGGTCTACGGCGGCTGGTTTAAGTCCCTCTTTGAGGCAGAACACTTCGATTCCTACAGTGGTGAGTACCAGTTAGCGAAACTGCTCAACACCTCGCCAAAGATCAAATGGTGGCACCGCCTGCATCCACAGGACAACGCATTCATCTACTTCAACTCGAGAGACCGCTACTTCCCAGACTTCGTAGCCAAGGACACCGACGGGGTGCACTGGATCATCGAAGGCAAGAGCGAACAAGGCCGAGACGACGCCCAAGTTCAAGCTAAACGCCAGGCTGCCGAGTCGCTGGTGCGCAGAATCATCGCTGACGATACCTACGCAGGCCAGCGTTGGGGGTACCTGATTGCCTACGAGAAGGACATCGAAAGATCTGAATCGTGGTCGGATCTCAAGACACTGGCACAACCGGTTCCCAAAGCACTGTGAATTATTGGCGGGCATAAAGTTCCGGCGCCATCACATCGGCAAGTCAAGAGTCAACACATCACCGCTGATGAAGACGAAACCGAGGCGGTGGTCGTTGGGCATGCCGCCATCCTCGCCATTGTCGAGGAAATCAGGCAGGAATGCGACGCGACCACTGAATGGGCCCAACAGCGTAAACATTGCTCTATGCAAGGTCCCAGCAGTGACGTTAGTATCACCGAGCAATAAGTTCTCACACCGAACTTAACCTTCAAAACAAAGAAGGCTGATAGTTTCAATAGCGAGACCAAAAAGGCGTCTTCAAGATCGAGATCTTCAAGGAACCCTCTATAGCACTAGTCAAACAAATCCTCGACATAGACTTAGGCGATCTCAAGGCCCCAATTCTCCAAGACGTCACATTTGCCAAAGCTCCCGCCGGACGAATGAAACCAGAGACCACCAACGAGGTGCTGGTTCCGAGAATGATCCGTGAGTGCTGCCCGGACCTCAACGAAGAAGTTCCGCAGCAGGTAGTGGTGGACTCCGTTATTAAGAACGGTGAGGTCCGGGAGGTAGGCGATGATCGGCTTAAGCGGGCTTTTATAGAAGTTCTCGAGTTCTACGACCAGAACGGTCGTGAGCCATCACCGGATACTCTCAACATTGCAGAGAGAAAGCTTGGCGCCCGCTTTGTTGGTATCCGCGCCGACGACAAGAAACGAGCAGCCCTCGCCCACCTCGATAATGTAGGACTGCTAGATGATCCTGAGGTACCGGACTCCGTCGATGCCCTGCTGGAAGACCCAGAGTTTGACAATGAGGTACTCGGCAGCATCCTGTCTGATGGGGAGAAACAATCTGACCTCTACGATGTCAGTATTCTTCCGAAGGCGACGCGTAAAAGTGCCGACTCTGTAGCCAAGCGCAAAAAAGCGAAAGACTTTGCCAATTCCGTGGCCTCTTCAAGAAAAAGCATGAAGAATTGCGAAACGGCGCCGCTGCACTCGTAAATTTCCCTGGTGAAACGTCTATCGCCGAGGGCAAGTTCTATCTGCTCAAAGGTGCTCTCGTATTCGTAGCAGAAGTTCACGATCCCGAGCCGAATGCGCCACTCGATTCTAGCGGCAAGCCCAAAGCTCGCTTGCGGCTGATTTTCGAAAATGGAACCGAGAGCGCCATGTATGTACAGTCCTTCGCGATCCGCCTCTACGAGGAGGATGGAAAAGTACTTGCCCGGAGGACACCTATCCAAACCTCAGAAATCGATGGCGAAGAGATTGCCTCTGGGTATATCTATGTCCTGCGCTCCTTGAGCGATGATCCTGACATCAAACAGATCAAGGACCTGTACAAGATCGGTTTCACTACTGGCACCGTCGAAGGCCGCATACGAGGCGCAGAAAAATCAGCTACCTACCTATTCGCGCCTGTCGAGATAGCCGCAACCTACAAGCTGTATAACGTCAAGGCGTCAGCCGTCGAGGCCGCGATCCATAGAGCGTTCTCCCACGCCCGATTGGAAATCACTGCCCAAGACCCCAATTCCTTAGACAGATCAGCGAATGCTACTCATGTCACCGAGTGGTTTGTAGCTCCTCTGGAGTCGATCAATGAAGTTATAGAAGAACTATTCGTTTCATAGAACGGGTACTGCCCAGAGGGGCTTCAGCCGTGCCACATCATGCTTATGGTTTTAGCCATCCAGCACCCAAAACCGCGCCAATGCATATCCAAATTTGCTTGGAAGTCACTCCCAGGTTGTTGAATTGGACGTAGTCAACCTCATAAGGAGTACATCATGCTGAAACCGCTGACTATGTCCGACGGTCGCTCGATCCCCGTTCAGGGATTCGGTGTGTACCAGATTCCCGCTGACCAGACGGCCGATGCAGTCGCCCACGCCATCGAGGCCGGTTACCGCCACATTGATACCGCCCAGGCCTACTTCAACGAAGAAGCCGTCGGCGAGGGGATTCGTCGTAGCGACATTGATCGCGACCAGTTATTCCTCACCACCAAGGTGTGGCTGGATAATTACGGCGAGTATGCCACGTACGAAAGCGTGAAGACTTCACTGGACAAACTGGGTACCGATTACGTTGATCTCATGCTGCTCCACCAGCCTTTTAACGATGTGTATGGAGCCTGGAGGGGTCTCGAGCGCGCCCAGAAAGAGGGCCTGATTCGCTCGATCGGTGTATCGAACTTCACGCCGGCGCGCGTGCACGACTTGGGGTCTTTCAACTCCGCCTACCCCGTCGTGAACCAGATTGAGATTAACCCATTCAACCAACAAACCGAGCGTGTCGATCAGCTGCAGAAGCACGGCGTGACTGTCGAGGCCTGGGCTCCGTTTGGTGAAGGCCGCAATGGGCTTTTCGATAACCCTGTGCTCACCGAGATCGGCAAGCAGTACGATAAGTCTGTCGCCCAAGTGGTACTGCGGTGGCTCTACCAGCGCGGTATCGTCGGGCTGGCAAAGTCCGTCCACGCTGAGCGTATCCAGCAGAATATCGACATCGAGGATTTCAGATTGACCGAGGAGGATATGGCCGCCATAGCCGAGCTTGACACTGGGTCCTCACTGTTCTTCGATCACGAAGCAGTGGAGACCGTCGATTTCTTCACGGACCTCATCAACCAGCGGCGATAGAGCACCCCATGTTGTATTCGACTAGCGAAGCCTCCGAAGCCAGCGAAATCTCCATCGACACTGTGCGCTACTACTGCAAAATCGGGCTTGTGCCTCGGGTCATGCGCGATGAAAACAATTATCGTGTCTTTGATGAGCACGATATTGCCTGGCTGAGGGGTCTTCGCTGCCTGCGCGAATGCGGTATGGGGATTGACCAAATGCGTGAGTATATGGAGCTGTGCCTGGAGGGTGAAAGTAGCATTCCTCAACGCAAAGACATCCTCCAAAACCAACGCCACGTAGTGGAGGACAAGATCGCGAACTTGCGCGACATGCTCGCTTTTATCGATTCAAAGCTAAACTACTACGACAAAGTTCGTGCCGGTGAGATCAAATATGAATCCGGTTTGCTTGCCCCGGTCAAAGACCGCTAGCGAGGCGGGGTGCGTCAACGAGGTGGCGTCCCGCAGTCACTAAGCCCCTCGCAATCGCTCATAATTGGCCACCCGGGCAGCAGCTTCAATCGCCATCCACCCCGACAGTTGCACGGACAGATCACGCTCGGCAATCTCCGCGCCTGCTACCGCATTACCGCTCGACCCAGCAATGCGGCCAGCAGCCCGCGGGATCTCCGCCTGACGCGTCCAATCCGCACTAAAAACGGGGAGCCCGTTAACCTCCAGGCGCTGATCCCACACCGCGTCTGCCGTCGACAAGACAAGTTTGGCCGCCAAGCGCTTCGTCGCTCGGGATAGCTTTTGGTCATCCGGGAGGTCCGTCGCCACTAAGGCCAGATACCGCACCAGGATGCCCCGGAAGAGACCGCCATCACCGCTGCCCGAGCCCTTGACCACGCCGGTATCCGTGGCCAAGTTCACCGCGATGGCGTGGACCAGATTGTGGACCCTGGTAATCGACGAGATCGCGACGTCGGAACCAGCGTGCGCCCCAGCACTGGACGGATTATCCGTAATTCCAGCTTCCTCACGACGCCGTTGAGCTATTTCTACACACGCGCCTAAAGCAACACCCTGGTTATAGGCATAAATAGCCGTCGAAGGCTCCGGACCATCCATCTTCATCCGTATGCCATCTATAAGAAGGCCATCCTGATTGATGAGGTTCTCAAACATCCAGTTGGTGATCGCTTCAGCCTCATCTACACGGCCCATCCGCGCCATCATGATCGCCGCTGGACCATTCGTCGGCACGTTATAAAATGCCTCCCCAGCCCGCCACGGAACAACCCCCGTCAACGGATCGACACCATCAATAATGTTCTGCTGAAGATCCTTCAAACCCCTCGCTTGATGGCCATGCCCTAGCCCCACGACACGATCCAGTGCCAAAGCCAACCAGGATTTATCGTCGTAATAACGGTTTTTTGTCAACGGCGCACCATTACGAAGTCGAATCCCCTTCATCGTCCGGCTGATACGACGCGACCGGGATTTCAACGGCCGTCGCGATGCTGCATCAACCAAGCAATCTAAATAATGAGCTTGCCACCAATAATGCCAGCGCAAGAAGAACTTATCCCGCGTCGCAGCGGGCCACGAAACGACCGCAAGATTCGTCCCGGGCAAGCCCAACAGCCGACGAGCATGGCGCTCATCAATAGCATCCTCGGCTAAATCAGCACGATGATCCCATTTCTCCCACAATTCCTGCTGGCGACGATGCGGACGCAAAGAGCTGCCACGACGGCTGATCTGCTCGGCGCCATTAATCCGTGAACTACCCTCGTGAGTAGGTGTGTCTCCGGCGGTAACGTCCGCAGGTGTGTCAGTTTCGTTGCTATTGCGTTTATGCTGCATTGCATTAATCGTGCCCTATAGATGGTGTAGGCGCTACTGAACCCACACGAATGGGCGGACACTGCTAAGGAACTGCAGACTCACCACGCCCGCGACAGATCCGCGTGCTGCCTCACCCACGCATGCATCGCAATCCCTGCAGCAACCCCCGCATTAATCGACCGCGTGGACCCAAATTGGGCAATCGATACCGTCTGCACAGCACCGCGCTGCGCTTCCTCGCTTACCCCCGGCCCCTCCTGGCCAAACAGGAGGAGGCACCGCTCCGGAAACTCAGCCGTCTCAACGGGCACCGAGCCCGGCACATTATCCACAGCAATCACGGTGAGATCGTGCTCATGCGCCCACTGGAGCACGTCGTTAACCGTCGAATGATGATAAAGATGCTGGTAGCGGTCGGTCACCATGGCTCCGCGACGATTCCACCGCTTCTTGCCGACGATGTGCACCGCCTCTGCAGCAAAAGCATTCGCGGTCCTCACAACGGTCCCGATGTTATGGTCCGACGTGAAATTCTCGATCGCAACGTGGAACGGAAAGCGGCGCGTGTCCAGGTCCGCGACGATGGCCTCGCGCTTCCAGTACCGGTAGGCGTCGACGACATTGCGCCGGTCGCCCTCGTCCAAAAGGGTGGGGTCATAACGATCATCCGTCGGCCGTGGCTGGCCGGGATGCTCGACCTCCCATGGGCCAACGCCGACGGGGTGCGGATTCCACTCGGTAGCACCGACGCCAACTAGGGGTTGTACCGTGCCTGAGTCTGACGCGTGGGGATCCGCCGCGTGGGGTGAATCACTCAAGTCCCAGATCCTTCAATCCCAGGATGGACCGGTACTCCAAGCCTTCCTTATGGATGGCGTCGGCCGCGCCTGTGTTGCGGTCGACGACGGTCGCCACGCCGACAACCTCGGCCCCGGCTTCCCGCGCCGCCTTGACCGCGGTCAATGGGCTATTCCCTGTGGTTGTCGTATCTTCGACGACGAGGACGCGCTTGCCTTTAATGTCCGGGCCTTCAATGCGACGCTGCATGCCGTGTTTCTTCGCCTCTTTGCGCACGACGAAGGCGTCGATGGGCCGGCCGGGTGCGTGCAAAACTGAATCGGCGACAGGATCTGCGCCCAAGGTCAGGCCACCGACAGCGTCGAAATCCCAGTCTTCGGTCAGTTGCCGCAAAAGGGCACCAATCAATGGCGAAGCCTCATGGTGCAACGTGGCCCGACGCAAATCGACGTAATAATCTGCCTCTTTGCCCGAGGATAATGTCACCTTCCCCATCACGACGGCCAGTTCTTTGACTAACTCTGCCAGCCGGGCCCGGCGCTCTGGATCCAAAGACTGCGCAGCAGAGGTCGGCTGGGTGTCTTTCGCCCCTGGGTTAGTGTGATCCCTCATGAAAAGAAACTCCTTCTGGCTGCTGGGTTGTTATCGTCCGGCTTGTAGTTCCGTTTAATCCGGGTCGAGCCGATTCTCGGGCTCGAGCTCACCATCGACGATGGGCACATCGTCATCCTCCCGCCGGTGGGACGCGCCTCGCCGGGCCGAGCTCTTGCGGTGCCTCCCCGACGACGGCGGATCGCCGAAAATGGTGGACTTGTCGTAATCAGACTCCACACGGATAACTCGCCCGGACCGCTCATGCGCCCCCGAGTGGTCAGGATCGCTACCCACAACGGGAATATCTCCGGTGGATTTCCCCACTTCATCCCACATTTCGTCGTCCGCCGTCGTCCCCTCTCGTCGGCTTCGATCCCGACGCGGCAAGTCAACATACTCGTGGCGGAACTCGGGCCTATCCGACCATCCGATATGAGTATCCGTACCAGAGGGCTCTTCCTGGCCGGCCGGTTCATCATTATTGCCGACGTCGTTACCGTCGGATTGGCTGGCGGTTCCGGGTTGATCAGCAGCGGACCCCGCATCCGTGGCGGATTGACCTGCGAGGCCAGCGTCGGGAACGGCCTGCATGCGTGGGCCGTCACCCAGGGTGAAGATGTCGTACGAATATGCACGGCCGGGGTCGCCATCCGTCATGTCCAGATACTCGGCTGTCGGGTTGGGCAGGACGCGGGTGGCGTCGTCAAGATCGGCGATATAGGCGAATATCCTGGGGATATCGTCGATGGTGGGGCGGCGATTGCAGCGGACGAGGATCCACCACGGGTCGATGACGACGGCTGCGGTGGCGCCGCGGAGGTGTGCGAGTGCGCGGTCGGCGCGGGAATCCATCATGAGCCGGACGGACAGGGGGTCTGAGGAGAACACCTCGAATCCTCCGCACGATCCCACATATTCCTGGTCGGGCCGAGGAGGTTTGATCTGTCCGGGGGCTTCGCCGGGTTGATTCTGGAGAGCCCAATGGTCACGGTCCCGGAAGTCGATGAGTACGTCTGACGAACCGGATCGGCGTAACCCTAGGTAGGAGTTGTCGTTGATGTCGGCCACGTGTGCGCGGCGTGCGCGCATCCGTCCCGAAACGACGTCTTTGGCTTCGCTTGGTGATGCGCCGACGTGGTCGGCCCACTCGTTGGCCAAGTCGGGATCGGTGCGGTCGAACTGCCATCCGTGCTCGGCAGCCCATGATCGACGTGCCCGACGGGTCGCTCGCGTGGGGTTCGCGAACCACTCCTCGGCGGGGTCCTCTGGTGTGTCTGCAGGCGCATCTGCGGCTGCGTCTTCTGGTGAGTCCGCGGAGGACTCCGTCGTGGCACCCGTTTTACTTACGGGAATGCTGCGCGAGGGTGAATCTGTGTCTGAGCGTTCGTCCCCGTTATTACGCGTCACAGCGGACGCGTTGTCCTCGCCGGCGGCATGGGAGACCGCTCCGTGCTGGACACGCTGGGATTCCACTGACTCATCCGCGTGCGTCATCGAGACGTCGTCGGCAGGCAGCCGATCGTCGGACCATTCCTGCTGATCAACGCGCTCTTCTTCCGCCTCTGCGTGCGGGTTCACACCGAAATGTGAGAATGCTTCGTCCGCAGTCTGGGGCTGCTGGGGATTAAAACGCGGGTTTCTGCGGCGCGGCGGGAGTGTTTCGCCGACGTCGCCGTCATTAAACGGAACGCCATCAGACGGACCGCGCGACTCGCCAGACGTCTCCTCCCCTTCATAAGGAAGATCAGCTCTCCCCACCTGGGACAACGTCGACCGTTCGTGCGCCCCGGCGCGGCGGTTGAGAGCTCGGCGCCACTCCCTATCATCTGCCGGTCGGTTGGCAGCCCACAGCAGCGCTGCGGCCGCGAGGAGCAGCAGAGCGCCAAGAATCAGGAAAACTGCGGAATTCATCGTTAGATAGTCTATCCGCTTACGCGGACAATGCCTCCACCCGCACACAAAGGCCGCCACCTCTGCCCCTGGGAATCATGCTGTCGAGCCCGACAGGAGGTAGTGGCAGCCGTCGTTGACCAGTTATTCGCTGACAGACCCTACACGTCGATATCGTTCTCAGCGGCGTAGGCGCTCTGGTCTAACAGCTCCCCCAGGTCGGAGATGCGAACCTCGTACAGCCAGCCATCGCCGTAGGGGTCGGAGTTGATCACGCCGGCGTCATCGCCAAGGTCTTCATTGATCGAGACCACTTCGCCCGAGACGGGAGCGAAGATGTCGGAGACTGACTTGGTGGATTCCACTTCACCGAAAGCCTCTCCTGCTTCGACCTCCGTGCCGACGTCGGGCAGGTCAACATACACGATCTCGCCCAGCTGGTCAGCGGCAACATGGGTAATGCCGACGCGGACGGTGTCGCCAGGCTCGGCGGCGTCGTTGTCGATCCACTCGTGGTCACTGGAGTACAGGTAGTCAGCGGGCAATGAAACGTTGGACATCAGGATCTCCTTCGCATTGTTATCCGCACTCGTCGTTGCGGATGAATGGTCTTAAACGTCGATTGATGTGGTTGCTGTTGGGGCTAGCGGTCGCGCTTATAGAACGGAAGCTGAACCACCGTGTAGGGATAATGCTTACCACGAATGTCCACGGAAAGCGCGGTTCCCGGCTCCGCGACGTCCGCATCCACATAGGCCATGGCCACCGGGTAGCCGAGCGTCGGCGACAACGCGCCCGAAGTGACCTCCCCGACCTCTTTATCATCACTGGTCAACACGGTGTAACCGGCGCGGGCAGCTCGTCGCCCGTCCCCCTTCATCCCGACAAGTTTCCGCGTCGCACCGTTCTTCTTCGCAGCGACGATGGCGTCCCGGCCAACGAAGGCGTCCTTGCTCTTCGTCGCCGCCAATACGCCGAGGCCCGCGTCGACCGGGGTGTGTGACCGGTCCAGTTCGTGGCCGTAGAGCGGCATGCCCGCCTCCAGGCGGAGCGTATCGCGGCTAGCCAGCCCGCATGGTGTCACAGCGCCTGTGCCCATGATCGCGGCCCATACGTCGTGGGCGCCGCTGTTCGGGACGAAGATCTCGAACCCGTCTTCCCCGGTGTATCCGGTCCGGGCGATGACCACATCGTGCCCGGCAACGGTGCCGCGGAAGAAGGCGTAGTACTTCACCTCGGCCAGGTTGCGGACATCTGCGCCGGGGAGTGAGGCCAAGACGCGCTCCGCGTTGGGGCCTTGCACCGCAATTAACGACGTTTCGCTGGATTCGTCGGCCACGGTGCAGTCAAAAGACTCAGCTCGGGAGACTAATTCCGAGGCCACCGTGGGCGCGTTGCCGGCGTTGGGGATGACCAAGAATTCGTCGTCGCCGAGGCGGTAGGTGATGAGGTCGTCGATGATGGTGCCGTCCTCGGTACACATCATGGAGTACTTCGCCTTACCGACGGCCACGGCCGATAACCGTGAGATCAATGCGTGATCGAGGGCTTCGGCAGCCTGCGGGCCGCTGACTCGAACCTCGCCCATGTGGGAGAGGTCGAAAATGCCGGCGTCGGTGCGAACAGCTTTGTGTTCGTCCAACTCACTGCCGTATTTGAGGGGCATGTCCCAGCCGCCGAAATCGGTGAAGCGGGCGCCGAGTTCCTCATGGACATCGTGCAATGCGGTCTTCTGTGGGGTGGATGATCCTGCGCCGGATCCTGTGGTGGGTTGGTCTGTCACGTCGTGTTCTCCTGTCAACGTCGCTGGGGTTAGTGCTGCGGTACGTGGAATTGGTGCTGGTGTGGGTGCCTATTTATCCAGGCTGTTGAATTCATCGTCGGTAATGGCGAAATCCTCCAAGGGCGGGCACGAGCACGCCACATGGCGATCGCCATAGGCATTGTCAATGCGGCGAACTGGTGGGAAGTACTTGGTCCTACGCAGGCCAGGGACGGGGAATGCCGCTTTTTCGCGCGTGAAGTGGCCGTGGGACACGGCGTCGTCGAAGTCGTCGCGCGTCACAGACCAGGCCGTATAGGGGGCGTGGCGAATCACGGAATCTTCCTCGGCGACGGTGCCGTCGATCACCTCATCAATTTCGCGACGGATAGTGCGCATGGCTTCGATAAAGCGGTCGAGCTCGCCCTTGTCCTCGCTCTCGGTGGGCTCCACCATGAGAGTCCCAGGCACGGGGAACGCCAAGGTCGGCGCGTGGAAGCCAAAGTCCATGAGCCGCTTGGAAACGTCCTCTGCGGTGATCCCTGAGCGTTTCGTGATCTCACGCAGGTCAAGGATGCATTCGTGCGCGACCAAACCATTCTTCCCCGTGTACAAGGTGGGGAAATCGTCGGCGAGCTGATGGGAGATGTAGTTAGCATTCACCAGGGCCATTTCCGACGCCGCTGCCAGGCCGTCGCCCCCCATCAACGCGATGTATGCCCAGGAGATCGGGACGACGCCGGCGGAACCATAGGTGGCACCGGCAATCGGCACACCGTGCGCCTCGGACGGGGCGTCGCTCGAGCCTTCTGTGCTGTCGGAGGAGCCTCCCGCACCATCACCGGGGCGCTGCGCGTCGGCACTTGTCGTTTCCATCGGATCAGCCGGCAGGAACGGCACGAGGTGATCAGCAACACACAGCGGGCCGACGCCGGGGCCGCCGCCACCGTGAGGAATGGTGAAGGTCTTGTGCAGGTTGAGGTGGCTGACGTCGCCACCGAACTGCCCGGGTTTCGCCAGCCCGACCAGCGCGTTGAGGTTGGCGCCGTCGATGTACACCTGAGCACCAGCCGCGTGGACCTTATCGCACACGTCGCGAACATGCTCTTCGTAGACGCCGTGGGTGGAGGGGTACGTGATCATGATGGCGGCAACTTTGTCGCCTTGCTTCTCCAGCTTCGCGTCCAGGTCATCGAGATCGATGGAACCGTCGTCGCGAGATTTCACTGCGACAACTTTCAACCCAGCCAGCGCCGCCGACGCCGCATTGGTGCCGTGGGCGGACTCCGGGATCAGGCAGATGGTGCGCTCATTGTCACCGCGCGACTGATGGTAGCGCCGAATAGCCAGCAGACCAGCGAATTCACCCTGCGACCCCGCGTTGGGCTGCACGCTAACAGCCGCGTAACCGGTCATCTCGGCCAGACTGTCCTGCAGATCGTGGATAAGTTCACGCCACCCCGCCGTCTGATCGTCGGGAGCCATCGGGTGAATCGAGGCAAACCCCGGCCACGTGATCGGCTCCATCTCTACCGCGGAGTTCAGTTTCATCGTGCACGACCCCAGCGGGATCATGGTGCGGTCGAGGGCGAGGTCGCGGTCGGAAAGCATCCGCAAATACCTCATCATTTCGGTTTCTGAGGTAATGGCGTGGAAGATCGGGTGCGTCAAAATCTCATCGCGACGGAGAAGCTCCGTAGGTAAATGTGCTGTTCCAGCGCTCGCCACATCGCGGTGATCACCAGGCAGACCGGCGGTGAGCTCACGCACTTCATCCAAACTGTCGGGACCGGAACCACTATCGCGGCCCTCAGCGCTGATCAGTATCGCGGCCAACTGGCGAATATCAGTATCGGTCGTGGATTCACCGATGGAAATGCCAACCAGCCGACCACCGAGTTCTCGCAGGTTAAAGCCCTCTTCATGGGCTCGCGCGACGGCGATACGCGCTGCATTATCAGTGCTGTGCTTCACGGTGACGGTGTCAAAGAACGTGTCATGCTCAATGCGAAGACCAGCCGCGACAACAGCGTCGGCCAGCGCAGCAGCATGCGCGTGAATACGGCCAGCGATTTCCTTCAACCCATCCGGCCCATGCCACACGGCGTACATGCCGGCCACAACAGCCAACAGTGCCTGCGCCGTACAGATATTAGAGGTCGCGCGGTCGCGTCGAATATGCTGCTCGCGGGTCTGCAGGGCCAAGCGATACGCGGGCGTTCCTTCTTCATCCTTCGACACACCGACGATGCGCCCCGGCATCTTCCTGGTCAGCGAGGTTGCGACGGCCATAAACGCCGCATGCGGCCCACCGAAGAAAAGCGGCACACCGAAGCGTTGCGCAGAACCCACCGCAATATCCGCACCAAGCTCACCCGGCGACGCCAGAAGCGTCTGCGCAAGAAGGTCACAATCCACCGTGACCAGCGCTTTCTTCTCCTTCGCAGCGTCGATGAGAGGTTTCAGGTCACGGACCTCACCCGTCGTTCCGGGTTGGGCAATAACGACGCCGACAAGGTTCTCTTCGTCGGCAATCGTATCGGTGGTAATCGTCGATACGCGAAGCGAAATACCAGCAGCCTTCGCCCGCGAGCGAACAACCGCGATCACCTGCAGGTGGCAAGCGCTATCCAGGAGCACAACCGACTCTCCACCTTTACACCGACGCCCACCGCGGATCATCAGCTGAACAGCCTCCGCAACAGCAGTGGCCTCATCCAACAGCGACGCATTAACGACGTCGAAACCGGTTAAATCCCCCACCGCGGTTTGGAAATTCAGCAGCGCCTCCAGGCGACCCTGCGAAATCTCCGGCTGATACGGGGTGTACGCGGTGTACCACCCCGGGTTTTCCACAATGTTTCGCCTGATCACAGCCGGCGTGACGGTGTCATAATAACCCGCGCCAATCAGTTGCTTCTTCTGAACATTCTTATCGGCATACACCTGCAGCGCGGCCAGCACGTCCTGCTCGGTGCGACGAGGTGGCAGATTAAGTTCCCGGTTCTTGATGGAATCGGGCAACGCTGCGTCGGCAAGTTCATGTGCCGACGAATACCCCAAGGTCTGCAGCATCTGTTGGATGCTCGACGCGTTGGGGCCGATGTGCCGCGCCGGGAACGACGCGGCCGACACGCGTGGTGAACTCAATGGCGCGGTGAGATCGGCCGTGGTTTTAATAGACGCCGGGGCCGCACCCTGGGTGTTCTCCGGATCGAATTTCGGGTGAGCCTGTTGGGGGGACTGCTGCTGAGACTGTGGATGAGACATTGTTTCCCATTCGTCGAAGGCGATGACCGGTCGCCTCCCCCGCACTGTCTCCTGTACCTGAGAGCTTCGGCAGCCTCACCAACGCCCTGTATAGGGAGCCCTACAGATTTATAGAGCCCTCAAGGTGGCGCTGTTGTCGGTCTGCTTTTCTCCTTCGGCGGCTGTATGCACAGCTCTTTCCAGTGGTGCCTCATTGCAGCGGTACTGGGCCTGAGAGATTCCCGGGGAGGGTTTGCTCCTACGGCGCTACTTTCCTGGCCGGAAGCACGATGCGCCCGGCGCGGAAAGCAAGCTCTCCCGTTGCAACTCGTAACGGCATGTTCGTCACTCGACTATATCCGCAACCCCGGACATGTCGAGCGAACTTCGCCATCTAGTTACCTCATTTCGAGGCAATGACCAGGCGATACGCTGGTAGGTTACCCCCGACGGGCACAAATTTTTACACGAACGTCACATGGTTCGCGCGGTGACAGGGTCGCGCGGCGGCTGGTTCGTCCAGCCACCGTTCGCGCAGCGCGGCTTAATCGTCCGAACGCTCGATGGGGTTGTCGGGATTCCCCGCCCACTGTGACCAACCACCGGTGAATAGCGTGGCACCGCCGATCCCACCGTGCTCCATCACGGCGATCATCGCGCAGGAGTGCAGCGCGGAACCGGAGTACACAGCCACTTTCGAGCCGTCGGTAATTCCCGCCCTGTTGAACCGTGCCCGGATCTCGTCGGGCGACAATACTGTCCGGTCCTCGTTATAAAAGTCCTGGACCGGCATGTTGATCGCACCCGGAATGTGGCCAGCTCGGAAGTCCAGCTTTTCGGCAATCCCGTTGAAACGACGTTCGTCGCGCGCATCAAGGAGGAATCCGCCGTCCTTAATCCACTGGTCGATTTCATCGGCTTCGATGGTGGGCATATTGCCGACGGTGATCTCTGTACGGAATCGCTGCGGGAGGCTCCCCGGTCCGGCGATCACGGGATACCCAGCGTCCTCCCACGCGGGGAGGCCACCGTCGAGAATATGAATGTCGGTGAACCCAGCCCACTTGAGAATCCACCAGGCACGGGCGGAGAAAATGCCGTGGTGCTGGCCGTAAATGATGATCGGCGTTTTCTTGTCCAGTCCCCACTTGTAGACCCAGTTCTGCAGGATCCCTTTGTTCGGCAGCGGGTTACGCCCGGCTTCGCGGGAGGGCAGTCCTGTGAGGGCTAACTCTGGCGGGCAGAACTGAGCGTCCGGAATATGTTCAGACACGAACCTCGAATACGCGTTTCGGCTTCCACTGGACCAGTGGGTGCTCAAGATACTAATACGATTCGATTTGTTGATAGCTTTGGACAAGATGTCTGGAGAAACGTATACGGTCATGGGCACTAGCTTATGCGGACGAGCTCCAGACTGCAGTATGGCAGGTTGTGAGATGCTCCTGGTAACGACACCAGTTCCCCTTTAACAACCTGCCGTGCAGCCCGATGCGACATCACAGTGTCGACACACCGCCACCGTGGACGTCGAGTTTGTCTCCGCCCTCAGCCACCGTGACCTCAACAACGTCGCCGTCGCGAACATCCCCGGCGAGGAGTTCCTTCGCCAGTTCGTCGCCAATGGCTTGTTGCACTAACCGACGCAGCGGGCGGGCACCGTACGCGGGGTCGTAGCCGCGCTTGGCCAGCCATTCCTTCGCGTCGTCGTGGACATCCAACACAAGGCGTCGAGACTCCAGCCTCTTGGCCAGAGCGTCGATCTGAATGTCGACGATCTTGGTCAGCTGTTCACTGGTCAGAGCGTCGAACATAACGACGTCGTCAAGGCGGTTGATGAATTCCGGCTTGAAGGTGGCTTTCACGGCCGCTTCCATCTGCTCCTTGGTCCCACCTGCGCCCAAGTTCGAGGTCAGGATCAGGATGGTGTTCCGGAAGTCCACCGTGCGGCCTTGTCCATCGGTCAGGCGCCCTTCGTCGAGCACCTGCAGGAGGACATCGAAGACGTCGGGGTGAGCCTTCTCAACCTCGTCGAATAGGACCACTGTATAGGGCCGACGACGCACTGCTTCGGTCAGCTGACCACCGGCGTCGTAACCGACGTATCCCGGAGGGGCACCGACCAACCGCGCCACGGAGTGCTTCTCGCCGTACTCCGACATATCGATGCGGACCATGGCTTTTTCGTCGTCGAAGAGGAAGTCCGCCAACGCCTTGGCCAACTCGGTCTTGCCGACGCCGGTGGGGCCGAGGAAGAGGAACGAGCCTGTCGGCCGGTTCTCGTCGGCGACACCAGCACGAGCGCGGCGCACCGCGTCGGAGACGGCCTTCACGGCTTCGTCCTGGCCGACCACGCGGCGACCCAAAACTTTCTCCATGGCCAGGAGCTTTTCGGTTTCGCCTTGCATCATCTTGCCGGCGGGGATGCCGGTCCACGCGGAGACAACTTCGGCCACTGTTTCGGGCGTGACTTCCTCAGAGAGCATGGCGTTCTCTTCGGTGGAGTTCACGGACTTTTCGGCGGCGTGCAGCTTCTTTTCCAGTTCAGGAATAGTGCCGTAGCGCAGCTTTGCTACCTTCTCGTAGTCGCCGTCGCGCTCCGCGATTTCCGAATCGGACCGGGCCTTCTCCAGCTCTTCCTTAACGCTTTGCACCTCGGTAATGGCGGACTTTTCGTTCTCCCACCGGGCGGTCAGTGCTTTCAGATTTTCGCGTTCGTCGGCAAGCTCTTCTTTCAGGTGCTCAAGCCTGATTTTCGAGGCTTCATCGGTCTCCTTCTCCAGGGCCATTTCCTCGATCTCTAGCCGACGCACGACGCGCTCGGCGGTGTCGATTTCTTCTGGCCGGGAGTCGATTTCCATGCGCAACCGCGAGGCGGCTTCGTCGATAAGGTCGATGGCTTTATCGGGAAGGAACCGGGCTGTGATGTAGCGGTCGGACAGCGTCGCGGCCGAGACCAGGGCGGAGTCCATGATCCGAACACCGTGGTGAACCTCGTAGCGCTCTTTGAGGCCACGCAAAATGCCGACGGTGTCCTCGACGCTGGGCTCGCCCACGTATACCTGCTGGAAACGGCGCTCAAGGGCGGCGTCCTTTTCGATGTACTTGCGGTATTCCTCCAGAGTGGTTGCGCCCACGAGGCGGAGTTCACCGCGAGCCAGCAGCGGCTTGATCATGTTGCCGGCGTCCATTGCGGATTCCCCGGTCGCGCCCGCACCGACGATGGTGTGAAGCTCATCGATGAAGGTGATGATTTCACCGTCGGCGTTCTTGATCTCATCAAGGACGGCCTTTAACCGTTCCTCGAATTCGCCACGGTATTTTGCACCGGCAACCATGGAGCCGAGGTCGAGCGAGACGAGTTTCTTGTCCTTCAGCGATTCAGGCACATCACCAGCGACGATACGTCGTGCTAGGCCTTCGACGATGGCGGTTTTACCGACGCCGGGCTCACCGATGAGCACCGGGTTGTTCTTTGTCCGCCGTGACAGTACCTGGACGACGCGTCGGATTTCGGCGTCGCGGCCGATGACGGGGTCGATTTTGCCGTCGCGTGCTCGGGCGGTGAGGTCCGTGGAGTACTTTTCGAGGGCCTGGAACTGGCCTTCTGGGTCCTCGGTGGTCACTTTTTGGTTTCCGCGTACCGACGGGAACGCCGCTTTGAGTGCGTCCGCGGTGGCACCGAACTCCTGCAGTAATTTCGCTGCATCGCTGTCACCGGATGCGATGCCGGCGAGCAAAACTTCAGTGGACACGTAGCTGTCGCCCAGCTGGCCTGCTAATTCCTGCGCGGTGGTTAGCGCGTTGAGGGAATCGCGGTTGAACTGCGGGTTCGCCATTTGTTGGCCAGTGGCGGTGGGGTACCCACCCACCAGACTTCGTGCCCGAGTGAGGACCTGGTTCGGGTCTGCGCCCACAGCCTGAATAACTGGCGACGCAATAGAGTCAGCCTGCTCGAGGAGAGCGACGAGTAAATGCGCTGGCCGGATGTCTGGGTTACCTCGTTTCGAGGCGTCCTGAAGTGCGGCCTGGAGGGCTTCAGCTGTACGAGTTGTGGGGGTAAAAGAGCTCATGATGTCACCTTTCTATTCTGCGTTTGTTGTTCTGTATTTACTGTTTCTGTGCTGACCGTTCTGTGTGTGGCCTGTGGGACGGGAGCTTTGCGGCTCAGTCGACGGGACCGACCGGGTGGCTGACCGCTAGCCGACGAAGAACGTTGCTATAACCATTGTTGAGTGTACTTCACGCAGGTTTTAATCACATCTAGTACAACTGACACGAAGTTGAGTCTATTCCACTCAAGGCAGATTTGTTAGAAATTTTTTCGTAGCGGATGGGGTACCGGTGGCGAGGGGTGGCTGTGTGCGTGTATTGGTCGCCACACGTGCGTGGGCTGGGCACGAGTGCGCGGGATGGACATGCGTGCGCGGGATGGACATGCGTGCGCGGGGGCTGACCACCTGTGTGCATGAGTTGAACACGAGTGCCTGGGATGGGTGCGCCGGCAATAACGGGCCACCACACCCAAAGGAACTAGCGGCCCTGCCGGACCCAGACGACCAAACCTATAACCCCCAGAACAGCCTCCCCTATTAACACCGCGGGACTCGTACCAACTCCGACTGAATTTCCCCACGGCGTGCCCTCCCCCACTAACCACGGGCTGAGACAAAGGATAAGAGAAAGGAGAGGCACTACGCGCAAAGACACTGCCGACCCCCAACGGCCACCAAATGCAGCCGCACACCCAATAGACACCATGCTGTGAGCGCTGATCAAACTAACCGTTTCCCACCCCAGGTAACGGATCCTCATCAGGCCGGCTACAGCTACCAAGATGAGAACGCACATGAACGACAGAATCAGGCGCGGACGTTCCGTCGAGCGGGATGTCACGGCACGTTCATACGATTCTGACCATTGACTCCCCAGCAGAACACCCATCGCTCCCGCCAGCACCACCGGGACCAGGTTCGGAAGGAAAACAGGGATGCTCAGTTCCGGACCAAACAATTGCGGGAGCGAAAAATCATGAAACCAGACCAGAGGAATGACAACGCAACACAGCAATAGGGCTTCACGCCAGCCACGAAGGCGGAAATAAGGGAAGACGCTATTACTCATAAGTAATCCTCACACTTCTTTTACTTCCGGATGCTTTATTCTCCTCGATTGCCTAGGCATTGCCTTTCTCAGAAGAAGCTATACAGGCCTTAAGATCCCGCGTGATGTTTTCAATTCGCTCTTCTTGCTCCTGAAATGGTCGCCCTTCAGTGTTCTGGTCCGTCCACTTCTGGGCCTCGCTCGTACCAGGGCCATTCGCCCCGCCATAGACGTCGCGAATGGGCTTGTCTCCGAAATGATCGGCAATCCATTCTGCGACGATAGAGATAGTCGATACTCCATCCGTTTCGGAATACTCACACCCCGCTTCATCGCTGTGTTGTGCAATGGCGGTTTCAGCCACGTCATGGAGTACAAGAGTTGAGGATCGTCCCGCGTCAGCCGCCATCAAGGGAACATCGCCACCAACTTTTTTGGGAGCATACTCACCAGCGTCGACCTTGAATCCCAACTCGTCCAATTCAGACAAAAAGGCAGACCAGTTTGTATCCACTTTCCGCACAGTGGATTCATCTTCTGGCCAACTGCAATACCGGGCACCGTCGGCGGAACGGGTGCATGAAGGATTCGATGGTTTCTCACGTGCCGTTACCAGAGGTCCATTTATTCCGACGAGAGTTGCCACCACAGAGACGATGACGATTCCAGGTAGAGCTAACGATAAAAGCTTTTTACTCCTTACCCAATCGGTCGTGGTGACGAAAATGAGCATTGCCGCCAGTACAATTCCTATAACAACACCAACAATAACTGGACGTAATTGGGCCGATTGCTCTACGTAGCCCACGTAGTTCCCCGATGAATACGGCCTCAAGAATAGAATTTTCGGAACTACACGTAGCAACCCTGCCATTAAAGTGAGAACCACGACGGCCACCCCGGCAATGAAGCCGACAATCGCCGCTAAACGCGGTTTGGTATGGAGCGATCGGCCAATAACCCCGCCGAGCCCCACGGAGAACAGGGACCAGATCAGCCCCATAACCGGAATCGACCACCATGGAGAACCACCGGGATCTCCAGATAAACACACGGCATACAAACCAACTATTGTTACGACGTTGTATATCAATGCATACAATGCACCGAGCCCGCAGAGATACCAGCTTCGCCGTACGGAGGTTGACGATATCGTGCGGAGATAGTCAACATCATGGCGTGCGATGTCGTAGGCAGTACACCCCGCTAAGCACACTCCGATAAGGGCAAGTGTTTCAGAATGTACTTCATTAACATCTGGCCAATAGCCGATAATGTAGCCCACTCGCCACGCGGAGAATAAAAGAAAAGCAACGAAGGGCGCAGGAACAAAATAACGAAGATGCCGCCTCCAACCCATCATACAACTTCCGCAGTCAATTGACCGAAAGCAGCATCAATACTTCCATATTGCCTTTCGAGCTCTTCCGAGAGCACATCAGCGACAATACGTCCGGAATCAAGAAAAAGAACGCGATCGGTAGGCTCAATATCAGAGGAAATATGCGTCGACATAATGACTGAGGTTTTGCCGCTGAGGCGACGAATAATGCTCAAGAGCGAGGCTCGGTGATTTGGGTCTAATCCCGATGTTGGCTCATCCAAAATAAGGACGTCGGGACGGTGAGCTATCCCGACAGCAACCATCGCCCGACGTTGCATGCCACCGGACAACGAAGAAAAACGGTCACCTTCGTTATCGGACAAATGGACAAGCGCAATAGCCTCGGACGCTGCGGTCCGGGCCTCGCTCCTGGAATATCCATGAAGCCATGCTGCTGCCTGGACTAAGTCCCGCACAGTTTGAGATGTATCAACCGCATTATGTTGCGGCACCCAGCCTAAGCGCGACACGATGGCAGGACGGTTTTTTCGCTCCGCTGCTTTGCCGTCATACCTGATCACGCCGGATTTAGGTTTAAACTCTGTCGCGAGGAGCTTCATTAAGGTACTTTTCCCCGCGCCATTAGAACCGAGCACGATATTAATTCCGTCGGAAAAAGAGCACGAAATTCCATCCAAAACGGACTTAGCCTTTTTATACGAAAACCGTAACTCGCTTACTTCTATGAGCATAGTTTCGTAGTGTACAGATGGCGCTCCGCTAGAAGCATCCTTTTATAGATTGGGCAACCTGCTTCCCATCTTGGAGATTCGCCCTGGAGGGGCTGGTGGGTTCACCGTATAAAAAGTGGCGCAGATTAACGACCAGTGCGGATGGCCATGTAGGTGACACTGCCAAACTTGGAGGCTCCAACCTCGCGCTCAGGTAGTAACACCTTAATGTCGGCAGTTTAAGCCATTCATCTTTGGCATTTCACCCCAATTTTGGGGTGTTATTCGGTCGCTAAAGCCCCCTCTGGACCCCCCACAGCAACATTGATAACGTCACAGTCACGGATTGCGAAGCTAGCCAACAGAAAGACGTAAGAGAAGTATTTCTACACTTGATACAGGGGATAGAGATGAACGCACGGTCCAGCAAATTACCAATCGTCGAACTTACTTCGATCGGCGTTGGTATTCTCCTATTTCTCATTGGCGCAATAACGGGCGCGTGGGTAATTGGCGTGGCCGGTTTCGGCGTAACCATTATCGCAGTTACCAGCCTGATTCTATTTCTTCCCGTCACATTAATCGACGCACAACATCAGTACTTTGTTTGGATCGCAAGCGCCGTTTTAATTATTTTCGGAATTTGGTACGGGGTTACCCAGCAAGGGGAAGCCGAAATCTTCTCACCATCTCTACTCGCCTATGTCGGTGGAGGCGCCTTACTGACCTCACTAGCCACTTACGTCAGGAAGCGCTCACATTAGATCGGTACCGCGGACATCTACCCCGACCCAGCCGTCGGCACTAATCGTCGCCAAGCACAGGGATGCTTTGTCGCACGGAGTCCAGCCGATCAGTATCAATAGTCGCGGTGACATACCCGCAGGTGTAGCCCAATTCCGCGACCCTCGTTCCGTCAGGACCGACCACAACACTGTGGCCAATCCCGGTCGGACCGTCGGACTGGCCAACCTTGTCATATCCGCCCGGGCGAGCCTGCCCCGCGGCGGCGATCCACGTCGTCGAATCCAACGCTCGTGCAGCAGTCAGTGTCCGCCACTGGTCACGCTTGCCCGGTCCATCCGACCACGACGTCGGCACGACAATAACCTGCGCACCACCACGCGCCAGATTCTTAAACTGCTGCGGGAAACGAATGTCGTAACACGTCGACAATCCAACAGTCATACCCGCGCACTGGAAATACTCCAGCTCATTACCTGGGCGAACCGTGTCCGACTCGCGGTACCCAAACGCGTCGTAGCAATGGATCTTGCGGTACGCCGCGTTGACACGATCTCCGTCGGCACCATCGCGGCCAACCGCCAGCGCAACGTTGTCCACCCGATGGCGCGTGCCTTTCTCGGTCTCGACAGAATCGGCCGGCGCGAACATTCCCACCACGGCAACAATGCCGGCCGCCTCGGCAGTCTCGCGGACAGTCGTCGCAAACCGACCATCCAGCGGCTCCGCGATCGTGTCCAGCCGACCCTGACCGAACGGGTACATCGAGGCCTCCGGGAACACGATGAGATCAGAGTTCTCCGACGACGCGCGCATGATCAACTCACACACAGCATCCGTATTCCTAGAAACATCGGGGACGGAACAAATCTGGGCCAGTGAAATGCGCATACGCCACAGACTATCAGTGAATAGCAGTAGCTATCAGTGAGAACCAGTAAGGGAAGCGATACGATTTTCGCATGTCCCCCACCGTGATCGCCCTCATGCTGACCACCTCACTCTTCGCCGGGTGGGTCGACGCCGTCGTCGGGGGTGGCGGGCTCATTCTCCTTCCGCTCATCATGATCCTGAACCCCAGCTTCACGTATGCTCAGGCGCTCGGGGTCAACAAAATCGCTGCTATCTGCGGTACCGGCAGCTCCGCGATTACCATGGCCCGGCGCGTTCCGGCCGCACGGACCGCTTTCCGTTACGCGCCGCTGGCGTTTGGTGGGTCGGCGCTCGGAGCGGTTATCGCGTCGTCCGTTGATAAGGACATTATGCGGCCGATCGTTATCGTGCTCCTTGTTGCCGTCGGCGCGTTTGTGCTGCTCCGGCCATCGTTTGGGCAGGTCACAGTCCGACGGGCGGTCACGCGTAGGCGATGGGCTGCTGCATTAGTGCTGATCACGGGGCTCGGGATCTACGACGGTGCGTTCGGCCCCGGCACCGGTTTGTTTTTAATCCTCACGGTCACATCGCTGCTGGGTGAGGACTTTTTGAACAGTGCCGCTTGGGCCAAAATCCTCAATACCTTCACGAACTTAGGTGCACTGGTTGTTTTTGCGATCAATGGGGATATCTGGTGGCTGCTGGGCTTCGGGCTGGCCGTCACCAACACTGTGGGCGCGCAGATCGGGGCGCGAATGGTCCTTAGTAAAGGTGCTGGATTCGTCCGTATTGTTTTGCTTGTCGTGGTGGTGCTGATGGCCGGGAAGTTGGCGCTCGATCAATTTGGGGTGACGGCATAGAGGCTTGCTGTCACGGCATAGAGGTCCCCCGTGGCAGCTTAGCGGCAGAGTGTGACACGTTAGGGGCTATTTTGGCCGCCGACCCCCAGTTATCCACAGGTGCGGAGTTATCCACAGAAAACACGATTTTCCTCTATTGACGACGCGCACAACGGACCTGTTGTTGGCACGATGTGGCGCATGACTCTCACGATCACTCCCTCGGCGCTGCGCACCCTGATGCACGACCACCACGACCATTCGGAAGCCGTCGAGCACGTCGGCGCTGTTTGCGACGCCGCGCATGAACAAGCGCCCAGCTTCCACTCATCGCGAACCCATGCCGCTTTGCTCGCTATGGCCGACGCCGCCTATGCGCAGGCTCACGAACTGAGCGCGCGGCACACGCGGTTTGCCGAATCCGTCGACTCGTTACGAGGCCGTGTCTGCGCTGCGGACGAGGCTTCGTCAACGCGCTTGAGTGCACTGTTCCCGATGCGTGCGGATGACACTGCCACGCCTGCGGACAACCTCGGTTAAAGGTGCAGCTCATGGCACTCAACCCAACCTCGACGGTAAACAAAACCTCGGCAGCTCAAGCGTCGGTAATGCGAGGACCGCTGACACACAGCCTGGTCGGAGGAGGCCCGCTCACACATGTCCCTCAATGGAGCCCCGATGAGCTCAATGCCGTCGCCGCCTCAATGGCCCGACTCATCGGGCCCATGACCACCAGCATTTCAGACAGCCCTATCCCCGCCAACATCATCGGTGGAATCAACGGTGGCGCCGCCAACGCAACACTGAAATCGATTAATGCGGATACGCGCGCGGTCATCGACCACATCACACAGTCCGTCGGCTTATTGCGCGCGCACTCGTCGGCACTACGCGGTCCCCTCGGCCACGCGCAATCCCTCGAACACACCATCAAAGAACTCCAAGCTCAACGCGACGCCACCGCCGACCCGTTCATTAGCACCGGCCTGTACATCATCGAAACGGCATGCAAAGCCGACCTCGCCCTCCTACTCAAGTTCCTGGACACTATCGACGGTGTGCTCGCGCATCTTCTCGTCGACATATGGAATAGTTCCAAGTTCAAACCACTCGCCCACGTCCTCGCCGCCGCCGGAATCACTGACGCTTTCCTGCCCACCACCATGCCCGACCCGGCCCCCCAACGCGACAACTCACAACCATGGCTCGATGGACGCACGGTTGACGACACCGACCGTATCCTCCGAGAACGCCTCGATACCTGGCTTTCCGCCGCCCACAACGACAAAGAAAAGCAGTACCTGGAGGGAATACTGAAAACACTCGCCGACAACGACGACGCTTACCTCGTCCATCTCGACCACGACGGAGTGGCCATCGCGCTAGGAGACCCCACCACAAGTCCCGCCGTCGCCACCCTCGTCGGCGGAGTCGGCTCTAGTGAACCCGGACGTATTCACGGGCACACGGACTGGGCACGTGAGATCAGGCAAGCCAGCGGCAATAAGGCCAGTGTCATCGCATGGTCTGCCTACCCCGCGCCCAGATCGCTACCCGCTGCAGCCAGCACCGATAACGCCATCCGAGGAGCACAAACCCTGCGCTCATTCCAACAATCGCTCCGCACACGCAACCCGTCCGCGCAACTGACCGTCACCGGGCACAGTTACGGCAGCGTCGTCGTCGGGCATGCTGCACGATCCTCGGACGCAACGCCGCCACTCGAGGCCGACACAGTCGTCATCGTCGGATCCCCCGGAACTGGCGTGGATCACGCGCGTGAATTAGCTCCGCACGCGCTCGACGGGCACACGGAGATCGTCGTCGGTAGGAATAATGCCGATCCCATCATGTTCACCACTGGTCCAGACGACGGTGCGCACGGCCCCGACCCGTCCTACGCACACTGGGGTGCCGATGCGTGGCTCACCCCCAACGGCCTGGCAGCTACTCCCCCCAGTGACCAGAAAATTCGCGACCTTGGAGGCCTCATCATTCCCGGACTCACGTTCGATGAGCTGTTGAAAAACCACCGGTACAGGGACTACTCGTCGACTCTCGCACAGGTCATCACCGACGGGGTGCCTGCCGATACCCACACACCTCAGGGGTGAACATTGCAGGAGCTACAGCAGCACAATAATGTGGTTTTCACACATACTGACCAGCACAATTGTGACTTTCAACCACACGCTGAGCCAGGACGCACACCGCACACCCCACCCCACAAGGGAGCCACCCCATGAGCAGCAAACACAACAAAAGCGGTAAGAAAAACAAGAAAGACAAGAAGCTGAACGCCACCGAACAGGACACCAGCGCAGTAGGCAATGACACGGCCACGAGTACGGGCGCTGAGGCGGACACCGGTGACGAAATCTCCGCCACCACCACAACCGCCAGCAACGTCGACGATCCCGATTTCCTCAAGCCTCCACCCAACTCCCACGACCTCGACGACATCACCGACCGCGCCATCGCCCGCGCACACGAATGGCTCGAGGCGACCAACGGGGAGCAGACGCGCAAGGAATCGTCGTCCACTGAACAACTCGCAGCCCTCGTTCACGATCCACAGGGCATCGACTTCACTATGGGCTTCGTCGACCGCGTCGCACGACCAGAAGACAACGCCGTCGCCGCGAAGGAATTTGCCTCCCTGGGCAGTCCATTCGGACGGAAGGAACCCCTCCCCGACTTCCTTGGGCCTCTAAATACGGCACTCGTCTCCCTCGGGGCTCTAGCCGGACAAGTGCTGCCCAGCATCGTGATGCCCATCGCCCGCGGCTACCTGCGGAAAATGGTGGGGCACCTGGTGCTCGACGCCAACGGCAAGGCGCTGGACAAACTGCTTGACGACGCGCACGCCAACGGGTTCCGGCTCAACATCAACCTCCTCGGCGAGGCTGTCCTCGGTGAGCGCGAGGCAACTCGTCGGCTAGACCGGACCATCGAGCTCCTCCGCAACCCCAAGGTGGACTACGTGTCCATCAAGGCATCGTCGGTGTGCTCCCAACTCAACCCGTGGGACATCGAAGGAAACACGCGTCGGCTCAAGGAACGCCTCCGCCCTCTGTACCGGGAAGCGGTCAAACGAACACCGCACCCCTTCATCAATATGGATATGGAGGAATACAAAGACCTCGACCTCACCATCAAGCTCTTCAAAGAGCTCATGAGTGAAGACGAGTTCATGGACCTGGAAGCCGGCATCGTGCTTCAGGCCTACCTCCCCGACACCCTGGATGCCCTGCACGAACTCATCGACTTCGCGCACGAGCGCGTCAACAAGGGCGGTGCGCCCATCAAGGTGCGCATTGTGAAGGGCGCGAACCTGTCCATGGAGCGCGTGGACTCCGAAATCCACGACTGGAAGCAGACCCCGTACCTGACGAAAGCCGAGGTCGACGCCAACTACCTGCGGCTCCTGGATGTGGCGCTGCAGCCTGAGCACGCCAACGCCATTCGAATCGGTGCAGCCTCTCACAACCTCTACACGGTGGCCACCGCGCACGAACTCTCTGTGCAGCGCGGCGTCGAGGACCAGCTCGACATCGAAATGCTCCAAGGTATGGCCCCCGCCCAGGCCCGGGCCGTGCGGCAGATCACGGGGACGGTCATCCTGTACACACCCGTCGTCCACGCGGAAGACTTCGACGTTGCCGTGTCCTACCTGGTCCGACGGCTCGAAGAAAACGGCGCACACCAAAACTTCCTCTACGCGCTGTTCGCGCCCGATGTCGCCGGCGACGACGATATGACGCCCATGCAGGAACAAGAGAAGCGCTACCTCAACGCCGTCAACGACCGGTGGACCACGTTTGCAGGGCCACGGCGCCAGCAGGACCGTCAGCAAGAACAATCCGCCGCCGACGTGTCCAAGCGAGTCGAGTCCGTCCCCGGCCACTTCGTCAACGAGCCGGACACCGACCCGTCGCTGCCGGCCAACCGCGAATGGGCGCTGCGGTGGCTGGACCACGACCCGGGGCCCGTCACCAGCCCCCTGATCACGGAAAAGTCGGATATCGACGCCATCGTCGCTCGCGCACGGTCACGGTCCTCCGCGTGGGGCAACACCAGCGGACACGACCGCGCCGAGGTCCTCGAGGCCGCCGCTAACGCACTGGCCGCGCACCGGGGAGAACTGCTGGCCGCGATGACGCACGAGGCGAACAAGACCGTGGCGGAATCCGACCCCGAGATTTCCGAAGCCATCGACTTCGCCCGCTACTACGCGGAATCCGCCCGCGCGCTCGATGGCGTCAAGGGGTCGCGGTTCACCCCATACTCCGTTGTCCTCATCACCCCGCCGTGGAACTTCCCGCTGGCTATCCCCATGGGTGGCGTATTCGCCGCCCTCGCTGCGGGCGCGGCCGTCGTCATTAAACCTGCACCTCAGGTCGTCCGCATTGCCGAAGTTGCGGTGGGGATCCTGCGTGAAGCAGGCATTGACGAGGAACTCCTCCAACTCGTCAACGTTGCTGAAAATGAAGCCGGCCAGCACCTCGTCTCCCACCCGGCGGTGGACTCCATCATCCTCACCGGCGCCTCCGACACGGCACGGCTCTTCCGCAGCTGGAAACCGCAAATGGTGATCAACGCGGAAACGTCCGGCAAGAACGCCATCGTCGTCACCCCATCTGCCGACCCGGACCTCGCGGTCTCCGACGTCTTCAAGTCGGCCTTCGGCCACGCGGGACAAAAGTGCTCCGCTTCGTCGCTGGTCATCGTGGTGGGCAGCGTCGGCAAGTCAAAGCGATTCATGAACCAGCTGATCGACGCCGTCGAGACCCTCAAAGTGGGCCCGGGAACCGATATTTCCACCACCATGAATGGAATCATCGAGCCGCCATCCGACAAGTTGATGCGGGGGTTGACGCAGCTCGAGAGTGGCGAGAAATGGCTGGTCAAGCCGCGGAAGCTGAACAAAGAAGGGACGCTCTGGTCCCCGGGGCTGCGCGACAATGTCAAGCCCGGATCGTGGTACCACACCCACGAATGCTTCGGGCCAGTCCTCGGCATTATGCACGCCGCGACACTGGAGGAAGCCACCGAATGGCAGAACTCCACGGGCTACGGGCTCACCGGCGGGCTCCACGCTCTCGACCCGGACGAGATCGACTGGTGGATTGACCACGTGGAAGTGGGCAATGCCTACGTCAACAGGGGTATCACTGGGGCCATCGTACAGCGGCAATCCTTCGGTGGGTGGAAGGCCTCCGCGCTCGGGTCGGGCGCCAAAGCCGGCGGCCCGAACTACGTGGCGCAACAGGGAACCTGGTCCGAAGGGGACGTCGACGAGCTACCTCGTGCAGGACTCCAGCGCCATGTGGCCCAGCGACTCCGCAGGATCAAAGGCCAGCTGGACAACACACTCACACCGGCCGACCTGTACTGGCTGCGTCGCGCGGCCGAGTCCGACGTCTACGCCTGGAGCACCGAATTCGGCGTCGAGCACGACAACACCGCGCTCATCGCCGAGTCCAATATCTTCCGCTACCGGCCGTTATTGGCACCGCTGCGCGTCCGAGTTGGATCGCCCAGTTCGTCGCCGACCCTCATTCGTGACCTTGTTCGCCTGACGCTGGCGTCGGAAATCTCGGGCACGCCGATGGACGTTTCCGCCACCGCAGAAACTGCCACCGAGCTGGGTGCCATGGGATTCAGCATCCGTCGTGTAGAAGACGCCACCTACGCGGCCGAAGTGGAAAACGCGGAGTCCGTTCGTGTGCGCACCCTCGGCGACGTCGACCCGGCGCTGTACAAGGCGGCGGCACACTCGGGATCGATTGTTATCGACCACCCGGTTCTTGCCGACGGGCGTCGTGAAATTCTGCCATTCCTGCTGGAACAAGCGGTATCGATCACGAACCACCGGTTTGGTTACATCAAGGGCCTGACCAACTGACATCACTTATTGGCATGGTTACCGCTAAACTCATCGACACGACCAGCTCGCCTCAATGTTGAGATAGGAAGCTATGCCACTACGTCAGTTCTCCAAGGTTCTCGTCGCCAACCGCGGCGAAATCGCCATCCGCGCGTTCCGCGCAGCACACGAACTCGAGTCCAGCACAGTCGCGGTCTATCCCTGGGAGGATCGACACTCCTCCCACCGCATCAAGGCTGATGAAGCCTACGAAATCGGGGAAGAAGGCCACCCGGTCAAGGCCTACCTCAACGTCGACGAAATTATCTCCGTCGCCAAAGACTCCGGGGCCGAAGCCATCTATCCCGGCTATGGGTTCCTCTCCGAGAACCCCGAACTCGCCCGCGCCTGTGAACGCGAAGGCATCGCATTCGTCGGCCCCACCGCCGACGTCCTCGACATGACGGGCAACAAAGCCACCGCCATCCACAACGCGAAAGAGGCTGGGCTGCCCACCCTCGGCGACACCCCCGCCACCGATGACCTCGACGAGCTAGAACACTTGGCCGACGAGTCGGAGATGCCCTACCCGCTCTTCGTCAAGGCCGTTGCCGGGGGTGGCGGGCGCGGTATGCGTCTCATCCCCTCCCGCGACAAACTCCGCGAGCTGTGCGAAACCGCATCTAATGAGGCCAAAACCGCCTTCGGCGATCCCACCGTTTTCCTCGAACAAGCGGTGGTCAACCCGAAGCACATCGAGGTGCAGATCCTCGCCGACGGACAAGGCAACGTCGTCCACCTCTTTGAGCGCGACTGCTCCGTGCAGCGTCGCCACCAAAAAGTCGTGGAGCTCGCGCCCGCGCCTAGCCTGACGCCCGAACAGCGCGAGGCCATCTGCACCGACGCGGTGAACTTCGCGCGGCACATCAACTACCGCGGCGCGGGAACCGTCGAATTCCTTGTTGATGAAGACGGCAACCACGTGTTCATCGAAATGAACCCTCGCGTGCAGGTCGAGCACACGGTCACCGAGGAAATCACGGATATCGACATTGTCCGGGCGCAGCTGCAGATCGCGGCGGGAGCGTCGCTGCCCGAAATTGGGCTGACCCAGGACACGATTTCTTTCCACGGTGCCGCGATGCAATGTCGCATCACCACGGAGGACCCCGCCAACGATTTCCGCCCCGACACCGGGTACATCACGGCTTATAGGTCGCCGGGTGGTTCCGGTATTCGCCTCGACGGGGGTACCGCCACGGGCGCGGAGGTCACCGGGCACTTCGATTCGCTGCTGGTCAAGCTCACGTGCCGCGGGCGGGACTTCGACTCCGCTGTCCATCGTGCCCGGCGCGCGCTCGACGAGTTCCGCATTCGGGGCGTCGCGACGAACATCCGGTTCCTCCGGGGCGTCCTGGATAACCCGGATTTCCGTGCCGGCAATTTCACCACGTCGTTTATCGCGGATCACCCCGATCTGCTCACGACCAAGCCGTACGCCAACCGCGCCGACAAAATCATGCGGTACTTGGGCAATGTGACGGTCAATAAGCCGAACGGTGAGCGCGCGACCACTCTCAACCCGGCAGATAAATTGCCGACTCTGGACACGTCGGCTCCGCTGCCCGAGGGATCGCGGGACCGACTTCTGAAGCTCGGCCCTGAGAAATTCGCGCAGGAGCTGCGGCAACGCCGAGGCGTTGCGGTGACCGATACGACGTTCCGCGATGCGCACCAGTCGTTGCTGGCCACGCGCGTCCGTACGAACGACCTTGTTGCCGCCGCGGGCCATGTCGCGCGCACGACACCACAGCTGCTGTCCGTCGAGGCGTGGGGCGGCGCCACCTATGACGTCGCCATGCGGTTCCTCAAGGAGGATCCGTGGGCACGACTGGATCGCCTGCGCCAAGCGATGCCGAACGTGTGTATCCAGATGTTGCTCCGCGGGCGCAACACCGTCGGATACACCCCCTACCCCGAGACGGTAACGAAGGCGTTCGTGAAGGAAGCCGCTGCGTCTGGCGTCGATATTTTCCGAATTTTCGACGCCCTGAACGACGTGAGCCAGATGAAGGCCGCGATCGATGCCGTCCGGGAAACCGGAACCGCGGTGGCGGAAGTGGCGATGAGCTACGCCGGCAACGTCGCCGACCCCAACGAAAAGCTCTACACGCTGGATTATTACATGAATCTGGCGCACACCATCGTGGACGCGGGCGCGCATATTCTGGCGATCAAGGACATGGCTGGGCTGCTCCGGCCTGAGGCGGCGCGCATGCTGGTCACGGAGCTGCGTAAGGAATTCGACCTGCCCATCCACATTCACACGCATGACACTGCCGGCGGATCGCTAGCCACGTACATGGCGGCGTGGGAGGCTGGCGCGGATGCTATCGATGGCGCGTCGGCTCCTATGGCAGGGACGACGTCGCAGCCCTCACTGTCTGCCATCGTCGCAGCTACGGCCAACACGAAGTACGACACCGGCCTGGACCTTGCGGCCGTGAGTGCGCTGGAACCGTACTGGGAGGGTGTGCGCTCTGTGTACGCTCCGTTCGACAAGGGGCTCGCTGCCCCGACGGGCCGGGTGTACAACCACGAAATCCCTGGTGGCCAGCTGACGAACCTTCGCGCGCAGGCGACAGCGCTGGGGCTGGAGCACAACTTTGAGCAAATCGAGGACGCCTATGCCGCGGCCGATAAGATGCTCGGGCACCTGGTGAAAGTGACGCCGTCGTCCAAGGTGGTCGGTGACCTCGCGTTACAGCTGGTCGGAGCGGGTATTGATCCGGCGGACTTCGCTGCGAATCCGAATGACTATGACATCCCGGACTCGGTCATCGGGTTCCTCAATGGTGAGCTGGGGACGCCGCCCGGTGGATGGCCCGAGCCGTTCCGCACCCAGGCGCTCAAGGGTCGGGAGAAGACGCCGGAGATCACGCCGGTATCGTCCGAGGATGAGGGCCTTTTGAATGGGTCGTCGGAAGATCGCCGTCACACGTTGAATCGGCTGCTCTTCCCTGGCCCCGCGGCTGATTTTGATACGCACCGCAACGAATATGGCGAGGTGAGCCGCCTATCCACGAATCAGTTCTTCTTCGGCCTGTACCCCAATGAGGAACAAAAGATTCAGTTGGCTAAGGGCATTGACCTTATTGTGCAGTTGCAGTCCATTTCGGAACCTGACGCCCGCGGTGTGCGGACCGTCATGTGCTTCCTTAATGGTGAGCTGCGGCCCGTCTTTGTCCGCGACGAATCCGTCGAAGCCGACGTCAACCCCGCGGAGAAAGCCGACCGCTCCAACCCCGGCCACGTCGCCGCACCCTACGCGGGCAATGTCACGGTGACCGTGGACCAAGGCGACACTGTTCACGCCGGCGACAAGATCGCGGTGATCGAGGCGATGAAGATGGAGGCCAGCATCACGGCCCCCGTTGACGGAACCATCGAGCGCATTATTTCCGACGGGACCTTCCACGTTGACGGTGGCGACCTCGTGGTGGTTATCGCGTAGCGCGCTCGTGGGTGGGCGCGGCGCACGTGCCCCCCATCGCGAACGCCTACGAGGTCATCGTGATCAGCGCCGGGTTCATGCCCGACGCCATGAGCTTCCGTTTGATATCCCCCACTATCGGCTTCGGCCCCGCCAGCAGCGTTTCATGGCCGAGCCACGGGCCGCGCGCCATCACGTCGTCGGCAAGTGAAATCCCCTCCCGAACAGTGAAATCGCGCGGCGCGACAGCATAGGCGGACATGCGGGCGAACTGGTCCTCCTCCGCATGCACCGTCGACGGATGCACGGTCAGCCAGTCCATGGCCGTGTCGAATGACCAGAGTGTCCGGAGTTCGTACAGGTCGCTGGGGTATTCGGCACCGAAGAATAGGTGCGTCTGCGGCGGCGACGGTTTCGACGCAAGATCGAGGATAATCGCGCGGATCGCCGCCAGGTGGGCACCGTGGGCCACCAGCAATGCGGGGCGTGAGCCGTCGAGAAGGTCAACTGTCATGGATCCACGTGCGGCGCCGATCTCCCACACGTCGCCCGGGCGAGTCATGCGGGCGAGGTCAAAAACCAGTGCTGAACTGCGCGTTAACACCTGCTGCCGGGGCCCCTCAAGCCTGGGTACTTCGAGGTGAAACTCGATCAACCCATCGTCACTGTGCGGGATAGCGGGCGCCAGCCATTTCCGCTGACCCGACGACTGCGGCGCCAGGACCGGCACCAACTGCCCGGCGCGGTAAGGAATCGGCGAATCCGCGGCAAGCCGTACGACCGTGATCGCATCGGACCGGTGGTCGACATCCAGGACCGTGGCACCCCAGCGCACGGGGACTTCGCTATATTCGGCCGCGCCTTCTTCCAGGAGGCCGATGATCTGGCCGGTCGCCATCGCGAAGAGTTCGAATTCTTCCGACGTGACCTGCGGCGCGATCAACTCGCGGCCGGCGTCGATGATGGCGTCACCCATTGCGACATAGTCGGGGGCCTCGACGCCAAAACTGCGGTGGTCCTCGGCGAGGTGTCGGAGAAAACGGCGCGTTCGTCGATCCAGCCCGTTCCCTGTTGCCTGCTTGGCGTAGACGTGCACCAGCGCACGTCGAAAACGAGGTTTAAGCTGCGACAAGTCCGCCGGAAGACGCCGGATAAAGGAGGGGCGGCGGGCGAAGAGGTGAGTAAATACGGCGTCGACGAAGCTCGATCCGTGAGTTTGAAGGACAGTGACCACGGGGACCAGGGATGCTTCATGGACTCCGGTGGTGTCGTCGCCATCCTGGGTCACGGAGTCATGGCCGCGCGGCCGGCTACCTTCTATCACGCCTATCCTTTCTACGGCGAGCCCCCGGTTCCCACATCACAACGGCGGTAGACCGAGGCACATGCACAATTTCCCCACGTGACCTGCCGTGTTGAGCTTCCATGCGAGCCAACCGCTCCCGAAGCTGGTGGTTCTCCGCCTGCAGCTCATCCACCTGAGACTTCAGGTCAATGATCGCCCGTATCCCCGCGAGATTAACACCATCTTCGTGAGAAAGCTTCTGTATTTCGCGAAGCATCTCAATGTCATCCGGCGAGTATCGACGCCCACCTCCCCGCGTCCGCTCGGGCGTCACGAGCCCCATGCGGTCGTAGGTGCGGAGCGTCTGAGCGTGGAGTCCGGTTAGTTCCGCTGCCACCGAGATGACATAAACTTCTTCCCGACGTACCTCGCCCAGCGGCTGCCGATGTCCTCTGGTGTGGGTTTGCCGAGACGTGTCGCTGGTCGTGGGGTTTTCGCCGCCGCGTGTTCCGGCAGCTCCATCGGTCGCGCTAGCGCCAGCCCCACGCGTTCCGCCAGCTCCGCCAGCGCTCGAGGAGTTCGTCGTATTGCGTCGTCGATCAGAGTTCGAAGCCATGACTTACCCCTCCTTCCCTGGCCAGTTAGCGCGCGGGTCAAAGCCCAGGCGTTTCTCTTCGGCCACGTAACTACGGAGCGCAGAGGCAGCCCCTTCGTCCAGCTTCGGCGGGACCGCCACCTTCACCGTCACGAGGAGGTCGCCATTCTTCTGGTTGCGCTTCGGCACACCGCGGCCACGAACACGCAGCGTACGGCCGTCGTTAGTGCCCGCGGGGATCTTGACGCGAACCTTGTTGTCCAGCGTCGGCACTGTGACGACCCCGCCCAACGCGAGCTCAGAAAAGCTAACCGGGACGGTAACACGCAGGTCGTCGCCTTTGCGAGTGAAGAGCTTGTCCGGGCGCACATGCACGGTGACGAACAAGTCGCCTGCCGGACGGCCGCGCATTCCCGCCTCGCCCTGACCAGCTAAGCGAACCTTCTGGCCGTCGACAACGCCCGACGGCACACGCACGGTAATCGTCCGAGTGCGGTTGGTCACACCGCTGCCCTTGCAGGCCGGGCAGGGATCGTCGATCTTCGTGCCCGTGCCGCCACAATCGGAACACGGCCGCGACAACCCGAACGCGCCACGCTTGTCGGACACAACGCCCTTACCATTACACGTCGAACACGTATGCGGCGACGTCCCAGGTTTAGCGCCCGAACCGTGACACTCCTGGCACGACGAGGGGTTCGTCAAGCGGATCGGCACGGTGGCGCCTTTGGTGGCCTCGCGGAAATCCAACGTAATTTCCGTTTCGACGTCGGCGCCGCGGAGGTTACGCTGGCCACGGCTAGCGGCAGCAGACGCGCTACCCCGACCGTTGAAGAGGTCGCCGAGGATATCGTTGATGCCTCCGCCGGACCCGCCGCCGAACAAGTCGGACGCGGAAAAGCCGCTGCCCGTGTCGTAATTGCTAAATGTGGTGCGGAAACCGCCCGACGACCCGTACTGGCCGCCAAATCCGCCCGAGTTGAAACCGCCATTATTGAAGCCGCTGCCCCCGAAGCCGCCGAGGCCGCCGGAAGCGAGCATGTCCTTCAATTCGTCGTATTCCTTGCGTTTTTTGGCATCGCCGACGACGGAATACGCCTCGCTGGCTTGTTTAAACCGCTCCTCCGCGGCGGAGTCACCCGGGTGGCTGTCCGGGTGATTATCCCGCGCGATCTTGCGGTACGCCTTCTTAATCTCGTCCTCGCTGGCGCTGCGAGAAACTCCTAAGTCCTTGTAATAATCCTTCTCTGCCCATTCTCGTTGAGCCGTCATATTTGCCTTCTTCCGCTATTTGTCGCTTTGTTGCTTACTCTTGCTTGCTACTGTTGTTGTCTTGTATTGGTTGGTGTCGTTGGTGCGCTGTGGGGGTGTTGGCCCCTCGCGGTGCCTTCTTGGTCAGCCGTTTCCGGATACTCGGCTGCCCAGCTGACGTCGGAGGTTTGTGCCCATGGTTCAGGACGCGTGGTAATCGTCGCCGCATGCCAAAATCGCAGGGCAAACTATCACCACCACACACGTGGCTCGCTCACCAACCCTCAAGGTTGAGTCTAGTAGACTTAACTTTACATTGGGAATAACGGTTTAAACAGGGAAAATATTCCAGGCTCGAGCCACGTTTTCCATGCCGGACGTTGGACCGGCCCATCTCATGATCCAGTCCTGGAAAAGCGCGGGTGGGGTGCAGAGCAGGCAAATAAAGTGCGCCTGGAAATAACAAAGCCGGCAAGTCGCAAGCCCGAGAGCCTTGGGACTCGTCCCCCTAAGTGAAACGTGAAAACTGCGGGGGTATATGGACGAAAATCGGCCAAAAATTGACCATATACCACCGCAGTTCTCGCATAGCCCCGCCATATACCACCGCAGTTCTCGCATAGCCCCGCCATATACCACCGCAGTTTTAGGCACTGGACATGGCGGGCAACCTGGTCCCGGTACCCCCCACCCCAAAAGGCCATACTCAACGCCCAGCCAGCCCCCACCAACTAAATCCCAGGTTCCTACCCCACAGAGATTTAGTCGAATTTCAGGGCATACATGTCTTGGTTCGTCATGCCGAGCTTCTTATCGAAAAGCTTGACCGCGAAATACGCCGACACACACGGCACAACCGCGTAAACAAGCACGACAACCAGGATGTTGCGAACACTCCATCCCCAGCCCTCGGCATTCAGCGCCGCCAACGGCCCAACCAGCCCGGAAATCCCGAAGCCGGCCGAAATGGGCGTACCTTGCACCCGGAAAATGCCCGCCACAATGCCACTAACGCCGCACGCAACTATCGCCGGCAACAGCGCAACAGGCCGTCGCATCATGTTGGCAACCTGAACTTTCGCGGATCCCACCACATGTACAAGCGATCCGCCCGGCCCATTCACTTTCCACCCGGCCCACATCATGGTGAACGCAACGGCGCAGCATCCAACGTTCGCCACGCCCGAGGCAATACCGGACAGGAAGATAGCGGTGGCAATACCGACCGTCGAAATTGGCGACGCCATCATCACGCCGAAAGCAATGCCCAGGATCAGCCCCATCACGATGGGCTGCAGATCCGCCGCTCCGACGACGAGGTCCCCCAGCCACTTCGTGAAGACCAGCACCGCCGGATACGTCACAAATTTACCGAGACCACCGGCTATCACAATGACCGTCGGGGGAAGCACCAAGATGGTGTAGCTCTTCAGCCTGTCGCCAATGAGGAGAATCATGATGACGGCGAAGGCAGCGGTCAGCCCAGTGTTGATCACCAGCCCGGTGCCTTTGAGCTGGAGGATTCCGTCGGAGTTTATCCCCTTAACGACGCCCGACCCCATGACAGCGGAGATCGCGACGGTGGCGGTCTGAATGTGCGTCATTTTGAATTGCATCGCAACCAGGAGGCCGATGGCGATCGGCAGCATACTGGAGGCGACGGACACCATCCCGATGATTTCCTTCCCCTGCGGGAACACGGGAAGCAAAGCCTTAAATAGCTCTCCCAACAATGCTTGGGGAACCAATGCCACGACAACGGCAACCGAAATGCCGTTGAGGATATTCATGGTAAATTCGCCCAAACCCATTCGGGGCGAATACCGCTCCCCTGTCTGAGTGTTGTTAATAGGTGATTCGTCAAGCTGAACACGTTGCTCAGAGGCTGCTGCTTCTTTCATAAAGCTTCCATCATTGGGGAACTAATAACTAGGCGGGGAACTAGTGGCTCACTGCGCGGAGTTAATTGTGAAAGGTGACCATACCAAAAAGGGACGGTGGCTTCACCCGTTATGCACGACGACCACGCCATGTTTCATGGCAGCCATCGCGGGATCAGCCTCGCGCCTAGGAATTACACCTAAGAATTGCGCTCCACGCAGACGCCTATATGTACTGCCGACAATTGGGTCAGCTGTGCACATAGTATGCCCGGGACTCTATTTAATTCGCCAGTGAAGGATATTTTGTTTCAGTAAGCTACTGAGGCTGCAATTCTGCGTATTACGGGCACTACGAGGAGGGCGACGGGGAGAAAGTAGGCACGAGCAACGCGCTGCACTCTTCCAGCCCCAATGCTAATCAACGCATGAAAAAGCCCGGGCGGCTATTAACCACCCGGGCTAAAGATAAGGGTTACTCACGATGACCCCTGATCAGGGCCGGCCCAATTACTCTGGGTCGCCGATCACAACCATCGCGGTTCGTAATACGCGGTCGCCCATTCGGTACCCGGCGCGCAGAACCGTTGCCACGATTTTCTCGTCGCCAGATGACATGTCTTGAACGGCCTCGTGGAAGTTGGGGTCGAAAGCGTCGCCTTCCTGGCCAAACTTTTCAACACCCAGATCCGCAATCAGCTTGGTGAATTTGTCCGAGAAGACCTTCAGTGGCCCTTCCTCTTTCAAATCGCCGTGCTTTTCCGCGAGGTCGAAATCATCCGCCATGGGCAGAAGGTCACTCGCGACTTGCGCCTTGGCCAGCTCGAATGTGGCCACCCGATCACGCTCAGCCCGACGCCGGTAGTTGGTGTACTCGGCGGAGACTCGCTTCAGATCGGCAGTCATTTCTTCGAGTTGCTTCTCGACGGGGGACGCGGCACCGGCCCCAGCCGCAGCACCAGCCCCATCATCAACAGGCGTTTGCCCCTCGTCCTGGAGGTCACGGGCAGCGTCGTCTTCCGCGGATTCGACCGCTACGTCGGGATCGTCTTGAAGACCATCTACTTCAGCGTCGATGTCGTCAAGCTCTTCGGCAACGTTCTCACCGTCGACGGCCCCTTCCGGAGCGTCTCCGTCGGGCGTTTCCTGCGCGAGGCGGGCTTCGTCAACCGCAGCTTCAGCCTCGTTGGGGGATGCGCCTTCGGGGTCTGTGTTGGCCGGCGCACCCGGGTCATCGGGCATGTCGTTGCCTAGACTCACTTGTCATCATCCTTCTTGTCTTCGTCGACTACCTCGGCGTCAACAACGTTGGGGTCGGAGTTGTCAGATCCTGCATCGGCACCTGCAGCACCTGCGCCACCGGCAGCTCCGGCGTTAGCAGCCTCGGACTCGTACAGGGACTTGCCCATCTCCTGAGACTCCGCGGACAGCTTCTCAACAGCGGACTTGATGGCCTCGATGTCGTCACCCTTCAGGGCTTCGTCGACACCCTTGGCTGCTTCCTCAACCTTGTCCTGGATGTCCTGGGAGACCTTCTCCTTGTTGTCATCGACGAACTTACGGGTCTGGTAGACCATGGACTCCGCAGAGTTGCGAACTTCCTGCTCCTCGCGACGCTTCTTGTCCTCTTCCGCGTGAGCCTCGGCGTCCTTCACCATGCGATCGATCTCGTCCTGGGACAGGCCAGAACCATCCTGGATCTTAATGGTGTTTTCCTTACCGGTGCCCTTGTCCTTCGCGGTGACGTGGACAATGCCGTTGGCGTCGATATCGAACGTGACCTCGATCTGCGGGATACCACGCGGAGCCGGCGCAATTCCACCCAACTCGAAGGAGCCGAGCAGTTTGTTAGCCGACGCCATCTCGCGCTCACCCTGGAAGACCTGGATCTGCACGGAAGGCTGGTTGTCTTCCGCCGTGGTGAAGGTCTCGGAGCGCTTCGTCGGGATGGTCGTGTTGCGTTCGATGAGCTTGGTCATCACGCCGCCCTTGGTTTCAATACCGAGCGATAGCGGGGTGACATCCAGAAGCAGAACGTCCTTAACCTCGCCGCGCAGCACGCCGGCCTGCAGAGCAGCACCGACAGCCACAACCTCGTCCGGGTTAACACCCTTGTTCGGCTCTTTACCACCGGTCAGTTCCTTGACCAGGTCGGTCACGGCCGGCATACGGGTCGAACCGCCGACGAGAACCACGTGGTCGATGTCGGAAACGGAGATGCCGGCGTCGGAAAGAACCTGCTGGAACGGCTTACGGGTGCGGTCCAGGAGATCCTGGGTAATGCGCTGGAATTCCGTGCGGGACAGGGTCTCGTCGAGGAAGAGCGGGTTCTTGTCCTCATCAACCGTGATGTACGGCAGGTTGATGCTGGTCTGCTGCGAGGAGGAAAGCTCAATCTTGGCTTTCTCAGCGGCCTCACGCAGACGCTGCATAGCCATCTTGTCCTTGGTCAGGTCAATGCCGTGTGAGGACTTGAACTTGTCGGTCAGCCAGTCAACGATGCGCTGATCCCAGTCATCACCACCGAGCTTGTTGTCACCGTTGGTTGCGCGGACCTCAACAACACCCTCGCCGATTTCCAAGAGGGAGACGTCGAAGGTACCGCCACCGAGGTCGTAGACCAGGATGGTCTGATCGTCTTCGCCCTTTTCAAGGCCGTAAGCTAGCGCCGCAGCCGTCGGCTCGTTCACAATACGAAGCACGTTGAGGCCTGCGATCTGGCCAGCGTCCTTCGTTGCCTGACGCTGAGCGTCGGAGAAGTAAGCCGGGACGGTAATAACGGCGTCGGTCACGTCCTCGCCGAGGTAGCTCTCAGCGTCTCTCTTCAGTTTTTGAAGAATACGGGCGGAAATTTCCTGCGCCGTGTACTTCTTGTCGTCAATATCGACATTCCAGGAGTCGTCGCCGATGTGGCGCTTGACCGAGCGAATGGTGCGGTCAACGTTGGTCACAGCCTGGTTCTTAGCCGACTGCCCAACGAGCACCTCGCCGTTCTTCGAGAAAGCTACGATCGACGGTGTCGTCCGGGAGCCTTCCGAGTTAGCGATAACGGTGGGGTCCCCACCCTCCAAAACGGATACCACTGAGTTCGTAGTACCCAAGTCAATTCCAACTGCACGTCCCATTATCTGTGTTTCCTTTCGTTACATTTGTTGTGCCCGGTGAGGATCATATGGGGTTCACTTACAGTTCCTACCCGTGATCTCACCCCGGAGCATCTACGTATTTGTGTGAGGCTGAGTGAATCAGACTCAACGACCTGTCACAGTCTGACCCAGAAAGCTCAAGTTTGTCAAGCCAACTTGAGTCTTAGTCGCTCAACCTTGCGACATTAAATGTAACGAGGACGTACTCAAACTTATTCCACACGACTCAACTTTTCTTATCGGCGCTGGTCAGGATGTTGTTTTTGATGTGTGGATGTGTCTTTCTGTACGTGTATAACCGATGTATAGCCGACGCCCCGAGCCGACGTTTCTCGCGCGTTCCCGTGTGTATGAACGGCGCTCCGCGCCTTTCCCAAACACATAACCGACGTCTCCTACGCGCGGTTGAGCCTCCGTGGGAAGGTTTTAGTACGTAACGGAGGATTATCGCCGGCGCCTACCCATCATTAACGCGTGTGCTCGTCGAGCCACGCTTTCAAAACGACGGCATGATTAAACACCCGATCTTTCGCGGCAAAGACCAAGATGATGTTTTCCCCCGACGCTGCCCGCTCGCATAACTCCCCCACCTGAGCAGCCTCCGAATCGGAGTCGGCCTCCGAGCTGTCGCCGTCGTCGCCCGAATCGGTGGCGTCCTTATAGGCGGCCAGGCGTTCATCCAGCTCAGAGCGATACCTGTCGGCAAATTCGGAAAAGCGCGCTGGATCGTGACCCCAGTCTTTTCGCAGCTCTGGCGAAGGAGCAAGCCCCTTCAACCATTCATCAACCGGCGCTGTGGCCTTCTTCACGCCGCGCGGCCACAGCCGATCCACGAGGATCCGGGTCCCCTCACCCTCCGGCGGCTTGTCGTGAATCTTCTCCGTCGTGATCATGGCTTTACCTCCTGCGCTCTCATTCCACACTTACGCCTTTTTATCGCGGCCGTAAATGGTTTCCCCTCCACGCGAAGGGTTTCATTCCACACGTAAAAATTCTGACTGCCCTTTTACACACTCTTTCCCCATGCGTAAGCACACCATGCGGCCCAGCCACTCACGAATAACTCCACCGGAATAGTCACAACGGCGCTGCCAATATTCGGAAACGACGTTGTCACGTCGGCAATCGCGTCGACAAGCAATAAAGCAGCGACACCCCACAAACCCGCAGCTGCATGAGGCTGACGCTTCAGCACCCACCAGGCGCTTGTCCACAGTGCGGCTATTTCTGCGCAATCCAACGCGATCCAGCCGAGGACGCCGGGAAATGGCATCGTGAACAGCAGAATTATCATCCACGGAATGAGGGCAGCGCCCATGACAAACAGGATTCCCGCCAGTACACAATCGGCACGACGGCCGGCGCCTAAATACCTGTGACGCTTTTTCTCGTGTGAAAAGCAATCATGATCCTTATTGAATGCGAATTTACTCACCAGCCATTTTTTAATCGTGGAACTATCAACTCGACGGCGAACGCCCGAAGCGTGATGATGGGCCGACGCATGATGGGAACGAAAGGAGCAGTGTTTGGCCACGGACGACACATAGTCGAAGAGATAGCAGGCGCCCGCGTTCCGGTACATTCTCGCCTTAGACATAGCATTCACCAGACATCGTGTTAACCGATCCCCTTACCTACGTTTGGTAGAAGAAAAATTCACTATGCTCCACTCTGAGATAATTCCCAATCTGGATCGCCCAGTGTTGAGTCATGGTGAGTACTGAATTCCGTTGACCATGTAATACCTCACGGACAACCACTACGAGCCCGGAACTAGATCGACTCTAGCTCCGGGCTCGTTGAGCATGTACCCGGGCGCTTACTTAAGGCCTTACGCTTACGCCCTTACGCGACGCGGTTGAAAGCCAACGCCCTACGTTTTTATTATCTACCTCTTTTTGGCCACTAGGCCAACAATCCACAAGAGGATTACTGCACCAAGCAAACAGGTAAGGAAGCTGAAGAACTTTCCTCCACCTTCGACATCAAATCCGACTACACCGAGCAGCCATCCTCCGAGGAAACCGCCGATAATGCCAACGATGATATTGAGCGGGACGCCCATTTGAGCGTCGGTACCCATGATCTTCGATGCGATCCATCCGGCGAGGCCACCGATAATGATCCACCCAATAACTCCGAGCGGTGGAGCGGATGCCGCAGCCAAAATAACTTCGTTCATCAGTCAAACCTTTCTCATATTTTTACAACGGGCCACTGATGAGGAAACTGCGTTACTCTTCCGCCACAGTTATGCCCGAGGAATACCGGATGGCTGGTACATGGGCTAGCGAAGAACCATGCACGAGCCTCGTCACAATAAAGTTTACTAGGAATTCTTATGTCTCGGTAGAAAGTACAGCGAGCAATCGGGAAAGAGAAACGTGCCGACGTTTGGCAAGCGATGCCATTTTCCCGCTGCGACCAGGGAGGCCAACGAGGACGAGGTCGCACCCGGCCATTCACGCCACGCATACAAAAACACTAAGCTAGTTATCGCATTATTACTGTGGGACCCTGCACCCGCATGTATATTGTCCCGTATCACTTTTACAGCCTGAGGATGACGAATGAGCACAACCCCCTCCGACCCGACTTCACAGTCTGATTCGGAAGGCTATTCCACCCAACCCAATGACCAGTTTTCCACAGAAAACCGGCCCACGTCGGGCAGCTCATTCGAACAACGTCGTGCGGAAGAACAACGCCAAGGGCAAGAACAGCGTTCCGAGGGAGCTCAGCGCCCAGGGGAAGAACGAGATCAGGAAACCACTGAGACCAGCTCTTCACACAGCTCTTCGAGCTCTGCCCCTACCGATGCTGAGTTTTCCGACATTCCCACTGCTCGCGATGTCCTCCCCGAAAACGATTCACTCGGTGAAGACCGCGCATTCGACGAACCACAGGCGCACGAAGCCCAATCGCACGAGACTCAATCACACGACGCTGAGTCAAACAATCCGGACACAAAAAGCGGATTTTCGACGAATGGAGCGGCGGGTTTTCCTGTCATCACTCCGGAAATGATGCGTGAGGCTAATAGCCACACGACGTCATCGGCCGACGGTTCCGCAGAATCTGATACGCCCGCGCAACCGGCCAACTCTGTGCAACCGAACCAATCTGCACAATCAGATTCGGCACAGCCGGATTCTGAGCGTCATCAGGATGGCGCAATTAGTAGCCCGACGACGGGAAACTCAGCAAACGGCAAACCGTCAACGATGACGTCCGACGCATATAACCCGTCGCCTAGCACCACGACGCACGGATCACGCCCTGTTGAGGGCGCATCGCAGGCTCACCCCCAGAACGGCTCGGCCGGTAAAAGCGCCGGTCAGGGAAGCGTCGGCAAGGAAAAGACGAACCAAGACCGCCAGGTTCCCTCAGCGCCTAAAACGTCGGCAGCCGCGACAGACGACAAAACGCCTCACGCTGCAGGTCAAGGATCGGCAACGGTAACTGACCCATCTGTCTCTGACCGTTCGGCAGGCTCACAAGCCGCCTCCCACGGGAGCAAGGAAGCAACCACGGATCAGGCCAGCGATCAGTCAAACGCCGACCAAGAACCCGCGGAAGATTCGCGGAAAGAAAAGTTCAAGAACTGGATTGCCACAACTCCTGCAAAAGCACTGGTCTTCGTCGTCGCTGTCTTAATTCTTGCGGCACTATTCGGCGCTATATGGATGGCTAATAACGATAATTTCACCGTTGGTTCGTCGGAAAAAACATCAACTGCTCCATCGGAAGATAACCAAGCTGATCAACCCCAACAGAACTTCCCCACCCCTGGTGGAAAGACAATCAAAGGATCGATCGGGCAAAATATCGATCTCGACGCACGCCAAGTTCAAATATGCGGCAGCAGCACGGGCGAATACACGCGCTCCGCTATCCCGGTGGGGTGGGATTGCTCCGTGGCGGACACGGCCCGCCAGGTCTATAACGACACTCCCAAAGATGATCGCGGGAGCATCACCATCGATAGCCCCATTTCTGATTCGACATTCAAACTGGAATGTCAAGAATTTAAACCCGGGCTCGTGCGCTGCGAAAATAAAGATGACGATATCCACATCTACATCGGCAATTAGCCACAGTTGGTCATTAAAAACGAATTCACACTTTTGCCCCTGCCGCGTGGCATAGTGGTCGGGTGAGCTCTTCCGATAAAAACGCGACACCCGCACCCGAAAACACCGACACCAGCAGCGCGAACACCACGAACCCGCCCCAGGTCACGGGGCGACCGCGGCTCAAGCACCTGGATCAGTCGAGCAAACTGCGCAACGTCCTCTACGAAATCCGCGGGCCGGTCAATGCCGAAGCAGAACGCATGATCGCCGACGGCCATAGAATTCTGCAGCTCAACACCGGTAACCCGGCGGTCTTCGGCTTCGAAGCACCCGATGTCATCATGCGTGACATGATTGCAGCACTGCCCACAGCCCAGGGGTATAGCACCGCAAAAGGCATCATCCCGGCGCGCCGTGCCATTGCCACGCGATACGAATTAGTTCCCGGATTCCCCAGCGCCGATATTGACGATATTTACCTGGGTAATGGGGTCTCCGAGCTCATCACCATGACTACTCAGGCTCTCCTCGACGACGGCGATGAAGTGCTCATTCCCGCCCCCGATTATCCCCTCTGGACGGCGGCGACCTCCCTGGCCGGCGGAAAACCTGTTCATTATTTCTGCCGCGAGGACGATAATTGGAACCCGGACATCGAGGACATCAAAGCTAAGGTCACTCCGAAAACCAAGGCAATTGTCGTTATTAACCCGAATAACCCCACCGGGGCTGTCTATAGCCGGGAAACGCTGCAGAAAATTGTCGATATCGCCCGCGAGAATTCACTCCTCATTCTTGCCGACGAAATCTATGACCGGATTCTTTACGACGATGCCGAACACATCAGCATTGCTTCACTAGCGCCCGACCTGTTGTGCATCACATTCAACGGATTGTCCAAGGCGTATCGCGTGGCCGGATACCGGTCGGGCTGGATGGTCCTCACCGGCCCCAAGGAACACGCCCAGGGGTTCATCGAGGGGCTGGACTTGCTCGCATCAACGCGCTTGTGCCCCAACGTGCCTGCTCAACACGCAATTCAGGTGGCGCTTGGCGGCAAGCAATCCATCTACGACCTCACGCTCCCCGGTGGCCGCCTGCTAGAGCAACGGAATGTGGCGTACGAGAAACTCAATGAGATCCCGGGCGTTTCGGTTGTTAAACCGATGGGTGCTTTGTATGCCTTCCCCAAATTGGATCGGAATGTTTACGACATTCATGATGACGAGCAATTCATGTTTGATCTTTTACGCGCAGAAAAGATCCACCTCGTCCAAGGCACCGGATTCAATTGGCCGGAGCCCGACCACTTCCGCGTTGTCACTCTCCCGTGGGCTCGGGATCTGGCGGATGCCATCGAACGCCTCGGGAATTTCCTGTCCAGCTACCACCAGTAAAGTCCGCGGGCACCCATCGCCGGCGGCATACCCACGCACGCTATTCTGAAAAACACGTTACTGTTACTGGAACATACTGTCGGTTAGGCGTCGTCGCTCAGATTTATTCGGCCTACGCTCCCTTTTACCTGGCCTGCGCATCTGCGGCCTGAGCTGCTCTTCTACCGGCAGATCCGTTCACAATGAGGAGTCCTTGTGGGTAAACACTCAGCGTCCGGCGACGAACCATACCAGCCGCGTGGCACCTACACGGCCGACTCGTCGCCCCAACAGGCCCCCATTCCGACGGAAACCCGCAGGTCACGACTCAACAGGTCACGCGCAGAAACTCAGCCACGACCAGCGACAGCGCAAGCATCGACGTCGCAACCAACAACACCCCCAAAGCCCCAGGCCAGCAAAACCCCCAAGCGCTTCCGCCCACACATCAAAGACTGGACACTCGGCCAACGCATCCTGGCCGGGTTCTTGCTCATCGGCTTCATCCTCAGCGCCATCTCCACCGTCGCCCTGTGGCCATCAAACACCCCAGCCCGCGTCGATAAGTCCTTCCAAGAAACGTCGTCCCTCCCCCAAAACATTGCCGACGGAACCATCGCCGTGACAACTGAAGCAGCATGCGGATCCCCCAGCGTCGGCCGGACGTTCGACGACACACCACGCGAGCCCACCACATCCACGGGCACCTGTACCCGCGCGATTGTCAACATCACAAGTGGCCCTGACAAGGGGAAACGCACGCTCATTGAGACGTCCCACAAGCCGGGCGACCCCGACCTCCGTGAGGGCGACAAGATCCGCATGACCCGCCACGCCACCGACGATGGCAGCATGGGATACGCGTTCAACGATTACCAACGCAAAGTACCCGTCATCGCGTGGCTCATCATCACAGCTATAGCCATGGTGGCGATCGGCTCGTGGCGAGGCGCGCGCTCGCTCGTCGGCCTCATCATCACGATGGCGATTATCGGCGCATTCATGCTCCCCGCCCTCCTCCGCGGTGGCGATCCGCTCTTGCTTGCCGTCACATCGTGCGCCCTCATCATGTTCGTCGTGATTTACCTCGTCCACGGAATCAGTTGGAAATCCAGCTCCGCACTCGCCGGAACAATCATCGCGCTGGGCCTGGCCGCGACCATGGCTGGTTGGGGTATCGACGGAACCCGACTCCGCGGCCTCGGCGAAGAGGATAACCTCCTGGTTCAGCTTTATCTTCCCGACGTCACCGTCCACGGGTTAATGCTGGCGGGATTCATCGTTGGCGCGATCGGTGCGCTCAACGACGCCACCGTGGCGCAGGCATCCACCGTCAACGAGCTGGCCATCATCGACCGCAAGGCATCACCGTGGCGGCTCTTCGCAGGCGGTATGCAAGTGGGGCGGGACCATATCGCGTCCATGTTGTACACGCTGATCCTCAGCTACGCGGGCGCAGCACTTCCAATGTTATTGCTGATCACAGCGTCGGAGCGGCCGCTGGGGCAGGTGCTGACCTCCGACCTTATCGCCACTGAAATCGTCAGGTCGGCCGTCGGCGCTATTGCGCTTGCGCTCGCGGTTCCAATCACGACGATTATCGCCGCGGTCACCGTCAAGCCTGATCCCGACGCCAGCAACGCGGGTGGTCACGGTCACGGCCACGTTCATGTCCACCATCACTAGAGGTCGCGTCAGCCCGGCGCTACAAACTGCGCCCCAGCGCCCGCACAGACCACCCCTCCTGCATCCACGCATCAACATCCAGGCAATTCCGCCCGTCGATAATAATTGGCGACGCGACGCACGCCCGCGCCTCCGACGGGTCCAACTCCTTGAACTGCGTCCACTCCGTCGCCACGACCACCACATCGGCATTGTGCAGCGCATCCCACACTGTGTCCGCATACATGAGCGTCGGGAAAACCTTCGACGCATTCGTCATCGCCTGGGGGTCGTACACGCTGACCTGGGCACCTGCGAGGCTCAGCGCCCCCGCCACCGCCAACGCCGGCGAATCGCGCACATCGTCCGACTCCGGCTTGAACGCCGCTCCCAGCACAGTCACGCGCGCATCGTGCAAGGAGCCGCCGCACGCATCCTTCACCATCCTGACCAGTTTTTCCCGACGCCGAAGATTGATCGCGTCCACCTCACGCAGAAAGGTCAATGCCTGGTCAGCGCCCAATTCGCCGGCGCGGGCCATAAACGCCCGGATGTCCTTCGGCAGGCAACCGCCGCCGAACCCGAGCCCGGCGTTGAGGAACTTCCGTCCGATACGCTCGTCGGCACCAATCGCGTCGGCAAGCACCGTGATATCCGCCCCCGACGCCTCGCACACCTCCGACACCGCGTTAATGAAGCTAATTTTTGTCGCCAGAAAAGCATTCGCCGAGACTTTCACCAGCTCAGACGTCGCAAAATCAGTGACCAACAACGGCGTTCCCTCTGCCAAGGGTTGCGCATAAATCTTCCTGGCGACGTCTTCCATCTCGGAAGCCGAATTCTGTACACCAAGGACAATGCGATCCGGATGAATCGTGTCCTGCACAGCGTGCCCCTCACGGAGGAACTCAGGATTCCACGCAATATCCACCGACGTCTCCTCAGCAGAAGTGGTGGAACTATCCGCGGCAGCAGAGGCACTGTCCGCATCCTGTGAAGCAACCAGGCGATCGGTCAACTCCTGAAGCGCACGCGCGGTCCCCACAGGAACCGTCGATTTCCCAAAAATAATGTGCCGTCCCCGCAATAACGGCACCAAATTCGTGACAGCAGAGCGAACAAAAGTCATATCAGCTGCATACGAATTCTTCTGTTGCGGAGTGCCGACACCTAAGAAATGGACATGCGCGAAATCGGCCGCTTCCTGGTACGACGTCGTGAAATGAAGACGACCCGAAGAAATATGTTTCCGAATAAGACCGTCTAAACCGAGCTCAAAAAACGGCGTCTCTCCGCGCGAAAGGAGCTCGATTTTATGCGGATCAACGTCCACCCCGATGACCTCATGCCCTAATTCCGCCATGCACGCCGCATGAGTTGACCCCAGGTATCCCGTTCCAATCACAGACATCCGCATGCCCATGAATTTACGCGGAAGCCACCGCTGAAGCATGTTCAGCCGTCGCTCGCTGCGACAATACGAGCGATCAGCGGAAGTTCATATATGCTTTCGACGCCGTCGGCCCGCGCTGGCCCTGGTACTTCGAGCCCAATGACCCGGACCCGTACGGTGTTTCCGCAGGACTGGACATCATGAACAACGCCAGTTGGCCTACTTTCATCTCTGGATACAGGGCGATCGGGAGATTAGAGGCATTCGACAATTCAAACGTGATGTAGCCGTTAAATCCAGGATCAATGAACCCTGCCGTGGAGTGCGTCAATAGCCCCAACCGGCCCAAGGACGACTTCCCCTCAAGACGGCCAGCCAGGTCCGCTGGTAGGGCGAACTCTTCCAATGTTGACCCCAACACGAACTCCCCGGGGTGGAGGATGAATGCGTCACCCTCCTTGACCTCCACTAACGACGTGAGATCCTCTTGCTCCTCCTTGGGATCAATATGCGTGTAGCGCGCATTGTTGAAGACGCGGAAGTAGCGGTCCAGGCGAACATCAATACTGCTGGGTTGGACCATCGTCGGATCGAAGGGGGAAATACCTAGGTGTCCAGAATCGATTGCAGAACGAATGTCACGGTCGGAGAGAATCACAGGCCATAGTTTACCCCGGGCCTGCCGGAACCCCACAAGCATATGGTCCTATTCGCTGAGCTATCCGCGGCACGTTGACCGGGAGTTTTGTTGGCTCAAAAGTGGCAATGCTACGGTAAAGGGGGAACATGCGTTGCAGTGTTCGCTGATCACGTGCGGATCATGCGTATCACGCAATTTTCATAGCAGTTCTTCATGCCGATGTAGTTCAATGGTAGAACTCTTGCTTCCCAAGCAAGCGGCGCGGGTTCGATTCCCGTCATCGGCTCCATTTCAACAAGCCCCTGGTCACGAGGTTGTGGCCAAGGGCTTGTCGTTGTATTCCAGAAGAACCCCGCTTACTCCACCGTGTCCATGTTGTGCCGCTCCGGCAGAGCCACAGCACCAGCAACCGCGATGAAGAATGACGCGCCGAAAATGGTGAAGACCAATGGGGTAGACCCCCACTCCAAAAAGATCGGGACGATCAAGGGCGCAACCACACCGGCCACTCGGCCGACGGCTGCAGCCGCACTGGTTCCGGTCCCCCGCATCGCCGTCGGATAGATCTCCGGGCCGATCGCGTACAAGGCACCCCACGCGCCCAAGTTAAAGAAACTCAGCAACAGTCCTGTGATGATAATTCCCGTCGCCCCCGACTGCAGGCCAAACAGAATCGCGGACACCGCAGAACCACACAAGAACACCGACAGCGTCAGGCGTCGGCCCCATTTTTCAATCAACCATGCCGCTGCTGCGTAACCGGGCAGCTGCGCCAGAGTCATCATCAACGTGAACTCGAAGGACTTCACCAGCGAGTGCCCCTGCAGATACAGCAAAGTCGGCATCCACGTAAACGCTCCGTAATAGGCCAGGTAGACGAAGAACCACACCACCCACAGGGCAGTCGTGCGGCCTCGCATGTGGGCACTGAATATCGACGACTCCCCAGCAGTGGCCCTCGCAGCGTCCTCACCAGGGCGGTTACCCTCCGGGGCGTCGCCTGCCGACGTGCCCCTCTCCGAGGTGTCCTCCGCGGCATCCCCCTTAGCGACGGATGTCGGCGTCAACGCCACTGCTTCGTCGAAAGGAACGGTCGAATTACGTGACGATCCTTCCTCGAAGAGGCGAACGCTGCGCTCGGCCTCCGCAAGACGACCACGGCTCTCCAAGAACCGCACAGACTCAGGTAGCCCGTGACGAACAACCAGGGCATAGACGGCGGAGACGATTCCCACCAGGAGTGCCCACCGCCAGCCGGGCCAACCGCCCCATTCCTTAGGCACCAGGAAATACCCCAGCAGTGCGGACATGATCCAGCCAACCGCCCAGAACGATTCCAGGGCCACAACGATGCGCCCACGGTTCTTGCGCGGGGCAAACTCAGAGACCAGCGTCGACGCGACCGGCAATTCCGCACCGAGACCCACACCCACAATGAAGCGCAAAATAAGCAGTATCACTAAGCCGACGGAAAACGCCGCGGCACCCGTCGCAATGCCGTAAGTCAGCAGCGTGAGTGCGAAAACATTGCGGCGCCCCCACTTGTTAGCGAGCAAACCGCCGACGGAGGCGCCAATCATCATGCCCACGAAACCGATGGACCCTAGCCAGGACGCTTGCGTGTTGGACAGGGACCACTCTGCCACAAGCGCGGCCATCACATAGCTGATCAAACCGACGTCCATGGCGTCCAGGACCCATCCGACACCTGAACCAACGAGAAGTTTGCGATGTTCGCGGCCGAATGGCAATGAATCGAGCCGGTCAGAACGCGTGGGGAGCTGGGAACGAACGGTCTGTGATGCGCGCATAGTGATCTGCCGTCAGAGCTTTACGCAGGACAATAGCGTCCATCACGCCAATTGAAAATGGAACCCACCTGAAAGTGTTCAGCTTATCTATTACTTATTATTTATTAATCGATTCACGACGACGGGACATCCACCACGTCTGAACAAGCGGCACCGCGGCAGCCAACGTCCATCCGAGAATAATGTCGAAAACGTAGTGCTCAGCGAAGAAAACCAACGCAAATCCCATTGTTAGCGCGTAAATCAACGCAACACTTCCCCATTTCCACCGACGACGGCTGAAGAGAAAAGTAGCGAAATACATCGTTATTCCGGCATGCAAGGACGGAATCGCCGACACTAAATTCGACGACGCTTGTGCTTTAGCGAGCGGGCCTTCCCCCTCCGGAACAGGCTCCACGGGGCCTAAGGTCGGACCATCAGTGCGCGCTTCACGTCTAGCGCCATCCTGAAAATCTTTGACGCCCTCGGCCAGCCCGAAGGGGGCAATCTGGCTCCACGCATGGGCGGTAAGGCGTTCAACCCACGGCTCAGGAGAGTCGTTCTTATTGTTAACTGGCCCCAAGATAGAGCCCTCACCAGCGTGTTCAGCGGAAAACATGCACGGCGTGTGGGACGGTTGGTCGGCGACGTCAGCAGGGGTGCATCGCGCGGCCGCCCACGGAGGAGCCGCGGGAACAAAAACATAAATTCCCAAACCAATAAATGAAACGGCAAGCAAACCAACAATGTAGCGCCGAAATTCCGCGCGCGACCGCAGCCATTCAATAAAAGCAACCGTATAGGGCATGAAGAAATACGAGGAATACACGGCCATGAGAATGAATTCCCACCAGGGCGCATGCGCGTAGCGCCAATGCTCCTGAAGCCACACATTCGGCAAGGTCCCGCCGAAGAGCCAGCGATCAACGTCGGGGGCCAAGTGCCACTGGACCGGGATCCCCATCCAGCTGACGACCGTTTTGATGCCGCGGTATGCAAGCAAGAAGAGAATGAACGGGCCCCAGTCCACCAGGATGTAGGCCAGACGGCTGTGACCCAACGAATAGATTGCGAAACCGACAAAAAGCAGTGGGATGACGAAGGATCCCACTTCCGACCAGCCAGCGAGCACACCGATCGCACAGACAACCACTGCCCATAGGGTCATTCCCACACGCCGCGTCGTGACTAATTGATCCTGCGAGAGGGACCGTAACCACGGAAGCCGATAGCGATACGTACCTTTGTCGGCGAACCGACGTCGGCAATGATCAGTCCACCGCTCCTTCACCGACCGATCACCGTCGGATCGGTCCTGGCGAGCCTGATCATTTTTCTGGTCGGGGTAAATGTCAGTCGCTGTCACACAACCTCCCACGGGGACGCCGGTTTCTGGTGCGACGTCGACCGTGACCACACGATCAGCGACAGCAATCCGAGCACGCTGATGAATACGACGCCGACGTGCAGGATCCACACGGATGTCCCATCCCACACAGCGTGCAAAATGACCGCGGTCACCCATGCCCAGACAAACACCCGTCGGCCATTGCTCGGTTTGGGCGTATCAGCGCACCGCCACAATGCCCACACCGTGAACCCTGTCCACGCCACGTGCCCCGCCGGGGACAAGAGTCCGCGCAGCAGCAGTGTCGCGCTCACGGCATCCACATTCCCGTGCGTGGCAATCAGCGCGTTGAGGCCGTATCCCATCGTTTCCAACACGGCGAACCCCGCACCAGAGGCGACACCCAATACGACGCCCATTCCCGCGGTTCGACGACGCCCCCACAGGTAAATCACACCGGGGACGATGAGCTTGGCCGTTTCCTCGATGACGGCCACAGCCAGCATGCCTAACCAGGGCATGCGGTGGAGCACGTCGAACTCCAGCGAACCTGCAGTAGTTGTACCGACGATTCCGCCGAACACAGCGGTGAGCGCAACCAGCCCCTCGTGGCCGTGTACGCGCTGGTCGGCAGCGTAGGCAACAAAGAGCACAGCCAGCGGAACCGTGACCGCACCGATGAGGAGCAGCGTCGGAAAGAGATTGAGGTTATCCGTCCGAACCATGACGCGCATGACGACGGAGTAGGCGATAACGCCGACCACGAGGGTCACCAGCCCCCATCCGACGCCTCGGCGGCGCGACGATCCCGAGGGGCTACTAACACCGCCCGAATATGGGCCTCCGGAATACGGACCGGGGGACGACGGTCCCTGCGATGATGAACCCCGAGGGGAAGAAAAGCTCACGAGTACCTCTCTAAGAACAGGTTATTTTTGGCGAAGGATCATATTTGGTTGTCGTTGTATTACGGGAAATTTCCTGCCCGGTGGATAACGACGTCACAACCCGTGTATCCGTCACAGTGAATCCCTGAGACCCCGACGACGGATGACAATCCGGACCTGACAATTGTTGTGACGACGGGCTCGTAAAGTTTGTTTTCTCCCCCTGAATAGAATCCACTTTCACCTGTGGAATGCCCTTAATCTGCACAGTAATATCGTCATCACCCGTGAATGCTTTAATCATGACCGGCGTATCAAAAGGGTTTTTAAATTTTAAGTCAATGGCGCCTTCATAGACGGTGGCTTCTCGGCCCGCTGGGTATCGGGAAATGTAATAACTGTGGGGCGTGTGTGCCACATCGGTCATTCCCGCGAAATAGGTGGCGTTATAAAGCGTCGTAGCAAACTGGCTGATTCCCCCGCCAACCCCTTCATCCGAATGGCCATTTTTAATGATGCCTGCTTTCACGAATCCCTGCGCTTCCCCACGAGGGCCCGTGAATCCATTCAGACTAAAGGTTTGGCCTGGCGAAACGATGGCACCATTCACCATTTCCGCCACGCGGCGAATATTGACTCCGGAATCCGCCGCATATCCCCCCGTCGTGAATTCCCCCATCGTTTCGCGGAAGTCGGCCTTTTCCGCGATCTCCGTGGTAAACGTCGCTTTATCGTCCGTGTAGGCGACGTCGTAGTCACGGACAGTCGTATTCGTCAATTTCCCTTGCAAATCATCGAGGGTTTTTGACCAGTTAATACTCACCCCATCTTGGCTAGGCGAGGTCACCGTGACCGAACCGTCGTCGCCAATAAGGACATCGGCGTCCTTCTTTGTCCGCTCGGTGGAACTTAATTGCGAGGAAAGGATTGACTTCGCGGCGCTGTCGTCGTAATCGGCGGTGAAATGGTCACCATCGGCCCGGAAGGTGACGATCTGCCCCATATCTTCTGGAGCAATAATTCCACTCACATCATCACGGCCTTTAAAAATTAACGGGCCGGAGACAACCTTATTAAGGACATCCCGCTCGGCCTGCTTAACCGCTTTTTCGCCGATTTCAGGCTCAACTTCTTCAGCCGGGATCTCCACGACGCGAGTGGTGTTCAACCAATGTTTAGAGACATTCTCGGCCAGCTCATCATGGTTAATCTTTTGACCAGTGACCGGATCTTTAACATCGGCTTTACCGTCGGAACCAATAGAGAGTTCAGCGTTAACGGGCTCCCGGGTGAGTTCTTTATCGACACGCTGGAGTGCATTGTCTAAGGAACCCTCATCAACATCGTTAACAATGCCGACTTCACGGGTTTTCCAAAATGACTCAATCCTGGTCCACGGATTCTTCGGTTGATGGCCGGCGTTCTCAATCGTCTGATCCCAATCCACTCGTAAACCGGACATCGTCGGATCAAGTGACGAGGTCATATCGCCAGCTGTGATAGAGACAGGCTCGCGAACCTTATCTCCTAGTTCATTGCGGAGCATAGTGTCCGCACTTGTTTTACTCATTCCACCAATGGCGACGCCGCCGACCTTGACGCCGCGGGGAACTTGCCCCTGGCTCATCACTAAATCAGTGGCATATGCAATTCCCGCCATCAGCAACAGGAAAAGCAGAAAACCTAGTGACCACCAGGCAGCACGGTGATGTTTTCGTCCGGGGCCAGCGGACGTACGCGCGTGTTTACTACTAGACACAGCGATTAGCTTATATGCACTAACCCCGTACCTAAACTAAGAGACCTACACTGGGACCGTATCTACCGAGAGGATTTCCAATGTCTGACACCACTTCAGCTCACACAGAACCGACGAATCAAGCCCCCGACGCCAACAACGGGGGCCACAAAGACACCATGCTCATCGCCTACGATGGCTCCGTCGAAGCGAAGCGGGCACTGGAATATGCGGGCCGCTTCCTCAGCACCCCGCGCGCGTACATTTTGACGGCATGGGAGCCACTGCAGCACCAAGCTAATCGTGGCGTCGGCGCATCCATGGCTGGCGCTATTTACCAGCCTGCCGACAACCCCGAGGACGGCGACCCCGCCCACGCCGAAGCCCTTCAGACGTGCAAAGAAGGGGTGCAGATCGCCCGCGAGAACGGCTTCGAGGCAGAACCGTTCTTGGTGGAGTCCGCCACCACCATCTGGAGCGCCATCGTCGACGCCGCCGAAGAGCTGCACGCTGACGTCATCGTGTCCGGTACACGGGGCCTCACTGGGTTCAAGTCGCTCTTCCAGGCCAGTGTGTCGGATAACGTGTTGCGTCACTCCGGCAAGCCGGTGCTTATCGTTCCTCCGCTTCCCGACAGCAAGTAGTTGCGATCCGGGGCACATCGCTGGGCACCCTGATACCCACCAAAGCCCGCCTGGTGCCCGCCCGGTGCCCCGGCGACTAGGACAGGAAGTAGACGCAGATCGTATCCCCCACCTAGGGTTAGAACATCACACCGTCGATGAGGAGAGTCCGTGAATGCGAACGCGGGTGGCCGCAGCGTCTTGTCCAGACTTCCCGGTAGCACGTTCGGCGCACGGCACCGCCGAGCCATCACTCGCAGCTCCTTATGCGCCGGCGCCATTTTATTAGTCATTGCCATTGCCGCGCCGACGTTCATTGTCCCCTCGCTCAAGGAATTGCCGGCAAACATCGATTACGACGTGTCCACGGCACCAACCCGGGGGATCCTCATCGACTCGGCGGCGTTTAAGGCCAGTCATCCCTCCGCGTCTCATTCCTTGGACCCGGCCTGCGTCGGGCAATCCATGCCGACGCGCTGCTACATCGAAACAGACGTGCCGCTGCGGGCGAGTGAAAAAGTGACGACGGCGTCGTCGTCGAAAAAAACGACGACGCTTCGCGCAGTATCGACGCTGTACGCCGGAGACCTGGACACCCCGGAAAGGAAGAGCGGATCGGACGCGAAGGGGCAGGTAGACGCGAATAATGAGATCGGATCGATCCACGATGAGGTCGTGCTGAACCGACACACGGCATTCCCCTCGAAAAAGCCTCAGTCCTCTCTAGCGATGGATCTATCCGCCTTGGGGATGGGCGACGATGTGAAGATATCCACCAATGATTTCGTTCGCGATGGCTACCAGTTTCGATTCCCGTTTGGATCCGAGCGGCGGTCGTATCGATTCTTCGACGCTGCCACCGGCACCGCGACCCCCATCGACTTTGTGAACGCGATTCAACAGCGCGGAAAGGATGTGTATTCGAAGGGAATTGATGTTTACCAATTCAGCCAGGACCTGGGGCCCGTCAACCTTTATGACGCGCAACGACGGCTCATGGACAATGCGGGCACTGCGTCTGATGAGCAGCGGCAGGAATTGGAGAGGCTTCGGCGGAATATTCCAGCATCCTCGTGGGGATTGAGTTCTGGTGCCCCCATTCAAATGGATCCTTATTATGTGGCTACCCGAACGATAAATGTTGAACCAGCTACCGGAATAATAACGGATAATTCGGTCACGTTATGGGTTTTTTATGCCCAAAATTACAATGAAGCAAAAACAATTAAGGAGAATCAGGATAAAGAATTAGCCTCTCCTTCTCGGACTATGCTTCACTTCGATGCTCAGTGGGATGACCGTACGAAAGAAGCCCGGCTACACGATATTCAGAAAGTGATTAAGCCGCTCAATATCTGGAGTAAGGCAGTGCCCTGGGTAACCGGCGTGAGCGGGATGATCTTAATCCTGGCTGGGTTGTACTTGTATTTCGACGCTCGACAAGCCATCCGCCGGCCTGGGGGGAAGTCTCCGGAAACCCCTCATTCGCTCTAATCGTGCGAGCACGTGAGCTATTTGACCGCTCTTCTACTTGACCAAAATCACAGTCATTAGAAATGTCACACCGCGTTAGCGGGCTCAGAATAGCGTCGGGCCTGCCGGTAGTCCTAATCTGTTTTCGGCTTATCATCACAAAAATTAAAATTGCACTGAACGGAGTGACTGATGATTTGGTTTCATCTCCTTATCGTTCTTGCCTTCATTATTCTGGGGGCTCGTTTCGGGGGAATTGGCATTGGATTCGCGGGTGCAGCAGGTGTCCTGGTACTCGCTATCACCGGGGTCTCAACATCGACAGACGATATTCCGTGGGCTGTTATCGGAATCATCATGGCTGTTATTTGCACCGTGGCCGCGCTGCAGGTAGCCGGGTCGATGGATTACTTGGTTCATCTGACCGAAAGACTCTTGCGTAAGCATCCGCAACAGATCGTCTACTTATCTCCCCTGGTCACGTTCGTCATGTCGCTTCTGTGCGGAACTGGCCACACCGCATATTCCGTCATCCCGATCATTGTCGACGTCGCTAAAGAACGCGGAATTCGCCCGTCCCGTCCGCTATCCATCGCTGTCGTGGCGTCGCAAATTGGTGTGGCGGCGTCGCCGATTTCTGCCGCTATGGCCGCTTTGGTTGTCGCTTTGGATCCCTTCCATGTTGGGTATCTGCAATGCTTAGCGATTGTTATCCCGACAACGTTCATCGGGTGTGCAGCCGGCGCACTTGTTGCCGCCCGGCAAGGTAAAGAACTGGCCGATGATCCCGTTTACCAGGAACGTAAGAAGCAAGGCCTTGTGAAGCCGTCGGCAGCTGGTATTGAAAACTACACTCCGGCGAAGAGCGCAGTTCCTAGTTTGTGGGTCTTCCTGCTGGCTCTTATTTTGGTGGTCACCTACGCCACGGTGACCTCGAAAGAGCTGGGCATTGTCGATAACCCGCCGCTGAGCGCGACGCTGGCGATCATGGCCGTCATGCTCACCGCGGCAGCAGTCATTTGCGGTCTAGCAAAGAAACCCTTCGGCGACATCACCACTCAGGAAACCTTCCGTTCCGGCATGACCGCAGCTATCTGCATCATGGGTCTCGCATGGTTAGGAAACATGTTCGTCAGCCACTACGCCGACACGATTTCCCACGGCCTGTCGGGCGCTTTACATTCGCAACCGTGGCTCTCTGCCGTGTTCTTCTACTTCGCAGCACCCCTGATGTTCTCCCATGCGGCGACAACGTCCGCCTTCATGCCGCTGTTCGTGAAACTCGGCCTCCCGGCAACGGCATTGGTGGCCAGCTACCCTGCAGTGTCTAACTACTACCTGCTCCCCAACTACCCGACGACGGTTGCCGCGATGGAAATGGACGACACCGGTTCCACCCGTGTGGGCAAAACGCCGCTCTCCCACCCCTTCGTTCTGCCCGGCACGGTGTCTATTACGGTGTGCGTTCTTCTCGGATTCCTGGTGGCTCCGATCCTGCTGTAGACGAGGAGACTGTAAACGCGCGGACTGTCGACGGGCGGTCGGTAAACACGCCCTGCCACTCGCCCACGCTTAACTACACTGAGGAGGCATGAAAGACCACTACCGGGCAGTCATTATTGGTGCAGGACAAGCTGGTCTCGCCGGCGCTCATGAACTCGTCCATCGCGGCCTCACGCCCGGGGTGGACTTCCTCATTCTTGACTCCAATGACGGCCCCGGCGGCGCGTGGCGAAACCGGTGGGACTCCCTCACTTTCGACGCAGCCCACGGAATTGCCGACCTGCCCGGCCTGCCGCTCGGCGACCCTGACCCGGACATCCCCGCGTCACGAGTCGTCGCCCAGTATTACGGCGACTACGAGCAGAAATTCGGACTTGCCGTGGAACGCCCCGCGAAGGTCATCGGCGTCTGCGACAGCGATGAAAATACGGAATTGCTCACCGTGGTGTGGATGAGAGACGGGACGTGCACGTCTGTGACCTGCGACGTCGTGTTAAATGCGACGGGAACGTGGACGCACCCATACATCCCCTATATTCCCGGTATTGCGGATTTTCAGGGCACACAGCTCCACACGGTGAACTTCACCACTGCCGACGACTTCGCGGGCAAGAAAACGCTGGTCGTTGGGGGTGGATTGAGTGCCGTTCAGTTTCTTCTGCAACTCGCCCCTGTGACAGAAACGGTGTGGGCGACCCGTCGGCCGCCAAATTTCACCGACCGCACATTCGATACCCGGTGGGGCCGCGATGTTGAACAGGCTGTCCGCGACCGCACCTATGCCGGCGACGAACCCGCCAGCGTGGTACGGACCACCGGCATCCCGTTGTGGGACACCTACCTCGACGGCGTCCGCGATGGCGTCCTGGTGAGCCGTGGAATGTTCACCCGGATTACCAGTGACGGCGTTGACTTTGAGCCACCAACAACTGAATCGGCCGACGGGCTCGGTCCCAGTTCCTCCGATCGCCTCGTCGTGCCCGAAAGCTGGCAACCATACGACGCCCACCACCACGAAACCATCGACGTCATTTTTTGGAACACCGGGTTCCGCCATGCGCTCGAGCACCTTGCGCCGCTGAAATTACGCATGCCCGGCGGCGGGATAAAAATGCGCGATGAAGTGCGCGTTGAGCGAGACCCACGCATTTTCCTCCTTGGCTATGGATCAACCGCCTCGACCGTGGGCGCTACACGCGCGGGCCATCGAGGGGGACGCGCAGCCATGAGGTACCTGAACGGTCATTCGTCGTAGGCGCGGCTGAGCTGCGGAGATAGTGAGCTACGTAGGAGGCCGTAGCTTCAAGCGTCGCCGTCGGGCACCCCCGTGAATAATTTATTCCTGTTCTCCCGCCACATTTCCACCCCGCTCACATATAGTGACTCATAACACATTTGAACGGGTATGTGAGTGCGCACGCACTTGTACGGAAATGATCAACCAGGGAGAAACCACATGGCACCTGCCGCCGAGACCCAGCCCCAAGCATTCATTTACGAGGCACTTCGAACACCCCGCGGCAAAGGGAAAAGCACGGGCTCGCTGCACATCGCGAAACCGGTCACCCTGCTCACCACACTCATTAAAGAAATTCGCCGCCGCAACCCCAATATCGACGAACAACGAATCTCCGACGTCATCACCGGCTGCGTGACCCCCGTCGGGGATCAGGGAATGGATATCGCGCGGACAGCGGCCCTCATGGCGGACCTCCCCTACTCCGCCACCGGCGTCCAGGTGAACCGCTATTGTGCCTCGGGGCTCAGCGCGGTCAACTTGGCGGCAGCGAAAGTCCGCTCCGGGTGGGATGACCTCGTTCTGGCTGGTGGGGTGGAATCCATGTCCAGGGTGCCTATGGGATCCGACGGCGGAGCGCTCGCCATGGACTCCGAAACCGCCTTCCACACGGACTTTGTTCCCCAGGGAATCTCCGCCGACCTCATTGCCACGCTGGATGGTGTCACGCGTGACGACGCCGATAGTTACGCGGCCCGCTCCCACCAACGCGCTACTCACGCGTGGGATGAGGGCCGCTTTTCCAACTCCATCGTCCCCGTCACAGATCAGAATGGCCTCAAGCTTCTCGATAAGGACGAAACGATACGGCCCGACGCTACTGTCGAATCGCTCTCCGGGCTCAAACCGTCGTTCGCCAAAATGGGAAGGATCGGGGGTTTCGATGCCGCGGCACTGACCCGGTACCCGCAAGTTCAGCACATCAATCACATCCATCACGCAGGCAATTCCTCGGGCATTGTCGACGGTGCCGCTATGACGCTCATCGGTACGGAACAAGCTGGTACGGACATGGGGCTCACCCCTCGCGCTCGCGTCGTGACCACCGCGACCACCGGCGTCGAACCCACCATCATGCTGACCGCCCCCGCGCCCGCCGCACGTGCCGCACTCCACAAGGCCGGACTCACTGCCGACGATATCGACGTGTGGGAAATTAACGAAGCCTTCGCCGCTGTCGTCCTCCGCGCACAACGCGAGCTCCACATTCCCGACGAAAAGCTCAACATCAATGGTGGGGCCATCGCCATGGGCCACCCACTCGGCGCGACCGGCGCCATGCTGATCGGACACGCTGTCGACGAACTCCACCGCTCTGGCGGCCGCTACGCACTGATCACACTCTGCGTCGCTGGTGGCATGGGGGTCGCCACCATCATCGAACGCGTCTAGCCCACTTTTACCCAGGCCAACGTCGACAAGAATGACCACACTCACCAGCCCAAGGAGCCAACGATGACCAACACAACGATCCACTGGGACACCGACAATTCCGGGATTGTCACCCTGACCATGGATGATCCCGCCTCACCCGTCAACACGATGAACGACGCGTTCCGCGCGAGCCTTCACGACACGGTGGAGAAACTCACCGCCGCCGTCGAGGACAAGACCGTCACGGGCGTCATTATTACGTCTGCGAAGAAAACGTTCTTCGCGGGTGGTGATATCACCTCCATGATTAACACCGGCCCCGAGGACGCCCAAGCCACCTACGACATGCTGACCAGCATGAAAAAGGACCTTCGCACACTGGAAACACTCGGGGTGCCCGTCGTCGCCGCGATCAACGGTGCAGCCCTCGGAGGCGGGTTAGAAATCGCGTTAAGCTGCCACTATCGCATCGCCGCCGATGCTAAAGGCTCCAAGATTGGCCTTCCCGAAGTGACTCTGGGGCTCCTCCCTGGCGGTGGTGGAGTGACACGTACCGTCCGGATGCTGGGCATTCAGGAAGCGCTCATGTCGGTGCTCACCACTGGTAAGCGCATGCGCCCTGAGCAGGCAAAAGGTCTCGGACTCATCGACGATGTCGTCGCTCCGGAGAAACTCATCGACGCCGCACGCGAGTGGCTAGCCAGCAACCCCGAACCCTCACAACCATGGGACCGGGAGGGCTACCGCATCCCTGGTGGAACGCCCACATCGCCCAAGCTAGCGAGCATTCTTCCCTCATTCCCCGCGACGGTGACCAAGCAGATCAAGGGCGCACCTATGCCCGCGCCGAAAGCGATCCTGTCCGCAGCGGTTGAGGGGGCACAGGTGGATTTCGATCACGCCCTCGACATAGAAACTCGATACTTCGTTGAGCTGGTCACCGGGCCCACAGCAACCAACATGATGCAGGCGTTTTTCTTCGATCTGCAGCACTGTAATGGTGGAGGTTCGCGACCCAAGAACGTCGAGAAGAAAAAGTTTAAAAAGCTGGGCATGGTCGGCGCGGGAATGATGGGTGCCGGCATTGCCTATGTCGCGGCGAAGGCGGGGCTCGAGGTCGCGCTGAAGGACGTCGAACTCGCCAATGCCGAACGCGGAAAGGCCTACTCGGAGGGGCTGGAGAAGAAAGCGCTGGACCGGGGGCGTACCACCGCCGAAAAATCGCAAGCCCTCCTGGATCGCATCACCCCGACGGCCGACTACGCCGACCTTGCCGACTGCGACATCGTCATCGAAGCGGTCTTCGAAAACACCGAGCTCAAGCACAAAGTGTGGGCCGAAATTGAAGAGGCCGTCCCCGACGACTGCCTCCTCGGATCCAACACCTCGACGTTGCCGATCACGGGTCTCGCTGAAGGCGTCACTCGCCCCCAGAACTTCATCGGCATCCACTTCTTCTCCCCCGTGGACAAAATGCCGCTCATCGAGGTCATCAAAGGCGACAAGACCGATGACGAGACTCTCGCCGGAGCTCTCGACTTCGCGCAACAAATCCGCAAGACGCCCATCGTCGTCAATGATTCTCGCGGGTTCTACACATCGCGCGTGATTGGGTTCATGCTGGACGAATCGCTGCGGATGCTCGCCGAGGGCATCGACCCGGCCGTGATCGAAGCGGCGGGCCGCCAAGCCGGCTACCCGGCACCGCCGCTGCAGCTGACTGACGAACTCAACCTCAAGCTCGTGCGCAAGATCAACACCGAGAACGCTAAGGCCGCCGAAGCAGCCGGTATTCAGGTTGACGACGGAGGCGTCGGCACGATCGTCGATGCCATGCTCGACGACTATGACCGGCCGGGCAAGCTCGAAGGGCGAGGCTTCTACACCTACACCGATGGGAAGCGCACCGGACTGTGGGATGGCCTGTGGACTGAGCTGGGTGCCGGTCGTGTGTCCATCGGCGACTACGAAACGAAAGTGTCCGACGGGGACCATGTTGGGCGGCGCGGCGATGCCCCTAACCAGCCGTCCGAGGGCGCTCCCACCTTCGGTGACCTGCGGGAACGGATACTTTTCGCCGAAGCCCTGGAAACACAAAAGTGCGTCGACGAGGGCGTACTGATGGACGATGCCGACGCCAACATCGGCTCGATTATGGGGATCGGATTCCCGGCGTGGACAGGTGGAACGCGCCAGTTCATCAAGAACTACGCCCGGCCTGAGGATGCTGACCTCCCCGACAATGCGGGAGACGATTACCCCACCCGCGGCATCCCCGGGTTCGTCGCACGGGCCCGTGAGCTCGCCGCAAAATACGGGGACCGCTTCGAGCCTATGGAGTCATTGACGTAGTGATGTAGGCCTGGCCGCCACCAGCACGCGTTTCATGAGGTCGCTGGCGTTGCGCGTGTCCAGCGGGACGCCATCGATCGCGGGCAAGCGTCGGATCATTTCGTTCAGCGCCCGGCGCGCCCGCCGCGCATCGATCACCTCGTCCGGGTTTTCCACCCAGCAGCCGCACAACACGACATAGGAGAACTCGTTGATCAGCGCTGAGAGGTCCTCCCACTCGGCCAGGCCCTTGGGCAGGTCACGGGCATACAGCTCCTCCATCCGGCGGGATGCGCTGAGCTCCAGCAGCACTTGGCGTCGCGCCACGATGCCCGGGCGCGTCAGGTCCGTCCGCTCCGCCACGTAATCCAGGAGGAAACCGTCGGCAAGAAGAACACGACGAGCCTGCCTCCGCACGATCGACGTCGGCGCCCGGGAGGATCCTGTCACCCACAACACGAAGAGAGCCACGATGGCACCGATAATCGTCTCCCCCGCGCGCTGGGACACGATCTGGGTGGCGGTCAAGTTGTTGGTGGGCGCGGTGTTGAGGATCAGGAGGATCATTGCGGTGATCCACACCGACCCCAACGCGTAGTTGCGTCCGATGGTGAAGAGGGTGGTCGAATACAACAGGGCGCAAATCAGGAGCAGGGGTACCGTCGGCGGGTCGATCACGTGGATCACGCCGAAGAGTGCAATACCCACCAGGGTGCCGACGACGCGATCGAACCCGCGGTGCGTGGTGCTAATCCGGTCTTTACCCAAACTCAGCACCATCGCGGAGGTCATCACCGCCCAATACGGGTGGCCAAAACCCAGACCATAGGTCAGCGCGCCTGTCAAGAAGATCGACATGCCCATACGCAGGCCAATCTGCACCGAGGCCGAGCGGAAACTCAGCGACCATTTCACACGACGAAGAGCCGACGGCGGGCCCAAATGCGGCGACACACGCGACAGTTTCGGCGCGTGATCTGCATTAACGCGGTACTTCATCTTGCGAAGCGTATGCCACCGACGCCACACGACAGCTTCGACGAATTGCGTGTGAATGTCCCGCGTCTTTTTCTCCGCGTACCGGCCGAATGCTGAGAATGGCTTGAGCTGACGCCCCCAGCCGTATCCCAAGCGCACATCCTCCAGGGCCGTGAAAACCGCTGCGTGCGCGGCCACGCGACGTCGAGCGGCTTCGGTGTGGGTGAGGTTTTCTTCACGCATCGCTTCCACGGCGTCCTCCGCCGCGGTGATATCGTCGCGCATCGCCTTGTTGCGGTCCACGAGCTGCAGGCCCATCGAAATACACAACGCCAGGATGTACCCGCAGGCACCCGCCGTCACGAGAGTGACCCCGTCGACACCCCTGGTGGGAAGGTACGTTGCCACAGCACAGGCAATGACGTACTGCATGGCGCCCGGGGGGAAGGTGATCAGGCTGTGGTAGACGATGCTGCCGAAGCAGCCCATCAAAGCCATCACCACAACCATCAGCATGATGTTGCCGGAGATCGCAACACCCAGGGCCTGCGACGCGACGAAGCACACACCGAAAACAATGAGGATGCGAAGCCGACGCAGCGGGGGCATATCGCGGGCGGACATCGCGATGAACACGCCCGTCAGGCCCGGCATGGCCAGCACAGGCGAGAAAACAATGGCCAAGGTGAAAAGGGTGACGAGGCCCGTAATCATCCCGTGGATCGTGTACCGACCCGTCCCCGGAGATTCCGGCAGAGAGAAAAAGTTACGGACTTCCCGCCCGGAAAGCTCCCAAAACCTATTCCACCATTTCACCAGCTATGACCACGTCTCCTCGGCCCAATGATCCCCACGATTCAAGAACAGTCGCGAGGTCAAGGTGTACCCCGCAACGTCAGCTTCCATTATCGACCCGTCTACGCTCAACAACAATTCTGGCTTGCCAATGTGGTTGCGATAATTGTCGATCGCCTCAGACAGGATCATGACGCCGCGAACATCGGGGCCGTCGTGGTAGAACTGCTCCGTCCGGTCAATGCGAACCAGCAGGTCACCGGCCTTGTTGCGCATCATGTCCACATCAACATGGACTCCGTCCGCCGACACCAGCCCCAGGTGGGAGCGGTGACGTGGCTCGGGAATATCCCGACGCACGCCCACCACGGTGCCGTACACATTCGTTTCGGGGATGATCGCGGAATCAATCACTCCCGACGCCACATCTGCCGCTGCCGACGACGTCGTCACGAATTCTTGAACGAGACGGCCGCCACACAGGCGAACCCGGCGCGGCATGGTGAGGCAATGCACCCACCCGTCGTCGGCCGTCGGTTGGTCGTCCGCGTTTGGCAAACCGGCCCAAGCGATCATGATGGCGTCGTCGACGGCTGCGTCATCGGCCGTTACCGGAGCGAGCCGGGCGGCATAGAACTCGTGGCCGAGGTCCAGTTCACTGCACCCGCGTTCAACGTGGAATGTTGTCCCCTCAAGCCGGCCGACCCAGTACACGCACTGCGCTGAGCTGGCAAAATGGTGAGCATTCGGCGAAACACCCCGCATGCTGACCACGAGAACATCCTTGTCCTCCCCCGTCGCACAATCACGCATACGAAGCAGGTTCGGGTATTCCCACGAGGTTGCCTCCGGGACGATATCGAAGGTGTCGCCTTCCACGGCATCCGTCGTGTCGAGGGTCAACGGGCCGTCCGCCGTCCATGACCGCAGATTATCCGAGCGATACAGGGTTAGCGACGGCTCCTTCACCGAGCCCACGACCATCCGCCAGCCCCCGAAGGGCGAATCGGGATCGCGGAACACGAACGGCCCGCAGGCTCCGTCCGGGGAGGCGGCGTTATCTAACAAGGGGTTATGGCTACTGGGGCGGCACCACCCACCATGCCGGCCACTGGTGTCAAACAGGGCGGCCATGTTCACCGACGTATCGCACCAGTCGGCAGAAAAATGGGCGGAGGCCGGGTCTTCGGTCGGCGTCGAGTTGTGGACGCGGCGTCCCTCCCCTTGTGGAGCGACAATCCCGGTGTACACCAGGCGCACGGTGCCGTCGTCGTCACGAACAGCGCTGCCTGACAAACACCCGTCCCGATCATAATCGTGGTTGGGAACGAGCACGTCCGGGTGGAAGCGCCATTCGGATCGCAGCCGCGGAGTGTGACCATCGGGGGCCGGGGTCACCACAACGCTGGCGTGCCCCCAGCGGAGGCGTGAGTTCTGCACCGGGAAGCGCTGATCATGGGCAAAAAAGACATGAAGACGCCCGTCATCGGTCACTACACCATGGGGTGCCATGAGCCTGCCACCCGCCGGCGTCACATGAAATCGCGGACGCCACGCCTCTACAACGTTCGCTCCTCGACGGGCCGTAGGCACTAGTCTTTCACCTCAGTTGTGTGGAGTTTCTCGTCCAAATCCTCTGGGGCGAGGTTCGCACGGGAGAAATCTTGTGTCAATGGCAGCTTGAGCTCAAGGTCCGTACCCGGGCATAGCTCAATGACGCCCTTTTCGAGCTCGAAGTCTAAGACGTGGCCACCACTTGTGCGATCATCGTCAATGAAGTGCACGTGACAACCTGGAACCGAAATCCCCTTTTCGTAAATGGGGGTACGGAAGCCAGCGATGACGCCCGATACATCATTAAACACTTGGGCTGCGTCGTCCTCGGTTACCTGGTGCATGGGCCGATAGGGACGCTCTTGGCGGACCACTGTGCGAGTTCGCACTTCAGTAAATTTACCGCGGATACGCAGGGCATACATGTAGTTTTCCGACGGTGTCATGCTGTCGATAAACGACGACAAATCCGCCCGGCTAATGTGTGATGGCGCCTCGCGGACGATGCGGGGCACGAAGTTCGTTGCCACCGCGTAAGGAGTCCGCTGCTCGAGTTCCGCGGGGCGGGCTGTTCCGTCGTGTTTCAACTGGTAACAGACCCCGTCGATAATGACCATCTCCCCATCGAGGGCATCGAAGGTCCCCAACCCGAAGTTACCTTTGCCCAGTAACTCGCCGATGGTCATTTCTCCGTCGTAAATACCATCCAACAAAGCAGTCATTAGAGAGTTCTGGAAGATGGTGTGTCGTACTACTGGATGATCATGACTCATGACCAGCAATATTACACGCATAGGGCGCACACCAGAGATGATGTGCGCCCTTGGCTTGCTTCCTTCAGAAGAGAAAGGTTTTACTTCGCCTTCATATCATCCAGGGCCTTGTTGCCATCCTTATTGGCTGTCTTGATCCTGGTCTTGAGGAAGTCGAACTCGTCCCAGATTTCCTGCGGAACCTTCGGACCCAAGCTCTTCAACCAATCCTCGGTATCGGAGAGATCCATCTGCCACTTATCCGCGGGTGCGGTCAGCGCAGCTTTGACGTCCTTGGGATCTGTGTCGAGGCCATCGATATCGATGTCCTTCGAGTAAGCGGTGTATCCGACCACCGTCTTCTTGGCATCGACGCGACCCTCGATGCGGTCCACGATCCACTTGAGGACACGGCTGTTTTCACCGAAGCCGGGCCAGAGGAAACGTCCGTCGTCGCCGCGGCGGAACCAGTTAACCAGGAAGACCTTGGGGAGTTTGTCTCCACCCTTCTTACCGATGTCCAGCCAGTGCTGGAGGTAATCACCCACGTTGTAACCGATGAACGGAAGCATGGCCATGGGGTCGTAGCGGAGAGTACCGACCTTCGCCTCGGCAGCAGCGGCGGTTTGGCCGGAGGCCAGCGTGGCGCCAATGAAGGTTGCGTGCTGCCAGTCGATAGCTTCGGTGACCAGCGGCACAGTGTCGGGGCGACGTCCACCGAACAGGATCGCGTCGACCGGTACGCCCTTCGGATCGTTAAACTCGGGCGCGGCGACCGGGCACTGCTCGATCGGCACGCAGTACCTGGAGTTCGGGTGCGAGGACAAGCAGTCCTCGTCGGGAGTCCAGTCCTTGCCTTTCCAGTCGATCAAGTGGTCTGGCTCGTTTTCGAGGCCTTCCCACCACACGTCGCCATCGTCGGTCAGCGCAACGTTGGTGAAGATGTTGTTCCCCTTCTCCATTGTCTTCATGGCGTTGGGGTTGGACTTGTAGTTGGTGCCGGGGGCGACGCCGAAGAAGCCATTTTCTGGGTTGACTGCGTAGAGCCGGCCATCGTCGCCAAAGTGGAGCCAAGCGATGTCGTCGCCGATGACCTCAGCTTTCCAGCCGGGGATCGTCGGTTGGATCATCGCGAGGTTGGTCTTACCGCACTGCGACGGGAATGCGGCGCAAATGTGGTACGCCTTGCCCTCGGGGGAGATGAGCTTCAGGATCAGCATGTGCTCTGCCATCCAGCCTTCATCCTTGGCCATGACAGATGCGATGCGGAGGGCGTAGCACTTCTTCGCCAAAATGGCGTTGCCGCCGTAGCCGGAGCCGTAGGACCAGATCACGCGGTCCTCAGGGAACTGCGTAATGTACTTCGTTTCGTTACACGGCCACTTGACGTCCTCTTGGCCCGGCTCCAGCGGTGCACCTACCGAGTGCAATCCCTTCACGAAGGGACCGTCGCCGATCTTGTCGAGGGCTTCCTTGCCCATGCGGGTCATAATGCGCATCGACATCACGACATAGCCGGAGTCGGTGAGCTCGATCCCCAGCTTGGGGTCGGGGTCGGTAATCGGGCCCATGCAGAACGGAACCACATACATGGTCCGGCCCTTCATCGATCCCTTAAAGTGCTCGCTCATTTCAGCGCGCATTTCGTCTGGGTCGCGCCAGTTGTTCGTCGGGCCGGCGCCATCTTCGGTCTTCGAGCAAATAAACGTCCGGGATTCAACGCGAGCAACGTCGGCGGGGTCTGATGAGGCTAAGTACGAATTGGGGCGCTTCTCCTCATTCAGCTTGACGAGGGTCCCCTTGTCGACGAGGTCCTTTGCAAGTGCTTCCCACTCCTCGTCCGAGCCGTCGCAGAAAACGACTTTATCCGGCTGACACAGTTCAGCGCACTCCGCGATCCAATTAAGCATGTCTTGGTTTGTCGTTGGGGCATTGCCTTCGAGCCCCGGGATCGTAGGTGCTGACATAGGATTTTCTCCTCACATCGATGTACAGTGCCGGTCGCCCGCGCGGTCTGTTCGCGCTCCCGGCTTCTGGTACCACTGTAACCGGAAGCAGGGGAAAAAGAGGCTCTTTACCCCAATTCGTGTAGCGACGAATTTCACATTTTGGGGGGTATTTTTCGCCCGTTTAATCACGCCTGTTTTCGCAGTTTGATTTACTTGTTTTCCCGGGTATTTCCGACACTCACTCCGGCGTCAATCCCAACTACCACGCTCGATACATTCCCACCGACCCCGAGTCCACGTGTCTAAACACTGCTTTGATCTGGACGATCTCTTATCACCTGTCACCAACCCGCGATCTCGGTTTGTTTCATCACGGGAAGAATCCTCCTCCCCACCCGCTGTGCTGTGACTCTTCTCACTGCGACTAGTGAGGTGGGTGACAGCCCCACCCAAGGAATGTACTTGATAAGAAATTTCATTGTTGGAGCCGTGGGACCCACGTGCCAGCGTTTCACCCTCGAGATCGCGCTCCTGAGCCGCACGTCCCCCATCCAGTTCACCATCAGAACTCATCGCCCACGAGGCATATCCCCCATCGAACCGGACGGTCGTCATCCGGTCGACCATGCCATCACCATCAGAGTCCGTGTACACAGTCAAGCCGTCATCGTCGGAGAGTGTCACCGAATCGCTGGTTCCGTCGCCATCAGCATCAAGCCGAGCATCCCCAAGGTCATAGAAGCTTCCCTCGAGCGACAACGTCAGTCCCGATACCCCCGGCGGGCCCGTCTCACAGTCCGTCAAGCCACAGAGCACCGACGCCGACGGGGGCCCGACGGTCGAGTGGCCACCCCACCAATCACCCAACATCTCGTCGTCGTCAAATAAGAAAAATGCATCCGACATGTCCGTCGCCTCTCGCTACTTATCGGACGACGTCATTTGCCGCCCGACTGTGGAATACCTGGCCGAGGAGCACCCTGCCGCAGAGCATCCGACCGCGGAGCACCGGCACGTGGAACACCCGGGCGCGACGACGACGCCATCTCCATATGAGCAAGAGCCTCCTGCAACGCCACCGTCCGCAAGCCCCCCGATCTCAGCCGCTTCACTCGTTTTTCCTCCGCATGGCTGGTCACCCGACGTGCATGATCAATCCACTGATCGCGCGCTAATGACAACGCATCCGCGCCACCCACCCGTCGAAAATTATTCTGAAGCTGCTGGTGACGCATATAACTGACCACAATCGCGCAGAATAAGCCAAACGCAATCCCCAAACTGATCGAGACTCCAAACGCGGTCCCCACCAGGGGCATCACGACCATTCGAGCCACACCGAGGCCCAGGCTGATCCCAACGGAAATGATCAAGATTCGTTCCGTCACGCTTGCTTCCGGGGGATCAAAAGGCACATCTATATATGGGACTGGCTCCGTGCCGGCGGGTCGATCATCATTCAGCTGGTCCGTGGCGGCATCAATAATCTCGGGCAATTCTTTCGGGTCAAGGCACGAGCGCCAGGCCGACGATGCAGACCGATAGGCATCCTGAACAGCGCGATCCATCATCGCCCGACAATTCTGATTCGTCACAGCCATACTGTCCCGACGCTGTTTTTCCTCCGTATGCAACCAATTTCTCAAAGTGCTCGAGGGAAGCAACACACGTGGCGAAACGTTGTACGTGAGTTTCTTCTCAGGAACGCGGACGACACCAATATCAGAGAGGACAGCCGTCGTCGCCGAGCTCGGCGTCGATGTCGATACCCCCGATGACGGAACTGGCAACGTGTAATACTCTTCCACGTCGTCGGTGACATCATCAGTGCCATCATCAGTGGCCTCAGCGGCCGGAGCGTGATCAGAACTATCCGTGTCGCGAACTACATCACTGTTTCCGAGATTGCTCGCTAGATCACTTCTGCCTGGATTGTCCGCCGTCGACGATGTCACGAGTTCTTTCGCGTACCGGTGGCATACCGTCATCAACTCGTAGTCGGAGTAACAAATAGGGATGCCTTCCCAGTCGCGAGGCAACTGTTTGCCATCGCCGGGGAAGAACAGAGCACCAGCCGAACCTGCAGAAAGCGCTGCATCGGGCATCGAGAGAACCACCACATGATCTACCGCACGACGAACAGCCTCAAGAATGCGCTGGTCCTTATCGGGGATAATCGTGTGCGCGGCAGGTGGCACCACAGCCACAACAACATCAGGTTGCACCTCGGGGCCAGCAGCGATAGCGACCTCCCACGACACATTCTTGGGGTCACCGGGGAAACCACCACGTACTGCGGCTTCCACGACGCCAGCTACTCGGGGGAGCGCCGCCACGTCCGGCCCAATAATGCTGACGACGAAATGCTGTTCTTCCCCATCGTGTCTTCTGTCACTCAGCACGCCATCGTCCGATTCGAGGACGCCCGTCCACGATGTTCGCTGAGGAACCGCAGGCGCGCTCACGCAACATCACCCACCTGACCGTCGACAATCTCTTGTATTCGATCACGCATCGCGGGATCCACCGCAGCACTCTGCTCCAATGCGGTCGAGACCTCCGACGGGGAGTTCACATGAGTGACAGCGTGGTCAAAAAACGTCGGGCCTCGCTATTGCTATGCGGATACGACATTTGAATAAAACGGATGAGCGACGAGACCGACATCTCCGGCTGCATACTGTCCCCCTGATTAATGAGTGATTAATGTGCCGCGCCCATCCCCTGGCGCAGCATAATGCTCAATTGTGTGCGCCCATATTATGACCAGGATCCACACGGCGATCAACCCTAATGAGAAAAATTCCCCACATAATCCCCACACAATCCTCAGATAATTCAGAGCAACTCCCCAGAAAAAGTGGTCATGAGACCCGAAACACGGTCGTTGAAAGATTGATTAAAGGTAGGCCTCCCTGGCAAAATAAGCCCGATGTCCACGAATCTTGAAGGCCCCATTGGTGAGCTCCCCCACGGTCGGCCCCCGCAAACCGTCGTCAATGATGGTCGCGATTACCCCCGACTAGGAACCGTGAGCTTCCGACGGGGAACACTGACACCCCGTCAGCAAGAACTGTGGGACGAGAAATGGCCAACCTACGGCCGCGTCCTCGATGACGCTGTTATCGATACCGACAGCTGGTTCGGCCGGTCCGCCCCCACCATTCTCGAAATCGGATCGGGGACGGGAACCTCGACAGTAGCTATGGCCTCACGCGAACCCGACTTCAATGTCATCGCGGTTGACCTCTATAAACCTGGACTCGCGAAACTGCTCGGTGCCTTCATCCGGGAAGACCTCACCAATATCAGAATGGTTCGTGGCGATGGCGTCGAAGTCCTCCATCGCATGATTGCGCCCGAGTCGCTATTAGGGGTGCGCATCTTTTTCCCAGACCCCTGGCCAAAAGCGCGCCATCACAAACGTCGCATCATACAGTCAGGAACGCTGCATTTAATTGCATCCCGGCTCAAACCCGGCGGGGTACTCCACGTCGCGACTGACCACGCCGATTATGCCGAGTGGATCGACGAACGCGTCGATGTGGAACCACTCCTTGAATACAAGGATTGGCCGTGGGACGAGTCCCCCATCCTGACCGACCGGCAGCTCACCACGAAATTTGAAAACCGTGGGCTTAGCATGGATCACACAATCAGGGAATACTTGTGGAGGCGGAAGTGACCAACCACGCAAACACCACATCCCGGGGCCATTCGTATTCAGCAGTACCCGACGAAACCCCGTCGGCACTGCTCATTTGGGATGCACCCAATATCGACATGGGCCTGGGATCAATTCTCGGTGGACGACCAAGCTCTGCCTACCGCCCACGCTTCGACTCGCTGGGACAATGGCTGATCCACGAAACAGACCAGCTCAGCGCTTCCCGCGACGAACAGATCGAACCGGAAGCCACGGTGTTCACCAACATCATGCCGGGGTCCGCAGACTCGATCCGCCCCTGGATCGACGCGCTCCGCAATCTCGGGTTCGCGGTGTTTGCCAAACCCAAGCTTTTCGACGACACCGACGTCGATCCGGACATGCTGGCGCACATCAACCGTCGGTACGACGAGGGCGTGCTGCGGTCGGTGTATGTCGCGAGCGCTGACGGCAGAAATTTTCAACCACGGCTGGAGGAATTGGCCGCCGAGGGTATCGACGTTGCCGTGCTAGGGTTTTATGAACACGCCACCTGGGCGGTGATGAGCGAGGACATACGCTTCGTCGACCTCGAAGACATCCCGGATATCTTTACCACGCCGCTGCCGCGAGTGAACCTCGACCGCCTCCCCGACGACGGCGCATGGCTGCAACCGTACCGCTCCCTCCGTTCCGTGAAATCGTCTCATCATGACAGCTAGTCGTGAGGGAGCTGAGGCCATGACTATCGAAGCGGGAACCCCCGGACGGAAAGCCGAAGTCACTGCGGGCACAGAGGACACCGCTGAAGATACAATGCTTGCCGACGCGCAGTCAGCCGCGGAGATCACCGTCGCCCCCAAAGAACAGGCATCGCGCAGATCCCGCACCGCCGGAAGCGTCAAGGTTCAGCCTCTCCCCTGGTGGCGGCGAGCACTTTCCCTCATGCGTCACCCTCTTGTCCGGTTAGTGTTCTTCCTCGCTGTGGTCGTCGCCCTCACGATGATCGGGCGGGGGAGCATTGACTTCGTGTCGGAGGGGCTGGGCTACATCGGGTCGGCCAACACCACGTGGATCATCGTCGGGATCGCGTTTATCGGCGTATCCATCCTGGCCATGGGCGAACTCATGTACGTCCTTTTACGCAGCGCTGGGGTTCCGTGTAAACGGTCCAGTGTCTATGCCCTCACTCTGACGTCGAACTCTGTGTCCGCCACCTTCCCCGGCGGTCCAGCCATTTCGCTAGCGATGATTTTCCGTGAGCAGCACAAATGGGGAGCATCGTCAGTGATCGCCAGCTGGTACATGGTGATTTCCGGTGTCATCGCGTCGGGAGTGCTTGCCCTCTACGGCCTCACCGCGTTCTATTTCTTGGGCGCCAAGGTGAACCCGTGGACACTCGTGATCTCTCTTATCGCGGTCGTCGTCGTGTTACTTGTTGTGAAGTGGCTGGCGGCGCACCTGTCTCACGTCGAACGCGTCGTCGTCAGGATCCTACGAAAGGTGAACCATTACCGGGGTAAGCCTCTCAACACGGGAATCGACAAAGCGCGCGAAAGCATCAAGACTCTCAGCAGTGTTGACCTGCCGTTACCGAAGCTCGCATTGGCGGCCGTGTGGTCAGCTGTGAACTGGGGGGCCGATTGCCTCTGCCTCCTCGTTTGCCTGTGGGCAGTCGGGGCGCATCCGAATGTGGCGTCGGTTGTTCTCGCGTTCGTCACCGCCAAGATTGTGGGAACTGCGCAGGTCACGCCGGGCGGGTTGGGGCCCGTCGAGGCGACGATCGTAGGCACCCTCGTCGCCACCGGTATGACGTCGGCAACCGCGCTTGCTGCCACCATTATTTTCAGAATGATTTCGTTCATTCTCCTCGCCGCCGTGGGCTGGGTCATTTTCCTCATTCAATATGCGGGCCCGAAACGCGCGATGATGTTGGGACGGTCCTGAGGAATCGCACGCCAAACTCATGCAGCACGGACAACACGAATAACGCACAGACGATACTGACAACATAGGCGCTATATCATGGCGCACGACCAAGGATTGGAGTTCATCATGTCACAGTCCGCGCCTCACGGATCCGAGACTGCCGAGGACCGCGCACCAGGGACGCAGGTGCGCTACGTGCAGGCAGCTGTGATGGACATCATCGCAGTTCTGCTCTTCGCACTGCTTGCGCGTATCGCCCACAATTCACCGGAATTGCCGTTCAGTTGGGGCGGTGTCCTCGCTACTGCCTGGCCATTCCTGCTCGGCGCGGCCGCCGGGTTCGGTGTCATGGCCATTCTCCGACGCCCTGCCGGCACCGTGGTCCCCTTCGGTATCACTGTGTGGATTCCCGCCGTCATTGTGGGCCTCACGATTTGGGGTTTCCACCACAGCAAATTCCCGCACTGGTCATTCATCATCGTGGCGACGGTCACGTCGGCGATTTTTATCCTTGGGTGGAGGGGCCTGACTCGGCTCTCTGCGTCACGCGCGCACAAGCGGCGTGAACGTCGGCAAGCCCTGATCGATGCCGAAGAAAAACGCAAAGCCGACAAGTAACGGACAAGTAAAACATGAATAAATGACCCCCGCTATGCATGTCCAGAAATAGCGGAGTGCTTCAATAGTTGTATGTCACATACCGACCAGGCCCCAGGATCCACCGGATCCGGCCTCGCTGAAAGCGGCGAAACCACCTCCAAAACATTCTTCGGCCACCCTTGGGGGTTGGCGAACCTCTTCGGCGTGGAGATGTGGGAGCGCTTCAGCTTCTACGGGCTGCAAGGACTTGTTCTTTTCTACCTGTATCACAGCACCGACGACGGCGGACTGGGCATGTCCGAAAGCCTGGCGACGTCGATCGTCGGTGCTTATGGCGGTGCGGTGTTCCTCGCTTCGATCGGTGGCGCGTGGATTTCTGACCGTGTCCTGGGGGCGGAAAAGACACTGTTTTACTCGGCAGTGCTCATCATGTTGGGGCATATGTCGCTCGCCCTCCTGCCCGGCTTCACTGGCCTGATTATTGGGCTTGTCCTGGTTGCCGTGGGATCAGGTGCACTGAAAACGGCGAACTCCGCGATGGTGGGGACCTTGTACAAAGAGGGCGACCCCAAACGCGACGGCGGATTTTCGTTGTTCTACATGGGCGTGAACATCGGGGCGTTGATTGGCCCACTGGTGACAGGCGCGTTGTGGAAGCAGATGGGGTTCCACTGGGGCTTCGGTGCAGCTGCGGTTGGTATGGCGTTGGGGCTTATTCAGTACATTCTCATGCGGAAGACCACGCTGCAGAATGCTGGCGCCAAGGCACCGAATCCTTTGCGGCCTGATGAACGCGTGAAGTCGTGGGGCGGGGTCATCGCGTTGACGGTCATCATTGTGGGGCTCGCTTTGCTCTTCCCCACTTCTCAATTGTCGACGTATGTTGCGGTCATTGCGATTGTTGCCGCTATTTATTTCTGGCAGGAAATGTACCGTTCTTCATTGGTGAATCGGACTGAACGCCATCGTTTGCTGGGGTTTATTCCGATGTTCCTGGCTGCGTGCGTGTTCTGGTCGATTTATCAGCAGCAGTTCACGATGGTGGCAATGTATGCGGATAAGAAGCTGAACTTGAGTTGGGGTTTCATGGATACTCCGGCCTCGTGGGTTCAGTCGATTAACCCGATCTTCATTATTCTTTTGGCGCCGCTCTTCACGATTTTGTGGGATCGTCTTGGTACACGTCAGCCATCTACTCCGGTGAAGTTTGGTGTCTCGGCCATCATGTTGGGGCTTGGTCTGGTTCCTTTCCTCTTCTTTGTGAGCTACGCCGACCATTCGACGCCCTACTACATGATTGTTGTGGTGCTGTTCCTCTTCACCGTGTCAGAGTTGTTGCTGTCTCCGGTGGGGTTGTCGATTTCGACGAAGCTTGCCCCGCGTGCATATCCAGCACGGATGGTGGCGATGTGGAATCTGACCTCCGCTGTCGGTACGGCTTTAGCAGGTACGTTGGCCGGCTTCTACAATCCGGAGTCCGCACATGATTCCACGATCTATTTCATAACAATGATCTGCGTGTGCGTCGTGATCGGAGCCATCATTCTGGCGGTATCGAAGCCCATTGTGAAGCTATTCGACGGTGTGAAATAGGCGTATCGCCACCGCGGCAGGCTCCCCCCCACGTGGTGTTGTGGTCTGTCCTGTCTAACGGTGGCGTCCAAGGGCCCTCATCCTCTTTGGTCTGGATCCTCTGTGTTCTAGATCCTCTTTGTTCTGGCAGTTCTTACACTGACAGGTTGAGATTTACACCGAGGGAGGCCTGCGCATTAATGCTGACCCCTAGTTGACCCTGTGGTGCTGACGCACACGGCTTCTTTTCCGGTGCTGGCTTCTGGCATGGGTCCTGCTTCACCTGCTGCTGAACAGGGCAGTTCCCTTGCACATTAGGGACATTACCGCTGTTAATGGCTGCCGAAACGTTGCCGGCAATTGACAGACCAGCGTTGATCAGGTTTGACGCGTTAGCGTTAACCGCTGCTGCAGCATTGGCCTTGACCGTTGCGGCGGCGTTGGCAATGTGCTGATTCACTGTTTCCTGAGCGGCCCGAATATCTTTCTCGGAAATGACATTCCTCTGGGCAATGGGAGTGCCCTTCTCTACCGTCCGCGACACGTTCTGGATGGGCGTGCCTTTTTCAATCGGGGTGCCCTTCTCGATAAGTGTGCCCTTCTGGATCGGTGTCCCCTTCTCTACCGGTGCAGAGACCTGGGTGTTACGGTTCTGCTCAATAATGCGCTTCTGCATGCTCGTACGCTGCTGTTCAACAGATTGGTCGGCAGTCGTGGATGAGATGCTGCCCTTGACGCCCCACACAATTCCTGACTTACCAATGCCACTGATTGCAACAGCGGATTCATTCGTCGTGGATCCATCTGCCTTCCATGCGTGGCGGGCCGACGCGGCGATGCGCTGAGCATCCTTTTGCTGGGTTGTGCCGCGGTCCGGTGGGCATGAGCAATCTGCACTCTTAGCCAGAGAAGCTCCCGGCGCGGCGATATGGCTAGCAATCCGGTTCTTGTAGTCCATGGCGAGTTTCGCTACCGCGGTCACGCCGATTGCGCTTTCGTTAGAGGCGGCTTCCGACTTAGCTCCGGCCTTAGACACTCCCACAGAGCACGGGCCGACACCGATCCGTTGGGTGTGGTCATTACGAACGCTACGAGCGCTATCTCCCGCGACAAGATCTTTCCCGCTGATCTCTTTCTGCGATAACTGCCGGTTAACCTGGACAGTTTGCGCGTCGTTACGTGTCTGCTGATCAATCTGAACGGCAGCACGCTGAGGTGCAGTAGCTTTCGGGAGAGTTGCGGTGGATTGCGGCGTCATCCGCGGGATCTGCTTTTGCTGTACGCGGATTCCCTGAGCGATGGACTGTTGTGTGCCTCCGCGTTCGGACGCTGAGATGACCGTTTGCGATTGTTTGGGTATTGCCTGCGCGGGTTTTGTCACCTGCTGATTCATCGTTTGCTGTGGCTTAACGGATACCGACTGCGGTTCGACAAATCCTCCGGCGAATGCAGCGGGAGCTGCTGCGGTGATGCCTACACACGCAATGCCCAAGCTCATTGCTGGAACAGCAAAGGATGCGCGGTCCCCGATACGCGTTTCACTATCCCTGTGCTTTCCGCGGTATCCCCGATGAGTTGCCCGCGAAGAGATTTGGTTATCCCCCATTGTATGTAATTCCCCTTTATTTCCTGGTGGCACGGGTTGGATCCCCAGCCCAAAGCGTGAAATGCTTGAGGCTCTGAGCTACACCATGCCCACCGTCATATGCTTATGAGCCTTGAGGTGACAATGCATCCTCATTGTGTCCAGTGATGACCTGCGATCCCCTCACAGGCATGTCTGGAATGACTCAGGACTTCCATGTCCTATCCATAAAATACATGGCTGTTGTGCCAAAGAAAAGAACGGTCGGCATCTTCTTTCTGTTTTACGGGAAGATTGATGGGTGATAGTGACCACAGTTCTAAGGAAACTAACAGCTTCACTCGATGGAACCACCAGAGAATGTCCGTAGATTCATTCATGTCAGTGGCTGACGGAGACCACAACAGGATTCTCAGTTTTCTACCGACGCAGGGTGCCACGGGTACACAGCGTCACACCACCTGTACACCGCTAGCCACTGAAAAACGGACTCAGGCTTTATGCCGAAGCTACTAGGAAAGAAGGGTGATCTATAGGACTCTGAGGGAGCAATGGGACAGAGAAGCCCGCACCTGCTGGGGAGCAAGGTGTGGGTTTTTCATATAAGCGGGCGCGCGTTCTACGCGACGCGACCCTACCCGACGCGGCCTGCGCTGCGTGAATTATGTGTTGTTGTTAATGAGCCCTTGAGCCCACTGAAGCATCCACGCGATAGACGTCGTTCCCTCGATAACGTTCGGGTTCGTGCCGTATTGAATATGCAGCGAGTTGCCCGTGAACAGCGCGTCCACGTTCTCTGGCTCAACCTTCAAACTGGTGGGCATATCGCACACGGCATCTCCCGGCGCGCAAATCTCATTGACGCGGTCGTTCAGATCACCCATTCCTCCGGATCGCGGACCACGGGGAGTAAACCCAGGTACCACATTGCCCAGCACCGCTGCGAAGGGCTGCAAGGCAATCTCAGATCCAACGCCTTTCGGTTGAGCCCCGACCGTTTGTCCTTCACCAGTCATCCGACGTGGATCAGCAAGTGCGGTGACTCCCGCGACGGTGTCGCTCGGTATGACCCCGCGGTTATTTCCTATGTCACTCGCAATATCGCCCGCTATGGCTGCTCCCTGGGAGAACCCCATGATGACGAACTTCGTCGCAGGACAATGATCGTGGGTTGCGGATAGTTCAGCGTTAACGATACGGATTCCCTCGTTGACCGAATCCGAGTAGTTCATCTGGTCCAACGTCGCCAGAGTTTTCATCTGAGCAGGGTAATTCGCTGTCCAGACCTTCACCGACGATGAGTCATTGTTCTGCGTCAAAGGCCCTGTAACGCCTTGAAGCAACGCGTTCGGGAATTGTGTCGGGTGAAGCGGATCGTCACTCGTCGAGGACTCCCCCGTTCCCGGCACAGCAATAACCTCGACGGACGGACAATCTGCGGGTTGTTCCGGATTACCAGGCCCTTCACCATTGTTCGACGGAGCTCCAGGGCCTTGATCTCGAGACCCCATCCACTGAGCTATCCCGACAGCAATTGCGCCCAGAAGAATGAGAACACCAACGATGACCAGTAGTTTGCGAAATACTGATCGAGACCCTTTCTGCGCCATAGCAACAGGTTACATGTCGAGGGTCTAGTCACCACACAAGTCGCTGTCGGCAGACTCAGTAATGGCCCGTTCCACCTGGTCCAAGGGCTGGTCCGTGAGCTTCTGCTCAATCAGCTGCCCTGCCATCGCCCTGACCGAAAAACTGTCCTGCCCCTCAGCCTTCGCCTGGCAGTATTCCATAGCGGACGCAATCACTTGATCAGCTGCGGAGCCATCAACGTTGATCTTGTCCTTTTGAATCGTCGCCAGGAACTTCTTTTCTTCGTCCGTGCGCTGCCCACGGTTCGGTGCCGGAACGCGCGACACTTCAACCGGGGTTTCATCGTCCTTGGCATCAGGATTATCGCCGACGCCGTTATTGGAATCTGCCGATTTTTTAGAGCTTGACGACGACGAACTTGCGGATGACTTTGTGGAACTGCTCGATGAACTGGATGACCGGGCTTGAGTGGTCGTGGCGGAATCGGAATCGTCTTGCGTGGCTGTGGAGCCATCACCGCACGCCGCGAGGACTCCCGCGCCCAGCACGGATGCTAAAGCTAGGGCAGCACCACGCGTGACTGACGAGCGACGGTTCCAGGCTTGATGGTTCCAACGACGAGGGGAAGCCAACGGCTGGTCTGCCTCGTGGCCATCAGCCTCATCAGCAGCATTCGAGCTCATTGTGAATCCACCGCGTGAAGTCATGCGTGTGTCCTTCCCGTCGTTCCCATCGTCGCTGTTATCTCGACACTGTTATTTCGTCGCTGTCCTCGCGCCATCATAGTGACGGATGGTCCGAGCGTTCACGATCATCCTTACCCGTATCCTTACCCGGATTTACGGTTCCTGAACCTGACCGTTGATCTCTTTAATAGTGCCGCGCTGGAAATCAATGGTCAGACCGCCGGCTGGGATATTTGTCATGTCTGAGGTCGGGAATCCGTACTTCCCACCTTGGGCACCATTCTTATCCCAGGCGTCGAAAATTCCGCCTTTCATGATGACGTGGGCGCCGGTATCCGGGGACCAGTAAATGTAGCCTTTGTCGAATTCGGTAAACGCTCCACCATCAACGGGTACTTCGTCGGTCTTTGCGAAGCCGAGTTTGTCTGCTCCACCAACGTCTTTGAACTTCTTGGCAATCTCACCTTGCACATAATGCGCTGTTCCATCTTTTGCCCTAGTCACCAGGCCGTTTTGGAACTCTTGGACCGCACCTCCCGCCACTGACTTCTCATCAGCTGTGGGGTAACCCAACTTTCCGGTTTCGTAGCCCGTTGTTCCCCAGGCGTCGAACATCTCCGGCTTCAAAGCGTGAGGTCCGGTCTCAGCGTTCCAATAGATGGATCCGTGCTCAAACGTCACGAAGCGGCCTTTGCCGTCGGGAGAGGTGATCTCTTCACTCGTCGGGTAGCCCAGGAATGACTTTGGTCCGCCCATCTCGGCATAATGAGCGCCGATACGGCCCCACAGGTTATGCGCTCCTGTCGACGGGCTCCAAAACGTGCGTCCATTCCGGAAATCCTGGATCTTGCCTCCATTAGCGCCGTCGTACTCGTCGGAAGTACATCCACCAAGCTTGTCCTGGTCTTTCAAGGCAGCACTCGCAATTTCACCCATGGGGACGCAGTTCGCGCCGCGATCGTTCTGCGACAGACCAAGAGCGTCCGCCATGTACGGCCAGGACTTACCCAGTTCGAATTGCCAATACGGCCAGGTGTGAGTTCCAGAATTGCGGAACGCCGTCGTGACATTGATACCCGCGCGCTTGGCGTGGCTCACGAACGTTTCCGAGGTCATCCGAGCTAGTGCTTCTTGCCCGAAAGTGAGCCCCTTCTTCGGAAGTCCTGGTAGGACCTGGCTTTCATCGTCATAAGATCCTGCTGCTCCCGATCCCGCGGAAACATAGACACCGGTGTTCTTCAACTTACTGACGTTGAGCTTCGGGTCGTGCTCTTTCCAACCTTCAGACCCATACTGTCCCCACATGTTCTGAGCGTTAAAGGGAGATACTGTCTTCATGACAAGGCCGATCCCCTCGCTCATTCCTGGAGAGCTGGTGTCCAGATAACCCGAGTAGGAACCGACGAAGTTGAACATGTCCGGGTGCCGTTCGGCAAGGTTCATGGCCCCGGTCGCGCCGGCCGACATGCCGAAGACGGCGGTCTTGTCATTAGCCCGCCAGCCTTCCTTGAGAATCGGGGGAAGTTCCTGAGTGAGGAAGGATTCCCACTTGTAGAGCACGCCACTATCTTCATTCAGCCAGTCGGTATAGAACGAAGCAAGGCCCCCCACCGGCAACACAACGTTGACATTGCGGTCCGCGAATTGCTGGACGATATTCGTCCCGGCAGTCCACCCGTTCTCAATTTGGTTGGGGACGATACCGTCGAGCCCAAGAACCGTCGGGAATGTTTTATCCGGCTGCGAGTACCAATCCCGGGCGAGAAGAATCTCAACTTTAATGGGATTCCCCGGCATCACCTTGGAGTTGATGTACAGCGCCACCCGTCGGTCAGTTAGCCAATCGACGTGGTCAATGGATACCCCTTCGGGGAGGTTATCGAGCTGTTGTTGCTCTGTGCGCATCGGAAGCGGCTCAGAGGGAATACTGAGAGGGAACGCGTTCTTGGCGGCTTCTCTTTGAACTGAATCAGGAACATCGGCATGCTCTGCTGGAGCAGCCCCGTCGCCGTTCTCAGAACCTTGTGGAGCAGCGCTTTCAGAGGCACTGGGGCTCTGGCTCTCTGCGGGGGCATCCTCGGCTCTCGCGCCAGTGTGAATAGCCGCTGCACCAAGCATGACAACAAAACCTGTTGCAGCGATCGTGGTGGGCCACGTCCGACGATGGGAGAGCTTCGAAGAGGCGCGCATACCTGTAGTTCCTTAGTTCTGTGCCGGTAGACATTTTCTTCCGACATCATTATTACCGTGTTATACGCATGTTACCTATGCGACGCGCGGATAACGGTGTTGTTTATGTGATTTTTTACCGACACTTCGCTTGACGACGGGTGAATACGCATAAGACGCAGGCACCCTAACCAGTACCTGCGTCTTATGAAGGAATGTTTACGCTATCTTCCCAGGCCCCTCAGTGGCGACTCGGTGGTGAGCTACTGGTCCTGGTGGCTGTTCTCAACAGCGCGCTGGACGTCGCCACCGGTGGCAGCTGCGTCATTCTGAGCGGCAGGAGAAACATCGTCGCCACGAACCCCCGGAACGGTGGCAGACCGTGAACCGGGATCGCCTGTCAGCGGCTTATCACCCTCAGGAACGCCCTGACCAGCGGCACTCTGGGTTGCCTGGAGGATACGGGGACGAACCTTGATCAGTTCTTCACGCCAGTTGGTCCAGTTGTGAACACCAGCCAAGGGGTAATCAATGGTCGGGTTAATACCCTGCGCACGGAGAGCACCTTCAAACTGGGTGGTAGTCACACGCGACACAGCTTCCATCCCCATCACGGATACGGAGTAGACAGGGTTAGCGAAGAAGTCATCCTGCGGGTTCCACCAACCGGTCGCCGCGGAAATGTACACGTCGGTGTTGCGGTATGCGGCTGCGTTCTTCGTCGGATCGTTCTGACGGATGCGGTCACCGGTCCACATCTGGTCGATGCGGTACCCGCCATTTCCGAGCATCGCGCCAGCAATGCCCATGCGCATGATCGGGTTCGAGGTAGCTAAGTAGCCCGAGAATGATGAAACCTGACGGAACTGGTTCGGGTGATGAGCAGCCAAGTTCATAGCGCCAGTACCACCCATCGACATTCCGGCAACCGCGTTGTTGGTCGGTGAAACGCCGAAGTTAGCCTGGAGATACGCGGGAAGCTCAGAGCTTAAGAACGTGTCCCACTTGTAGGTTTGGGTGCCATCAGCTGATGTAGAGGGCTTCTCCCAGTCCGTGTAGAAGGAAGCTTTACCACCCAGGGGAAAGACCTTCGTGATGTTGTCGTCAACGAAAATGTTTTGAGCGTGTGCCCAGTCAATCCAGCCACTGCTGTTCGTTGGCCCGGCGAATCCGCCCAAAATGTAGAGGCCTGCATTGCCGTTACCATTGGCTGCCTGAATTTGGACCGGAATGTCCTTGTTCATGGCGTTCGAGTGGACTGTGCACTTCTGCACCCAGTAGGCGGCAGCATCCCATGTACAGCCCGGCCGTAGGGTGTCTCGGCTCCCCTCCGCATGAGCTTTATTTGAGCTCAGGGCGGTGGTCATACCCAGCATGAGCGCAATGGCACTCACCAGCACGGCCACCATAAGCCAGGGCCTACGTATAGCTCCCACACGTCGCGAGAAGCTCATCATAAAATTTTCCTCTTTCCTCAAGAGCCTGGGAAGTTCCCTATCTCACTCATTCACGGTACGAACGCGGTCGGCCCTTCAGTAGCCGTCCATCCACCCCGAGGCAGATCCTCACAATCGGCCCGCGCACCGGAAATGAACGATCACCGATCACACTCGGTGGAACGATGACACACAATAGTAATCGAATAATACTCTGTCCACGTTACTTCGCGATTTTCACCAGGTACGACGGTTCTCACGCCACAACTGACAAGCCGCACCCGAAAAGTGTCACCCTAGAAGGACGGCGCCACATACACCGCGATGAAAATCGCAATCGCCCAGAGGAGTCCCAGTAGCTGAAGTACGTGGTCACGCAGAGCTAATTCATCTGGCGCGCCCCCATCACCACGGTCCACGTCGGCTGCATACCGCAAAATAGCGACCGTAAACGGCACCATCGAAATCTCGTACCACAAGGCAGACGCGGAACTATCTTTCTGGCCCATCTCAAAGCCCCATAGGGCGTAGGTCAGCACGACCGCCGTCGCAGACAAAGTCCATACGAAGCGCAAATAAGTCGGGGTATATCCCTCAAGGGACTTACGAATTTTCGCCCCCGATTTAGCTGCCAGCAGAATTTCCGAATACCGCTTGCCAGCCGCCATGAACAGGGAACCAAACGCCGCGACCAAGAGGAACCACTGTGAGAGGTCGATCCCCGCAGCGACGCCACCACCCATTGCACGCAAAAGGAATCCCGAGGACACCAACGCAATATCAATCACGGGCTGGTGTTTCCATCCGAAGCAGTATCCCAACTGCAGGATGATGTAGACACCGATCACTGTCGCCAAAGCCCAGGCAGACGTCGATAAGAAAGAGACAGCTAATGCAGCAAGAATGAGGACAACGGCCATTCCATAAGCCACTCCCACCGGGAGCACACCCGCGGCAATAGGGCGGTACCGCTTCGTCGGGTGAGCGCGGTCGGCTTCAACATCGCGAGCGTCGTTAATCAAATAAATCGACGACGCCGCGCAGCAGAAGGCAACGAACGCAATGAAGACGTCCACGGCGACGCGACCAGTGAACATATCCGAACCGGCCGCTGCAGGAGCGGCCACCACCAAGACATTCTTCACCCACTGCTTGGGGCGGATGGCCTTGAACATCGCCTCTGGCAGGTTCTTGGGCGCCCGCACTTTCGCGGAGGCTCTATCGTCCGCGTTTTTCGGAGCCTCGGGGTAGAGACCTCGTGTATGAGGCTCGGACCCAATTAGCGCACCATTGGATTCATTACTGGGATACGGATCGTGTTCATTGCCCGCCATCGTGTCTTTATAACTCCTCTGTGGTGACATTCGCAGTCGCCATCAATCGCACTACCCTGTCCACGCTATCGACCGCACTAGCCTACTGGTGCGTCACAGCCCGATGAATAGCTTCCGCCGATATTCCTCCCAAGAGGGCCCCGGCTGCAACATCTGTTGGATAATGCACGCCGACTGTCATTCGCGACAGCATCATAAGCGGAATTACTGTCAATGGCACGCGTGAACCGGTGATCCGTGAGAGCTCAATCATCGCGGCCGTCGTCGACGTGGCATGTGACGAGGGAAAACTCAACTTCGACGGAGTCTTCACCCCGATCCGCACACGGGGGCCATGGGGCCTGGGACGATGAACAATACGCTTGAGAATCACAGATGCTGCGTGGCTCCCAAACGCTGCCCCGGTCAGTATTCCCCACTGGGTTCGACGCTTTTCATCCGCGATCATTCCGACGACGCCCAGCGCCAACCAGGCTGCGGCATGTTCACCCGCGTGGCTGAGCCCCCTGGCCAGAGGCATAACACCCGGTTTATCCGCAATGGCGCCCTGGATGAACTCAAGCACCCGGGTTTCGTCGAAGGGATCCCCTTTGTGTCGGTGCCCGTTGTGTTTAGCGTTCAAAGATCGTGCTCCATCCCTCGCGGCTGGTCAGCCTTGGGTGAGCCTTGCGATACAGCTGGCGCATCTCCGGGAAGCGATCGTAAATTTCTTTCTGCAGACGCATCGACTCACGAGCCAGTTTCACAGCCTTGGCACGGTTACGCTTACGGAACACAACTCCGCGGCCGTCGGCCGTCGTCACCGTAGCTCCGTCGACACGCGACAAGGAGAACCAGCGAGCCTCGATCGGCGGAAGGTTAACGTCGGGAACCTCGGGGTCACCATCGCTGGGCGAGAACTGCTTTTTCACAGCTTTCGACAGCGTAGACACCTTAGCTAGGGGGTTGAGCGGGATCTTTGTGAGATTCTTCGGCCCACCCTTAGCCGGCGGAACCGCCGACGCTGAGGGCAACACGACGGCATCCGGGTACTCTTTGCGCAACTCGTTGATGCGCGGGAGCGCGGTGTCGAGGATGTCAAAGAGCTGGTCAGGGCCACGCAAGAAGTCCTTAATGGCTTCGTTCTGGATAGCGACCGTCGAATACTCAAGGCACATGAGATGCTTCGTCGTCGCCTTGGCCATCGACTGCAGCATGCCCAAAATGGAACCATCTTGTTCGATAGCAGCAACGATCAAACGGTTGCGCAGGTGGAAATAGGCCTGCCAGTCAATAGCATCATCCTTATCGGACCAGGCCATATGCCAAATCGCGATACCCGGCCACGATGCCGTCGGGAAGCCCGCATGCCCGGCGCGGAGGCCGTATTCGCCGTCATCCCATTTAATGAACAAGGGCAACGGCTGGCCGATGGTTTCTGCGACAACACGGGGGATCATGCACATCCACCAGCCGTTATAGTCGACGTCGATGCGGCGGTGAAGGTCACGCGAGGTAATCACATCGCCATTGGCGTTCCGCCCGTGATCTTTACGGTCACGCAGCGGGTACTGATAAAAGTCGTGGTCGTAGTGGACGTGAGGTGCCGAGGTCCACATGAACGAATGCCGATCAATGACCTCGCCCATGCTGTGCAAGTGGCTGCGCTCTTGCAGGTTTAGCATCTGGCCACCGACCAACATGGGCTGGCGTGCGTACCGGGCAACCTGGAGTGCGCGAAGAATGGAGTCAGGTTCGATGGCGATGTCATCGTCCATATAAAGAATGAACGGAGCTTTGGTGGCTCGCTGTTTACGCTCCTCGTCAGAGCCCACACCGCCAAGGGCCTCATACATAATGCGGGAGTAACCGCCCGATCCACCCAGGTTGCCCTGGCGGAACTCGTGGAACCGGTCACCAAAGTGCTTGACAGCGTCATCGAAGCCCGGCTCATCGGCAGGATGCTTCGTCCCCTGGTCGGGCATCAAAACAGCGTCGATAACGGCGTCGACTTCTGGGTCAGAAGCGATGGCTTCTAAAGCGGCAACGGCGTCGGCGGGACGGTTGAAGGTAGGAATACCCACCGTCACGGATTTATCCTGCGGGCCGATCGTCGACCCGTCGGGCAGCGTTTGAGGACCAGGTTGTTCTGGCGCGTACCACCCGGCGGCCAACAACGTGACATCGGTCTCGCAGGTCAGATCGAACCAGATCCAGCCGCCGTCTTCGAAGCGGTCCAGAGGGATCTCAAATTCCAGCGTCGATACAGTGGACTCCGCGGATGACGGCTCGCCCTCGATGGTGTCCTGCGTGCTCTCTTCGGCCGTCGTGGCGTGAATGTCATCGGCCAGTACGTCGGTCATTTTGCCTTCGACGGCGATGCGAGATCCGTCGATTTTCGAACGGTAGACATCGGCACGCGCGTCGCCCTGCAGCTCGAGCTTCAAGACGACGGATTTCAGCTGAGTCCAGCGTCGCCAATATGAAGCCGGGAAGCCGTTGAAATAGGTTTCGAAGCTGACCTCAGCGCCCGCCGGGAATGTTGCCTCGGTGCGGCTGTGGAGCACAGCGCGCGACTTGTTCGCCTTCGATTCGATCATGTACAACGACCGAACATCGTGCGGCTCCCCCCTGCGAGGCAGAATAACGCGCTGAAGGCGCTCCACAGCTCGACTTTTAGCCTGACTCCCGGCCTGGCTCATACTCGCTAACCCTTTCATTTCACTTCTGTCAACATACTGAGCCTACCGCAGCTCACCAGCGCAACGAGGTTCCCCAATGGCACGCCGCCAGCACAATGGTCCAGCACTACAACACTTGAGCACTGAACTTACGACGCTGGCCTCCGGCACATCCTCGACGCAAACACCATGCCTAGAGTACTGGTTGGGTCCGCGCAGAGCTATTTAGCGTCGGATGTGGTGGAGAATGAGGAGTGCAAGGTCGCGCTGTACGGGCAGTTAATCGAAGTATTTGCCGTAGTAGTCCCCAAGTTTGTCGACGTACTTCTTTGCTTGGCCGGGGTCCGAGTACAGACCGTGCCCCGATCGAGGGAAGACGAAATAGTCGTAAGGGACGTGATTATTATCAAGAGCGCTTAATAAGCGATCATGTACCTTAAAAGGAACAATTTTGTCTTTCTTTCCGTATGCCATCAACATGGGAACGGAGTTAGCGGAAACGTAATGATAGGGAGAAACACGTTCCGCAAGATCGTGATAAGAACCATCCTCCATATCGTGATCGGTGAGATGCACGCCCGTCAGTTCAGTTAAGAACTTCTTTTTATCTTTACCGTAGCCTTTAATGTCGCCATTCGAGTTAGCCCAGTCTTCTGGCTGGAAGCTCGCGGGACCGACTTCCTGAAACACAAATTTCAGGGGAACGGGACTGTCCTTCCCATCGCGGAAGGCATACATCATCGCGAGAGTACCGCCAGCAGATTCCCCAGTAATGGCCATTTGATTCACCGGATATCCATGTTGCTTGGCTTGTGCAACCACAGCGTTCACGCTGTTCTTGATCTCCGTGTACATTTTGTCCAGGTTTGACGGATGATCATCGGTGTTGGTCGTGTAATTCACAGAAGCCGACACGTACCCTCGGGTTGCTGCGTCCTTTGCCGAGGCAGCATCCTTTTTATCGCCGCTGACAAACCCTCCCCCATGGATCCAGACCACTAGAGGAAAGTTTGAGCGATTTTTATCCTTGGGAAGGTATAGGTCGAAATTGTTCTGGACCCCATCACCATAATTAAGGTCCTTCACGACTGAATATGAATCTGGATTATTTTTAAACGTTCTACTCAACACATCAATACGCGTACAAAAGTAATAGGCGGTCACGGCAGCTACGACAACAACAATAAACACATAGAGAATACCCCAGGCGACTTTCTTCACTATCGGCCTCCTAGCATATTATCCAAATAAAGCCTGAACCCCAGATAAATCAGAAGGCCGAGCACTAGTCCTATAATCACACACAAAATAATCCGGGTAATCCTGTATGACAACACTTGTTTAACCCGACCCATACCGTCCCTCTTCCTCTACGCTTGGCCCATGCAAGCTCGATTGTCGCCCGGGTGGCGCGATGTGGCGCTGACCTCGCGCCAGCCTCGTACTGGCTTCGTTCCGACTTCGCACCCTTGATAGATCGCTTTCCTAAAAGGATAGAGGAAATAAAATCTTACTGCTTCTTACATCGGTACGGCTCAGATCAATACACTCCCTTTCGAGTGACGAAGACCTCACTTGATTCACGCGTCAGGTGCCACCACCATAGGTTGTATGACAAGTACCGCGCACTCGTCCTCGCGTAACAATCCGGAGGCCACCCAGCGGCAAGATTCGCTCCCCACTAAGGCTGATGCCCCGTCGACGTCACCGTCGTCCTCACCGGAAGCATCCCCCTCAGCGTCGAAACGGAAGTTTCATAGACCCGACTTTTCCCAGCTCCAGCGGTTGGGAAAAAGCCTCATGCTGCCCATCGCGCTCCTGCCGGCAGCGGGAATACTCCTCCGATTAGGCCAAGACGACCTCCTCGGAAGGATCCAAACTCCCGTCATCGGCCCCTTCTTCGAGGCGATGAGCGCGGCCGGCCAAGCGCTTTTCTCCCAGCTCCCGCTGCTTTTTGCGGTCGGGGTAGCCATTGGGTTCGCTAAGAAGGCCGACGGGTCAACAGCCCTGGCTGCCGTCGCCGGCTACCTCGTGATGGGTGCGGTGTTCAAACAAATGTCGCCGCTCGTCCTCCACGGAGTCAAGGATTCCTCAGGCGAACAAGCACTCATCGATTACAGCGTCTTCGGCGGTATCGTCGTCGGTCTGCTCACCGCGTGGCTCTACGACAAGTATCACGACATTAAACTGCCGTCCTACCTCGGGTTCTTCGGCGGGCGTCGATTTGTTCCCATCGTCGTCTCAGTAACGACGCTGATCACCGGATTTGTTCTGTCGTACATTTACCCCATTTTCAACGAAGGACTGACGGCGATTGGCCGATTCATCGGTGGAACGGGTGCATTAGGAGCGTTTGTTTACGGATTTGCTAACCGAATGCTCATTCCGCTGGGACTTCACCACATTCTGAACACCTACGTGTGGTTTATTTACGGTGATTACAACGGACCCGACGGAACTGTGTCCGGCGAGCTCTCCCGCTTCGCCGCAGGTGACCACTCAGCGGGGCTACTGACCTCCGGTTTTTATCCCATTTTGATGTTCGGCCTCCCCGCAGCAGCGCTGGCCATGATTCACACAGCGAAGAAGGGCCAAAAAGCGACGGCGATCGGTATCCTCTCCGCCGCTGGACTGACGGCGTTCTTCACCGGTGTGACCGAACCCCTCGAATTCGCGTTTATGTTCCTGGCGTTCCCCCTCTACGTTGTCCATGCGGTACTCACGGGACTATCCCTCGCCATTGCGGAGCTGCTGAATATCCACCTGGGGTTCTCGTTCTCTGCCGGACTACTCGATTTGATCCTCTACGGCACGGCGCCCGCTGCACACAACATTCCTCTTCTTATCGTTCAAGGGCTCGCGTTCGCGGTTCTGTACTACCTCATATTCCGGTTTGCCATCGTGCATTGGAATCTCCACACACCAGGCCGAGCGGACACAACAGTCGGTGCAGCTGACAACACCGATGAGTCGGGCTCAGCCACCGGCTCTACGACGTCGGAAAATGAAACTTGGGGCATCTCCTCGAGCACCACGAGTGTCAGTGCAACACCAGGCTCAGCTACCCCTTCGTCGCCTTCGTCGCGGGCCGAAGACCTGATTAATGCCTTCGGCGGGCGAGACAACCTCGCCAACGTGGATGCATGCATTACCCGGCTCCGCATGGAAGTCAACAACCCCGCAGCCGTCGATAAGAACAAGCTTCAAGCATTGGGCGCGTCCGGGGTCATGGAAATCGGGACCAGCGTTCAAGCAGTCTTCGGGACAGAATCCGATGTCCTTAAAGACGAAATCAACGCAGCTCTCGCGGGGGCTGCCACCGGCACGCGCACGGAAAGATCCACGGACTCGCCCGCAGCACAACCCCAAGACCATGGGCCACTGGAGGTCCGCGCGCCGATCCCCGGAACAGTGATCCCGCTCTCGCAGGTAGAAGATAAAACGTTCGCTTCGGAAACGGTGGGCCGCGGCCTCGCTATCCGCCCGGAACAGGGCGTCCTCGAAGCCGTCGCCCCCGTCAGTGGCCGTATCATGCAGCTCTTCCCACACGCCTTCGCCATCATGACCGACGACCGCATCGGCGTTCTCGTACACCTAGGTATCGACACCGTCGAATTAAACGGCCAAGGATTTACCGTCCATGCCGCGAAAGGCGACCACGTTGTTCAAGGCCAGCCGATCGTGACATACGACGTGCCCGCCGTCGCCGCAGCCGGCCGTCCCACCACCGTTCCTGTGGTGGTGATGGATAGCCGACGGATGGAGATCACCATGGCATCCGAGCCGGCGGAGAACGAATCGGTCACGACGATGCGGCCACTGTTCTCCGTCGAAAAACCTACTCCTCGGGGCTAAACCACCCGGTCACGGCCGGCGTCGTGTTGTGATAAATGTGCTTCGGCTCGGTGTATTCCTCCAGACCAGTGGGGCCGAGCTCGCGGCCCATACCGGACTGGCCGAAGCCACCCCACTCTGCCTGCGGCAAGTAGGGGTGGAAATCATTAATCCAGATCGTTCCGTGCCGCAACCCACGAGCAACGCGCTCTGCGCGGCCCGCGTCGGATGTCCACACGGCCCCGGCCAGCCCGTAGTTCGTGTCGTTCGCGATGCGGATGGCTTCCTCTTCCGTCGAGAATGTCTCCACGGTCACCGTCGGGCCAAAAGCCTCATCGTGAACACAGTCCATCTCTTGGGTGCACTGATCGATCACCGTCGGCAAGTAGAACCAGCCGTCGTCCAATGAGGCACTGCCATCTGCTGTCGGGCCAGTACCAAAAGCACCACCACACCGCACGCGGGCACCTTGCTCACGCGCATGGGCCACATAATTCGAAACCTTCTCGCGGTGCGCCTCCGAGATCAGCGCACCCGTTTCCGCTTTCTCATCAAATGGGCCACCCAAGCGAACCTTTTCAGCTCGGGCCACAAGGTCTGTGACAAAGCGCTCCGCAATGGACTCTTCGACGACGAGCCGAGCTCCCGCCGAGCACACCTGACCGGAGTGGACGAATGCAGCATTCATCGCGTTATCCAACGCGGCGTCGTAGTCGGCATCTGCGAAAATGACGTTCGGATTCTTGCCACCCAGCTCAAGAGCAATCTTCTTCACTGTGAGAGACGCTTCAGAGGCCAAGTGGCGTCCGGTCTCCAGGCCACCCGTGAACGACACCATGTCGACGCGCGGGTCACTCGATAAAGGTGCGCCCGCCGATTTACCAGCACCGGTGATCAGGTTCCCTGCACCCTTCGGCAGCCCGGCCTTGTCCATCACATCCAGCAGCAACATAGAAGTATGAGGCGTCAGCTCGGCCGGCTTCAGGACGAACGTGTTTGCCGCCGCCACACAGGGCGCAACCTTCCACGCAACCTGAAGGAGCGGGTAATTCCACGGGGTAATCAGCCCGCACACGCCTACGGGCTCACGCACAATACGCGAGCTTATCGACGGATCACCAGCGTCAACGACGCGTCCGGCGTCGTTACCGGCGAGCTTGCCGAAGTAACGGAAGCATCCGATGATGTCATCCATATCGGCATTGGATTCCATGAGACGCTTACCCGTGTCCAAGGACTCCGCAAGCGCGAATTCATCCTTGCGCTCCTCAATATTGTCCGCGACGGCGAGGAGAAGCTGACCGCGGTCAAAACCCGACCAGCCTGACCACACGCCCGAGTCAAAAGCCTCACGAGCAGCGGCGATGGCGCGGTCTGTGTCCTTCGTCGACGCCTCAGCGACCACGCCCACTGCCTGATTGTTAGCAGGACAGGTGATCGTGCGCGTCTCACCGTCGATTGCAGAACCCCATTCACCATTGATGAACAGTGATTCCGGCTCGGCTGCCGGCGTAGGGGCAGTTTTCATTTGCGTCGTTGATTGCGACATAGAGTGTCTGCACTCACTTTCTCGTGATCGTTATTTTTCGCTCTGTGGAGAGGCTGAGCTCTGTGATGATGCTGAGGACGAGTCGCTGACTGCCGTCGATTCCTCCGTGGAAGCCGACGTATCCGCCTCCTCTTGTTTCTCGCTTCTCACAGAACTGCCTGTTGTAGCGGCACTGTCCGCAGCATAGTCGGAATAATCGTCCACCCATTCGACGACCGGATCGGCGTTATCCGACAAGTCGGACCCACCCGGAAGATCGGATTGAAGGTGAAGGAATTCCATATGCCTCTCATACAAATCTAAAACGTTTTCAATGAGCTGAGATTCCGTATAACCATAAACGTCATAGCCCAGTGAACCGGTAAGCGTGAAGATTTCCAACCGGTAATACAGTTCTTCACTGTCACTATCCAGATGAATGCGGCCGGCAAACGACGGCATCGGGTACTGCGTCGGATAAATCTGATAGCGGAAGTCTTTGTCGCTCCCAAACTTCACGCGGAAGTCAAGCTGAGCCAGTCCCAGGCCCTCCACGATTGATCGCGTGTACTCGACATCCGCGCCGCGTTCCTTGCATGCCTTCGCCACCTTGTCCAAGGCAGGGGCGGCAACGTTATCAATGTACGTCTCCACCTGGGTATATGACGGGAATGACATGGCGCGGTTGAGGCGTTTCCTCCAGTTCATTCCCGCTTCCGCAGGCGCAGCACGGCTAGACATTGCGCCGTGCAAAGCACGCGCACTCGATTTGGATTGCAATAGTTCCAAACGCAATGACTTAAACAAGCTGTACATCACGAGATACATGACGATCGCGAATGGCAATCCCATGATGATCGTTGCGTTTTGCAAAGCGGGAATACCGTCGACGAACAGCATGGATATGGTGAGCACACCGACGGTAGCCGCCCAGAAAATACGGGACCATGCCGGTCCGTCTTGCTGTGAGTCCGTAATTTTCGATGTGAAGTTACTCATGACCAGTGCCGCAGAGTCCGCAGAGGTGATGTAGAGCAACAGACCGATCAGCGACGCTGCCCCCATGACCACCATGCCGGCCGGATACTGACCGAGCAGGAGATAGAACGCGCGCTCTGGTTTATCGACTGCCATGTGGCCAAAGTCGCTATCGCCGTGAATAACTTTGTCCAGAGCGGAATTCCCGAAAAAGGACACCCATAGCAGGACGAATAAAAATGGTACGGACATCGTACCGACAACGAACTGCCGCAAACTGCGCCCGCGCGAAATGCGCGCCAGGAACAGGCCGATGAAGGGGGCCCAGGCCACCCACCATGCCCAGAAGAACAGCGTCCATGAGTTCAGCCATTCTTGAGCACCGGAGAAGGCGTAGGTGTCCATCGTCATGCCCGGGAACTTCGAGACATACTCGCCCACATTCATGACCAAGGCGTCGAAGAGGAAGGCTGTTCGGCCTGTGACCAGGATGTAGAGCATCAGTCCGATCGCGAGGAGCACGTTGATCTCTGAGAGTCGTTTTATTCCTTTATCAACACCGGACACTGCAGAAATCGTGGCGACCGCAACGGCTAGCACGATTAACCCTATTTGCCAGCCTAAGTTTTCGGGAAAGTTAAAAAGGACCTTCAGCCCATAATTGAGCTGAACAACGCCGATACCCAATGACGTGGCAACACCGAAAACCGTGCCTAACATGGCCGCGATATCAACGGCATCGCCGGCGGGCCCGTGGATCCGCTTACCGATCAGCGGGTAGAGCGCGGATCGAATGGAAAGGGGCATGTTCAGGCGGTATGCGAAGTACCCAAACGCCATTCCCATCAAGGCGTAGAGAGCCCACCCAGTGATCCCGTAGTGGAACAGGGTGAAGACAACGGCCTGACGTGCAGCTTCAATACTCTCACCGTCACCTGATGGTGGGTGGTAATACTGGGAAACCGGTTCCGCCACCGAGAAGAACAGCAGGTCAATGCCGATGCCTGCGGCAAAAAGCATCGATGCCCAAGAGAAAAGGCCGAACTGCGGTTTCGCATGGTCCGGCCCGAGTTTGATGAGGCCCGCACGGGTGATGGCAACACCGAGCATGAACAGCACAGCCACCGTGGCGGTGAGGATATAGAACCATCCAGCATTCTTCGATACTGTTCCGACGATGTCCGTCAGCACGGATAGTGCATTATCGGGCGCCAGTATCGCCCACAGCGCAATGCAGATGATGAGAACGCCGGAAATGATAAACACCGGCCAGTTCACATCTGGCGGGTCTACGGTCCTGGTTGGTTGAGACCCGCCGGCTACCTGATTTTTCGTCGGGTCTTTTTTCCCTGTGCCATTGTCGGCGCCATTGTCGTCCGCGTCCCCATGGTCAGGGATTGTCGACGTCTTTCTGGCTGAAATAGAACTCTCCAATCGGCCCATGCGTCTCTTCCTTCAGTTTTTCTGGGACCGTATGAGTATAAACAATTTAGATAGAAAATGTAGTCGGTCACATTTCAAAAGAGTTTTCACAATATGTATAGCTACTGTTCAAACGCTTTTCAGGGTATTAAATACACATTTTCAACTTGGTTTTTCCGCCTATTTTTGATATTCTGATTACCCATTATCAATGGGATTCACGGCCAAAATGTGCGCGAAAATAAGCTGCACTATTTCTACCGCGCTATTTTTGCTGCCGCGATTCCCGATGTCCATGTCCATCACGCGCTGCATCGGCGCCCTACGTATGCATTCTAGGCAAGGAGGATCTCTACGTGAGTTCGTTTGCTTCTCGGCTGGAGTCCGCAGCCGCATCGGCTGGCTCAAAGATTGGCAAGCTTTTCCCCAAGTCCGGTTCAACGGTGGAACACCGCGACGTCGTCATCGTGGGCGCTGGTTCCGCCGGTTCTGTGTTGGCTAACCGGCTGTCATCAGACTTTTCGACGTCGGTCATGGTGCTGGAGGCAGGGAGGAATGACTCCCTCTGGGATCTCTACATCCACATGCCGTCCGCATTTTCTTTCCCCATCGGCAATAAGCATTACGACTGGGAATACGAGTCCGTCCCCGAGCCGGAAATGCACGGCCGTCGGATTTACCATGCCCGCGGCAAAGTCGTCGGTGGTTCGTCGTCGATTAATGGGCAAATTTTCCAGCGCGGCAACCCGATGGATTACGAGAAGTGGGGCAAGCGCGATGGGCTGGAGAAGTGGGATTGGAAGTACTGCCTCCCCTACTTCAAGCGGATGGAAACGGCGTTGGGCTCCCCCGATGACGATCCCCGCCGTGGGCACAATGGACCCCTGCGCATGAAGCGCGGCCCGGCAACATCGCCCCTGTTCAAGGCGTTCTTTAAGTCCATCGAGCAGGCGGGCTATAACTACACGCCGGATGTGAACGGGTACCGCCAGGAAGGTTTCGGCCCGTTCGACGCGAATATTGATCGCGGGCGTCGCCTGTCCGCGGCCCGCGCGTACCTTCACCCCGTCCTCGATCGCGAAAACTTGGAGCTCCGCACCCGCGCGAATGTCCGTCGCATTCTTTTCGAGGGCACGAAGGCCGTGGGCGTTGAGTACTACTGGCACGGTCGCACTCACCAGGTCCGCGCCGACAAAGTGATCCTGTGTGGCGGAGCCATCAATTCGCCGCAGCTGCTGCAGGTGTCCGGCGTCGGCAATAAGGATCTGCTGAACAAGGTCGGCGTCAACGTCGTTAAGGATTTGCCGGGTGTCGGCGAGAATTTGCAGGACCACCTTGAGGTGTATGTCCAGTACAACTGCACCAAGCCCGTGTCTGCTCAGCGCTACTTGGATAAGTGGCGGTGGCCGATGCTGGGCTTGCAGTGGTTGACGACGCATAAGGGCCCCGTGGCTACGTCGCATTTCGAAGCTGGTGGGTTCGCGCGGTCCAATGAGAACGAGGACTACCCGAACCTCATGTTCCACTTCCTGCCCCTGGCTATGCGTTATGACGGCACGAAGCCGGAGGGTGACGACGGATTCCAGTTCCACGTTGGCCCGATGTACTCGGATGCGCGCGGATATGTGCGGATTACTGCGCCGACGGTGGATACCAAGCCGGATATTTTGTTCAACTACTTGTCGACGGAGCAGGATCGCCGCGAGTGGGTTGAAGCTATCAAGGTGTCACGCAAACTGCTGGACACCCCGGCGATGAAGGAATACACCGACGGGGAGATTTCTCCCGGCTCTGCGGTGCAGACCGATGAGGAGATCCTCGAGTGGGTTCGGAATGACGCCGAGACCGCGCTGCACCCGTCCTGCACCTGTGCGATGGGCCCAGAGAGCGACCCGATGTCGGTGGTCGATCCCTCTACCATGCAGGTTCACGGCACGGATGGTCTTTATGTTGTCGACGCATCCGTCATGCCGTCGATTCCGAACGGCAATATCTACGCGCCGACGATGATGATCGCGGAAAAGGCGTCGGACATCATTGCCGGGAAGACTCCTCTTGCCGCTGATGAGACGCCGTTCTACCACGTCAAGCGTGGTGATCCGCTCAATCCGCCGGAGCAGGAGAAGTAGACAGCTAGGCTGCGTGAGTAGCTGCATGAACAGCCGGGCCTAGATTTATCGGGCGGCGCACTGGGAATGTACCCAGTCGCCGCCCGATGATTTTTATCCTCGAACTCACCCTACGCTTCGATAGGCTGCCCGTCCTCGAAGAACGGCATCAACTTGTTATCAACCATGGACAGGGCAGATCCGATCGCCATGTGCATGTCCAGGTAACGGTACGTGCCCAGGCGGCCACCGAAGAGAACGTTGTGATCGTGCGCCTCTTTCGCCGCGAGATCACGGTAAGCCAGCAGTTTATCGCGGTCTTCGGGCGTGTTGATGGGATAGTACGGTTCGTCGGTGTTCTCGGCGAAGCGGCTGAATTCCTTCATAATGACCGTTTTATTGCGCGGGTACCGGTCTTTCCGCTCGGGGTGGAAGTGGCGGAATTCATGGATGCGGGTGTATTTCACATAAGCATCGTTGTAGTTCATGACCGGCGTGCCCTGGAAGTCCCCGGTATCGAGGACTTCCGTTTCGAAATCGAGGGTGCGCCATCCCAAGCGTCCCTCGGAGTAGTTGAAGTACCTGTCTAGTGGCCCGGTATAGACGACGGGGGCCTTGGGCGATGCCGCGCGAAGTTCGTCGCGAACCTCAAACCAATCGGTGTTCAGGCGGATCGTGATGTTCTCGTGGTCGGCCATGCGTTCCAGCCAGGCGGTGTATCCGTCGACGGGAAGCCCCTCATAGGTGTCGTTGAAGTATCGGTTGTCGAACGTGTACCGAACGGGAAGTCGCGAAATGTTCCCCGCCGGCAGCTCCTTCGGGTCAGTTTGCCACTGCTTGGCGGTGTAATCACGCACGAACGCTTCGTACAGTGGCCGCCCGATCAGCGAAATCGCCTTCTCTTCCAAGTTCTTTGCCTTGGCCGGATCCAGCCCGTCGGTCTGGTCTTTAATGAGCTGGCGTGCTTCGTCGGGACTGTAGTACCGCCCGAAGAATTGGTTGATCAGCCCGAGCCCCATGGGGAATTGGTACGCCGTGCCCTTGTGCATGGCGAACACTCGGTGCTGGTAGTTGGTGAAGTCAGTGAATTGGTTGACGTAGTTCCACACGCGCTCATTGGAGGTGTGGAAAAGGTGGGCACCATATTTGTGGATTTCAATGCCCGTCTCCGGCTCGGCTTCTGAGTAGGCATTTCCGCCGATATGCTCGCGTTTCTCTACGATGAGCACTTTCTTACCGGCGCTGGCCATGCGTTCTGCGATGGTGAGCCCGAAGAATCCGGATCCGACCACAAAGAGGTCATATTCACTAGTGTTCGAGGTGACAGTCACGGTTAAAGCCTATCTTTCGTTCGCCGGGTTACACCAGCCGCCGAGCACCCGCAGCCGGGGAAATTGCTAAGAATGTGGGGTTCGGTAATTTCTTATCGACGGTGCGCTGGTGAATTTCCTGCGCAACCACGGTGATGCGGTCCGTGGGGACGAGCGCGATAATGCTTCCGCCGAATCCTCCGCCGGTCATGCGGGCGCCGACGGCACCTGCGTCGAGGGCCGCGTCCCGTGCGAAGTTCAGTTCCAGTGTGGATACGTCGTAGAGGTCGCGGAGGGATTCGTGGCTCTCGTTCATGAGCCACCCGAATTCTTGCCAGTTCTTGCTGTTCAGGGCATCTTGGGCGCGCCGGGTTCGGGCGGTTTCCTCGATGACATGTCTGACGCGCATGCGTGCAATATCGGGACTGACCGTGGATTCATCGGTGTCCGCCCAGGAGGTTGCGGCGGCGATGGGGTCATCGATGTCGAGGAGAGTGGGCGCACCGGCATGTGCGGTGACGGCGTCGATAACGCCTCGTCGCGAGGCATATTGTCCATCGGACAGCGAGTGGGGCGCGTTGGTGTCCGCTACCAAGAATGCGAGCCCATCGGATTCGACGTCGCAGGCAACCTGATTGACGACGTTGGTGCGGAAATCAATGGCTAAGGCGTGGCCTGCTGTCGCCAGGAGGGAACTGCGCTGGTCTAGCCCCCCTGTCGACGCGCCGACGACGTCATTTTCTGCACGGATCGCGGCGTCGATGAGGAGTTGATAGGCCGCCTGGTCGAGGGGCTGCTTTGGAGCAGCAAGCTCGCGGGCAGCTAGTGCGGCGGAGCACTCCAAAGCGGCCGAGCTGGAGAGCCCGGAGCCCAGGGGAACGTCAGAAATGATGGCGAGGTCCAGCCCATTGTTCTGCTGATCGGATGGAGGTATCGCACCATTCTGATGGCCGGCCCATATAGTTCCCGCAACGTAACCGGACCAATCGGCGGGATGACCCGGGCCGATATCCGCGAGTTCCACGGAGGTGCGGAGCGCCTCGGGGTGGGTGACATCATCTGTCCCTATCGCGGTATCTCCGGATTCCGTTGCGGCGCCCGGCGGAAGAGAAACAATCGAGATGGTGTCGTCGGTACGACGGCGCGCCGCCACGGCGGTGACATGCGGCAATGCGAACGGAATGGACACTCCGCCCGCGTAATCGACGTGGTCACCGATGAGGTTCACACGACCAGGAGCAGCCCACACGCCATCGGGCTTGTCACCAAACGTCTCGGTAAACAACGCGGTGGCATCGGCAATAAGCTGTTGATCGCTGCGGGCCTCGGCCCACCTGATTGCCTCGGGATCGTGTGGTGCGTGTGAGGGGTTTGCCTGCGGTTGGTCTTTTGGCTCCTCGTGTGAATTTGTCATTATTTGTCGTCCCAAATTTCTCTAAATCGTTGAGCAATGCGTTCGGGGGTGGTGTCGTTAATCCAGAATCCCATTCCGGATTCGGAGCCTGCCAAATATTTCAGCCTATGTGGTGAGCGCATGAGCGAGAACAATTGAAGGTGGAGCCGAACATAATCACGATCTTCCGGCACGGTGGGCGCTTGATTCCAGGACGCGATATATGGTGTTCGCTCAACTCCATCGAAAAACTTATCGACGGCGGTGTAGAGCTTCTTCAACAGCGGAGCGAGGTCTGCACGCTCTTCCTGGGATAATGCGTCGAAATCCGGCACCGAACGCCGTGGCATCACCATGACCTCTAATGGCCATTTCGCGGCAGCAGGAACGAAAACGACGAAATGATCGGTGCAATCGATAATCCGGGTTCCCTCTTCGATCTCGGCGGAGAGAAGATCAGCAAACAGATCACTACCGTTTTCTTCCCGATATTTCTTGGACGACTGAACGATGTTTCGAATACGTGGTGGAATTTCCGGGTAGGAATAAATCTGCCCGTGGGGGTGCTGTAGCGTCACCCCAATTTCTTCACCGCGGTTTTCAAACGGATAGACGTGCCGAACTTCTGGAATTGCGGATAACGCTTTCGTTCGGTGTGCCCATGCTTCGATAACCGTTCGGATTCTGCTAACAGGTAAGTCCTTAAAAGAACCCGAAATATCCGGCGTAAAGCAAATGACTTCGCATCGTGCTATGGCAGGCCGGTGGGGAACCATGCCGTTATCCAAGAGCGCGTCATCGTCGGCACTGTGCTGGCCTGTTCCCCGCTTATCTGTTCCCCCGCCATTCCCCTCAGTACTAGACGTCCGGGACATGTGCATGCTGAACGAGGGGAACCGATTTTCAAAGACAACGACGTCATAATCCGGCGACGGAATCTCTGTGGGCAGGTGATCCGGAATGGTGGGCGCCAATGGATCTTCATTAGCGGGCGGCATGAATGTTCTATTCATGCGGTGGCTCGCGTAGGCGACCCACTTCCCTGAGAGCGGATCACGCCGAATCTCCGAATCGGTTTTCGCGTGCGGTAATTCGCGTGAATCTGTCAGGGTGCGTGTCACAGCCCCATTGAGAACCTTAGGGTCGTCGTCGAAATAGATCAGTTCCCTTCCGTCAGCCAGCGTCATCGACGTTACTGAATACGGATGATCCGAATTCTTATTCAATCTTTCACCACTTACGGAATTCATTTGCTGTTCTGTGTCCATCACATGGTCCGAATCAGCTCGTACAGGTCACTGTTTAACCGGCGTTTTACCGTTACCCGAGACCAGGTTCATCGTCGTGAACGATCTTTGATTCGTCGACAATGATGGGTTTGAGTTTTGCCCACGCCACGAAAACACCGGCAACGACGAGTAACCCAATTCCGACCCATAAATTGTCTGTTGCAGATTTTGATGCTCCGGTATCCGGGTTCGTGCCTGGATCGAGTGCAAAACTACAGATCACAAGAACAAGGCCGTATATCCCCAACAAAATCGCGATCACAGTCCGGATATCAAAGGCTCCAGCCTTGTGTTTCTCCGGTGCGCTCGCGGGAGTTGATGTGTGCTCAGTCATCGTATTCAGCGCCTTTCTTATTATTCGTCCAGCTATAACTAGTTATTTGGCTTATCGTTCGGTACGACATCGTTTTCATTATTCGCATATCGCTTTCCTCGATTATGCGAATGCGATGTTGAGCGCGATGACCAAAACCAAGCACACTATCCCCAATGGGACGGTCCGGTGATACCACGGTTGTTCTGCTTCTGTGGTGTCCACCAATTGGGCTTTCGGAGTGACAGAACGGACAAAGCCCACTAGTTCTTCATCCGGTTTCGGCTTCGTCACCATCGTCACAAGGATTGAGACGACGACATCCGTCGCGAATGCAATCGACGCGGCAACGAATGCGACTCCCTGTCCAGGCAGGCTAACCACGGGAGCGGACCCCAATGACAAACCCCAGAAGACGACGGCGGCAAGCGTACCGGTCACTAGCCCTACCCAACCAGCAGTGGGTGTCATTCGTTTCCAGAACATGCCCAAAATAAAGGTGGCAAACAGCGGAGCGTTAAAGAAACCAAACAGCGTTTGGAGGTAATCCATGACATTGCCGAAGTTCATTGCTACCAGTGCAGTCCCGACGGCGATCACCGCAGCAAGAATCGTCGCAATCCGGCCAAACTTCAGGTAGTACTCGTCATCACGGTCTTTAACCACGTATGTCTGCCAGATGTCGTAGCTCATGACGGTATTAAATGCGGAAATATTTGCCGCCATACCAGCCATAAACGCAGCCAAAAGACCAGCAATCGCAACACCTAAGAGACCATTGGGCAATAAATCACGCATCAAATAAAGGATGGCGTCATTGGGTTCTGCTGTCTCATCTTTAATCGGCGTGACAAGAACAGAGGCGACCATACCAGGAATAACAACGACGAAGGGGATCAGCATCTTCGGAAATGCGCCGATAATCGGTGTTTTCCGCGCAGAGCTCAACGATTCCGACGCCATGGCGCGCTGAACTTCAACGAAGTTTGTTGTCCAATAACCAAAGGACAGAACGAAACCAAGACCAAACGCAATACCAATTGCAGACACGATTGGGTTATCAAACCCCGAAATATCCTGCCCAGGCCACGTATGGAAATGCGATTCAGCGTTCAGGGAACCTTTCAATCCTCCCCAGCCGCCAACACGATGGAGACCAATCAATGTCAGAGGAAGAAGCGCTGCAACGATGACGAAGAATTGGAGAACCTCGTTATAAATTGCGGCGGAGAGACCGCCCAAGGTGATATACGACAGGACGATAACCGCCGCGACCAACAAGGTAACCCACAGTGGCCATCCCAAGAGCGAATTGACGACCTTCGCCAAAAGCAGCAGGTTAACACCAGCGATGAGGAGCTGTGCCAAGGCAAACGATATGGCGTTGACCAGGTGTGCCGTCGGACCGAACCGTTTAAGCATGAATTCGGGGACCGAGCGAACCTTGGAGCCATAATAAAAAGGCATCATAACGATGCCTAAGAAAACCATGGCAGGAACAGCGCCAATCCAGAAATACTGCATTGTTTGCATTCCGTACTGGACGCCGTTGGCAGAGTGGCCAATGATTTCAACCGCACCCAAGTTGGCGGAAATAAAAGCCAAACCTGTCACCCAGGACGGCAGCCCTCGGCCAGAGAGGAAGAAATCAATTGAGCTCGATACCCTCGCCCGGGCTGCCCACCCGATTCCCAAAACAAAAACAAAGTAGAGCGCTACCAGCGAGTAATCCACCCAACTGGCATCAAGGCGGAGCACAGATTCCGCCACGACCATAGTCTCCATGCGCGTGTCCTATTCTTTCTGAATTATCGATATGTATTTTTCACGCCTGTTATCTGGTTAATGGCTCCGCGTACCCGATACGCCACTTCACGACGAGTGACTCGCCCGGCGCGATCTCCGCCACGTCCGTCCCGCTGTTGAATCCATCGGGAGGCACTGTCATGGGTTCGACGGCTAACGCGCGGCCTCGTCGGGGATAGGGATAGCCCCACGATGGATCGGCGGTGAACACCTGGAACCACTTGATCTGCGGAGAGACCCACATGTCCACCCCGTGGCCGTCGCCATTGACTAGCCTCGCCGCGCGGATGTCAGGAGCGACATCCCGTGCTGAAAGATCAACGCTCGCCTTCTCTGGGGATACGTTCGACGTCGGCTCCCGGCTTGAGACCGCCTCGCGGCCGAAACAGTCGTCGAGGAGTTGATCGCGAAGCTCAATCCGACGGACCGAGGCCCCTCCGGTGACGTCGATAACGTCACCCGAGGGCAGTTTCCTGTCGAGATCCAGGGGGAGCTGACTGCGGATGAACATGTCGAGCGTGCACTCATCAATGGGGGCTCCGAGAGCACTGAGATAGCTATGGAACCCATATGTCACCGGCGCAGCACCAGTCCCGGGAGTGTCAGCGGGATGTGTGATCTCGCAGGTACACGTCAGGCCTTGATCGGAGAGTTCATAAGTCGACGCCACCTGAAGCGTCCACGGCCACCCTTGCTGAGGCTCGATGGTGGTTCCCAACGTGACCCCGGCGGGATCATCAGATTGTGAAACAACGTCCCATACAACGTCGCTCACGAAACCATGAATGGCGTTGTTCCGGTCCGGCTCCGTGATCGACAGTTGGTACGGCTGACCGTGAAAGTGAAAACGTCCGTCCCGAATTCGGTTGGGCCAGGGAGCTAGCACGACGTTCGCAGACAAGGGTGGATACTCACCGTCGCGATACCCCTCCATTAGGGGCAGCCCACGGTATGTGAAAGAACGTACCCCTCCCCCATACGTAGCGATTTCCGCAGCGTAGGGTCCGTGTGAGAGATGCACCACAGGATGGTTATTGACCTGCGACTCTTCGTCGCTCATGGCAGCTCCTTAGGGCTCATGTTGGATGCCCGATGTCTGACGTTAGCAAACCGTGAACCGGGCGGAAATACCCGATTCGGTTGTGAAGCGTCTTCTAGAACCATGCGTCAATAACGCGCGCCACGCCATCCTCATCGTTACTGGTAGTTACCGCTTTTGCCACCCCGAGGAGCATCGGATGTGCGTTACCCATCGCTACCCCCATTCGCGCCCACTGCAGCATCTCTGTGTCATTCGGCATGTCACCAAAAGCAACAGTTTCGCCCGCGTCGACACCGAGAAGATCGGCAACCTCGGCCAACCCACCAGCTTTATTCACACCAGGCGCTGCGATTTCCAGCAGCCCGCCCGAAAATGAATACGTGACATGCCCCTTATCGATGGGAATCATCGGCGCGACAAGCTGGTAGAGCTCTTCGCTGGTGACCTCAGGTGAGCGAAGCAGTAGTTTAACGGCCGGTTCAGCCACGAGCTCCTCGACGCTCACCAGGGAAAATCCCTGACTCTCCCATACGTGGTCAAAGTTAGGCTCAATGAGGAACTGATCCTTTTCGGAATACAGATCAGTTCCGACTCGCTCCACCCCGAACCCGACGTGAATCTCCCGTGGATCCGACGCGACGCCGTCCATCACCCGTCGCACCATATCAGCGACGTGCTCCAGGGGAATCTCATGGGCAGTGAGAACCTCTTCCCGCGCGGAATCGAAAATCACGGATCCATTCGTGCACACACAGAGGGGACGGACGGGCAGCTGCCTAATGACAGGGAGCGTCCACCGTGCAGGCCGTCCTGTGGCCAAGACAAGCGACGTCCCAGCTCGAACCATTCGATGAATTGCCGACGTCAACCGCGGGGTGACGCGTTCGGCGCTCGTGACAAACGTTCCGTCGATGTCAGAGGCGACGAGCAGGGGCGCAGGCGCACGTCCGGCGAGGTCAACGGCGTCGAGAAGCCCCGCAAGGGAGTCGCCCATCTGCTCCGGTCCACTGGCGTCGATATCCACGATGGGGTTTATTTCTCTGCAGTGAGGCTCGATGAATCTGCTTCGTCTGCAGTATCCTCATCCTGGTCCTCGAAACGTTTCACAACATATTTGAGAACCTCGGTGACTCCGTCGTCTTCCACTGAGGAAGTCACCCACGAAGCGTCGCGAATAAGATCCCGATCGGCGTTCCCCATGGTGATACCCGCCCCGACATAGGAGAGTAATTCGGTGTCATTGGGCATATCGCCGAAGGCAATAACATGGGACGGATCTATTCCCTTATTGTGGAAATACCATTCGGCGCCGGTCGATTTATTCACACCGATGGGACCCAGTTCTATGGATCCATACGGGTTGGAATACGTGAGCGTGCTTCTTTCCCGAACACTATCATCGAGTGCATCAGCGATATCTTCACTCGGCATATCCGCTTTAACAACAACTTTGACAGCAGTGTTATCGACTGTGCGCACGATTATCTCAGCATCGGGAATATCTTCCTCAATTTGATGCGTGAGAATATCCGCTCCGCCTTCGAAAAAGCCTTCTACGTGGAGTACGCGTTGATTCTTCGTGTCATAAACCACGGCACCATTAGCGCAGATGGCAACGGGCGAGATCGGGAGCTGTTCGACAACAGGGTCAACTTCTTCGATCGCCCTACCGGTAGCCAGGAGAACCTCGACACCATGCGCATTGAGCTGGCTGAATACGTCGCGCGTAGCGTCGCTAATTGTATTCTCGTGAAGAATCGTTCCGTCTATATCGGAACAGACAGCAGCCACATCTGACGGTAATTTCGATTTAATACGTGCTGGAATTTTGTCACGAATCTGTTTCGTTTGCCCGATAAGCGACGTTAATGTCTTATCTAATGACATCCATTCAACATCACGCGTCGCATCCGTCATTGAAGCAGTGGCAGCCTGCACTGATTGAAGCAATTCTCGTGAGGAACGGTAGAAAGAATCTCGCGCTTCGACAATCTTCGAGGCTCCCTCGTGATTATTCTTAGAGGTCTCCTCATAGAGGGAATCGAAACTCGTCTGCAGAGACTCGACGATCTTTTCAGCGCCGTCGTCGCGCTTATCTTTTTCCTTCTTTTTCGAGGCCTTCTCAGCTTTCTCCGCCTTCGCCTTCTCAGCTTTCTCCGCCTTTTCTGCCTCTTTCTCGGCGGTCTTCGCTTCCTTTATCTCCTCTTTGCGTTTATTCTTTTCGAGCTTATCCGCGCGTTTACGCAGCTTCGTTTCCTCATCGGCTTGCCACGGCATTTTCTCATTCAAAGCCGCTGCGGACTCAGTCACGGAATCACGCGCGCTTACCGAGGCAGACTTCACCGCGTCGGAGCTCTTCGCCCACGCGTCGGAGCTCATGCTCACACTCTTATTGACGATGTCGCGGGTTGTCGTCGTCACGACATGCGTCAAATTATTCAAATCGTCCCGCAGCTTACGAATGCGGTGCCGCTCCTCCGCGACGGCATTATCCTCACGCTGAGCAACTTCGAACGGTGGTGCAGCTCCGCCGTACCGGGCCGGGATCCAATATTCGTCCCCCTTAATTGGCCCGTTGTCCTGCAGGTACATCTCCCAAAGCCTGTCCAGGTCATTGACCATGACATCGCGGAGACGATCGGTCTGTATCGCCGCGTCGCCATCAGGATGGATAGGTGAAAGAACGTTGATATAGATCGGGGTCCGCGTGCGCCCCAACCGTTTTGGGTGCCCCTTCGTCCAGACACGCTGGGACCCAACGATGGTGACGGGGATCAAAGGTACCCCGGCTTCCTGGGCCATCCTGACAGCGCCTTTGCGAAAGTCTTTGATCTCGAAGCTGCGGGAAATGGTCGATTCTGGGAACACCCCGACCAAACGGCCCGATCGGAGATAATCCACAGCCTGGCGGTATGACTCGCTCCCGTCGATCCGGTCCACGGGAATGTGTTTCATCCCACGCATGATCGGCCCCGCAATGGGGTGATCGAATACTTCGGATTTGGCCATGTAGCGCACATATCGGCGGCAGCTTCGGAAGGGAATTCCCGCGTAGGCAAAGTCAAGGTAACCGGTGTGGTTCATCACCACAACGGCACCTCCTTTGGCCGGTACATTCTCGGTTCCTGTCACTCGAAAACGGAGGCCTTCCAGAGTGAATAGGGTCCGAGCGAGGCCAATAATGCCGAAGTAAAACGGATCTGCCATAGGGCTCATCTTAACGGTGAGCTTATGGACACAGGAATTCACCAGCTTTTTTATGTACACCACACGACGAATGCGTCATCTGTGGGCACTGCAGAGAAGCTTACTTAGCGCCGAAACCCATCGAATGGCCCCGATTCCTACCCCCGTAATGGGTTAATTTTGAGATTAATTTACCGCCCAATTCCGGTCATTAACGGGCATAACTAACGAAAATAATGCGCCAAACGGACATAAATAAACCTTTATCAGCCATAGCTCCAGCACCCAACGAGACCACCCGTAGTTCACACAGGGAAACTACTACCTACGCGACCGTAGGTAGAAGCTCACGCAGGTCCGCACCAGATGATAGCGTCGACACCGTAAATAATGTGACCTTCACATCTCATGGAGTGAGTACGAGAGCTACGTAACACAACGACGGTGAAAACCCCTCCTGATCCAGACCCCTGGCACCAACAAGGAGGACGAATCACCTCTACACAGTGCTACATTCCAGCTCTTTCACACGTGCTCAGCTTGAAGGAGGAACCTAGCAACTATGGCAATCTCAGCCACTAGCACTTCACTGAACAAAGAACAGCGCGAACAAGCGTGGGAAGATTTCGGTAAAGAGCACTACGACATGGTCATCATCGGCGGAGGATCCGTCGGGGCCGGTACAGCACTAGACGCCGCAACTCGTGGTTTGAAAGTCGCCGTTCTGGAAACCCGCGACTTCGCTGGAGGCACCTCCTCACGCTCGTCCAAGATGTTCCACGGCGGACTCCGTTACCTCGCCATGCTGGACTTCCGGCTTGTTGCCGAGGGGCTTCGCGAGCGCGAGCTCAGCATGTCCGGCCTGGCCCCACACCTGGTCAAGCCGCTGAAATTCATCTTCCCGCTGGAGCACCGCATCTGGCAGCGCCCGTTCATGGCGTCGGGCTTCATGTTGTACGACCTCATGGGCGGCGCAAAGTCCGTGCCGATGCAGAAGCACTACACCCGCAAGGGCATGCTCAAGCTCTCCCCCGGGTTGAAGGAAGACGCACTCGTTGGCGGTGTTCGTTACTTCGACACCCTCGTTGACGACGCCCGCCACACCATGACCGTCCTGCGCACTGCGGCAGAGTTCGGCGCAACAATCCGCCCCTCCACCCAGGTCGTCGATTTCGAGAAGGACGGGGACCGAATCACCGGCGCGAAGATCGTCGACACTGATTCTGGCCGCACAACCACCATTCACGGATCGGTATTTGTCAACGCCACCGGCATTTGGAATGACGAGATCGAAAAGCTCGCCGGTGTCGAGGGCAAATTCCACGTTCACACCTCCAAGGGTGTTCACATCGTTGTCCCGAAGTCGGTCTTGCCTGGCGACGTTGCTCTCACGTTCGTCACGGAAAAGTCCGTTCTCTTCGTGATCCCGTGGGGTGAGTACTGGATCATCGGTACCACCGACACCGACTGGACCATGAACCTGGCTAATCCCGCACCGACGCGGGCCGATATCGACTACATCTTGGAGCACATTAACGCCAAGGTGAAGCGCCAGATCACGTACGACGACATCGTCGGCGTGTACGCGGGACTCCGCCCGCTGGTTGCTGGTTCCTCGGACTCGACGACGAACCTGTCGCGTAACCACGCCGTCGCCCGCGTTGCCCCTGGTCTCGTGTCTGTGGCTGGCGGTAAGTACACGACCTACCGCGTGATCGGTGCCGATACGGTCGACGCCGCCAAGGAAGACATTCCGTTCGATGTTCCGGATTCGGTCACCACGGATGTTCCGCTCCTCGGTGCCGACGGCTACCACGCACTGGCCAACCAGATCCCGCAGCTGGCCAAGCGGCTGGGAATCTCCGAAAAGACCGTGGAGCACCTGCTCAACCGCTATGGTTCGCTCATCTACGAAGTTCTGGCACCTGCCGACAAGGACAAGTCCCTGCTTGAGCCAATCCCGGGCGCACCGGCCTACTTGATGGCTGAAGCGCTGTATGCAGCTACCCACGAGGGTGCTGCTCACCTGGAGGACATCCTTCACCGCCGTATGCGCCTCGCGATGGAATATGACCACCGTGGCGTCGAATGTGCGGAAGCCGTCTCCAAGCTGGTTGCGGACACGATGGGCTGGGATGAAAAGGCCCGCAAGGAAGAGATCAAGGTCTTCACGGATCGTGTCGAGGCTCAGAAGAAGGCTGAAAAAGAGCTAACCGACGAGTCCGCTAACAAGATCGAGGCGAGCGTCGAAGATACTCGCCCGGACGTCGATACTTCTCAGGACAGGTGAGATGGAAACGCTAACAGGCCCCCAAGCCATGGGGTGGGAATTCTTCGGCACGATGATGCTGATGCTGTTTGGTAACGGTGTGTGTGCCGCGGTCAATCTCCGAACGTCCACGGCTCGCAACACCAACTGGCTGACCATTGCTTTTGGCTGGGGTCTCGCAGTGTTTATCGGCGCGAGTATCGCTGATAAAACCGGTGGCCACCTGAACCCGGCCGTCACCTTGTCCCTTGCTATCGACGACAAACTCGAGTGGTCACTCGTCCCCTGGTACTTCGGCGGACAGATGCTCGGCGCGATGGCTGGTGCGTTCCTAGCGTGGGCAGCATTCAAGCAATTGTTTGATGCCAACAACCTGGATGAGAACGGCAATAACGTCAAGGGAAATGCCACCACGCAAGGCATTTTCTTCACCGTCCCCGCTCATCCCAACAACTTTTGGAATGCACTAACAGAGTTCATCGCCACATACTCATTGTTGGTCTTCATTCTCCTCGGTCCTTCCGGTGGAGACTTGGGACCGCTCAAGTACTTCGGCGTTGCGTTCATCATCGTCGCTATCGGTTTGTCCCTCGGTACACCCACCGGGTACGCGATTAACCCCGTGCGTGACCTTGGCCCGCGCCTGATGTACGCCTTTGTACTGCCCATTAAGGACAAAGGCGCAGCACAGTGGGCATACGCTTGGGTTCCGATCGTCGGACCGATGCTCGGTGCTGTCGCCGCCGGCCTCACCGCCGTAGCCCTCGGATAAATCATGAATACAGTGCGCTCCGCCCGACCCCTCAGTGTCGCCCGGGGCGCGCTTGTATATACGCGAAGGAACAGCACTCCCCTCAACAGCCCCATCAGTTACCACTAACACACGCAAGACAACTCAGTAACTATCCAACACACATTTTGGAGATCCCATGCCAGAGAAATATGTAGCAGCCATCGACCAGGGAACCACCTCCACCCGGTGCATTCTTTTCCGCCACGATGGGTCGATTGCCACCGTCGCCCAGTTCGAGCACAAGCAGATCTTCCCGAAGAAGGGCTGGGTTGAGCACGATGCCAACGAAATCTGGAACAATACCCGGCGCGCAGTCGGTGAAGCCATGGCGGAACTGGACATTTCCGTCAACGACGTCGTTTCTGTCGGCATTACCAACCAGCGTGAAACGACGGTGGTGTGGGACAAGAACACCGGAGAGCCCGTCTACAACGCGATCGTGTGGCAGGACACCCGCACTAATGACATTGCACAGCGGCTTGCTGGCGACGAAGGACCGGACCGTTGGCGCAAGACCACAGGTGTTCGCCTGAATTCGTACCCCGCCGGCCCCAAAATTATGTGGATTTTGGAGAACGTGGATGGTGCCCGCGAGAAAGCGGAAAAAGGTGATCTCTTCTTCGGAACGATCGACACCTGGCTCTTGTGGAACCTCACCGGCGGCGTCGACGGCGACAACGGCAACCCTGCTTTACACGTCACCGATGTGACCAACGCGTCCCGTACGTCGCTCATGGACCTCAAGACGCTGCAGTGGGATGAAGACCTGTGCAAGGCGATGGATATTCCGATGTCCATGCTTCCCGAAATCCGCCCATCGATCGGCGATTTCCGCACGGTACGCGCCCGCGGTTCACTCGCTGGCGTCCCCATTCGAGGTGTCCTCGGTGACCAGCAAGCCGCTATGTTCGGTCAGTGCTGTTTCGGAAATGGCGACGCAAAGAACACCTACGGGACAGGCTTGTTCCTGTTGCTCAACACTGGTTCAAAGCCTAAGTGGAGTGACAACGGCTTGATCTCCACCGTGTGCTACCAGATTGAGAATCAAAAGCCGGTCTACGCACTCGAGGGATCGGTCGCCATGGGCGGCTCCCTGGTGCAGTGGCTTCGTGACAACCTTCAGCTGATTCCTAATGCAGCCGCTGTTGAGAACATGGCCAAGTCCGTGGAGGACAACGGAGGCGTGTACTTCGTTCCTGCTTTCTCGGGTCTTTTTGCTCCGCGGTGGCGTCCCGATGCCCGTGGTGTCATCGTCGGACTAACGCGTTTTGCCAACCGCAATCACCTCGCCCGTGCCGTTCTTGAAGCAACCGCGTACCAAACCCGCGAGGTGCTTGATGCCATGGTTTCGGACTCAGGCGTAGATATTAATTCCCTGAAAGTCGACGGAGGAATGGTTATGAACGAATTCCTCATGCAATTCCAGTCCGACATCATCAACACCGAGGTCGTTCGTCCTAAGAACATTGAGACCACCGCACTGGGTGCAGCGTACGCGGCTGGTCTGTCCGCTGGGTTCTGGGATTCACTCAATGAGCTCAAGGAACAGAGCACTGTGGACAAGGTGTGGAAGCCGAAGATGGGCGAAGACGAGCGGAAGCAGCTCTACAGCGATTGGAACCGCGCCGTCGAACGCACCTACAACTGGGAGGAGAGCACCAACGAGCCCAGCTAAGTAGTAGGCCATTGAAGCGGGCTCTCTATCTTGAGCCCGTTAATCGTGGAGCCCGGGGATTATTCGTAATTCTTCTCCGGCTCCCCCGGTTATTTAATTCACAATTTTGTTCAAGCTGTTTTTCGATCGCATCGGGGCATAGAAGTACGCCCGACATCGTTTATTCACTGTTACATATATCCCTACGTGACAACATTCACCAGACATTGCTTTTGTCGCGTCCACATTCTTTAGCGTGAAACTCCATTTTGAGATAGAGCACAACCCATCGAGTTAATCGTCGTTCAGGTGTGTCATTTCTTACTCTCTCACCACAGCCTATCGCTCACGTATGCGTGACCCGATTTTTACTTTCACGGGAAAATAAGCACCCAGTCACCCCCGATTATTCACCGCATGATCACCCTCTCGGCCACGCTTTAATCTCACCATCAGATGTTTCTTCTACCTGGAAAAACGCGAAATAGTGCTGCACTTCCAGGCTGCACAAGGGCGAGCCGAAGCATCTCACCTCCCACTCAACTCATCGGCAGGGACAGCGGATATCTCAGTTCATTACACTTCAGCCCCACACGGGGGTAGAACTGAAAATTTTTTCTTCGTCAAACTTCTGAAGTGCATTAGTATTTTCTTTAGCGATATCTACCGATTGAATCAATACTCAGGTTGGGAGCATCCGCCAGAGGAATAAAAACAGTGAGGCCTCCGTCGAGGAGAAAACTCGATATAGCAAACTTCAAGCCTCCGCTTTTCTCCCGCTCTAAGAAGTTCCCCACCGTGAAAAATTGAGATATCGGATAGATGAAGTGGTTAATTATCGCTCTAGCTGTCTACTAGAACCGTGAGAATTAACCGCGCCGACCATTGTTCATTTCTCCCCACACGAGGTTAAAAATGTCGTCCCTCAAGAAGGCCAGCGGCGCCGCTGTTCTCTCGCTTGCAGTGATCTTCGGTTCGGGCACCATTGCCGCCGCCGAAGCCAACCCCGACGGAGTCGTACGCACCTACAACACCTACCCCGGCCGCATCACCGGCATGGTCGCCCCCGACGCTCAGGTCACTGACGGCACGTTCACGTCGACCGATGGCAAAGGCACCCAGATCTACTGGAAGAAAAACATCATTCCCAACGCCAAGGGAAACATCGCTCTCATCCACGGTCTGGCGGAGAACCAACAACGTTACGACTACATCGCGTATCGCTTAAATTTGGCCGGGTATAACGTTTACCGCCTGGACCACCGCGGTCACGGCCGTTCTGCAGAGCCGTACAACAACGTTCATAAGGGGCTGATCGATAACTTCAACTACGTTATCGATGACATGAAGCAGCTCGTCGATATGATCCATCACGAGCAGTCCGGCAAGGTATACATGATGGGCCACTCCATGGGCGCCATGGCAACTCAGATGTATTCAGTGGTCTACCCCGACACCATCGACGCGACGGTGACCAACGGCGGTGGTGTACCGGTCAACAACTACGGCGAGAACACGCTGATGCCGGAGTACAAGCACGCCGATGGCCAGTCCTACCCGTTCTTCGTCGGGCCGTACCTGCCGAACGACGGTAAGCGGCCGTTTGAACCACTCGACGCCATGCTGGGATATAACGTCCAGGGCGTTCTGGACCAGTTCGGCGTGAAGTTGCCACCGGACGCGGGCAAGCCGATCGAATCCCCTGAGCCGCTCAAGAATGTCGATGTACCTAATTCCTTTAAGCTCGGTGTCGTCTCGGATCCGGATGTTCGTGACCAGCTCTCTAACGATCCGCTCAACAGCAAGACGCTGAACGTATCGACGCTGTACCAGATAGCATCTGCCCTGCTCTACACCGGAGCGCACGCTAAGAACTACACGAAGCCGACGCTCATTATGCACGGCGATACCGACGGGTTGGTTCCCTACCCGCTCGATATCAACTGGTACAACGCAGTCGGATCCACCGACAAGCACATGGTCCTGTGGAAGGGATCCATGCATGAAACGATGAACGAGCCCTCCCGCGACGAAGTCATCGACCGCGCAATCGGCTTCATCGACTCGCACAACTAAGCACTCGCGGGTCGCGTACCTCCCCGTAAATACGTACAGGTTACGTTCTCTTGAACGAACGCAACCTGTCTCTTTCACAAAGCTTTCCGTTATATGAGACGTTGCATTCGCCCCACGCGGAGAGCTTTGTTGGACTTTAACTACACTAACCTCTTTTTCACTACATCATTCCGACAGACAGCCGGTGAAGAGCGCTAATCCCGCGTTACTTCACCGGCTTCAGCACTTCTTGACCGACGTATGGCTGCAACGCCGCCGGGACCTTCACCGACCCGTCCGCCTGCTGGTTGTTCTCCAAAATGGCCACCAACCAGCGCGTCGTCGCTAAGGTGCCATTAAGCGTCGCCGCAATCTGCGTCTTATTGTTCTCATCGCGGTAGCGGATCCCCAGCCGACGAGCCTGGAATGTGGTGCAGTTACTGGTCGACGTTAATTCGCGATACGTATTCTGCGTCGGCACCCATGCCTCAGTATCGAACTTCCGCGCTGCCGAGGAGCCTAAATCACCACCAGCAACGTCGATAATGCGATACGGAACCTCGACGGCGGCGAGCATCTCTCGCTCCATTCTTAATAGCTTCTGGTGTTCGGCGGCCGCGTCCTCCGGTTTGCAGTAGCTGAACATTTCGACCTTGTCGAACTGGTGCACGCGAAGAATTCCCCGCGTGTCCTTGCCGTATGATCCAGCCTCACGACGGAAGCACGAGGACCAGCCTGCGTAGCGCTTCGGACCAACGGAAAGATCGATAATCTCCTTGCTGTGGTAGCCCGCTAACGCAACTTCGGAGGTGCCCACCAAGTACTGGTTATCCTCCTGCAAGTAGTAAATCTCGTCGGCGTGCTGCCCCAGGAAACCGGTGCCCGACATCGACTCCGGATTAACAATGACTGGGGTGATCATCAGTTCAAACCCGTGCTGCACGGCCTTCTGTGCAGCAAGCTGAAGCATACCGAGCTGCAGCAGAGCACCTGCACCTTTGAGGAAGTAAAAGCGCGAACCCGATACTTTCGCACCGCGCTCCATATCGATAATCCCCAGGGATTCTCCGAGCTCGAGGTGGTCTTTCGGCTCGAAGTCGAATTGCGGCGGGGTCCCCACTTTTTCGAGAACGACGAAATCTTCCTCCCCGCCGGCCGGTGCGCCTTCCACGATATTGGAGATCTGCATCTGTAGGTCGTGAACCGAAGCTTCAGCAACGCGCTGAGCTTCTTCTTTTTCCTTCACGACGTTGGACAGTTCCGTTCCCCGGGCGCGCAGGCTCTCTTTTTCCTCGGGGGATGCGTCGCGCATCTTCTTGCCCATGGATTTTGTGTAGGCCTTGTGTTCTGTGCGTGCGGCGTCGGCAGCGGAAATAGCCTCACGTCGGGCCTGGTCAGCCTGGAGGAGTTGGTCGACGAGGCCGGGGTCTTCGCCACGGGTGCGCTGGGATTCACGTACACGGTCGGGGTCATCACGAAGCTGTTTCAGATCAATCACAGCATTAGCTTAATGGTTTTAGGGCTGTCCAGCTTCAACCGGTCAAAAAGCAAACAAGTAAGGTACAGGAATAGTACTGGAATAATAATAAGTAGTGGGCCTCATGTGGCAGCACATGCCGCGAATATACGTCGATCGCTATTAGTCAACGACCCCTAGCCAACGACCCCGGAAACGAAGGTGACGCATGAAACCGACAGTCCGACGTTCCTCAGTCATTGTCGGCCTCGTCGCACTCCTCTGTGGCGGATCAGCCGCGGGCACTTTTACCTACGCCCAGGAAAAGCATTCCGATTCCGCGTCGAATACCCCCCAAACGGCACCAGGGGAAGATAAGGAATCGAAACAGAAGTCCTTTACTAATGCTGACGCTGGGCAGTGTTTGGATTGGAAGACCTCATCCGACGGCACTGTGTCGGATTTCCAAACTGTCGACTGCGCCAAGTCTCACCGCTTCGAGGTATCTCACCGGGAGAATTTGGCGGCTTATCCGGCCAGTGAATTCGGGTCGAACGCCGGTATGCCCAGCCGGAAGCGCCAAGCAGAGTTGAGTGATGAATTGTGTAAACAGCCCACGCTCAGTTACCTGGGCGGGAAGTTTGATCCCACGGGGCGGTTCACTATTGCTCCCATTTTGCCGCCGCAGAAGTCGTGGGCAGATGGTGACCGGACGCTGTTGTGTGGCCTCCAGGTGACGGGGAACGATGGCCACGCCAGTACGATTACGGGCAAAGCCGCTGATCAGGACCAATCTCCCGTGTTTAAGCCTGGCGAGTGCGTCGCTGTTACAGAAAAGAAGGACGATAACCAGAACAAACAAACTGACGGTGATACGTCCGTGGATGCCACCGCTCAGGTTGTGGATTGTAATGCTGATCACCAATATGAGGTCACGGATATCGTCGATCTGGGTGAAAAGTTCAAAGAATACCCGTCCACTGAAGATCAAAATGAGTATCTCAATAAGCGGTGTACTGATTCGGTCACAGCATTCATCGGGGGCGATGACAAGCTCTACAACTCCACGCTTGAACCGTTCTGGACGACGCTCACGGAGGATTCCTGGAAGGGTGGCTCCCGGAACGTCAATTGCTCTCTGATTAAAACGGGAGACAATAACTCCCTATCCACTTTGAAGGGCTCTGCAAAGGGTGAATTCACTATCAATGGCAATCCGCCCCCGCCACAGCCGAGCCGTGCACCTAAACGAGGAAATTAGGTTCCGTCATGATCTCCGTATCTGATGAAAGGTTCGACGAGCTCATCGACAAGGGCATTGACCTCATTCCCGAATCACTCCTACGCAATATGAATAATGTTGCGTTGGTTGTCGAACCGTGGAACCGCGACAATCCCAACACCCTGGGCCTGTATGAGGGGGTCGCTCTCACCCGGCGGACGTCGTCGTATAGCTTTGCTCTCCCCGACAAAATCACGATTTATAAAGAAGCGATCTGTGCCTACTGCAATTCGGAAGAGGAATTGGTCCGCCAGGTTGCTGTCACCGTCGTCCATGAAATTGGGCATCATTTCGGTATCGACGACGACCGTCTGCATGAACTCGGATGGGCGTAGGGGCGGATCTCCCGGCGCGAGGACCACATGGCCCGGCGCGATGACTACCCACGCGATAGCCGCCCAATTGTAAACATTTGTTAACGCAAGGGATTAAAAGCCACTTTTTCCGTTAGACTCAGCGGAGCCGGTGCGTTGCGGAGTCCTACCCGGGTCCCACCTGGGCCCTACCCAGCGACGACACGGCACATCTTTTTGACCCGACACCATGGAGGTTTACGGTGCCAGTACCCCAGTCCGACGTTGGTCGACGCGCCTATAACGACGATCGAGCCCACGTTTTCCATTCGTGGTCTGCACAGGCGGAGTTGGATCCGATTGTCATGGAATCGGCCCACGGTTCCTACATCGTGGATGCAGATAAAAAGGAATATATCGACTTTTCTTCGCAGCTGGTCTACACGAGTATTGGCCACCAGCACCCGAAGGTCGTACAGGCCATCAAGGAGCAGGCGGACCAACTGTGCACCATCGCTCCGGCGTACGCGAATGATAAGCGTTCGGAGGCCGCGCGTCTGATCACGTCGCACTTGCCCGATCACCTCAACAAGGTGTTGTTCACGAACGGTGGCGCGGATGCCGTCGAGCACGCTATCCGTTTGGCACGTCTGCACACGGGCCGCTACAAGGTGTTGTCGCGTTTCAGGGGCTACCACGGCGCAACCCAGATCGCCATGAACATTTCGGGCGATAACCGTCGGTGGAGAAATGACTACGGAACGTCGGGCGCGGTTCACTTCTTCGGGCCCTTCTTGTATCGCAGCCAATTCCACGCGACTACGGAAGAGGAAGAATGCCAGCGCGCCCTCGAGTACTTGGATAACCTCATCGCGTTTGAGGGGCCGGAGTTGTTCGCCGCGTTCATCATGGAGACGATTCCCGGAACTGCGGGAATTATGCCGCCGCCGGCGGGATACTGGCAGGGCGTCCGCGAAATTTGCGATAAATACGGCATTGTCATGATTTGCGACGAGGTCATGGCTGGTTTCGGCCGGACCGGCAACTGGTTCGCTTTCGAAGAGTTCGGTGCGAAACCGGACCTGGTGACCTTCGCCAAGGGTGTGAACTCGGGTTATGTCCCGTTGGGCGGCGTCGCAATCTCTGACGAGATCGCCGCCGATTTTGACCACACCCCCTACCCCGGCGGATTGACCTACTCTGGTCATGTTCTGGCAACCTCCGCTGCCGTGGCCACGATCAATGCCATGGACGAAGAAGGAATGGTTGAGAACGCCCGACGCCTGGGCGAGGACGTTTTCGGCCCTGCGTTGCGTGATTTGGCGGCGAAGCACCACAGCATCGGCGATATCCGAGGCCTTGGTTGCTTCTGGGCGGTCGAGCTGGTGAAGGACCAGGAAACCCGCGAGCCACTCGGTGCGTATGGAACCACCGCACCCGAAGTCAAGGAGCTCGTTGCGGAGTGCCGTGAGAACGGCTTGGTCGTGTTCCAAAACATGAACCGTATCCACATTTGCCCCGCCCTCAATATTCCCGACGACGTTGCTCGCCGGGGCCTTGAGATCCTGGATAAGGCGCTGACGACATTGGATCAAAAAGTCGCTATTCAGTAGTGGCGCGGTGGGGGCGCATTCCGTCGAGCGGGGCACGTGTGTCCCCCACGACCCGTACAATCTTTAACCTGTAAAACCCTTAAAAATAGTCGCAACTTTGGAGAATTATTTATGACATCACCTTCTAAAGACGCTTCTTCCGCTACCAATAACGATTCTGGCGCTCATGGCGAGGGCACCAAACCTGTAGCCGTCATTACGGGCGCAAGTTCCGGCATCGGCGCGGCGTCCGCAAAGGCGCTGGCCGACGCGGGATACACCGTCTACATCGGTGCCCGGCGCGTCGAGAAGCTAAAAGCCGTCGCCGAGGGTATTGACGCCGTCGCCCTGCCGCTGGACGTCACCGATCAGGAGAGCGTCGATAAGTTCTGTGAGCAGGTTCCGCGGTGTGACGTGTTGGTCAATAACGCTGGTGGGGCGCACGGTTCCGAGTCGATTGCCGACGCCAACGTCGAGGACTGGCAATGGATGTATGACACCAACGTGTTGGGCACGCTCCGGGTGACTCGTGCTCTGCTGCCCAAGGTTGAGGCCAGTGGCGATGGTCAGGTCATTAATATCAGTTCGATTGCCGGGCACGAGCCGTACCGCGGTGGAGCCGGATACAACGCCGCCAAGCATGCAGTGGCTGCTATGACGCGCGTGCTTCGCCTGGAGTTGCTGGGCAAGCCGGTTCGTGTGTGTGAGATTTGCCCCGGCCTTGTGAACACCGAATTCTCGACGGTTCGTTTTGGTGGCGATAAGGAGAAGGCCGACGCGGTCTACCGTGGCCTCGAGCCGATGGTTGCTGAGGACATTGCCGACGCTGTCGCTTGGATTGCGACGCGGCCGTCGCGGATGAATATTGACCACATCACGATCATGGCTCGCGACCAGGTCTCGGCACAGGAAGTCTATCGTCGCGAGGAGTAACGCTGCGAGAAGTAGACGTGGCTTGTGCCGGCTACCCCCCGGTTCTCGCGGCTTTCTAGTATGGAGATATGGAAAACTCGGCTTTCGCTCCACAAACGGCGTCGTCCACGGACGGTCCGCTACTTCTCCCCTTCAATGGGAAGCGGCCGCGAGTCCACCGGACCGCGTGGATTGCACCCAATGCCACATTGATTGGTGATGTTGAAATCGGTGCGCACTCCAGCGTGTATTACGGCTGCGTTCTGCGTGGCGATGTGAACTCGATTCGAATTGGGGAACGCACGAATATTCAGGACAACAGCGTTCTCCACGTCGATAGTGATGCGCCCTGCACACTGGGCGACGATGTCACCGTCGGACATATGGCGCTGGTGCATGGCTCCACTGTGGAAAATGGGGTGCTCGTGGGGATGAAATCTGCGTTGCTCTCCCACAGCGTGATCCACGAGGGGAGCTTGATCGCCGCTGCCGCAGTGGTGCTGGAAGGACAAGAAATCCCTGCACAGTCGCTTGCTGCGGGCGTTCCGGCGAAGGTCAAACGGCAGCTGGCCGATGAGCAGTCTCACTCATTTATTCCCCATGCTGCTCATTATGTGGAGAATGCGGAATCACAACCGCGCCGCGCCGAGTCGCTGAAGCCAGAAGACGTGTATTTTGACTGATATGGCAAAAACTAACTGGACTTTAAAGAAAGCCAAGTACGTTGATACGGCACCTATCGTTGCGACGGGCTTGATCGGCGGATGGATCACCGCGCGCGAAACTGGGATCCGGCCGCTGGGAGGCGTCGTTCTTGGTGCAGCTGGCCTCTATGCTGGGCGGACCTGGCTTGCTAAGAGAGGCCCGGCGAAGGCTGGAGCGCTCGGCGCCGCCTACTTGGCCGCGTTCGGGGCGTCGCACCCGCTAGCCAAGAAAATTGGGGCGTGGCCCTCTGTTCTGACAGTGGCGGGACTCACCGCTGCTGCGTCATACGTCGTCTCGGATATGTAACGAACGTCACTGCCATCTTGTGGATGGCATCCATCGACTGTCTCTTTGAGCTCACCGATAAGTCGGTGAGCAGGCAGTTTTCCTTCTTCTTGCAGCCTTCTCTTCATGCACGATTGTGTTGCAAATCATACGGCTAGGCCATTAAAAATCGTTCGAAATTGAAAATAGGCACTTGACGAGGCCGCCACGGCAACCTACGCTACCGAAACTTGAGAGTACAAACCTTTAGCTCATCTACGGTGTTTCGTTGTTCACCGTGGAGATAGAGAACCAGCGTGGCGTGGCAGCCTCCGCTTTCCGCGTCCTCGATTGACCCAAGAGAGCAGCATTGTTACTCGGGCTAGAAGCACCTACACAGTGCGCTCGCCCACATCGTGCAATCGCGTACTCAGTGCAGTAGCACGACTGCTCACAAGATAGTAGTGACAGCACTTCAGCTGGATAAGCACATCAATGTACTGACATAGCAGCAACGTACTGGCACAGAAGCACGGCAACAAGCAAAACGAAGGACGACACGATGGAATACACAGAACTAGCCGACTATCCCCTCCCCACCGGACAGCTATCCACCTGGGAATTTACCGACGACGCTAGCCAGTGGAGCGAGGACGAACGCAGCCTTTCCATCAACCACGAGGACCACCTCCGCGAAGTTCTCCGCGCTAAAAAGAACAATGCCGAGCAGGGACTTCCCTCCGTCTCCGAGGACTGGATCGGTGGAGCATTCGTTATCCATCAGCCACTGATTACCGACGCCTTCCGCGAGGCCCTCACCACATGGTTTAGCCGTCATGAGGCATACCGGACGACAGCCGTCGCTAATGACCACGACGAAGCGACCACGAGCTTTACACGCTACACGCTGGGTTCTACCGCAGTTGACGTATCCCGAAACGACTTCGGCGTCTACCACGACGACCAGCTCCTGCGCCACGAGATCCACCGGCATTTCGCTCAGCATGTCAATGGGATCGGATGGCCACACGTCACCGTCGCGACGATTGAGCCTGAGGCATCTGAAACCGAGGCATCTCAAGGCGAGGCGCGCGAATCTGAAACAGCGCAGGCCGATGCCGACCACGGACACACGCCCCAGGAATTCACCGTCATTTTCGCCGCTGACCACGCCGTGATGGACGCGTACACGCAGCTATTCACCATCGCCGAGCTCAGGGAACTCTACGCGGCAGCCGTCGATAAGCGGGAACCAACACTGCCGCCAGCAGGTTCTTATGTGGACTTTTGTGCGGGAGAGCGTGCGGTTACTGAGTCGGCGTCCGCTCGTGAGCGTGCGGTGGAGGAATGGAAAGAGTTCCTCACTACTAGTGCTGATGGGCACCTCGCACCGCCGGTGTTCCCGCTGCCTATCCGGTCGGGCGCGGAGGCGGAGTCGGCTACGCCGGCGGACCAGCACCGAGCACAGCACAGCATCTCCCAGTGGCTGCTCAACGAGAAGGACATCTCGGAGTTGGGTAAGCGCGCCAAAGCCAACGGTGGCTCGACCAAGTCGGCGCTTCTGACTGCTCTGAAGTTGGCGCTCACCGAGCTCTCGCCGGTGTCGTCGGCGCGGTATATCATGCCGATGCACACTCGTCACGAGCCCAAGTACATGCTCTCTGCCGGGTGGTTTGTTGGGCTCATGCCTGTCGACGATCCGCTCAATGGCGCGTCGAGCTTCACCGAGGCGTTTTCGGATACGGTCCAGGCGACGAAGCGGCACCGTGACCTCTCCGTCTACCCCTATGCCGCTGTGAGCGACGCATTGCACATCAACGAACCTCCTCGGTTCGTGATCTCGTACGTCGATACGCGATTCGTGCCGGGTGCTGGTACCTGGGGCGACCACGATCGCGTCCTCCGTAGCTCGGTGATGAGCGACGACGACATTTACATTTGGCTCAACCGCACTGGTGAGGGGCTCAACGTGTCGATGCGCTACCCCAATAACGCCCAGGCGGAAGAATCGATCGCTGCATTCCTGTCACGATTCGCTGCCATCATTCATAGCGTCGTGACGACGGGGGATTACGCGGTTGCTGTGCCCGTCCGCGCTTAGCCTGTCTGCGTTGAGGCGGTACCGGTTAACCGGCGAGTGAGATCGTCTACGCACTCGTCGAGTATTGCCTCTGCCTCGAGCGTTCCGGGATATTTCGCCCGTAGGGATAGACCTTTGTCGTTTCTGGTGAACCACAGCTGCACTGTTGCTGTAGGGGCGAGCGATGAAAAATACACGGCTCCGGGAATCTCTGCCGACCGGCCTGGTCCGGTGCGAAAATCGCTGTACGACACCATGAAGGGCTGCGGAGTCGGCATCACAGGGCGGAACGTTTCCATGACGATGTCCAGTGGGACGGTGACGGCGTTGATACCGTCGCGCAACCATTGGCGAACACCGTCGCTGTCCCCCGGCTCGGCAATGACGGGACCGTTGCTGACCATCCACCCCACGGTTCCGTGGTAGGGGCTCGACGACCGCCCGCGTGTGTGGATCGGGACCACGCATGGCAGGGATTCCGCACCCACCACGGTGTGCACGGAGCTGGCAAGAGTTGCCATGACCTCGGCAAACGTCCTCGTCGCAATCGGCCCGGTCATGTCTGCGGCTGGTACCAGAAGTTCGGTGCGGTGATGAGGAGTCACCGACTCAGTCGTCCCTAATTCGGCGGGGAAGCCCGGCACAACTCCACCGGTATCATCGAAGAAGCGCTTCCATACCGCAAGTGCGCGCTCCAATTCATCACTGTTAGCACTGTCATGCCAGCGAGCGGATGCTTCCCGTTCTTTTCGCACCACATCAATAAACGACGGGGCTGCGGCGGGATCGGGGGCTGTGGAGTTTTCTTCGTTCCCGTCAACGGTTCCGACATTTCCGTGAGCGGCCTCGGGGTTGTTATTAGTGTTTCCGAGCTTCTCTGCCGGTGAGGCCACAAGATCCCACAGACGGCGGAGAATGATGTGGATGCTCGCCATGTCCGCATGAAAATGGTCACTTGCTACAACGAGGCGATAGCCGCACAGGGCAAAAAAGAGCCCCGGTTTGTGCCCTGGAACGCAGGCCTTGTCGATCCTCGCCTCCACTTCGTGACGAATAGTTGAAGAATCTTCACGAGAATCAGTGCGGAATGCTTCGGTCGAGATAGATAGTTGATCATTCGACCACATTCTCTGGCTACCTTCGCTTTCCGACGGATCGGAGGGCACTAGCCGCAATGCGTCATAATCACCGATAAGAGTGCGGATTGCCTCCGCAATAGTGTCTACGTTCTTCTCTGTACCGACGAGAACACTAAGGGGGAGGATAAAAGATCCTGCAACCCACGATGGACGGCCACTCGCCCTTACGCTCTCCAGATGGTTACGTTGGTTAAGCGTCAGTGGAAAGACTTCCGAACCGGGACTTCCATCCCACTCCAGAACATACTGAGTACACGGACCTGAAAGGGCAATATCATCGAGGTAGCACACATCCACGTCACCGACGGTACCAGGACGTTTCCTAAAAACCCTGCGATAATTACCAACTAACACGCAAACCACAATTCACCGCGACGTCCCCCAAGGAAAACTCATGACCGCCCATCCCAGTCAGAAATCCACCTCGCAGAATATTTTGTTCGTTTTATCTGGTAGCCGTGGCGATATTCAACCAGCCGTTAGTCTCGGCCTCGAACTCCAGAAGCGTGGTCACACAGTCACGTTCCTCTGCACACCTAGTCTGACCACTTTTGCACGCACTGCCGGGCTCCAGTCCGTTTTACCGGCGGGGATCAATATCGGTGATGTGACAGATCGCGCGCGATCAACATTGGCGAGTAAAAATCCCATCGCTATTGCCAAATTAGCTGCCCACTTTCTTAAGCATTCCGTTGATGATCTGCATCAAGACCTCACCAACTATTACTTTTCTCACGACAACACTCAGTGCTCGGCGGATATGGACCATCCCGGGCTCACACAACCAACCCTGTTAATTGTGAACCCAATGTGCCAAAGGCAAGGGACATCGCTGGCTGAAAAATGGAATATTCCCCTCGTTGTTCTGCGATATGCTCCAATTTTTCATAACAGTTATTCGGGCTGGCCGCATAAATTAACCCGCCGCGCACCAAAATGGATAAAGAAAAAGTCGTGGCATATTCAGGAATGGTTCGACTTCCTCATGTACGGGCATTGGGAGAATGCATTCCGACGCCGACTCGGACTCACTCCCCGATTCCACCCATTCACGCGCTATTTACGCGACAATTCGGTGCCTCAGCTACAGCTCTGTGACCCGAAAGTCGTCCCGGACATCGCCGCAGAGTGGGCCGGCACCAACAAAATTTTTGTCGGCTACCTTGATCTCCCTGCCTCGGCACGGCGTCGACTTGATGAACCCGATACCCTCCCCACCGATCTTGACCACTGGCTTTCCAGTGGTAGCGCACCACTTTTTGTGAGCTTCGGATCTATGCCGGTATCAAACCCGGCTCGTCTTGTGGGCACCATTATTTCCGCTGCGCGACGCCGAAACTTACGCGTACTCTTCAGCGGATTCGACGGTTTCACGAATGTGTCCGACGACGAACCACAAGCGACTCCAACCGTCGGCAATAAAAATCATGGTGAAACTAACGATGTGTACTTCACCGGAGCGGTCAATCAGACTACTGTCCTGCCCCGATGCTGCGCGGCAGTTCATCACGGTGGAGCCGGCACGACCGCAGCAAGTCTTCGGTCCGGAAACCCGACCATGATTTATGCCTTCGGCTTCGAGCAACCTTTCTGGGCGTCATGCATCGAAAACCTGGGCGTCGGAGTCGGATCATCACTGTCACATTTGACCGATGAGCACTTCGGGGACGATCTCGACCGCGCTCTGTCGTCGCCGGTTCGGGACGCTGCACAGGCATTCGCCGCCGAGATGACATCGCCTGACCAGGCATTATCGACGGCGATACGCCTCATTGAAAATGAAGCTAGCTAATTCGTAGCAGCTTCCGTGAGGTGGTTACTGTCGGCGTGACACAGCGTCTTGGACCGCGTCGCGGAATGCGTGGAAGAACGTCTGCAAAGACTCCGCAGCAACTGGGTTGTCCGGAGCCTGACTTCCGACGAGCAGCCCATCCGGATTACGGAAAACCCACAAGCTGGCGTTCTTCGTCTTCCCGGTCCCCGTGAGCAGGCGGATGTTCGAGCCCTGTGGCTCCGTGAACCAGCTGAGGTCCATGTAGGTAACCAATTGCGGGCTATCGAAAATGCTTGCGTCCACCGCCCCGGTCGCTAACAGCGGCATGATTGACGCATGGACAGGTTCATAAAGGACCTCACGCATTTTCTGCTGGGCCTCGGCGACGGTGGGCAAAATGTCGTCCAGAGTTTCACTCGTAATATCGAATGTCAGCGGGTTGAAGTTGCAGAACCAGCCCTGAGAGGTCGCATATTTCTTTCCTCGCGTGCTATTCACCACGATGGTTGAATACCGACTTGTTTTCGCTGCCTTATGTTCCGCCAGCGCCAATAAAGCGAACACGACGGTACTAAAGCTAACTCCCTTTTCATGAGCTAATGAACGTAAAACTTTCACGTCATTAGCGTCGGCAAGAGTGAAATCTGCTTGCGTTTCCTTAACAGGCTGGGGCTCATTGTTTTCGATTCCGGTGGGCAAGGGGAATCGCGGGACACCACCCGTGACCTGGACGAACTCCTGCATGAGCTTGACCCCTGGCGAATCAGGGGTGACCGTGGCAGCTCGTTGATATTCTTCGCGGGTATATTCCACAAAGCTTGGGTGCGTATCTTCCACTAAACCGGGCGCCGGAGTACCGGTGTACCTCGCCATCAATTCGAGAATACCCACGCACAAAGACAATCCATCACCGAAAGCATGGTCTACTGCATAAAAAACCTCGCAGTACTTACCCTTATCGACAGCACCGATAACAAAACCGGGAAAGTGATCGAATACCGCGTGCGTTGGTAGATAATCATTCAGGATATCGTTCGCGGTTGTTTCACCAGCGTCATCGGGTGCTTCTGCAAGGAGGCGAGGGACAAGATCAATCACAGATGCGGGGACCGTCTTCCGCTCGACTGACGCGCCACCGAATTCAGGCTGCCCACCACTGGGTTTGGCTGCGGCAGCATCCGAGGCACCACCATCCGTACCCTGGGCGCCTGCGGTATCCGTATTGACGACGAAGGTACTCCGCAATCCCTCATGTGAGCGCACAAAATTGTTCACTGCCTGGGTCATTGCGTCCGGATTCAGCGGTCCGGGGAGGGTGGCCACCGCACAGGTGTAGGCACGATGGGTGTTGCCTGCCTGTCGTTGCGTGAGGACTCCTCGGATGTGGTCCTTCTGCAAAAACGATGGCGGCGTGGGATCCGTCGGTGTGTCCTTGGGGGCCTCAGCCATCTGAGCGGACGGTTCCCATACGGTTAGCGCACCGTCGATAACCCACTCGCTACTTTCGATTGCTTTCATACTTTGTCAGCTCTCCTTTGGGTTTAGGTATACCCAAATTGTTCTATATTTCCCGATCGAGCGCTACGGGGTTGCGACGGAAACGGCCGTAGCTGGTGGCTACAGGCCAGTATCTACAATTTCACTCGGGTCGTTAATCTCACCCGGGTCACTGTGCCCGGTATCCCGCAAACGGTCATCCCGGACGAAGATTGCGGCAACAACGACCGCAATCATTAAGGGAACAAAGGCCCCGAGAACAGGAATTAATGCATCGTGATAGGCCTGAGCGATCAGGCTATGAACAGGCTCATGCAGCTGTTTCATTGACTCCGGAGTCAATGATGCAAATGACACACCAGTACCGGTGTCGGCAAAACGGATGCTAGCACGGGAGGCGAAGAAGGCACCGACCACGGACATTCCCAATGTGCCCGCTAAATCCCTGAATAAACTATTCGATGCTGTTGCCGTACCCATCACCTTCGTCGAAAAAGAGTTTTGAACTACTAAAACAGAAAGTTGGGTACCAAGACCAAAACCGACTCCCAGGACGCATAAAACAGCGATGAGGACATAGACACCGGAGCCGGTGTGGAGCGCACTCAACGCGAGAAATCCTGCTACGCAGAACGCGCCACTCGTGACCAATAAAGCCCTATACTTCTCGGTCTTGCTGACCATAAAACCAGAAATAAGGGAGAAGGCGAACATCAATGCTGTCATCGGAAGAAGAACGAAACCAGCGGTAACGGCGTCGATTCCTTCAACAATTTGTATATAGGCCGGCATATAGGTTGTCACACCGAATGTTCCCAGAGCGAGCAGCATGCCGATAAGTGTGGCGAGGAAAAAGTTTCGGTTGGTGAGGATATACGGGGGAAGAACAGGATCACCCGCATGCTTTTCTACCCACATACATGCGGCGATGCACACCGCTGCACCAACCATGCAGAGCAGAACTTTGGGTTGCGCCCAGCCACCATGACCGGCCCAGGCTGTGCACAGGACGAGGAAGGTAGACACAGCGCCAATAAGAACCATTCCGGCCACGTCGATACGAGATGATTGCTTTTCTGGCTCTGGTTCTCGTAAGAACTTGAGACACAATAAGAGGGAGACGATGCCAAAGGGAACGTTGACGCCGAAGGTCCAGCGCCAATTCCAATATTCGGTGATTAATCCGCCCAAGACGGGACCGGCGACGGTAGAAATCACGAAGACGCTACCGATGAAACCCATGTATTTCCCGCGCTCACGGCGAGGAACAGCAGCGGCTAAGAGAGCTTGGGAGAGAACAACTAGGCCCCCGCCACCCATGCCCTGAATAAAGCGGGTGATAACTAGCGCGGGCATCGAATTAACGAACGTCCCATAAATGCACGAAATGATAAAAACGACCAAGGAAAAAAGAAATAGTTTCTTTAGCCCGTATCGGTCACCCAGTTTTCCGTACATGGGGAGAAAAATCGTCGATGCCAGCATGTATGAGGTGGAAATCCAGAGAATATGGTCGCCACCGTGCAGACTTCCAACGATCGTTGGGAGCGCAACACTCAACATCGTCTGGTTCACCGAAAACATAAACATTGCTAGGGACAAACCGATGACGATGAGCACTACGCTGCTCGAACGCTGACTCTGCTGAACCATAAAACCTCATATTGTGAGATGAACACGACGCATTGATAAAAAGATCGGAAACACCGTGAACGGGTTCACGGCCATCACGATAATGACCGTGAATGGTTTACGGCTAGATGTTAATTAAAGATCTTGCAGGGGACGCCAATCGAATCTATCAACGGAACTTTTAATATTTTCGTTGGCCCTCGCGAGCTTAGTTTGTGAAAAATCAGCAACAATCGGCTTGTCAGGGAGCGGCGGCCATTGACGAGCCAGAGGGAGGGTGACATAGACATTCTCCATAAATTCAGCTACCGAATTTGCGCGAGGAACTGCGGAATTTGAATTCCAGCCCGCCTTGACCTCGTCCATCTTGGAGATATCAAATCCAAGTTCGCGACTCACTTGATCCATCAATTCCTCCAACTTCGCCACGTTCAATTCGTATATGTGCTTACGTCTGGCCAACTCTTGGTCTCGGAGGTTGTAATACTCCTGTAATTTTCTCTCTTGCCGCTTTTTTAAACGCCAATACACGAAGAGACATACCGCCACTGCAAGAATTACACAGAGTATTAAAGTAACTTTACTCGCTGTCTCTACTCCAGATTCCTCACCTGAAGAAACTCCTCCCCCGACATCAAAAGCCAGTGAAACTAAAAAAACGCCGGCGGTAACGAGGGTGAAAAAGCTGATGAGGAATAAAGTAAAGTATAAAACCGCTGTTAGCACTGTTTTTGCGGTACTCTTATCACCTTGATGAGGAGGCGACGGGAGAGCACGTTCTTCATTATCGCGATAGATCGGTTTACCCTCAAGCAGGAGATCTTCTTCCCCCCGAGTGAGCCGATTAACAGCAGTGGTGAAAGCAATACTTACTTTTCGCTGCCAATACTCGTTGAGCGCAGCTATAAAACGAATGCGCTTCTCGGCTTCAGGGCGATATGTGTACTCAAAAAGGTTCCCCTCTGGTGTGCTCCCCACCCAGATCGAATAATCTCTGTGCCCTTGGTTATCCCCGCCCTTTTCTATTGTCGCTATGAGCTGTGCACTTCGCTGATCGGCAAGCCTCTGCCCACGGTCAATTTGATCCTGAATATGGTGTAGCTCTTCTATCGACTCATTGTGGTGCTTCTCGGCTTGTGCGAGCCTCGCCCCCAGGAGCATCACGCCCGCCCATGCTGCCCGCGCCGTACTCCTCTGTGAAGAAGCAATGCTGTCAACATTTGCCGAGATCGTCCGGCTTCCATCTCCGTATGGCATGGTGTCCTCTCAAGCTGATTCACAACTTAGTGGATGCAAGTTTAGCTTGGATCCTTGATCGTCTAAATACTTCATTGGCCCGCGGTCCACACATATAAAGCCATCGCACGACGATTTGTTTTCGGCTTGTTCTCTTTGGGAATAATTCAGATTGCCGACGACGGTCCAGCGAACTTGCGGAAAAGTTTGGCAAAACGAAGTGGCATGCAGCACTTCCCCTCCCCTGCAGATACGTGTTGCGACGCCTTCTGAACTTAAGAAACACAGCGCACACAGCAGAGAAGCGCACTTTTTGTCGTATAACCCAAGGAAGAACTCAATTCCTGGGGCGCCGAAGCACCGCCGCGCGGAAAAAGGAGCCGGTAGACGGAAAACTGTGGGGAAGCTACACCTGGAGCCCGAAAAGTGCGGGGGAATATGGTCAATTTTCGGCCATTTTTCGCCCATCCCCCCCACAGTTTTCACAACCGACCCCGATATACCCCCACAGTTTTCCCGCACGCGGACACCCTTTTGCTACTTATCCCACTCCCCACCACACAAGCGCACATGCGTAAACCCCCAACGGTTGATACCGCTGGGGGTTTACGCATGTGCGGTGGCGGAGGGATTTGAACCCTCGGTACGGGGTTACCGCACACGGCATTTCGAGTGCCGCACCTTCGGCCGCTCGGACACGCCACCGCGAACTAGGTTAGCCTAGGACTCCAAGCAGCCAAAATCACGCTCGTTTTCCCTGCTCAAACAGGAAAGTAACGTCGTTAAGCAGTAAAGGCAATCCCCGCACTAATAATTACTTGTCGAGAGAATCGAGGCCCTTCTTGACCCCTTCTTTCGCCTTGTCGGCCTTGTCACCCAACTTGCTGTCGGCGACGTCGTTAGCTTTTTCCTCAACCTTGTCGCGGTTGTCGGAAATAGCGTCCTTGGCCTTGTCCTTTAGGTTGTCAAGATCCATTGTTAAACCTCATTTCGTAGTAGATAAAACCTGTGTTATCGACCGTAGCGATATTCGTGTTCCAATGCATCCTTTTCATGCGTTTTAGGCAAATTTTTTGAGAGGTTTCCTAAAGGGTGCGTACGGCCGGCTCGCTAAAGAGCTACGCCCCCTACGCAGCCACGTGACTACGACACTGGCCACCATCCACCCGCTCACTTCCGACGCCGAGCAAAAAACTCCTCCACAAGATCCTGGCATTGTCGCTCCAGCACACCGCCCCTGACGTCGACAGGCGGAAAGGGCCACGCCGGATCACGCACGACATCGATCACCGAACCGCACGCCCCCGTTTTCGGCTCATATGCACCGAAAATAATACCCCCGATGCGGGAGGTCACAGCGGCACCCGCACACATCACGCACGGTTCTAGGGTCACCACAAGAGTGTGGTTTTCCAGGCGCCAACTGTCGCCAACCTTTCGAGCAGCCTTTCTCAGAGCGATGACCTCCGCGTGGGCAGTGGGGTCCCCCATGGATTCACGCTCATTGCACCCCTCCCCCACAACATGGCCCGACGCGTCAACTACCACAGCACCCACCGGGACATCGCCCACCGGAGTTTGTTTCGCCACGTCTAACGCCATTCGCATCCAACGTTCCGCCTGCCGCTCGGGAACAGGCCGCGGCAGCCCAGCACCAATCACGTCAGCGACCTAATAATGACCTAATAATCGAGCTGCGCAACGTCGGCAAGCTCCTCATCCGCATTGATTTCCTCCGCGATCCGGAGGAGCTGCTCCGATGCCCATAACTCATCGTCATCGCAGATCACGGCCAACACATCGCTGGGAACACCGAGGTCCTCGAGAATCTCCAGATCCCCCTCCGGCCACGGTTCCGCATCGGCCCGCTCATCAGGATCCATATCGGGAACGTCGACGTCCAGCTCATCCAATACTTCCGCGGCGTAATCGTCCACAACCGCAGCGGTGGCGTCGGAAAGTAAAAGCTGTGTCCCCCGTGGCGTCGGACGGATGAGGACAAACCAGTCATCGTCCACGCACACCATGCCAAAACTTGGCCCTTCGGAGCGCAAATCGCGCACAGCCCGCGTGGCTACATCAAGGTCCCACGTGGCGCGTTCAGGGAGGATCCGGCCCATCCACTGCCCATCTTGACTTGTCAGTGCAACGGCAAAAGTTGGAGTCTGGCCGTCGTCGTTCACACCCGCATTCATATAGATAACCGTAGTCGGACTGTGCCACACTTGTCAGAATGAGCACCTCCACACCCTCCGGCGTCTATCCCGACCCAGCCACAACCCCCGGCAAGCACCACATTCTCCACGAGGACCGCCCCGTGTGCATCCTCGGACTAGGGCTCATTGGTGGCTCAATCATGCGCGACGTGCAAGCCCGGGGGCGGCGAGTTTTCGGATGGGATCGCACACAGTCCACAGTGACAAAAATTATCGACGACGGGTTCGACGCGTCGAACGATTGCTCGGCCGTCCTCGAACGAGCCGGGGAGGAGGACGCTCTTGTGGTGATCGCCACGCCAATGAGCACTGTGGGAACCATGCTCGACCACATCGCCCACCACGCCCCTACCTGTGGCATTACCGACGTCGTTAGCGTGAAACAGGCCGTCATACGGGAGGTCCGCGCGCGTGGAATGCAGGACCGCTTCGTGGGTGGCCACCCCATGTCCGGAACAAGCCACAACGGGTGGGACGCGTCTCAGACGGGTTTGTTTACTGGCGCTCCGTGGGTTGTCACTTTCGATAATGCCCCCACAGACGACAGTGATGGCGGCCGGTGGCTGCGCGAATGGATGAGCGTGGTGAACCTCGCCTACGACGTCGGAGCCGAGGTCATCCCGGCGCGGGCTCAGTCTCATGATGCGGCTGTTGCTCGAATTTCTCATTTGCCGCACGTGTTGGCTGACGCTCTAGCGGTGGCTGGCGACAAAGGGGGCGCGCTGGCATTGTCACTGGCTGCAGGCTCTTTCCGCGATGGAACGCGCGTCGCCGGTTCGGATCCTGGACTGACCGAGGCCATGTGCGAGAACAACGTGGAGGAGGTTCTCCGCGCCATTGAGGAAGTCCAAACCATGTTGGACGAGGCCCGGGCGAGTTTGAGGGCGACGCCACCCACCGTCGCGGAACTGGCCGACGCTGGCCACCGGTCACGCATTCGGTACGAAGCTCGCACGGGGAAACGACCGGTTCTCCGGCTGCACCCCGGTGATGCAGGCTGGGTGGATCAACTTAAACAAGCCGAAAACCTCGGCGCGCGTATCGAAGTCTTCTAGGCCGGGGCCTATTCACCGCTACGGCGGGAGCCTGCGCCCACTACGCCTTCCATGACGACGACAGAGGCCGTCCTTCCGCGTACCCAGCTGCCGATTGAATCCCGACGATCGCCCGCTCACGGAAGGTTTCGATCGTGTCCGCCCCTGCGTACGTGAACGCTGAGCGCACACCGGAAACAATGTGGTCAACCTGGTCTTCTACGCCAGGGCGCTCCGGGTCAATGTACATGCGGGCCTGCGAAATGCCCTCTTCAAACATTGACCGGCGTGCGCGCTCGAACTCCTCCGTATGCAGGTTGCGGTGCTCCACCGCCCGGTGAGACGCCATGCCGAACGACTCTTTATAGGCACGGCCATCATTTTCTTTGATCAAGTCACCCGGCGATTCCAGGGTGCCAGCAAACCATGATCCAATCATGACGTTGGATGCGCCGGCGGCCAATGCCAGAGCGACATCGCGCGGGTGCCGGACTCCCCCATCGGCCCACACGTGAACCCCCACCTCGCGGGCTTTATCCGCGCATTCTTTCACGGCAGAGAATTGCGGACGGCCGACACCGGTCTGCATGCGCGTCGTACACATCGCGCCAGGGCCCACCCCAACTTTAATAATGTCGGCACCCGCAGCGGCGAGATCCTCAACGCCCTCTGCGGTCACGATGTTTCCGGCGACAATGGGAACGCCCAAATCCAGGGCTTTCACCTTGCGTAAAACGTCGATCATGTGTTGCTGGTGCCCGTGGGCAGTGTCCACAACGATGACATCGGCACCCGCCTCAACCAGCGCAGTTGCCCGACCCGTCGCGTCCCCATTGATACCGATCGCCGCACCGACGCGGAGCGCGTTATTTTTATCGACCGCAGGCTGATACAGGGTGGCGCGCAATGCCGCCTTGCGCGTCATGATGCCCTTCAATTCGCCATCCGCGCTGACCACGGGAGCAAGCTTTCGCGAAGCCTCGGACAGGCACGCGAAGGCCTCCTGTGGGGTGGTGTCGTCGCTAAGAGTAACTAAAGATGTACTCATCAGCCGGCCAACCTGGGTGAAATTATCGACGCCACGCAGGTCCTTTTCGGTCACCAGGCCGATGGGTTTGCCATTATCGACGACGATGGCCGCGCCGTGAGCGCGTTTGGGCAGAAGGTGACGCGTGTAGCCCGCGGTGTGGTGCGGTTTCACGGTGATCGGTGTATCAAAGAATAAATCAGAAGACTTCACACTGGCGATGGTGTTAGCAACAATATCGGCAGGGACATCCTGAGGGATGATAGCCAATCCACCGCGTCGCGCAATTGTCTCTGCCATACGCCTACCGGCTACCGCGGTCATGTTCGCCACGACAAGAGGAATTGTTGTTCCTGTCCCATCATTAGTGTGTAAGTCCACTTTTTGACGGGACCCCACAGAAGACCGGGAGGGAACCATGAAGACGTCGTCATAGGTGAGGTCGTACTGCGGGACCATACCGTTTAAGAAACGCATGCAGCCTATCGTACGTGTCGCACTCGGCTTGTCAGTAAAATACCGCGGGTACGCTTCCCCAGGAAGACCTTGGAAGAAAGAACGTCATCGTGGAAAAGAATGATTCCTCCACCAATGTGACCCCTGAATTACGTCACAATCACCACAATGGTTCGCGCAACGTGGCACTACAGCGAGCAACATCAACTCGAGAATTCACTCTTCGGACTGTCATTCTCGGTGGCTTAATTACACTGGTTTTCACCGCAGCAAATGTATACCTCGGACTCAAAGTCGGGCTCACTTTTGCTACATCGATTCCCGCGGCTGTCATTTCAATGGCGATTTTGCGGAATTTTAAAGATCACACCATCGCAGAAAACAATATTGTTCAAACCATTGCTTCTGCAGCCGGAACATTATCGGCCATCATTTTCGTACTCCCGGGGCTAGTTATGATCGGTTGGTGGTCAGGTTTTCCGTATTGGGAAACGGCCGCCTTGTGCGCAATTGGCGGCATTTTGGGCGTCATGTATTCAATTCCTCTACGCCGTGCCCTTGTCACCCACTCTGATCTCCCTTATCCCGAGGGTGTCGCAGCAGCGGAAGTCCTGAAAGTAGGAGATACTCACGCACGTAATTCCGATAGCAACGCTAAATCCCCTTCAGCGCCCTCATCCACCGACGTTTCTGGGCCGACGTCCTCATCAACGGTAGATGAAAACCGCATGGGGCTGCGAATGATCATCCTGGGTGGCTTAGCGTCGGGTGGCTATGCATTGCTCGCCGCCCTAAAGGCCGTAGCATCAGAAATTTCAGCGGCGTTCCGTGTCGGCTCAGGCGGAACAATGATTGGTGGATCGTTATCACTAGCGCTCATAGGAGTTGGTCATTTAGTGGGGCTTTCCGTCGGTTTTGCCATGGTGGTCGGGCTCATTATCTCTTACGGTGTTCTACTGCCGTTGCGTACAGCCGGTCATATTCCTTCTGGAACTGGTGCTTCAGGGCTAGAAAGTATCGTGTCCGATTCGTTTTCTAGTGATGTTCGGTTTATCGGTGCCGGTACAATGGCCGTCGCTGCCGTGTGGACTCTTATTAAAATCATTGGGCCCATCACAAAGGGGATGAAAGATTCCTTACTATCGTCGAAAGCTCGTCATTCCGGGAAAAAAGTCGATATTACTGAACAAGACATCCCGTTCCCCGTCGTTGCGGGTGTGACGGTCTTCTCTATGATCCCCATCGGTCTATTGCTGTGGTTGTTCGTAAAAGACACATCCATTGCACATCACACCGCTGGGCTGATTGGTATAAGTATTATTTACATCCTGCTTGTTGGTCTTGTGGTAGCAAGTATTTGCGGCTATATGGCGGGATTAATTGGAGCATCGAATTCTCCAATTTCAGGTGTAGGGATAATTGTCGTAATTTCCGCAGCTCTTCTTATTAAAGTGGCTATGGGCTCCGAGTCTAGTTCTCATTCAGATGTGTTGATTGCCTACACACTCTTTACTTCTGCCGTCGTTTTCGGTGTGGCTACGATCTCCAATGACAATCTCCAAGATCTGAAGACAGGACAGTTAGTTGGTGCCACGCCGTGGAAACAGCAGGTAGCGCTAGTCGTCGGTGTTCTTTTCGGATCTGCGATTATTCCTCCTGTACTTCAACTGATGATGTCCGGGTTCGGATTTGCCGGCGCTCCGGGAGCAGGAGACGACGCATTGGCTGCACCTCAAGCTGCATTATTGTCCTCGGTGGCACAAGGTATTTTCGGTAATTCATTGGACTGGTCATTGATTGGACTGGGCGCAGTCATCGGCGTCATCGTTGTCATCGTCAATGAGATTGTGAGCACAACTTCTCACGGCAAATACTCTTTGCCTGGTTTAGCAGTAGGAATGGGAATGTATCTGCCCAGTTCTTTGACAGTCATCATCCCGATCGGTGCATTAATTGGGTACTTTTATAACCGTTGGGCTAAAAAACAAAGGAATCCGGAACTCGCTCGTCGGCTCGGGGTACTACTTGCCACAGGTTTGATTGTTGGCGAATCTCTTTTTGGCGTACTTAATGCCGGTATCATTGCTGCAGCAGGCAACAGTGACGTTTTGGCAATTGTTCCCGATGGGTGGGAGACAGGGGCAACGATCTGCGGCGTTATCCTCTTCGTCGTGTGTATCGGGTACGCCTACCACTATTCACGAACTCTGATGCGCCGGTCATCCACCCGAAAATAGTAAGACAGCAGCACCCTCCATAAAGGGGTAAAGCTAATAATTAGCGCGGTTAGGGTAGATCAGCCCTAACCTACGGTAGCGAAGGTAGAAAAGTGCAGGTTACCGCATTTCCATAGGTGCGGTACTAGTTTTTTCAGAAAAATCAATCCGCAACGCCGCGAAATGATCGATTTACCATCTGCTTATTTTCCAGATCTAGTTGCAGCACACTCGGAGATGACTTAGCCTGCAAATTATCCCCTGAACCACGGAGATCGTTCATGAAAAGGGGTACGCCCCAGACCGATGAACAACCTCCACTCTGAGCTTGTACCTAGAGCTCTCCCGAAAGGACACACGATGGACTTCCTTCTCCAAATCAACGAAATCACGCAAGGACCGATCAAGGATCTCCTCGTGGAGGTCAACAACGTGGGTCTACCCGCACCTGCACCTGCTTCTGCCCCAGAACCTCCCACGTTTAATGTCAATTTCCCCGAGCAGGTTGGTGATTTTGCACCTCATTTCCAAGTAACGACGGGTGACATTAATATGCCACTATCTGGAGATACCGGCGACATCAACATGCCATTGTCAGGAAACGTTGGTGACATCAATACGCCGCTGTCCGGCGACCTCTCCGGTGACATGCCCCTGTCTAACAACAACCTGCCACTCTCTGGGGATACAGGTGATATCAACCTACCTCTGAGCGGCAATATCGCACCGAGTATCGGTGGGGACACCGGTGGAGCCAGCTAACAGATCTCTTCCCTCTATAAGCGATGAACAAATAGACCACTCACTACGTCATATAACTGGTGATATCGCTCCCCGCTCAAAGCTGGTCCTTACTTAGTAGAGTGAAAACCACCTACCAAGAAGAGCAGTTCACGCCGGGGACGGTCATTTGTTTTTAGTACGAGATGCGTGGGCATTGGTTTTCACTTATTGAAATGACTTAAGCCTGAATTATGTCTTATATCTACGAGACATAATTCAGGCTTGTATCTTTTATACAGTAAATACTGACATTGTCACTGAGAGAGCACGATTCTTTATGTAGCCCCCTTTGGTCGGACTTCACATCAAACGAAGCTTGCCTTTTTACATCGCCGTTTACTTGTGCGGCAATTGCGGCCCCGAACGAATCGCAGGCCCCGAGTTCACAGCGCCCGTCCTGAGTCTAAATAGGGCCGTTAAAAGCTGTCTGCTACAGCTAAAAACCCTCGCCGGTGTACACCGGCGAGGGTCCGCTGTGCGCCCGAAGGGATTCGAACCCCCAACCTTCTGATCCGTAGTCAGATGCTCTATCCGTTGAGCTACGGGCGCAACAGGGAGATATATTACACAGCAGCAGCCAGACCCCCAAATTCATTTATTTATCAGGAAAAATAGAGCGCACAGGCCCGAAGAAATCGCAGTTAAACCGTTGCTTTATACCCAGTGGTACACAATCGGGAAAGCGCCTACTCCACAAAAGTGAAGTAGGCGCTGATATCAATGGCGGAGGTGAAAGGATTTGAACCTTCGGACCCTTGCGAGTCAACTCCTTAGCAGGGAGCCCCATTCGGCCGCTCTGGCACACCTCCAGCGAAAATCACGGCAAACGATGTCGATCTTGAACAGTTTCCACTGATGAAGAAACGACACGGCTGTCGCGAATTCCGTAGGCGATACTACACGGGACCAAGTAGAGAAGACAAACACCACTACCTACGACGTCAACACGCGAGCACCTACTCGACGGCACTAACAAGAACCATCACAACCCCCGACATTTCTCCAGCGACCGCCACCATACTTTTGTGCCACTTTTGCGCCGCATAATTCCCCGCTTACCATTACAAGAATGATCCGCCCCGACTTAGACCAACTTCCCACATATACGCCCGGTAAAAAAGCCGACGATGCCCTGGTCCTAGCCAGTAACGAAACCTCTGAGCCACCGCTCCCCGCCGCGATTGAAGCGATTACATCCGCAGCCCACACCCTCAACCGCTACCCTCACATGGCGACTTCGCCTTTACATCACGCGATCGCCGATCTCCACGGGGTCACCATTAATGAAGTGGCTATCGGATGTGGATCCTCCTCGCTTCTCCAGCAGCTAATTCTGGCCACCTGTAAGGACGGAGACGAAACACTATTCGCGTGGAGATCGTTCGAGGCATACCCCATCCTCAGCAGAATCGCCGGAGCCACCCCTGTCGCGGTCCCACTCGATGGCCACCATCGCCACGACCTCGACGCCATGGCCGATGCCATCACCGACAAAACGTCGCTCATTATCTTATGTAACCCCAATAACCCGACGGGGACACTTGTTACAGAGGACGAACTAGAAGCCTTCTTCGCCCGCGTACCCGATCGCATCACTGTGTGTATCGACGAGGCATACCTGGATTACACCGACGACGACCTCACGCCGGATTCACTGGGCCTTGTACGGCGGCACCCCAACGTTTGCTTCGCTCGGACGTTCTCTAAGTGTTATGGACTGGCCGGCGTACGTGTTGGTTACATGATTGGGTCTCCAGAGATCACTAGCGCACTCAACCGCACCCAGGTCCCATTCTCGGTGAGCACGCTCGCCCACGACGCTGCAATCGCGTGCCTCAACAGCCCTGAGAGTAAAGCTGAGCGAGTCTCGAGGACGATTCCGCAGCGCCATCGCCTGCGCGACTTCCTAATTAAGGAATTCGTCCACTCCTCGCGGTGGAATCTGACCGAGGCTGACGTTCCAGAGTCCCAAGCGAACTTCGTCTGGTTAACCCTTGGGGACCAATCCGACGAATTCACGGAGGCGTTGGCGAAGGAACATATCCTTGTCCGGTGCTTCAGTGGTGACGGAGTGCGGATCACCGTCACGAATGCCGAGGAGACCGATCAGCTCATCAATACCCTTCGGTCTATTGCGTAGAGCCCTCCATGCGTTCTAGCGTGCGGAGTTTTCCGTGCGAAAACCCTGCAAAGCCCCTGCAAGAACGTCCCGCACAGGGACATTTTATGTCAGCACTTTCGGTCAGTCGCCGGATGCGCACCTATTAAACACCCCCAATATAGGGGCAAATGTAACAGTGTGAAAGAATCAACAGATTTAGCTAGCTACCCACTCACTGTCTTCAACATAAAACTCGGTTCGATCCCAGCTTAAATGGATTTTTGCCCAAAAATACTTAACATCTGCAGCCATGCAGTCGCTAACTTGGACGGCTCAAATCCGCGAGATTCGGTTAACAGAAGGTGAAATAATCCCAGTTCTCCTTTCTTTTAACTTGTCACCCTCGTAAGTTATGGAACGGTAAGCCTGATGAGACTGACCGATCCTCTCCCGCCAGCGGGAAGACGGTTCCACAGTCCTCATCAGCTAGCGACAACACTTTGTCTACATCCCTGGAAGGATTGTTATGTCCGCTTTTTCCTACGCCGCAGAGGCAGCGCAGGCCGCTTCCGATTCCGCATCTTCCGCTTCTGACGCTGCTTCCTCCGCTGCATCGACGGCTAGCGAGCATGCTTCGTCTGCTTCCGACGCCGCTTCGTCTGCTAGCGAGCACGCCAGCAGCTTCTTCGACGGCTTCAACATCAACACCCTGACCAGCCTCATCGGCTCAGCCACCACCCTGGCTTCCGCAATCATGGGCCTGGTCAAGGGCCTCGCTGGCTAAAAGATTTACGTGCCGTGAAAGACCCCCATGGGGTCTTTTGCGCGCTTGTACGAGCAGGCAGATAGCCAGTCAAAACAGTGACGGCCCCTGCCAACGCCTAATACAGCACGACACGTTTTCGACGTCGATAAGTTTCCCCCTACGTTGTGGTTGCTCCATCCGTCGTCGACAAAACTCATCACACCTGGAGGAAAGACATGGGTGCAGATACCAACCCGAACGCATATCAGCCACTCGATCCGCCGAACGATCCATACCCAGCATTTCACTGGATCACGGAAATTGGACCATACCTCATCGAAGCTGCTAACTCGATGATCGGCTTCGCACTCGGAAGGCTCTAAGAATGAACTTCTTCACGTCAAAGATTTCCCGTATCGCAGCTGGAACCTTGGCAGCTACCGCCGTCGTTGCCGGGTCCGCCACGCCAGCAATGGCATCAAGCGCCGACTGGCCCTCACGCTGGTGGGATCCTTCAAACGTTATCGAGTCCCCGGTCAACCCTGACCACGCCGAAGGCTCCTTGAACAACGTTTCCTTCACCAACGAGGCCGACGGAAGCCACACTGTCAAGGCAAAGAGCGGCGCTACCGTCAAGGTCAAGGCCGACGGCACCGGCTTCACCGCCGGACAGTACTACACCGTCCGTGCAGGACTGGTGAAGTCCACCGAGACCAGCAACATCGTGGTCTACACCTGGCAGACCTACCGTGCTACCCAGGACGGCAAGATCAACATCGACCTCGGTATCAAGTCGCCTAACAGCATCCAGCCCGGCGAGAAGGTTATCGGGACGGTCAACGTCTACAACGCCAACGATGTGCGCCAGGACGGACGTCCTCAGAAGACCGATAGCAAGTGCGCGTTGATGTGTGAGCGTGTGGCTCCTCTTGCGGCACACAGCGACTTCAACGACGCTAACTCCACTCTTTCCTACAACTAGTTTCCTCTGATCCCCTCCATGGGGATGGGGGTTTTACGACGAAAGGTCACTCATGCCTACTGGTCAGCAGCCTTTTCCCGGTTACTTTGACGAAGATGCAGCCCGCTACGCTGTGAACATCGTCGAGTTCATCCTGGACACGATCGGTAAGTTCGTCTAAAAACACGACGTTCTTCCAGCTACCCGTACGAAAGGGATCCCATGAATTTCGATTACTCCCAGGCAGCCGACGCAGCAGCGTCCACCATGGACGACACTGTTAACTCCGGTTCCAAGGCCGGAGATCTTGCCGGACAGATCGACGCCAACACCATTGCAGGCTGGGTCGGAGACCTCTCCGGACTCGCCTCCAACATCATCAAGCTCGTTGGCGCGCTTATCAAGTAATACGCTTAATAAGTAATCGTGTGAGCGTTGCTTTTATCCTTTCCAGCGCTCACCACTCACCCCTCACGGTGGTCAATCATTTCTCCGCGAATGTGGCTCCACCGTGAGGGGTTTTGCGTGCACATAGGGGTAATACGACAGAAGGCGGTGCGGACAGAATCCTAGAGCCCAAAAGTGCGTGGGAATATGCGTCCCAAAATAAAAGTGCGGGGGTATATGGTCGATTTTCGGCCATTTTTCTGGCATATTCCCCCGCAGTTTTCACAACCGACCCTGATATACCCCAGCAGTTTTCCGGCATACGGACACATTTTCTGTCGTAAAACCCGCATATAGCACTAAAAGCGCTAACAAAGTACTAAGCGCCTCAATGGTCGGAATGATCAGGACAGAATCCCGATCTCCATTGAGGCGCTGTGGCATTGCCACACTTGTGGTGGCTTTCTGTTACTCAGCTGCTGCTTTCAGTGTTACTTCGCGTGCGCAGTAACACTTGTCTCACTATCGCCACGGAACGCCTTGGAATACGGGCACATCGCGTCGGCCTTCTCCGCGAAATCTTTCGCTTGATCCTCAGAAACACCGAAGATGGTGACATCTAAAGCAGCCTTAATCCTGAAACCGCCGTCGTTCTCATCTTTCACCAACGAGCACTCGACGGTGACCTCTGGGGCTTTGTCCAGATCAGCGCCGCCCTGCTTAGCGATCAACTGAAGTGCGCTATTGAAGCACGCGGCCCATCCGGCAGCAACCAACTGCTCGGGGTTCGTTCCTTCACCAGATCCGCCCATCGCCTTCGGCGGGCGAACATCCAGATCAATATGACCATCGTCGCTAGCTACATGACCATCACGGCCGCCACCTGTAGAGGTCACGCGTGCGGTGTACAAAGCATCAGACATAAAAACTCCTAACTTCATCGTGAGTACGAAACACCTCCCACGGTACGCGGAAACCCCGATCCCTTCACCCATGTGAAAACGGACCGGGGTTATTGCGGCAGGGATACTGTGAGTTATGTCTACATCGATGTCCCTATTCCGACATCATTGCTTCGACGCGGTAAAACGCTTTTCGACTTCTGCGCCCAACCACTCGTCAACGTGGGTCCAGTAATTGAAGGCCTGCTGAGCAACCTGGTCTGACACACCGGCCATTGCATCAACAATGTTGGTGGCCAATCGGTCGCGAGCGGCATCGTCCATGACGTTGCGAACTAAGTCGCCGGCCTGAGAGAAATCGTCGTCCTCCGGGTGACGAACATAGGCACCGCGAGTTAAATCGCCGCCATAGTTGTCGTCCCAGAGGCCCAGTTCTTCAGCGGCACCTAAGCCAGACTCTTGACCGCGGCCAAAACCGTATTTGGACTCGCCGGGCGCAATGTCGCGTTGTACAGTACCGGTGCCCTCAGCGTCGGTACCGTCGACGTCCATGTACCCGCCGCCACGCTCAAAGCGGTTCGGGGAATACGTCGGCTCAGAAGCCGGCGGGAAATCGTACACGGCGGCGCCGTCCTTGGCGTAGCTATTCACCGGGCACACTGGCTTGTTAACCGGGATTTGGTCAGCATTAACACCGAGGCGGTAACGCTTCGCATCGGCGTAAGCGAAGGCCCGGGAGAGCAGCATCTTGTCCGGTGACAGCCCGATCCCTGGGACCAGGTTCGACGGTTCAAATGCCGCAGACTCAATCTGCGCAAAGAAGTTCTCCGGGTTGCGGTTCAGCGTGAAGTGCCCCACCGGAATCAGCGGATAATCTTTCTGGCTCCACGTCTTCGTCAAATCGAACGGGTTGACTTTGTAGCCAGCGGCTTCCTCCAAGGGCATGATCTGCACCTTGACGTCCCACGTCGGGTAGTCACCGCGCTCAATCGCGGCATACAGATCCTCACGATGGCTATCAGCATCTTCGCCGACCAGCTTCGCAGCTTCCTCGTCGGTCAGGAAATCCCACCCCTGGCGCGTCTTGAAGTGGTACTTGATCCAGAACCGCTCCCCTTTGGCGTTGATCCACTGATACGTGTGGGAGCCGAAACCATCCATATTGCGGAAGGTCTTTGGAATTCCCCGGTCGCCCATCAAATAGGTCACCTGGTGTGCGCTCTCTGGGCTGCGGGTCCAAAAATCCCACCGCATGTCGGCATCAATCGTGCCGCGTCCCGCTAACCGCTTCTGGGAGCGAATGAAGTCCGGAAATTTGATGCCATCGCGGAAGAAGAAGACCGGGGTGTTATTGCCAACGAGGTCGTAATTGCCCTCATTGGTGTAGAACTTCAAGGCGAAGCCACGAACATCGCGCCAGGCGTCCGGGCTACCTTTCTCTCCAGCGACGGTCGAAAAGCGAGCGAGCATCGGGGTGACGCGCCCCGGCTGGAACAGGTCCGCCTTCGTGTACTGAGATACGTCTTCCGTGATAGTGAGCTCACCGAATGCGCCTGACCCTTTCGCGTGGACGACACGCTCTGGGATCCGCTCACGGTTGAAGTGCGCCAACTTTTCCACCAGCGACACATCGTGCAAGGCGATGGGGCCTTCACGGCCGACGGTCACGCTATGTTCCTCAGATGCGTTCGGAGCGCCGTTGACCCGGGTTGAGATGCTCCGACCATCGGCTTGCGGGGCACCATGGCCTGTGACGGGGCACATTCCGCGTCGTGCAACATCGTCTGAGGTAAAACGCTGATCGTGCGAACTATCGTTCGACATGGATCCTCCTTCTCGTGTGGTGAGCTCATTTCGTCGTCATTCAGGGGTATAGAGCCCACCAGTGGTGCGTATGTTTTAACTCTACCCTATTAAAGTTCTTTCCGTCTAGAGGTTTTTAAGATTAATAGAGGGCTGGGCCCATAGCCTTCCTGCCGACCCCTGGTAGAGGTGAATTTCTCCATCAAATTGGTAAGGTGAATACCGTGACAAGACAAGACGAGGACGACACACGCGTCACAGCATTAGCTCTCCGTGCTGGCCAGGGGGATAGAGCCGCACTCACCGAGTTCATCCGACGCACCCAAAAAGACGTCTGGCGTCTCCTTGCTCACCTTGCCGACACTGACCGCGCCGACGACCTCACTCAAGAGACCTACCTGCGCATCATCTCTGCATTGCCGACGTTTGCGGGCCGATCGAGTGCGCGCACGTGGCTGCTCTCTGTTGCGCGACGGGTGTGGGTCGATAGCGTTCGGCATGATATGGCTCGGCCTCGCTCCACCGGTACAGAATGGGAAACTGTGGCTGATCAGCACACGGCGACGAATACTGCCGCCAGCAGTTCCTGGTCGGACTGGGTCGACGTGCAGCTCCTGATGGAGAATTTGGATCCGGACCGTCGAGAAGCGCTCATCCTGACTCAGGTCTTGGGATATACCTACGACGAAGCAGCGACAATCGTTGGAGTTCGCGTGGGAACGATACGGTCACGGGTCGCCCGGGCACGTGCTGACCTCATCGACGCAACATCAAACCACGCAGCGAAAAAACACCGTCACCTCAGCGCTGTGCAGGAACGGGCACACGGGTAAGCCCTAGCGCTACCCGGTCCGCTAGCAGTATTTGTGAAAAGGGGAGCCCCCAGCTCCCCCGAACCTTGCTCCCCCAGCTCTCTACACCAGCAATTCAGCGATCTGAATAGTGTTCAACGCCGCGCCCTTACGCAGGTTGTCGCCAGCCACAACAAGAACCAATCCACGATCATCGTCGATAGTTTGATCTTGGCGGATGCGGCCCACGAGGCAATCGTCGATACCGGCCGATTCCAGAGGCGTCGGCACATCCACAACCTCAACACCGGGGGCTTTATCCAGCAGTTCGCGAGCTCGCTCCGGCGTGATCGACCGGGCGAACTCGGCGTGCACCACCATGGTGTGGCCAGTGAACACTGGGATACGCACACACGTGCCGGCAACTTTCAAATCAGGGATATTCAGAATCTTCCGGGATTCATTACGCAGCTTCTGTTCTTCATCGGTCTCATCGGAACCGTCATCAACGTAATTCCCGGCAAAAGGCAACGCATTAAAAGCGATCGGCGCTACATAGGGGCCGTAGCCAAGCTTCTCTTCATCAATGACACGCTGGACACCGGAACCATCATGCGCTAGGTCGACGTCGTCACGCTTCTCCACGGCATCTGTCTGCTCTTTCAAGGCCTTCACGCCGGCCAAACCGGAACCCGACACCGCCTGGTAGGAGGCTACGTGCAGGACTTTCAGGTCCGCCTCGTCGTGGAGGATTTTGAGGACGGGCATTGCTGCCATCGTGGTGCAGTTCGGGTTAGCGATAATCCCCTTGACGGCTTTGTCCTTGTCGCCGGGGTTAACCTCAGACACGATCAGTGGAACCTCAGGGTCCTTGCGCCAAGCACTCGAATTATCGACGACGGTTGCGCCTGCGGCCGCAAACCGTGGTGCCTGCTCTTTCGACACCGCACCACCGGCGGAGAAAATGGCGATGTCGATGCCCTTGAGATCCTCATCGGAGGTTGCTGCAACATCCTCAACCACGACGTCGTCGCCGCGGAAAGGCAATGTTGTCCCCGCGCTTCTGGACGATGCGAAGAAACGAACCTTATCGCATGGGAAATTGCGTTCCTCCAGAATGGAGCGCATCACACGCCCCACTTGGCCAGTAGCTCCAACGACGGCAATGGTGGTCATCAGGTGATTCCTCCCAGACAGTACGGACCAGCCAAACAAAACAAGCTAGGCCAGGTGAAACCTAGCAGTGAAACTCCAGCTTAGCGCCCTGTTCCAGCATAAACAACGGCTTCTTCGTCACCGCCCAGAGCAAACCGCTCGTGCAAGGCGCGGGTCGCTTTCTCCAGATCCGAATCACGAATCAGCACAGAAATACGGATTTCCGACGTGGAAATGAGCTCGATGTTCACACCAGCGTCACGGAGCGCTTCACAAAAATCAGCCGTGACACCGGGATGCGACTTCATTCCTGCACCCACCAACGACACCTTGCCGACGTGATCGTCAAACAAAACGCGTGGCTGGGCCGTCGCTGCGGACTCGGAGGCCCCGGACCCCGGCTGCATCGAGGCCTTCGCCGCGTCGGCTGGAGTATCGGAGACAGGCACCGTCGGGTTCTCATCCCGCGGCACTTCACACAGCTTCTTCAGCATTTCCACCGCGCGTGAGGCGTCGGCACGCGGACAAGTAAATGTGATGTCAGTCTTGTTATCGGCAAGGGACGACACATTCTGCAGCACCATATCGATGTTGATCTCTGCATCAGAGACGGCGCGGAAAATACGGGCCGCTTCCCCGGGTGTATCCGGAATACCTAGAACGGTGATTTTCGCTTCTGATTTGTCGGTGGCCACACCGGTAAGTACTGCTTCTTCCACGGGAATATCCTCCATTGAGCCGGTAACTAAAGTGCCTGGATCTGTGCTATACGATGACCGAACACGCATGGGAACATTGAACGCGCGCGCATATTCCACACTGCGCAAAACAAGGATCTTGGAGCCGACGGCAGCAAGCTCCAGCATTTCTTCAAAACTGATAGTGTCGAGCTTTCGCGCATTGTGCACAATTCGCGGATCCGCGGTGTACACCCCATCGACGTCGGAATAAATCTCACACTCATCCGCGTTCAAGGCCGCAGCGAGAGCAACGGCGGTGGTATCCGAACCGCCGCGGCCCAGCGTCGTGACATCTTTGGTCTCACGGTTGACCCCCTGGAAGCCGGCGACCAAACAGATCTTGCCCTCATCCAGCGCTTCCTGCACACGGCCCGGCGTGACATCCACAATCCGGGCATTCCCGTGGCGCTCCGTCGTCAATACCCCCGCTTGCGAGCCCGTAAAAGACTGGGCATGCGCGCCCAGGGACTCAATAGCCATGGCTACCAGCGCGTTGGAAATGCGCTCCCCCGCGGTGAGCAGCATGTCCATCTCGCGGGCGGGCGGCACTGGATTAACCTGTGCTGCAAGATCAAGGAACTCGTCGGTCGTGTCGCCCATTGCGGAGCACACAACAACAACGTCGTGTCCTTTTTTCTTTGTTTCGACGATGCGTTCCGCCACTCGACGAATGCGCTCGGCATTCTCAAGGGACGAGCCACCGTACTTCTGGACGATTAGAGCCACCGGGTTCTGCCTTTCCTCATCCGTTCTGGCCTCGTGACGGAACCATCATGAACATGAAACCATCAACAACCGACACGACACGTGTGGCCTTGAGGATACCTCAACTACCGAGCAGCTAAATTTATGGGCGATGCATAACAACGCCCTTGCTATCCTTTTCGCCCTCGCCTCCGCGCTGACAATCGCGTGGGGCACTGTCGTTCGTCACCGAATCGCAGAAGAAGTACCCAATGACGACGACGGCGGCGCGCCCATTTTAACCGTGATCACCAAACCTCTGTGGTGGGCGGGAACGTTCTGCGCGCTGGGTGGATACGGCCTGCAAGTCATCGCGTTGGCCTTCGGAACGCTGTTGGTCGTGCAGCCGATTCTGGTGTTATCGCTCATGTTTACGCTCCCGTTGTCCGCGCGGTACGACGGGCGTCGGGTGTCGTTATCGGAAATGACATGGGCAGGTTTGCTGACGGCTGCGGTGGCCGTTCTGGTGATTCTCGGCCGGCCGATCCCCGGGAATACGCACCCGTCGTTAATGACGTGGATCCTTGCCGTCGTCACAGGGATAGTGGTGCTCACCGCTATCGACAGATTTGCGTACCGCCAGATTCGGCGTGAGCAGGCGTTGCTCCTCGGTGTGGTCACGGGTGCCGTGTTCGGCTACGTCGCTGTGTTTTCCAAAGCTGCGATTGACGTTTTTGTCCAAGACGGGATCGTCGGGGGGCTTCTGGCGTGGCAAACCTATGCACTCATTATCGGAGCGACCATTGGAACGGCGGTCCAGCAGTCGTCCTTCAATGCGGGTGCGCTGAAGAATTCGCTGCCGGCGATGACCATCACGGAACCAATCGTCGCGTTTAGTTTGGGTTACATCGTGTTGGGCGAATACTTCCAGGTCCACGGCATGGGGTGGGTAGCCATGGCCATCGCTCTGGTTGTCATGATCGTGTCCACCACGGTGCTCTCGCGTAAAGGCGTCGATTAGTCGGAGATCTATTTCCCATAATCCTTCACACGCGCAGTGACCATGCTACGGTTTTCATATGCGTTCTTTGAGCGGAACATCTAGCTGCGCGGCTCTCCTCCTTATGTGCCGCGGCGGGGCCCGGGTATAACCGATCGGCTCCCCGTCGCGGGGTTCGCTGTGCCGGTCGGGACTTGACACATATTCCGGAAACCGAAGAGGAACCGCATGTCCCCCGTTGACGAATTCATTTCCGCCCCTGCACATATTTCCACGCCCGACGGCGACATTCCTGCCGATCAACCGTCGTGGAACAAACAGCGCCCGTCGCGGATGCCCGCCGGACGCTACCAGCCCTACTTCACCGAGGTAGAGCACATCACACTGCCCGACCGGACATGGCCGGATAAAACCATTGATCACGCACCCGTCTGGTGTGCCGTCGATCTGCGGGACGGTAACCAAGCCCTGATTGACCCCATGAGCCCCGAGCGGAAACGCCGGATGTTCGAGTTGCTGGTCACTATGGGGTACAAAGAAATTGAAGTGGGGTTCCCCTCAGCATCGCAAACGGATTTTAACTTTGTTCGTGAAATCATCGAACAAGACATGATCCCCGACGACGTCACCATCCAGGTCTTGGTCCAGGCACGCGAACACCTGATCCGACGCACGTTTGAAGCGTGCGAAGGCGCAAAAAACGTCATCGTCCACTTCTATAACTCCACCTCTATTCTGCAAAGAGATGTTGTCTTTCGTAAGGACAAAGAAGGAATTAAAAAATTAGCGACGGATGCCGCGGAATTAATTAAATCCATCGCCGCTGATTATCCGGGGACCAACTGGCGCTGGGAGTATTCCCCCGAGTCCTACACCGGCACTGAGGTGGCCTATGCCAAGGAAGTCTGCGACGCCGTCGTCGAGATCATGGATCCCACCCCGGAGAACCCCATCATCATTAATCTGCCCTCGACGGTGGAGATGACGACGCCCAACGTGTACGCGGACTCGATCGAATGGATGGACCGCAACCTGAATCGTCGTGATTCCATCATCATCTCGTTGCACCCGCACAATGACCGCGGAACCGGCGTCGCTACTGCTGAATTGGGATTCATGGCAGGAGCGGACCGCATCGAGGGTTGCCTGTTCGGCAACGGTGAGCGCACCGGCAACGTGTGCCTGGTCACGCTGGGGTTGAACATGCTGACACAGGGCGTGGATCCGCAGATCGATTTCTCCGACATCGATAAGATCCGACGCACCGTCGAATACTGCAACCAACTGCGAGTGCCCGAGCGCCACCCGTACGGCGGTGACCTGGTGTTTACCGCATTCTCCGGGTCGCACCAAGATGCCATTAATAAGGGCCTCGACGCCATGGTGGATAAGGCTGAAAAGTCGAATGCCACCGAGGACACTGCGGACACCGAACGCGACCGGCAGCGCATCGTGCACCGGGTCCCGTGGGAAGTGCCCTATCTGCCCATCGACCCGAAGGACGTCGGCCGCACCTACGAAGCCGTCATTCGCGTGAACTCGCAGTCCGGCAAGGGCGGGGTGTCCTACATCATGAAGACCGACCACGGGATCAACATGCCGCGCGCAATGCAGGTTGAATTCTCCGGCGTGGTCCAAGCCGTCACCGACGCTGAGGGCGGCGAGGTCAACTCGAAGAACATGTGGGATATCTTTGCCGGCGAGTACCTGGACCGGGATGACCCCATCGACGCCATCAGTATCACTGTCGACGGGGGCCAGAACGAGGACGAAGGCGCGGAAGTGTCCGCACACCTCATCATCGACGGCGAGGACCAAACAATCACCGGACACGGAAACGGGCCCGTGGCTGCGTACACGAATGCGCTGGAAAACGTCGGAATTAACGTTGAAGTGCAGGATTACTCGCAGCACTCTAGGACATCCGGCGACGACGCGGAAGCAGCCGCCTACATCCTGGCCGATGTCGACGGGACCAAGGTGTGGGGTGTTGGCATCGCAAGCTCTATCACCTACGCATCGCTGAAGGCAGTGACCTGCGCGGCCAACAGGGCACGGGCTGCGGCGTAAAGCTGGGGGCAGCGCGGCTGACTTGATGGGCAGCGCGGCTGTGCCGGGCCCCAGGAAAGGCTACTTCAGGAGCCGGAGTTTTTGCCCGACGCCGAGGAGCCTTCCCATGATGGCGGCATAGAGTTTCCGGCTGAGGAAACGCGGGCCGCTGACCGGCATCCCCTGCATCTCCACGATGGTGTGAGACTCCGTGTACTTCAGCAGCCCCTCCGCCCCGTGCCTGCGGGACATTCCGGAGTCTTTCACGCCGCCGAGAGGGGCGTCGACCGTCGACCATGCCGCCGCATAGCCGTCGTTAATGTTGACCGTTCCTGCCTCAACACGACGCGCAATGTTCCAAGCCGTGTCGGACGGGCCGACGACGGATGCGTTCAACCCGTAGTTCGTGTCATTTGCCCGGGCGAGCGCGTCGTCCACGGTGTTGACCTTCTCGACATAAACCACCGGGCCGAAGACTTCGTCGCGCTTGAGTCTCATGTCATCCGACACTCCCTCGACCACGGTCGGCTCGTAAAAACACGGGCCGAGATCCGGGCGAGCACGCCCACCTGCGAGGATGCGTGCACCCTTCTCGCGCGCGTCGTCGACAAAAGACTCCACCGTCGCGAGCTGCTCTTTACTGACCAAGGACCCCATGGTGACGGACCAATCGAAGCCGGCGCCGAGTTTCATGCGGTTGACTTCGGCAATGAAAGCACTGACGAAGTCGTCGTACATGTCCTGGACAACGTAGATCCTCTCGATGGACACACAGAGCTGCCCCGAGTTGGAAAAACACGCGTTCACGGCGCATGACGCCGCCCGGCGCGCGTCGGCATCTCCCGTAATGATCATGGGGTTTTTCCCGCCCAGTTCTGCGGAGAAGCCGACGAGCCGTCGCCCTACTTGTTCGCCCAGGCGCTGGCCGGTTTTCGTCGATCCGGTGAACATCAGGTAGTCGCACGCGTCGGCAATGGCGGATCCGACGACACGACCTTGGCCGGTGACGATCTGGATGACGTCGTCGGGCAGTCCGGCATCCTTGAGCAGCTGTACGCAGATGAGCGAACAAAACGGTGTATCGGAATCAGGCTTGGCCACCACCGTGTTTCCGGCGGCGATGGCCGCGAGGGCATCGGATATTCCGAGGGTGAGGGGGTAATTCCATGGGGTAATTTGCCCTACCACACCCTTCGGCGAACGATATTCGCGCGCTTTTCCGAGCACGGGAATGCCGGCTGTCCGTCGGGCGGGACGCATTAGTTTTTCGGCCGCGTTTGCGTAATAGCGGGCGTTATTCGCGACGTCCATCACCTCGTCGAAGGCGGAGGCGCGGTCCTTCCCCGTTTCCAACTGGATAATGTCGAGTAGGAGGTCACGTTTCTTCAACACGAGGTCGTGGAAGCGCGTGAGTATTCGTTTGCGCTGATCAAAGGGGGTTTCACGCCATGTTTTCTGCACCTCGCGGGCGCGTCGGAAAGCGTGAGCGACGTCGTCTGTGGTGCCGATACCCACCCAGCCGACGATTGTGCCGTCCCACGGATTCTCTACGTTGTGCCGTTTTTCGGTGTCAACACTCCCGGTGGCGGTGTTGACGGTGAGGGCACGAAGTTCCGCGGCGAGATCGTCGGGCAAAGGGCCCTCTAACAGCCGGTCCGGAAGAAACGTAGAACATTTGGGTGCAAACATATTTCGAAGTGTACGCGAGGGACGACCAAAAAGGTTAGATTGATCACATGAGTACTTCACAACGTAAAAGTATTTTTATCTCGGGCGGAGCGTCGGGCATTGGCCGTGAGGTCGCACTCCGATTCCACAAGGAAGGCTGGATTGTCGGTGTGTACGATATCGACGCCGCTGCCCTCGAGGCACTATCCCGCGATTATCCCGACATCATCACTGGTGAACTCGATGTCACCAACTACGAGCAATGGGAAGAGGCGCTGGCAGACTTCACTGCGCACACCGGTGGGCGGCTGGATGTGCTCGATAACAACGCCGGCATCATCGGCGACCACGACATCGTCGGCCAGTCCCCCGAAATCATCAAGAAACAGTGCGACATCAACTGCACCGGCGTTATTTACGGAGCACGGGCCGCACATCCGTACCTGTCACGCACACCCGGCGCGCACCTGGTCAACATGAGTTCCGCCGCGGCGCTCTACGGCCAACCGCACATCACGCCGTATTCCGCGTCCAAGTTCTTCGTCACGGGGTTCACTCAGGCGCTGGATCTTGAGTGGAGGAAAAGCAAGATCCGCGTCGTCGCTCTTCAACCGCTGTGGGCGAAAACGGCTCTTGCCGACGTCGATGCAGCGTCGACGAAGCGGCTCGGGGTGCGGATTACGCCGGAGCAGGTGGCCGAGGTTGTGTGGAAAGCTGTTCACCCAGCGAATGTCTTTGAGCGGCAGCGGCATTTTTACTCCGTGTCAGGCCTGGACCTCACATTGCGCTACCTGATCCGCCTTGTTCCGTCATTCGTTACCCGAAACGTCAACAAGTTTGTCGCCGGGTAGCATATCGGGCATGACATCGACCTCCGATCACTCCTCCACCAGCCGGGGCTCCGACGCTCGTACGTCACATTCACACGACGTCGACCCCGACCGCGGGGGAAGCAACACCGGAGGGTCGCGGTCGAACGACGGGCATCGCCGTTCCCGTAATAATTCGCGTGCGCGCCGTGAGCGACGTCGACGCCGCGCCACCTATTCCGCACAGCACGGAAATAAGCAGCAGCGCGCGAAGGAGAACTCGGGGAGCGACGCCTCGAACGCGTCCTCGGGTGGGGATAACTCCAGCTCGCAGCATGGGAGGAAGAAGAATCGCCGACGGGCCCGGCGGCGGAGTAACCGGCCGGCCGCGGCGCCCAACGCCGGACAGCGCAGTCAACAGCACGAAACGAAGGACCAACGCCCGGCGCGGCAGCCAGAACAGTCGGATTCGTCGACGCAGCCGGAACGTCGGAAGCCTTCGTCGGGCACGCAGCCATCATCCGTAACCCGGGCACCTTCACACCGAAAGTCTGAGACCCGAGCGCCCGCAACCCCAGGCCCGCATCGCACTCGCCAAGGATTGGCGGCCGAAGGCGTCATCACAAACCCGGACAAGGATAAATACAACGCCGGAAACACCCATGTGCGCTCGCCGCGGGAGCCTATCCCGTCCATCGACGACGCGCCGATGGTGGCCGTCGTACTACGCACAACTAACATCCATCCCTCAACAGGCCGCATGCTGGCCCTCGACGCAGCATTTTTCGACGCCGACGGCCTGCCCGTGTCCAACTGGCAACGAGTCTTCAACACCGACGCCGACCCCGGCCCGCTCCACCTCTTCGGCCTCGCCCCCGAGGCGTTCCGCACGGCCCCGCGCTTCAGTTCCACGCTGCGGCAAATTGATCGCGTTATCGACGGCCGCGTCCTGATCGTCCACGACACCGCCACCACCTGGGGTTTCATCGCGCAGGAGGCACGTCGAACGGTCCGTTCCGCGTCGGCAAAAAACCGTCGGCAGCGCAGGCGTCGCCATAATGGGCACGTCCCTCGCCCGGTATCGATCATCGACACACAAGCGACGGCCCGGCGGCAGGGGCTGCCCATCGCCGAAACTCGCCTGCGGGGAATTGCTGCCGCTTACAACCTTGTCGACGACACGCTCCCGGCGACCACGGTGTTAGACATGGATTCCTCGCCCGATGCGTACACGACGCTTCCCGGCGTTGGGGCGCAGGCATCTGATCGACGACGGAGCATCGACCCTCTGCAGCTTCTTCAGGCCGACGCTGTTCTGGTGGGTGAGCTGGCCATGGAACAGCTTGATCGCGCCGGGATTGAGCCCATCAACGCTGCGGCGTTTGCGTTGCACGAGGCGCGCGAGCGTCGTGGGGATAACCATGGCGACGAGGATCATGGTGGGGACCAGAGCGAGGACGAAGATCACAGCGACGAGAACGGCGTCGGCAAGAACGATAACGCGCGTCCAGGCGATGCCCCTACCCCGCTGGTGTGGGCCGATGATGACGCCTGGGACAACGTCGATAAGCGTGATCCGCATGATCTGCGGGCGGATCGAGTGGGGCTGCAGCGGTCGGCAATACGAATTGATGCGGCATTAGCCCCGGTCATTGCGCCTAATCCGGGTGCGTGGTCGCCGGGTCAGAAGCTCAAGCGCGGCATGGTTGTCACGGTCGCGCCCGAGGTCGATATGAATCCTGATGATCTGATCGAAGCAGCTGTGCGGGCTGGGCTGACTTATTCCGAAAAGCTAACCCGCGAGACGTCGTTGGTTGTGTTCAATGGCACGGGCCACGGATTAGAGCACGATGGGGCTCCTCATGAGGGGCGCGCCTTGCATGCACATCGGAAGGGTATTCCCCTGGTTCGCGACACCGAGTTTATGCGTTTGGCCGAGGAGGCTACCGACGTCAAGCAGCACTAAACCGGACAGCAATAAATGGCGCCCGACCAGCCATAACTCGCACTCTCGGCAGGGCAAGCGGCCCCGAAAAGGATTCACAGCGCTCCCGTACTGAAGTGGCATGTGTCCGGGAGCCACGTATTCTAGGACAATGACCGAAAACTCGGATTCCACTCGTTCTGGCGTACGGGAACGCGCCGTGAGCTCGCTGCACGCGTTCCGTCAGCGCGCTGACCAGATACTTCGCTCCAGCGCGGATAGTGTCAGTGACTCCCTGGAAGCTCGGATCACGAGCGTGACCAGCGATACTCCGAAGGCCCAATTAAACACTCAGGGTCGGGCTGCTCTTGCTCTTGCCGACGCAGCTACGTGGGCCTCGAAGAAAACGGGCCGTGGCTCTGGTGGGATGATCGGCGGGATGATTGCCGCAGCGATTGATCCGATGATCATGGGCCGGATCAACGCGGGCCGCCCCGTCGCGTTGGTGACAGGAACGAACGGTAAGTCCACAACGACTCGGATGCTGGCCGCTGCCGCGCGCACCGCTTTCACCACCGCGACCAATGAAGGCGGGGACAACATGGACGCGGGGGTCGTGTCCGCGTTGCGTGCAGGTGGCGATTATGACGTCGCCACGTTGGAAGTCGATGAAATGCATGTGCCGGCCATTGCCGACAAGCTCGACCCGCAGGTGCTGGTGCTGCTCAATTTGAGCCGTGACCAGCTTGATCGTGTGGGAGAGATCAACAGTATTGAGCGGGCGCTGCGGGGGGCGGTGAATAAGCATCCCGACATGACCGTGGTAGCTAACTGCGACGATGTCATGGTGACGTCGGCCGCGTGGGATAGTCCGAACGTGGTGTGGGTGTCGGCTGGTTTAGGTTGGCAGGGTGAATCAACATCGTGTCCACGTACTGGTGGCGCGATTATTCGACGCGAGGTGTCGGATACGATGGCGGCTGACTCGTCGTCGCAACCGACCAACCATGTTGAGTGGTACGCAGCGAAGTCTCTGCCCGATGGCTCCGAGTTCCGACGTCCCTCCCCGGATTATTCAATGACGCCCGACGGGCTACGTATCGATTCTGAGTCCGCGGCAAAGGCAACGGGTGTGCCGCCGGGAACCGTTCTACCCCTGACATTGTCGCTGCCGGGAGACGCGAACCGTGGCAACGCAGCCCAAGCGGTGGTGGCCGCATTGGCCTTGGGCGCGGATGTGAAGAAAGGCCTGGCAGCGACCGAAAACGTGCAGTCCGTGGCCGGCCGCTATTCCACGGTCTCGTATGCCGGGCGCGACGTTCATCTGTTGCTCGCTAAGAATCCTGCCGGTTGGCAAGAGGCGCTGAGCATGGTTGATCGGTCCGCGGATGGCCTGGTCATTGCGACAAATGGGCAGGTCGCCGACGGTGTAGACCTGTCCTGGCTATGGGACGTTCGGTTTGAGAACCTCGACGAGTTAGCGGTGGTTGCCGCCGGCGAGCGCGGTGCTGACCTGGCCGTTCGGCTGGGATACGCTGGCGTCCGCCACCAACTGGTGAAGGATGCACTGGAAGCCATCAGAACGTGCCCGCCTGGTCGGGTGGAAGTGCTGGCCAACTACACGGCCTTCCGCGACCTCAAGCGCGCCCTTGACCGCGCCGTCGCCAAGGACTCGAAGCAGAACACCGCAGACAAGGAGGACACCGATGCCCGCTAAAACCCACGCTGTGTCTTCGCCGTCAGGTTCGCGGCAGTCATCATCGCAGTTCCAGATCGGCCTGATTTTGCCCGATGTGTTGGGCACCTATGGCGACGACGGCAACGCGCTGATTGTGCGCCAACGCCTGCGTCTCCGCGGGGTGGCTGCAGAGATTGTTCCGATTCATCTTGGCGACCCCGTCCCGGACAGTTTGGATTTGTACACCGTCGGCGGTGGTGAGGATACTGCCCAGATTCTTGCTTCCGAGCATCTTCGTGCCGACGGGGGAATTATTCGCGCCGCGAACAAGGGCACCCCTATTCTTGCTATTTGCGCTGGTCTGCAGGTGTTTGGGCAATCCTTCCGGGCGTCCGGTTCCATGGTGGATGGCCTTGGACTGTTGGATGCGACGACGTCGAGTCTGAAGGTCCGCATGATCGGTGAACTTCGCTCGGAGCCGCTTCAGGCTGAGCAGCAGAGCACGACGTCGGCACGAACCGATAACTTCACGCGCGGGCTGACTGACCAACTCACTGGTTTTGCGAACCACATGGGTGCAACGATTTTGGGCCCGGATGCCCGCCCGTTGGGACGCGTGCTTCACGGGACCGGCAACTGTGACACGTATGGCGCGGAGACGGTCCACCTTGACGGCGATGACGCTGATTATCAGACCTCGGCCGAAGGTGCCGTCCAAGGATCGATTATTGCGACGTACATGCATGGACCGGCGCTAGCGCGGAATCCGCAGCTTGCCGACGTACTTATCGCTCGGGCGCTGGGTGTGGAGGTGGATGATCTCCCACCGCTGGGCGATGACATCGATCCGTCGATTCGTGGTGACCTGGATAGCCTGGATATGGGGTCGAAGCATCTCGAATTGGCTAGGGAATTAAACAATGAGGTGTCGCAGCTTCGCCGGGAGCGCATAGACTTTACGTCATGACTTTGCGTGACCATCTCCGCCCCTCTGCCCTTTTTGGCGACTCCGCCCTTGGCACGACCGCCCGATCTGCGGCGCAAGGATTATCCAGTGCCGCGGTCTCTGGGGTCTCTCGAGTGAGCAGCCATATCGGGGTTGATCCCGATGTGGTTCCGGGGCCACGGGGTGGTCTTCCTCCAGAGGAGTTAACTGCAGCGCATTGGGGTAATGGGTCCCGGCGCGTCATCGATCCCATTGGCTGGTTTGAACACCAAAAAGGTATCGATGAGCTTCAGAAATCTTTCGACGCTATTCCGTCAGAAGCGCAGGTGAGGTTGGCGAAGAAAACGTCGAACCTTTTCCGCTCTCGAACGGCAACAAAGACGCCCGGTTTGAATGTCGAGGGTCTCGGCCGGGTCATTGCCGTGGATACCGCAGCGCAGACGGCCGACGTTCAAGGCATGTGCACATATGAAAACCTTGTGGATACCTTGCTTCCGTTTGGTTTCGCGCCCTATGTTGTGCCGGAGTTGAAGACCATTACATTGGGCGGCGCTATTACCGGCATGGGTGTGGAGTCCAGCTGTTTCCGCAATGGTCTGCCCCACGAATCCGTCATCGAGATGGATATTTTGACTGGCACGGGCGATATTGTGACCTGTAGTCCCGTCGAAAATGTTGATCTTTTCCGCGCCTATCCCAATTCGTATGGTTCATTAGGGTATGCGGTTCGAATCAAAATAAAGATTGAAAAAATTAAGCCGTTCGTGGAGCTTAGGCACGTTCGCTTTCACGACCTCACTTCTATTGCCGCTGCTATTGACAGCATTGTGTCCAGCCACGAGTACGACGGCGAGCCTGTCGATTATTTAGATGGTGTGGTGTTTTCTCCTACCGAGGGCTATTTGGTCTTGGGTAGGCAATCGTCGGACGTTCCGCCTCGAGTGTCCGATTACACGCGTGAGCACATTTATTACCGTTCCTTGCAGCACCCCGAGGGCACGACTCGCGACACGCTGACCATGCACGATTACTTGTGGCGGTGGGATACGGACTGGTTCTGGTGCTCGCGTGCGTTCGGTGCGCAGAATCCCACGATCCGTCGGATGTGGCCTGATGGGCTGTTGCGGTCGTCGTTCTATTGGAAGATTGTGGGGGCCGACAAGCGGTGGGATTTGGCGGACCGGATTGAGGCTCACCATGACCGTCCCGCCCGTGAGCGCGTCGTTCAGGATGTCGAAGTGACGACGGATAAGGTGCCGGACTTCCTCGAGTGGTTCTTCCAGGCCAGCGAGATCCAGCCTGTGTGGTTGTGCCCAATCAAGCTGGCGGAGGAGTCGTCATCGTTGACGACGCGCGGCAATGTGTTGTCCTCTGATGTTGCCCTGGCTGATGGCGCTGGCTCCCATCCGTGGCCGCTGTACCCGTTGTCGGTGGGTGATGTATGGGTCAATATTGGTTTTTGGTCCTCGGTGCCGGTGGATTTGACGGATGATCCTCAGCCCGGCGCGTTTAATCGTGTTATTGAAAGAAAGATTCGTGACTTGGGCGGACATAAGTCACTCTATTCGGAGGCTTTTTATTCGGAAGAGGAATTTTCCGCGCTTTATGGCGGCAGTATTCCAAAGCTGGTGAAGAACATTTATGACCCGAACCATCGTTTCCCTGGTCTTTTCGACAAAGCAGTAGGCGGGAAATAAGCGAATTCCGCCCGACGTGGCGAGGCAAGCGCTCAGTACTACTATGGTTGTAACTATTTGCGACGCGATGACGCTACCGACATGCGAGGTCATTAGGCGAACACCTGCCGTGTAGCGCCATTGCGCCAGCCGAATACCTGAGGACGAAGAGAAAAGAGTCGGGCGCATTGAGTATGACTGTCGCAGATATCATCGCATCTATTACGAAAGGGCCGCTGCCCTTCAAGGTGGAGGCTTATGACGGAAGCTCCATTGGTTCGGGCGAAATTACTGTCCGTTTAGAAAACGAGGATGCTCTGGCCTATATCGCGACGGCACCGGGCGATTTAGGACTTGCCCGGGCTTATGTGACGGGCGCATTGACTGTTGAAGGCAAGGGATCTCATCCTGCCCACCCGTATGTCCTTTTCGACGATTTACAAAAGGCGTATTCGACCGTTTCCATCTCTAAGAATCCTCGTGTGATTGCCAAACTGATCCGCGAGTTACGCAATCATCACGCTTTCCGACGCCTCCCCATCCCCCACCAGGAAGTTATCCCTGGGTGGCACAAGGCTCTTCGGGGCGCGATGGAGGGAGTGGCGAAGTCGACTCGTCGGCACTCTAAGGCTCGCGATGCACAAGCGATTAGCCATCATTATGACGTTTCCAATAGCTTTTACGAGCATTTCTTAGGGCCATCCATGACGTACACCTGTGCGTGCTACCCCACTGAGAATGCAACATTGGAAGAGGCTCAAGAAAACAAATACCGGTTGGTGTTTGATAAGTTGCGGCTGAAAGAGGGCGATCGTCTTCTTGATGTCGGTTGTGGTTGGGGCGGAATGGTCCGCTATGCCGCCAAACGTGGTGTTCATGCGTTGGGCGTGACGCTGTCTCATGCGCAGGCTGAGTGGGCTAATGAAGAAATTAAGCGTCAGGGCCTGGAGGAATTCGCGGAGGTCCGTTACCAGGATTATCGCGATGTTCCCGAGAGCGATTTCGATGCTATTTCTGCTATCGGCATTTTGGAGCACATTGGTCCGAAGAATTATCGATCATTCTTTAGCTTCCTCTATGGCAAATTGCGGCCTGAGGGAATGATCCTTAACCACTGCATTACGCGGCCACATAACCGCCCGACGCGGACAGGCCAGTTCATTGGACGTTACATTTTCCCCGACGGCGAGCTGACCGGCGCGGGCACCATCATTACCCGCATGCAGGACGTCGGTTTTGATGTTGTTCATGAGGAAGATCTGCGGCCGCATTATGCCCACACGCTGCGTGATTGGTGCCTAAATCTGCAGAAGAATTGGGACGAGGCTAGCACGTTGGTGGAGCCCTCCACGGCGCGTTTGTTCGGTCTGTATATGGCCGGTTCCGAGTGGGGTTTCGACCACAACATCATTCAGCTCCACCAGGTGTTGGGCCAGAAACTTCCCGACGACGGGACGTGGCATCTTCCGCTGCGCCCCTGGTGGAAAGCGTAGCTAGCGGACGTAGCTATTAGTACAGTTAATCGTCATGGTGAAAATTCCCGGACTTGCCCGCCACACAACCAGCATGGTCGGTGCCGACCCGACGATCATGTCGGCGCTGCTCAGCACCCCTTTAACTAAGTTGATTCGGCCCGCATCAGATCCCATGACGGTGGGCGAGATTATCGACGCCATCGCTGACTTCCCCATTCGCGTGACCGCTTTCGACGGGTCCTCGGCTGGGGCGATGAATGGTTCGGCGACTTCGGCGGGCGCTTCCGGCGAGATGGGAATCCACATCACCAAAGACGGCTTAGCCTATATCGCGACGGCTCCCGGTGAATTAGGTCTCGCTCGTGCTTATCTAACCGATAATTTGCGGGTGAGCGGTACCCATCCTGCGAACCCCTATGACTTGTTCGGGGTATTGCGGACTGTTCGTCTAAAAAAGCTATCGCCGTCCACGGTCCGTCGGATTATTGGTTCGTTGGCGGCGATGGATGCCTTCCGGAATTTGCCTCAGCCTCCGCAGGAAATGGTGCCCTTTTGGCAGCGTGCTATTGATGGTTTGTCCCGGCATTCTCAGCAACGGGACGCAGAATCAATTAGCCACCATTATGACGTCTCGAATAGGTTTTATGAACTGTTTTTAGGGCCGTCGATGACCTATACCTGCGCTTATTATCCCGATTCCTCCGCCAGTCTAGAGGAAGCGCAAGAAAATAAATACCGCCTTGTTTTCGATAAATTACGCCTACAACCAGGGGATACACTTCTTGATGTTGGCTGCGGCTGGGGCGGAATGGTCCGCTATGCCGCCCGCCACGGAGTCAAGGCAATCGGGGCAACCTTGTCACGAGAACAAGCCGAGTGGGCTAATGAAGAGATTGCTCATCAGGGGCTTAGCGATCTCGCTGAGGTGCGGTTCCAAGACTATCGCGATATTCCGGAATCAGATTTCGATGCCATTTCAGCTATCGGCATTCTGGAACACATCGGTACCGCTAATTACCACGATTTCTTTTCATTTCTTTTCAACAAGCTTCGCCCGGGCGGATTGATACTCAACCACTGCATTACTCGCCCGATTAATGAGGCCAAGACCAATGCTGGCCCGTTCCTTGATCGATATATTTTCCCCGACGGAGAACTGCACTGTTCAGGCAATATCATTGCGAATATGCAGGGTGCAGGCTTTGAAGTGATGCACGAGGAAAACTTACGTCCTCACTACGCTCGAACCCTCAAAGCATGGTGCAACAACTTGGAAGAGAATTGGGATGCTGCCTGCGACGAAGTAAGTGAAGCTACGGCGAAGCTCTATGGGGTTTATATGGCTGGCTCCGCGTGGGGATTCGACCACAATATTGTGCAGCTGCACCAAGCCTTGGGCGTGAAGCCGCTTCAAGACGGCACGATGGCAGTTCCCGAGCGCCAATGGTGGGAGAGCTAGCAGATCCGGCGCTGACCAGAGCTGAAACGTGCCCATGCCACTGAGCTTCGTAACCATGGGCATGCCGTTGCTACTCTTGCTGTCATGACTGAATCCCCTACCGTAGCGGGCTCACGTGCCACCGATACGTCATTCGACGTCATTAATTCCGCGGGGAAAGCACGTGCCGGAGTAATCCATACTCCTCACGGCGATATTCCCACGCCAGCTTTTATTCCTGTGGCAACAAAAGCAACGGTAAAAATGCTCACTCCAGAGCAAATCAGAGCAACCGGTGCTCAAGCGATCCTCTCGAACGCTTACCACCTTTATCTTCAGCCGGGGCCTGATCTGGTCGATGAGGCCGGTGGCGTCGCCAAGTTTGAGAATTGGCATGGCCCGACATACACCGATTCTGGCGGATTTCAGGTGATGAGCTTGGGTGTCGGGTTTAAAAAGGTGTTAGCTATGGACACCAAGGATATTAAACCCGAGGATGTGAAAGCCCGTCATAAAGAGCGTTACGCTCATGTCGATGAGGATGGCGTTAATTTCCGCAGCGTTATTAATGGGTCCAAGCATCGCTTTACACCCGAAAAATCGATGCAAATCCAACATGGGTTAGGCGCCGATATTATGTTCGCGTTTGATGAGCTGACGACGCTCATGGATTCGCGGGAATATCAAGAGGAGTCGGTGGAGCGAACCCGACGGTGGGCTCAGCGGTGTCTCGAGGAACATAACCGGCTGACGGAGGCCCGCGTCGGTAAGCCACTTCAGTCCTTGTGGGGTGTGGTTCAGGGCGCTCAATATGAAGATTTACGACGCCACGCTGCGCAATCATTGGTCGATATGTCGGACCAGTTCGAGGCCGAGGGCCGACGTGGTTTCGGCGGTTTCGGGATCGGTGGTGCTCTGGAAAAAAGTGCGCTGGGAACTATCGTCGGATGGGCCACCGACGTTTTGCCAGAGAATAAACCGCGCCATTTATTAGGGATTAGCGAGCCTGATGATTTATTCACCGCAATAGAGGCAGGGGCAGATACTTTTGATTGTGTGTCCCCAACGCGGCTGGGTCGGCGCGGAGGCGTTTACACGTTAGACGGCCGATTGAGTTTGAAGACGGCACGGTTTACCCGCGATTTTCGCCCTATCGATGATGAAATAGAAGGGTACGTTAGCCAGTATTCTCGCGCGTATATTCACCATTTGCTCAAAGCTAAAGAGTTTTTAGCGGGCACTCTGTGCAGTATTCACAACATTCAATTCATTGTTTCGCTGGTGCATAATGCGCGGCAGGCTCTTATCGAAGGCCGTTTTTATGAATATCGCGATGAATTTCTCGGTCGGTATTATGCCAATGGTGGGCGCGCACCAGAGTGGAAATAGTGGAGAGCGGACATAGCGGATACACAGTGGGTATAGCACGGGAAAACACGCAAGCGCCGGGGGTCGGCTCAACACCCGAGGCGCACTCAACACCTGGAGCGGGGCGTTTCGCCCCCAGCCCGTCCGGGGATTTTCACCTCGGGAACCTGCGTACATACACCCTGGCCTGGCTTTTCGCACGCTCAACGGGTCGGCGCATGTTGTACCGCATCGAGGACATCGACCAGCAACGCTCCCACGACAGTGCCGCACTCGACCAGATGGAGGATCTCGCCTCCTTCGGCATGGATTGGGACGGCGAGCCCATCAAACAATCTGATCGCTTTCCTCTTTACGACGATGCCCTCCACTGGCTAGCCGAACACGGTTGGGTTTACGAATGCTACTGCTCGCGGAAAGACATACGGGAAGCATCGCGCGCGCCACATGTGGCACCCGGAATGTACCCCGGGACCTGCAGAAACCTCACCGACGAACAACGCCACGAGCAGCGCGCCAAACTTGCTGAACAAGGGCGAAAACCTGCAATTCGTTTCAACGCCCACGCAGCGTACGAGGCCGTCGCGGATAATGACCCCACCGCGAACGGTAGCCACACCACCCCAGGGCTCTGGACTATTCACGAAGATTTCGCCACGTCCGGGCAGCAATCCGAGTCCGCGCCACCTTCCGAGTCCACGCCTTCTAGCGTTCCAAACACCTATTCAGGCCCGGTCGATGACATTGTCCTTCATCGGGGGGACGGCAATTGGGCGTACAATCTCGCCGTCGTCGTCGATGACCTCACCATGGGCGTCGACCAGATCACGCGTGGCGATGATCTTCTCTCCTCCGCGCCCGCCCAAAACTTCCTGGCCACGGCTTTGCACCCGTGGGCTACTCACGCCTCCGCCACTACCTCCGCCACGCCGGCTGTTCATCCCACGCGCTGGAGGTACAACCACGTGCCTCTCGTCGTCACTAAGCAAGAAATGAAAGGCCATGAAAACACCAATCGCCAGCTCAAACGCTTAGCCAAACGCGACGGTGCGGTCACGGTACGTGAGCTTGGCCACGACACAGCATGGGCGTGGGTGGCGCAGTCCCTCGGCCACTCGGAGTATGCGTCGGCACCCGAACTTCTGCAGGTCATCGACCTCGAAGCGATGTCGCATGAGCCCGTCGTCTGGACGCCTCCGCAATAAGACAGCAGCAATAAGGCAGCAATAAGGTTCACACCTACCTCGCCGTCGGTAAAGCCGGTATAGGCGGTATAGCCGGTAAAGAACGCGGCAACAGCGGGGGTAACCGTCGTGACTGTATGACCGTCGTTCACGTGCATGATTTACCGCTCATCCTGTCGAATGAGCCAATGTCGGAGGTGAAAATGCGGAAGGAACCTCCAGCCATGCGTGGGTTATGTCCGGTTCATGAGTACGGTTAGGTGTGATCCTTGGCTCCTACGCGGCATTAAGTGAGCCGAACCACATATCGACAAGGAACGACTATGGACCTTTCAGCGCCTCTCCATATTGTCGTCATGGGGGTTAGTGGCAGTGGGAAAACGTCCGTTGCCCAGCATCTCCATGATTCGACCGGCTTCCCCTACGCGGAGGCCGATGATTTTCACCCGCAATCAAATATCCAGAAGATGGAATCTGGAATCCCGCTTACCGACGACGACCGCTGGCCGTGGCTGCGTGCCCTCCGGGATTGGATGTCTGAGCACGGCGACGCCGGCGAGTCAACCGTCGTGACCTGCTCTGCCCTGAAACGCGCTTACCGTGACCTGCTGAGCGAGGCCCACGGCAATGTGCTCTTCGTGCACCTCGATGGCCCGATGGAACTCATTGCGAACAGGATGGAATTGCGGTCGGGCCACTTTATGCCCCGCTCGCTGTTGCCCTCGCAGTTCGACACGCTGGAAACGCTGGAGGGTGACGAAAACGGGATCACCCTCGACATTTCTCAAACTATTGAGGAACTGGATAAACAGGTGCTGGCCATTGCCCAGCGAAGTGCCGACGCCGGAGGTCACGAGTGATGCTCACTCCGCTTGCAGCTGACTCCACCGTCACTGTGCATGCCTCCCATGGGCAGCTCATCATGGCAGCGTGCGTGAGCATCGCGCTCATTATTGTGCTGATCACGTGGCTGAAACTGCACCCGTTCTTGTCGCTGCTGGTCGGCTCTGGGGCGCTGGCGCTCCTGGCGGGCATCACGCTGACCGATACGTTTACCGCTTTTTCATCGGGAATGGGGTCGACGGTCGGCGGCGTCGGGGTCCTGATCGCGCTCGGTGCGATTATTGGCGCGCTGCTGGTTGAGACCGGCGCGGCGGACGAAATTGTTGACACATTCCTCGAACACACCTCTGAGCACCGCCTCCCCTGGGTCATGGCGACGCTGGCGTTCCTGATTGGTATTCCGCTGTTCTTCGAGGTCGGCCTGGTTCTGCTCATCCCCGTGGTGATGCTTGTGGCGCGGCGTGTTCACGCCGCGGTGGTGCTATTGGGCATCCCCGCCCTTGCCGGGTTATCGGCTTTGCACGGTTTGATCCCACCACACCCTGGCCCCCTTATCGCCATCGATTCGCTGTCCGCTAACCTCGGACTGACTTTAGGCCTCGGGCTGATCGTCGCCATCCCGACGGTCATTATCTCTGGCCCCATTTCCGCGCGGTTCATGGCGAAGTGGGTTCCTGTGCCGGCGCCGGACACGTTCGACACGGATAAAAACATTCCGCGCGAGTCCCGCCCCTCGTTTGGCGTCGGTATCTCCGTTATTCTGCTTCCCGTTGTGTTGATGCTGGCAAGGACTGTCGAGGAAACCATCGGCATCGACAAAGGAAGCGCTTTTGGCAATGCCCTCGACTTTGTCGGCGAGCCGCTGGTTGCTCTGCTCATTACGACGTTTTACGCGATGATCATGCTGGGGCTGCGCACCGGACATTCGTTGAAGGAAACATCCGACGTCGCCGGCGGTTCCTTTGGTCCTATCGCGGGGATTCTTTTGATCGTGGGGGCCGGTGGCGGTTTCAAAGAAACGCTGGTGGAGACGGGTGTGGCGACGGTTATTGGGGATTGGATCCACGGTGTGGGGCTGTCCCCCATCCTGGCCGGGTGGCTCGTTGCCGTGGCGATTCGGTTAGCTACCGGTTCCGCGACAGTGTCGACGATTACTACCGCCGGGATCATGGCCCCCGCGGCCGCCAACCTGACCGACACGCACACGGCCCTGCTCGTGCTAGCGATTGGCGTCGGCTCGGTGTTCCTCTCACACGTCAACGACGCCGGGTTCTGGCTGGTCAAAGAGTACTTCGGGATGACTGTGGGGCAGACATTCAAAACCTGGTCCCTTATGGAGACGATTCTGTCCGTGACGGGGCTGGTTTCGATTATGCTGCTCAGCCTCGTTATTTGACGTTATGTGGCCTCGGCGATTTTGCGTTTTCGCCGGGGTTATTTTCTCCCCGGCGTTTTCCCGTCTCATCGGTGTTATTCCTTCTCCTCATCGGTGCGCGCACCCCGATGATCGACGTACCAGTCCGTCAAGGACGGATCATCACTACGGAACTCGGCACCCGCGCCCTGCTCCGACGGAACACGCGAGGTACCGAACACGAAATCATCCCCATACATGTCAATGCCGCGATGCACGCCACGGGAAATGGCTTCGCGGGCATAAGTGCGTCGAATCATGTACGGATCCTGACGTAGGTCCTTCGCCCACGCAATCATGATCCCGATGACAATGAACACGAACGGGAACGCACTGGTCACCATGATTGATTGCAGCCCCGACAACGCATCTTGGCCACCGGCCAGCAACAAGAAAATCGCGATGAGCCCAAGGGTAACGCCCCACATGATCGTGATCGGAGTGGACGGCAAGGCTCGCCCCGACTGAGACATCGACCCCACCACGTTGGTGGCGGAATCAGCAGCCGTCGTAAAGAAGATCACCACTGCAATAAGAACAACGGTCGATGTTATGGGCGTCAAAGGAAGATTATCCAGCAGATCAAACATCACGTTTTCGCCGGAGCCTTTAACCTCAAGACCAGGGTCTTTCATATTCATCCACATGGCGGTGCCACCGTAAATCGTGTACCACACGGTGGAAATGAGAGCGGGAACAAAGATCACCACAGTGGTGAATTGGCGCAGTGTGCGCCCTTTCGAGATCTTCGCAATAAACATTCCGACGAATGGCGACCATGACACCCACCATGCCCAATACATCGTGGTCCACGACGTCAAGAATTCCTTCTCAGCATCGCCTTGGCTCGGTGAGATGGACATCATCGCCATGAAGTTTTGGAACAGCGCGTAAATAGACGTCGGGAACAGATCTAGAATGAACAAGGTGGGGCCGGTGATTAATGCGAAAGCAGCCAATGCCACCACAATGATCATGTTTGCGTTCGATAGCATCCGAATTCCGCGTTTAATTCCGCTTACTGCAGAGAAAATAAACACCACAGTAAGAAGAACCATCGCTCCGACTAGGAAAGCATTTCCGTGAATCTCTTTCCCAGTTAATAGAGACGTTCCTGTGCGGATTTGTAGGGCACCGATGCCGAGAGAAATCGCCGTTCCAAAAAGAGTGACAAGAACGGCAAAAATATCAATAATTCCGCCCAGAATTTTGTGCGTTCCGTCGGGGAAAACAGGCTCAAAAATGGAGGAAATGAGTGGGAGGCGACCGCGTCGGTACGACGAGTACGCAATAGCGCCACCGACGAAAGCATAAATCGCCCACGCCAAACTGGCCTGGTGCAGGATCGTCGTGGACATCGACGGCAACACCGCAGCCATCGTGCCAGCCTTCGCGTCGGTGGCCGGGGTCGGATCGAGCAGGTGCGTCAGGGGTTCCAATGGCCCATAAAACACCAAGCCGATGCCGAGGCCCGCAGCAAATAACATGGCGATCCATGACCCGGTGGAATAATCCGGGCGGGAATCGTCGGCACCTAATTTGATATTCCCGGTGGGGCCATATCCTGGATCAGCATGAAAAGGAGGACCGCAATCATGAGGCCACCCAACAGCCATGTGAAGTGAGTGGTGATCCATTCTTGCATGTCAGCGCCGACGACGCTGATGCTCTCCGGCGCGACAGCTGCCCATACCACCACCGCCACGGCCACGGCCACGGCCACGGTGAGCGCAACAACGAACACGGTTTTATTGGTGGGGAATTTCCTGTCCGTGTCTTCGACGCTGAGGCCGGGGATGAGTCCTGGGTGCAGCCGCGGTTCTGGGTTGACGGCTCGTTTTAGCGCCTGACCGACCTGTTGTGGGGTGCCACGGCGCGGATGCGGTGATCCTGCGGAGTGCTGGTGGGGTGAGGAACCGGTCTGATCCGGCGGGAAGCTATGAGATGAGGCTGGCACCGTGTGAGCCCTTCGTAGTTCGACGGAGGAGTAGCCCTCCCTTGCCACCTATTAACGGTATAGCTATTGGCGTCTTAAGTCAGTTTTCTATGCGATATGTATAGCGACTTTCTCGCCAATATGTATAGCGCTCGAATCGAGTACGCATATTGGTCGAGCCGGCCGGAGTTTCTCAAACTAGAGTCGTTCTCATGAGTACAGATGGAAATAGTGATCCGTCATTAGGGGGAACGGCCGCTGTTGACGGGGCGAGCACTGTTAACGAGACAAAGGCCATTGACGGGGAGAACCCCACGGTCGCGGGGTCAACGATCCTGGCGATTACTGCATGCCCGACGGGTATCGCGCACACGTATATGGCCGCGGAGAAACTCGAGGCTGCCGCCAAGGAGAGCGGTGCGACGATCAAGGTGGAAACTCACGGCTCGATCGGCGTCGATAATGCTTTTTCTCATGCGGATATTGCCGGGGCGGATGCCGTGGTTATTGCGGCGGACATTCCAATCGACAAAGAGCGATTTGTTAATAAACGGCTGGTGATAACCGGCGTTGATGCCGCAATCAGCAATCCTGATGATCTTCTTCGGCGCGCGCTGGTCGCTCCGCGGTGGGGGCAGTCGCATCGGAACGGAAAACCGGATCACGACGGTGACCGTGAAGCTTTCGGGAGCAGCCTCTCCCCCAACACAGATGGAGCGTCGATGAACGGATCGACGAACGACGGATCATCATTAAACCCGGCGACAGTGATCTATCGAGCCTTGATGGCTGGAGTATCACGCATGATCCCCTTCGTGGTGACGGGCGGGTTGCTCATCGCGGTGGCGTTGTCCTTAGGTGGCCACCCGACATCGGAAGGAATGCAAATACCAAAGGATAGCTTTTGGTACGACATTAATCAGCTGGGCACACTAGCGTTCAGCCTGATGGTGCCGGTGTTATCGGCCTATATCGCGGAGGGCATTGCGGACCGGTCCGCGTTGGCGCCCGGTTTTATTACCGGCATGGTCGCTGTAACCGGTTCGCTGTATGGTTCTGAGGCAGGCACTGGATTTATTGGTGGCATTGTCACGGGTATTTTGTCCGGTTACGTAGCATTGGCTATTCGAAAGATTCCCGTTAATAAATATGTGGCCCCTATTTGGCCGATTATTGTCATTCCGATTGTGACCACGCTCATTGTCGGTCTGCTTGTTATTTATGTCGTCGGCGCACCGATTGCATCGCTTTTTGACGCTCTGACGCACTGGCTGGCCAGCATGAATGGGACGTCGTCTGTGGTGCTGGGTGCTGTCTTGGGCGCAATGATCGCTTTTGACATGGGTGGCCCGTTTAATAAAACGGCGTTTCTTTTCGGCGGTGGCTTAATTGCTGCCGGCAATGCTGCACCTATGGGGATGAACGCGGCGGCTATTGCGGTCCCGCCGCTGGCGATGGGCGTTATTACTTTTATTCGCCGTCAATGGTTTACTAAACCTGAAAAAGATGCTGGCATAGCTGCCCTAATCATGGGATGTTTTGGTATTACCGAGGGCGCTATTCCTTTTGCAGCGGCTCGCCCGTTTCAGGTTATTCCGGCCAATGTTATTGGTGGAGCCGTGGCCGGTGCGCTCGCCGGTTTATGGGGTGTGAAAGATAACGTCATGCACGGCGGGCCGATTGTTGCCGTGCTGGGTGCTATCGACGGCGTTGCGTGGTTCTTCCTCGCCGTGCTTGCTGGTATCGCAACGACGGTCGCTGTCATGATGGGGCTGACGCGAATAAGTATGTCCCGGAGTAAGAATTCGCCGACGTCCACGTCTAACGCGAGTGATGCTGGTGCTGCTCCTGATCCTTCTAATGATGCTTCTAACCCGCGGGACACTGGCGCTGTTAGCACCTCTGAACCTGCCGGGACTGTTTCCGGCACCAAGCGCGCTGAGGAGCCAGATGCTCCTCACATTATCGACGAAACACTCGTTGTCCTGGACGATAATGCTCCTTCTGGAAACCGCGAAGACGTTATTCGTGGTTTGGTAGACCACGCTGTGTCGGCCGGCCGAATTACCGATGGTGAAGCAGTAATCCAGGCAGCGCTGGCTCGCGAAGAGCAATCAACGACGGCCGTGGGAAATGAAGTTGCGATTCCTCATGCGCGGGTAGCTGGCGTCACAACGCCGACGGTGTTGTTCGCCCGGATTCCGGGGGACGGCGTCGACTGGAACAGCCCGGATAACACGACCGTGCGTTTTGTGTTCCTCATTGCGGTTCCTGAAGGAGCGAATAAGAAACACATGAAGATTCTCGCCCAGCTGGCCCGTGCCCTGATGAGAGACAATTTCTGCACTCGCCTCCGGGAAGCGGCAACGCGCACTGAGATTGTCGACGCTGTCCGGGAGGCCGTGGGAAACTTATAAACACCGATAAGTAATAGGAAGGATCCGACTCTAGCTCACCGATGTGAGTGTTGCCACGGCCCCGGGAGCCGGTACCGCCACATCCTTCACTGGTGAATTAATAATCTGGAATTCACTCGGCGTAACCCGCGCAAATATTTGGTGCGGGTCTTCGCCCTTGAGATATGTGTCCAGAAAACTCTTCAACTCGGGGTCGTGTTCGGCGGCTTGTTTTGTTTCCTGCGGAACACGTAGTGCTGCCACGTAATTTCGTGGGATCCCTTCGACCAACCCAGCAGGCCTGCTTCCGAATTCTCCTTCACCTGGCAACACACGCTGCGATAAAGGAGTTCCTAAACGGCCATCTATGGTCTCTAGGAGCAGCGGATACTTCTTACCATTAACCGTCACGGTGATGTCATGCTTCTCACTTGCGTAGGCGAAGTGATCGATGCTTAATGACGCATTGTCGGTTACTTTCCCCTCGTAACTAAAGGGAGATTCGTCAGCCAATGTATCTTTGCTTCGATCAGCGGAGGAGTTTTCAAGTTTCCTCCCCTCTAGCGGTAAACCAGTTGCGGTGAAGGCCCAGTTTTTATCGTCAAGAGCCTTATGCCAATAACCCGATTCACCATCCAAATTCGTGCCCTCTACCCTGAGTTCACGGTTCGTCGAGCCAGGTGCTGTCGTGTGAATAGAAATCCTGCTCGTGATCGTGCCAGGAATTTTTGGCTGGTGAGTCCAATCCTGCCCTTCAATCGCTATCGGGGCTGTGTTGTTATCCAATCGCTGTTGGAGGGCATTAGTTGCCGACGGCCGCTCGTCCGGATTATTGGGATCGTTCCATTGGTAGCGGAATTGAGCTGGGTCAGCACCGCGAACGTCATAGTCGGACAATTTCGTGTACATATCACCGTATTTATTGGTGATAAAGATGACCGATCCTGACGCTGACACCGATTCGGCCTGGAAACGCGAATTAAATGGCGTACCGATTTCATAGGAGTAATCCCGCGCAAGCCACGGATCAAGGCTGTAAAGATGCGACCCGTCCTGGCCGAGTGCGACTACTTGTGTGACTTTTGCGTACGAGATCGGCTGTTCTTTACCGTCGGGCGTGGAATATGTTTTATCCACATTGTTGTCGATCAGAGTAAACGACCATTTGCCTTCCTCAGTGGTGGGCGATTGCAATCCTTTACCCAACCACACAGGCCCTCCCCAGGCTCTGATCCAACCCCATCGTGTCGGGCTCGAAAGCAAATTACTCAGCGTGTACATCCAGCCATCTTTATCCAGCGCGATGAGAGAATCACCGTTGATGGACATGCTGACAATGTTTCCATCCAAACAATCGGGGGTCGGAAGATGCCGCCATTGCTCTTCTCCACGATGACGAACCACCAATGATCCCTCATGGAGTGCAACATCAATTTTTTCGTTGAAACCTTGGTGATTGTCTCGTAAATCAATACGTTCCGGCAGGCCTTTATCATTTGCGACGGGTAAGGCATCATAACCATCATCACCAAAATCAGGCGCGACTAGCCCGAGAGGAAATTGTCCATTCCCTTTACTGATATCACCGAGATAAGGGACGCACATCGCATTCGGCTGTGAAGACGCCGGAATATCAGGCTGCGGAGAATCGCTCGGCGCACCATTGGCGACGGCGACGCTAGCCAGCGGAATAGAGAGCGTAACAATAGCGGCGGAAATGAAACGCGAATGCGATAACTTACGTACATGTCGCGATTTATGAGCGTGTGGGGAATACTGTCGGACGTTATCTCGGTGGTGCATGGCAACCCGCCTTTGTTTCAGATGTGTGACAACGCGGCGGTAATGTAGCCCAACTTGTGGGGATTATTGACCGCCGAATACAGCTCTGCTGTTTAAAATCTTAGTTTCTGTGGCTGTTTCCCAGCGGCCATTAGATGTTTAGATCGATAACGCGATCCCCCGGTTTACCCCCGGCGTAATTACGTATAACGCCGGGAGGTTTCACACACGTTTTAGTCTGGCGGTAATTCACCTTCCATAACGACGGATTCGGATTGATCATCCCACCGGAACGTGGCGACTGACCGTCCCGTTGGTGCTGCCTGAGGCTCCCCTGGTTTAGGCCAGTCCCAAGTCACATTGATCGTTGAATCATCAATGCGCCGAATATACGGCGGGTATGTCGGCTCCTGAGACACAGTTTTAATGAATCGTCCGTTGTGGAACAGCATGGTCTGCGTAGGCGGATTGCCGTCAACAATATACGTGGGAACTAACACTGCCCAGGACAACGCCGCACACGGCTGATTTTCAAGGAAAGAGGAGAGATCAATATCCCATTCTCCCGACGAAGGTGGAGGAACCTCGGCCGCGTGGTCTTGATACTCCCGTGCCGCAATATTGTCGGTGCAACTCTCCTGAGGTTTTCCCTGCTGAACGGCAGTTTTTCCGTCGCTATCTGCATCTTGTTCGTCAGATTCCACGATGGCACTACTACTGTCCGCTGACGCTAGTTCACTTTCAGAACTCGGAGTAGCGGTAGAGGACTTCGTTACCACGGATGTCGGCTGGCCAGTGGCCTGCGAGTTGTCGTTATCACCGCTCTGGTTGCATCCAGCTAGCACGACCACGCTGGCTAGTAACGCAATGCCGTTGGCTGCGTGAGACGATGACGCTTTCATGCTTGTTCGACCTCTCATCACCGCATGGTGGGATTAAATGCGTATTAAAATTGAACACGCACTCCCTAGCATACGTGAAGCCCCCATTGTCGGCATCACGAATAGATGACAAGCAAATAACAAAATATTTTCTTTTAGGACACCTATACAGAATGTAATGCCAACAGCCCTCCTCAACGTTTTAATAAATAAAGGAGGCTGAAAAATATGAACGAACAACAATGGGGACAAGAGCACCACGACGAAACGTGGGGAGACAGAGAGAACCAGAACGATAACAACCCTCAAAACAACAACGCACCCGACGGCCAGAACAACGCACCCAATGAGCAGGCCACTCAGAACAATGGGCAGTGGGGTGCTGAGACGCAGGGGGACACACAACCCACGACGGCCTTTCCCCCTCAAGGTTTTAATGGGCCACAGGGTTTTAACGGGCCACCACCTAATGGCCAATTCAACTACCCTCCAACGCCCGGAAACCGCCCATGGCCCGGGAATCACCCCCAGTCTGTCAACCAGCCCTGGCCGGGGAACCAAGCACAATTCGGAAATCAGCCGTGGCCCGGAAACCAACCTGGACCTGGACCGGTCGAATACCCCGGAGCGGTAAATCAACCGTGGTCTGGAAATCAACCACAGTTTGTTAATCAACAACAGGGGAACCAGCCCTGGCCACCTAATCAACCCTGGCCCGGAAACCAACCACCGCAACAGTTTTCGCAGCCCGCACAGCCTCAACAGCAGCCACCACAAGAACCGCCACAGCAAGGTCCACAACCGACGCCACGGAGGGGCGAAGAAGACAAGCGCCGCTCTCAATTCCCACGTCCGTCGATTGAGCGTCTTACGTCCGAAGGTCAATCTGGCTGGGGGCCCCACCACTCCTCCGATGGAGGAGCTAGCGGATCAATCGGCCCGCACCAACCAGCACCGCATCATCCCGTCAGCCCCAACTATGACGGAGGGGCATCGGCAGCAGGTACACCACCCGGCGGGCACGGCACTATCACAGGGCCTCACCCCACAGCGCCTGATCCGATGAGTGGCTCGCACGCTGTTACCGCAGGACCACCCCACCCCGTGAGCGGTTCTCAAGTTTTCACCGCAGGGCCACCAGATCCAGTGAGTGGCTCACACGCGATTACAGCGGGCGGAAGCAAAGTCGCTGCGGGTAGCGCCAGTAAAAGTGGAGCTGCCGGCGTCTTGACATCAACAAAAGGCCTCATCGGCGCGGCAATCCTTGGCGGTGGAGCGATAGTGGGTGGCGGCGTGGCCTACAACCACTACACCACCGATGACAATTCCAGTGAACCCACAACGTACTTACATTTATTCGAGGGTATGCCCGGCGGAAAAGATGTTCTTGCTGGTGGCGATGGGGTGTCTTTCCGCCTCGCTGACACCAAATTCAATTGCTATATCGGTTTTTCAGCGAACATGATGAACATGCTGAGCTGCTTCCAATCCGAAGAATATGATCCCGATCGCGGTACAGAATCGGCAGCGAATCCTGACCAAAAGTTCGTTTATTCTGACCAGGAATTCAAAGACGATGGTGACTTTTTCAACAATGGTGGGATCCTCCACTCAGGAGAAAAAACCCGCTTCCATGACACCGCATGCGGAGTATTTGAGGATAAAAAAGCGACATGCATCGTCGATAATAACCGCGTCGATTTCACTGATCAGGGTTACACCATTACCAAACGTAGAGGTGACGGCACAGGCGTTGTCGGATCTAAATGCGGAGACGTCGAGGCACAACTCTCCCTATACAATGACAAAACCATAAAAGCACCCGTACTCGTTCACCAAGGTGATGTGGATTGTTCACATGCTCTTGAAGCAATGCAGAGTTACGTTGGGGCCAGGGATTTTGGAAACGCTTCAGGCAAGGGTGAAGATTCATCCGGCCCAGATAAAAACGGTTGGACGTGTAAAACCAGTGTGGTGGGATACGACGAGGAGGAAACTCCAACTGCAATCCCCGGTATTGCCTACTGCACAGACAGCGACGAAAACACTGTGTATACGCCGTCGCAGTATTACTACTAACAGTTAAGGCACTATCGACTTATCCTTTGCGCACGCTAATGGTCCATCCGGCGTCGTCGGTGGCCTCGAAGTTCGTGACCTCGTGACCATCGGTCGCCGCCCATCGCGGGATAGCGTCCGTCGCCTGGGTGCAATCAAAGTCGATGACCAGCTCGTCCCCACTGGAGAGCTGCTGCATCGCGGCCTTCGCTTCAATCAATGGGAACGGGCACACCGCACCCAGCGTATCCAGGGCAAATCGTCGCTCACCGACGCGACGCAAACCACCACGGAGCCTCCGGCCCACGCCATCGCGCCTATCAGAGGCATCACTGACACCCCGTGCATCGACGCCACCGTCAGCCGGGCGCTCGAGCACAGACACTGCAGGCAAGCCAACAGCGGTCGCGAATCCACCGACATTCAATTCAGAATCAGCTCCAGAACCACCACCCGCGGAGGCACCCACCAACACAGGCTCGCGTTCAGGACTTTATGATCACCAGGCTCTGCCAACACTCCGCTGCGCTCGACTCCACTAGGCTCAGGCGTCAGATCATCGACGCCAGCTTCAGGCACTAATTCGTCGTCGCCGGCCGAGGCAGCAGCCAAGTCGCCGGCACTAGCCGCGAGGGTAGCGTCGGCACTAGATGGTGACAGAGTGTAGCCATCCGGATCTTGAGAGTTGATCGGCTCGGCAGGCTTCAGCCACAGCTTCGCGGCGAACCCCACCCCCAGCGCGATGAAGAGCAAAGCAACCCAACCTTGGTAGCTGAACAGCGACGTCTGCACCATGCCGTTTCCGACCGTACAGCCGCCCGCCCACGCAGCGCCGACGCCCATCAACACGCCGCCGGCGACCGACCGCACCGACTGAGTTCCCGACGGAACTCGCACGCGAAACTCCCCCGACGCCTTCGCCGCCAGGTACGACCCGATCAGGATCCCCAGCACCAGGAGAGCTCCCCAGTTGATGCGGGTCGCGTCACCCGTCGTCACGAAACGGACCAGATCCGAACTGGGTGTTGTGATTCCCAAACCATCGTTGCGGCCCGTCGCAGCGGACAGAGGCCAGGCAATGACGCCGAGCACACCGACGATCGCCCCGGTCGTGTACACGTGCCAGGGTTTTTCAGCCAACAAGTGCGCGAGACCCGTCTTCTTGGCCGCGAGCTGAGCGATTTTCGGTTGAGCCGCCTCTGCACGAACAAACTTCGCGACGAGGAATGCCGTCAGCACAGCCAATGGGAGAGCCAAAGCCCACGTCGATACCCCTAGTGACTGCTGAATAGTGGTGAGCGGAACTGTGTATTCGCGAAGGGCGCTGTTCATTCCTTTCAGTGCACCCGCCTTCATCGCAGCGGCAGACAAACCGTACGTGAGCAGCGCAATCCAAGACCCAACGAGTCCTTCGCCCGAGCGGTACCAGGTTCCCGACGCGCACCCACCCGCCAACACGATGCCAACGCCGAAGAGGAAACCTCCAATGATGACGGCGAGGGGGGCGAAGTCGTCGACCTCCGGGGTGATGACTCCCAGCGATGTTAGTGCAGCTAAGCCCACTGCGTGAACAGCGATCACAACGAGGAGTGCCACAAAGCCACGCCATGTTTTCAACGTGAAGATGTCACGCAACATACCGGTGACACAAAAGCGACCCCTTTGCATGACGTAACCAAGGACCGTTCCAAGCACGAGACCGGTAATAAGCATGGCAACCTTTCCGCTTGATGGGCAACATTTGCTGAATGCCACCTAATGAATAAGGACATTTGTCCTGTATCGAGACCGTCCTGCATGGCGACCACCGGCGTGGGCACCATCATGTCCGTGCTTAGAGTAACCTAAAATAGACCGCTCTGTCTATAGTCTTTGTGTAGAGCTTTTACAGCGATAATGAACAGCGCAATTTACAGCGTGCGTGGGATGTGTGAGAGGACGCGCGAGACACCGGGACGTGGGGTTTTTGACTTATCCTTCCCCACAAAAACGGGTATATAACACAGATTTGTGCCGGGGGAAATAAAGAGTGAGCTTCACATCCGCTTTACTAGAGAAGTGCAAACGCGATGTGACCAGCACGCGCAATTGAATACACAACTAACTAGTCCCTAACCCACCAGCCTCCCTACCCCACTGAACAAGGAATCACCATGAGCGACGAATCAGAAAAACAACCACACAATGACCCCGAGACCACTCAGTTTCCACCCAATAATCCCGAAGGTACGTGGAACAATTCGGGCGGTCAGAACAACAACACGTGGGGCAACGGGAGTGCGCAGAACAACGAAACACGGCAATTCCCGCCAGTGAACAACCCGAACTCCCAGGAAGGGCAACCACAGGGGCAAGGCGCTCCCGGATTTGCTAATCAACCGCCCAACCAACCCCAATGGGGACAACCGCCGACATCACAACCACCAGCACCAAACCAAGGGTTTCCTCAGGGCAATTTTCCTCAAGGCGGAAATGCTCCAACCGGGAATGCTTATGGCGGAAATGGAAGCACCGTCGTTTCCGCAGACACAAGACCTAACCGCATCGGCGCGAAAGGCGTCGCCAGTATTGTTGGCATACTCGTGCTGCTCTGCGGAGCGATTGGTGGAGCGATTGGTGGAGCGAGCTACGTGTGGTCCAACCACCACAATGGACAGAAAAACGATGAAGCAGCACCCGCAACGTCGGTAACGCAGTCTCAAGCGGCGAACCCTCCCGCTAACCCCACCCCTGGACAGGAAACCACGGAACCTACCCCCAAAAAGACCGCGATCAACCCCACCGTTAACAACGACGAAACAACGACGGACACAACCGAAGAAAACGACGATTCCGACAGCTCGAATAACAACTCGAATAGCAGTTCAGGTGGGGAATGCACGACCCAAGGAGCTTCCGGACAAACACTCCAGATAGTAATCGACAAAGGGGATATTGACTGCGCCGATGCTCAGGAAGTACTCAAGCGCTACGACGCCGCCCCGTACGGCGATGGGAGCCCCGGAACGCGCGGTGGCAACGCCCAAATCTGGGATTCCACCGAGGACGGCTGGGGCTGCGCTTCACCGACGTACGTGATGTCACAAGAAGAAGGCCTCAGTACTAGCTGCGGCAATGAAGAGTTGGGAGCCTCATTCTTCATTCCCTTAAACGCCATAGACGAAAAGGACTACCGCGACTAAAACACTCCCCAAGAGCCGTCGATAATCGTCGACAATTGACGACAAAGATCGGGGAACGAACCATCGCTAGCCACCAGCCCGTCGTTAGCGTCGGCAACCGTCGGTAGTCGCAGCAAAAAGGTCATCAGTGCGTCCCGATAAAAGACTGCACTAATGACCTATCAGTACTAATATCTATCCGCTCCAATGACCTACTAGACCGAATGATCTATCACGGCCAGCTCTGGGTAAAGACTGTGCCGTAAATCCACGGAAGAAACTGGTCGACCCGAATGTAATACGCAACCGTTTTTCCATCGGCATCTTTACCAGTGGTTGAGCACAAAACACCGTAGATCACTGGGCCAATGTGGAACGGTCCGCCGGAATCACCAGGTTCTTGATCCCCAATAATGGCCTTCGTTTCAAACATGCTGCCATTGCCAGGACGCGGCCCCTGAGTCAGTCTGGAAATATAAGCCAAACCTTGCTGCTCGGGGAAGCGACCCGGGCCCCAACCGGTGAACTGGCCCGGCTGATTAGGAATAGGGCCAGGCGACGGCAACATAATAGGGCGAACCCCCATCGACACATCAGTACGCACAAGGGCAACATCTGCACCGCCCGGCTCACGAACAACACGATCAACCTTGAACGTTTGCTGAGCACGCTCACCAATCTTGACATGCCCACCAGCGCCTTGACTATTCCCAAGACAATGCGCAGCGGTCAAGACCCAGCGATCCGACAACACAGAACCGCTACAAATGCCACCAAGGAGAACCTCAGCTGACCAGGGTTCATATACCGCGTTATAGCCATTAGCCACAGCACCTGCCGAGGGAGCCGCAACCGTCGTGCCTGCGACGATAGCCGCAGCACACGCGAACGCACTCAACATTTTTTAATTTTCAATTGATATCCTCACACGAGCCTAAACACAAGAAAACAATGAGATAGAGGAAAACAGCTTCCTACTGCATTATATCTACTTTGATCCCCTTTGCATTACATCCCCTACATATGGCGCCCGTCACTTTCAGTATACTGATCCGTTAGAAAGAGAAGAACTATTTCAAATAAGTTAACTATCGATTAGCTATCGTAATAATCTAAAAAGTCAGCTCAGAGTTAGCATACCTGATCATTGATTTATACCAAGACCAGTTCACACACATCACAATACTGACGCTTGTCTGCAGACGTACATTCGTTACACCACTCAAACCGTTGACGACAGTCAATACGCTCACAATTCACATATTGAGCCGTCGGTTTACCACACTCAACACGAGGCTCTACACCGATGCTCGTTCCAGTGAGCTTATGCCCCATCTAGCGATGACAATCGCTACATAGACTAGCCATTACACCCCATTAAACAGTAAAACAGTAACCTTGACACCACCGATAATAAAATACAGCAATCAAACATATAGAGTTACAGTGTTTTTATGTCAACACTCCACACCGGGCAGATGTAACACCGGATTGGATCTCAATAAATCAATATAAAGCAGAATTATTCTAATTCGAGCAATCTCTTTTATGCTCATCATTCATCTAAACTCTTCAGAATTTAGAGTGATTAAAGTTAACCTATAGTGTAGACGTTTTGTTATATGTGTACCTTTAACTGCCGGTAGATGAGATATACCACATAAGAAACGTGCCCATATATCAAGAGACAATCGTCTGTGAGCAGGTCAACGGTTGTTTCGAACTACTTTTGTTCTACCTTGATCCACAAGGCACGCCCACAATCGGTTAACTCCACCCCAGATTATCCTCGCCCTGGTCTCCATCCCAGACCCCACCGCGTGAACGTCGATGACAACAAAGGGCAGTCAATAACTCGGGCGACACTAGCGTCAACGTCGCGATATCACACTCAGGATAACCCACTATAGACCGAGCTGTCTATAGTAGATGTACAGCGCCCCTCACACGGCTCTATTTATGTTCGTCCTACCGTACAAACCCCCGAAAACACGGGTACACACCACAATCTTGTGTCATAAGCTATAAACAGTAAGCTTCACATCTGCTTTACTAAAAGAAGATAATCGTAATACCGTCAACAATACAAAGATCGCCGAACTCACTCTGGAACGCCCTATGACCAGCAACTCAGACAAAAATCCTTCCAACAACGATTCCCGACCTCAGGCACGACGGAAGGACAAAGACCATCAAGAATGGGGCAGTGGATTTCCATCAAACGATAACGACTTACCGCCACAATGGGGCAATCCTGATCACCCAAGAACCACCGATGAGCACCCCAACATAGAACAACGCAGTCAGTCCGGCTTCGCACCCCAATATAACAACCAGCCAGGCCGGCCGACATGGGAAACTCCAGCACCACAACCACGTGGAACTGAGAGCAGATCGCCCCACTCCGCTGGGAATAAATCAGCTACCGGCGTTCGAACCAAGAAAATCGCTGGAATCACTGGGACGCTCGTTCTCCTTGCCGGAATAATAGCTGGCACAAGCTATGCCTAGTCCCACCATCACAAGGATTCAAATGATGGTGAATCGATCGCCGCTACATCAGCAACACCTTCTCGATCCGCCATAAAGACAACCAACGACACCACCACCGCCACTACAACCCCCAACGACATAACGGAAACGACACCAGCTAGCGTCACCGTTACTCACAGCGAAGCACCGACAGCAGAAGCAGAAGAAAACACCGATTCTAATAACCCAGATAGCAGTTCAGAAGGAGACTGCACCATTCAAAGATCTGGTGGAAGGACATACCAAATAGTTGTGCGTAAGGGAAATATTGGCTGCACCGCTGCCCGTGACGTACTCGAGCGCTACGACACCGCACCAGAAGGAGATGGGAGCCCTGGAACGCGCGGTGGTAGCGCACAAATATGGCATTCAATTAATGACGGTTGGGGATGCGCTACTCCCACGTACGTTAGTGCTACAGAAACAGGAGTTGCCCTCTCTTGCAGTGATGATGACACTGGGACATCATTCATTATTCCCATCAACACCGACGAGTATGACTAATTAAAACTCTCCTTTGCCAGTACCATACTGTCACACAATACGAACAATACTGTTGATCGTAGAGGACCCTCACTCGGTTCAGATCTTATGAATAATCAGATCCCCTCTGAGCTTTCGGATCAGTTCTGAAAGCTCAGAGGGGACAAAACCTCATGATCTAATCATTCTCTTTACCTGAAGAATGAGCTACGAAGTTATATTACTGAATAATCACGGCCAGCTCTGGGTAAAGACTGTGCCGTAAATCCACGGAAGGAACTGGTCGACCTTCGTATAGTTCGCAATAGTCTTCCCATCAGAACCCTTGCCACTGGTGGAGCACAAAACACCATAGATCACCGGGCCAATGTGGAACGGTCCGCCGGAATCGCCAGGTTCTTGATCCCCAATAATGGCCTTCGTTTCAAACATGTCAGCATTACCCGGACGCGGACCTTTCGTCGGTCCTGAAACATAAGCAAGACCTTGTGTCTCGGGGAAGCGGCCCGGACCCCAACCCGTGAACTGGCCCGGCTGATTAGGAACTGGCCCGGGTGACGGCAACATGATGGGGCGAACCCCCATCGACACATCAGTACGCACAAGAGCAACATCAGCGCCGCCCGGCTCACGAACAACACGATCAACCTTGAACGTTTGCTGAGCACGCTCACCAATCTTGACATGCCCACCGGGGCCATGGCTGTTACCAAGACAATGCGCGGCAGTCAACACCCAGCGATCCGACAACACAGAACCGCTACAAATGCCACCAATAAGCACTTCCGCCGACCAGGGTTCATATACCGCGTTATAGCCATTAGCCACAGCACCTGCCGAGGGAGCCGCAACCGTCGTGCCTGCGGCGATAGCCACAGCACACGCGAACGCACTCAGCATTTTTTTAATTTTCAATTTGCTACCTAACACTGACTTACAAAAACAATGAGATATGGGAAAACAGCTTCCCACTGCACTATATCTACTTTGATCCCCTTTGCATTACATCCCCTACATATGGCGCCCGTCACGTTCACCATGAAGATCCACTACTCAGAGCCGAAGAATACAAAAATAGGGAACTACTCGGACAGTCATCAATTTGTCCTAAAAACAGTTTATATTCAACGTACCTGGTTATTGATTCACACCAAGGCCGGTTCACACTCGCCGCAATACTCATGCTTATGCGCAGCCGTACACTCGTCGCAACGGAGGAATAACTTCCGGCAATCGTTATTCGCACAGTTCACAAATTGAGCCGTCGGTTTACCACACTCAACACAATGCCCTAAGGATTCCGTACCACTACCGAATTCCATATGCATTCGCTTATCAAAAACATAAAGCGATCCATCCCAATATCCATCATTTCCGTACGCTTCCCCATAGCGCACAATTCCCCCATCCAACTGATAGACCTCTTCGAAGCCACGATTCTTCATCAGCACTGATAGAACTTCACACCGGATACCACCCGTGCAATAGGTCACCACCGGGCGTTTCTTCAGATCGTCGTACTTCCCGGATTCAATCTCATCTAAGAAATCGCGGGTCGTCGTCGTATTGGGAACCACAGCGTTACGGAACTTACCAATTTCCGCCTCCATGGCATTACGGCCATCAAAGAAGACGACATCGTCGCCGCGTTCGTCCATCAAATGATGGAGGTCCTCCGGTTTCAGGTGCGTACCACCGCCGACGACACCCTCTTCATTTACTTTCAACTCATCCCCAGCGCCAAACGTGACCAGTTCTGGGCGAACTTTCACGCTCAGCCGCGGGAAATCGTCCCCCTCACCCTCAGACCATTTAATATCAGCGTCCTTAAAAGGCGCATAGCTCCGCGTTTCACGGCAATAACGTTTAACGTCGTTAAGTTCCCCGCCGAGCGTGGCGTTAATGCCGTCTTTAGAGATAATTACCCGCCCTTTGAGCCTCCATCTCTCCGCCAAGGCCTTCTGCCACAGACGAATTGCTTCGGGATCAGCTAATGGCGTGAACACATAAAACAGCACAATCTTCGGCATGGACATGCTGCTGATTCTAATAAGACACCTGTTCAACCCACGAATTCCCCGCCACAGCCCTAGCAAGAACGCCTCGCCCTCATCATCGCGTGGGATCACAAGCCGCGGCTAGACCCCCGACTCCTCGTCACCCGTCGATGCCTCTACTTCGCGAGTAACCTGGGCCGAGGAAGACTGCGGAACACTTACGCACTAAAACAGGAACTAAAAGCCACTCGTGGTGAAATAACCATCACGCAGAAGCGCCGAGGAGTCAGATCTGTGAAAAAACTAATCAATGACCCACATGACGTCGTCACAGAAAGCATCGAAGGACTGGGCCTGGCACACCCCGAACTCGTCACAGTCAATCCCGAGCCACTATTTGTCACCCGAAGTCCTCAGAACTCCAAAGAACAAGGCACAGTGGGCGTCATTTCCGGTGGAGGCTCCGGGCACGAACCTCTCCATGCGGGATTCGTCGGCACCGGTATGCTCGACGCCGCCGTCCCCGGCCCCGTGTTCACATCACCGACACCCGATCCGATTCTTGAAGCAGCAAAAAGCGCCGATAAGGGTGCCGGCGTTGTATTCGTCGTCAAGAACTACACCGGTGATGTACTCAATTTCGACACCGCTGCTGACCTTGCCGATATGGAAGACATCGAGGTGCGACAGGTCATCGTGAATGACGACGTCGCCGTTGAGGATTCAACGTTTACAGCTGGACGCCGCGGAGTGGCCGGCACTTTCTTAGTAGAGAAGATCACCGGTGCCGCGGCGGAGCGCGGATTGTCCCTCGACGAGGTCGAACGCGTCGCGAACAGCGCCATTCACAATGTGCGCTCAATGGGTGTGGCGTTGACGTCTTGCACCGTGCCTCACGTCGGGAAGCCGTCTTTTGATCTCGACGACAGTGAGATTGAACTGGGTGTGGGCATTCATGGTGAGCCTGGCCGACGTCGAGTCACCATGAGCAGTGCGGATGAGATCACGGATCAGCTGCTCGACCCCATTGTGGCGGATTTGGAGCTGACGAAGTCCGATCGCGTTATTGCGCTGGTTAACGGCATGGGCGGCACTCCCCAGTCCGAGTTGTACATCGTTTTCCGACGAGTGGCGCAGCGGCTATCGGACCTCGGTATCACTCTCGAGCGGTCCGATGTCGGGAACTTCGTCACCAGCTTGGAAATGCAAGGGGTTTCCGTCACATTGCTCCGCGTCGATGATGAACTGCTTTCCTTGTACGACGATCCCGCCGAGACACCGGCATTTGTCAAAAAATCGAAATGACAAATATGGGGTTCAGACGGTGGGGAATAGACCACTATTTCCAAGAAAAATAAACAACTACTTCAACTGAGGCGAAAAGGAGTAATCACTATGTCAGATTTAGATAAGGCGTGGGCTGATCGTTGGATTCGCGGGTGTGCCACAACCGCTAGCGAGCACCGCGAAGAATTGATCGATTTAGACCGAGCTATTGGCGACGCTGACCACGGCGAAAACGTGGATCGTGGTTTCCAGGCTGTAGTGAAGAAACTGGATGAGGACCAGCCCCAAGATATTGCCGGCGTTTTTAAGCTGACAGCGAAGACGCTGATGTCGACCGTTGGCGGGGCATCTGGGCCACTGCTGGGCACGGCATTTATGTACGCGGCGAAGGCCGTATCGGGTGACACACTTGACGCCGACGGTGTTGCCTCCGTGGTGGAATCCGCGGTGGGTGGCGTCGAAAAGCGGGGTAAGGCAGCCGAAGGAGAGAAGACCATGGTTGATACTTGGGCCCCGGCGGCGCGGGCGGCGCGGTCTGCTGCAGACGATGGGAAGAGTCCTGCCGAGGTATTGCGCGCGGCTGCCCAGGCTGCACATGAAGGCGCCGAGGCCACCATCGACATGACTGCTACCAAAGGACGGGCCTCTTACCTGGGAGAACGCTCTGTAGGGCACAAAGACCCCGGCGCTACGAGCTCTGCATATTTCCTCGCTGAGGCCTCTAAAGCCGTTGATGCATAGTGGGTTGTGCAATGAGCGAGGTGCTGCAGCGCCTCGAGGAGGAAGCTCGTAGACCGCATGTGGCTGCTGGTGACGCGGCGGCTACAGCGGCATCAACCACTACCGCAGGCGAGGATTGTGCAGGTGACGCTGCAGATAGCTCTGCGAACAGAACAACGACGGAGGGAAAACTAATCGAGGGAGAACATACGGAAGGAACGATGATGACAAGCAATAACCATGCTGCATCTGGCACAAATGAAGGTTCCCAGGAGACGACGACGGACGCTACCCCGTCGGATTCCTCCTCGGATTCTGCGGGTGAAGGTGCTAGTGCGGGAGCACAGTCGCCGCAGGTCGGCCTTGTCGTGGTGTCCCATTCGAAACGCTTAGCCGATGGTTTAGCGCTGCTGGCGTCGCAAATGGCCAGGGATGTGCTGATCGTCCCGGCGGGTGGCTTGGATGCCGACCCGGAGGATAAGGACAGTCCTGATGGTGGCGGTATCGGCACCTCATATGACGCGATTGAGGCCGCCGTTAACAAGGTTGTTGACGCCGGTTTGGCTTGCGCAATTTTCACTGACTTGGGCTCCGCGACAATAACGGTGGAGATGGTTGTGGACATGCTCGACGGCGAGCCTGTTCGGTTTATTGACGCCCCGCTTGTTGAGGCCACCGTTGCCGGAGCTGTTGCCGCCCAGCAGGGCCAGGATCTGGATGGTGTGGAGCGCGAGGCTCGACGTGCGATTTCTGCGTTCGCATCGGACCGCGCCGGTGACGATGGTGATTCGGCGGAGACGTCGGGTGGCGACGCCAACGGCGCCGGGTATTCGCGGCGTGTGAAAGTCGCGGATAAGGCCGGCCTGCACGCGCGCCCTGCCGCAAAGTTGGCGGAGATGGCCGCGGACTCAGAAGAAGGCATCTTGGTCAACGACGCGGATGCTGACTCTGCGATGTCCCTGATGAGTTTGGGCGCTGAGTGCGGCGAAGAGGTTACTGTTTCGGGCGATCGATCTGAGAAAGCATTAATTGATTCGATTGCCGACGCTATCGCGGCCGGCCTGGACGAGTAGCTCTTCGGGGATTATTTGGGCTCCCGCAGCTGCGCGCCGATGACGTGCGGTGTGGTGAGACCGATGTCTCCTCGCAGTTGCCGCAGGTTATATTCTGCCTCGAATTCGCTGGTGATGGGCTTGTATTTTCCTTCTGGTTCTTGTTTTTGGGATTTAGAGGAATTGCCGTAGCCGCCCATGGGCGCGATGCCCATCCTGCCCATCGCTGGGCGTGAACCGTCACCTCCGGTGGGTGACGGTGTTGCGGCACCGCGCCCATAATGTGGTGCCGTGTTTTTGTTTTCCCCTGGCGTTGATCCTGGGTAGTGGGGGTTGTCACCTGTCCGAGGCATTGGCGTATCTGGCCCGGGGTGGATGATGACGCTCCTGTTTCGCGGGATTTCGCCCGGCTTGGTGAGCTGCCCGGGCCCGTTAGCCCCGTTGCGTGGATAGTTGCCGTTGCCGTGTGGGGCGTGTCCGCTGTTAATCGGGGTGCGGTTGGTGCCGCCGAGCCCATTGTTCGGTGTGTTAGAACGCAGGTTGCGCCCCGGTGTTTGGGTTGTGCGTGGAGTGTAGCCAGGTGACGGAGCATTCCCTGGTGATCGGGGGTTTGAGGTGCCGCTGACACCACCGGGAGTAACGCGAGCGTTGTCTCGGTTAATTGCGGTTGGTGCTGTACTGCGAGGTCCGCTACCTGGGTTGGATGCCTGGTTGGGTGACGTTCGCGCGGCTGGCGTGACGGGTACTGCTGGTGCGGGATGGTTCGCAGTTGTGGCGACGTTATCCGCGTTGATCATTGCTGGGTGGGTTGGATTAAGTGATGCGTTGTTCGTGGTGGGTACGCCTCCGGCTACCCCAGTTGCCGCCATAGCTGGGGTGACCGTAGTGGGCACAGTGCTAGGGCTGTTAATGGGCGATGGCGATTGTGCGGTGAAGTGTCCTCCGCCCTGACCGACGTTCGGGCGTTCGGTGAGGTTGCGCAGTGGTGGCACCGCAGCGGTGAGCATGGCTTGATAGGGGCCAGTCATAAACTCACGGGTGGCCGCCCTGGCTGCCTCCCCGGCTGCGCGTACTCCGGCGGGGTTAGTGGCTGCGGCGACCGCTGCGGTGTGCTCGGCTTCGATGGCCGCGATCTGGGCACGAGCGGCCTGCCGGATGTGAGGAAGTTGGGAGACAGAAGCGTGCATGGCAGTGGCGTTATCGGCGAAAATTTGGGTGGTGGCCATTACCTGGCTGAAACACCCGGCCGCGGCATCAATAGACTCTCCTGTGTTCTCTTCCAGCTGGGCACGGGCTCGTACCAGGGCGGTGACGGTCTCGTTCAAAGAACTGGACAGGTTGTGCCAGTACTCGGCGAGAGCATAGATGTCACTATCGTCACCTGCGTCGAGCATCGCGAGCACAGTAGCGGGATCATCACCGTCCCCTGGTACTGGCTCAGAAAAGTCAAAGGGGCTAAATGATCCATCCGGACGAGCCGGAAACGTGAAATCTGAAGCTTGTATCGACTTCAGTCCACACAGAATTGCTGCCGAGGCATCGTCTTGGCCAACAATCGCGCCCCGCATTTCCTTCGTGCCCTCAGCTAACCAGCGGATGAGACGACGGAGTTCACGCAGCGTCTGCAGTGCGCTCCCCACTTCTCCTGAAACAACTCTCCCATGTTGCTCACCTAAGTTCCGCAATCCCGGTTCTTCTGTGAATGAACTTTCTAAACCTCGGTATAATGAGAGGAAACTCTTTCCTCTAAGGAAAACACCGTCGTTAAGGATTGAAATTACTCTATCCAGAGAACAAGGATCTACAGATAATTCCATTCTACAATAACCTTTCTAATTCACTTCTTGCATCGTCACATAATTCTTTAAAATCCCTAGGATCAAACTCAGCTAAATCGGTAACCCCCACTCTTCCAAGTGGAGTTTCTAAATAAGAAACACAGGCTTTAACACCAAACATTTCATTGATCTGGTCATATTTATACGGTGAGTACTCTCTAAATATGCGGCCAGCGAGATTATTTTTAGGCAGTGAGTCTGTACCGGCGGCAATTAATCTTTCTTGCCCTCTATCCATAATCACAAGTCCACAATTCTTTAACTTTCGAAATTTTATATAATCCGGCCCTACCGATCGATACCCCAAACCTTCCCAGTATCCTGGCGGAGCATCCTCGCAAAGGTCGGCATTCTCAAACCGCGGATCTGAGTAGTCATAGGAGCCATCAGGGTTCTTTTTTGCTTTAACCGGGTACTTAGCCAATACCTCCGGGCGCTCCCACAAAGGACGATCCTTGTGTTCCCCCTTACCCGACCTAATTTCTTCGGGAACGGGCCTTGTAGAACCGATCGCCTTCCGTTCTGAGAACAATTCTTCTGCCGGGTTGGTGTGAGAAGTGGCAGGTTCCGACGATCCAAACCTATCTATATCTTCACTGTTAGCTGCCGCAGGTTCCATATCCCCGAAACCAGAACCATCAGACTGGGAACACCCCGCCAACAATGCTGCAGCAGCAATCGACACTACGCTTAGAGAGATTCCGACAATACGCGGACGTCCGATATTCCGTTTTATATCACTTCTGTTGCGATAGTGATCCCCCACGACAATCCCCCAACATGATTTTTATAAAATTCGCCCACTCCGAATATCAGAACAATCTGAAGCCTCTCTACCCCAACAGTCAGCACGGCAACTGAACGGAATGGTTGAAAACTTTTAAATAAACAAGCTCCACCAAATGCGGAAACTCGTGAAAACCCCTATTTTTCGGCGTTGACGTTACCAGACGCATAACGGCTCGTCTACGGCTTTTAGAAATTATTGTCGCAATGTTCTCGCCTCGGTTTAGACGACGGAGCTAGTCATCGGTTCCCACGAATATGCAATTCCCACGGTGTAGCCGTTCCCCCACTACAACCAGCCACGACACACCGTGGCGAGCCACCACCGTCCAGGCATAACGGCAGAAATTAAAAAGGGGACCCCGCGCACCCGTCAGAGCTCGCTGACCCTTGCTGCGTTCCCGCCCTGGGGGAGTTCACAAGATGGACGCCGCGCGGAATCCGGCCCCCATACTAACCCACAGAGGCACATATTCCCACCCACCAGAGCAATCTCTCCCCTCCGCTGGGAAAACAGCGCACTACATGGCCGCAACATCCCCATTATCGACGCCCTACAAGACCTGTTTTTGTCGATGCCCATGACATCCGGTAGGCTTGCCCACCGGAACGCGGACTTCAGGTGCGTTCCACGCTTGGAGGATTCGACTAGCGGCCTATGTCACACGCCTGGAACGCGTGCGGGTAGCAATACCCTCGTGGGTTCAAATCCCACATCCTCCGCCACAGAACCTAGCCATCCAGTAGACACTGGGTGACTAGGTTTTTCGCATACACAGGGTTTCCATCCACTGCCACCAGAGGTAGTACGACATGAAGTGTGCCCCAGCCCGGTCGTTTCTAGCCTTTGATCTAGGCAAAGACGAAAAATATATGCCCGGCAACCCTATATCCGCCCCTTTGACCAGAAATACACGGTGCTGCACCCGACCTATGGCATGAGGCAATGATGCCGTGGTCCCATGCCGAAGAATCGACCGCGTCATCACCTGGTGGTGGTGCGCACGCGAAACCACCAGCAACTACCGGAAGCTCATCCAGCCGATCCCCCATTCGACGGTGTGCTCTACCCCGAGCGGATCACATCCACCACCAACAGTTTTGTCGTATAGCCCCAGGAAGAACTCAATTCCTGGGACGCGAAGCACCAACGCACAGAAGAAGAAGCCGGTAGACGGAAAAACTGCAGGAAACTAAACCTAGAGCCCAAAAATGCGGGGGAATATGGTCAATTATCGGCCATTTTTCCCCCATATCCCCCCACAGTTTTCACCACCGACCCCTATATACCCCCACAGTATTCCGCCACGCGGACACATTCTCGTCGTAAGCCCCGCCATCAGCCGATATCGCCAGGTTTTCCGTCCACAACCCCGGAAAGAACACGGGCGCAAGAAACAGGCCCGACGAAACCTAACGCCCATGTCAGAGGGCTACACAGCCCCCACAACGAGGGACACATAACACGCAATCGGGAACATTAACGCGGGCCAGAGCACATAACGAATGAAAGCGCCGCACATGCGACGCCACCATTTACTTCCCTCACTCCACTACTCACGAAGGATCCGACAATGCTCCCCACTACCTCCTCACCTAGCGCCCGCAAAAACTCCCACGTCATTCGTCGGAAAGTGATGGCTGTAGCAACCACCGTGGCAATCGTCGGCACCCTGGCTGCCTGCGGAAATGACGACGCAGATTCCGAGCCCAGCACGATCACCAAAACCAAGACGACCGACCAGACCACGACGAAGACGGCCACCACAACCACTCGCACGACCACGCCCACGTACGACGACGAAACGACGACCGAGGAATACACGCCTCGGCAGACGTACACCACACAACAAGCACCAGTACAAACACAGAACACGGGCAATTACGACGACAGCTACGACGATGAAGACGCGGAGGAGGACGTCCCGAACGCTGGTGTGAATGGCCCCAAGTTGGAGTGGAGGACTCTAGGCCCATTCGGCTCCGGTATGGGATGCGAACAAAACCGCGACCATCAGCCAATCCAAACAACCGCGTGCTACCGCGGAGATGACGGCAACTTCTACTACGAATCTGTGGTTCAGGCGCCTCGATAAAAAATCCTCTTCCCATGTCCGCACCACCCTGTACGATGAAAGTGAATCGCATGGTCTCAAGGAAGGTTCACATGTCACCGCAGGTCACACCGTCGAAAATTAACGTCGAAGCGCTCACCGGCTCCAAAGCCGACATCGAGCAGGCATACAACGAACTCAAGGCCAAGAACCTCGCGCTGGACCTGACCCGCGGCAAGCCTTCCTCTGAACAACTGGACTTTGGCGACGAACTGCTCGGCCTTCCCGGCGCGGGCAACTACACCGCCGACGATGGCACCGATTGCCGCAACTACGGTGGCCTACGCGGCATCGTCGATATCCGGAAAATCTACGCTGACCTGCTGGGAATCCCCGTCGACAACATCATCACGGGGGACGCATCCAGCCTGAACATCATGCACGACCTAATCGTGTGGGCGTACATCTTCGGCACTCAGGATTCGCCGCGGCCGTGGAAAGACGAAGACACCGTTAAGTGGATCTGCCCGGTCCCGGGATATGACCGCCACTTTTCCATCACCGAGCACCTCGGGTTCGAGATGATCAACGTCCCGATGACGGATGAGGGGCCAGACCTCGACGCCATCGCCGAACTTCTCAACGACCCCCAGGTCAAGGGCATGTGGACAGTGCCCGTTTTCGGCAACCCGACGGGCATTAGCTACTCGCGGGAAACGTGTGAAAAGCTCGCCGCACTCGATGCAGCCGCACCCGATTTCCGTATCGTGTGGGACAACGCCTACGCCGTCCACACCCTCACCGACGACTTCCCCGAGCCCATCAATGTTCTGGAGCTCGCCGAGAAAGCTGGGCACCCCAACCGTTTCTGGTTCATGACGTCCACGTCCAAAATCACCTTCGCCGGGTCGGGCGTGAGCTTCTTCGCCTCGTCGGCAAGCAACCTGGACTGGTACGCCAGCCACGCCGGGATCCGTGGCATCGGGCCGAACAAGATCAACCAGCTGGCCCACGCGAAATACTTCCACGATGCCGAGGGCGTTAAAGCCATCATGCGGAAGCACTCCGCGTCGCTGGCGCCGAAATTCGCGGCCGTCGATAAGGTCCTCCACAAGCGGCTCGACGACTACAACGTTGCCACGTGGACAGAGCCGAAGGGTGGGTACTTCATTAGCCTCGACGTGCCCGACGGCACCGCGTCGCGCGTCGTTGAGCTGGCCAAAGAAGCAGGTATTAAGCTCACCGAAGCTGGATCCAGCTTCCCGCTGCACAAGGACCCCGATAACCGCAATATCCGGCTCGCGCCTTCGCTGCCTCCCATCGAGCAGGTCGAAGAAGCCATGGACGGGGTGGCCACCTGTGTTCTCCTCGCAGCAGCGGAAGCCGCCGAGAAGTAGCCGACCCCGACCCCGACAACAGAGGTGAGCGCCCACCACGCCCATGAACCTACTGGAAACACAGACCTGGTTGGAATCCATCCTGCCCGGCGAAACGCACTGGACCAGCATCAAAGCCAGCCCAGATTGCCCACCGTTTACCGTGACCTCCCTCCTTATTAACGACGACGGAACGGCCGAACCCGTTAATCCCGCTGACGACAATGACGAGCAGCCGCGCGGTAGGCACGCCAAAGTGACCGATGACCTGCGGCAAACCCTCGCCTGTACGGCCGATGCGGCGCGATACTCCACCGGGCTGACCAGCCCAGACGGAATGGACGTGCGCGCTGAGCTGCTCGCAGTGGGCCTGGCCAGACCGGGCGAAATGGGGCAACTGGTCGCTGCTGCGGCCACTATGCTCAGCGAAGAAGGATCTGGGCGCCTGGCCCAACCAGGAACGTTCCTGCCAGGGCTGGGGGCTATGGTCAACCCCGCGTTCACCACGAAACACGGGCTGCTGGTCGTCCCCTACATTTGGCCCAAAGGGGTGCCGACCGTCACAGAGCATCCCGAGCTCACCACGGCCGACGGGCAACCGGTTAACCCCACGCATCCGGGTCGTATGACGTTGATCGCCCAGATCATCATGCTCACCGAACAGGAATTCCTCCACGGCATGACCCACGGGATCGACTCACTCCAGACCCGACTTGCCGAAGGGGGGGCGGACCTTCGCGACCTCCGACGTGCGAGCGTCATATAACCGCGGGCGTAAAACGTCGAGCGCGTATGACGTCGGGCGTGGTTAACGTCGGGCCTGATATAACTCCAGTTCAGGGGCATAAAAATGCTAAGCCCACGGTGTGTCCTACCCGGGCGGTAGCATACACACGTGGCTCTTTACAGGAAGTACCGTCCCGCAACATTCGCCGATGTCGTCGGCCAAGAACACGTCACCGTGCCGCTTAGCCGAGCACTCGACGCCGGACGCATCAACCATGCGTACCTGTTCTCCGGACCCCGCGGCTGCGGTAAAACCTCCTCCGCCCGCATCCTCGCACGCTCACTCAACTGCGTACACGGGCCCACATCGACACCCTGCGGAGAATGCGAATCCTGCCGAGCACTCGCCCCCGGCGGCCCCGGCTCCCTCGACGTCACCGAACTCGACGCAGCCAGCCACCGCGGCGTCGAAGACATGCGCGACCTCCGCGACCGAGCCATCTACGCCCCCGCCGAATCCCGGTACCGCGTGTTCATCATCGACGAAGCCCACATGATCACCAAAGAAGGCTTTAACGCGCTGCTCAAAATCGTCGAAGAACCACCCGAACACCTCGTGTTCATCTTCGCGACCACCGAACCCGAAAAAGTCCTGACCACCATCAAATCCAGGACGCACCAATACCCGTTCCGGCTCCTCGCGCCCAACGACATGCGCGGACTCCTGGAACGGATCTGCCACGAAGAAAAAGTGCAGGTCGAAGACTCGGTCTACCCGCTAGTTATCCGTGCTGGTGGAGGGTCCCCCCGCGACTCGCTCTCCGTCCTCGACCAACTCCTCGCCGGGGCCGACGAGAACGGCATCACGTACGCCCACGCCGCCGGGGTTCTCGGGATCACCGACAGCGCGCTCATCGACGCCGCAGTCGAATCCGTGGCCAACAACGACCCGGCCGGGCTCTTCACCACGATTAACAACGTTCTCGACGCCGGGCACGACCCGCGGCGCTTCGCCACGGACCTCGTCGACCGCTTCCGCGACCTGCTCGTCCTCCAATCCATACCCGATGCATTCGACCAAGGACTTGTCGACGCGCCCCTCGACCAGCGCGACACCCTCGCCGACGAAGCACAATCCCTCGGACCCGCCACGCTCACGCGATGCGCAGCCGTCGTCAGTGATGGGCTCAACGAACTAAAAGGCGCCACATCTCCCAGGCTACTTCTCGAGATCATGTGCGCTCGTATGGTCATGCCCGGCGCGGCAGAGGGCATAGAAGCACTGTCACAACGCGTCGAAGCGTTAGAAAGCGGCCAACCCGCGGCAAGCCGTTCTACCAGCGATAATGGTCATCGGTCCGGGGGCACGAGTTCCCCCGCCCCTGAGGGCGCTGCTCGAGCCGCTGATAACGGTGCTGGTAGTGGTGCTCCAGGATCTGGTGCGAATACGACTCCACCCCGGGCCAAAGGTGGTGGGCGGATCATCTGGCCGCGCAAGAATAAGAAAACTGAGACTCCGACACCACAACCCTCGCCGTCCTCTGAGACGAACACCGCGGAGCCACAGGAAACCGAGGGCACGAAGCGTCAAGATGCTGAGAATCTGAAGTCCCAGGAGACCCAAAGCACTTCGTCGGGAGCACCTGAAACACCTGCATCGCCGCAGGAAGACGCTGCAACACCGACGCAGGATGAGGCCGCAGCATCGTCGCAAAATGAAGCTGCACCATCACAAGAGGCTGTGGATCCGCGGACGATGGATCGGGAAACGCTCTCCAAATACTTGCGTGAGCAGTCACTACAACAAGAGAGAGAAACCCGCGCCCGCGAAGCCGAAGAACGTATGCACAGGATCGAGGAGAAGGAAGGCCCCGCCGTCGTCCTCCCCGAGAGCGAACGTTCCGCCGACGCGCAAACCACGCACGCCGACAATGCACGGTCCGATAACGCCCCCACCGTGGGTTCCGAGGCCAGCGCAACTGCCGACGCTAGTGAAAATTCCGAGGCCAGTGCAGCCTCCCAAGCTAACGGCCACGAGGATCAGCCCAGCGATACCGAAAGCAACCAGCATGACCAGCCCGCCGGTGCTGGGGCGGAAACGGGTCAGGCAGACAGCGACGCCACAGACCACGAAACAGGCCTCACTACCAATGACCTCCGGCCACAATGGACACAGATCAAGCAGGCCGTCGGCAAGCGGAGCAAAGTTGCACAAGTCATGGTCAGCGAAGCTGTCATTCTTGGGGTCTTCCGCAACCACGTCGTCCTTGGCCACCACACCGGGGCGCTTGCGCAAAGGCTCAATGACCAGCACATCAACACGTCCATCGTGGACGCAATCACAGACGCCACCGGGCAAACAGTCACCGTTGAGGCGGTCATCGGCACCGACGACGCCGCCCTCCAACGATGGAAGGACGCTCACCCAGACCACCCTCGCTCAGCGGTAGCAGATAACTCCGCTGCTACCGCCGACGCCGACACCGACACCAGCGACGCCGCTTCAACCAGCGCCGACACCGACAGCGGGAACGACTCCGCGACTGGCGATCTCGCGGGGACCACGTCACCCGCATCACCGGCCTCGCCCACGTCTATCCTGTCCGATTCTGCTCGCACTGCATTAACAGCAGCGGCAGCATGGAAAAAAGCGCAGGAACAACAGCAGTCGAACGCCGACGAGACCAGCCAAGGGCAGCACGACGGACATGCCCACCCACGACACAACGCCACACCGCAATCACGGAACGGCCAGTCACGCCCAACGCACACGCCACCAGCGGAAAGACAATCGAACTCCCCGCAAGAATTCAGTGACGGATCGCCACTGCCACCCGAACCCGACGACCCCGATGGCTACGGCCCACCACCGGAGGATTACTACTCCGCACCCAACAACGCGCCCGACGGCACCAACGACGGCATCAACGGCTCCGGCGATACCAGCGGTGACCCCGCCAACACGAGAGGCAACTCCGACGCAGGTAGTTCCAACACGGGCGGAGCACCTGCCGAAGAGCAATCGTCGGCAAGCACCGAATACACGCAAGAAGAAGCCGAAGAAGAAATGGTCATCGCCACGCGCGACGACCCCAACTACGACCATCGCTCCGCTAAAGACATCGCCATGGAGCTCCTCATTAAGGAACTCGGCGCGCAACCGCTCTAAGCCCTTCCTTTAGCGGTGACACCAACGGGAACTCCTCACAACCGGGGCCACCCTCCGGGGAGTCATGGCCAGCCGCAACCACCCTTGTCGCACATATTCGTTACACTGAACCGCGACAATGACACACCGACACGACGATCATTAACGACAAAGGAGACAACAATGGCAGAACCCGACTTCAACGAAATCATGGCGCAAGCACAGCAAATGCAGGAAGAACTGCAGCGCGTGCAGGGTGAAATCGCGCAATCCGAAATCAGCGGCAGCGCAGGCAACGGCCTAGTCAAGGTCACCATGAAAGGCACCGGCGAGGTCACCAACGTCACCATAGACAAGTCCGTCGTCGACCCCGATGACGTCGACACCCTCCAAGACCTCGTCCTCGGAGCACTCCAGGACGCCAACACCGCGTTGCAGTCGTACGCGCAGGAGAAGATGGGCCCGTTCTCCCAGGCACTCGGCTAAAAACATTTGGCTAAAGCATTTGGCGCCTAAACGATTGGGCGCCTAAAGCACTCGGGCCTTAACAAACCTAGCCACCCCACACGCACCCCACCCCACCCACGAAATCAGGACGTCGTTGTTCGAAGGACCACTCCAAGACCTCATCGATGAGTTCTCACGCCTACCCGGAATCGGCCCCAAAAGCGCCCAACGCATAGCGTTTCACCTGCTCCACACCGACCCCGACGACATCGACCGACTCCGGGCAACGCTCACCTCCGTCCGCGACGGTATCACTTTCTGCCGCATCTGCGGAAACATCTCCCGCAACGACGTCTGCCGCATCTGCGCCGACCCCAACCGCGACGCCACCACCATCTGCGTCATCGAAGAACCCAAAGACATCGAAGTCATCGAGGCCACCGGCGAATACCAAGGGCGGTACCACGTCCTCGGCGGCGCGCTCGACCCCCTCGCCAACGTCGGACCCAAAGACCTCTCCATCACGCAGCTCCTCCAGCGCATCGCCGGAGTCCTTCCCGACCGCGAAACTGCCGACTCCACACCCGACGAACCCCGCTACGAAGACGCCCCCACCATCAAAGAAGTCATCATCGCCACCGACCCCAACACCGAAGGCGAAGCGACCAGCTCCTACCTCGCGCGGCTTCTCAAAGACTTCCCCGACCTCACCACCTCCCGGCTCGCGTCCGGCATGCCCATCGGTGGAGACCTCGAATACGTCGACGAGCTCACGCTCTCACGCGCACTCGCCGGACGGCTGCCGCTCTAGCAGGTGGAGAGCTCCCGCTCTAACCTCACCCGACCTAACAAAAATCCCCCCGGGACATGCGAAAACGATGCCTCCATGTTAGAACTGGGATATGTCTTCTGATAAAGCCCGCTGGGGCCTCACAACCCTGTACACTGTCGCCGGATTCGGACACTTCGTCACCCCCAAACCCTTCGAAGAAATCGTCCCCACCTACGCCCCCGGCACACCCCGGTTCTGGAACTACCTTTCCGGCGCGGGAGAGCTCGGCACCGCCGCCCTCCTTGCCGCGCCTAACAACAAAGCCAACAAATATGGTGGCCTCATCTCTGCCGCGCTTCTCCTCGCTGTATGGCCAGGAAATTTCGAATCTGTCCGCCAACGCCTCGACCGGCCGTGGACACAACAAATCGGATGGATAGCACGCCTCCCGCTGCAACTTCCCATGATCCATGCGTCGTGGAAGATCTGGAAAGAAACACCCCACTGACCAGTCCTTCTGATAAACCCAGTCAAACCGTGTAATACTGTGGTATGAGTACCTTCGCATTAGAAAACCCGAGCACAGGCAAGACAGAAGACCAGTTTGACCGCATCGACGACGCTGATCGCGATAAGATCCTCGACCAATCTACCGAGGCTTACAAACAATGGAAAGAAACCTCCATTGAAGAGCGAGTCAACGTTCTCAACAAAGTAGCCGACCTCTACGAAGAGCGTTCCGATGAGCTCGCCAGCTACATCGGCCGCGAAATGGGCAAGCTCACGCGGTGGGCCCAAGGCGAAATACAAATCGTCGTCAACATTTACCGCTGGTATGCCGAGCACGCCTACGAACTCCTACAGGACACCGAGCTACCCCGCCAGGGTGCTATCCGCACCTTTGTACGGCACGATCCCATGGGCCCAATCTTGGGCATTATGCCGTGGAACTTCCCTTACTACCAGGTCGCGCGGTGGGCTGCACCAAACCTCCTGCTAGGAAACTCTCTTGTACTCAAGCACGCCTCCATCTGCCCACTTTCTTCCCAGGCATGCCAAGACCTGCTTGAAGAGGCCGGTCTACCCAAGGGCGTCTTCATCAACATGTACGCATCCGGTTCACAAATGGATGCCTTCGTCGCTGATAAGCGCATTAAAGGTGTATCGCTCACTGGTTCAGAAGCAGCCGGTGCAGCCGTCGCGAAAACCGCCGGCGAACACTACAAGAAGTCGCTACTCGAATTGGGTGGCAACGACCCATTCATCGTTCTCGACGACAACAACCTTGACGCCGTCCTGGATAACTTCGTGAAAATCCGCATGTACAACACGGGCCAGGCGTGCAACGCTCCGAAGCGGCTCATCGTCATGGAATCCTTCTACGACAAAGTTGTCTCCGGCTTGGAAGAGCGCATCAGCAAGATGACCGTCGGCCCATGGGATGACGAGAAGGCCGACATTGGCCCGCTGTCCTCCATCGACGCCCGCGACGGCATCGTCGAACGCCTGGACAAGGCCGCTAAGGAGGGCAAGGCCACCATCAAGGTGGGTGGGCACGCGCTGGATCGTGATGGCGCCTACATGGAGCCCACCCTTCTTACCGACGTTGACCCCGCGTCGGACGTCGGATGCAACGAGATCTTCGGGCCGGTTGCGATTGTGTACCCGGCAAAGGATGCCGACGAGGCTGTTCACATCGCGAATGATTACTCCGACTACGGGCTGTCCGGCTCCGTCTGGGGCTCTGACCTGGACAAGGCTTGGGAAGTGGCCAGCCAGTTGAAGGACGGCATGACGTTCGTGAACGAATCATCCGTCACCGAGGCGGGCCTGCCATTCGGCGGTGTTGGCCGCTCCGGATACGGCCGTGAGATGGAACGGTGGGGTGTTAAGGAATTCGCTAATGAGCACCTCTTCCGCATCAGCGAAGGCCCGAACGGTGGAGGACTCTCCCCGGCAATGTAGTTGCTGGCACGGAGGGGAGAGCGGCGTGCGCTGACCTCTAGCGCACGCTCCGATTTTGGGCGCGCCTGACCTCTAGCCCCACTTCGGGGCCGGAGGGACCCAGGCGTCGACCTTCTCATACAGCTCTCGTGGGGTATCCGCAATAATGAGGGACTCCAAGTACGCAGAACTTAAGAAACCCTCCGCCACCATATGTTTAATGGCGCTGATCAGTGGATCCCAATAACCGTTCACATTGAGTAGCGCCACAGCGTGCTGCGTGTAGCCCAGTTGCTGCTGGGTCCACGCGTCAAAAAGCTCGTCGACAGTGCCGGCACCTCCGGGGAGTCCGACGACGATATCGGCTAACTCCCCCATCCGCGTTTTTCGCGCAGACATCGTTGGCACGAGCTCTAAACGCGTCAAACGGTCGTGGGCGATTTCCCCACGCGACGGAGTGGGCACCGTCCCATCAGCCCGCGGAATAACATAGGAACGTCCGCCCTGGTTAAACCCATTAGGGCCATCCACACCGGCCAGCAAATACGGGATGACGCCGATACACAACGTTCCATCCTCAGCGGCAGTATCCCCCACAACCCCCATGAGGCCCGCGCGCCCGCCACCGTAAACAATGCGGTCATTGTGCGCGCCGATGGAATGCACCAGCGACTCCACGGCCTCCCGATAGACCGGATTATTCCCCAACGCCGAACCGGTGAACAGGAGAAATCCGCGTCCATGTAACTGCGGCACCACTTCACGCGTCAGAGGTGCGATAGGTTCGCGTTCGATTTTAATATCCTCGCTGGTAAACCAGTGCGCCGCGTCGATCTCAGCATACGGGGTTACGTCATGCGCGTCGTTATTGTCATTATTGCCGACGTCGGTGTCGTCGCCATCATTACTGCCGTCGGCGCTATTACCCCAGCGCAGCGAGTCGTCGAGCGTAAAAACGTCGGCAAGTAGTTGTGTGTTGGCCTCATTCGCAGCGTTTGTTCGGAACGTGCCGACGAAAGTCAGGTCTTCTGTTCCAACGCGGAGGTTCAGTTCTTCATCGAGTTCGCGAATGAGCGTTTGATCTGGCGTTTCGCCCGGCTCAGGCTTGCCGCCGGGGAACATAAATGCGGTTGTGCCTTTCTTGCGGACAAGTAAAAACTGGCCGTCATGATTCCGGATGATTGCGGCGCTCACGCGAATGATTGGCATAGGTTGCGAGTCTAACAAAGGCGTGTGGCGAAGGAGTGGGCTCTGACTCGGCGCTAATCAGTTTTCAATAAGAGATACTCTGATTCCTTTTCCAGCGATTTTCCATACGCGGTGAATGTCGTTAAGATCGGAGTTGAGAGTAACGCGCGGAGTGTATCCGCAGCGTCGATAAACGCACAGGAAGGTTGCGCACTATGACTGCTGAGCACGTCATTCACGAGAATCACACCCACGAGCACGGTCCGGGTTGCGGGCACGTTGCCATCCCCCACGGTGACCACGTCGACTACGTACACGATGGTCACCTCCACCACAAGCACGAGGACCACTGGGACGAATGCACCACTGAGGGGCACACGATCCACGAGAACCACCCTCACGAGCACGGTCCGGGTTGCGGGCACGTTGCCATCCCCCACGGTGACCACGTCGACTACTTGCACGATGGTCACCTCCACCACAAGCATGAAGACCACTGGGATGAGTGTGGCCATCTGACCTGTAGCTAAAAAGCTGCACGAGGTACCGCAGGGTAAAACAACAAGAAAGAAGCGCCGTACCTTGCTCCCCAGCAGGTACGGCGCTCCTTTTGTCCCATTGCTCCCTCGAGGATCGAAATGAATCACCAAACTTTCAGATCATGAAAAGCGTGAGCCACTTTTCTGTGTTTACGTTCTCTGTTTCGCTTACGAGATTTAACCTACGAAGCCCACCTGAACGAACAACAAAACAAACCTGTGGAATCACTGTAAAAATCGCCGCTTTCTTGAGAACGCCGACCCCCGTCGCCGGGGTTCAAGTCCTCTAACACTCACCCCGTGTTACCCCGCCGTAACACAAACTCAGAAAAGCAACGCTTCCGCAACATGGCAGCAACGGGACAGAGAGAAAGCGCACCTACCGTCTCACTATGACCGCAACACTGGAGACCACTACACAGCCATCAGCCCGTTTGAAACAGGGTTCCTTCAACTGGGTTGTCCTGGCTGGACTCGGCGTATCGTTCGTCATTTCGGGGGACTTCGCCGGTTGGCAGTTCGGGCTCGGCTCGGGCGGCTGGGGTGGCCTTTTCTGCGCTCTCCTTATCGTTGCGGTGCTATATATGGGCATGTGCCTGGCTCTTGCGGAGCTATCGGCCGCCCTCCCCTCAGCGGGTGGCGGCCACCTGTTTGCGCAGGTAGCGGTGGGTGATTTCGCCGGTTTCATGACGGCGATCGCCATTTTGTTGGAGTATGTGCTGGCTCCCGCCGCCATCGCAACCTTCATCAGCAGTTATGTCGAATCCCTCCACATCCCGGGCGTTCCCGCAGGATGGCCCATTTATCTTTTCTGCTATGTCGCGGTTGTGGTTGTCCACCTGGCCGGCGCCGGCGAGGCTCTCAAAGCGATGTGCGTCGTCACCATCATTGCCGTCGCTGCACTGGTGCTGTACACCGTGGTGATGGCCCCGCACGTGCACATCAGCGCCTTCACCGATGGCTGGTCGGGAGCATCCGCGTCTCACCCTGCATCCGGTACGTCTGACCGTATTTCTCTTTTCGACGGCGGCCTCGCGGGAATTTGGGCGGCTATTCCTTTCGCCATGTGGTTCTTCCTGGCCATCGAGGGCGTTCCGATGGCTGCCGAAGAGGCGAAGGACCCGGCGCGATCGGTTCCGAAGGCAATCGTCGTCGCGATGATGATTCTGCTGGTGGCGGCTATCACGATGATGGTCGTGGGGCCGGGTGCCGCGGGCACTGGCGTGGTGGCGGAGTCCGGCAATCCGCTGGTGGCCGCCCTTGAGCGCGTCGGCGCGAACCACGCCGTTGTGGTGGCCATCAATTACGCGGCCTTGTTGGGCCTGGTGGCGTCGTTCTTTTCGATTATTTATGGCTATTCGCGACTGACGTTTTCGCTGTCCCGTGCCGGTTTACTTCCCGCTTTCTTATCGACGACGAACCGCCGCGGCGCTCCGACGTGGGCGTTGATTGTCCCCGCGTGCGTGGGTTTTGCGTTGACGCTGGTGGCGGATGGTGACGCCCTGATGTCTGTTGCTGTGTTTGGTGCGGTGGTGTCCTACGCATTGATGATGGTGGCGCATATTGTGTTGCGGGTGCGGCGTCCGGAGCTGCCACGGCCGTACCGGACGCCCGGTGGCGTCGTGACCTCGGGTGTTGCGTTGGTGTTGTCGCTGGGTGCGGTCGTGGCAACGTTCATGAATGCGCCGGTGCTCGCCGGATGTGCGTTGGGTGTGATGGCGCTGGCAGCCGTCGGGTATGCCGTGTGGGGCCGGAATACGTCGCCGGTAGATATTGCGCAGGAACGCGCTGCACGGAAACGTGCCGAGCAGGATCTGAAGGAACCCGTCCACACCCCACGCACGCCCACCACCCTCCAGGCCGAGGAGGTCCGCTAATGTTTTCCCAACACCTAGCTGGACACACGTACTCATTCGCTTCCTTAACCGAGGTCATGGCGAAGGCGTCACCGATCCGCTCGGGCGACCAACTAGCCGGATGCGCCGCGAATTCCGCGGCCGAGCGCGTCGCCGCCGCCATGGTTCTGGCGGACGTGGAGCTCAACGAGTTCATCCGTCGCCCGCTCATCGAAGACGCCGTCACAGACCTCATCCACCGAACGCACGACTCCGACGCGTTCCGCCCCCTCGCGCACATGACCGTGGGCGCATTCCGCGAATACCTCCTCGAGCAGGCCTATCGTGGCGCCAACATCTCCTCGTTGGCGTGGGGATTGACACCAGAGATGGCCGCCGCGGTCTCCAAGCTGATGAGCAATGGCGAACTGATCGCGGTCTCCGCCGCGTTAAGCGTCGTCACGAAATTTCGTACAACCCTGGGTTTACCTGGTCGTTTGTCGTCGCGGCTGCAGCCCAACCACCCCACCGACGACCCCACGGGTGTGGCAGCCAGTGTCCTCGACGGGCTGTTGTTCGGGTGCGGCGACGCGGTGGTGGGTATTAACCCGGCCGGCGATTCCCCCGAAGCGGTCCGTGACCTGCTGTTTCTGCTCGACGAGGTGCGGCGTCGGTACTCCATCCCCATGCAATCGAGCGTGCTCACACATATCTCGACGACGATTGACCTCATGGAGGCCGGCGCGCCCGTGGACCTGCCGTTTCAGTCGATTGCGGGGACGGAGGGAGCGCTGCGGTCCTTCGGTGTGTCGCTCGACATGCTAGCCGAGGCAGAGCAGGCCGCGAACGAATTGCGCCGAGGAACCGTCGGCACGAATGCTTTGTATTTTGAGACCGGTCAGGGATCGTGTTTGTCGGCGGGGGCGAATATCGGTGTCGATGGGCCGGTTGACCAGCAAACTTTGGAGGCTCGCGCGTACGGGGTGGCGCGCGCGTATCGGCCGCTACTGGTTAATACGGTGGTGGGGTTCATCGGGCCCGAATACCTATACGACGGTAAGCAAATTATCCGGGCGGGGCTGGAGGACAATTTCTGCGGGCGGCTCCTGGGCATTCAAATGGGGTGCGACGTGTGCTACACCAACCATGCCGAAACGGATAGCGACGATATGGACACGCTCCTGCACCTTCTGGCCGCAGCGAACACCGGTTTCGTCATCGCTGTTCCGGGTGCCGACGACATCATGCTGGGCTATCAGTCCCTATCCTTCCATGACATCGCGCAGGTCCGCGCCACCATGAGCAAACGGCCGGCGCCCGAATTCGAAGAGTGGTTGCACACAACCGGGGTTACAGACCAGGGCGGATTACTTGCCGACGAGGGCCCTGCGCCTGCGCTTTCGCCCGAGCATGCCATGGAATTGGGGTGGACATCATGACGAAACAGCTCGACGCGTGGGCGAGAGTCCGTGATCTCACCCCGGCGCGAATCGGGTTAGGGAGACACGGAGCGGCGCAACCGACCTCATCGAAGCTATCGTTCGCAGCAGCTCACGCGGCCGCACGCGATGCTGTTCATTCAGGTGGCACGGATGATTCGGGTGACGGGGCTGATTCCGGGCCTAAGAGCGGGCTTTCCTTCCTTGCCGACGCGCCGCTCGTGCGGTCACGCGCCGGGGACCGGTCCGAATATTTACGGCGCCCTGACCTGGGGCGACTCCCCAACAATGACGACCTAAAAAAACTGCCCACTCGTGAGGCCGGATGGGATGTGGGGATAGTCATGGCGGATGGTCTCTCCCCCGATGCCTTGTCCTACCACGGGAAAGCCACGGAAGAGGCCTTGCGAAACATACTTCACCGCATCTGCCCGGAGCTCTCCATTGCCCCCACCGTCAGAGCGGACCAAGCGCGGGTCGCGTTGGGCGATCACATTGCACACGCCATGAACATGCGCGTGGTTGTCCTCATTATCGGCGAGCGACCGGGGCTTTCGGTGCCATACTCGCTCGGCATGTACATCACGTATAACGCCTCACCAGGGACGACCGACGAGCGACGGAACTGCATTTCCAACATTCACCCGCCGGACGGGCTGAGTTATGACCACGCAGCATTCACTGCGGCCGATCTCATCTCGAAAATGATGGAACTCGGGAAATCGGGTGCGACTTTGAAAGCGACGCGGCACGCTATTCCCAGCTAACGAGTTCGCACCTCTACTCCGTCGGCATCGCGATATAGCGAACCTCCTGGTACTCCTCGATGCCGGCGTTTCCGCCTTCGCGCCCCAGGCCGGACTGCTTCACGCCGCCGAATGGGGCCGCAGCGTTGGACAACACTCCCACATTCAACCCGGCCATTCCAGCTTCGAGGTCCTCCGAGAACCGCAGCGCACGCTGGACATTCGTCGTAAATAAATAGGATGACAATCCATATTCGGTGTCATTGGCTAACTCAAGTGCCTGGCTTTCCGTAGAGAATGTCGTAATCGGGGCGACGGGTCCGAAAATTTCCTCACCGAATACTCGCGCATCGGTTGGAACGGGGTACAGAACCGTCGGCTTATAGAAATAGCCCTTGCCTTCGAGGGGCTCGCCGCCGCAGAGCACTTTCGCGCCCTTCTCTTTAGCATCATCAACTAATGCGGCCACGTTATCCAGGGCTTTCTTCTCAATCAGAGGGCCACACGTCGTGCCCTCATCCAACCCATTTCCGCACGTCAGGTCACCCATCGCCTCGGCCAGCTTCTTCGAGAACTCCTCGGCCACGGACTCATGCACAATAAATCGGTTCGCAGCCGTGCAGGCCTCCCCCATGTTCCGCATCTTTGCAGCCATCGCGCCTTCAACCGCCTTGTCCAGATCCGCGTCGTCAAAAACGACAAACGGAGCGTTGCCACCCAGCTCCATCGAGGTTCGCAACACATTCTTCGAGGCAGCTTCGAGCAGGTGCTTTCCGACGCCCGTCGAACCGGTGAAGGACATCTTGCGCAACCGCGAATCATCCATGATCGGCTCAGACACTGACGACGCCGATTTCGACGGAACCACATTGACGACGCCATCAGGCACGCCGGCCTGACGCAGCAGCTCAATGAAGTACAGCGAGGTGAGGGGCGTCAGGCGCGCGGGCTTCAACACGACGGTGCAGCCGGCAGCCAGCGCCGGGCCGATTTTGCGGGTGCCCATCGCGAGCGGGAAATTCCACGGGGTAATGAGGAAACATGGACCCACGGGGCGGCGGGAGACCAGGAACCGTAGAGTGCCTTCCGGGCTCGTGGAATATTGACCGCCGATGCGGTTCGCTTCCTCGGAGAACCAGCGGAGGAACTCCCCGCCATAAGTCACCTCACCGCGGGATTCCGCGAGGGGCTTACCCATTTCGAGTGTCATCAACGTGGCTAATTCCTCAGAGTTCTCTTGAACCAGGTCAAACGCCTTTTTCAGGATTGAGCTGCGCTCACGGGACGACGTATGCGACCACTCGTATTGAGCATCGGATGCCGCGTCAAGAGCTTTAATGGCATCATCGCCCGTTGCGCTAGCCACGGTTGCGATGACCTCACCGGTGGCAGGATTCTCCACATCAAACGTCTCTGAGCTAGACGAATTAACCCACTTCCCATTAATAAACAACTGGGTTGGGGTTTCCTCGATAAGATTTTTCGGATCAATAGACACAACGACGCCTTTCAGATTGATTGTCACAGGTCGGTTGACTGTCACATGTAGGGATAACTGCCAGGGTAATCCCCGTTACACTTTTACGTCGGGAAAGCGGAACAGCGGAGAAAACACTGCTCCAGCGGAATCAGAGGAGGTATTATTACAACGATTGTCACTACGCCGGCACATTGGAGATAAAAAATAATGACAATACACGTCCATGCAACAGTTGAGCCGGATGGAGAATGGTGGCTTGTCACCATCCCTAAGTACGACATTTTCGGTCAGGCAAATCGACGTGAAGATGCGGAAGCCGTTGCAAAAGAAATCGCCGCATTGTGGTTTGATACCGAAGAAGAAAACATCGAAGTCACCCTCGACAACTAAAAGCACAAGGAGCGAACCCCCGTTTTCTCATCTTTCGCCATCGGCTTTCTTATAGGGTGGGAACTTATAACGGGGGAATATCGCCATTGTCATTTCTAGCCGCCAAACTTGGCTCGCGGGGAAGAAATGCCATCCCAATTTGAGTTGCCGCGGAAACAGCAAGCATGAGAAACGTCGTAAAGGCCATGCCCAGTTGGCTGGATACTCCCAAGCCTTTCATGCTGAGTGGGATGACGGACTGGAAAAGCCCGTTTGTACCGTAGGCAACACCAATGGCGACGGCGAACGGAATGAAAGCGGCCACGAGATTCTTCGGAACACCGATCTGAACTTTTAGTCTTAGCCTTCCCCGGTTATCGAGAGTCTCGGTGATTAATAACACCAACGCACCGGCTACAAGCGTCAGAATTCCATAAATGATGAAAGGAATTCTTAGGGGTAACCCCGAATGTAAGGCAATGAACGCGCCAAATAACGGGCCGAGTGCCAAACTCAAAGATGTTTAAATCGTGCTCAAAAGGGTACCCAAGGCAGGAGATATCGCCTCCTGCAAAGCCGCCGTAAACGCACCAGTGCATAACCCCACCGATAACCCGGATAGCGTGCAGGCAATACACAAACCAGGGAAATTAGTTGTCAGTGTAAAGGTCGCACTCGAGGCCAGCGAGAGCACAATACACGTCAAAATAACTGGTTTTCTTCCCACAGTGTCAGAAACGTGGCCAAACAATAAGGCAATAACCACACCGATGACACAAAAAGAAAAGAAGACGACGGTTGAGCTGGAACCCAGCCCCCAATCCCGCTGATATATCGAATACAGCCCCGACGGAATCATCGAGCCGAGTACGACCATCGTCATTCCGTACGACAGTGCTACGCCGTCATAAAGTCGTCGCACTGTACCGTTCATCGCGCTCATATGCCGACTCCCTCACCTATCATCAACCCACGTCGATCAAGCCCTACTCCGTCCTCCAGCATGAAGTTAGGTTTCTTTAGGGAACACTGTATCTAAGGAATCAACGACGGTGAGGGAAAACTGGAAGAATGCGAAAGTCCCCGTCGGCTGCAACCCTTTGCAGGATCACAACCAACGGGGACTAACACTCACAATGAAGTTGTGGGCGAAGGGGGACTTGAACCCCCACGTCCGTAAAGGACACTGGCACCTGAAGCCAGCGCGTCTGCCATTCCGCCACTCGCCCGAAACAACGCACGTCAGCTTAGCACGACGCCCCACGTCGAAAACAAAAGAGCAGGTCACAGGCTTACAAAAGTTCACAGACTAGTCCGCAAACTCACCGAAAACACCTCTATACCTCTTAATATGTCGGCTTCATATCTCATACATTCCTTATTCATATCGCACACAATCCTGTCGATAGTGATCGAACTAGACGAAAAACCTGGACGTAGTACGCTGCTCTCCTATGTATTTACGAAAGAAATTCGTATAATGACCTGAACTTCTCTCAAATGGCATAGCGTAGAGAACAACACGGTCACATCAAGAACGATCGCAGATCAGGGAAGAACCGCGGCTGACCGCACACTGTTTGCCATCAGCCGCACATGAGTGCAGCCCTGGATTTTCGCGCGATGCCAAGAAAGGTGTCCCAGTTCATATGGATATGCTCGGGCGTTTCCGAAAGCTCGATAGCTCCCTGCAACGCGGCATGGATAATGGATTCGCGCGCGTCTTCGGCGGGTCCGTCGTCCCTGCCGAAATTGAGGAACTCTTGAAGCAAGAGGCCGAGGATTCCTTGGTTTATGGACCCCACGGCACTCTATATGCCCCCGACCGGTACGTCGTTTACCTCGCAGCAAAAGACTTAGACAAAATTAACGACGCCGATCCGGACCTGAACTTCGACCTCTCTGACCTGCTTGGACGCTTCATCCGCAACGAAGGATGGCGCACGTACGAAGCCGTCACTGTGGACCTCAAAAGCGACAAAGGCCTGCACACCGGCCAGCTCAAGTGCCACTCCTCTGTGTCGGAGCACCAGGATGCGCGGCCAGTGAGCCCGCCCACCGAGGTCTACGCATCACACCACAACAACTCCGCCGACCAGGAGCAACCGGGGCAGGCCGGACAGCCAGAAGGGCAATCCGGCTACCCTCATAGCGTCGACTATGACAGCTACCGCCATGCACAAGCGTGGTCCGAAGTTGCCGACGCCGCCGACACTGCTAACCCCGCCCCTGGAACAGGGCACGTCTCCCCCGCCGATGCCGCTGCAGCGCCGAATGCGCAGGACAACGGCGGTTATGTCCCGGGGCAGACGTCGGTAGGCGAACAAGCGGCCGTCACCCTCTTACTTCAAGACGGGTCCTCCCGGACATACCACGTACACGAAGGAACAAATATCATCGGGCGTGGTAACCAGGTGGATTTCCGCCTCCCCGATACCGGCGTTTCGCGGCGACACGCCGAACTCGTGTGGGACGGGAAGGAGGCCGTCCTGGTGGACCTGCACTCCACCAACGGCACCACCGTCAACGACACCCCGATCGACAACTGGCTGCTGGCCGACGGAGACGTCATCACCGTCGGACACTCTTATATAGAGGTGCGAATCAACACGCCTCAGAAGTAGGCCCACGGACGTAAAGCGGGAGTGCGAACTGAGAAGCCCGCGGTGTGAGAGTGACGTCGAAAAGCTTTACCGCACCTCTACGAACACGGGCTTTATGCTGCGGGGTTGGCGCGCGGGTACACCAAAGAAGGTAAAGTAGGGCACGACTTGAATCGGTGGGGTGTCCAGGTGTGCCTGTAAGCTCACTATCCAGCTGGCACACATGGAGCCACGACCGATGCTGCTGCACAACCAAGGAGGATGCCCACCATGCAAAGCACGGTGTTGTTTCTCGTTAAACTAGCCATCCTCATCCTGCTCTGGCTCTTTATCGCGCTTACCCTGCGCGCCCTCAAACGGGATTCGGCTACACCCTCAGCCACCGTGCTCGCGGCACCCGCCGTAGCGGCGCCCCAAGGCGGGCCTGACCCCACCGTCGCCCCCAACTCCGACGGCAGACGGAACCAGCGAAATAAGGCCCCGCTCTCGGAACTAGTCGTGACCAACGGGCCCCAGAGAGGACAAACGATCGACCTGACGTCGCAATCCGAAGTGTTCGTCGGACGGGCATCATCATGCACACTTGTCCTCAGCGACGACTACGCTTCATCCCGTCACGCACGGTTCATCCAGAACGGGAACGACTGGTTCGTGGAAGACCTAGAATCGCGCAACGGGACATACCTCAACGAGCAACGCATCGACCAGCTAGAAACCCTCACCCGCGGAGATGCCATCCGCGTCGGCCGAACCACACTGCACGTGCAGTAGGAAGGGATCATTAGATGACATATGCCCTGACCTACGCGGCCGCATCGCACGTAGGACTGATCCGCGGAAATAACGAAGACTCGGCCTACGCCGGCCCCCACCTGCTGGCACTGGCCGATGGCATGGGTGGACATGCGGCGGGAGAAATAGCCTCCCAGCTCATGATTTCCCACATCGCCCACGTCGACGATGTTGGACCTGGCGACGACATGTGCGGACAGCTGGCCGACGCGATGGCCGAAGGCAACGCCGCGATCGCCAACCAAATCGACATCAACCCCGCCACCGAAGGCATGGGGTGCACCCTCGACGCCTTCTTCTTCAACGACGACACCCTCGCCATCTGCCACGTTGGCGACTCACGCGGATACCTCTACCGCGGCGGGCAACTAGAGCAAATCACCAAAGACGACACCTACGTCCAATCCCTTGTCGACGAAGGCCAGCTGGCACCCGAAGACGTTTCCAACCACCCGCAGCGCTCCCTCATCCTGAAGGCGCTGACAGGCCGGCCCGTGGAGCCCACCCTGATGCTTCGCGATGTCCGCCCCGGCGACCGCTATCTCCTGTGCTCCGACGGCCTCTCCGACCCCGTCAGCCACGACACCATCGCGGATATCGTCTCCCGCGGCACGCTCGAACAAGCTGCCGAGCGCCTTATCGACCTCGCCCTCCGCAGCGGCGGGCCCGATAACGTCACCGTCGTCCTCGGAGAAATCGTCGACACCAGCGACGACGACTACGCCCCGGCCGCGCCCCTCCTCGTCGGCGCGCTCGATCCGGAGCAGACCGACGTCGCCCGGCCTGATACCGCAGCCGGCCGTGCCGTCGGCATGAAGCTCATACAACAGAACAAAGAAGCCCAGGCACAACGAAATCCTGGGGGGCGGTCCGGATCGCAACCGGCGTCGCCCGACAACGGGAAATCCGCCGACAACGGAGGAGCGCAGGCACCGCGGGGTGACCTCGCTGATCCTGCAAGTGGCACGGGGAACCGCGCTGATTCTGTCCACGGTTCAGCCGTCGCCGGAGGACACGGCCATAATCACGAAAAACACAACAAGAAAAAAGGACGTCGCATCGGTCTCACGGTGGGCGTCATTGTTCTTGTCCTCGCCGTCATCATCGGTGCCGGCGGATGGTGGGCGAAGAAAACGCTAGATAACCGCTATTACATCGCCACCGACAACAACGAACTCGTCGTCTATAAAGGTGCCGACGAAACTATCCTTGGGAAAACACTCCACAGCACGTACCAACGCGCATGTTTGGATGCCAAGGGCAACCTCACGCTGCTGGACGCGAACTCCACTAAGAAATGCCACCGCTTCCAGCTGACCGATCTTCCGCCATCGACGCGGACCAACGTGGACAATCTGCCATCGGGGGACTACAACGACGTCCAAACGCAAATGGAGCGGCTAGCTAAGCAAGCGCTCCCTGTATGCGTGACCCGCGAATCGTCGCACGGAAACGCCGATAATCCCGACGCAGCACGCGACGACCGCAGTGGCGAGCCACATGCGCCCTCCGACGCAGCCACCAGCGGCGAACCCGCACCCGGCGCCCCCAGCACTGGGGAATCCGCAGCCAACAACGCCTCGGGAGATACCGCCAACGGGCAACCCGGCGACCTCACCACACCTGGTGACACATGCCGGGAGGTGAAATAAATGACCTATTCACACCCATCGACGGCAGGGAACGCCGTCGCGTACCCAGCGACAACAACCGGGCAGGCAACGGACAACACGGGCCCCATTGCGCAGCCCAAACGGCCGCGGCGCTGGATCGAGCTCGGGCTGCTGCTGGCTGTTACCGCGATCCTCGCTTTGGCGGTTATTGCCGTCGAAATCGCGGCTAACCACCCGCTGACCACGGATGTTGCCTACCTCCTCGGCGGGTTCATCATCATCTTCACCGTCGCCCACCTCGTGATCCTGTGGAAAGCGCCCTACTCCGACCAGATCATGCTTCCCGTCGCGGCGCTGCTCAACGCCATCGGCCTCGTCATGATCTACCGGCTGGACCTGGCCACGGGGAATAACCTTGTCCGCTCACAGATCATGTGGACAGTAATCGGTGTGGCCATGATGGTCGCCGTCATCGTTGGGCTTCGCGACCACCGGTCCCTCCAGGACTACTCGTTCCTGCTCGGTATCGCAGGGCTGATCTTCATGGCCGTACCGATGGTGTGGCCCACCAGCCTTAACGCGGACGCCAACGTGTGGGTACAGATCGGGCCGTTCTCTATCCAGCCCGGCGAGTTCTCAAAGATCCTGCTCTTGCTGTTCTTCGCCTCACTCCTCACCACAAAGCGAGCGCTGTTCAACGTCGCGGGCACTAAATTCCTGGGAATGAGATTCCCGCGGCTGCGTGACCTCGGCCCCATCCTCGTCGTGTGGGGAATCGCCCTCGTCATCATGGCGGGCGAAAACGACTTCGGCCCAGCGCTCCTCCTCTTCGGAACCGTGCTCGGTATGCTCTATATCGCCACCTCGCGGCCGTCGTGGATCATTATCGGGCTCGGGCTGGCCGCCATTGGGGCCGTCGGGATTTACAACATCTCCGCCAAGATCCAGACACGCGTTGATAACTTCATCGACCCCATCAGCCACTACAACGAAGGCGGATACCAGCTCTCGCAAGCGCTCTTCGGCCTGTCGTGGGGTGGGATCACCGGCACCGGACTCGGACGCGGATACCCCGAAGAGGTGCCGGTCGCGCACTCCGACTTCATCCTCGCAGCTATTGGTGAGGAACTCGGCCTCGTGGGGCTCTCCGCGCTCATCGTTCTCTACGCCATCTTCGTCACCAGAGGCATGAAAACAGCGCTCAAGACACGCGACACCTACGGCAAACTCGTCGCCTCTGGGCTCTCGCTCACCATCGCGATCCAAGTGTTCGTCGTCGTCGGCGGGATTTCACGACTACTGCCAATGACGGGACTGACGACGCCATTCGTCGCACACGGCGGATCGTCGCTCCTTGCCAACTACATGCTGCTGGCCATCATCCTGCGCATTTCCAATTCCGCGCGACAACCAGCTAGCGTTAGCGGGTCAGCCGCGACACCGAACCGTAAAACCAACCAGCAAGCCAGCACCAACCAGAAGGAGGCACAATAGTGAACCGGTCCATCCGCGCAGTCACCATCTTCTGCCTCCTCCTCGTTGTCGCCATGGTGGCCAACCTCACCTGGATCCAAGGGTTCCAGACCGACCACCTGGCCAAGAACTCGCTTGACCGTCGCCAGTACTACGACATGAAGTCACGCCAACGCGGACAAATCAGCGCCGGGAGAGAAATTCTGGCGCACTCCGTCAAAGGCGCCAATGACATGTACAACCGCGAATACGTCAGCGACCCCGACGCGTTCGGGCCCGTCGAGGGCTACCTCTCTGACCGCTATGGGACAGCGGGCATCGAGGCCAGCCAGAACAACATCCTCAACGGCACCGACGATTCGCTGTTCACTAAACGGTTCACCGACACCCTCACTGGTAAGGAAACCCAGGGTGCCAACGTCGAGCTCACCATCGACCCCAAGACACAGCGCGTCGCCTATGACGCCATGACCAGCCGCGGATACACCGGTGCAGTCGTTGCGCTCCGCCCCTCCACTGGTGAGGTGCTCGCGCTGGCCTCCACACCTGGCTACGACCCTCGCAGTATCGTGACCCCCAATGCTGAGGAAGCACAACAAAACTGGGCCGCCCTCAACAACAACCCGGAATCGCCACTGCTCAACCACGCCACGCAGCAAACACTCCCGCCCGGATCGACGTTCAAGCTCATCACCACGGCTGCTGCCATGGAGAAGAACAACGTCAACGCCAACACCACGGTCACCGCGGAACCACAGATTACGCTGCCGGATAGCTACACGACCATGGAGAACTACGACGGCGAGCGCTGCGGGAGTGGCTCCGTGACGACGCTGTCCACCGCGTTCACTCTGTCCTGTAACACGGCGTTTGCCCAGCTCGGGATGGCTGCGGGGACCGAACAGTTCAAGAAGACCGCCAAAGCCTTCGGCGTGGGTGAGAGCGTGGATGGCTTCGGGCTGCCCGTCCAGACGTCCACCGTCGGCGAGATCGCTGACCAACCGTCGCTGGCGCAGTCCTCCATCGGACAGCGCGACGTGTCCATCACACCGTTGCAGGACGCCATTATCGCCGCCACCATTGCCAACAAAGGCAAGAGGATGAAGCCGTACCTGATCAAACAGATCACCGACTCCAGCCTCAAGCCCATCAAGACCACGAAACCTGAACAAGTCAATACCGCGGTCAACGAAGACATCGCGAACCGCATCACGCAGCTCATGATCGGATCCGAAAAGGGCACCAGCGGGTACGCCGGCGCCGACATCGCATCCAAGACCGGTACCGCCGAACACGGCGAAAACTCACGGTCCTCCAAACCACACGCCTGGTACGTCGCCTTCGGGCCCTCCCAGAACGCCGACGTCGCCGTGGCCGTCGTCGTCGAAAATGGTGGTGACCGAGGACAAGCAGCAACGGGCGGATCCGTCGCAGCCCCCATCGGCCGCGCCGTCATCGCCCAGGCACTCAAGGACGGGGTGTAAAACATGACCAATGACAACGATCTCCAACCGGATCGATCAGACATTGAGCGCGTTCAACGCCTCGTAGGAACCCACTACCGCCTCAACTGGATCATCGGCCGAGGCGGCATGTCCACCGTGTGGCTCGCCACCGACAACGACACCGGCGACCCCGTCGCCATCAAAGTCCTCAAGCCCGAGTACACCGACAACACCGAGTTCCGCGAACGCTTCCGGAACGAAGCCAACGCGTCATCGCTCATCGATAGCCCCAATGTCGTTCACACCCACGCCTACCGCGAAGTCCTCGATGCCGGGCTGACTTTCTGCTTCATCATCATGGAATACGTGCGTGGCGAATCGCTTGCCGACGTCCTCGCGCGCGAAAAGAAACTTCCCGAAAAACTTGCGCTCGACGTGCTGCAACAAAGCGCGCTCGGGCTGCAGGCCATTCACGCTGCCGGCATGGTTCACCGTGATATCAAGCCCGGCAACCTGCTCATCACACCCGACGGCACCGTCAAGGTCGCGGACTTCGGCATCGCCAAAGCCGCCGAAGCGGTGCCGCTCACGCGGACCGGCATGGTGGTGGGCACCGCGCAATACGTCTCCCCTGAACAAGCCCAGGGGATGAAAGTGGGGCCTGCCAGCGATATTTACTCGCTCGGTGTCGTCGGCTATGAAATGCTGACCGGTCAGCGGCCCTTCCGTGGCGACTCCACCGTGTCCGTCGCCATCGCGCATATCAACACGACGCCGCCTGCCCTGCCTGAGAGCATCGGCCGGAACACTCGCGAGCTCATTGCGACTGCGCTGCGTAAAGACCCTCGCGCGCGCTACGCCAATGGTGCCGAACTCACCATGGCGGTCGCCCATGTTCGCAACGGCGACATGCCGCCACTGCCTGAAACACTTCATCAACAGATCAACCAAGACGGCATGGTCACCCCTGGCGGGCCTGACGCTCCGACCGCGATGTTCACCACTAACGGGGAACCTCAGCCGACTGCGCAATTCGTCTCGCCGACGGCGCCGGGCGAATCCATTGCGCAGGTCACGGAACAACCTCAAACTCCTGCGCCCAAGGTCCAAGGGCCAGCACCGCACCCCGGCGGCACCGTCCACCCGTCCCTCGGCGGAGCGGCGACCAACCGTGGACCCTCGGATAGGACACGAGTCAGCCCTGCAGCACAGCAGAACGCTGCAGCTCCCGGCGCGGCAGCGGCCGCTACCCAACGTCCTGGTGGTGCGCCTAACCGTGCCCAAAGCCCTGCCCGGAACACCAACAAAGGCGCGGCCCCTAACAAGAACAACAACTCCAAGGCCACGCGGTGGCTCTGGACGCTCATTGGGCTCCTCGTCCTCATCGTCGTCGCTATTGGTGCATGGTTGGCTTTCGGTGTTCACCGCGATGGCGGACGCGACGAAACTGGCGAAACAGTAACCAGCGTCATCACCACCGTCGTCCCTGGTGAGAACGACGACAATGACACCGCACCAGCGGAGACCTACCAGCCACCGCAGCGGACCAATACTGAACAACAAACCAACCCCGGCACTGAGACCCGACCCGTCCAGCCGACCGAAACCGGGGACCAGGGTACGAACGACACTCCTGGTACCGACAACGACACCACAGGCGGAAACGGAAACAACGGGACCACCGACGGCAACTCCGGGAACACCAACACCGGCGGGAATAACTCCAACGGAGGCACCAACACCGGATCCGGGAACGCAGGAAACAACGGCAGCCGCGGAAACAACAACGGTGGTAACAGCGGATCCGGCAACACCAACCAACAAAACTCCGCCATCAACGGAGGAAGCGGAACAGGAGGGACCACCGGGCAAGGCCACAGCTCCCACAACGGAACCAGTAACGGAAATAGCGCTCGGAGCGGGGTCTAAACGATGGATTCAAACACCCTACTAGGGGGCCGATACACACTTTCCGAAATCATCGGCACAGGAGGAATGTCCGACGTTTACGCCGGCACCGACACCCTCCTCGGACGCGACGTCGCCGTGAAAATGATGCGGCCCGACCTCGCGCGCGACACCACGTTCCTCGAACGATTCCGTCGCGAAGCGCTCAACGCCGCCAAGCTCAACCACCACGCCATCGTCGCCGTCTACGACACCGGGCAGACAAGCGAAGCTGACGGCTCCGTCCCCTACATCGTCATGGAACGCGTCCGCGGACGCACCCTCCGCGACATCATCCGCGAGGACGGGCCCCTCGATCCCGAGTATGCCGCCACCGTCATGGCCGACGTCGCCGACGCACTCCACTTCTCCCACGAAGCGGGCATCGTCCACCGCGATATCAAGCCCGCCAACATCATGATTACGGCCACCGGGTCCGTGAAAGTCATGGACTTCGGTATCGCGCGGGCGCTTGGCGACGCGACGTCCTCCATGACGCAGACCGCGGCCGTCATCGGCACCGCGCAATACCTCTCTCCTGAGCAGGCGCGCGGGCACTCCGCCGACCCACGATCCGACATCTACGCCAGCGGGTGCGTACTCTACGAACTGATCACGGGACAGCCGCCCTTCCAGGGCGAATCGCCGTTCTCCGTCGCGTACCAACACGTGCAAAGCACACCGGTACCGCCGTCGCACGTCGACGGCATCAGCCTCGATCCGACCACCGCCACCAACGTCGACGCCGTGATCATGACAGCGATGGCCAAGGACCCGGCCGACCGCTATGACGATGCCGCCGATTTCGCCGACGATCTTCGACGCCTGGCTAACCACCGCACACCGCTGGCTGCACAGCATCGGACTAACCCGTACAGCCCGATGCCGCATCAGAACGATCCCAGCGATGTCGCGACCACCGTCATGCCCGCTGCAGGGGCTGCTGGTACCGCGGGAGCTGCCGGCGTCGCGGCTGGGAGCGGCGCGCACAGTGCGGCCACCCAAGGTGCCCACGCAGCGCAACCTAACTCGTTAGACGCCCCCGACCAAGCGCAAGGAGCACATGCGGCTGTCGCACCTGCAGGAAGCGACACCGCTACGCGGAACTCCGGCGGCAGACACGCCAGCAAGCACTCCGAGCAGGGAGAAAAGAAACGCAGCACACTATCCACATGGATACGGATCATCTGGACGCTCGTTATCCTCGCCGTCCTCGGGATCGGCGGTGCCATCGCATGGTCCTACTACCACGACAACACCACGAGCAGCAGCCTCCCCCACGTCGAGAATAACGACAACAAAAAGATAAGCATCCCCGACGTTCGGAACCTCACCGAGGACGACGCGATCGCCAAGCTCGAAGACGCCGGATTCAAGGTGAAAACGTGGGAAGCGTCTAATGCCGACGTCGAAAAGGGCCATGTCATTGACACGAGCCCGGCAGCGGGATCGCAAGTGCCCAAGGGCACCCAGGTCACGCTCACCATTTCCACTGGAAAAGAGCAAACCGACGTACCGAACCTCACGGGGAAGGACACGCAAGAGGCTTCGCAGCTGCTCCAAGAAGCCGGGCTTGTGCTCGACCAAACGGTGAAAGAGGCGCCATCGGACAGCGTGGCCTCCGGCCGGATTATCGAGCAAACACCGGCGTCGGGTTCCCACGTCGCCAAGGGCAGTAGTGTGACTATCACGGTGTCCACCGGGCCCGAACGCGTCCGGGTGCCCGTCGTCACTGGTCAATCGATCGACGACGCACGCGGCAACCTCGAAGGTGCCGGGTTCAAGGTGACGGTCACCGAAGTCGATTCCACCCGCCCCGAAGGCACGGTGCTCCGCACCGCCAACGAAGGCAATCAGATGCCCAAGGGAGCAACGATCGAGCTTCAGGTCTCCCGCGGTAACCAGCTGACGATGCCTAACCTGGTCGGGCAAAGCACGAGCCAGGCGCTATCCGCCTTGCGCTCGGCCGGATGGACCGGTGGGACCGCTCGGCTGACCACACACGATCAAAAGACGAACGATCTCACTAAGATCAACGAGATCATGACTCAGTCGATCCCCGCTGGTCAGGCCGTCGACAAAGACTCGACGATCGATGTCGGTGTCGGCTCGTTCAGCCTCCTGCCCTAGAAGCGGGAGGTCGGGGAGACTACAAGCGGCTAGTTGATGAATTAGTACACACCACATGTACGGTTCACCAACTCACTAAAAACCGCAGCCCCGGGCACAACAAAGCGCCCGGGGCTGCGGTTTTGATTTCTATTCGTCGATTAAACCAAGGCCTCCAGGTTTTTTAATTCCGGTTGCTGGAGGTCGAGCTCCTCAACATCCCACTTCTTGGTAGAGTCCAGAGCTTCCACGACTTGAGCCATATCAATGCTGTCGTGAAGTTCGTTCATATCCAATTGCCAAAGAGTTTTAGCGTCGTGCGTTGAAACGACAAGCACGCACAACTTGATACTCTCGGGCTCCCTAGCAGGCAGACAAATGGGAACAATGACATGTTCCTCGCCAGTCTCAAAGTGGCGGCTAGCAGCCTCTCGTATGTCGGAAGCCGAAGTGTTTCCAAGTGCCGGAACGATGACAGGCATAGTCTCAACGCCCAACCACTCCATTAGGCGAATACGCTCACCGGTTTGGTTAAGAAAAGAGCGGAAGAGCTGTGCAACAGCCATGTGAGAACGAAAGTTACGCTTTTGCTCCTCAGTCTCATTCTTCTTGGTGTTCGGCGCCACGCCCAGAAATTCTAATTCAGACTTAGATTTCTCAGGAAGACCCCTTCATACGTAGCCACTTTCACGCGACCTACAGCCCCGACAAGACAGCGTTGTGCCGATTCTCCAGCTCACGCACGCGTTCCTCGTCGACAGGAAAACCAGCGCACCCCATCCAATTCGCCACAATCCGGTGGCCGCAGCTCGTCATGATCGACTCCGGGTGGAACTGCACACCATGCAAAGGCAGCGACACATGCCGCATGGACATCACCATCCCCGAATCCGACCGGCCGGTCACCACCAACTCGTCCGGCAACGACGCCTCATCCACCGTCAACGAGTGGTATCGCGTCACCGTCACCGGATCCGGCAAACCCCGCATCACGCCAGAACCGTCATGCCACACCGGCGATGTCTTCCCGTGCAACAACTCATCCGCACGGACCACCGAACCACCCAAAGCCTCGGCCAACGCCTGATGCCCCAAACACACACCCAGCATCGGCACCTCATGGCGGATACATGCCTTGATCAGCGGAATCGACTGACCTGCCGCCGACGGAGTTCCGGGCCCCGGCGAAATCAACACCCCGTCGAAACGCTGAACTACCGACCGGCCCGCAGCCTGATCCTCCGTAGAATCCACCAAACGGTCGTCGTCGTTACGCCACACCGTGCACGTCTCTCCCAGCTGCCCGATGTACTGCACAAGGTTGTACACAAAACTGTCATAATTATCGACGACGAGAATCCGCATACCGGCAATACTAACGGCACACCGAACTCGCAGCGTAGCTACCTCGCTATCACTGGCCCCTGTTACCGCCGGTTACTGAGCAGACCCCTTGAGCCGGACACGTTCACCCGGCAACCACGCCCACTGCTTCACCCGCCACGAACCGCACGACTGGTCAACATCTGAATACGACGCCGCAGCCAGATCCAACGATGCTGGGGAATCCAACACAATCCACCGGCAATTCGACACATAGCCGTCCTGCACGAAATGGGCCTCCACGCCAGCCAGCTGACCTGCAATAAAGCGCATCACCGACCCGTGAACAACCACAATAAGATCACTGGGTGTACTCGTATCCGACTCCACCGCACCAGAAACAAGGAGCGGCAGCATCGGGGTAATGCCCTCCAGGAAGCGACGGCGCGTTTCCCATCCGGACTGTCCGCCGGGCATACGCATATCCATCTTTCCCGATGACCACTGCAACTGGGTGTAGCGATACGTGTGTATCGACTCCATGTCGGTGTTCATTTCCAGATCACCGGCGGTGACCTCGGTCAAACCAGGGATTGCCGTTGGCACAGTGGGATTATCCGGCTCGGCCGTGATGGGGGCGGTCATCACCCCATCTGGCGACGGCGACGCGGTATATACCGACGCGCCCTGGTTCACCATCCCCTGCGCGGCAAAACGGGCGGTTTTCCTGGCGCGGAGTGCTTCCGAACTGATAATGACCGGCCGCGGTGAGCCCGCTGACTCGTTCCCGTGCTGCGCCTCGCCTGCTCCGGAGAGGGTGCCGTCGGCAACGATTCGCTCACCACCGGTAAAAGCCTGCTCAACGCCCATTGATGTTAAATCGGCGCCAGGCACAGCGGTATCGAGAGCGGTGATGAGGTTGGACGTCGTCTGCCCGTGGCGGAAGAGAATCAGCCGTCCGCGGGACGCGCCCTGCTGCTTCTCCTCCGATGCATGGCCGTGTGATGTGCCACTGTTGACTGTTGTACCCACGCTATTCACCTGTTTTCCTCCAGCCGTTTGTCATCATTCTGTACTCGCTGTACCCGCTCACAGCGTGCCTCTGTGCCGACGGTCCAGCGTTGTATCGCTTTACCACAGGACATCGGTCTCCGGGGCGGTCCCTTCCGCGCGATGAGCAACCCACTCCTGCGCGGTAAACCACTCAGCGGGAGTTGCCGTCGACGGTTTATCCGGGCTCATGGTGGACGACGGAGCCGCAGCATCGGACGTCGTCGCCCCGTGGGGCCCGTCGTCCATCGGCCATGACCCGAGGAAGCGCAGCACCTGGACCGTTCTGTGCAAATGCTGCAAAGCCGTCGCCACATGAGGATCAGAAATATGCCCGCTCATGTCCATATAAAAGCGGTATTCTCCCAGCGCTTTCCGTGTCGGGCGAGACTCGATGCGCGTTAAATCCACGCCATTCGACGAGACCACCGTCAGCGTACGAGCCAGCGCGCCCGGCTCATTGCGGACGTTAAAGACGACCGACGTGCGATCACGACCCGTGTGAGCAGTAGGTTTACCCGGCTTACCCACCAACACGAAGCGAGTCTGCGCGCCGGTCACATCGGCAACGCCATCGGCTAGTGAGTACAAGCCATACAGCTGCCCGGCGCGGGCAGGCGCTGCGGCGGCGTCGACCTCTCCTCGGGCGACCATCTCTGCAGCTGCGGCATTGGATCGGGCAGCAACGAACTCGGCCGGCGGGAGGTGGTGATCAATCCACGATGTCACTTGGGGACGGGCGACGGGGTGCGCGCTCCAAGTGGTGATGCCCTGAGGGCGGGTGCCCGGCCGGACGAGGATAGAGAAGGCGATCGGGATGGCGATTTCACGATAGATCTGTAGCGGGTGCGATCCTGCGAGCGCATCGAAAGTCCTGGTAACAGGGCCTTCAACTGAGCTTTCAATGGCAACGCACGCCCAATCGGCGCGGCCACGAATAACAGCGTCAACAGCGTGTTGAGGCGAGTCGACGGGGAGCGGAACTATTCGGTGACCGTGTGCGGTGATGGGCTCGGTGGCTTTCACGCCGCTGCTTTCTGGCCCAGCAGCCCCCGTCCTTGCGCCCTGGGGCGGCGTGTCGCACCACCCACGGCCGGCGAATTCCAGCATGGCCATTTCCGTAAACGTCCCTGAGGGTCCGAGAAATGCGACGACGGGAATGTCCCGCTCGGATGTCTCGGGTGTGTGACTGGTTTGATTCGTTCCCACGCTTTTTGACTGCTCGCTACTCATTCCACCTGCCTATGTCGTGTTCTCTTCAACCCTAAACCACCGGGAATCAAGAATCAGATAGACAAGGTGGTGGTGGCGCAACCGTATCCGCCTCCCCGTAGGCTGTCAGGTATGGATTTCCACGACGTGCTGGACGCCCCTTTGGCCGATATCCTCGCTATGGTGCGCGGTGGGCGTCGTCGCGTCGGAACTCAGGAGGCCGGTACACCTTTTGACCAGCATAGTCGTGACCAGCATCTTTCCCCGGACGTGCTGGCGGGCCTCGCGCGGGACTGTGTGCAGACCGCCCGGGAGTCAACCGGGCTAAGCACACAAGAGCTGGGTTTTGCCCTGGACGAGATTCCCGTGACGTACCCGAGCGCTCAGCGCAGTAGCGGCCCATTCGCCGGCTTACCTATTCCGATTAAGGATTTGCTCCCTGTGCGGGGGATTCCCTGCACGCAAGGTTCGGCCGACCGAGTGTCGGTGCCGGAGAAGAATGACCCCGTGGCGGATGCATTATTGGGCGCGGGCGCCACCATTTTCGGAGCGTCGGCGACCTCTGAGCTGGGCTTATCGTGTTATACGGAACCGACTCATCTTCCGGCGGTCGTTAATCCGGCCTTGCCCGAGCGCACGCCGGGTGGCTCGTCGGGCGGGGCGGCGGCGCTGGTTGCGCGCGGTATCGTCCCGGTGGCGCATGGGAGCGATGGCGGCGGCTCGATCCGCGTCCCCGCCGCTTGTTGCGGGATCGTCGGATTTAAGCCTCCGCACGATCCAACCGATGGGCAGCTGCGCGCGGATGGTTTTCTGGCGCGCACTGTTGCGGATGTCGCGGTGGCGTCGTCGTTAATTACTTTTCCTGGGCAACCGCGGGTGACTCGGACCCAGTGGGTTCCGGGGACGCCGAATATGAGTGTTCCTTCTCGACGTCTGCGTGTGGGAATTTTGACGAAACCGCTGCATAGTGTGGGGCACACTGCGTCGAGCCCTGCGCCCCGTCCGACGTCGAATTCCATGATGACAGGCGCTCTTCGGATTGCTGCCGATCGCGTGAGGGCGGCGGGCCATGATGTTGTTCCCGTGACCAGCCCATATCCACCGGAGACGATTGAGCTTCTGCGCATCGTGCTGGCGTACCGGTGCAGAAATCTAGATGGCGCGTTGTCCCCGCTGAGCACGTATTTTCGTGACCTGGGCGCGACGATCACGGCCGAGCAGTATGAAGAGACGCTGACCAGGCTTCGGGAGCTTCCTGATCTGGTGCTCGGCCAATGGTCTGATATGGCGAATGTGGATCTGGTACTGAACCCGACTATCGCGTATCCGCCGCCGCCCGTAGGCACGTTTGCAGCCTTGCCCCCCGAGGAGGATTTTGCGGCCCAAACCGCGTGGACCCCGTGGTGTACGTTGTGGAACTTGACGGGCTGGGCTGGGCTTTCGGTTCCTGTCGTAACGACGGCGATTGACGGCCCGTGGCACGGGTGGCCGGTGAGTGTGCACGTGGGCGCTGTGGGGGATCGTGTGTCGCCGTGGGAGGTTCTTGGTGTCGGGCTTATCGTCGAAAAGTAGTGCCACCGCGACGCTGCGCTGGGAAATTGTCATTGTTCTGGCCGTGACATTTGGGATGTCGGGGCTGCGGGCAACGCTGCGCCTGGTGGAGGCGCTGGTATCGCCGACGCCGTTGAAGGGCCAGACCGCCCAGTTGAATCCTTCGCAGGCGCCAGCGGCGTGGCTCGATGTGTCGCTGCAGGTGTTGTCGGCGGGGACCTTGGTCGCCTGGGGCGCGCTAGCTGTGTATATGTTGTGGGTCCATCCCGTGACGACGAATCCTCTGCGGTTTTTGCGGTGGTCCGGACTGTCCGACGTGTGGCACGGGCTGGCGGCCGCTGCGGCGATTGGCCTGCCCGGGCTGTGCTTTTATGCCGTGGCTCGCGCGTGGGGCTTGTCGACGACGGTTGATCCTGCGGCGGGGGTCCGCGCCTGGTGGTCGTACGTGTTGCTAGTCATTTCCGCGTGCGCGACGGCCTGGGCCGAGGAAGTGGTCGTCGTGGGATGGCTGCAAACCCGCTTGGCCCAGTGTGGTGTGTCGGGGGCGCCACGCGTGGTGGTGTCGGCCCTGTTGAGAGGTCTGTATCACGTGTACCAGGGCCCGAGCGCGGGCGTGGGGAACGCGATCATGGGCCTGGTTTTTGGGACGTATTTCGAACGCACAGGCCGTGTGTGGGCGCTGGTGATTGCTCACGCGGTTATTGACTGCGTGGCTTTTGTGGGCGCGGCGCTGTTAGCCGGCCATCTGCCGTGGCTGGGGCTGTAGATAATGTGCCCTACAAGGCCGTGTAACTCTAGCCCCACGCGTTTCGATATACTCAACGCTTGGTTTCACCTGTAGCTGCGTCACCTGCATATCCGCGGAGCCGGATGAGCATGAACCGGATGAGCGCAGGCCCAGAGCCTGAGCATCAGTCGCTAGGCCGGAACATCCCCTGCCGTCGCCGGGGTGCTGCCAGCGTTATCACTGGTAAGCGATACTTTTGTCGGAAGGAAATTTTGTGCCTGCTTTGTCGCTTCGGAGTGGTAGCCGGTTTGGTACCGGCCGTGCCCGTGAAGCACTAAGCAGAGCACAGAGCGGGGGTTCAGAAAACAGTTCGGAAAGCAGCTCGGCCGCGATTATCGGGTGGCCGGCCCATGTGTTGGGCCTCCTCGTGGGGCTTCTAACACAATTAATCTGGCACGGCCCACGCGAAAACGGCGACTGGGCCGCGTTATGGATCGCCGGCAAGCTCCTCCGCCAAGGTGACGATCCGCACATCTACGACTACGCCCCCGACGATTTCGCTGCCTGGGCAGGCCCTTTCTGGCAGCCGTTCGCGCAGCAAGATGTCACATCAGCCTCACCGCATCCGTTTGTTCAGGCACCATTCGTTGCCCAAATGGCCGAAGCCCTGACATTCATAATGTCATTCCACACATCGGTGTTCTTCTTGACAGTGGCGTCGGGGTGGGCACTGGTCGTGCTGGTGGCCAGTGCGTTTTATGTGTGGTTTCACCGCCCAATACCCATGGGCGTGTTGGTCGGCGTCACGCTGGTGGTGTGGCTTTCCACCCCATTTCAGTGGTCGATCACGTTAGGGCAAACGACGCCCCTGGTCACTGCGGGTATCGCGTATAGCATCGCGGCAGCGCGTCGTCGACCCTGGTCAGCGGGCATCGTGCTGGGGGTTGTTAGCGTTATTAAACTCACGCCGCTAGCTCTCATTCCGCTGATGCTGCTGTTCCGTCGGTCACGTCGAACGTCGCTCGTGGCTATCGCAACAACCGCCCTCTGCTTCGGCTTCTCCGTGCTGACCGTGGGGTGGCCGCTGCACGAAATCTGGCGTGCGCGGATTCACATGTTCTCCACGTTCAAAGTGATCGCGCCGACGAGCCAAACCTTCGTGTCAATCATGAAGCGCCATCTTATCGACGAGGGACCCGCGGGCGCGCCGATTATCCAGGACACGCCCGGCTGGATGGTGGTCACACCGATGATGCTGGCCGCCGTGATTGCCCTGGCCTTGGCCATCGCGGCGTACCGCTGTCGGGGGCGGGCCTTCGAGATCATCATGGTGGGCGCCATGTGCGTGGCCACGTGTTTTTCTGGCTTCGTGTGGACGCACTATTTCATCATCGTTGTGTTGCCGGCCTTCGGTGTGTTCGCGCTGACCGCGCGCCGCAGGTGGGCAGTGGCGTGCATTGCGATGGTCAGCGTCCTTTATTTTCCTCCGCTTTCCGACGTTATTTCGTCGCAACACGATAACCGCTACTTTGCTCAAACAGGCTTCTATGTCCCTGGCGGAGCCTTGATGGCGACGATTATCATGCTGTTCTTGCTGGCTGCTGCCGTTGTGGTTCCCGCACGTCGGGCGGCTAGCGCTGGGCTCCCCAACCCTGCACCGGAGTTCCGGGCGCCGTGGGGTGCTGGGGCATCGGCCTCCGGGCGCACCAACTCGCCCGTGGCTAGGCGCACCACCCCACGTTCTGCAGTCGCCCGCTGGTTCGCTCACGCAAACGCACCCCATTCCACCTTCATCTCTGGCTCATCGCCACGTCAGCGTGGCCACATCGTCGGCAGAATGGGCCATATCGTTGCTGTGCTCTCCGGCCTTATCACTGTCTTGGCGTGGAACTCCCACCGGCAGACAGATGATTGGTCCTCACTGTGGATCGCGGGCAAACTCGTCGCGCAAGGCGATAAGAACCATATTTACGATTACAACCATCAGGATTTTGCGCGCTGGGCCGGGGAGTACTGGGCGCCATTTGCCAATGAGCACGTCACATCCCCCTTGCCTCACCCATTTATTCAGGCGCCGATCGTGGCCGAAGTGATGAGCGTCATCACCCGCATCATGAGCTACGACTTTTCGACGCTCGCGCTGGGATTCTTCTCTGGCTGGGCCATGGTGATCACTGTCGCTTGTGCCTATCGCGTCTGGGTGGGGCGGCCGATCCCACTCGTTCTTCTGCTACCCGTCGTTGTGGTGGCCTGGGTGTCAGCACCATTTTCCATGGCTATTCGTCTGGGCCAAACAAGCCCGCTGATCTACGCGGGCATTGCCTACGCGATCGCCGCTGCGCGCACTCGGCCCCGCTCGGCGGGCATTGTGCTCGGCTTGGTCAGCGTCGTAAAGCTGAGTCCTTTCGCTCTCATCGCCGCAATGTTCCTTTTCCGTCGATCGCGCCGAACAGCCGGCGTCGCCGTCGTCACCACTGTGGTGGCGTTCCTCTTGTCGCTGGTCACGCTGGGAACGGAAGTATTCCGCACCTGGATTCGTATCATTCACGATCTATCCTCCGCCCGCGTTGTCGCCCTGGAGAGCCAGAGTTTCGCATCGATCATGTTGAGAAGCCATCTTGGCGACGACGACAACGTCTGGGTGCCCATCATCCGCAATCCACCGACCTGGGTTGTGGTGATTCCGCTCATACTGGCGGCTTTGCTGGCCATCCTTGTCCTCGCGGCTGCGTATGTGCGTCGGGAATATGCTTTTCCGCTGTTCATGGTGGGAATTACGAGCATCGCCACGGCGTGCTCTGGGCTGGTGTGGACCCACTATTTCCAGGTTGCGCTGCTCCCTGCCTTCGGTTCCGTGGTCCTGGCGGAACGTCGCCGCCTAGCAGGTTTCCTCACTATTGGTTTGAGCCTGTTCTTCGTCCCACCTCTCTCCGACGTGGTGGGGGCCGCGGCCCAGGCGAAGGTACATGTTCAGTCCGGCGGCTTAATCGCCCTGATTGGGCTCATCCTGCTGATGTGCATCATGGCCCTTCTGCCCGGCTCGGTTCTTCCACGACGCACACGGTCGCGCATCGCTCAGTGGCAACAAGCACATGATCGTGACGACGAATGGCTGCGGTCATCGGGGCCGTCGCTGTCCCATAGGTATCGCAACGACATGACCGCGCCGCTACCTGTTGTGACGGATGCTCCGCGGGCATCGGGTGGACGCCACCACGTGCGCCGACGCCACACCCAGTAACATTATTCACATGAATACCACTAGCGATGACGATTACCTCCGCGGCCCTGATGGCCGCCCGATCGTCGACCGCTACGGACGACCTATCCGACGCCGGTCACGGAAAAACACTGCAGCTTCGGGGAATAGTGCTGGTGGCGGGGCTCACCGTCACGAAGCAGACAGTAGGCGCACTGGCAGTGACCGAGTCGACGCGTCCCACATTGACTACTCCGGGGGGAGCTCTCCTGCGCGGCACGAGAAGCATGAATACCAGCACTTTCGTGCACAACCGGGGCCAACGTCGTCCCGCGCGAGAAACCAAGGTAGGCAGTCGGAGCGAGACAACGCTCCGCAACCTCCACGCCGTCGTGATGGACGTCCCGGGGACTACAGTTCGAGCTCCCGTCGATACTCACAACCGCTGCCTCCTCGCGGGATCGAGGAGCATAACCGACGCACCGGCGCGCCCAGCTACCCTGCAGCCGGCAGCCGCCCGTCCGAGAAGAGCCGCCCGTCCGGCCCAAGCCGAGGGCGTCGCTGGCTTCCATCCGGCGCGAGCCGTGGACGTTGGTGGCGATCGTCCGGGTGGGGGCGCAAACTAGGAGCTCTCCTGGGCGTCCTCATACTCGTTATCCTCGGGACGATGGTGTGGGTCGATCTTCGGCTCCATCGGGTTGATGCTCTCACCAATTATGGCGGCCGCCCCAGCGGCGGTTCGGGAACGAACTGGCTGCTCGTCGGCTCTGATTCGCGTGACGGCCTCTCTGAGGATCAGCAGGCGGAGCTGTCCACCGGCGGCGATACGGGCGGCGGACGCACAGATTCCATCATCCTGGTGCACATTCCCTTCGTAGGGAAGGCGACGATGGTGTCGATCCCCCGCGATTCGTACGTCGATGTGCCTGGTCATGGGAAGGACAAGGTCAACGCTTCGTATGCTCTGGGCGGCCCCCAGCTCCTCCAGCAGACCGTGGAACAGGCCACTGGCCTGCGCATTGACCACTATGCGGAGATCGGTTTCGGCGGGTTTGCCGGCGTGGTCGATGCCGTGGGCGGCGTCAAAATCTGCGTCGAGCAGCCCATGGACGATCCGCTCGCGGGAATTAATCTGCAGCCGGGGTGCCAAAAACTTGATGGCCCCACCGCCCTGGGGTTCGTTCGGTCACGGCATTCGATGGACGACGGCGATATCGGCCGTGCCCGGAACCAGCGGACGTTCCTCGCCGCGCTGGTGAAGAAAGCGCTGTCCCCCACCACGTTCCTCAACCCGTTCCGCTTCTTCCCCTTTGTCAGCCGTATGACGGATTCTTTCACAGTGGACAAGCACGATCACGTGTGGAATTTAGCGCGCCTAGGCATCGGGTTGGGGCTGTCACCACGGACCGAAACGATCCCCATCGCATCTTATGAATCCACCGATGTCGGGGACGTCGACGTGTGGGACGACGACGGAGCGCAGGAACTATTCAAGTCGCTGCGCTAGCCGGCTATCGGATAGTCACTTGGCGGGAACGGATCGTATCCCGCGCCTTGCGCTCGTCGGCAGTCAGCGGTGTGTCCACCGCCAGTGCCTTTTCCAGCGACACAGCGAGTTCTTGAATGGGCTCCTGGAATTCTTGCGCCGTCACTGTGGGGTCAACGTCGAAGACGGGCACCGCAACACCGTGGGTGCGGAATGCCCCGGCAAAGCGTGTGCCTTCGCCCAAGGTCAAGTCCCCAGCAGCGTACAAGCGGGCCAACGCGGTAAATAACGCGTCCTCATCGTCCTGTCGGATCCAGCGGATGTAGCCTTTGTCGCCACCATCCGTCCACCAGACCGCGCCCGGCGCGGATACGTCGACTCTCTCGGTCGGGAGCATCGACTCGTTCACCTGCTTCATGTTCTGCTGCATGGCAGGATCGATGGTCTGTCCCTCCGGGAGCCACCAGTCGAAGTCCTTCTCGACCTGTACGTCGAGCTTCTGCGCGGGGTCCATCAGCTCGCTCAACTCGGGCTCGGTGCCGTCGGCAATGGATGTTCCCAGCGTTTGCCCTGGTTGAGCGGTCTGCAACCAGGCGAGGGTGTGCGCTAAATCTTTGTGGGGGTTCGGGCCGCGGTGCTGCCGCTGGAGAGCAACGAACGCGGTAGGGGGAGTGTCGCCGTCGGTATCGCGCACGATAGCGGCGGTCGCTCCGGGCAGGACGGTCACGAGGTAGACGGGGTAGTCCACGCCTTTCACCGCGATTTTCGCCCGCGCGGAGGGGGCGAATTCCTGCATGGCAATAAGATCTGCTTCCGACGCAAAACCCCCGAATGGTCGCGGGTCACGCTCTAGTGCTGCACGTTCGGCGGCCCGCTTAGCCAACTTCGCTTGGCGACGGGTCATTCCTTCGGGCAGATTCTCATTCTTCTTTTTCTTCCTTGACACCTGGCCTAGGCTACCTGCCCACTCCCCCAGCTAGCCAGTTCATCGTGGAAGATTGGGCATTCCTAAGCCCGACTTTTCGGCGCGGGATGGTACCACCCATCCGGGATGACGTTTCCCGCTCAGCTCGCCGCCGGATACTCAGCCTGGGCTGACGCTTCATCCATCCACTCGCGCGCTTGGCGTGGTTTGTCGGTCGCCAACCAGTCAATCCCGTGCTGAGCTGCCCACACAACATCATTTCGCGTGTTGACGGTCCACGTGTAGCACCCATCGCCACGACGGATCAGCCCCGGACGCAGCTTCGCGTTGACGATGGACGGGCCATAGGCCTGTGGAATATCCATCCGCCAAAGGATGGGGCCGAGTGGGCGTTGAATTTCGCGCCGCAACAGAATGCGGTGCACAGAGGGCTCGAGATGCCGCATTCTCGCTAGCGACATGGCTGAAAATGAGATGACGTGCAGCCGGGGATTATCGACGTGGCCACGATCGCGGAGTACCGAGACCAGCGTCTTTTCTAGCTGGCCGCCATATCCCGACGGGTGCTTCGTTTCGACGAATAGTCCACAGTCGGTGCCCTCAACGAGGTCCAGGAGCGTGTCGAAAAGCAGCGGTTGTTGCGGCTCCGCCGTGGTGCCGACGTTGATACTGGGGAGGTCATCGCGGGTGAGTTCCGCGATGGGGCGTTTATCTCCCGCGACGCGTTCGAATGTTCGGTCGTGTGAGCATACGAGGTGTCCGTCTTTGGTGAGGCGGATATCGCATTCTATGCCGTCGGCTCCCTCGGAGAGGGCGGCATCGTAGGCAGCGAGGGTCTGTTCGGGGTGGTCGCAGCTGGCTCCGCGGTGGGCGATGATCTCCATCGGTTCTCTTTCTTTCCGCCGAGCCAGCCGTGTTTTCTTAGGCCCGTCCTCGGCTTCGTGAATCTAGAGAATTGTCACTGGTGTTGAGCGCTTGACCGATCCTGTTGAGGATGTTGATAGCATCCGGAATGTGCGTTCCCTTGTTCAGCATGACGCCTTGGGTACGCAGCGCAACGTCGGCATCGGTGATTTCTGCGCGTGAGGGCAGCCCGGATTTCGCCATGGTTTCGAGGACTTGCGTCGCGAAGATAGTGGGAATGTGAGCAGCATTCGCCACGCCCATGATCTGTTCGCGGGCTTCGGACATGCGGCTGAAGCCGAGTTCCATCGCGAGGTCACCGCGAGCAATCATGACGCCCGAGTTCCTGTGACGGAGTAGTTCGGTCACCACATTGGGTAGGTCGTTGTAGCATTCTTCGGATTCGATCTTCAGCATAACGCCAAGGTTCCGGATGCGCGCGCTAACTGCGGCGGAGTCCTCGCTTTCCGAGGCTGCTACGTCGATCTCTTTCTCGATGGCGTCGAGAATTTCGGTGAGGTCCTCGGCGGAGCGGACGTAGCTCGGCGCAATGATGTCTGCCGTGCGAACGATCTCGGGGAGGATGGCGCGGTCCTCGTCGGTCATCGCGGGAAGCGGAACGTGGACGCCGGGGAAGTGAATCCCGCGGCCTTCGCGCAGGTTCTTGCCGCCTTCACGGGTGTGAATGGCGACGAGTTCCGCGGAATCGTACTCCGCGGTGTTGCCTTCGGGGTCCTTCTCACCGGCGCGGGTGACAGACGTGACTTCGCACTCGATCTTCGCGTCGTCGAAAAGGACGGTGGATCCGACGTCGAGGCTGCGGATAGCTTCTGGCTCACCACAGTTGACGGCAGGGATATCGTCCGTCGGGTCGGTAGGCGTGGGGTCGCTGGTCAAGATCAAACGTGATCCCACGTCGACGTGAACACGCTGCTCAGAGCGCCCGATCCCGTGGATCCGAGTCTTGATGTATTGGCATGCGACCAGGCTGCCATTGGCCAGGTAGACGTTTTGGCGTCCGTAGGCCAGAACTCCCTCGTCGGTAACCTTGTGCACGGTCATGTAACGCTTGGATCCGCGAGCATCCAGCATGGATAGCTCGTCGCCCTCGTTGACCGTCTGCAGCCACTCCGGATCGACCTGGATGGCCAGCGTGGGGCGACCGGGAAGGCCTTCCGGCACGGGCGCCGGTGTCGTGGCGTTGTGATCGAACGGGGTGATCCACAACTTGGAGGGAGTCAGGATCCGTCCTGTTTTCGTCCTGGTCACGCGGGTGCGTGCGATCCGCGGGCCGGGTTCAATAGCCCCAACCCGCAGTTTCGGCCCCGGCAGGTCCATGGAGATTTTGATGTCACGACCTACACGGGCGCTGGTGGCACGGACGTTCGCTGCCATTGCTCGCCACGCTTCAGGAGTATCGTGCGCGCAGTTGATCCGGGCAATGTCCATCCCCGCGTCGGCGAAGGACTGGACAAGGTCGGGATCGTCGGCTGCCTCAGTGGGGAGAGTAACCATGACGCAGCTCGGCATACCGTCCCGCGGTTCACCCAACAGAGCAGAGCTGTTGGACGCCAATTGCTCCTGGGAACGCTCTATCGCTGCAGCTAGACGGGTGATGTCGTAGGTGTCGCCCTCGGCAGCACGGTCGGCATCGCCGTAGTCACTGGGCTTTCCACCCAGGTTCTGCAGCAGAGTTTTCGCCGCGCGGAGTTGGTCGGCAACGGGGGCCTGGTCAGATACACGAATTCCTACCGCCCGCAGCTGGGCAACAATGTCGCGGGCATCATCGGCCTGGAGGCGCGCGAAGTGCTGCACATTGCGAACCCCCTCACGGTGTTCCGCGTCTGCGGCGTCGATGAGGTTGCGTTTATCCTGGTCAACCTCGCTGAGCATGGTCAGGAGGCTATCGACACCACGGGTCAACTCATTCAGTGAGGTCGTCGCTGAATTTGTCGTAGTTGCCTTCGACGACGATGCCCCTGACACGCTGGCATCGTTGAGTTCACCGTTATGACCATTCTGTTCCACTATGTGCCCTCCGGAGCGGCGGATTTCTCGTACGACCGAATACTACTTCGTTGCTTCCTGATCGGCATTCGGGCCGTAGAAGCGGTCTTTGATTTCACGCAACTGCGCAGCTGATGCCTTCATCTGCTCGGCTTCGTGGTCATCGAGCTCCAGCTCAACAACACGGTGGATTCCGCCGCGGTTCACGAGGGCCGGGGTGCCGATGTAGATGTCGTCTTCGCCATATTCACCCTGCAGGTATGCAGAGACGGGAAGGACGACGTTCTGGTTCTGCAGGACAGCGCGCGTGATCCGAGCCAGGCCCATGCCGATACCGAATGAGGTCGAGCCCTTGGCGTCGATAATCGTGTAGGCGGCGTCGCGGGTCTCTTCGAAGACCTTCTCCAAGCGTCCGTGCAGCTCAGGGTCCTTCTCGAGCTTCTTGCGCATCGACACACCACCGACGGTCGACGACGACAGCACCGGAAGTTCCGAGTCGCCGTGCTCACCGATGATGTAGGCGTGGATGGAGCTCGGGGCAACGTCGTACATGTCGCCCAGCATCGAGCGGAACCGTGCGGAGTCCAGCACCGTGCCCGAGCCGATCACACGCTCCTTGGGAAGGCCGGAAATCTTCCAGGTGGCGTAGGTCAGGATGTCGACAGGGTTCGACGCAATGAGGAAGATGCCGTCGAAGCCGTGCTTCATGACATCGCCAATAATGCTGTTCAGGATCTTGATGTTCTTGTCGACGAGCTGCAGGCGGGTTTCACCCGGCTTCTGTGCAGCGCCAGCGCAGACGACGACCATGGCGGCGTCGGCGCAGTCGTCGTAGGTGCCTACCTTGACGTTGGTCGGGCTGGATGCCCACACGACGCCGTGATTGAGGTCCATGACGTTGCCGGCGGTCTTCTTTTCGTCGATGTCGATAATGGCCAGTTCGTCGCACACACCCTGGTTGATGAGGGCGAAGGCGTAGGCGATTCCGACGTCGCCAGCGCCGATAAGAACGATTTTGTTACCAAGGCGGCGGTGTTCTTGATCTGCCATGAGAATTCCTCCAAGGAATGAGATCTGAAAAGATGGTGCGACGGCGCGTATGTGCCGTGATTTATTCTTCAGTGTTATTGTGCCCGGTTTTGCCCGAATACGCTAGTGTTTTGACAAGCAATCAAACATTTACCCCCGGTTCTGATTGATTGAATATGGGTTTCTTTTGTTTCGACATGAGCGCTCCGCGCCACCCCTCCCCCTTTTTTAGGGCATGGCCGGCCATGCACCCACGACCTACCTTAATCTTATGGATTCATCCTGATTAATAGGGGTTTTTCATCCATTATGGCCCCGACCTGCGCCCATTTATGGCATCTATTTCGGAATAAAGAGAAATTTCTTCACGTTAAAGGTTGCGAAAGCCCGGAGCTTCCACAACACTGGGTTTCACGCACAAATTAGTTGTGCGAGTCACAATGTTGAGAAAATCACAGTGCGCCATGTTTTAGCGGCGCGTGTTAGCTACTAACGAAAGGTATTGAAATGGCTGTGTACGAACTTCCTGATCTCCCCTACGATTACGACGCTCTCGAGCCTCACATCTCTGGCGAGATTATGCAGCTCCACCACGACAAGCACCACGCAACCTACGTTGCTGGCGCCAACACCGCTCTGGAGAAGCTAGAGAAGGCCCGCGAAGAAGGGGCAGACGCCAACGAGATTCGCGCACTCTCCAAGAACCTCGCCTTCAACCTTGGTGGCCACACCAACCACTCCATCTTCTGGAAGAACCTGTCCCCGAACGGTGGCGGCGAGCCGACCGGTGAGCTGGCCGAGGCCATCAACCGCGACTTTGGTTCCTTCGAGAAGTTCAAGGACCACTTCTCCGCTGCTGCTACCGGTCTTCAGGGCTCCGGCTGGGCTGTCCTCGGCTACGACCACATCGCTGGCCGCCTCATTATCGAGCAGCTGACCGACCAGCAGGGCAACGTTTCCGTTGACTTCACCCCGCTGTTGATGCTGGACATGTGGGAGCACGCCTTCTACCTCCAGTACAAGAACGTGAAGGCTGACTACGTCAAGGCCGTATGGAACGTCTTCAACTGGGAGGACGTTGCAGAGCGCTACGCACGGGCAAAGTCCAAGTAAAGCCCTGTGGCCGGGTATCTGGCCGCACACGTGGCCACGGTCAATAAACGGCCACAGCAAAGAGCGTTAGAGAAAGAGGCACCCTCGGGTGTCTCTTCTTTTCATGCGGTGATCTAACGTCAGGTACATCTAGCGTCGAGCCGGGAAATCAGGTGTCACACTATGGCCACTCAGGGCTTACCTGACGGGTACACCCCACAATCCCCCATGTACCGCAAAGTCATCTTGGCGATGGTGGGCGCTGGGTTGGCTTCGTTCAACGCCCTGTACTGCACGCAGGCTCTCCTCCCCGTCCTGTCCGAGGACCTCCATGTCACACCGGCAACAGCATCATTAACCGTTTCTGCGACGACAGGGATGCTCGCGCTGTCCATCATTCCGGCGTCAATCATTTCAGAGCGCTTCGGGCGCAAACGAGTCATCATGCTCAGCGCCCTATCGGCCACGTTGCTGGGCCTTCTTCTCCCCTTATCGACGTCGGTCGGCATGCTGATTACCCTGCGCGGACTGCAGGGCATCACTGTTGCGGGGGGTTCCGGCAACGGCGATGGCGTATCTGTCGGAAGAGATTCACCCGAAACACGTTCCTCAAGTGATGGGGCTGTATGTGGCGGGGACGTCCGTGGGCGGGCTGTCCGGCCGCGTTATCCCTTCTGGCGTACTTGAGTTTGCGTCGTGGCGATGGGCTCTCGCGGCCAGCGTGGCGGTAGCCATTATTTTCGCCTTCATCACGTCATGGGCGCTTCTTGATCAGCAGCGTTTTCAGTCCAAACGCCTGACGTTTCGTTCTGAGTTCAGCGCTATTGCCCAGCACGTGAAAAACCCGCGCTTGAGTGCGCTATTCACCCTTGCTTTCCTTTTCATGGGCGCTTTCGTGTCGCTGTATGACTATGTTGGGTACCGTTTGACCGGGCACTTTGGCCTCAGCGAGGGCGTCGCCGGCGCTATTTTCTTCCTCTATCTCTCCGGAACGTGGAGCGCGACGCAGGCCGGGACGATGGTCCACAAGTTCGGGCGTGCGCGTGTCCTCGTCGGGTCGATCGTCGGCATGATGATCGGCATGGCCGTGCTGTTTTCTCCCGAGCTCATCAGCAGCATCCTCGGGATTTTGCTGTTCACGGCGTGTTTCTTCGCGGCCCATTCTGTGGCGTCTGGCTGGGTCGGGGTGGTTGCCACCTCCAACCGGGCGGAAGCGTCGTCAATGTATTTGTTCTGCTACTACATGGGGTCGTCGATTGTGGGCTGGCTCTCCGGCCATGTCCTCCACTCGTGGGAGTGGGGTGGGCTCGTCGTGTGGCTGCTCGCCGGGTTGGCCATAGCAACAGTGATTGCCCTGTTTATCGCGCGGACCACCCCATCGACGCGGGCGACGACGTCACCGGCACGCGACTCCCGTTGAGTGAACTGGACAGTAGCCGTTGGGGTTTTTATCCAGGTACTGCTGGTGCTCGTCTTCAGCGAGGTACATCGTCTTCGTCGGGGTGTCGCAGAGTAGAGAAATGTCGGTGGTGATGTCCCCGTAGCCGGCATCGGCCAGCGAGTGGGAGAAGGACTCCGCTATCTCACGAGCTTTCTCCACTTCCTCGTCGGTCTGTGCGTAAATCACGGAGCGGTACTGGGTGCCCACATCGTTCCCCTGGCGGAACCCCTGCGTGGGGTCGTGCGCCTCGAAAAATGTGCGGATGAGGTCCTCGAACGATACCGTGTCCGGGTCATAGATGACGCGGACAGTTTCGGCGTGGCCGGTCCGTCCTGTGCATACTTCCGGGTAGGTCGGGTTCGGCGTATACCCACCGGCGTAACCGACCGCCGTGCTTTCTACGCCATCGATCTGCCAGAAGAGTTTTTCGGCTCCCCAAAAGCATCCGAGCCCCACAACGACGCTCCGCTGCCCGTCTTTCCAGGGCCCGTCGATGGGGGTTTTTAGGACAGTGTGCGGTTTGGGGTGCGACAGGATAGGTTCATTGCGCCCCGGAAGCGCATCGTCCCTGTTCACGATGCTTGTTGGTGTGGGTCGAGTGCCAAAAAGAAATCCCATGAGCACAGGGTAGACCGAAGCGGTGGTGTTCGAAAGGCTCGGAGCATGATTATATGCACATTTTCGATGCCCATTTTCCCGTTTGTCCTCAGTGTGGAATAGCGTAGAAATCACTATGAGTTCCCGCGATGAATCTCTCCCCGTCTCCCCTGATGGTTCGGCTCGTTCTTCTCACTCCGCCGACGACAATTCCGCTGGGCAGACCAGCCCCGGCCGGTCCCACGGGCCTGCTTCCGGCGGGCCGAGCGAGTCATCGTCCTCGAAGACATCAGCGAAGTCCTGGCACCGGCGCGCCTCCCGACCCGTGAGCTTGTGGCTCGCCGCCATCATTGTCCTCGCCTTGGCACACCCGTTTGTGCCAAATAACCGCTGGATGATGGTGCATTTCTTCACCCTCGGCGCGCTGATGAACTCGATTATGGTGTGGTCACAGCACTTCACCGAAAAGTTCCTCCACCAAAGACTTCCTGACTCCTCCCGCCCGAGGCAGGTGGCCCTCATTTATGCCCTCAACGTGGGCGTTATCCTCTGCGTCATTGGGCAGGCATTTAACGACGCTGCACGCGGCGCGCACGGGTGGGCGTGGATTGTTGTCACCGTGGGAGCCGTCATTGTTGGTGTAGCCGTGGCGATCCACGCGATATCGCTCATTTCGCAATGGGTGAAGGCACGTCGCGGTGCCGCGAAATCCGGCTCTGAACTGGGTGATTACGCGGCGATCGTCATGTTCTACATCGCTGCGTCGTTAATCCTGCCCATTGGCGCGGGCTTGGGCGCGACCCTGGCTCATCCTCTTCCGGGGACGTGGCATGACCGGCTGATTGTGATGCACATGGCGGTCAACGTGCTCGGCTTCGTCGGCCTAACCGCCGCGGGCACACTGACCATCCTTTTCCCCGCTATTTGGCGTGCGCGCGTGTCGGGGTTCCGCCCAGTTCCGACGCTCGCCGCGATGTTGGGCGGCATCCTGGTGCTGAGCATTGGCACAATTTCCGGACGCTTCGAGCTCGTCGGTATCGGCATGGTGGTCTACGGAGCAGGGTGGATCCTGTGCGCACACCCGTGGGCGGGCATCGTTCGGAACTCCCGGCGCGTCTCCCACGAACCACCTGCAGTTTTCGCGCGCTCGTCGGTGGCCTTCGCCGTTCTGTGGGTCATCGGCACGATGCTCGTCGCGGGGATCAGCCAGATCCTGAACCCGGACGAGATTATTTCGACGCCGACGGTTCCTCTGGTGGTTGGTTTCGGCGCGCAATTGCTCATTGGTGTGATGTGCTACCTGCTTCCCTCGACGATGGGCGGTGGCGGTAAGGCCGTATCACAAGGCCTTGCGACGCTGGATTTCATGGGTCCTGCGCGAACGACGATGGTGAACGTCGGCTTGATCCTGTGGGTTCTTCCCGTCGGCGGATGGCTTCACATTGTGGGCTCATTTGCTGCGGGTATTGGCTTAGCGATGTTTGTTCCGCTGGCTGCTGTGTCGGCTAAAAACCAAGTTAAGGCGATTCGCGCGCAGGCTGCGACACGTCGGAAAAAGGCTGATGAGCAGGCAGCGTCGTCTACTTCACCTGCCGACGAGACCGGTACCAACGCTGCCCGCGCGATTCCCCCGAACCCACCGCATTCACGCTCACCGCTCGCCCAGGTTGCGGCCACGATGTCAGCGATCGCGCTCATTGCATGCACCACTCTCGCCATAACCGGGACCGGTAGTGGTTCGTCGGACAATTCCGGGGGCTCCACCGTCGCGGCAACCGGGCATACGACGTCAGTTACCGTGACGGCCAAAGGCATGTCCTTCAGCCCAAATTCCATTGACGTTCCGGCTGGTGACCGCCTCAAAGTGACGTTGAAGAACGATGGCGACCAAGTCCATGACCTCAAGCTGGCCGATGGCAGCGAAACGGGGAAAGTGGACCCCGGAGAGAGCAAAACGTTCACATCGGGCGTGATCACGAAGAAGACTAAGGGTTGGTGCACTATCCCCGGCCACCAAATGCGCGGTATGGAGCTGACCGTGAATATCAAGGGCGGCTCAAACGGTTCCGCCGGGGCAAACTCCACCGACAGCGATTCCAGCGGCGATGCTGCGTCGGATAAGGACGATGTTCACGCCAGCGGACACTCTATGACATCGACGAGTACGGATAGTCCGCTGAAACCCGAGGTCATTCGCGATCCATCAGTGGGCCCTGCACCCGAGGGGACAACACACGATATTGATTTGACGGTCTCACAGGTTAACCGGACAATTCGGGAAGACGGCACGAAGCGCGCGTCGTGGACATTCAACGGTGCGCCCATGGGGCCGGTGCTGCGTGGTCACGTCGGCGATGAGTTCGTCGTCCATCTAAAGAATGATGGTTCTATTAGCCACTCGATTGATTTCCACGCGGGCATGGTGAGCCCTGACCAGCCCATGCGGTCTATTAAGCCTGGTGAGTCGCTGGAGTACCGGTTCCGCGCTGAGCATGCCGGTATCTGGTTGTATCACTGCGGTACGGCCCCGATCAGTATGCATATTGCTGCCGGCATGTTCGGTGCTGTGATTATTGATCCGCCGGACCTGGACCCCGTGGATCATGAGTACATCATGGTTCAGTCGGAGCTGTATGGCCTGGGTAAGGATAAAGACAATCCGGTTGATTCCGCATTGCTCCGCAGCGAACAACCCAGCAAGGTGGTGTTTAACGGCCTCGAGAACCAGTACGTCCAAAAGCCTCTCGAGCTCAAGCATGGTGAGCGCGCACGGTTCTGGTTGCTCAATGCGGGCCCGAATATTTCCGAGTCCTTCCACATTGTGGGCACGCAGTTTGATACCAGTTACAAGGAGGGTTCGTACACTCTTCGACATGGGCGTGACGCCTTCGGTGTCGACGATGGCGGTTCTCAGGCGCTTGATCTTTTGGCCGCTCAGGGCGGTTTTGTGGAGGCCGACTTCCCCGAAGCCGGTACCTACACGATGGTTAACCACCAGTTTGCCGACGCTGAACGCGGCGCGATGGGCAAGATCAAGGTCAGTTAACGGTGAGGTGTGGGGCGGGCATGGTGTGTGCGCCCGGCGCGCCTGCCGTGAGCCAATTCCTGACGACGGCCGTCGCGCGGCAGTCATCCCTGTTATAGCGAAGGAGTAGTGCGCGGGCGTCGTGTTTGCTCGTCACGCCCGTGGGGATGGGAGTTAATGGATCGACCCCTTTTGCCTGCATAAACACTGATAATGATGCTTCCCCGTCCATGTCGGCGTCTTCCCAGTGGAAGCCGGCAAGTGGCGCCACGGTTTTCAAGCCCAATCCTGCTGGCCCCACCAGTTCGCCTTTGACGGCCGCATACACGTCAACCCATTCGGGCGAGCGGATGAACTGGTTGACCTCCGCGACGGTGGGAACGGTAACCGTTGTTGCGGGTGCTGGTTCCGGGCCTTCGTAGGCAGCAGTGCTGAAAGTGAGCCCACCAAACCGCTGGGCAGACCGTTTAAGCCACATGTTCTCCCCTTGAGCCCCATAGCAGTAGGCGGCGAAGCTATCGCCCCGGGCATGAGCGCGGTCTCGTTGATCCATGAGCCACGCCCAAAACATGGCGAAATTTCGTGCTTCGGCATCGGAGTTCAGCTGCTGCCACGTCACGAAGGGTCGGTAGGTGGATCCGTTCCAGGTCCCCCACAAGTAGCATCCGCGCTCGAGGTACGCTTCCATATCCACATCGATTTCGACATCTGCTCTGCGGACAACGTCGGCATCACCACGTGCAAGGTCCGTCCGTACCCTATTCTCGGCCGCGATGCTTCCATGCGCCTTATGCGCCTTATTCCGACATTGCCGCACCTTGTCAGGACGATGAACGGCTGTCCAGCCTTGCGTGTAGGCATACGCCATGATGCTGGCATCGCCACAGCCAGCGTCGGCAAGCTGATGAACAGTGGATATGCCGGCAAGGCGATATTTGTCCGCCCGCGCCCCATGTAAAACAAGGCTGATATCGTCCATCTGCTTCAATTCGGTGTGGCAATCGCGCTCAAAGCGGCAGCTGCGGCACGCCTTAATTTTTCGCGGCTGCGTAGAGATAGGCACTCGAACTGCATCAACAAACCCGTCGGTCATCGTGCCGACGGGCCACACCGCGACATCATGAGCGCCCTGCCCCACAATCCCGATCAGGTCGGACGACGACCCAACGTCGCGAAGGGCATAATGCGCCGCGACCAGCGGATGAATGTCTCCGGAGTGCGTTTTGGCCCGGCCCGACCGCCACAGGGGAGCCGATGTGCCCAACCTCGGTAAGGAGACCGACATAATGCGCCGTGTGGGGTCCGGCACGATGCCTTGGTGGGTGCTCACAGTGACCGGCATGTAGCGAGCCTCATGCGGGAACACCGATGAATCCACCCGAACCAGCAGGTCAGGAGCAGTACCGATAATGACGTCATCCGTGGGGCTCAGGGCCGGATCGGTGGGATCAGCCAACCACCACGGGTTAGCCACGTCCACACCGGGGCGCGCATCCTGCAGCTCTGCCATGGATATTCGCGCCGTGAGCCGCGGGTTGATAATCACTCGTACGCCCTCAGCCAGGGCCTCCAGAGTGGCGCACTCCTGGGCATCCCACATCGCCTCACGATCCTGGAGGGTGAGGTGCGTCCCCGCATGATCGCAGTCCGCTTGGGTCTCGGCATCCGTCGCCCATCTGGCTTCCTTCGCACAATTAGCGATCGTCATTGTGAGTGATTTTTTATTGCCAACGCCGGGTACGGTGGCTCCGTCGTCGCTCAGCTGCCCAAATACCAGAGTACGTTCGAGCTCTGACCTGGCCTGACGCGCTCGAGCTGCTTCCCGCGGTGGACGAGGCTGGCCTTCACGATCGAAGGTGCGGTGTTGGCGAATGCGATACCGACATCCCGATAGCTCTGTAGCCTCTACGGGAGTATCCGCGGGATGGGGTCTCGGTGCAGTCATTAGGTTCATTATTTCAGGCGGGCTCGCGCAAAATATGGTGAGGGCACCACAATTAACGCTCTATGGCAGGATAACCGTTAGAGTAGAAGACGATAGAAGTAGTTAAAATTTACGTGAACTACTGAGCATTCCAACACGGTAGCGCAGAGCAAGTGCCGGTCGGTTACGCGCCAGCGCATTAGCTCTGAACTCAACAAGGATGGATCATGGGATTATTAAAGCGAGCACGTCAAAAACGTCGCGACCGTAAATTAGCTGAAAAGATCGCGAAGCGTCAGGCAAAGTCCCGCGCTAAGGATGAAAAGAAGCTCAACGCGAAAAAAGAGAAATATCTGAACAAGACCGCCAAAAAGGTCATGAAGCAGGATGCGAAGGACCGCAAGGACCAACGCAAGCATGAAAAGGACCTTGCACAGGCCGCTGTGCAGCAAATTCGTGAGCGGAGTTTCTCGCCCGCTAAGGCTGCAAAGTGGGCTGGGGCTCTTCGCGTGGCGGCTCCGGTAGTTATCCCCCTGATCTACAGAGCGGTCAATGGAATTGAAGGCCGAAGCGTAGCGAACAAAGCCAAGAAACTGGGGCTGTCTGCTCAGGACTTGTCTCGGTTCCGCGGTGATGGCGCTCCGCTGAAAGCTCGTGTAGAGAATGTACGAGTTCAGGCGAAGGATGCCCCGTCCGGTTTCGCCAGGGACGTCAATAAGCGGCTGGATCTTTTGCTCAATAACATTGAGAGCGCAGAGAAGATGCCGAAGCAGCAGCGTAACCGGGCGCTATCGAAGGCATCGGCTGAGCTGGATGCCATGCAATCGGAGATCCACCACAAGATCGCGCATTAATACCCATCACATTCCTACCTCCGCAGGGTTCTCCGCCCTGTGGAGCTTTTCTATGTGGGCAGAATGTCGGTAGGTGTGGTGGGGCTACTTTTCGAATACAACCTCTTTTGCCTTCCTTATGTTTTGCTGGCAGTTGGATCGGGATTATGCCCACCAGATCAAAGCCCCCTGTGTAAACACGTAGTAAAAACTGATTCACAGTGGTGAGAAATCGTCTCAGAGATATCTGTTGGCACACCGTTAATAGTGTTCAGAACCGCGTTAGTGCTTTAAAAGAAGGTTTCCAATAAATAGAGAAATTAATGGTGGGAGCGAGTAGACTTTCGCCGAATATATACGCATAATGGTGTAGCATATGGTGTTATCGACATATGGTTACGGCCATTTGATGTCATCCATTTGATGTCATCGTGTCGTACGCTGCCGCGTGACGGCGCTCAATCATGGTGCGTGATCGTAGGGTTCACCGCGGCTAGATTCTCTCACCATAAGAAAAGATTGATATAAGGAGATAACAATGGCACGTCGATACGTTCCACAAATTTTTGATGACCTAGACGGCACCGAACTTACCGAGTCCGACGCAACAGAAATTCACTTCAGCGTCGACGGCACTGCGTACATGCTGGAGGTCTCGGAAGACAACGCCCGTAAATTCCACGAGGCTTTAGAGCCATTCATTTCCTCCGCAACAAAAGAAAGCGGCCGTGGACGTCGTCGTTCCTCATACCGCAACAATGTTTCCTCGGAGGCCACCAAGGCTCGCAACCGCGCAATCCGTAAGTGGGCCAATGAGAATGGCTACCACGTTGCACCCCGTGGCCAGATTAAGAAAGAAATCATCGAGGCTTATGATCGCGCTCACCCGGTGAACAAAGATTCCTAAACCGAAACAATCCGTTTCCGGTTATTAAATCCTGCCCGCGATGGATACCGCACACAGCGGTGTTCATCGCTTTTTCACGACATATCGATTCCGACATTTCGGCTCCGATAACGCCTGCAACAAATACACGAACCACAATCGACCTATGAAACGACACCTAACACGCCACAAGAGCTTCCGTGTGGCCATATCCACCGTCCTTACCGCAATCACCGCAGTATCACTTGCCGCATGTTCTAACGACGGATCAAGCGGATCGGAATCAGATGGCTCTACAGCCAGCTCTAACGCTGCCTCAGCCACCGTGGCCGCCGATGGCCTCCCGATCGATGCTCGCCCCTCCTCTGACGCTTCAGACTCGACGCCTTGCCCATACTTGGACAACCAGGACATGGCGGACCTCAACGGTCAACGCGTCACCGGAGTGTCTGTCGATAAGCGGTTTAATCCCCCGGCATGCCAATGGCTTTCGTATGGAAATACACCTCAAGCGCAAACAATCATTCGGACAGCTAAAAACGAACAAGCAGCTATCGATATGATCAGCGCCGCTATCACTCATCCAGGAACAACGGATGATGCCGCAACAATTACCAAGAATTCAGACAATTCCGTCAGCGGTGGCGATGTTGAACACACCAACCAACCGACGGGGTGGGAAGGATATCGAGCTCAAGCGGAAAATGCGGCAGTGTACGCAATTCACAAGGGCCCAGTGGTGGTTATTGTCCACTCTGACCAAACCCAGACCGTGAAAACACAAAAGATTGCCGAAACAGTGATCGAGAAATTACAGCTCTAATCATTTAGTCGCGGGCTAGTCGCATCTTTGTCGCGGCCTATTCGCGCGGTCCCCAACCCGAATACGACGGGCCACGGCGCTTCTTCGGCTTTTTCGCAGTATGCGCTATTTGTTGCGGCACCATTGCTCCATGCGTCTGAGCCGCAATGATTTTCTTCCGCTTCTCATCCAGCTCTGGGGTCTCTAGTGTGTCTTTCAGAGCGTGCCGGCCAGTCTCAATCGCTTTAATCTGAGGCCTGTTCGCACGGGCTGCTGCCGCTGCCGCGGCTTGCCGAGCCTGCCTATCGGCCTCACGATCAGCGGCTCTCTTCTCTCTCTTCTCTTGCTTCTTATCCAGCTTCGCCTGTTTCTTCTCCTGCTTATAGGCCTTTTTCTCTCGGTGACCTTCCAACCACAGAGCCGGAATCCGCCAAGGTCGTATCAATCCCCTCCCCCGACGGCGCCACTTATTTCGCTTCAGAGTGCGCTTTTTCTCTTTCTTGGCATGCTTCTCCTCATCATGCTCGGCCTTTGTCCGCGCATAATGTTCACGAAATTCCTGAGTATAGGGAAATCTTTTATCAATTGTTCGATAGAGCAAAATGTTTTGGCTCATCGTCCACAAGTTATTCCCAACCCAGTAGAACAAGATGGCCACAGGAACCGGACTCGTCAGACCAAATAACAAGGGGCTGGCACTACCCATGACGGCCATAGGAATGATGATCTTCTGCATCCTCACAGCAATGGGATTGTCATGCTCCAACTGGCGATAACTGCGGTACGTCGAATACGACATGTTAATCGTCGTAAACGTCGAGGCGATAAGAACCAACGGAACAGCCAAGGTATAAATAGTTGACTTATCCGTGCCCATTGCCTGTAAACGCTCCGACGCCATAGCCGCATAGGCCGGCAAAGGAACACCAAAAGCCTTAGCTTGAAGAAATTGCCCCACATCTTGACTGGTTAAGAAACCAATAGGCTCATGCTGCGCAGCCCCGAGACCGCCCTTGGGCCGGGCCATATGAATCAACACGCGATATAAACCTAAAAAGAAGGGCAACTGGATAAAGACCGGTAGACACCCAGCACTGAGCCGATACCCAGCGTCTTTTCGCGCCTTCTGTTCCTTGGCTATGCGTTCCTTCCGGGCCGCAGTCCCCGGCTTATCCTTGTATTCTTCCCGAATCTGGTTAATGACAGGGCGCAGATTCACCTGAATGCGGGTCGACTTATATTGCGCATACGCAAAGGGAAGCAAAATAAGACGGACCGTCATGACTAACAAAAACAAGGAAGCGATCCATGACGAAATCGGATCTGCACCTAGGGCCGTGAGAAGCACATGCCACAGTTTGATCACTCCCGAAACCGGATACGCGAAAAGACTGTAGATCATGCACTACCTCTCAAATTATCTGCGTGAGGGCCACGACAATTCCTGAACCGTTCCCATTAACTAGTCAGGAACACCACCATAAGACAATAGCGTTCCACCAAGAGCGTTCCTACCTTGAGAAGAAGATATACCGCAACGGGCCCGGGCGGCGTGGAACATAGCTGCCTCGCACAACGATTTTCGCAGAAGTGCTTCTATCTGCCGTACACTGCCGTCTATGGCTCGCCATAGTAAGGAAACAGTCACGTCTCCGGTCTCGCCCGACGAACTTGCCGCGCAGCAATCCGACCAGGCCGATACTGGTGATACACATTCCAGCACCAGCGCTACACAGACCAGCGCCGACACTGAACCATCCGCACCCTCCACGGATAACGCCACAGCGTCGTCAGGTGGATCGGTATCAGCCGGCACCGGCCGGCGTCAGACCAGCACGGCGTCGAAAATTTTAGGTGTCAGCGGAGAACTCATCCTTACCATCGGCATCGTCATCATGCTGTTTGTGATCTACGAAGCCTACTGGACGAATATCCAGTCCGACCACGAACAGTCCCAGGCCAAAAGCCAGCTCGACGACAAATGGGCCAACGCCCGCAACACCCTCAATGCCGACGAAGGCGAAGCCATGGGAAAGCTTCGCATTCCCACATTCGGTTCGGACTGGAACTACGCCATTATTCAGGGGACGTCTGCCAGCGACCTCAGCCGCGGGCCCGGGCACTACACCCGAACTCAAAACCCCGGCGACAAGGGAAACTTCGCGCTCGCCGGGCACCGTGTCGGCCGCGGCGCTCCATTTAATGACTTGGGATACCTCAAAACCTGCGACTCAATCGTCGTCGAAACTCGTGAATCCTGGTACGTGTATCGAGTCCTTCCTATCGACGAAAAAGGCGCCCACCGTGAAACCGCCCTGGCACACTGCACATCGCCGACGCTAGCTAAACAGGCAACGACAGGCGATTATGCCTCCGTCCGTGGTCGTTACATCACGACGCCGAGCAACATCAGCACGATCGCCCCCGTTCCTGGTAAAGAGGACTCCACGCCGGAGTCCGCGAGACTGTCCATGATCACGCTGACCACGTGCCATCCGCAATTTTCCAATGCCGAGCGCATGGTGATTCACGCCGTCCTCGACCGCGTTGAAGCGAAAGATGGCAACAAAACACCAGCCGAATTAGAAAGCTAAGGAGAACACCACATGTACGCATGGATTTGGCGGCACCTCCCCGGTCCCACCTGGTTTCGCGTGGTCGAGGCACTCGTGCTCATCGCGGCAGTAGTGCTGATTCTGATGCAGGTTGTGTTCCCTGTGGTCAGTGACTGGATGCCATATAACGACGTGCGCGTATAGGGAGTGCGTGGGGCGCCGCGCACCAATTACATAGAGACCTTAAATGACGTAATTGCCGGGTGGTGCAGATAGCAGCTGCCGCGCGAGTTCCCGGGCAATTTGAAGCGGGACGACGTCGCGGCTCATCTTTGCCCCTGCTAGGCCTCCGTCCAAGAACACCATGATCTGTTCCGCAATAGTCCGGGACGCATAGCCGTACTTCTTGGTCAGAAGCTCCGCCATCGTGTCGCGGCACCACCGACGGTGTTCCAATGCTGCTTGGCGAATTCCCCGTTCCCCATCATTTTCCGGGCGCGGATATTCGCTCGCCGCGTTCTGGAAATGGGACCCCCGATAATTCTTCCCCGGCTCCTCGCTAATACAGATATCGAAAAAAGCCAGAATCTTGTCCTGCGGTTTTTCGCGCTGATCGGCGAGTTCGTGCCAGCTCGTTCGCCATTGTTCGTCTAGCTGCTCTAAACAGGCAATGACTAAATTATCTTTGGATCCAAACAAAGAATATAAGCTGGCCTTAGCGACGTCGGCCTCGCGGAGAATACGGTCAATACCGATAACCCGGATTCCCTCAGTAGTGAATAGACGAGTGGCAGCTTTAAGCAATCGCTGACGAGGACTCGGCCGATCCCGGCGACGACGAGTCGTTGTTTTTGCAGCTGGCACCTCGCCGTCACTCTCCTTGTCTACTGGTGTCTTGAGGGCGTACAGCCCAATGGCCTATGAGTAAGGATCCTGATGGCCTCTATATCCATCAACCGACCAACTTACTACTTAACGTGTTCCCAAAGCCACACGACACCGCGACTGAGGTAGCAGTCCCGCTGTAAGCGCCAGGGCGCCACGCAGCCACACGATGCAGCCACACAATGGGCTCGGCGACGCCAGTGCCTACATGTCGGCCTATACCTTGCTTTCCGGTCGGACGACCATCAGCGGGCACGGAGCTTCTTGCAGCAGCGCGCGCGACGTCGATCCCAACAACATACCGCGGAATCCACCGCGACCATGGGAACCAACGACGAGCAATTGCGCATCCTCGGAAGCGTCGGCAAGTGCCCGAACTGGGCGGTCGCGAGTAATAATCTGCTCGACCTCCACGTCGGGGTACTTATCCTTATAACCGCTGATCCGTTCGGCGAGCAGCCGCTTCTGGTCTTCTTCAATCTCTTCCCATTGCTTCTGGGCCGCATTCAACCCGGCGAGGGAAGCCTGAACCTGCATATCAATCCAGGTGTGAACTGCACGTAGCGGGGCCTTACGGGCGCTGGCCTCGGCAAATGCCATTTCGATGGCCTTCTCAGCAACTCCCGTACCGTCAACTCCGACGACGACGGGGCCGTACTTCGTCGCCGTCGATACGTCGGATTCTTCACGGACGACTACGACGGGGCACTTCGCGTGGCTGACGACGGCGGCTGAGACGGAACCCATGACCATGCCCGAAAAACCGCCCAGGCCACGCGAACCCATGACAATCATGGTGACGTCCTGGGAGATATCGAGCAGCATATCGATGGGGTTGCCTTCTTCCACCTGATAGCTGACCTCGACGGACTCGTCGAAATCCGCAATGATCTTGCGGGCGGTATCAATTTTTTCCATGGCCTCTGCTTCGAGGTCATCGTAGAGTTCCTGCGGAGGAACCATGCCTTCTGCGTATAAGAATTGAGGCATAGAGTACGTGCTGACCAGGCGGATCGGCTCCTTCCGCTTCAGTGCGGTATTCGCAGCCCACCGAGTAGCCGTCTGAGAGGCGGCAGAGCCATCAACGGCAACAACAATAACGTTTTGCTTCACCATGACATCCCACTTTCGAGGTCACTCATGCGAGCGTTATTGCCCGCACAATGCGTTGCGCTACTAAGGCGAAACTAGTTTCTGTGCAGTAATGTTGCTGCCGGCACACCGATTATCACAGCCGACGGGCAACACCATTGCCACCTCTTACGGTACCCCCATAAGTCGCAGTGGTGTACCCCCGAGGTGCACGATACTACCCCCGAAATAGAGTTGCTTTCTGGTGAGGCCCGGAAAGGAGGTCTCAAGACCTCAATGCCTCCCCCAGCATCTCAATCGCCCTCAGCCGATCCTCCACCTCAAAGGCATAAATAGAGGCAATAACACCTTGCGCCTCCGTCGCCTGAACAATGCGGGCAATCTTATCCTTCACCTGATCAGGCGTTCCCACGGCGTTCACCTGCAATGCCGCATCCACCTGCTGCCATGCCATCACATTGCCGTCCCGCACGTCCTTCGGCGGCCTAAACAGCCCACGAGTCCCCGTCACAATCCCATAAAAGCTCTGCTCATGCGTCGTAAACAGATGCCGAGCTTTCTCCTCAGTCTCTGCCACCATCACGTTAACCCCCACAGTCACATGTGGCTTGCTCAACGACGAACCCGACACAGCACTACTCCGAGCAGCATTACTGCCGACACCACCATCGGCGCTATCGGCGTCGGCAGTAGAACCGTCGGCACGATCACCATATGCTCCTGCGACGAAGTTATTGCGATACGTCTCAAGTGCCGTCGACAAGCGGAAAGGAGCAAAGTGGCTGGCAAACACAAACGGGAGACCCGCGTGCGCCGCGATCATCGCACCATTTTCCGACGAACCCAGCATGTAGAACGGCACGTGGCTGCGCAATCCCGGGAAGGCATTGACGCGGTGCGCCATCGGACCCATGTAACGACGCAGCTCGGCTAGATCGTGCTCAAAATCCGGCACATCCGACTTCCCCCGACGCAAGGCCTGCGCCGTCATCGGGTCCGTGCCTGGGGCGCGCCCCAAACCTAATTCAATCCGGCCCGGATAGAGGGCGTCTAAGGTACCGAACTCCTCCGCAACGTGAAGAGGCGCGTGATTAGGCAGCATCACACCCCCGGCGCCGACCGAAATAGAGTGCGTTGCCGCCGCCACTTGACCGATCATGATCGTGGTTGCCGACGACGCCAACGACTTCGAATTGTGGTGCTCGGCGAGCCAAAAACGGTCGTAACCGGTACGTTCCGCCGCCTGAGCTGAACGGATCGTCGCGTGGAGAGCATCCGACATTGTCATGCCCTCGCTCACCGGGACGAGGTCAAGAAGACCAAGTTCGATATTGCTGAGGTCGGTGGTGCTGGTATCCGACGTCACCTGGCCTGATGACGGACTATCTGGGTTAACCATGAACACCCTTCCTACGGTTTTATTGGTGCAGTTCTAACTGTCGAGATTGAGTGTTGTGTTCGCTCTACAACCCATAACAACGGTGACGGCCAATTCCGTCCATGATTCCCACTACTGGCCGTCAGCAGCACTCACCGCGAACCACACTTACAGGTGCCCACCGCGCGCCCTTTATGCTGGTCTGCATGGTTCGTGCTCTTGGAATTCGTGATGGGCTTAACCCCTCACATGCCCGTGTACCGGCAGGTGCAGCGCCTATTACGGCCGATGATTTCCTCGAGCACCTGATTTCCTCCCAGCGACACCGCCACCCCTCCGACACCACCGCTGCCCGCGCGGAACGGTTCACCGCCGGGCTCGTTCGCGATGGTCGGGGACGCGCCCTCAACCCCTCTGACCTGCTTCAACCACATGACGAAATGTGGTTCTACCGCATGCCTGCCTACGAAACACCAGTCCCCGGGCACTGCACACCGGTGTTTTCGTCACCAGGGATCCTCGTCGTCGATAAACCACCATTTTTAGCGACGATGCCCAGGGGGCGGCACATCACGGAAACAGCCACCGTGCGCCTTCGGCGGGCGACCGGCAATGACAACCTCGTTCCTGCTCACAGGCTCGACCGCCCCACCTCTGGCCTCCTGCTGTTCACCACTCATCCACGCTATCGCGGGCCGTACCAAACGCTGTTCGCGCGTCGGCAAGTCCGGAAAACTTACCAGGCGATCGCCCCCTACCACCTTGTTCTCGCAGAGAGCACTGACCGCGCCGAGATAGAGCACGTGGCCATCCACTCCGGCACCATCAACCTCGAGGACGACGGCATTCACGTTCACCAACGCATGGAAAAGACACACGGATTCATCCAGGCTCGGCTGGAACCCGGAGAGCCCAATGCGGAGACCGTCATTTCGTCGATACGCATGTTGACCGACGACGATGAACGCGCACTTCGGGAGCGCTATCACAACTGGTTCGGGGACCCATTGCGTGATACTCGCTACGCCCTCTACACCATGCACCCGCTATCGGGGAAGACCCACCAGCTGCGGATGTGCCTTAATTCCCTGGGAGTGCCCATTATGGGCGACCAGGTCTATCCGCGGATTTTGCCCGAAGCTATCGACGCTCACCAGCATGTTGATGAGGCATGGCACCAGCCCCTATGCCTGCGATCCACGCAATTGAGCTGGACTGATCCCTGCCTTCATCGGCCCATTATCGTGACGGCGCCGGATCTGACTCACACACTGGGTCTGAGCGGATAACTGCGCCATCATTGGCGCCGTCATTGCGGCCAACTATGTCCGGCCCAAGTGTTAGTATCCTGGCATGACCACGAGGGACCCCGAGCAGCATTCATCCGACGCTAAAACCGCCGGGTATGAGGGCAAAAACACGCCTGCTACAGATAGTGCGGCACAGTCCGGGAGCGCTCGAGGCTCCGACATCACCTCATGGGTGAGTGCGTTGGCCGTCGCTGTGATCTTCGCTATCGGCGGGTGGCAGCGACGGTGGATTAGCGACGACGGGCTCATCGTTTTGCGTACCGTCCGCAATCTTCTCGCTGGTAATGGCCCTGTTTTTAATGCGGGCGAGCGCGTCGAGGCCAATACATCCGTTATGTGGCAGTACATTATCTACGTCATTGCCGCGGTCTCATCAGCGCGTCTAGAGACCATAGCCATCTATACAGGCCTGGTTTTCTCGGTCCTCGCGGTCGCGATTGCCGCTCTGGGGTCGGCTGCTCTTCACCGTTCACCGGGGGCCCTGTTTGTTCCCTGTGGGTTGCTGCTCTATATCTGCCTCCCGCCCGCACGTGACTTCACAACCTCGGGGTTGGAGTGGGGGCTCTCCATCTTCTGGATCGCTGTGCTGTGGTTCCTGATGGTGTACTGGAATAACGCCCGGGGCCGGCGGGACCGCACGAGCTCCCTTCCCCGGTCTAGCTATGCCCTCGCGTTCTGGGCCGGATTGAGCTGGCTAGTCCGCCCCGAGCTAGCACTCTACGGAGCCGCCACCATCGTCGTACTCCTCGTTATTCATCGATGCTGGACGCTTCTCGCGTGGGCAGTTCCACTTCCCCTTCTCTACGAGATTTTCCGAGCAGGCTATTACGGCCTCTTGGTCCCCAACACTGCGGTTGCGAAATCTGCCTCCGGCTCGGACTGGAAACAAGGCTGGCGCTATGTCCTCGACTTCGCTAACCCTTATTGGCTGTGGCTCATTATTCCCATTGCGATCATCATCGGTATCGCAGTGTTCCGGGCCGACGGGCGCCGCACTCCACTCCCCGTCATCATCATGGTGTCCTGCGGGGTACTGCACGTGCTCTACGTCATCAGAATCGGTGGCGATTTCATGCACGGACGCATGTGGCTTCTCCCCCTGTTCGCCCTAGTCATGCCCATCGCCGTTGTCCCTATCCGCTTCGCACATGCGTCGTCCACACGAGCACAACTCTCGACGATTGAAGAGCACTCATGGCAAAAGCGCCATGAGCATTCCCGCGCGGCGCAGCAGCCACTGGTGGCGTCGGCAATCATCATCATTGCGGGATGCGCAAGTGTTGGACTATGGGGGATTATCCGCCTATGCGCTGGTCACCCCTTTACCCAGCCAACGACAGTTGCAGATTTTAAGCACCTCGACATCGTCGATGAACGCGAATTCTGGACTACTTTTACTGGGCACTCAGCGCATGACCCCCTCACCAGGGCGGAAGATTTTTTGGCTGCGCCCACCATGATCAACTACACGGGCTCGCTCGAAGGAACTATTCCCCACGTGGACAACTCTTCTCACAGCGGAACCCCAGATCATGGCTTAACTACCGACGGCCCCCACGTCCAGCCCTTTGCTTCTGTCCCCACCAAACCTTATAAAGACATACGGTTCGTCTGGACCCCCGTCCCCAACTTCACCAGCCCTGAAGAAAAAGAGTCCTTGGCAAAGCTTGGCAAGAAGTCATCGACCGTCGATGACGCCACCAGCCACTACGACGACGTGCTCCGCACAGCCAGTGGGCTCGATAACACCCCCGTCACGGTCTCCTACATCAACCTGGGTATGACCAGCATGAATGCACCGCTTGACGTCCGGGTCGTGGACCCCATGGGGTTGGCAAATCCACTCGCTGCCCGACAATCGCGACAATCTAACGCGCGTATCGGGCACGACAAATCACTACCGCTGTATTGGCAACTTGCCGACAGCGCCACGCCGGTGGCCGACACTCCGTTCTGGGATAGCGAAAAGAAGGTCCACGCAGCACGAATCGCGCTCCACGATTCCGGCTTTGTCTCACTATTCGAGGCATACCGCTCGCCGATGTCGCCGTCCCGGTTCGTGAAAAACATCGGATTCGCGCTGACCAAGGGGAATTCACTCGCGTTCTCGTCGAAACCCAGTGACTACACCACAAAAACCACCACGGACGACGCACAACCCAATTCCGTCCCCGTTATCCAATGGGGACACAAGACCAAACTCGACAGCAATAAACGCTTACCCCGTTCCCTACGACCTGGTTATACCGCGCCGAAGACCACTGTTTTCCCCGACGCAGAAACAACCGAAGAAAACCACACCATATATCCCTAGGCTCACTCATGTCCTCTACTCCAGCCGGCACTAACGCCCCGATTGCCCGGGCTGACGCCATTTCCAAGTACTACGGCAAAGGCGACACCCGCGTCACCGCGCTCGACTCCGTCTCCGTCGAATTCCGAACCGGGGAATTCACCGCCATCATGGGCCCCTCCGGATCCGGAAAATCCACCCTCATGCACTGCATGGCCGGGCTTGATTCTGTCAGTGAAGGCTCCACCTTCGTCGGCGACACCGACCTCTCCACCCTCAACGACAAACAGCTCACCCGGCTCCGACGCGACCGCATCGGCTTCGTCTTCCAGTCTTTCAACCTGGTCCCCACGCTCACTGCCTCTGAGAACATCACGCTACCCATGGACATCGGTGGCCATCGCGTCGATAAGGAATGGTTCACGCACATCGTCACCTCATTCGGCCTCACGAAACGCCTTGATCACAGGCCCTCCGAGCTCTCCGGGGGGCAGCAACAACGCGTCGCCTGCGCCCGCGCGCTCATCGGGAGGCCCGACATCATCTTCGGCGACGAACCCACCGGCAACCTCGATTCCAACTCGTCCACCGAGGTCCTGACCACCCTCCGGTCCGTCGTTGATGACTACGATCAAACCGTCGTCATCGTCACCCACGACCCTCGCGCAGCGTCCTACGCGGATCGAGTCATCTTCCTCACCGACGGCCACATTGTCGATGAACTCACCGACCCCACCACAGAAGCCATCCTCACCACCATGGCCACCATCGACAACCCAGATAATCAGGCCTCATGAACGCATCCGCCACGCCCAACAATCAGCTGCGTCACCATCCCATGTGGACGCTCTCCTTTCGGAACCTCCGCGCGCACAAGGTTCGGCTCGCTCTCACCGTCCTCGCCGTCATTCTCGGCACAGCGTTCGTCTCTGGATCGTTCATCTTCACCGCGACGCTAAACAAGGCGTTCACCGAGATCGTCACCACCATGTACGACGGCGTCGACATCGCCGTCAAACCCGGCAATGCCACCGATTTCGCCCACCAACGCGACACCATCAACAACATTCCCGGCGTCCGCGCCACCAACGAAATGACCGACATGAATGTCGCCGTCGCCCATGACGACGGCACCATGATCGACACCGGCGGAGCAACGGCACAAATCCTCCCCAACTATCCCGACGACGAGCAAGCCAACACCGCGTGGTCCATTACCCAAGGACACGCACCGACCAAGTCGGGGGAAGCCACTCTCAACAGCAACGCCGCTAAGAAAAACAACATTTCCCTCGGCGATCACCTCATTGTCGCCACACCCACCATGCGTACCGACGTCACCATCGTCGGGTTCTATACGACGTCGACCAACTTTGGCGGGTGGGCCGGCGTCGCCATGAACCCCGACCAATTCCGCGAACTCGCCGGCACCAGCATCAGCTCCTACAACGTCGCCATCCAACCCGGCGCGGATAAACAGCAGGTCATGGCGGCCATCTCTCGCGCTGTCCCCGGGAGCAAAGTCCAAACTGGCAAGGAAGCGTCCAAAGAGATGACGTCGAGTATTTCCAGCCAGTTGACCTTCATCAACTACTTCCTTCTGGCTTTCGGGGCGATCGGCCTGATTGTCGGCACGTTCATCATTGCGAACACGTTCTCCATGATCGTGGCGCAAAGGATTCGTGAGTTCTCACTCCTGCGTTCGCTGGGTGCGTCGCGGGGGCAGATCACGCGCTCTGTGCTCATCGAGGCCCTGATCGTCGGCATTGTCGGGTCAGTCATCGGCATCGCTGCTGGATTCGGGCTCGTTCACCTCCTTGTGGCGGGGCTCAGTAAGACGGGCCTTGACATGCCCGATTCCTCGATCCCCCTCACGTGGCAGTCGATGGTGTGGCCGCTTGTTATCGGCATCATTGTCACGCTGGTGAGCGCGTGGGCGCCTGCCTGGCGAGCGGGTTCCACGCGGCCCGTCGAATCGATGAACGCTACGACGCAATCCGCGCCCTTGCTTCGCCGGACCCTCATTGGACTCATCATCCTCGGTGGGGGCGCGGCCCTCGCGTGGTGGGGAAGCTACGCCGACGACTTTACGACACGTAACCGCATGATCATCCTCGGCATCGGGGCCGTGGCCATCATCGTTGGCACGCTTGCCGTTTCCGCCGCGCTCTCCCTTCCGCTTGTCAGTGGAATAGGGCGCGTCCTCGGACTGCCCTGGCGCTCCGTCGGCAAGCTCGCGGCCACCAATTCGTCGAGAAACCCCCGACGAACTGCTACTACTGCGTTCGCCCTCACCCTCGGGCTCGCCCTCGTGAGTTCCGTCGGCATGATCGGCGCCTCCATGAAAAGCACAGTGTCGGACCTTGTTGACAATGAACTCACCGCGGATCTCGTCGCAACGCCGCCCGGCGCGACCACGGGAAGTATGTTTTCTCTGCCTGGTGGTGTGAACAAGGAGATCGCATCTGTCGATGGTGTCACCGGAGTTGCCCCCTTCTACACCCTGGCCAACGCCACGCTGCGGGGAGACGACAAGAACCGTGGATATGTGATTTTCACGCCCAACAATCCACACGGTTACATCGATCTCAAGATGAAAGAGGGGACCGAGGACCTTTCCCGCGGCGGAACTGTTATTCACGCCAGTTTTGCTAAGAAGCACGGCCTGCATGTGGGCGACACCGTCGACATAGACGCGCTCACGGCCGCTAGCCCGGGTTCTACTGGTGGACTCATATCCCAAGGGGGAGCGCCCGCCGACGCACACGCCACTTCCACTGTCATCGGGATCATGGACAGCAAGCTCTTCCCCACCGCGCTGGTGTCACAGCAGGATATCGACAAGATCAGCCCTGATAAACACACGTGGCGCAGCCTCATGACCACGGTCCGCACCGACCACTCCGTCGACGACGTCACCATGCAGAAAAGGATCAAAGAGAAGGTCAAACACTACGTCATTGTCCAAGTGCAAACACGCGACGAATTCAAAGGCCAACAAGCACAACTTGTTAACCAACTGTTGTCCATCCTCTATGGTTTGTTGGCCCTATCGGTGGTCATCGCGATTGTTGGGATTATCAATACGCTCGCGCTCAGCATTGTTGAGCGTCGGCAAGAAATCGGGATGCTTCGAGCCGTGGGCATGGTGCGCGGGCAGGTACGCCGCATGATCACCCTCGAAAGTATCCAATTGTCCGTCTATGGTGCGATTATCGGGGTGATTATTGGGCTCTACATTGGGTGGATGTTCATGAACGTCATGAAAGCACAAGGCATTACGCAAATTGTCATCCCATGGGAACAGATCATCGCAATGCTTATTGCATCCGCCGTCGTTGGCATCATCGCTGCGGTCTGGCCTGGCATACGCGCATCGCGGATCAGTCCACTCGACGCCATCGCCGATTAGGGGGCGGGACTGCGGAGCCCGCGCCCGCTACGAGCCCCGCTACGCACCGCCCAGGTCGATGCTCCCGCCAGGGATCGAATCAATCAGGCTACGCGTGTATTCCTCACGCGGATGGTCGAACAGCTCATCCGTTGTTCCGCGCTCCACCAGACGCCCCTGACGCATCACCAGCACGTCGTCGGCAATCTGCTTGACCACCGCAAGGTCATGGGTGATGAACAGATAGCTCAACCCCATCTCTGCCTGCAGCTCATTCAACAGGTTCAGGATCTGCGACTGCACCAGCACGTCCAGGGCAGACACCGCCTCATCGCAGATGACGACGTCGGGGTCCAGGGCCAATGCACGCGCAATTGCAACGCGCTGCCGCTGACCGCCGGATAGTTCCGACGGGAACCTGTGCATCATCGCCGCCGGCATGGCCACACGGTCCAACAACTCGCGAACCTTCTTTTCGCGGCTCGCTCGATTCCCAATGTTGTGAATCTTCAGCGGTTCCGCGATGGTGTTGAACACCGAATACATCGGATCGATCGACCCAAACGGGTTCTGAAAAATAGGCTGCACCCTGCGTCGGAAAGCAAGCTCTTGCTTTCGGTTCAAAGCGGTGACATCGCGCCCATTAAACGTGACCGAACCCCGCGTCGGCTGCAGCAGGCCGAGGATCATCTTCGCCACGGTGGACTTGCCTGAACCAGACTCCCCCACCAGCGCCGTTGTGGTCCCACGCCGGATGTAGAAATTCACATCCGCAGCGGCCGTGAACATGCTCTTTTTCCATGGCGGGCCACCCGGGATCGGAAAGTCCTTCCCCAAGTCACGGACTTCAATAATGTGCTCGACGTCGCCATCCTGCGCCGCGTGCGGCCCAGTGGTGCGCTCGAGGGCCCTTTCCTCGGCCTCGTGGGCCACTTTTTCGCGCTGTTCAATGACATCATGGCGCCGCGCCCGCAGCGATGGAGCCGCCCCCACCAGCTTTTGCGTGTAGGGGTGTCGAGGATCTTGAAGGATCTCCAGCGCAGGACCCGATTCCACAACGCGCCCTTGGCTCATCACGACGATCCGATCCGCGCGCTCGGCCGCCAAACCGAGATCGTGCGTAATCAGCATCACCGCCGTGCCCAGTTCATGGGTCAACGAATCCAGGTGATCCAAGATGTGCCGCTGCACGGTGACATCCAGTGCCGACGTCGGTTCGTCGGCAATAAGCAGCTTCGGACGCGCCGCCAAACCGATCGCTATCAACGCGCGTTGGCGCATGCCGCCCGAGTACTCGTGCGGATACTGGTTCACGCGCTTATCAGCGTCGGGCAGTCCAGCCTCCGAGAGCAGCTCAACAGCCCGCTTGTGGGCGGCGGACCCCGTCGCGACGTTGTTGGCCTTCAGAGCCTCCTTGACTTGAAAACCTACTTTCCACACGGGGTTCAAGTTCGACATGGGATCTTGCGGAACTAAACCGATGTCCGCACCGCGAAGAGCCGTGAACTCCTTAGGCGACGCGTGCGTAATGTCCCGGCCATCAAAGGTGATGGTACCGCCGGTCACATGGCCTCCACCAGGGAGCAAACCGATGATCGAATGTGCCGTCGTGGATTTACCCGAACCAGATTCACCGACGATCGCGACAGTCTCCCCCGGGTAAATGTCGAGGTTGACTCCGAACACCGTCGGTATCGGCCGCTTCTTTCCGCCGAAGGCGATATCGACGTCGCGCATCTGCAACAGCGGGCGGGTATCGTTGCTGGAATTGTGCGTGCCGACGCTGTGCTCAGATTTATTCACGGATTGCGTCTCCGTGGAGTGTCGGTTCGCAAAATGTGGGATCGATGTCATGAGGCCGTACGCTCCTTCGGGTCGAGGGCATCCTTTAACGCATCCCCCAGCATGATGAAGCCCAGCACTGTGATGGCCAGGGCACCCGCGGGGTAGAACAGCGTCGACGGCGCTGCTCGGAGGGTGTTTTGTGCCGTCGAGATGTCATTCCCCCACGACACCGTTTGTGGTGGTAATCCAATGCCCAGGTAGGACAGCGTTGCTTCCGCCACGATGTAGATACCCAGCGACGTCGTTGCCATAACGATGATGGGCGCGAGGCAGTTAGGAATGATGTGGCGCAGCAGAATCTTCCACTGCGAGAGACCAAGCGCACGCGACGCCATGACATAATCGTTGTTTTTCACCGTCATGACCGCACCACGCACAATGCGCGCCATCTGCGGCCAGCCGAATGCGGACAGCACCAGGATGACAGTCAGCGTATTGCGCTCGCTGAACAGTTGCATCAGAACGATGCCCGCAAGGATCAGCGGTATCGCGAAGAAAATATCGGTCAGGCGGGACAGCACCGCGTCCAGCCAGCCACCGACATAGCCGGCCACCGAGCCGATGATCGTCCCCAGAATCGTGATGACGATTGTGACGGACACGCCGGTCACGACCGAGGCGCGCGCTCCGTACAGAGTGCGGGAGTACACGTCGTAACCCTGTCGAGTGAAACCAAAGGGGTGCGAGGCTTCCGGCCCCTCCAGCGATTTACTCAGGTCAGCAGTTTTCGGGTCCGTCGATGTGAACAGTCCCGGGAAGAACGTAACCAGCAGCACCGCCAGAATAATCACCATTGATACCCAGAACAGGGGCCGACGTCGCAACCGCTGCCAGGCTTCTGCCCACGTGCTCAATGGTTTCTTGTCCGCCAGAAGATCGTCACGCGATGGTTCATCCACGCCCACCGTTTCAGCGACCCACCGTTCCGTTCGCGACGACGTAACTAGTCCGGCACCGTGGCCCTCGTGTCTCTCATGGCGTCCCGCCGCCGGGGAATGAGTTTCCGCTGCCAATGAATTCCCTCCGTGAGTCGTCGGCAATTCTGCTGATGTTTCTCCTTCTGATGACCTGTGGGCGGGTGTGTGTGATGGATTAGGCATAGCGGATCCTCGGGTCAAGAAGTGCGTAGAGCAGGTCAATAAGGAGATTCGATACGACGAAGATAATGACTAAGACCGTGACGACGGACACGACGGTCGGCGCTTCGCCTAACATCACTGCGTGGTAGACCAGGCCACCGACGCCGTTGATGTTGAAGATGCCTTCGGTGACGATCGCCCCGCCCATGAGCGCAGCGAGGTCAGCACCAATAAACGTCACGACGGGGATCATGGAGTTTCGCAACACGTGGTGGAGGATGACCTGTGGTTTGCTCATTCCTCGGGCATAGGCAGTACGCACAAAGTCCCGGCCCAGCGCTTCGGCCACTTCTGATCGGGTCAAGCGCAGCACGTAAGCAAAGGACACGAGACCCAGCACAAAGGCGGGCATGAGGAGGTGTTTAAAGTCGCCCTGCGCACCGACGGTGGCTGGTAGGATTCCCCATTTAATGCCAAAGAGGAACTGTGCAACGAAGCCGATGACGAAAATCGGCACCGCGATGATGAACAGCGAGATAACGAGGACGGTGGAGTCGAACAGCCCACCCTTCTTCAATCCGGCGAGGACACCGAAACCAATACCGAATACGGTTTCGATGACGATGGCCATCAGTGCCAGCCGAATCGTGACAGGGAACGCATTTCCCAGAACAGTGCCGACGCTTTGCCCGGAGAACGTTTGTCCCAGGTCACCGGTAAAAATCCCCTTGAGGTACAGGAGATATTGGACGATAAATGGCTGGTCTAAGTGATATTGCGAGCGAATGGAGTGGATAATCTCTGGGCTCAGGGGTTTATCCCCGGCTAGTGCCGCGACGGGGTCGCCGGGGGTGAGGAACACCATGGCGTAAATGAGGAATGTTGCTCCGAGAAAAACGGGCACCATCTGTAATAATCGTTTTCCGATATACCAAAGCATGAGGGGTCCTTATCGTGGGGGAGCCTTATCGATCGGTCGGCCGATAGGTCAGCTCTTCGTGATGTCCGTAAAGATGGGGACGCCTTTCCAGTCGTAATTCACGTTCGATAGCGAGGTAGTCCACGCGGCAGAGGCGGTGTAGTAGAACAGCGGGATTTCGGGGAGCTCCCGCATGAGAATCGCCTGCGCCTTCGCGTAGATCTCCTGCGCTTTCTTCTGGTCGCTTTCCTTCGACGCGTCTTTCAGGAGGCTGTCGAATTCCGCGTTGGTGTATTTACCGTCATTCGACGCTCCATTCGTCGCGAATTGGGGTTGGAGGAAATTCGCTTGCGAAGGGAAGTCTGCCTGCCAGCCACTTCGGAAAGCGGTATGAATCGACCCACTCGATACTTCGTTTCGGAGTGCTTTGAAGTTGGGGTACGCCTTGCCCGTGGCATCTATCCCCAAAACGTTATGAATACTGTTCGATACGGCTTCGACCCATTCTTTATGGCCGCCGTCCGAGTTGTACGCAATCTCCAATTTCCCGCTGTACGGTTTGATGTCGTCAGCCTTTTTCCACAGCTCTTTGGCCTTATCCGGGTTATAGTCCAGCACGTCGCTGCCTTCGACATTGGGCACGTCGCCGAGCGTCGTCGCGGTAAAGTCCTTCGCTGGCACGCGCGTACCGTTCATGATCTTGTCGGAAATTTGCTTCCGGTTAATCGCCATAGAGATCGCTTGCCGACGTAAATGCCCCTCTTCATCGTTGCCAAAGTGGTCGAGCCATTGCGGAATGACGAAGCCCCCATTGGACGCGATCGGCTTCACGAGGTGCGTGGACGGAAAGTCATCTTTGAAGGTCTGCATCGCCGTCGGGGGAACGGTCTGACCGATGATGTCAAGGTTGCTCGCCTGCAGGTCGGTGTACGCCGTATCAAGGTTTTCGTACAGCTTAAAGGTGACGCCGCCGTTCTTCGGCTTATCGTCACCAGCATATTTGTCGTTCTTTACTGTTCGGATCGAACTGTTGTGAGTCCACGCATTCTGGCCATCTAGTTTATAGGGCCCATTGCCGACGGGATGCTCGCCGAAGCTCTTCGGATCATCGAAGAACGACTGCGGGAGCGGGAAAAACGGCGTCGCTCCGAGGCTGATGGGGAATTGGGAGTCCGGATCGGAGAGCGTAATCGTGAATTCTTTATCATTCACTTTTTGCAGCCCGGACAGCTTTTCGACGCTACTGCTGGGGTCTTTGACGTCGTCAAACCCTTTAATATTTGAGAAGAAGTCTTGTTGTTTTTGGGCGTTTTTTCCGGCTGCTCCGTAATTCCAGGCGTCGATGAATGAATCTGCAGTGACGGGTGTTCCGTCGGTGAATGTCCACCCGTCTTTGAGCCGGACGGTGAATTCTGTGCTGTCTGGATTAGCGGTGATGGAATCAGCGACTTGGTTATGCGACTTACCATTTTCGTCGTAGGACACAAGGCCGCGATACAGAAGTTCCAGTACCTGGGAACCATTTGATTCGTTGGTATTTGTGGGGATGAGTCCGTTTTGGGGTTCCGACGCTGCGGTCCGGACGATGTTGGGATCGCCCGCTCCGTCGAGAGTGGCTCCACCCCCATCACCGCAGGCAACGAGGCCGGTTGCGGATAACGCCAGAGTTGCGATAGCTGCAGCCACTGAACGTAGACGCATAATGAGGGCTCCTTTAAACAGCACGGCTAAAGCCGCTTTTAAGTTAGGTGCGGGCCCCTAACGGGCGGGATAGCTTAAACGCGGCGATTTGGGTTTTGATAAATGACTTTAATAAACGACGTTGGCGGAGGATAGTGCGTAATTACGCAACTTAGATTACGTTGGTTTCCCGCGATTACCTATCTCGTTGGGAAGATTTAACGTGCGGGAAACTTTCCATTACACCCGAATGGTCTGCTACAACCGGATAGTTAGCGGATACGGGTAACCATGTTCAGGAAACGACGGACCTAGTGTGATACGTTATTTTTCCTTTGCCATCTCTTGACGTATTTATTCAAAATCACGAAGAAGAGGACAAACCCAACGGTGATAATAATGTGGCCCATACCTGCGAAGATGGCCAACGACTCCGGAAAGTCTTGACCGAGGACCTGACGAATGCCGTGGAAAGCGAGAAACCCGACGGTCCACGCTGCTCCCGCGTTGTATACCCAAAAGAATGTGGTAAACCGCCGATCTTTGTCAATGCGCAGTACCAAGGCGAAGACAAGGAAAAGAAGATTCATCGTCATGCCAAGAATAAGCGAGTGGGTGTGCACCACAGATAATTGAGTAGTGCCTTCGAAATCGTGGGCTCTGGTGAATTCGCGATAAAACACACCAGCGATGAGCCCGATAGCCAACCAAACGGTGGCAGCAATATACAACTTCCTCATAGTCCCCAGGCTAGCAATGGCCTTCTATGAAGATTTCATTCGGATAAGAAGCGGGACGGAAATGCGTTCCCAGATCTATGAGAAGAATCTTGTGTCCATCCCATGTTTGTTTCTGTGCATACGAAAGGTGTGGTGTGGCCCACCGGGGCTCGCACCACACACAAACACAAACACGCCATATTCTATTATTCCAACGTCAAGGTTGGCGGCGACCTACTCTCCCACACCCTCCCAGGTGCAGTACCATCGGCGCAGGCAGGCTTAGCTTCCGG
>NZ_JAEUWU010000005.1 GCF_019754945.1 Corynebacterium pseudokroppenstedtii
GGCCAGGCCTCAGCATTTTATTATGGTGATCCCCTGGGCGAAATGCGCCTGGTAAGCAGAGTTTTTGAAATGTAAGGCCTTTGAATAAGACAAAAGGCTGCCTCATCGCTAACTTTGCAACAGTGCCCGCTCAGATCGACACCACGACTGCGTCCGGTCGCATGGTGTTCGGAATCTTCGCCACCTTGGCCGAGTTCGAGCGGGATCTGATCCGAGAGCGCACCATGGCGGGTCTCGCCTCCGCGAGAGCGCGCGGTCGCAAGGGCGGACGAAAATTCGCGCTCACCAAAGCTCAGGTGCGTCTCGCGCAAGCCGCCATGGCCCAGCGCGATACTTCAGTTTCCGATCTCTGCAAGGAACTCGGCATCGAGCGCGTCACTCTCTACCGATATGTCGGTCCCAAAGGCGAGCTCAGAGACCATGGAAAGCATGTTCTCGGACTTACGTAGCAACTCGTTTCTTTTCGCAGGTTGAGCCACCTCCGCGCTTCATCAGAAAACTGAAGGAACCTCCATTGAATCGAACTAATATTTTTTTTGGTGAATCGCATTCTGACTGGTTGCCTGTCAGAGGCGGAGAATCTGGTGATTTTGTTTTTCGACGTGGTGACGGGCATGCCTTCGCGAAAATCGCACCTGCTTCCCGCCGCGGTGAGCTCGCTGGAGAGCGTGACCGCCTCATTTGGCTCAAAGGTCGAGGTGTGGCTTGCCCCGAGGTGATCAACTGGCAGGAGGAACAGGAGGGTGCATGCTTGGTGATAACGGCAATTCCGGGAGTACCGGCGGCTGATCTGTCTGGAGCGGATTTGCTCAAAGCGTGGCCGTCAATGGGGCAGCAACTTGGCGCTGTTCACAGCCTATCGGTTGATCAATGTCCGTTTGAGCGCAGGCTGTCGCGAATGTTCGGACGCGCCGTTGATGTGGTGTCCCGCAATGCCGTCAATCCCGACTTCTTACCGGACGAGGACAAGAGTACGCCGCAGCTCGATCTTTTGGCTCGTGTCGAACGAGAGCTACCGGTGCGGCTCGACCAAGAGCGCACCGATATGGTTGTTTGCCATGGTGATCCCTGCATGCCGAACTTCATGGTGGACCCTAAAACTCTTCAATGCACGGGTCTGATCGACCTTGGGCGGCTCGGAACAGCAGATCGCTATGCCGATTTGGCACTCATGATTGCTAACGCCGAAGAGAACTGGGCAGCGCCAGATGAAGCAGAGCGCGCCTTCGCTGTCCTATTCAATGTATTGGGGATCGAAGCCCCCGACCGCGAACGCCTTGCCTTCTATCTGCGATTGGACCCTCTGACTTGGGGTTGATGTTCATGCCGCCTGTTTTTCCTGCTCATTGGCACGTTTCGCAACCTGTTCTCATTGCGGACACCTTTTCCAGCCTCGTTTGGAAAGTTTCATTGCCAGACGGGACTCCTGCAATCGTCAAGGGATTGAAACCTATAGAAGACATTGCTGATGAACTGCGCGGGGCCGACTATCTGGTATGGCGCAATGGGAGGGGAGCAGTCCGGTTGCTCGGTCGTGAGAACAATCTGATGTTGCTCGAATATGCCGGGGAGCGAATGCTCTCTCACATCGTTGCCGAGCACGGCGACTACCAGGCGACCGAAATTGCAGCGGAACTAATGGCGAAGCTGTATGCCGCATCTGAGGAACCCCTGCCTTCTGCCCTTCTCCCGATCCGGGATCGCTTTGCAGCTTTGTTTCAGCGGGCGCGCGATGATCAAAACGCAGGTTGTCAAACTGACTACGTCCACGCGGCGATTATAGCCGATCAAATGATGAGCAATGCCTCGGAACTGCGTGGGCTACATGGCGATCTGCATCATGAAAACATCATGTTCTCCAGTCGCGGCTGGCTGGTGATAGATCCCGTCGGTCTGGTCGGTGAAGTGGGCTTTGGCGCCGCCAATATGTTCTACGATCCGGCTGACAGAGACGACCTTTGTCTCGATCCTAGACGCATTGCACAGATGGCGGACGCATTCTCTCGTGCGCTGGACGTCGATCCGCGTCGCCTGCTCGACCAGGCGTACGCTTATGGGTGCCTTTCCGCAGCTTGGAACGCGGATGGAGAAGAGGAGCAACGCGATCTAGCTATCGCGGCCGCGATCAAGCAGGTGCGACAGACGTCATACTAGATATCAAGCGACTTCTCCTATCCCCTGGGAACACATCAATCTTACCGGAGAATATCGTTGGCCAAAGCCTTAGCGTAGGATTTCGCCCTCTCCCGCAAACGACCCCATCTTTGCGGCGATCGTGGCCGGATAGCCGTCTTCGACAATCAGCCGAGCTAACCGGAGACGGGCACGAGGAGTGAGAAGAGCGTTCGGATGGGTCATCAATTGGCCTCCGCCGCGGTCTTCGTAAGCGCGCGTCTGGTGAGAAGCATGATGACGAGAGCGATCGCTGTCAGCACCGAAGCGACCCAAACCGGCGCGAGCAGCCCCAGCCCGGTCGCGAGCCCGAGCGCACCAAGCACGGGCCCCGCTGCAGCTCCGATATTCAATGCTGCGGTTGCGTACGAACCGCCCATCGTTGGCGCACCCGATGCTGCATACAGCACACGCGTGATCAGAGTACTGCCGACGCCGAACGACAGGAATCCCTGAACGAGGACGAGGACGATAAGCGCAACGGGATGAGATGCGACCACTGCCAACACGATCCAGCCTGTCAGCAATAGCGGTCCGCCGACTGCGAGCACGAGGCCAGGTCGTTGATCTGATAGTCGTCCTGCGATCGTGACGCCAAGGAACGATCCGATGCCGAACATCACCAGCGCGACGGACACCCACGCTTCGGCCAAGCCCGCGGTCTCGGTCACGATGGGTGCCAGGAAGGTGAATGCCGCAAAGGTCCCTCCGTTGATCAGCGCTCCGAGTGCCATGGCCAGGATGAGCCGCGGCGTCGCCAACTGGCTGAGCTCGACACGGAGCCTTGGTGAGGTCGCGCTAGTCTCGCTCCGACCAACATTGTTCGTGACGCCACGAATGACTCCAACGGCCGCGGGAATACAGAGGATGGCGATCGCCCAGAACGTCGTTCGCCAGCCCAGCGCTGTGCCGAGCAGTGCCCCGGCGGGGACGCCCACGACGGTTGCGATCGTCGTGCCGGAGAGCAGGATCGACAGTGCACGCCCCTTCTGGTTCGCTGGCACGAGGGTAGTGGCCGTGCTCAGTGCTACGGCGAGGAATCCTGCGTTTGCGAGAGCGCTGAGCACCCGGGTGATGAGCAGGAGAGAGAACACTGGTGTCATCGCTCCGATGACGTGGCTTCCCGCGAACACGAGAAGGCAAACGATCAATGTGAGCCGCGGTGGCCAACGGCGAGCGAATGCCGCCATCACTGGCGCGCCGACGACCGTACCGACTGCGAATGCGGAGGTCAGCAGGCCCGCAGTGCCGACCGAGACGTCAAGTTCGGTCGCGATCGCGGGGAGCAATCCCGCGAGCATGAATTCTGAAGTGCCCATGACGAAGACCGCCAGGGCAAGCATGTAAAGGGCAAAAGGCATCGAGTACTCCGAGGTGTGAGATCAAGAAATGGTTCTTCTTGTCACCACGGCCAGCGCCCCGGGTACGCCAGACATACGCCCACACAGATCGTGGGCGTCGTAACTAGTGGTTCAAGGGGCTGGCGGTGTGACCGACAACCCCTGACCTGTCTGATTCGGGACTCGACATGCCCCAAACTCTAACATGCCTTGGTGCTGTTGCAAAGTTGGGGCAGTAGGAAGACCGGCGTGGAATAATCAGGTCCATGGGCATCTTCTCCGGTCGGCAGTTCCCTCGTGAAATCATCCTGTGGGCGGTGCGGTGGTACTGCCGCTACGGCGTGAGCTATCGCGACCTCGAAGAGATGATGACCGAGCGGGGAGTGCCGGTCGATCACACCACGATCTACCGCTGGGTCCAGAAATATGCTCCTGAGCTGGATAAGAAGACCCGGTGGTATCGGCAAGTTCCTGACTGGCAGGCCAGGTCCTGGCGGGTGGATGAGACCTATATCCGGGTCGGGGGAAAGTGGTGCTACCTCTATCGGGCAATCACCGCAGGTGGCCAGACCCTGGACTTCTACCTCTCACCAAAACGCAACGTCGCGGCAGCGAAGCGTTTCCTGGCGAAGACGCTGCGGTCGAATAAATCGGCAGGCTATCCGCGGGTGATCAGCACCGACAAGGCCCCCTCACTCGCCAGGGCAATCTCTGAGCTGAAGGCGGAAGGCGTCTGTCCATCGACGGTCGAGCATCGTCGGGTGAAATACCTCAACAACGTCATTGAAGGCGATCATGGCCGGTTAAAGCGGATCCTGGGGCCGAAAGGAGCATTCAAAAACCAAACGTCTGCCTACCGGACGTTGAAAGGGATGGAAGCGATGCACTCATTGCGGAAGGGGCAGGGCACGATGTTTGCCTATGGTCACCCGAATCCGGATGCAGTGATTGTTAGCCGGGTATTCGAGACGGCCTGACAACACAGGCACATAGCGTTGATCACACAATAAAAACGGAGCTTTCTTGGCTCCCGCCCCAAGTTGCAACAGCACCGCTTCGTTAACGCGCTCGGTCACACCCTCTAGCGAATAGCTGCGGCCTAATTTCGAGCCGGCCTTAGCTGCTTTACGCTTTCGGGTACGCCCGGCCTTCGTGGTGTTCGTAAAATAGGCCTCCTCTCCGTCGTCATCGACCAGGGCCACGGTTAACGACTCGCCCTCGGTCTTTGAGTTAGGCTGCCCTTTCAGGGACAGGTTGTAGTCGCCAGCAACCTCTAGCGCCTTGACCAGCGGGTCCTCAGCATCGGCTACTCGTTCATCAGCACACAGCGCGTCTATGCGCTTGCGAGCGAAATCAGCCCAGGTGATTGCTGTTAATTCATCCACGCCCAGGCCCGTCGAGTCGGTGGACTGGCCCTCTTTGCGTGCCCTGCGCTCGGCAGGAAGTAGCGATATTTCCGGCTTTATCGGCTTGCTTCCATTGCCTCCCTGCCGGCCTCCCGGCTTGCCCAGGACACGCATCCCCAACTCGCGCATCAACTCATCGTTGACGTTGCGCAACTTAAACCAGTTACGCATGTCCCTCGGCGCAGCCTTCTTTGTCTGCGGGTCGTGATTGGCAAAGACGATGTGGTTGTGGACGCAGCCGCTTTTACTGTCGGTGTGCGTGGCAACGGTAAACGGAACTCCCGTGCCTTTAGTCAGCCGCATCGCCAGCTCTGAACCGGCTGCATTAGCCCGAGCTACATCAGCCGGGTCATCCTTATCCAGCTCGTCTTTCGCCCACGACTGGATATAAATAATTGCTTGGTCAGTGCGCTGAGCCGGAGCATAACGCTCCATCTCGTCCACACTGGCCTCCATGAAGTCCACTCCAGACCAGCGGCCAGATGTCGCCGACGGCGAGAACGATTCAGCATTAGGTTGAACCGTGCATAAAGCATCAGCTCGCACCCGACCCTTGCGGGCATTGTCTGCCGTTCCGTAGACGGCATACACCGTCGCCGCGCGGAGGTTCTGACTGTAGCTAATCTTGATTGTGGACAAAGTCTTTCACCTCCTGGCGGAGAGAATCGACTTTATCAGCGATGCCTTCTACCAACTCGGACACCGATTCAGTCCCGTCGATATTGGCGCGCCGAGCCAGCTGGTTCAGATTGATGCCAATCCGACGCAGCTGCTCGTTCATCTCGTCCCACCGGCGCAGCGTCTCCGGGGCCAAACGCTTCTGCGTTAGCACGCTCTCCTCCTCTGCGAGGACATAGAGAGCTTCCCGGAACACGACTGCTTTTTGCACACCTGCGAACCGTGCGACCTCCTCGACAAATTTGTCCAAATCCTTGTCGAGGCGCACGGTTGTCCGCGAATATGTCGAGAACTTGTCTCGCATATCCACCTCCTACATTCCATACTTACTGTGGCAGGGTGGCCCCGACTGCTGACGCAGCCAGGGCCACAGTCTGTTAGTGAGGGTCACGCTTCTCCGGTGTCGGCCCCCTGAATCTGCTGCGCATCTTCAGGCGTACTCGCCACCGTCAAAGACGGCCCTCCCTAACAGGCGGCCAGCAAGCCACTCGGGCACCTCCGGTGCCTCGTGGCGCTGGCGAGGGAGATTCTCTCCCTCGACCCTCTGGCCCTACGCTCACTGACCGTAGTAGTCAGTTTGCTCCGGGCCTGCGGGGGATTCCTCCAGCTCTGGGGAGCCTTCGGAATCTGCCTCAGAGGCTTCGTCAGCCTCTTCGTATTCCCCGCCGTGGGAGTCCTCAGAACCCTCCGACTCCTCCGACTCTGTAGAGTCATCGGAGCCTTCATCGGCTTCTTCGTCCTCCGACTCCTCCGGCTCGGTAGAGCCTTCGGAATCGACTTCGGAGCCTTTATCAGCTCCTTCGTCCTCCCCGCGATGAGCGCCCTCGTCCTCCTCGGACGCTTCGCGGGAGGGGGCCACCTGTGCGCCGCATTCCACGAGCAGTTCCCAGACAGAACGGTCGAGAAATGCGGCCCATTTGCTCGACGGTTCATAAACGCAGGCGGCGAGAACTTTGCCTAACCTACGCTCAATTTCCTCGAACTCCGCAGCCAATTCGGCTTCCTCTCGCTTCTGCTTCTCCAGGCGAGCTTCAAACTTTTTTATCGCAGAAGCGGTCTGAGACTTCGTAATCATAGTTCTGGTTCCCATCCTTTATCTGTGTCGTTTTCTTCTGGTTCATTCTGGAAAAGAGGGGCAAATCGCGGGTCTTTAACCGTGACGTTACGGGGCTTGCGCTCGGGCTGGCCCGGGGGATTGCCGTTGGGCTTGCCCTGCATTTTCCTGTCGCGTTCGTCAAGCTCTCGTGACAGCTGGTCTATTTCGGCATCGACCTTTTTCCTCTCCTCCCTAAGCTGCTCCAGGGACACGCCCTCTGCGGGAGCGTGTTGGGCAAGATCCTCGAGAATCTCCTGGACGCGATTAGAACGACGAATGATGTCGGCGCAGTCTAGGCCGACTAAACCTGCGATAAGACCTTTTGCAGATTCCTCGGCTTCGTAGCGTTCCTTCGACCCGCCGCGAGGTGTCCGGGGTGGCTGCGGTGATTGTGGCTCCATGGCCAACTCCTTTCTTTAGGTTGCGGTATTTCGGTGCCATCGGGCACTTGGGTTAAGCGCCCGATGGTTCAAGGCTTCCCCGGGGTACTGTGTTTCCTGCGTTGTTAACGTCTCTGTGACGATAAAAGTGCCTAGGGGAGGGCTGCGAGAGAGCTGCATGCAAACCGCCTACTTACACTCAGACCAGTTGTCGCCAGGGCCAGCTGAATCCGAGAGCACAGGGACAGAGACCCCACCAGAGGAAGGCAGCTCGACAGCCTTAAAGGCGGCTACCACACACTCCTTAATCCCCTCAGCACGCTCGCGTGGCACCGAGAGAATAATCTCGTCATGGACGAAAATGCGTACCATCTCCAGGACTTCCCTCGGGAGATTGAGAACGCCCTCCAGGAATACGTCTCGGGCCGTGCCTTGACCGTATGCAGCCGGTGCTTGGGTATAAGCCCTATCTCGTGCGACAGCTACACGGCGACCGAAGCCGGTGGAAACCCAGCCACGAGTCTCGGCGCTTTTACGCAGAGACTCTTTGAAGGACTCCAGCTCCGGGAACTCACGATGCAGGCGATCAAGCTGAGACCGAGCCTCAACAACAGAGATGCCAGCATGGTCGGCAAACGACTTTGGCCCCATGCCGTAGTTTGCCGCATGGCCGAGAGCTTTAGCCTCAGACCTGCGGGACTTATCGCCAAATACACGGACAGCCATCTCTGTATGTGCGTCACGACCAAGCGCGAATAGCTCTGAGTAGCGCTCGTCACCGCTGCCAGCAGCCATGCACCTAGCATCAATCTGGCTCAAATCCACGCTGATAAGAACCTCGTCAGCACTATCCGAGAGGATCATCTCGCGTTGACGGATAAGCCTTTTATCACGAGAACCGAAAACCGTCATACCTGGATCTTTGGTGCTCAAGCGTCCAGTGTTCTGACTGGACTTAATAGACGGGTACACACGGTCACCGTGCAGATACTTTTTAATCGTCGCAGCAGGCGTCGAGGCTTGCAGCAGTGTTTGCATCCTGGTCGCCAGCTCGACTACCTCGGGGGTGCCTGCATGTTGCTTAGCAAGCTCCTGCATCGCCTTACCGCTAATCGAGATTCCACCTTTCTTTGTACGCGGCACTTCGGCACCGAATCGGCCAAAGTAGTCTGCAATAGCCTGCTTGCCATCTACCGAAGCCCATGGCGACGTACCTTCGTCGGGCATACCGACAGTGTCTACTAGCCACTGTCGGATATTGCTTTTCGTCTGTTCTTCCTCCGCGAAAAAAGCCTCGACCTTACCGGTGTCTACACGGATACCTTTCGCTTCCACGACGGATAGAGCGTACGTCTTTTCGTGCTCACGCTGGAGATATTCCTCGCCCACTGCGTCGATGGTCTCAGGCAGAAGCTTGCTGTATACGGCAGTGTTCGCCCGCACGTCCTGGAGCGCGTACTTGACATAGTCAGGGTGATCGGTGGGTATCTTGTCGAAGCCACCAAACTGCTCCGCCTGCGCGTCAAGTACTGTTTTCCCATCTTTGAGCAACTTTCCACCAACGCTGTAACGCGACGCGACAGCATTGAGGTCGTACTTTAAGTTCTTAGCACCACCTGCAGCCAGCCGCGCCATGACGAGAGTGTCATGCACACGGTTAGACTTCACCAGAGCCTCAACATCGAGACCATAAAGACGCTGTAGCGCAGCCAGGTCGTATTGGACGATGTTGTGGCCTACGACCACGCCTGCACGCTCGATTAGAGGTAGCAGCTCACCTGCAATATCGGTTGTAGCTACAGGTTCTGCACCATTGATGGAGTAAGTAGCCAGCCGGACAAAGCCAGGGTCATCCGTCACGTGCAGGTCATCGGCACTGCCGGTCTCCAAGTCGAATACCAGCGTGTCAACACTATCTGTATCCGAAGGCTCAGGTGTTGCAGGCGTAGAAGGCTCTGGCGGCACACTGTTATCGGGACCAGCACCAGGGCCGGGGCCACCACCCCAGTCATCCTCGCACACCACATGAAAAAGCTTCGTGTGGTGCTTTACACCAGCGCTTTCAAGACAGTATCCACCAATCCACGCGCCTTGCAGACGGGAGTAGACACGCCCGAGGCGGCGTGCTGAGACCTCGTCCAAAGAAACCAGACCCTCAGGCAGAGGGACATAGTCGCGGGAGTCAGCGATCTTGCATTCTGCGTCGAAGGCGCGAAAATCGTCGCCCTCCATTGCTTCATAGAGCCACGCTAGGTGCTCAGCGTTTTCCTGCTCAGAAGCGTTATACCGTGCTCGGATCTCCTCCAAGTCTGTCGTGAGATCGGCATACCCGACGTGCTCCAAGGTGCCACCGACCACGTGATACCAGCCCTCGAAAGAGCCGAACGGGCCGGCCACATTAGGCGATGGCCTGCCAGCCACAGCCCATGCACGGATTAGTGTCAGTGCCGCTGCCAGCAGTTCACGCCGGTGAGCACGCACATATCGGCGCAGGTGAGGATGCCGGAAACCGCTGCGAGATTCAGGCCTGGAGCACTTCGGGTCGAGAAGAATAGGAACGACACGGCGGGCCAGGTCGCCGTCAACAGCGATATTATTTCCGGCTGCGTACACGCACAGGTTGTTTTGTACCGAAATCATGCGCGACTCACCAAGGATGCGGTCGGTATAAGACTCGGCTGTCAGCAGGGCAGATAGAGCTTTACTATCCACACCGACGCTACATTCGTCGAGGAAAAGTGTTGCAGCACCAGCAAAAAGCTTCGACGCAATTACCTTCCGCATCTCTGTCTCAGTACCAGGCAAGTCCTGCACCGCAGCAGTCTCGCCTGTTGCGATCAGATGGAAAACATCTGTGAGCAGACCTTTTCCAGAGGATCGGCGCACGGCAGAAATCACGTGCATGGGTGCTGTAGTAAGCATCGGGCGCGCCAAGGGAGTTAGCAGAGCACCGAGAGCACGGGTGCGATCAGCAGGAGTTACCCACGGAAAATCGTAGAGAACATCCTCAAGCAGCACCTTTGCATTCTCCACGTCCTGATCACTTGGTTTATCTGGCACAGAGATACCGGTAAGGGAATCGTCGAGGTCTACATAGACACCCGTGCCCTTGTGGTAACCCGAGCGCGTGATAATTTCGCCAGTCTCTGTAACCAGCGGCGACCGCGTCACGCTGTGCAGCGGCGGCAGACTATCGGTATAGAAAGGAGTGAAAATCACGTCGATATCTTTGTCCATCGGTGCCACGACAGTGGTGGAATCGTCAGTTTCACGCACCAAATCGAAAGCAGCAGCAGCCAGACGCCGCCCCGTTGCACGGTCTACCGGCACCAGGACAGCCTGGCCATCACGCCGAGAAATCATTACAGGACGAGAATCCTGGCGAAACAGTGTCACACCTGCATGTTTACTCTCAATTGCCTCCCAAGCTCGATCCCATAGCGTTTCAGGCGGCAAGTCGGTATGAAGCTTCGGACGCGAGTCGTTGCGAGTCTCGTCAGTGTTGCTGCGCTGCTTCTTGCTAGCACGCTTCGGCATCTTGCTGGCAGGCTTAGCCTGCGCCTGGCGAATCCACAGCTCAAGCATCTCCGAGCGCTCGCCATCGTCCACAGTGGCAAGGACATCATCTAACCCTTGCGACCCGTGGCCTGGCATACGCACGAAACGGACAGGGGATGCACCCCACGCCTTACAGTGTTCACCAAGGCCTTGCGCACCGTCGTAGACAGCACGGTTAGAGCCAGCATCAGCATCAGGGATGATGTAGACAGACTGCCCTTTAAGACGGGCAAAAGCAGGGTTAGGCCCGTCCTCGCCACCCATCCATGTCTGAATACCAGGGATGCAGTACACAGCAGTCGTGTCATCAGTCCAGGTCATCGCAGCAAGAGCCTGCTTCGTACCCTCGACCACCAGCACGCGACGTGTGGCACTCGTAATCGGTCGCCGCTCGATAAACGACGGCGAGATATTCGACCCTTCTTTCTTCGGGCAGATGTATTTACGGGGTCGCCCCTCCTCGTCCACCAAAGAACCAGGTTGTGGCTTTACTTGCCACGTCACACCGCGCCCGGCCTCAACCATTGGATAGACCAAAGCCGGAAGGGTGTCGTTTCTATCTGCAATCCAGCGCAACGGCTCAGGCAGCTCGTCACGGGTGGAGGCAGTATAGACACCAGTTGCAGCGATTGTTTCATCGCTAATAGCAGAGGCATGAAGCTCAGCTAGATGGTCTGAATTAAGGTCAATGTCTGGACTTATGACAGTCGAGGCAGTAGAATCAGAGTTGTTCAGATTATGAGAGGCGCTCTCCGGGGCGCTTTTCTTATGTGTCACGCCGCTGCACCCCCAGACAGAACAGTTGTAAGGCGGCAACGTTGCTCCTCACTTAAAGCAGGCGCAACAGCTACAATGGCATCGACGAAATCCTCGACAGTCGCCGGGCGGTGACATGCCGCTAAGTAAGCATCGAGATCGGCGCGGCTTACTCGGTACGTGCCGCCGATAAGATGTGCTCCCAGCTCGCCACGCTTAATCCTGTCGCGCAGAACGTCAGCGCTGCCGAGACCCATGTCGGTGAGGTCAGCGAGGGTATAAAACGAAAGACGGGGGTTGACCGCAGGAGCGGTAACAGAGGAAGACAAAGCGTACTCCAGACAGCATTAATCGCTATCCGGAGAGGGGTGCGTTCCCGGCTTATATCTGGGCGGTCTGAGAGCACCGTGCGCAGCTTCGCTTTACGGGAGCGCTAACTCCCTACCCAACCTCTGTCCCCAGCCTGGCTTGCCGTTCCAGGACTTACGCGGATGTATCTTTTATCGTCGGAGAAACGGCATGCTCGTGCCGTCGGGGCTACCCATTTTAAGCATTGTTCTCGGGGTTATCCCTGCCGACTCCCTCGCATAACGGAAAATCGACACTGATGACAAGTATAGGGAGCAACCCGCCAGCCGTCAAGAAAAAAGAGCACTTTTTCGGCACAGGTCGCCGCCGTTAGGTACGGGACATGTAGGGGTTGGCGCGGCCTAGGTACCGTCCGAGATTGCTCCGGTGCTATCAGTCTTACTGCGTGCTTTTTGGTGGGGGTTATGGGGCTTATGGGGCTTGGATTTCGGCCCTCTATGCAAAACATGAAAAAATGGAAGCTTAGGTACACAAAACCTTTTAAATTTTCCTATTTTCTAGCGCAGGGTTAAAAGTAGGCCCCCTAACCCCCACCTGCTGCTGTACCGTGCTGCTGTGCTGCCGTGCTGCTGTGTATGGAAATGCTATATAGTACCCACAACCCACATTCATTTAAGAGCGAATTGTTACGAACCTTGGTGCTTTCGCTTGTGGCGTCGCATTCACCTGAACAGCTCAACGTCGTTCTCGTTGATTTCAAAGGTGGCGCAACGTTCATCGGTATGGAACGGTTGCCCCATGTTGCAGCTGTGATCACGAACTTGGACGACGAATCCGCGCTTGTTGATCGTATGGAGGATGCCCTCCAGGGGGAGCTGACCCGGCGTCAAGAATTCCTTCGCGCGCACGGGGTGTCGTCCTCGGTGGAATACGCCGATATGCGGCGTCAATGTGCTGGTCGCGGAACTGCCGATGATAGTGATTATCCGCCTCTTCCGGCACTCGTCATCATTATCGATGAGTTTTCGGAATTATTGAGTGCGCATCCTGGTTTCATCGACACTTTTGTGGCGATTGGACGATTGGGACGCTCTCTGGGGGTCCACCTTCTTTTAGCGACGCAGCGCCTGGAAGAAGGACGATTGCGGGGTCTCGATGCCCATCTGAGTTACCGCATCGGGCTTCGCACATTTTCTGCAGGGGAGTCGAGGATTGTTCTTGGCGTCAACGACGCCCACACTCTTCCCAAGGAACCCGGTTATGGCCTCGCTCGAGTGGGTGGGGATTCCATCACCGCATTTCGTGCCACCTATGTCTCCCGACGCTGGAATGGTTCCGTTGCATCGGAAGCTGCTGGTTCCTCCGCCAGGTTGGCAGCGTCGCCACAACCATCAACTATTCTGCGCATTGCCATTGACCGTTTGAGCATCGACGGACCCTGCGCATCGGAGGTGGCGCGCTTTGTACCTGCCCGAACGATATGGCTGCCGCCCTTACCTGACGTCTTAACCATGTCCGAATTGAATACTCGGACTCGTCGTCTCACACGCGACCACACCTGTTCCAACGAAGGTCTTCAGATAACGATCGGTCTGATCGACGCACCACGTACTCAACGTCAGATCCCATGGACTATTGACCTGCGGGGATCAGCCGGACATATCGGCATTATTGGTGGCCCGCAGTCAGGAACAACAACCGCGGCACGAAGTGTGGTCACGACGTTGGCGTTATCCCGTACCAGTGACCAGGCACAGTTTTATGTACTGGACATGGGTGGATCCGGTCTAAGAACTCTGGAACGATTGCCACACACGGTCGCCGTGGTTCACCGTCATGAACATGACCGCATCCTTCGGCTGGTCAATGAAGTCGCTGTGTTAGCCGAGGACCGTCGGGAGGAATGGATCCGGCAGGGGTGGGTCAGCGTCGATGCTGCCCGCGACCACGGGCTTAGCGACATTTTCGTGGTTATCGACGGATGGCACGTCATAACGACAGATTTCCCCGACGTGGCCGATGCTCTCGGGATCCTCATTGCAGACGGCCTCTCGGTAGGAATTCATGTCATTATTACGGCCAATAGATGGTCCGCACTGCGGCCCCAGATCCGTGACTTACTCGGAACGAAAATTGAATTATCGCTGGGGGACCCCCTGGAGTCGCTGATTGATAGGAAACTGTCTGAACGGATACCCAGCCGCCCAGGTCGAGCAATCGCGAAATGGAAGGGGACCAGCCTTCATGCCTTGGTCGTTCACTCAACGAACCAAGACATTGCCGAGGTGACGCGCATAGCAGCGCAACGAGGAGATACTCGTGTTCCCGCGCTACGGGTTCTTCCCGACGTCCTCACACGTGAGGAACTCGATCCCCTTCTTCCTCCAGCGATCGCGATGGGCCGCGAGAGCGTGCGTCTATCAACGTGGTTATGGTCGACGGTGGCAAACCCAGCGATGCTCATCGTCGGAAAAGGGGAGAGCGGCCGAACAACGACGCTTCGCTCACTTATTCACGGAATAACAAGTGCGTATAAACCCAAGGATTTCGGGAAGAAACCTGTGGCGGATCAGGGTGCAAAAGCCGATGATTCCGCAGCTGATGCGACGAGCACGGATGATGTGCCAACCGCCGCCATCGTCGTCATCGATCCGCGCCGAACGCTGCTGGCGGAAGTTCCAAGCGATTATGACGCCGGATACGCCTCGACACCCTCCGCCGCAGACACTTTGATTGCTCAGTTGACCACCACCATGAACATGCGCTTACCTGGTGATTCGATCACACCGCAGGAACTGAAGGACAGATCGTGGTGGTCCGGGCCCGAGATTTTTCTTCTTATCGACGATTACGACCTTCTCACGATTTCGCCGTCCGTCATGAGCGGGTTTGTCAGTGTGCTTCCACATGCTCGTGACATCGGGGTGCATATTGTTGTGGCGCGACGGGCATCAGGAATGATGCGCGCAGCTCACGATCCTCTGCTCGCAGGAATGCGTGCCATCAACGGGGTAGTCGCGCTGCTGTCCGCGGATAAAGACGATGGCCCATTATTCGGGGTGCCATTGCGGCCAGCTCTTCCAGGCCGCGCGCACATCGTTGTCAACGGGACGACCAGCGAAATTCATTTCGCACGTGCGCAGCTTTCACCCGAGGACAGTGCCGAGGACGAAGACAAGAAATGTAGTCCTGCCGGCTCTGATGCGGATGACACAAACGTGGCTGTTACGGATGACGCCGATGCAGCCGAAACCACCGCGGCCGACAGTAATAACACCGAACAGAAATAGCACCGAACAATTTAACGGGGTTGGGACACAAGGGGAACTACGTGACTGTGAGTACGACGACAAGGAACTACGCGTCACCAAGCTTTACGCCGACGATGCTTCCAGATAATCATCAGGCTCGTATAGAGAGACACAACGAGTCCAGCCGGGGCCAGAGCGTCCCGGACGTTGTCTCCATCGGGCGTAACAGCCGAACCGAACAACGTATTGTTTTGTGTCCGTCATGGTGGGGGCTACTTCGTCGGAAGCGGTGGGCTGATAACTACCTCGACGATGATGCACAGCGGTATCGGCACCCGGATACTGATCCTTCCTTCGCACGCTCGGCGTTAACAGAGAACGCTCCAACCATTCTCCCGATGTCCGACGCGCTCTGTAGCATTGAGCCTGCTCTTCGGCCTATTTCGTTCGTCCTCCACATCGCAGGGCAATACGCGGGTCTGACAGCGCTGACTCTTCCTGCCGACGAAGCAATGACAGATCTTGTCCCCATCGGCGACGGAAAGTCCTTTATGGACCCCTTGATCGCCGTCGTGAGTGCAGAAATTGAATCTGCCGTGGAGACCGGCCGAGTCCCGAGTTCCCGCGAACGAGACCTGATCGGACCCGAGGGCGTCGAAGTCCTTGTCGTTGCTACAGACAAGGCTGCAAATAAGCCTGGTCGGGGTGCCGAACTTGTTGAATATGCCCTGGAGAAGCTGAACGAGGCGTCCATTCCGGCGATGCGAGTCGGCATCGAAGAGATAGAGATTTCAGCGCGTATGGCCGGAGTTCTCTCGCGCGATTCACAGCACGATGTTCGCCCTATGAGCACTGAGGTGCACCGCGCCGGGAACGAAACGCACCGGGGTGGGGATGACACCGCGTTGCCTCGGGGAGGGCGAACCCAAAATAATCCACACAACAGGGTGCCAACGGACAAGGATGGTTCACCAAACCCCACGAAACGAAAGACAACCGACCTTCGTCCGCCGCGCCGGGATTATCGCCGGGGAGGGTTTTTACTCCGCCACCGCAATGCGCTCGCTGTCACCATGTGCACCCTTGTCCTCATCGGGACAGCCCTCGCCGTCACGTTGCGCAGCGGCGGAAATCATGAGCAAACGAATCAAGCAGAAGCCAACTCTCAACACATTGATGGCGATGAACAGGCAGAGGGGAATGAAGCAACCGGGGGACAAACAGCACTATCCGCCACGCCAGCAAGTAGTGACCACCATGATCAGCCTGGAGGAATCGTCGATAACGGAATTGTGCGGGCAGCCTTGACCTCTGGATGGATACGGTCTCACTCGTCGACGCCAGAGCGTCTTATTTTGGAAGACCCTGCGGATGGAGACATACGGATTCTGGTCTCAGGGCATCCCGTCCAACCCGACGTGACCGACGCACACCTCCGTGAACACGTGGAATCAATGGTCCAAACCCGCACTGAGTTTTCCAACTACGCGCCCGAATCCGCGTGGCGGCAAGGTGCCGTGAGCTACGAAGAACGCCCAGAAGGTGGATCGGTGGTTCAGTGGACGACATTTTTGCAAGAAGGAAAACAAGTCAGCGTCGGATGCCAATGGAAAGGGGAGCTCACCGCGAAACGCACAGCGGCATGCTCGACCGCCGCGCGCAGTGCAGAAGTCATGCCCTCTTGATGCGGAAATCCATGCCAGTAGGCGTATTTTTCCAGCATATGGAGTCAAGACAGTTAATCGTGGGTGCGAAAAGGCACCCGCCAGAAAGATATTAAATAAGTGGGAACCGATCGACGACTGATGAGTCTGTACTCATACACCGCCACAACACCACGGAAAACCTCGGGATTGTAACGAGGCCGTGGGGGCGGGATTCGATATCAACACATTTCACTAAGACGGGGGAACCAATGAGCGGGCTTTTTGCTACCGAACACGAACTGATGACCACGACGGCTGGGAAAGTGGATGCCGTCAATGACCAAGTCCAAGCAGAACTTCAACGGCTACAAGGCACTGTCGACGGCGTCGCGGGAGCATGGAAAGGAAACGCCAGCGTCGCCTTCGGCGAACTCATGGCTCAATGGAACGACGCCGCGCTCCGTCTCCGTGAAGCGCTGAGCTCCATATCGGACAACATTCGCGCGAACGCCTCGGCATTTGCCACCACCGAAGAGCAGAACGCCGCATCATTCACCCAGCTAGGCGGCTTGTCACTATAAACCTTCGGGCCATCACTCTGACCAATCACGAAAGACATAAGGAAGAGAACAGCACTATGAGCACCGATATGATCCACTACAGCTTCGGCGACATCGCAGCAGCCAGCGGAGACATCACCCAAACATCTGTACGTATCAACGGCTTACTCGATGAGCTCAAAAGCCAACTAGCTCCCATGGTCAGCACCTGGACCGGTGAATCTGCCTCCGCATATCAGTCAGCCCAGCAACAATGGGACACCGCTGCAGCCGACCTCAACCAAGTCCTCGCCACCATCGCAAGGGCGGTGGCAGGCAGCAATGATTCCATGAGCGATATCAACCGCTCGGCTGCAGCATCCTGGAGTTAGCGTAAAACCGTTAGCCTAAATCTCAAGGACACACAGGTGGGTTGACGAGGGCAGGGTGGAAGCCGACAATGGAGAAATTCACCAATTCATGCAGTGATTATTCATCCGCACAGTTGAACTGCACGAAAACGGTACATAAAATTCAAGGAATGAATTTTCTGCGTTCAGTGCGGTCCAGCTTCCCGCGCACAGCGACCCACCGTCGGTCAACGGCACCGGGACAATCAGCCGCGGGCACTCAACTGCCCTACACACTGGCCCGCACTGTCGCCACACTGGGAACGTGTGCAACCCTCGTCGGCGTCAGTGTTGCCGGATGTACCTACAACTCCGAAGGAGCAGGAACATCCGACGACCCGACCGAAACGATCTCAGTTCCTAAGGACGACGCCATCGCCAACTCCGTGCCCGCAGCACTGAAGCAAAAGGGTACTTTCACCGTGGGAACGTCGGCGGACTTCGCCCCACTCGAATTCATCGGAAACGATGGGAAAACCATCGAAGGCGCCGAAATCGACATGGCCAAAGCCGTCGGAGACCTCTTCGGGCTCACCACGCAATTCACCAACGCAAGCTTCGACAGCCTCGTGGCATCCGTCGGCACCAAATACGACGCGGGATTCTCATCGTTCGATGTGAAACCCGAACGCCTCGAGCACACCAACATGGTCACCCTGTACACATCCGGGACGAAGTACTCCGTCCTCAAAGACAACCCTCGGGACATCGACCCCAGCGACATTTGTGGTGACTCCGTCGCCGTCCTCACCGGGTCCGTCTATGAAGAAATGGCCAACGACAAGAACGACCAGTGCAAGCACAACGGCAAAAAGGGAGTAACGATCCAGTCGTACAAAAACTCCGCAGATGTTGCCACCGCCGTCGCCGGAGGGAAAGCTGACCTCTGGTTCTCCGACTCGCCCGTCGTCGATTATGCAGAGAAGCAATCCAAAGGGCGCGTCCAGCCGATCGGGAAGGTCGTCGACTCCACTCCTAAAGCCGCCATCGTCGCCAAGAATGACACCCAACTTGCCGACGCCATCCATGCCGCCATCCAAAAGCTCATCGACGACGGGACGATGAAGAAAATCCTGGCCAAATGGGGAACCGAAGATTCCTTCATTTCCGAATCTCAACTCAACCCCAAGCCAGATGATGACGCATAAACCCCAGCGCGATAGTCACCACGCCAGCCAGCGCACGACTACGAGCCGCTACGCCAGCCACCGCGCCACCATAGCTGCAGTACTGGTGTTTGCTGTCGTGGGAGTGCTATCCGGCTGCACATATAAATCCGAAGAAAGCCCAACCGGAAATAACGCAATAGCGTCCACAATCGATGCCCTCAGCACCAACGATGACATCGCAAAGACAGTGCCAGAGGCGGTCAAGTCCCGCGGAACGCTCATCGTCGGGACCTCGGCCGACTACGCGCCCGCCGAATTCGTCGGCTCCGATGGCAAAACCCTCGAAGGATTCGAAATAGACCTCACGCGGGCACTCGCGCGCGTGATGGGTCTCCAAGCAGACATTCGCAACTCAACATTCGACAGCATCATTCCGTCCGTCGGCACGAAATTCGATGCCGGAATCTCCGCATTCACCATCAATAAAGAGCGAATGAAACAAGTCAACATGGTCAGCTTGTATGACTCCGGGCGAGCATTCGGCGTTGCCAAAGGAAACCCCAAAAACGTAGACCCGGAGCACCTATGCGGGCACTCCGTAGCTGTGCAAACAGGGTCCTTGCACGAAGAAGTCGTCACCGAAGAAGCGTCCCACTGCGGAAGCGGCGAAAAGCTGACCATCCAAAGCTACAAAAACCAAACAGACGCGTCCACGGCAGTCGTAGGAAGAAAAGCCGACGTCATGGTGGCAGACTCGCCGATAGTCTCCTACGCCGTCAACCAATCCCAAGGGCGCCTCGACACCGTCGGCACCATTGTGAACCGGGCACCGAAGGCAGCGATTGTTGCGCAAAACAATCGACCCCTGGCAGAAGCCATTCGAGCCGCCACACAAGAGCTCATTGATAATGGCACCATGAAAACGATCATGGACGCGTGGGCCAACAAAGGATCCGACATCCCCGAAGCCCAAATAAACCCGCCCGTGTCCTCCTGACACTTCTGACGACAGACCGACCGACCCAGAGGAGCCCATTGCTACCGCTCAACCGCGAATTCTCCCACGTCGCCCGCTCCATGACCCGAGACCTCCTGGGATACATCAGCCACGACGACTTCATCAGCTTCGCCGGCGGAGCCCCGGACCCCACACTCCTGGACACATCGGGCATTTCGGAATGCGTCCGGACAGTGCTAGACGACAGCGGGCCCGACGTCTTCCAATACTCTGTCACAGAAGGCGAACCCGAACTCCGGCAAGCAATGGCGCGGGAAATGCAACGTCGGCACCTGCCCGCCCGCGCGGACAACATCCTCATCGCCACCGGCAGCCAAGAAATACTGTTTTTACTCGCCCGAGTCATCATCAACCCAGGGGACACCGTCCTGGTTGAAGCGCCCACCTATCCTGCGGCGATTCAAGCATTCACTATGGCCGGAGCGCGTGTCGTCCCCGTACCCTGCGACGATAACGGCATCATCCCCTCCGAACTCGAGCGTGCGCTACGGGAATACGACCCCGTCATCACCTACCTCATCCCGGTCTTCCAAAATCCCACCGGCCGCTCAATGAGTGAGCGCCGGAAAGAAGAAGCGCGGCGTGTTCTCGCAGGTCACCGCAGTTTATTGGTCGAAGACGACGCGTATTCTCCCTTAGCCTTCGACGGGCATGCGTGCGAACCGCTCTGTCACACCTACGAGTCCGAATCCGGCGCGGTCTACTTGGCCAGCTTGTCGAAATTCCTCTCGCCAGCGTTCCGCATCGGAGCCGCCTTGATACCAGATTGGCTACTCCAACCAATGGTGGTTGCCAAACAAGTTTCGACGCTGCACGGGTCCGTGATTGACCAGCGCGCTGCCGCACTGTGGCTCGACAGAGTAGAACCGGATGGCGTCTCCTCCCGTGACCGCGCCCTGAAAACGATGCGGGCAACCTACCAAGCCCGATGTAATGCCCTGCGCACACAATTACTCGACATTGTTCCTGACGGAACGCACATCACCGACCCCGATGGCGGCATGTTTGTGTGGATAGATTTCCCGGAGGAATTACGGCCACAGGTGAATACGTTGTCACTCATCGATGACGCAATAGAACGCGAGATCGCATTCGTCCCGGGCACGGAATTCTTCCCACACGACTCTCAACCGACTTCCGTCTACCGGAACGTCGAAAGAAAAGACAGCACGACGATCGACGCGGACACGAAGCTGGAAGGCCAGCTCTCCATACGGTTTTCCTTCGCGGGAAATAGCATTCCGCTGATGAAGACGGGGATGGAGCGGTTCGCCACAGTTCTGCAGAGCGCTCTGCGTTAGGGAAGAGAAAGGGGAGAGCGGACACCGCGCGAAGGGAGAGCGGACTCCTCACATAACGAGCATCGGCCAACCCACATAACGCCCGGCCACGGATAACGCCCGCTCACTTGAACTGCTCACACCTATTCCGGTACTCTCAACTATCTGTGTGTCGAGTTGTCGATGCAGCGTTGATTCAGTGATAGGAACTACGAGTTCCGCGCCTTTGATGCTGATACAACACCACATTGGCAATGTGACACGAGCCGCGGGTCTCCACCGGCCGCCGCGGCAGCAGACTGACGGTAGTTAGCCTGTTCAATTTTGTGGCTGGCAGTTCCAGACAGACTTTCAAGGAGTCATGTTGTCTACTTTCCACCCGAAGAGCGGTGACATTACCCGTAAGTGGTACGTCATCGACGCCGCCGACGTGGTGCTCGGCCGCCTCGCCGTTGAGGCTGCTGACCTGCTGCGCGGCAAGCGTAAGCCGATTTTTGCACCCAATGTTGACTGTGGTGACCACGTCATCATTATCAACGCCGACAAGGTTCGCGTTTCCGCAAACAAGCGCGAGCGTGAGTTCCGTTACCGTCACTCCGGATACCCGGGTGGTCTGACCACCATGACCCTGGGTCGTTCGCTCGAGGTGCACCCGGAACGCGTCATCGAAGAAGCTATCGCCGGTATGATGCCGCACAACAAGCTTTCCCGCGCATCTATCAAGAAGCTTCACGTGTACGCAGGTAGCGAGCACCGTCACGCTGCCCAGAAGCCCGAGAACTACGAGATCAAGCAGGTGGCACAGTAGTGAGCGAGAACACCGAAAACCAGATTCAGGACGAGGCTAACGAGGCCGACTTCATCGCCGCTCAGGCAGCGAGCGAAGAGTTCGTTTCCACCATCGGCGATTCCGTCGCCACTGAGGTCGAAGAAGAAGCTGTTGCTGAACCCGAGCAGCGTGACTTCCCGATCCAGACCGTGGGTCGTCGTAAGCGCGCCGTTGTTCGCGTCGTGATGACCGCTGGCTCCGGCGAGTTCACCTGTAACGGCCGCGCCCTGGAAGATTACTTCCCGAACAAGCTGCACCAGCAGCTCATCAAGGCTCCTCTCACCCTCATTGAGCGTGAGGGCCAGTTCGACATCAAGGCGAACCTCAAGGGCGGTGGCCCCTCAGGTCAGGCCGGCGCTTTCCGCCTGGCGATCGCCCGTGCGCTGAACGCCTACAACCCGGCTGACCGCAGCGCCCTCAAGAAGGCCGGATTCCTCACCCGCGATGCTCGCGAGGTTGAGCGCAAGAAGGCTGGTCTGCACAAAGCTCGTCGCGCCCCGCAGTACTCGAAGCGTTAAATATCGCTTTTACCCGGTTTGTTCCGGGCTGCGTTGTACGCGCAAACCCCTTGTCCTGCCACACAATTCGGCAGAGCAAGGGGTTTTCCTATATCTATATCGACGACGACGTATGAACCCAACGGTGTATGCGCCTAACGGAGTGAATAGGCCGCTTGGCTTCTAGGGAACAGCGCCGGCGACAGTGTGAAGCCAGCGCCTTCACACCGCTTAGTCGCCGCTACCGACCGTGCACTGGCTGGCGGGCTTCTTCCCCTTCGGGAACGCCTGTGTCAGCGCGTCGGCAAAACGTCGACCCTTTTCCTTGGCGCCCACAGTATTCGGATGGATCCCGTCGTCAATGAACCAGTCATCTTGAACCTCACCGGCCCAATCGTAAAGACGCAGGTTGGGGTACTCCCTGCACATCTTCCGCAGCGCCTCGTCGTAATGCTGCATACCCGAGTTAGCGTAGGCGGACTGGGCAGCATTCACGGTCTTCACCGTCGGCCACAGCACGTGCTTCTCGTCCTTGACAATATCCATAATCGTGCGGATACGGTCCTCTGCCGACGTCTGATTGCCGGCGGTGACATTAGCGGCGTCGTTCGTTCCAATTGCCATCACCCAGCACGCGTCTTTGTAGTGGTGGCTCTCCATGTTGGTGACGACCTCCGTGGCGTTGGGATCATCTTTGTACCGCTCAATAACGGCCCGCGCGCCCTTGATGTCCAGGTATACGTCCTTCGCGCCCACGCGCTTGTATTGCGCGCCCACACGGTCCGCCGGATCCGGCAGGTAGTCGGGCGAATTAAGCGCAATAGACGTGGAATCGCCAATATGGATCACCGTTGAGCAGTCAATTCCGGCGGTCCCATTTCGCCCTTGAGCAGTGTCTTTACCGTTTTTATCGCTGGCCGACGCTGCGTCGGGGTTGTCGGCACCATTCCCCTGCTCGTTACCGTTAGCTCCACCGACTTTGACCGCCCCATCGGTTCCGCTGCCGCCGATCGCGGCCATCGGATCGTTGGACGACGAGCCATTCGACCCGTCGGCAAGAGCTTTAGGCAACCCTGCGGCGAGAATCGCGAGAAGGATGACAGAGGCAACCCCGGTGAGGACCGGCGGCGTCCCCCGTCGGCGAGAGACTGCTGGGCTCGCTGCGGTTGCGGAGGCGTTTTCCGACGCGTGGCCTGACCACCACTTACGGGCCAGCGCAACAACTCCATGCCGGCGGATCGGATCCTCGATCAAGGTCCAGGACAGAGCAGCCAGAATGACAGATATCGCGGACAGCACAGGACCAGCAATAATCAAGTGATTCTCGACGAACCCATCGGGCGCGAACGCAATAACAGGCATGTGCCAGAGGTAAATGCCGTAGGAGCGTTCGCCCAACCAGCGCAGAGGCGGAAGACCAACGATGCGGGTCATCCACGAGTGCTCGTCGGCAAGGGGCAGCAGAGCCGCAGCGGTGGCCAGGGCGAGAACGGCGAATCCTCCCTGGTAGAGCCACATGGCGTTATCGTCGGTACGAACCATCATGAAAATAACGACGGCCAAACCAGCCAGCCCGACGAGGTCAAGAAGATGGCGGGCGACAGCGTTGGCACGCCAGGACCGTGAAGCTTGTGCGCCACTGTCGGATCCCGAAGCATTGGAGGCGGCGACGCCGGGCTTCCACACGAAAGCCAGAGACGCACCGATGAGCAGCCCTAATGCGCGAGTATCCGTTCCTTCGTAAACGCGAGTGTGATCGACGCCGGGCTCAACCAGGTATGCCATCCACGCGCCCGATATGGCAGCCAAAACCAAGCACGTGACCGCGGCGAAACCGTGCGAATGCTTACGACGCTGCCACAGGAAAGTAATTGCGGTGAACACAAAAGGCCACACAAGATAGAACTGCTCTTCCACCGCCAGCGACCACATGTGGCTAAGCGGTTGAGGCCCACCAAACATGTCGAAGTACGAATCACCTGCGACGATTTCGTACCAGTTGTTGTAATAGAACAGCGCAGAGAGAGCTTCCCAACCACGCTTCGCTAAATTCCCGTGGTCGAGGAACGCGGTGAGCATCATCACCGTAATCAATACGGTAATAACCGCTGGTAACAGCCGGCGGAAGCGTCGAAGCCAAAATTGGCCAAACTTGATACGACCATCACGGTCCCATTGCCTGACCAGGATCGACGTGATCAAATACCCCGACAGGGTGAAAAAGACGCCGACACCGAGTAGCCCTCCGTCGGAATAAGGAACCGACAGGTGGTAGAGCAGAACAGCGATGACAGCGATGGCGCGGAGGCCGTCTAATCCAGGGAGATAGGTGGATTTTCCTACGGGGCGTGGCATACAACTTCCCGGTACGTCGATAAGTGAACAACAGGAGCAAGGCGGATCCGCAACAGTACAGCGGCGCCGATGACATAGCGTATATCGTGGTGCGCGATAACGGGGAACTAGCTACATATCTAGTCACGGATATCGGGTCACCGGCTACATATTGGTAGTGGATCGACATCAAATCGAAATGGGTGGGCGGCATATCGCCCACCAACAGGCCACTTATCCACAGTTTGCGGACGCACACGCAGTTATCCCCAGGCTGTTTCTGCACAGTGCGGTGTTATGGGACCTGTCCTATTAGACTGTTGGCTCAGTTATAAAGCATCCCGGGCGTAAGCGCTCCGACTCGGGCTGCCGGATTGCGGTAGCTAGGCTGGTTAAGCGCACACATCGAAACGCCAATGCTGGACAGTGGGAAAGGGTAGACCAGATGGGACGACGTTACTTCGGCACTGATGGTGTTCGTGGTCTTGCAAATAAGACGTTAACTGCGCCGTTAGCAATGAAGTTGGGGTCCGCTGCGGCAAAGGTGCTGACCGCCAACCGGAAGGGTGGCCGTCGGCCTGTCGCTGTTGTGGGGCGTGACCCGCGTGTGTCGGGGGAGATGTTGTCTGCCGCGTTGTCGGCGGGGATGGCAAGCCAGGGTGTCGACGTCCTCCGCGTGGGCGTCATTCCGACCCCCGCTGTGGCATTCCTGACCGACGATTATGGCGCTGACATGGGCGTTGTTATTTCCGCAAGCCACAACCCCATGCCGGATAACGGGATCAAGTTCTTCGCGGCTGGTGGCCTCAAACTTGACGACGCGGTCGAGGCGGAGATCGAAGCCACCATGTTGGAGTTGTCCGAGACTGGCCCGACGGGTGCGGGAATTGGTCGTATTGTCGAGGAATCCCCCGACGCCTTGGAGCGCTATTTGTTCCATCTCGCCGGGGCTGTGCCGACGCCCTTGGATGGCATTCGGGTTGTGGTGGATTGCGCGAATGGTGCTGCGTCGACGGCTGCGCCCATGGCGTATCAGGCCGCCGGCGCCGATGTCGTCCCGATTTTTAACAAACCCAACGCGTTCAACATCAATGAAAATTGCGGATCGACGCATATCGATGTTCTGCAACGCGCTGTGCTGGAACATCACGCTGACCTGGGGCTCGCGCACGACGGCGATGCAGACCGCTGCTTGGCCGTTGATTCCGAGGGCAATGTTGTCGACGGTGACCAGATCATGGCGATCCTCGCGATCGCGATGAAAGAGGGCGGCGAGTTGAAGAAGTCGACCCTCGTCGCAACGGTGATGTCGAACCTTGGCCTCAAGCTTGCGATGAAAGAGCAGGGTATTGAGGTCCGAACGACGAAGGTCGGCGACCGCTATGTGCTCGCGGACCTGAATGCTGGTGATTACAGCCTGGGTGGTGAGCAGTCTGGGCACATCGTCATTCCCGAGCATGGGACGACGGGCGACGGCACGCTTACTGGTCTAAGCGTGATGGCCCGGATGGCTCAAACGGGAAAGACCTTGTCCGAGTTGGCGTCGGTGATGAGGGTTCTCCCGCAGACGTTGATCAACGTGCCGGTCACCGACAAAGCGGCCATTACCAATGACGAGGCTGTTCGGAAGGCGATCACTGAGGCCGAAGAGGAGCTGGGCGAATCGGGTCGCGTGCTCTTGCGTCCGTCCGGCACGGAGGAGCTCTTCCGTGTGATGGTGGAAGCCGGCGACGGTGCCACGGCGCGGAAAATCGCTGGTCGGTTGGCTGCCGTCGTCGCAAGTGTGTAACTAGTGGACACGCTGCGAACGTGTGATCTATAGCACTATGTGCGGATGATGTGAGGGGTGGGCGATGTCGCAGCAGTCTGGCATAATTTTGCGGTGGGGATCATGGCATCAGCCATGAAATAATCGCTACGAATTTCAGGGGGGATGTAATGGGGGAGCTTGTTGTCTCTGCACCAGAGGCGTCCGCGCGTTCGTCGTTGTATGCGAGCGCGGGGCAGGATGTCGAATCAGTGATCGTTGGCTCGCCAGTGCCATTTATGCCCGTGCATACCGGTTTTTCGTGGGTGCAGGAGGGGCTGGCCATCGCGGGTGAGCTGGACCAACTCCGGGAGTTGTCCCGTCGCGCGTGTGAGGTTGCCGCTGCCCAGGGGCTATCGGCGGACAGTGTTTTGTCCCAGATTGTCGGGGCCGATGATGCCAATACTGCTGCGTTTGCGAACCTGGAGCCCTCGGTGGAAGCGGTGGTGGTGCGATGAGCACCCTATCCCAGCAAATCGATTGTGCGGCAGAGTATTCGGCAGCAAGCCATGCTCTCATGTTGGGAGCCGCTTTTTCCGGAGTGTTGTATCACCCGGTGGTGTCTGGGAACCAATTAAAGATTGATGTCATGCGCGCGTCGGGCGTGGAGTGGGATCCCTTGCGGGAAAGTGCCGACACTTTACGGCGCATGATCCCGTATTTCATGGCGGTGCGCAGCAGTGGTGGACGGGCATCTGATTCTCTTGTCGACGTCGCCGAAGGATTGACTAGCGAGGCGATGGACAAGGTTGGTGAGTGGCTCATTTCTCTTGCCGACGGCCACTCGGCCACAGCCGAATCCAGTGACGCCTGTGCGGACGCGCTGCAATCCGTGATGGAAGATACCGATTCGGCAATGGAGGACGTTGTTGATTTATTTACGACGGTGGTGGAGACGGGATTGCCCTTGATCTTGCCTTTGCCTCCGCCGGCGAAAAAGATCGCTATGCATGCGCTGACGCAGGTGGGGAACGCAGCGGGATTGCTCCTTTTGAACCAGGTGAAGGCCCGTGATCGTGCGATCGGTGAAGCGTTGGGGACACTATCGACACATTGCTCGGAACAGGTCAGCGTGTGTGGTGCATGCCCGGTTGAGCTGCCAAAACCTCTGCAACACTGTGATGCCGTGACATCACGGGGTGGGGATGGTGTGCTGAGTGTTGTGCCGAGGAACGAATCGTCACCGATAGTGAGTGTTTGTCCTTCACCGAGGACGCCGGTCTCGCCAGGGACATCGATGCCTATGTCCTCGTGTGAGCTGTCCACCGGGCAGGGGGAGTCCGCGAACCGGTTGCAGCCCGCAAACGAGGAACAGTCTACGGACCAGCGGGATTCCTCGGTTCCGACGCGGCAGCCGGCTTCGAACCCGTCCGCATCGTCGTGCCAGTCGCCGTCCTCGTCTCAGTGTTCGCCCTCGGCCCAGTCGGAGGCTGAGTCTGTGCAAAAAGTGACGCCGCAGCCGTTGGACGCTTCGTCGTCGGGACGAACATGTACGCAGATGGCCAGTGGTCTCACCATTGAAAGCACTCAAGGGGCGCCTGACTGGAATCAAAAAACACCAGAGAGTTCTGCCCTTTCGGGTGGGGAGTCTGGCTCAGCGGAAGGAACGAGAGGTCCTTCCTCTATCCGACTGGACGTCTCGGTGCAGCAGCCACTGGAGGCTGTCGCGGAGGAAGAAACGCACGTAGGACGGCCAGTGGAACCGGCACCGGGCGCTACAGCAGACGACACAACATCACACTTAGGCATCACTGTAGAGAAAGCAGGGGCATGGTGAGTAATACCGAGAATTACCGTGCGGCGTATCAGGCCATCGTGGACGCTCATCGGGCAGAAATGGATAAAAACCTCGCGGAGTTTCACCGTCAATACGGTGAACGGGTGAAGAAACTCGAGGAAATAATTCAGCAGGCCCAGAAGGCGGAAGGGGCCAGAGCAGCACCATCAGCAAAGAAACCACGTTTGCGACCACGCGCAAAGGCCGGCATCAGGCTCCTGACGGCCACTCGACGTTCGCATTCGGGCATACCACGACCAACGGGGATAGTGCTGACAACTCCCGTGGCTCGCAGGCAACCAATTCTCGCAGCTCTCATACGCCACGAACACAAGGCACTTCTCGCGGTGGGGGCATTCGGGCAATACGTAGCTGACATCACCCGTAGCCGATATTGCCCGTGGCTGGCACAGCGCGTGGCCGCCCCGGCTACCATCGCCCGCCCCCGCGCGCCTCAGTTACAGCGCGTCGCGGAGCCGCTCCATCACATCGGCGTTCTCGGGGAGCTCGTTCGCAATGTCATCGCGATCCCAGAACTCAGTGCCCTTGAGGTCCTCATCAGACAAAACGCCGCTGTACTTCTTGTCGCCTTCCGCCGTCGCGCGGACAAAAGCGACGAGCAGTCCGCGGAGTGCGGCACGCTGCGAAAAACCGGGCGAACCCAACCCCAGCACCATATTCTTCACGACCTTTTCCGACATCACCGACTGCGACGCCTTATTCACGCGTCGGTAATAGGAATCGCCCTTCCACTTCGCAGCAATGCGGAGGGACTCGTCGCCAATAAGAACAGAATCCTGACCAGGGTCCAAAACGAGGCCGGGAACCTCAATATTGGAAGCAGCGTCCGACGCCCGCGGAGACGTGCTGCGCGGGAAAACTGCAGCTACACCGGTCAAACCCTTCGGGCCCGGGGTAGCGGACGCGGTCACCGATCCGGACCCCACCGAGACCGAACGTGCGGACACCTCGGAATCCGACGACGTCGAGGAACCCCACTCACCGGCAGCGGCAAGAACAGCCGCACTCGCGCCGAAACCATGCCCGGCCAGCACAAGTTTCTCCGGGTGAACGGTGATAGAACCCTGACCCATCTGGACGCCCGAGATCACAGACATGCAGGTCATCAGGTCATTAGCGAAGGCGCCGGGGTTCGGCTTGAAACCAGTTTCGGAATCCGGCGCAGCGACGGCAATACCCCAGCTCGCCAAATGACGAAGAGTGCCGTGATAGGCGGAAATATCGGTCATCCAGTCATGACCGAAGACGACACCGGGGACGTTATTCCCGTCGGCGGGGAGATAAACCTTGCCGGGAATCCCGACATAATCGAGGTCTCCCACTAAAACCCGGTGTGGGCCACGTTTATCAAGATGAGCTACGAGCGATGAAAGTTTGTCAGCCACAAGAAAACAGTAACCGACGGGCGGGGTAAACGTCGAGATGACACCACATATCGACCGGAATGGGGTGGATGAAGCAGCCCATATCGACAAAAATTAGTATCATCGTGCCCATGTGTGGAATTGTCGGTTACGTTGGCCGTAAACAGGCCCTCAACATCGCCCTCGCGGCTCTTGAGCGGATGGAATACCGGGGGTATGACTCCGCAGGGATCGCCGTCCTCGACGGCCAGGGAGCCATCAACATAGAGAAAAAAGCAGGAAAACTGGATAACCTGCGCAACGCTATCGACCACATCGGTACGGATCACCTCACCGGCACCACAGGAATTGGGCACACCCGCTGGGCAACGCACGGCCGGCCCAACGACGTTAATGCTCACCCGCACCTGTCTTACGACGGCAAAGTCGCCATCGTCCACAACGGCATCATCGAAAACTTCGCCGCCCTTAGGGAAGAAGTTGAAAACACGGGCATTGAGCTTAAGTCCGAAACCGACTCGGAAGTCGCAGCCCACCTGGTTGCTTTGGAATACAACCAAGGCCAGAACAAGGGGGATTTCGACGCCTCTGTCCTGGCAGTATTGCGTCGGCTAGAAGGAGCTTTCAGCCTATTATTCACACACGCTGACTACCCGGATCGCATTATTGCTGCCCGACGGTCTTCGCCGTTGATTATTGGCATCGGCGAGGACGAAATGTTCTTGGGTTCCGACGTCGCCGCGTTCATTGAGTACACGAACAAGGCGGTGGAGATCGGGCAGGACACTGCGGTGACCATCACGAAAGATGGCTACACCCTCACGGACTTCTACGGTAACCAGCAAGAAGGCAAGCCCTTCACCATCGACTGGGATCTGGCGGCCGCGGAAAAGGGCGGCTATGACTCCTTCATGGAGAAGGAGATCAATGAGCAGCCGTCCGCTATTCGCGACACTCTCGCGGGACACTTGCAAGATGGGCGGATTGTCCTTGACGAGCAGCGGTTATCCGAGGATGAGCTCCGTGAAGTGCAGAAAGTGTTCGTTGTTGCTTGTGGGTCTGCGTACCATTCCGGGTTGCTGGCGAAATATGCCATTGAGCACTGGGTTCGTATCCCCGTTGAGATCGAGGTAGCTAGCGAGTTCCGTTATCGCGACCCCGTGCTTGATTCCCGGACACTGGTGGTTGCGGTATCCCAGTCTGGTGAAACCGCGGACACCTTAGAGGCCGTCCGCCACGCGAAGATGCAGAATGCGCGGGTGCTGGCCGTGTGCAACACGAACGGCGCGCAAATCCCGCGCGAAGCCGACGCTGTGCTGTACACCCACGCCGGCCCCGAGATCGGTGTGGCGTCGACAAAGGCCTTCTTGGCGCAAATCGCGGCGAACTACATTGTGGGCTTGGCCCTGGCACAGGCGCGCGGTACGAAATACCCCGACGAGGTCACCGCCATCTACCAGGAACTCGAACAGATTCCGGAGAAAATCCAGCAGGTCCTGGACCAGGAGGAACACATCACGAACATTGCCCGAGAGATGGGCGCGATTCGGACGATGCTGTTCCTTGGCCGGCACGTGGGCTTCCCAGTGTCCCTGGAGGGGGCCTTGAAGCTCAAGGAGCTGGCATATATTCATGCTGAAGGGTTCCCGGCTGGTGAGCTGAAACACGGGCCGATCGCCTTGATTGAAGACGATCTTCCGGTGACGGTGGTGGTCCCGAGCCCGCGTGGCCGGGCAGTGCTGCACTCCAAGATTGTGTCGAACATTCAGGAAATCCGCGCGCGCGGTGCAAAAACCATCGTTATTGCGGAGGAAGGCGATGACGCCGTCAAACCTTTCGCGAATTACCTGATCGAGATTCCGCAGACATCAACACTCCTGCAGCCCCTATTGTCGACGGTTCCTCTGCAGTTCCTCGCAGCCCAGATCGCCCGCGAGTGCGGAAATGAGGACATCGACAAGCCGCGCAACTTGGCTAAGTCGGTGACTGTCGAATAGGCACGTGAGCACGGTATTCGGAGTACGGTGGACGACGTTGACGATTGATTGATTCGCCGTTGGTCCACCGGCTGTGTAAGCCGTATAAGGAGTGCATCGTGTTCCACCCCCTTCTCCCCGTCGAAGCAATTCGAGCTGCGGAGGAGGGGGTGATTGCGTCCGATTCGTTCCCCGACGAAACGATGCAGAAAGCGGCCACGGCAGTCGCAGATACCGTGCAGTGGCTCTCGACCGTGCCGGGAGTGCCCGGTAATGATCGGGCAGCGAGCGCGGGTGACAATGGCGTGCATGGACTCCCCGGTCTGCCCCAGGAGAAACCTTCTTCCCCAGTTGTGATCATTGTCGCTGGTAGCGGCGGTAATGGGGGTGACGCACTTTACGCCGGAGCCGTGCTCGTCCAGCGCGGGTGGCACGCGGTGGCCGTGTGCGTGGGGTCCTCCGTTCATGAGCGGGCGCGCCGGGCGTTTGAGAAGTCGGGCGGGATCGTCGTCGGAAAGGACGGGGAGACCGAGGAGGCTGACCTGAGTCCTGACGACTTGGCGCAGTACCGTGCCCGTTTTTCGTCGTGTTTTCTTATCGACGGGGTGACCGGAATTGGTGGCCATGGGCCTCTTCGCGACGAGCCGGCGACCTGGATCGCTGCGGTCGCGGACGCGGGGATTCCGGTGGTAGCAGTGGATATTCCGTCTGGGATTGATGCGGATACCGGGATTGCCCACACCCCGCATGTGGTGGCTGCAGCGACCGTGACCTTTGGTGCTTTTCGACGTGCCCATGCCATGAATTCCGATTGCGGTGTTGTTCTTCAGGCGGATTGTGGATTGCGCGATGCCTGCCGCAGCGAGTGTGAGAAGCGCGAGGCGGATGGTGAGACGATTGCCTCTGGTGTGAGGGCGGTGACGCCGCCGGATATTCGGCAGATCGCTTTGCCCGATGGGATAGTGACGCTGGCGCCTGATAAGTCTAAGGTTCGCGGGATGTCGTCGGCGGCGTGGCCGGCGATGGCGTTGGAACCCGGCGCGCATGATGACAAGTACACCGGCGGGGTAGTGGGTGTTCGGGCCGGATCCCCCGAGTACCCGGGCGCTGCTGTGTTGTGCACGACGGCTGCGGTTCGCGCAACGAGCGCGATGGTTCGGTTTGCTGGCAAGAGTAGTGATGCGGTCGTCGCTGCCCATCCCGAGATCGTTGCCGCTGACGATATCGCCTCGTCAGGGCGGGTTCAGGCGTGGGTCGTTGGCCCCGGCGGTGGCGTCGAGAGAAATTATGATGACCTCCACGACCTTCTGTGTGGCTCAGAGGGCTCAGCGGCTTCAAAGAAGTGCCCCATTCTTATCGACGCCGACGGGTTGACGGCTCTGTGCCAATGGGACGGAAACGACTCGGGGTCCGAAGCGTTTCCGCTGATTCGCGCGGTAAAAAACTACGATGGTGCCGTTATTTTGACTCCGCACCAGGGTGAATTCCGACGTGTCGTCAAGGCTGTCCTGGCGGAGCCGTCGGTGGAGCTTTCGTCTGAGGAACGCGAGGCCTTGACGGACGTTCCTAACCCAGATAGCGACTATCCGCGTATACCCGCGGTATCGGCGGTCGCTAGAGCATTGCATTGCGTGGTGTTGCTTAAAGGGCGATCCACGGTGGTTGCGGCTCCGTCGGACTCATCGTCTGACACACCGGCGGATGCGTCGTCGCAGGTAAAAGTGTGTGTTGTTGATGCCGGATGTTCGTGGGCGGCTACCCCGGGATCTGGTGATGTGTTGTCGGGCCTAGCTGGGGCTTTGGTTGCAGAGAGCGTCGGCCACGCCGGTCTCGATGCCGAGTTACCTTTGTCCGCCCTCATGGAGACCGTCGTCCGAGCTGCGGTCATTCATGCGTCGGCGGCTAATATCGCAGCAGAGACTGAAGATGGATATGCGCCGACGTCGGCGTCGGTCATTGCGGAGGCCATTCCCCGGGCACGCGCCCGCCTTCAGATGTAGGCTGCTCAAACCCCGTTTCCGCTGGTTATAGGCTGCTTCGAGAATCTCCGTCGGTTGTGTCCTAGGCGGGTGGCACAATGATGTCTATGCCCATCCAGTCTTCATCCCACGCTGCATCTGGTGACCATCTCTCCGCGGACAGTAGCGACGTGGCCCTGCCCGGTCTTTTGACCATGACTATCGACCGCGACGCCTTGGCGCACAATGCGCAGGTCGTGGCACGAAACGCGCAATTGGCGAACCCGGATCACCCAGCGGAGTTGATGGCTGTGGTGAAAGCGAATGGGTACAACCACGGGGCTGTGGAAGCCGCGAGGGTATTCTTGGCCAATGGTGCCACTCAGCTGGGTGTCGCGACGATTACCGAGGCGGTGGAGCTTCGTCGGGCCGGGATTTCAGCACCCATTCTGGCCTGGATCTGGAACGCCGACGACCACGTCTCTGTCAAAGCAGCCCTGGATTACGGGATCGACCTGGGCGTTCCGACGCTGGCGCACATCAGGGCCATTGTCGACGAAGCGACTAAGCGCAAGCGCTTCCAAGAGGACTGGGAGTTTGTCCCTCCTCGTGTGACGGTGATGGTGGATTCGGGCCTGAGCCGTTCGGGGATCTCTCCCGATCAATGGGATGACGCGCTGAAGGAACTGAGCGCAGCAAGTAGTGATTCCATCATCGACGTCACCGGCGCATTTACCCACCTGGCCAGTGCGGATGCCGCGGATAACCCGTCGAATAATCGGCAAAAGGCTCAGTTCGACGCCGCGATTGAAGAGCTGCAGGCGGCCGGAATTCCCGTTCGCATTAACCACATGTGTAATTCACCAGCCTCGGTGACCAGGCCGGACATGTTTTACCAGATGGTGCGCCCGGGTGTTGCGTTGTACGGAATGGATCCGTTGGAGGAGCCGGCGGATCGTACGTCGTCCACCGGTTTTTCGCTTACCTCGCAGCTCAAGCCGGCGATGACGTTATCTGCGCCGATCGTCGCCAAGCGGTTGGTCAAGGCTGGGGAATCGGTGAGTTATGGCGGGACGTGGACAGCGGATGTCGACACAGTGACTGGCGTTGTTCCCGCTGGTTATGCGGACGGAATTCCACGGGCGCTGTCCGGCCGTATGGAGGTCGCGATCAACGGCCGTCGATATCCGCAAATCGGACGCGTCTGCATGGATCAGATTGTTGTGGCCTTGGGCCCGGCGGGCTCAGAGCAGGCCAGCGCAGTTCACCAGGGCGATGAGGCAATTATTTTTGGTCCACCCGGCGAGTGCATCGGCTCGAATGGCAAGCCTGCCTCATTGCCGACGGCCACGGAATTGGCCGAAACCCTCGGCACCATTCATTACGAGATCCTGACCAGTCCGCATACGCGCGTCCATCGACGGTATGTTGGCCGCGGTCTTGTCGACGGTCGTGTTCGCGTCCGTAATGCGGAGGCGACGCAAACTCTGGCCGAATCGATTGCTCACGCTTTGCGGCCGGGCGACGTCGTCGTGTTGGACGGGCCACTGGGTGCGGGGAAAACCACGTTTACGCAGGGGCTAGCCAGAGGTTTGCATGTGTCGGGTCGGGTAACGTCGCCGACGTTTACCATCGCCCGCGAACATCCCGGCCCGGTGCCGCTCATCCACGTTGATGCGTATCGCTTGCTGGGTGATACCACGACGGATCCGATCGGTGCCCTCGATTCGCTGGATTTGGATACGCGCATTCCGGACAGCATCGTCGTGGCGGAATGGGCGGCCGATATGGCCGATGCACTGGAGCAGGATTATCTGTTGATCCGCCTTGAGCGCGCGACGGGTGGCAGCGAGAAGTCCGATGGCAACGACGCCTCTGCTGGGGGCGACCCGTCCACGTCAGCAGATCCCGTCGATTTCGATGAGGACGAACCACGAGTCATTTCGTGGACGTGGGTCCGGCGGTAATCTATCCATCATGCTCGTGCTGGTTATTGATACTGCGACACCCTATGTCACCGCTGGGCTTGTCGACGTCACCTCGCGGGACGTGATCCGCGCGCGGTCTTACAGGAGCGTTCGGGATTCCCGCGCGCACAATGAAGTGTTGACGCCCTTCATTATGGAGTGCTGCGACGAAGTTGGGGTCATTCCGAGCGACCTCGACGCCGTTGTTGTGGGTGTGGGGCCCGGGCCGTTCACGGGTTTGCGAGTCGGTATGGCGACTGCTGCGGCGTTTGGGGACGCGTTGGACATTCCCGTCATCGGTGTGTGCTCGCTCGATGGGCTGGCATGGAATGCCGTTGCGGACGCCACGCAGCATGAGGGTGAGACGATTATCGTTGCGACGGATGCTCGCCGTCGAGAGGTGTATTGGGCTACGTACCGCATATCCGACGGGCACCCCGTGCGCGTCACGGAACCTGAGGTCACGCGCCCAACGGATGTCGATGTGTCCGAAGCTGCGGACGTTCCTGCACCGCAGCCGAGGCTCGCGGTGGTGTCTGATTCCGTGGCCGACGCTCTCCTGTCCAGCGTGACCAGCGTTAACCAGTCGGTGGACGCGCAACCGGACATCGTGAACTTCGTTCGCGCAGCCCTTGACCACCCCATGAATCTCGACCGCGCGAATCTCGACCGCGCGAAGAACGTCGACGATTCTGCCGACTCCGAATCCGGCAGCGACCACAACGTGCTCTTCCCGCAACAGCCAGATCTCCAACCCCTCCGCCCTCTTTACTTACGACGGCCCGACGCCGTGCCACCGAAAGCAAAGCCGGTGAGTCCCGCTATCAGCGAGGAAGCGATTACTCGCGCGCGTCAACTTCGCGAACAGATGACGGCGGACCGCGATGAGTGACGGCCAGCACGCTAGTGCTCCGCTCGATAATCTCCCCGACGGAATGATGCTCGTCCAACTGGACGCCACCGCCGCCGCTGCCTGTGCGGAATTGGAAGCAGAAATTTTTCCGGACGACTCGCCATGGCCTTACGAAGGGTTCCTCGCGGAACTTCGCGACCCGAGATCGGTGTACGTCGGCCTCGTCACGTCAGCAGCTTCCCGCGCCGGGCACAGCGATGGGAAAGGGGAAAACCCGCGTCGGAATATGCAGGGATCGCGTGACGCGATGGCCCTCGTCGGCTATGCCGGCCTAGGAGTCCTAGGCCCCGACGATGACCCAGAGTTCGAAGTCCGAACCATCGGACTAGACCCCGCATGGCGTGGCCACGGCCTAGGGCGAGTGCTGTTAGAGACAATCCTCTATGTGGCAGATAACGCGCCCGGCCCGGTGTTCCTCGAAGTGCGGACCGACAATAAGCCAGCCATCGGTTTGTACGAGTCAGAAGGCTTCACAGTGTTAGGTACTCGAAAGAACTACTACCAGCCGTCGGGCGCAGACGCATTCACCATGAAAAGGGACCCAAGGCCGAACTAGAACCATACAAGCCCGCCCACCACGTGTTTTCAGTCATCCCGCCCAGGTGTCTACTCTTGTCACCATGCGCGCAATCGTGATGGGTGTGGAGAGTTCATGTGACGAAACCGCCGTGGGGATTGTCGAAGTCACCACGCACAACGACGCCGACCCCACCGTGACCGTCTTGGCCAACCGCGTCGCCAGTTCGATGGAACAGCACGCCCGCTTCGGTGGCGTCGTCCCGGAGGTCGCCTCCCGCGCCCACCTGGAGGCCATGGGCCCGGTCATGCGGGCAGCCCTCGCCGACCTGAAAACCGCGCGCCCCGACGTCGATAAGCCAGATTATGTGGCCGCAACGGTTGGCCCAGGTTTGGCCGGTGCGCTCCTCGTCGGTTCATCGGCGGCGAAGGCGTACGCCGCTGCCTGGGGAGTTCCGTTCTATGGGATGAACCACCTGGCCGGGCACATCGCGGTGGGGGCGCTGGCCGACGCGGACCTGGACCTCGACCACGCCATCGCGCTCCTCGTATCCGGCGGCCACACCCAGATTCTGAAAGTCAACGGTCTGGGCAAACCCATGCAGGAGCTGGGATCAACTCTGGACGACGCTGCCGGCGAGGCCTATGACAAGGTGTCGCGTCTCCTGGGTTTGGGGTACCCGGGTGGCCCGATAATCGACAAGCTGGCCGCCGAGGGGAACCCGAAGGCCATTCGTTTCCCGCGTGGGGTGATGCGCCCGCAGGATCTCCGCGGCCCGCACCGGTACGATTTTTCGTTCTCTGGCCTAAAGACCTCCGTCGCTCGTTATATTGAGGCCGCCGAGCGGAACCACCAGACGGTCTCGTTGCCCGATGTGTGTGCCTCGTTCCAAGCAGCAGTGGCGGACGTGCTGACCAAGAAGGCGTTATTGGCTTGTACCGATACAGAAGCGACGAAGCTCCTGCTCGGCGGTGGGGTCGCGGCGAACTCTGGTTTGCGTCGCCTTGCCACCGCGCGGTGCCAGAGCGCGGGTATCAACCTATGCGTCCCAGAGATGAAGTTGTGCACGGATAACGGTCTCATGATTGCGGCGGCGGCGGCTTATTCGATAGCACGTGGTGTGGGCCCATCGGGGCTCGGTGCTGCCACAAATCCAGGACTTGACGTCGCTATTCCCGTTGTCTGAACACCTGTGTGAGCGTGCATTAATGCTCGTCTGAGCGCTCCCAAAAGTCCTCGCCTAAGCGCACATACATAGGCCTCCACGAGCACGTTTGGATATTTAGCACTCCCGGTGGTTGAGAGCTGGCACTCACACGGGTAGAGTGCCAATCAGGTTGTGAATCACAGTTGTTCACCCGCGACGACGGCTGTGGAAAAACCTGTCAAGAGCACAATTTTCCATTCACTTTCCATTCACTGGAGGAAGTAATCGTGGCTAAGGTCAACATCAAGCCTCTTGAGGATAAGCTCCTCGTTCAGATCGTCGAAGCTGAGACCACCACCGCATCCGGACTGGTTATCCCGGATACCGCTAAAGAAAAGCCGCAGGAAGCTACCGTCGTCGCTGTTGGGCCCGGCCGTACAGATGAAAACGGCAAGCGCGTGCCCATGGACGTTGCCGAGGGTGATGTCGTCATCTTCTCCAAGTACGGCGGAACTGAGATTAAGTACGCTGGCGAGGAATACTTGATTCTCTCGCAGCGCGATGTGCTCGCTGTCGTCGAAAAGTAATCGTTCAGGAGAGGTAGAGGCACAGTATGTCGAAGCTTATTGCATTCGACGAGGAAGCCCGCCGTGGCCTGCAATCTGGCGTTGACACTCTTGCCGACGCCGTCAAAGTCACCCTTGGCCCCCGTGGTCGCAATGTGGTGCTTGACAAGGCTTTTGGTAGCCCCCTCGTCACGAACGACGGTGTGACGATCGCCCGCGATATCGACGTTGAGGATCCTTTCGAGAACCTCGGCGCCCAGCTGGTGAAGTCTGTCGCCGTCAAAACCAACGATATCGCCGGTGACGGCACCACGACAGCGACGTTGCTGGCTCAGGCACTTGTCGACGCCGGCCTGCGCAACGTCGCCGCTGGTGCCAACCCGCTCGCGCTTAACGTTGGTATCAAGGCCGCCGCGGAGAAGGCCGTTGAGCTGCTCCGTGCCCGCGCCACTGAGGTATCCAGCACCGATGAGATCGCCAACGTCGGTACGGTGTCTTCTCGCGACGCTGAAATCGGCGCGATGGTTGCGTCGGCTATGGAAAAAGTTGGCAAAGACGGCGTTGTGTCGGTTGAGGAATCACAATCGCTCAACGATGAGTTGGCTGTCACCGAAGGCGTGTCCTTCGATAAGGGCTACTTGTCGCCGTACTTCGTCACGGACACGGAGACCGGGGAAGCGGTTCTGAACGACGCCCTGGTTCTGTTGGTTCGCGAGAAGATCTCGTCACTGCCGGATTTCCTTCCGGTGTTGGAGAAAATCGCTAAGTCCGGCAAGCAGGTCCTGATCGTTGCCGAAGATGTTGAGGGCGAACCGCTCTCGATGCTGGTTGTGAACTCGATCCGCAAGAGCCTGAACGTGTGCGCCGTGAAGTCGCCATACTTCGGCGACCGCCGAAAGGCTTTCATGGATGACCTTGCTGTGGTGACGGGTGCAACTGTCATCGATAAGGAAGTTGGACTTAGCCTGAGTGAGGCTGACGAGTCCTACTTCGGTTCGGCACGTCGCATCACTGTGACGAAGGATGAGACCATCATCGTCGACGGTGGCGGCACCAAGGAAGATCTTCAGTCTCGACGTGACCTGCTTCGTCGTCAGATTGATGAGACGGATTCGACGTGGGATCGTGAGAAGCTGGAAGAGCGTCTGGCTAAGCTCTCCGGCGGTGTGGCCGTGGTGAAAGCCGGCGGCGCCACCGAAACCGAGGTCTCGGAGCGCAAGCTTCGCATCGAGGATGCCATCAACTCCGCCCGTGCTGCCGCGCAAGAAGGCGTTGTTGCAGGTGGCGGCTCCGTGTTGGTTCAGATTTCTCGGGAGCTCGAGGAATTTGCCGACCAATTCGAGGGTGACGAAAAAGTCGGTGTGAAGGCCATGTCTGACGCATTGACCAAGCCCGCCTTCTGGATTGCTCACAACGCTGGTCTTGATGGCGCTGTTGTGGTTAACCGGATCAAGGATCTGCCGAATGGCGAAGGCCTTAACGCTGACACCTTGGAGTACGGCAACCTGATTGAGCAGGGGATTATTGATCCTGTGAAGGTCACCCACTCCGCTGTGGATAATGCGACATCGGTGGCGCGGATGGTTCTGACCACCGAGACCGCTGTGGTGGACAAGCCAGAGGAAGAAAAGCCTGAGGCGGAAGGCCATCATCACCACCACTAAAAGTGGCGACATGTATGCGCAAGGTACGCGCACCAGGCGTGTGTGCGGAAACGCGACCGCGTAACGCACCACCCCGATAAGCTAAGGAAAGCTGAGAAAATGGGGCCCATTCCTGATGGAGCGGGCCCCGTTTTTTCATTCGTGATTAAGGACGAACCACCTGCATATCGCGCAGATGCCGGTAGAACGTCACACGAGTCAGCGCTCGTGGGTGAGGAACACCATCGCGATACACCATAAATGGCTCCCCACCAGCTTGAACGGCACGCCCGGTGAGCACTGTGCTATCAACAGCACCGGCTTCAGGGCCACGGTGGAAGAACCGCCCCAAAAACCCGCGTCGTTCATGGGGCGAGCTGGATCGTGTGGATTTCGTTCGGTCACTGCTGTAGGCCGACGGCCCAGTCATGGCAACGGCAGCAATTCCCGGCGCGTCCAGCGTGGATACCAACCGAGTCCCATAAAAATCGCTTCCATCAGAAGCTCCGACGGTGGTGTCGTCGATAATGATTTCGCCGACAAACGGCGAGCCATCCGCCGAGCAGATTTCGGCGACGCCCAGGGTCACCCTGCCAGAATCGTCGCGGATAAGGGGTACCGGGCGGACCGATCCCGACAAAGCGATTGACCAGGGCTTATCGGCCACACCCCAGCTTGTTGCGATTACCGACTGCGCTTCGACGCTCGATTCGCCGGATGAAACACGGGCGTCCGATGAAGCACCGCCCCCGGCAGCAGCGGGGACGTATGCGAGCTCGATCCACGTAGCGTCGATACGCATTAATCGCGTGGCCACAGCATCAAGGTCGGCATCAGTACCGACGACGACCAGTCGAACGGTGTCGATGGGTGTGCGCGGATCCGGCCCGGGTACCCCAAGATGGTCAACGTCGGGCTGAGCAGCGATTTCATCGAGGCTCGGCGTCGGATCGTGCGGAAGATAACGTGCCACCAGCTCATCGATAAAGTGCAGGTCCTTACGTCCCGGGCAGGTGGGAACGGTGTGTACAGGCAGGGGGAGGTCCTGGGGAAGCGGTGCGTCACCGCAACGGACGATGTGAATGGGCATGGGGGTACGGTGATCCTTCGACAATGAACGCTGCAAAAACCGTTGGTGGCGGCACGTCGTCGAACCCACAATGCAAAGGGGTCTGCAAAACCATGCCACCAACCAGCGGTGTACGGTGCTTTCCCATCGTAGCTGCGCACGTCTTCACCGTCGGTGCGCGGGGTTTCGCATATTTATTTAGCTGTTTGGCCCTTCTGCACGCGTATGCACTCTCACCCGTTACACTTGACGTGGTTTGTGCCCCGATTGGCACTCCGACGTTAGGCTTGTGGTCCCGGCTCGTCGGCAATCCATGGGACCGTGGGAGTTTTCGTGACTGCTGCTGCGATCGTTGTCGTGGGTGCTCAGTGGGGCGATGAAGGCAAAGGTAAAGCTACCGACATTTTGGGTGGCAAAGTTGATTACGTCGTCAAGCCCAATGGCGGTAACAACGCTGGTCACACGGTGGTTGTGGGCGGCGAGAAGTACGAACTCAAGCTGCTCCCTGCGGGAGTGTTGTCCCCTAACGCCACTCCGGTGCTGGGTAATGGCGTGGTGATCAATCTGGAGGCACTGTTCTCTGAGATTGATGGCCTGGAGGCTCGCGGTGCAGACGCGTCGCGGCTGCGTATTTCGGCAAACGCGCACCTCGTTGCCCCCTATCACCAGACCCTTGACCGCGTCGGCGAGCGGTTCTTGGGCAAGCGAGCCATCGGCACAACGGGCCGTGGTATCGGGCCCACCTACTCCGACAAGGTCGCCCGCGTGGGGATTCGTGCTCAGGATGTTCTTGATCCGTCGATTCTCCGTCAAAAGATCGAGTCTGCTTTGGACTTTAAGAACCAGGTGCTGGTCAAGATCTACAACCGGAAAGCGATTGATCCGGATGAGGTCTTTGATTACTTCATGTCGTACGCGGATCGGCTGAAGCCGATGCTGATCGACACAGCAACTGTGCTGAATAAGGGGCTTGACGAGGGTAAATCGGTCCTCATGGAAGGCGGCCAGGCCACGATGCTTGACGTTGACCACGGCACCTATCCGTTCGTGACCAGCTCGAATCCGACGGCCGGTGGTGCATCGGTGGGGTCTGGCATCGGCCCTGCACGGATCACTTCGGTTCTGGGAATTTCGAAGGCCTACACGACGCGCGTCGGTGCGGGCCCGTTCCCCACGGAGCTTTTTGATAAATGGGGCGACTACCTGCGCGATACGGGCCACGAATTCGGCGTGAACACCGGCCGGCCGCGTCGGTGCGGGTGGTATGACTCGGTCGTCGCCCGGTACGCAGCCCGCGTCAATGGTTTCACCGATCTGTTCATCACCAAATTGGATGTCCTCGGCGGTATTGGCGAGATCCCGATTTGCGTCGGGTACGACGTCGATGGCGTGCGCCACGATGAGATGCCCCTGACGCAATCGGACTTCCACCATGCCGTCCCGATCTACGAGACCATGCCCGCGTGGGAAGAGGACATCAGCGGTGCGCGGTCAGTGTCCGATTTGCCGCAGAAGGCCCAGGATTACTTGGAGCGGTTGGAAGAATTGTCTGGTTGCCGTATTTCTTACATCGGTGTTGGCCCCGGCCGCGACGAAACCATCGTTATTAACGACGTTCTGAAGCCCGAGAATTAAAGTGGGAACGCTCTGCGCTGTGGCCCGGTGACGTGCTGCGCGGAGTGGTAGGCGCTCGTGGAACATGATGTTCTGCGGGCGCTTTTCGTATGTGTGCCGTGTGTTTGCCGTATGTGCGGGGGTATTGACGTACGTGAACCGACTCATAATTATGAGACAGCGCACAAAACACACCCTTTAGGGGTGGAAAATTGCTCAAAACGAGCCTCTATCAGAAGTGAAGCAAATATTTTTTCTGCGCATGTGGTTGGAATCGCACTAGTCTCGCACGTAGAGATAGATCATATTGACACTATGAATGTGATCTAAAGCATAGAGGAAGTTTGTCGCGTGGAACGACGGAAGCTGCCTGCTTCACGACGTCATCACGTGGTGATCGACGCGGCAGTGGCTAGTGCTACGACGCGGTGTCCTAACCCGTCCAGACAGGACATCACTGAGCAGCATCGACACGCAGGACTCGTCGACACGCAGGACTCGCCGGCACGAAAGACCGCCGGCAAGCACGAAAGTCGACGCACACGAACGTCGTAACAAGTCAATACCGAGCAATACGTGGTGTGACGTGAGAAGTCATGTCAGCCGGCCTAGAGGAGGGCGTTATGAAAAGATCGACTGCAGAGTGGATCTATAACAAGATGAACGACATCCGCAACTTTGAGGATCGCGTTCACGGACTTTTCGCAAAAGGGGAAATCCCTGGCTTCGTTCACCTTTATGCAGGTGAGGAGGCTATTGCGGTGGGTGTGTGCGCACACCTGACGGAAGAGGATTCCATCACTTCGACGCACCGTGGACACGGACATTGCGTCGCAAAGGGGTGTGACCTTAACCGCATGATGGCCGAGATCTTCGGCCGCAAAGATGGCCTGTGCGGCGGCAAGGGCGGATCGATGCACATCGCCGACATCGATACCGGCATGCTTGGCGCGAACGGCATGGTCGGCGGCGGGTTCGCGCTCGCCACCGGAGCGGCTTTACGGAACCAATATTTGGGTACCGACGCGGTTGCCGTGTGCTTCTTCGGCGACGGGGCATCGAACGAAGGAGTGTTCCACGAGGCCTTGAATATGGCCGGAATTTGGAAGCTCCCGGTTGTCTTCGTCTGTGAAAACAACATGTTCGGCGAGGCCACACCGCAGAATTACGCCTGCGCCAGCGAAACGATCGCGCAGCGGGCGGCGGCCTACGACATGCCCGGCAAAGTCATCGACGGTAAGAACGTCATCGAGGTCTACGACGAGGTCGGAGACGCTATCAAGCGTGCCCGCAAGGGAGAAGGCCCCAGCCTCATCGAATGTCGCACCTACCGCAAGTACGGCCACTTCGAAGGCGATGAGCAAGCGTATAAAGCCACGGAAGGCGCTGAAAAAGAGTTCGCCGATCTTGACCCGATCCCGCGCTTCCGTGAGGACGCGATTGAGAAGGGATGGCTCAGCAAGAAAAAGGCTGACGATATTGAAAAGGCCAGCGAGGGGCGTATCGACGATGCGATCGAATTCGCAGAGAAGAGCCCAATTCCTGACCCTGAAGACCTGTTAAGCAACGTCTTCGCCTAACTCACTAGAGCCGATTAACTAAGAGAGGAGTACATAGTCATGGCACGTGAAATTAGCTTCATGAAGGCCATTAATGAAGCGCTCGCTCAGGCAATGCGCGCAGACGATCGTGTGATGCTGTTAGGCGAAGACCTTGCAGGTGGTCACGGTGTAGAACATTTGAACGGTGATGGTGCGTGGGGTGGCGTGATGGGCGTCACCAAAGGACTCATCGAGGAGTTCGGCGAAAAGCGCGTCAAGGACACGCCTATTTCAGAGATGGGATATATGGGCATCGCTGTCGGTGCGGCGGCCACAGGCCTCCGCCCCGTCCCCGAGCTCATGTTCAATGACTTCCTAGGATTCTGCTTCGACACGCTGCTGGGGCAGGCGTCGAAAATGCGGTACATGTTCGGCGGTAAAGCGAAGTTGCCGCTGACGGTCCGCACGATGCATGGTGCAGGCGCCTCCGCCGCAGCCCAGCACTCGGGTTCGTACTACGGCCTGTTGGGCGCTATCCCCGGTATCAAGGTCGTTGTTCCGTCGACGCCGTACAACGCCAAAGGGCTGCTGCTGTCGAGTATCGAGGAAGACAACGTTGTGGTGTTTTCCGAGGACAAGACGCTGTATGCGCAGAAAGGCGAGGTTCCGGAGGACTACTACACGATCCCGCTGGGCAAGGCCGACGTTGTTCGCGAAGGTGAGGACCTTACCATCGTCACCATCGGGAAGATGTTGTACCAGGGCATCGAGGTTGCCGACCAGCTGGCGTCGTCGGGAATAAGTGTTGATCTTATCGACCTGCTGACGGTGGCGCCGTGGGACCAGGAAACTGTGCTGGAATCCGTCCGGAAGACGGGGCGCTTGATCGTCGTCGATGAGGCGAACCCGCATAACAACACGGCAACTGACATCGCCGCGGTCGTGTCCGACGAGGCCTACGACTATTTGGACGGCCCTGTCAAACGAGTGACCGCGCCCAATACTCCGGTGCCGTTTGCCTCCAATTTGGAACAGCTCTACATCCCCGATGCTGCGCGCATCATGGAGGAAGCCGACGAGCTGATCTTCGACCTCAAGAAGTAAGGAAACGATCATGGCAACAGAAGTATTGATGCCTAAGCTCGGCCTTACCATGACGGAAGGCCTAGTTGACGAGTGGTATAAAAACGAAGGTGACGCCGTCAAGAAGGGCGAAGCTCTGTGCTCGATTAGCTCGGAGAAGCTGTCCGGAGATGTTGAAGCCGACGACGACGGTACGCTGCTGAAAATTGTCGTGGCTGCAGGGGATTCGACGGCGGTGAAAACGCCTATTGCCTATGTGGGTGCCGCTGATGAAACCGTCTCTGCAGCAGCGACGGGACCTGCCGGTGCGGATGATGCCTCCGGTGCCGGTGCCGGTGCCGGGGCTGGTGCTAGTGCCGGGGCTGCTGCTAGTGCCGGGGCTGCTGGCGCTGAAGCCGCCGATGAGGATGACCTCGAGGCTGGCGCCCGGCGCGCGAACCGCGACACGAGTGGCGATGGCAAGCGCATCTTTATCTCTAAAGTCGCAGAGAAGATGGCCAAGAAGCATGGCATCGACTACTCGAAAGTCAAGGGCACGGGTGGCCACGGGCGGATCACGAAGCGTGACATGAAGGCCTATATTGAGTCCCACCCGTCGGGCGATGCGGATTCGCAGGAGGCGTCGTCTGAAGGGGCGGCGTCGGCGGGCGCGCCGGGAGCTGCGTCGGCAAGTGGGACAGTGACCCAGCCAGTGACGGCGGGCGAAGGCCTGACCGGTATGCGCAAGATCATTGCGCAGAACATGATGCATAGTTTGCATTCCACTGCACAGTTGACATTGCACCGGAAGGTCAATGTGACGGACCTACTGTCCACCGTGTCTGAGATCAAGGGCAACCTCGGCCCCGGCGATGAGGCCAAGGCGCTCAGCATGAACGTGCTGCTGATTAAGGCGGTGGCTATCGCGTTGCAGGAGCATCCTTCGCTGAATGCTCACTACGACGGCCACGAGTACGAGCAGTGCGACGACGTCAACATCGGTGTCGCCGTGGCCCTGGACGATGGTTTGGCCGTTCCGACGGTTCCGAACGTCGTTGGCCAGTCGTTATCGCAGTTGAAGACGGTGTTCCACGATCGTGTTGATCGCGCGCGGAACGGCGATATCGACACCCTCGCCCCCGGAACGTTCACCATTACGAACCTCGGGACCGACGGGATCGAGTATTTCACCCCGGTGCTCAACGTCCCGGAGGTTGCGATCCTGGGGGTCGGCGCGCAGAGCACGCGGCTGACCTTAAACGGTGAGGGCGAGATTGAGGAAGTAGTCGAGCTGCCGTTGAGCTTGACTATTGACCATCAAACTGTCGACGGTCGTACGGGTGCGGAATTCCTCAGCACTTTGGCCGACGTGTTGGCCGAGCCGTATCGGGTTCTGCTGTAAACGTCGGGTTAAACGTCGCGTTATGGCTGGCCCTTTATCGGCGGGGGTCGGCCATGAGGCGTGGAGTGTAACGTTTGCCGACGATGCTGGCGACGCTGCTGTCCGTGATTATTCCGTGGCGAACATCGGCGCTGAAGGTGTCATCGCGGTATCTGAAATGCGGTGTTCGCCCGTAATTCCATTCCCAGCTGCGTTGGGTGTGAAGGTGGGGGCGTAGTTGATCCGCGTAATCGTCGGCATGGGCGGTTCGGTACATGACAACGCCCTCGCGCTTCATGTGTGCTGCAAAGTGCTTGTGAACCGTTGCCTGCACAGCGTCGATAGCCACATTGGGCAAGTTGGTGACGAATGAGGGGACCGACGGTATTCCGTTGACGTGCACATGCGGATCATGGGCTCGGAGGGTTTCGTGAAGCATGGCGAGGTCAGCGTCGACAAGGATTGTTCCGTGGAGCAGACCGTGGGCGAGAGTTTCACGGATAGCGGAGCCTGTGATCTTGAAGGCGCTGTCGCCTTGTTGGAGGAAAAGTGATCGACGGGGGTCGGCATACACGTCGCAGCCGAGTGATTGTAGGGCGTCGCGCACGATCGTGATGGGGAGGTCCCGCGAGAAGTACGGTTTGGATGCCATGAACGTGAAGTTCAGGTTTCCTAGGTCGTGGTAGACGGTTCCGCCGCCACTGATCCGACGGAATAGCGGGATGTGGTGGCTGCGGAGAAACTCGGTATTTGCTTCGTACCAGGGATTTTGTGCTCGTCCGATCATGACGGCGGGGCTATTGCGCCACATGAGGACGGCCGCTTCTTTCTGCCCCAGCGAGTCGAACAGATAGCGTTCGAAGGCCAGGTTATGGAGCGGGTCGTGGCTGGTGAGGCGCCATAGCGTCGTCGTGAACATGATGGTGCGATCACATCGGCGGGATTGGGGTTATCGCTGGACTTGGAGCTGGTGCTTCGAGCTTAGTAAAGCTCGTCTCCGCTCTTGTGTCCGAGGCCGGGGTGGTGGTCGAATCGCACAACCCCGACGGCTACCGTGTCGGGAACGGCTTGCTTGACACGTGCGACGCCTTCGATGCCGAACCCGCCGCATAATTCGATAGCGACGTATCCTTCGTCGGCGAGTTTCGATGCCACGTCTTCAGCTTGGGCGTAGTTGTTGACCGCCACCGTGAGGAGTTCGACGCCTGGAGTTGTGACGGTCGAGCGGTTGGTGGCGGGGTCGGCGCCGGTGTCGACGAACATGAATGCAGCTTTGAGAGCCATGGTGGTACTCCGTAGGTGTAGAGGCTGGGCTGATATACAGGCTGGGATTTCTCGAACCTGGCCACATTCTATCGCTCTATGGCGTGCGTATTCTCTCTATAAAGTGTGTTGAGTGTTAAACGACTAAAGGGGTTGTTATGCGCAGACTTGTAGCGGATGTTGATACGGGTATTGACGATATGCTCGCACTGATTTATCTCGCAGCACGGCACCGCGGCGGGGAAATCGAGTTAGCCGGAGTGAGCACCGTCGCGGGTAACACGACCGTCGATAACGTCGCCGTGAACACGCGTTGGGTGCTTGACCTGTACGGATGCCCCGACATTCCCGTTGGGGTGGGGCCCGCTGCGCCGGTTTCGATCCCGTTGACCACCACTCCCGAAACTCACGGTGATTACGGCCTCGGATACGCTCATCCGCCGCGTGAGGTTGGTGATCGTTTGTCGGTGGATGATGGTGAATCCACCGACCATAGGTCGACCACTTCCCGTACGTTGACGACGACTGACGCGTGGGAAGCTGCTCTTCAGCACGGTCCGGCCGATCTCGTCGCGACGGGCCCGCTGACGTCGGTAGCGATGAATCCTGAGCTGGTGTCGCGGTTCGATTCGCTGACGATCATGGGCGGTGCCGTCGATTATCGAGGAAATACGACGCCCACAGCGGAGTGGAATTTTTGGGTCGACCCCGACGCGGTGGCGATGGCGCTGGACGAAACTCGGCAGCGTGGTTGGGATGTCACCCTGTGTCACCTGGGTGTGACGGAAACGATCATGGTCACGCCGGATGACATCGCGCGGTGGGATTTGCCGGGCGAGGTGGGCACGCTTGTGAAGGATGCGCTGCGTTTTTACTTCGAGTTCCACGACAAGGAGGGGATTGGTTATTGCGCCCAGGTCCATGACCTGCTTGCCGTCATGGTGGCCCTCGACGCGGTCAGTTACGGGACAGCTGACAAAGCGCTAGCCGCCGTGCCCGATGACCGGGGTGCGATAACGACGGTGGCGCCGGCTGATGGGGAGCGGGGTGAGTCCGCCATGATCCACGTTCTCGATTCCGTGGACCCCGACGAAGTGGGGGCCGAAACACAGCGCGTGTTCGCCACTCTCACTCCATCGCGATAGCGGGTCCCGACAGCAGATCCCGATAACCGGCCCGCCGGGCTATCCCCTCACAGCGCCTCCACAGCGCACCCGTCGCTACATAATGGCAGCTCAGCCGCCCAACTCCGCCCGAACGCGTCGGGTGGCCTCAACCATGTTGCGCAGTGATGCGGTCGTCTCGGGCCACGCCCGCGTCTTCAGGCCACAGTCGGGATTAACCCATAGAGGCTCGACACCGACGGCATCGATAGCGTCGCGAATAAGTGTCGTGTTTTCGTCGACCGACGGCACGCGGGGTGAGTGAATATCCCACACACCAGGGCCAATGCCGAGGGAGAACCCGGCGTCGCGGAGAGCTTTGAGTACCTTCATGCCGTTGCGGGCCGATTCGATGGTGGTGACGTCGGCATCCAAGTCGATAATCGTATCGATGAGCTCATTGAACTGTGAGTAACACATATGAGTATGGATGTGGATATCCGGGCCAGCACTCGACGTTGCCAATCGGAAGGCCTGCGTCGCCCACGTCGTATAGGCATCGTGGTCAGCTTTGCGTAGGGGGAGGAGTTCACGAATGGCAGGTTCGTCGACCTGAATAATGCGCGCGCCGGCCTGAATAAGATCATCTATCTCATCGCGCAGCGCGAGCGCCACCTGGTCGGCAGTGACGGACATGGGTTGATCTTCACGAACGAATGACCACGCAAGCATCGTGACCGGCCCCGTGAGCATCCCCTTCACCGGTTTGTCGGTAGCGTCCTGGGCAACGCGGAACCAGTGCGTCGTCAATGGTGACGGCCGGGACACGTCGCCGGTCACAATGGGTGGGCGCACGCACCGCGACCCGTAGGACTGAACCCAGCCATTCGTGGTGGAGCAGTACCCGTCCAGTTGTTCAGAGAAGTACTGCACCATGTCATTCCGCTCAGGCTCGCCGTGAACGAGGACATCGAGGCCGAGATCTTCCTGGGCCTTGATGGTGGACCGCACTTCGTCTTCCATCCGCGCCGTGTATTCGTCCTGCGTGATGGTGCCGTCGCGTTTGTCTTTCCGCGCGCGACGGATCGCCGACGTTTGGGGGAAGGATCCGATCGTCGTGGTGGGAAGGATGGGTAGCGACGGGCCTGTTCTGTCGCTGAACGGAACGCGGTGTCGGTCGTCGTCGGTGATCGAGCTCAGCCGCCGTTGGACATCGTCATTAGTGGGCAGACCCTCGGATAACGCTTGGCTCGATGCGGCAATGTAGTGCTCGTCGTCCGGGGTGCTTGCCGACGCTAGGGCGCGGTGGAGTACGGCAAGTTCTTGTATTTTCTCCTCGCCGAAAGCTAACCGATTGCGGACATCGACGGGCAGTCCAGGTTCGGAGCTGCTTTCTTGCGCGTCGGTGCCGTCGGCGTTGCGCCCGAGGCGATACGGGACATGGAGGAGGGAGCACGACGTCGAGGCCACCACCGGCCCGCGCTCGGCTAGTTCTTTGAGCGTGCGCAACGCTTGTTCGATATCGGTGCGCCAGACGTTGCGGCCATTGATAATTCCCGCGACGAGTGTTTCTTCGCCTGTCCATGCATCGAGCCAGGACGGGACGGCGTCGTCTTGTGCCGCATCCCCGCGGGCGTCGCTACTGCTGGCGGCGCTCCGCGTGGGGGTTTGTTGGCTCGGTATGAGGTCGACGGCGATGCCGTTGACGCCAGTGCCGTTCAGCGCAGCGAGGGCATGATCGCCGGGGCCGAAGTAGGTGGCGGCGAGCAGTTTGACGTCGGCTTTTCCGGCTGCCTCGGCGAGCTTCGTGTAGGCGGACCGGACGCGATCGACATCGGCGTCGGTGACGTCGCACGTCAATTGCGGCTCGTCCAGCTGCACCCATTCCACCCCGGTGGCACCCAAGCGCGTGATGAATTCCACATAGGCATCGATCAGCGGTTGCCACAGGCCGTCGAGGTCATCGTCGGCTGCGTGGTCAGCCAAGGTCAGATAGGTGAACGGGCCGACTAACACGGGCCGCACGTTGGCGGTCTTCAGCAGCTCGGCGACGTCGGCAAGAAAATCGTCGATAGTCAGATCAAACTTCGTGTCGACGCTGAGCTCAGGAACGATGTAGTGGTAGTTGGTGTCGTACCACTTGGTCATTGCCGACGGGGGAAGATCCGACGTCCCGCGGGCGGTGGCGAAGCGACGATCAATATCGCGCGGTAGTCGATCGGGTATCGACATCGTTGGCTCGCGGTCGGGGATTGTGTGGTCGGGGATTGTGTTGAATCGTGCGGGGAGGACGCCGAGGTAGGCGCTCATGTCGAGCACGGCGTCGTAGTAGCTGCGTCCCAAGGTGGGAACGGATGCCATGCCGGCTGACGCGAGGTTCTGTGCGTATTTTGTGGTGAGTTCCCAGGCAGTGCGGGCCAGGTGGGAAGCATGTTCTTGGGCTGACCGCTCGTGGGCTGCATCCTCTCCAGCCGCTGATCCCGATTTCCAGTATTTTTCGCAAGCGCGTTTGAGTTCGCGGCGTGGACCGATGCGTGGCACGCCAAGTGTTGTGAATGTCATTCCTGATCCTCGTCAGTGGTGGACACACGGGCCCGGCGGGCTCCGCGACGATAAGCAGGTATTCGGACTCGTGAGCACTCCGCTGGCGCCTGATTGGGTGCGCTGTTCCTGATGGCCGTGAGGGTGTGGTCATCCGGGGCGGAACCTGATTGACACTGCTTCCCAGTTCTCTCCGGGGTGGGGAGGTCACCAGTGCATCATCGTGTCGTTTGGTTTTCTCACATACCGCTGCGGGACAGTTCCGGATTCTCACCGGATTCCCTGAGTTTTCTGCTCCACGAGAGGGCCAATGCCATTCGCGGGGCAGAAGAACTTATCGCGTTATCTATCGTAAACGGTGGGATGACGTGGCGTACGCAGTGGCGCGGATCACTCGCGACATTAGGAAACCTTTTTAGATCTATGGCTGCAACTACAGTGGAGAGGGTGGCTACTCAGAACACGTCGACACGAACTGCAGCCCCTTCAGCCGGCGCTAATTCAAACAGTGCTCAGCAATTGCACGATGTCATTCGCGTCGTCGGGGCGTCGGAAAACAATTTGCGCCATGTCACCGTCGATATCCCGAAACGGAAGCTCACCGTTTTTACCGGTGTGTCGGGGTCGGGCAAGAGTTCGCTGGTGTTCGGCACGATCGCCGCGGAGGCGCAGCGCAGCATTAACGAGACGTATAACGCGTTTGTGCAGGGGTTTATGCAAGCTCCCAGCAGGCCCGACGTTGATCGTATTGAGGGGATCACGGCGGCCATCAGTGTGGATCAGTCGTCGTTGGGTGGTGGTCCGCGGTCCACCGTCGGCACTGTTACCGATGCTTTGGCTTATTTACGGTTGTTATTTAGCCGTGTTGCCGAACCTCATATTGGTGGACCTAAGGCATATTCATTTAATCAGCCGACGGTGACGGGCGGCGGCGCAATCAAGAAAGCGGGGCAGAAAAAAGGTAAGGCCAAACGGTTCACCGTGATCGGCGGGCAATGCGTGACCTGCGAAGGCATGGGAACTGTCACTGATTTAAAGTTGACCGAGCTTTTCGACGACGCGCTTTCCCTTAATGATGGCGCTTTAACCATTCCTGGTTACAAAGCTGGGGGATGGTCAGTTCGGCAAATTGTGGAATCAGGGTTCGTCAATGGGGACAAACCCATCAAGGATTTCACGGATAAAGAGATGCACGATTTTCTTTATCGTGAGCCGGAACGCATCAAAATCAATAACGTCAACAGAACATACGAAGGCCTAGTTCCACACCTTAAGAATTCGATGCTGTCGAAAGATCGCGAATCTATGCAGCCGCATATTCGCGAGTTTGTCGACCGCGCGGTGACATACAAGCCATGCCCCGATTGCCACGGCACCCGGCTCAATGAGGGGGCTCGAACGTCGACAATCGATGGAGTCTCTATTGCCGACGCCGCAGGAATGCAGATCAACGAGCTAGCCGAGTGGGTGGCGTCGCTCGACAAGCCCCAGGTGAAGCCGGTTATTGAGAACCTGCTGGCGATGCTGGACACATTCGTCGATAGTGGTTTGGGGTATTTGTCGCTCGACCGCCCCGCGGGGACGCTATCCGGTGGTGAAGCGCAACGGACCAAGATGGTGCGGCACGTGAATTCGGCGCTCACGGATGTTACCTATATTTTCGACGAGCCCACCACCGGCCTGCACCCGCACGATATCGAGCGCATGAATGCCCTGCTCCTGCGCCTGCGGGACAAGGGAAACACGGTGCTTGTCGTGGAGCATAAGCCGGAAACCATTGCGATCGCGGATCATGTGATTGATATGGGGCCGGGCGCGGGCAAGGACGGTGGGATGGTGTGCTTCGAGGGCACTGTGGAGCAGCTGCGTGAGAGCTCGACCGCGACGGGCATCCACCTGCACGATTCCATTCGTGTGAAGGATACTGTCCGGGAGCGGACCGGCGAGATCACCATCGACCATGCTTCGTTGAATAATCTCGACGACGTTACGGTGTCGATTCCGCTGGGGGAGCTTGTGGCTGTGACTGGCGTGGCCGGCTCCGGGAAGAGTTCACTGATGAGCGAGCTGCGGCGTCGAAGCGCTGAGGACGGTGGTTCCCCTGAGGAGGCTTCCCGTGCGGATGCATCCGGCAACGCACCCACCTCCGACCAGCGTCTCATCTACGTCGATCAGTCCCCGATCAAGGGCGGCCGTCGCTCCAACCCCGCCACGTACACCGGAATGCTGGACCCCATCCGCAAATCATTCGCAAAGGCAAACAACGTCACCCCGTCGCTGTTTAGCGCCAACTCTGAAGGCGCGTGCCCGTCGTGCCACGGTTTGGGCACCATCGACATCGACCTCGGCATGATGGGCCGCACCAGCTCTACCTGCGAAGACTGCGCCGGCCGGGGCTTCTCGGCGGAGGTCCTGGACTACACATTGGGCGGCTCCACAATCGCTGATGTCATGGCAATGACCGTCGACCAGGCCCTCCCGTTCTGTCGAGAAGCGAAGGTTCGCCGCGCGGTCGCGATCCTTCGTCGGCTATCCGACGTCGGCTTGGGGTATCTGACTATTGGGCAACCATTGTCGACGCTATCCGGTGGCGAACTTCAGCGCCTCAAATTAGCAGTACACATGGCCGACGACGGCGGAGTCTACGTTCTGGACGAGCCGACGAACGGTCTGCATATGCAGGACGTCGACAAGTTGTTAACTCTGCTGGATAAGTTGGTGGATTCGGGTAAGAGCGTTGCGGTGGTCGAGCATCACCAGGCGGTGATGGCGCATGCGGATTGGCTCATTGACCTGGGGCCGGGCGCGGGTGACGAGGGTGGCCAGGTCGTGTTTGAGGGCACGCCGCGGGAATTGGTCGAGCGCCAGGAGCCCGGATTGACGGGGCAGTATTTGAGGGAGGCTGTGTGGGCCTGACGTGGGAGCGTTCGTGGTGTGCTCCGCCGCATACTCCTTGCGCGCGCCCCGAATTCCTACTGCACACCCGTCGGCAATAAATAAGGTCCGAGGTCAACATGGGTTTCCGGGGCTGGTGTTCCCATGGGCTAAAGTATTGACAGCTCGAGGTGACATAGAGCGTTGTACCGGCAGCCGCGCGGAAACGCGTGGAACGCTGCCGAAAACGTGCTTGGCAAAGCGAAGCGCGCTAACTGCATAGTTGCGCCGCGTTTGACGTGCCGCACGTGCATAATCAGTCCGAGAATGTGCCGGATACGGAGAACCTATGAGCACCAACGGCCCCGTCGAGCCCACGACATCACCTGGCCATACTGACCACGCTGGCCGCAAAGACCACAAAGACCACACAGCGTCGAACACACCCAAGCGGCGCGTCTTCAACACCGCGAATGTGTGCACCGCCGTCGCGATTCTCATTATGGCGGCCACCTGGTTGACGCTGGTCCTGATGCAGCCGGATGACCCCTGGGAGTCGCTTGCTGATGGTAAGGGGTCGATCATCGCGCTGGCCGGCTTCGGTGTGAGTGCTCTGATCGCGTTGATCGGGATTGTGCCCAAGCTGCCCCCGCGGTCGCTGGCCCTACTACCTGCGGCGTTGGTCATTAACATCGTGGTCGGGCAGGTGATTGGTACGATGCCGCTGCCGGTTCCTCTCTATCTTGATTCCATCGGGACGGTTCTGATCGCGGCCCTTGCCGGTCCGCAGGCCGGTATGGCGACGGGTGTGCTGTCGGCTCTGATCTGGGGAACCTTCAACCCGACCGTCGTCCCCTTCGCGGCGGATTACGCCATGATTGGCCTGCTCGCGGGCCTGGTGCCGTGGACGAAGCGCTGGGTTCCCCCGATTGCCGGCGTGTTCGTTGGTTTGCTGTCCGCGTTGATGGCAGCGCCGGTGGCGTCGTTCATTTTCGGCGGGACGGCTGGTACGGGCACGGGTCTCTTGGTGACGGCGTATCGCGGGCTCGGATTCAGCCCCATGACGGCCGTTTATTTGCAGTCGCTGACCTCGGATCCGATCGATAAGGTGATCGTGTTTACGCTGGTAGCGGCGATTATTGCGGCCCTTCCACTCCGAACCATCCGTTCATTTTCGGCAAAGAAATCGTAGCGGTTATGTGGCGTTTCGGTATTTTCGGCATTTTCCGGGGCTTCGGCGTTGTCCGCTGACGAGCCCTCGCCTCGTAGCCCTGTAGTTCGCCGAAAACCCCTGGTTACGGCCGTGTGGGGCGGTGAACCAGAATGACGACGGCGCGCCCCCGTATACCGTTGCCATCTAGCCGCGTGTTCCTCGTCATTGCCTCCGCCCCGGGGCCCACACACCACCAACCTTCAGCAATTCCAGTACGACACCGTAAGGAGAACGACATCCACCCGTACACACCGCTCGTGACCGCCGCGTGCCTGATGGTGAGCGTCACGGTGCTCAACGCGCCGTGGGCGTCGGCTATCGGCGTAGCTGTTGCTGTGGTGGCGGCGATTGTTATTCGAAATAAGGCGGCGACCTTGACTGCCGTCACCATCATCATCCCAGCGTGTGTGTCGTTTTCATTGATGTACGGTCTTTTTGGTTCATGGTCGACGGCTGCCGCGCTGAGCCTGCGTTTCGCCGCAGTGGCGGGCTGCGGCGTGATGTTCGGTTCGCTAGTCAACCCGGATGCGCTTATGCGCGCGCTGCAAACGTGGTTGCCTGCGCCGATCGTGTATGTGGTGGGTTCGGTCGTCCGGTTGATCCCGCTGGCGACGTCGCGAATGAGAACCATCCAGCAGATTCAGCGATCGAGGGGCGTGAAGCCGCAAAGGAGGAAGCTGGTCATCCCGCTAGTCGTGGGCCTGGTGACGGATGCCGCACAGCGGTCCCGGCCGTTATCGCGAACGGGGATTGCCCAGCCGGGTCGGCGGACAGTGCTGTACCCCGTCCGGGATCGCGCGTGGGAGCGTGTCGTCCGTTACGGGATGGTCGCGGTGATGTGCGCGGTCTGTGTGTGGGGGATCGCAGGGTAGAGCGGGTTAGAGCAGGGCAGAGATGAAGAAGTTTGTGTGCGCCCCGAGCGGTTCGGGGATGAGCGAAGAGGCGTGGGCCCTTGCGGAAGAGACGGGTGCTGCGTGGGTGGGCAACGATGCGGCGGCCCACATCACTTTGCTGCGGAGCACGGTGGAGCAGGAGCTTGCGTTCGGCATGGAGCAGATGGGCGTTCCCGTGCCGGACATGCGCGCGCGGATCCAGGATGTTGCCGGTCAATGGGGTTTGACAACACTCCTCCAGCGCGATCCATCGAAGTTGTCGACGGGGCAGACGCGCCGGGTGGCCATCGCGTCCTCCCTTCTACGTAATCCTGACAATCTGGTGTTGGACTGCCCGCTCGACGGGTGCGACATGGATGCGACGCGCGCATTGGTGCAGGTCGTGGATAGTTTTCCGGGCGACGTCACCATTTTTGACCGCACATGGAATCACTTAGCTGATCTGTGCGACGTTGAGTCGCGTTATCCCGAGGACATCGGGCTGAATCCCGTTGAGGGGACAAAATATGATTCCCCAGTTGAGTTGAGCAAGACTCCCGACGACGACTCTCTCCCTGCTCCTTCGCCCGTTCTGATGATCAACGACCTCGTGGTCGAGCGCCACGCTTTTACGCTGGGACCCTTGTCGGCGGGAATTCCGCGGGGGATTACTCACATCGCGGGGCCGAACGGTACGGGGAAGACCACGCTTCTCCTCGCCCTGGCGGATTTGATTGACCACAGCGGCGCCGCCCAACCCCACCCTCTCCACTACGGCTGGGCCCCCACATCAATGGACACATCGTTCTCGGCGAAGACAGTCAGGGACGAGATCGCGATCGGCTCCACTCTCCGCAACGCGGACGCGCTGATTGAGTATTGCGGGCTGGACGATGTCGCGGGCGTCCACCCGCTGGACGTAGCGTCGTCGGCAAGAAGAATTGTGTCGGTGGCCTGCGCGCTGGCCCGCGGCCCGGAGTTCCTTTTCCTGGACGAGCCCACGGTTGGCCTGGACGTTTACGGGTATCGCACGTTGGAGCGCATCATGCGCGGATTCGTCGCCGGTGAGATCCATGATGTGCTGCGTGCCCACGGCGGCAGCACATTAGGCGAACCTAAATCCGTGGTGTGGACGTGCCACAACGGGCCATATTCCCAGCTTTCTGACTATCGGCTGGTACTCTGACCAGCGTGTACACACCAGATGCAATCGGAACGCCCTTATCCCCCAGCGCGACCAAGGTCATGTTGCTTGGTTCGGGGGAGTTGGGCAAAGAGGTCGCAATAGCTTTCCAGCGTTTGGGGGTGGAAGTTCACGCGGTCGATCGGTATGACGGTGCGCCTGCTCATCACGTGGCGCAGTTCCATTATGTCATTGATATGACTGACCCGGACGCCATTAAAAACCTTGTCGACGACGTTCGCCCGGATTTTATTGTGCCGGAGATTGAAGCGATCGCGACGGATGCGTTGCGCGATTTGGAGGCGGATTACACGGTAATTCCTACGGCTGAGGCAACGCGTGTAACGATGAATCGCGAGGAAGTTCGCCGTGTGGCGGGGGAAGATCTTGGCTTGCCGACGAGCGGTTATGCATTTGCGTCGACGCGCGATGAGTTCGATGATGCCGTAGATGCGATGGGTTTCCCCTGTGTGGTGAAGCCGGTGATGAGTTCGTCCGGCAAGGGGCAGAGCGTGCTCAACGGGCCGGAGGACCTGGACGAGGCGTGGGATTACGCGATGAGCGGCGCCCGCGTAAACCAGGCGCGCGTGATCGTCGAGCAGTTTGTTGATTTCGATTATGAGATCACGCTGTTGACGGTGCGTGCGGTGGACCCGTCGACGGGGAAGGTGGCCACGTGGTTCTGCGAGCCGGTGGGGCATCGTCAGCATTCCGGCGATTATGTGGAGTCCTGGCAGCCTGCGCCGATGAGCGACGCGGCCGCGGAGAATGCGCGGTCCATCGCGGCGCGCGTGACGAACGCCCTGGGCGGGCGTGGCGTTTTCGGCGTCGAGTTGTTCGTCAAGGGCGATGATGTGTACTTCTCCGAGGTCAGCCCGCGCCCGCATGATACGGGCATGGTGACGATGGGGACTCAGCGCCTGTCGGAGTTTGAGCTGCATGCTCGGGCGATTTTGGGATTGCCTGTCGACGTCACGCTGGTGTCGCCGGGTGCGTCGGCCGTGATTTACGGTGGCGTGAGGGGCGACGGCGTGGCCTTCTCGGGTGTTAAGGAGGCCCTGGCTGTGCCGGAGACTGATCTGCGCCTGTTCGGCAAGCCGGAGGCTTTTCCTCACCGACGGATGGGCGTTGTGACCGCAACTGCCGAGGATATTGAGACGGCGCGGTCGCGGGCGACGCAAGCGGCATCCACGGTGCATCCTTTCGTGCCTGAGGCCGAGGATGGCTGGGGCGATAGCCCGCGCGGAGCTGAGGACCGTGGGGAATAAGCTAGCGAAAACTGAGCTGCAGCCGGCCATGAGCGAGTGGCTTAGTAAGCGGCTGGCCTAGCTTTTGACGAGCCCGCCGTCGGCACATTCCTCCGGGTTGTTACATCTTTGTTACGGTCCCAAAGTTTATTGTCGCGACAAATCTATATCTATAGAGTGGACCTAACGTAAATAACAAGGAGGGATTCCGGTGGGCGAGAAGCTTCGGCAGTTCTTTGGTGTCCCCAGTTTGAGTGCGTTTTTTACCATCGTCATCGGTTTCGTGATTGTGGCATTCCTCATGGCGACGGTCTTGGAAGGCAAAAGTGCGATTTTTAAAGTCATAGTTTTTGTAGCTCTTATCCTGGTGATTCGTGGTGTGGGGGCGCTAGTCCGGTATTTCCAGAAAAATCGAGAGCAAGGGTAACGATTGCTACTCCACCAGAATCTTGCACCCCTGGGATCCTCCATTTTCGTGTTTAATTGTTACGTCGATATAGCTGATATTGGCATTGAGAACGCCGGTGTTAAAAATTGGTCCCTCACCTGTTGTTCCTGCTGAGAAGCCGCTGCCCGTCTGTTTTATATTATTTCCATTAGTGTCGTAAAACTTCATCGCCACCTGATCACCGGGGAGGCCGTGGTAGTGCGTCTCCGCTGTGTTCTTCTCGTGATTGATATCGATGACTTCGGGGTTGCATGTCCCATCACTATTAACAAAATGCCCGCTGGAAGGCTGTGTCGAATTTGAGGGTGTAGGGCTCGAACTATCGGAGTGTGACTCTTCGCTTGGGGATTGCCCTGCGTCTGCCGTTGAAATAGCGCTTTCCGCATTCTCTGTATTCGATGAATCTGACGACGAAGAGCATCCGCTGAGCATAGTTGCAGCGGTAACAGCGATGAATAAAGAAATTAATGAACCACGTTGATACGAAGAAAGTTTCTTTATGTACATCATTTCATCACCATTCTCACGTTGACTGATATTGCGACGTGTTTTCTTCAGTCCCTCCGAAAAGCCCCACCATCAACCCGGAGCGTTATCGAAAGATAAGAAATGAGGAGGTTCGGCTACCACCAAGACTACCCAGATTTGTTTCACTATTCTGATAAGCATTGTGCAGGTTATGTCCTACCGGCAGCGTATGCACCGATCAGGATATGATCGCCACCCCCCGAACCGTTGAGTCTCATCTACAAACTCGCGACCTTCCACCGGGGAATATAATCGGGTGACGTGGATACACACGCGGTATCCGCCGAAGACACATAAGCAGCAACCATAGAAAACTGAACATCGACACCGTCGACCTACGGGAGCCCAGTGATGTGGGCTGAGAGGGCGGGCATCGCCGCCGACCGTAAACCTGATGCGGATAATGCCGCCGGAGGGAAGGAGCCTATGTCCCGGCACATCACTATTATCGGCGCTGGTCTTGTGGGGCTGGCCACCGCGTTTGAACTGACTGAACTCGATCCGGAGTGCTCGGTATCGATTCTCGATCCTGCTCCGCTGTCGGGGGCGAGCCACCACGCCGCAGGCATGTTAGCCCCGGCCGCAGAGATGCAATATCAGCAGGATGCGTTGGTCCCCCTCATGCGTCAATCCGCGCTGTGGTACCCGAGTCTGGTCCGGCGAGTCGCCCTCGCCGCTCATTCCGACCCCGACGACCCCTACGTGACCGGTTTCCGTCGGGACGGAACCTACGTCGTCGCCGCTGATTCGGCCGATCGGGTGCACCTTGCCGAGACGCGAGATTTCCAGGAATCGTTCGGCATGAAGGCCACCCAGGTGACGGTTCGTCAGCTGAGGAAAGCGGAGCCGGCGCTCAGCCCGAATCTGTCCGGTGCCGTGCATATCCCGGGTGATCACCAGATCGATCCGCGCGTGTTCGGTGACCTCATTATCGGTGCGCTGAAGAATCGTGGCGTGGAGATCGTGAAGAGATCGGCCACTCCTTTCGACGTGAATCCCGACGACGTCACCATCGTCGCTAATGGTCTTGGCGCGCCCGAGTTCTTCCCGTACCTGCAGCTGCGCCCGGTGTGGGGCGACGTCCTCCGCCTGCGCGTGCCGGCGGAACTCGACCCGCTGGTCACGTCGGTAATTCGAGGATTTGTTCGGGATCGGCCGGTGTACGTGGTGCCGCGCATCGATGGCGGTTTGGTGCTGGGGGCCACGAGCCGGGAGGACGGCCGCGGTCGGCCGCTGGTGGGTGGTGCGCTGGACCTCATGCGCGACGCCGACACGATTTGCCCGGGGATTCGCGAGTGCACGATCGATGAGATCACGGCGGGTGCTCGGCCGGGGACGCCGGATGACCTGCCTTATATCGGTATCGACGATGGTACCGGCGCTGTTGTTTCTACGGGCTATTTCCGCCACGGCATTTTGCTGACTGCGCTGGGTGCACGGGTGGGGGCGGCGCTTGCGACTGCTGGCAGGGAAGCTACTGCCGATGAGTCCGGTTCCGTGGACGCTCAAACCCGCGCAACCGACTCGGATTCTCTGGCCGACGAACACGGCTCCTTAGAAAAGCGGTTAGTTAAAGGTAACGAGCTCCTCGCTAGGGCGGATGATGACGATGCTCCGGAACTGACCTTGGACGACATTCTCGCTTCTACGGATATTCACCGTGATGTGTAGGAACGATGTGTTGGATCTACGCGCGTCCGTCACGCAGCGTTCAGCTCGGCGACCCCAAGATTCTCAGACGTCACAAGTAATCAACTAAGTCGAACAAATCAAAGGAAACCCAGAGGAAACAATGACAGATACCTCCAACACAACGATCACCATTGAACTGAACGGTGAATCGCACCGGGCGACCAGCGGTCTTACCGTCCGAGCACTCGTCAAAGCTGTGTCAGTGGACGGCGATAACGCCGACCTCACCGCTCTCGCCAACACCGCGAATAACCCGCCCACCAGCAATGACACCACCGTCGATGATGATTTCGACGGTTACGCCGTCGCCATTAATGACGAGATCGTCCCGAAATCCACATGGCAGACCGCCACCATTAGCGACGGCGATCGCATCGAACTTCTCACCGCTGTTCAAGGAGGCTAGGCAATGACTCACAACGCAACCAGGGACGACGATCCTACGACCATCACACCGACGGACGCGGACGACGCGGCATCTCCCGACACCCACGTAGGCGACCCCGACCACTGGGCACTGGCCGACCGTGACCTCACCTCGCGCCTTTTCCTTGGCACGGGCGGGATGACGTCCTTAGATATCATGGAAAAAGCGCTGGTGGCGTCGGAAAGCAATGTGGCGACGGTCGCGATGCGTCGGCACCAAGCGGGGAAAGCTGACGTTTTCGGGATGCTTCGCCGGCACAATGTCCACATCCTGCCCAACACGGCCGGCTGCAAAACGGCGCGCGACGCCGTGCTGACTGCGAAAATGGCGCGGGAAGCGCTGGATACGGACTGGATCAAGCTCGAGGTTGTCGCCGATGACGACACTCTTCTGCCTGATGCGGTCGAACTTGTCGACGCCGCGGAACAGCTGGTTAACGACGGATTCCACGTGTTGTCGTACACGAACGACGACCCCATTGTTGCGCGCCGGCTGGTCAACGCGGGAGTGGACGCCGTGATGCCCGGTGGGTCGCCGATCGGCACGGGCCTGGGGATCCTCAACCCGCACAACATTGAAATGATTGTGAAAGAAGCCGGTGATATCCCTGTGGTGTTGGACGCTGGGGTAGGGACGGCGTCGGAGGCGGCGCTGGCGATGGAGCTGGGATGCTCTGCGGTGTTGGTGGCCAGTTCCGTCACGCGTAGCCACGATCCGGAAGCGATGGCGAAGGCGATGGCCAGCGGTGTTCGCGCTGGTTATTGGGCACATCAGGCGGGAAGGATTCCGAAGCGGCATCATGCTGTGGCGTCCTCGCCGCTGGAGGGGAGGGCATGGGCCGATGCCGTCATCTAGCACAGGTTCCACGTTGCCCCTACTGATTCCCGACGCACGGCTCACGCCTCTCCCACATGACGAACGTGTCCGTACCGCCCGTCACCTGGCGCTTTTCGATAAAGCCGTCCAGCAGCGCTTCGCCGCCGCGCGCGTGTGCGTGATCGGTGCAGGCGGACTGGGGTCACCGCTCCTATATGCGCTGGCCGCGGCGGGTGTCGGCACGAATGGGTATATCACGGTCTGCGATGATGACGTCGTTGACCTCACTAACCTTCAGCGGCAGACACTTTTCGGTGTCGACGACGTTGGACGTCCGAAGGCCGACGTCGCCCGGGAACGCATGCATGCGCTCAACCCCTCGATGACCATTCGCACGGAGGGGCGGTTCGGTCCCGATAATGCGGAGCAGCTGTGCCGCGAACACGACCTCCTGATCGACGGCAGCGACAACTTTGCCACCCGGTTCGTGGCGGCCGACGCGGCGGAAATGACGGAAACGCCGCTGGTCTGGGGTGCTGTTTTGCGCTATGAGGGGCAGGTCTCGGTGTTTTGGTGTCCTCACGGCCCTGGGCTTCGCGATCTTTTCGACGGGCCGCCGACGAAACCGGTGCTGACCTGCGCGGAAGCAGGCGTTCTGGGAGTGACGACGGCCGTGATCGGTAATCTCATGGCCACCGAGGCGCTGAAGGTTCTGGGCGGTATCGGTGAGCCCCTCGTAGGGAAGGTTCTGACGTATAGCGCCACGTCGGCGACGACGCGCACGCTGCGGTTGCGTCGTGATCCATCACGTGAACCTGCGACGACGATTCGTGGCTCGGCGCCCTCCCACCCGGAAGCGGCATGCAAAGCATCAACCGGAAACACCGCGTCAGCAGGGGAGTTCCAGGCTCGTCGTGATCAATCCCATAAACAAACTCATGGTCCTGGAGACATCGCACCGTCAGACCTTCCGGGTTTTCTTGCCGACGGCACCCACGTGCTCCTTGACGTCCGTGAAGACCATGAACGTTTGATCGAGCGCATCACACTGGACGGTGGTGTCGAATCGGGTGGCACGGCGCTCGCGGACGCGGACTCGCGCGATATTCATGTCCCCTTGGGCGTGGTGAAAGCCGATGCGGCGTCGGTACGCATTCCTGAATCAGCGACGGCGGTGGCCGTGTACTGTGCCCGTGGAGCCCGAAGTGAACAAGCGGCTGATATTCTGCGGGAAACGCTGAGCATTCCGGTGTATTCACTGGCCGGAGGCATCACGGCGGTGAAAGCCGTCGCGCAATAAGCCGCAACCCCGGCCTTAATCGTCGTCAAAGCTTGCCTCAAACGTGGTCAGTGGGATGACAAGTAAGGAATAAGCGCCGGAGTATGTCCCGTATCTGACGTAAGCTCGAAGGGGTAGTGGGACGTGGGGGGCGTCACCCCGCGGTCGTACCCGTTGGTTAATGCAGTCGGATAGGCAGGCAAGGGCTCAATGAACACGCTTGATTACGCGCTATGGTGGCAGATTTACCCCCTCGGAGCGTGCGGAACAGACATGTTCAGCCCCCAATCCGACGAACCATCCGACGGGGAAACGCCGGACGCCGAACCATCCGCCGAACCAACGCCCGACGGCGCATCATCCGAGCCAACCTCCGAGCGTGGCGTCGATAAGCCTGGAAAATTGCGAAAACTAGAAGCCTGGCTGGATTATGCCATTGAGCTGGGCTGTTCGGGGATTTTGCTCGGGCCCATTTTCGAGTCGACGGCACACGGATATGACACCACGAATCACCTGCAGATCGATCCACGGTTAGGTTCGCTGGAGGATTTTGACCACCTGATGGGGGAGTGCTCCAAGCGCGGTCTCAAGGTGATGCTGGACGGTGTGTTTAACCACGTGGGGACGCAGCATCCCCTGGTGGCCGAGTCGGTTGAGCGTGCGCGCGCAGGGGCTGAGCAGACACCGGTGAAAACGCACACGCACGACGGGGAGATCGTGTCGGTTCCTTGGGAGGGGAACCTCGATTTGGCTGAGCTGGACCACTCTGACCCGCACGTGGCCGACATGGTGGTGGACATCATGGAGTATTGGCTGGATCGCGGGATCACCGGCTGGCGGCTCGATGCCGCGTATTCGGTGCCCACCGAGTTTTGGCGGACCGTTATCGACCGCGTGCGCGCTCACTATCCCGATGCGGTGTACCTCGGTGAGATCATCCACGGCGAGGAACAGGGCGGGTACATCGAGTTCGCCGCTCAGTCTCACATGGACTCGATCACACAATACGAGGTGTGGCAGGCCATCTGGAGCAGCATTAAAAACGCGAACATGTGGGAGCTGGACCACGCACTCGGCCGGCACCAGACGTTTGTGGAGCAGGGTGCGGCCGTCGCTAATAATCAGCCCGACAAGCGGCCGATCCTTCCGTTGACGTTCATTGGTAATCACGATGTGTCGCGCATTGCTTCGGTGGTGGGGGATAACGGCGCAGTGCTCGCTGCCGTCGCGCAGTTGATGCTTCCCGGTATGCCGAGCATTTATTACGGCGATGAGCAGGGATTTCGAGGTGAAAAGCAGGATGGCTTGTATGCCGACGCCGACATTCGGCCGCCCCTGCCGGATTCCCCAGCAGTTTTATTGCCGACGGGGGAATGGCTGCATGAGATTTATCAACGTCTGATCGGGATTCGTAGGAACCATCCGTGGATCGCGCGTGGCGACCTTGTGGTGGAAAACGTTGAAGATCACATGATCACGTTTGCAGTGACGGGGCAGAACCAGACGTTGCGGACGATGATTAGCCGGGACCCGGACCGTGCCGTGGTGACCGTCGATGACGAGCAAGTTTTCTATTGGGAGCAGCAGTAGGAATCGCGCTTTGAGGTTAGACTTCCGAAGCGAAGTAAAAAGCTCTACGCTAAATGTCACTGACTTTTGTAGGGTAGCCTGGCTAAAATAGCTGAGGAGGAAATCTGGTTGAAACTTACAACCGACCAATTAACTGTGAAATACGGCTCGCATATCGCGGTTGATCACATCAGCTTAAATGTCGATACCGGATTTCATGCATTACTCGGCCCCAATGGTGCAGGGAAATCATCTCTGCTCAGGACAATCGCCGGGCTTACTCAGCCGAGCAGCGGCAGTGTGTATATAGATGGCCGGGTTAGTGACCCGCGTAGTGGCTTGGTGGGCTACCTCCCTCAGGAAAATCTCGAAAAATCACGCTTTACCGTGCGGGAACACCTTGCGTACATGTGTTGGCTGAGGAAAGTCCCACAGCACAAGGTCCGCCACGAGGTCGACAGACTGATAGAGCTCGCTGGTCTTTCGGATAAAGCTGATTCACTCATCAAGCATTTGTCTGGCGGTATGCGACGAAGGGTTGGAATATCATCTGCTCTTGTTTCGTCACCACCGGTTATTTTGCTCGACGAACCAACTGCAGGGCTGGACTTATCACAACGGTCAGCATGTAAGAGAATACTTCATCATGCCTCACAGTCCTCCACAGTTATTATTTCGACACACATAGTCGAAGATGTCATAGAAAATGCAGACACCCTCACGATTATGAAAAACGGAGTAAAAGAATACTCGGGGCCATGGGAAAAATTTGGAGCAGGAAGAGACATCAACAAACTCAACACGATGTATCTAGATCTGCTGGAATCATGAACTCCGGAACAGCCCTGTGAGTGCGTCATAATAGAGTTCATTATTTCTTTCTGACGTCCCTTATACTTTCGCTTCTTGTAAAATCTGCCACGTGGATATTACTAGAGCAGAACGGAAATTCTGTCGACATCGACACTGTATGGGTTTCTGCTCTGATATCGATTCCACTCCTTTTTATATTCACTCATGAGGATGACTTTGATCGTGTCTCCCCACGGTCCATTAAAAGTAGACGGCTAATACTCCTCGCTCTGGTAACCGTATGGGCTGCTCTAGTAGGGTTGCTGTGTTTTTGGGGAGATTTCTCAGACTATGGTTCTCTTACGGTCATAAGGAACGACATCGGCCTTATTGGCCTGGGGTTAGTATCAACCTACGTCCTGAAAAAGACGTTTATCTGGGTACTTCCAGTGTTCGCGGTTCTTGGGTCTCTCACGTTTAGTTGGCCATTAGAGCCGTCTATCGGGCATAGTCTCTGGGGTGCTCTGCGTGCGCCGTGCAGCTTCGTTATGCCTGGTGGGCAGCCGAACCTCAGCGCGCTCCTTATTATCGTGATGTGGGCCGTGGGAGCCGTGATATATGTTCAAGGATGGTCGAAGAGGCGAAAAGATAAGGGCTCTCGTTCCCTAACGGGTTTCCGCCCCGGCAAGAGCTACTCCTCACTAGTATCAAAAGGAAAACTGAGAGCGTCATATGCAATTCCGATTGCGCTGATTCTTATCATCTTTTCGGTGGTGGCTTCTCTGTCGAGTGCGTCGTCATGGCTGGGTAGTCCACAACTCTTGATGATGCAGGGACTAACCGTCTTAATACTCTTCTTCTCTCCGGCGACTCTATGCGCCAGTGTGATATCTAGTCAGGCGCGGTGGCGAAGTGGAACGGCCGACTGGGAGGATACGTCCCCCAGAAGTCGTAAAGAGAGGTTAGTTAGCGCTTTTCGCATATCCGCGTTAAGCACGTTTATCCCCCTCGTCATTCTGGCATTAGTGTTAATAGCGATTTCTTTTGTCAGAGCCGTTCTATCCGGGGTTTCTTATCGCGTTACTATCAGGCAACTCTGGGCGGGGACCCCGACCTTCTTGATGATTGTTGGGCTCTTACTGGTGTCGTGCGTGATTGGCACCGTTCTAGGCTCTCTGTTCAGAGGCGTGTGGATAGCACCACTGTGTTTATTCCTTGGTGTGGTGTTCTTTATATCAGTTCCTGTGGGCTCGTCCACAAGCGTCGATCGTGCTTGGGATGAAGAATATGGTTTTTCATCATGTACAACATCCGAAAAATTCTCGATTGAAGTGTGCAGTTCGGCACCAAATTCCGGCTACCTCAAGCCCATGGCAGCAACTTTGGACGATATATACCAAGAAACGTCATACCGGGACGACCTTCCTCGTAAATTCGTCCTGGTGAACTCGGTGTTCGATGTCAAACACGATGATGTTTTGTCTGTAGGGTTACAGGACCAGCGTCATGTCGTAGCACCTAGGTCACTCGACAAGGAAACAATATTCAGGGATATCAATCAGTCGCTGTCATACATTTATTTGGGCAGTGCTTCCCATAGTGGGCAGCAAGCGAATTTTGACACTGATCAGGTGCTTTCTGCTTTCCGCCCGAATACCGTCCCCACCGATAATCAAGTCATTTCACAAATAGATGTGATGAAACAGCGCCTGGATAATGACGGCCAATGACCAGGTCCGACGAAGGGCGCAACTAGGGACCTAAAACACCCCGGTAGCAGCTAAATCGTCCCATTTCCGCGCTCACTCGCTACGGAACCTGTCCAACGCACGTCGGGCTAGCTCTCCGGGGTTATCAGCGTGCATCAGTGCTCGCACCATTGCGCACCCGGCGATACCGGTAGCGCTCAGAGCCGCAACGTCGTCGGGTGTCACGTCCCCGATGGCGACAATGGGCAAGGATGTTGCCGCTACGAGTGGCCGATAACCCTCAACGCCAATGGGCGCCCGGCCCGAATCCTTCGTCGGCGTCGGACGGAAAGGCCCCGCACCGATGTAGTCAATAACCCCTGGGTGCGATCGGTGGAACTGTTCCGCGGCCTCGACAAGTGGCAGCGTCCCGGTCGTCAGCCCGATGAGGGCATCCGGACCGAGCATGTCGCGGGCCGCATCTGGGGGAAGATCATCTTGCCCCAGGTGAACACCATCGACGGGGGCCCCGGCGCGTCGCGCAGCGTAGGCCACATCGGCGCGGTCATCGACGACGACTCTCGTGTGGGGATTTGCCCGGTGAACAGCTGTGGCACATTCCGTCACAAGGCTGAGCAGGTCCCGCGTGGCGAGGTCCTTCGCGCGCACCTGGACGACGCCGGCCCCAGCCGCCGCGACCTCCGCCGCGGTGTCAACGGTATGCCGGTCCGTCCCCGACGTGACCAGGTAGAGGCGGAAATCCGTGTCGGTGGGGGCCATTCGTGTCCTATCGTCCTATTCGTCGTGTATTAGTACCGCGAGCTCGGGGAGGTGCCAACGCTCCGGCACAGGTTTTACTCCGCGGCTGTTACCCCGCAGTTGTTACTCCGCGACGCTAATGGCGGTGCGCACCCATCTTCGCGAGGTCGTGGTCGATGTCCTCAGCGGTGTCTTTCGCTTTGGATTCTTGCATGTAGAGCTCGGATCCGTGAGCGCGGAACTCTTCAGCCATCTTCGCCATGCCCGCTTCCACATCCGCCGGATCACCTACCGGGTTAGTTATCGGATCACCGTTGCCGACCTCCGTCCGGTCACCCATCGGGTCGCCGACTTCAGGCATGCCGAGCATCGTCTCGCCATAAGCGTCGCGAATATCTTGGCTAATCCGCATGGAACAGAACTTCGGCCCGCACATGGAACAGAAATGTGCGGTTTTCGCTGGTTCGGCGGGCAACGTTTCGTCGTGGTAGGCCTGCGCGGTGTCGGGGTCGAGCGAGAGCGCGAACTGATCGTTCCACCGGAACTCAAACCGCGCCTTACTCATCGCATCGTCCCAGGCCTGCGCACCCGGATGCCCCTTGGCCACATCCGCCGAGTGGGCAGCGATCTTATACGTAATCACGCCCGTTTTGACGTCGTCACGGTTGGGCAAGCCCAGGTGCTCTTTCGGTGTGACATAACACAGCATGGCCGTCCCGCCCATCGCAATAGTGGCCGCACCGATAGCGGACGTAATGTGATCGTAACCAGGGGCAATGTCGGTCACGAGTGGCCCCAGCGTATAGAACGGTGCACCGTGGCACCAGTCCTGCTCGACACGGATGTTCTGCTCGACGAGGTTCAGCGGAATGTGCCCCGGACCTTCGACCATGACCTGGACGTCGTAGTCCCAGGCACGCTGGGTCAATTCGGCGAGTGTGCGCAGCTCAGCGAATTGCGCCTTGTCGTTGGCGTCGGCGATGGACCCCGGACGCAGCCCGTCGCCAAGAGAAAACGCCACATCGTAGTGGGAGAAAATCTCGCAAAGCTCGTCGTAGTGCTCGTACAGAAAGCTTTCCTTGTGATGTGCCAGGCACCACCCAGCCATGATGGATCCACCGCGGGACACAATACCGGTCACACGATCCGCCGTGAGTGGCACATACGGCAGCAGCACCCCGGCGTGAATGGTCATGTAGTCGACACCCTGTTCGGCCTGCTCAATCACCGTATCGCGGAAAATCTCCCAGGTCAGAGCGTTTGCTTCACCATTGACCTTTTCGAGCGCCTGGTAGATAGGCACTGTGCCGATGGGCACAGGCGAGTTCCGGATAATCCATTCGCGCGTGGTGTGGATATCGTCGCCGGTCGAGAGGTCCATAACGGTATCGGCTCCCCACTTCGTCGCCCACCGCAGTTTCTCGACTTCTTCGTTGATTGACGACGTCACTGCCGAGTTCCCGATATTGGCGTTGACCTTGGTGAGGAACCGACGCCCGATGATCATCGGCTCGGACTCGGGGTGGTTGACATTGGCGGGGATGATCGCGCGCCCGGCGGCGACCTCATCGCGAACGAGCTCAGGGGAGCAGTTTTCCCGCAGCGCGACGTACTTCATTTCTGGTGTAATGATGCCGCGCCGGGCGTAGTGCATTTGTGTGACACGGTGGCCGCTTTTCGCTCGGACGGGTCGGCGCGTGGTGCCGTGCCATTCCTGCGACGACGCCCCGCGCTTGACGGCGGAACGCCCGTCGTCTTCGAGTTTCTTGCCGCGTGCTTCGTAGGCGGTGGTGTCGTCGCGGTCGGTTATCCAGGGTGTTCGCAGTCCGGGGAGGCCGCGAGTCGGGTCGACGTCGGGTCCCATCGTGCGGTAGATGCGGGCCGGTTCGTTGGGTCCAGTGGGTGAATCGTCGAGAGTGACTTCGGTGTACGGGACGCGAAGCCCGTCCTTTTCGACGAATCTCTCGTGGTGCTTGGGGTGGTTTTCGCCGTGGACGGTGTGTGGGCACGGTGATGAATCGGTGGGTGCAGACATGCCTAAGGTCCTCTCTTCCTTCGCCGGCATGATCCGGACAGGTTCGGACGGTCGGAGCGGCGTCAGCTCCCTCTCAGCCCGTGCCATGGGCTCCCGTGGGGTCGTGGCTTAGTGTATGTCAGGCGGCGGGTGTAGTCAGAACGTTCGCGACAAAATGTTGCAACCGGGGGTAAGTGGGCGTGCCAACGGCGTGGGTCACAGCCAGCCAGCATCGCGCGCGACGGTAGCTGCTTCGGCGCGAGTCGTGGTGTTAGTTTTCGCGATGGCGCGAGATATGTGATTGCGAACGGTGCCAGGGGAGAGGAACAGCGTCGACGCTATGCTCGCGATCGTCGCTCCCGTGAGCGCTTCGCGGAGCACATCGCGTTCGCGGGCGGTGAGCGGATTGTCCCCGGTGGCGCGCACTTTGTCATGAAGCTGCAGGGGAATGATGGTTTTGCCTGCATAGACGTCCCGGATCGCGCTGGTCAGCGTTTCTACGGGTGAGTCCTTGACGACGAAACCACGCGCGCCCGCGTCGAGTGCCCGTTGCAGGTATCCGGGCCGGCCGAAGGTAGTGACGATAATGACTCGGCACTGGTTGTGCTCGGCGAGATCTGCGGTGGCCTGAATGCCGTCGATACCAGGCATTTCGATGTCGATGAGCGCCACATCGGCGTGGCTGTCAGCAATACGATGTGTGAGGTTATGCGCGTCCGTTGCAGTCCCGACGACGTCAATATCGCGCTCCAGAGTGAGAAGCGACTCGAGAGCACTCAGGATGAGTGATTGATCGTCGACGATGAAGACGCGGATGACGTCTTCATTGGGTTGGTGGGGGCTCATGGCTCTCCCTTCTGCGTCTGTGCCGACGGAGTCTTCGTCCTTTTTGGCATGGTCTCGACGGTGAGTATCGTCCCCTTACCCGGCGCTGAGTGGATCGAGAACGACGCGCCGATATTGTGGGCGCGACGTTTCATGCCCTCCAGCCCGTGTTGTTTCACATTGGCGAGCCCATGGTGCCGGCCGCCGTCCTCCGCGTTGGGTAACCCATTGGCATTGCTGCGTTTCTTCTGGTCAAAGCCGCGTCCGTCGTCGGCAATAATGAGTTTGGCGGGCGTCGCGGTGATGGATGCGGATTGTGCCTCGGCGTGACAAAGAATATTGGTGGTCGCTTCTTTCACTATTGCTGCGTAAAGCGAAGCTGTGGCGGGTGGAAGATCGTCGTCCACCTGTGCGGTGAGAGAAATCCCCGCGGAGGTACACACTGCCTGCGCTTCTTCGATAGTTTCCGTTAACGACGGGGGAGCTAGCTCGTCAAGCGCGGATCGCATGTCGTTGAGGGCGGAATGGGACAGCTCGTAGATTTCGTCGATTTCGCCGCGAGCTTTGTCCTTGTCGGCATCGACGAGGCGCGACGCGAGCTGCGCTTTGACTGCAATGACGGTGAGGCTGTGGCTCAGCACATCATGCATGGCGGTGGCATAGGCCTCGCGTTGGTGCGCGCGGTCCAGCTGGCGCTCGAGTTCCCGGCGTCGTTCTTCGTCGGCGTGGGCGACTCCTACTCCAATGACGATCGCGACACCCACTCCGACGGCAAGGACGATGGGCAATGTCTGACCGTGGAGCTGCGGTGATGCGAAGAGAACGCAGACGACGAGAACCGTCGATACGAAAATCCCCGTTATGATCCCTTGCCGACCGGATCGGATAAAGACCCACAGCGCACAGATGTATGGAATGAAACACACGGAAGATAGGCCAGTGACGGGGTAAGTCACCGCCCCTATGGCAATAAGGACCCCCGTGACACCCCATAGTTTGAGCGCCTTGTTGTCCTCGAATTTGTGTACATACCGGTAGACGCTGAGATATACGACGCCGAAGGCTATGACCAGTATCGACGCGATGATCCGAGCGAAGATGCCGGCGTCGGCGGTGAAACATGTCCCAAGAGGGAAGGTCAGATAGATGAGCCACACGGCCGGATACAGGAGCTCAGTATTCCTCCAGGTGCGGGGGTGTGGTCGGGCCATGATTGCTGTCTCCGTGTGGACGTGGTGATGCTTGTGGTGCCGAGTTTTCGGCGCTTATTTCTTGATGGCTCTTCGTACCCCTACGACGCACAGGAGGGCGAAAATTGCGGTCCACATGAGTGTAACGGAGAGCGCGAAAACCGGGGATTCAGTCATAATGAGGTTCCCGTTGTTGCCGAATTGATCGCCTGCCATTTGCGGCCAGTGCGCGATGGTGATGGGACCGTAGAACGGTGTGAAACGCGAAATATCGAAGAGTGTTCCGTGTAATGGCATGAATACTCCGCCGAAAAAAGCCAGAATGACCAGTGATCCCGAGGAGATGCCCGTCGCTGTTTCGGTGCGCAGCCAGAGTGCAGCGGCGAGCCCATAAACAGCGAAAGGGAGGGTAACGAGCCAGCTCAGAACACCTGTTGCTATCCACTGCCATACATGGTCGAACTGGGAACCTGTTGCGACCGCGGTGGCGAACGTCACCAGGATGGGGAGAGCAGCGAACGCGACCATAGCGACAATCGTCCCCGCCACGGACTGCGTCGTGGTGAGCCCCGCGAGGTGGAGTTGGCGGTTCCATCCCTCCTGCCGAGCCTGCGTCGCGCTACCAGAGATCGAGGTCATGGCGATGGCGGATCCGTAGAGCCCCATCCCGGTCATGATGAAGGCCGCGACGTTGCCCTCCCTGAGCACGGAGTCCGAGTTCTCCGTGGCCGTCCCGAACATTAGGTACAAAGCTGCGGGCAGAATTAGGCAGAAAACAAGGGTTTCTGGCCGACGAAGCAGCTCCGTGAAATAGTGCCAGCTGTACAACATTGTCGACGTCAACCCTGAGCGAGAACGGGGCGTTGCCGTGTTCTGCAAGGGCGCGGTTGATATTGGTCGTGTGGAAATCATCTGTAACTCCTGGTTTGGGGGTGGTGTGGGGGCCGTGCCTTCACCGCGTAAGTTCAGTGAACGCATCGTCGAGCGCAGCGCGATTCACGGTGGGATGAATAAGCAACTTTTGCTGCAGAGTGTGGAGTAAAACCTGGTCAGGGTTTGTGGTGTGAATGATGACCTCCTCGCCGTGCCGCTCATACGTGTCGTCTGCGGAGAGACACGCTTTAATACGAGCGTCGACGCGTGAAGCAGCGCTGGGCCGCGCCGCGCTGGGCAAATACCCTTCGTCCGCGCTGACTGCAGATCCGGGTGCTGAACTATTCCGCGCACCCTCGTCGTCGGCAATGGCCAACGAAGCTCGGATAATTGTGGGATAACGCGAGGTCAGTTGCTCGGGTGTCCCGTCGGCAACAATTTTTCCAGCGTTCAGGACGATAACCCGGTCGGCATATCGCTCCGCCTCCGGGAGGTAATGCGTGGCGAAGAGCACGGTGATGCCGTCGTCGGCCATGGATTGGATGCCGCTCCACAGCTCAGAGCGTGTTGTGACATCTAGCCCGGAGCTGGGTTCGTCGAGGATGAGAACCTGCGGGTCCGACATGGTGGCTAGAGCCAGCCGCAGCCGTTGGCGCTGACCGCCGGAAAGCTTTCCGATTTTGCGTTTCCTCAGCCGGTTGAGGATCGGGTCGCGCAGGACCGCGCTGGGGCTCAGGCGTTGCGGGTGAACGGAGGTGAGGGTTCGCACCATTCTCTCGACGGTCATGGTGCTGGGTAGGCCGCCGTCTTGAAGCGCGGCACCGACAATCCCGGCGCGCACTGCGCTCGCCGGGGTGCGGCCGTACACGGAGATCGTGCCGGTGTCGGGCTGGGAAAGTCCGAGAATGAGGTCAAGAAGTGTGGATTTACCTGCGCCATTGGGCCCGAGTATGGCAACGACTTCGCCGGCATCAACCGATAGCGAGACGCCGTCGACCGCGGTGGTTGCCCCGAACTTGCGAGTGACTTCCCGAACAGTGATGGCGGTGCGTGAACTGGTCATAAACCAAGTACAGCCGACGATGGCGGCGTGGAACAGTGCCATTTGTCATGGTTTTCGCGGCGGTCCGCGCAGGCTTGTATGTGTGAGTATGTGTGAGTTTATTTGTGAAACCTGTTATCGGGTAACCCGCGCGCTTAGTGTGGAAACATGACCTCTTCCTCGTCCTCGCCCGACCGTGCTCAATCTGCCCGCTCCCAATCCGGCCGCCCCTCGCCGATTCCCGTCGTCCTGACCATCGCCGGCTCCGATTCCTCCGGCGGCGCGGGAATCCAAGCCGATCTCAAAACCATTTCCGCACTGGGCGGCTACGGGTGCGTCGCCATCACCGCCGTGACCGCGCAAAACACACGAGGCGTCGACGCCGCCGAATACATGAGCCCCGGCTTCGTCGCCCAGCAAATTCGATCAGTGGCCGACGATTACCCGATCGACGCGATCAAAATCGGAATGGTGGGCAGTTCTTCCATTGCCGACGCCATCGTCGCGGAGCTCACCGCGCTATCGTTTGCTGGACCGGTGGTGTGGGATCCAGTGATGGTGGCCTCCAGTGGCAGCTCGCTTGTCGACGACGAAACGACGGCGACCAGCGGTTTTGTGGACCTCGCCCGACGTGCGGACGCGTTGACTCCTAACGGGCGCGAGCTCGTCGGGCTCTGCGACATGGCGGGGGTAGCGGTGCCCGCAACGCTGCGGAAGCATCTTGACGCTATTGATTCTCAAGGCTTGGATAGCGGTAGCCCGAGCGTGTCCGCTGCGGGTGGAAGCCATAGCGAAGAAAATGTCGACCCCGGCGAAGAGCATGCCAGCAAAAGCGAAAACAACGTCGGCAATGAGGAAACCACGGTAGAAGGCGAATCCCTGACGTCGGCAATTGCGGAGGCGGCGTCGGCGTTGTCGGAAGCTTTGGCTACGGTCATTGTTGTCACCGGTGGTCCTGATAATGGTTTCGGCGATGATGGCCCGAAGGTCACCGAGGTTGTTGCCGATCGTGAGCAGACGGCGTTGCTGAGCCACGACAGGGTGGCGACGACGAATACGCACGGGACAGGCTGCACGTTTAGTTCGGCTCTGGCCACGTACGCCGGCCTTTCCACGCACCCTGACGTATCCGCCTGCGATTGGCGAGCTGCAGTTCACGATGCAGCCACTTGGACGCGCCGGGCATTAGTGGCGGCGGACCCCCTTGACTTCGCGATCGGGCTCCACCGGAACAGGGATAGCAGCGGTACGCCCGAGCCGGCTCACGTGAACGGGAATGCGCCGTTGGACCACTTTTGGGAGCATCGATAATCAGCCCCACACCCGGTCGCGGCACACCCCGCACAACTCCTCCGACCAGTGCTTTTACAGCTCCGGCATCCCCGCGATGTACGCCGCCTGCCCGACGTGCTGGGCAGCGTCGTCGACAATCGAAACCATGCGCACACCGCGCGTGACCTCGGGCGTCCAATCGCGGTCGATCACCTCGTCCCAATCAACGTCCGACTTCGCGTACGCGATGAGCGCGTTCAAAGTCTCAATGACATAGGACACGAGCAGTTCTTGATCATTAACGACGATGGACCGCGCTTCCTCGGCCGAGTGCCCGTAGCCGAGCGAATCGCCGTTGTCGAGGGCGAAACGCTCCTTGAAACCATGGGTGGTCCAAACCTGCTCGGAGCCGTTGAGCTGCGATAATTGCATATCAACCTCCCGGCCCGCGTGCCAGAGGAGCCACGCGATGGAATTGTCGTGGCCACCGGGGTGAGCGTTGAGCTGGGTCGGGGCGAGGTTGGGGAGGCCCTTCGCGGCGTCGATGGGTCGTGAGGCGAAATCAACGAAAATGTCGGTAGCGTTCATATTTCCGTTGTACACGGGACGCTGTGTGGCTGCAGATCAGTGGCGTGTGGCGGTGTGCGCGTGGCGTCGGCTTTATCGCAGCGTGCGCCGTCGTCGTCGGGCGCCGAAAACCGTCGGCAAGCGTCGAAAATCGATGACCTAGATCCGCATACTCATGTGCTTGTGCGGCCGCCCAGCTTCCTCGAATTCCTCCCCATCAACCACGAAGCCGAAGCGCTCGTACCAATCGACGAGGTGGGACTGGGCGTCGACCTCGATCAACGCGCCCTTGTTGGGGTCGATCCCCGCCGCTCGCTCGGTACACACCTCGAGGGCCTTTTTCACCAGCTGCGTCGCGATCCCGTGCCCGCGCGCATCGTTGGCCACACACACGCGGCCGATGTGCTGCCCCTCGTCGGGTTTCCCGAAAACTCGGGCTGTTCCGACCAGATGCACGCCACCTTCGGTCTCGTAAGCCAGAAGGTGCTGAGTCCCGGGGTGAATGTCGATATCGTCGATCTCTTTGTAGGGGCTTTCCTGTTCGTGGACAAAAACATCGACGCGGAGTTTGTACAGCTCATGGACCTGGGCGGCGGTCATGTCCATGAGGCGCTTGCCGGTGAGATAGACGCTCACTAGGCCTCCTCGCTGGTCGCCTCGGCGTACACGGCGCGGATGGAATCAGCCGACTCCTCTAATTTCTCCTGTTCCCAGGCGTCGACAATCGGTGGGAGGCGACGAATCAGGCCCTCGGATCCCAACACCGCGGGCACCGACATGGAGATGTCGCCCAAGCCGTACTCGCCATCAAGGCGTGAGCAGACCGGGTGGACGGAGCGCTCGTTCAGCAGAACGGACTTGGCCAACACGTTGGCGGAGCGAGCCACACCCGCGTCGGTCCATCCTTTCGCGAAGAAAACGTCGTAGGCCGAGTCAACGACGCGCTGTTTAATGTCCTCGCGGGACGGTAGATCCTTGCCATTCCAACGTTCGAGCTCAGACCAGGAAACGCCCTGCACATTGAGATTAGACAGAATCGGCACTGCGGTCGTGCCATGCTCACCCATCATGTAGCCGGTCACCGACTTAGGGTCAATATTGAGCTCTTGCGCAATAGCCCAGCGCAGACGAGCTGAATCGAGCATGGTTCCGGTGCCCAGCACTTTCGAGGCCGGGTAATCGAATTCTGTCGAGGCGATCTGAACGACAGCATCCAGAGGATTCGTGATGAAAATGATGACTGGTTCCTTCGTGCGCTCAGACACATTCTTCATGACGTCACGAGCGGCTTGTGCTCCCACCTTAGCCAGTAGAGAACGGGGAGGAACGTAATCCGGGCGATCCGGATCAGGCACAATTGACGCGCCCGCTGCGCAAATGATCACGTCAGCGTCACGGGTGTCGTCGTACGTGCCCTCATGGATATACGTGTTTGTCGTTCCGGGTACACCGGTTGATTGAGAATGGTCGAGCCCCTCGCCGAGAGCTAGCCCCTCTTTCGTGTCTATGACCGCAATTTCGGAGTACAGGCCTGACGCCATCGCAAATGTGACCACCGACGAGCCGACGTGGCCTAGGCCTACCACCACAAGTTTCGTTGAATGCATACTTATTACAGTAGAGCGTCTAGGTTTGTTGGTCACGCAGACCTCGGTGTTTGAGTGGCCATAGTGTGTCGGTGTTTAGCTGCCGCACACTCTGCAAAACTCGGAGACGTGGCCACTTGGAGACGTGGCCACATAGGTGGACTATGCCTTTACCGGAGCAAGAACGGCGTCCCCTTCAGGCTTCTCAGGGTCTATCGTCGTATCCGTCGCGTCCTTGTTCGTTGTTTCGCCGCGAGCTTCGCGCGTAATCGCATCGGCAAGGAATTCGACCCGCTCGGCCGGGAAAGAAAAGTGGATTGCCATCCAATAAATTGCCAGCGAGAACACGATGATGACGGGGACGGCAGTGTCGAAGTGGAGCAGGCCGATTCCGCCGTCGTAGTCTCCCAGATAGGAGATGATGGCAAGTCCGGCAAGCCATGGGATGTACCAAAAGCCCGCGCGGAAAGCCATGTTGTAGCGGTTCATTGCCTCGTGGCGGCTGAAGGCTTTATTGACAGCAAGGAGAACTAACCCCAGCTCCATAGCGATGAAGAGTTTAAGGTCGGTGGTCCAGCCGGTCCAGTACACCAGCAGGTTCGAGGAGATGAACCCCAGCATGGGCAGAAGATGCCCGAACGGTGCTTTGAAGGTGCGTTGATGGTGAGGCAGCCGGTTGCGCAATGCCGCCATCGTTAGTGGACCTGAGGCAAAGGATAGGACTGTGGCCGACGAAATAAACCCGGCCATTTGTTGCCACGAGGGGAAGGGGAGGAAGAGCACGAGTCCGACGACAAAAGCGACGATCATGGAGATAACGGGGGCTCCGTGGCGGTTCGTTGTGGCCAGTTTAGCTGGGGCGTTGCCGTTTCGGGCCATGCCATGCGAGATTCGGGCGGTGGTCGTGACGTAGATGAGTCCGGTATCTGCGGGTGAGACGATGGCGTCGATGTAGAGGAGAACGGCTAACCAGCCTGCTCCTAGCATCGTCGAGATTGCCGCGAGTGGGCCGAATGAGTCGTTGAAGTTGAGGTTGGACCAATGTCCGCCCATATTGGCGATAACGCTATGTGGAAGAACACCAAGGAAAGCTGTCTGAAGTCCAACGTAAATCAAAATACAAATAAGAACGGATCCGACGACGGCAAGGGGAACATTTCGACGTGGATTACTCGTTTCGCCGGCCAATTCGATGCCTTGGCGAAAACCTAGGAAAGAAAAAACGATTCCGGAGGTTGCAATGGCGGTGAAGACGCCGTGCCAACCGTGGGAGAAAAAGCCTTCCCCTGCGGTGAAGTTGCTGCCGTGGAAACCTAAGGCGACAAAGGAAACGATGACCAGGCTAATAATCCCTAGTTTCCACCACACTAGGACGTTATTGATACGGCTGAACCAACGGATTCCGAAGTAATTGATGACGACGAACACCGCCATGAGCAGTACTGCCACCGCAATTCCCAACGGCGTAAGTGTGTGGACGGTTTGACCGCTGACCACATGTTCATGCGTGAACGGGCCGTATTTCGTGGCATAGGTGAGGGCTCCCATGACTTCGATTGGAGGAAGTGCGAGAGCCGCAATCCAGTTGATCCATCCGGTCATATATGAGGCGAAACCGCCGAACACGACGTGAGGGTAGCGCACCACCCCGCCCGAGAGAGGGAACATGGTACCGAGCTCTGCGTAGCACAGGGCTATAAACAGGATCATGACCCCGCCTAGTGCCCATGAGATTATTGCTGATGGACCTGCCGCTTGAGCAGCCACCATTGACCCGAACAGCCATCCGGAGCCGATGATAGATCCGACGCTAGCGAACAACAGACCAATACTCCCGACGCCGCGGTGTAAGGAATGGTCCGCTCGAGCGGTGGTGGAGATTGTGTTAGCGGTGCCCGCTGTTTTTGTGGCGGTTCGCCCGCGAACGAATCCCGACATTTTTGGTGTGACCTCAGGCGATGCCATCTCGGTCTCCCTTCCTGTGAACAATCAATTGTTCGTTACGCTAGACCTCTCCCGAATAATTCTTAGTATCGGAAACAATAATTTAATATTTCTTTGCATTTTTGCTGTTCAGGTGCGCGTTAGTAACACGACGGAAATAAAACACGATGGTGTTGTGAATCTGTCGGTATCTCAGCCGGAATTGTGGACACGCCTCACGGTTGCGATGTGACGCCTAAGAATTTTCGGCCACTTTCGGTATATGCCGTCGCTTTTTCGTAGGGACAATGTATGCCCCACACTTTTAGCATGTCGGAGGTCTCGGCAGCGGTGGTGACATGGACAACGTTGAGATTAATGGCTGATGTGTGGGGTACGCACCGGCTTCGGCGCATCCACGTAGTAATCCTGGAGGAGGGGAGACACTATGTCGCAGAAATGTTGACGTTGTGACCGGGGAGGGGTAGGTTCGCTTTCAATACATAGACCGCTCGGTCTATTCCGGACGAGCGGTACTTAGACAACGTAGTACGAAGGCGAACCCATGGAAGCAATAATTATTTTTCTTCTGATCGGCGTTGGTGCGCAGCTGGTCAAGGGAAGCATGGGGATGGCCTACGGGGTTACCTCAACAACACTGCTGGTGTTTACCGGCGTGCAGGCAGCAACAGCGTCAGCAATCGTCCATCTCGTTGAGGTGGGCACGACCCTTGCACTGGGCCTTAGCCACTGGAAAATGGGAAACGTCGACTGGAAACTGGCTTTATCGTTAGGTGCTCCAGGCGCGCTCGGAGCATTTGTTGGCGCACGTGTTCTCGGTCAAGCGAGCTCCTCGGCAGCGCGACCGGTGACCGCTGCGATCCTTGTGGCCTTGGGGACGCTTATTGTGTTGCGATTTGTCGGACTCATCACCATTCAAACGAAGACAGTGTGGGGGCCGAAGCGCCTCGGTGCCCTCGGTGTGGTGGTCGGCGGTTTGGATGCCACGGGTGGCGGTGGCTGGGGAACAATGACTACATCAACGCTGATGGCCGCCGGAAAACGGGAGCCGAGACGAATAGTCGGTACAGTCTTGGCCGCGCAATTCTTCGTCGCCACCGCAGCGACGCTGGGCTTCATTCCCGTACTGGCTAGAGAAGTTGAACACCATGCGGCGCCAGCATTAGGCCTATTCATAGGTGGGATTATTACCGCTCCGTTTGCTGCGTGGCTTGCCGGGAAAGTTAATGCGTCAGTACTCGGCGGAGCGGTTGGCGTGTTGCTTGTAGGGCTGAATGTCAAGGTTTTACTCGACGCCCTTGGTGTTAGCCATGCATCTCACTGGGAAGCAGTCGTCTTTGCTGCCGGTTTTGGAATGATTGCAGGCAATTGGGCCCGGCAATACGCTCAGTCCCGGGAGGGAAAGAACAGTTCAGGCCGATATTTGACGCATAACGACGCTGGCTCACGTCGAGGAACTATCTCGCGTTATCCCGGGTCCGACGAGCATACGGATGTGCGTGGCGCAGAAGCGATCAAGACAAGCACTGCCGGTCTCGCACCTGAGCAGACATCTAGTCCAGTTTCAGGGGCACGATGTCCCTAAATTCGAAGTAATAGACAGAGCGGTCTAGAATTTGGGCACAATTAAAAACAGCTTGGTCTGCCACTAGGGGGTCGACTGGGACTCTGAGGTTAGGCAGTGCGCTGGTTGCATACAACCCCGTTTATCGAGTGAAAGAGCTTCAATGAGGCACGTCATAAGTGTTTCGTAAACGACGAGTTGTGGTGATCCTTCCGGGCGGGGTCAGAGCAATCACCGTGCGAGCGATCGTGGAGTACCCAATGCACTATCCCCACCGGCGAGGAACCGACGCCCCACGCCACGTCGTCGCCGTCGACGTCTCCAACCATTGTTGCCGTATGAAAGCCAGATATTGCTGGTCAGATGGTGAGAACGCTGTCTAACCAGGATGACAGGCCGCGGCGTTTGATCCGACAGCCCCGCGATGTGACATTCCGAGTTCTCAACGCAACCCAATTAATCCGGCTTCTCGCCACACCCCAACGAAGGACAAAACAATGACAACCCCCACCCGTAACGAAACAACTCAGAACGATTCTTCCACCACCGGTGTTACTGATTCACCCCGTGCCCAGGCAACCGGTGAGCGGACTGTCCGAGGGCAGAGGGCCGGCGGACGCACCGCGGGCGGACGTTCTCGCCCCCGCCGGAAGCCGAAACCTCAAGGGCAGTGGGCTGTCGATGGCCACGAAGCCCTCAATGACGACGAAAAGATCAAAGCCGAGGACGCCGGTGTTGCTGTTGCCCAGCGTGTTCGAGATATTTATGCTCTCCAGGGATTTGATTCTATTCCTGCGGATGACCTCGCCCCACGTTTTAAATGGATCGGTCTTTATACTCAACGCCGCCAGGATATGGATGGAGAGCAAACAAGCATCAAAAGCAATGCTGAACTCCAGGACCATTACTTCATGATGAGGATCCGTTTAGACGGCGGCGTCGTTAATTCGGAGCAGCTAACGGTCATCGGTGAAATTTCCCGCGACTTTGCCCGCGGAACCGCGGATTTCACGGATCGACAGAATGTGCAGCTCCACTGGATCCGAATCGAGGATGTTCCGGAGATTTGGGATCGCCTAAACAGTGTGGGCTTGTCCACGAATTTTGGTTGCGGCGATGTTCCGCGCGTCATTCTGGGATCGCCGGTGGCCGGCGTCGCTGCTGATGAAATTATTGATGCAACACCGGCGATCGAGGAGATTAAAAACAATCGACTTCCTAAGCCGGAGTATTCAAATCTCCCTAGGAAGTTTAAGACTGCAATTTCGGGAAACTCTCGTCAAGATGTCACACACGAAATTCAGGACCTTTCGTTTATCGGTGTTAGGCATCCTGAGCACGGGCCCGGCTTCGATGTATGGGTAGGCGGCGGCTTATCGACGAATCCCATGCTCGCCCAGCGTCTCGGCGTTTTCGTTTCTCTCGACGAGGTTCCTGATGTGTGGGAGGGAATCGTCTCTATTTTCCGGGATTACGGTTATCGCCGGTTACGCAATCGCGCGCGCTTGAAGTTCCTGGTGGCTGATTGGGGCGTCGAAAAGCTACGTTCGGTTCTGGAAAATGATTACCTAGGTCGTCCGCTCCGTGACGGTGTGGAGCCGCCGGTTGCCCCAGGTTATCGGGATCATATCGGTGTTCACGACCAGCAGGATGGGCTGAAGTATGTGGGTGTGAAACCTACGGTTGGGCATACTGAGGGACGCCAGCTGATTCGCTTGGCTGAGCTAGCCGATAAATTTGGATCGGGTCGAATTCGAACGACGCCGAATAAAGAACTCCTATTTCTCGACGTCAAACCGGGTCGTGTGCCGCATCTGCTTCATGCCCTTGATAATGAGGGACTATCGGCGAAGCCTTCGAGTTTCCGACGTGACATTATTTCATGCACGGGTTTGGAATTCTGCAAACTTGCCCTCGTTGTGACAAAACAACGCGCAATTCGGTTGGCCGATGAACTCGAAGAACGTTTAGGCGATCTCGATGTTCCCTTAAAGATCAGCCTTAATGGTTGCCCCAACTCTTGTGCCCGAACGCAATTGGCGGATATCGGCCTCAAAGGGCAAATCGTCACCGATCAAGATGGCAACCGCGTTGAAGGATTCCAAGTGCACCTAGGAGGGGCCCTCGGATTCCATCCCGATTTTGGACGAAAACTTCGTGGTCACAAAGTCACGAGTGCAGGACTCGCTGATTACGTCGAAAGGCTTGTCACAAAATATAAAGCCGATCGAAACAAAGGTGAACAGTTTCGCGAATGGGTCCTTCGCGCCCCAGACGAGGATTTGCAATGAGCGCAGCAGCAATCGAAAACCACGTCGGCAATCATTCTGATATGAACTCGCCTACGAATTCTTACACCGCCAACGCAGATATTCCGGAGGAGGATAAGGCGCCGAAACTTCATCGCGATGTTCCCGGAAAGAGAGGCCATTCGAATCCGAATCGGGCCGTCGTTAATAACTGTCCCTATTGTGGTTCGGAATTGCTTTTCCCTGATACGCAAACCGAATACGCCTGGGAATGTCGGGAATGTTGCCATGTTTTCAGCGTGAAATTCCATGGATACCTGCCCAGAAACGTAAGCAAACAAAACTAGCAGTAACCGCCCCACACCGGCAGCGTTCACAAGGTTCATTAGGAAGCTAATCGAGATGAGCCCTGTCGCGGTGGATACCGGTGAATACTAAGGAGTGACTCTCCATGCCCACCCCGACAACGGATCACGGCGAACATTTATCGACGACGGATGCGCCTGATTTCCGCGGCGCGGAGCACAACGCGCCCAACCCCCGGAGGCCAGAGAAGGCCGCGCAGACCTCGATCGTCCGGCATACCCGTGGCATCGAAGACCCCATCGTCGAGGCGCGGGACGGAAATATGTCAGACGGAAACGCACCTGACGTCGATAATGATTATCAGGCAAAGATGCTGGACTTGGCTCTCGAGCACTCCGCGGACCTGGAACAAGCCAGTGCGGAAGAGATTATGCAGTGGGCGCATGACCATATCCCGAAGCTGGCGGTCACGTTGTCGATGCAGGACACCGTCTTGGCCGATCTCGCGGAGAAATACGCTCCCGCTGCCGACCTTGTCTTTTTGGACACCGGCTACCACTTTGCCGAGACGCTTGATGTCGCAGATGCCGTCGAGAAGCGGTATTCGAACCGCCTTCTTCGCATCGTCCCACACCTCACCCGCCGTGAGCAGGACCAACAATATGGCAAGGATCTCTACGCAACCGATCCCACCCTCTGCTGCCACATGCGGAAAGTCGTGCCGCTCCAAGAAACGCTGGCGGGCTACCCCGCGTGGGTGACGGGGCTTAAGCGTGTCGACGCTCCGTCCCGCGCGCACACTCCCGTCCTGGAAATCGACAAGGGCGGGCGGCTGAAAATCAATCCCATCATTAGCTGGACTGACGACGACGTCGAGAACTACATCGTTGATCACGACTTGATCCGACACCCCTTAACGACGCAGGGGTATCCGTCCATCGGATGTGAGACGTGCACGGCCCGGGTGCAAGCGGGGGAGGATCCGCGGTCCGGGCGTTGGCAAGGGAAGGAGAAAACCGAGTGTGGCCTGCATGTGTAGGCCACGCCGGCATGTCACTCCCGACGGTGAGCGCCGCCATCCGCCTGACACCCTCGCCACCTACCTCACACCACCTCGCACCCCCACACCACAGTTAGGAAAACCTCATGACAACAGCCGCCCCGACGCGCGTCGCGTCCTCTTTACCTGCACACCTAGCGTTACTCGAAGCGGAAGGCATCGACATCATCCGGCAAGCCGCCGGCCAGGCAGACCGCGGCGCCATTTTGTTCTCCGGCGGCAAAGACTCCGTCGTCGTCCTGGAACTCGCCCGCCGCGCATTCGCCCCCGCGTCGATCCCCTTCGAACTCCTCCACGTCGACACCGGCCACAACTTTCCCGAAGTCCTCGCGTTCCGCGACTCGATCGCCGCCCGCCCCGGCGTCACCCTTCGCGTCGCTAAGGTTCAAGATTGGATCGACCGCGGCGAACTCCATGAGCGTCCCGACGGCACACGTAACCCGTTACAGACCGTCCCTCTCGTCGAGACGATTGAAAACCAGGGTTACGACGTCGTTCTCGGCGGGGCACGTCGCGACGAGGAAAAAGCTCGCGCGAAGGAACGCGTGTTTTCCGTCCGTGATTCGTTCGGCGGGTGGGACCCGCGCCGGCAGCGCCCCGAACTGTGGGGCATTTACAACGCAAGAGTCCAGCCGGGCGAGAATGTCCGCGTTTTCCCCATCTCCAACTGGACGGAGGCCGACGTCTGGGACTACATCGACGCGCGCCACCTCGAACTCGCCCCCATTTACTACGCCCACCAGCGCAAAGTGTTCAACCGCAACGGGATGTGGCTCTCACCCGGCGAGTGGGGCGGTCCGCGCGATGGCGAAGAAATCGTCACGAAGACCGTCCGCTACCGCACCGTCGGTGACATGTCATGTACGGGAGCGGTCGAGTCGGAAGCCCGCACCAACGCCGACATTATCGACGAAATCCGCCGCTCAACCACGACCGAACGCGGCGCAACCCGCGCAGATGACAAATTGTCCGAATCCTCCATGGAGGACAGGAAGAAAGATGGGTACTTCTGATGTCTCACAGCACAACCGCCACGCTCGACACCGCCGCCGACGACACTCACGCGACGACCACCACGTCCGACGACATCCGCACCGCCCCCACCCCAACCAACAACGAGCTCCCCACCGTCCGGCTCTGCACCGCAGGTTCCGTCGACGATGGCAAATCCACATTCGTCGGCCGCCTGCTTCACGACACGAAATCGATCCTCAGCGACCAGTACGAAGCAGTTCAGCGCTCGTCGGAGGCTCGGGGGCTGGCGGAGGCGGACCTCTCGCTCCTGGTCGATGGCCTCCGTGCCGAGCGCGAGCAAGGCATCACCATCGACGTCGCTTACCGCTATTTCGCCACTGACCAGCGCAAATTCATCCTGGCGGACTGCCCCGGCCACGAGCAGTACACACGCAACACCGTCACCGGGATGTCCACCGCGGATGTCGTCATTTTGCTTATCGACGTGCGCAACGGGGTAGTCCGCCAAACTAACCGACATGCGACGGTCGCGGGCCTCCTCGGCGTCCCGCACGTCGTCGTCGCTGTCAACAAAATCGACCTGGTGGATTACGACGAAGCCACCTTTCGCACCATCGAGGACCAAGTTGCGGCATTGGCGGATCGCGCGCACCTCAACGACGTCCGCGTCGTCCCGATCTCCTCGCTCAAGGGGGACAATGTGGTCGAAAGGTCCGCCCGAACGCCGTGGTACACCGGCCCCAGTATCGTCGAAATCTTAGAAAACATTGACGACGCCGCTACAGTCGAGGACGCCGCTGACCAGGCTCTTCGCCTGCCGGTGGACTACGTGATCCGCGACCACGACTCCGAATACCGAGGCTTCGCCGGCCGAATCGCGGCAGGTTCCGTCGGCGTCGGTGACGAAGTGACGGTCACCGACGGCCGCACCGCCCGAATCACAACGCTCAGTATTGCTGGCGACCCGGTCGAGGCGCCGGCCCGCGCAGTCGCCGGCAGCTCCGTGAGTGTCGAACTGGACACGGACATCGACTTGTCGCGCGGCGCGCTGATCGCCGGAACACCGCACCCCCACACCGCCAACACCGTCCAGGCCACCATCGTCCACACCAGCCAACGCCCGCTCGTCGTCCGTCGTCGGTTATTGCTGCGCTACGGCGCGCACACCACGAAAGCCCAATTGTCAGATATCCAAGGCATTATCGACGTCGATTCCGGCACATTGCTCCCCACGCGCCCCAGCGAATTCAATGACGAACCCGTGACGACGCTGGAATCCAACGAACTGGCCCGCGTCACCATCAAAACGCGGGATGCCATCCCATTCGAGCCCTATCAACCGGGCGGCAAGATCGGATCTTTCTTGCTTATCGACGATCAGACGGGCGATACCGTGGCCGCCGGCTTGGTCCTTCCGCGGGAAGCTGAGCAAGCGAATCGCGCGACGGCGTGAGAGAGACATGAAAGTCATGTGAGTTATGAACGTGCTGGTAGAGGCGCTTATCAGCCACGATCGTTAGGAAAGGAGGCACAGTGAACCACTCCGCATTGATTTTGTTAGCCCACGGCAGCCGGCATAACCATGTGACGCACGTGCTTCGCGACATTACCGACGCCGTGGCCCGCGAATCCCGCATCGCCGGCCGCTTCGGGGTTTACGTGGCGTTTTTGGACCACGCCGAGCCCGACCTCGTGCAGGTGAGCGCCCGATTGGCCGAACTCGGATACGATCGCGCTGTTGTCGTGCCACTTCTGTTTACCGACGCTTTCCACTCGCGTGTCGACGTTCCGGCGCAGGTGAAGGAAGCGCAGGACGCCTCCGGGCTGACGATGTCTATCGCGCGTGGTTTGGGAACGGGCGACGATCTTGCTGCAGTGTTGGAGCAGCGTTTCAGTCGATTGGTCCCTGAGGCGTTTAGCTCGGGGAGTGGCCTCACGGCTGGTAGTGAGACTAACGGTGAGGCTTCTGCGCTGGTCGATGGCTCCTCAGCTTGGGCGTCCGAGACCACGCTTGGTCCAGGGAACACACCTGCGCCGGTGATCCGCGTTCTTTATTCTGTGGGCAGTTCTGATCCTGCGGCCAATGACGCTGTCAGCCGTCTGGCTGCGAGTATCGGTGCAACGTCCGTTGCAGCAACGGGTGAGCATCCGAAGGGTGTCGCAGCCATTGACCACATCGTTGCCCACCACGGAGAGGCCAATCACGGTGACCTAGACCAGGGAAAACGAAAGAAAGATCGGGTCGTCACGGGATCGGGCGAGCCGTCCGTCGATCCTCTGGTCGTTATCCAGCCCTTGTTCGTGGCGCCTGGGAAGTTGTGGGCTATGGCAACCAAGGAACTAGCCCACAGACAGAGTCAACCCCAGTCGGTCGAAACACAAACCTTGCGCGAGCGCCTCACCTGCAGACGAGGTGGTATTCCTCAGACGCTTGGCTATTCAAATGAGGCACCCGACGTTCCCGATGTCAGGTTCCGATGCGGATCCCCACTTGGAGTCGATTTAGCGCCCATGATCGCAGATCGGGCGTGCTCAGCGTAATAGATTCCCCGAAACCCCGGGTAATACGACAGAAGGCGGTGCGGACAGAATCCTGGGGTGCGAAGCACCGACGCGCGGATGAAGGAGCCGGTAGACGGAAAACTGCAGGGAAACTACACCTAGAGCCCAAAACTGCGGGCGAATATGCGCCCAAAAATAAAAGTGTGGGGGTATATGGTCCATTTTCGGCCATTTTTCGCCCATATTCCCCGGCAGTTTTCACAACGGACCCCTATATACCCCCACAGTTTTCCGGCACGCGGACACGTTTTGGCGTATAAACCGGAACTCCCAAACCCCCGAAACGCAACTTGCCCCCCGGCGCCTCATCATCTACGAGGTCCGGGGGCTCACCATCACTCCTCGCTCACGCGCGAATGAATGACCATGTCGTCCCACTCGACAACCTTCTTCCGCTCGCGGTCTTCCTTTTCGCCGAGCTTATGCTCGTACGCTTCGAGCGCGTGGTAGCCCTCCCAGGAGGTCACCTCGACACCCTTATCGCGGAGCAACCCCAGCACGGCGTCGGGATCCGTCGTCTCTGGTTCGGTCAGCACGCCATTTTCAAGGTCTTCCAGCAGGCAGTCGACGGTTTCGTTCGCGTCGCCTTTCGTGTTTCCGATCAAGCCGACCGGCCCGCGCTTAACCCAGCCCGTGGTGTACAACCCGTCGAGGGTTTCCTCCGATCCGGGCTCACGCACAATGCGTCCAGCGATGTTGGGAATCACGTGGTGCTTGTCGTCGAAGGGGATTTCCTCGGCGGGATCAGACCGGTACCCGACGGCGTGATAGACAGCCCCCAACTCCCAGTCCTTGTATTTCCCGGTACCGCGGATTCCACCGTTGCCGTCAAGCTCGGTGCGCTCCGTGCGCAACCCGGTGACCTTGCCGTCCTTCGTCAAAATCTCAACCGGCGACTCGAAGAAATGGATATACAACTTGTGGGGGCGGTCCTCGATCTCACGGATCGCGTACTGCTCCAGAATGCTGCAGACCATGTCCTGGATCTTGGAACTCCGACGAGTCGCTTCAGAGGCCTCGTCGTATTGAATATCCTCGGGGTCCACAATCACCTGGATAGTGGGGGACTTATCCAGTTCCTTGAGCTCCATCGGTGTGAATTTCGCCTGCGCAGGCCCACGACGCCCAAACATGTGGACTTCCGTCGCCTTATTCTTCTTCAGTGCCTCGTACACATTGTCGGGAATTTCAGTAACGTGCAGTTCGTCGGCCGTTTTGGCTAACACGCGCGCGATATCGACCGCGACGTTACCGACGCCAACAACTCCGACTTTCTCGGCGTGTAAATCCCAATCGCGCTGGAAAAGGGGGTTGCCGTCATAAAAACCGACGAATTCTCCGGCGCCCCAGGAACCGTCGGCACCCTCACCAGGAACGTTGAGCGCGCGATCCCCGGTGGCCCCCGTCGCGAAGATCACGGCGTCGTAAAGAGACTGGAGCTCGGACAGGGTGATGTCCTTGCCGTACTCCACATTCCCGATCAACCGGAGCTCAGGTTTGTTCATCACCTTGTGGAGAGACTTAATAATTCCCTTGATGCGCGGGTGGTCGGGCGCAACGCCATAACGGATAAGGCCAAAGGGGGCTGGCATTTTTTCAAAAAGATCAATGGCGACGTCGCCGTCGTATTTCTTCATGAGAGCATCTGAAGCGTAAATACCAGCTGGTCCGGAGCCAATGACGGCCACACGTAGAGGTCGATCCATGGACTGAGGTTCTCCTTTTATTGCGGTGTAATTGAGATTCGTAATGCGATGCGCTTGTATCCGGATTCTTTCCGACGACGAGCCGGGGAGCATCAACGTTGCGTTTATCTAATTCGCGGAATCGTGATCCGCCGCTCGACGAACACGATTACCGACGACGATTTCCCGCGGGTAACCGACGCAATCGACGGCGACTGAACTCCACGAATCCGAAACTATACCACTCTGTCTACTTTCGTTGTGCGGTCGGGTGCCCCACCTGCTGCCCGTTGGTACGTTACTGCAAATTCATGGCGCGTCAATCCCCGCGAAAGTGGCAAATAGTCGCGAAAGGCACACACAAACGGAATAATGAAGGGCATATCCGCATATGTGCCAAACCCCACAAAGGTGAATCATCGGTGGTTCAGCACACGTGCGCCGGAACAGCGAGTAAGCCGAGTAACCAGACTGCGTCATCATCACGTAACGCTGAGTAATTGTGGAGGTTTAATCACATGCCGTGTGCCCTATACATCGACGTCGGAGGAGCTTTCGGAACGTCGGCAGGCGACGCCCTACCAGCATCCCTTCAGGGAAATGTCACCCGAATTATTTCCGGAGAGCCGGGATCACCCACTGACCCTTCAGCGCTTGTTGCCGAGGCAGTGGAGAAGGCCTCCGAACAGAAGGCCTCCGACGAACAGCAGGGCGCACTCGTTGCCACCGGGGACATCACCGTTGATTCGCGCATCGCGGCCAGCATCGGCGTCCCCGTCGTCCTCCTCTTCATTGCCGGCGCCGCCCCCGACCCGCTTCGCGTCTCACTCAGCATCTCCACAGCCGAGGGCGAGGGGGCCACGGTCGCGGCCATCGTTACCCAGGACGGGAACCCTATCGACGGCGTCCCGTCCAGCATCCCCGTCATTGCAGCGTCCGACGAGGCCGCACTCGACTACGCGGTGTCGTCGGCAGTAGGGGAGAGTGGCCACCTCGAACCCGTCATCGGCCCGGAAGTATTCCAACACAACCTCATTGACCAGGCACGCGCCTCCGGGGCGCGCATTGTCCTCCCCGAGGGCGACGACGACCGTATCCTCCGCGCCGCCGACTGGTTGTTAGAGCACCACGTCTGCGACCTCACCATCCTCGGCAACCCCGACGACATCGCGGCACGGTCCACCGAACTGGGACTCAACCTCAGCGACGCCACCATCGCCGACCCCCAAGGCACCGACGACGAATCCGTCGAACAGGCCGAAAAATTCGCCGCCACCTTCGCTGAACTGCGGAAAAAGAAGGGCATCACCCTCGACGACGCCCGGGAGACAATGAAGGACATCTCCTACTACGCCACCATGATGATCTACGACGGCCAAGCCGACGGCATGGTATCCGGCGCCGCGCACACCACCGCCCACACCATCAGGCCAGCGCTACAGATCATCAGAACCGCGCCGGGTTCCTCCGTCGTCTCCTCCATCTTCCTCATGGTCATGCGCGGGAAACTCTGGGCGTTCGGGGATTGCGCCGTCAACCCCAACCCCACCTCCGAACAGTTGGCAGAAATAGCCGTCACTTCCGCCGACACCGCCGCCAGCTTCGGGATCGACTCCCGCGTTGCCCTCTTGTCCTACTCGACGGGATCCTCCGGAGCAGGCGATGACGTCGACAAAGTCACTCGCGCGGTAGAACTAGCGCAGGCCAAAGCCACCGACACGTCGCGGAACGGCAGCTCCATCGCCATCGACGGGCCGATCCAGTTCGATGCCGCCGTCGAGCCATCCGTCGGCAAGAAGAAAATGCCCGACTCCGACGTCGCTGGGCAGGCCACGGTCTTCGTCTTCCCCACTCTCGACGCAGGGAACATCGCGTACAAGGCGGTTCAGCGCACCGCGAACGCGCTGGCTGTGGGGCCGGTACTCCAGGGCCTGAACAAGCCAGTCAATGATCTCTCCCGCGGGGCCACCGTGCCAGACATCATCAACACTGTGGCCGTCACAGCAGTGCAAGTGGCCGCACAGACCAGCACCCGCGATTCCGCACAGTCCTGACCCGCCACAGAGAGAAGCGACATGATGAAGACAAGCGACACACCGACCCCGGCAGACACCTCCGCGGCCGCCGCGCCGAATGCCCCCGAAACTTCTGGACACGAGAATGACGAACTCGTCCTGGTGCTCAACTCGGGTTCGTCGTCGATCAAATTTCAGCTGGTCAACCCGGCTAATCACGCCACCGATGACCCCTTCGTCTCCGGGCTCGTAGAGCAGATCGGGGAGGAAACTGGGCACATCACCATCAAATACGCGGGGGAGAAGCACACCCGCGAGCTGCCCATTCTCAACCACACAGAGGGACTTGATGAAGCGCTGAACTTCCTGGACTCACTCGGTGTCGGGCTCTCTACGCTGAACCTGGTGGCGTGCGGGCACCGTGTTGTCCACGGCGGGCGCCTGTTTAACAGCCCCGTCCTTATCGACGACGAGGTCGTCGGCCTGATTAGGGACCTTATTCCGCTGGCCCCGCTGCACAACCCGGCCAACCTGGACGGCATCACGGTTGCGCGGAAAATCCTGCCCGACATCCCCCATGTCGCGATCTTCGATACCGCCTTTTTCCACTCGCTCCCGCCCGCTGCCGCTCTGTACCCCATCGATGCCGAAACGGCCATGAATTACGCCATCCGGCGATACGGGTTCCACGGCACGAGCCACGAGTATGTCTCCCAACACGTGCCCGATCTTCTGGGCAAGGCACCCCACCAGGTGAATCAAATTACGCTGCACCTGGGGAACGGTGCCTCCGTCGCAGCCATCCGTGGCGGCCACGCCGTCGACACCTCAATGGGAATGACACCACTGGCGGGCATCATGATGGGCACCCGCTCCGGCGACATCGACCCCGGCATTGTCTTTCACCTCGCACGCAACGGCATGACCATCGACGAGATCGATGACCTACTCAACCGACGGTCCGGCCTCAAAGGCATGAGCGGCGTGAATGATTTCCGCGCCCTTCAGGAGAAGATTGACCGCGAGGATCAGGACGCCTGGAGCGCCTACAACATGTATGTGCACTCCATCCGGCGTTTCGTGGGCGCGTACATGCTCATCCTCGGGCGCCTCGATGCCATCACGTTCACGGCAGGAGTTGGTGAGAACCACGCCGGGATTCGCCGTGATACCATGGCTGACCTGGAGAATTTCGGCATCCTCATCGATGACGAGCGGAACAACTCGCCGTCCCGGGAAGCGCGGCTCATTTCTTCCGACGATTCTCGCGTGAAAGTATTTGTTATTCCGACGAATGAGGAATTAGCCATCGCGCGGTATGCCGCGGGCTTCGCCCATCACTAGCGACGACGGGCTGGTGCAACGTGCAACGGCGTGTGGTGGGGCACTGCGCGCGGGCGAGGGACAATCTGCTCTATCGCACTCCTGCGCCTGAGAACTCCTTCTACGCCTGTGGTGGCGTCTCCGCTGTCGTGTCGGGCCGAGCAGTCCGTCGATTAAGCGTCCAGCGGATAAATTGGAAAACGGACGCTGCGATGATGAGCGCCGCGAAAAGGCGGTTAGTCCACGACTCGTCGATGTAACCCAGTGCGCGAACGATCAGTAACAGAGCACCAGCGAAGAACATTACGGCTGCGAAGACTTTGTCGTTATACCGCATGGTCACATCTCACCGTCCAGTTATCGTCGTCTGGGGTTATCAAAAAGTCCCCGCCGTAACGGGGACTACATGGTGCTACACCAACCGACCGGGTGTCCAATGGAACACTTCAGGGGTGACTAGGTCGGCTGCGCTCATCGTCGATGCACAAGCCGACACCAAAGCACTAACACCAAGGCACTAACAACGACGCTGTTTAGAAGATGTAGACGTCGTCGCCAACCTGCAGGGTGTTGAAGTAGTGCTCAGCATCCTGGTGGGAAAGGTGGATGCAGCCTGCAGACTCGCGGTTCAGGGATCCCTCGTGGAAGGCCATGCCGGAGTTCGTGAAGTACACGGAATAAGGCATCGGAGCATTGTTGAACTCGTGGCTCACCTCGTCCTTCACCTTACGAAGAACCTTGTGCCAGCCAGGGGTGGTTTCCTGACCCGGAGCACCGGAAGTGATCGGAACAGGACCGTAGGTGATGTTCTTGTGGCCATCGGTTAACCAGGAACGACGAGCGCCCAGGTTAACGCAAGCCTCTGCGCCATCCTCACAGGGTGCAGTCACTGCATTTTGTTCAGCAGCACGCTGAGCAGCTTCTGCTTCAGCGGCCTGGCGTGCCTGCTCCTCAGCAGCGCGGGCAGCGGCATCGCGTGCAGCAGCCTGCTGAGCTTCCTGATCTGCGATTGCGTTCGGCCACATGGCGTTGATCCAGCCGTCGACGGTCGTGCGGATCCAGTTAGCAGCGTTCGGGTCTAGCTGCTCAGTGTTCTGGTAGACGCTGTTGCGCCAATCCAGGGCGATGGTCCTGCCGCGGTCCGACGCAGTGCGGGCGAACTCATTGAACTGATCCCGCGCCTGGTTGAGGAAATCCTGCGGGTTCGTCGACGAGATAGCCGGCAAGTCGTCCGCACGAGCGGGAGCAGGGTTAGCAACTGTGGCGCCGCCCGCGAGAGCTGCGATGGCGGTAAGCGACGCGGCTGCGGAGACGCCGATACGGGTGGAAATTCGGCGATGAGCTTTAGACATAGTGCCTTACTTTAAACTGTTTGACAGGGTTTTCCTACTTGAAACGCATTTTCTAGCGTACTCTCTACCAAAATTACACCTGAAAAACCACCCATTGTCGACGTCGATCGGTTCCCGGGAAACACAAAATGTGACGCACAGCCCACGCCTTACCACCACGTACGTGGCCGAATCGCATTCGCCATATCGACCAGGTGATACCTGTGGCTCGGGTATTGCACACTTCGCGCCATTCGACGCAAATCCGCCTCCACACCGAGCCTCAAACCGCGCACCTCAAAGGGCTGGCCGAACAACGTCGGCACAGTAGCGTGAGTCCGATTCGTCTCCCGCAGCCAATTGAGCCCGGCGGACATGACGGCCACACGTACTTGCGCCATCCGCGGCTCATTCGTCGGGATCTCATCCAGGCGCTGTGCAGCGTCGATAATTCGCTCCTCAGTCAGGTCCTTCGGCGGACCAGAAATGAGGTGGAGAACCGTCGTCAAGCGGGCCAATCGGTGGTGCCGGGACGCCTGCGGAACCTGGTCCAACGCCTCAACAGCGCGGGCAACATCACCCTCCGCAATGAACTGGCGGGACAAACCGAACGCCGACGACACCGTGGTGGGGTTGGTCGCCCACACCAAGCCGTACAGCCGCGTGGCGTGAAAGCGCAGGGCAACAGGGTTGTCGCCGACAGGATCCCATCGATCGCCCATGGCTTCAAGAGCACTATCCGACGGTAAGGCGGACGCGTGCCCCAGAGTGGCCGCGGCCACGGCGGTCTGCCTGTCCAGCACCGAGGTCATGGCCAACCCCTTGGCCTGGAGCCACAATTCCGATGTCGCCGCGATAGCGAGCTTGGCCGCGGGCTCCCCGGGAAGAATGAAGATGACTTTCTCAAAATGCCGTTGCGCCTGTTCGTAATCATTGAGCAGCAAAGCGGTGATTCCGGAATACCATTCGTATCGCCAATCCCGGGTAAAAGACGATTCGAATGTCGATAGATAATTATGAGCTTCGTCAACAAGCCCGAGATCAAGCATTGCCCTCACAATGGAAAGCGGAATTTCCACACTCTCCGCATACTCAGGCATTTTCATCTTCGCGTACAACGAATCAATAGCCTCAGAGGGCTCGGCATAACTGATCGTCGAGAGAATATAAGCACCCGGATCCGTGGCGTCCACCATAGGAATTGGCAGTGCGGCCACCACCTCCGGAGCCGTAATCTCAATGGACCGTTCAATGCCATCCACTAATTGATCAGTACGGAACACCAAGTGCTTCGTTCCATACGTTGTCCTTTGAGGAGCGAACTGCGAATGCAAATGCGGGAAATGCACCTGGTCACGCACCGCACGAATTTCACGCAGCACACCAGTCAACTGATTCGCCATCGACGACGCCGACGCAAACCGCTTCTCCGGATCCGGATCAGTCGCCCGCAGCAGCAAACGATACAGCGACAGGTAGCGACGAAACACCGGCTCGTTAGTCGGAGTAGGCAAACCGTCCTTATACCGCCCGTCAATCGTCGGCAAATGAACAATAAGTGACGCTAACGTACGGCCAACCGTATAAATATCACTGCGCACCGTCGGCCCGGTCTCCGTGATCTCGGGAGCCTGGAAACCCGGCGTCCCGTAAATGTGCCCGAACGCGCCGATCCCCGTGACCGCACCCAAATCGATGAGCTTGACCTGCTCCTCCGTAATGATGATGTTGTCCGGCTTGAGATCGTTATAAACGACGCCGCGCGAGTGCAGATAATCCAGCGCCTCCAGAACCTCAAGCATGTAACCAATGGCGACATCGACCGCGAAAAGGCTGTCCCGCTGCTTCTTCCGCTGCGAGCGTAACGACGGCCCACCGACGTACTCCATCACAATGAACCCGCCGGGGGAGCGATCATCATCGACGAAGTTGTAAATCTTGACAATGCCCGTGTGCGTAATGTCCGCCAGGAACGCGCGCTCGGCACCCGCCACCGCACGATCCTGCTCATTGGCCGTCGCCTTCATCCCCTTGAGGACAACCCACCGGTCCGAAACATTGTGGTCAATGGCCAGATAAATCCACCCGACGCCACCATTGGCCAGCGCCCCCACCACCTCATACTGGCCCGCCACCATGTCCCCCTTGTGGAGCGACGGCGCCTTGGCATCCGTTTCCTTAATCGTGTCGGAATCCATAACGGATTCCCGCGGATCCGTGGGCACGATGAACGGCAACGACACCATGCCATCGGCAACCACTTTTCCGCGCCGGGAAGCCGCCCTGCGCTCCCGGAACGTGGAGAGGGCACGCTCCCGGGAGGCCTGGCTGGGGTCATGGCTGGCACCATCGGCCCCACGTGGGCGGGCCACGGTTTTGGCACTGCCGGGGCTTGTGCCCGTTACTTCATCATCCGACGACGGTGTATTCGCAGGATTGTCGGACCGTAAGAGGGAACCAATGTCGTTGATGTCGATATCAATTTCGTCGTCGTCATCGTCAGCGAACGGGTCAAAGGGGACAGCCCGTGTTCCCATGACCGTGGCAGCTTCGGTGGGATGGCCATTGTCATTGGGATGGCCATTGTCGGCGTCCCGGGCATTGTTGTCTGAATCCTGCCTCGCGTCGGAGTCCACTCTGTCCTCGGAATCGTGCCGTCCGTCGCGGGGGGTCGGTTCGGAATCGCTCATTGTGGTTCCTCCTGGACGTAGGTGGGTTCGGGGGGAACGCCGGAATTCCCTAGATAATTGCCTAGCCACTTGTCATAGAGACGTTGCCATGTCCCGTCGGATCGGATGCGCATCAGGGTCGAATTGACCTGCCGGACTAGCCCATCGGTGTTCTTCCCCGGCGTGGATTTCGCGATTCCCACGGCATAGTCGCTGGACCCGTGCGGCTGACCAACCAGGTGTGTGTTGGAGTCTTGCGCCGCTAGCCCGGAGAGGATGGAATCGTCGGAAATGATGGCTTGAACTTGGTGCTGCTGCATAGCCACCAGACAGTCGGACCAGTCATTCGTAATGAGGAACCGCGAGTGCGGTGCAATGGCTTGTGCATTGTGCTGGAAGGTGGAGTCTTTGGTCACACAGACGGTGGCATCCCGAAGATCATCGGCGGATTGAATAGGTGAGCTTGTCGACGCCAAAATCCGCGCTTGGGCGTGCAGATATGGCGCGGAGAAGGCCACTTTAGACCGGCGTTCGCGATCAATGGTCATAGTGCGGACGACGATGTCAACATTACCGTGTTGAAGTGCATCAACGCGTTCGGCGGAGGAAAGAAAGCGGAAGTCGATTCGCTCGGGATCACCGAAAATATCGCGTGCGATTTCACGGGCGAGGGAGACGTCGAAGCCCTCCAGATTGCCGCTACTGGGGTCCTGAAAGCCGAGGAAATTGAGTGACGACGACACCCCGACGATGATGCGTCCGCGTCGGACGATATCCGGTATGCGCTCCTCGGGGGTGGCGTTGTCGGGAGCGAGAGTCGCGTACGTGTCAGCATCGGTTGTGGTATCTGGTGGGGGGGTTTGGCTTGCCGACGATTCGTCCGGCGGATCAGCATATGTTGCACCATCGGGAATAGGTGTGAACGGTGCGACGGAGATATCGATGCCGTTGTGCCCGCGCTGCGAATCCCTGATTCCGGAACACGCCGCGAGCGGGAGGATCGCGAGGGGAATGACGGCGGCCGCGATCCAGGGACGGTGGGTGCGTCGTGCGTGGAGTGGGAGTCGGGGGCGGGCTAGGGTGTGCGCTTGGTGTCGGACGTGGAGTGGGGTGCGTGGCAGGCGGATCATGTGTACTCCTGCATTCGGGGGCGAACGCCAATAAGGACACCAACGACAGAAAGGACGGACAAGATGAGCACCGCGCGGGTAATATTTTGCGAGGTGTCCTGGCTGTTTTCCAGGTAGGTCCGCAGGTTGCTGCGGGTGTCTTGGATGAGTGTCCGCAACGACTGGTCGAGCTGAATGAATTGTCGCTCCGAGTTCAAGGTGGATTCATCGTGACCGACGGCGATGTTGACGGCCCCGGTGTAGTCCCCACGGCTGATACGGTTCGCAAGTTCCTGATGCGACACTTTCCACGAATTTGCGGCGACAATTGCGTCGTCGAGGGCATCTGCTGGTTTCGTTGTTGACGAGTTCTCGTTGTCGTCCACGTCGTCGAGCGTGCCGTTATCTTTCAGTTGTGTCAGTGTCTTTTGGACGTCGCTCACCGTGGTGGAGAAATCCGCCGACGATTGATCCGCGCTCCGTCGTACCAGCATGAGAGCTTCGTCGGTTCGTGCTTTTTGTGCACTGATGCGGGATGCGGTCAGCTCATGGAGGGGATCGGAGGCCCGGTTAAAATCTGCATTACCCACCGCGACGATGACGATCGACGATATCGCCAGCCAGAACAGCGCGATAGTCATGGCGGCGGTGGCGAAGAGCAGACCGCCGTTGAGGCGTCGGTTGGTGAGTGCAGCGAGCCACAATTGTCCGATAACCAGGAGGATGATCGCAGCTAGGAGTCCAGACGCGGGGAACCACATCGGTCGCGTCAGTGATTTGGCTTGGTGGCGGACGCGGTCGGAGGTGATGGTGTACAAGCGCGACGCTGCGGGAATGATGGAATTCTGCATGATGGCGCTGGCTTCGGTGAGGTAGGACGCGCCAATGGGGTTGCCTTCCCGATTGTTTGTGCGGGCCTGAGCGATGAGCCCCGTGTAGATAGGGAGCCGCTGGTTGACCACTGCGAGGAGTTGGAGGACTTCGTGGTCATCGGAGTTCGCGCCGGCACCTGCCTCGACGAGTGCGGTCGACGCAGTTTGGATGGCGGTGGTGTAGCGTTCGTCCTCCGATTGAGATCCGACGCCGCCCTCAAGGAATCCGATAGTGGCGGTGGAGTCTGCCACGGAGAGTGATCCGTACAGCCGTTGCGCAGCATTAGAGAGTGGCTCGGTGTTCTTGACCAAGTTGTTTAGCCGGTCTTGTCGGTTTGATGAGGTGTATGTCAGTGCGCCACCGGCGGCAATAATGGCTATGACCAGGACGGTTGTCATTATCGCTAGCCGGCCAGGGGATGTGCGTACATAGGCCCACATCCGGCCTGGGATTTTCAATGCAGGGGTGACGGCTTCGTGAAGGATGTGCCAGCGGCTTGGCCGTGCATCGGCATCGTCTGGCTCGAGGGAATCATCCATAGCGCTGAGCCGAATATGGCTGGCAACGGAGGAGTGTGAGGTAACGCGGTTGCGCCCTGTTCCTCGTTCTCGTGCCATGCGGGCCCCCTACGTGTTGCGCCGTCGCCAGTTTCTATGGTGCTGTGCTCGGTATTGTCGCTGCGGTGCGTCTGTGTTGTTACGGTGCGCGCGATCGTTGTGGTTAGTGGGGAGGCCGGTCACGCGCCGGTAGCACAATTGTCACATCTGTCTCTCTAGTCTAAGCGTTACATGGGCGTGAGTGTGATTGAAGTCTGTCTTCGCCGCTGAAAATATGCCAAACTGGTTTCTATGATCGAAATACATGGCCTCACAAAGAGGTATGAGGACAAGGTAGCGGTAGATTCGCTCGATTTCACGGTGAAGCCAGGTGTTGTTACTGGTTTTCTTGGCCCAAATGGGGCTGGTAAATCGACCACGATGCGGATGATAACCGGGCTGGATCGCCCAACAAAGGGCACCGCAACGGTGAACGGGAAGAATTATCAGTCCTTTCCGGCGCCTGCCAAGGAAGTGGGGGCGCTGTTAGAGACCAAATGGGTCCATCCGAACCGGTCCGCCCGCACTCATTTGAAGTGGATGGCACAAGCCAGTGGCATTTCTACTGATCGTGTCGACGAAGTTCTTCGCTTGGTCGGACTAACCGATGTGGCGTCCAAAAAGGCGGGGGGATTCTCCCTGGGTATGAGCCAGCGTCTGGGGCTGGCCGGAGCGCTTTTAGGCGATCCCGAGACGTTGATCCTGGACGAGCCGGTCAACGGTTTGGACCCGGAGGGTATCCGTTGGGTGCGCACCTTCCTCAAGAACCTCGCCGCCGAGGGACGCACAGTGTTTGTGAGCTCTCACATGCTCTCTGAGATGGCGCTGACGGCGGATAACTTGGTTGTCATCGGTCGGGGCAAACTCGTCGCCGATACGACGGTGGAGGAGTTCACGTCGTCACGGGGTGGCAGCTCGACGCGCTTGCGTGTGGGCGATCACGACCACATGGCGCAGGCCCTCAAGCAGGAGAACATCACCTTCACGATGGACCGCGATAACGTCGGCCGTGAGGTCTTCGTCGTCACTGGGGTCTCCACTGACGACGTCGGCAAGGTGGCTTACTCCTACGGAATCCCCGTCCTTCAGCTAGAAGAACACCACGGATCTTTGGAAGACGCATTCTTGCAACTCACAGGTGATGACGTCGAATATCAGGGCGCGGCAGCTCAGGGAGGACAGAACTGATGATGGTTAACTCGATTCGTGCTGAGTGGACGAAGCTAGCGTCGACAAAATCGTTTGCGTGGACGTCGATCTTAATTGTCGTCCTGAGTTGGGCGTTCGCCGCTCTGATGGGGTGGGGTTCGAAAAGCGCCCTGGATTCGATGGATCCGGAAGACATGACGGACGTGCCGGCAATAAGTGCTGTCACCGCTGTTCAGGGGTTCGAGCTATTCGGTGTCATGGTGATCATCATCATGGCGACTCTTCTGGTGACCACGGAGTACCGTTTCAAGACCATCAATGAGACGATCATGATGACCCCGAAGCGGCCGATCATTGTGGTATCGAAAACGATCGTTTACGGCCTGGTCGCAGTGGTGTTGTCCTTCTTTTCGACGATCACCAGCGTGCTGGTCTTTAAGTGGTTGGCGGGCGACTATGGCTCCGCGATGAAAATGTTCTCGGGTTCGTCGGCCCGGGTATATGTGTCGACGGCAGTGGAAGCGCTGCTGGTTGTCGTGATGGCTGTTGGTGTGGCGTTCATTGTCCGACAGACTGCGGGGGCTATTGCCATCATGCTGCTGTGGAAGCTCGTCCTCGAGGACTTGATCACCCTGATCCCGAAGGTGGGGACTCACATTAAGGGCTACCGGCCTTTCGCTAACCTCAATGCGTGGGTGGGTGATGGGAAACTCGATGGCGCGCCGTGGGGGACGACGGGCGGCGTCATTTACTTCGCCGTGTGGGCACTTGTGCTCTTCGCTATTGGAGTGGCCGTGTTCGTGAAGCGGGACGCGTAGCGCGGCTACGGTTTCGTTATAGACCCCGACTGGCTCTGCATCGCGTCGATCACATGCTCGGTGGCGAACGCTGTTTCGTTCAGCCGCTCCGATGCTTCGTGAAGGATGCGGACGCTGTCGGGGTTCATTTCGTCGGTAATTTTGTTGATTAACGCAGCCCATCGCTCGGCAATGTCGTCGAGGACCCGGGTTCCCGCGTCGGTCACTTGGAGCATTTGTGCACGTTTATCGTCGGGATTAGATGCCCGATTAAGCAACCCGTTGGCGATGAGCGCGCGGACCGTCGTTGAGACATTAGATACTCGTAGGAACCTCATGCGCGCGATGTCGGATACGCCGACACCGGGGTGGTTGTGCACAAAGTAGAGGACTTCGATTTCCGATTGGTTGACCTCCATGGAGTGGAGGGGCTGTTCCACGAGCCGCCGCGTGGCTGAGAGGAAGTTGTACATCGCGGCAGAAAGCACATGCGTTTCTTCCGTGGTGAGGGGTGGAAGGTACCCGCCGGCGACGTTCACGTCTTGGTCGGGGCGTGTTTCAGTATCGAGGCCGTCGTGGTGGACGGCATGGGATCGGGGCGCGCTCGGGGCGGCTGCAGTCATGCTGTCGGAAGTCACAAGTTTTATTTTAGAAAATTAATGGAAATAGTTAACCATTAGCCGTCTCGATTTGAGGGTTATAGTCGTCACATCTGGTTAAACCCCGTCATAATCGACGATGAGCGGCGCATGGTCGCTGCTGCCTTTCGCGGCGCGCTCATCCTTATCGACGCTGACCGCCCCGGCGTTATCCGCGAGCGCAGGGGATGCCCACTGCATGTCGATGCGCATGCCTTGGTTACGTCCGAACCGCCCCGCTGTGTAGTCCCAGTACGTGTAGCCCGAGTCGTGGGTGGCGTCGGTAAATCCTTCATCCTCGAGTGCGGTGAGAGCGTTGCGCTCACGTGGTGTGACGTGCGTGTGCCCAATGAAGAATTGGGGATCCCATACGTCGGTGTCGCGGGGCGCGATATTCCAATCGCCGACGAGGGCCAGGCGTAATTCGGGATCATTATCGACGGCTGTGGCGGCGTAGTTGCGGACCGCGTCGAGAAACCGGAGCTTGTAGGTGAAGTGAATATTGCTGATCTCACGGCCATTGGGGACGTAGAGGCTCATGACCGTGATCCCACCGCAGGTCGCGGCGATCGACCGGGGCTCGACAGGTTGTTCCGCGGTGAGGTCTTTAGAGAATCCGGGTTGATGGGGGAGTGTGTGGGCGTCTGTGAGGCCAACGCGGGAGGCGATGGCGACCCCATTCCACTGGTTTGTTCCGCTGACGGCTACCTCATACCCGGCGTCGGTGAAGGCATCGCGGGGAAACTGGTCCTCGCTGCATTTTGTTTCTTGCATGGCGAGGACGTCGATGTCGTGTCGGTTGAGCACATCGATGATTCGTGGGAGTCGGGTGCGGACGGAGTTGACATTCCAGGTGGCCAATCGCATATGGGTGAGCCTACTTCGTGTGTGACGTATCCGGGTGGGTGGTGGTGCGCGCGGTGGACGCATCTGACAGGTAGCGGTGGCGGTGGTGTTCGCCGAAACCCAGCTTGTGGTACAGGTTGCGTCCAGGTGTATTCGATTCGATGACGTGCAGGTATGCGGTGTTCGCGCCGTGCCGTCGGCCCCAATCCATCATGATGGCACCCATGAGTGTGCCCAATCCTTGCCGACGATAACGTTCGGCTACCTCCACGGCGGAGTATCCCAACCAGGCACGGCCGTCGGGCGAGTGGGTGATGGTTCCCCTGGTGATAGCCACGGTCTCTCCATCGATAACGATGCGCCCGAAGCCGAGGAGTCCGTCGATTTCGTGCGATAGTTGCCGCAGGGCTGATTCTGGTAAGGGTTGGCCGCGGAAGTGGTAGAGCGACAGCCAGTCGTCATTCGGTTGTTGGGCAACCTCCCAGGTGATGTTTCGCGAGAGGAGCTCCTCGGACACGGTGTGCGCGGCGATATTCCTGATCGCTGAGTCGTCTTTCGCGGAGTCTCCTCCCGTGACGGCGGCCCCCGTCGCCGCACCCTCCGACGCCGGCTCGGTCTCCAGGTCCTTAGTCATCGTGATGATTTCGGGCCCACGGGTCCACGCGCCGGGCATGCGGAAAGCGGGCCGCGCGATGCGATCCGGCGCGGCAATCAGCGTCGGCAACCCATACTTCCTATATATGTCGTGGATCGCGTCCACGGGCACGTCGTCAAAGGCAGTGTGAGGTTCCAGGGGGACAGCGCTGTTTGATCTCTCGGTTACTCCGTCGCCGACGCGAACCAGCCACCCGTTGACCCACTCGTGGTGGATTACGCCGGGGAACGCGAGCGCGTAGGCGTATTCCACCGCCCGGATATCGCTGTTGCGGACGGGTTTCGCGGGCAGGGGTTTAATGACGTCGATAAGTTGTGGGTCGATGGTGATCTCTTCGCCGGGGATCCCGGTATTTTGCCGACGAACCACCAGCGGGTCCAGTGACACGAGCGTTCCGATGACGTCGGTGAAATGGTTCCCGTGGGGGCTGGCGTCCGTCAGCCGTCGTCGGATGACAACGCGCGCTCCGACGACGAGTGAGGCAGGGTCAGACCAGCGGGAGATCGGGAGGCGTGCCGGTGTGGAGTCAGCCATGGGCGGTCACTCTTTACTCGTCTTAATCGCTTTACTCGTCGTCTTCGCCGAAGGGATCGGGATCGACCCCCGGTGTCCAGGTATTTCCGGGCACGGTCCACCCGTTGCGTTTAATCTTCTTCTTCGCCATGCGGGCCCAGCGGCCGATGAGCATGTCGGTGTAGAGGTAGCCGTCCAGGTGGCCGACCTCGTGCTGCAGGCACCGCGCGAAAAATCCGTAGCCTTCGACGCTCACTGGTTCCCCGTGTTCGTCGGTTCCGGTGACGCGGGCCCAGTGTGCGCGTCCAGTGGGGAAGTCTAAGCCGGGTACGGAGAGGCAGCCCTCGGCGTCGGATCCGTCGGTGGCCGGCATTGTTTCGGGGATCTCGGAGGTTTCCAGAACCGGATTGACCACGCATCCCTTCCGCCGTGGTCCGCCTTGAGCTTTCAGTTCTTCCTCCGACTTGGAGTCGCCGTCGGGACCTTCGATATCGGGGCAGTCGTAAACGAAGAGCCGCTTGGCAACTCCGATTTGGTTGGCGGCGAGGCCGACCCCGTGAGAGAGCTCGAGGGTTTCGTACATATCGGCAACGAGCTCCGCGATTTCCTCGGGCGACTCGGTAACAGGCTCGGTGGGGTTATGGAGGACAGGATCACCAGCGATAACAATTGCGCGCACAGTCATGGGGTATAGAGTAGTGGCAGTTCCTGACATGGTCAGATACGGACGGTCAGATAGGGACGGTGTGCACCCTATCTGCCGTGCTCAGTGCGGGTGATCTGCGGGTATTGTTTCCGGGTGCCGACGGAAGTAGCGGATGAGAAGAATGATTGCGGGGTGAATAATAGGGTGACGACGAATGACGCGGGATCTGCGCATGACGAGGAGGGCGCTTCCGGCACCGCGCATGATTCGGGCACCGCGCATGATTCGGACGACACCACTAGCGATTCCCGCAATGACTCCCACAATGATTCCCGCAATGAGGACAAGACACGACGTGGACTCACTGACGACGAGCGACGCATGTTGGAGTTCGAGCGGCGTGTGTGGAGGAGAGATTCCGCGAAAGACGAGTTGATTCGTCGTCGGTTCAATCTGAGTCCGATCCGCTACTATCAGCGTCTTTTCCGGTTAATTCAGCGCAGGGAAGCTCTTGAGGAATTCCCGACCACGGTGTCCCGGTTGCTGCGGATTGCCAATTCCGATCGCCCGTACTGATCGCCTGTAACGGCGGACCGTCCGTAGCGGCAGATCGTTCTGATCGCCCCCATCGGCCGCCGGTAATAACCAATGCGATGCAGCGAATGTGCGTCTATATTGCCGACACGGGGAATGAAATAAAAGTGACTAATGAGAAATAAGTTATTATTGTTTTGTGAATTTCGAAAACGAACCTGGACAATCGCCGCGTAACCATCGCGACCGCTCTCATAGTCGCGCCGATAATCATCGCGATAACGATGATTTATTCGACGAGGATGTGCACACCGACGGTGCACGCGATGGCGCCTATGAGGATGAGGCGTTTAACGAACGATCCTTCGCTGACCAGGGGAAATCCGGATATTCCTCCACAGAGTCGGGCGATTATTCCGCAGGTGAAAGTGCTGCTCAGGGTGGGTACACCGGTTTCGCCGGCTACGGTTCGTACGACGAGACCCCACATCATCATGAAAGCTCTAGCCCAGAGGCCGCATCTGTGGCAGGCGCCCACGATGGCCACGCCACCCCGCACGACGGTTCCGTCAGGGACTCGGCATCAGCGTCGCGTGCGGCCGCGTCGGAACCCGTCGAACCCAATGAGCCCGCCGAGCCATTCGACTATGACGACCGCGCGGAATACGACGAATACGACGAAAGCACTAACTATGACGAGGCAGCCGCGCCCCTAGCGTCGGAACTTGGCGCATCAGAGCCTGCACGTGCAGCGTCGGCAGAGGGCCAGCCACAAAAGACTCAGAAGTCCAAAGTTCCGCTGCGCACTATCGGCGTGATCCTGTTAATCGTGGCCGTCGCACTGATCGCGTTCGGCATCTACCACCTGGTGAGCGGCGACAAAGACGATGACAACTCATCGGCAAGTTCGACGTCGTCGTCGGCACCCGTGAACCCGGGGAATACCGGTGCGCCAGGGGCTGGAGCTGCCACAGATCAGCAACAGCCGGGCGATAATGCCAATAATCCGGGCAGCACCGCCGACCAGGGGCAGAACACGGCCGGCAACCAAGGAACACAGAACACCACTGATAATGGCGCGGCTGCACAGGACGGAAACACGGGAAGCAACGGCACTAGTACCGATAAAAAGGTGGATAAGAGTAAAGTTCAGGTCACCGTTCTGAACAACTCGAGAGTTCAAGGTTTGGCAGAGAAGGTTTCCAAAAACCTCAACGCCGATAGTTGGACGAACACCTCTTTCGGTAACTTGCCTGCCGACGGAGCTGCGGCTTTCCCCGGTTCGGTCGTTCTCTATGACGACAACGCAGATAGCAAAGCTGCTGCAACTGAGGTAGCCACGGCGTTGGGACTCAAAGCCCAGCCGAAAACTGACCAAACCAACGAACAACTGGCCAACGCGGAAATGGTGTCCGGCCAGCACCCGGGCTCCGTGGTTGTTGTGACGACGGCTGATATGAATCAGTAGCGGGCTGACCGATTGGTTCTACCGCACGACTTATGAACATTACGACGCTTGGCCGAAAGGCCCGGCGTCGTCGTCTTACGCCCGGAAGGTAGACCATAGTGACATCGGAAACACCTCCCACTGTCGCATTCAACGCGTCCCCCGCGCCGACATTGGGCGTGGAGTGGGAACTGGCCTTGGTGGACCCCACGACCCTGGACCTCACGCCGCGTGCAGGGGAATTGCTGAACGTGATGTCCACGATGGATCCGCATCACCGCGTTGTTCGCGAATTCCTCTCGAACACGATTGAATTCGTCACGGCCGTGTGCAACACGGTGGCCGATGTTGAAGACGACCTGCGAGAATCGCTCGACCTCGCCCTTCGCGCCGCGGATGATATTGGTGTCGAATTGCTCTCCGTCGGCACCCACCCCTTCGCCCACTGGGGTGACCAGGAACTCTCGGATAAGACGAACTATCAGCAAATCATCGAGCGCACTCAGTGGTGGGGCCGCCAGATGCTGATCTGGGGAATCCATGTGCACGTGGGGATCCGCTCGAAGGATCGGGTATGGCCGATCATCAACGCAATGCTGACCTTATATCCGCACATTTTGGCCATGTCCGCCTCCTCGCCCGCGTGGGAAGGGATGGACACCGGGTACGCCAGCAATAGGACGCTCCTGTACCAACAATTGCCGACGGCGGGACTCCCGTACCCCATGACAACCTGGCGCGAATGGGAGGAATTCACCCGCGACCAGTTGCGCAGCGGGGTGATTGACAAGCCCGACGCCATGCATTTGGATATCCGCCCGGCAGGCAAATGGGGAACGATTGAGGTCCGCTTTGCTGACGCGACAACGAACATCCGTGATCTCAGCGCGATTGTTGCTTTTGTTCATTGCGCGGTGGTGTATTTCGATCGCGCCTACGACCGCGGGGAGGACTTGCCGAGTCTGCAGCAGTGGCACATCGTCGAAAATAAGTGGCGTGCGGCGCGGTATGGCCTGGATGCGATCGTCATTGTGGATCGAGACACCAATGAGAAGGATGTGCGCGACGACATTCGCGAGTGGGTTGAGCGGCTCCGGCCGGTTGCCGACGATTTATCGTGCCGACGCGAGTTGGAGGATGTCCTGACGATTGTGAAAGAAGGGGCGTCCTATGAGCGTCAGCGGCGGATAGCCCGCGCAGCAGGTGCCGCCCGCGAACCCGGCGTTCGTCTAGCTGGCGAAGCCGGGGCACTAGATGGATTTGCGACGCCGGACGCGTGGAAGGCTGCTGTGCGTGCGTCGATTAAAGAGTTGAAAGAGAACTTCCCCGACGAGCGGTAACCCCTAGCTGACGATTCCCGGCCGATGGGCGGCTCACTGAGCGGCCGGCTTATTGAACGGTCGGGTACAGGCGATTAGCCGCATTGACCAGGGAATTAGCGGCAGAAGTGTCGGGATTAGAACCGAAACCGACGGTCCAGACTTTCCGACGATCATGGGCCGCATAGATCATGGTGACGGTTGCTTCGAAGATCGTGAACTGGTGGAATTCCAGGATCTCGACGCGACGCCCACCGTCAGCCAGGATGTGGGTCATGGCGCTGATAGCCCCCATCGATGTGATGGTGTGGGTGGAGGCGCGCTGGGAGGACGGCTGCGTACTGTCAGCCAGAGTGATGGTGTAGCGGCGGCGTCCGGCGCGCAGCTGCTCGTGGTTCAGCGATTGTAAGCTCAGCGCACCACCGGGAGCGCAAAACGTTTCCGTGAACGTCCGCCAGGCCATGCCGTGGGCTTGTTCCCGCAATCCGCGGGGCAGTCGGTGGCCGAATCGGGCGCGGAAGGGGTCGTCGGCAAAAGTGCGGCGAGTGGGCTGCGCCTCGAAGTTCGTGCCCTGGTTGGGTGTGGAGAAAGCTCTGGTGGTGTCCCGGGTGAATGAGTGTGTGCGGCGTCGGCTGGGGGTATAGATAAACACGTGGGCGGAATCCTTATTTCTTTGGCGCTTCACCCTGGTTACAGCTTTGTCCTGTGTCGACACTGTTCTGTGTCGACGGGACCGCGATGGTGCTGTGATGATGCTGGAAAACTGTTGGCCAGTCATCGTGGTGGGCCGCTCAGTGTGATCAAGGGCCGTGTGGTTGGGTCATGAGGATCGAGCGAATCCGTCGTGATCGGGCGGTGCCATCGCCAGTTGTATCCGGGGTGATAGCGCGGGGGCCATCACGGGCGGGCGGACTGACGGGGCCTGGGGTTCTGGGCTCAATCCTGGGCGGACGAGGTCAGTCCTGCTCGCCGCCGAGGTCGCTAGCCTTAAGTACTCGTAGCGCGGGGGCCGCGATGAGGACCGACGCTGCGGTGACCTCGAGGGTGTTCGAGGTGGCCGGAGCCGAGTGCTTGAGGTTGCGAAGTCCCTTAAGGTTCGCCTTAAGCATGGTGGCAACTGTATCGACGTCATGTGACCCACGCAACATGGTCTGGATACATGGTTGTATATCGGGGGTAAAACGACGCGGCGCCTGAGCTGTGGCTGAAGAAATAGAGCATAAAAATACCCCCCTGAACATGCAGATTCTCGCAATGTGGAATATCTGCTTGAGGGGGTTATGGCGGGGGTAGTGGGCGGGGTGTGCTTAATCCTCTCCCGACACGACTAGTCCCTGCCGAACCGCGCGAGGAAGAGCAATTCAGCGATGGCGAAATGCTTGATTTCGGACGGATCAACAGACTCATTAGCGCTGTGAATGCGTGCTTCTGGTTCCTCGACGCCGAAGAGTGCGAGCTCAGCGTTGGGATTCGCCTTGAGCAGGCCCGCGCAAAGCGGAATCGATCCGCCAGAGGCGTTGTACACGACGTCCGTCTGGAACGCGTCGGTCATAGCCTGGCCAAGAGTGGCGTGAAGCGGCCCAGATGTGTCGGCGCGGAAAGGCTCGCCGATCGACTCGCGCTCGATGGTGATGTGAGTGCCCCACGGGACGTGGTTTTCCAGGTGCTTGACGAGTGTGTCTTGCGCCTCGACGGGATCCATGGTCGAGGGCACACGCAGGTTCAACACGGCCGCACAGCTTGCCGGCACGGCATTGATGACGTCCTTGGTGGGAACAGCGTCCAGAGCCGTGACCGTAATGGCGGGCTGAGCGACAGTGAGGTCAGTCACGCTGGGGCTCTCGCCACGTGTGGTGCCCGCGGCTCCATACAGCTCAACTCCCTCCAGCACCGACGCGTCCTTGCGGAAGTTCTCCGGGTCGGCTTGGTTACCATCCCAATGACCCGAGGTATCCAAACCGTCGACAGTGAGAAGCCCATTCTCATCATGCAGCGTGCCGAGAAGGTGGATCATCGCTAGAAGAGCATCGGGTGCAGCACCGCCGAATTGCCCCGAGTGAACAGGCCCTTCCAGCGTCTGCAAGGTGACTTTTACTCCTGCGCTACCGCGTAACGACGTGCACAGCGCGGGTTCGCCAACACGATCGGAACCGGAATCCGCGATCAGGATGTCGTCGGCAGAAAAAAGCTCGGGGCGCTCCTCTAATAGTGCGTCTAATCCGGCACCGCCACGCTCCTCGGAGCCTTCGACAACAACGCGGATGCCGAGCTTCGGGGCCTCTGGGTGCAGTTCCTCCCACTCCTTGAGCCCATGGAGGGCGGCGAGGTGCATCACAACATTGCCCTTGCAATCCGCGGTGCCACGCCCGTACCACCGCCCATTGCGTTCCGTGAGCGTCCACGGGTCGGAATCCCACGCGTCGGTATCCGTGGCCGGCTGGACGTCATAATGCGAGTACAGCATGACGGTCGGCATGCCGTCGCTGGGTTGGCGCAAGCCAATCACGGCAGTGGAACCGTCGGCAGTTTTGTGCTTTTCGACGGGGATGCCGGCGGCCGTAAACGCGTCGACCACCCAGTTAGCGGCGCGAGTTGTCTCCTCCTCGAGGCCGGCGAAGTCGTGAACGGAAGCGCAGCCCACGAGCTCGGTTAACCACGAGCGAACGTCGTCCATTCGTGAGGTGACATAGCGGGTGGCTTCCTCGGGGGAATAGATGCTCGCCGTAGCCGTCGAGTGTGTGTCTTTGCTGTCTGCAGCGTCGTGAGTCATGCTCCCTAGGGTAGCGCCCTCGAGGGGAGGGGCAGCGTCGGACTGCAACCATCTCAACCATCTCAACCAGAAACCTTGCACTCTAAGCCCGAGACTGCTAAACAAGAGTTAGCACTCCGGGACTGTGAGTGCCAGAGAGTTACAACAAATGTTCACCGGCCGTGGTGAGAGAAATAGAAGACACATATTTCTCGTGCCGTCGCGGGCGCCGCTGCCGGATCGTGTGTCGTCAACATAAACGGAGGATCGGAAAGCCTCATGGCCAAGATCATTGCTTTCGACGAGGAAGCTCGCCGCGGATTGGAAAAGGGACTCAACACCCTTGCTGATGCAGTCAAGGTGACGTTAGGGCCAAAGGGCCGCAACGTCGTCCTAGAAAAGAAGTGGGGCGCTCCCACGATCACCAACGACGGTGTGACTATCGCCCGCGAAATCGAACTTGAGGATCCGTACGAAAAGATCGGTGCGGAGCTCGTTAAAGAGGTTGCCAAGAAGACCGACGACGTCGCTGGTGACGGAACCACGACAGCGACCGTTCTGGCTCAGTCGCTAGTCCGTGAGGGTCTGCGCAACGTTGCCGCTGGCTCCAACCCGATGGGTATTAAGCGTGGTATCCAGGCTGCTACCAAGGCTGTGACCAAGCAGCTGCTGGATTCCGCTAAGGACATCGAAACTGAGGAAGAAATCGCCGCAACTGCTGGCATTTCTGCCGCCGACGAGACCATTGGTGAGCTGATCGCCAAGGCCATGTACAAGGTGGGCGACGGCAAGCTCAATAAAGACGGCGTTATCACCGTTGAAGAGTCCAACACCTTTGGCGTTGACCTCGAAGTCACCGAAGGTATGCGCTTCGACAAGGGCTACATCTCCGGCTACTTCGCTACCGACATGGAGCGCCAGGAAGCCGTTCTTGAGGATCCCTACATCCTGCTCGTGTCCTCCAAGATCGGGAACGTGAAAGACCTCCTCCCGCTGCTTGAAAAGGTTATGCAGTCCGGCAAGCCGTTGCTGATCGTCGCTGAAGACGTTGAGGGCGAGGCTCTGTCCACCCTTGTTGTGAACAAGATTCGTGGAACTTTCAAGTCTGTTGCTGTTAAGGCCCCGGGCTTCGGTGACCGCCGCAAGGCTCAGCTGCAGGACATCGCCATCCTGACCGGTGGCCAGGTTATCTCCGAAGAGGTTGGCCTCACCTTGGAGAACGCTGACCTCCCGATGCTGGGTCGTGCCCGCAAGGTTGTAGTCACGAAGGACGAGACCACCATCGTTGAGGGCGCGGGCTCCTCTGACCAGATCGAAGGCCGCGTCAAGCAGATCCGTGCAGAGATCGAGAACTCCGACTCGGACTACGACCGCGAGAAACTCCAGGAGCGCCTGGCCAAGCTGGCTGGTGGCGTCGCTGTCCTGAAGGTTGGTGCCGCAACCGAGGTTGAGCTCAAGGAGCGCAAGCACCGCATCGAGGACGCTGTGCGTAATGCTAAGGCCGCCGCCGAGGAAGGCATTGTTGCTGGCGGTGGATCCGCACTGTTGCAGGCATCCTCCGTCTTGGATGATGACCTCGGATTCGCTGGCGACGAAGCCATCGGTGTTCGCATTCTCCGTGCCGCCCTGGAAGCCCCGTTGAAGCAGATCGCTGTCAACGCTGGCTTCGAGCCCGGCGTTGTTGCAGACAAGGTTGCTAACCTCGACGAAGGCTTCGGCTTGAACGCAGCCACCGGCGAGTACGTCAACCTGATGGACGCTGGCATTAACGATCCGGTGAAGGTCACGCGTTCCGCACTGCAGAACGCATCTTCCATCGCATCCCTGTTCTTGACGACGGAGGCTGTCGTTGCGGACAAGCCTGAGCCTGCTGCTCCGGCTGCACCGGGTGCCGATGAGATGGCCGGCATGGGTGGCTTCTAATTAGAACCACATAGAGGCTGAGTTGTTGGACCGCGGGTTTTCTAACCGTGCGGCCAATGACCGTAAGGCCTGATAAACACTGACAGGCTGTTCCGAACCTGGAACGGTCTGTTTTTGTTATGTCGGTTGGCCCCATTCACCGTCGGGATTCCGGTCGTTTCCCCTGACGATTCGTGCCGGATCGCGGTGGTGTGGGGGAGATAACCCCCACATTAACCCCCCGACCTGCCTAGTTGATGCCCGGCTCAACGCCCGTTCGTCATAGACTTTGAATATGGCTGATGAAGACGATCGGAAAAAGGACACCACTAGCGCCGAGGACGGTGCTAAGGAGGGAAAAACCTCGAACGATGAGGAGTTCCACGTCGTCGACCTTGCTGATACCGAAGGCTATATCGTCGATGACTCCGATGAAGATGATCCAGTACTCATTACCCCCGATGGGCATCGTGTAGATACATGGCGTGAAAACTACCCCTACGACGAGCGCATGACTCGTAAGGAATACGAGCATATTAAGCGCGCCCTTCAGATCGAGCTGCTGAAATGGCAGAACTGGACGAAGGATACGGGCCAAAAGCACATCATTCTTTTCGAAGGGCGTGACGCTGCAGGTAAGGGTGGCACGATTAAGCGCTTCAACGAGCACTTGAATCCCCGTGGTGCGCGGACCGTCGCTTTGGAAAAACCATCGCCGCGTGAATCCACGTCCTGGTATTTCCAGCGCTACATTGAGCACTATCCCGCGGCTGGTGAAATCGTGTTCTTCGACCGCTCCTGGTACAACAGGTCCGGCGTCGAGCGCGTGATGGGATTCTGTACAGAGTCGCAGCATGCGGAGTTCTTGCGCGAGGTCCCCATGCTGGAAAACATGATTATGGGGTCCGGAATTAGCTTGACCAAGCTGTGGTTCTCGGTGACGCAGAAAGAGCAGCGCACCCGGTTCGCTATCCGCCAGGTTGACCCCGTGCGGCAGTGGAAGCTCTCGCCAATGGACTTGGCGTCCCTGGACAAGTGGGACGATTACACGCGGGCCAAGGAAGAGCAGTTCCGCTACACGGACACGAACGAATCGCCGTGGATCACGATTAAATCCAATGACAAGAAGCGCGCCCGCATTAACGCGATGCGCTATGTGCTCTCGAAGTTCGAGTACACGGATAAGGACTACGACATCGTCGGCCAGCCCGATCCGAAGATTGTCAAGCGCGGCCGCGACCAAATCGGTGACTAGTCCCCGGTGATGAGTTTCTGGTGATTAGTTCCCTCTGAACCAGCGACCGATCGTTGCCATGAGCTTCCGCCATCCACCGCGGAAGCTCATTTTTCGTTGCGACGACGAACCCTGTGCAGCCGGCACAATTTCAGTAGTGGAGCTTTTCTGCGGAGGCGTTGACGTGTCCTCGGCTCTCTGGCTGGAGTCCTGAGATTCATGCGCAGAGGGCGCGTGTGCGTCCCCGTCGCGGGTCAAGCTCTCAGGTGACGTTTGCTTCCCTGGGGACGCCGGCTGATGAGAGGTCTCGGGCTGGTGGGGCAGCGCATTCACTACGTGAATAGATGGCATCAGCGCCCGCGGGACGCGCCGGGCAAGATACGTTTGCGCCGATTTTTCCGTCAGGCTCTTGCTCTGGACGTACCCCAGCAGTTTCGGCCCGTGCGTCGATGTCGTGAGCGCCGCCGTGGTGTCGTCGGCACCCGGAAGGTCGTGGAGAACAGCGTCGACATGGATGAGGTCCACGCGGTGCCCGCTGATGCGCGCCTGCTCGTCGATATGTCGCACGAAATGCAGACCGTCCTCGCCGACGGTGACGAGGTCGCCGGTCCGGTACGCGCGATTCCACCCGAATTGCGAGACGGGTGCGAAGGTCTCCGCATCGTGGATGAGGTCGAAGTAGTGGGCGAGCCCAACACCGCTGATCACAAGTTCGCCGGCACGGCCTGGCTCGACGGGGTGTCCCACTTCATCGATGACGGTCGCTTCCCACCCAGCGAGCGGCTGCCCCATCAGCGATAGGGGAGTTTCCGGGGTTATTTTGGCTGCCGACGTGACCCCGGTCGCTTCAGTGCGGTACGTATTCCATACTTCGCGTCCGGCCATGACGCGCGTGATGTCGGCCGGGCAAGGCTCCCCGCCCAGGATGAGGAGGCGTAACGCGGCGGGGTCGGTGTGCCAGGACAACACGTCGCTCGGCGTCGTCGAAATGACAGAGATGCTGCGATCCGCGATCCAGCGGTCAATGGTCGTCGGTGCGGGTCCTTGTACGGCGTCATTTGTGTAGGGCACGAGGCACGCACCGGTGGACCAGGCCAGCCACATTTCCTCGACGCTGCGTGGATCCGTGTGTGACGCAATCGCGCCGATGCGGTCGCCTGCGCCGATCGGATCGGCGGGAACAAAGAGGTGTGTTTCTGCGCTGATCCCCGCGGTGGCGCAACGATGGGGAAGCACCAATGATCGGCGGCCGAAGAACACAGCGGCGGCGTCGGAGGGTGATGGCTTGTGGGCCTGGCGTGTTGCCGGCCGCAGGGATTGAACGCCCGAGTCTGTTACAGCGGCGGTGAGTCGGAGCCCGGCGCTGACCTCAGCGAGTGAATATCCGGAGGCTGGTTCGGGTGACCGAGGAATAGCGCGTGGGCGTGAGGTCAAAGCCGAGTAAGGGACCGTTCGGCCGCGTGCCTGGGACTGCTGTCTTCCTCCACTCCCAGCGGCCGAGCGGTTTTCTCCAGCAGCCGACCGGCGAGTAATCGAGTTCCGCGAGTTCACCGAATCGTGGCCAGCGTGTTCCGCAGATGGTTCAGTGGTGGCATGGTCTGAATCCTGGTGTCGGCCGTGCGCGGAAGTCGCCGACACAGGGACATACGCTGCACCGATAGACATGGTCGCAAGGAGCGCGGCGTAGTAGTCGATCGGGTTAGCGATGGCGATGCCGACGCGGTCGCCACGCCCGGCGACAGCGCGAAGTTCGTCGGCAATCTCGTGGTACCGCTGCGAGAGGTGAGCGTATGTGATGATCTGGGGGCCGGTGTCGATGGCGAGGGCATCGGGGGTGGCGTCGGCCTGATCAGTAAAAATCCGTGTGAGAGTGTGGGGTTGTGAAGCGAGCGAATGGTTCCCCAACACTCTCCGCGAATTCACAATGACACTCCCGTGGTTAGCTTGCTGGTGTATTTCCGTAGGCGGTTACTTTGTTTGTCGTTGAGTTCGTCGAGAAGATCATTTTCGGCGTCGGTTAGCGCGTGACGAATCTTGTGTCGAACAGTAATGCCGTCTGGCGTAATCGTAATAAGTTGTTTTCGACGGTCTTCTGTGGAGCGTACCCGCTGTAGAAGGTTGTCTTCCTCTAATGAATCGATGAGGCGGACCATATCAGAACGGTCAACGCCGAGGAGTTCTCCGAGCTCGCTTTGGGAATAGCCCTTGTCGCGTCGGACGCATTCAAGAAGCCAGTACGCGCGTTGAGAGAGCTCGAATTCATTAAGGGTGTTATCGGCGACCTCTCTGAACATTTTGTTCAGCTGGTACACCTGGTAAAAAAGCGAGTCTTCGACTTCCGAGGTGAGGGTAGCTGGCGCGGTTTCGGTGCCATCGGTTGCACCTTGGGCAGCCTTATTCCCGTCCTTGTTTGATTTATCTGGCTTATGACCAGATTTCTTTTTCTTGCTCGACTTCGCCATATTGCTGATCTTAGCCGAAAGTGGGGTATTAAAAACAATTGATATTTCCCACAAAAATGATGTCGTTATCGTCTTCGACCATTGTGTATTGACTAAGTGTATTGGTTACGCCTGCGTAGTTATTCAATGACGATTATTGACGACGAAAAACCCCGGCACTGAGCACAACTCCACTGAGTTTGTGGTGCTCAACCGAGGTTTAGGAGAGCTACCGGAACCTGGTGCGGGCCTAGCCGCTGAACTTAGTCGTCACCGGATCCCGTTTCCATGGGGAGCTTAGCTTCGCGCCAGGCCAAGGTGCCGTCCTTCACGTTGATGACGTCGAGGCCGTTTTGCTCCAGGAACTGGCAGGCTCGGGTGGACCGTCCCCCGGAGAGGCAGATAATGTACGCCGGTTGATCGAAGTCCAGTTCTTGGTAGCGACCCATTAATTCGCTGAGCGGAATGTTGATAGCACCCTCGGCATGGCCGTCGGCATATTCATCTGCCTCGCGGACGTCGACGAATTGCGCGCCGTCGGGAATGTCGTGGACTGTCACACTTTCCATAAATCTGCTCCTTGTTGGGTATTCGGCGTTCGATCTCGGCGTACTCGGCGTACCTGCCGGTGCAATTACCGGCGCGGTCTTACTGCTGCTCGGTCAACTCGCCGTACTGCAATGGGCCGATGCCATAGGTCTTCGCACCATTCTCATTGGCGGGCGACAAGATACCGATGGGGCGTCGAGTTAACGAGTCTGGCCCCACGTTACCGTCCGATGTCTCCGCAGTCAGGATTTCGGTTCCATTAGGCAGCGTAATGATCCACGGATTAGCGACGGTCAGCTCGACAACATTGAACCGTGCGGACCCCGTGACGGAACCCTTGTAACGACGGATGCCATCGTTTGCAGCTTCTTCGGCGGCACGGTCGCGGCTAAACGACACCGTCTGGGCATCGTCCTGCTTGGCTGCCCCATCCTTGGGGTTGACTCCACCCTGTGCCAGCTTCGTCGCCGTGAAAAGCTCGTTCGCCTTAACGACGAGGTCCTCAGTGGGTGCTGGAGGGGTGTTCGGGCCAGGCTCGGGGGAGTAGTTGATCGGAACGTAGAGCTCCTCGGCTGGGTTGACGGATCCGCCACCGGCGTAGGTGTACACGCCGAAGTTGGTGCCGGGTGTCTGCTCAGGGGGATCGACGACGAGACGAGCGGTGAAGGTGCCGTCGTCGTTCATGGGTTGAGCCTGGCGGGCGATTGAACGGTGCATGTCAATCGGCTGCTGCGGAACTGCGTCCAGTGTCCCCTTGGGCATGACCCACGCCATCCGGTCGTGAGGGTGCTTGCGGGTGGAGGAATCGGCGTTTTCACTGGGCTTCCATTGATCGGGGAATCCACTGTAAAGAACGAATACGCCGTTGGATGTTCCCGGGGGTACCGGAAGCGGGAAGCCGCCCTTATTGGCCTGTGGGGAGAACCCGGAACCGTGGACCAGGAGAACATCGCCACGATGCACGGTTGCACCTTCGGCGGGGGTTCCATCTTCAAAGGTGACAGTGATGGATGGATTCTCCTGAACCTGAGGGAAGATGGGGAGATTATCCGGGATGCTCGGTGTCGCCGCTGTTGCGGGCGCCGGTGCCGTTAGTGCTGGCACACCCACTGCGAGAGCCGCGGTGAGGGCGGTAGAACTGGCAATAAGTACTAGTGGGGAGCGTGAACGAGAGAACATACTTAAATCCTAAACCTAGCCTCCCCTAAACGGAAGAGCGTGGGTGTTTTCTGTTTGTTCACCTAAACTTTTTCGACGGTTTACCCTAAGGTCACGCGAAGATTTGTTAGGGGAGCTAGCCTGCGTGGGTGCTCGATAGTCAATCAATTCACGCACCAGACACCAAGCGGGCTCAACGGAAGGAAGCGCTGCTAGCTGCAGCACTGCTTTTTCCTAATCTCCTGCTGCTGACCGTGTTTACATATCGGCCATTAATAGACAACATCCGTTTATCATTCTTCCGGTGGAATATCTCATCGCCCTCGGCGACGTTTGTGGGGCTCGATAACTACAAGGAATGGCTCACCCGGGATGACACCCGAACCATTGTTCTCAACACCCTTGTGTTTACCGGTTTTGCCGTGATCGGCTCCATGGCCTTAGGCCTTATTCTTGCTTTGATATTGGATCAAAAGTTGTTTGGTCGTAACGCTGTTCGGTCTATTGCTTTTGCTCCCTTCGCATTATCCGGAGCTGCCATCGGGGTCGCCTTTCAGTTCATTTTCGACCCTCACTTTGGGCTGATCCAGGACATTCTCAGCCGTTTTCATATCCCCGTGCCTAACTTCTACTCGGAGCCGGCATGGGCTCTTTTTATGGTGACCTTCACCTTTATTTGGAAGAACCTCGGATACACATTCGTCATTTATCTCGCCGCATTGCAGGGCGTGAATAAAGAATTGGATGAAGCAGCGGCCATCGATGGTGCCGGCCCGTGGACCAGATTGTGGAAGGTCATTCTTCCCCAGCTGCGGCCGAGCACCTTTTTCTTATCGATCACCGTGACGCTCAACTCTGTCCAAGTCTTCGACATTATTTCAGTAATGACCCGGGGTGGCCCGCAAACAACCGGCACGACCACGTTGGTGTACCAGGTCTACCAGGAAACATTCACGAATTTCCGGGCGGGGTATGGAGCCACCGTCGCCACCATCCTTTTCCTCATCCTGTTGTGTCTCACTCTTGTTCAGGTTCGCTATATGGACCGGCAGATGGATAACGGGAGATAAAGACGGTGACTGTAAAGGAAAGCCATACATCTGGCCATAACAAGAGCCATCACAAGACAGGAAGAGGTGACATGGGAAAGAAAGCCGTGGGCTACGTCGGAATGATTTTTATCCTTCTGCTTATCGGGCTGCCCTTATATTGGACTCTCAGCGGATCATTGAAAACGCATCCAGAGATCTACACGAACCCGGTGACGTGGTATCCGCACCACATGCATCCACAAAATTATGATGAAGCAACACAGCGGGTGCCCTTTTGGCATTACCTGCGAAACTCGCTCATCATCACGGTCATTCTGTGCACAGTAAAAATTACCCTGGGGGTCTTGAGTGCTTATGCGCTCGCTATTCTCCGATTCCCCGGACGCAACCTGGTTTTTATCATCATCATTTCTGCGCTCATGGTTCCCAGTGAAATCACCGTGATCTCTAACTATGCATTGGTAGCTGGTCTAGGGTGGCGAAACACTTTCCAAGGCATCATTATCCCGCTCGCCGGAATCGCATTCGGAACGTTCTTAATGCGTAATCACTTCATGAGCCTGCCAAAAGAGCTCATTGAGGCGGCACGGATGGATGGTGCCGGCCCGATGCAATTGCTCTTCCGAGTACTCCTCCCCGTGTCAGGCCCCACATTGGTGGCTTTCGCCATGATCACCGTGGTCAACGAATGGAACCAATACTTGTGGCCCTATGTCATGGCAGATACCGACAAAGTGGCGCCGCTCCCCGTCGGCCTGGCATTACTCCAAAACTCAGATGGAGTGACTAACTGGGGTCCCGTGATGGCGGCAACTCTGCTCACCATGGTCCCGATATTGCTCCTCTTCATTTTCCTACAGAAATACATGATTAAAGGCTTAACGACTGGGGCAGTGAAAGGCTAATGAAAATTTCGGATTGGGGACAACGCTCGAATTCACAGCGCTCAGATTCACAGCGCGCGAGCATATCGCGTCGTTCTTTCTTGGGGCTCGCGGGCACCGCGTTGGCGGCGACGGCGCTGAGCGGATGCGCGGGAACACGATTCTCGCCGGGAGGCCAGGCGCACCAGGATGACAACACGATCACGTGGTGGTCGTCGCACCCGGGGCAATCAAAGCCCGTTGAACAAGAATTGATCCGCCGATTTGAAACGGATCATCCTGATCTCACGGTCAACCTCATTGACGCCGGGAAGAATTACGAAGAATGCGCTCAGAAATTCAACGCGGCCCTAACGGGACGAACCGTTCCCGATATCGTCATGCTCTCGGATGTGTGGTGGTTCAACTTTGCACTGAATGAGCAGATCACGCCGATTGAAGATGTGGCGTCGGAAGTAGGGCTGGATACGTCAACATATGTGACGTCTCTTTATGAGGACTATGCATTCAACGGTAAGCATTTCGCGCTTCCGTTTGCCCGCTCGACGCCGTTGTTCTTTTACAACAAAGACGCGTGGAAACGAGCAGGCCTTCCCGACCGCGGGCCCGAATCATGGGATGAAATGGATGAATGGGGGCCGCGCTTACAGACAGATCGGCAGAAAGGGCACGGGTGGGGCAACGCCGTCGATTATTTGTCATGGACGTTTGAGGGCCCGTTGTGGACAAAAGGCGGGGCGTACTCAAAAGAGTGGGATTTTACTTTCACATCCGACGAAACAATTGCCGCGGTGGAATGGCTCAAACGTACGGTGTCGAGTGATGGGTACGCTGCGATTTCTCAATCGCTGGCCAATGATTTCTCGGCCGGATTATATGCCTCGGTGATTGCGTCGACAGGAGATCTGAACGGGATTGTATCCAATGCCTCATTTCCCGTGGGGACGGCGGCCTTGCCTAATCCTCGGGGAACAGGCGGATGTCCAACGGGTGGGGCAGGGCTCGCTATCCCGGCCATCATTTCCGATAAAAGGAAGAAAAACGCGGCAACGTTTATCAACTACATCACGAACACAGCTAATACATGCTTCTGGTCGAGGGAAGTGGGGTATATGCCGGTTCGAAAAGATGCGTCGGCTGATCCAGAGATGAAAACATTCTTGGACGAACACCCCAACTATCAGACCGCGATTGATCAGCTTCCGCATACGCGCATCCAAGATCCGGCGCGCGTCTTCGTTCCTGGTGCAGACCAGGTTATTGGGGGCGCTTTCGAATCGATCCTCACGAATAACGCCGATATACGGTCCACGATGAAAAAGGTTGATAAGGAAATCAGCCGGGCCTATGAGACGCAAATTAAACCGAAAATGCCGTCGTGATGGGTTTTCATAGCACCGTTTTCGGTCATCACGTTGTTGACCACGTAATTGTTCACAGAACGTAACTGCAGAAAGAAAGAGCACAAGAATGGCGTCGATACGTTTTAATAATGTCTCACGGATTTATGGTGACCGCAAAGCCGTCGATAACCTGAACTTGGATATCGCGGATGGTGAATTCTTAGTTGTCGTGGGGCCGTCCGGCTGCGGAAAATCCACGAGTCTGCGGATGCTCGCGGGCCTGGAACCTGCTGATGAGGGGTCCATTTTTATTGGCGACAGGGACGCGACGGGGGTGCCCCCGCGCGAGCGCGATGTGGCGATGGTGTTTCAGAATTACGCGCTGTACCCCAACATGACGGTTGAGGGGAATATGAGCTTTGCTCTCCGCAACCGTGGGATGGGGAAGAAAGAAACGCGACGACGTGTCCAAGAGGCGGCGGAGATGCTGGAGCTCACCGATCTGTTGGACCGCAAACCCGCAGCGCTGTCGGGCGGGCAGCGGCAACGCGTCGCGATGGGGAGGGCGATCGTCCGTGACCCCGCGGTGTTCTGCATGGATGAACCGCTATCCAACCTCGATGCGAAACTTAGGGTCTCGACGCGGTCACAGATCCTTTCTCTGCAGAAAAAGCTGCGGACAACCACCGTGTATGTGACGCACGACCAGGTTGAAGCGATGACCATGGGCGACCGCGTGGCCGTGCTGAAGGACGGCGTGCTGCAGCAGGTCGATTCGCCCCGCGATGTTTATCAGAATCCGGCGAACACGTTTGTGGCGTCGTTTATTGGATCGCCGACGATGGGCCTTTTCACCATTGATGGTGGGCCAATTATGGGTGTGCGCCCCGAGGACTGGGAGGTCTTATCGGTGGCATCCGGGGACGATAGAGAACCGACGACGGGGGAGGAAAACGTGCAGGTTGCGGGCGCGGAAAGTGATGCGCCCGTACTCGATCTCACCGTCACGCACATCGAGGAGCTCGGTGCGCAGTCCTTTGCTTATGGCACGCCGACGGCCTCACGAGGGTCCCAAGGTGGCGTCCAGATCAACCCGATGACTGGCCGGGACGCCCTCGCCGTGTTCCTCCCGCGAGATAGTGTCGCGGGGAGCGGGCGGAACCACGCCACGTCGGACGTCGTTCATAACAACGGTCAGGCCACGGCTGCAAATGTAGCCGTCGGGTCCGTGATCACTGTCCGCGCAACACGAACCCACTACTTCGACCCAGATACGGGCAACCGAATTAATCCCCCCGCTGGCTCTGCACGTTACTAAGGCCCCAACGAAGCCCGGTTTACTAACCCCCACGGCAGCCCCCCGATGCGGAAGAAAGGACGCTACTAGTCTTCGTAGCGATCCTTAGCTTCCTGCAGGATGCGCTCGGCTTCTTCCTTATCGCCCCAGCCAGAGCCGCTGACTTCCTTGTTCGGCTCCAGATCCTTGTAGTGGACGAAGAAGTGTTCCACCTCGTCCTTAATGTGATCCTCGACGTCGTTGATGTCTTGGTACCGCTCGTAGCGGACATCGTCGATGACGCAGAGCAGCTTGTCGTCGCCACCTGCTTCGTCGGTCATCTTGAACACACCGACCGGGCGGGCCTCAACGATCACGCCGGGGAATACCGGCTCAGGAAGAATGACCAGCGCATCGAGCGGATCGCCATCCTCGCCGAGCGTGTGATCAATAAAGCCGTAGTCGGCGGGGTAAGCCATAGGGGTGAAAAGGTACCGGTCCAGGTAGACCTTGCCCGTTTCGTGGTCGACTTCGTACTTGTTGCGTGAACCCTTCGGGATTTCGATCGTCACTTCAATACTCATAAGTCCTACTGTACTGAACCGCCGCGCAACCGGGGGTGCCACGCTGGAGAACCAGCGCGATTTCTGCCTTTCCTTCTACCTTTCCGTCGCCGCGCATCTGGCCGGAAGGTGAAGTGTTCCGCGTTGTGTCCGGGGTCTCCGCTAAACTCACCACCGTGAAAAAAGGTAAGAAGAACTCTGGTGGGTCGACGGCCGTTCGTACTGGCTCTTTTCGACGTTCCGCTGTCTCTTCTGTCCTCACCGTGCTCACCATCATCGTGGTGGCCGCGGTGATCGTTGGGGCTGTGGTCATATACCATCAGCGCAACGCATACACATCTGCCAACCCGGCGGGGCCAGCCGATAGTGGTGTCTCCGCGTCCGGGCCGAACGCGGACGCTCCCATTCCCGACATCACGAAAGCCCTCCAGGGGCCGGCGTCCAACGGTGCTTTGGGTCAATTGGCTGGCCAGGTGACCGACGCGTCCACCGGGAAGACGTTGTGGGAGAAGAATTCGTCCACCGCGATGGTTCCAGCGTCGTCAACAAAAATGATGACGACGGCGGCTGCGCTGTTAACTCTTGGCCCGAAGGATCGAGTTCGCACGGTGGTGAAACGAGGCACGAAGCCTGGGCAGATCGTGCTGGTTGGTGGCGGTGACGTGACGCTCGCTGCGTCGAAAGACAGCGCGTTTTACACGAACGCCCCCACGATCCAGGACTTGGCGAGCCAAGTGAAGAAGAACATGGGCGGTCAGCCGGTGACGAGCGTGGTGGTTGATAATTCACGTGCCGGCCAGGGCGATACCTTTAATTCGACGTGGAGTCGCGGGGATATCTCTGGCGGAAACGTGACCTCCGTGGACTCTGTCATGCTCAACGGGGGACGGCAGGATCCCAGCGACGCCGATTCCCCGCGAACGGACAATCCGGCGTTAGTTGCCGGACAAGCGCTAGCTAATGCCGTGGGACTCTCTAGCAGCAGTTCTGACGGCGGTGATGGCGCAGACAATGGTGGCGAATCCGGTAGCTCCGGCGACTCCGGTGAAACCGATGATGAGTCCGGCAACTCGGGCGGGGGAGACGACAACTCCCAGGGAGTGTCCGTGTCCAAGAAATCCGTGGATACCGAGGATGGCGAACTCGGCGCTGTGGAATCCGCCCCGCTAGACATCAGGATCCACGACATGCTCGTGAATTCCGACAACATGGAAGCTGAAGCGATCGGTAGAGAAATCGCGAAGAAAGAAGGCAAGCCCTTGACGTTCGAGGGCGCGACGTCCGCGACCAAAGAGGTTCTCTCCCAGCACGGTTTCCCCCTCGAGAGCGTGGTCCTCAAAGACAATTCGGGAATGAGCCCGGATAACCGCATTACTCCACGCCTTCTCGACCGCATCATGGTGAAAGCCACATCCCCGGTGACCAACGAGGGAGATTCCGGTTCGTCCTCGGCGGATAGCCAAAGCCATGATCTCCGGCCCATTCTCGACGGCCTGCCGGTCGCCGGCGGTAACGGAACCCTGGCCGGCCGGTTCACCCCCGGATCATCGTCCGGGCCCGGAGCAGGATGGGTTCGCGCGAAGACAGGGACCCTGGATGGCGTGTCTGCGCTGGTCGGAACCGTGATGAACCAGCAAGGCCGCGTCTTAACCTTCGCGTTTATGTCGAATGGCTCCGATATTGAGCCTGCCCGTTCCGCCTTGGATGATCTTGCGTCCGCATTGAGGATGTCGTCATAGGGAACGCGCCGTGACGAATACCGCCATGAACCCGAACCACAGCGTGAATCAGAGTGGCGAACCCACGCCGTCCTATATGCCACCCTCAACCAAACCCGGACCCCATGTGTTGCGCATCCGCCATGCGCTCGAAGCGTGGCACACAACCTGGAATTCTCTTCCTGCTTCGGAGCAAGCTAAAGGCGACGGCCTGGGGTTTTCATGCCTCATCGGATGTTCCGGTGGCGCCGATTCCTTATGTTTAGTGGGTTGCGCGGTCAAACAAGGTTGGCGAGTCCACGCCGTGGTTATTGATCACGGCCTACAAGCAGGATCAGCCGACGTAGCGACCCGAGCTGCGCACGTGTGCCAGGCCCTAGGTGCGACTGCTGAGGTGGTAAAAGTGAGCCCTCGCGAGGCCACCGAAGCTGCTGCCAGGGAAGAACGCTATCGCGCCTTGGGGCAGGTAGCACAAGAGCGTGGCGGACTCCCCGTGCTCGTAGCGCACACCGGGGATGACCAGGCAGAATCCCTACTCCTAGGGCTGGCACGAGGTGCAGGACTGGGAAGCATCGCCGGAATGCCACCAATTCTCTTCCACCATCCGGCCGTCGACGCCGGAGCCACAGCGCTCGGACGCCCGCTTCTCGCCGTGCGCCGAGACAACACCATTGGAGCCTGCGCGGAACTAGGCATCACACCGTGGCACGATCCCACCAATACGTCCGGGGACAATCTCCGATCGCGGGTCCGCACGCAGCTCATCCCGCAGATTCGCTCCGTTCTGGGGGAGGCTGCCGTCGATAATGCAATTGCCACCGCGGCCATGACCCGCACTGACGAGGACTACCTGGCGCGCCAGGCTGCCGAAGCACTCAAAGAATGTGAGCCCCACGATGCCTCTATAGATAACCCAGGCAGTTCCGACAGCACCAGCCTGGACATCACTACATATCTACGTCAACCGCGAGCGTTGCGCGGAAGGATTATCAAACAGTGGCTGCAGCACCGCGCCGGGCCGTTGACCAGGGCACACGTGACCGCGATCGATGCGTTGGCCACGCAATGGCATGGGCAGGGGGGCGTCGCCATTCCTTGGGCGCGCACGCCCGCCCCGCCTGGGCGCTTGCTCGTCGTTCGTCGTCACGATGAACTACGGCTGACCGCGGAGGCTACGCATGACCGTTAATGTTCAGCGAAAATTGCCAGATGGGCGCCTATAAGCGACCATATATTTACGGACCACACAGACAACAACGCCACATGATCGAGAGCTAATGATGCAATCCCATCAACCCGTCCCCGTCCCCGAACACGGCTATGGCGACGATGTTGACCACGTCCTCATCACCGAAGAACAACTCCATAACCGCATCGCAGAGATGGCCGATCGCCTCTCCGAAACTTACGCCGATGAGGACGACGACCTCATCCTGGTGTGCGTGCTCAAAGGTGCGGTGTACTTCATCACCGACATTTCCCGGCAGATGAGCATCCCGACGCAGCTAGAGTTCATGGCCGTTTCGTCCTACGGCAATGCCACCAGCTCGTCAGGCGTCGTACGCATTCTGAAAGACCTCGACCGTGATATCCATGGCCGGAACGTCGTCATTATTGAGGACGTCATTGACTCCGGTTTGACGTTGCACTGGCTCATCAAGAACTTGAAGAGTCGGAAGCCTAACTCGCTGCGGATTGTGACGCTCCTCCGAAAACCCGAAGCCATCAAGGTGGACATTGATCTCTTCGACGTCGGCTTTGATATCCCCAACGAGTTCGTCGTCGGATATGGGTTGGATTATGCCGAGCGCTATCGTGACATCCCGTGGGTAGGGACGTTGAAATCCCAGGTCTACGAAAAATAGCCCAGGTCAAACACACACGGACAACTGAACACGACGATGCCGACGCCGGAGGACGCGTAACCCGGAGTACGTTGAGGTCAGAACGGGCAGGCGGCGGAAGAATCCGCACTGTTCGCGCACAGCGAACGCCTGTCTGGCCGACGTGTCCTAGGGTTCGACTACCCTGGTAGCAATCGCCACCGTACCTGCGACGACAGGTATTCATATTTTTCCCAATGAGAGGTTCCATGGACCGCAAGAAAGTCATGCGCATAGCGACGGTCATCGCTATCATCATGCTCGGGATTTTCGCTTTCTCGGTATTTTCTAGCTCGACGCGCGGGTATCAAGATGTCGATACCTCCGTCGCCCTGAAGCAGCTCAAAGACGGCAACGTCAAAAAAGCCCAGATTAACGACAGGGAACAACAGCTCCAGCTAGACCTGAAGAAGAAAATTGACGAGGGCGACCACAAGGACGTCGACAAAGTCATAGCGAAATACCCTGCCAGGACGTCGGACCAGGTTTTCGACGCGGTTCAGAAATCCAATCCTGAGAGCTACACAACTAAGGTCACGCAGGATTCATGGCTGGGCCAGATGTTCGCCGTCCTCGGCCCCATGATCCTCTTCTTCCTGCTGATCATGTTCTTCTTCTCCCGCATGCAGGGCGGATCCGGTATGGGCGGCATGTTCGGCTTCGGTAAATCCAAGGCCAAAGAACTGACCAAAGACATGCCGAAAACCAACTTCGGCGACGTCGCCGGTGAAGAAGAAGCCGTCGAGGAACTCACCGAAATCCGTGACTTCCTCCAAGGGCCGGAACGGTATGAACGCCTCGGTGCAAAAATCCCGCGTGGCGTTCTGCTCTATGGGCCTCCCGGTACCGGTAAAACCCTGCTGGCGCGCGCAGTCGCAGGTGAAGCCGGCGTACCTTTCTATTCCATCTCAGGTTCAGACTTCGTCGAAATGTTCGTCGGTGTGGGTGCATCCCGCGTTCGTGACCTGTTCACGCAGGCCAAAGAAAATTCGCCATGCATCATCTTTATCGACGAGATCGACGCCGTCGGGCGTCAGCGTGGCTCGGGAATGGGCGGTGGCCATGATGAGCGCGAGCAGACCCTGAACCAGTTGCTGGTAGAAATGGATGGCTTCGGTGACCGCCAAGGTGTCATCCTGATCGCTGCAACGAACCGGCCGGACATTCTGGATCCCGCACTGTTGCGGCCGGGACGTTTTGACCGGCAGATTCCGGTGACTAACCCTGATCTTGCAGGTCGTGAGCAGATTCTCCGTGTTCACGCCAAGAACAAGCCCTTGGGCCCGGACGTGGACCTCAACTCGTTGGCTAAGCGAACCGCCGGTATGTCGGGTGCGGACCTGGCCAACGTGCTCAACGAAGCGGCGCTACTCACCGCGCGTGTGAACGGCAACATCATCACCGCCGACGCGCTCGAAGAAGCGACCGACCGCGTTGTCGGTGGGCCGCGTCGAAGCTCGAAGATCATCTCCGAGCACGAGAAGAAGGTCACCGCTTACCATGAAGGCGGGCACACGCTTGCCGCATGGGCGATGAAAGACATCGAACGCGTGTACAAGGTGACGATTCTGGCCCGCGGGCGCACAGGCGGCCACGCCATGACCGCCAGCGAAGACGACAAAGAAATGTACAACCGAGCAGAGCTTTTTGCCCGGTTAGTCTTCGCTATGGGCGGTAGGTCCGGTGAAGAGCTCATTTTCGGTAACCCGACGACGGGGGCCTCCGCGGATATCGAGCAGGCCACGAAAATCGCCCGCGCCATGGTGACCGAGTACGGTATGAGCCCCGACCTCGGAGCCGTAAAATACGGTGAGGAACAAGGCGACCCGTTCTCCGGGCGGGGAAGCGGCGGAAAGTTGGAATACTCCGACGATGTCGCGGCGACCATTGACAAACAGGTGCGCTACCTCATTGAAAAAGCCCACGACGAGGCCTACGCGATCCTAAAAGAAAACCGCGAGACCTTCGATCTCTTGGCCCAGAAGCTGCTGGAAAAAGAAACTCTGCGGCGCCCCGACCTCGAAGCCATCTTCACTAATGTGAAACCGCGCGAGCGGCTGGAAATCTTCACCAACGAAGACGTTCTCCACCCGAAAGATGACAAGGATCCCGTCAAGACCCCTGTGGAATTAGCACGTGAACGTGGCGAAGAGCCACCCAAGCGGCACGATTTCCTGGAAGCTTCCCGGCAGGCACGACGTGAACGTGAATCTGCTGTCAACCAGGCGAACGCTCAGTCGGTAAATGCTGGCGGCACTAATAACGCAGTGGGTGCTGGTCAGCAGGGATCGGTGCAGCAGGGACCTGGCGCGCAGGGCTCCGACACCCGTGGCTGGTCGGCGAGCGATGGCTCGGCTGGGGCGAACGGCAACTCCAACGCTGGATATGAAGGCCAAACGACGGTCATACCTCGCAATAATGGATCGTCGAATTACGGTAGCTACCCAGCCGGAACGCCAACGAGCCAGCCGACCCCAGGCTCGACCAATGACGATGGAACGCCCGTTTACGGTGGAACCCCACCGCCCGCCGGATGGACCGCCCCAGGATGGCCACCATCCGATCGCGCCCCCCGGTACTCGGAATCAGGTGAATCCCAGACCCCTGGTGCTCATCAAGCAGGTGCCCGCCACTCTGCTGAGAACCGAGGCACCACAGCAGGACAACCGGGCCAGCACCCAGGAATGCAGAACTACGGCGTCGGCCAACCAAGTGAACCCGCTGATAACGAACTCCACGGTTTCCGATTCCCGGAGAACGAACGCCCAGACCACCCCTGGGACGATGGGCGCCACAGCACCGGGGAGCAGAACTCGAGCGACAACGGACACAACCACGACGCCTCTGGCTACAACTGGTCCGATCACAACGGTTCGTCCGAGCAAGGCAACCGCCGTGAAGACGGTGACCACTGATGGCCGTCGACCATGAACGGGCGCGGGCGGCCGTCCGCGACCTGTTAATCGCCGTGGGGGAAGACCCCGATAGGGAAGGGCTCGTTGACACACCAGAGCGCGTCGCACGAGCCTATGAAGAAATTTTCGCCGGCCTCCACCAGGACCCGTCGGAAGTTCTCACCAAAACCTTCAACGAAGACCACCGCGAACTCGTGCTCGTCCGAGACATCCCCGTCTACTCCACCTGTGAGCATCACCTGGTCCCGTTCTATGGGAAAGCTCACATCGGGTACATTCCGGGGAAATCGGGGAAAGTCACCGGACTCTCCAAGCTGGCCCGGCTGGTTGACCTCTACGCCAAACGACCACAAGTGCAAGAACGCCTGACCAAGCAGGTCGCCGACGCCATGGTGAAGCGCCTACAACCCCAGGCGGTCATCGTCGTCATCGAATGTGAACACCTGTGCATGGCGATGCGGGGCATCCGCAAACCCGGGGCGACAACCACTACGTCCGCGGTTCGTGGCGGGTTCCAAACGAACCCAGCCAGCCGTGCCGAAGTACTCAGCCTCATCCGCGGATAACCACGTCAGCGTCGGAGCACACAAAACACAACAGGCGGAAGGAGCCAAATAAACATCATGGATGCACCACGCACACAAGTGATGGGTGTCCTAAACATCACCGACGACTCCTTCTCCGACGGCGGCCAATGGCTTCCCGCCGACCTCACGCGCTCCGACATCGCCGTCACCCACGCCCGCGACATGATCCGCGACGGAGCCACCATCATCGACATCGGCGGCGAATCCACCCGCCCCGGCGCCGTCCGAGTCACCGAACAGACCGAACTTCAGCGCGTGATGCCCGTCGTCGAAGCCCTCGCGAATGACGACGTTATGCTCTCCGTCGACACCATGCGCGCCACCGTCGCCCGGCAAGCCGTCCAAGCAGGGGCGACGCTCATCAACGACGTCTCCGGAGGACTGGCCGACCCGGACATGATCCGCGTGGCTGCAGACACCGGCGCATACCTGTGCCTCATGCACTGGGAAACCGACCGCTTCGGTGATGCCGACTCCCAGGGCGCAGCCGGCGCCAACCAAGGCGCCGACCACGGACCTCAGTTCGTCCGCCGCGTCGTCGATTTTCTCCGTCAGCGCGCCACCTACGCCAGTGAGCACGGCGTCGACAAGGAAAAAATCATCATCGACCCCGGGATCGGGTTCGCCAAATCGGCGCTCGGCAACTGGTCGCTGCTGAACGGCCTCGACCAACTCACCGAGCTCGGATACCCTGTCCTCATCGGAGTTTCCCGAAAACGTTTCCTGACCAGCCTCATCGCCGGATCCGACGGCATCCCCACCGCACCAGCCGACGCCGATGCAGCCACAGCAGCCATCAGCGCACTGGCCGCCGTCCACGGGGCATGGGCCGTCCGCGTACACGACGTGCGCCCCAACGTGGACGCCGTCAAAGTCGCCCACGCCTGGGCCACAGCCCACGGACCCGACGTACCCCAAGGATGGAGAGCACGACGTGGCTGACCGAATAGAACTCACAGGCGTCGAGGTATATGGACACCACGGGGTATTCCCGCACGAAAAACGCGATGGCCAGCGGTTTCTCACCGACGTCACCGTGTGGACCGACTTCCGCAAGGCAGCTGCTACCGACGATCTCACGCACACGATCAGCTACGCTGACATCGCCGACCTCATCGATGCCACCCTCGGCGGGCCCAGCCGCGACCTCATCGAAACCGTCGCCAGTGAGATCGCCGACACCCTCATCCTCAACAACCGGGTCCACGCCGTCGAAGTCACCATCCACAAACCCGACGCCCCCATCCCGCACCCCTTCGCTGACGTCGCCGTCGTCGCACGTCGAAGCCGAAAAGACCTCCGCCACGTCGTCCTATCCTTCGGCTCCAACATCACTGCCGACGGGATCACCCCAGGCCAACGGGTAGAACGTGCCATGCGCTGGTTCGAGACCAGCGCGGACTACCGCGTCATCGCCACGTCTTCGCTGTACACGACACCAGCCTGGGGCGGCGTCGAGCAGGACGACTTTATGAACTCCGTCGCCGTCGTCGAAACCATGAAAACACCCCACGACATGCTCGACGACGCGCACGAACTCGAACGCGACGCGCACCGCACGCGCGATGTCCACTGGGGGCCCCGGACCCTCGATATCGACCTCATCACCAGCATTAACAACGGATCCGAAGAACACTACGACACCGACGACCTCACGCTTCCGCACCCGTGGGCGCACCAACGTGCCTTCGTGCTCAAGCCGTGGTTGGACGTGGAACCCCACGCTCGGTTAGGGCGGCAGAGTATTGCTTCCCTGTTGGATAACCTGGATTCCCGCGAGGTAGAAGAGGTGAAACCGCAATGACCTCCACCAAGCCCACCTACCTTGTGGCCACCGCACTCATCGTCGGGTTCGGCGCATTCATGCTGATCTGGCGCTTTTATGGCTCCATCCCGGGGTTCAATCTGACGCTCCCGGTCATCCTGATCGTGCTCGCGGTCATCTGCACTATCGCGGGATTCATCATCAGAAAGCGGATCGCCGATAACGAAGTCGGGCAAGATCGATCACAAATCCACCCGCTCACCATCGCCCGATGCTTCGTCATGGGAACGTCCACAGCGTGGTTTGGGGCCATTTGTGCAGGATCGTACGCGGGTATAGCCGTCTACCTGTGGATCAATTACAGCCGGCTGATCGCCGCACGGGAGGACACACCCGCCGTCGTCGTCGGACTTATTGCAGCCATTCTTGTTGCCGCATCGGGTTTATGGCTGGAGCGTTGTTGCGGGGCACCCCCACCAAACGATGAAGATACGCAGTCTAGCAATGTAGTGTGGAGTTCATGACCGGCCCACAGCAATCCCACGATGGTTACGACAGCTCCAACAACCAGGGACACTATGACGACCAGTCGCCTGATTATCGCGACGATTACCCGCCCGCCAACACAGGTGGCAGTGGCAAGTTTTCCTTCGCGGCCATCGTCGTCATGCTGGTCTTTGCCGTTGTTGCGACGATCCTCATGCTCTTTACGGAGAGTGAAACATGGACCAAGATCGCTGTCCTCTGCGCCCTCTGGGCCGCCATCGTCGGATGTATTGCTGTAGCGCGCCTGCGGAAACAGGTGGATAACCAGCAGCGGGACACCGACAACCTTGAGCGCCTGCACCAAGCAGAGCTTGAACGGGAACTGGCTACCCACCGCGAGCAAGAACTCATCCTGGAGCAGAACTACTACGACTCGCTGCAGGAACAAGAGCAAAACACGCTGGCCGATATTCGTGCGGAACTCACCGTGCTTCGGGAAAACCTGTCCGCCATGATGGGCACCGATCTGGACACCGAGCGCACCGCCCTCAAAGCCGAGGCACAGCGCATTCTGGAATTGGAACGCGACACCAAAGAGCAATCATCGACGACGGAAGCGCGCACGAGTGGGTCGACGTCACGAACGTCATCTGTGCCGGCCTCGTCACACGCGCCATCGGGTAAGCGTGGGCAGAACCGTGGTGGAGCTGGTCAAACGCAGGGTGCCGGGAAAGCATCGGGTGCTGGGCGATCATCGGCCGCGCAGCAAGGGCGTGCGAACCAGTCGACGGCTGGATCACGCGCAGCCGATTCGACCTCCTCGCAGCAGGGTGATAATTCCCTGCGCACGGGTTCGTTTAATGCAGTGAAGTGGACTGCTCAGCCATCGCGTCGCTCAGGCTCGGGATATTCCGCGGATCAAACCACCGTATTGCCTTCTGTGGAGAAGAAGTCGAACCCGCAGGCTCAGCAGCGGTCGACCGGGTACGGGGCATCGCAGCAGGCTTCGCAACAGCAGCGGGCCCAGCAGTCTCGGACGCAGCAGCAACAGCCGGCTCAACAGCAGCCCACGCGGCAGGCAACCCAACAGCAGCCTGACCGTGCTGCTCAGAACAACCAGCGGTCGAGCGCGCCGCAGGGGAGCGCGGTGTACCGCGGCGCAGACCGTGACAACTCGCAATTCTTTGCATTCGGCGCGGGTTCGTCGTCAGCATCCTCGGCTCAGCCTGCATCCGGGGCGTCCCAGCCACAGTCGTCTCGAACGGAATCGACGCCCTATGTTGGTTCTCATCGCGGCCCAAACCCGAACGCCAATTCCGCGCAGAGCCGAAGCGCCGCACAAAGCGGCAGCACCATGGGCGGATCTCGTCGGAACACGGATCCCGATACAGGTTCTTTCGCTGCGTTCGGCTCGGGCCGCTCCTCGGCGCCGTCCTATGACCGCACCCACGCCCCGACCACGGGCGGTTTCCGGGCACAATCACCCAGCGCAGGATCCGCACCTGCATCCGGCGGCCAAACCGGTGGCCGCTCTCCGCACGAGGGCATGTTCACGGGGAGCCAGAGTTATGGCCCGTCGGCAAGTTCGTCGAACACTCCCGACCCGAGAGGCCGTCACGAAGGGCCACAGGACTCATCGTCGGGCGGCCGTCGGCGTCGGGCAGACAACGGAGACTCAAGCCAAAACGTCACCGTCGCATCCTTACTTGAACAGCTGAAGAAGAATAGCGAGAAGTAATAACCCACCATGTCTACACCGACGAATCCCGGGTTTGCGGCCGGTGAGCTGCGTGTTCATGATTCCGCCGAGACATTCGCAGCAACAACGAGGGCGTTGCGTAAAACGGGGAAGCGTATTGTTCTTGTCCCCACCATGGGGGCCCTGCACGCGGGTCACCGTGCTCTTCTCCGCGCAGCGCACAGGCTTCCCGGGGCCGTGGTGGCGTCGTCGGTTTTCGTGAACCCAGCCCAGTTCGATAACCCCGATGACTTCGAAAAATACCCCGTGACGCTGCAGCGTGACCTGGATATCCTTCGTGAGGAAGGCGTGTCCCTCGCGTTCACGCCCCAGGCTGAGGACATGTACCCTTACGGGACCCGGACAATGGTCCACCCCGGCCCCGTCGCCGAGGGGCTCGAAGGGGACCGCGATGGCCACTTTGTCGGTGTGGCCACGGTGGTCTCTAAGCTGCTCAATCTGTCCCATGCCACGGACATCGTGATGGGAGAGAAAGATTATCAGCAGTTGGTGATCATCCAGCAGCTGGTCACCGACCTCAACATGGAGGTCACGGTGCATGGGGTGCCGATCGTGCGGGAACATGATGGGCTGGCGCTCTCGTCGCGTAACGTTCGCCTGGACCCGGAGGCTCGCGTCACCGCGACGGCGATCTCGGCCGCGATGACCGCTGCGCTATACAAAGCAAAAGACGGTGCTCGCGCTGTCGAGGCGGAAGCTCGGCGGATCATGGAGGGCGAAGGCATTGATGTGCTTTACGCCGTTGTCCGCGGGAAAGATTTGGGGCCCGCTCCCGAGAACGGGGAGGGCCGTCTGCTTGTCGCCGCAAAGGTTGGTGGCGTGCGGTTGATCGATAACACCGGCGTCATGTTAGGGGAGCTTCCCGCCGACAGCACCGACACACCCGCCGCCCACTAAGCTTACAAAGCCGACTAGGGACGGCCCACAGGTTGCCTGTGAGGCAAGGTCAGCTACTCTTTATCGCGTGAGTAAAGCGACGAAAAACCAGGATGTCCCAGAGCAAGTTAAAGTTCGCAAGGCAAAAAGGGAGCGGTTGCTCTCCGAGGGAACTGCGCCGTACCCAGTCGACGTCGAGCGCACCCACACGCTGAAACAAATTCGCGACGCCTTCGTCGTCGATGAAGATAAAGCGGGGACCACCGAACAACGTGCCGACGGCACCGTTCGTCGTTATTTAGGTATCGGTGATGAAACGGACACTGAGGTGGCTGTGGCCGGGCGTGTGATTTTTATGCGCAATACCGGCAAGCTGTGTTTCGCCACGCTGCAAGAGGGGGACGGGACGCAGCTCCAGGCGATGCTGTCGCTCGCCGAGGTAGGGGAGGACGCCCTCAAACGCTGGAAGTCCGACGTCGATATGGGCGACTTCGTGTCCATTCGTGGTCGTGTGGTGTCGTCGCGCCGCGGCGAGCTGTCGGTGTTCGCGTCGACCTGGACATTGGCGTCAAAGGCCCTGCGCCCCCTGCCCGTGTCCTTCGCCGACATGAATGAGGACACCCGCATCCGCTACCGCTACACCGATTTGATTATGCGGGACGACGCCCGCCGCATGATGATCACCCGCGTGACCGTTGTGCGCGCTGTGCGTGAATACCTCCAGGGCCTGGGCTTCCTCGAGGTCGAGACTCCCATGTTGCAGACGTTGCATGGTGGCGCGGCCGCGCGCCCGTTTGTGACGCATTCCAACGCTCTAGACATGGATCTCTACCTGCGCATTGCGCCGGAACTGTACCTGAAGCGCTGCGTCGTCGGCGGTATTGAGAAGGTTTTCGAGGTCAACAGGAATTTCCGGAACGAGGGCATCGACTCCTCCCACAGCCCGGAGTTCGCCATGTTGGAAACCTATCAGGCCTACGCGACGTATGACGATAACGCCGCCTCCACGCAGGGCCTGATCCAGCATTGTGCGCGCGCCGTCAACAAGTTGGTACACGACAACTGGGATCCGGAGCAGGACCCGGATTCGCTGGTCGTCACTCTTGCCGACGGTTCCACTTACGATTTTGGTGGCGAGTGGCCGAAGCTGGACATGTATGACAGCTTGAACGAGGCTTTGCAGCGCAAGTTCCCCGGCCAGCCCGAGGTGACCATTCATTCGACTGTCGACGAATTGAAGGCGATCGCGGACACGATTGGTGTGGAACCGGGCACAGGATGGGGCCATGGAAAATTCGTCGAGGAAATCTGGGAAGAGCTGTGTGCTGACCAACTGGATGGCCCCGTGTTCGTCCGCAACTTCCCGGTCGAGACGTCCCCGTTGACGCGTGATCACCGGTCGAAGCCCGGTGTGACGGAGAAGTGGGATCTGTATGTCCGCGGTTTCGAATTGGCGACTGGCTATTCCGAGTTGATCGACCCCGTGATCCAGCGTCAGCGCTTTGAGGACCAGGCTCGTTTAGCCGCCGGTGGCGATGACGAAGCCATGGTCCTGGACGAGGACTTCCTCCAGGCCATGGAGCAGGGGATGCCCCCGACGGCGGGAACCGGAATGGGTATTGACCGCTTGCTGATGGCATTAACCGGCTTGGGGATTCGGGAAACCGTGCTGTTCCCGTTGGTGAAGCCGGAGCGGTAAGTAGCGCGGTGTGGCCCTGGGTGAGTACTCACCTGGGGCTTTTCTCGTGAGCTCGGTTTCATTGGGGCCTGATCGTGGCTTTGTCGGTTTTCTTTCGTCATTGTGACACCGATCACGCGCTTGTGCGTTATGCTTATGTTAGCTTCCTGGCAATGCATCGTCGACCGGTGTGTGGCCGACACGAACGACCGAAAGGCCTTTAATGTCTTCAACGAATGAACGCGACAATGGCTCGGGCTCCGCGGCAAGTGCCCGCGACAACGCTGCGAAATCCAGCGGCAAGAACTCCGACGGCAACGACTCAACCGTTGGGAAAAATAACATTAAGCGGGACGCGATGGGCACAGCAATGCGCCTGTTGACGCGAGTCACCGGCTCCGATTTCGCCGCGAAGTATGGCCTCAACGAACGCATTGACCGCGTTGCTTATGAGTCGACGAAGACAGGAATGAAGTCTCTCGGCGCAGCAACCCGCGAATTTAAGCGGGTCACCAGCGGGCAGTCGCCGATCCGCCTCCCGTTCCTCGGCTTGGGCGATGATAAGAAGATTGGCGACGAAAAACCCGACGCCGAGGCCGAGGAAAAAGCTGCGGAATCCAAGAAGATCGTGTGGGACCTCACGCCCGATGAGGACCAGGAGATGATCGTCGAGACGATCAAGGATTTCGCCGAGAAGCGCATTAGCCCGGCAGCACACGATGCCGATGAAGGCGCGGCTGTGTCTGAGGACCTCCGCAAAGAGGCGCTTGGCCTGGGCATTTCCATGGTGAACGTGCCGGAGGAATTCGAGGGAATCGCCACCGGGTCCAACCTCACGACGAATTTCCTCGTCACCGAGGCGTTGGCCCACGCGGACCCGGGGATTGCCTTGTCGGTGATGGCCCCGGCCGGTGTCGCCGCGACCTTGACCGCGTACGGTTCGGACGAGCAGCAGCGCACCTATTTGCCAGCATTCGCGGGCGAGGACATTCCGATCTCCGCGGTGTCCGTCGCCGAGCCTCAGCCGCTGTTCGATCCTTTCTCCTTGTCGACGACTGCCCGCCGCGAGGGCGATGACGTGGTGATCGAGGGCGTCAAGGCCCTGGTTCCCGACGCTGGCAATTGCGAACTGTTCGTCGTCGCCACCATGCTTGACGATGCTCCGACGCTCGTCATCGTCGAATCTGATGCCGATGGCGTCGTGATTGAGCCCGACCCGAGCATGGGATTCCGCGCGGCAGGACTGGGACGGCTGCTTTTGAACGACGTGCGTGTTCCCGCGTCGAACATTCTTGGCGGGGAGGATCGCTCTGCGGAGGACAGGGAGAGCGACTACCGGAACATTATTCGGCGGTCCCGGTTGGGCTGGGCCGCGTTGGCTGTGGGGGCATGTTCGGCGGTGCTGGACTATGTGAAGCCGTACGTCAACGAACGTCAGGCGTTTGGTGAGCCGATTTCTCACCGCCAGGCGGTGGCGTTCGCGGTGGCGAACATCCGCATTGAACTCGACGGCATGCGTTTGGTCGCGCTGCGTGGTTGCTCCCGCGCGGACCAGGGGCTGACGTTCCACCGCGAGGCAGCCCTGGCCCGTGACTTGGCGGCCGAGAAGGGCATGGCGATCGGGTCAGATGGAGTCCAACTGCTGGGTGGTCATGGTTATACCAAGGAGCATCCGGTGGAGCGGTGGTACAGGGATCTGCGTGCAATCGGCGTCGCTGAAGGAACGATCGTTCTGTAAACAGCCAGCCAGAACCGGCGTGAGCTGGCACCTGGCCCGCGATGTACGCACACATGAACACGATGTTGTCAACCGAATAGAACCCGCAGCGTTGAACGCTCTTATGTGACCCCGGAGGGACACAATCATGATTAACCTAGAACTTCCTGGCTTCTTGAAGAAGGGTGCGAACCCTGGGCATCAGGCGGCCGCCGAAATCTTCCGACCCATTTCCCGTAAGTACGACCTCGCCGAGCACGAGCGCCCCGTCGAACTCGACACCATGGCCAGCATGGTGGAAGGTATGGCCGACGCTGGCCGCGGAATGGCAGGCGCGTCGGGTGGTCGCGGAGATAAGAAGAAAAAGTCCGACGGCATCCGCAATGGCGGGAATATGGCCGCGGTGCTGAACGTACTTGAGCTGTGCTGGGGCGATGTGGCCCTCACGCTGTCCATCCCGTACCAGGGCCTCGGAAACTCCGCCATCGCGGCCGTCGCGACGGATGAGCAGTTGGAGCGCATCGGTAAGGTGTGGGCTTCCATGGCTATCACCGAGCCTGGCTTCGGCTCGGACTCCGCTGCCGTGTCAACAACAGCGACTCTCGACGGCGACGAGTACGTCATTAACGGTGAAAAGATCTTCGTGACGGCCGGTGAGCGCTCCGACCACGTCGTCGTGTGGGCGAGTGTGGATAAGTCCAAAGGCCGGGCGGCTATTAAGTCGTTCGTCGTTCCGAAGTCAGCAGACGGCTTCACCGTGGAACGGTTGGAGCACAAGCTGGGTATTAAGGCGTCGGACACGGCGGTATTGCGCCTGGATAACGTGCGCGTCCCGAAGGAGAACCTGTTGGGTTCGCCGGAGGTGAGCACGAAGAAGGGCTTCGCCGGTGCGATGGCGACGTTCGATAACACGCGTCCGCTGGTCGCGGCGATGGCCGTCGGATGTGCCCGTGGCGCGTTGGAAAAGCTCCGTGAGGTGCTGGAAGACGCCGGTGAGGTCATCGATTATGACAAGCCGAAGTATGCTCAGTCGGCTGCCGTAGCGGAATACCTCGATTTGGAGAGCGATTGGGAAGCTGCGTACCTGTTGACGCTGCGTGCGGCGTGGATGGCGGATAATAAGAAGCCAAACACCAAGGAAGCGTCGATTGCGAAGGCGAAGGCAGGGCGCGTCGGAACTCATGTCACGCTCAAGGCTGTGGAATTGGCTGGGCCGTGGGGCTACTCCGAACGCGAGCTGCTGGAAAAGTGGGGGCGCGATTCCAAGATTCTGGACATCTTCGAGGGAACGCAGCAGATTCAGCAGTTGGTTGTTGCCCGCCGTGAGCTGGGGCTGAGCTCTAAGGAATTGAAGTAGACGGCGCGAGGGCTTAACCGCTCTCACACCTCACCCGCGCCGGGATTGTGCGATCGACAGCGTGTGTCTGTTGTGTAGTACGAAACTCGTGCATGGCGACAGCCCTGTCTGCGGACACGTTAGCTAGGGACGTTAAGTAGAGTATCCACTCATGATCTTCTTAGGCGCAGTTGTTGCTGCTCTGGCGGCCCTCCTTCATGTTTTCATCTTTTATTTAGAGTCGGTGGCGTGGACTGGTTCTCGCGCGCGATCAGTATTCGGGATGAGCGAAGACGAAGCAGTATCTACAAAGGAACTAGCGTTTAACCAGGGTTTTTATAATCTCTTTCTCGCCCTCGAGGTGTTCGTAGCTCTTGGTTTCTTGGTTGCCGGAGCGACGGCCGTCGGTGGTGCTTTAGCCCTCGCCGGCGTGGGGTCGATGCTTGCTGCGGCGCTCGTTTTGTGGGTATGGTCACCCGACAACCGCAGTGCAGCCGTCAAGCAGGGGTCACTCCCTCTGCTTGCCGTCATTCTCATCACCATCGGACTCTGCGCGTAACAAAAGTGCTGTAGCGCCGCGGAAAAATCCCCGAATAATCCAGAATGAACCTGGAAACGAGAATAAGCGGGTTCGTTATACTGTCGGCATGGCTTCTTCGCTTGATGGACGTTTGTACCGCTCGGAGATCATCGAGGATCTCACCCGTCGTGTCGCAGCGTTAAAAGATGCGGGTTACCAGCCGGGTTTAGGCACAGTGCTGGTTGGTGATGATCCTGGCAGCCAAGCGTACGTCCGCATGAAGCACAAGGACTGCGAGCAGATCGGCATCCGTTCCATTCGGAAGGATCTCCCGTCGGATATTTCCCAGGAGGACCTCTCTGCTGTTATCGATGAGCTCAATGCCGACGACGCCTGCACCGGCTATATCGTCCAGCTCCCGTTGCCGAAGCACCTAGATGAAAACGCCGTGTTGGAGCAGATTGACCCGGAGAAAGACGCCGATGGCCTGCATCCGGTGAACTTGGGGAAGCTGGTGCTGAATGAGCCGGCCCCGCTGCCGTGTACGCCCAATGGCTGTATTCATTTGTTGCGACGTTTCGGTGTGGAGCTCAATGGCATGAAAGTCGTCATCATCGGCAGGGGGATTACCGTCGGCCGACCGCTCGGCTTGATGCTGACCCGCCGAAGCGAGAACAGCACGGTGACCCTGTGTCACACGGGGACGAAAGATGTGGCGGCCGAGACTCGCGTGGCCGACGTCGTTATTGCCGCGGCTGGTAAACCACATATGTTGACCGCGGACATGATTAAACCCGGTGCAGCCGTGCTGGATGTGGGTGTTTCTCGTGTCGACGGCAAGCTGACGGGCGATGTTGCACCCGATGTGTGGGATAAAGCAGCGTGGGTGAGCCCGAACCCCGGGGGCGTCGGGCCAATGACGCGTTCATTCCTGATGGCGAACGTGGTGGAACGCGGTGAGCGTTTGGCAGGGATAGCGTAATGAGTGGCACTGGGAAGACACCCATTCCCGACGCATACGTGAAGTGGGGGAATCATCTGCGGGGAAAAACCGCACAGAAGTCGATGCTGTCGAACCCGCACGACGGGGATTTCGTCTCCCCCATCCCGTTGGTGTACCAGCGCATCGTAGTGGCCCTATTTGTGGTCGGGATGTCTGTCGCCGCCCTCTTTGTCGCGTTCGAGCACTGGCGACGGGGGTCGTTCGTGATGGGGGCCAGCATGGTGTGGCTGGCCATCGCCCGGGCGACGTGCGACTCGGAAGCTTTGGGCGTTCTCTCCGTCCGTTCCCGGCGCTTTGATGTCGCTTTTTGTTTCGGAGTGGGCCTGGTGGTGCTGTACTTAGCCGTGTCAATGGACGCGATGGCCGGCTAACCCGGCCGCGTCATCTCACCACTATTTCGGTGTGATCGTGATCCGCACGTTCTTGTCCTGCGCCGTGACATGCACCGTCGTGCCGTCCTTAGCGACCTCAGCCGTTCCACCTTCAACATTGATGGTGAATCCGTTGGGGTAGTTCACGGTAGGAACGACAACCTCGCTGGTGATGTCCTTATCGAACGTCCTTTTACCGTCCACGCGGTCCGTCGTCCAGCTGGCCGTGTAGGTTTTTGCCTTTGGATCCCAGTGCGTCGACGTCGGCGTTCCGGCAGCTGCACGGAGGTGCGGTGCCGCAACAATGGCCAGTTTGTCTTTGTTCACAGCGTCGGCAGTGACGGGTCCACCGACGGTTGGATCAGCAACAATTCCCTGTTCCTTCTGGTTTTGGGTGGTCGGATCGTCACACCCGCAGTAGGACCAGTATTGCCATCCGGTGAGGTGCTGGCGGGCCAAGTTAGTGACGCCGAGCAGGGTGTCGGCGTCGTCGGTCGCGCCGAATTCGGAAAGCAGCGTCGCCGAGTTGTTAGCCGCGGATACCTTGTCGGCATTGTTGAAAGTGATGCCATCGGGGATGGTGCACCCGGTGTACGTGCCAGCGATGGCATTGGTCGGGCAGTACACGTGCCAGCTGAGCGCGGTTCCCGCAGATGCGGGGACGCGCGGTGCCGTCGGGCGAGTGTTGAAGCCCATGTTCCACATGGAGTACGGCTCGTAGTGAACGATTGCCTGGGGGTCGGCGGCGGTGATGGAATCTGCGGCCTTTTGGTGGAGTGCGTCGAGGTGCTGGGTGGCCGCCCCACAATCGCCGAGGGCGAGGTAGCACAGTGGGTACGCGCTGCCGGGCCACGGCTCATTCATGATGTCGTACCCCATCATGCCTGGTAGCGAACCCATTTTCTCAGCGACGTGCTTCCACATGGCGGCATAGCGCTCTTGCAGGCCAACGCCCCCGGGGCCGGGCTTATTCGTCAGGAAGTTGTCATAGGCGCGAATCAGGCCGATATTGACCGCTTGGTTAGTGGGGAAGCCGACTTTCAGCAGGCTCGGCAGGCCATCGTCGATAACTGCCCAGTCGGGGGCGAATTCGCCTTCGAACTTCTCGTTGTACATGTCCTGGTGGGCGTCAATCAACGTCATGATGCCACGTTTGCTCAGCATCGTGACAGTGTTCGCGATGGAGTCCAGGTAAGTGTCGTCGTACTGTCCCGGTTCGGGTTCGACAGCTTTCCAAATGATGCCCAGGCGGACGGAGTCAAAACCTTCCTTGGCAAGCCAGTCGGCGTCGTCCTCGTTGAAGCCACCGGCTTCGGCGGTGTAGGGCGGGTGTTTGTACACCATGTTGACGCCCTGGGTGAGGACCGCGCGGCCGCTGCCGTCGGTGTACCATTTTCCACTTTGCCCGATGTGCCCTCGGGCGGTGATGGAGGCCGGTTCCTGTTGGCTGCCGGCGAGTGCTGTGCGTGGTAGGAAGGTCATTGCCGACGCAACAAGCACGGTGGCTGCGATGATGGCGAACAATGCGCGACTATGTGTTGCCACCAATCCACGGGTACGTGTTGCTAACGATGCGCGGATATGTGGCGCGGGGGAGCTGCTCGGGCTGGGGAGTACGCCCGGGAAATGAGTTTTCATAGTTGTTATCGTACTGGGCGCGATTGTGGTCTGGTGCACCAGAATGTGGGTAGTGGAAGGGCTCGCGAGCTGGCGTTAAGGTAGGGACATTGTGCCCAGGCGGTCGGCCCGCCAGCACGTCGCTTCATCTATGAGGAGGTTAAAGGAAGAATGGCAGAGGCTTCACGCGTTTCAAGCGCTTCACGCGTTTCGGGGGTTTCCCGTGGGGACGAGGATGTGACGATCCGGCGTGCTCAGGAAGAGGATAGGGATTTCCTGATCCGCATGAATCACTTGACGGAGACGTGGGGTGATGAGGACGCTGCCCAGGAACGGGACTTTTCCGAATCGGACGGTCACTACGTCGGCAAGTGGACCCCTGACCAGGGCGGAGTGATTGCAGTTCGGGATGATGAGCCGATTGGTGCGGCGTGGTTGCGTACGTTTACCGCGGAGGATCCGGGGACCGGTTTCGTGGAGGAGAAGTATCCGGAGGTGGCCATCGCTCTGGCGCCAGGTCACACCGGCGGGGGCCTTGGCCGTCGTTTATTAACTGCGGCTCTGGATCAGGCGCGGGATGATGGGCGCCCGGGAGTGAGTTTGTGTGTAGAGAAGGGCAATGACCGTGCCCAGGCGTTGTATGAGAAACTTGGTTTCCGCTACGTGACGACGAGGGAGTCTGAGGGTAGTACGTACACGGTGATGGTTCACACCTATGAATGATCGATGAATGATCGGAGCAAAACTCTATGAAATCCATGGTCACTGATTATTTGGACGAGGTTCTCGAGGACGTTCGCCCAGGTGATCGGGGTGCTCCCGCGAGCTACATTCCGGAACTGGCCAATGTTGACCCCGAGAGATTCGGCGTGAGCTTGGCGACGATCGACGGCAAGGTGTACGGCTCGGGCGATACGGAGACCGAGTTCACCATCCAGTCGATCGCGAAGCCATTTGTGTACGCGCTTGCTCTGGAAGACCGTGGTTTTCGCGACGTGTTGAAGCGTGTCAGCGTGGAACCGTCCGGTGAGGCTTTCAACGAGGTGTCCCTGGATGAGGAGGGGCGTCCTCTCAATCCGATGATTAATGCGGGCGCGCTGACGACGCATTCGTTGGTGGGCGGTGACGATTGGACCCAGGGGCAGCGCCTGCAGCGGATCATCGACGGGCTGTCGGCCTTCGCTGGCCGTCGGCTGCAGGTCGATGAGCGGGTGTGCGGCTCGGAGCTGGACCACGCTCACCGGAACTTGTCCATCGCCCACATGCTCCGCAGCTACGACATATTTCCCCAGGATCCGCGCGTGATCGTGGAGGGCTACACGCGGTCCTGCTCTCTTCTGGTATCGACGCGGGACCTGGCGATCATGGCTGCGACCTTGGCGAACAAGGGAATCAACCCGATCACCGGCGAGAAGGTCGTGTCGGGTCGCGTGGTCCGCCAGGTGTTGAGCGTCATGACGACGTGCGGGATGTATGACGCCGCGGGCGACTGGGTGACCCAGGTCGGCATCCCCGCCAAGTCGGGCGTCGCAGGTGGTTTGATCGGCGCATTGCCTGGCCAGATTGGGGTGGCGACGTTTTCCCCTCGGCTGGACGAACATGGCAACAGTGTGCGTGGTGTCCGTCTGTTCGAGCGGATGTCCCGGGACATGGGGATCCACCTCATGGAGGTTCCGCCTTCGGTGCAGACGGTGATTCGCAACACGACGGTGCTCGTCCAGGACCTGACTGACAACGAGAAGGCGCAGGGGGTGAAGCCGCAAAAGATCAAGGTCTATTCGATCCAGGGGAGTTTGCGTTTCGCGGGTGCGGAGAAGATCGTCCGCGAGTTCTCTAGCACGACGATTAAAGAGCCGGCTGTGGCCCTGGACCTGACCGATGTTCACGCATTGGATGGAGTCGCGCGGCGCATGATTCTCGAGGTGGCGCGTCGTTTAACTTTGGACGGTAAGCGCGTGTATCTGATCGATCCGGCCGATGTTATTCCGAAGCCCGATCCTGGTGATGGTGGGCAGGTCATTGTTGTCCAGGATCGCGCGGAGCTCAGGGCTCACCAGCCTGAGAAGCGTAAGAAAGGGAAGAAGGGTAAGTCCGTTAAGAAAGGGAAGAAGAAATAGCGGACGTCAGGCCTGATGACTCCGGTGCCGCACACGTGATGCCCAGTGTTTCGTCGCAAATACGACCATGAATGTGCAGCCCTGCACGACGACGATCATGCCTCCGCTGGACACGTCGGTCCAGTAGCTGATTAGCAGGCCGCTCATGGCCGTCACCCAGCTAATGACCGGCGTCCAAATGAGGGTGCTGCGCATGCGCGCGAAAATGAGAAGGCTGATCGCGCCGGGTGTGATCAGCATGGCGACAACAAGGATCACGCCCACTGCCTGCATCGACGCCACAATGACGAGCGCGAGCATGGTCAGCATGAATCCGCGCATGAGTGTGGGATTGATGCCGAGCGACCGGGCGTTGATCGCGTCGAAACTCCAGAGGGTAATGTCCCGCCGCTTGATCAGGACAAGTGCCGACGCTAGCAACGCGATGACCACAACTTGGATGAGGGCGGATTGCCGCACACCCAGGAGATTTCCGAAAAGGATGGAGTGCAGATCGGTTGTCGACGGCGTCATGGAGATGAGCACCAGGCCGAACGCGAAGAATGTGGTGAAGACGATGCCGATGGCGGTGTCGTCCTTGAGGTTCGTTTTCCCGCGGATGGTTCCGATGAGGCCGACGGTGAGCAGTGCGGCGACCAGCGCGCCAATGGAGAACGGGATGCCAAGGATATAAGAAATAACGACGCCGGGGAGGACCGCGTGCGAGATCGCGTCACCTAAGAGCGACCACCCGAGCAGGATTATCCAGGCGGAGAGAAGTCCGGTGCACAGTGCCGTCACAGACGTGACGATGACAGCGCGCTGCATAAAGCTGTAGGTGAATGGTTCGATAAACGCCGTTGCGACCGATGCGTGGATCGGTGCGCCAGGGAACGCGCCGGTTAACGCAAAGGGGTTCATTCTGCGTCGCCGTCCTTCCTCATATCCTCCATTAGGGCGGTCCCCAACAGAACGCTGGGCGAGGCGGCGAAGAGGGTGTCGTCGGGAGCCCCGTCGCTAATAATTGTTTTTTGCAGGACAACGATCCGATCCATCGAGCGAAGCGTGCCGAGGTGGTGCGTCGAAAGTAGGATGAGCGCGCCGCGATCGCGCCGGGCGGTCAGGACTCGGAACAAGACTTCTTCGGTGTCCTGATCAACGCCGGCGAAGGGCTCGTCCAAGATGAGGATCGGCGCCTGGGTGGCGAGTGCACGAGCGATGAAAACGCGCTTCTTCTGCCCTCCGGAGAGTTGCCGGATGGACCGGCTGGCGTAGGCGGTCATTCCCACACTGGCCAGCGCCTCGTCGGCAGTGGTTTTGTCGTCGCGAGTGGGGTGCCGGAATGCGGTGAGGACAACGTCGCGCACCGTCATGGGGAAATCCCAGTTCACGGCCTCGGTTTGCGGCATGTAGGTGATGCGGCCGTCCACGGTCAGGGTGCCGGTGGTGGGGCGTAGTTGGCCGGTGATGGCGTTGAATAGCGTCGATTTGCCGGCGCCGTTCGCCCCGATGATCGCGGTCATGGTTCCGGGGAAGAACGACGCGGTCACGTCGCGCAGTGCGGCCACGGGTTCCCCGGAGTTGTGCGTGTAGGTTACTCCGAGATTATCGACGCTGACCAGGGGTTTTCGCGGTGTTTCGGCCTGCATTAGCTGGTGAGTCCTTTGCTGATGGTGTCGGCGTCGTACCGGATGAGATCCAGGTAGGTGGGGACGGGGCCGTCTTGGTCGGACAGCGAGTCGACGTAGAGGATGCCGCCGTCTTTTGCTCCGGTGGCGCGGACGATTTGTTCGCGGGGGCCGGAGTCCACGGTGGATTCGCAGAACACAGCGGGGACCTGGTGTTCGCGCACGAACTCCTCGGTCTCCTTCATGCGTTGAGGAGTGGCTTCGGTTTCTGCGTTGACGGGCCAGATGTAGTGCTCCGTGAGACCCGCATCTTTGGCCAGGTAGGAGAACGCTCCCTCGCAGGTCACGAGCGCGCGTTTGTCCTGGGGAACGGTTTCGAGGTCCGCGCGGAGGTCGTTGCCGATGGTGTCCAGCTTGGCGGAGTATTTTTTCGCGTTGTCGTTGTAATCGTCTTTGTGGTCGGGATCGATGTCCCCGAGCGCCTTCGCAATGGTGGTCGCGTACTTCTTCACGTTGGTGGGGCTCATCCACGCGTGAGGGTTGTCTTCGCCGCTGGCTTCACCGTCGGTGATCGGGAGCGGCTCAATCCCATCCGTGGCGACGACGCGTTTGGCGTCGGAATTGCTGGTGAGCTTGTCCAGCCAGTGCTCGAGCCCGAGACCGTTGGAGATGATGAGGTCCGCTTTTGCTGCCGATTTGAGGTCCGACGGGGTGGGGTCGTAGCCGTGGATTTCGGTGCCGGGCTTGGTGAGGGAGTTGACGTTGACGTGGTCGCCGGCCACGTTCCGGGCGATGTCGGCGAGAACCGTGAATGTTGCCAAGACGTCTTTCTTCCCGTTGTCATCGTCGGAGAGTGCGCTGCAGCCGCTGGCGGTGAGTCCGACGGCGAGCGCGGTCGCGATGGCCGGGAGGATTCTTGCGCGTCGACGTCTGTGTCTGGATGCGGTGAATCGTGAGCCCGGATTATGCGTCGGGGAGGAAGGGGCGAGTGAGGGAGCCATGTGAATCCTTACGTTCGGTTGTCACTTGTTGGTTGTTGGTTGCAGTTGTTGGTTGTCGAAAAGCGGGGGTGCGGTGGATATGTCTGTTTATCAGGGGTTTAGCCGAAGGTGTCGCCCTGAGATACCAACCCCCTGAATAAAAAATTCATCACGCTCATTATAAAAGTTCAATGCAATGTATTTTCAAACTGGGGGGAACCTTATGTCCACCCATCGAGTGTGTCAAGGAACCCGTTGTGACGACCCCTATCCCGCCGCTCCAGCGTGGTTGCCCTAGAGATTGGATGGCCCTAGCGTGATAGCTCCGTGTGGCGGCCCCTAGCTTGATGTACTGGTCACCTAATACGATGAAGGGCATGCACGTTTCTGATCTGCCGGACCGCACCCAGGACTACCTCAAGGTGATCTATGACCTGGGCGAGTGGAACGCGGGCCCGGTCACATCGACGCGGATCGGCGAAGTCCTAGGGCAGAAAGCGTCGACGGTGTCAGAGGCGTTGAAGCGGCTGGTGCAGCAGGGACTCATCGTTCACGAGGCGTATAAACCCATCGAGCTGTCCCCAACCGGCCGACCGTTGGCTTTGCAAATGGTTCGTCGGCACCGATTGTTGGAGATGTACCTGTGCGAGTGCGTCGGCTATAGCTGGGATGAAGTTCACGACGAGGCCGAGCACCTTGAGCATGCCGTGTCGGATACGTTTGTCGAGCGCATCGCGGCTCTCATGGGCAATCCCACCCGCGATCCACATGGCGATCCCATCCCAGATAAGGAGGGCAATGTCGCTGAGACCGATCCTGGCTTGCCGTTGGATACCACGCAGGAAGGGGACGTTGTGCGGATTGTGCGCATTGCTGACCGCGACTCGGGTCTTTTGCGTTACTTAGCGACGAAGGGGATCGTGCCGGGGGTCAATGTCGCCGTCCTGCCACGCCCGTATGGCGCGATGATGAACATTCAGCTGGTGGCTGAAGGGGAGGGTGGTACCGACGCGGGTGGTTCCGACGCAGCGAACACGTCCGCGCCGGAGGGTACCGAAAATGGGGCTGGCATAGCAAGCATCAGCGCAGCATCGGCAAGGGACATTCGGGTGAAATAGGTGATGGGGCGCAGCCCCCGTCGGTAAGTAATCGTTTGAGGTTTCAGGTAAATCCGTTAATTGTTACTTGATCGTTATGTAGTCCTTATAACACCTGGTAGAAGACTTATAAGGCTGGTTTAGAAGCCAAACAAGTAGCAAAAATGCCCCTTTTTGCTGCGATATGGTAGCGGAGCTGAGATAAGCCAACTAATGTGAGTTGTGCTTGGTACGCGAAAGCGTTCAGGCAACCTAACGTAGATTGACGTGCTCGTTATTGAGGGTGCTTCCCATCTCGGTTAAGCCCTTTGTAGCGCGCCCGCTGCGTTGTTTTAACAGTTTTATTAGATATATTGCGTAACTATCAGTAAAGGAGATTTACGTGGCTGATCAGAAGTTCATTCAGGCCGTGCTCGAGTCCACCGCTTTCGACAAGAATGGCGACAAGGTTGGCAAAGTTGGCCAGCTTTTCGTCGACAGCAATAGCGGTGAGCCGACGTTCGTAGCCGTGAACACCGGACTGTTTGGTCGCAATAGTTCCCTCGTCCCGCTGGCTGGCGCCAAGCTGAACAACGAGGAACTCCATGTTGCTCACACCAAGGATGAGATTTCGGACGCTCCGAACATCTCCGACACCGACGAAGGTCTGGAGCCCGAGGAAGAAGAGCGCCTGTACAAGCACTACGGCTTGACGACGCAGGATTCCGCACAGACTCAGGCCTCTGACCGCGGAAACGCTGCTCAGGCTGGTACTGCTGCAGGCACCGGCGCTGCCGCTGGAACCGCTGCTGGTACGACGGGTCGTCGCGAGGAAACTGCGAAGACCTCCGCCGACACTGGCAAGAAGCCTGCTACCTCCGGCGACGGCTCCGTGATCCGTTCCGAAGAGCAGCTCAACGTTAACAAGGAGAAGGTTGCCTCCGGCCGTGCTCGACTGCGCAAGTACGTCGTCGAGGACACCGAAACCGTCGAGGTTCCGGTCAGCCGCGAAGAGGTGAAGGTCGAGCGCGAGAAGCTCTCGCCGGAGGAAGCCAAGAAGCTGGGCAACACCCGCATTGGCGAAGAGAACGCCGACGTTGTGCTCCACGAAGAGCAGGTCAACGTTGACAAGGAAACCGTGCCGGTAGAGAAGGTCAACCTGAACAAGGAGACCGTCACCGAGAAGCAGAAGGTTTCCGAGGACCTCAAGAAGGAACGCGTCGAGTTCCAGGACGATACCAAGGACGGCAAGAAGTAGTCCAAGTGGGCTATTAGTCCGCGAACTATGAGCCCATGAGCTCATAAGGTCTCAAGGGCCATAAGTTTGTGGCACTCGGAGGATTAGTTCTCCTTCATAGTTAGACAAACGGCGCGCTTACCAGCGTGGTAGGCGCGCCGTTTGTGGCGTCTGAGGGTTTTTAACTCTGCTTTGCGGTGGTGTTTGGGGGCCGGGACCGCGCTTGGCTGCGCGAAGCTCCCATCTGGCCCGTGCGCGGGGGCTTCTGATCTGCGTGTGTGGCTTCTGCGGGGAGTTTGCGGGATTTGTGCACGCACGCTGGAAAACGCCGGGGGCGTATCGGGGTCGGTTGTGAAAACTGTGGGGGTATATGGCCAATTTTTGGCGATTTTTCGCCCATATACCCCCGCACTTTTATTTGGGCTGCATATCCCCCAGCAGTTTTCGAGCTCAGGCGCAGAGGCCTCTAGAAATACCTCGCTAAGTTTTCCCTTTTCCCGTTCCCCACGGTTGTCATCGCGATTCACATCACGGTTCCCAGCGGTCCTCGCCATCGCGAATCTCACCGCGGCCCCCGTCGTCGGCAATCTTGGTAAGGAACTTTTCGACGATCCGCCGGGTTTGGAGTGTTTCGGTGAGGAAGCCGTCGTGCCCGGTCGGCGACGTAATTTTTGACAGCCCAATGAAGTTGCCGAGGTTGCGCGACAGGTGTTCTTGCTGGTGAAACGGGTAAAGGATGTCGGAGTCGACGCCGGCAACCATGATCGGGACGGTGCATTCGCCGAGGACAGCGTTCATTCCGCCGCGCCCGCGTCCGATGTCGTGACGGTTGAGCGCGTCGGTGAGGATCACGTAGCTCCCGGCGTCGAACCGCGCGGCGAGCTTGGAGGCCTGCGAATCTAGGTAGCTTTCGATGGAAAAGCGCTGGTCACGGGATCGATAGGGGCCGTACGGGTCCTCGTCGCGCTGAGGATCGGCGCCGAATCGCTCGTCGAGCTCGAGCTCGCCCCGATAAGTGAGGTGTGCAATGCGACGCGCCTGGCCGATCCCGTGGGTGGGCGCGCGTCCGGTGCCGTAATAGTTGCCGCCCTGCCAATCGGGGTCGGCCTCGATAAACCGGATTTGTGCAGATTGAATGCCGATTTGCCACGCGCTCGCTCGGGCGGAAACCGCGATAACCAGTGCCGACGCGACCACGTCGCGGAACATGATGCACCATTCCAGGGCCCGCGCCCCGCCCATCGATGCGCCGACGACTGCGTGGAGGCGGCGGATGCCGAGTTGCTCCAGCGCGCAGTGTTCGGCGTCGACCATGTCCCGCATGGACAGGGCCGGGAAGCGCGACCCCCACGGCGAACCATCAGGGCTTATCGACGACGGGCCCGTGCTGCCATCGCAGCCTCCAAGGACATTCGCGCAAAGGATGAGGTAGCGGTCTGTGTCGAAGCCGAGACCTGGGCCGATGAGCCCTTGCCACCATTCGGCGGCGTTGCCATCGCCTGTGAGAGCGTGCTCGATGAGGATTATCGGGCGGTCGAGAGGGCTTGGGGGAATAGAAGTGGCGTCCGGTTTTAGGCGGGGGGCGTCGGCTGCAGCGGTGGTGTCGGGCACGACGTCGTCTGGTGTTATGTCCGGTGTGGCGTTGCCCTGGGTCGTGTAAAACGCGTATATGCGGAGCGACGCGCCAGGTAGTGGCACACCAGCCTCCGTCACCCATGGGTCGTCGGCCGGTGAGAAAGGCACGTCGACATACTGCCCATTGGGCGGAAGCGATACCTGTTCGGCCACGGCCGACACCTCCTTATTGTCTGGCGCGCCCCACATTCCACCCCGCACAACACACGGGCGTACGAAACACGGCCAAAGGGCCGGCCATCGTTGCGCGGCCAGCCCCTCGTCGGCAAGAAGATTAACCTGGAGAAAATTAACCCCAAAGGAAATTAGCCTAGAAGATTAAACCTGTTCAAAGGCCTGCTTGAGGTCGTTGATGATGTCGTCGATGTCCTCGATGCCGACAGAGAGTCGGATGGTCGACTCGTTGATTCCCGCCGCCCGCAGCGCCGGCTCATCGGACTGGGAGTGCGTGGTCGAGGCAGGGTGGACGACCAGCGACCGCACGTCGCCAACATTGGCCAGGTCCGAGTGCAGCTTCAGGGCATCGATGAACTTCCACGCCGTGTCGCGCCCGCCATCGATGTCGAATGAGAACACCGAGCCTGGGTACTTCAGCCCCAGCTTCTCCTTGACCGAATACCATGGCGAACTCTTCAGCCCAGGGAAGTTAACCTTCGTGACCTTCGGATTGCTTTCCAGATATTCAGCGACTTTCTGCGCATTTTCGTTATGCTTTGCGATGCGCAGAGATAAGGTATCCAACCCTTGGGCCGTGACCCACGCGTTAAACGGCGAGGGCGTCGCGCCCGTATCGCGGAGCAACCCCGCGCGAGCCTTCAACCCGAACGCCACATTCCCCAGGTCCGCGTACTTCAACCCGTGGTAGGCGGGATCCGGCTCGACAAAATCGGGGAACAGCGGCTTGCCGTCGCGCTCCACCGTCCAATCGAACTTTCCGCCGTCGATCAACACACCACCAAGCCCGGATCCGTTGCCGGTGTAAAACTTCGTCAACGACGCCACAACAACGTCGGCACCGAGCTCCAAAGGACGAACGGCAGCCGCCGTCGCCACAGTATTGTCGACAATCAACGGTACGGAATGCTTATGAGCGACCTCCGCGATGGCCGGAATGTCCAGGATATCGGCCTGCGGGTTGGCGAACGTCTCGCCATAAAACGCCACCGTGTTGTCCTTCGCGGCCGCGTCCCACGACTGCGGATCATCCGGGTCCTCCACGAACGTGACCTCAATCCCGAGCCGACGGAACGTGTGCGCCAACAGCGTCTCCGTGCCGCCATACAAGCGCGGCGACGACACAATATGCGACCCTGACCTCGCGATATTCAGGAACGCCGCCGTCTCCGCCGCCTGGCCGGATGCGAAGAGCACCGCATGCGTTCCACCCTCAAGGGAAGCCAACCTATTTTCGACGGCGGCCACCGTCGGATTTGTCAGGCGCGAGTAAATCGGGCCCTCGTCCTCCAGGCCGAAGCGCTGCTTGGCGTGCTCGGCGGAGTCGAAAACGTACGACGACGTGAGGTAAATCGGGAGGTTTCGTGAGCTTGTCTCACTATCCACGGGCTGGCCGGCGTGGATGGCGCGGGTCTCGAAGCCCCACTGGTCGGCGTTGCTGTTGTCGTACTTGGTGGTCATGGTGTTTCCTCGTAATTCTTTGTGTTGGGTTTGTGTGGTGGTTTTGTTGCCGGCGGGTTTCACGCTGTTGGGCTTGTATAACCGCCGGCTTCCCGGGGTGGCATAACCGCGTGTGAAAAATGATGCGGTCGTTGCCTGACGATGAGCTCTTTTGAACTCGTAAGACGAGATTAATGGACCGCTCGGTCTAGTGCAAACCGCTCTGTCTATTTTGTGTCTATATGTCCAGCGCAGAGCTATGAAAAAAACTAGACTAAGCGGTATGTAGGTTATGTGCTGTCCGACTTTTTTAGTCCACGGTCGGTGGGATGTGAATCTTGCAGTGGGGATGCTCATGCCTGTATGTCTGCGGCCCACGCGATGTTGTCGCACGGGCTTTGCGCCCGCTCGCTGGAAAACTGCGGTGGCATATAGGGGTCGGTTGTGAAAACTGCGGGGGAATATGGTCAATTTTTGGCGATTTTTCGCCCATATACCCCCGCACTTTTATTTGGACCGCATATCCCCCCCGCAGTTTTCAGTGCACTTCTCAACAAGATTTCTCGGGGACCCCGTTTCCTGCCGGATCAATTCTTGAAAACCAGCGTATTCGATCAGGTAGTGGCTTTATCCTCCCGCCTCCGGACATGCCAAGCGTGAACTATCCACAGGTGCGTATTTATCGACAGCGGACTTGGCATGACATCCGATAACGACGGTTGCAGGCGCGATCCTCGTCCTATTCTCATGCGTATCCGGTGCGGAGACTGAAAAAGTTGCACGCGATACGGGCTCTACTCGGTGAACTCGTGTTTTAGGCCTTGCGTTCGTGTTTCAAAAGTCGTAAGCCTCGCACGCCAGGAAATGACAAACGAAATAACGACCTGAGGGGGAATCGTGGAAGTAAACCGTGTCGTCAGGGGTAGAAGTATTTTCCCGGCGATAGTCCCCATCCTGTGTACTGACCTGCGCAAACAGGGGTTCTCTGCAGAGAGGACATCGCGGCTGTGCGATCCGGTGACCAGGTTTGCCGTTATTCCACGAGGATCGCAACACGTTGGGAGCAAGTGCAATTCCGTCACACAGCTAGCCGACGGAAGCATATCGGCCGGTGGAATCAAGCGTACCGAGAGGAACTACCCCAAGCTCGCGTTTTACTTCGGCCGCCACGAATATCCGAGACGTCACCAGAACGATGCAGGTCACGAAGCATATACGCACCGTATGCATCTTCGTACCAGCCCTATACGTATCCACACCGGTACGCATATCCACCTCCTCACCTCGCGCCCAGTGCATCCCGCCACTTGGCTGCGCAGCGGGCCGAGCTCCTCGAGTTATGCATTCCCGAGCGTTCTAACGTCGTCAATCTGCCGGAGAACTCCCCGCTCTTACCCCTTATCACCACAATGTCCCCGCAGATGAAGAGGTGTACGACCGGGGTTCGCGCCGCCTCCGTCCGTCGATCCGGTATCGGCACGATGCGATAACCCGGATGCGCGCCCATTGGCTCACGCACCCCGAATGGGTTGCGGCGTCGATGTCCGCGCTCGCTATGTATGGGTGCCGCTACTTTGTCGACGAGGCGGACACGTTTGTGGTTCGGGCCGAGCGCAGGCGCGCGAGGACTCCGCTCCAGGTCTCGTCAATTGGCCTCGATGTGTCGGCCGGCATCGATTCTGCGTCGATCGAGACGGTCCTTATCGACGACATCACGCCGGGCCTGCGCCTTCTGACTCCGAAGCTCACGCTGGTGACTGCCGTGGCTTCGGCGTTCCGCGGGGGCTGTGTGGTGGCCGACTCCGCCTATTCCTGGGTTGCCTTCGGGGCTCGTGAGGGCGGTTCAAGTTGCCGACGTTGCCGGGGGTTCCTCGATGTGGATCCCGCGTAGGCCCTGACCAGCGAGGTCCCGCTGCGTTTCCGCCAGGAGGCTCGGCGCACGATTGCGTCGTTGTCCGATGTGGGTGCGGATTCGCCACCGGAGACGGCATTGCGACTACTGGCGTCGTTAGTATTGCCGACGGTTGTTACGCAGATTCGGATCGACGAGGGCGGGCAGCTTGTGACGTATGTTGATGTCGGCGATCCGGGGCTGAAGATCGCGTTGTTTTACGGCGGTGACCAGCATTTATGGCGTGGGCAGCGGGATCGCGATAGCCGCGTGTGGGCGGTGATGCAGGACCAGGGGTGGTGGGGGCGGCGTGTGACTGCGGGGGATGTGCTGGACCCGCGGGCGCTGCTGGGGTCGATTCGGGCGGAGATCAATCGGAGGTCGGTGGGGGCGGCGTACCTGTGATTTGACCTCCGACGCCAGAGCGCGCGCCAGGGAAACGCTACGCTCGAAATTCGTGATGAGAGCCATCCACCCCCGTTTGGGCTCGGAATCAAATATCTCTTCCCGCGAGCTGTGGGGAGCGACTATTCTTGGTTGCAGAGCGAGTTCCCGCTGGCAAGGCAGTGAAACAAGATGGTACCCCGCTAGGAAAAGGCGTCGATGAAGTGGCCTTATGTCGGCGGGAACTTGTTTATGATGCCGGCCCTACTACTCGCGGGGCTGAGGCATCGGCCCCTCCAACCGTGGGGATGAAATAAACACCCTGCTACAAAGTGGGGTAATAACCCGTCGTTGAGGTAGATCATCCTCGACGTGTCTCAAGTGAACATTCGCTCGAGGCAAAGGTAGCCTGATGGCACTCACGCAAGTGATCAGTAACTGATCAGTAATGTGAGGGTGCGCGAATGGATTGTCGGCACTCGGGGGAGAGCTTCCGCATCGAGGGGGGAATAAGCCAGGTCAACGCGCTGCCCACCCATGCAGCATGTTGTTACACCGATGACAGATCGAGGTTTACCGTGTCCGAGCAATCCGCATCCCGCCCCTCCGACAACCAGGGCAACGAACCAACTGATCAACAAAACGAGGTATCTCCGACGGCGACCTCCTCGGACTCCGCCGACCACCCCACCCCCTCGTCGGAAGCCTGGGACGTCCCGGTAGCCGCGCCGGGGTCGTCGTCGGAAAGAATCGGGGTCGTCATGACCTCGACGGACATTATTACGTCGGCGGAAACGCACTCCCAACGGGCGAAGAGTGCGCAGAGTTTTCGTGAGGAAACCGACCTTCTAGGCACTCTACAGGTTCCCGCCGACGCCTACTACGGTGTGCACACGCTGCGCGCGGTCGAGAATTTCCAGATTTCGCGGACGAACATCAATCACGTTCCGGAGCTCATCCGCGGCATGGTGATGGTCAAGAAAGCCGCCGCCATCGCGAACCGCGAAGTCCACGCGCTACCAGCCAAAAAGGCGGAGGCGATTATTTGGGCTTGCGATCAGATTCTCGACAAGCACCGGGGGATGGATCAGTTTCCTATCGACGTGTTCCAGGGCGGCGCGGGCACTTCGGTGAATATGAATACGAATGAGGTCATTGCGAATTTCGCGCTCGAATATCTGGGGGAGCCGAAGGGCAATTACGACGTTATCAATCCAAATGACGACGTCAATATGTCCCAATCGACGAATGACGCTTACCCAACCGGTTTTCGCTTAGGTTTGCACTTCGCGATTGAACAATTGGCAAACCATGTCGACGCTCTGGAACGCGCATTCTTGGCCAAGGGAAATGAATTCAACGACGTCATGAAAATGGGGAGGACGCAATTACAAGATGCCGTTCCCATGTCGTTAGGACAAGAATTCCGCGCGTTTGGAAACAACTTGGCGGAAGAGCGCAGCCAGCTGGAACGCGCCCAAAGCCAACTACGTGAAATGAACATGGGCGCGACGGCCATCGGCACCGGCCTGAACACCCCCGCGGGGTATCAAGCGGCGGTCATCCGCGCACTGAGCGCGGTATCGGGCCTGGACATTAAGCCCGCACGCGACCTCATCGAGGCAACCAGCGACACGGGCGCGTACGTCAACGCGCATTCGGCCGTGAAACGTCTGGCAATGAAACTATCGAAGATTTGCAATGATTTGCGTCTTCTGTCGTCGGGGCCGCGCGCCGGGTTAAACGAAATTAATCTCCCGGAGCGCCAGGCGGGTTCCTCGATTATGCCGGCGAAAGTTAACCCGGTTATTCCGGAAGTCGTTAATCAAATTTGTTTCAAAGTCTTTGGAAACGACGTCACCGTCGCGATGGCCGCGGAAGCCGGACAATTGCAGTTGAACGTGATGGAACCGGTGATCGCGCAATGCGCGTTCGAATCTGTGCGGTTCCTCGTGCGAGCCTGCACGACGCTGCGCACCCGCTGCGTCATCGGAATCACCGCTAACGAGGACGTTTGCCGCCGTTATGTCGACAATTCGATCGGCATTATCACCTATCTGAACCCGCTGATCGGCCACCACTGGGGCGATGTGATTGGTAAAGAAGCGGCTCGGACGGGCCGATCCGTGCGCGACCTCGTCCTGGAGAAAGGCCTGCTGGATAAGGACACCCTTGACGACGTCCTCAGCCATCACAACCTCTTGAACCCCAGCTTCCACGGAAAGCTATACAACGGGGACGAGGAAGACTGACGGCCCGCTCGACATAGGTGCGCCAAAAACTGACGATGCGCTGAAGGCGGGGACACACTAAGTCCCCGCCCTACTCACCGAAACCTACTGGCGCAGGTCATCCCCAACGCAGGTAAACCCCTACTGGTGCAAATCGTCGATGATCGTGTTGAACGTCTTCGACGGCCGCATCACCGCGTTCACCTTGTCATCCGACGGCCAGTAGTAGCCGCCCAAGTCGACCCTGGAGCCCTGCACAGAGAGCAGCTCTTCCGCGATCTGATCCTTCTTCTCGTCGAGAGCGTCGGCAATCGGCTTGAATGCCGCAGCTAAATCGGCATCGTCGGTCTGCTGAGCCAAAGCCTTCGCCCACCCCAACGCGAGGTAGAAGTGCGAGCCGCGGTTGTCGATCTCGTTGACCTTACGCGACGGAGAATGCCCCTCTTCCAGCACACTCTCGGTGGCTTTATCCAGTGCATCGGCAAGGATCCCGGCGCGATCGTTCCCGTCCTTACGGGCAAAGAAGCGGAACGACTCCGCCAGAGCAAGGAACTCACCCAGCGAATCCCAACGCAGGTGGTTCTCCTCCTGCAGCTGCTGCACGTGCTTCGGTGCGGATCCGCCCGCACCGGTTTCGAAGAGCCCGCCACCAGCGATCAGCGGAACCACAGACAGCATCTTCGCCGACGTGCCCAGCTCCATGATGGGGAAGAGGTCGGTGAGGTAGTCACGCAGCACGTTGCCGGTGACAGAGATGGTGTCCTCGCCCTTGCGGATGCGGTCGATCGAGTACTTCGTGGCGGCGACGGGATCCATGATCTGGATGTCCAGGCCGTCGGTGTCCTCGTCCTTCAGGTATTCCTCGACCTTGGCACGCACGTTGTTGTCGTGCGCGCGCTCCGGGTCGAGCCAGAACACGGCCGGCATTCCCGACAGGCGTGCGCGTTCAACAGCCAGGCCGACCCAGTTGCGCACCGGGATGTCCTTCGTCTGGCAGGCGCGCCAAATGTCGTTGGCCTCGACGTCGTGTTCCATGAGTACGGTGCCGGACTTGTCGACGACCTGCACTTTGCCGTCGGTCGGCATCACGAAGGTTTTGTCGTGCGAACCGTATTCTTCCGCCTTCTGAGCCATGAGCCCGACGTTCGGCACGGTGCCCATCGTCGTCGGATCGAAAGCGCCATTCTCGCGGCAGTCGTCGATAACTGCCTGGTAAACACCGGCATATGACGAATCCGGAATGACCGCCAAGGTGTCTTGCTCTTTGTCATCGGCGTTCCACATGTGGCCCGAGGTGCGGATCATCGCGGGCATGGAGGCGTCGATAATGACGTCCGACGGGACGTGGAGGTTCGTGATGCCCTTGTGGGAGTTCACCATCGCCAGAGCAGCGTTGTCCTTCAGGGCCTGGTCGAAGGCGTCCTTAATCTCGGCCCCATTGTCGAGATCCGACAGGCCCTCGAGAATGGCGCCTAAACCGTTTTCGCCATTGAGCCCGGCGGCCAGCAGTTCCTCGCCGTACTTGTCGAACACGTCGTGGAAGTAGGCGCGAACCACGTGGCCGAAGATCACGGGATCCGACACTTTCATCATGGTTGCCTTCAGGTGGACAGAGAACAGCACGCCCTCTGCTTTCGCGCGGCTGACCTGGGCGCGGAGGAACGTATCCAGCGCCTTCGCGCTGAGCACAGTGCCGTCGACAATCTCGCCCTTGAGAACGGGGAGGGACTCCTTAAGAACAGTGGTTTCACCATTCGGGGCGACAAGCTGAATCCGCAGCTCGTCGTCGTTCTCAAGAACCACCGACTGCTCGTTGTGACGGAAATCCTCCGACTCCATCGTCGACACATTGGTCTTGGAGTCCTTGCTCCATTCACCCATCGTGTGCGGGTGCTTGCGGGCGAAATTCTTCACGGCCTTCGGCGCGCGGCGGTCCGAGTTGCCCTCACGCAAAACGGGGTTAACAGCAGAGCCCTTGACTGAGTCGTAGCGGGCGCGGGCATCGCGTTCCTCGTCCGTCGACGGTTCCTCGGGGTAATCCGGAAGATCGTATCCCGCAGCCTGAAGCTCCTTAATCGTTGCCTTCAACTGGGGTACCGACGCCGAAATGTTCGGTAGCTTCACAATATTTGCGTCCGGGGTCTTTGCCAGCGCACCCAGTTCGGCCAGCGCATCGTTGACCCGCTGGTTCTCCGGCAGCACATCATTGAACGCCGCCAACGTGCGCGCCGCCAATGAAATATCCCGGGTTTCGACGTCGACACCGGCGGTTGACGCAAACGCTTCCACCACTGGCTTCAACGAATACGTTGCCATCAAAGGCGCTTCATCGGTACGGGTGTAGATAATTGTTCCCATGGTGGGGCAAAACTCCCTTACTCGCTAAATATTGTTCAGGATTATGCGTGCTGTGCGTTCCGAGGCCGGTGTCCGGGTTCTAGCACTGCCGACGGTGTGCAGATGTTGCGATCTGCATATGATGTGCATATACAGCGTTGATTTGCGGATTCGGGCAGTGCGTCATCACCTAGACAAGGCCTGGGTAGCAAAGCTATCAACATAGCGGATACTTCCTTTTTCTAGAGTACGTGACGACGCCACAAATGCGACTCCACGATGTGACGCACCCCCACAGACGGGGCGACGATACGCTCGTTGGGGAGGCGGGGATGTGACGGTTGGTCCCCGCAGCTGGGGCTGGGGAGGGCGATGGGCGTGCCTACCTGGCTGGAGCGGAGTCCCCTAGGGCGCTATTCCCCGCGCGAAGGTGTCCAGTAACCATGTGGAAAAGCCCGGTTCGAGTTGCTCCAACGTGGCTGGAAGAGGCCTGCTCAGAAGGCCCACTCCCATTTGGAACTGTGCTGGGCTGATTTCTGGGCGAACCAGCCCACCGTTTTTAGCGCGATTCAGGACGGGTTCCACCTGACTCAAAGCCTTCGTGCGTAAAGCTGTAATCCGATCATAAAGTTCGGGCGACACAGCGATTTTTTCAGCTATTTGTGCCACCAAAGCGCCCATTCGTAATTCGTAATCGTCGGCAATGAAAGCTGACCATGTAGTGGCTGGATCTTCATCCCAGGACGGCGCGTCAACGTACTGATCACACACTGCTTTGAACCGGGCCACCATTTCTTCGGCGACGCCCACAAAGAGGTCCTCGCGTGTAGGGAAGTGCCGGTAGAGGGTAGCGATTCCAACCCCAGCATCCTGCGCGATGGACCGCAGTGAAATATCTGGACCGTTGGTGGCAAAACCTTGCCACGCAGCGTCAATGATGGCGGCACGGCTGGCAGTCGCGTCTGCACGCACGATGTTTCTCCTAGTGGTGTGGTCTCAGCGCTTGAAACCGTTGATGGGGTCACATTCTGTCACGTCTGGCGCGTTTGCACCAATCTAAACGGAGCGCTATGCTCCATTTATATCCGGAGCGGAACGCTCCGTTTAGTTGGGTAATGCCTTCAGGTAGCACCTGCTGGTCATACCTACGGGCGAGCCATATTCATGCATGTCAACGGCGACGTCGCACTACACAACATCGAGAAAACGACGATGGCCGCGTTGCACGTCGAAACACATCGGAGAAAGGGGAGACCTTATGGCAAGTAACAGCGTTTCCACGGAGGTGACTACCCGGAGCACCTCGGCCACTACGCAGGCCACTGAACGCGCCACCAACCAGGCGCCTAACAGCACGAATCAGGCGTCGAAAGACACGGAGCAAACCACTGAACACACGTCGAGCGGAAAAGTAGTGGGCATTGTGTTCGGCCTCGCCGCCGTCGTCACGCTCATGCTGCTGTCTTTCTTGGCGCCCGCAGTGAATTCCGGCGCGAAAGACCTACCGCTCGCCGTCAGCGGGCCAGATCAGGCGGTTACTCAACTCACTCAAAACATGGAGCACAACCAGCCTGAGGTTTTCGAGATCAAGCATGTTGACGACGCCAAACAGGCCGTCCACGACCGCGAGGCCATCGGAGGCATTGCTCTGGGGCAACGGACGGCAGGGCCGAACGGCATCCCTGTTCCCACTGCCGAGGTGATTACCGCGACAGGGGCCGGAACTACGTATCTCCGGGTCATGAATGGGGTCACCCAGGCACTTACGTCACAAGGTGCCCAGGTCACTACCACAGATGTGGCCCCGCCAGCATCCGGCGACGAACACGGAACAGCCTTCGCCACCCTGGCACTCCCGATGGCGTTTGGCGGCATGATCTCCGCAGTCGTCTTGTCCACCCAGGTCCACGGAGGACGCACCCGTCGATTCCTCGCCTGCGGGGCGTTCGCCATCATCGCCGGTTTCATCTTGGCCGCTGTGATGCGCTTCGGTTTCGACGTCGTCGACGGAAGTTATTGGGAAATCGTGGGCACATTATCGCTGGCCATTGTCGGTGTGTCGATGTTCGTCCTCGGCATGGAGTCCAAGTTCGGCTACGCGGGATTGGGCATTGGCGCTGTGTTCGTCATGTTCCTGTCGAACCCGCTCTCCGGCATGCAAACAGGCCCCGATTGGCTGCCTTCGCCATGGGGCACCATCGGACAATTCCTACCCTTAGGCGCTGCCGGCTCAGCGTTGCGTTCGGTCGGATTCTTCGACGGCGCCGGGTGGGGTATCCACGGCCTCGTGCTGGCGTGCTGGGCCCTGCTAGGAATAGTGCTTGCCGGTTGGTCTGCGTGGACGGCCTCGAGGCGGAGTAACTGACCGATCACCAGGAATCCAAAACCGTAGCGGTGCCTCTTTATTCTTCGAAATTCCGATCCGTGGCCCCGTGACATAAGGAACAATGTCGTCCTCAGCGCGGGCACGGCTTAGCCGCAGCTCCGTGGCTTCGGGATTGCCGACGCCGGTCTGTGCTCCATCATCATCCACGACGATGGGCATCCCGTCGAGATGAAGATCTAACCCCAACGCGGATCCCACATTTCCCGGCCCACGGGCAAGCCCATCGTCCTCGGGGCGGTCCCTTCGTCGGGATCGAACGACGTCATAACCATCAATAACGCGCCCGGCGCGCAATAACAGTCCCGACGCCACGCCTTCGGGGCAACAGACCACATTGCCCGCACGATGAATGCCATAGCTGGCATAAACGTAAAGATGCAGCGGTGGGCCGAACATCGTCGCGCAGCGTGGCGTCGGCCCTCGAGAAGCATGTGACGCAGGATCGGCTTGCCCCAAGTACGCCTCGACCTCAGTAATCATCAGCGCGACCGGGCCGCGGCGAAGCGTCGACCCTAAGACGTACGGGGCGACAATGTCCGCGGGATGGGAAAACAAGTCCGGCGGAAACCCCACCGATAACACCTCCTCAGCTGCGGACCTCGTCGACTTCTTGCTCGCCAGCTGCCCGCTCGTCGGCCTCGTGCTCATGTTCCGTGTCGTCGTCGCCGTCGACCGGGTTGCACACCAACACAACGACCATGGCCACAATGACGACGGCCACCCCAGCGACGGGCACCGGCACCCAGGTGGAAGCCACCGTCACCACCGCCCCAATCGGAATCACGGTGCGCACAAGTCGCGGAGTCCCAGGGTACGCGACGGCCCAAATCGCGAGGATGAAGACAGCCACCGGCACAGTCACCGCCAATGACACAGCGACATAGGAAAGCTCCGACGATCCCGTCACGTAGTCCACGAGCGCCTCGATCCCCGCCGAAAACGCGCCGGCAGACGCGAAAATCAGGTAGTGCGCATAGCCCCACCGGACAGACAACAGAATCGACGAGTTCGATAACCGCTCCGTATGCCGCGGATAAAAGTAGATCCACCAAATACCCGCACTGATCACAATGGTCATGATCGATACATCGATGAGCTGGCCAATGTGCTCCCCCTCGTCGAGAGCCTCGATAATCGCATTGGCGGACCCCAGCAGCGACTCACCTAAAACAATCATGGTGAACAGGCCGTACCGCTCCGCAATATGCTCCCGGTGCCACGGCGTCCCGCCTGTGACCTCGGCTACCAGGGGAACCGACAGTTCCACGATGACGAAAACAACGAAAATCCACAGGGGGATACGTCCCGACGTGACCACCGCCGAGATCACCCACAGCACCTGCGCCGACAAAATCCCGATGGCGTACGTCAACGCCGAACGGCCTTCCTGCCCCTTAGCGCGTGAAGCGCGAAGCCACTGTGCTCCCATGGCCACGCGCATAATGACATAGCCGATGACCATGATGCTGAAATCACGGTCTTCAAACACGTCGCCGATCCCCCGAGTCAAAACCAGCACGCCCGCCATCTGCACGAACGTGCTTAAACGGTAGAGCCAGTCGTCGCTATCAAAACTGGTGGCAAACCAGGTGAAGTTCATCCACGCCCACCAAATGGTGAAAAACACCATGAGATAGAGGCCAATACCTTTGCCCGCGTGGCCTTCGGTGAGGGCATGATGCAACTGCACGCCAGCCGTCGATACGGCGACGACGAAAACGAGGTCGAAGAAGAGCTCAAGAACGGTCGCAGCGCGATGAGGTTGTTCAGGATCACGCGGGCGCATCGGAGTGAGGAAAAAGCGGGGGCGTCGAGTGTCCTGTGTTCGCACGTCAGATGAGCTCACTGGAAGTCCTTCTGTTAGTGAGGGTGGTGTTGGCCACGTTGAGGGTTGTGGGATGACAGCGTGATGAAGGCCTGCTGTCGCGCCTAAATTCAGGGTCAAGATTACCTGTCGGTCCCGACAAAACCGGACACGGCTTCCCTAAGAACGCCGGGAAATGTGGACACGACTGAACGACCCGTCGCGGCTGCAACTGAGATACTTAGCTCAGAAGAGCTGAAATTACCCCGCCTTTGAGGCCGACAAAGTAAAACGAATCACAATGCGCACGGGAATGTAATGAATTGTGCAGGGGAAAATGGGCTTTTCGCATTGCACGATGGCACACGTATGTGCAAATGTAGGCAACTCGAACGCGACCACAAGGAAACCTCCGGAGACATGACAATGTGTCGCTTCCCCCGTCAATTCCGTCAACCCCGCGTCCGCATAACCCCCTGACTTCGACCGAACTAATACCGACGCAAGACCGATAAATTCACGTTTACACCGACTACATCGACACACGATCACGAGTACATGACGCACCGACGTCAAGAGAAGAGGAAGTGTGATGCCTGTGGGGAGCCTTATCCGTAGAGCCGTCGACGTTTTTCGCGACTATATGGACGCAGACAACTACATCATTGCGCCACGCGCATTGACCGAGCCCGTCGCCACGGGAGATACCCATACGCCAGAGGGCATGGAGGCGTCCGGCGAGCGTGAATCGGGGCGTGAATTCGGTGACGCGTCGGGAGCTCCACAAGAGCCGTACGCAACGCTGGTCCACCAGTCGCTGAGTATCGACATCGATGACCACCCGCAGGTCCACGGCAACGGGTACTCCCTTGACGATGCAGGTGACGACGAAGAATCGGCCGGCACACGCGCAGACGAACATGAAGCCGCTGCACACGGAACCGCGCACGATCCCGCCGAGGACAAAGCGGCCCGCAAGGCGGCGAAAGCGCAGCAGCGTCGCGTTAACCGAGCCCGCCGCGCCCAGGCGCGCAAAGAAGTCGTCGCAAAGAGTACACAGGCGTCGAAGAAAGCCGTCGCGAAAACTGCCCATTCGTCTCGTGCTGCCGCAGCAAAGACGGCGCACACGTCCCGTGCCGTCGCTGCGAAAACCGCTCACACGTCCCGCGCCGCTGCTGTGAAAACTGGCCAGGCGTCACGCCACGCGTATAACAGCAGCAAGCAGGTCGTCGTCGAGCGCATGCCAGAGCGCAAACCGATCCCGCGGCAAACCGAAATGGGATCCCGACGTGCCCTGTTCGCCCTGATCGCGCTCTCTATCGGTGGGTTCGGCATCGGCACCACGGAGTTCGTCTCCATGGGGTTGCTGAAGTACATCGGCGCCGACTATGGCATCTCCGACGGTGCCGCCGGACGTATCGTGACGGCCTACGCGATGGGCGTCGTCGTCGGAGCGCCGCTGATCACCGCTCTGACTGGCAAAATCCCACGTCGGCGGCTCCTCCTCCTGTTGATGGGGGCGTTCACCGTCGGTAATGGTTTGAGTGTTTTTGCCCCGAACTATCCCTTCCTGATAGCAGCCCGGTTTATTGCGGGTATCCCGCATGGTGCTTTCTTCGGGGTGTCCTCGTTGGTTGCGGTGTCGCTGTCCAAGCCTGGTAAGAGGGGCCAAGCAATCGCCATTGTGAACCTGGGGTTGCCGATCGCCACGTTGATCGGTGTTCCGCTTGCGCAGGCGATCGGTCAGGCCATGAGCTGGCATTATGCGTACGCCATGGTGTCGCTGATCGGGCTCGCCACCTTGGTCTCGATTTGGATCGCGCTGCCGCACATGACCCTCATGCTGACGACGAACCCGTTGACCGAGCTCAGCGCGCTCATTAAGCCACAGGTTTTGCTCACCTTGCTCATGGGGACTGTCGGATTTGGTGGCATGTTCGCCGTCTACACCTACATATCGTGGACGATGACGGAAGTCGCTGGCCTGCCGGCAAGCCTCATGTGGATCGTGCTGATGTCTTATGGCGTCGGCATGATTATCGGCACCTGGTTCGGTGGAAAACTGGTGGATTACAACCCGGAGCGTGGAATTTTCTTCTCGCTCATCGTGATGATGGTGGTTTTGACCGCGTTCTTCTTCACCTCCCACAACCCGTGGCTCGGCACCATCAACTTCGCGCTGATCGGGATGTCAGGATCGCTGCTCACCCCGAACCTGCAGTCCCGGTTGATGGATACGGCGGGTGAGGCGCAGACCCTTGCGTCCGCCCTCAACCAGTCCGCGTTGAACCTTGCGAATGCTGGGGGAGCGATGGTCGGCGGCTGGGTCGTGTCCGCCGGGTTCGGTTACTCCAGTGGTGGTCTGGCCGGTGCTCTCATGGCGCTGTTGTCCATGATCGTGTGGGCGCCCACCGCGTTGGTTCGTCGGCGGTCAACCGCGTCGGTGCAGCCTGTGAAGACTCCAGCCAGCTAAAACACGAGTTAACCCGGGGCATAAAAGGTGCATAAAAGCGGCACAATAATTGCCGACGCCGGCCGGCGCCCATCGTTGAACGGCCACTGACCAGGCTTATTGCGCCGGCGTCGGCTGCCCAGATGAAGTCGTGTCCAGCGCATCCGCTACGATGTCCGACATGCCTCCCCACAGTACGCCGATAAAACCCAATGATGACAACACCCCCGGGCACCGCAATTCATTTGCCGCGTCCGCCGGATCGTTTGCCGACGCGTCGCTGACTGTCGCGTCGATCAACGTGAACGGTATTCGCGCAGCGGTCAAGCACCGGTCGGACGAGAACCTCGGCTTCCATGAGTGGTTGAAGAACGCCAACGTGGATGTTGTGCTCCTCCAAGAGGTGCGGGCGTCGGAAAAGCAGGCTGAGAATGCTCTCAAACCTGCCCTTGACGACGGGTGGTCGCTCACCGTTGCGCCGGCGGCAAGTCGTGGCCGCGCCGGGGTGGGGATTTTGTCGACGTTCCCCGTCGACGACGTTGAGATCGGTATCCCCGATTTTGAGGACGCCGGCCGCTGGATCGAGGGAACGATTCACGCTGGTGAGGGATTAGGCGATGTGCGCCTGGCCTCTCTGTACCTCCCGAGCGGCGGCTGGAACGAAAAACAGGACGAAAAGTACGCGTTCTTGGACTCGCTCGCTCCCGTGCTGGAGCAGCGGGCCGAGAAGTACGACAAGATGCTCGTCGCCGGGGACTGGAACATTTGTCACCGGCGTGAGGACCTGAAGAGCTGGAAAGGCAATCGCAAAAAAGCGGGCTTCTTGCCTGATGAGCGGGCGTTCATGGACTCCATCTTCGGCCCGGGGCCTGGTGCGACGGTCTCTGAAATTAACGACGATATCGAGGCGCCCAGAGGCGTGACCTTGAGTGACGGGCGACGTCAGGGGAATGCGGGCGCAATCGGTGACTTCTTCGCCTCGAAGGACTACAAACCGTCCGCGGCGAGCTTCCGGGATCCGGCGAAGCATCCGAAATGGATCGACGTTCAGCGCTCATTCCACGAGAACGAAGAAGGCCCCTACAGCTGGTACACCTGGCGCGGGCAGGCTTTCGACACGGGCGCTGGGTGGCGAATCGATGTCCACGCGGCGACACGGAGTCTGGCTGAGCGGGCGGTCGCCGCCCGCACGGACGTCGCTGATACTTATGATCTTCGCTGGTCGGACCATTCGCCCGTCGTCGTCGGTTTTAAATAGAAATATCTATTTCATTCACCCGGTATCGAACGTGTCTGACGGCCGGTTGCAGAAACGCGTGCGGTAAGAAGTACTGTAAATTCCATGGCTAGTGAGAATGAACAACAAAGCGCACAAGAACATAAGGCTCGCGTTGTCTCGGGGTTGCAACCAACGTCAGATTCGTATCACTTAGGTAATTATCTGGGTGCAGTCCGGCAATTCATTAAATTGCAGGACAACTATGACGCTTTTTACTTTATTCCCGATCTTCACGCGATCACCGTGGATCAGGATCCGCAGCAATTGCGCAAGCGTACGTTATCCGGTGTCGCGCAGTTGCTGGCCTTGGGTATTGACCCAGAACGGTCGACGCTGTTCGTACAGTCTCACGTTCCCGAGCACGCTCAACTCGGGTGGATCATGACATGCCTGACGGGTTTCGGCGAGGCCAGCCGTATGACCCAGTTCAAAGACAAGTCGTCGAAGCAGGGCACTGAGCGGACGAGCGCTGGTTTGTTCGCCTACCCCATGTTGATGGCTGCCGACATTTTGCTGTACAAACCGGAGCTGGTTCCCGTGGGGGAGGATCAGCGCCAGCACATGGAACTCACCCGAAACTTAGCGCAGCGGTTCAATTCCCGTTTTGGTGAAACATTTGTTGTTCCCGACGGTTTTATTCCGGAGGGTGCGGCGAAGATTTACGATCTTCAGGAACCGACGTCGAAAATGTCGAAGTCTGGGTCGAATCCCAAAGGGATTGTTAATTTGCTCGACGATCCAAAAGTGTCAGCAAAGCGAATCCGTTCGGCTGTCACCGATAATGATGCCGAGATCCGTTACGACCGCGAAAACAAGCCGGGTGTCTCGAACCTCCTTGTTATCCAGGGTGCGCTGACGGATAAGGACCCCAAGGAACTCGCGGCAAAATACCAAGAGTCGGGTGTGGGCTATGGCGAATTGAAGAAGGACACGGCGGAAGCCCTCGAAGCCTTCACCACTCCGCTGAAAGCCCGCTACGAAGAATTCATGTCTGATCGGGCGCAATTGGAGAAAATTCTTGCCGACGGCGCAGAGCGTGCCCGCTATGAAGCACACAAAACTTTGCGTAAAGTGCATAAGAAAATTGGGTTTTTGCCAGAAAGCAAATAACCCTAAAAGACAATACGAGAGAACAATACGAAGCGGAGTCAGCCGCATTTTTGGCTGAATCACAAGCTGAAACCATAAAGGAAGGGCTATTGTGGCTCCAGCGAAAAACGTGGCAGACAAAAATACCGGGCGCGCGGACGAATACACCGGCATGGAACGTTCGCACGACGACGAACTGAGCAAAATGGAAAAGGCTCGGCTGCGGTTCCCGTGGTTTGACCACCTCATGCGCATGCAAGACCGCTATAGCGAACAAGGTGGCAACCACTTTGCGGCAGGGATCACGTATTTCTCCGTTCTCTCCCTTATCCCCATTATGTTGATCGTCTTCGCCGGCTTCGGTTTCGTTCTGGCGGGGAACGACGCTGCCATGGACAAAGTTGAGCAGCAGATCCTGGATCTGGGTACGAGTGGTCTTAAAGACACGCTGCAAACACTGGTGGATACAGCCGTTGAACGGCGCAGCTCCATCGGTGTTATCGGTCTGTTGACCGCACTCTGGACTGGCCTCGGCTGGATGGGCAACCTTCGTCTCGGCGTCTCTGAGATGTGGAAGGTGAAGATCACCCCGGACAATTTCGTGAAGGGGAAGCTATCAGATCTTATCGGCCTGATCGGGCTGTTGGTCGCCTTTGTGGCGGCCTTTGTGGTGACCGCTATTGGGTCGTCGAGTCTGACCAAGAAATTCCTGGAATATATTGAGCTGGATTCAGTACCGGGAATTCATTTTGTGACGTGGTTGGTTGCATTCACTGTTGGTTTGCTCGCCAACTATATTGTGTTTGTTTGGCTGCTGAAGTTCCTGCCGCGGGAAAAAGTGCCGTGGAAATCGGTGCTTCAGGCGGCCGTTATCGGCGCAGTGGCGTTTGAGTTGATCAAGCAGTTCGGTGCAGTATTCATTTCTGCCACGATGAACAATCCCGCGGCCGCTGCATTCGGGCCAGTAATCGCCATCATGGTCCTCTTCTACCTGATCTGGCGCGTTGTGCTCTATTGCTCGGCCTGGGCCGCCACGACTCAAGAATCTCGAAAAGTTGTCGACGTTCACACCCCGCCGCCTGCGGTTATTTCTATCCGTGGGGCAGAGGTTGATGAAGAATCATCGACGACGAAGAAAGCCGGTTTGGTGGGCGTTGGTGCCCTGGTTGGTGCTCTGACCGTCGGTTCGGCGATGCGCAAAGCGCGTGGTAACAAGAAGAACGACGCGTAGGGGAGCGGGTAGGCCGGCTGCCTGAGTTCCCGTTCGCCCGCTACGTTGACTAGGTCGGTGACGTCGATCGTCGGGTGCGAGTTTTTAAACCCATATACTTCTGCGGGGCGCGATGATTACGGCCATCGCGCCCCGCAGAACTTATATCGGGCGATACGGCTGAAGTAGTTAGCCGCTGGCCCTACTGCATAGTGTTTTTACTGTGCTGGTGCCGGGCCCTGGTGAGCGACGCTCGGAGCTCCGAGCTGCGTACCCGTGTTGATGAGCACTTGGTCGAACTGATTGACCGTGGAGACGACGGCCTGGCGTGTCAGCTGAGCAGTTTCCTGGGCCGCTTGAGCCGCATTCTGGACTGTTCCAACTGCCGTTGCGAATTGGTTACCGGCAACCTGGGCCGCGTCAGAGACGTGGTGGATGACTTCGTTTGCCTGAGCCGCCCGAGCATCGATGGATACCTGGTTCTGTGCAGCACGGTTGTCGACGGACGCGTGCGCACGGTCAGCTACACCATCGATTGTTTGGTTAGCCACAGACACGGCGTTGTCGACGGCGGCACCTGCAGCATTGTGGACAGCAAGTTGCGCACCAGCGAAGTTGTTGGAAGCAGTTGCTGTGCCCTGCGTGACAGTGTCAGCGATGCGTGCACCGACAGGATTGTGGTGTGCCTCTGACTGCTCGCGCACCGAGTTGGCCGCGGTCGCAATACGCGTAGCGGTATCGGCGTTGGCTTGCGCCACCGTGTTGTAGGTGCTGGTCAGAGAGTCGTAGACCGGTGTGACAACGGTGCCGACGGACTCTTTAGCCTGACCGTGGATCGCATCGATGCGATCATTTTGCTGCGCAGCTTGAGCAGCGGCGGCTGCAGATTCCCTATCAGCTTCGGCCTTGACTAGCCGGTGAGCATCGTGGTGAGCGTTGTCAATGGCCGTCGCGAGTGCGGCGTCAACAGGGTGCTCAGGCATCGACGTGGGGTGTGCCATGGCCACATTAGCGCCACCGAGAACCAAGGCTGCGGACGCCATAATGGCCGCCGACGAAGCCGCTACACGACGCGTCCGAGCAGTCATGCCGGAATGAATAGGAGCGGGGGATTCACAAGGGGACAATGTTTTCGTATCCATATTTCACAACATAATCACTGCAACGTTTCGACGTAAACAGAATGCTCAACTATGTACTAATTGTGATGAAAAAAGAATAAAAATAACGATTTGTTCACGATTTGTGAATCCCGGACATGAAGGTAATTATCACTTCCGACGCCGACCGCGACGCATACTCCAGACCGCAACGGTAATAACGAGCACGGCAATTCCAGCCGTAATACCAAACGCCTTCGGGTGCCGACGCAGCTCGTTTCCACCATGTGACGCAGAGTGGTTCTCCTCCGCACTATCGCCACTAAAGCTTTCATTCTTCCCCGCCTTCTTGGCAGCAGGGGAGCCGACCAGATACCCCACGGAATCGTGAACGGGCCACGCAGCGTCAAGAAGCCTCGTGGCTTGATCCCAGCCTTTTCCGGCAGCATTGGTGGCGTTCAGCTCGATGACCGCTAGTTTTCGCCCGTTACGCTCTGCGCCACCGGAATACGTGTGGCGGGCGTCGTCGGTAAACCCGGTTTTCCCACCAAAAGCGCCCTCATAGTTGAAGAGCATCTCATTGTCGTTAGAGATTTGGAAACCTGGATTATCTTGATAGCCGGGAAAATCAATGAGTTTCGTATTGACTATTTCGTTAAACGTCTTGTTGTGAAACGCCTCGCGGTACAGCAGCGCCAAATCGTAGGCGGATGTTTGTAACCCCGGCGCGTCGAGCCCCGAATACGACGTCACCCGCGTGTCCTGCGTACCCAACCCCTCGGCCCGTTTTTGCAAGTCAGCCAGGACTTTTTTCTCTCCACCCAGGGTGCGCATGAGCAGATGAGCACAGTCATTACCGGACCGCATGAGCAGCCCCTGCAGCGCCTGCCTCACCGTATATTTCCCATCCGGACCAATTCCAGCACGAGAGCCCTCCATATTGGCATCCTCTTGCGTCGCTGTGAGCACCTTGTCCAGCGGTAAACGATCAATGGCTTCGCGGGCTAACAACACTTTAAAAATGGAGGCCGGCCGGTACCGCCCATGTGGGTCCTTCGCGGCAATAACATCGCCCGAGTCGACGTCGTAAATAAGCCACGATCCGACAGTGAGTCGCTCCGGAACCTTAAACCCCTCCGGAACAATGACGCCGCAGGACTGCAGTTTTTTGCCGCCCTCGGGGTCCGTGTTGACCGGGATGGGAGTGGGACTGGTGTTGCCTGGTTGGACCGTCTCGGATTCATCGACGGCCGGGGGAGTGTGCTCCCGGAAGGGGCAAGACTCGGTGTGGAGAGTGGGATCGTCGGGTAGTGGCTGGTCAGGCGGCACCTCAACGGGGATCCAGTTGGGATCAATCGGGCGAGTCGGGGTTGTCTCATCCTGAGCTAACACCGACACCGAGGGAGCCGACGCAGCAGCCGGGGTTGCCGCAGCCGGCGGCGTGGCTAATGCCATGCTTGGGATAAACGACGTAAAGCCCAGCGCGATGCCCACGGTGCTGGCCACGATGGTTCGCCGTAGAGCCGTCGGCGAGTGTGGGCGCCGCTGATACGCGGACCGCTGAAGGTGGGGAGCAAAGCGCTGGGAAGCCATAGTCCAGCATCTTAGGAAAAATTAGGCCCTGAACACATATGACACTTCGGGGTGCCATCAGGTTGCGGCAATGTTGCGGCCTCGACGGCATGTCCTACCCATCGGCTAGCCTGAACCCTATGGCAATGAACGCGCAGAAATCACCGTATTCCGCCAGCATGGGGCCGCGCCCATCGATTAGTCCGGATCACAAAAGTCTCGACCGTGACACGGTCGCCCAGCTGCCCAAGGTGGAGCTTCATGATCACATTGATGGTGGTCTCAGGCCTTCCACGCTGCTCGAGCTTGCTGAGCAGTCCGGCTACTCCGGTTTGCCGGACAGCATCATGTCTCAGCCCCAGGACGCGCGTGCGGACGCATTAGAGGAATGGTTCCGCACGTCCGCCGAATCAGGGGATCTCCCCTCGTACCTGGAATTATTCGCCCACACCACCGCCGTGATGCAAACGGCCGAGGCCATCGAGCGCGTGACCCGTGAAGCCGTCGAAGACCTAGCCCGCGATGGCGTCGTGTATGCGGAACTCCGTTTCGCGCCGGAACAGCACCAGGAGCAGGGGCTCGATCTTCAACATGTTGTCGACGCCGCGATCGCCGGTGTTCGCGCTGGCGAACAGAGTGCCGCGGCGGAGGACAACCCGATCGTTGCGCGGCTCATTCTGTGCGCGATGAGAAATAACAATCGGTCTACGGAGATCGCGCGCCTCGTCGTCGATAATGCGGGGGATGGATCCGGATATGTTGTCGGCTTTGATTTGGCTGGCCCGGAAGAAGGATTCTCGGTCCGTGAGCATGCCGAAGCATTGGAGCTGCTCCGTGAAAACCTCGTTCCGTTCACGATCCACGCGGGCGAAGCTGACGGAGTGGGCTCGATGAAGGACGCATTAGCCCTGGGTGCGTCACGCATCGGACACAGTGCTCGCATTTACGAAGATTTCGGCGCGTCCCTCGACGGGATTGAATTGGGCCCTGTGGCTGCTCGAGTTCGCGACCGCACTGTTGCCTTGGAACTCTGCCCGACGTCTAACCGCCAGACAGGCCTGGTCGACTCGATGGAGGATCACCCGTTGTCCCTTCTGTATGAACTCGGTTTCACCTGCACCGTGAACACGGATAACCGGACCGTCTCCGGCACGACGATGACCGACGAGATGTTGCTGCTTGGAGAGTATTTTGATTTCGGTTACGACGAGCTGCTGCACCTGACCCTGAACGCGATGGATGCCGCATTCCTCCCTCTGCTGGATCGGCAGCGCCTGGCCAGAGATCTGATCATTCCGGCGTATGAGGAACTGGTTGGCGATCCCGATATGAGGGCCACCAGCCGAAACGACGGCTCCGGCCACCACGACGATGGTGCCGACGAGAATGGCGCTGAGGGGCACTCGCATGATCACGCTCACGGAGCCCACGGGCATAACCACTCGGGCGCGGGCACATTGAATATCGATCTGGGTGATTTAGGCCTTGATGACATTGACGGGCTCGCCGGTCTGGACGGATTAGATTTAGGCGATCGCGGTTCAGATAAGCGTGAATAGCTGGGCCGAAGCGAGCTACAGGGTGCGGGGGCAAAAGGGGGTAAAAAGTGACGGTAACCGGTCACAGCTATCCCTGTTCAGATTATATGAATCGTTCAACACCAGCAGAAACAGATTTGACCACCCCCACTGAGGAGGGTGAAATAGCGAGATTGATCAGACATGTCCGTTATTCGCAGCCGCGGGTAACGGGATCTAGCCACTGACACTCTTAAGGATCGGGATACCTGTGCACCACCGTGTCTCTTACACCGTTCGACGGTGTGCCGTCGCCCTCGTGGTTGGTGCCGTAGCTCTTGCGGGCGCGGCATGCTCATCCACCGGCGGAGCGCCCCGGAGTTCCGGAAGCTCCGGCGGGGGAGGAACCGTCGACACTCCCCGTATGACGGTGGCGATGGTCACCCACGGTGCGCCCGGGGATACCTTCTGGGACCTCGTGCGTAAAGGTGCCGAGGACGCCGCGAAAAAAGACAACGTTGACTTCAGATATTCCTCTGATCCTCAAGCGCCGAACCAGGCCAACCTGGTCCAGAACGCGATCGACTCCAAGGTGGATGGGATCGCTGTCACCATGCCGAACCCGGAGGCCATTGGGCCCGTCGCCAAGAAGGCCGACGATGCGAAGATTCCAGCAGTCGGGTTGAACGCCGGGATGGACGTCTGGCAGAAGTACGGGCTGAAAGGGTTCTTCGGCCAGGATGAGAAAGTCGCTGGGGAAGCAGTGGGCGACAAGCTCAAAGAACAAGGCGCCCAGCACACCTTGTGCGTCATTCACGAGCAGGGCAATTCCAGCCAGGAAGCCCGCTGCGGTGGCATTAAAAACAAGGTGAATACGGAAATCCTCTACGTCAACGGGCAAGATCTGCCTTCGGCACAGGCCACCATCGAATCGAAACTCGCGCAGGATCACAGCATTGACTGGGTGATGGGGCTGGTTGCGCCGGTCGCTCTCCGCGCGGTGGACGCGGCTCGCGACGCCGGTTCGCAGGCCAAAATCGCTACCTTCGACACCAATGCGGAACTAGTCAACGCCATTAAATCGGGCAACGTTCAATTCGCCGTGGATCAGCAACCGTATTTGCAGGGGTACCTGGCCGTGGACTCGTTGTGGCTGCACAAACGCAATGGGACATCGATCGGAGGCGGCCGTCCCGTGTACTCGGGGCCGTCCTTCGTCGATTCCTCCAACGTGGATTCCATTGCAGATGCTGCTAAGGAGGGTCTGCGATGACGACAGCGTCCGAATCTGTGCCGGCCACTGAATCGTCCGCATCGACGTCTGAATCTGTGCCGACGCGGCGACCTTTGTGGCAACGAACTCTCATGAGGCCGGAAGCAGCCTCCATCTTGGGTGCCGTCATTGTCTTCGCCCTATTCATGGCGGTGGCCCCGTCATTCCGCTCCTTCGCCGCATTCTCGACGGTGCTCTATGCGTCGTCGACCATCGGCATCATGTCCCTGGCCGTCGGCTTACTCATGATCGGCGGCGAGTTCGACCTATCCTCCGGCGTGGCCGTCACCACGGGCGCGCTGGCCGCCACGATGATGAACTACAACTGGCACCTCAACTCATGGACCGGCGTCGCGCTGTCACTGCTCCTCGCCGTTGCGATAGGCACGTTCAACGGTGTCTTGGTGATGAAAACAGGGCTGGATAGCTTCCTCATCACCCTGGCTAGCTTCCTCATGCTTCAGGGCCTCAACTTGGCGATCACCAAGTGGGTCACCAACGCGGTGTCGACGCCGTCCATTTCGGACATGCAGGGCTTCGGCAGCGCCAAAGACGTGTTTGCGTCGTCCATCACTATCGGCTCCGTGTCCGTGAAGATCACGGTGCTGTGGTGGCTCGTCTTTGTTGCCATCGCGACCTACGTCCTATATTCCACTCGCTTCGGCAACTGGATTTTTGCCGTCGGTGGGGACCACGCCTCGGCCCGCGCACAAGGCATCCCTGTCACCCGGGTCAAAGTGCTCCTCTTCATCGGGGTGTCGGTCGCCGCGTGGTTCGTCGGTATGCACACACTCTTCGCCTTCGACTCCGTCCAGGCGGGGCAGGGCGTCGGCAATGAGTTTTTGTACATTATCGGCGCCGTCATCGGCGGGGTGTCGATGAAGGGCGGAAAGGGAACCGCGATCGGCACGGCTATCGGCGCGTTCATTTTCGGCATGATCAACCAGGGCATTGTGTACGCGGGCTGGAACCCCGACTGGTTTAAGTTCTTCCTCGGGGCCATGTTGCTGCTGGCGGTGCTGTCGAACCGGGCCATGGAGAAAAGGAACAGCACACGATGACTGATACCGCGATGATATCATCAGCCACCACGAGAGCAGAGGCAGAGTCACAGACCCCGATTCTCGCCCTTGACGACGTCACCAAGGCCTACGGGACGCATGTCGCGCTCTCTCATATGACGCTGTCGGTCTATGCCGGCGAGGTGACCTGCGTGCTAGGCGACAACGGCGCAGGCAAGTCGACGCTGATTAAGACGCTATCGGGTTTGCACAAACCCACTGAGGGGCGTGTTCTTATCGACGGCGAGACCGTTGCTCTGAAGTCCCCGAAGGACGCGATCGCTCGTGGCATTTCCACTGTTTTCCAGGATTTGGCGGTGGTGCCGGATATGCCGGTGTGGCGCAATTTCTATCTCGGGCACGAGGTGGTTCGTGGGCCAAACTGGCTGGGCATGGTTGCTCCCTTGGACGCGGAGCACATGAAGAAAACCACCGACAGCGCGCTGACGTCGATGGGCATTGATCTACCCGACGTGACGGTCCCGATCTCGACGTTGTCCGGTGGACAGCGCCAGGTTGTGGCGATCGCCCGAGCGGTCCACTTTGGTGCGCGCGCAATCATTCTGGACGAGCCGACGGCCGCGCTGGGCGTGAAGCAATCGGGCATGGTGCTGCGTTTTGTTCAGCAGGCGAAGGAACGAGGGCTGGGCGTTATCTTGATCACCCACAACCCTCATCACGCCTATTTGGTTGGGGACCACTTTGTGCTGTTGGGGCACGGCCGGATGCAGTTGGATGCGGGCCGCCAGGACATCACGTTGGAGCAGCTCACCGCGCAAATGGCTGGCGGTGAGGAGCTCGAATCCCTATCCCACGAGCTAGGGCAGGTCCGCGCCTAGCCCGCGCGTGGGTTTTAGGCTCGTGCCTAGGACTTGCTGAACCGCTCGCTCAGCGTTTCTTCCAGGCGACGCCATCCGTCGGCCTCGGTGTCATACGGTGCCGAGGGGAGGTAATTCGACGACGTCCCCAGCATGTACGAGATGTATTCCTGCAGCTCGGGCACGGCGAGGAGCACGGAGTTCACGGCGTCGTCCTCTGCCCAGTCGGAAGCGTCGGCAATGACCTCATAGGCCTGGCCGAGCTGATCAGTGTCGACGGCGTTCGGCCCCTTGGCGATGGACTCCGCCAAGTTGGTGAAGACGTAGTTGTTCGTGGGGTGCGTTTCTACCTTGAGCTCACCGACGTTGGCTTTGTCGACGAGTTCTCCCCAGGTGGAAACCGTCGCCAGGTCGTGGTCTTTATGGTCAACGATCCAGCGGCTGAGAGCGCGCCCGGACGTGAACGTGTAAATCTGGCCGAATTTGCCGAGGAACACGGGGCGGTCGTTGATGTAGCACCGCAGGGTGTAGAGAGTACGTCCATTCATCACGATCGTGATCGGATCAATGCCGACGGACGCCCAAATGGTGGAGTCATAGGGGTCGGTGGCCGGCGTCGAGCTGGCCTCCTCGTTCTCTGCCTGGGTTGCGCGCTCTGCAGCGACCTCTTTTTCGTGGTCCTCACGTGCGGCAATAGCATCGTCGATGCTGCGTTGGGCATTGTTGATGGAATCGGTGGGGTTGTTCCCGGGAATGGCGGGAGTGACGAAGACGGGAGCAGTGCGCGTTCCAGTTGCGCCCGCGTTGCTTACCGTGTCGCCGGTCGGTGCGCCGACGGGGACGCTTGTGCTGGTAGACGATAGGTTCGCGGCATCGCCGGATGCGCCGGCGTTGTCGTCGAAGCCGCCGTCGTTCACGGCTTCGTTGTCGAGCGCGTCGAGGACAGGGCCCCAGTTGGAGAGAATCGTTTGGCCGATGGCAGACCATTCGCCATTGCCGTCGTCGCCAGTAAAGTGCTCAGCTCCGCGGCTGAGGTTGGAGAGCAGCGAGTAGCTGTTGAAGAACCCGTTGATGCGGTCGATTCCGCACACCCGGCCGAGGGAGCGCGCCATAGCTAGGTTTCGCTCGACTTTGTCGACGGAGGCATAGCTGGGTTTTTCTGCCAGCATGGCGGGAACGGCGACCAGGTCGTAGACGTGGCGGGGCGTGGGGACAGCCTGCGATTCCGCGTCCTTATGCAGGAATGCTCGCCACTTGGGGTGCTCGGCGAGATCGATGGGTGCGCCGGAATTGATATACGCCAAGAGTTCGGCGGGCGAGGTGAAGAAGTAGAGGCTATCGTCTGATCCGAGAAACGCCTGCCATTCTTCACCGTTCTCTTTCCAGGACGGTGCCCATAGGGTGTAGTACGTTCCGCTGGTCAGTTCCAGTTGGACTGGGATTATGCTCTCGGTGGCCATGACCCCTCATCGTAGCGTGCTTTATGGTTAGTGCTAACAGGTTGGGTGCGTTAGTGCCGGCAGTTACCCCGTGGGCCGGTAGAAGCCGAGGAAGTTCATCCCCATGTTGGTGGTCCGCAGCGGCGAGGTTTGGACAGGATCACCTGCTTCTATCATCATGCCGTCGCCGACGTACATCGCGACGTGCCCATCCCACACCACAAGATCACCGGGAAGAAGCTGGTCTTGTGTGACCTTCGTGCCGACGGTTTGCGCCTCAGCAAGCCGAGGAATGTCCACTCCTGCCTGGGCATAAGCCCAGTGCGTGAGCCCTGAGCAGTCAAGACCGACGCCGGGGGTGTTTCCTCCCCACTGGTACGGGGTTCCGATGGCACTGCGTGCGGCTTCCACCGCTTGCAGTGCTTGGGGTGAGGCCCCGCTGGCAGACGCATGAGACGCCGGCGGTGGTGCAGTAGGTGGTGCCGAAACGGCAGGTGGTTGGGTGGCCGGTGCAGACGCCGACGCTCCCGATGATCCTGACATCCCCGGTGATCCGGCCGCCACATCATTCGCAGCGTTAAGCGCGGGTGGGGCTCCAGCGGGGGTCGTTACCGCTGCCGATGGCGGATCGGACGGTATGTCCACCTCACACTGCGGGAAGCCAGGCGACGGCTCCTCCAACAACCGCTGAAGTACTGCAACATCGCCTTCGAGTTCCGTGTTAATGCGGTCCGCTGCGGTGTCGGCCTCGTGCCGCGCGTCGGCAGAGGCTTTTTTCAACGCCGGCATGATCCCGGTCCCGGGCTTCAGAGGGATCGGGCCCAAGAGGATAGGGATGCTCATACTTCTAGTGAGCAGTGACGTCGCGGTCGTGAGATATCGGTTAGCAATACCGGAGATGTCGAGAGCGCCTTTGATGATGGTGCTGGCTATGCGGATGCTCGCGTGCGACGCGGCCTCGGCAGAGCGTCGGAGCGATTCCGAGCCCTTGCCAGCACGATCCAGTCCGTCGTGCCACGCGTTTCCCGCCTCACCAACCAGCGCACTATCGACGGTCGACATGCTCTCTTTCCACGGCCCGGATAGCATCGCACCGAGTTCGCGTTGCGTGGCGTCGAAAAGCGGGTAATGGTGAGTGAAATCTGGCAGTGGCGTCTCCGGGGTGATCGGGAGCAGCGACGTGATGTAGTGAACGGTATCTTCAATGAGCGTTGCGGCCTCGGACGATACGGGCGATCCAATAAACGAAGGCATGAGTTATCGTTGCCTTCCCCCGGGGTTACCAGGAATTGTGCTGGTCAGCGTGTTCATACGCACGGCAGCCACGGTGTCAGAATGATCGACGGCATCGGCCAGCGTCCGCGTGCCCTGTGAGATCGATAACAACGATTCGTTGAACCGTCCGAGTTCGTGTCTGAGGCGGTCATGGTTCTGTCCCAGCGACTCGATAGCGCGCTGAAGAGCGGGTATGTGAGGGGAACACTTGGCAAAGCCCGGGGGATTGGCCTCATAACCATCGCGTAGTCGGCTGACAGTATCTGCACACCCGGCCAGTTGATCGGCAGCGGTGCGTAAAGCGTCAGGTTGGGCGGTAATCGAGCCGGTCTCCATCATTGCGGTGTCCTCCTGTGTATCGGTCGAGCCAGAGGCGTTCGAGGTGCGCCAGGCGTGCCCGCCGGGCTATGTGACATTTCTCGTGCGGTGGGGTTAGACGCGCGAGTTTCGTTATGGTTCCCCACAGGTAAGCTGGTTTTTATGGAGATTAGGGTCGTTGATCATCCGTTGGTGTCGTCGAGGCTGACCATCATGCGCGATAAGCGCAGCACAAATGAAGTCTTCCGCGCGGCGTTGTCAGATTTAGGCATGATGCTGGTGTACGAGGCCAGCCGAGATCTCGCAGTGGATACCTTCCCCGTATCCACCCCGGTAGACCAGGCTGATGGATTCCGCCTGACAGAGCCCCCAATTATCGTTCCGATTATCCGCGCCGGGCTTGGCATGGTGGACCCAGCATTGTCCATGATTCCCGACGCTCAAGTGGGGTTCATCGGCTTGGCTCGTGATGAGACGACGCACAAGCCTGTGCCTTATTTAGAGGCGCTACCGGATGACCTTTCTGGCCGCCCCGTTTTCCTCGTCGACCCCATGTTGGCGACGGGGGGCTCGCTGCTCCACGCGATCCGCCTGTTGGCCAGTCGGGGTGCGGACGACATCACCTGCATCTGCATGGTGGCCGCCGAACCGGGGGTGCAGGCGCTGAAGGACGCCGACCTTCCTGTCACACGGTTGGTCACGGCGACGATCGATCCGTCATTGAATGAGGATGCCTACATTGTCCCTGGTCTAGGAGACGCGGGCGATCGTCTGTATGGTCCTCGCAATATCGATCTGTAGCTACAGGCGCGATGTGTAGACACTCAGCCCCGACGGTCTACCCCTCTTTGTGGCGTCGGTGGTGTCTGCTTTTAGCCCGAACCAGGGTTATGTGTGGGGTTTAGTTTATTCTGAAAGAGACGAGCTGCGCCTTGACGACGGCCGTAGTGAGCCTTGCACATGTGACCGTGTGCCGGGTTCGGTCCTTGTCTCTGGGCGTTGAGTATGCCCCTGAAACATCACCACATCGAGGAGCGAACTGGTGGCTAAACGGATCGTGATTATCGGCGGAGGCCCGGCGGGGTATGAAGCCGCATTAGCAGGTGCGAAATATGGTGCGGAGGTCACGGTCGTTGAAGATCAGGGCATGGGGGGATCGTGTGTTCTGCACGACTGTGTACCGTCGAAGAGTTTTATTGCTGCCACGGGTATTCGTACGGACATGCGCCGGGCGGATGCGATGGGTTTTCACGCAGGTTACGACGGCAAACGGCTGCCGTACGCGGAAGTGAATAAGCGCGTCAAGCACCTGGCTCAGACGCAGTCGGACGATGTGCAGCGGCAAATGATCGCCTCGGAAATTCGCCTGATTCCGGGGACCGCCAGGTTGAACGATTATGAGCCGGGCCGCACCATTCACCGCGTTTTGGTGGAACAAGCCGATGGTTCAGAAGAAACAATTGAATGTGACCTTGTTCTCTTGGCGACGGGGGCCACGCCTCGTATCCTCCCCGGCGCGAAGCCCGATGGGAACCGCATCCTGACGTGGCGTCAGATTTATGACCTGGAGGAAGTGCCGGAGCACCTCATTGTTGTCGGGTCCGGTGTGACGGGCGCGGAGTTCGTGTCGGCGTTCACCGAGTTGGGGGTAGAGGTCACGATGGTGGCCTCGGGGGACCAGATTCTTCCGCATGAGGATTCCGACGCTGCACGCGTGCTGGAAAATGTGCTGGATGAGCGGGGAGTTCACCTGGTCAAGCGTGGCCGGTGTAAGGCTGTCGAGTACACCGATAACGGGATCAAGGTCATCCTTAACGACGGGCGTGAGGTGGAGGGTTCTCACGCGTTGATGACCGTGGGTTCTGTGCCGAATACGCGCGGTCTGGGGCTCGACAAGGTGGGGGTTGACCTCACACGTTCGGGCCACATCAAGGTTGACCGCGTATCCAGGACGTCGGTTCCTGGCATTTATGCGGCGGGGGACTGCACCGACTTGTTTCCGCTGGCGTCCGTTGCCGCGATGCAGGGACGTATTGCTATGTATCACGCTTTGGGTGAAGGCGTCACGCCGATCCGGTTGCGGACGGTGGCGTCGGCCGTGTTTACCCGCCCGGAGCTGGCAACGGTGGGTGTATCCCAGAAGCAAATTGAATCGGGTGAAGTGTCCGCGCGAATTGAGACCTATTCGCTGAAGGGGAATCCGCGTGCCAAGATGCGGTCCCTTAACCACGGTTTTGTCAAGGTTTTCTGCCGCAAGAATTCCGGCATCGTCATTGGTGGTGTGGTGGTTGCCCCGTCAGCGTCCGAATTGATTTTGCCGATCGCTATTGCGGTGACGAACCGGTTGACCGTCGAGGACCTGAGCCGGACGTTCTCTGTGTACCCGTCGCTCTCTGGTTCGGTGACAGAGGCTGCCCGACACCTGGTTGCTCACGACGACTTGGATTAACGACGGTGCCTGCGGGCTCCAACGTTAGGCGAGCCCACGCCACATAAAGCCCTGTTAAATGAGGGTGACGGTGAGCCCGAGATAACCTTCGGCCCATCGCTTGATTGTTCCCTCGGCTTCCTCAACAGCATCGCCGACGGTTTTCTTCTCTGCGTCCGGTTCATTAGGAACGACGCGAGTCGGGTCGCCTGCGGGACGAATAGAGAGAGTCGCGTGCGTGGCCTTGGGGACACTGTGTGCATCATCGCTCTGACCATAATCGCTTGAGGCTTCGCTGTCCTCGGACGGATCCACGATGACGCCGTCGTCGGAAAAGAGGATGGCCTCTGCGAGCATTTCAACCTGAGTTTGTTCGCACACTGCCCAGGATAGAGCCGTCCCGGTCAGCCATTGATTGCGGCGAAGTTCGATGAAACTTTCATCAATCGTGCTGCCCGAACCGGCACTGTGCGCGGACTTATCGCTGGAATGATCCGCCCAGTCGGCGGCTAGCGTCAGCGCGGGGACGTCGTTAATGCGGTCATCGGCGGACAAAGGACGCAGATAAAAGCGGCCGCCGTTCAATTGCATGGGTTCCATGAGAATCAATTTTAGGAGGCCGAGGGAAGGCCAGCGTAGCGTCGTCGAGTGACATTGAGCGCACGCTACAACCCAGCGACCCCTACCGACGCCGGCGGGCAGAGATTCCTTTCGCGGAATTCACCACGGTGTGCGCAAAATCCACGGCGGAACCCACGGCTTCTTGTTGAATATCCCGACGCCGTTGCTTCTGCTCCAGCTGCAGCTTCCGCCGCTCCAACTCCAGCTCTTCCTTCTGCGGCCTCAGCTGATTGCGCTGCAGACGCTTCGCTTGGCGGATCCGCGACGCGGTGTGCCACGATTCCGGCCCCACCTTCATGATGTAGAGCAGGATGAAAATCAGGGGGATCAAGAACAAAATCGGTGCGAGCGCGGCATTAATCGCGACGGGCATAGCCAGAAGAGTTGATGACCCCAGCAGCAACCCTAACCGTATATTGCGCCCATACGACGCAGGAGGAAGAACAGTGCCATCGGCCATCGTCACCAGCGATTGAGAGCTCTTCGTAATGGTTGCAGAGGGAAGGCCCGGTAAGTCCGTGAACAGTGCGTTGAGGTCATTATTATTCTGCGCAGCAGAGGCCACCGACACCCTCTGGTCATATTCGTCAATCGTCAAACGGCCTTGTGAGAAGTGGATGCCCAATAACTCGATGGCGTGCTGGCGATCCTCATCGCTTACTCGGTAGGCGCCTGAAGGGAAAGGCCCCGTGTTGGTAGGCATCCGAAGCGCTCCTTGGTGTCATCGGCGTCGCTGGTCGGGAAACCCGAGCCCACGCGCCGGACATCCCTTTATTCCTCAGGATAGCGCAGTGGGATTGTCGCCGAAGCCATCATGGTCATCGTCGGCAAGACCATACGACGACCCGCGAGGCGTGTCGTGAGCAGTCGTACCATCTTTGTGCGATGCAGGGGCCCTTGTACCGGTGTTAAACATGAGGTTCAGCACAATGGCGGCAACCGAGCCGATGCAAATCCCGGATCCTAGGAAAGTCTGCGCCCATGTCGGCATCTGTGAAAATAAAGTCGGGGACGTTGCGGGTAACAGCGCCAGCGCCAGCGGAATCGCCACGACCAAAATGTTTGACGAGTTAAACCGAACCGTGGAGAGTGTCCTCACTCCCGACGCCGCCACCATCCCGAATAAAGCAATCCCAGCGCCACCCAACACAGGTGCTGGAATAGCGGCCACGACTGACGCCGTCTTTGGGATCAGACCGAGCACGATCAGCATCCCGCCGGCGACCGAGGTTACCCATCGCGAGCGCACGCCGGTGATCGACAACACGCCGATATTCTGGGCAAATGCCGTGTACTGGAACGTGTTGAAGACACCGCCCAGCACGGTAGCAGCGCCGTCGGCGCGGAGACCGTCGGCAATTCGTTTGTCATCAATGGGGGACTCGGTGATCTCCCCAATCGCGACAATGTCACCGGTGGCCTCCACCATGGTGACCAGGGACACGATGCACATCGCGCCGATTGCCGAGGGAATAAAATGCGGCGCACCAAAGTAAAAAGGCTGTGTGGCCCCGATCCACCGCGCCGACGCCGTGGAACCCCAGTTCACCATCCCCAGCGGAATGCATGCCACCAGGCCTGAGAGCATCCCGACCAGCACGGAAATGCGGGCCAGCCACGCCGGCCCCCAGCGCTCAATGACAAGGATTAAAACTAAGACGAAACACGCGATCAGCAGGTTCTTCCCTGTCCCGAATTCGTGGGTGCCTTTTGCTTCGGACCCGCCACCAATCCAGTCGGCGGCTACGGGCATGAGGGTTGACCCAATAATGAGCAACACAGTGCCTGTGACCAGCGGCGGGAACAGCCGCAACAGGCTTGAAAACAGTGGCGCGAAGATGATCATGAACAGACCGGAGGCAATCACTGATCCATAAATGGCGGGCACACCATAGTGCGAACCAATACTCACCATGGGAATTGCCGCAGAGAACGTGCATCCTTGGATCAGGGGCAGGCGGACACCGAAGCGCCACAGACCAACAGACTGAACTATTGTCGCGATGCCAGCGACTAACAGGTCGGCAGCAATTAAATGTGGAATGTCGGACGACGACATCCGGCCAGCGTCAACTAACGCGTAGCCAACAAAAAGAGGCACAGCCACTGCACCCGCGTAGGCCGCCAGCACGTGCTGGAAGCCGAGAATGAGTGCTTTGACTGTGCCGGGCCAGGCATCGACGGCGATCGCCTGGCCTGAGGGGTTGGGAGAGTGGTTAGGGCTCGAGTGTGATGTGGTCTTAGCAGGGGAGCTCACAAACACTTAGGTTAGTCATGCACCACCTGCCGACGTTCATCACCTGCCAAGGTTCACTGCCCGACGTTCGCCGCCTACTTGAGTTCCATCAGCGGATCTCCCTTGGAGACACCCCTGCCCTCTTCCACATCCAGTCCGGTAACCGTACCGGACTTCGTGGCCTTCACAGGGTTCTCCATCTTCATGGCCTCCAGGACGACGACGGTCTCGCCTTCCTGAACTTCCTGGCCTTCCTCAACATTGACCTTGATGATGGTGCCCTGCATCGGAGCCACAACGGCGTCACCCGACACCGCCTTGCCGCCACCGCGACGCTTCTTCGACTTCTTCTTCTTGGCGCCACCATTGCCGCCGCCCAGCGCCAGATCGCCCGGCAGCGCCACCTCAACCCGTCGGCCGTCGATCTCGACAACGACCTTCTGCGACGGAGTGGTGTCCTCATCCGCATCGGTGTCACCCGCGTACGGCTCGATCGGGTTGGTCTCCATCCACTCTTGCTCGATCCACTTCGTGTAGACGTCGAAGGAGGAGCCGTCGCCGACGAAGGCAGGGTTCTTCACGATGTGGCGGTCGAACGGGATCACCGTCGCCAAGCCCTCAACCTGGTACTCGTCCAGGGCGCGGGCCGAGCGGGCAAGCGCCTGGTCGCGGTCCTTGCCCCACACAATGAGCTTGGCCAGCATCGAGTCGAACTGGCCACCAATGACCTCGCCCTCATTAATGCCGGAATCCATACGGACACCCGGACCAGAAGGCTCAACATACTTCGTGACCGTGCCGGGAGCCGGCATGAAGTTGCTGCCCGGATCCTCACCATTGATACGGAACTCAATGGCGTGGCCATTCGGAATCGGATCTTCCTTGCGCGACAATTCCTTACCCTCCGCGATACGGAACTGCTCTTGCACAAGATCCCACCCGGTCACTTCCTCCGACACGGGGTGCTCCACCTGCAGACGAGTGTTCACCTCCAGGAAGGAAATCAGACCATCGTCGGCAACCATATATTCGACGGTGCCGGCACCGTAGTACCCAGCCTCGCGGCAAATATCCTTCGCCGACTGGTGCAAACGCTCATTTTGCTCATCCGTCAAGAAGGGGGCGGGGGCCTCCTCCACGAGCTTCTGGAAACGACGCTGCAACGAACAGTCACGGGTAGAGACCACCACATAATTGCCATGCATGTCCGCCACCACCTGGCACTCCACGTGGCGAGCCTTATCCAGGTACCGCTCGACGAAGCACTCCGACCGGCCGAACGCCGCCATGGACTCACGGACGGCGGAATCGTAAAGGTCACGGACCTCATCCAGACTGTGAGCGACCTTCATACCACGGCCGCCACCACCAAACGCCGCCTTAATCGCAATCGGAAGTCCATGTTCCTTGGCGAACTCGACAACCTCATCCGCATCCTTGACGGGTTCCTTCGTTCCCGGAGCCATAGGAGCATTCGCTGCCAGCGCGATGTGGCGGGCCGTCACCTTGTCGCCCAGCTTCCGAATCGAATCAGGAGATGGGCCAATCCAGATCAACCCAGCATTCTCGACGGCCTCCGCGAAGTCACCGTTCTCGGACAAGAAGCCATACCCGGGGTGGATCGCGTTCGCGCCCGACTTCTTCGCCGCGTCTAAAATCTTGTCGAAATTCAAGTACGAATCTGCAGATGTTTGGCCACCCAGTGCGAAGGCTTCGTCGGCAAGATGGACGAACGGCGCCTCGGCATCGGGCTCGGCATAGACCGCAACGCTGGGGATCCCAGCGTCCTTGGCGGCGCGGATCACACGAACCGCGATCTCACCACGGTTGGCGACGAGAACTTTCGTGATTTTTTTGGTCTCGATTGTCTTACTGTCGGCGGACACGAAACCCTCCTGTATTCGCTGTGCAACTCTCGGCTGGTGTGCATCAGTAGTCGGTCACGCGGGCAGGCCTGGGCTGGTTAACTATCGTCAACGCCCCATCATCAGGGATCAAGGGCATTCACTCCGGCCAAGCGGCGACGAACTCGCGGTAATCGTGTCCAGATGCACATATTCAATGGACAGCTTTAATTCTGGCACAATGGTGGCTAAGACCCGTGAACTTTGGCGAGCTGATCGCCCTCAATAGGGGGGCTAAATATGAAATGACCCGCAGCTGTACCGCGACAGGCTGATAAACAAAGTTCGCTACGAAATTCAATAAGGGGTAAATACGGGGGTAATAGATAAAAGCGGACTACATCAGAGCGGGCGGTCACCGCGCGCGATGGGCATCCCCACCATGTTCCCCCACTCGGCCCACGAGCCGTAATAGCTCTTCACGTCATCCCATCCCAACAAATAACGCAACACGAACCACGTATGAGCACTGCGCTCACCCGTCACGCAATAGGTCACCGTCGGGTTCGACGAATCCAACTCACCGAAAATCTCGCGCAATTCCTCCATGCTGCGGAAATTGCTATTCGGATACACCGTCGAATCCCATGGAATATTCACCGCGCCGGGAATGTGGCCGGTCCGCAACGTTGATTTCGCCGTCGACGACGAGGCGTCATCGGGGGTTCCGCCGCGGTATTCCTCGGGTGTACGGACGTCGATAAGCTGGGATGATTCGTAGGATGTGCGGAGGTCGCCAACGGAGATCAGTCCCGTCGTGCACACATCTGGCACGGGGTAGGTGGACTCCGGGTTCTCCGGGACGGCGAATGTTGTTTCTCGCTCGGCCCTGATCCACGCATCGCGGCCGCCGTTGAGCAGGCGAACATCGGGGTGCCCGTAGAGGGTGAAAACCCAGAACGCGAAGGCCGCCCACCAGTTGGAGTGGTCGCCATAGATAACGACGGTGTCTTCTCGGCGGATCCCCTTCTCGCGCATCAATCGCGCAAACGCTTCGGGGGAGATGACGTTTCTGGTGATTGGATCGGAGAGGTCCCGTCGCCAATCAATGCGAATGGCCGTGGGGATGTGGCCGAGATCGTAGAGCAAACTGTCTTCGTCCGACTCGACGACGTGAACGTCGGGAGTGCCCAATTTTGCCCCCAACCATTGTGAGGTAACAACTTTTTCCGGGTGGGCGTAGTCCTGAAGCAAGGGGTGGGGGTCAAGTGGCGCGGCCATGGTTCCCAATCCTATAAGAAACCTGGGGTGGGGGAGGGGGACAGTGGGTAGCGATCCCTTCTGCGCAAGTAACAGCGGTGGAATATAACCGCACTCGGGGGTGAAAACGGGTGGTGTTATTTCCCACAGCTCAATATCCAGCGTGGCCCGGGGAGGTCTATTAGTGTTTTAGCTGGTACATCCATTAATTCAGGGCTTGTGCAGTAGGGATTAGAGGACTCTGAAGATGGTAGTGACCTGCACCCACACCACATGGGGGCGCGAGACGTAGACGGTGCTCACCCTATATCCCACAGTGGAGAGCCGGGTTTACGTTGATAACACCAACCGACGGCAATACCGAGGAGAATAGCCAGTGCAGAAGAACATCGTTGTGTTCGAAGTTGAAGGCGGAAACGACAAGGGACCCGATGGTCACCGCAAAGACACGATGCCCATCGTTAACGCAATTAAAGCTCACGACGGCTGGGATTCAGAGGTCATCTACTACGACAACACCAAGGCCGACGAAATCTTCGAGAAAGTATCCAAAACCTCAGGCGGCTACATTTCTCGCGTGAACCCCGGCAACATTCCCGGTGGTGAAAAGGGCTACTTCGAGTTGCTTACCCGTTTGAGCGACGCTGGCCTCGTCGGCATGTCGAGCCCTGAAAAGATGATGGACTACGGCGCGAAAGATGCGCTGGTGAAGCTCAACGACACGTCGCTCGTGCCCTCGGACACGGCAGCGTACTACGACGTCGAGAGCTTCCACGAGACCTTCCCGAAGTCCCTCTCGTACGGCGAGCGCGTGCTCAAGCAGAACCGCGGATCCACGGGTTCGGGCATCTGGCGTGTTCGCATCGAAGACAAGGAACTAGCCGACTCCGTTGAGCCGGGCACCGCTCTTCCGCTCGACACCATGCTGGTCTGCACGGAAGCCGTCGATAACCACACCGAGCACAAGAAGCTCGGCGAGTTCATGGACTTCTGTGACCAGTACATCGTCGGCGATAACGGCATGCTCGTGGACATGCGCTTCATGCCCCGCATCGTGGAGGGTGAAATCCGCATCCTCCTCGTCGGCGACAAGCCCGTTTTCGTCGTTCACAAGAAGCCAGCCGCCGGTGGGGAAAACTTCTCGGCCACCCTGTTCTCTGGCGCGCAATACACCTACGACAAGCCGGAAGAGTGGCAGGACCTAATCGACGAATTCGCCGCTGTCCGCCCTGTTATTGCCGACAAGTTGGGTGGCGACGGCAACGTGCCGCTGATCTGGACCGCTGACTTCATGCTTGACGACGGTGAGGACGGCGAGGACACCTACGTGCTGGGCGAGATCAACTGCTCGTGCGTGGGATTCACCTCTGAGCTGGACATGGGCATCCAGGAAATGGTTGCCGACGAAGCAATCCGCCGTGTTGAGGAAGCCAACGCTTAACAGCTCTGACTGGTTGTTATAGCCCGGTTGTTATAACAATCTGCCCCCATCGATCTGTGATCGGTGGGGGTAATTGGTGTGTGGCTTTAGTGTGGCGCTAGTTCTGCTTTGCTGTGCGTCGAGCCTGACGACGACCTTTGCGACGTAACCACCACACGCGGATGGCGCCGAAAATGGACAGAACAATGACGAGGCCGATGTTGCCAAAGATGTCGAGAATGACGACGCCGATGCCACTTTGGCCGGTCGGATCCTGGTGCGCGAGGTAAATGAACGGGATGGCGAACCCGGCGTAAATCCCCGCCGCGGCGGTGTATGCACCCGTGTAGATGCGTGGCGTGAGGCAGGACAGTGCTGACGCTGATCCCACTATCAGAACCATGACGGCAACGATTTGATACGGCGCGGTGTTTGTCGGGGGAGGCCACGTCGGCATGGTTGTCGGTGACCAGGTTAAACACACACCGGCAGAGACCAGGGACGCCACGATTGACCAGAAGAAAATGGTGAATTCACGCGTGGCGGGGACGCCATTCGGGACTGTACCTGCCTCGTTGTTTTCCGCCTGGACTCCGGCTTGGTTATCCGGCACTCCACGTCGGCGAGCCGATCGACTCGCAGTTTCAATCCGGTAGGTCGCGCGGATGATGACGTACCACACCATCAGCGGGAGCCCGAAAAAGAACAAGACACCTAATAGAACTGACATCGGCTGTCACTCCTTATGTCGTTACTCGCTGCGCCGTCTATTCTGTGCCGACTACTTTGCGCCGAGCTGATCATCTATCAACGATGAGACACATGACGGATCAGAGTCCTCGAGGAGTTTCCGGCAGCGGTCGTATTCGTTATCTTCCCCAATAGCTCGGGCAGCGAGCGCAAGAGCAGCAATAGCTCGGAGAACCCCGCGGTTCGGCTCATGCGACCACGGCACCGAGCCCCATCCTTTCCAGCCGTTCGCGCGCAAGGCATCAAGGCCGCGGTGATAACCCGTTCGCGCGTACGCGTAGGCCGCAACGGCCGCATGGCGATGATCGTCGGAACTCTGAGCAGTAGTCACGTCGACAGAACGCAGTGCATCTTCGGCAAGTTCTGCCCATGCGAGTGAACTTGTGGGCACGGCGACGACGACGTCGTTGAGGTTCTTTCCCTCGTCAATCAGCGCTTTTGCGGGATCGGCGGGTAGTTCGACGGGCGCGGGGGCTAGGAAATCACGGTGCTCACTCATAGGCCCAGTTTAAATGCGCCTACATAACAATGCTAGGGACTGGATTGCCTGCCCTTCGGCGCGCCGGCGGCCACCGCCGTCGGCTAACTAGCTTCAGGCTCGCTATTCCCCGGCCCGATTCCGTGCTCAATACCGGCAATGATGAATTCAACTTTGCTGTCCAGGAAACCTGTTCCCGGCATGTCCTTCATACCGAAGACATCATCGTTGTCATCGGCCGATGTGGTGTACCGGTCAAGCGGAGTTTCTCCAGCGTCGTCGGTTGTTGTGAACGACCGCATCTGAATAAACGTGGTGATGGTGATATCCCCAATAAAGTCCACGGCGAATGACGCGGACGGGAACCCACCGGGAATATTGAGGCGAACCAGCCGATCAATGAGCCTTCTGAATCCAGGCAGAACACCGATAATGGCCTCGGGTTTGGTCATGATCACCGTGGGCGCCTCGGGATAACGGGAAAAAAGGTCCCATGATCGTGAGCTAAACAGCCTCAGCGCGTCCTGCCACGTCGTGGCCACGGCCGGGTCATTGATGTGCTCGGCAAGCTTTTGCATCGCCGCTGCTTGGAGTTCGTCCCGGGAGGAAAACATCCGGTACAGCGCCGGGGGCTTGATCCCGAGTTTGTCGGCAACCCCCCGGAGACTAAAAGTAGCGACGCCTTCCTCGAGCGCGGCTTGTACAGCCTGTTCCTTATCGAAGACGGGTTTGCGACCGGGCCCGGGACTCAAATTAATGACCATCCTTGTGCTGCTTCGCGGGCACTCCATAGGTGTTGGTACATTCCACTCGATGCGATGAGTTCATCGTGGGTGCCGACCTGCACAACGTTACCATCCTCATCGAGCACGACGATCTTGTCAGCATCGCGGATCGTGTTGAGCTTATGCGCAATAACAAGCACCGTCGAGCGATCCCGGAGGTCATTGATGGCCTGCTCGATGTTCGCCTCATTGTCGGGATCCAATGCCGACGTCGCCTCATCGAACAACACGATGGGCGCCTGCTTGAGCAAAGCCCGCGCGATGGAAACGCGTTGACGCTCGCCACCAGAGAGGCGGTTTCCGCCCTCACCCACGGTGGAGTGCCACCCACCGGGGAGCCGCTCAGCAATTTCATGAACACCGGCCAGGGCTCCAGCGTGGTACACGTCATCGTCGGTGGCATCGTCGTTTCCGACCTTGATGTTCTCGTACAGGGTGGTGTCGTAGAGATACACATCCTGGAACACCATGGCAATCTGTTCCATCAGCTGCTCAGTGGGCTGTTCCTTGACATCGACACCGCCGACGCTGACGCTTCCCGAGTCGACATCCCAAAAGCGGGCTATGAGGCGGAAGAGCGTTGTCTTTCCGCTTCCCGACGGGCCGACGATCGCAGTAAGACCGTGTTGAGGTGCAGTAAAAGACACGTCATGAACGACGGGGTTGCCGCTGTGGTACCCGAACGTTGCTGACTTCATTGCCACTGTGCCCGGTTCGGGGAGCGATACACGTTTGGCAGGCGTCGGCAATTCGGGTGCGGACATAATCTCTTCGACCTGCCCAATAGGCTGACGTGCAACTTCAATAGCCAGAGTATTGCCGACGATCTCCTCAAGGATTTTTGAGAATCGAAGCGACACACCGATGAATGCCACTGTTGCAATGGGGGTCAACGTGCCGCTTGTGCCCAACACTACGGCCACGATAATGAGCGCCACGGTGATAGCTTGTGCGCCGATCCCTGAGATCACATTGCCCGCCAGGCTCACCCACAGGTCTTTAGCATGGCTGCGGTAGTTGCCAGATCGTGCGCGGTCGAGCGGTTCATACGACTGTGCTCGCCCGGAGGCCCTCAGTGACGGCTGCGTGTGCGCAAATTCCACCACACGGCTGGCGAAGTCGATTTCCGTCGGAATAGTCATCCGTTCGCCGGCACGTTTCAGCGCGCGGGTTCCCGTCGTTAATAAAAGTATGACCGGAATGGCGATCAAGAAGACGAGCCCAAGTTGCCATGCCCAGAACCAGGCCAGGACGGTCATCACGATCATGGTGGTTAAACCACGAACCAGTGGCCCGAGGAAGTGCGCCGCACCCTCACCAATCTGCATGAGTGATTGGGTGAGGAGGATGGATAACCGCGAGGACATCGTGCGGTCGAACCACCCCAGGGGGAGCCGAGCTACTTTATTGCCGACGTTAACAGTGCAATTGCGCAGCAGATCCATGGCCGCCATATACCCGGTTGTTTGCTGGGCGTAGGTCATGATGGCCCCGGCGATGGCGAGAACAATGAGAACCAGGATCCATTGCGGCCATGTGAGCCCCATGGAGGTATCGCCATTGCTGTAGGCGGTGATGGCGGGGATCACCGCGAAGATGCCCACGCCTTCGATAATGCCGAGGACCACGGCAAACCACAGGCTGCGGGTGAACCTCTTATAGCCTTCGGCGGTGAGGATGTGCCGGAAGTCCTTAATAAGGAGCAGGTTACGTGCCCACGCAAGGGTGGATTGAGATTCAGAGCTCATTGTGCGACTCCTTGTGTGAGATGCTTCCAGAAGGGCTGCTCGGCCAGCTCATCGGCGGTGCCTTGGGCGACGATGCGGCCGTGCTCCATGACACAAATATGGTCAGCACCGGCGACGGATTCGGCGTGGTGCCCGATCGCGAGGACCGTCCGACCACGTGCAAGCTGGGCGAGTGCGCGTTGGATGTCCGCCTCACAATCCGGGTCGGTGGCGGTGGTGGCTTCGTCGAGGACGAGGACGGGGGCGTCGGCAAGGAGAGCGCGGGCGATCGCTAGCCGCTGCTTCTGACCGCCGGAAAAGTCTGTTTGCCCGCCGAGGGTGGTATCAAAACCGTGGGGCAGCGCTTCGATGTCGTCGAGAATGTTGGCCTGACGTGCGGCTTCGCGTATTGCGTCGTCGGATGCGTCGGGGCGGGGCAGCGAGATGATGTCGCGGATCGGGAGGTCCTGCAAGTAGGGGTTTTGTAGGACGAAGGACACTGTGGAATAGAGCTCCCGTTCGCTTAACTCTGTTAGCGGTGTGCCGCCGATGGTGATCGTTCCCGAATCGGGATCGCGGAAGCGGGCGAGCATTGTTGCAAGTGTGGATTTCCCGGACCCCGACGGGCCGACGAGGGCTGTCACCGTGTTGGGGCGAAGTCGGAGGTTGATATCGCGCAGGGCGTCGACTTTGCCGTCGGCAGTGGAGTAGGCAAAGGAAACGTGCGAGAAGACGATGTCCTGGTCACCAGCGCTGGCTGGAGCTTTGTCCTCCTCGGGATTGCGCTCCTCGGGATAAGGAATTTGTTCGGTATCCAGCACTCCCTTGAGGCGTAGCGCTGCGTTGCCTGCTTGCTGATACGCCCACGCCGTCGATCCCAGAACCTCAATCGTCCGCGGGAGGATCAGCGCGATGAGGGAACAGGTGAGAACCTCGGGGACCGTGACCCATCCCGCGCTGGCCATCAGCAGCCCAAATCCCACGTTGATGGCCATGAGTGTCGAGACCGAGATGAACGAAAGTGATAGGGCCGAGGCGCGGATGAGTGGCCCACACCATTCCCAATAGAAGGAGGCAAAGTCTTTACATGCCTGGGTAAAGCGGGCGTGCGTCTCTCCGGTTCGTCCGAAATTCTTGACGACGTAGATGCCCTCGGTCAGTTCGACCGCTGCGGAGGAAATATCGCCCAGTTTGTCGTCCATTTCGGCGGTTTTGGTGCCCATGTTTCTCATGGTGAGTGCTTGTAGCGCGCCGTAAATGGGGAACGTGGCGATGGAGAGGAGACCGAGCCTCCAGTCGACGATGAATGCGTACGCCAGGAGAACCAGTGGCCCGGCGACCGCCGCAGTTTGTTCCACGGGGGCGTGGGCGATGAGCGTATGCACTTGTTTGACGTCGTCGTTAATTGCTTTGCGCACTTTGCCGGTCGAGGTGTCGCTGAACCACGACAGGGGCGCCCGCGCAAGGGTCTTTACCATCTTGCTCTGGATCGTGTCGCGCAACCGCAAATCTGCGAAGTGCGAAATAGCCAGCGCAAGCGTGTACAAGAACGCCTGCGTCAGGAAGGCGTAGACAAGAATGATGGCGTTGCGTTTGATGTCGTCGTGGCTACCGTCGTTAAGAAGATGATCACCGATGTGGGTGAGTGCGACATAGGGGGCGACGGCGACGATGCACGATGCGAAAGCCAGGATCCTGCACACCAGCAGCCGGCTCTGAACTGGCTTGATGAGCTGTTTGAGTGCGGCTTGGCTGGCTTTTCTTTTGTTTGAGTAACTCTCGGCGGCAGCCGTCGATGCTGATTGTGACGACGGTGATGGTGTGGATGAGTCAGCGGTAACTGAAGTCATTGTTTTCTCCTTGGTGACGGATTACCGCGCGAGGCCGGCCCGCTCGAAATGCTTACGGCTCATGCGGACACCGAACCACCCTCCGATAATGCCGAGGATGACAACAGTGATTCCCCACCCCACGAGGACCGGCACAGAGAACAGTGCCTGCATATCGTTCGCGTAGGAATCGCCCATTTGTTCACTCACCTGCTCGTAGTAGCTGTCACTGTTAAAGACCATGGGCAGAAGGGGAACAATCATCCAGATCTGTGTCACTGCATAGGCGACGATGAAATTAGTGGGGCGAACACGGGTGGCACGGCCGCCTTCTGTGGCAATGAGATCGGCAATAAACCAGATGACGAGGCCAACCGGGATGATCCATATGGTGTGTCCCGGTGCCATGCCTAAGCCGATGATGAACCCGGTAAGTGTTAACGCGCCGAGCTTGGGAACGCGGGACACCAGCAAAGCGATGATGACCCCGCCGCCGATGATTCCTACCGCCCACCCAACGAACATGAAGGCTGGCCCAATAAAACCGACCATTCCGCAGATGTAGAAGAAGACGAAGTCAATGACGGCAAAGATAGCGATGTTGATGAGATCGCGTGTGGAAAGCGAAATCTTCATGAGCATCCTTCCAGGTGTAATTCGTGATCTGCACAGAGGCCGATCAGTTCTGAGTCGTGGGTAATGACGATGACCACTCGCCCGTCGATCGCGAGCTGCCGGAGCAGTGAGGCAATTCCACGTAGGTGGTGGGCGTCGACGCCTGACGTGGGTTCGTCGAAAATGACAATTCTTTTGTCGGCGGCGATGGCTGTCGCGATTGCTAATCGCTGGGCCTGGCCGCCAGATAAGGACAGGGGGTGACGGTCGGCGACGTCGGTGAGGCCGAGTTCCCCGAGTAGATGATCCGTGTCGGTATCGGTGGAGCACCCGAGGGTGATTTCCCCGGTCACGGTGTCGCTGAATAACTGACGCCGAACGTCTTGCAAGACGAAGGCACAGTGTTGTCGTCGACGACGACGGGGCAGCGGACGGCCCTCGTATTCGAATGAACCCTGCGCCTTGTTGAGGCCACAGATGGCGCGGGCCAAGGTCGATTTTCCTACTCCGTTGTGCCCGGTGATGGCCGTTATTTTTCCCGACGGGAAAGACAGCAGCGGGTAGGACAACACCGGGTGGTCCCGTGTGTAGGAAAACTGGAGGTTCCGTAGAACTAAGCCATTGTCCGACGGCGGAGGCGGAGGAACGTGGGCGTCGGTAAAAGACAGTGCGCGCAGCCCGCGTGCGGTGCGTTCCTCGCGGTCGAGGGAAAAGAGCTCTGCGCCCGTCATGTGTTCGACGACGCGGCCATGATCCATGCGGTAGACGTCGTCAACAAGATCGCGGAACAGGTGGAGGCGATGCTCGGCAATGACGAGTGTCTTCCCGGCGCGTTTGAGGTCGCTTATAATCTCGCGGAAATCTGTGATGGCCTCGGGTGAGAGGTTCGAGGTGGGTTCGTCGAAGAAGTACAGATCAACTCCGGCGACCAGGGCACATGCGCACGCGACGCGTTGGAGCTCGCCGCCGGAGAGCGAATCGATGCGCCGGCCGAGGAACTGCGTGATGTGGGTGTGCCGGGTGGCTTGGGCGATCTTGTCCTCAATCACCGCCGGCGACACGCCATAGTTCTCGAGGCAAAACGCAAGCTCGGTGTTCACGTGAGAAGTGAAGAACTGTGTGCGGGGGTTCTGGAAAATAGATGATGAATAGCGCCCAATGTCATGCAGCTGAGTCGTGGCTACGTCGCAACCGGCGAATACCTCGCCGTCGAAGTCCCCGCCATAGAAGTGTGGGACCAAGCCATTCATCGTTCGGAGAAGAGTGGACTTCCCGCAACCGGATGCGCCGACGATGAGCGTCACCGACCCAGGCGCAAGGTTCAGCGTGATATCCGATAGCCCGTAGGCAGGCGAAAGATCAGAGGGGTACTTATAGCTGATGTTACTGAGCGTGATCGGGGCACTGGGGGAGGCCGTCATGTGATCAACCCCCAGTCTTTCGCCATTTCGTAGCCTCGGAAAGTCATCACCACGCCGAGCGCGATGAGTATGCAGAGGTCAGTGGAGGAAAACCGGAGGTGGCTAATCGTGGTTCGTGGGCCTGATCCGAGTCCTTTGATGATGGACGCTGCAGAGAGTTCGTCGGCTAGACGGGCACCTGCCGCAAGCAAGGGGATAATGACATATTCGACAGTGCGGAGAGGGCCTATTGTGTTGAGCTTTCGTAGTGCTAAGGCCTGACGGATTGCCTGGATTTCGGCGACGGCCATGGGGAAGAACCGGACGATGACCATGATGGGAACGAAAAGAACACGTGGAGCGTGCATCCGAGTGAGAACCGCGCCAATCTCGTCGATCCGGATGGCGTATACAGCGGCAACTGTCGCACCGACGATCCCTGCGAATCGGAACATCCAGTACGCGATGAAGGTGAGGAACACGGAGACCGGTGAGTGCCATAGGTGGGGGAGGATGTAGAAACAGCCAGCCCAGACGACGATGAAAAGTGCCCACCCCGCAGAGAAGGCGAGTGGAGTGGTGGCAGCGAGAAATACTCCGATGATGATGAGGGTCAGGGCGATGAGCGGTAACGATGAGCTACCCATCACGACGAGGTTGCAGACAATCACGTAGAGCGCGAGGGTTCGTGGATCCGCATGTATGCCTCTGCGTGACCGCGTCCACATGTGTTAGCCCTAACTACATTATGAAAAATTAAAGCAATTAATAAATATAGGGCAGGTGGGCTGGGGTGTCAATAAGGTTTTATTTGATATTTCTCACCCGACGAGTCGACGTCGTCGCCGGGTGTGATTCACAGTGACGGTGGGTTTAATTCGCGTGTTCGGAGCGGTTCCAGAATTCAGAAACCTCGTAGCCGAAGCTGTATAGCGCCTCCCGCACAAGGGGGAGTGAGAGGCCAATGACGGAGGAGGGATCCCCTTCGATGCGGTCGATGAACCACCCGCCCATAGCCTCGAGTGTGAACGCTCCAGCGCAGTTCAAGGGCTCCCCGGAATTCGCGTACGCGCGGATATCGGCGTCGGAAGCCTGTGCATAATGCACTGTGGTGGAGACGGCACGGAGGAAGGTGTCCTCGTCCGTCACCGTGGTGTCCAGGTTGATAATGCAATGCCCGGTAATGAGTCGCGCGGTTTTCCCGCGCTGGTTAGTCCAGCGCCGGATCGTTTCCTCGACGGTGTGGGGTTTGCCTTGGAGTTCACCATCGAGATAGAGCATCGAATCCGCACCAATAACCACACGTGGGGTGGGATTTTCGCCTCCCGGGTGGACCGATGTGAGATGCCGCGACGCAATAGCCGTGGCTTTCGCGTGGGCGAGGGCGCAGACTTGATCTTCAGGGGATTTGTCGCGCACAGTGCGCAAAATGGCGTCCTCGTCGACCTCGGGCGGTTCGATGGCCGGCTCGACGCCAGCAGAGCGGAGGACGGATAACCGCGAGGGAGATGAGGACGCCAGAATGATCATGGTCCCATTAAAACACGAGTAAAACACGCCGAACCATGAGATCAGCGGGCTTAGTAGAACCTCAGGTTCGGGAAGTTCCCTGCATTCGACGTGTGTGTGTTCGTGAACTTCTCGTCGAAGCGTCCCCAGTTGTTCGGTGTCTCGGGTTCGCCATCGTCGCTCGCGTTAGCTGACATACCTGCGAACAGAGCCGTCAGGGCTGCCACTTGTGGCGCGGTGGGATTTCCCTTGATCACTTTAAGGAAAACAGGCTTCTTCTCAGTCGCTGTTCCGTCACCGGGTGCGCCCGTGTCCCCAGCGCTGGGTGTGGTGTCGTCCGCGTGTGAGCCGTCAGACATGTAAACTCCATTTCTCGCTGTTACTCCCGTGGAGGCCGTCGTCGTTAATAGCCGTCGTTAATAACGGTTACTAACGACGGAGGGGCAGGGAAGGTGGTCGCCCCTCGGCCACGTTGGTTACAGCGGAATGTTTCCGTGCTTCTTTGCTGGGACGTTTTCCACCTTGCGGTCCAGCAGACGCAAGCCTTCGATGATCTGGCCGCGAGTTTCGCTCGGCGGAATGACGGCGTCGACGAAGCCACGCTCTGCTGCAACATAGGGGTTGACCAGGGTGTCTTCGTACTCCTGCTCATACGACTTCTGCAGAGCAGCAACGTCCTTGCCCTCTTTAGCCGCTTTCTTCAGCTCCTTGCGGTAGACGAAGCCGACGGCACCGGCAGCACCCATCACGGCGATCTGAGCGGTAGGCCATGCGAGCGAAATATCCGCGCCCATGTCCTTGGAGCCCATGACGCAGTACGCTCCGCCGTAGCCCTTACGCGTGATCACCGTGATCTTCGGGACGGTGGCCTCGGCGTAGGCGTACAGCAACTTAGCACCGCGACGGATAATGCCGTCGAACTCCTGGTTCGTGCCGGGCAGGAACCCTGGAACGTCGACAAGCTCGATGATTGGAATATTGAACGCGTCGCAGGTACGAACAAATCGCGCAGCCTTCTCAGAGGCCTTAATGTCCAAACATCCTGCGTATTGCATGGGCTGATTGGCGACGAAACCGACGGCACGTCCCTCGACCCGGCCGAAACCGATGATGACGTTTTCGGCGTAGCCTTCCTGGATCTCCAGGAACTCCTCATCGTCGGAGATGTGGGTGATGACATCTTTCATGTCATACGGCTGGTTGGGGGAGTCTGGGATGATCGTGTCGAGTTCGCGGTCCGCGTCGGTGATGTTGTCCTCGATGGAACCCTCGAATGGATCGGCTGGGACTCGCGGTGTTTCGGCCCGGTTGTTTTGTGGCAGGTAGGTGATGAGTTCCTGCACGAAGTCCAGGGCGTCTTCGTCGTTTTCCGCGGTGTAGTGGGATGTACCTGAGGAGCTCATGTGGGTTGAGGCACCACCGAGTTCCTCCTGGGTGATTTCCTCGCCGGTCACGGTCTTGATGACGTCCGGGCCGGTAATGAACATCTTGGAGGTTTTGTCCACCATGATGATGAAGTCCGTCAGCGCTGGCGAGTACACGTGACCACCTGCGCACGCACCCATAATCAGGGAGATCTGCGGGATAACGCCCGATGCGCGCGTGTTGCGGAAGAAGATCTTGGAGTACAGGCCCAGGGACACGACGCCCTCTTGAATACGGGCACCAGCACCTTCGTTGATGCCGATCAGCGGCACCCCGGTCTTAATGGCCAAGTCCATGATCTTGACGATTTTTTCGCCGTACACTTCGCCGAGTGCACCACCGAAGATGGCGACGTCTTGCGAGAACACGCAGACCTTGCGGCCATCGATCGTTCCGTAGCCCGTGACAACACCGTCGGTGAGAGGGCGTTTAGCGTCGAGCCCGAAGTTCGTGGACCGGTGCCGGGCCAGGGAATCAACTTCGACGAAGGAACCGTCGTCAAGGAGATATTCGATGCGCTCGCGGGCGGAAAGCTTGCCGCGGTCGTGAATCTTTTCGATGGACGCTTGGCCCATAGGCATCTGGGTCTCTGCGAGACGCGACCGTAGATCGGCCAACTTGCCGGCGGTGGTGTGGATGTCTTGTGCGGTTGTATCTGCGGTGAGTGTGGCGGCTGTCATGTGGTTAAGTCTAGGCCCAAATACCAACAGGAACAGACTGAAACGTCTGCAATTCCCCCGGATGAGCCCCCCATAAAGAGGGAAAGGGATGGAAAGGAGCATGATGTGCCGGTGTGCGCTCTTTGTGGTTGCTGGGCGACCTCACTGCGTCATCAATACTTATGCTTCTCAATCCTTATGGTGAAGAATAAGAAACATGACTCACGACGATAAGCACGGCAAGAACGACGACACAGGCGACGAGCGACGGAACGCGCAGAACGGCGGAGATCCTTCTGCCAAGGGTGCTCAGGTGCCGCCGGGCAAGTGGTCCGACGGTGGCGATGCGTCGGCGAAGGGTGCGCAGGTCCCGCCGGGAAAATGGTCCGGTGCAGGTGATGCGTTCGCGAAAGGTGCGCAAGTGCCCCCAGGCAAGTGGTCCGAGAGCTCGCAAGGGGGCTCCGGCGAGCAAGTCAACCGCACCGACACCACGTCGCCAAATGATAATGAAAGTGAAAATGCGGGGGTAAGGCCACCGTTAGATCACGAGCGCGTGGTGAAGGCTCTGCGTGAGCAAGGGTGGAACGATATTGCGATCGTTGAGTCAACGGGATCGACCAACACTGATCTTCATGCCGCAGCCAGCACGTTGCCGGACCTTTCCGTTCTCATTGCTGAAGAACAGGTGTCCGGACGTGGCCGTTTGGGGCGAGCATGGAGCGCGCCGCGACACAGTCAGGTCACGCTGAGTGTGTTGCTCCGTCCGGAAGTGCCGCCGACGAAACTCGGGTTGCTCCCACTTCTGACCGGGGTGGCGGTGGCCGATACGGTTCGCTCTTATGGGATCGACGCCCGTGTGAAGTGGCCGAACGACATTTTGGTGCGGGGCGACAAGATGTGCGGAATCCTCGCCGAAGCGGTCAGTATGTCTGATAATCCCACAGTCGTCGTCGGGTTCGGGCTCAATATTGATCTCACGAAGGCGGAACTGCCCATTGATAATGCGACCTCGTTTGCCCTGGAAGGCAAGCATGTCGATCGAACAGAGGTCACCATCGCGGTCCTGGGCTCGCTGCTCGAGAGGCAGCGGCAATGGAGAAATGCTGGGGGATCGGCGTCGTCGTTTATCGACGATTACAAGGCGGTGTCCGCAACCCTGAATGAGTCGGTTAGCGCCGGGTTGCCCAATGGCGGAAAACTGACCGGCACAGCAGTGGATATTAGCGACGCAGGCGAATTGCTCATTCGCGATGCTCGGGGACAAATTCACACCGTGGCGGCCGGCGATATCACGCATCTGCGCTACTCATGAGCCTGTGTCCACGAGGTCGTGTCCCGTCGCCCACTATGATGTTGCAGCAGATAACACTGGGATACTGACGTTAATCATGTGACAATTGGTAAAACTGGTAGTTTTGTCGAGGATCCCGTCGCGAGCTACATACACCAAAGACCAATACACGTCGCGAAGGGACTCACGCTGAGAAGGGAGGTGCCCCACTGTGGCCATCCGAAGCCATGCGTACCGACCGACGGATGACCTCGACGAACGCGATGGCCGCAGAGGTTACGGAGGCTCCGGCCTGTGGGGCCAAGATGACAGTGGCGAGCCCCTCGACGACGATTCGTTGGAACCACTCCCGCCCTTCAACGGCGGCTTCCCCGAATACCGCATCGCGGACGATGAAAGAGTTCTCGTTGACGTCCATTCCAAACGTGGCACACTCGTTTTCCCAGTCCTAGAGACCATCCTCATCAGCGGAATTATGTGGGGAATCATCGGAATGATCGATGGCGCCGCCGGCCCCTTTGTCGATGGTGGCTTCGGCGGACTGCGCCAGTTCCTCCTCATAGCGTGGGTCGTCGCCGTTGCCTGGTTCTTCGCCCGCCCAGTCATGAAGTGGTGGCGCAATCGCCTCGTCGTCACAAACTATCGCGTCGTCGCTAGGTTCGCTAAGGACGACATTGTCGATATCCCATTAGACCAGGTCACCGGGCTGCACCGTCGTCGATCAACCCTTATTTTCGACGTCTACCGCATGCCTCCCTTGATGGTCCCCAATGTGGCAAAAGTACGCAGAGTAAAACGTGTGACCACCAGACGCCTGCGACACCGCTGGTAGCGGCCCCTATACTTAACCGGGTGAGTGCTAGATCGGAAGATACCGTAGACAAGGCAGATCGGGTCGCGTCGGATTCGCATATCGAAGGCCAGCCCACTATCGCTGTTGTCGGCGACGGGCAATTGGCTCGCATGATGCAGCCTGCCGCGGCGGAATTGGGGCAGTCCTTGCGATTGCTCGCCTCAGATACCTCCGCGTCCGCTGCCCAGATCATTCCCGACGTGGTCATTGGTGATTACACGAATCTCGACGACTTGCATCGCGTGGCATCGGGGGCGACCGCTGTCACTTTCGATCACGAGCACGTACCCCCGGAGCATTTGCGTACATTGCAAGCCGAAGGGGTGAATGTGGAGCCAGGCCCCGACGCGCTGCTCTACGCCCAGGACAAGCTGGCTCAGCGGAAGAAACTCCGCGAGATGGGCCTACCCGTGCCTCCCTTCATGGCGATGGAGTCGGTCGATGACGCGCGCCAGTTCTGGCATGTTATGGACGGGGAAGTATGCATCAAGGCGTGCCGTGGCGGGTACGACGGGCATGGCGTCTGGTTCCCCGAATCCGAAGACGAGTGTGCGGACCTCGTCGCTACTCTCATCGACGACGGCACGCCTGCGATGGCCGAGCGCAAAGTCCACCTGGTCCGCGAACTTTCCGCGATGATTGCGCGCACGCCATCGGGCGAGAGCGCACTGTGGCCCGTCGTCGAATCGGTGCAAAAAGACGGAATTTGTTGGTTGGCTATTGCTCCCGCGCCGGGGTTGGAGCCTTCTCTTCGCGACGAAGCGCAGCGGATTGCCACGCGCATTGCGACGGAACTCGGCGTAACTGGCGTGATGGCCGTCGAGCTTTTCGAGACGACGGATGTGGACGGCGATCCGGCCGTGGTGGTTAACGAGCTGGCGATGCGGCCGCACAACACCGGCCACTGGACGCAAGATGGATGTGTGACCAGCCAGTTTGAGCAGCATATGCGGGCGGTGGCGGATATGCCGCTCGGAAGCACCGCGATGACCGCTAACTGCACGGTGATGGCCAATGTGCTGGGCGGTGACGAGGATCCCGATATGGCCTGGTCAGAGCGCATGGTTCATGTGTGGAAGCGCTTCCCGGAGGCAAAAATCCATTTCTATGGCAAAGGGTTCCGGCCTGGGCGGAAGATAGGGCATGTGAACATCTCGGCGTCGTTGGTGTCGGATTCTGCTGACTCAGCTGGCTCCTCCGGCGAGCAGTCGAATGCTGTGTCTCCTGACGATGTTCGGAAGAAAGCGCAGGAAGCGGCTTATTTCTTGGTTCACGGGCAATGGCCGGAGACTGCCGATTAGGTTTGGCGCACCGAGGCAACAAAAGTTCCGGGCAAGAGAGGACAATTGACATGACTGACAACAGTGGACAGACAGCTAGCGCTGATTCGCAGCCCAGCGGCCCCAAAGTAGGCCTCATCATGGGGTCGGACTCAGACTGGCCAACAATGAAACCAGCCGCCGATATTCTTCAGGAGTTCGGGATCCCCTTCGAGGTCGGCGTGGTCTCAGCGCACCGAACCCCACAGCGCATGCTTGATTACGCACGTCAGGCCCACAAGCGGGGCATCTCGTGCATCATCGCCGGCGCCGGCGGGGCGGCGCACTTGCCCGGCATGGTGGCAGCAGCGACGCCACTCCCAGTCATCGGTGTTCCCCGTCCACTGGATAATTTGGAAGGCATCGATTCCCTCCTCTCTATCGTCCAGATGCCCAGCGGCGTTCCCGTCGCCACGGTCAGCGTCGGTGGTGCCAAGAATGCGGGCCTCCTGGCCGTGCGGATTTTGTCGGCAGGGGATTCGTCGTTAATCACGAAAATGGTGAAGTACCAGGAAGATATGGAGACTAGTGTCCTGAAGAAGGACCTTGCGCTCCGCCAGAAGCTCATGTCTGGCGCGGAGTGACCTGCCAGAAAGCGAGCTGCCAGTGAAGAAGACCGCGCGGACCCCTGCAGCCGCTGTTGCCCTGACCGGAGCTGGGGTGATCGGTTGGTCACTCTCTTTTCTTATCGACGTGGGAACGTGGCGCTTACTTCCCGCGGGGCTTGCCGTGACCGGGGCAGTGGGGGCGTGGACAGCGCGGAAGATGGGCCGAGCCTTACACACGCCCGACGGCCGAGGGCCTATCCACCTGGCTGCGGTGACGGCGACAGCGTGGTGGACGTCCACTGTCATCCCGGCCGCATGGATTGCGCTGATGCCGACGGATGTGCAGCCACTCGTCAGGGTTGTTGCCGGCGGGTATTCGCTGGTGTTCGTAGCGCTAGGTGCCGGCTTTGTGTGTTTTGTGCGGGCTGTGCGGCGTCATCGGTCAACGCTTCGGTTGCGTCATGTGGGCCAGCATGACAGTCCTGGTCATCGTTATGCAGGCGTTCCGGACGGGATCATCGTCTGCGGCGCTGGGCTGATTCAAGGTCGGGTGTCCCGCGTTCTGGCGTATCGCGTCGACAAGGGAATAGCAGTCTGGCGTGACACAGAGCGCGCATATCCGCCGAAAAGCTCCCGCGATGAGGGGCCCGAGCACGAACCGGTGTTGGTGCTCTGCGGTGGGCGGGGAAATGATGAGCCGCGCCCCGAGGCGGAGGCGATGGCGGAGTACGCGCGCGAACAAGGCATGCAGCCGCAACACATTGTGGTTGAGGACACCTCGACGACGACGGAAGAAAACCTCCGGCATGCTCACGCGATAATGACGGAGCGGTTGGGGAGGGAACCGGAATCGCTCGTGGTGGTGAGCACGGATTTCCACTGCATACGCATTGACATGATTGTGGAGCGGTTGCGTCGCGCCGGGCTCTTTCGTGAGTGCGATGTTGAGGTTGTAGGAGCGACGAATCCCCGCAGTGTGCAGAACCATAGCTTGTTGAGGGAATATGCCGCGGTGGGAATGCACTACGCGAAAAATTTGTTTCGTTAACCGTGTGGGCGTCTGCAGCGTGAGCGTGTGTGCAGAGTGGCTGCATTTGCGACGAAAACCACACTACAGGCGCGTGGATGGTGATTAATGTCCTGAATGCGCCTACAATCGACAACTGACCTTCACCAGAATCATTACTGAACCAATCCGACTCATGAGGTGAACATTTATGTCTAAGCTTCTGCGTTTCATTGGCCGCGCGGCCATCGCCCCTGTTTTTATCGTCGGCGGGAAGAACGCCTTGGACAACTCCGAGCAGCTGTCCGGTGTTGTTGAGCAGGCCGCTGACAAGCTGGGAATTAAGGAACTCCCGGTTTCCTCCAACCTTCTTGTTCAAGCAAATGGTGTTTCGATGATGGGCTTGGGAACCGCCTTGGGCCTCGGCATTTTCCCGCGCCTTGCAGCACTTGGCTTGGTGGGCTCCCTCGTGCCGACGACCTACGCCGGCCACCGCTTCTGGGAGGAAAATGAACCAGAGAAGAAGAACACTCAGGCTCTGAGCTTCGCGCTGAACACCGCTATCGTCGGTGGTTTGCTGAACATCGCTGCTGCTCCGCGCACGAAGCACAAGGAAGTTTCCAAGAAGGAATCCCGCCGTGCACGCAAGGCAGAGAAGAAGGCTGCACGTGCAGAGCGTAAGGCCAAGATTGAATCAGCCAAGAGCAGTGGCTTGCAGAAAGTTGGCCGCACCGGCGGGAAGCTGGCTTTCCTGACCAAGTGCCACTCGAAGTGCCACTCCAAGTAAATTCTGCTTGCTAATTTTTAGATGAAGCGGGTGCCGACGAGACATCCGCTTTTGTCATGCAGTGACGTTTGGTCTCTGGTTCCTGTGCCGGTTAGTTCCCCGCGGATTGTACCCTTAGTGCGGATAATCACTGGTAGCTGCTTTTTCTGTCTCCGCAATATCGCGGTACCGGCCGTCATTCCGGTTGGTTTCATCGGAATAAATGACGAGTGAGCCATTATTCATCCAGGTCCCGACGGCGACGATCAAGAAGTCACGGATGGTTGGCCACGCGCCCAGAAGTGCACGGTGTGGCTGAGGTGTGGTCTCGCTGTCGTCCGCTGCCGCATCATTGTCGTGAAGTTGCGCCTCGTACCAGCGCTGACCAGCGTCATAGAGCTCGCCGACGGTTAGCGTTCCGTTGCAGTCGTGGAGAACGATGTGGTCAGGATCGTCCGCTGCCGAGTCGTCGCCCATAAACGCATCGGGGCACAGTCGGGCCTCGCCAAAAAGATCCACCGGTTCCTCGACGTCGAGTTCGTCCAGGTCAACCCCAGTGTCTTCGACTGAGCGTCCGAAGGGGTCGTCGGTGCAGAGATAAACCGGGGCGCCAGAATATGCCGTCATGCTGTCGGTGTAGCGCAAGAAGGGGTTGTCAGTCCGAAGGCCGGCATCCTCTGAAGGTTCCGCGCTACTTGCGTCCTCGTCCGACGGCGCAAAAAGAGATTCAACAAACGCAACAAGACCATTGGTCTCTGCATCGGCAGCGTTCTCGTCGTCGATAAGTGTGATGCCAGCTCGAACTGCCCCGAGGATAATCGCGGCGGTCTGCCACCGGGTCGGCATGGTCACGGCCACCGAGTCGCCGGGCTCCATCATGGCTTCGTCGAGGAAATAATTTCCGAGCTTGGAGGCCCAATTATCCAGAGTGATGGTGCTGAACTCCATGCGGGACGATTTCCGCGGGTTGGGGGAATCCACGTAGACAGTCAGGCGTGGCGCACTGGGGTCGTGCTTCAGCGCAGCTCTCAGCAGGTCCATCGGTGCTCCATTTCTAGGGTTGCGTTGTTTTCAGGTCGCTCGCTGTTTCCGGGGCATGGGGGCCGGTTGCCCTAGCACCCCCAAACACCCGTTAATTCACGCACTTGGGGCTGTCACCAGCATCAAACTTCGGCGACTCGCCAGGCTGAGTATTGGTCTCACCCTTCTCACCAGGACCAGCATCGCCGGCACTCCCAGCCCCAGCGTTCGCATCTGCGTTATTGGCGTCGTCGGATTCCTCGCCGTCAAGATATTTCTGCAGAGAATCCTCGGTCTTGCCCGGGCCGTTGTAGTCATTAGTCAGGTACACGTTGATCTCGTTATCCGAGAGCGACGAGTCCTGCTCCACCTTGAGATGCAGCTTCTGGGCCAGGAACTTCGCGGGGTGCGAATCGGGATCGGCAGCCTTTACGACGCTGGTCTGCGGGCTGCCCTCCGTATCGTTCGCCGTGGTCCCTTCCGCGTAGCCCTCGCTGGTCGCGATCTTCGAGACCCGGCTGGCCAGGCCCGTGACGGATGAACCATTCGTCACCGTCACCGTGTATTGCGAGGCCATGAAGTCCCGTTCGACCGGTTCTTCCTCAGCTGAGCTTTCAGACGGCGATTCGCTCGAATCCTTGTGCTTATCCTCGCTCTTCTTCGGCGACTCCTCGCCGACGGTCTCCGCGACGAACGCCTTCACCTGGTCGGGATCAACGGTAACGATCGATTCGCCATTGTCGCCCGTTCCGTCCAGGCTGGTCGTCGGGATGGTTTGGAAGGACACATGTCCGCCGGCAACGTCCTGCATCTGTGTCGCAAAGCTCATGACATCCCAGTCGTTGTCCAACACCACCGACCGCTCAACGGCCTCAGAGAGTTTCGAGATTTTCGACGTGTTCGTCAGCGTGCCCGTCGAGAGAATCTTGTGAGCCAACGACGCCATGAACGCCTGCTGGCGCGCGATGCGGTCAAGGTCGCCACGAGGAAGGCCGTGGCGCTGGCGGACGAAGGACAGAGCGTCCGCTCCGTCGAGAGTCTGCTTGCCCTTCTTGAAGTGCGCCCCGGAGAAGTCGTCGTCAACGTCGTTGTTCAGACAGACCTCCACTCCACCGACAGCGTTGGTGAGCAGCACAAACCCCAGAAGCCCGATCTCAGCGTAGTGATCGACCGTAATCCCCGTGAGGTTCGCCACGGCATCGATCAGCGCAGAACGCCCAGCTTCAGTGGACTCCTTATCTATGTCGTCCTTATCCTTCCCCTCTTCCTGGAGCTCCTTCTCCTTCTCAAACTTGGTCGATCCGAACACCGCATTGATCTTCGTGTTCCCCAAGTCTTTCGTATGAATATAGGAATCGCGGGGAATGGAAATGGCCGTTGCCGACGACCCATCATTGGGCACGCGGATCAGTACGATCGTGTCGGTATTCAGGGTTGCGACGTCATCCCCGGCGCGGAGCATTTTCGCCTCTTCCTCCGTGAGGGGGTTGCCCTTGGCATCGGTGCGTGAATCCGCGCCGACGAGGAGAATGTCGGTGGCACCGTCCTTCGCTTTGCCCTTTTCGCCCAGCTTGAGGTTCCCGGCGGAGGCCATCTCATTGCCCAACCCGCCGATTGCTTTATAGCCGACGGCGGGCAGTATGACGCAGACCAACGCCATGACCACTAAAAGCGACTTGACCGCCCGCGAGCCGACCTGTTTGTGGCTGGGGCGTGCGTTCGGCGGTGCCTGAATGACGCGGGCTCCGGCGGCGCGATTCGCGGGACGGTTTCTCTCGCGCGATGGGCGGGAGGATTCCGCGTAGGTGCTCCTGCGTCGGTACGCGTCGGTGGACCGGTGGCGGTGATTGCCGCGCTCGCGAGGGGTGCGGTCGCGCAGGTTCTCGTGACCAGAGTGGTCATCAGGGGTGTGACGTGAGGCGGAATAGCGGGTAGATCCGTTGTAGCCGCGACGCCCGGCGCCAGACTGTTCGCTGGTGGCGTCGTTGGCCCCGGCTCCGGATGGCGACTCATGGCGATAGGAACCCCGCCGTGATGCGTCGCCGCTGCGTTCGTGCGACGAGCGTCCATGTGAGTCGTCACCGCGCCAGTAGTGCCCCTTCGGGCCCTGGCCTCGAGAATCGTCAGTCCTACCCATACAAAAAATTTCCTTTGGTCGATAGCTATGCCTACACATTAAGGCGGCATGACCGTGAAGCTTTTCGAGAATATACAGCTTACGCTGTAGTTTATGCGAGACGCGATAACCGTTTGGCATGTCGAACGTCATGACCGTTATGACGGAGCACACATGGGAGTACATATGGGTAGCGAACGACGGTGGTGCGACCCGGCCCCGTGTACACAGGCACAAGGAGAGTAAAGACTGTGAATATCCTCATCGCCGGAGGGCGAGGCCAACTAGGAACCGCGTTAGCAATGACTGCTCCGGCACCGGTACGGAGCGGGCACATCTCATGTTTGGGGCGGGCGGAATTGGACATCACCCAGCAGGACGTCATTCATGACGTTCTGGATTCGGAACAGCCCGACTTGATTATTAACGCCGCCGCCCACACCGCCGTGGACCGCGCCGAAGACCCTGCTCATCAGGACGCCGCACGTGCTGTCAACACCGATGGTGCTGCGTATTTAGCGCAGGCGGCCGCCCAGGCAGAAATACCTTTTATCCACATCTCGACGGATTATGTCTACGGCCAGAGTGACGCCGTCGAGTCGGACGGGGGCGGCGAGCCAGCCAATCCGACAGACGCGTCGGAGCCCTTCGTCGGCGGGCACGCACCCCTGCGCGTCGACACCCCCACCCACCCGCAGTCGGTCTACGGTCGTACCAAGTTAGCCGGCGATCGCGCTGTTCAGGCAGCGTTTGAGAACACCGACGTCCCCTGCGTCGTCGTCCGAACCGCGTGGGTCTACTCCGGCTCAGCCTTGCCCGACCACCACGACTTTGTCTCCACCATGATGCGCCTGGAGCAGCAGTCCCGTGGCGACGATAGCCCTCACGTCCGCGTCGTTAATGATCAGTGGGGAAGCCCCACCAACGTTTTCGACCTTGCCCGCGGCCTGTGGGAGCTCTCGGGCGCGTCGTCCGCGACGATCAACTTTCCCGCGATCCTTGCCCCCGGGAGTGTCGTGCATTGCACAGGAGCGGGCGCGTGCACGTGGTGGGACGTGGCGCGTCGAGTATTCGCAGAGGTCGGAGCAGACCCAGATCGTGTTATCCCGATTTCCAGTGAGGATTACCCGACGGCGGCGGCGCGCCCTCACTGGTCTGTTCTCGACAATTCGTCGTGGCTCGCGCTGGGTCTGACACCGCTGCCGGCCTGGGAGGATGGTGTACATCGTGCTGTCACCGGTGTGTGCTGATTCACCGCGGGATCGAGTACAGTATGGAACCTGTGAGCGATAAACAGGCAGAGTCACCAGCAGAACACCAGCTCAAGGGGGATCGGGCTCCGCTAGCCATCGTGACCGTGACCTATTCGCCAGGGGATCACCTCCGTCGTTTCCTCGATTCTCTTGCCGACGCGACCAGCCGGGAGTTCGTCGTCGTGATGGCTGATAATGGGTCGACCGACGGCGCTCCGGAAGCGGCTGTGGCGCCCAATGTGGAGCTACTCCGCACGGGCGGAAATGTGGGGTACGGAACCGCGGTGAACATTGCGGCTCGTCTGTTGGCCCGACGGCGGGGCCACGACAACGCGGTAGACAGCGAATTCTTTGTGATTGCTAACCCCGATGTGGAGTTCTCGCCGGGCTCGATTGACCGCATGATTGAGGCTGCGCATCGCCACCCACGGGCCGGAGCAGTGGGGCCGAAAATTGTGGAGCCCGACGGCAGTGTGTATCCGTCCGCGCGAGAAGTACCGGAAGTTATTAGTGGTATCGGGCACGCGCTACTGGGCCCGATCTGGAAGGATAACCCCTGGTCAAAGAAGTACCGACGTGGCGCTGACCTTGACCGCGAACGCGAAGCAGGATGGGTGTCTGGTTCCTGCTTGCTCGTGCGGTGGGATGCGTTTGAATCCATCGGCGGATTCGACGAGCGGTACTTCATGTATATGGAAGATGTGGACCTGGGCGATCGCATGACCCACGCCGGGTGGCAAAACATCTTCACCCCAGAGGCGACGGTGACTCACGCGCAGGGCCATTCCGCGAATAAGCACAAATCAACGATGCTTCCAGCCCATCATGACAGCGCCTATCGGTTCCAGGCGGATCGGCATCCTGGACTTCGGTGGTTGCCATTGCGTGTCGCGCTGTGGTGCGGATTGAAAGCGCGAACGGGGATTTCTGTCGCCTTGGCTGGGCTGGATAGTCATACCAAAGGGCATCAGAGTTAAAGCTTTATAAATGAGGGGGGACTCGACGGAAGTGCGGGGCACGTCGTCGCCCCTAGGCGCGGGAGCACAGTTTTGTCCTAGGGGAGTGGTAGTTTAATCGCGAATCGTTGTACGCACGCGCGTCGGCCACTTTTCGCGCGTCCATTGATAGCGGTGACACAGGCCGTTGACCCGGCTTGGAGTCACGCACGTCTAGAAAGGCATGAAAAATGGTCGTTGATTTCAGGGGTGCCCAAGGATGGGCACAGGATTCTGCAGATCAACAGCAGCTAGAAGTCGGTGCGCATCTCGCGGAGAACACGGATGCCGTCATTCTGGTGGGCGGTAAAGGAACGCGCCTGCGTCCTCTGACGAATTCTGTACCAAAGCCAATGATGCCGACGGCGGGGGTGCCTTTCCTCCAGCATTTGCTGGGCCGGATTAAAGCAGCCGGAATGACCCACGTCGTGCTGGGAACGTCGTTCAAAGCAGAAGTGTTCCAGGAACACTTTGGTGACGGCTCGGACCTAGGCCTCGAGATCGAGTATGTCGTGGAGGAAGAGGCCCTGGGTACGGGCGGCGGTATCCGTAACGTGCTGCCATCGCTCCGCCACGATAACGCCCTCGTTTTTAATGGCGACGTGTTGGGCGGCACGGACCTTCGCGCGGTGTTAGGGACCCACGCGACGAAGGATGCGGATGTCACCATGCACCTGGTGCGCGTTCCCGATCCGCGTGCTTTTGGTTGCGTTCCGACGAATGAGGATGGCCGGGTGACGGCGTTCTTAGAGAAGACGATGGATCCGCCGACGGACCAGATCAACGCCGGTTGCTACGTCTTTAAGCGCGAGATTATTGGCCGTATCCCAGAGAACCGTGTGGTGTCTGTTGAGCGGGAGGTGTTCCCGAAACTCCTTGACGACGGTCTACGCGTGTATGGCCACGTTGACCAGGCCTACTGGCGTGATATGGGTACGCCGGCTGATTTCGTCCGTGGTAGCTCGGACCTGGTGCGGGGCATTGCGTATTCGCCGATTTTGGTGGGGAAGACCGGGGAAGCCCTGGTGGACTCGTCGGCGCAGATCGGCGGAGGTGCGCTCTTGCTCGGCGGCACCTACGTGGGCCGTGGCTGTGAAGTCGGCGGCGGCTCCCGCTTAGATACGACGGTCCTTTTCGACGGTGTCGAAGTGGAGGCGGGCGCAACCTTGGAGCGCTGCATCGTTGCCGCCGGGGCCCGGATTGGCGCCCGTGCTGTTCTTCGCGACGCGGTGATCGGCGAGGGGGCCGTGGTCGGTGCGCGGTGTGAACTGATCGATGGTGTCCGCGTGTGGCCCGGGGTGAATATCCCCGATAGCGGAATTAGGTTTTCTACCGACGTTTAGCCTCCGCGGGAAGGATCTATCCCACCCATTGATGAAAAATTGGTAAGGAAACGTATATTAATCATGCGAGGTCGGTAGACCACAACATCTAGTGGTCTGCAGGTTAAGTATGAGGGTATGTCGTGTTTTCTCCGAAAAAGGGTCAGCGTCCCTATGTAACCTGTGTGACAGATGTGACTAAAGGGGTTTATGTGGCGTGTTTACGCAGGTGACGGGGCTTGACGTATTCGAATTACACGTGTGTAATCGTCCTGTAGAAAGACTTTCCGCCGACACGGAAAATGTGCTTGGTTTGTCCTTCCGAGAGTGGTAATGCCTGGTTTTTCCAGGCGAATCTGACTCTCTATCAGGGCGAATGGCGCATATCGGGCGGAAAGTGCGCGAGAAGCGTGCCGGCCTGCACAACATAAGACCCCACAAGATGTAGTGCTAGCTTGTCGGCCCGTTGACCGCATGAATGACCCTTGATGTGGATACCGCGACGCGTGCCAGTAGCCATCCACCCCGGCGCGACCACGTCGTTTGACCAAAAAGGAGAGGCATGGCTGATTCATCCGCGCACTTCCCTCGCGCTACCCTCCATGCGCTCATGGGAGAGGAAGTTACACAGCCGGACCAGCCTGGCGACGTCTCCTACTCGTCCGACCTTGCCGAGGACTTTGATATCCTTTTCGATTCTGTGGAGCAAGAGTGGCAAGAACAAGCTCTCTGCGCAGAAACAGACCCTGAGGCTTTCTTTCCTGAAAAGGGTGGTTCAACCCGCGAGGCAAAACGTATTTGTAAAGCCTGCGCGGTTCGTGACGAGTGCCTTGAATATGCCCTCGAGCACGATGAACGCTTCGGTATTTGGGGTGGGTTATCCGAACGTGAGCGTCGTCGTCTGAAGAGGCAGATCGGCTAAAGCAGCCGGCTCATTCCAGATCTGGATCGATCATGCGTGGCTCGACGTTCAAATACGTGGCCACCAGCTTCCCGATAATGTAGTGGAGCAATTCCGAGCGCTCGGTCATATTTTGTGTGCGCATTTCAATGGGGCGTCGGAAAACAACAATCCGGGGGCGCGTCGGACGGCCATCATCGTCGACACCGGCAGGTATCAGCCGGCCCAGAGGGACTGCACCGTCGGCCACAACTTCGTCGGGCCACACCGTCGTCAATTGGCGGGAGCGCATGCGTGGCACAGTGTCTAGCGCGATGTCCAGGTGTTCTAACTCTTCGGACCATTGCTCGTGGATCGGGGCGTAGGCGTCTAAAACGGCTTGGTCGAATTCTGCCGGGCGGCTGGTCCACCGCGGAACTTCGGGGGGCAAGATCGGCCCACGTATGCCACGACCGTGGCGCTCAGCTCGGCGGGAATAATCCATGCCACCAACCCTAATGGGCTCCGCCGGCAGGATGAATCATCCACGCCGTCGGCGTTGAGGACATGGGCAGCTAGACTAATGCGACGTGAACGAAAAGCGCGTGAATAAGAAGCGACTGTGCTGCCGCCCCGGTTGCGGCCGACCCGCAGCTGCGACCTTGGTGTATTCGCACGCGGAGGAAACAGTCATCGTCGGCCCCCTCTCCTCAGACGACAATCCTCACAGTTGGGATTTGTGTGCGCGCCATTCCGCGCAGTTCCGCCCGCCCGAGGGGTGGACAGTTATTCGCGACGAGCCCGACGTTGATGATGTTGACGATATGACAGCGCTCTTAGATAGCGTCAATGATCCTCAGGGTGGCGACCACCGTGTCGACGCCGGTTCTGTTGCTGGTCCCGGTGCTCGGTTTGGTGCCGGCTCTGGCGCTCGTCATGCTGACGCAACCCAGGGCGCAGTTGCTGATATTCAAGACACTATCTCGCGCTTAAACGGACACCGCGGTGAGGCCACACGCCATCACAACGAGAAGCGAGCATTCTCGACTGAACCGTCGAGCATGAGACAGTCAGCCGACCGTCACAGTGCCGACAGCCACGCAGCCGCCGCCTATAACAACGACCCCGGTACCGACTCCGACGATGACGCCGAGTGGGAGATCGAATCCCCTCTCCTTCAAGCAGCGAAGGAGCGTGAGCGGCGTCGTCGCCTGTGGCGTGGCCGCGGGGAAGAACCCACCGTGGAGTCCTCCTATGGGAGATCCGTCATCACGACGGGGCAAACGGGCCGTCACCGCAGGCCGGACAACCACCACGCGTCGCACGTCGCACCCCATAACCGGGCTGAATCCCACCGCGCCGGGACCGAGCAGGAACCGTCGGCAAAGACAATGCGACGGGGAGCGTCGAACCACTCCGAACCACACGAGCCCGCCCAGGGGTGGTCGCGGACACAGGACTCGTCGGAGGTCCGGCACCCGTCGCTGCATAACATTCCGGGGCGTAAGCGCGGCCATCTCCACGCCGTTCCAGACCCGGATCCGGATGGCGATAGGTGACATCGATAAGTCAAGCCCGTGTAAGATAACTGCGAACATTATTCAGACGAAAGGATTCCCGTGCCTGCGCGCGATCGCTCATTTGTTGACTCCGTTATCAAGGCTTACGACGTCCGGGGGGTCGTCGGGGAGCACATCGATGAAGCTTTTGTGAAAGAGGTCGGCGCCGCGTTTGCTCGTCTGCTCCGGTCGGAGGGGGAATCCACAGTCGCCGTCGGGCACGATATGCGGGAAAGCTCACCATCGCTGTCCGATGCTTTCGCCGAGGGAGTCATGGACCAGGGGCTCGACGTCGTCAAAGTCCATCTGTGCTCCACCGACGAGCTGTACTACGCCTCGGGGAGCATGAAGTGCGCGGGGGCGATGTTCACGGCCTCCCACAACCCGTCCCAGTACAACGGCATCAAGATGTGTCGCGCGGGAGCTCGGCCGGTGGGGGAGCAAACCGGCTTGGCTGAGATCAAGGATGACCTCGTGCGCGGTGTGCCGGCGTATGACGGCGACCGGGGTGAATCGACGGACAAAGATGTGTTGCCCGGCTACGCGAAGTTCCTCAATAGCCTCGTCGACCTGACTTCCTCGCGTCCTCTCGTTGTCGCGGTGGATGCCGGCAACGGAATGGGTGGGTACACCGTCCCCGCCGTTCTGGGTGGCCTTCCTCTGGATATTCGCCCTCTGTATTTCGAGCTCGACGGAACATTCCCGAACCACGTGGCCAACCCTCTGGAGCCGAAGAACCTTGTGGACCTCCAGAAATTCGTGGTTGACCAGAAGGCCGACATCGGACTGGCCTTCGATGGCGACGCGGATCGGTGCTTCGTCGTCGACGAAAAAGGCAACCCTGTCACGCCGTCCGCGATCTGCGCGCTCATCGCCGAGCGCTACCTGAGCCAGAAGCCGGGCGCGACCATCATCCACAACTTGATCACCTCCCACACTGTCCCCGAAATGATCACGGAGAACGGTGGGAAACCAGTGCGCACCCGCGTCGGCCATTCCTTCATCAAGGCGACGATGGCAGAGACCGGCGCCATTTTCGGTGGCGAGCACTCCGCTCACTATTACTTCACCGAATTCTTCAACGCCGACTCCGGAATGTTGGCGGCCCTTCACGTGCTCGCCGCGCTGGGCTCGCAGGACAAGCCCCTGTCGGAATTGATGGACCACTACTCGCGGTACGAAGCCTCCGGTGAGATCAACTCGCGTTTGGATTCCGCTGAGGCTCAGCAAGAGCGCGTCGAGGCCGTGCGTGCAGCGTACGCCGACCGCGCCGAGAGCATGGATGAACTCGACGGCCTCACTGTTGAGCTCGGGGATGGCGAGTGGTTCAACGTGCGTGCCTCGAACACGGAACCGCTCCTCAGGTTGAACGCAGAGGCCAAGACCCGTGAGGCCGTCGATGCCCTCACTTCGGACGTTTTAGCGGTTATTCGCGCCTAGAATAGGCCGTTGTGTACCCCCGCGAAACGCTTGTAACGGTAGCTCAAGAAGGCGCGCGCATCCGCGCCGTCGCCCGATCACTATCTGACGTGATGTCAGTCCTTGATCGCCCGACGATCGAGAGCACGCCCGACGGCCCCAGCACAGAAAGTCTGCGCTCCGACTTTTTCGGGATTGCCGACGACACGACCGACGATTCCTCCGAGGATCTCCGTTCTTTCGCGAAAAGTATTCCCGACGTTGCTCGCGGCGTTGTGATTGTGGCGTGTTCGGATACCGCAGTTCACGCTGCCCGTGCCGCGGTCGCGCTCATCCCGGACCCGTCGGTCCCCATCGTGGTGGTGGACCGTCTGCCGCGGTACGTGGGAGCCATGGATTGCGTGATTGTCCTGACGCCGGATCCTGCGGACCGTGAAGCGGAGGAAGCTGTGGTGCGGTGCCGGCAGGTCGGTGCGATGGTTATGGTGGCTGCACCGACGTCGGGACCTGTTGCGGAGGCGGGCGAAGGGTATGGCCTCGTTGTCCCGGACATTCCGGGTGTCACGGAAGAATCGTGGGGGCGGTATGTGGCCACGGTGACGGGCGGGTGTGGTCTTGTCGGCCAACTGCCGATTCGAGGTGTGTTGGATTATGCGGCCGATGCCGTCGATCGTGAGATGGAGGCTAGTGGTCCCGAGCGCGATGAGTCCGTGAATCCTGCGCGTCAGCTGGGCTTGCGTATGAAGGATCATCGGGTGGTCATTTCCGGCGATGGGGTGACCCGGCATGTTGCTTCGTTCGCGGCGATGCGGCTGCTTCATCATGGGATTGTCGCTGCTACCGCCGATACAGCTGAGTTAGCTCGGTTCTACTCGGATCTCCATCGGGGGACGTCGATGGATACGGCCATCGATTCGTCGGGGGATGTTGCAGCTGGGTCGGGCAGCGCCAGTAGTGACGTCGATAAGTCAATTTTTTATGATCCATTCTTGGATGCTCCCGCGGTCCAGCCCCTGGCTGCCGTGGTAGTGCCGAGTTTGGGGGGATATTCGGTACGGGGGAGAAATGATGAGCCTGATGCGGGGGTGTCGCGGGCATATCCTTCCGAGCAGGAGCTCAGTAGACTCGAGAGGTATTTTGATGCGCGGCCGGTGACGGTGGTGGATCTGACGGCGTCGGATCTTCATTCCGCGGTCGCGTACATCTGTGTGTTGGCTGCGCGGTGCGCGGCCGCTGCTGCCTATGTTGTCGCTCAGGAGTGATGACGGTGTAGGTAGCTTGTCCGCATGAGTTTTGTGGCCAGCACATTGTTTTGGCCAGTACGTCACGCTGCACGATAGATACTTTTAATGGAGGTTTAGATGGTTCAGCCGCTCACTGGGGCAATTCGTACGTATCCGTGGGGGTCGCGCACAGCGATAGCGCAGATGGCTGGCCGGCCAACGCCGTCGGATCACCCCGAGGCTGAAATGTGGTTTGGTGCCCACCCGGGTGCCCCAGCAACAGTGGACGGCGAACCCCTGGATGTTCTCATCGCGTCGGACTCCGTCAGTGCCCTGGGTGCTGGCATGTCCCGAGCATATGAGGGGCGTTTGCCGTTCTTGCTCAAGCTGCTGGCCGCGGATAAGCCATTGAGTTTGCAAGCCCATCCGACGAAAGAGCAGGCCGAAGAAGGGTGTGCGCGGGAGGACACTCTGGGTATCGCGCGTGATGCACTGGAGCGAAATTATCGCGATGACAACCACAAGCCCGAACTGATCGTGGCGCTCACTCAGTTCGACGCGATGTGTGGTTTCCGCCCGATTGAGCAGACTCTCAAGCTTTTCGACGCGTTGTCTGTGCCGGAGTTGGAGCGCTACCGCGTGTTGATCTCCGGGATTCTTCCCTCTGAAGGGTTGCGCAGCCTGGTCACGACGTGGATCACTCTTCCCTCTGACCAGCGCAAAACACTGATCGCTGCCGTTGTTGAGGGGGCTCGGGCCTACCGTGATAGTGGTAAGACGGAGTTCGCGATTGTGGCCGATCACCTGATCGAGTTGGCCGACCGTTACCCGTCCGATCCGGGCGTGCTGTGCGCGTTGTTGCTCAACCACATTCGTCTTGAACCGGGGGAGGGGATTTACCTCAATGCGGGCCAGCTGCACGCGTACGTCCACGGGTTGGGCGTGGAGATCATGGCGAACTCGGACAACGTGCTGCGCGGCGGGTTGACCTCGAAGCACATTGATGTTCCGGAGTTGGTTCGCGTGCTCTCGTTCGATCCCTTGCCGGATCCCGTGATTACTCCGAATCAATTAACGACGGAGGCCTCGGGCTCAGGTGAGTCCGCCGATTCGCAGTCCTCTGCGCAGGGTGTTTATTATCCGACGCCGGCGCCGGAGTTCCGCTTGCAACGCTGGGAGTTGAATCCGGGTCAATCGGTTGCGGTCTCGAGTGTCGCCGCTGATGGGAAGTCATTGTCGGAGGCATTGGTCGGGCCTGCGATTGTCCTGTGTACGCGCGGCACCGTTCACGTTTCGCAGCCCTCGGTTGATGACGCTTCAAAGGCCGAGGGAGACGGCCACATTCGCGGTGATGGTTTTGGGCCGCTGGATCTCACGCCTAGTAAGGCTGCGTGGATTCCCGACGATGCAGAGAGCACTCTCGTGATGAATAACAGCGATGAGCTCGCTGAAGTTTTCGTCGCGACGGTCGCGGATTAGCCGGAGCGGCTACTCGCCGGGCTGCCGGTGAGAAGTGGCGACGCGAGAAGCGCCGTGTGGGCGCGGCTACTCGCCAGAGCTGTCGTCGGCGTTGTTCGCCCCGGTGCCGGCGGTAGTGTGTGGAACGGTGGCTGTGGGTGCCTCGCGAGTCGTCGTGGCAGCATTGCCAGCAGACTGTTGTTGTGGTGCCCCAGGTGTGCCAGTGGTGGTCGCGGTACGCTCCTGCGTCGGCACTCCACCCTGATTGCCCTGGCCAGATGGCGCTTGTACCGCACTCGGGTGGGTCGTCGTCGGTTCGGCAGCTCCACCTCGAGAATTCGAGCCATTCTGGGTACCCGCCGGTGTGGGTTCGTGTGACGGCTGGGCAGATGGCGTCGGCGCTTGCGATGACCCGGGGGAATCCGCAGAGTCGGTGGGCTTCGCATCCTTAGACGGATGAACGCTGTGCGGCTCCGAGGGATTGGGGGTCCCTTTGGTCTCGTGGGGTAGTCGGTCTTTGTCGTCGGCTACCCAGACCCCATCTTTGTTTCGATGCATGGGGACAGCTTCGGACTGTGCCTGTGCGGCCGAATCGTCGATAATTTCCCTAGCTTGGTGCAGCTGACTACTGCTCAGGACGCGTTGCAGACTTTCGGGTGTGTTGGTGAACCACAGCCCGATTCCCGGCGCGTTATCCGAGTCATCCGTGGACTCGCTGGCATCAGATGTGCCACTGTGCTGTCCCATCGCGGTGTTGCCGTTGTCGCGCGGGGCACCGAGCGCACCGAGATGTGTTTCACCCCGCTTGGTACCAGGGGGCAAAATGGGATCCTCATCCCATGGAGCGTTGGCGTTCGGCTGCTCGTTGGATTGCGAATTGTTCCCCTGCGAGCTGTTCCCGCCCGCGCCGTTTCCGGTTGAGCCTTGGTTGCTCTTATCGCCGCTGTTAGCCCGGTTGCCGGACTGGTTACCTAGCTGATTGTAACTATTGTTCTGAGCGTTCCCGGAGTTCCTATTACCCTGCCCAGAGTTGGACGAGCCACCACCGTTCGACCCCTGTGAACCAGCGGCTTCAACGTCGTTAGCCCTGTCGTTTGAAGATGCCGACTCTGTCTCGACGGTAGTGGGGTGCTTGGTAGTCGACGAGGCCGTCTCGGGTGAAGAGAGCTTCCAGACGCCTACTCCGATAGCGCATGCGAAGACCAAGCCAGTCCCGACGAACGTGTAAATGGGGAGGCGGCCGCGTGACGGCGGAGCGCCGTTATATACGACGCGTTCCGACGACACCGTTTGAGATGCGTCACTGGAAGCAGACAGCGAGGAACCGTCGGCAGATGAAGATGATGCCGATGATGCAGAGCGTGATGACGGCATTGATTGCGATGACGGATTTGTGCGTCCCGAGTCGTCTGGTCGCTCGGACTCGGAGTTATTCCCCGTGGTTGGATTGTTGTTGGTCAATCCGTGGCCTCCCTTGAGTGACGGCCGTCATCCCTTGTTTCCGCGGGAATTGGTACTCGCATCAATAACTGCCGAAGAGAATAACAAAAGAGTTACAAAATAGCTACGGACGTGCTGGTTTATGTGGGGAGCGAAGGGAGGCCACGTTATTGCCCCATCAGGCGACGAAGGTAAGGGCAAAGCAGTGATAGCCTGGATTACAGCGTGGGTAGAGAGCCATAAATGGGGCACCAAATGATCTATAATGTGATGAAAATCACTTCGAAAGGTGTCCAGAAACACAACGGCAACTCGATATCTACCCACCATGTTAGGAGTGAACACTGTGCCAAAGAACGTTGAAAGCTTTGAACTAGACCACACGAAGGTAGCCGCGCCCTATATCCGGCGCGCATCCGATTACGAGATCGCCGATGGCCACACGATCGTCAAATACGACCTGCGGTTCCGCCAGCCGAACAAGTCTCATATCGAGATGTCAACAATGCACGCGATCGAGCACAGCATGGCCGAGGCACTCCGCGACCACTTAAAGGGAGTCATCGACTTTGGCCCGATGGGGTGCCAGACCGGTTTTTACCTGACCGTAGACACAACTGCCGACGGTCCCACCTGGGATGAAGTTGCCGACGCTGTCAAGAAGGCCATTGCGGATATTGAGAAGTGGGATTCCGTGCCCGGCGCGGGAATTAAGTCGTGCGGTTGGGCGGAGCATCACGATCTCGACGGCGCCAAGAAAGAGCTGGCGGACTTTGATGCCCACAGCGATGAGTGGAATCAGGTTTTCGCGTGAGCGGTGACGAACCATCGGTCATGTCCGACGTTCCACGCCCGGGGCGTACCTATGGCGAATCTGATTCATCCGTAGCCCTGCTTATTGCAGCGATGCCGGAGGAATTCGAGCCGCTCAAAGCACGTTTGGGCGACGCACGTAGCGTCCAGTTTCCCGGTATTCACGACGCCGTTGTCGGCCGTCATGGTGGTAAGACTATCCTGCTGCTTCTGAGCGGTATCGGGTTGGTGAACGCGGCGCACGCCGCCACTGTTGGGCTGTGTTTAGGGCCATCCGTTGTGAGCGACGGAACTGGTAACGGTGGAGCCACGAGTGACGGAAATTCGGATTGCACATCGACCCAGCCGGCGCAACCTGGTGAGATCGGTTGCGTGATGTCCATCGGCACAGCGGGCGTTGTGCCCGGTCGTGCTTCGATCGGCGACGTCGTGGTGAGCGAGAAAGTTGTCCCGGGCGACTTTGACCTCACAGCGTTCGGCTATGAGCGCGGTCAGGTCCCCGGTCTTACCGCGGGCTACCCGGGCGACCGCGACCTGCTGGCCGCCGCAGATGCGTTCGGTGCGAAAGCGCTGGGTTTCGTCAGCGTGGATCGCTTCGTCGGCATCCCCGAGGCTGCCGCGATTCGGGAGATTTTCCCGGACGCGTCCGTCGTCGATATGGAATCCTCAGCTCTTGCGCAGACAGCGGTTCTTCACGAGACGCCGTTTATTTCGGTGCGGTCCGTGACCGACGTCATTGGGGAGTCGGAGACGTCCGTGCACCTCGATGAGGTTGATAATTCGTCCGAGCAGGCGGCTACTGCTGCGCTCGACATTCTTGGTCGGGTGTAGGGCTGCGCTTCTGCGTCCGGAACTTGCATCGCCCTCACTGCCGATCATGTCCGGGCCTCGCGGTAGGCTCGGTGCATGATTGTTGCGTGTGAGGGCATCGACGGTGCGGGCAAGAACACCTTGGTCACGGCCATAGAAAAAGAGTTGGTGGAGAGGGAAAGGCCCGTCGCGCTGGTGTCTTTTCCCCGCTATAACGACTCTGTTCATGCGCAGTTGGCCCGGTCTGCGCTGTATGGGGGGATGGGGGATCTCGTCGATTCGGCGTGCGGCATGGCCACCCTGTTCGCCCTTGATCGCGCGGAGATCGCCGATGACATCGCGGAGCTGTCGGAAGACGGATATTTCGTGCTCATCGACCGTTTTGTTGCGTCCAATGCTGCATATACGGCAGCGCGGTTGGGGTGGGATGGTCAATCGCCGTCGCAGGATAATCCCACTGTGTCGTGGATTGCTGAGCTCGAGTTCGAGCGCCTAGGTATTCCGGTTCCGGATCTCCACGTTTTCTTATCGACGCCACCGCGCTTGGCTTCTGAGCGAGCTGTGGCCCGCGAGGGCGAGGATGCGTCCCGCGCTCGCGACGCGTTTGAGAAGGATAGCGATCTGCAACAGCGGACGGCTGCAGCGTATGAAGCGTTAGCGCGCGATCAGTGGCAGTCTCCGTGGGTTGTTGTCGAGCCTGGTGAAGTCACCCGGCAAGCCACGGAGGTTGTCGAGGCCATCTTGCGACATGCGTGACAGCGCTCAACGCCATGAAAACGTCACGCTGAGTGAGGCATCAGGTCGCATAGGGCGTCGACCAAATGGTCAAGATCGTCACGCGTGTGAGTTGCCATCGTCGTCACGCGGAGAATCGCTTGCCCGCGAGCGACCGTGGGATACCGAATCCCGGGGACGTGGAATCCACGCTCGGATAGCCCTTGGGAAATGCGGACGGCGTCGGCCTCGTCGCCAATAAAAATCGGGATGATGGGGGTGCTGTCGCTTGTCCCATCGACCAGTGGGATACCGTGGTCGCGCAGCTGATCGCGCAGATAGAGGGAGTTTTCCTGCAGTTGGTGGACGCGTTCGGGCTCGCGAAGAATTGTCGTGACCGCGGCTTGAGTTGCCGCCACTGAAGCTGGCGCTGAGGACGTGGAAAACACATAGCCGCGCGCCCGGTTTCGCAAGAACTCAGCCACGGGGGTGGAACAGCACACAGCCGCACCCTCCGATCCGAGGGCCTTGGACGCGGTGATGACCAGTAGATCCGGCCGCAAATCGGAGTCATCCGGCAATCCTGCACCGAGCGGGCTGTCTGCGCCAGCATCCTGACGTCGAGCGTCGTTCCAGTACTCGACGATGCCGCGACCAGTCCGACCTAGCGTTCCCGTGCCATGCGCATCGTCGATAAGAACCCATGAACCATGAGCCTGTGCCAGCCGCATGATGCTGGGGAGCGGGGCAATGTCGCCGTTCATGGAAAACACGCCGTCCGACACGATGAGTTTCCGGGGGCTTGCGCACTGGGCGAGTGCGTTCTCGAGGTGCTCCATGTCCTTGTGCGGGTAAATGCGTACCGCCGCGTTTCCCCGGGTCGCCATTCGGATGCCATCGATCAGGCTCGCGTGGTTGAGCTCGTCGGAGAAAATGGTCATTCCGGGAGTGTTCGCGGGGGCGGTGCTGGGGGTCTTGGGGATATCGGTAGCCAGCGTGGCCAGAACAGCGCCGTTTGCTTGATACCCGGTACCGAACAGCACTGCGTCGTCGTACCCGGTGAACTCGGCCAGGGTTCGTTCCGTACTGGTGTGGATGGTGAAGTTTCCCGTGGTCAGACGACTACCGCCAGTTCCGGCACCGTAGTGTTTGAGAGCCTCAGTTGCAGCTGCGATGACATCGGGATGTTCACTGAGCCCCAAATAGTTGCTGGACGAGAACAGTAGTGTGTCGGACCCGGCCACAGTCGTGTGGGGCATAGGTGCCGACGAGAACTCCAGCGGGTAGCGTCGCAAACCCTTGTTTTCCCAGGCGGTGAGGGATTGTTCGGCGAACGTCGTGAGGTCAGTTGCGATGTCGGTTGCAGGAATAGCACCGAATGCGTCGGGTTCATCGCGGTGTGCCGAGTGATTGTCCTGTGGTGGCCACGGAATTCCGTGCACAATGACTGCAGTGTTTTCCAGGTAGTTGATGCAGTCAGCAATCTCGTCGTCAGTTCCCCGGACAAGGAACACGCGCCCGCCTTGGGGACTGCCCATTGGTTTGATGTTCTCAATCCGCACGTAGCGCCCCGATGTACTCACATATCCGGTCGTGTAATCGGGGTCGTCAGAAATGCACAGCTCCGCGCACACGGCGGGGTGGTACTGGACTTTCGACGCGAGCGTCAGTGCCTCACAGTAATATGGCTTCGTCGCCGCTGAGGACGACATTTCTTCGGCAGCGTCGGCCCCCGTCGCCATGTCATTATCCAATGCCGTCACTCGAACTCCGCGGATATCTTTCGTATCCCGACGCTCGCCGGTATCGGCGTCAAGGAGCATTGCGCCACGCATCCCCCGGATACGCGTCAGCGCCTTAAGCGCGTGCTCCGCGGTCGGAATTCCCGCGTCGCGAAGGATCTCCGTGCTCGTGCGGTGGGCGTCGTCGACAGTGTGTGTATGGCGCGTCTCCCGGGTGAGGGCGGGAATATGTGTGATTTCGTCCTCATCGACGCGGTGGACACTGACCACAACATCGTCGGGTTGCCCATTCGAGTGCGTCCAGGCTCGGTGCTCTAATTCGGTCACTGTCTGCATGATGTCCGACGCAGACACGATGCGCTCCGCGCCAGAAATATGCCGATCAGCACGATCACGTGATTCAGTGTGATCACCGGATGCACCGTCGCTGGTGCTGGGAGATGACGAGACCCGCGCGCTCGCCCGCATTTTGATGCTAAACCGCACCGTACACTCCTTTTATCAGGATCTGATGAAGGGTAATACCCGGAGCTATCATAAGTTGCTGCGACTGTGTCTCAGCCATATGCCAGAATATAGAAATATGAAGACAAAAATCCTCGTTGTCGACGATGACCCGGCCATTGCGGAAATGCTCATGATCGTCCTTCAAGGTGAAGGGTTCGATACGGTCGTGGTGGGTGATGGTGCAGAGGCCGTGACCGCCGCATCCAACGAGGATCCTGATCTCATTTTGCTCGACGTCATGCTGCCGAGCATGAACGGGGTCGACGTGTGCCGGGCTATTCGGAAGACGTCAGGGGTGCCCATCGTGATGTTGAGTGCTCGCACCGACACTGTCGACGTTGTCTTGGGCTTGGAGTCCGGCGCGGATGATTACATCAATAAGCCGTTTAAGCCGAAAGAACTGGTGGCGCGCGTTCGTGCGCAGTTGCGGCGTCGTGAGCAGGCCACGGGGGACATCATCCACGTCGGCGATTTGGTTATCGACGTTCCGGGGCACATCGTGAAGCGCGATGGGAAGGAAATTCCGCTTACCCCTATCGAGTTCGATCTGCTTACCCAGTTGGCTAGCCGGCCGAAGCAAGTGCTCACGCGTGAGGAACTGCTGCGGGAAGTGTGGGGATACAAGCAGCCCACGGACACCCGTGTGTTGAATGTTCATATCAACCGCTTGCGGATCAAGGTCGAGAAGGATCACAAGAATCCGAAGCTGATCCAGGCCGTCCGAGGAGTGGGTTACAAGATCGGTGAGTAGCGGAAATCCAGAGTCCCGGCCGGGACGATTACGTCATCCCCTCTTTGATCCGAAGAATCAAGAGGGGCTTAGTGCACTTGTCCGCCCTTCGTTGCGTGATAACGACTCAGATGGCCACAGCCGCTGGCCACTGAGCATACGGCGTTTTTGGCGCCGAATAGTAGACAAGTGGCAGACATCCGCCCAAGTGAAAACCGTGGGGCGGATGTTTATTGCGTCAGCCATCGTTCTATTCGTCCTGGGTTTCACGCTTATTTCTTTTATGACGACTCGGCTTACCCAAGCCAAAGTGGAGGCCGCTCAAGATGGCATCGATAGGGCCCGGCGTGCTGTCGAGCAGCAGATCGACGCGTCGGACACCTCGAACTCGATTCAGGTTCGTATCAACGCGGCCAGGACTGCCCTGACCGAGCGCGGTGGTGGATCCGACGCGTCGGATTCGTCATCAGGCCCGGTCAACTCGGCTTATGAGCCGGTGCTGATCGCACCCGATATCAATGGTGAGGACGTCGTTTCGCCTGACAACGCTCAGATCCCAAAAAGCCTCAGGAATTTTATTCACGACAATCAAGTGGCGTATCAGTTCGATACGCTGCGACACTCCGATGGCAGTCGGTATAAAGCCCTTATCATTGGTTCGCCTGTGTCCTCTGATGTGCAGGGCCTGGAGCTGTATCTGATCTTGCCGATGGATAACGACGAATCCACCTTGGCGCTGATGCGCGGGCTGATATCCAGTGGTGGGATCATTCTTCTTGTTGTGCTGGTCGGCATCGTCTGGACCTTCGCGCAGCAGGTCACGACCCCTGTGCGCACGGCCAGCCGCACGGCTGAAAGGTTTTCTCAAGGGCACTTGAGTGAGCGCATGGCGGTGAATGGTCGCGACGAGATGGCGCGCCTGGCCACGAGTTTTAACTCCATGGCAGACTCGTTATCGAAGCAGATTAAGCAGCTCGAAGAGTATGGTGACCTGCAAAAACAGTTCACGTCGGATGTGTCTCACGAGCTGAGATCACCCTTGACGACGGTTCGGATGGCGGCGGACATCATCGAAGACAACGCCGACAACCTTGACCCCGTGATGCGTCGTGCGTCGTCGTTGATGAATAAAGAATTGGGGCGTTTCGAGGGGCTACTCAGTGACCTTTTGGATATTTCCCGCCACGATTCCGGCGTTGAGGAGTTGTCGCTTGAGCAGGTCGATTTGCTGGGTGCGTTGCATGATGCGTGGCTGTTGAACGTCCAATTGGCGAAGAAACTCAACGTGCTTGTGCGTTTCCATGTGCCCAGCGAGCCGCTGTTTATGCCCATTGATACTCGACGGGTCCAACGCATTTTCCGCAACCTCATTGAGAACGCGCTGGACCATGCTGAAGGCAAGCCCGTCGATATCGCTGTTCGACGCAATGATCGGGCGGTGTCGATCATCGTGTCGGACCACGGTGTCGGGCTGAAAGCGGGTGAAGAAGACCTTGTGTTCAACCGCTTTTGGCGCGCTGATCCCTCCCGTGTGCGCCACCGTGGGGGCACTGGGCTGGGCCTGGCCATTGCCCGCGAGAACGCTGCGTTGCATGGCGGCAAGCTCGACGCGATCGGTGAGATTAAGGTCGGCTCTTGTTTCCGACTGACACTTCCGATCGATCCCGACGTCCCCGTGACGGCGAATGACGCTGCCTTGGACCTCGCGGTGGGGGAGAAGGCCGACGCAGCATTAACGTCCTATCCGGAGCTGGTTGTGAAGACGTATGGCGCTGTGGACCACGCTGTCACTGAACCAACCGACGGCGACGAGGTTAGTGCCGGTGACGTTCCAGCTGGTGATGATGTTCATGCTGGCGGCGATGCTTACGTTGGTGGCAAGTTGAGTGATGCTAGCGCGTTTGGTTCTGGTACGGGCGACTCTGGTGTGGCCGATGAACGCGGAGTGTCATCGGATGGCCAACAGGCGTTATTTGGCCCGTCGGCGGAACCTTCTTTGAGCGGATCCACACAGAACGCTCAAGCAGAAAGCTCGGATGTAGATCAGTCGAGTGAAGTCGGCGCGTCGGCAACTGAGAGCGCACTATCAGCCGAATCGGCGCAACCGCCGGCAACCCCCGATGAAGTAACCTCAGGCGAAATCGCCCCGAGTGAAGAGTGGCCGACGGTACACTCCGGATCCGCTGCCGACTCAGCCACCGGTCATGACGTCGAAAATAGTGCTGCCACCAGCGAGAAAGCCGTCGATAGTGCAGGTGCCGACGGCCGTGGGAATGATTATCCTGCTGAGGATGATTATTACGGTACGGAGTTAGAGGAAATCAGCGAAGAAGAACTCCGCGCGGCCGCCGAAATGGACGACTTCGATCCCGAACCATCTGGATCGCTGCCCGTTGATACGCCCGGCAATGCTGACCCCCATACCGAAATCGCTCACACCGATGCTGAGGAGGACCAATGATGAACAAACCGTGGCCCTCGTCGCGACGCGGCCGTGTGGTCGCCGTCAGCACTGCACTCTGCCTCGGGGTAGCCTCGTCATTGTCAGGGTGTGCCACCTTGCCCAGCCATAGTGATCCGAAAGCTATCCATTCCTACGCGCCGGGGGAGTCGGGGACAACTGTTCCCGGGCCCCAAAAGGGCGACGCCCCCGACGAAGTGCTCCGCGGCTTTTTCTCCGCCTCAGCTCACCCTTCGCACAGTCACAAGGCTGCTCGCGCGTTCCTGACCAGCAAGTCGTCAGATGCATGGAAAGACGGCAATGACGCGTTCATCGTCCAGCAGCTCAACATTAATTCGTCGGGTCAACCGTTGGATGATGAAGCGACATTCGATGTGTCGGGCTCCACAATTGGCGTCCTGGGCGATGGGGGAACGTTCACCCCACGGAGCGGCTCCTACCGTTCACAATTCAAACTAAAGAAGGTGAACGGGGAATGGAGGATCTCGTCGGTACCTGAGGGCATCATCCTGCAGAGCGTCGACTTCGAACAGACCTATCGGGCCTACTCGGTGTACTTCTTGGACCACACCGGGCGATACTTGGTATCCGACCGACGGTGGATCTATTCCCAGCAGGACACGATTGAGTCGAGCCTCATGTCACTCCTTGCCAGTGGGCCACGCCAGGAACTTGCGCCCGGCATTGGCACCGCTCTACCTACGGGAACGTCGATCACCGCGAAGAGCGACAAAGTCGGCGGGTCTACCGTCGATATCAAGGGGCTGTCGCAAGTCAGTAGCGACGATCGCCAAAAGATCGCCGGGCAAGTAGTGTGGACGCTCATTCACGCCGATGTGCGCGGACCGTTCACCCTCATGGCGGACGGAGCGCCCCTGCTCGACCAGGCGCACAAGTCGCTGAGCGCGTCCGACGTTTCAGACCTCAACCCCGAACCGCCGGAGATGAACACCCTTCACGCCATTGCGGACGGAAGTCTCGAGACGATCTCGGCTTCGGGCGCCACTGGTGATCGTGGCCCATTCGGGCGTGACGGCAAGATCCTCTCTGCCGGAATTACGCCGAATGGTGGTCTAGCAGCAGTCGTGGAACGCGACAACACCGCGGATGATGACGAAGGACGTGGCCAGTCAGGCAGCGGCAGTAGTGTTTTGCGCATCGGGCACGTGATGGATACCGACGCCGACACCCGGAATAGCCTGGAGGAAGCCGATGGGGCGGCGCAACCCATTGTGCGCGGTCGAACGCTCACCCGACCGTCGTGGTCAGAAGACGGCACAGTGGCCTGGACCGTCGCCGATGGCAAAGAAATCCACCGCGTCGAATACCAAACCGGGACGGACAGCAAATCCGGGTCCGGGAGCGTCAAGAATGAATACATCGTCGATAACGACGCTCTCCGAGCCCAACTCCGCAGCGACGACGACGGCGACGACGAGAATAACGACCACAAAATCAGTGAATTCCGCGTGGCCAACGACGGCGTTCGGGCGGCCATGATCATCGGCGGCCGCGTGTTCACGGCGATCATCGCGCCGGGTGAGGGCGGTAAGAGCCGCATCATGTCTCCTCGCGAGCTGGGTGAGGTTTTTGTGGGCGACACCGCGACGAGCTTAGATTGGCAACCAGATGGTTCGCTCTTAATTGGCACGCAGTCGCAGGACGCGCCGATATGGAGTGTTCAACCCGACGGCTCCGATGCAACCAGGTTGACCTCGAATAACGTGCAGGCCCCGGTGTCGGCCGTGGCGTCCACGCGCAACGAGCTCTACATCACCGATTCGCGGTCGGTGCTGCAACTGGAACGGAACAATTCGTCGGATACGGCGACGCAGAACTGGCGTGAAGTGCCGGGACTGCAAGGCATTCGCGCGCAGCCGATCGTCTCTAGGTAAGGCGATCGGGTACAACGCGGCACAACGCAGGCACTATGCGACGGGGGGATGATGCCAGTGCGGTGGACGATTGGCTCGGCCGCTCGCGCAACAATGGACCTCCTCCTTCCCGCGGATTGTCCGGGATGCGGGCACCCCACGGTGCCGGGAGAACCGTCGGGGCTGTGCATTCGGTGCGAGCGCCTGTGCCAGCAGGATCCTCCCTTCTTCACGACGCCACGCCTGGACCCCGGTATCCCCATCGTGGTGAGCGGGTCGTACGGAGGCGTGCACCGCCAGGTGCTCTTGGGCGCGAAGGAACGCGGCCGACGCGATGCCCGTGACGTGTGTGGTGCGCTGATGGTGGGCACATTCCGGTGGCTGTGGGCTAACGGGTACCTGCCCGATCCTCACGTGGTGCCGTGGGTGCTTGTTCCTGCACCGACGACCCGTCGTGCGTCGCGCCAACGCGGAGGCGACCTCGTGACGCGATGGTGCCAGGACACAGCCCAGGGAATATGCGGCGATATCACCGTCGCCCCTGTGTTGCGAAGCAGAGGAACTAAGCGAGACCAAGTAGGGCTCTCCGCCGCCGCGCGGAGGGAAAACCTTTCCGGCGCAGTCGCCGTCGATAAGCGCGAGTGGGACCGGTACACCAGGAATACGCGGGCAAACATGGGGCAGACCGGCGCTCACTCTCCACAGGTGATCCTCGTCGATGATGTGGTCACAACCGGATCGACATGCGCGGAATCGGTCCTCGTCCTTCGCGCGCACGGGTGGCATCCGGTGACGGGGGTAGCGTTGTGTAGCGCGTAGCCCACTAAACCCCCTTGATAATGTCCGTTTAGTGCTCCCCAAGGCCGTGATTGTGGGTACCCCCACCCCCGAACCTGAGCTCGTCCAGGTAGTCTTGAAAGTGTCCTTGAAGGCAACCATTGGGTTGCCGTGGAACCGGCGCCATACACAGTGCCGCAGGAAAAGAGCTGGATAGAAGCCCTATAAGGCTATTGCGATTCAGTCCGTGCGACACTGGCGCCCCTAGTGTTGGAGGTAGAGCTCGTGACCACACCTGCTGAGAAAGATGAGGCTGTCACACCACAAGCCCAGGTACACCTCACTGGCCGTAACGTTGACATTCCCGATCACTTCGCCGATAGGGTTAACGCGAAATTGGCCAAAATTGAACGCCTGGATCCTACGTTGACCTCCTTCCACGTCGAGCTGCTGCATGAACCTAACCCGCGCCGCGCTGACCGTGCTGATCGCATTCAGATCACGGCGTCTGGCAAAGGTCATATCGCTCGGGCGGAAGCAAAGGAAGATAGCTTCTATGCGGCATTGGAAAGCGCAATTGGCCGCATGGAACGTAGCCTCCGGAAGGTGAAAGTGCGCCGGCAGATTAGCCGTTCCGGCCACCGCACACCGATCTCCGTGGGCGAGGCGACGGCCCAACTGGTGCAAGACGCCAAGGATGAGCAGAAGACAGAGCAGCCTGGCAAGTACGACGTTGATCCCTACGCAGCGGACTTCGAGCCGGGCAAGATTGTTCGTCGCAAGACTCACCCGTCGACACCGATTAGTGTCGACGAAGCACTCAGCGAGATGGAATTGGTTGGGCACGACTTCTTCCTGTTCGTGAATAAGGAAAACAACAAGCCGTCGGTTGTGTACCGTCGTCACGCTTTTGACTACGGTCTGATTACCCTCGGCTCTGAGGAAGAGGCTGCGGCAGAATCTGCCGGCGCAGACAAGTAACGCCTGTTGACGAATCCGGCTCCCACGTGGGGCCGGTTTTCTCATGTCTGGCCACAGTTAAGGTGGCCGATACGTCGGGATAAGTCGCCAGAGAAATTGGCGTGGTTCACCCGCTAGTGGTCAACACCGTATACTGCCAACCGAGTAGACTGCCCGTGTTATCTATGCTCGCCTGGTGGGGCATACACTCGCTGGTAGCATTATCCATCCGTTAATCGACAGTTGTTAAAGGACCATTCCCTGTGCTTGGACTCTCCTCGATCCTCCGTGTTGGCGAAGGACGCGCCGTCAAAAGGCTGAAAAACATCTCAGACCGCGTCATCGCCCTTGAAGATGATTATGCAGCGTTGAGTGACGCGGAATTGGCCGCGAAGACCGATGAATTCAAACAGCGCCTGAAGGATGGCGAAACGGTCAACGACCTGCTCTTGGAGGCCTTCGCCACCGCTCGTGAAGCGTCATGGCGAGTTTTGGGACAAAAGCACTTCCCCGTGCAAGTGATGGGCGCTGCCTCCTTACACTTCGGTTCCGTTGCCGAGATGAAAACCGGTGAAGGTAAGACCTTGACCTGCGTGCTTCCCGCATACCTCAATGCCCTGGAGGGTAAAGGCGCGCACGTCGTGACGGTGAATGACTATTTGGCCAAACGTGACTCGGAGTGGATGGGCCGTGTTCACCGTTTCTTAGGTCTTAAAGTTGATGTCATTCTTTCCGGCATGACCCCGGAGGAACGCCGCCAGGCCTACAATGCGGACATTACCTATGGCACGAACAACGAGTTCGGCTTCGACTACCTGCGTGACAATATGGCCCACTCCTTGGATGAGCTAGTGCAGCGTGGTCACCATTACGCCATTGTCGATGAGGTTGACTCCATTCTTATCGACGAAGCACGTACCCCGCTGATTATTTCCGGTCCCGCAGAGGGAACGTCGGAGTGGTACACGGCTTTCGCACGGATTGTGCCCCGGATGAGTCGCGATATTCACTACGAAGTGGACGAGCGTAAGCGGACCGTCGGCATTCGTGAGGAAGGTGTCGAGTTGGTCGAGGATCAGCTGGGCATCGATAACTTGTACGCACCACAGAATTCGCAATTAGTTGGGTATTTGAACAACGCAATTAAGGCGAAGGAGCTTTTTGTTCGCGATAAGGACTACATTGTCCGCAATGGCGAGGTCCTTATTGTCGACGAGTTCACCGGCCGTGTGTTGTCAGGTCGCCGCTACAACGAGGGCATGCACCAGGCCATCGAGGCCAAAGAAGGCGTAGAGATCCAGGCGGAAAACCAGACCTTGGCGACGATTACGCTGCAGAATTACTTCCGCTTGTACGACAAACTGGCCGGCATGACCGGTACCGCGGAGACGGAGGCGTCTGAGCTGCACCAGATCTACAAGCTCGACGTGAACCAGATTCCGACCAACCGGCCGAACCAGCGTATCGACAAGAGCGACCTGGTGTACAAGACGCAGGAAGCGAAGTTCCGCGCTGTGGCCGACGACATCGAAGAGCGCGTGCAGAAGGGCCAGCCGGTGCTGGTCGGTACGACGTCGGTTGAGCGCTCCGAGTACTTGTCGCATCTGCTGCAGTCGAAGGGTGTGCGGCACAGCGTGCTGAACGCGAAGCACCACGAGGAAGAAGCGCAAGTTGTGGCGCAGGCCGGTCGCTTGGGCGCGGTCACCGTCGCTACGAACATGGCTGGCCGTGGTACGGACATCGTGCTCGGTGGTAACCCGGACATTATCGCGGATATTAACCTGCGTCAGCGTGGGCTCGATCCGGTGGAGACCCCCGAAGAGTACGAGCAGGCATGGGATGAGGAGATCGCGCGTGTGCGTGACGCCTCGAAGAAGGAAGCGAAAGAGGTCTGCGAAGCCGGTGGCCTCTACGTGCTAGGCACGGAGCGTCACGAGTCCCGGCGTATTGATAACCAGTTGCGTGGTCGTTGTGCACGTCAGGGTGACCCTGGTGAAACGCGGTTCTACCTGTCGATGCGCGACGAACTGATGACGCGCTTCGTCGGGCCGTCGATGGAAGCCATGATGAACCGCCTCAACGTGCCGGACGATGTCCCGATTGAGGCGAAGATGGTGACCAACGCCATCAAGAGTGCGCAGACGCAGGTCGAAAGTCAGAACTTCGAGATGCGCAAGAACGTCTTGAAGTACGACGAAGTCATGAACTCCCAGCGTAAAGTCATCTATGCAGAGCGTCGTCAGATTCTCGAGGGCCTAGACTTGCGCGACCAAGTTCGCGCCATGATCGACGACACCATTTCCGCGTACGTCTATGCGGAGACCGCCGACGGGTACGTCGAGGATTGGGACCTGGGTGCATTGTGGAACGCCCTGGAGAGCCTCTATGGGCCGACGATGAGCTGGCAGTCCCTCATCGATTCGTCGGAATACGGTCCGGCCGGGGAGCTTCCTGTCGAGGATCTGCGTCGGGCATTAATTGATGACGCGTTGGCCCAGTACGAGGACCTTGAGAAGGTCGTTGAGGCCATCGGTGGCGACGAGCAGATGCGTAACCTGGAGCGCTACACCCTGTTGAACGTCGTGGACCAGAAGTGGCGCGAACACCTCTACGAGATGGATTACCTCAAAGAAGGTATTGGCTTGCGCGCGATGGCTCAGCGCGATCCCCTCGTGGAGTACCAGCGCGAGGGTGGCGACATGTTCCGCAAGATGGAGGACGGCATTAAGGAAGAGGCCGTCCGGCAGCTGTTCATGGTTCGCCAGCAGATCGAAGCCAACAAGATGCAGCAAAATGCCGACGTTAATGGGGACGGTGAAGTCGATGCGACGGACTTCGCGGGTGAGCGCCAGGAAGTGCAGATGAGCTACTCTGGGCCGGATGAGACCGGTTCAGCGTCGGCAGTGAACGAGGGCGATGCGGAGGCTCAGCCGAAGAACCGCCGTGAGCGTCGCGCGGCTGCTCGGGCCCAGCGCAAGAGCGGACGCCACGCTCGGTAGTCACATGAACCGGAGCGTCGTTATTCGGTAGGACGTCCGGGTTTTCGCCGCTTTGCCAGCCAGTATTCGCACCCGTCCTGGCTGGTGTGACCGGGGGAGTCGTGCTTGCCACGTTCCGCAGAATTCAACGAAGCGGGGGCGTTCTCCTTCGGCCTCATTCGTCGAGCAGTGAACCATGATGAGCCGCCCAGCCACGATGGGTGCGTGGGGGTTACTGCTCAGTCGGGACAGCGTCGTGAGCGATTGCCGAACAACGGGGGCGAAATCGTCGGGGGATAATTTGGATGGTGGCCGGTGGCCGCTCGCGGTCTCTAGCGCGATGGTGACGAGTCTTCGGATGACGGCCGTGGGGGGTGCCATCGGAATCGATGAGTAATCTTTTTCGGATGGCGTCGGGCTGAGTAGAGCAGGTTGTGTCGGGGGATTTTTACTGAATTCGGTGGTGTCCGCGTACCCGCTGGTGTGGTCGCCGTTGTCCAGAGTCGTGTGACTAGTGACCTGATGCAACAAGGTGAATCCGGGGATGGGTTTTAGCCAGTCCGGTTCAGTGAAACGTCGGGCGGGAGAAGGGACTATGACATTTGATCGGGTTGCTATCGCTTCTTCCGTTGCTGAGTTCATGGTGGTTGCGGTGCTCATAGCTGGTTTGACGTAAAAATGCGCACATGGTTCCCTCCGGCACCGTATAAGCCGTGCCCGGCCACATCGCCAGGCCAGATCATCGCTGCCACAGCTATATATGCCACGCCCACACTGAGACAGGGCATCGAACCCGAAGTTCGGTTACGATAGTGCGACATGAGAGGTTTGATTGTGGATTATTGTGGCGTTTTAGACGTGTCCGAGGAGGACGCGGACCGGTGGCGCGCCCTGCTCCAAGCAGCAAAAGCAAATGGTGTGGCCACCGCTATTTTGTCGAATGATCCCGGCGGACCCCAAGCAGATCCCATCCGCGAGTGGGAGCGCTCTGGCACCGTCGACGCCGTCGTTCTGTCCGGCGAAGTTGGGGCGGATAAGCCGTCGGAGGAAGTATTCCAGGCAGCCGCCGACGCCATCGAACTCCCACTGAACGATTGTGTTCTGGTGGATGATTCGATCGAAAATGTCAAGGGGGCTGTGGAATCCGGCATGGTCGGAGTGCTCTACCAGCAGTTTGATCGCACGGTTGTGCAGGTAACCGGCTTGTTCGGTCTGGATGGTGACTTCTAGGTTGGCAACAATGCGGATTTACGTGCCGGCCACGTTCAGTACGTTGCAGGAGCTGGCGGAGAACAAATCTATGCCGGTGCGTAGCGGTGTAGCCTTTGCCGTCACCCCGGCATTGCGCGAGTACTTCACTTCGGGTGACGACGAAGAGCTGGGCTACCAGGCGTATTTAGACGCAGGCCGGGCCTCGTTGCGCTTGTTATCGGTTGGGGATGAGGACCGCTTTCCTCACCGCCGGGTCATCCTCACTTTTGAGGTGGAGGAGTCCACAGTGACTCCGGACCCGACGGCGGGCGAATCAACAGTCCGGCTGGATCCACCGACTTTATCTGCCGACGATCTGGCGTCCATTCATATCGATGTCAAACAGGCTGAAGAGGACACCGCGCAGGCGTTGCGCGTCATTGATGAAGCCGACCTGGGCGACGACGATGCGGAGCATCTCCTGGCTAACTGCGAGGATCACGATCTCGCGTGGTACGACCCTCAGGAGTTGCCGATGGTGGTCCAGCTTTTGTAGAACTTGCCGACGGAGAGTGCTCGCCCTGGTCTTGGGGGCCGTCCTCCGTCACCTTTTCAACCCGATGCCACCCCGGCTCTGTGGTGTGAGTGCTTCGTGAAGGCCGTGCAGCCTTTTGCGACCGCATATCGTCGGCAAACGGACCATGCTGAGCAGTAGCGACGCCGGCCTTGTTCGGTGTGACAGTGCGCCGGAAGAGCCAATTCTGGCCCTTCTGTGTCGCGCGGACAGCGAGTGCTGCAGCAATGACAGCGACGAACATTGCGAGGTAACCGTCAGCACCCTGATTGGTGAACTCGACGGCTGCGACCAGCCCAAATAGCGGCGCGGCCATCGTCGTCGAGAGGAATGCGGCCGCGCCTAACAATGCGCACGCGCGCGGGTCGACGCTGGGGAACATCCATTGTCCCGCGTAACCCAACACGCACCCGAGTAACGCGCCCAAGGCGAAGGAGGGCGTCAGGATTCCTCCGACGGCACCCGCCCAGAAGCTTGCGCAGGTCACCGCCAGGCGGATGATGAAGACCGCGATGGCCCCGCCGAGTGTCACCCGTGCGGTGAGCGCCAGGTTGGCGGAATACGCACCATTACCGCTGGATCCCAGGAAAAAGAGGGACAGAACCCCGACGACGGCCATCACGCCTGTTGTGGCCAGCCATTGCCAGCGCGCAGACACGGGCCGCGCGGATGCCCGATGAGCCAGACGCGCGAAATAGTCGCCGGCCAGGCCGGCTATCGAGCCGACGACAACAGCGCAGAGCAAAGTCAGTGCGCTTTCGTTCAACTGTGCCGCGTTATAGGTGACTCGCGGTGCGCCCAGGAGCCCCGAGACCGTCGTCGCGACCACCGAGCAGGTCATCGTCGTCACGACGGCTCGCACGGAGGCGGACACTAGGAGCAGTTCGATGGTGAACAAAGCGCCGGCCAGGGGTAGGTGGAACGACGCCGCCATGCCTGCCCCGGCGGCCGAGGCAACGAGGAGGCGGAGGGTCCGTCGGTCTACTTCCCACAGCCGCGAGAACGCGGAGGCGATGAGGGCCCCGATCTGACGGGGAGCCTGCTCGCGGCCGATGGGAACGCCCGCAGATACGCTGATGATCTGCAGCAATGAGCTGGAGAGTGTGGAGCCGACGGGCATCGTGGTGCCCTGCATGGCCTGGGGGATAGAGACGCGCCGGGTGGATCGCCAGTGCAACACGGCCCACCCCACCCCGGAGATGAATCCGACGGCCACGAGGTGAATGAGCAGATTGATAGTGGGGCCGAGCGAATCGAGGGGAGATATCTCGTGTTGATGGTCGGAGCCGTACACCAACCGCTCGGTGAACAAGATCAGTTGGGCCACTCCGGCGATGAACGCCCCCACGATAATCCCGATGATGGTGGCGTAGACGGCGACGAGCCCGATGGAGGACCGTGACACGCTGGAGGTGGGCACGGGCGGGAATTGCGAAATGTCATCATCGCCAGCCGACGCGATGGAGTACGACCGCAAGCGGGTGCGGAGGGGGTGTTCGCACGATGAGTCGGTGGCGCGCGTGTTTCTCTGTTGTCAGTTGTTCACCACCCTGCGCCACCACATGAAAATAGGTTAAGGGTTCACTGGCGTGTCAAGAAAGAAAAGGTGCCTGCCCCGCGACATTTTTTACTCAATGTGGGGTAGATCAGGGGCAGACTTGCGACGATCACCGCCAGCGCGATGGCAGGAATGCTGGCGAGCCCTTGCCCCGTGAATTCCACGGTGATGAGGAGGGCGAAGAGGGGAGCGCGTTGCGCCGTGGCGAGGAAGGCTGCCCCGCCCAGGACCGCGCACGCGAGGATCGGTGTCCCGTGGACATTTTCAGTGAGGACGGTGGTCGTGTTTACCGCATTTCCGACGGCGCCCATGGTGGCTGCGAGAGCAACGCCCGCTAATGCCCCCGCCATCACGCCGATAGAGAAGCTCGGGGTCAGGATACCGCCGAACGCTCCGCTGGCGAGGCTGATGAGCGTGACGAGGATGTTGAGCGCACACAACAGCGCAAGAGCTTTCCACCCTATCGAGGCATCGAATGCTGACACCGCTGCGTATTTTCCGTTGCCGGCAAGAGCGGGGAGGCTCATTGCTGCGACTCCGACTAGGGCGAACCCGATGGGCATGCGATACAGGACGCGGGCGTCGTGGGTGGCCCAGTGTTGACACCACCGAGCAAAGCGACGGAACGCGCTGCCCAAAGGGCCGATGATCACGCCCACGACGATGGCGAACAGCAGGGTTGTCCATGAACAGGTCACGTGTGGTGCGCTGTATTGCAAGCCGGTGGGTTCAATGAGTGCAGATATGACGGTCGCGATGACGCAGGTTGCGCTCACGATGACGAGTTTGTGAAGGCGGATTCCTACCCCGCATAACTCGATGGCGAATGCGATACCAGCTAGGGGGACGTGATAGGCGGCGGCAAGTCCCGCACCCGCGGCCGACGCAATAAGCAGTCGCCGGAGTTCGGGAGACATGCGTGCCCATGCGGCAACGCGGTCGGCCCATAATGCACCAGCCACGCGCGGTGCATTTTCCCGGCCCACGGACGCGCCGGTACCCACCTGCGCCACCTGGAGGGCGACATTTGCGCTGGTCTCGGGGACCGGGGATGGTTTTCCGTCAAGCGACTGCGGCACCGATGGTTGCGGGCGCCCCCAGCGTTGTAGCGCCCACCACACAATACTTCCGACGACACCTGACGCGATGTACACGGTCAGAACTCGGCCGGGGGAGGTGGCGTCGGTAGGAATGGGAGCGGTGGATTCGTCGGCACCGAAAGAGAGTTTCTCGACGGCCAGGAAAAGGATGGTCAAAAGCGCTGCGGATATGCCAGTGAGTACAGCGACCCCGGCAACGCACAGACTGAGGACGGCGAGGCGGCGACTACGAGTCATCCCGATTGAGGTCCCACTCGTCATTGGATCGCAGGGTTTCTAAGACGGAGCGAATCGCGTGGACGCGCCGGGCGGTTGCCCCGGTGGCGGTATCGAGCGCGCACTCGGGGTCGGCGGGCGGCCCCATGTGGGTGCATCCTCGCGGGCACTCGGTGATGAGCTCGGCGAGGTCCTCGAACGCGGCAATGACCGTATCGGGATCGACGTGGGCCAGGCCGAAGGAGCGGATTCCCGGGGTGTCGATGATCCACCCGGCGTCGCTTGATCCGTTCGTGGCGTGCGCGATGTCCCGCGGTGGTTCGTCGTCCGAGGTCTCGGGCGAAGTGTTGTCCTCGAGCGAAGCGCTCTCAGACAACGCAGCGCGCCCGGGCAAGCGGAGGGCCACCGATTGCGTCGACGTGTGTTTTCCCTTGCCGACGCCGGAGACTTCCCCGGTAGCTCGGTCAGCATCGGGGACGAGGCGGTTGACCAGGGTCGATTTGCCGACACCCGAGTGCCCGATGAGCGCCGTGACATGCCCGCGCGTCAGGCGTCGGACGTCGGTAATGTCGTCATCTTGTCCGGCGATAACGATCCGGATGTCGAGATCCTCGAATTCGTGCGCGAAGGGCGCAGGATCGGTGAGGTCGCTCTTGGTGAGGCACAGGATGGGGGAGATGCCACCGGCGAAAGCGGCCACGAGGGCACGCTCCACGAACCCCGCCCGGGGCGGCGGATCCGCGACGGACGAGACAATGAGCAGCTGATCGGCATTGGCGACGACGATGCGTTCATACGGGTCGTTATCGTCCGCGGTGCGTCGGAGGATGGAGCGCCGATCCGCTAGTTTCACGATGCGCGCGAGCGTCCCCGGGTTTCCCGACGTGTCGCCGACCACGCCCACACGGTCCCCGACGACGATGGGGGTTCGGCCGAGTTCACGGGCACGCATGCACACGATGGTGCGAGCGTCGTCGGGCTTGTCGTCCAGGACAACTCCCCACCGTCCGCGGTCCTTGGTGATGACCATGCCCCACTGCGCATTCTTGTGGGAGGGGCGGTCTTTCGTGCGTGGCCGGGAGCCTTTACCTGGGCGAATGTGGACATCGCTTTCATCCCAGTCGCGTGAGGGGCGTCGTCGTGCGCTCATTCATGGCCACCTTCTGCAGAGTTCGTGGCTGTCAGCCATGTTCGTGCAAAATCGGGGAAGGTTTTCGAAGTAGTCCCAATATTTTCGACGCGAACCCCGGGCACGGCCAAACCGATGACGGTGCCGGCTGTGGCCATGCGGTGATCGTCGTAGGTGGGCCAGACGCCGCCGTGAAGTGGGGACGGGGTGATGATGAGGCCGTCGTCGGTCTCCTCGACCTGACCGCCGAGCGCGTTGATGTTGGTGGCCAGGGCGTGCAGGCGGTCGGTTTCGTGTCCGCGGAGGTGAGCGATCCCGTACAGGTGGGAGGGGGTGTCCGCGAGGGCGGCGAGGGCCGCGATAGTGGGGGTGAGCTCACCGATGTCGTGAAGGTCCATCGTGATCCCGGTCAGACCGGTACCGGATGTGCGACCGTCTGCGGGCGCATCAGGACCGGTGACGACGAGATCATGGTCGATGAGGACACAATGAGCCCCCATGTTCTCCAGGATGGTGCGGAATTGGTCTCCCGGTTGAGTTGTCTTGGTCGGCCAGTTCGGGATGACGACGCGCCCGCCCGTGACTGCTGCGGAGGCCATAAATGGGGTGGCGTTGGACAGGTCGGGCTCGATGACCCACCGGTTCGGCTGAATCTCCCCAGGCGCAACCTGCCACGTGTGAGGTTCCGGCATCGTGACGTCAATACCCGCGTCCCGCAGCATGTCGATGGTCATCTCGATGTGCGGTTGCGAGGGGAGCGTGGCCCCTGTGTGCGCCACCGTAATCCCGTGAGTGAAGCGTGCCGCCGAGAGCAGCAACCCCGAAATAAATTGCGAGCTCGACGACGCATCAATGCGGATAGCTCCCCCGCGTGGTCCCTCAGTAGTGCCGACGTGTGCCGCATTTGGATTCTCGGTCGACGAGTGCGCATCCGACGACGCCGACGCCCCCTCAATCCGCAGCGGAAGCGAATCGCCCTCGACGCTGACACCCAACTGACGCAGCGCGTCGGCCATGGTTTTTAGCGGGCGTTTGCGCGCGTGCGGGTCGCCGTCGATAAGAACTGGCCCGTCGGCAAGAGCCGCCACGGGAGGTAGGAAGCGCATGACCGTTCCAGCTAGTCCGCAGTCGACAGTTGCTCCATGCAGTTGAGGCGTCGGCGTGACGAGGAGGGAAAGAGATGCCGGTGGTGTTCGTCGGCAATTATCGTCTGTTGCCGACGAGTCCGACGACGAGCCTGACGACGAATCGCTCTCTTCAATACTGACACCCATGGCTCGCAGTGCGGCGATCATGAGGTCCGTGTCCCGGCTGCGCAGCGCACCTGTAATGGTGGACGGGCCCGACGCCAACGCCGCGAGAATGAGCGCCCGGTTCGTCATGGATTTGGAGCCGGGGATGGTCACGGTGGCGGTGACAGGGCGTGGGGGAGTGGGGGCCTCCCACAGTGGGATGTCGGGTGACTGCGCTTTCACGGTTGTCATTGTTGCATTATCGGCGGGGGACTGCATAGAAGTGCGTCATGGCGGGGGTTGGCACAAATCTAGTGGCCTTCGAGTATGTCGGCGGTCGTGGCGTCGGTGAGTGAAATGAGGTCCTGCGGGGATAAGCCGATATCGAGGCCGCGCTTGCCCCCAGAGACGTACATGGTGTCGCAAAGGAGGGCGGTTTCGTCGATAACGGTAGGAAGGCGATGCTTCTGGCCGAGCGGAGAGATCCCGCCCGTGGATATATCCGCTGCTGCGCTCTGCGTCCTTGGGCTTCGCCATGCTGGCTTTCCCGTGCCCGAATCCGCGTTCCTTCAAAGCGACGGCGGCGTGTTTGAGAGACAGCCTCCCCGTGACGGGGACAACCGCCACCGCCAGGTCGGGCTTGGGTTCTTTCCCGGCAGCGAGGTCAATGAGCAGGGTTTTGAAAATTTGATCGGCTTCGATTCCTTCACCCGCCAGCATCTCGGCGGCTTCTTCGCCGTAATTGGTGGTGTGATGGTCGAATTCCCGAACCTCGTGATCGACGCCGGCATCTGCACACACTTGTAGCGCGGGAGTTGCGGCTCGGCCTGTTTTCTTCCCTGATGCTGCTTTCCCATGACCCTTCTTGCCACTCATGGCTGCTATTTGTACACCGTCACCGAAAGTAAATACACGGTGGGGGCATGTCGATTATGATCATGTCGGTTACGATTAAGAACGATGACTGCGAATGTTGCGACTGTTTTGTGCCGATCGATGTCGGGAACTCGGCTGGTGATTGGGAATAACCAATCGCGCCGTCCCGCTGGCAACCACGTTGCGTGCCGACGCGGCTCGTTCGCGAGTCTAAGCACAGAAGAGAGTCTTCAAGGTGCACGTCGTGAGGAGGTTCTCTGTGGCTAATCAAGCCGATTTTGAAGAGCAAGCAATGCCGCTGTTGGACCAGCTCTATGCGGGTGCGCTGCGGATGACACGGAATCCACCGGACGCGGAAGACCTTGTTCAAGAAACGTATATGAAGGCGTATCGCAATTTCGGGTCTTTTAAAGAAGGCACGAATTTGAAGGCCTGGATGTATCGCATTATGACAAATGCGTACATCAATGATTACCGCAAGGCCCAGCGCCGGCCGACGGAATCGCCGACTGATGAGATCACCGATTGGCAATTGGCTGCCAACGCGGAGCATGACTCGACGGGGCTGGAGTCGACCGAGGTTGAAGCTCTAAAGAACATTCCCGACGATCGTATCCGCGATGCTCTCATGGATCTTCCCGAGGACAATCGGATGGTTGTTTACTACGCCGACGTCGAGGGGATGCCGTATAAGGAGATCGCTCATGTGATGGGTACTCCGGTGGGAACGGTGATGAGTCGCCTTCACCGCGGAAGAAAAAAGCTGCGGGAAGCGTTAAAGGAAGTGGCCTCGGAACGTGGCATAGGCGGCGTCCAAACTGCTGGATCTGCTGAAACACATAAATAAATCCGAAAAGTACCGTTAGAAATAAGTACCGTCACATGTATGAAAGGAACGACCCCATGACTCATCACTGCGGGAATGAACCCAAGGATGAGGAGCCTGGCGCGTCAGACTCCTCAGCATCTGCCGGTGGGTATGCGCTCGATAGTTGTTGTCACGACATTATCGACGAGCTGAATGATCTTCTGGATGAACCGTGTAATCCGGAGCGCCGTCAGGCGTTAATGGAGAGGGTGAATAGCTGCCCGGAGTATTTTGAGGCCTACGGGATTGAACAAACCGTGCGTAGTCTCCTCCGTCGTAGCTGCTCAGAGCCGGCGTCGCGCGAGTTGCGTGCCCGTATTCACGTAGCGATCACGGAGCAAATCCGCTACGAGTGAGCGGGGTGTTGTCTCCGCGCCGTTGTTGTCGGTCTCCGTCACGGGGAGTGTCGACGATATTTATAGACGAGAAAAGGGCGAACCTCATGGTGGGTTCACCCTTTTGTTATGAGTTGTGTCAGCTATTCGTCAGCTGCACTAGGTGTTTTAGGCCTTTAGGCCAGGCGTTTTATGCGCTGGGCCGCTTGCCGTGGTTAGCCTTCTTCTTGCGGCGGTCCTTGCGCTTGCGTCCACGTTTGCTCATCGCGGCTCTCCTTTACTTGATTGGGGGGCAGTGGACGTGCAGTGCACGTCGTGTCTTTTTATAGGGCCGGGCCACGCGCGGGCGGTCACGACGCCATAGGAAGGTGATTTTATCGAATGGTCATTGTGATAGCTAACGCGGTCTGATCCCGGGTTTCAGTTATGTACCGCGGATCGCCTGGTGAGTTCACGCGCGCTGAGCCGTCGTTAGTGAGCTAACGAGCCTTAGACCGTAGCGCGACGACGGGAGTTGTTGCGGTTGCGGCGGCGCTTCAGAGTGCGTCGTTCGTCCTCGCTCATGCCGCCCCAGACGCCAGCGTCTTGGCCGGTCTCGATGGCCCAGGCGAGGCACTGCGAGGTCACTGGGCAGCGGTTGCAGACGACCTTTGCACGGGCAATCTGTGCCAGTGCGGGGCCGGAGTTTCCGACCGGGAAGAACAGCTCGGGGTCTTCGTCACGACAAACGGCTTTGTGGCGCCAATCCATGAAATTCTCCTTGTTACGTGCGGTGGGGGTGGCGGGTGCTGTGTCCGGTTATCGCTAACTCGACCGATGCTCCGGCCGGCAGGCACGCCAAAAGCAGCCATGGCCATGGCGTCGAAAGTGGATTAGGTGAGGACGACCGGGGGAAATCCGGAAACTAGTCCTCGAAACAGCACCCTCGTCAGCAGAAACGTTTGTATCGCTGATGTGCGTACTTGGAAACTATGGCACGGCTTGGCCAGCATTTCTAGGGTTCGGGGGTAAAATGTGTTGAACGTCACAAGAACTGTTTTTGACAGTCAGCCGTCAACCTCTAGCATTATTTGGATTGTTTGCGATAGCTTCCTTAAGCCTAAAAAGCGATAGAGTGTCACCTTAAAAGCGCTGGATATTCAGGTGAATATCACGGAAATTCAAGGTAAACACAGGATAGCTATGGGGGTGGCAGGGCCTTATATGCCCATCTTTCTGCCTGATGTGGTTGCAGTACAGCAATCAGTCTGGTTGCGGTTTCATTGCCGACGACTATTGACGACGACGAACCCGCGCGTGGGGCGTCGTCGGTGCCGGGGTTGCTACAGTGAGCGTGTGTCTAATTCCCGTAAGAAGCGTTCGGCCAATCGTGGTGTGCAGCGGAAGTCTGACCAGCGGCCGTCGCCAGAGCAGCCCCGCGAGGATGTGCAGGCAGCGCGCGACCATCAGCAAGATGCCAGTGAGGCAGAATTGACGCTCCCGTCGACTGTGAAGTGGGCGGGTTACGTCGGCCTGATTGAAGGCGCTGTGGGGCTGATTGCTGCGATCGTAATGGTCATTCAGACGGCCCGGGGACACGGCGATGGCGACGCGAAAGTCGAGGGAGTGCTCGCCAGCTGGGGCAGTGGTTACGGAACGGCATTATGGTTCGTCATCATCTTCGGCGCTGTCGCTGCGGCCGGATGGGCCTTGACTCGCGGTAAACGGTGGGGACGCGCTCCGGTGGCAATGCTGAATATGCTTCTTCTGCCGGTGGCCTGGTACATGTTCTCCTCATCCCGGCCGGATCTGGGCATTCCAACGCTTCTTGTGTCCTTGGTTGGCCTCGGGCTGATTTTTAATCCCGCCGCGGTGTCCTGGGCTGCCTCACGGTACGGCCAATAGACCGCCACTAGCCGGCCACCAAGCAGCTAATAGCCCGCACTAGCCTGCATTAATCCGCGCCCTAGGAACGATATCCCACCAGGTTATTTCCCTGTCGCTCGACGATGGTTTTGCCCGCAACGCGCAAGCTCACAGCGTCGGCAATGGCTGTGGAATCATCCCCACCGGTAGACACAGCATCACCCCGGGAAGCCCTCTCGACGGGGATCGTTTTACCCGCCTCGCCCTTCTTAGTATCGACGACGCTAATGCCTCCCTTAACAGGCACCAAGAGGTGATTGTCGCCGACGACATCCCCAGTCCCCAGCGCATCGGCAACAACGAACTGGACGGAAAGGTCCTCGGGGTCGAAGGCGTAGAGCCGTTCCCCATCCCACCAGAACATGTTGTGTGGGCCATCGTTGATAGCAGGCTCGAAGGTGTTCTGAGGCTCACCCTTCTCAGCCGCGTCCGCATTCGCACGGGTGTGGGCGTCGATAAGAGGGGACTGTTTCACTCGCTGCGATGACGTGACGTGCCCCTTCTTGTCCACGACGTCAATGCGGGGTTCACTCGCAGCCACATACACGGCAACCTTGTTTTCGCTGATGGCAACGATTTGCGCGGTGTCGGCACCCAAGTTGTACGACTTAATCATCTCTGGCTTGCGGGAATCGTCCGGCACAGCTTTCATGAGCCGAAGCATGGCATGGCCCTCGCTGTCTTTGTCGTCAGGACAGTTTTCGACGACGGCGAGCAAATCGGACCGGGTCAGCGCGGAACGAATAGTGCAGTGGGGGAAGGGCTGCATATCGGGTTCGGCTTGGTCTTCGACATCGCCGAATTCAACTGTGCGCACGAGATCATTGCGCCACAGTTCCATCCGGGTTGGGGTGACGACGCCAACGTTATCGTTGGAGCGGACCATCGACACGGGACTCGAGTTGGCTGACTCGCGGCTGTGCGAGTATTCGCCGGTCGCGTCGTCGAGAGAGCTGACTTCACCGCAGCCCGCAGGGCCCTTGAAGACGGGAATGAACTGGGAAAATGATGCCGTGACCCCACACAGGTCCTGGTTGCGGGTGTATGACCACCGGACCGACCCCGTAGCTGGGTCCAGGCCCTCCACTTTTTTCTCCCCGGTCGCCAGTACCGTCGGGCCACTGACAACTGGGCCTTCGGGGGCAGGTCCGGAAATCTCGTGAGTCCACGTTTGCTGCAGATGAGCGGGGACGCTCGTGAGCTGATCCTCGGCTTGGGGCGTGCCGTCCGCGGTAGAAAGGTGGGAATGGCGCGCCTCAGATGTCACCCACACGCCGAGAATCCACACGACCACGATGAGCGTGATAACAGCTACTGCAATCCGGTCAGTGCGCGTGGAACGTTCCGAAGGAACCCGGGGCCTGAATCTCTTCATACACTGTGACCTTACGTGTGTTGTAAGCGCCGCCCTCATTGGGCTTCACTGTTGCTTACGACGTTGGGATCCGACGCTGGGATCGTTACTTACGATGCTGGGACCGCGAGCGAGAATGCGACCGCGATCCTGACCGTGAACGACGCGACCGCGACTCCGACCGTCGGTGGGGGTCGCCTTGACGGCGGTCATCACGACGCGGACGCGAGGCTCTCTTCGCGCTCTTCCTCTGCGGACTGAGCACCTTGGCGCCACCATAGACCGGGCGGGATTCTCCGACGCGTTCGTCCACGTCATCGGGGATATTTAGCGCCTCACGCAACTCGGGTGACGTCGAAAACCATTCATCGAGTTCGCCGACGTTGAGGTCGAGTTCGTCGTCAATGACTTTCCATTTGGTGACCTCATCCCATCCGACGAGGGTCACCGCGGTGCCGGTGTGTCCGGCGCGGCCAGTTCTGCCGATGCGATGCACGTAAGTCATGGCGTCGTCCGGCACTTGATAGTTAATGACGTGGGTGACGTCGTCCACGTCGATACCGCGGGCGGCAACATCCGTCGCGACGAGAACTTCAATCTTCTTGCTGCGGAAGGCGTCGAGGGACTTTTCCCGCGCGGGTTGCGCCATATCTCCGTGGACCGCGCCGACGAGGAAACCGCGCTGGGCGAGGTCGTCGGCCACGTCGGCGGCGGAGCGCTTGGTGCGCGTGAAAATGATGGTCCGGCCGCGATTGTGCGCCTGCAGAATTGCGGACAAGGTGGCCAGCTTGTTGAGCTTGTGATTCTTGAACGCCACTTGCTTCGTGGTGGCGTGCGTCGTCGAATCATCGGTACCCTCAGCGCGGATATGAACGGGTTTGTTCATAAACGTCCTGGCCAACGCCATAATCGGGGCCGGCATCGTCGCCGAGAAGAGCATGGTTTGGCGCTTCTCAGGAACCTGCTGGAGGATTTTCTCGATATCGGGGAGGAACCCGAGATCCAGCATTTCGTCGGCTTCGTCGAGCACCAGAATGGCGACGTGGGAGAGGTCGAGCTCACGGTTCTTGCACAAATCCAGCAGCCGGCCGGGCGTGCCGACGATGCAGTCGCTTCCCTCGCGAAGCTGCGCAATCTGCTTCTCGAAGGGATGGCCGCCGCAAATCGTCGTCACGCGCAGTGAACGATGCTCATCATTGAAATTGGCCAGATTCTTCGCGGCCAAGGTGAGGTCATCGGAGACCTGATAGGCCAGCTCGCGGGTGGGGGCGACGACTAGCGCCCGGGGCGTTCCGTCGAGCTCGGGGATGGCAGCATCGTCAAAAATGCGGTCGAGGAGCGGCACCCCGTATGCCAGCGTTTTCCCCATGCCGGTTCGGGCCTGTCCGATGAGATCTTTACCGTCGAGGGCCAGCGGTAGAGTGAGCTCTTGGATCGCGAAGGTGTGCGTGATACCGTTTGCGGCCAGCGCGTCGACGATTTCTGCCGCGACGCCGAGTTCCTCAAACGTCGGCGTTTCGGGTTGTGAGGAGTGGGCGGGCCTGTTCGTGGAGGCAGTCGCGTCTTTGGGAGCGAAGGTGGCCTCGGGAGTGGTATTGCTCGTCCCTTGATTAGGCGATGCCGTCTGAGGCGCTGCCGAGCGTGATGAACGCCGGACAGCTCTCCGCCGTCGCGATGATGTACGTGCTTGCTGCGAACGCCGCTTGTCCGTCATGGTGGTTATCCTATCGTGGTGCCTACAATGGCCGGTGCTGGGCTGGTGAGACGTGTTCGCATCTGCCGAAAAATAGCCGTTATGGTGCCGCTGTATAGCCATCATGGTGAGGTCATAGGCGGCATAGAGACAACCCGACGTTGATGATAAGGATTGATGATGGAAATCAAGATTGGTTTTACAGATAACCCCCGTGAGCTGGTCATTAATGCCAAGGGGAAGAAAGAAGAAATTACCAACCAAATTAACGACGCCTTGTCCAAGCCGACGGATGCCAGCGCCGTGTTGGCCATCGACGATGCCAAAGGGCACACCCATTTGATTCGCCGTGCCGCCATTGCCTACGTAGAAATCGGCTCGGAGTCGGCTCGTCCTGTCGGCTTCGCGTAAAACGCGCATCAGCTGTTAGTACGCGCCAGCTGTTTTAGTATTCGTGTTTTAATACCGCCCGTTTAGTATTCGCCTGCTGCCTTCGACTTTCCGCACCACGAGGTTTCCCCAAAGAGTCATTATCGAATGAGCCACAACAACGACGTGCACCGTGACCGTGTCAATGCGGGCCACACCAATAACTCTGCTATCGACCCCGACGGTCCTGCGCCGATGACCCGTACCCCGTTGAAGAAGAAACTTCAGCCGGGGGCGGCCACCCGTGCGGAATCCACGCCAGTGATGCTTGCCCGTCGATGGGGGTGGGGAGCGTTGGTTATTCCCGTCGTCGCGGTACTTGTCCTGTGGCTGGTTGTCGCTGCCACGACAGGAGTGGGGAATCCGTTTCGGGCGTCGACAGTGCAAGACTCCCCATTTAGCCAGGGTGATGGTGATGGAGCGCAAGGCGATGGCCCGCATGGGTTGGGTGATAACCCGGTTCCGTCGTCGCCGGAGTTGGAAAAAGGCCTGCAGAAGGAGTTGCCAAAGGGCGGTCCGTACACCGAGGCCGGTGAGGGGACGTATCGCGCGATCGGTAGGCCTGGGATGAAGGTCGGCGAGGGCAAAACCAAGCGCGTGAAATTTGTTATTGAGGCTGAAAATGGGCTCGATACGAATAGCTACGGTGGGGACGATGCGGTCTCGACGATGATTGATAGCACCCTTTCTGATCCGCGGAGCTGGACGCACGATAAGAACATCGCATTTGAGCACATCGATATCGATGACCCCACCCAGACGCCTGATTTGCGCATCCAGATTTCCAGTCCGGAAACCGCCCGCCAGGCCTGCGGGGATAGCATCAAAATTGAAACCAGCTGTTTTACTGCCGCGGGTAATCGTGTTGTTCTCAATGAGGCCCGGTGGGTTCGTGGTTCCGGGGCCTTTAATGGTGATCTTGGGTCATACCGCGAGTACATGATCAACCATGAGGTCGGGCACGGAATCGGCTACGCCCACCACAAAGCATGTGAAGACGATGGTGGATTAGCGCCTATCATGATGCAGCAGACACTGGGCTTGGCCAATAACCCATTGCATAAGCTGGATAAAGAATCCGCCCAGGTGTACCCCGAGGACAATAAAGTCTGTAAATACAATGCATGGCCGTACCCGCAAGCGTCGAAATCGTAGTGCGTAAGGGACAGAACGTACTTAAGGATGGAACCCATGACTTCAGCGGAACCGACACCACTTCATGACATGGCCCCACCGTCGGACCCCATCCTGATGGGCTTGCGGGCAGATCGCGGAACCCCCGAACTCTTGGGGCGCGAATGGGGGTATGGGTGGAAAGTCCAATCTGCCGTTCTTCGACGCGCACATCATGCGGATACGGCAATTTGGTCGGCGAAAATGCGCCACAAATTAAAGCCGTCGGGGATCGGCGTTGTCCGGCCCCTGAGCTCCTCTGATGGGCGCTACATCCTCGGAGGGTGGCACGCGGACACATGGGTACAGGGCCACCCCGCTCCTCGATTTGACGAAATCGCCGCCGCGTCCCTTCTGCTGTCGGAATCCATCGACCAGGCGATGGACGTGGGTGGAAATGACCGTTTCAGTGAGAACCCACTTCCGCAGATTGACCTGGATGAACGCCCGTGGACAACGCAACACCTCTTCGCCGCAGCCGATCAGGCGGCGTTTTCCGAGGACCCATCGCAGGTGATCGCGCCGGGTCTCGACGTCTCCGCAGTGGCGAGTTCCACCGTTGCTCAAGCCTTAGAGTTGGCGTCCTCGGTGGCGGCATTGCGCGACGAGGTGCAGGCTCCGAACCGCGTCGTGTCCTCCGACATGGTGGGGACGACGGTGTTTGATGGTTCCTCCCCGGCCGTCGTGACCGAGATCCCGCCGGTGTTTCATCCTCATGCATGGCCCGTTGCGTTGACCGTCGTCGACGGAATGGCCTGGGGAAATGCCGACGACGGTTTAGCATCGCGATGGTCACACCTGCCGGACTTCGACGAAATGATGGTCCGCGCGGTGCTCTATCGGTTGTTCGTCCACGCCTTGCATCCTGATGCCAAGGAAGGCTCGCTGGTGGGGTTGGGGCGCATGGTTGAGGTCGTGCGCGCGCGTCGCGGTTCTGGGGCGCGAACGTCGTAGGGCAGCGGCAGCGTAGTGTGTTTTTGGACAATGTGAGTAGAAAATGAGCTAGCGTGTCCTAACCAAGTGCAATAATTAGCACTATGTTGACATCGACACCCTCACACAGTCCCCTCGACATTCACCTGACTAAAGAAGCTCCCGTCCACGCTGACTTCCATTGGCAAGGACAAGCGTCTGATCTTATTAGCTCTGCAGGCTCCTCATCAGGCACTTTTGTAGTCCAGGGCGGGCCTGGTTCTGGTCGTTCGTCGTTTTTACGGGATGTTGCTCGGGCAGAGATTATGGCCGGCACAAATCCGGATTCCATCTTGTTTCTTACTGCCTCGAAAGAGGCTGCTGGTGAAACTAATCGGTGGCTTTTAAGCGCAATCGAACAAGAGTTTGATAAAGATAACGCGGTAGAGAGAGTGTTTTCTGAACCGATTGCCCGGTCAGTGCACTCGTTTGCATTCGCCGTATTGCGAGACCAAGCGGCGCGCAACCCCGGAGCACCGAAGCTGCGTCTATTGACGGGCGCGGAACACGATGCATTGGTCCAAGACCTGCTCCGTGAACAGGCGGAACAGGGCTCGGATATATGGCCGGACAAGTTGAAACCTGCTCTGACAACTCTGGGGTTTGCCCGTCAGCTGCGCGACTTTTTGCTGCGTGTGACTGAGCGTGGGGTTACGTCCGAGAAACTTCGTGAGTATGGCCAGAGATTTTCTCGTGAGGAATGGATTGCCGCCGCCGACTTTTACGATGATTATCGCTCCACGGCTCGCCTTATGGGGTCGAATGCTCTTAATGCCTCAGAATTGATCCGCGCCGCCGTCGACGCACTTGACAATGATGAGGAATTATCGGAGCCGCTGAACTTCGATGTCATCCTTATCGACGATTCCCAGTTTTTCGATCCTCTGTCCTCGGCTCTGGTGGAACGCTTCCGATCTCGTGCGCGGCTAACGCTGGTCGCTAGCGCGGAATCAGAATCAGTGTTTGGATTCCGCGGTGGCAGCACGAAGTACGCGAAGAGCCTAGTGGACAAAGAAAAGACTATCCACTTGCCGGGGACGAAACGAATGGCACCTCCGGTGGCGGAACTGGCTGCTGGCGTAGCTAAATCGATGCGTACCCGCGAAAGTAATAGGTGGGCGGAGGAAATCCGGCAGCAGGTTGCCACGAACTCTGCAAATGACGGTACCGACCCCGGCGAGGCTGATATCCGCATTCTCACGTCACCATCAGCAGAGGTTGCCGCGGTCGTGGACCGTGTTCGGCGTGCTCACCTCGTCGACAATGTTTCGTGGAAAGGCATTGCCGTTATTGTTCGGTCAAAGAGTCAAGCTGCCCCAATCAGACGGGGATTGCTGTCCGCGGGTGTGCCGGTCGCCGATGATCCGACCGAGATCGTCCTGTCTGAGCAACCGATGGTTCGAGCACTTCTTCTCGTTGTCCGGGGTGCTGTTGATAAGAACCTCACGAACGACGAGCTAGAACGAATGGTGCTCAGCCCCATCGGTGGTGGTGATCCAGTAACATTCCGCCGTATTTTGCGCGGGCTCCGTCGTGGGTTCATGAGATTAGAGTTTGATGATCCCGACAAAGCGGATGATCTGGCAAGCACGATCATGACCGATGATGAAGACTTCGGCCGACCGGTTTTCCGCGCGATTGATGCTTTGCGGTTCATTCTTTTAGGTGGTGAGCTTGCCGATCTCACGAAGAACCTCACTGCCCGGGAAAAAGATCTGATCATGCGAGTACGCAGTGTCATTGAAGCTGGTCAGACGGCTTATCGCAACGGTGAGAGCATCGAGACAATCCTGTGGGAAGTGTGGAATGCCGCGGGCTTGTCGGATGCGTTGGTTGATCAATCGTTACGTGGTGGTGCTGTGGGGTCAATGGCCGATCGGCATCTCGACGCTGTCATGTCCTTATTCGACGCTGCCGGCGACTATGTTGAACGCCGCCCATCCAGCACAATCACCACGTTCCTGCAGTTCATGCGCGACCAAGAATTACCGACGGGTGCTCGTGATCGACGCGGCCCCGTGCGCGACGCCGTCGTTGTGTCCCCGGCCCACGCCACTGTAGGAAAAGAGTGGGATACCGTCGTCGTTGCCGGGCTGCAGGAGGACGTATGGCCGTCGCTGTCTGAAACAGGCACTATTTTCCGCCAAGAAGAATTTATTGACTTGGTGGATAGTGATGTTGAACCGGGCCTGCCAGGGAATAGACGTGGCCGTTATGACGATCGTTTGGCCGAAGAACGCCGTCTGTTCCTTGTGGCAGTGACACGTGCACGACGCTCCTTGTTGGTGACAGCTGTAGGCCCTCATGTTTCGGATGATGGAAAAGTTGATAGCGATGCAGATACGCGCTCTCGGTTTTTGGAGGAGATTGCTACCGATGATATTGCGTTGAGTTCGCACGATGGAAGCGATCATGAGTCCTCTGAGAGCGCGGATTCCGGTGCTACCGAAAACAGTGATGGGGCGGCGACGCAGTCATCGTTGTCGATGCGCCCGGAGCGCGAGTACCCTCGCGTCTTATCGGCGGATTCCCTCATTGCGGAACTCAGGCGCGCGGTTGAATCGAAGGACACACCTAGTCATGAACGGGAACAGGCTGCCCGCCAGCTAGCCCGGCTGGCTTTGGCTGCGGGTGACACCCCGTCCCGGGAATCGGTGATCGCTGCGGCGAACCCTGATCATTGGTGGGGGCTTCAGGGACTTTCGACGACGAAGAGCTTGCACGATGACGATAAGTCATATGTCATTTTTCCATCTCAGGTGGAAGATTACCTTGCCTATCCTCTAGGTGCTTTTCTAAAGAGCGTCCAAACTGCGGGGCGTGATAGTAGCGAAACTTTGCTGGGGACTTTAACGCACATGGCCGCTGAGGCCATGGAGCGTGGCGTTGATGAGGAGAAAGTTCGCGATCGCTTCCTAGCAACAGTACCTCGGCTCCTAGGGCCCCATGCGTGGAATAAAGAAGAGCAAATCGAGGCGTGGCACAAGATGTTTAACGGACTGGTGGAAAAACTTCATGAACGAGATGCCGCTCTAACCGGGCATGCAGAGTTTGAAAAAGATATGGGTGGAACTCTGATCGGCCATACAGATTCTGGTGAGGAAGTACAGATTAAGGGAAAGATCGATCGTCTAGAAGTCAGTGATGATGGAAAGTACTACATCATCGATTTCAAAACAGGGCATAAGATCCCAGAGGACGTACCCAACCACCCACAACTGAAGACCTATCAGACTTTGATGGCGAAATGGGAAGGTCCACAGGAGTCTTCCCTCAGTTCTGCCTCTCCTTCGGCTTCCGGTAAAGCGGGGGACTCCTCAGTGGACAACTGCTTAGCAGGGGCTGAGCTTATTTATCCGCATAAAAAACCTCGGAAACGGCCTGTTCAGGCACCACTGACCAATGAGGACATTGATTCATGGACGAGGAAACTCATTGAACTTGCGACCGTGATGGCTGGTCCGCAGTTTGCAGGTCGGTTTGACTTAGGGCGCGATGAGAAAAATCGTTTCGGTTCTCTCGGCAGTGTGCTGATTGGAAAATCGGTGCTGGATCCGACTTTTACCCCATCGAACCCCGAAGATACGGATTAGTTCGTATTTCAAATCCCCCGTGGCCTCGGTGGTTCACACACTGACCGACCGTCCACATTTGTGAACATCGTTGTTAAAAAGATTGGATGAGATCACCATGCCCTACGCTTCCCATGAACCGGAGTTCAGCGCAGAAAGAATTGCTAAGGCTTTAGGCCAGCCTGCTCCCACGAAGCAACAAAGAGAAGTTATTGAGGCCGAATTAGAGCCGCAGCTTGTTGTCGCGGGCGCAGGTGCGGGAAAGACTGAGACCATGGCAGCCCGTGCGGTCTTTCTCGTCGCTAATGGATGGGTTTCCACGGATCAGATACTGGGCTTAACATTCACCCGAAAAGCTGCGGGTGAGCTCAACGCTCGTATTCGTCACCGTCTCAACCAACTTGTTGAGAGCGGTCTCATTCTGCCGGATGATCCGCGTTACGACAACATCAAGGATATCCAACAAACGGTGGTGACCTATGACTCATTTATGCAGAAGATCGTTCACGAATTTGGTCTGCTCCTACCGATTGAGCCAGCCGTACAAGTAGCTGATGGTCCGGAACAATGGTTAACTGCCGGCCGAGTCATCAGTGACCTTGGATACAAGGATGAGTCTGGGCCTTATACGTTTTCAAAGCAAGACTCAACAGCCAGGAAATCTATGCTTGACCTGTCTGAAGCGATGAACAACCACCTGGTGACTCCTCAAAAAGCTGCGGAGGAAACTCAGGCATTTATCGACAATGTAGTGAACGCAGAAGGCGTTATTGCTAAAAGCGGTCCAAACCGCGGCGGGCTGAAAAAAGAGGTGATTGAATTCTATGCACCTCACCGAGATCGCTTGATGCTTCTTAAGTATCAGAAAGAGTTCTATGAGAGACTCTCCGACAAGTATCTGATGACGTACGGACAGATTACTGCTAAAGCCACGCAGCTAGTTCGAGAGCATCCTGAGATAGGACAGGAATTACGTACCCGGTACCGCGCTGTTTTTCTTGACGAATATCAGGACACTAATTATGCGCAGCACGAGTTTCTCCGTAGTCTTTTTGGTTCTATTTCAGGGTCAGAGGACGATGAGCCGATCGGTGTGACAGCAGTGGGGGACCCGATGCAAAGCATCTACGGTTTTCGTGGTGCAAGTCCCGGCAATCTATATCGATTCCGTGGTGACTTTCCACGACGTGAGGATGGTCACCTTACCCCGTGTGAAAGGAGGGATCTCTCCGAATCATTCCGCAACCCATACGAAGTACTCGGTTTAGCCAATGCTGTAGCGAAAGATGCGTTGCCCGTCGGGAAGAAATTAGTAACGGATTTGAAGAGTGGCGTTAACGTTTGTTCGGGTAGAGTATCCCTGAAGTGGGCTCTAGATAAGCAAGAGGAAGTGGAGTGGGTTGCTGACGTCCTCACAGAGGAATACCGCTCAGCGAGGCAAAAGAGTTCAGAAGATGGGTCAACCAAACCATTTACAGGTGCGATTCTCGTGCGCAAAAACGCCGACGTAGCCCCTTTTGCCGAAGCTCTCACCAAGCGAGGTATTCCCGTCGGCGTGTCGCCGGATGCTCTGTATAACATCCCAGAAGTTAGAGAGGTTCTATCCGTACTGCGTGTTGTGGTGGATCCAAGTGACGACGAGGCTACGCTCCAAGTGCTGAGTAGTCCGCGATGGCGAATAGGAACGCGGGATATTAAAAAACTCAGTTACAGGGCTAAGGACCTTGCTCGAGAATCCGATGATCAACCCGGGACGAGGAACTCGACACACAAAGAAATCGACTCCATCGAGATCTTTGAAGAAAAAGCAAATGAACTGGAACTTCCAGGGGATGGGACCGAAGTTAGCCTTGCTGATGCGATCGCAGATCTCGGAATAAGGCCAGGCCAGGGGGACAAACTGGCGTTTAGCGATGAAGGGGGCATACGGTTACAAGCATTGTCAGCTGAACTGCGGTGGCTGCGTCAACAAAGTATGATGGTGCCACTTCCGGATCTCATTGCACAGATTGAGAGCACTTTAGGCCTGAGAGCCGAGGTGCTTGCGCGACAAGACCCGTCCGTGGATGGTGCTGCAGGGACAATTCACCTTGATCGGCTCCGCGATGTTGCCGAAGATTTCACAACGCGAGGAGGAAGCACACAAGAGTTTCTCGACTATCTCGAGGCAGCGGACGAGGCTACCGGGACGACTATGGAAGCTGGAGAAGTTTCTGTTCACTCGGACCAGGTACAAATTCTTACTGTCCATAGTGCAAAGGGATTGGAATGGGATATCGTCGCTGTTCCATTTTGTGATGCCTCTGCTTATAACAGTCCAGATATGAGGCCAGATTCAAAGAAAAAGGGGACGAAACCAGGGAAATGGACAAGCACGTGGTTGGGGGATTCGAGTGTCCTGCCCCCCGCGCTCAGGGGCGATCCTCCTTCGTCCGATAACCCCCTAGGCTTCCCTGTGTTCGACAATAGTGAGCTGGAGACATGGGATGAAATTCAGGCGGCAAAGAAAGAGTATAAAAAAGAGATTGAGGGCGTCGATATACGGTCTTCTGATTTCCTCTTTTACGTGGCTATCACTAGGAGCGCACGCCGACTGCTTATCTCCGGGCACGGCGTTGACCCTGCTAAGAAACCGCCCCTACGTTACAAGTCACATCGCTTTCTTCAGGTCCAAAACATGGTCGCGGGCAAATTGGGCATTGACGTTGACGCACGTTTCGAAGAACTCAGAGAAACCGGCACAGACGAGCCACTCCGCATTACAGCAAACTCTGGTGGAGATTACCCAACGTGGAGTATCGACATAACGGAACCTCCCTCTGAGGAGGACATTAGTGATGACACCGAGCATGAAGGCCCTATGTGGCCATCCGATCCGCTCGGCGACCGTCGTGAATCTGTCGATAAAGCAGCTGAGTTAGTACGGTCAGCCATGGAAGAACTCAAGGCTGAATCCGCTGACTCGGATAAGGGCTACACCCCGAAGGCGGATGCAGGAACTTTGGCTTCCACCTGGGAAAACGAGACCACGGCACTGATCGAAGAAGCACGAGCAGCCCACACGGACCACATCGACGTTGACCTCGGATTGGAACTGACTCCCTCCGAAGTGATGTTACTGTCAGCCGACCGCGAGGCATTTGCACGCCGTCGTGCTCGGCCAGTGCCCTTCAAGCCCAACCCATACGCCAAGAGGGGCACGGCGTTTCACGAGTGGTTGGAGACAGAGCTGGGCGGAGCCTCCGCGCTCATCGACGATGACGCCTTGTTAGATGACATGGATGACGGTGACGATGGTGTACCCACCACTCAGCCCGAACTCGATAGCCTCAAAGACGCATTTATGAAGTCCGAATGGGCTGGAAAGACAGCGGGGGAGGTCGAAAGTGGTTTCATCCAGAACCTGGGAGGCTACTATATCCGTGGCCGCATGGATGCCGTTTTCGAGAGCGAGAAAAATGGAACACCAGAGTGGTTCATCGTCGACTGGAAAACCGGTAAGAAACCCACTGGTGAAAACATGAAACGAGCGGAGATTCAACTTGCGATGTATAAAGAAGCTCTGCGTCGACAATTAGTAGCTAAAGGCATACGCGACCCCAAGATCAGGGCAGCGTTCCACTACGTCAGGACCAACGAGACCTATGAACCCGCGGAACTACCATCCCCGGACGAACTCGCTCATGGCGTGCTCTCTACACTGGACACCTCAGAGATTGAACAGCCTGGCGATAGTATGCAGTGAGTAACCGCGTGAACGCGCCGGTTAGCTACGGGGGAGCATTGCGTGCCAACCCCTTGCAAGCTAACGGCGTCCCATGCGGGGATAATGGCCACGCCAGAACACCGACCACCAGCGAGTGACCACCAGCGAGTAAGGAGAACGAAACGCCATGCGGGTGATGCATAATGCGTGAGCGCTTCAAAGTGCGCGGGGACCAGGCACCCCTCAACAATTTGCCCGTGCATGCGCTGGTCAACATCGTCCGAATTCCCTCGCAAGCGCCGTTGAGCCCGTGGTGGCTGATCGTTCGTCGATTCTTCTACGCTCTGGTCCTCCTCCTTGTGGCGTCGGTCATTTGCTGGTTGGACAAAGACGGATACTCAGAGCACCTGACGTTTATCGATGCGCTGTACTATTCCACTGTTTCGTTGACGACAACAGGGTACGGCGACATCACACCCGTCACAGAAAACGCGCGCATTGTCAACATCCTGGTCATCACACCAATGCGCATCGTATTCCTGGTCTTATTGGTCGGTACGACGCTGTCCGTCCTGACCGAAGCATCCCGTCGAGCATTACAAATCCAAAGGTGGAGGAGACAATTGCGCAACCATACCGTCGTCGTCGGCTACGGCACCAAAGGCCGATCCGCCGTCTCTGCCCTCGTTGAAGACGGGGTCCCTCCGAACCAGATCGTCGTCGTCGATACTGACAAAGACTCCTTGGCCGCAGCCGAAAACAGAGGCCTCGTGACGGTCAACGGGTCCGCCACCAAAGCCGACGTCCTACGCCTAGCGGGTGTATCACGGGCCCGGTCCGTGGTTGTCGCTCCCAACATGGACGACACCGCCGTCCTCGTCACGCTATCGGTCCGCGAAATCGCCCCCTCCGCCACCATCGTGGCCAGTGTCCGGGAATCCGAAAACGTCCACTTGGTGCGGCAATCGGGCGCAGACTCCGTCGTCATTTCCTCCGAAACCGCGGGCCGAATGTTGGGCTTGGCCACCATGACACCCTCCGTTGTGGAAATGATGGAAGACCTGCTCAGCCCCGATGAAGGATTCTCCATCGCCGAACGCGTCGTACGAGACGACGAAGTCGGCGGCCACCCCAGGAACCTCTCCGACATCGTGCTCGGCGTGGTGCGGTCCGGTGAGCTGTACCGCATCGATTCCCCCGAAGCCAACGTCGTCGAACAGGGCGATCGGCTGCTCTACGTGCGGCGCGTGTACCCCGCCGAAGGCAGCGACGGGCAGGGAAATACTCCGCGCAACCCCAGTGCGAAAAATGTGAAACCACGCAAGTCCGGGGCGGAAAAGAAATAACAGGATCCTACGACGATGGCCAACCATGGGAAGGAGAAGGATGGCCTCTTTTCGTGGCCCCCGCGGTGGGGCAGGGAATCGCCTTAACCTCTCACTCGAGGAACTCGATTCCGACCAATACGAAGCGGCAACAGCCCCACGAGGCCCCCTCGCCATCGTCGCCGGAGCAGGGACGGGCAAAACGCGCACAATCACCCATCGCATCGCCTACCTGATCAATCAAGGATTTGTTACTCCACAACAAGTCCACGCCGTCACCTTCACCACCAAAGCCGCCGAAGAAATGAGAGAGCGCCTCCGCATCATGGGGGCAGGCGCGGTCCAAGCACGGACATTCCACGCCGCGGCCCGCAAACAGCTCTCCTACTTCTGGCCACGAATAGCCGGCGACCTGCCGTGGCGAATCCTCGACGACAAATTCCGCATGGTGTCCAGGGCACTTCGCCACACCGGAATCAAAGCAGGGAAAGACACCATCCGCGACGTCATCGGCGAAATCGAATGGTCCAAAGCCAGGTTGATCTCCGCCGCCGACTACGAAAAACGCGTCGAACAACTCCACCGCGAACCCCCCATCGCAGCAGAAAAAGTTGCCGACGCATACCGCGTCTACGAAGACATTAAAGCGACACCCGACGGCGTCTTCCTCGACTTCGACGACCTCCTGCTCTACGTCGCCGGCGCGATGGAGAACCTGCCGGAAGTCGCAGAAGAATTCCGCGCGAGATACCGAAGCTTTGTCGTCGACGAGTTCCAGGACGTCACGCCCCTGCAGCAACGAGTGTTGGACGGGTGGTTAGGAGACCGCGACGATATCACCGTCGTCGGAGACGCAAACCAGACGATCTACTCATTCACCGGCGCGGATCCGTCGTTCCTCCTTCGCTTCCCCCGGCGCTTCGAGAACGCCACAGTCGTGCGGTTGCAGCGCGATTACCGCTCCACGCCGCAAGTCGTCGGCCTGGCTAACAAAGTCATTTCTCAGTCACGCGACGAGGTGTCGACAGCTGACTTCACGCTCGAAGGTCAGCGCCCCGCCGGCCCTGAACCAGTATTCGAAGAATTCGACGACGAATCCCTGGAAGCCGCCGTCGTGGCGCGCAGAATTCGGCGGCTCATCGATTCCGGTGTTCCGCCGTCGGAAATAGCGATACTGTTCCGCCTCAATGCGCAATCGGAAAAGTTTGAGCACGCGCTGGACGAAGCCAACATCCCGCACCATGTCCGCGGGGGAAAGAGCTTCTTCGACCGCGCCGAGATCACCGGTTCGCTGGCGGCATTAGAGCGTCTGGCCAGTGCCCATATGGAGTCGGGGACTATCCACACCGGCGATGAACTCATTTCTGATATCAAGGCCGTCTTGGCTCGTCAAGGGTTGTCCGCCCGCGCCCCGGCTGGCGAACGAGCACGCGAGAGGTGGGAATCGCTATCCTCCCTCTACCACCTGATCGTGGATATCGTTCACGCCTCGCCCGGCGCGGACATGCCCGCCGTGATGAGCATCCTCCGCGAGCGCGCCCAGTCGAACCGGCCCCCAGCAGGAGTAGAAGGCGTTACCTTGGCGACGATCCACGCTGCAAAAGGCCTGGAGTGGGACGCCGTGTTCGTCGTCGGCCTTGTTGAAGGAACACTGCCCATTCGACAAGCTATCGCGCTGGGTTCGTCGGCGATCGAAGAAGAACGCCGGTTGCTGTATGTGGCGGTGACTCGTGCGCGTGAGCATCTGCAATTGAGCTGGTCGCTGGCGCGCGAGTCCGGGGGTCAGGCGTCCCGGAAACGTACGCGGTTCCTCGACGGCATCGTGCCCACGTCGAAGAGTTCGGCTGACCGCCCGCGGAAAGGAAAACGCAGCTCACGGCTGTGTTCGGAGTGTGGGGCCACGCTACAAACCCCGGCCGAGAAGGTGATGGGGCATTGCGCCAATTGTGGCGGTGACGTTGACGCCGAGCTGGTTGATGCTCTGCAGCGCTGGAGGTCGCGGCGCGCGCACCAGCAGGGAACGCCCAGCTACACGGTGTTTAGCAACGCCACCATGATGGCCATCGCTGAGCGGCAACCGTCTACCGCGGAAGAACTCCTGGACATCAGCGGGATCGGCCCCGCGAAACTGGAACTCTACGGAGACGATATTCTCCGCATCGTTGCGGAATCAACATAAGGCGGAGGGTTGACGTAACTAGCCGGTCGCGATGCCTGATCTCCTCGCGCTGTTACTGCCATCGCGGACCGATAATGCCACACACGGGGCAATGCGGGTCCCTGGCAATCGGCGACCGCACGACCTCCATTGTCCGAGGATTAATACTTACCGACGCGCCCATCGTCGGCGGGGCCGGAAGCGACGGAACAGCGAGCCAGTCGTTAAACGCCGACCATTGCGCCGCGATGATCCCGCGGGCGACAGTGACCATCTCATGCGTGAGCGTCAGCGTGCCAGTACGGCGGCCAGAGATCGCCTCGTCGACCAGGTCAGGAGATACCGTCGCCATATGCATACATAGCGGGCAGCCGGTGGCGTTACCTGCCGAACGTGCCGTCGTTCCGGTCATAGCGGGGCCGATCCGGAGCGCACCATCACGAATGGTCACGAATAAATATGGCTCATTGACTGCGGCGAGCAGACCAGGGGAGGGCGTTGCCACCGCAACGATGCTTGCCCGAACTTCGGTTCGTTCGGGACTCCGTGGCTCGGACGGCTCATTCGACTCAGGCAGCCCAGGCAAGTCCATGTGGGACGCCAGTGCGCTGCCGGTAGTTTCCACAATGCTAGGCGAAAACACAGGCTGACCAGGAAATATATCGCCAAGAACATGCGACAACGGCTCCACGGCAATGATCCTGCGCGGGGGAGCGAGGCTCGTTCTGCTTTGCCCGGGCCGGACATTCCCGGAGATCAGCAAAGGAGTGCGCAGCAGTTCGTCGATAAGTGTGAGCGCGAAAGATCGAGACACTGCCTGCTCAATTCTGCTGATTATTGCCGACGTCGGCTGTGGGTATGAACAAGCGAGGAGTGCTCGGGCGACGCGCTGGGTGGTGGGTCGGTCGGCCATCGGAATCACGACTGCGGTGGAGATATCCGCACCGACGCGGAGCCACCCGTCCGGGCGGACAAACACGCGGGTTCCGGATGATAGACAGATAGTGTGTGGCCACCGCACGGTGCTCCCCCTCGATTGTGAATAATTCATTCGTGTGAATTCCCCCCCCGCTGCACACTCAGACAAAGCACACTCAGGCACACTGCTTTCCAGCACAGTGCTATGTGTAGTGTACCGGCAGCCCTCCGGCCACACTGTAGAGTGAAACTATGCCCCACAGAGTCAAGCGAGACGTCGCTGCGGTCGTGGAGGACTTTGCGCCAGAGGTGGAAATACGTCTGTCGTCGCGGAGGAAGAAAACATTGTCCGCCCGCCGTGAGTCCGGCCGGATCGTCGTCATGGCACCGGCGCGGATGTCGGCTGCTTCGTTGCGTGATTCTGTGGAGTCCCTTGTTCGCAGGGTGGAGAAGAAGTCGTCAGTCGCAGATAAGTCAGATGACGATCTCCACCGGCGGGCCCGTCGTCTGAATGCGAAATATTTGGAAAACCGTGCGGAATGGACGGATATTCGGTGGGTGACCAATATGGAGCGTCGGTGGGCTTCATGTTCCACGGATACGGGGAGAATTCGGATTAGTCATTACCTGAAGGACGTTCCCGATTACGTCCTTGACCAGGTTATTGTTCATGAGCTAGTGCATACCTTCATTCCGAACCACTCGGCAGAATTTTACGCGTGGGCGCATCGCATTGATTATTGGGAGCGCGCTGATGGGTACTTGGAGGCTTACCAGCGGTGGGGCCGCGGAGGTAGACAGTCCTCGTAGTAACGACGACGATCCGCGCCGAGTCCAAAGGATGGACTAGTTGAAAGGCGGCCTAAGCGGTGCGTCCGGTGTGGCGTCGAGCACTAAGCCCCGTCATGATCATTTGTGTGGCCAGAATGGCGCCGACCCCTTCACCGCACCGGAAACGAAGAGCAAGCAAAGGCTCCAACCCCAAGTGCGTAATGACAGTGCGATGAGCTTTTTCCCGGCTCACATGAGCCGCGACCAGATGCGATTGGACCGCGGGATTAATCTGCACCGCAGCCAACGCGGCCACAGAAATAGCGAGCCCATCCAAGACAACGACATGGTGATTATCCAACGCGCCCAAGCACAGTCCGGTCGTGACCGCGAACTCGGGCCCGCCGAACTCGGCAAGAGCATCAATAGGGGAGGAGGGGTGAACGCGCGACAGAGCCTGCCGGGCAACCTCGCGTTTCCGCTCCATCATGGCGGTATCGGAGTGGGCGCCAACGCCTACAGCATCGTCGACATCAAGCCCGGTGAAATGCGCTGCCACAATGGAGGCAGGAGTGGTGTTCCCGATTCCAACCTCACCGACGGCAAACAGCGTGGGTTCAGTGAATTCACCGGCAAGTTTCCGCCCGTAGTCAACAAACGCGCGGGTATCCGCAGCAGATAGGGCCGGGGCTGTAGCGATATCCCCACGCGCATCGTGAGCGTGGACATAACGAATAGGATGGGCACAATCGTTGCGTCCTTCGCGACATTTACGGTTCCGCTGGTCACCGTGGCTTGAATCGCCCTCAATACCCGCGTCAATAAGAAGCGACGGGATTCCTGCTCCAGCTGCCGTCGTCACACCCAGGCTTTCTCCAACGGCTGACGCGTCCATAATTTCCCGCGTGACGGACGGCGAAAATGATGAGACACCATGCGCTGTCACGGGATGGTCAGCCCCGATAAGAATGTGCTGGGCGTTATGTATATCACCGACCGCGGCAACTTTGTCCATGGTCGTATCCAGGATGCCCAGCGAACCGGGAGGGGTGAGAAGCCGGTCGGAAGAATCGTGAGCTGCGACAACATGCGCCTGATCTGGCATATGGCCGTCATCGGGCGTCGCGACCGCATTTGCTGGTGACTCGGCTCCGTCGCGCCACCCATTCCGCATAATGAGGTTCTCAACGGGAAGTTTCTTGGACCACGCACGCCGCTCGAGCCCAGGCGACGGCGGGCGCTCGTCCGGCCACCCCATGCACATCCACCCCAGCGTTTCAACCCCCTCGGGCAGATGCAGCAGTTCGGCCAGGTCATCGGGGCGGAATAGTGTTACCCACCCCATACCGAGCCCATAGGCCCTCGCGGTCAACCACATGTTCTCGATGGCTGCCGCGCAACTCCACAGGTCGGTATCAACAAAAGTGTTGCGCCCCAAGACCCCGGACGCTGGGGTTCGCCGATCACAGGCGACCACAATTCCCAGCGGTGCCTCCTTAATCCCGTCGAGTTGCAGGTCAAGCAGCCGCTGTTTCCTATCGGGTGTCAGCAGCTCGGCTTGTTTTAGCTTTTCGACGTCGGCCAGCATGGCGACTTTATCGCGAAGAGCGGGATCGTCGATGATGATGAACCGCCATGGCTGGCTATGTCCGACGCTAGGTGCAGCATGGCCAGCGTCGATGACAGTTCGGACAAGGTGGTTAGGCACCGGTTCTGAGCGGTAGCGGCGTATATCGCGTCGTGCTCCAATAACGCGGTCCAACGCAGCACGCACGTCCTCTGGCAACGCCCATCCGTCTGGTTTTTCAGCGCGCTCGGTGGCTGAGGTTGTATCGCCTATGACGGGGGTCGGGCGCTCCCATCGACGGTCGTTATTCATGTGCTGCTTGTCTTCCGCTGTGAATATCTAGTGTGAGTATGTCGTGCGAGTGTCTATTTGTCGTCGTCGCCGGACCCATCGGTGTTGTCTTCATCACCGCCACTCGAGCCCTTCCCGCGGGTAGAACCATCCTCGTCTGCATCATCGCCATCACTAGGTGTGTTACCGGACTGTTCATTGAGTTCACGCTCTAATTTTTCAATTTCGCTAATAGGGTTGAACTCGTCGTCGTCCGATTCTCCCAGAATGCCGTCGATGAATTCGGCCGGATGGGCGATATCGTCAGCCGTGGGAAGGAAATCGGGGTGGTCCCACACATGGTCACGTCGATCAATACCCACCGCAACAGTGAGCCGCCGCCACAGTTCTGCCGCTTCGTCGGCGTGGCTAGCAGAGAAGTCCAGTCCGGTGTTCCCCGCCATGTTTTCCAATCCGGGTTTCATCGCGCGCCGGGCTGACCAGGATTTTTGGATCGACTCCATGACCGGGATGCGGTCGAAGAGAGCGTCGGCAAGAACGTTGTCCACCCAGCCTTCAACGAGAGACAGCATGGTGTCTAACTGGATGCCCGCGTGTTCATTCGAGGCGACAATTTGGGGCGAGAGATCCATGTTTTGAATCTGCTGGAACATGTCTTGCATCCGCGATGGGTCCGAGAGTGCCTCGGGGTCAATGGACCGGGAGGCTTCTTCCATCGCGGACGTATCCAGCGACAGTCCACGTGAATACGTTTCGACGGCGAGAAGCAGACGCTCTTCGAGCCACGGAACGTAGGCGAATAGTCGCTGGTGGGCTAGTTCCCGTGCGCACAGGTAAATAAGCACCTCACGCTTGGGTTTGTTAAATTCCTCGGCAAGAGTGCTCAGCTGGCCAGTGAGCAGTGCGCTGCCATGCTTCTCATCTAAGGAGAACCCCCACTCGGAGACGCTCGTGACAGAGGTGGCAATATCCCCCAAGATGCGTCCGAGTTGCATCCCCATGTTCATGCCACCGACCTGGGCTAACATGCCGAGCAGCGAACCAGCCATCTGCTTCGCTTCTTCGGGGAGGGCATCCTTTTGTGCTTCATTAAGGCTTTCTGCCACAGGATTTATAAAGCGCTTCCAGGTGGGGAGCGTGCGGGACAGCCACTCCGACGGATCCCATACTTCAGGGACTTTTCCGTTACTCGGCAGGATCGTCGCATTGCTGAGCCACAGTTCGACCAGGCTCGTGGAATCTTCGACGGCCTTCTGATCAGACTGTCGGACAGGTGCCGGGTTGGATTGCTTAATGGTCTGGCGGGCAATCTTATCGGCCATCGCAAAATTGATGGGGCCTTTGGCATCAGGGGAGTTCATCGAAGACCCCATCCCAGACAGCATCGTCCCGAACTGGCTAAGAATGTCACCTAAACCGCCCTGACCAGAGGATCCACTTACAGCGAAACCGCCGGGAAATGCGCTAAAACCGGGTATATCGCCACCCGAGCGACCACCCATATTGAAGAATGCCTCAAAAGGGTTACCGCTGCCACCAGGGGAGTTGCCGCCATCATTGTCTTCGTGGCGTTCATTGCCGCTATCCCCGCGACCACTGTTTCCGCTAGAAGGATTGCCCTGGCCGCTATCGCCGTTCTGGTTATTGTTGTTCTTGTTGCTGTGGTCGTTACCGTCGTTACCGTCGTTACCGTCGTTGTTGTCGTTATTGTTCGAAGAAAAACCGAAGCCGTGGTTACTCATACCCTCTACGGTACCGGCTTTGGAAAGCATCTCTCCACATGCTAATAGCGAACGGCCGTCGTCGTTGCTGGCGTGGCATCCGGTACGCTTGATCGCTGTGAGTCTGCGCAACAAGACAATTATTCTCGGTGCAATTCCCGTGGTTGCGTCTGCTGTTGCACTGAGTTTGACGGAAATCCCCGGCACCTCGATTGATCTTTCTGTGCCCTATGCTGCAGAAGGTCCTGGTCCGACATTTAATACGCTGGGCACAACGGGCGGTAAGAGTGTCGTCGACATTTCGGGAACAAAAACCTATCCGACGTCCGGCCATTTGAATATGACCACGGTGTCTGTTCGTCATGGCATGTCGCTGCCACAGGCGATTACTCGGTGGGCAACAACGAACGACACACTGGTTCCGATTGAGCAGATTTTCCCCTCCAATCAGTCGCCGGAGGAAGTGAATAAGGAAAATCAGGCCGCGTTTGCGTCGTCGGAAAATAATGCGACGTCCGCAGCGATGAAGTACCTTCATCGACCGATGGCGGTCACGGTGATGTCCCAGCCCGAGGGGTCCGACCAGATCCATAAGGGGGACATCATTGAGGGGATCGATGGCAAGGAAATCGACCAGCCGCAGGATCTGGTCAAGGTTGTACGTGACCATAAAGTGGGAGATCAGGTCACCCTTCAGGTTCAGCGTGATGGCAAATCCGAGGACGTCTCCGTTCCCGTGCGACAAGGGGAGTCTGATGACACTCCGATTTTGGGCATCACCATCAAACAAGAGCCTGCCGACGGGACGACGATCGACTACCACCTGGATGACATTGGTGGCCCATCAGCGGGGCTGATGTTTACTTTGGCGGTCGTCGACAAGCTGACCCCCGACAACCTTACCGATGGGAAATTCATCGCAGGGACGGGCACGATCGACGCGAACGGTGACGTTGGGCCGATCGGTGGAGTCTCCCACAAGATTGACGCTGCGAAGAAGGCGGGGGCGACGGTGTTTATGACTCCGTCCGATAACTGTACGGAGGCGCTGTCGGGTGATCATGATGGCGTTGTGTTGGCGAAGGTCAATAACCTTTCCGACGCTGTTGCCGCGTTGAAAGAGGTCAAGGCGGGCAAGAAGCCGAAGAGCTGTTCGGAGTAACGGACCGCGGTATTGGCAATCGGCGTGTCCTGTGGCAAGCAGTTGGCGATCGTTAGCGATCAGAGGAAAATGTACAACGCCCGCTCTCTCAGGATGTCGTGTGCCGCCATAATGCTGTGTGATCGTGGAGAGATGGGGGTTATCATGCGGAAAGAAGGCTTTCGTACTGGATGCTAAGTTTCTACGAATGCGTACGGTACATCCATGAAACGTCATGGCGTGGCCGAGTACATTTGTGGTCGAGCAGCAGTATTCAACCCCGGTGGCGAGTCGCGATGCGGGAGACATGTCGAGTGGCACAATTTTGGATGGTGCTGGAAGGACATGGTGGGAATAGAGTGGCATGTATCGTTTGCCAAACCCCCAATGAGTACGCTTATATCTTTATAGCTAAATTGGTCTAGTCAGATCTGAAGGGCTGTGGAGTCAGGGTTGCCCCGTGATTCACAGTTTCGTTTTATACGAAGGAGTTAACGTGCGAGAGCGTCAATCTGACGGAAGCCAGCCCATCAAAGGCGTGGGTAAATTTGCCGCGACGTCAGCTCGAACACACAGAAAATCTCATGCTGACGGCGAAAGTGCTCCAGCAGTGGTCGCCGAAGATATCGCGCTGTCAGCTGCCGAAGGCCGAGTATTTGGGCATCTTAATTTCACCGTGCCCGGTAGCGGGTTGACTATTCTTTCCGGCCGCGGAGGATCAGGCCGAACATCACTAGCGTTGAGTATTTCTGGGCGGATGAAGTTGGATGCTGGTACGTTGACCGTGCTTGGGGAGCGAAAGCCTAACAAAATTAATAAAATGGTGGCAATTGCCGGGGTCGATGAGATCGATGGCCTGGATGGCGATGTTCGTCTCCGAACGGTGTTGACTGAGCATAAGAGTTGGTCACACCCATGGATAGTGTGGACGAAGCCCGCTGATCAGGAATACTATGAATCTTTGTGCGGGGATGTCTTCGGCGACCGAGCCTTACCGTCATTAGACTCTTATGTCGCTGAATTGACCAGCTTGGACAACATTTTGATCAGAATTTCTCTTGCGCTGGCTCCGGCAAATTCCGAAGAAATCGGACTATTGGTCATGGATGATCTCGAGCAAGTTCGAGAGTATGACTTGCGCCTTGTTCTCATTCATGTTCTCTCGAGATTAGCTCAACGAATGCCAGTGATCGTGAATACGGTCAATCCGATTCCAGATTCACTCATGCCAGATCACACGTTGATTGAACTCTTTAATACGGATAACGACAGCGTTGTTCCAATAGTTGAGGAGTTACCCCCGGGGGTTCTGCAAGACAGAAACACTGCCCGTTCCACTGATTCTGTATCCGTTAATCCATCCCCTGATACCCAGGACAATATAAATAATAACGAGACTGCCAGGTTTGATGCGGTAGCCGCTGGATCCGATGAGGAGACACTTTAATGATTTCTGGTTTGAATTTAGGCTCAGAGCTCCGCCGTTTTCGTCGTTCCAAATTGGGGCGTCTGGCAGTTGGTGCCATTATCTTTATTCCTCTTCTTTATTCCTGCCTTTATTTGTGGGCTTTTTGGAACCCTTTTGGGCACGTGGAGAAGCTTCCTGTTGCATTCGTTAACGACGATAAAGGTGCGAATGTTCAGGGAAAGGAGTTACGTGCAGGTGACCAGATTTCCGATAAGTTAAAAGACGATAAGCGCATTGACTTTGACTTTGTCAGTAATGATAAGGCCACGAAGGGGGTTGAAGACGGAGACTATTACTTTATGGTCCGTCTTACGCCGGACTTTTCTAAAGCAGTCGCATCCCCCAGTGGTACGAAAGCTGAGCAGGCCGTTATTCAAACTAACTACAACACGACTAACGGCTACCTGGCAACGCTGATCGGACAGAACACCATGCGTGAAATGGTGCCCGTGATTTCATCAACCCTTGGAGAACAGGTTGTAGGAAAAGTTTTGGTCAGTATGCAAGAAGCTGGTGCAGGGATTGGCCAGGCCGCTGACGCTGCTGACAAGTTGCAGGATGGATCTAATCAAGTTGGGGACAAACTGGGAGATCTTAAGGATGGAGCTGATCAACTAGATTCTGGTCTCGGCAACGCGCATGATGGCGCGAACCAATTAGCGTCAGGTGCAACAAAAGTGAATAGCGGGGCAAATGATCTTTCCCAAGGGGCATCGACGCTGCACGACAAGTTGGCCGAGGCTAGCACAGGCGTGAACACTCTTTCGGAAAAGATGGGTGAGGCCAAAGCAGGCTCAGATAAGATTCACGACGGCATTGGTCAGGTTGATCAAAAACTCGGTGAGGTTTCTGAGGGATCAGCTAAAGTTGCGGCGGGCGCAGACCAGATAAAGGCCCAGGTCCAGCAAAGTACTGCGCCGTTGGCAGGGATCGATGCAAAAATGGGGCAGCTCACTGGTGGCCTCGATCAGCTCGGTACCGTCGCAACGCAAGTCAACGGTGGCGTTCAGCAAATCAACGGTATCGCCCAGCAAGCGTCGAAGGCCCAAACTGGTCAGTCAGACAAAGTTAGGGCTATCGCTAGTCAGCTGCATAAATCGTCAGATCCTACAGCACAGAACGTTGCGAACCAGCTTGACGGGCTCGCGGTGCAAATTGACTCGCAGGGGTTAGGTAAGAATTCAGAAAACCTCGCCAAAGTTAACCAGCTTTCACAGGGGACGTCTGCGCTGGCTTATCAGCTTAACGATCCTTCTGCTGAGTTCCGTGGTGGGATTAACCAGCTTGCTAATGGTGCAGGACCAATTCAGAGTAAAATTAATGAGCTCAACACGGGGCTTGACCAGTTAAGTGAAGGCGCTAACACTGTGGCATCAGGGTCAAGTCAGCTGCGTAAGGAGGGCACAACACCCCTTGTTAACGCTTCGGGTCAGTTAAGTTCCGGTTTGGGACAGTTGGATTCTGGTGCCCAGACTCTTAAGGCAGGAATGCCCCAGGCTGTTCAAGGATCTGCGAAACTAGCCGATGGGGGTAAGCAACTGGCCGCTGGCACGAATCGGCTTAAAGATGGTGCTACTCAATTGTCAAGCGGCACTACCCGGCTTCAACAGGGAGCGCATAAGCTTTCCGATGGTGCCGGCAAGTTACAGGATGGCTCAGGTAAGATTTCCACCGGCTTGGGTGAATTGAAGGACAAGTTGGGCGATGGGGCTAAGAAGGTTCCCTCATGGACGACACCTCAGCGTGAGGCGTCAGCGCGCGTCATGTCTGATCCTGCAAAGTTGTCGGCAAAGGATTTTTCAGGGGATCAAGTCTTCGGTTCCGGCCTAGCTCCGTTCTTCTTCTCATTAGCAATGTTCATCGGTGGCCTCATTACATTCTTATTGCTCCGGCCACTTCAGAACCGGGCCGTAGCATCGGGTGTTGCCCCCTTGCGCGCGGCGCTTGATGGCCTATGGCCGGCCAGCATCATCGCTATCCTTCAAGCGACGATGATTATTGTGGTCACGCTAACTCTAGTGGGAATGGATGTGGCACACCCGTGGGCACTATGGATCTTCTCAATCGGCGTTTCCATTGTGTTCGCTGCTATTAACCAAATGTTGAACGTCGCATTGGGGCCTGGGCCCGGTAAGGTTGCAGCGATGGCGTTGCTGATGTTGCAGATTCTTTCGTCAAACGGGCTCTACCCTGTTGAGACGGAGCCTAAACTATTCCAGTGGCTACACCCAGTTAACCCCTGGACTTACTCAGTGAACGGGTTCCGCCAATTGATGTACGGCAACATTGATCAGCGTCTGCCTCAATCAATACTGGCGCTTATCATCATTGGTGCCATTTGTATTGGCATCACCGCGCTGTGTGCCTACCGTGACCGGAAGTGGACGGTGGAGCGGTTACACCCCGCGATCGATATTTAGTGTGCTGATGTCAGAGCGCCCCAGCTGTATAGCCGGGGCGCTCTTTTTAGGTTTGGTAGCTACTGCTTAGTTACTACTCGGTGTCATCAGTTGGGATGTAATACGGGCAACCAACAGGGGAGTAAGGCTCTAGTAGTCCGAGTCAGTCGTGAAGGAGGCGTTATCGACAGGCGTCTCGTCACTGTCTTCGACAGGCTCAAACGTCGAACGCAGGAGCTCAACAATCTCGGGAGCGATATCGGGACCTCCAAGGAGTTCGATGTTGTCTTGACTGAACGCGCCGGCTGCATCCAATTCTTCTTCGGTAGGCCGTAGCTGAAGCAAGGTAAGGTCGGGCCCGCCGTTAATCATCCCGCTAAATAGCCGAGCTTTGCGAGGACGTGAACCTGGCTCCGCGGCAATCGTGAACATAATTTCGTGGGCCAGGATCGCGCCAGCCACGGTTGGCGGCCAGGCGGTCCGGGCGACGTAATCGTGAAGCTCGTCTCCGGAGCCGATCTCCGGTAGGTCTTGGACAACGAGCGTTTAATTTTGTTCCTCCTCCTCATTAATGAGGTTTCCCGTTTCTCGGGCAATAATTGTCCCCGGAACTAAGCCAAACAATGTTGGGGGCTGATCCCACCCTTCGGCGTGAATAAAGTCAACAGCTTCACGCATTGCTCGTTCTAGGAGCTGCTGTGTGGTGGGTTGGTGCCGGGTGAAATGCGAAGTATGAGTTGAAGATCGCGTCCTATTGGGTGATGTAGCAGGCGTTGATGACGAGGAAAAAGGACTAAATTCGGACATACAGAAAGTATTCATGCCGCGCTGGTGGGCTCGCAAGAAACACGCTCGCGGGGCTCGGTTGCACGCGGAACTCCTAGGTTATCGACGCCGGCCCAGGTTCAAGTACAGTGAACAGCAATGACCCTCTGATTAGGAGAAGCGAAAAGGTGCCCAAGTCGGTTAAGCGAAAGGCTCCCCGCCGGTGGGCCGTTGTTGCGGTGATACTGGCCATTATCGTCATGCTGTTGCCTGTCGCAGTAGCTGTTTTTACTGATGTTGCATGGTTTAATTCCATGAACTTCGGCCGAGTGTATGTCACTGAACTCGTCACTCGGATCGTGCTGTTCGTCGTGGTTGGGCTGCTTGCCGCCGCGTCGATATGGGCAGCCGCGTGGGTAGCCATTAAGTATCGCCCTCTTGTTCCCGAAGACGCAGACCCCCACAGTCCGCTCGAGGCCTATCGGCAGGTTATTGTTCGATCCTCACGGGCTGTTCTGGTGGGTTTGCCGCTGGTTGTCGGGCTATTCGCCGGATTAGCTGCACAGTCCGAGTGGCGCATGATCTTGATGTTTATGCATCGTGAGAGCTTCGGCGAATCGGATCCGCAGTTCCACCACGACTACGGGTTCTATGCATTTAGCGTGCCGTTCTGGTCATGGCTGCTCTCGGTCCTGTTGACGCTGACGGTTGTGGCGTTCGTCGTTAACCTCGTCATGAACTGGCTGTTGGGGGCTATCCGGACGGGGGATCCCCGCGCCGGTAAGCGGGCGACGGTGATGAGCCAAGCTCGCGTGCAGATGGCGTCGATCGCCGGAATTTTCATGGTCGTGAAGGCCGTCGACTATTGGTTCGATCGCTATCGCTTGCTGTCTAAGGACCATTCGACATTCACGGGCGGCTCCTTCACCGACATCAATGCTGTGTTGCCCGCAAAGATTGTCTTGCTCGTCGTTTCTGTTGTAGTGGCCGCAGCGTTCTTCGCGGCAATTTTCCTCCGGGATCTCAGGATTCCCGCGATGGCAGCGGTGCTGATGGTGGCGTCGGCAGGAATTATTGGAGTCGCATGGCCCTTGGTGGTGGAGCAGTTCAATGTGTCCCCGAACCGTGCTGCTAAAGAACGCGACTACATTGAGCGGAATATTAAGTCGACGCGGTACAACTATGGCCTGACTGACGAGCACGTCACCTACGACCGCAATTGGGGTGCTGATGAGAAATCGAAGTCGGATCAAAACGAGTCGGTAGCGAATGATTCCGCAACCATTTCGAACATTCGGCTGCTGGACCCCGAAGCAATTTCGGCGACGTTTACTCAGCAGCAGCAGCTGAAGAATTTCTACGGGTTCCCCAGTGATCTGAGCATTGATCGTTATGAACACAACGGTGAGATGCAAGATTATGTGGTCGCTGCCCGTGAGCTTGATCCCAAATCGCTTTCCGGTAACCAGCAAGACTGGATAAACAAGCACACGGTGTACACGCACGGTAACGGTTTTATCGCTGCGCCGGCGAACAAAGTCGATGAGGTTGCCCGCGATGTCGGATCGTCCCGCGGCGGGTACCCAATTTATACCGTGGCTGACTTGCAGTCGAAGGACCGTACTAAGTCGGATGACCCGGATACGTTGAAGATCAAGGTTGATCAGCCGCGTATTTATTATGGCCCCCGTGTGGCTGATACTGATCAGGATTACGCCATTGTCGGCGACGACGGGTCTGGAAAACCGCGTGAGTACGACACTGACGGGTCGAATTACACCTATGAAGGTAAAGGTGGCGTCGGCATCGGAAATATCGTTTCCCGCGCCATGTATTCCCTGAAGTATCAGTCGATGAACCTGTTGCTCTCGGACGCGGTGGGCAAAAATTCCAAGATCGTGTACGACCGTGACCCTCGCGACCGCGTGCATAAGGTTGCCCCGTGGTTGACGACGGATTCACAGACGTACCCGGCGGTTATTGATGGCCGTATCAAGTGGATTGTCGACGGCTACACGTCCGTGAACAACTTGCCGTACTCGGAACACACTCAGATTTCGGGCGCGACGGAGGATTCTCTCAACCCTGATGGGACGGAGCAGAACACCGTCGGCAATAGTGTGAGTTACATCCGTAACTCTGTGAAGGCGACGGTGGATGCTTATGACGGGACAGTTGACCTCTATGCCTTTGATGAATCTGATCCGATTTTGAAGTCGTGGCGGCGCAGTTTCCCGGAGACGGTGAAGCCGAAGTCCGATATTTCTGACGAGTTGATGAAGCACCTCCGCTACCCGGAGGATCTGTTTAAGATTCAGCGTGAATTATTAACGCGGTATCACGTGTCGGACCCGGGCGTGTTCTTCACGAACGACTCGTTCTGGTCGGTTCCCCTGGACCCGACTGCTTCTGAGCAGGGGCTGAGGGATAAGAACCAGCCGCCCTACTACGTCGTCGCGTCGGATCCGAAGACCGGGGATCCCAGTTTCCAGCTGATTACGCCATTGCGCGGTTTGAAGCGCGAGTTCCTCTCTGCTCACATGGCGGTATCGTCGGACCCGAAGACATACGGGAAAATCACGGTTCGTGTCTTGCCGACGGATACTCAGACGCAGGGGCCGAAGCAGGCTCAGGACACGATGATGTCCTCGGATCAGATTTCTCGTGAGCGTACCTTGTTAGAGGGCTCCAGTACGTTGATCAACGGCAACTTGCTGACCTTGCCTGTGGGCGACGGCGGAATCCTTTACGTTGAGCCGGTGTATTCGAAGCGCAAGGAGCAGGAATCCGCGTTCCCGAAGTTGCTGCGTGTGCTCGTGTTCTACAACGGGCAAGTTGGGTACGCACCGACGATCGGTGAGGCGTTGAGCCAGGTCGGCATCGACCCGAAGGAAACAACGACGACGAAGGAAGTGGACGGATCCGATAAGGATAAGTCCGACCAGAATGATTCGGATTCCGATTCCGGATCCAACTCCGACGACAACTCTGGTGATAACAAGGACGACTCTGATAAGAACGACTCAAGTTCCACCGCCGTCAGCCCATCCAGCGATGATGTGAAAGAACTTGATGACGCTGTTCAGAGGGTCCGCGACGCGAAGAACAGTGGATCGTTTGAGGACTACGGTAAAGCCTTGGACGAGCTGCAAAAGGCCTTGGAGAAATACCAGAGTGACACTGGCTCTAGTGGGTCGACACAGCTGACAGATACCGAGGGGCCGAAGCTGTCGGGTAGTGGTTCATAGCCAGTGCGCAGGCGATTTCACATTTGTTCCTCGATGCGTTATGTTATCTCTTGTCGCTGACGGGGACACCGTCTCCATGCGACTGTCGCGGGGTGGAGCAGCTCGGTAGCTCGCTGGGCTCATAACCCAGAGGTCGATGGTTCGAATCCGTCCCCCGCTACAAAACAAGCCCCCTATCAGCAGGTGGTGCCGGTAGGGGATTTCGGCATGTCGCCGTCGCTAAGCACTGCTGCTAATCAGGGTTTTACGACAAAAGTGTGTCCGCGCGCCGGAAAACTGCGTGGGTATATCAGGGTCGATTGTGAAAACTGCGGGTGAATATGGGCGAAAAATGGCCGAAAATTGACCATATAGCCCCGCACTTTTATTTTTGGTCACATATTCCCCCGCACTTTGAACTGCTCCCCGTTAGTTGGACTGAGAAATCAGACCCCGACTAGCAGGGAGCAGACTGATGAGAGCACACAGTTCTTTGAGTGAAGTCCAGCGTGAGCAGCTTGTTGAATTATTTGAACACGGCCTGGGCTACACAGCAGCGGCACGACGGCTAGGTGTTGGCCGGAACGCAGCAAAAACACTTCAGCGGCGGTTCATCCTTCATGGCAGACTATGCCTCATGGAGCCCATCAAGCAGCGCTATTCCTTCGAAGTTAAAAAGGAAGTCGTCAAACGGTTCAACGCAGGCCAGTCCAAGATGGAACTGGCCGCCGAATTCGGCCTATCCTCCGACCAGACGGTCAAAACCTGGGTGAGAGCATGGCGCACCGGCGGCGATGAGGCACTACGCCCCAAACGGAGAGGCCGACCACACGGCCCGGCGGGGCCAGCCACCACCGAAGCCCAGCTGCGTCGCAGGGTCGAACAGCTGGAAGCCGAAAACGCCTACCTAAAAAACTGAGGGACTTGAGAAACCAACAGCGAGGATAAAAACCCAGATCATCGCCATTGGCAAGTCAGACCACAAACTTAATGACCTCCTGCGGGCCGCTGGTCTTGCCCGGTCCACCTACTTCTACCACCTGCAACGTCTGAACCGCCCCGATAAACACGCCGAGCTTAAAGCGGCGATACAGGCCATATTCACCGCCAACCAGCAGCGCTACGGCTACCGCCGTGTGCTCGCGGTGTTACGAACCCAGGGCTGGAGTGTCAACCATAAGCTGGTGTTTAAACTGATGGACCAGATGGGGCTAAAATCCAAGGTCAGACGGCGCAAGAAGTACACGTCCTACAAAAGGGCCGTCACCCATAGTGCTGACAACATTCTGGGTCGCCGGTTCACGCCAGATCATCCCAACGCTGTGTGGGTCAGTGATGTCACCGAATTTCGTGTAGCCGGTCGCAAGGTCTATTTATCACCGGTGATGGATCTGTATGACCGCTTGATCCTGGCCTATGAACTATCCACATCGCCGTCAACGGTGTTGACCTCAACGTCGCTGCGGACCGCCCTGGACAGACATCAGCCGGGGCGAGGGTTGCTGGTGCACACCGACCGCGGGGTCCACTATCACCACTTCAGCTGGCGCAGGCTTATCGAGCAGGCCGGTGCTGTCCAGTCCATGTCGCGGAAGGGTAACTGTTATGACAATGCTGTGATGGAGAATTTCTTCGGGCATTTGAAAGCAGAGATGTATCACGGCGAGCATTTCGTCAGCGTCGACGAGTTTTCCCAGGCTGTTGACAGGTACATCGCCTGGTACAACACCGACCGAGTCCAAGAGAGAATCAAGGGGCTTGCCCCCATGCACTACAGGAGACAGGCCCTTGCAGCCATAACCAATTAGAATTAAACCAGTCCAACTTTCAGGGGCCAGTTCAGAGATCGGGACACGGCAGGTCTTTCGCAGGGGAGACAGTGGAAATGAAAAATGATGTGGGTTAGAGCATGCTAAGGAAGTCTCGCCTGGTCAAACGACGCCCACCGCATACGGGGATGAAAACCGAGTTCGTTAAAAGATTGGTTTAGGAAGGAAAGTCCGAATGGGGATTCTTGCAGGTTATTGTGGACGGCCAATCGTGCAGCATGGAAACGTTATTGACTAGCCCTTTACACATGGCAAAGGGCGACTCATGACCTGCGGAGCACAGTGCTTTTTTAATCCGCACTCCGCGTAGATCGTGGTCGCCCTAAATGAAGAATCCTGCGCTATTTACCCGCGATCTATTGATCGTCGCGCAAGTTATTTCCAGCGGTTTCTCCACCGTCTAAGACGAAGGATCCGCCGGACGCAAACGTGGATTCGTCGGAAGCTAAGTACACGATGAGCTGGGAGATTTCGGTCGGCTCGGCGGCTCGGTCGAGCGGAATCTGGCCGAAGCCGCGCTTGAGGTTCGCAGTCAATGGGGTGTTCACGCTGCCGGGGTGGACGGAATTGACTCGGATGCCGTATTTGCCCAGATCCAGGGCCGATGTCTTGGTCAGCCCTTGAACGCCCCACTTGGCGGCGGCGTACGCCGCACGGTGCTTAAAGCCGACGAGCCCCGCGATGGAAGAAATGTTGATGATCGATGATGTCTCCCTCTTCTTGAGCTCCGGAACCGCAGCCTTCATGCCGTAGAACGTTCCGGTGAGGTCAATGGCCAGGGTCAGGTCCCAGTCCTTCAGCGAAGCTTCTTCGACATCACCTGCGGTGAAAACTCCGGCGTTATTGACCAAAACATCGAGGTGTCCGAAGGCCTCTACGGTTTTCTCCACCGCCTCGGTCCAATTATCGAAATCGGTGACATCGAGGTGGACAAAAACGGCTGTGCCGTCGCCGTACTTCTCGTTGAGGTCCTTGGCCAGCTCGGTGCCCTTGTCATCGGCGATATCTGCCAGGGCTACCTTGGCTCCCTGCGAAGCTAGTACCCGAGCGTGGGATTCACCCATGCCAGAGGCAGCTCCGGTGATCAGTGTGACTTTGTCGTGAACGCGTCCTTGTTGGGTATCCATACCCTTACCGTAGGCTCAATCCCACATGATGGACATAGCAACTTTCTGTTTACCGCCCCCGAAAGTAGTGGACTTTGGGGGGCGATTTCTTTACGCTGCTGGCGGGCAGACCGGTGGTACATCTTTCTTTCCGCTTGCCCATTGTTTGAGCGCTGCAACGAAGGCGTTGGTATAACCCACGGTGGCGTTCCCGCGCGGGTGAATCTCGTCGCTCGCGAGTTCACTCACGTGGTCGTCGGCGTAGGCACACCAGTCAGCTGCGTAGACGTTCGGGTACTTCTTGGCAGCGTCGACAACTTGTTGTTGAGCGTCTTGCATGTACCAACGGTCGCCATAGGGCATCGCGATAACGATGGTGTGTTTCGGGCCGATCGACTTGATGATCTCGTCCAGCTGGCCGGGGAATGCTTGCCCATTCGTGCCGAACCCCAGGAAGACGAATTGCCGCAGCGCGTCCTGGGCTTTGAGGTCGGCGATGATCGCGGGAGCGGCCTGGTAGTGGCGGGAAACCTCGGCGTTGATGTCGATGCCGGGGAAGCGCTTTTGCAGCTCGGCCTGGGAGGCGAGCATGACGGAATCGCCAATCGCGTTGATATTCGACCCATCTTTAGGCATGTCGTGTGTCACGACTTTGGGAGCCGGTTTGACAGCGCCTCGCTCGGAGCGGTTTTCCGCTTGTAAGCGCTCCAACTCGGATTCCAGCGCGGTTCCGTGGCTGGTGTTGTGAATAGCCAGGCCGGCGAAGACGCAGCACAGGATCATGGCTGCGGGCACCATCGCGCCGCCGAACCGTTCCCGGCTGGTGGAACGCTCGCCGAAAATCGCGTAGCTCAGCTTGCGTGTACTTTCGATGAACCCGTACCGGCGGATCGGTGTCTCGATGAAGCGGAAGCTCAGCTCAGCCGCGACTAACGAAATGACGATCGCGATGAGCCCCGTGATCCATTTCTTCCGCCCCCACTCGTAATCCTGGAACAGCGTCACGACGAACAGATTGGCGGGCACGTGCCACAAATACAGTGAGAACGAAATGAACCCGAGGTGCCGCAAAACCGTGTTCCGGAAAATCGCCGCGACCGGGCCAGTGTTCCGCACGACGGACGCAATGATGATGGCGACGATCAACGAACTGCTGATGAGGCCACCGCGATACGTGAAGGTGTCTTGGTCGCCCAGCCAGAAGAAGTAGAAGATCTGCACCGCGAGCGCGGGGATAGCCAAGAGGCTCAAGATCCGCCCGTGCTGTAGGAGTCCCTCGCGGTATCCCCAGGTGTCGCCACGTTTTTCCGTTGACGACGAGATAGTGATCGACGCCAAAGCCGCGCCGATGAGCAGCCCGAATGCATGGGTGTCGGTGCCGTAGTAGACGCGGGTTGCGTCGTGCCCGGGGTTGACGATGATGGCCATCGCTCCTGCAGAGATGACGGCGCCAGCGAGGGCCAGCTTCCCGACCAGCCGCGGTGTTTTGCGGAGAATCACTAGCAGCAGCGAAACGATAAGCGGCCAAATGATGTAGAACTGTTCCTCAACCGAGAGGGACCAGTAGTGAGCGAAGATCGGCAGCTCAGACTGTGCGAAATAGCTCTGCGAGTGGGCGATCTGAACCCAGTTATTCACAAAGAGTGCCGACGACCAGAATTGTCTGCCCAGGTTCACATTGACGTCGCCGCCGATTACTCCCGCAATAGCTGCACAAATGACAAGCGTGCTGATGGCTGCGGGGGCAATACGCCTCACACGGCGTATCCAGAAGTTCTTCAGGCTAATCGTGCGGGAATAAACGAATTCCCGAAGCAGCAGGGAAGTGATGAGGAACCCACTGAGCACGAAGAACACGTCGACACCCAGATAACCGCCGGGTAGTACGTTGCCGAAGAGGTGGTAGATCACCACTGAAATGACGGCGAGCCCACGGAGTCCATCAATCCCGGGGACATGTTTAATCCCTGTCGGAGTGCCCTTCGCCGACGTCTTTCCTGCGGTGGAGGCTTTGCCTTTGGTCGGGCTGGTCTGTGGTGCGACCTGGGTTTGAGTTCGTGCCGACGGTGTTCCCGTGGAAGATCTAACGCCTTGCGATCCATCTCTCGATGGGGAGGAGGACACGCCCGCCCGCGATGACTCTGCGCGCGATGATTTGTTTCGGCGTCCCTTGCCTGATTTGCGATCCGACCGCGGTTCGATTCGCTGTGGAAGTGCGGTGCCCTGTGTAAAGCGCGATATCCCGGTGGACCGTGGGAGCTCGACGGGTATGTATTCCGCTCTGAACGGTCTCGGGGGAGCAGGCGTCTTTCGGCCTTCCTCGGGAGTAGTTCCCTCAGACACCTTCTCTGATTCTGAAGCCTTCGCAGTTTCTTGTGGAGCCGCAGCAGTTTCTTGCGAAGCCCTCGCGTCGTCATCTGCAGGATGCGCCTGTGTGGCGTCCGCTTTGTCTTGTGCGGCGTCCGTTTGCCTCTTTACCGGAGCGCTGCCGGCTTTCTTAGCACGGTTCGGCTGTGCCGATCTTTTATCCGACGAACCCTTCGGCCGGGTACTCCGTTGCTCAGCGGAGACTGATGCGTCTGGTCTGGACCCCGAGACCTGCGGTTTCGGACGTCGCAATGAAGGCCGCGGAGCACCACTAACCTCAGACGATCTGTGTGATCGTGACAGGGCCGATCCTGCAGCACGGCTGCGCCCAGCATTTTTCTTCCCGACGGAACCTGCGCCCGTGATCCCGGACATTCCCGAAGGAGTAGTCCGCGCGTCAGCTAAACGACGAGCACCGGCCGGAGCACGGCCGACGTGCCGAAAAGATGGTGTGTCACTCTCACGGGTTGAACTCTGCGACGCCGAGGTGCGACGTCGCGCACTCACGGGCGTTGACGTGCGGGAAACGGAAAAATGCATCTCTGCACCGGCGTGATCGTCGTTCCGGCTCTCACGGCGTCGAACTTCACCACGGTCGCGCCGCTCGCCGTTGTTACTTGCGCGTCTGGTTTCGTCAGCAGCCCCGTCGTCAGGCGTCGTCGATTGTTCTGATGTGGCCGATGAACCACTTTTTGCTGAACCGGACGAACGTGTCGTAGACGACCCAGCCTCGGACGATCCCGTCGTAGGGGCACCGGAAGACGCGCTCGCGGATGAAGTGGAAGAACCGGACTGACCTGGCTCAGGATCGGACTGCTGAGCCGTTGCGGACTGGCTAGGTCTCGGTGAATTACCGATGGTGGAAGCAGACCTCAACAAGGATCCTCCCTGTTGAGCAGCGGATTGCACCGCTTGTGCCGCTCGGCGGGTGGCTTTGCCCAAACCTGCAGGTGAGAGTTTTGGAAGACGCATTCTAGGTTTCGTTTAGCTCGTGAGTGAGATGGCAGAGTGCAAAGTCTAACGCACTTTGGCCGCTGACCACATACGCGCCGATAGGGCCAATGTTGCCGCATATGACCCCGTCGGAGCGGGAGACGGATTTGATCGTAGCCCCTTCAGAAGCAGCCTCGTGCATCTTCAATGTCGCGTTGTCACAATGTTATTAATTTGTTGCATAGAAGATAGGGGAATGCTGTGAACAGAGAGATATACTGAGCTTGTCGCAGCATAGGGTATTCCCTGTGTAGCCATGTTTTCTGGACTTATTCCAGTGGTTTTTCGGTCCGATAAAAACGGACATGTACAGCAAGGATGTCGTTATGTCTTTGGTTAACTCAGTAAGTCGTGCTGGTTTAGCAGTGCTCGCCTCGGCGGCGTTGTGTGTCGGTGTTGGTGGGGTAGCTCACGCATCGGACGCGTCGACGGATATCCCGGCAGATAGTCCAGCAGCTTCCGAGTCACCGATAATTAACGACGCTGACCCCGACGCTGCAGCTACGACATCCGATGCTGCACCTTCGACGGAGTCTTCCACGGAGTACGGCCTTTTCGATGACATCGTCGCCCAAACTGGAATGGCTGGCCAGCACCGAATCCAAGGCGTTTACTTCCCCTCTCCGCCGGCACCTGCTGAGGCAGTAGAGCTCGCTAAGCAGGGAATTTCCCTCTACGGTCCGGGAACCCCGGTGTTTGTGGGCAACACAATTTGTACAGTCACTGCAGCCGGCCACGACTCTAACGGGCGAGCTATGGCTATTACGGCTGGGCACTGCGGACCGGTCGGAAGCCCGGTGACCTCGATGGACTCGCAGGACGTCGGAGTATCAGGCACCGTCGTCCGCACCAGCGAGAATCCCAAGTATTCCGTCATCGAGCTGAAAGACAATGCCCGAGTAACGTCGTCCTATGGACAAGTCACTGCCGACGGCATTGGTGGTGGCGGTGTCGCGCCGGGAGTCCAATTGTGCAAGAACGGTATTTCCACGGGCTGGACCTGCGGACAGGCGTGGGAGGCCCCCGCAGATTCGCACTATCTCACGCAAGTGTGCGCAACGCACGGCGACTCTGGTGCACCGGTTCTGCTAGGGAACCGGATTGTTGGACTTGTCGAAGGAAGCCCGGGACCGATTTCTTGCCGCTTCCCAGCGCAGGGCTCCCTCTTCACACCGACCGATGTCATCGACATGCAGGCCATCTTGAATTCGCTCAACGCGACGGCCGGCCCTGGAAACGGATTCCGCCTGGGGTAGTGGCGTCCGCTTGCTCTAGCGCGGTATGGCAGGCGTTCACGCCGTGGCCTACTGCGCTTTTGCTTACCACGAACCGCGATCAGCCGCGCCGGGTTAACCCTGATCCGTTAACCGACGACGGACAGTCTCGTGGAGAAGCCCGTTCGTGGCCAGGGCATCGCCACCATGCGGACCGCGCTCACCGGCAAGGGATGTAAATGTTCCGCCAGCTCCCTCAACGACGGGCACCAGCGCAGCTAAATCCCACAGTGATACTTCCGGCTCCGCGGCGATGTCGACGGCACCCTCCGCCACCAGGCAGTAGGAGTAAAAATCGCCGAATCCTCGCAAGCGCCAGGCGTCGTCGGTAAGAGATATGAATGCATCGCGCAAGCCGCGGTCTTTCCACCCTCCAAGCGATGACATGGAGATCGAGCTATCGCCCACATCGCTGACCGTGGACACCGATAGTTTCCGCAGTGCGCTACTCGACGCGGTGCCGTTACCAAGAGCCCAGGCAGCTTCACCTGTGATGCCAATCCATCTGCGGCCAAGCGCCGGGGCCGACACGACACCAACCTGCGGGTAGCCGTCCACCATCAACGAGATGAGCGTCGCCCACACGGGGACCCCGCGAACATAGTTCTTCGTCCCGTCGATGGGGTCAATCACCCACTGGCGGCCCGATAAGACCGGCTCGCCCCCGAACTCCTCTCCAAGGACCTCGTCATCAGGGCACTCCGTACTCAATAGCCCACGGAGGGCGCGCTCGGTATCCAAATCAGCGTCGGACACAGGGGTCATATCGGGTTTTGCGCTGACTTGCAGCTCGGAGGAGAGGAATCTCTTCATCGTGATCGCGTCGGCCGCATCTGCCAGCCGAAGAGCGCGATCAACATCATCGCCATACGCGCTGCTTGCCCACGGCAATGGGGTCGAAGTAGACGAAGAAGTAGACGAACTAGCCCTACCTGCACGAAGCACCTGCTCAATCGTGTCAACGACCCCCTCAGGACCAGCAATAGACCAGGTCACTCCCCGGGCATCAACGCGACGGGCCGTTCCCCCGACACCTTCGACCAGCGCTTTCCCCGGAAGCCAATCCCACGATTTCACCGAGTGCTGAATCCACGCGCCCAGTTCACCATGCGCCACCGACGCCAGATCGACCGATCCTGACCCCAACATCCGCACACTGGCGAACTCTTCGACGACGGCCATCCACGCTGACCTGATCTCGGGCTGCTTCATAAAAGTGGGGTGCAAATACGTGCCCAAGCACTCGTGATCTGCCGAGTGAGTTGTGGCTTCAAGCCGGGGCAGCGGTTTGTCGTCCAGAGTGGTGGGGATCGAGGGCCCGCCGATCCACGTATATCCCATCGCCGGGCGGTGGACGGCACCCAAAATCAGCCGGTCGGGATTCTTCGCAACGGCCTCCGGGCTTCCGTCGCTACCTTCCACTAGCGCAATCGCCGAACACCAGTAATCAGACCCGCGAGTGAAGTTGTAGGTCCCATCGACGGGATCAATCACCCACACGCGCCCGGACTTCGAGGGCCGTGACGCTCCTTCTTCACCGACGACACCATCGTCGGGACGCAATAGTTCCAGCACCTCAGCGACAAACTGTTCCGCCGTCCGATCGGCCTCGGTCACAACGTCGGACACCGACGTTTTGTACTTCGTGGCCAACCCGCCACGAGCTTGCTTCCCTTCACGCAAACGCCACGCTAAGCGCCCCGCGTTGTACACGATGTCGCGTGCGAGCCGTTGATCATCCACCCCCTCGCGTGCGATGGCGAAGGTTTTAGCCAGCGCGCTGACCATCTCCGTCATGGTGTGCGGTACCTGCTCCTCCGAAGATTCCATACTCTTATTGTGCACTACCCCTGGGACACACTGTTAGGATTACCCACGTGAATCCGGACGTTTCTCAAGATCTCGAAGACCTCAATTCCACCCTGACGACCATTGAAAAAGTGGTGGACGTCGATGACCTCAAGGATCAGGTACGCGAACTTGAAGCACAGGCGTCCGATCCCTCCTTGTGGGATGACCCCGATCACGCCCAACAGGTGACGTCGAAACTCAGCCATGTGCAAGCGCAGATCAAGAAAGTTACGACGTTGCGCCAGCGTGTCGACGATATGCCCGTGATGTATGAGCTTGCCGACGATGCCACCGAGGCGGGGGATACCGACGCTGCCGACGAAGCGCGAGAGATGGCTGATAGCGAGCGCGAAACCTTGCGCCACGAGATCGAATCTCTCGAGGTTCAGACGATGTTGTCGGGTGAGTACGACGAGCGTGAGGCCGTCGTTAATATTCGGTCAGCTGCAGGCGGTGTGGATGCTGCGGACTGGGCGGAGATGTTGATGCGCATGTACACGCGGTGGGCGGAACAGCATGGGCACAAGATCGACGTGTTTGATATTTCGTATGCCGAAGAGGCTGGTATCAAGTCCGCTACGTTCATCGTGCATGGCGATTACATGTACGGTCAGCTCTCCGTTGAGCAGGGGACCCACCGCCTCGTTCGAATCAGCCCGTTCGACAACCAGGGGCGTCGGCAAACATCATTCGCCGAGGTCGAGGTGCTGCCCGTCGTGGAGAAAACTGACCATATTGATATTGATGAGAATGACGTCCGGGTTGATGTGTACCGATCCTCGGGTCCGGGTGGGCAGTCGGTGAACACGACCGATTCGGCCGTGCGGTTGACACATATTCCGACGGGGATTGTTGTGACGTGCCAAAACGAAAAATCCCAGATCCAGAACAAGGCGTCGGCGATGCGAGTCTTGGCTGCGAAACTCTTAGAGCGGAAGCGTGAAGAAGAGCAGGCGGAGATGAACGCGCTGAAGGGGGACGGCTCCAATTCATGGGGGAATCAGATGCGCTCGTATGTGTTGCATCCGTACCAGATGGTGAAGGATTTGCGCACGAATTATGAGGTCAATGATCCGTCGAAGGTGCTGGATGGGGACCTTGATGGCTTCCTGGAGGCGGGGATCCGGTGGCGGATGGCTCAACAGCGCGGCGACGGCGATAACTAGCTTTCCCACATGAATCACATTCACAACAGGGGTTACCAATTGTCCCAGTAGTGCGTTAGTCTGGCTGCGTGATTAAGTATGACGCGGTTACCAAGATGTACCGGACGTCCACCCGCCCGGCCCTGGATGCCGTCTCTGTGACCATTGACAAGGGCGAATTTGTCTTCCTGATTGGACCGTCGGGATCCGGCAAATCCACCTTCCTTCAGCTGATGTTGAAGGAACAGAATGTCAGTAGCGGGGACTTGTGGGTTGAGGATTTCCACGTCAATAAATTGCCCAGAAAGAAGGTGCCTCAGCTACGCCAAAAGGTGGGCTATGTGTTCCAGGACTTTCGGCTGCTGCCGAAGAAGAATGTCTACGACAATGTCGCGTTCGCCCTGGAAGTGATTGGGACGCGGCGCTCGGCCATTGATAAGCGAGTAAAGGAAGTGCTTGACCTCGTGGGGTTGGGGAGCAAGCGCAACCGCATGCCGAATGAGCTCTCCGGTGGTGAGCAACAGCGCGTCGCTATCGCCCGAGCTTCCGTCAACCGCCCCTTAGTTCTTCTTGCCGACGAGCCCACCGGCAACCTTGACCCAGACACCAGTGCCGACATCTTGACGCTGCTCAACCGCATTAACCAGATGGGGACGACGGTGATCATGTCGACACACGACGCCGGCGCTGTGAACGCCATGCGCCAGCGCGTGCTGGAGCTCCATTCCGGGAAGCTCGTTCGTGACGATGCCCGCGGCCTGTATGGCGTCGGAAAGTAGGGGAGGGCGCAATGAAGACTAGATTCGTTTTCCGTGAGGCATTTTCGGGCCTGACCCGTAACATGACGATGACTATCGCCATGATTATTACGACGGCGATCTCCTTGGCTTTGCTGGCCACCGGGTTCTTGGTGACCTCGGTGACGGCAAAGACCAAGGACATTTACCTGGATCGTGTCGAGGTCATGGTCCAGCTTGATGACAACATTTCGGCCAATGACAAGAACTGCTCCAGTACGGAATGTAAGGAAGTTCAGGACAAGCTGAAGTCCGACGATGGCGTGGAATCGGTGACATTCCGTAGCCGCGAGCAGTCTTATGAGCATTTCAAGGAGCTGTTCCAGGACTCTGACCCTCGTCTTGTCGCTGATACGAGTCCCGATGCTCTGCCGGCTGCCTTGCATGTTCGGCTGAAAGATCCGCTGAATACGAAGCCTCTTGACGGCGTGAAGGATATGCCGCAGGTCTCCGAGGTTGTTGATCAAGTCGATGACCTACGTGGTGCCACGAATAATCTCAATGCCATTAGAAATGCGACCTTCGTGGTGGCGTTTGTGCAGGCGATTGCTGCGGTCTTCTTGATCGTGAACATGGTTCAGATTGCGGCTTATTCCCGACGTCAAGAAACGACGATTATGCGGATGGTGGGCGCTACGAGGTGGTTCACCCAAGCCCCGTTCGTCCTGGAAGCGGTGTTGGCGTCGTTCGTCGGGTCGTTGGTGGCCATTGGTGGTCTTATCTTGGGCAAGGAATTTGTTCTCGATAAGACGCTCAAGAGCTTGTATGATTCCCGTTTGATTGCGCGACTGACTTTAGCCGATATTGGAATGGTGTCGCCCATCATCATTATTGTGGGCGTAGTGTTTGCGGCCATTACCGCGCAAGCAACATTGCGCTGGTACGTAAGGGATTAGCGCATTGTATCGATGATGGGAATGTAGTTGTGAGGAGTTCGACGTGGCGAAAAAAGCGACATTAGTTGACCACGGGGCGGCTAAGGGTAAAAAGAAGGCCCAGTCGAAGGCGTCGAAAAAGAACGCGAACAAGCGGTTGGTTGTTGCCACTAACCGACGGGCGCGCCACGATTACACCATCCTTGATACGTGGGAAGCCGGGATTCAGCTCGTCGGAACTGAGGTGAAGTCCCTCCGCGAGGGGAAAGCGTCGTTAATTGATTCCTTCGCGACGATTGACGACGGCGAAGTGTGGTTGCGGCACCTCCACATTCCGGAGTACTCGAAGGGGCACTGGACAAACCACTCGCCCCGGCGGACGCGAAAGTTGCTGCTCCACCGCAACGAGATTGATTCCATCATGGGCAAGGTGCGCGACGGCAATAACACGCTGATTCCGTTGAGCCTGTATTTTTCCGATGGGAAATTGAAAGTGGAATTAGCTCTGGGCCGCGGTAAACAGGACTATGACCGCCGTCAAGATATTAAGCGTCGGACTGAGGAGCGGGAAGCAACTCGTGCCCTCGGCAGGCGCGTGAAGGGTCTTACGGGATAGGGGCCGGTTTAGGGCTAGTAATTGCTGGCCAGATGTGATTGAGTATGAAAAATACTTAGCTGTACTGGCCTACTTGAGGGAGGAGCAATGATGGGGGACTCAGATCTGTTCGCTCCCGAAGTCTGGACTGCCCAGCATCCGACCCGTGGTGCCATCAAGTTAACCATCGCTACCCCTGAGTATTTGCGCACTATCGACGCGGGTTGGCCGGAGATCATCACCGACGACAAAGACGAGGATGGGAAAGAGAAGGACGCCCCAAAGAATAAGGAAGAAGAGAAGCGGCGGGATCAAGTAAAAGTTGCCCAATCGTTCGCGAAAACCGACCGCGAGTTTAAGACTTCGATGGCACGGCGAATTAAATGGCTTACGAAGCGGGGGAGACTAGGGCGCAAAGCAGGAAGCTTTCTTGAACGATGGGAAGCGTCGCCATCTAAGGGATTACTTCTCGAGATTGAAGACGAACCCTATGCCCGTTTAGAGAAGCTTTCGAAATATGTATTGCCCGCCGAGAAGCCCCTCAAGCCCGGTGAATACACCAATAGTCGCTCTCCCCGAGATAAACCGCGTGTTCAGGTTGATGTGAACCCGTTGGGGGAGATCATGTCAGCCTTCTACAAGGAGGACAAGGAGACGGTTTTAGCCCTCGAACCGCCTGAAGATTCCGGTCAGCACGCCGTTTTACCGAGATGCAAGAATCGCCCTGGAAGGGATTTCTCTATCCCATGATCGCGGGCACATCGAAAGCTGGATGGGCGATCTTTGTCTTCATCGTTCTACCGCTGCTCGGCCGAATAGTGGATTGGCTTCTCGGTTTATTGCCTGACTTCAATATTCCGTGGCCTTCCATATCGTTGCCGCATATTCCCTGGCCGTCGATATCGTTGCCACATATCCCGTGGCCCCATATTTCATGGCCTCACATTCCGTGGCCGCATTGGAACCTACCGTCAATCCCTCTGCCGGATTGGGTTGTTTTCCTCATTGACCATCCGAGGATGTGGGTTCCTATCGTTATCGGGCTCGTCGTGGGTGTGACGGCGTGGCGGAATCATAGGAAATCGGAGCGCGCGAAGAACACGAAACGCAACTTCGCAGCGGCTCAGCCTGACAACACGTCCCCTGTCAAGAAGTCCAAGGGGAGTGACATCGCCGTCGAAAATGATGAGCCGAGTTCCCAGCCCCTTGACTCATCCGAGAACCCGGAGTAACTTCTAATCTCCACGTTTGTTTCGCATGCGTACCCGCAAACGTGTGATGAGGGGCCGATTTTGGTTTCGACTCCGTTCTTCAAGCCAGGGGAAGCGTGCCGGTGCAGGCTAGAGACCACCGTTAAGCGTCGTAGCACATTGATAAGCGCCGAGAATACTCAGCGCGACTACGCTCTCGCTGCCTAATCTAGCGAAGCGTGTCTGTCAGCCCAGGTTCGTTCCCGGCCTGGATCCTGGCATCGTTGAGGGAACTTGCCACACCGTTGTGTTGTCGGGGCGTTGTGGGACTTCTTACTGACAACTGGGCCTGTCATCCAGACAAGTTCGCCTGATCTGGAAGGTCGAGCAGAGGCTCCGCGCGAACTGCGCACGGAGAAGCCCTGGCGCGATGACGGAGGACCCGAGTTCGATTCTCGGCGGCTCCACCAATACTGTTTCCCCTGGTCACTATTGGCCAGGGGTTTTTTGGTATTTGCACAGTTCATGTGGGTTGTTGTTCACTACACCTATGTGGACTCAAGACCCCGCTAGACCCCTTCCATTGGCAACAGTATGGCAACAAAGGTAACTAGCCATGCCACGGAAGAGACAACCCCGGCGCGAAAGACGCAGTTTCGGCTCAGTCCGCCGATTAAAAAACGGACGTTTCTCAGCCCGCTACGTTGGTCCCAACAGTGTGCGCTACAGCGCGGGCAGAACATTCAACACCAAGCTTGACGCTGAGGGCTGGCTATTCCATGAGCGACAACTCATTGACAATGGCACCTGGATGCTGCCGAAACTACGCCGGGAACAGGCAGCCCTAGAGCGGGAACGCTCCAGCACCACTGTGGGGCAATGGTGCGAAAAGTGGCTCACGACACGCTTGCATGCCGGTGATATTCGTGAATCCACCTACAGGGCAGAGTGCACACGGATAGCCAGGATTACTGAGGTAACAGGTGAGGCCGGCCGGCTTAAGGATAGGCCTCTTTCAAAGCTGACCAAGGCCGATATTTACGAATGGGCAGACGCTGTTTCCTCCCAATATGACACCAATAAGACGAATGTGGCGGCCGCGAAACTGTTGCGTCGCGCGCTGGATAACGCTGTAGAGCGTGGTCTTATTGAGGACAACCCGGCCCCTAAGAATTTGATTAAAAGGCGGCCAGCGAGAAAGCGGGAGAATATTCCTGATTCTGAGATGGCGGCTGTGCTCTATGCGTTGCCGGAACGCTACAGGTTTCTTGGTGTGCTCACGCTGTTCATGGGGTTGCGGATTAGTGAAGCTCTTGGTGTGCGTCGTCGTGATGTGGTGGGGGATGAGTCATCGGGGTATGTGGTGCAGGTGCGGGGCCAGTTCAGGTTGTTTGAGATGGAGAATAAGACGTATTGGACCAGTGAGTTAAAGACGGAGAGTGCGCGCCGGGATGTTCCTGTATGGCCTGAGTTTTCTTCGTTGGTGGCTGAGCATATGCGGGTGTTCGCTCCCCGTGGCGGGGATAGGAATGTGAATGCGACTCCTAAGGGCACGCCGATTAGTGATCGTCGCTTCCGTGATGTGCTGCGTAGGGCTAGTGAGGTAGTCGGTGTGAAAACGAATGATGGTTATGTGTCGCCGCATGATGGTCGCCGGTGGGCGGTGACGGCGTTAGCTGAGGCAGGGTTGTTGCCGCCTGAGATTGGTCGGTTTATGGGAGATAAGGATTTGACGACGATTATGGAGATTTATATGCAGGTGCGGCCGGATCATATGGAAGAGGGGTTGGGGTTGGTTAATGGTCGGATTGGAGTGTCTTTGAGAGGTGAGGGAACGTGATATATCTCACACGTAACTAGCGATTAAAAATAAGTGTTTACCACTAGATATTGGGGTGCCGCTGTGTATTGATTCTGTCCGATGAGACTCTGAGTCGTCACTGTTTATTACGGCGGCTGAGGTTCCCCGTCCCCGCAGTCTTTTATAACCGTTTATATTTCTGCAGGTTTTGGGGGTAACTGTGGGGGGTAGCGTAAAGGTGTAATGGTGATTTTCGAAAACGTGTTCAACGGAGACAAGGAAAGTGGATAACCATATATAGTGGCCGGAAAATCTCTTGAACTCGAGATTGTGGACAAAATGTGGCCCATATATAGACAGGTGCGGTCCCGCTAATTTTCGAATGTGCTATACATTTACATAGGTTCAACCGGTAAGGCACAAAAGGTGCCTGAATGCCAAACCGGGGGTACTAGAGATAGAAAAAGCCCCCCACTGTTGTCAGTTGGCAAACTCATCAACAGTGGGAGGTCCACACACAAAACCCCATTAGGAGGTCTTGATATGCACGACAATAACACGACTACCGTGACAGCAGAGTTTGAATCACTCAAAGACGCGTCACAACGCGTAGCGCTCAGCGTCAAAACGCTACGCCGCGCAATCGCACGAGGTGACCTCACCCCCTACCACTACGGCCGCCGGACAATCCGCGTCCGTCCCGATGAGGTAAATAACCTGCTCAAGAAACAGCCCAACATCACACAGTACGGCGTCTAGGGCAGGTGGGACACAATGAACTACCCCACCGACTCCGAAATGTTCACCGTCGCGTGCCTAGTCAACACGCCGGCATGGTTGATCCCGGAACAGGCTAAGAAAGCCACACAGGACCTCTTCACCGACGACCGCGCGGCGATTGTTATCGGCGCACTCATTCACCTATCCCATGAGGAAAACCAGCCCGATGATGAACCAATCCGGTTCCAGGTGCTGGATAGGTATCTCAAAGAATCCGGCCTCTACAGCAAGATGGGAACCCCACTGGCTGTGTGGGTACGGGAACTAGTCACCGTCCGCTACGCACACAGTTGCCAGTTCGATTCGGCGGTCTACGACCTGATTAGTGACGCACTACACCGGGAAATAAACAACGCTATTGGTGAACTGCGTGAGGCTGACCTACTCAAGCCCGATGGGGAATACGTCCAGTGGTATGACGCACACGGACAGAGGATCAAGGAACTAGACCGACGGCGTAACAGCATGTTTACCCGACCCACGCTGCACGCCGCCTAATGCAAAGAAAATGAGGGGCTAGCTGACTTGACCCCGGCTAGGCCCCTCAATGTACAGAAAGGGGGAAACACCCTCTATGTCTCAAGAAAAGAATAACACGCCCCACCTGGTGCGCAATGAAAGCGTAGCAGATGGTGCGACACCGACCGGCAAGCCCGGCGCGGGGTTCCCCGATTTCTATGCCCTCCGTGAACAGCCAGACGGAACACCTGATATGACGCTGACGGTAGACGAATACGACCGCCTCGAACGTGACCTGTTCGACGTGAACAATGCCACCCTGCAGATGGTTTACCGTTTTGCCCGCTTCCACCAAGTTGCCCCGCTGACGGCCCTTGTGCTGTTGATCCAGAACGTGTGTACGGCCCTACCAGCGGGTACGACTTTCGACATTGGGTTAGGCCGGTCACCGTTGAACTTGTATGTCGCTGTTCTAGGGCGGCCGGGGACAGGGAAAGGGCGGGCCTCAAAGGTGACGACCGACCAGCCACCTATCCAGGTTGCCGGCAGAGCAACCTATGTGGAAACGGCGTCGTGCGGTTCTGGTGAGGGCCTGTTGACGCAGCTGAACGCTAATAAGGATGAACCACCAGCACCCACACTGTTTGTGGAAAATGAGGTCACTAAGCTCACGAAAGTTATGAACAGGGATGGTTCCACGTTGAGGCCGTGTGTGCTGTCTATGTTCAGTGGTGAGGATATGGGGGTGACGAATAAGTCTGAGCGTCTGCGTGTGAAAGGGGGCAGCTATTCGGCCTCTTTGCTTATCTCGTGCCAGTACGACACTGCAGGGCCGTTGGTCAGTGGTGTGGATGATGGATTGTCGGAGCGTTTCTTGTGGGTGGAAACGATTGACCCGTTCTCACCTGTGGGGAGTAGGCGTGGTGATGGACCCCACCTGTTAAAGACTGTTACGTTCACGCACTCGGATTGTCCGCTTCATTTCACGTTCCCTGATGGTATCCGGGAGTCGGTGCGTCGTGCGCATGACATGTCAAGGAAAATGGGGCGTTTCACTGGCACCGGTGGTGCGCATGATACGGAGATTCAGGCCCGTGTTGCCTCTGGTTTCGCTGCTCTGCGTTCCACGACCTGTGTTGACCATGATGATTGGGAGCGGGCGGGGGTGATTCTGGCTTATTCGAATCGGGTGAAGCGGTTTATTCGTGCTCATGTTGAGGCTATGTCTGATGAGGCTGAGCAGGACAGGTTTACGAAACAGGTGGAGCGTCGGAAGAAAGCTATTATCACTGCTCTGGAAAAGAGTAATGGGCAGCGGTGGACGACTATGCGCAATGGGGTGAATATTAGGTGCCGGGATGCGTTCGATTCCGCTGTAGAAGCATTGAGGGATGAGGGGCGTATCAGAATAGGTAGCGATGGTTCAGGGCGGTGGGGTTCCCTGTGGCTTTTGAGCGGGAATTCCCTTTATGCTGTGTAGTACTTTCTATCCGACTGGGTACTATCGTACTATCGTACTAAACAGCAGGTCAGGGCATGTTTTGGTGGGTACTAAGAGGGTACTATTAGTACTTTTTGGTTTCGTACTATCCAGTGAAATAGTACTTTTAGTACCCTGATAGTACCCCGATAGTACGGCCAAAAACCACCTCTGAGCAGGCATTTAGTACGATAGTACCGTTAGTACGCCCCCTGAGAGAAAGTACCTAGAGAATAAACGCCTATTTGCCCCGCCTTTGCCCTATGTCTCACAGCCTGTGAAGTAGGGACGTTGGACGGGCCTTTTCCGTCCTATCGTCCCACAGGAACACTCATGGTAGGGATCTACTATTCGACGGGGTAGCTACTATCGCTACTATCCGACTAAGCCCCTGGTCAGACGGTGTTTTTACCACTTCACCGGCCCTACTATCGCATACTATTACCTACTATTTCTCGATGTGGGACAGGACAAAACCGTCCTATTAGGACGGTCATAGGACACCCCTAAAACGTGCTCTGACCTGCAGGTTAGGACGGTTAGGACGGTTAGGACGGGGGTAGAGAGAAAGACCCACCAAGGGGATCACGGAACCACAACCCCACCTACCGTGGGCACCATGACCACGGTTGCCCCGGCCCACACACAGGCCCCACCTACTGAGGTCATAATGACCCCAACTCCAACTGCAAAGGGGCGAATCCAAAAGGCAACCCCCTACACACCACCCCACGGGGGCCACCCCCTACCCCAACCACCACACACCCCGGGCGACACAGGCGCTAGAGGTGTGTACAGGTCTGCAGACTCACGAAAGCAAAGCCATGACGACCAGTGCTCACTAGTCTCTGAAGTGTCCCAGGTTTTGTTCCGTTTGAGTAGATGGGAAAATCTGGAATATGCCAAGAAAATTTGACCAGGATGCGAAGGATCGTGTGGTCCGTCTTGTAGAGGACCGCATCTTGGCGGAAAATAT
>NZ_JAEUWU010000006.1 GCF_019754945.1 Corynebacterium pseudokroppenstedtii
CCACCAACACAACCAACAACCGGCTACAAATCTTTCCAGCTGCCGGGCGGCTGCCTCGGCGACGACAAAAAACACTACACACCCCACCCACACACCACAAACCCCCAGCACACACCCACAAAACACACCAACAAACACAACAAAAAAGGGACCGCACACGCGACCCCGTCCCGTCCGTTCCATCGTCGGCAATCTAGTTGACCCCAGTAGCGCTCAGGAAAAACCGCCCTTGCGAGAGACCAATCAGTAGGTCTACGCGGCAAACACATCACGGGACTGAGTTACAAAGCATCACTCCGCAGAGTCGTGGTGGGCACGCTCGATCGTCGCTCCCAGTTCCGTCAACGTCTCCACAAAGTCCGGATACCCGCGGTCAATGTGATAAACGTCGTTGACTTCGGTCATACCGTCGGCACATAGGCCAGCTAAAACAAGCCCGGCACCTGCGCGGATGTCAGAGCTCCATACCGGGGCAGACGACAATTGTTCCACCCCTCGGATCATGACATGGTGGCCGTCGATGTAGGCATCGGCACCAAGGCGAGTCATTTCATCAACAAACCGGAAACGCGACTCGAAGACATTCTCGGTAATCACGGATGTGCCCTCCGACACGGAACACAGCGCAATCGCCATCGGTTGGAGGTCCGTCGGAAAGCCGGGAAACGGCAGCGTCTGGTAATCGACAGCCTTCGGACGGTGGTTTTGCACAACGCGGAATCCCGTCGCGTAGGTTTCTACCTCGGCACCCGCGCCCTTGACCTTCTCCAGAACCAGGTGAAGGAAAGACGGATCAATTCCGCCGACGGTGATATCGCCTTGGGTAATGGCAGCGGCATATGCCCAGGTACCCGCGACAATACGGTCCCCGATCACTTCGTGGCGGACCGGATCCAGCCGAGGAACCCCCTCGACCGTGATCGTATTCGAGCCAGCCCCGGAAATCTTCGCGCCCATTTCTGAGAGCATTGTGCACAAATCCACGATCTCAGGCTCGCGAGCAGCGTTATCCAGAATGGTGGTGCCCTCCGCCAACACCGCGGCCGTCAAAATATTCTCCGTCGCACCAACCGAAGGGAAATCGAGTTTGATCGACGCACCATGCAAGCTTTCAGCTTCAGATACGACGCAACCATGCTCGATTTTCGTCGTCGCACCCAGCTTTTCGAGACCACTTTGATGCATATCCAACGGGCGCGACCCGATCGCATCTCCCCCGGGCAAGGCAACCACCGCACGGTGACTACGAGCGGTCAACGGCCCGAGCACGCACACCGACGCGCGGAACTTACGCACAGCATCGAAATCCGCATCACTCGTCACGTGCTCTGGAACCGTGATGTAGACCGTCGGTCCATCCAGAACCACTCGGCACCCTAACCCCCGCAGGACGTCGGCCATATAAGGAACATCGGCGATCTCGGGGCAATTGGTCAGCACCGTCGTGCCCTCGGCCAACAACGCGGCCCCCATCAGCTTAAGGACACTGTTCTTCGCCCCCGTCACACGAACCTGCCCTTGCAAACGGGCTCCACCAGTTACCTTGAAATTATCGTTTCGGGATTTCACGTCACTCACACTTACAGGTTAAACAAGCATGATCGGGAATGCGCAGAAACCCATCTTAGCAGCGCGGTTGTCAATAATATTTCTGAAATTTTCCTCCCCGACGGCGCGAAACCGATCCTGGGCGACGGGGCTATATAAAGCACGCGAATAGGGAACGCGCAGACCGGCACGGACGTAACATGAAATCATGAGCGTCCATCTCACCCGCATCTACACACGAACCGGCGACGACGGAACCACCGGACTATCGGACTTCTCGCGCGTCAGCAAAAACGACCCGCGGCTTGTCGCATATTCGACGTGCGACGAGGCGAACACCATCATCGGCATGGCTCTCGCAGCCGAAAATAGCGCTGAGAAGCCGCAACTTCCCGACGCTGCGCAATCTGCTCTCGCCATTATTCAAAACGAACTTTTCGACGCGGGGGCCGATCTTTCAACGCCCGTCGTCGAAAATCCGAAATATCCCCCACTTCGGATTGAGCAAAGCTACATCGATCGCCTTGAGAAATGGTGCGACGAATTCAATGAAGACTTGCCTAAACTCGATTCGTTCATCCTCCCCGGGGGGACGATGACTTCGGCATTCTTGCAGAACGCGCGAGCGGTGGTGCGGCGTGCGGAACGGGCGGCGTGGGCAGCTGTCGAAGCGTATCCGGACACGACGTCGAAACTGCCCGCCAAGTACCTCAACCGGCTCTCTGACCTGCTGTTTATCTTGTCGCGTGTGGCGAACGACGGTAACGACGTGAAATGGGTTGGTGGAGGCACGCGCGACTCGTTGTAGACGCACCTGTATCGGTACAGGCGGTCTCAACGCCCAGAGCTCTGTTTTACGGCAAGGCCCCAATGCGACGTGCAGCATTCACCGCTTCATAGCGAGTGTGCGCACCCAATTTACGCATCACCGAACGGAGATAGCTCTTCACGGTTTCCGCTCCGATGCCCATCTCTTCCGCAGCCTCAACGTTGGTGTGCCCCAAGGCCACGCAGGCCAAAACATCCAGCTCACGCGCGGAAAGTTTCGTCGTTTGCTTTACCCGAACAGGCTGAACCATTTGATCACACAGCTGTTCAAGCTCTTGGCGAAGATCATCGGACTCTACACGGTTCGCCAGCATCCGGAGCTTCGAGTGAGTAGAGCGGACCTGCTCCCACTCGGCACCGTTCATTAACCGACCGCTCTTCCCACCACTGCGGCTCGGGTCGGTGCGGCGGAAAGCGTCGCCGACAGCCAAATCCTGCTCAAGGGTGCGGGCAGTCATGGTCACTTCTTCCAGGACTTTGTCGCCAAGGCGGACTGGTGAGTGAACGCCTGCATACAACACCCCGCGCAGGTCACGAGAGACGATGATCGGCACCGCAACCACGGAGTGCAGGCCCTCATCTTGAATGGCACGGTCGTGTTCGTGGGAGATCACCTTTGCCCGGGTGTAATCACTAACGCCGACCGGGCGACGCGTTGTTACCACGCGACCGCCCACGCCTGATCCGGCGTCGATGGAAAGATTGTGTAAAGCCGGTGTACGAAGCCCAACCCACGCGTTGATCTTAAGGCTGTTATCCGTCTCGATCGCGCCATACATAGTCACGGGAATTCCGGTGGCGTTCTTCAACGAGGCGAGAGCTCTCCGAACGGCTTCACCATCGTCTTTGTATCGTAGTGCGTCCACGACTACCCTCCTGGTATCCCCCACCGGGTTACACCCGATGGGGGCAAAAACACGCTTCGAGCTTCACTATAAAGCCAGTAAATTGCCCTACAAAATGTAACTGAAGGATTCAAACGATCATCGACGGTCGCTTGACCGGCTGTGAGCTGGGGTTTTCCATTGTGGTTGGGCAATATGGGAGCGGAAAAATGTGAACTATCTCTCACAGAGATAAATAAGATTTCTCATATTCTTTTAGCAGTAAAATCACGTGCTACCTTTTACTACCCCACCGACACCCGGTGACTAACCGACGCAGAAAAACCCATCTACCAGGACTTACGGTCCCCATTTCGGGTAGCTCAGACCGTTCGCCACACGAAAAGGCGCACAAAACGATGGGGGAAACGACCCGCCAGAGGGACGAAACAACAATCGAAACCGCGCGATAAGACGACAGAATGACGGACCGCTATAAAGGGGGTTTAACGCCGCCTAAAACCAAAAATTAAAACCTACGGTTCCGTTGTTTTTACCCCCTCTACCCCCATGCGTGTTGAGCGCGGTGTTTTCATCATCCCAGCACACCTACTGTCCCCACGTCTGGGTGGCCAGATCATTAATCCGCTCAATCGTCCTATCCAAGGAGGCGCCGAGACTCGAGACGACGCTTTTTTCGAGTTTCCGCCCCACCACAGGAATACGAGACTTCGCGGTCGCCTTCGCATCAACATGGCAACCGAGCGATTTTTCACCAACTTGATTAGTTTCACTCTGCTCAACCCCACCGGACGACGCAGAATAGCGAAACGTGATGCTCATCCGCCCGGTGTTCCCTGGCAGCGACGCTTCACTTTCAATGCGGAATGAGCCATTTTCCAACGGGAAAACCGTACTCGACTGCGTCATGCGCAGTGTTTTCGGCTTGGCGTCCTCGCCAGCGTCCTCCGGCGGCTGCATGACCTGTTCTGCCGTCGCCTCAGAGAAAACTGAGCCATCGTCACGACGTTCATAACGCGAGTCAACGATCGTTACCGGCCTCTCGGACGTGCCACCACTTCGCAGTAGAAATTCCTCGCTACAGCAAATTTCGTACACGCGGTCAATCGGCTGAGCAAAGTCACGTTGTTCCGTCTTCGACGCACTCATACGTGCCATTCTTTCATGAAGTCACACTGGCATGCGGAACACACTGGCACGGATGCACTAGCAGCAATTCCTACTGGTTATGCTGCCATTTCGCCGGGCGCTTTTCAGCGAAGGCCGACATCCCCTCTTTCTGGTCAGCAGTGGCGAACAAACTATAAAAGCTCTCCCGCTCTGCACGAAGCCCCTCAGACAACGTCGTCTCAAAGGCTCGATCCACAGCATTTGTCGCAGCGCGAAGAGCTGTAGCACTGAAACCAGCAACTGTTTTCGCAACCTCGTAAACATCCTCGGTAAAGGAGTCAGAGGGGAACACACGGGAGACCAAGCCGCAGCGTTCGGCTTCGTCGGCACGCATCGGCCTCCCCGTTAGCACCAAATCCATCGCCTTCGCTTTACCGATTGCCCTGGTTAAACGCTGAGTACCACCGAGGCCAGGAATAATTCCCAGCGTGATTTCCGGCTGCCCGAAGCGCGCAGTTTCCGAGGCCAACACAATGTCGCCGGTCATGGCCAGTTCGCACCCGCCCCCCAGCGCGTACCCCGACACCGCGGTAATGATTGGCGTATCGACCTCGCGCAGGCGATCGAGCTCGCCGAACATCCGTCGTTCCCTGATCTCAGGAAAGGTGCGGTCCTTCATCTCTTTAATGTCTGCGCCCGCGGCGAAGGCCTTCTCAGATCCGGTTATGACAATCACGCCGACAGATGGATCGGTATCCAAAGTCTCAACGGCATCCACCAAATCACGCACTAACGCCGCATTGAGCGCGTTGAGCGCGCGCGGACGATTCAGCGTCACCGTCGCTACGCGACCGTCCTGTGAGACCAGCACCGTCTCGTATTCAGCCGAGTCGGGCTGAACCTTCGATTCGCTCGCTTTATTGCCACTATTCTTTTCGTTCATTGTCGACGGATCCTCCGCGTTGTTGCTCGCGTTACTGGCCATGTATTTTCCACCTCAGTGTTAGTGCTCAGTGTTAGTGACGTGTTCGTTTCAACTGGATTTTTACGCCAAAACCCCGTTCCAGATCTGTGGCCGTCGGAGCTTCGGCGATCCAGTTGAAGTCTGTGGGGACGATCCTAACGTGAGGTCCGGACATACGGGACGAAACGCAGTTTTCGTCCTCGGTGGGTATTCGAACGTTCCAAACTCAGCACTCATCCGCTCAGTAGACACTCGCACGTTACAGACCGATCTGTCTGTTTATTTCAGGGAAGAAAGCGTAGACTGACGAACGGCGAGGGACGACATCTACGATTCCCTCAGCACGCAGCGAAAATAAGGTCTGCGGCCATTAGGCCAAGGACCGGTAAGAAATCACGAATTGGAGATTCACCCATGTCAAACGTCTATGACAATGTTTCTGAACTCGTCGGCAACACGCCACTAGTTCGACTGAACTCTCTCACAAAGGACCTTGACGCCGAGGTCCTCGTGAAGCTGGAGTACTACAACCCCGCCAACTCGGTGAAGGACCGCATCGGTGCAGCAATCATCGACGCAGCTGAAGCCGACGGTTCCCTCAAACCCGGCGGCACCATTATTGAAGCAACGTCCGGGAACACAGGCATCGCCCTCGCCATGGTCGGAGCCGCACGAGGCTACAAAGTAGTGCTCACCATGCCGGAGTCCATGTCGAAAGAGCGTCGCGCACTCCTCCGCGCACTCGGTGCAGAACTCGTCCTCACTCCGCCCCCATCAGGCATGCAGGGTGCCGTCGACAAGGCCCAAGAACTAGCCGATAACACCGAAAACTCCATCTTGGCGTCACAGTTCACCAACCCGGCCAACCCCAAGAAGCACTACGACACCACCGGGCCTGAGATCTGGAACGACACCGACGGAAACGTTGATGTTTTCGTTGCCGGTGTTGGCACTGGCGGCACCATTACCGGCGTCGGCAAGTACCTGAAGGAACAAAAGAGCGACGTCAAAGTTGTTGGTGTCGAGCCATCCGATTCTCCGCTGCTCTCTGAGGGCCGCGCGGGGTCTCACAAGATCCAGGGAATCGGAACCAACTTCTACCCTGAGACGCTTGACCGCGATATCCTGGACAATGTGTTGACCGTCAGCTTTGAGGACGCCGTTTCGACGGCACAGGCTGCGGCTGCGAAGGAAGGTATCCTCGGCGGGATTTCCTCCGGCGGCAACATCTGGGCTGCGCTTCAGGAAGCTAAGAAGCCGGAAAACAAAGGCAAGACCATTGTGACTGTGGTGTGCGACTTCGGTGAGCGCTACATCTCCACGCCGCTGTTCGAAGGACTTCGCGACGACTAAAGCTGGCTAATTCCGACGGCTGGAAGGGTCTGACGGGCGGATGGACACCCTCCATCTGCCCGTTTTGGTCATAACAGGTACGCTTCTTGGCATGCTCGGTTCGATCATCACAACCCTCAAAGAGGATCTGCGCAACGCACGCGAACATGACCCTGCAGCCAGAGGCGACGCAGAAAATGCCCTGGTCTACTCCGGTCTTCACGCGATTTGGTCGTACCGAGTAGCACACTGTTGGTGGGAACGCGGCTGGAAAGGCCCCGCCCGTGTCCTGTCGCAATTCACCCGGTTTATGACGGGGATCGAAATTCATCCCGGCGCGACGATTGGACGCAGGTTTTTCATCGACCACGGGATGGGCGTGGTCATCGGCGAAACCGCCGAAATTGGCGACGGCGTCATGCTCTATCACGGCGTGACTCTGGGTGGGCAGGTGCTTACACAGACCAAGCGTCACCCTACTGTGGGCGACAACGTCACTATCGGCGCTGGCGCGAAGGTGCTTGGCCCGATCACAATCGGTGACAACACGTCGATCGGCGCGAACGCCGTCGTGACGAAAGATATCCCGGCGAACTGCATCGCCGTCGGAATCCCCGCGACGTGCAGGCGACGCAAAGAATGCGAATGCACCAAGCTAGTCGACCCCGACAAATACGTCACGAGTGCTCATGACCCACTCAAAGGTGGGTCTAAAAAGTCGGACGCTTCATAGGAGCTTCGTAGGAGCCGGTGGAACGAGTGGCCAACGCCGCAGCTAGTCCACGACTAGGTCGGCGTAATCATGATTCTTGGACACAAAGTGGGCAACGGCAGAACACGTCGGAATGATATGCATGCCAGCTTCTCTAGTTTCATCAAGAGCTGACTTAATCAGCTTGGACGACAGGCCTTGGCCGCGGAACTCGGGGTGCACCACCGTGTGGTTGAAATCCCGTACGTCCCCAGCAGCCGTGGGAGAGTACTCGGCGAATCCCGCTATCTCACCGTCGACTTCAATAATGAAACGGTGACGATCAGCTTCATGCTTGACGTGGGCATTGACATCGTTATCTGACATAACCCCACTCTAGACGGATTAAACGAAGGAAACCCCTACTCCACACATTGGCAAAGTAGGGGTGATGTGGCCAGAGCCGGGATCGAACCGGCGACCTTTCACTTTTCAGGCGAACGCTCTGCCGACTGAGCTATCTGGCCACCACGTCAGCCCAGGTAAACCGGGCTTCACGCACGAGACGATACTTTACCTGTCGCCTCAGAAAGAACGCAAATAGGCCTACAGCCTGCACGTACAGAACCTGCAGGGCCACACAGGACTACGTGCGAACGATGGGATTCGGCTGCTTGACCGGTACCACCCAACCAGCGCTACTCGTCCTCACCGGCGTTAGTCGTCGCCGAGTGAAACTCAAGATTAATCCCATCCGGGGTTTCCCACACGCGCGATTCCACATCGAAGTGCCGCTCGATGACGTCCTCAGTGAAGACATCGCGTGGCGCACCCGCAGCAACAGGGTCGCCACCATCCAAAACAATGACGTAATCACAAAACTTCGCGGCTAGGTTCAAATCGTGAAGAACCACGACAGTCACCAGACTCGAGCTCGACACATACCCCATCAGCTGCAGCTGAGCACTAATATCAAGGTGGTTCGTCGGCTCATCAAGAAGGATCACATCAGGCTGCGTCGCCAGAGCGCGCGCAAGATGCACACGCTGCTGCTCACCGCCTGAGAGATGGACGAAGCGCCGATCAAGCAGGTCATGCACTCCCACCTCTCGTGCCGACGCCACCACCATGTCACGGTCGCTTTGGCGCATTCCCAGCACACCGAGGTACGGGGTTCGCCCCAACGCGATGACATCCCGGACGGTGACGTCGGTACTAGCCACATTATGTTGCGCGACAAAAGCCATCCGACGTGCGCGAATCTTCCGCGGGATCGTATCCCAGTCTTCACCGTCAATCGTGACGTGTCCAGAATGTGGGGCCAGGCCGGCGATGGCACGCAACAAGGTGGTCTTGCCCGACCCGTTACGCCCGACTATTCCGACCGTGTCACCTGAACGGGCCTCGAACGACACGTTATTCACCGGAGGAACGCGTGAGCATACGTCGGCAACAACGAATGAGACCGAGCGACCCGCGTTCTCCGCGGGATCAGTGGCTGAATCGTGATTGTTAGACATGAGTACGGCTCCCCCTCCCCTGCTTGACTAGCAGAGCGATGAACAACGGGACACCCACGAGTGCAGTGATAACACCCACGGGAATCTCCACGGGTGCAGCAACTGTCCTGCCCAGGGCGTCGACCCAAACCAATAGAATGGCCCCCAGAGCAGCAGAGACAGGAAGTACCCGGCGGTGGCCGGTCCCGACAATCAGCCGAGCGGCATGTGGGAGGACCAGGCCGACGAAGCCAATCGCACCAGAACTCGACACGATCGTCGCGGCCAAAAGGGAGGCGACGCCAATAACCACCATGCGAACGCGCTTGACATTGATACCTAATGACGCCGCGCTATCGGCGCCGAAGGTGAAGGCGTCCAATGCCGTCGAATGGCAAAAGAGCACGACGAAACTGACCGCGAAGATGGCGGCGCTGAGAGCAACTGTCTGCCAGGATGAACTCGCCAAGGAGCCCAGCATCCAGAACAGCACTCCACGCGTAGTGTTCGCGTCGGCTGAAAACATGATGAGGAAACTGGTGAGAGCGGAGAAGAGCTGAGTAATAGCAACCCCCGCGAGAATAATGTTGTGGTTACCATTCCCCGCCGCCCACGCGAGAAGAAGGACGAGCGAAAACGCTGCCAGTGCTCCCGCGAAAGCTCCCGTCGCCATCACAAACGACGCCGCTGTCGAGGCAGTCAGAACGACCACTACGGCCCCAGCCGAGGCTCCGGAACTGATACCAAGCAGGTAGGGGTCGGCCAAGCCATTGCGAAGCAGAGACTGCAGGACGGCACCACATAAGGAGAGCGCAGCACCTGCCACTGCAGCCAGCAGCGCACGTGGCATACGCAATTCCCAAATCGCGTTCTGCTCTAAAAGAGTGACCCCTTCGGGCGTCGAACTAAGTCCTAGTTTGAAAGCGACAACTCGCCATGCATCGGTCATCGAAACACTCAATGGCCCCAACGTTATAGAGAACAGAATGGAGACAAAGAGAGCGACCAGCGATACACCAACGAGAATCCAGAGTCTGACTGTTGACGTCACTCTTCTTTATTCCCCTGCTCTGGCTGAGGATTGTCCTCTGACGAGCCCTGGCCACCATTCTGATTGCCACCTGCGAGAGCATGAGCGACCTTTTCCATACCATCAACAGTCCGAATACCTGGGTTGAGATCACCACCGGCAACCACAATCAAGTGGTCATTCTTCACTGCCTTCATATTCCTCGTGACCGGATTATTTTTAAGGAATTTGATCTTTTCCTTCGCGGTCTCAGCAGTTTGCTGCTTACGGGTAAGGTCTCCCACAACGAGATAATCGGGATCTTTCGCAGCTATGGCTTCCCACCCAACTTGTGGCCATTCTTCCGAATTATCCTCAAACACATTCTTGAGCCCGAGCTGGTCCGCAATAATCTGAGGCGCGCCTTTACCACCGGCCATGTACGGGCTTTCTGAATTGGCAAACCAAAAGGCTACAGATGTCCCGGAAGGAATATCTTTACTTGAAGAGCTGAGCTTGGCAATGCGGTCCTCTAACTTCTTTTGGAGCTCATCACCTGCGGCTTTATCACCCATGATCTCGGCGAGATCGTGAATATCTGTATAGATATCAGACATCCGGAGTTTTTCTTTCCGGCCTCCGTCGCCATTATCACCCGGCTTATCCGACTTCGTGCATTCCGTGTGATCGAGATAAGCCGGTACACCAACCTTCTTATAGCTCTCGTAACTTCCGGAACCACTATCAGCCAACGTTTGTGCAAATGTCGCGGCTACAAAGTCTGGGTTTTGATCAAGGACCGTCTCCATCGAGGCGTTGTTATCGGACAAGCGTTTAATCTTGTCATTAGCGGCCTTGAGATTATCCAAAATAGGATCGGTCCAGGTCGCTGTACCAACGACTCGATCACCGAAGCCCATTGACAATAATTCCTCGGTCACACCTTGGTTTAGAGCAACGACGCGCTCAGGTTTTTGCTTAATCTCTAAGTCTCGGCCGCAATTCTTTAGGGTGACCGGATAGTCTCCCGATTGATCCCCCTTCGACGAAGCACTATCCGATACTGACTTTTCTGCATCATTTGAGGACTCGTTTCCCGAATCACAACCGGCCACTCCCAACATCGTTAGTGACGCGAGAATAGCGACGCTCAACCCGCGTTTCCGCGTTATTCGGCGGTTGCTTTTCGGTTGGCTTGTCAGTGCTGGAGTCCGCCACGAATGGTCAGAGCCGGAGTGGGGAAAGAGTAAGAAACCGCGCATGGAAAAACTATCCTCTCTACCTAAACGCGAGATATCGAAGTTCACGGATAGCCTCCAAGGCAAAACGCGGTATCCGGACTTAACGCAAAATAGCGTGTCACCGTTGCGCGTCAGTTGCAGATTTTCACTGCATTCCCCGCCTTTCCCAGTTTGATGGCTATCCGTCTACAGGTAGCTTACGGTAGAGCTTCCCACCTACCCATTTATGCAGGAGAAACAGGGGCCTATACGACGGCGATGCTGCCGATCCCCCGGAATGCAAAAACGGCCGGACACAAAGTCCGGCCGAAATAAATGCGACCCTGACGGGACTTGAACCCGCGACCTCCGCCGTGACAGGGCGGCGCGCTAACCAACTGCGCCACAGGGCCATCAACACGTCTATAACAAGAGTGCTAATTGCGTTGAGTAGCTCTCTCGGGGAGCCGCTCGAACGAGTTAGAACTCTACACAGAACACAGAATGTCCACAAATCACCACGTCAAGGGCGTTTTCTGTCAGAAAAGAGCGCGAAAAATGCTCTAAACCGTCACGGGGTCACCGGAGGTGCCCGAAACCTACGCAACCGTCACTTAAGGATGAGGGTTTTATCCCCATTCGGGGGATATGCGGACATGTCTGACCTCGACCGATGCGACGGTTACCAATTGATAATATTTTTTAGGGTCCCAGCTACCGCATAATATTTGGCGTGTCACAAGAGAAAACTGCGCGCCAATTATCCTTCCGCGCGCTCCCACCACAACCCCTGCTCCCCGCAGACGAAATCGCCCATAAATATCCTCGGCTCCGTCTGCAAGTATTCATGGGGATATTCATAGGATATGCAGGCTTTTACCTGGTTAGAAATAACATTTCACCGGTCGCCGCCCTGATCAAAAACGACGGCATCCTCGATACGGTCGCCATCGGCATTATCGCCAACGCCGTCTATATCTCCTACGGCCTCTCCAAGTTCATGATGGCCACCCTGTCTGACCGAGCGAACGCGCGACTGTTCATGCCGCTAGGCCTCGCGCTGTCAGGCATCACCAACATCCTTCTGGGAACCATCCCCGCCCTCCACGCCACGGTGGCCATCTTCACCCTCGTCATGTTCATCAACGGGTGGTTCCAGGGCATGGGGTGGCCTCCTTCCGGCCGTGCCCTCGTCCATTGGTTTTCGACGACGGAACGCGGGTGGAAAACGGCGATCTGGAACTGTGCTCACAACGTGGGCGGTGCTGGCGTCGGAATCTCGATCGCATGGGCATTGTCCATCACCGGGAACCAATGGCAATCGGCGTTTTGGCTTCCAGGCATCATCTCGCTCATTGTCGCTCTCATCGCTTTCCTATTAATTAGAGACACGCCTGAGTCCGAAGGCCTCCCGCCCATTGAGGAGTACCGGAACGACCCGGCCAAAACCGAAGCAATCGACGACAGCGAGATCGCAAACCAGTCGACCTTCACCATCATTTGGCGCCACATTTTGACCAATCGCGTCATGGTTCTCTTAGCTCTGGCCAACATCTTTATCTACGTTCTCCGCTACGGGATCCTCAGCTGGACGCCCGTGTATCTCCACGACATTCACGGCGCTAGCCTCAACGGTTCGATCGCCGGATTCTCCACCTTCGAAATTGCCGGAATTATTGGCACCCTCATATGTGGCTGGGTCACGGATAAAATCTTCCGCGGATATCGCACAAGTACCGGAATTCTCTTCCTCGGCGCGGTTGCTCTGTGCACCCTTGCTTACTGGCTCGTCCCCCATAACTCACCTTTGTGGATTCCTCTGCTGTTAGTCAGCCTCATTGGCGGACTCATCTACGGACCCGTCATGCTGATCGGACTTCAAGCCATCGACCTCGCCCCACGAAATATTGCGGGCACAGCGGCTGGGTTCACTGGGCTCATGGGATACGTCGTTGGTGCAACGCTTGCCTCCACAGGAATCGGATTTATCATCAAACACTGGGGATGGAATGTCACGTTCATTTTCCTGCTTGTGTGTGCCTTCATCGCAATTGCCCTTATCGCCGGCGTCGGCAAGGACGAGAAATTGCTGATGGAGCATCATTCCAACGCCAACAGCACTACCGCGCAGAGTAACGACGAAGGAGCCAAGTAATGAGAACTCCCCGAGCACGGATTTACACCGCAGCACTTCTGCTCACAGTCGTCGGGTCACTGGCAGCATGCAGTAGCTCCGACAACGACAATGGCACCTCCAGCGCCACGTCGGCATCAGACTCGACGACACAGTCCGCAGAGAAAACCAGCGGAAACCACGTCGATCTCGCAAGTTTTGACCTTCAGGCACACCGCGGTGGCCGTGGTGAGAACACCGAAGAGTCCAAACAAAGTTTTGAGACGGCGATCGATGAAGGCGCGCGAACTCTCGAAATGGACATTGTCCTTACGAAGGACGGTGTGCCGGCGGTGTGGCACGATCCGAAAATCGAGGACGAGAAATGCTCTGACACCCACCCCGCCACGCCTGATGATCCGCAGTTCCCATACGTCGGCAAGACTGTTCATGACCTGACGTGGGATCAAATCAGCACGCTGAAGTGTGACAAGAAGCTCGCTGATTTTCCTGATCAGAAGGTGGCTCCCGATAACCACATCCTGAAACTCAATGACGTTTTTGACCTCGTCAAAGAAAAGGGAGCAGACGTCCGCTACAACATTGAAACGAAGATCGAGGCGGATAAACGAGAAGTCTCTGCAACACCGGAAGAATTCGTTTCAACCATCATGGGTGTTGTTGACCAATACGGTGTTCGCGACAAAGTGACCATCCAGAGTTTCGACTGGCGGTCACTCAAACTCCTGAAAGAACAGCAGCCCGACGTGGCCTTGGCCGCGCTATACGACGAGACCACGTGGAAGAAAGATTCACCGTGGCTAGCCGATTACACCTATGAGAAGTACGACGGTGATGCTCTCAAGGCGATCCAGGCTCTCGGGGCACAAATCACTTCGCCTGGCTATGCGCAGCCCTACGACACCAAGGTTGGCGACAAGGACTTCCACCCCGTCGCGGACCGCGACTATGTAGAAAAAGCGCACGGAATGAATATCAAAGTTCTCCCCTGGACGGTCAACGATAAGGAAACCATCAAATACTTTATCGATAACGCGGGAGTCGACGGGCTTATCACCGATTACCCGAAGCGAGGAATGGAGGTCCTGAAAGAACTCTCGTAGAACGAGCCAACACTTACCCGCCCGGCCGCTGCTTGCCGGGCATTTTTGGGTTGCGTGCCGATTCGGGTTTCAGTGGCGATGTGCGGCTGCTAGAGACAAGCGGGACTCACTTAAACAGGGCCAACTACCTCCGACCGGAACGAAATTGAAACTAAGTTCGATATACTTAGCCAAGCATCACACACTCAGGATAGTGATGGCTGCCCACCGCAAACTAGATGAGGTGAACTAGATGTTTTCTTCGTAGACAATCTCATATCTCACTGTGATCGGCGGCGCGCTCGGTATTGTCGCTTGCTTCCTGTATGTCTTCGGCGTGGTTCCGAAAGAGGTCGGAGGAATTGGCCTACTCCTGGGGGGGGCATCTGTTCTATTGAGTTCAATAGAAATCGGAAAAGATCATAAAAGCAGTTCCAGCCCCATAGCGACTAGGTTTTCGATATCTGGAGGGTACGCATTGTGTTTGACTACATACCCGAGAAACACGATCTCGACTCTCGCTATGTTGATTTCAAAGCAGTAAAAAGAACGAAATCCCGTGCTTACAAATTCGCAGTGTGGAGCTCATGCCTCGGCGGACATAATTTCTTTCTTGGACAATGGCTAGTGGGAACGCTCCTTTTCCTCTTTACCGCGGCTTTGGCCCCCATTTATGTGTTTATGGACTGGCAAACGCTCCTGGCCACAATCATCATCGATGTTATGTGGTGTTATTACGGGGTCAAGAAAATCGCCGTATCCGACGAAGATGATCCAATGTATTCAGGGCACACTCCAAAATGGTTCTTCCCACTAATGGTCATTCACATGAACACGATTATCTGGGATATTGACTTCTGGGCCCGAAAGCGTAAGAAGGCGGAGAAAGAGAGCTCAAGCAAGGTAAACACCCAAGGATAAACTGTCTTGTACCAGCGAGTCGCGTTGGCTGACGTTCCGGTTGTTTTCACAACCGATAACCTGGATGTGCATCGAGATTCGACTCTCGTGCTCCATTGGGGATCTAAACGAAAAACGTATATATTCAGTCTCGGAAGCCAGGGTTGAAATAAGACCTCGGGCACCAACTCAAAAAGCCCGCGTTGACCGCGGGCTTTTACGTATCACAAGGGTGCTTTACGAGGTTTATACGCCGACCAAGGGTAGCCGGCCTGTTTCACACGTCGTGAAAATGTCGTGAAATTCTTCATGAAGACCCGGCTTGACGAACGAAAAATACCCCTGACCTGCGATTACAGGCGAGAGGGTGCTGTACTCTCAACGGGGTTCGAACTTGAAAACCTGTATTTTCCACCCCCGCTCTGACCAGGGAAAACACCAGCTCAAAGCGTGCACTAACCCCGCTAACTACCCCCGTAATCTACCAAAATCTACCAAAATTTAACAAACTCGTAGAGCCAAAATAGAGCCACAAACACACTACCCCCGCCCCGAACCCCCTCGCACCGTTAGAACACCAATTCGGACATAAAAAGAAGGGCTCGGCACAGACCAGACCCCCTACACAACAACTACTCTTCCGGCTGGTCTTTCTTCTTCCACTCTGTGAACGTCATGAACGGCGGCGGGGGCAACTGCAAACCATGATCCACCGCCCACACCTCCAAGTTCCGGAACACCTCAGTAATCCACACCATGTACTTGCGCTGCTCACGCTCCGACTTTGATACACGCTCCAGCTCAGAGCGGAACTCACTTGTGTCGCTCTGCCGGGCCTTATCCATCCTCGCTATTTCCTACCTCAGGTCAGCGATTACCCGCGAGTGAATATCCTGCGCTTCTTACGCTCACACCGCCACCTAGCCAAAATGCCTAACGTCCCGAACTTCTCCGACAGAATCGCCGGGGTATCAAAGACAAGGAACAGGAAACCCACAAGAAACTGGCTGACCGGCTCTCCTTCACCCACCCACCGAGCACCTGCCGCGTCACCGCCATCTCCCTCTCTCCGCATCTGGGCACCATGGGACCTCAGCGCGAGCGTCACACACACCGACGCCCACAAACCAGTCAGCGCCACATAAAACAAAGAAAGGGCCCCGGACTGGAAACAATCCGGGGCCACAGTCCCCCCCTAGCGCAGCTGCACTCTCAGCATAACACACTATAATCGAACATGCATACGATACTATTAACGCTAGACGGGGGTAACACCATGCCAGGACGAGGACCAGCACCGAAAAACCCAAACTCACGTGCGAGAAGAAACGAACAAAACATTCCGCAACGGGAAATCGTTGTCTCCTTTGTCCCCCAACCCGCACTCGAAGACATCTACGGAGACACCAACCCGGCAACACAACAACCCTGGACAGACCAAACACTCCAATTCTGGGACACCCTCGCCACCTTCCCACCACTCAAGACACAAGGCCTCCAACAAACACAATGGCTCGACCTTGCCCGCACCATGGTCATCGACGACGCATTCAACCGAGGCGACACCCGGCTAGGCCCAGAACGACGACTACAACTCGCCCAATACGGCATCACACCCGACAGCCTGGCACGCCACCGCATCACCATGGCCACCGCTGACGAAGCAGAAGACAAACGCCGCGCCTCCCGCGCCGCCGCCGACGTCCGAGGCCGCTACCGCAGCCTGAAAGCAGTTGACTAACTCATGCCATTTAAACCCAGCGAGGCCGGAGAATTCCCCTCTCTCGGCTGGGAATGCCTGGCCTGGATAGAGGAAAACCTCGCACAGCCAGATTCCGCCGAATACAGGCCACTTATCCTTACCCCAGACCAAGCCAACTTCCTCATCCACTACTACCGGCTTGACCCGGAAACAGGACAGCGGATATACACCCGAGGAATATTCTCACGCCCCAAAGGCTCCGGAAAATCCCCACTCATGGGCGCTATCGGAGCACTCGAAGCGCTCGGCCCCGTCTGCTTCGGCGGATGGGACGCAGCCGGACAACCCGTCGGTGTCCCCTGGTCTCACCACGTCACACCACGCATCCAATTCGCAGCTGTTAACGAAGACCAGTCAAAAAACGCCTACGGCCCACTCCTCGAAATGCTCCGTGACGGGCCAGCAGTAAACAACTACGACATCGACCCTATGGAAAGCTTCATCGCCCTACCTCGCGGTCGTATAGAGTTCATCACCTCCGGCGCTTTATCTAAGGAGGGTGGCAGGCCAGTGTGGGCGGCTCTCGACCAAACGGAATCATGGACACGCTCGAATGGTGGTGTGGCGCTCGCCGACACTTTGCGACGCAACCTCGGGAAGGTGGGAGGACACTCCATTGAAACACCGAATGCATTCCGGCCCGGATCAGGCTCCGTAGCAGAGAAGACATTCCAGGCTGTCGAACTTGAAAAACAGGGGCGGCTCAAGCGGGAAACCATCCTGGTTGACCACAGGGAAGCCCCCGCCGACACTGATCTTTCCGACCACGACTCCCTCTATCAAGGGCTGGTCTACGCCTACGGCGACTCAGCGCGAGATCGGGGAGGCTGGGTAGATATTGAACGGATTATTACTGAAATATGGGACCCGTCGACCGACCCGTCCGATGCCCGACAGTTTTATCTTAACCAGATAGTGTCCGCCTCCGATTCGTACCTCTCTCACCTTGAAGTGGACGCCATCGAGGATCGCAACAAAGCTATCCAGCCAGGCGATAAGGTCGTGCTCGGTTTCGACGGATCACGAGGCCGTGTCCGAGGCAACGCTGACGCCACCGCCCTGGTGGGGATGCGCGTTTCGGACGGGCACCTTTTTGAAATTGCAGTGTGGCAATCACCAACTCCCCGTGATCCCACCTGGGAACCAGATGCCAAGCAAGTCGACGCTGTTATTCGAGGGTGCTTTTCCCGCTACCGGGTCGTCGGCATGTATTGCGACCCGTCAGGGTGGACTGAGCATGTCTCAAGCTGGGAAGCTGATTTTTCCCAAAAATTAAAAGTTCGAGCAACATCTGAGCACCCCATGATGGCGTGGCCACGTGGGAAAACCGCTTCAGTGTATCAATCACTGACTCAATTCCGACAAGCCGTTGTTCACCGTGAGATCAGCTATGACGGTGGCGCTTATCTTCGGGCCCACTTGCTTAATGCCCGCCGTCGAGAAACGCGAACTGGATATTTGCTCTACAAATCATCGCCAGAGTCGGCTGATAAAATCGATGCAGCATATGCAGCGGTCATGGCCTATAAATGCTATCTCGACGCTGTGTCACGGGGGATAACGAAACAGAAAAAGAAGAGGGGGTCATTTGTCCTATGATCGAGGGACTAACGCAAACGGAAGACGACATTCTAAGCCTACTGAGCAGTCAGGTCGGAGCACACCGAGCCAGCAACGAGCGGCTAGCCGCCTACTATGACGGCACGCACCGAGTCCGGCGAATCGGTGTGGCTGTGCCACGCACCCTCGGGGACATTGGGGTGGTGTCGGGCTGGCCAGCCACCATTGTCGATACCTATGGCGACTTGCTACGCATGGACGGCTTTATCTCTCCTGACTACCCCGACCAGATGCGCACCATCACCCGCCGGTTCAACGTTCCGCTGCGCGTCTCAGAAGCCATTTTAGACATGCTAATCTTTGGGCTAGGCCTACTTGCTGTCGAGCCAGACACGACGGGCCAATTCCGACTGCGCTCGGTCTCTCCCATGTCCGGATCACTGTTGTGGGATGATGCCACCAATAGCCCAGTGGCTGGCTACCGACGGTCCGGGGTTGATTCACAAGGCTATTATCGCGAAGTCCTCTACCTACGTGGGCAAATCGTCATCGTGCTGCAGGATACGGCCCGAATTCAATCAGTCCAGAGATACCCCATCCCCGACAACGGGTTCCCCATGTTCAGGTTGCGCAACAGGCTACGCACCTCCCACTGGTCAGGGCAATCAGAAATCACGCCAGCCGTGCAATATCTCACCGACGCCGCCGCCCGCACCCTGGAAAACATGGAATACAATTCCGAGTTCTATGCCTCACCTCAAAGGTGGGCTACGGGGGCCTCACCCGAAGACTTTGGTTACGACCCTGACGGCATGTCTGAATTTGACCGCGTTGAGATGGGGTGGCGCACGTCCATCGGCAAGATGCTCGTCCTCAATGGCGATGAAGATGACCAAAAACAGCCTAGTGTCGGACAATTTGCTTCTTCACCCCCGACCCCATTTATTGAGCAGGTTAGGGCCTATTCCCAGCTCATCGCCTCGGAATCGAAAATCCCGGCTCAGTACTTCGGATTCATGACGCAAAACCCGCCATCGGGTGATTCCATCCGCGTGTGGAAAGAGCAGCTTATTCGCGCCTCAGAAATCAAAACCGAGCTGATGAACCCGGACTTGATTGCGCTCGCTCAGGTACTAGCTTCGCTGACTGAATTTGATGATGAGGTGGATGCGGATCGGTTAGCCGATGGCCTCGAGGTGGATTGGAGAGACCCGGCGACAGCGTCGAAAGCCGCAGATGCCGACTGGGCGCTCAAACTCCTCTCCGCTGGCGTCCTCTCCCCTGATTCTCAGGTTTTGCTCGAAAACCTGCATTTCTCTGCTGCTGATCGTCTGCGAATTGAGCAGGAAAACCGGGGGAAGCGTCTCTCTGCTCTCGCGAAGGTCATGGCTGCATCCAAGACGGACAGCGACCAATCCAGCTCCCCCAACGACACCGAAGACGGGGCGACCGAAGCAGAACAAGTCCCCTCTCCCGATGAGAACGCCAGCCAAGACGCGAAAGAGGGAAGATAAATGGCCACCGTGGATATTGAACACCCGTGGACATCGATTACCCCAGTGGTTGATCGGATTACGACGCTGGCCATTCGTGAGCTCAACATGGAGGCCGCTACCATCCTGGACGTCACCGACAACCCTTATGAGCAAAAAGACCTGTTACGGCAGCTAGCGCGGGAGACCATCGACGCCTACGGCCTATCAGTCACGGACGCGACAATGGCGTGGCTCGAGGAGCAAGAAGAATATATGGGAATGCGCCCGGTGGCGTGGGAGCCGAAGAAAGTTGATATTGATCGTGTGGAAGCACGGATGGCCCATGACTTCGGACCGTTGTTCTTCGAAGAGGATGGGTATGCCACCACGGTGAAGAATTTGGGTTTTCTTGTCTCTGACGAGTTGTACGGTCGGCAGCGCAAGACGACAGAGTTTACGGCATGGAACGGTAATGGGGCGTGGGCTCGGGTGGCACATCCGGGTGCTTGTGCGTTTTGTATGTTGATGGCGTCACGCGGTTTTGCCTACAAAACGCGGGAAACCGCAGGCGGTGGCGCATTATCACGATCATTGTCGGTGTCTGGTGATTTGCAAGAAACGAGGGAAGGTTGAGCTTCCTGACAGCACGATTCGGGCTCAGAAGATTTATGCCGAGGGGCGGGAACAGTCCCCTACTGGCAAGCCGGAGGATATTTTGTCATCTATGCGAAAAGTTGGAAATCTAAGCCATTGAACGTATGTGCTAAAATGTGTGATGATTGCGGTACTGTCCGGAAGGGATGAATGCCATGACCGTAATTGACACAAGCACATAGAGGAGTAGCTGTGACTGCACATGAGGGGGATCACTCCGATCAGGAGGCCGAAAAGGTCTCTGGAGTTGAGGACTCTGCATCCGAGGCCGAAAAGGCGGAGTCGAATTCAAGTTCTAGTGACTATCGACAAAAGTACGAGAAGATGCGCGCCCATTCCCGCACATGGGAAACACGGGCAGAGAAGTCGCTTGAGGAAGTCAAACACCTTACAGCCCAGCTTGACTCGTTGAAAGATGAGAACGGCAGGCTTGAGGAAACGGTGGAGGCACTTCGCTCACAATTGTCGGAGGCGACGAGCCAACTTGCTGAGGCGACGCGGCATCACGATCTGACAACGCGCATTGCAGATTTGGGCGGCAACGTTGGTCAGCTCTTTGATTCGAAGCGCTTTTGTAAAGCAGTAGACGAGTTGGATCTTGATGCCGATGATGCAGACTCCACGCTGAAAATGCTCATTAAGCAGCACAGCACTGCTACCGCCCCTAGCTCGTCACTGACATGGGAGCAGCCCGGCCAGGGCATTTCGAAAGGTGAAGAGCTGTGGAATCGCCGTAAGGCACGTCGGGGGGCGTAACATCATTCATCAACTATTCGGGGGGAATTATGCATATTCGGCCAACATTTGACCGGTATTCTCCTAGTGACCTGTCTTGGCTTGGTTCACGTCATGCTGTGGACAATGCGGAGACGGGAACCTTGGGGGAAAAGACAACCCATATTCGACGGGCAGTTTTACCGTCGGGTACCGCTTTGCACCGTGACGGCGACTACTGGCTTCCGGTGACATCGAAAACGCAGTCTGTGGACGGTTTTTTGCTCACTGACCAGGACAATGTTCCTGGAGAGGTTGTGCCCATTGTGTGGCATGGCCGTATCCGCGTTGATCGTCTTCCAGATTCAAACAACCGCGTGAAAATCGCAGAATGCGATCATCCTGAGTTCACGTTCGTTCACGAGCCGTCCGATTCTCTATGGAATGAGGATGGCTCGACGAATTTTGATCAGGTCGGATCACTGCGAGGTGATATTTAATGGGATCGTCACAGATTTGGACTGAGGTTCTTTCCCCTCAGGATTTAACGGTGTATGCCAACCACTACCTCACTGACCTTCAAGCCAACGGGTACTCCCTGTCCGCCTATTTCCCCGATCAGCTGGTCAATGACATTTTCTTCGCCTGGAAAACCGAGGAAGACACCAACCGGCTGGCGGAGGTACGCTCCGCCGATGCGGAGACCCCTATCGGATCGATGGGCGGTGGCCATAAGGCCACCATGCAACTACCCCTCATTGGGCAGAAAGTCCGCATCAACGAGATGGACCAGCTGCGCAGCTTCCGGCAGGGCAATGCCGAGTTCCAGGAAGACGACATGACTAAGGCCACTGAAACGGTCGTCCGTGCGGTGGCTAATCGTGTGGAAGTGGCTCGTGGCGATGTTCTCACCACTGGCCGCGTTCGTTACGCCGAAAACGGCGCGATTGTTGATGCAGGTATTGGCCGCGATAAGGAGTTCGAGGTCACGCCGAAGAAGCATTGGGACGATCCCAATGCTCCGGCGCTTGAAGACATCATTGATTGGGCGATGGCGTATGAGGATGCTAATGGCACCAAGCCGGGCACGATCATTGCTTCACCCAAGGTTATCCAGAAGCTGCAGGTTAATGCGCAGTTCCGGGACTCTGCGAATACGACTGGTGAGTTAGCTCGCGTCTCTTCTGGGGCTATTAATGCTGTCCTGCAGGATCAGGGGCTGCCGGGTATCACCTCGTATTCGAAGTCGGTACGGGATGGGAATGGTTCTCGCCGCATCCTGGACGAGAACACCGTGTACTTCCTGCCTCCTGAGACGCAATCTGGGCTGTTGGGCTATACGGTGTGGGGCCAGACTGTGGAGATGAATTCTCCGGAATATCAGCTCACTGGTCTAGGCCAGATCGCTGTGGGTGCGTGGCGCGAGAATGATCCGATGGCGTATTGGGTTCGTGCGAACTGTGCTGTCCAGCCGATTTTGACGAATCCGAATATGGCGATGGTCGCTCATGTCGTCAAGCCGGAGAGCGCACGTAAAGCTGCCAAGGTCTCGAAGTAGTCAGTGAGGGGCGGCACTGTGGATGTATATTGCACGGTCAGCGATGTGACGGATCGTTTGACGATGGTGCCTGATCGAGATGATCGCCGGTTTATTCGGGCGATGATTGATGAGGCCACTGTCGCCATTGATGCCTATATGGGTGGTCATGTGGGCGATGATGTTCCGTCTGCTGTTCGTGTGGTGTGTGCTCGGGTTGCCGCTCGTGCGGTCAGTCGTGGCTTATCCACTGCCCCGGTGGGTGCTGAGTCGCAGTCTTTTACTGCTGGGCCGTTTTCTACCACGCAGAATTTCGGGTCTAACTCGAATGGTGGCGGCGTGTTTTTGACTGCTGAGGACAAGCGGATGCTGCGTTCTGTGGGAGGTGACCGTCGTGGCGCGTTCACGGTCTCGTTGTACTAGGTCGGGGTTTCCCCTTCCTTTTACGGTGGAAGTGCATCATCGCGAGGATTCAGGGGTTGATGCGTTCGGTAATGCCACTAGGTCGTGGGGAAAGCCGGAGTCTGTTCGGGTCGCTGGCTGGTTCATTGATAGCTCGGACGAGCATGGTCCTGATGATCGGGATGTTCGGCGGGTGGATTGGGCTGGTTCTTTGTTGGCTCTTCCTGGCTGTGTTTGTGCTGGGGATCGGGTGGAGCTTGGTGGTGCCTGGTTTCTTGTTGCTGATGGTGGCCAGGATTACACGCATGGGCCCTGGTGGGATCCGGGTGTGGTGGAGTATAAACTTCATGTTTTTGAGGAGGCATAGCCGTGAGTGACCGTGTTGAGTGGAAATTCAACCATCAGTTTTTTTAACCGTGTCCTCAAGGAAGATGGCCAGACACGCGCGCTTGTCGATGCCAAGGCCGAGGAGTTTCGAGGAAAGGCTGGGTCGCATTGCACAGTGCTCCCTGCGATTCAGGGGAAAACGCGGTGGCGGGCTCTTGTGGTGCCCACTCCTCACGATTCGGAGGCCTATGCGTACGAGCTGAAACATAACTCGATGCAGAAGGCTATTGGTGAGTACCCGGTCGCGGCTAACCATCCAAGGAGTACAGAATGAGGCATCCTACAGCCGTCGTGGTCTCGTGCCTAAAGAAATGGTTCGTCGGCTCGGAGTACGAAAAGGTCCATGTTGCCACCAAAGTGCCTGACAACATTCAAGGCCCTGTTGTGCGGGTGGACAGTGCGCCACCTAATCGGGAAACGCCGATCACAGACCGGACGCGGATCATGCTGCAGGCCTATGGGGATGATGACCAGGACTGTGTCGATCTTCTGGCTGCCTGCCTTGACGGTCTAGAGATGGCGTATCGAGCTGATCTAGCCGTCATGGCGTGGGAGACCGATACCGAGCCATATAACTTCCCTGATCCAGATCGGCCGGGGGTAGCCAGGTGGCAAGCGGCCGGTACTTTGTGGACTGCGTTAAGCTAATCAATATTCATGTATAATACGAGGTGGCTTGTGCTTTAAACGAGGAAAGCCACTCGGGGATTCATACTTTTGGGGGGATTCGCATGGCACGTATGCGACAAAATATTGTTGTCGGCGCGCCCGAAGTGAAGAGCGGCGGGGCTGCTTGGATCGGTAAGGCCGGCATTAATCCACTTCAGGCTCCGCATTCGGCGTCGATCCGGGTAGCAGCATTGCCTGCTGTCAATCGGTTCAGCCCGGCGGGCTACATTTCTGAAGATGGCGTGACGAAGACTGTTGACCGGGATACGGACAATGTTGTGGATTGGAATGGCGACACAATGGCTGTTCTGCAGTCAAGCCATTCTGTCCAGATCAAGGCCAAGTTCCATGAGATCGTGAATTCTCATGTGGCGACAGCGATGCTTGGTGACGGGAATTTCCGTTCACGGCACGATGGGCGCGCTATCCAGATGATTGATAACGCGACCGACACCCCGTACCGGTCCTACATTTTCGACATTCACGGCGGCGATGGGGTCAAGGGGCGACTGTTCATCCCGAATGGCCGCGTCTCTGAGCTTGATGACCAGGTCTTTTCCCGCTCTGAGGTTGTTGGCTTTGACGCCACCATCGAGTGTTTCCCCGATGACAATGACAACAAGCTCTACACCTACATTGATCGCCGTAACGTCAAGCGCGACGAGGATGATCGCTTCCCTGACGATGGTCTTCCGGTGATCTCGCTGGCAGAGATCGAGGATATTGTGCGCAACGCTATTGATGGGTTGCCGATTTCTCCGGACTTGGTCGCCGGCTTGTTCTACTCCCTCATTGACGGCAAGGGCGGATTAGACCTCGATTTCATCGAGAAGCTTGTTAACCATCTGCGCCCGCTGGATGGTGTCGATGACATTCTTAAGCTGTTGGCTGATCTATTGGAGGGGGCCGATGGGGCCACGCTCATTCACGATGTTGAGGCTTTGCCGTTTACGCCGCTGAATAAGTATCGCCGGTGGGCTCAGTCTGTTGTTGATCTTCTCTCTGGTGCTGGCGGACGCCAGACCTTGGATGACCTCACTGGGGGGATTCTCTGACCTACTCGTGTAGGCATTGTTCATAAAAAATTTTTTGGAGGTTTATTCCTATGGCTGACAAAGAAAGCCTTTTGTCACAGATCACTAAGTCTCTGCGCGATCTTCAGCAGCAGGGTGGAGTGGAAAAAGATACTGCCGATTCTCTGTCCGGAATGTTCACGAATTTCAACGGGCTGATCGACAAGTTGACTGAGTCAATCCCCCAGCAAGTGTCCATGTTGGGCCGCACCGTCAAAGACGCCAAAACGCTTGCTGAAGATATCAAACAGATCCTCGGTGGCCCCCTGGTGTTCCCCGGCACTGGTGTTCCTGCCGCGATCAAGGGCATCAATGATGCGAAGACGACTCTGCATGATCAGGTCGCGGCCCAGTTTGGGGATTCAGAAGCGTTGCCACAGCAGGTCGCCGACCATGTCGACGAGTTGGCAAAGAACGCTGGAAAAGTAGGTGAGGCTATTGATGAGTTCGTCAATTCCACCTATGGCAAGAAGCTGTTCGATGGTATTACTCCGGGCGATGGTTTCCCTGAGCTAGTCGGTAAGTTCGACCATCTCACTGAAGGTGACCGTAAGAAGATCACTGACTTGGTGACCAGTATCGGCACTACAGCGAAACCGATGGGCGGCACGATTGTCGACATTTTGCGCGCTGTCCACAACGAGAACGAGGGGGCTAAGTAAATATGGAGTATAAGTACACTGACCGCGATTCGTACGGCGAATTCTCACCGTCAACTCTCATTGACCGGCTGGAGTCAGCCGGTGTCCTTCCCCATGAGCTCGCGAATGTTTTCACCCAGGCGTCCAACGCTGTGCTGAACGTGTCGGATGATGCCCGCTCCAACGTCGAGCAGGCGCTAAGCACGTTGGCGAATGAGGCCGAAAGCGGCCAAAAGGTGAAAGACACGTTGAGGGCAAACCTTGAAACAGCGCTGGAAGAACCCGATCCGCTTAAGAAGGTGGCGGATTTCAAGACGGCCGCGGACGAACTGGTTGACGGTCTTGAGAACCAGCTTAAGGATCTGGGCCTCGGCGACGTGTCTTCTCTTGATGATGTCCGGTCATCTGTAAGGGATTTTGCTGAAGCACTCGACACGCTCAATGCTTCAGCACCAATCGCAAAGATTGTTGAGAACCTTCCCGGCGGCGCTCTCCCCGGTCACGTTCTTGAGGCCCTGGCTGGGCTGCGTCAAGATGAGCTGGACGACATTCGTAAGCATGTCGACGCGATCACTGACCGGGGCGCCCGAGTCATCGCTGACCTGGCTTCCATTGGTGCCGATGAGGCCGTCCGCCATGCCGCCCGCGCTAATAAGACGCTGACTCCCCTGCTGGCTATTGCGCTAGCTATCGGTGCCGTTGTCGGCCAAGGCGCCGAAGCGGTCAAAGCTATCGCAGATGTGGGCGCTGCACTCAAAGCGGCTATCGTTAAAGGCTTCTTAACTGCAGGCAAGGGGCTTCTTGCCGCTCCAGTCATCGCCCAGGTCAAGTCGGCGAAGGCATTACCATTCGCCGTTGTTGCACTCCAGATGTTCAACCACCACGAAATCCGGATGGCCCTGCTCAATGTCTTCAACGACTTGATCATTAACACTGTCACCGCATTCAACACCTCGGTGGTGGTCAAAGCTATCCGCGCCGCTGTGGATATGCTGGTCTTGTCCACCCCGATCCGTATCGCGGTTCGCGGCAACAACATCATGTTGATCCTGAATGCTCTCAATATTGGCCGCATCCTGTTCAACATTTTCTTGCTGACACGTATCCCCCAGATCGGTCATCTGCCGATCCGCGGATTGGGCCTGCGTGGCGTGGAAACCCTGTTTGCGGGCGCCTACACCACATGGCGCCTACTCAAAACGATCCTCACCCCGCTGGCTTTCAAGCCGGGTGTGCTTCTGGGCGACGCTGTGGCCTTGGCCCTCGTCGCCTACCTTGTTGTCGGCGCTCTCACTGTTTAATTGTGAGTCTGCCCTCGGGGGCCAGGGTACATGCCCTCGCCCCCTTCTTTTTATGCCTTATACTGGGGATATAGTGACGCGTTGCTTTCGGGGGGGAAACATGCGTAATCGAGGAAATCTTGTTCATGGCGCACCAAACGTGCATGCCGGGGGTGGTGCGTGGATTGGGCACGCTGTTTCTAATCCGTTTGCTGTTCCCCTGTCGGCGAGGGAGCCGATTCGTCGACTACCTGGTGTTGGGCTTACCCCGGCCGGCTATGTGTCAGCCGATGGTGTCAAGGTAGATACATCGCTGGCCTCAGAGGAGACGAAATCCTGGTCGGGGCTATCGATGAATACTGTCTCGTCGCCGGATGGGGTTACGTTGTCAGTATCTTTCATGGAGCTGGGCAATTCCGCAGTGATGAGACTCACGCACGCCGATGGGGCAGTCAAAGAGCTATTCGATTCGTCTCGTGTTCGTGTTGAAGAGCGTCTGGATGAGCCCCTTCCTTATCGTTGTTTAAACTTCGATCTCCTGTCAGCAGATGGGCAGCGTACTCGACTGTTCGTTCCCCGCGCGGTGGTCACCGATATTGATTCGCAATCGTTTAACCGCTCTGAGTTAGCCGCCTGCGTGCTCACCCTGTCATGTACGCCGGATAGTAACGGCGTGTGTTTATACAGGTTGGTGGATCGCCAACCTCAGAAGCCAACTCCACGTGACCATGATGGACCAGATTTTGCCTTCGTTGGGCACGTGCGCGAGTGGGTCGAATACATCACTGGTGACGGACGACTTGCCAATCTTGGAGCTATCCGGGCGTCACTGTCCACGGCGCTCAGTATTATTTCCCGCATTTCTGAGCGGTCATTGGTCGATACCATCGATCAGCTGATTAATCGTGTTGAGCACACGGTCGCGGATATGACCGACTCTGAGCTTCTCCGGCTTATTGCTGATTGGGCTCCGCGTGATCTGATCACGGGTGCGAACCTGGATAATTTCAGGGCCGCGTTCGATAACGCCATGTCGTGGCTGCGTAGACGCACAAAGTCTATTGCCCATGCGGTGAAGAAGATTGCGACTCTCTGGTCGACTGTGGGCATCGGTGGGCTCATCGCAGGTTTGTCGAACGGTGATGTACAAAGGGCGATCGGTGACTTCATAGCGACTATTGGAGCCAATTGGCAAGAGTGGCTCACGGCTGTGATGGATGGCGATGTTGACCACATTATTGATAATGCGATTGCGTCTGTGAACGTCCCTGCTCTCGGTGACGCGCTGGCGAATCTTGCGGAGTCTGTGGGCCTGGGCCAGTGGTCGGGCCCGATCCGGGCGTGGGCCGGGTGGCTTGGCCAAGCGTCGGCAGGGTGGGGCACGGTGGTCGGAGACTGGCTGCGTAGTTTTCTCAACAATCAGAGTGTCTCTGATTTAAACCAGTGGTTGGGTGATGCGTTTCATCGGTGGAATGAGATCGCGGGCGATTTTGTTAATCGCATGGCATCAGGTGAATTATTGGCGGACTTGGCGCGTACCGGCGGTGATTTGTATCGGGCTGCCCAAAAACTGTGGGATAGCGCTGCCAGTATTGTCCGCGAGAATTGGGGGGCGTTTAACCCCGCTAATCTGGTTAAGGCGTATAACGCGTTCGTCGGCGCTTTTGATGCAGCACAGTACGGTGATATTGCTAACCGTTTTCTTACTGACTGGGCTAATCCTCCGGCGTTATCGAATGACTGGGCTTTATTGTCAGCTGCTCTAGCCGGTGACTTTACTCGCGGATCGGTGGCTGCTCTTGATGCGTTAAATCTCGCCCAGGTGTGGCCACAGCTGACGGCGGCCTGGGATCAGTTTTTACAGGGGGCCAACGCGGCGCTATCTGAATTGACCGCGCAAGATTGGTTGCTGGCGTCAATCATGTTGCTCGGCCCGCTTATCACGCTGGCAGCTGGTTTTGCGTTAACGATCGCGTTGTTTGTCTTTGGGCAGCCACTTTTTGCCATACCTGTGGGATTGTCAACGCTGGGCCTGGTTATCGGCATGTGGCTTGTTGTTACCCAGTTTGTCGGTTTCAGCCTCGGCGGGGCGTTGTTGCCATGGGCCGCGGATCTGATCGTGATTTCCCTCTTGACGGGCCATCCGTTGGCGGCGTTGTTCATTTTTTGGTCTGTGCTTAACGGGGCACGGTTTATTATTTTGGATTTTCCGTTGCTGGTGATTGCGGGGGCAGCACCGGTCACGATTAAGGCTGCTGTCCTGTTTTTAGCGTCTGCCTGGGTTATCGCACACGTAGCAGCATTGGTGGCCGTGACGTTGCTGGTGGTCGTTAAAGCCCGTGTGTTCTTGCGGCTGACTCAACCATTTCGAATGACTGGCCTAGAGCGGGCCGTGATTGCGGCGACGGTTGCTGTGATCACGTTTGTGATTGTGGCGCTGTTTTCGTCCACAGTGTTGGGGCTTATTGTTCTTCTTGCTGCACGGAACTTAACGATCACTGGGCGATCTGCTCTGATTAACATTCTTCGAGCTGTCACTATTGGCGGCGTTGTGCTCCCCGTTTTTGCGGCGGGGGTCATGCTGTCGCTAGTGCGTTTGCTGCGTTTTCAGCTGGCGATGATTCCTCCTGTGTCTATTGCGCTGGTCATTGTTCTTCCTCTTGCCCAGGCTCTGTTTTTCCATCGGCGTATAACGCGACTTCTCACAGCCTCAGAATTGGGAGCATTGGGGAGTGTCCTAGTGCCCCTGTTGAATTTTATTGTCTCGGTTTTCGGTTTAGCTGTCACCACTGTGCGGGCACTTATCCCCGCTCTTTTCTCTGGTACGACCGCCCTTATCACAGGCTTGGCGGCTATTCCTGCATCAATTGCTTTTTATGCGTCGTCGGTGACGTGGGTGCTCTCCCAAATTGCATCTTTTACTCTATTGAGGCGGGATATTAGGCCAGTTGTGCTTGTTATTGGCAGCGTGATGGCTCTATCGGCTCTCGCTGCGGCGGCGGGGCTGGTTGCTTCTGCCCCACTGTTGGCCCCACCACTGACGGTGATCGTCGTTGGTGGAGCTGTTGCTCTGGGTGTCGTCGGCGCTATTATCGCATGTTTTACGGCAGGACAGTTGTCTTTGTTCGTGACAGGTCTCCGTGGAGCGGCACAGCTACTACTGCGACTGGTGGTGGCATCCACCGTGGTGTCCGGCCTGTTTTTCATGTCGTCTGGGGTACTAGCAGGAATAGGACCGTTTATCTCGGCCCTGATTCTACGAGGTGTACGTGTCGCACGCTCGGCGGTATCAGTGGGGCTAATCCCTATCGTCGCTAAGATGTACCGCTTGGCTGTCCCCCTTCGGTGGATTATCGATGCCAGTATTGCAGCCGCCGGAGCTGTGGTGTTTGGGCTTGGGGAACTGGGTGCTCCGCTTCTTCATTGGCCCTTCCGTGGCCCGACCTACCGGTTCTGGGTTCCGCTTATTCTGGGTTTTTGGCTGGTGGTGTGGAATTATCTGGCCACCGGCTACTACGCTCTATGGCTGACTTACCTAATAGCGTTGTTCTTGTCAGCATATGGCGGCTGGGTCGCCTGGCTTATAATGGGTGGAGTCACTACCCCTGCTTCCGCCCCTCAATACGCGTGGGCCACAAACTTCACGATCGCGTGGGGGTTGACCTTAGTTATTTGTCTTGTTGGGGCGGCATTGCTGATTCCGGGCCGCTGGTTCCGGTATATCGTCACTGCCTTAGCGATCCCCTGGCTATTGCTCGACGCGGTTGGCCTAGACACTGTCACAACTATCGCCTCCGCCCTTGCCGGCCTCATCATGGCGCTACGAACAGCTGCTGGTGTGCTCTTTACTCCCCTCCGGGCTGTTCTTGCTGGAATTGCCGCCGCTAGCCTCGTTGCCGGGGCTCGCCTGCTGGGGTGGGGAGTTGTCATTCTCGCCGCCGATCTCTTCACCCCTATAGCTATTGCTTTAGGCGTGAATCACCGGTTCCTCATGGCCGCCATCATCACGTTGGCCTGGATCGGCATCCAGCTAGCCACACTCCCCAGGTTTATTGTCGCAGCAGCTCTGTCAGCAATAACCGGGATCAGCGGTGCCTTTATCACCGGTCGAGTCTTGCGCATACTCGCTGCCGACATGGCCGCACTCACTGGAGCGATCCCCTGGCTGCGGTCACAGAAACTCGCCCAAATGGGTGTTGTTTCCCTCGCTGTTATCCCGGTCGTCCTCTTTGTCGGCATCCCGCTTACGATGGTGACTCGGCGATTAACTGCCCCTGTGCGTGTACTTATTGCTATTGCTTTCACCGCAACAGTGGCCACCTTCGCTGTGGCCGCCGCCACGATTGTGCCTGGAGTCGGAGGGGCGCTCACAGCTGTTGTTGCCCTAGCCATTTTCGTCACGGTCCTTGCCCAACACCCAAGAGTTCTTCTCTCCCCACTGGCAGGACTTATCGCTTTATCCGCAGGTCTAGCAGTCGTGGCCGCCGTACTATTTTATCTTTCTGGCCAGCCAATTCGAGCGGCCCGCCGTGTGACGATCGCGCTGCGGGCACTCATCACCCTACTAGGTGCGCCGATTGTGATGTGGGGGCTGCTGATTGTCGCTGCAGCCGGGGTGATTATTGCAGTCGCGTCGGTTATCAGCACAGGGCGCGTGGTGGATGTGCTGGTGTCTTTAGCGGTGTTGTCTGTTGTCGTGTCCGTAATGGGGCTAGTTGTTGTCACACTGCTTTTGACGGTTTTTAACCGTGCCAGTGGCCTGACTATTGCGGGAATAGTTACCGTGACAGTGCTGACGGTGGTGGGGCTTATTATCGTGTTCAGCCTAATCCCGCTTTATGTTCGAATAGTGAACACTATATCGTTCCCGCTGGTTGGCATCCCGATGGATATTTTCAATATTCTGACTCGGAATTCCCTGTTGGGAAGAATCTCGCGCCTGTGGGTTCTGGTTCATGTGCTGGCTATCGGTACAATATCTCTCGGTCTTGTGGCCTTGGTCGTGGTGTTGGGCATCGCCGGAACGATCACAGGGTTTGCTTCCACGGCTGGTATCGCCACGGTCATCGTGCTGGTCTACCTCTACGTTTTTATCCCCATCGTTGCTGTCATTATTTTCGTGGCGGCATCCGCTGCGGTTGCGTATGGATGGTGGTGGTGGGTGACCTTCGGCCCGAAGTAGTCGAACGTATGTACTGCTATGATATCTGTAGACCTAATGGCGTTTCATCAGGAAACTACCTGTATCTGCCTGTTAGGTAAAAGATAGAACTCGCATTCGACATAGGGGGGAAGGTCGCATATGGCCGCCAAGAAGACAACGAAAAAGTCAGACCAGGCTCACGATGACTGGTTTGATTACACCACCCACAGCGGAGAATCGATCAGCCTGCCACCCATCGGCTCGGTCATTACCGCTGGGGATCGTCGCCGGGCGAAACGCGATGGTGTGGACGATGAAGAGTTTTCATGGATCATGCTGGAACGGGCAGCTGACAAGGCTGCCGAGGGAACTCTGGACATTATTGACGCCATGCAGATGGACGAGTTCAACACGTTTATGAAGGCGTGGAGTGACGGGGGCGACAAAAGCTAGCCTGTCAGAGATTATTTCCCTGATCGACGCTATGGATAGGGACCCGAATTTTTCTATGGCAGTCGAGCGGGAATTGATCGAAGTCGGCGTGCGATGGCGGTGGGTCAATGATGGTAGTGACCGGCTGTCGTGGGATGACGTGATCGCTTTGATCGCTACTGCGGGCCCTGATTCGGCTATCGTGCGTGATGCTCGCAAGGATGAGTGGGAGTGGGATTTAACCAACCAGTTGCTTGCGTTTATTGCGGATCAGCTGAAGATGAGCGCCTGGGATGGTAAGGGTGCACGGCCGGAACCGATTCCTCGACCTGGGGTGGATGGTAAGGAAATGGAGACGGCTGGTGTGAAACCGGAGGGCTTGTCGAAAGCTGAGATGGACGAGTGGCTGGGCGATGATTGGTCTGGCGTTAACGGGGGCTAAAAATGGCGGCGAACTTTGATGTTGGCACCGGGTGGGTGAGCATTGTCCCGAAGATGGGCAATTTCTCCCAGGTTCGTAAACAATTGGATAAGGCAATAGTTGCTCCGTCCCAATCGTGGGGCGAGCAGATGGGTAACAAGATCACCTCTGGCTTGAAGAAGACGGTGAAAGTCGGGGCGATTGCTGTTACCGCTGCCGCCGGTGTGAGTGCTGGTAAAGCATTCTCTGATGGGTTCAACCGTTTAGCGTCGACTGATCGGGCCGAGAAAGCTCTTGAGGGTTTGGGCTATAAGGGTAATGAGATTACCCAGATCATGGGAAACGTTAATAAGTCTATTGAGGGCACGTCGTTTCTCATGGGTGATACTGCTCAGGTTGCGTCGGTGATGTTGGGCTCGGGTATTAAACCGGGTCAGGAGCTTCAAGACACGCTGAGTCATGTTGCTGATGCTGCCGCGCATTCGAATACGTCGATTAGTGAGATGGGGTCGATCTGGTCGAAGGTTGCTGCTCGTGGGCATGTCGACGGTGAGGTGATGGCCCAGCTCATGGACCGTGGTATCGGTCTGCAGGATCAGCTCGCCAAGCAGATGGGCGTGTCCAAAGATGCGGTGGCGGATATGGTCAGCTCTGGGAAGGTGTCGTTTGCTGATTTCTCCCAGGCTATGGATTCCATGTTCCATGGGGCGGCGCAGAAGCAGCGCGAAACGTTCCAGGGGTCTATGGAATATATGAAGGCTATGGCCTCCCACGTCACCGCTGAGATCATTCAACCGTTATATAACGGGATGATCCCGGTGTTTAACGCCATTTCTGATGGTTTCGCGGGTCTTGAAGGCAAGCTTGGCCCGATTGCGCAGCAGATTAGTAATGCGATAGCCCCGGTCTTTGAGCATTTGGCTAACGATGTTATCCCCGCAGTGTTTTCCGCAATAGATAGTATCAATGTTGATACTGTCATGGGGGCTTTTGGGCCGCTCAAGGAGGGGCTAGCCCAAATGGGCCCCTTGTTAGAGCAGCTTGCTCAGGCCGCTATCCGTGTGGTGGCCGCCTTGGCCCCGGCGATTCCACCACTGGCAGCTGTACTCGTGGCCATTGTGAATGGGACACTGCCTGCGCTAACCGCACTATTGAATGCGCTGGTCCCGATCATTACTTCGGTGATTGTTCCCGCGATTACCGCGTTAAGTAACGAGTTGGCTAAACACCCACAGTTAGCGGCGGCGGCTGCTAACGGTTTTATGCTCTGGGCTGAAGCATTCGTCCCATTGAATAGGGGTTTTAAGGCTGTTAAGGCGGGGGCCGGCATTATGGAAGCGTTCGGGCCCCGCATAGGAATAATTGTGAAGTCCCTGTTCAATATCGGAAATGCGCTCAAGAGCGTTATCGGTGTCGGGCGCATCATTTTTACTGGCCTGAGGACACTGCCTGCGCTGATGAGCGCGATTTTCAGCACTAACCCTGTTGGTGTCATCATGACCGCCATCGGGCTTCTCATCACCGGCATCACCTTGTTTTTGACGAAAACTCAAGCTGGTCAAGCGATCTTGGCGTCAGTGGGTAGCGCTTTGCAAGCCTTCTGGGAATGGCTGCAGCCAGTCTTTGAGTCAATCGGCACGTGGTTGTCGACAGCATGGTCGGCTATTTCCTCGTTCTTCTCTCAGGCTGCGAGCGTGATCGGCACTATCGTGCCGTATGTTGTGTCGGTGCTTCTAACGCCGATAATGATTCAGGTGGAAATAGCGAAGGCCGCTATTCTTCTGGCGTTCAACTTGATTAAAGCCGGATGGGATTTGCTGGTCACCGGAATGGTCGCATTGTGGGAGTCGGTTTTGCACCCCATGTGGGACTTCATGGGCATGGTTGTGAGCACCCTGTGGTCGGCGGTACTCCAACCAATTTTCTCTCTGATCGGTGCGGCGTGGAACATGCTACTCAGCGGCATGGCGGCTGTCTGGAATGGTGTTCTACAGCCTGCCTGGAACCTTATGGGGGCGGTGCTACAGGGCCTGTGGAATGGTATCTTGCAGCCAATATTCACCGCGATTGGTGCCGTCTGGTCTGCTGTCGTCAATGGGATTAAAGCAGTCATTGATAATGTTTTGATTCCCGCCTGGCGCGGAATGTCCGATTTTATCTCGATGATTGTGGATAGGTTTGTGAAACCGGCGTTCGACAGGATGAGCGACGGGGTTCGGACTGTTCAGCATTGGTTCGAGGTTGCGGCTGATGGTATCAAGCATGCGTGGACGTCGGTGTGGGACACTATTCGTGATATTGCAAAGAAGATTGCTGGTGTTGCCTACAATAACGCGATTCTGCCTGCCTGGAATGCGATTGCGAATGTTACGGGTGTGCAGAAACTCGATCGTGTGAATTTCGCTACGGGTGGTGTGATGCCCGGCTATACGCCTGGCCGTGATGTGCATACGTTCTTCTCCCCCACCGCCGGGGTGCTTAACTTGTCTGGCGGTGAGGCGGTGATGCGGCCGGAGTGGACTCGTGCTGTGGGTGGGCCTGCTGCTGTGGCGCGGATGAATGCGCTGGCGCGGTCTGGTCGTGGTAGTGGCTTATCGGTGGGGTTTGCTGATGGTGGTGTTATTGGTGGTATTAAGCATGCTGCGGGTAAGGCCTGGGAGGTCACCGATGATGTGTTGGATAAGGCGATGGAGCTTGGTAGTGATTTCGCTAATGCGGCTAAGCGGTTGTTCTTCGGCAAGATTGATGCGGTGAAGGGCCGTCTGGGTATTGGTCGTGGTACTAGCTTGGCTAAGTCGGTGGCGCCGGCATATCTGACTAAGGGTGCTGATAATGCGTGGAATTGGCTAAAGGAAAAGGTCTCAGAGGTTGCTAAGAAAGTGAAAGAGAGGTTGAGCGTCGGCGGCAACGTTGAGATGTATCGCGGGCTTGTCGAACGGCTTCTTCGTGAAAAAGGGCAGCCTGTTTCCCTTGTTAATAGTGTTTTGCGCCGTATGCAGCAAGAGTCTGGTGGTAATCCGCACGCGATCAATAATTGGGATTCGAATGCGGCTAAGGGGACGCCGTCGAAGGGTCTTATGCAGACTATTAATCCAACATTCCAGTCGTATAAAGACCCTGGATATGACGATATTTGGGATCCGGAATCCAATATTCGCGCATCGATGAACTATGCGCTGGCCACGTATGGTTCGCTGTCGGCGGCATATGATCGTGCCGGCGGCTACAAGCGTGGTGGTGTTCTTCCAGCGTTCCTGCGTGATTCTGGCGGAATCCTGCCCAATAATTCCATCGCCGTCAATACATCCGGAGACAGTGAATGGGTCCTATCTTCCCAGCAGATGCAGGACTTCGCTCAGGGTATGACTGAAGCCTCTCAGCATATGGATGAAACCGCTCAAGCGTTTGCTGATGGTGTCGAGGCCTGGCTTAACGGCGAAGAAGACCGGATCGGGGCACCAATCGAATGGGGCGCGCAATTCCTCGGAGACATTCTCTCCGATGTGACCGAGGACCTTGGCTCACCCTGGGGGATTGACGGTACAAAGGCACCCGACATCCTTGATAATCAAGGCCGGGTGAAGGTCTCTGTCGCAGGCCCTGCTGACGATCCTGGCCGTAGCGTACTGCCACCCGTGGAGGTGCACGTCAATATGAACGGGGACAATATGACGGTGTCATCAGATGATGTGCGGCGTGGGGTCAATCAGGCTTTGGCTGACTATCAGCGCAGGATTGAGGCCTTAGAGCGCGGCGTTCAAATCAATACGTTCACAACACCAATGGTGGTGTAACACCAATTATCCAGGGGGCTGCTGATGGATATTCAGCTTTTAGACTATCGAAGAAAAACATGGCACCTGGCCGGAGATGACGAGGGTGCCGAGGGGGTAACGCTCGGCAAGATCAGTAACACCGTCGGCAACATCAGTGACCAAAAGGATAAACACCAATCACGTTTCCAGTCACCAAGCCTAGATATCGGTGAGCTTGACCCTATCGAGCCGACACTCACCGTGCAGATCACCACAACACCCGAACTCACCGTCGAGACAGTCACCCGTCGGTTCCTTAACGGCTTAGACTTTTTCAAACCAGCCAAACTCATCGTCACGGAATCTCGCCAACCATCACTGTGCCTCTTCGTGCATCTTGTAAAACCGGTAGGCCTGCCCGAGGACACCACCGCCATAGACGGCACCACCATGGAGGTTGAACTTACCGCTAAGGACGGCTGCTGGTTCGGCCCCCAACATAGCGGCACCGGCATTGTAGCCATCGAAAACACCGGCGATATTCCACTATGGCCAACTGTTCGCTGGCGGGGCATGGCAGCACGATTCACCGAAGACCGCAATGGCCTCATCGTGCTCCCACCAGCCTTAGGCCGATCAGGACTGACGTATTACACCGACCCAGCCACCGGGGGCCTTGTCACCGACAACCAGGGCTACCCGAACCATACAGCCTGGGCCACCATGCGCGGCGTGGCCTGGACACGGCCAGTCATGCCAGGAGACGGCACAGCAGTGGAGTGCCACCATTGCCAAGTGCTGTGGCGAAACCGTTACCTTTCACCATGGGCGCAATCAGGGGGGATAATTTCTAATGCAGGAACATCAAATAACGCAAATGGCTGCGATTGGTCAGAGGCGACGGGACGACCATAAGCCGTTCGTCTATTTGACTGACAAATACTTAACCCCACAGGTCATCGTCACCGGCTACGTCTCACTCAAAGCCTCAGATAAGGTCAACGATGCTGGCACCTTCGCACTCGAAGTCCCAGCCCATCACCCGATGGTTGATGTACTTATCCCACCGTTAGCCTTCGACGGCGACCCCAACTCGGCTTTACGCAAGCTCACCGACATACAACAATTCCTCATCGTCGAATACGGGCACACCCGCTACACGTATTTCGTCGACAAGATCGTCGACCACAGTCAGCGTGCCAACCCGACTGTCGAAATCAGCGGAGCCTCCATCTATGAAATGACCGACTATCTTGTCATGGAATCCAACCCGATGTCGATCAAATCGCTCCAACCCAAATATATGGACGTGCGGGCCGGGGACTCACTCCGCGTGATAAAAACGTTCATCCTCATGAACCTGCGCAGGCTCTACCAATTTGATCTTCTACCCGACCCCGACCCGTGGTCACCGATCGCCTGGCGAGACTATGCAGATTGGCCGATCATGGTCAACCCTTTGCACAAGTCAGTTGATACTCCCTGGACGGTGCTTGCTGCCCGCTTCGACTCACTAGCCGACCTGACAAAAGAAACCTTAGATGCGGCGGGGCTCAGGCTCACGATCACTCTGTGGATGCCGTGGGATCGGCAACCGTTCCCTACTCACACGCGCCTGTGGAAACCCACCTTCATTATCGATGTCGTCCCCGTAACAGCCGATTCGTCCGTCGCCGGCCATATCCGTGAGGGCGTGAAAAACATCAAGCGCAAGTGGGATCCGGAAGACAACGTATCGACTGTCGGCATGTCCGCCCGCTCCAATCCGGACGGCTACAAGCCCTGGGTGATGCTCCGACCAGACCACATCGACTACGCCACTTCGGATGTCACCATTACCCGCTCAAAGTACGCTGACGTCACTGTTGGTGGGAAAAGCCCAGGTGCGATTAACCAACTGTTGAAGCGGGCAACAGCTTCTTTTGTAGGTGGGGCTATTGCGGGAGCGAAAACGGCGTGGCCTGGGCACGATAAACAATTGGATGACTTGCAGTCGAAGCTGGAGAAAGCCGGAGGCAAGCTGACGGAAGATAAATTGTTGGCGTTTACCCACCACCAGGCAACACGGCGAGCACATTATCTAGGCCCCTACCGGCGTCGTGAGCTTGTTGCCTCAGGTGAAGGTTTCACGGTGGAGGGCGAGCAGCAAGCGTTTGAGGCGCTCGCCAAGGGCAAAGGTGGACTCTCGGCAGCGTTTAAGATCACCAATGAATGCCCATACTCTCTCGGCTATGAGGTGAATGTGGGTGACCAAATTGGTGTCGAATGGCGAGAAATGGTGCTATCCACATGGATTGATGAAGCCACAATCACCTGTGAAGATGGCCACCCGCCGGAGGTAGAACTAGCCGTTGGTGAAGCAAAAGCTCGCCGATCTGCTCTACAACAACTCAACGATAACCAAAAGCACATCTCGTCGGTCACAAAGCGACTAAAGACCCTCATCGGCTAGAATATAAGTTCGAGCGAGTAGACTTCATGTTGTATAAAACAAGGGGGTGGAGCACATGGGGGTGTGCCTGAGTGAAGATGCGCCCGTGGGGGCATGGGTTGTGGGAAGATCCATGCTAAATGCGGTTAATGAGGCGCACGCATTGTTTTTCGGCCAAGACGACTACACCACAGGGCGATCAGCGATGGAAGCGCTGATCCCTACACTACACACGTGGCTACCGAACCTAAGTTCGATCAACAAGTAGAAAAGAGGTAACTATGCCACTGTACGGACTAGATGTCTCTGAACATCAAAACGGAATGTACCTACACCGCGCACAAGCCGAAGGATACGACTTCGTCATCATCCGACTCTGCGACGGCACCTACCGAGATAAAGTCTTCGGCTCCCATCTTCAAGACGCGGAAAACGCAGGGCTGATCACGTCAGCATACTGGTATCTTCGCGCCCCCTCAGAGGGAAGCACCATCGCCCAACAAGTCGACGTCATCGACCAACAAATGGGAGGACGCCGCGACCTCGGCGTATGGATCGACGTTGAGTCCGTCAGCAGAAATCACCAACTCCTCCTCACTGGCGACGATGTGTGGGCCGCGAAACGTGAACTCGAATCACGCGGCTACTACGTGCCCGGCATCTACTCGGGTGCCTGGTACTGGGAAAACATGCCCGGCGGTGAACCATCCATGGATGGGCTCGGGGCACTATGGGTCTCCAACTACGGATCCAACGGCTACGGCACTGCCGCCCAACTCTACCCCGGCGACACCGACCGCCGATGGAACTACCCACTCGGCAACCACGCCCCCGACATCCTCCAATACGGCTCCAACTGCTATGCCGCCGGCTACCCCGGTGTTGTCGACGTCAACGCCTACCGCGGAAGCCACGACGAACTCCGGCACCTGTTCACCGGCAACTAACCAACCCCACCCCCTAGCGCAGCCATCACAATCCTGACCGCACACCACGTAGAGGATTACACCATGGCTAAGCACGACATCCCACACATCAACAACATTCATCCTGGCGAATTTCACCTCGACCGAGGCATCACCCACTCCCCCTGGTACCTCCGGCAAGTCGTCTACACCACTGCAGGGATCATCGGGCTAGCCGTCACCGCCCTCGGTATTGCCACACCAGGACAAGTCGACGACTGGTTCCAAACCGCCGCCGGCATCGCCGCAGCTGTCAGCGGCGCACTCGCAGCCGTCTCCACTGGAGAGCACTCCGACTACCGGCCGACAGGACGCCCGAAAGACGCAGAAACCCAACCCGGCGACAACAACACACTCCACGCCCCACAAACACCCCCATCACCGCCTGTCACCTACACCCCCACCACGCCCACCAACGACGCCTACCAGCCACCACGCCCCACTATCACACCCCAAGGCGGAACACCCGGCCATCCCACACCAGCCCCCGAACACTAACCCCGGCCACACATCCGAAAAAACACCAACTAACCGCACAGGGGGCACTATGCACGGGCCACTCACCACCCTCCTCATCACAGGAGTCTCCAGCGCCATCGCAGGGCTTGCCTCATGGTTCGCCGCCATCACCAACGCCCATGGCAAAGAAAAAGTCGCCAAAGAACAAACGCGCTACCCCGAATGGAAAGCGTTCGTCGACGCCATCCAAAAGGAAACCGAACGCACCAAAAATGAACTCACCGGAAGGATCAACAACCTACAAACCCAAGTCGACACCCTCCGTGAACGAGTCAACACTCTTAGCAACAAATACGATGCTGCCCTCGGTCACATAGCCGAATGGCGCCACGCCCACCCCGACGAAATTCCCAACAGGCCAGCCCCCGCCGCCATCAAACACGACCTATGAACACACACAACCCGAACAAACCTGAAACTCCCCGGCATCTCCGCACACGCATACGGCAGCGAGACCACTACACCTGCCAACTCTGCGGAGCGCCAGGACGGGAAGTTGACCACATCATCCCCACCAGCCAAGGCGGCACCCACACCTCCACCAACCTGCGCGTGCTCTGCCGCACCTGCCACACCCGCAAAACAACCCGGGAAACACGCGTAGGAAAGACGCAGAAAACACAACGCCTCCACCTCCCACCTGAACCTCATCCCGGCATCACCTAATTCCGACCCACCCCGAGAGTCCACCCCCAGAGGTTTACTTTTTGCTCAGAATCACTAACGTCTGGTAGGTCGATTAAGTACTTAAGGATAAAGTAGGCACAATGAAAACAATAAAAACGATCACCGCCACCTCCATCCTCGCCCTCACACCAGCGTCACTACTTCCCCTCCCCACACACCCAGCACACGCCGACACCATCAACGCCGGCGACAAATACGTCGCCCTCGGAGACTCCTACGCCTCCACCGGCACCCTCGCCCAACAAGTCCCCGGCACCCACCCCGCCTGTGTCCAAGACCAAGACAACTACCCCCACCAACTCGCCCAAAAACTCAACCTCAACCTCGACGACGCCTCCTGCGCCTGGGCACTCACCTACCAATACGACCAACCACAAAACCACGCCCTACCAGGCACAGCACCCACCCCACAAAAAGAACACCTCACTGAGGACACTAAACTCATCACCATCAGCCTCGGCGGCAACGATGCCGGACTAGCCGACGTATTCGCACAATGCGCCCCCCACATCCACATACCCGGACTACCCGACTGCAAAGACACAGCAGAACCGACAGCCACCGCACAAATCAACAACCCCGACCCAGAAGGCCGAACCCTCCACCAACGCCTCGTCGACATCGCCAACAACGCTCGACAACGCTCACCACACGCAAAGATAGTATTCACCGGCTACTACACCGCCGCAATGAAAGACTACCAATGCATAGATGATGGCTTCCTTTCCGACAACGACCGCGCATTCCTCGAACAATACGTCACAAACATCAACAACGTCGTCAAATCCGCCGCCCAAGACACCAACGCCACCTACGTCACCCCACCTAACCAACCCGACGGATGGTGCAGCCCAGCTAACGAACGCAACTCAAGCTACTTCGGAATCCCCGAAGGCAGCCTCATCGCCCACCCCACACACACCGGACAACAACGCATGGCACAAACCATCGCCAACCAGCTCTAACACAACCCCAGGGGACCACCCCCTACCCCCACCACCACACAACCCCCGGGCGACTAAGGCGTTAGTGGTGTGTACGGGTCTTGGGGGTGGGCTGCAGATTTGTTTTATTGTTGGTTTTTATGGGTAGAGGTATAGTAGCAGGACACCCCCTTTCCTCGGGGTGTGATGAGAGAGGGGCCCCTGTGGGCGGCCGGGCGAGGCGCCTGCGGGGGTCTTTTCTGTTTTCGTGGTGCGGATGATGGCAGCGATGTCACTGGTAGGTTAGCGTTCGTTGACCATGAGTTGGGCTACGTTGAGGTGATGTCTAGGGGTTAAGGCTGTGTTGGTGTGGTTTACGATATCTTTCTTGGTTCGCAATGGAGAAGCGGGACCAGCCCAGGTGCGGTTGGTCCCTATGGGTGGATGGTTGGTTAGGTAGTTTAGACCGTGGTGTGGCTGGTCACTTCGGCCAACGCATCAGGATCAGTTTATTCTTCTATTGTACTATCCACGCGCAGCTCGGAGTAGCGGCTTTCTGGGATGGATGCGTCGAATGGGGCTCCTACTTCGTGCCAGGTCAGGTCTTCCCCGCATGTCACATTCTGGTTTGTGGTGTCCAGGATGAGGAATCCCCAGACCAGCCGGCCTTGTTTGCCAGCGGGAAGGTTGTACGGGCCTACGACTTGTTTCAGGGCCCAGTGCTCCGTGTATACGTAGTTGAAACCGAAGGTGTTGGTCATCAACTTCGGCAGTTCAGCTTTCTCTTTTATTTGGACACTGGTTTCAACCGTCTGTGTGCGAACATCCTTGATGTGTTGTTTTACGGGGACAGGATGATTGTTGTGGTTGGCGACGCTGGCGGCATCGGTCTGTTTAAACCAGCGGCGTTTAGCAATGGGATAGATCCCATTGCTGTTCGGTGTAGCGCATGACGTTCCTGGTTTGAAGTCATCGTTCCAGCGCTGTGGCAGTTCGAAATCCCCGGCGAATGTTCCGGGTGAGGATTTCTCCGTAGCGGTGGAGATGCCTGGTGTTGTCAGGCCGATTGCGAGTGTGCACAGTGTTACAGCAATTTTTCGACGGTAACGCATATGGGTTAGCCTTCGATCTTGTCATTGTCGCGTGTGCTGATGGCCACGTGACGTTCCTTCGGTAAGCTAGCGGTGAAGTTTCCACCGTTTGCCTTCCATGTGTGGTCTGCGCCGCAAATAGTCTTCTGTCCTTCGAAGTCAGAAACAATCCAGCCAGCACGAAGGACGGCAGTTTTGCCGGGGGCGATATTGTATGGTCCCACGGTTTCGCCAACCTCGTAGGTTTGCGTGTCGGTGTAGCTGGTGGAGAAGGTCATGTGGATTAAATCCAAGATGGGGAAGTCAACGCCAGCAGACACATTCCAGGTTTTGGTCTTGGTTTCTGTGATTTGGCGTGTGACGGGTAGCGGTTCGTCATTGTAGTTGGATATTGTCCAGGTTCCGGCGGACCCGTCAAAATAGCTACGTTTGATAGCGATGGTTTGCCCGGTATCGCCTGGGTTAGTGCAATGATCTCCGATGGTCGTCGGATTTGCTGTTCCTTGGTCACGGGGTGGCAGTGCGTGTGCGGCTGGTGCAACGAAAAGTGAGGCTGCTGCTGCGGTTCCTGCTGCTGCTGTTGTAATGGTGCGGATGATGTTTTTCATGGTGTCTCCTGTCATGGGTGTGATTAGTTAGATGATTGGGTGGGTACGGGCAATGTACGCCACTGGTCTGGTGTGATGTCTTCAGTTCTGGTTGATCCGTCCTTGGATGTGATTTTTGCCTGTGCCCAGAATCCACTGGGTGCTGACGCCTGAGGATAGTGGGAGAGCAAGGAGTATTTTCCGTCTTTTCCGCAATGGATTTCTTGGTAATTCACTCGCGTCATGGTTGTTCCGTATTCCACGCGGACTTTTTCACCGGGGGCTAGGTGAACGGGTTTTAGAGGAGTGCCCACTGGCATGTATGCGCGCTCAATCACTCCGATAGATTCCAACCAGCCGTTGGGCAGGTGGTTTCTTACGTTTTTCCAGTTAGAGTAGCCGTTGTATTCTGCGCCAACCACGTAGTCTGTCTGTGGTGTGTACGTGTACTCGGAATCTGACCAATTCAGGAAGTCGTTTGAATAGCCTGGTTTTGCAAAATCTGGTTTTGTTGCTGTGATGTGATATGGGTACCAGGTTTTGTCTCTGTTGTTGCATGTTTGACCTAGCGTAGGCCAGGACGAATCATGCTGTGGTTCCTGTGTGGGTTCGATAATTTCGTCGCGCTTGGGGTCTGCAACTTTTTCCAGGCTCGGCCCTGAGTGGCTGTTGTAGGTGTTTCCACTGGGCTTACTGTTTGCCCCTGGGTTGCGGGTTGGAATATCCATCGCAAGGTCTGAGACGGTGCCATCAGCTTTGATGATGTACGCGTATGCGTAGCGTTCGGCGGGGCCGGTACCGCGAATAACGTTGGCGCCTTCGGCATTGGTAAGGACGCCGTCTTGGCAGGTGACGTACATAGCGATGAAGTCTTTTTCGACGACACCGTATTCAATGCGGACGGATTCTCCCGGTCCTAGGTTGATGGGCCCGAAGGTTTCGTTGTCTAGCCACCCGTTGGATTCCTTTAATCCAATGTCGGATTTGGCGGTAGTGTTCCACCCGGAGGGGAGAGAGGCCTTGGAATTCGCGTCAATCTTGTGATTAGTTCCTGTTTCGATTGAGGCGGTGTAAGGAACTGTTTTGTCTGTTTTGTTGGTGAATTGGATGTTTCCATCACCGAGGTAGCGACGACCGGTTTCCCCATAGTGCCATTCAGGGTAGTGATCAGTGTGTGCTGATTCCGGAGTACAACTCTTGTACAGGTTTGTGATTGGGTAGCCTTGAGGCATATCTGGGATGGCCTGTGCGACGGGTGTACCGACTGTAGCCAGTGGGGCTGCGATGAGTAGTGCAGCTCCCAGCATCCGGGCACTTATGCTGGATATAGACATGAATGCTTTCCTGCTGGTTCATTTGTGAGGGGCGCTCCTTGATGGGGAGCTCAATGGGATCAGAATGCGATGATGCTTGCTCGATCCTTTAATAAGGATATAGCAATTCTTAAACATTACAACCGGAGCAGCCTCATGACAGGAACTATGGTTCAAGGTGCTGGTGGTGGTGTTGTACGGTGCTGGTGTGATTGGCGTGCCCTGGTTTTGTTCCGTTTGAGTAGATGGGAGATTTGGAACATGCTGAGGAAATTTGATCAGGATGTGATGGGCGGCGTCGTTCGTTGAGTTGAGCATCGCATCCTGTCGGAGAGTCTTTCGGTGTGAGCTGTATGTCAGGCCATTGCGGTGTGTTCTTTCTATAGGTCGTTGTCGGGGCGGTCGCCGCGGATCAAGGCGACGAGGTCGTTGAGGGTCATCAACACGTATTGGGCGCCGGGGTTGGTGGTGCCACGTCGTTTAGCGACGACTATTCCCACCACGGCGTCATCGTTTTAACTTCGGTAAATCGATATTTGCATAGTTCTTAGTCGGGTATGACGGGTAGTTGAACCACTTCTACCCCTGCCTGATTAACGACCGAATTAATTACCTCCTGTTGCGCATTGGCTCTTCGTAGCAGGAACGGTGATGACGTCTCGGTTGCTGGGAGCGACTGGTTGATTACCCATGCCCACGGCTCGATACCTGCTCGCGATAGGTCGGCTGCGAGCGACTGTGCCTCGAGCATTGGCGTGGTTTCTGGCAGTGTTACGAGGATTGGCCGGGTCACTTCCGTATTTTGCAGGTGTTGGAGCGTGGTCGCAGAATCGTCACGTCCGGATTGACGCATGAGTTCGCGGTGGTAGGACCCAGTGGCGTCCAGTAACAGCAGGGTGTGCCCAGTGGGGGCGGTGTCGAGGACAACCCACTGGTTTTCGGCCGTTGATACGACTTCAGAAAATGCGTTGAAAACGGCCACTTCTTCTGTGCACGGGGAGCGCAGGTCTTCCTCCAACTGTGCGTACCCGTCGGCATCGAGGGAAGCGCCTTTGCTGGCGAGTACTTCTTCTCGGTAGCTAGCTGTCACCGCGTCAGGATCGATAGATGACACCGTCAAACCGCCGATGCTGTCTTCGAGGGAAGCATCGAGGTGATTCGCAGGGTCCGTGGTGGACAGATGTACCGGCTTGCCGCGCTTAGCGAGCTCCAATGCCAGCATTTGCGCCACGGTGGTTTTGCCAACCCCACCTTTGCCCATGCACAAGACGAGTTTCGGTTTCCCCTGTGCTAGCTCATCCACCAGATTGGATAAATCAACGTGCGAATTTGAAACGGACTGCGTCAAGCCCGGCTCTAGTGCGGGACCCGCGTTCGAACTTTCATTACCGTCAGGCTCGCCCAGGTGTGATAGGCCGTCTACCCCCATCACCGGGTTAGCCTTCAACTCGAGCCGTACCGTTGGAATACTATTGATCGCGCTCAGTTCAGGATTTGTGGCAAGGCCATCAAGTAGTGCCTGTTCCCTGGCATAAATTGACTCCGACAGCTGATCGGTAGCGGCGCTTACTGGCAGGATGCCGTTGATCACCAACAGTGCCGGTTTGATTCCCATCTCAAGTAGTTCACCGGTGGAACGGTTAGCTTCCTGCAGAGTCGAGATTTGAGCTCTGGCCACCAGAACCAGTGAAGTTTGTGCCGGGTCAGCCAGAGCGGCGACCGCCTCGTGATAGGTTTGCCGGTTCTTCTCCAGTCCAGACATCGGCCCCAGACACGAGGCATCGCCCGCGCCTTTATCAATGAAACTTGACCAATCGCCAGGTAAGGACAGTAACCGCAGAGTGTGTCCGGTCGGGGCGGTATCGAAAATGATGTGGTCATAGCGGGTAGTAATGTCTTCGTTAGTTAGATAATCGACGAATCGATTAAAGCTAGCGACTTCAACGGTGCAGGAACCGGACAAGGTTTCTTCGGTTGTTGCTAGCACCTCGGGTGGCAGCAAGCCACGAACCGGACCCAGGATAGATTCGCGATACCGCTCCGCTTCTGCTTCCGGGTCAATCTCTACCGCATCAAAGCTGCTAGCGCCGGGCACAAGGTCGGTTAGCTCTGCTCCGCCCGATCCGATCTCACGGCCGAATACCTGCCCAATGTTCGAGGCTGGATCAGTTGACACTAGCAGCACTCGTTTACCTTCACCTGCCGCACGGGTGGCTAGAGAGCAAGCAACCGTGGTCTTTCCGACTCCACCTTTACCAGTGAAAAACGCAAACTTGGTGCTCAGTTCAGGAAGGGGCATTAGCAGCACCCACTTTCGCCACAGCAGCCAGACTCAACGACGGGCAAAGTGGTCTTTTCCTCCGGGGATACCCCGGCGAATTGACGGAGCTGATCAACTTGTGGGTAAGAACCAGTAGCAACGATAGTGCCATCGACCACAGTAACTGGCAGGCCGTCTGTACCCGCCACCTCGACATATGCGCGAACTGGCTCGCACGTCGCAAAATCAGTAGGGGCAGACGCCAGATTATGCCTGGTCACGGTAATGCCCTCCTTTTCCAGAGTGGTCAGCGCCGCATTGAAATCAACGAGAGCTTGGTCTACGTCGGTTCCGCAGAGCCCGGAAGAACAGCACAGGGCCGGTTCATAGACATCGATTTGACGCACAATTAACTCCTTACATTTCGATGGTTGTCGTACTGACTCGAACTCTATCACGTTTCGATGTTTATCGAAACATGATAGGGTTCTTGCATGACCAGCCAACATGCTCCGAATTGCTGCCCCGCACCTGCAGTTGCCGACGAAGGACGGTGTCGGGACGCGGCGAGTATTTTTGCGGCACTTAGTGATGTCACGCGGCTGCAAGTGGCTCTGTTCATATACCGCTGTTCACCGAACCCGGTGTGCGCATGTTCATTCCCCGAGGTTTTTAATATCAGCCGGTCAACCATTTCGCACCATCTCACCAAGCTGGTAAATGCTGGCATATTAGGCCGTGAACAGCAGGGTAAGTGGGCCTACTATTCGATCGCCTCGGAATTTGATACTCAACTCCTTGACATTGTCGCTAAACACGTGCCTCAACAAACCACACGCCGAAAGGAAGCCGCCGTGACCAAAATCCTTTTCGCCTGCAGACAAAACGCTGGTCGCTCACAAATGGCAGCTGCCATTGCGCAAGAACTAGCAACATCTGACGTGACCATCATGAGCGCAGGCACCGAACCGGCCGAGGAAGTACACCCCGAGGTACGCGACGCCCTCGCCGAAATTGCGTTAGAGCCGTTTGCGCAGCCAGAAAAACTGGATCCGACGAAAGTGAAGATGGCCGATTGGGTGATCACGATGGGATGTGGCGAATCATGCCCAATTTTCCCCGGAACCCACTATGAAGACTGGGAGGTCGCCGATCCGTCGAGGGAACCCACAGAGGTCGTACGCGAAATCCGCGACGATATTACCAAGCGCGTAAAAGAGTTGTTGAGCCGAATTTCTTAAGGAAAATCTGCGCACCCGTAAGGGTATTTGCACACACCCACCCCGACCGGAACGGGGAAAACATGCATAGTCTGCGCCATCGGCGTTGTCGCATTTGGCCGTAGATGCACGTAAACCCCCTCGGCGGGGCCAGGAGGTTACGGCGATGTGGAGTCGCTTACGAAACGATCTCTACAAGGCAGATTGTAGAGTGGTCAGTGGGGCGGGTCAACCATTATCCACCGCTCATATGGTTTCCTTGCTTGCTAGTTTTTGGTGGTTTTCCATCCGTGTGGGATTGGTGGAGTTCCCTGGTGGTTCTCCGATTGATCGTGATGTTCGTTGCCGTTTCCTTGGCAGGGTCTATGCTCATTGCCCCTGTTAGATATGGCAAAACCCCACTTCCTTTGTTTTCGGAGGTGGGGTTAGGTGTTGCTCATGGCTGAGCAGGAGCACGGACTCAGACAAAGTTGGCTAGGCAGAGAGAAAATAACGGGAGTGCGATTTTTCTAACTGCTCGCGGCTCTGGCTGGCTACTGTCACGATTTCAAGATCCTCGTCGGAGTTTTTTTGGTCTCGTCGCAGTCGTTCCTCTACTGCCTCGATCAGGGAGGCAAACCTCTCAACCTTTACGTTGCCACGTTTGCGGTGGTATTCGATGAGAAAACCTGGCATTAGCTAACCTTTCTGCTCATCTGGTGAGGGTAGCGACGATTCGAGGTTGTTTCGAGTCTCTCTAAGGGCCTTAAGTATATCACCGATGATGGCATACACTTGCTCTATTTTTCGGTTGTTTTCTGTCACTGGTGGGGCTATAGCACCCGGTTTGTTGTCTTTTCGGTGACGGCTACGGACCTCTTGTTGAGACAACTCGACGTGGCAGATCCTATCCGACACGTTGTGGAGGGTATAAACGATTTCCCGCTCTCTTTTGTCAAGGCACTCACACCCTCCTTGGTACCGGATTGCTCTGCCGAAGATGTCGGCTGCGGTTTCGTAGGCGTTTGCCCAAATGGCCTGGAGTGGTGTGCGAATCTGGATTTCTGCTTTGCCTGCGGGGAAATCTACGTGGATGTGGACCGCTCGGTAGCCATTGTGGGGCTCGGAGCGCATATCAAGGATCCTGGTCTTTTTCGCTCCAGATACTTTCATAACTCCTTCGAGCCGTCGGGCAACTGTGTCTTGCATCTCGAGGGTGCCGTCGAAGTCTATACGTAGCCCAGCTATGTCCTGGATCCGGTCAATGGGGGTGGTATCCATCCTCCTTAGTTTTTCGATTAGCGTCTGATACGTTTTCAACCTACTCGAGTATCGGTAGCGGTTGGAGTTGGGTTCGACTTCTTCATTACCTTTCGCTTCAACGAGGATGGATGATACTAATTCATCTTTGATGATGGGTTCTATTGCTTTGATCAGTCTCGTTTGTTGGAGCATGAATTGGGCGAATAGCTTTTTGTCGTAGTTCCTTCCTTCTCGGAGCGCTTTCCCCATCTTGTGTATTTCATTGTTTGACCAGGATGGCTTGTCTTTTAGGAAGCTCAAGGTTTTATATCTCTCGGTTGTGACTTCACTTGTTTTATTGTGGATTTTACTTTCTTAGAGATAGTCGTGGTTTTCCACCCGCGTGGGGTTTCGTGGGCTGACCTCCTGTTATTCGTAACTCCCGTACTGTATCAAGCACTTGATCGAGACGATGAGCACACTCTGTACTGACGTGGTATGATTGTGTAATTTCACGCACTCGGGGTGCTGTTGCGGGGCTGAGCAATTCAATCCCTACTACGACGTTGTACTCATCTAAGTCAACCAGGACAATCTCACTCAGTTCCTTCGTTCGGGCTACAGGGGCGTCATTGAGTTCAATATAGGCAGCGCCGGCTAAGGCGTCGATGGTTACCTTCATTATCGATCTTCTCCTACTACCGCTGTGGTGATAACTAAGACGTCTTGCTCTCTTTTGGCATCCTCCCTGCCTTAAAGGGCGGGGATTCCTACTGCCCCGGTTTCCCGGTGGCTTCGGTAGAGCTTGGGTAGTGGGTGCAGGTGACTTTTCCGGTTGGCCGGTGGTAGTCAATCAGGTAAGAGTTCATGTCTAACCTTCTGTGTTTTTCCATTCGTGTCGGTTGCTATGGATATATAAAAGGCCCCTTGCGGTGGGCGGGCTAGATTAATTGTTTTAAAAAGACTTTTGGTCTTGCCGCAACCAGTGATATGATGACGGTACGACGAGCCGGTTACCGGAGCGTTGTCGCCTGGAGCCGCGATAGGCTCCAGAGCTTTCTTAAAAGAACTGGTAGTTCGAGAATGATGGCTTCTGTCGGCGCATCGTTTCAAGAATCGTGGGGGTTGTTCCAAAGCCGTCCTTGAGCCAGCGGGCCAACGCAGTTGCCGTCACATGCTGCACTCCTCCCTGCCGTAGAGCACCGACTGCGGAGAGCATATGTCCGCCCGATGCCCACGTGTCATCAATGAGAAGTATTCGTTGGCCAGTCAGCTGATGGCAGCAATTAAAGTTTTCTGGTCGGATACTCCTTTTCCATTGTTCTTCCATGCCGTTTAGGTCGGAGGGCTGTAGGGCATCAGTCAGTGGTGGTGCGTCTTGGATTTTTTCCAATGCTCTCTTCAGCACTATTTGTAGTGGGTGGGGGCCTGTCCGACTACTCAGTGAGGGAACATAAGTGACGGCATCGAATTGGTCACGTTCGAGAGCGCGGATTATGCCTAGGTAAGCAAGACACGTGACAATCTGCTTGGCCATATCGAACGATCCCGGCATGGTTGCTGTCGCGGACTTTTTGTAGTCTCTCATCACGCGGCCTGATTGCTTCATGTTCACTGCGTAGATGCCGAAGCCGAGCCGGTCGGGGCGACTGGCTTTCATGTTCCGCTGGTCGCAAGTGAAACAGGTGGGAAAAGAGGCGTTTGTTTTGCTACCGCGACAGTAGACGCATGCGTCTTTAGTCGCTGTGGCTGGGTAGATATAGGCTTCCCCGTCAAGAAACCGGGTAACTTGCTGGTAGAACGCGGTCATGCGAATAGGCTGAGGCTGTCGCGACGACGCTGGATGCAGGCCAGGGCAATGTGTACAGCCTCGTGTGCGCTTGTGGCGACTTCAGCTTCTCCCCTGTCCACCATTTCCTTTGCCCAGGATATGGTCTTGGCGATACCGGCGGGGAAGATGACGGGGTGACCGTGGCCTACTGCGGCCTTGGCCTGGTGTCTGGTTCCGGATTTTTCGGTGGCTGCCATCACTAGTGTTGCCACGCTAAATCCTGACATGACGGCGTTGCGCATGGGGAATCGGAATGGGGCTCCGGGGGTGTCGGGTTCGAATTGGGTGATAATTTGGCCCCCATGAGTTTCGATAGTTTTCCGCAGTTCTTGGTGGGCTTTAGGGTAGGTGTGTGCGAGTCCGGTGCCCATAACAGCCACTGTGCGGCCACCAACTTCGAGTGCACCACTGTGGGCGGCGGCGTCGATTCCTTGTGCTAGGCCGGATACGACTGTGATGCCGTGTTCGGATAGCTGGCGTGCGACGTCGTAGGCTGCGCGTGCCTGAGCGTCGGTAGGGTGTCTTGAACCGACGATGCTAATGCCGATGTCGTTTGGTTTGTTGTCTCCCGTCCAGTAGATCAGGGCTGGGGATTCGTGGACTTCTCGCAGTAGGTGGGGGTAGTCCGGTTCGAGGATGCTGGCTATGTTGAAGCCGCGTCTGTCCCAGTCAGCTATATCTGCTCGGCATTGTTCAAAGCTATTCGTTTCGCTGGGGAATGGGAGATAATCCCCGTGGTCGGCTATTACCTGTGTGGCGTCCCCTGTGGTGATGAGTTCGGCGACTCGTTCTGGCTGGGTCAAGTTGAGTTTTGTTCTGGTGAGTTCGAGGACGTGTGCAAGGTGGTCGAGCCGCGACCTCTCCATCCGTCTTCACCACCTAACGAGTTAGAACGCTCATATTTACTGTCTGGATTAAGTATAACGATCTGTAGGGACACTCCCTAGCGTTTCTCTGCGCATGTCCATCCTCGTGGGGTTTCGTGTGCTTGTCCGGCTAGTTCGAGGTCGCGGAGGGCTTCGACGACCTGGTTTTCGTTGTGTCCGGGGCAGCATGCGGTGATCGCCCGAATGCTGAGTGGGTGGGTGAGAGTGTGGAGGCCAGCATCTCGTGGGGTTCAGCGTGGTTATAGGTCGTTGTCTGGCCGGTCGCCGCGAATCAAAGCGACCAGATCGTTAACAGTCATCAACACGAACTGCGCGCCAGGGTTGGTGGTGCCGCGTCGTTTGGCGACGACTATTCCGGCTACTGCAGAATCGTTGCCCATTTCTATGTGAGCTTCTTTGACCCATGTGCCTGGCTCGAGTTGGCCTCCGTAGTTTTTGCATTCGATGCATAGTCCTTGGCCGCGGCTGTCGCGTACTCCGGTGATGTCTCCTCGGTCGTTGGCGCCGCTGAGTCTGCGTCGCTCGATGAAGTCGCTGTCGAGCTCTTCGGCTAGGTAGGTGGCGACGGCGGTTTCAAACGCCGTCCCAGCCTTTTTTGCTGATCTTCTATTCCTTGACATGCGTTGACCTTTCAAAGTTAGTGTTTTGGAATATCGAAATGTCCCACCGCGCGGGTAGAGTTGATGCTTAAGAGTGAGAAAGGAGGGGTTATGAGGGCAGAAAACATCGCCGCCTATATCCAAGAAGCCACTACTGGGCGTGGCCCGGCGGCTCCATCATTAGCCTATGAACCGGTCGATGATGCTGAGGTAGATGAGTCAATTCGTCAGGTTTCTCAACAGTGGGCTGAAGCGTTAGCCCGCCTTGAACACCTATGACGGGGTCTTCTCCTCAGTGTTTGCCTGTGGACACGGTTATTGCCATTAACAAGCAACAGGCTAGGGGGCGGGTCTGCCTCTTTGATTATGGGGGGTTTGGATGCTGCGGTATGTGCCCCTTTTTAGGAGTTTTTTGGGCACAGACGGTGTCGCTCGATTTACGAGGAGGCTGCGGTTGTTCTCTTCGAGCTTGCTACGCGGCATCCGTTTTCTGATGGGAATAAACGAACAACTTGGGTAGTTGCGGCAGTCCACTTGAATCGCCGTGGGGGTTACTGTGGTCGCTGAGCAGAGTGAAGTTGTAGAGCTAGTTGTAGATGTTGTCTGCCATAGAATCAGTAGTTCCGATCTTACTTTGTGGTTTGTGAATCACAGTTCGCGATTGTGATCGCCTTTTCGGCTGTATATGAGCGTTCTTCGCAGACTGTCGGTTACGTGGCATGGGCGCGCTCCTTGCATTGTTCGCCGGATAGCGTCATTGGTTGTGCCGTTCGCAGGTTCTGCAGTAGAGGTAGCCGCCTCGCATGGCTGTGGTGGCGAGGGTGAGGGTGTGGCCTTTCCGGCAGGTGACGTTTCCGGTGTCTCCCCACTCGCGTCCGGCGACAACCCCGGCAATGGGGAGTTTGGCTTTCTCGTAGGTTTGCAGGTAGGCCTCGCACTGGGCTAGTGCCGGGCACTGGTGGCAAGCTTGTTTGAGTTTGGTGCGTGCACTGTCGGTGAGTTTGGTGGCTGACCACTCGGGCCGGCCTGCGCAGAGTGTGCGTCGTGTAATAATCGGCGGGTCAATGGCTGGTAGTGATGGTAGTGTGCGTTGGTTGGTCATAATGCTCCTTTGTAGTAGGTTCGCCCGGCTACTACCCCAAAGATGGGGGCTCCTACTTGTTCATGGGCTTGTAGGTAGTCTTCGCACTGGTTGAGTGCTGGGCACTGTTGGCAGATGGCGATGAAGTCGGGGGCCATGTCCTCTTTGTCGCTGTCGGTGGTCCACTCTGGGTGATCTTGGCATAGTTTGCGTTTGGTGATGGGGGGCGGAGTGAATCTTGATGGGGTGTGGATGTGGGGAATGCGGTTTGTTGTCATTGTTTGCTCGCTTTGCGTGGGGGTGTGATGTCGAGCCAGACGGGGTGTGGTGTGTGGCCTGGTTTGTGCAGTTCGGGGTCTGTGACTGTGGCCGAGGGGTACACCGTGTGGGTTACTTGTTGGAGTAGTGAGTTGGTGAGTACGAGTCGGAGTTTGTCGTCTGTGCTGGCCTCTCTGGGTTGGTAGTGGAGTGTGACGGTGCCGGGTTTGTGGGTGTTGTGGGTACTGCACCATTTGCGGATGTGCGCTTCCAACATTCGGCCTATGATCGTGGCGAATTTCCTGTTTTTTGGTGTGGGGTGGGTGTCTGTGATGGGTGGCCTGTTGTAGGGGATTCGGATGGGGCTCATGGTTTCCTCTCCTTATCGGGGTTGTTGGTCAGAAAGGGGGTTGGTCGTCGGTGTTGAATCCGCCCGCGTTCCAGCTGGCCTTGGCGGGGTGCTGGGGTTGTTCCATGGGGTTTTGTTTTGGCCGGTTTGTTGTTGGTTTCGGGGCTGATTACCTCCACCCCCATTATTGCCGGTGGCGAATAGAACACTTGTTCCAACCTCACCGGCCGTCAGCTCCAACTTCGACCGCTTCTGGCCGTCCTGCCCCTCCCACCGGCGCTGCCTGAGTACACCAGTGGCGATCACCCGCTGGCCTTTGCCGAGGGTGGCCACACCCTCAGCCAGTTTCGACCAGGCCGTGCAGCCCAAAAATGTTGCTTCCCCGTCTTCCCACTGGCCGGTTTGTTTGTTGTAGACCCGCTGTGAGCTGGCAATAGTGAAGCTGGCGACGGGTTTGCCGTCGTTGGTGTAGCGGACTTCTGGGTCGGCTACGAGTCGGCCGACGATGGTGGTGTGGATGGGCGTTTGTGCCATGTTGAGCATTCCTTTCATGAAAATAGGGTTTTAAGACGTTTGAACCCCCGCGGGTAGGCCACTACACCAGCGGGGGCGTGTTCGTGGCTCTACGGGGCCAATGGGCGCGAATTTAGAGCTTCTTAGGGCTCCACCAATGGCCCGGCTCAGCCCGATACGGCGGGGCGTCCTTCCGCCGCTCCAGCATGTCCGCGATCATCCGAGCTACACGAGGGTGGACACGCTGCTGATACTCACGCGGTGTTTCATCGCGTTGAACAGGGGTTTTGCTGTAGTAGGCCTCAACTTCGGCCTGTGTGGTGGGCGCTTCTCCCCGAGCCTTAGCCAGTGCCGTGCGGCCTTCCGGCGACTGCTCCCAGCGTGTTTTAGCCACCCGCGCAGCCTCGAGAATGTCCAACGGGGTCACCATCCGCTGAGTGATCTTCTCCATGCAGAAAATCGTGACCGCCTCAAGCCACAGCCAGTCGGGCAGGCGGTAGCGGCCCACCACCTCCGCCCACGCCTGAACCGTCTTCGTGTCAGGGACAGGGAACCGGTCTTTGGCCAGGTAACGGCCCTTTTCAAGGATGTCGAGAGCCAGTTCTTCAGCCTGATCTTGGTTCATTGTTCGATCTCCTGCTGATCCAGGACTTCGCCGTCAACGATGGTTGCCTGGTTGCGCACTTCTCGTTGTTGTCGCAGCTCACGGCGTACGTCGTCCCACTGCTCAGCTTCGCTCTTTCGTTGCGGCACCTGCCTAGGCAATGACCGGGCTGGAAGCGGCTCATCGTCCCAACCGCCACGCTCCAGCCACGTTGTCGGGTGAGGAATGAACTGCTTTTCCGGGAGGTTCGGATCAGCCGCAAGCCTCAGTGCCCCGTCAATGACGCGTTGAGCATCCCCGGCAGCCTTGATGGCCGCCGCGAATTTGGCCCGCGCTTTCTTCTTGCCAACCTTGCGTGGGTAGGCATCCCAGAATTCATCGAACCGATCAGACCGAGACTCACGCTCGCTCGAACCGGAGGTTTGAGCATGATCTTCTTGAGATAACGAAGTTATCTCTTTAGTTTTCTTGGAATATAGTCTTCTTATGCGTCCGGAATTTCCGGATACGGGTTTTCCGGATACGGGTTTTCCGGAACCGGCCAAATCGCCACTTCCGAATTCCTCGGACACGGGGAAGTAACCTGAAAGCACTTCATAGTCCCAACCTGCAAACCTCCCACTTTCAGCACGTTTCTCAATCCGCCGCATATGGCCAGACTCGATAAGGTCATTAATAGCCTTAGCGACCGTGTCTTTGTTCATCCCCAGAGCGTGCGCAACCGACGTGGTAGTGATGTTCCACCCGTCCCTGTGTGACCGCATGAAGATGTAAACGGCCTTGGCCCTCGCGGGTAGCTCAGTAGATCTTGAGATGCTGTTCGGAATCAGGGTGAAGTCGTCTTCAGGCCCTGGGCCCTGAAATATTTGCGACATTACTTTTCACCTCCTACAGATTTCGCTAACTGCATCCGGGCGAGCCAATGGGCGCGGAAATCCTCACCACTCAACCCCGCCACAAACTCAATCCACGACTTCATAACAACCTCCAAAATTAGTACAATTGTTCGATAAAAAAGGGTGAGGTAGTCACCACGACAAAGCGCACGCAACTACCCCACCCGAAAAGAAAGTTCACACAACAGGGGTGGTGTTATTCCTCCATGATCGAATACGTCACCCCGCCCGCATCATCCAACACAGCGGGCCTTCCCCTATAGTGAACAGGCACATCGCCCGGCTCCTGCCACGAGTGAACACTCAAACCAATCTCGGCCGACTCTCGCGGGTGGGCATGCACCCAGTCATGACAAGCCTTACAGATAAACACGAGGTTCGTTACCGTGTGTTCACCACCCCGCGACCGGTACTGCCTATGGTGAAGCTGCTCAGCGCCACCGGTACACACCGGAAACACCATCGCCTCACACCGGCCACCAGCACGATCACCAACAACACGGGCCACCTCAACAGGCATCCTCTTTCTACCCATCGTGACCCGCCGCCTGATACGCCGCATTCACCGACTTCTGCACCGACTGCAACGCCGAGAGTTGGTCACGAAACGACCGCTGAAAATCCAACAGACGCTTATACTCACCCTCAGCAACACGCGCAGCTAACGCCTCATCCACCGTCCCGGCCACAGCACGCTGCTTACGCTCCTCCATCGGCCCATCAGCATCAAGAAACACCCTGGCAAACGCCGCCTTAAAATCAAGCTCCGCCTTCTGCCAGGTGTTATACGCCTCACTGACCGGGCGAATAGATCGCGAAATCTGGGTCACCGCCTCACTGATCTGCTGCTCAATCTGAACCGGATTCAACGGCGCATACTCACTCACCCGGACCGCCACCTTCCAACTGCTCGGTGCGTTTCTTAAACGCCTGCCATAATGACTGGTCGGTCACCTCAGCAGCCTTCGCGTCCTCCCACAACGCGCGCAAAGCCCCCACATCAGGCACCGACTTCAACCGGTCAACAATCAACCGGCGGTCCTCATCACGCTTCACCTTCCGCATTTCCTCACGGGTGACACGCCTATTGCCCCCATAACCCAGATTCGCCAACGCACGCCCAATAGCCGACGTCTCACACGTCTCCAACGCCGCAGTCCGCTGCGCCATGCCCGCCCCGTCAATCTCAAAGGCATAACCGGTCGCATCCGGCATCCCCACATTCTCAGCATCACGCCACACACTGGCCTTAATAATCCAGCGTGTACTACCCGGATCACCCTCATAAGTAAGTTCCGTAAGGCAACGAAAATTCGGGTGCTCTTTCTTAAAGCGCAGTATGCGCTCCTCGACAGGCTCATAATTTTCAAGCTGGACCTTGGCCATTACGCGGCCCCCTTCCACTTCAACGTGACCCGCTGAGACGGGGCCTTACCCGCCTTAACAAACCGCTCATACAGCTCAGGCTCCGCCTTCTTAAACTCAGACGTTTGAAACCGGGCCGACGGCTTAGGCGTCGACAGCGTTACCTGCACATCATCATCCGAATAACTGAAATCCTCCCCGCCCGTGAACTCCCTGATCTCCGCTTTAAGCTCATCCTCCAGCTCACGGGCCTGCTCCTTCAGCTTCGACAACTCACGGACACGATCAGCAAAGAAATCAGGCAACCGGGCCTCCACATGATCGGCCTCAAAATCCCGCTGCTGGGCCAACAAAGCCAAAAGCCTTTCCTGCATGTCCTGATCCGGGCGAATGAGGAAACGGTCAATCCCGCGTGGCTCGAAATCCACGTGATACTCAAACACCAGCACACACGCCTCAGCCCCCGTCACCAACAACTGCCACTGGATCTGCCACAAGTAGCGGTCTGGAACATCCTCACGCTTCCACCACATGTTCTTGGTGGTCTTCGCCTCAGCCAACACCGCAACAGTGCCATCCTCACGGCAACCCACAGCGTCCGGGGTGCAAGCAGCGTCTTCTATCTCTGTTGAGACGTAAAGGTCGGCGCTGTGAACCAACCTCGAGTCCACATGCTCCCGCGCGTAATTCACCAACACCGGCTCCCGCTCATGCCCCCACTGCGTATACGAATTACCCGCAAACGGCTTGCTCAACCCATGCCGATCCCGATACACACGCTCACGGGCACCAGAACCACCAGTCGCCAAGTCAGCCATCATCGTCGCCGTGAAATACCGCTTCCGCGCCTCCAACCACTCCTGCTCAGAATCAAACTCCAAAAGCCTGCATTGCTTTTCCGACATAATTAACTCACCGTCCCCAACCAAATCAGATCAATAAACAACATTGCGATAGCGGCAACACCAACGACAGCATGCCAAACAAGCCCCCACGACCAGCGAAAACGGCCCCTACTCTCCTCATAGGCCTCATTCGCCAAATCAATAAACGTCATATCCAACTCATCATCAATGCGAACGTGGCGACCAGCCGGGTGATCCACCATCGACTTCAAAATTTCTTCATCGCGCGTCACCTCAACCCCTCCCCCACAAACTCATCAACAGCCCAAGCCGGAATACGCCAATCAGAAAACGGCGACCGCTTCGGCAAAGTCCGCAACTGGCCACTACGAACCAGCGCATACACCGAATTCGCACTCAACCCCAACATGTCCGCCACTTCACCAACCCGATACACACGGCGTACACTAAAAACTTGCCTTCTTTTCTTAGGCATTTTCACCACTCCCTCTTTGGTGACAATGAGGGGCCAAGGCTGTTGCGAGTAGACGCCAATCCAGACGCAACAACCTAAGGCCCCTCCCCTTTTTTCACATACGGGAAACAACCGTTGTTTCCCTTGTGGGCGGGCGGGGAATCGAACCCCACAGGTAGCCATAGTGCATTGACCACCCCGCGATGCCTTGTTGCACGGGCACCAGCGCCACCCAAAAAGTTTTGTTAACACCCCGTGTCGTTACCTCCACCACAGCCGTCGCCAATGGCAGGTGTAGGGAGGTCATCGCGATCTAAGAAACACGCTCGCTCCCCGTATCCCACAGGGCTATTCACTATGCGATTAATCAAATAACACCGGGCTGTTAAACCCTTGTGCCCTACCCGGATCACGAATCCAGGGGAGTCTTACTCGTAGGGCTAATGTGACGAAACAATGTGACGAAACATCGCTTGTATGTTTTATAGAGTGCGTTGTGACGAATGTGTCGAAACAAAACGACACACGTCTAGCCACACAACATCGAATGAGGCAATCACCTGAGACCAAACTCAGAAGGATCTAAGAGCTTCTCACCCTTAATCGCATTACATTCCACATGAACAGAACGAAGATTTTCTGGAATAGTCATGCCGCCACGAATCGTGGGAATTACATGGTCAAGACAAACATCCAAAGGATCCGACCAATCGAGACGTTCACCGCACAAATAGCAACGATCAAACTTCCGTAAAAACGTGAACAACTCACTATTACTCATTAATCGGTACTCATATGCACGCTGCCTACATGAACGCGAGCAATACTTCGGCTTTCGACCACGACCCTTGTACGCAACGGGCTTACCGCACCAAGAACAACAACCCTCTTTATCGACCGACGACGGTTTGCGTTGCAACCCGACCAACTGAACCAACCTCCTTTCTTCATCTCCTTCGCGCAGCTTCCCCACCACACGAACCACACACCGCACGAACTACACATTCGACTCCCCAACACCGAACAACTTGTCAATATGAGCCTTTCGGCATCCAAAGACCACGGTTACTGAAACTCGGTCTAAGAAGTCGAAGTAGTTAATGCCTACGAGTCCTGGGCTGCTTGTTGCCAGTCCAGGATCTCGGCCAGTACCGCTTTAGCCACCTTCGGCACAATCTCGTACTCAATAAGAATCCCCTCCGGGGCACCATCAATATTGAGGTTGATTCCCAACGAATCCGCCTCAATATTGAGCTTCGCAACCTTCCGCATCACTCACTCCTTTCACATAGTGTTCGGGCTATCTACGTTCATTCCGGATACGTACCCGTGGTCGGCTAAGAAGTCGGCAGCACGAAGAACCCTTACTAGGGCTTCAACATCCTCACCGCTTAGCTTTATGGACTTATCTCCAAGGGAGAGCACAACAACACCGTCACCGGTTGCTAGATGGAGCTCTGGCGACCGAAACTCCAAAGCTGGTTTCATCACTCTTCACCCCTATCCGTGTAGTCGTATTCAATGTTTTGTTTTTCCATGATCCTTATCCTCTTTTCCTTTTAGGCGGTGACGGCGAAGTATTCGTCCCAAACCTGCTGCATCAAAGACCGGTCCGCCTCCGTGTAGCCATAAGCCTCAATAACTCGACCATTCGGCAACTCCACCGGAACCTTCTGCGGAACCACGCCATGAACATCCGTCCACGCAGCCTTCAAATGCTTTCCAAACATGGGGGCTTTAGCTGACAACTGTTTCTTCGACAGGCCCTTGCTCTTGAGGAAATCCTGCACATACAGCGGTTTCCGGGCCGGGTCCAGCTGTGGGGTCTCCCCCATCCCGCGGGCTAGGATGATGCGGGCCTTTGCCTCAAGAAAATCGTCGTGGATAGGGCCTTTCGCCGCTTGGGCGAGTTCCATCTGTGAGCGCAGCTCAAACATCAGCGCCTTTTGTTGGTGCTCAGTCGCGCGTGGGTTGATCGCACCGCCCTGGTGGAAGTAGCGGTCGAGAGCGTCGGCTGCTTCGTTTTGGAACGCTTCGAGTGTGGGTCGGACTTCCGGGGCGACGCGGTTGGTGTCGATAGTGGCTAGCCACATGGTCAGTGTCTGACGATCAACCATGAACATCTCTTGGTTGCGCCCCTTGGTGTCACGTGAGGTCATCATGACCCCACGTGCCCACGACTTGTCATGAAGCTTGCGACGCTGCGACTTACTGTCGATGCCAAGCGCGTCGCAGATCGGGCGAATAGCCGCCCATTGTTTACCGTCCTCAGTCTGCACAGCTTTCAGTTCCGCGTGAGCGCCTGGAACTGGTACAGTTACTAACTGCTTCATTTTTGTTCCTCCTTTGGAACTCCTTGCCCCGGTTACCGCCGGGGCATTTTCTATTGATTTGAGTAGCCTCTTCCCTGTGGGACACATCCCCAGGGAGGAGGTGATCACTGTGGATCAGAAAGTTGTCGATCTGCTTCAATCAATTGCGGATAACACGAGTCAAAATATGATGCTCAGCTCTATCGAAGACCGTCTCGGACACATCGAAGACGAACTACGAACTCAGACTGAGTTGCTCGAAACTATCCGCAACGTGCTAGAAGGGCGCTAGCCAACCAACTGCTTTAGCGTCTGCATAGCATTGGTCACGGCAACGACATCGCCATGGTCAACCGTGACCCTCTCACCTCCGGCGGTGGCAATCTCTATCTGCTCACCGTCGGAGCTGATAACAAAGTTCTTGTATTCAATTCGGGAACTCATCTCTTCCTCTCCTACGCAGCGATTGAGTTGTCTTCAATAATCATTTGGTCGAGCGGACGATGAGTGATCCGCTTAAGGATCATCAAAGTAGGAACCCTCGGAACGCTCTTACCCGTCATGTAGTTACGAACAGTCGTCCCCGTCTTGTTAAGAAACTTCCAGCCGAACTCGTCTACCGATCGGGAACCTGTGCGTTCCATCGCGTCTGTGATGACTTCGGGATCAAGTCGCATAATGTTCACCTCCTTAGTGAGTTCTGCCGACAACTTGCCGTTCCGGCTTGCTGATTGCCATTCAGACAGACTATCGGACATTATGTCAAGTTTTTTCTAGAAAATTTTATTTTCCCAGTCCAGACCCTTGCCATAATGGCAATAGTGGTGTTACGATGAACTCATGAACCATTCAGATTGGGTAGAACAAATCTCAGATGGCGACGCGATCAATGCGATCGCTACCAAAGCTGGAATCGTCCACCGGACCTTCGCGAGGCAAGTAGAACGAAGCCGTATTAGTGCTGAGAATGTGATCGCCATAGCCATCGCCTACGGGCATCACCCAGTCGGAGCGCTCGTCGACACTGGCTACCTCGACGAAAAATGGGCCACACAAGTAGACCCCGCCCGGGCACTACGTGCTGTCACCGAAGATGAACTCGCAGACGAAGTGTTACGCCGCATGAAAATTGGCGTGAAACGTAATGGCCCCCTCGACACACCCGTCGATGAGCTCGCGCAGCGTCGTCATGTCACACCCTCCGCTTATAGTGACACCACACCCGACGAGGAGGACCTCCCCTACGTTGCCGACAGCTCCCCGACCGAGCCAGAACCAGGAGATGATGACTATTCAGACGGCCCCTAACCTCGAAGTGCTCGCCGCAACCCACGGCATCACCATCACCACCCACACCGGAGGCGAGAAAGGCCGCTGGTACAGCAACACCCGGACAATCTCAATCCGCCGTGACCTCGGATGGGTCAACTCCCGCTGCACACTCGCCCACGAACTAGGCCACGCCTTCTGCGGGCACGACAGCAGAGCCGAAGGATGGTTTAAAGAACGACAAGAGCACGAAGCCGATACCTGGGCTGCTAATCTACTTATTGGTCAGGATGAATATATGGATGCCGAACTCATCCATGGTTCCTGTCCAGGAGCGATCGCCCTAGAACTAGGCGTCACCGTACACCTAGTCACCGTATGGGAAGCCAACCACAATTCCGAAAGACACGTCACCTCATGAGCGTTTCACAAGCCATCGACACACTCGCCTCTAAAGTCAAAGAACTTAAACACGTCATCGAGACCGAAGAAGCAACCAAAACCGCATTTATCATCCCCTTCATCTCCGACGTTCTCGGATATGACGTCACAGACCCACGAGAAGTCATCCCCGAATACACAGCAGACATCGGTAAACGGCGAGGCGAAAAAGTCGACTTCGCCATCAAATCCGGAGGCGATTTCCGATTCCTCATTGAGTGCAAAAAGATCGGTGAACCACTATGCCTCGATCATGCCACTCAACTCGTCCGTTACTTCAACGTCACCGACACTGAATTCGCCATCCTAACCAATGGGGAAGTCTACGAATTCTATGCACAGCTCGACGCAGCAAACCGCATGGATGAAAAGCCGTTTATGACGATCGACCTCAACCAAGTAGACGCACGTGTATTCCCTCACCTCGAAATGTGCACGAAGGCTAAATTCGATTCGGACACCATCGCTGCTAGCGCCGAGCAACTAAAATATATTTCAGAGATTCGAAAAGTGTTGGGAGCGCAATTTACTAAGCCGGATCAGGACTGGGTGAGGATGATAGCCTCTCGGGTTACTACAAAGCGGATGACAGCACAAAACCTAGATGAGTTCACAAGCCTTGTATCGACAGCTCAAGCCCAATTCCTGAGAGACGAGGCAAATCGAAGGCTACGGACTGCACAAGAGTACGAAGAGGGTGGATCTGCTACAACATCTGAGAAGACTTCTCCAGCCGATGACGCTGAAGTATCTCAACCAGCATCCGAAATCGTCACGACCGAGGAAGAGCTCGACGCGTTCTCAATTATTAGAGCTATTGGTTGTGCTGAGGTATCAATTGACGATATAGCTATTCGTGATGCTAAGACTTATTGCGCCATTCTGTTCCAAGATAACAATCGGAAGCCAATTGCGCGGCTTTACTTTGATAGGCGGGTTCCTCAAATCGGGATCTTCGATGCTAACCGGGAGGAGCATCGTTTCGATCTGAGTAGTGTTTCCGATATTTATCAGCATTCTGAGCTTATACGTGAGCGTTGTGCATCGCTTAAGTAATGCATGACCTGTTTTGCCGCTGGGGAAAGGCACGATAGAAACCGGGTACCCCGACTTTCGAGTGGGGATCCACTTTCCGTGGGGCCATCGCCCAAGAACTAGGTGTGACAGCCAATCTTGTTGAAGTCTGGCGCGCCAACTACAAAACGATAATCCCAGAGCCTCACAAACCGTCTAATTAATAAGGAGACCCCATGCACACGCGACATCTCCCCACGGTTACCCTGGCCGTCGCTTCAATCGCACCCCTCCTTCTCGGAAGATGCAGCTCAAACAAGGCACAGCCTGGCTCAACACGAAGCAAATGGCCGAACTCTTCAGTGTCGGCACCCCCGCTATCAACCACCATATTCGCGAAATAATCCGCGACGGTGAACTAGCTCAAGACAAATGTAAACAACTTTTACAACAGCCAGGTCAAGACCGATCAACGAACCACTACAACCTCGACATGATCCTCGCCGCTCTGGGATGCAAACCAGGTCAAAACCTGGCACGCCAACCGAATATACGTGACATGTTTACATAAAGCCGGATTGATACGGGCACCCTACTTATGTACTATATTGTCCCGAAAACTGATAGCCGGTTTTCCCACATGCCCCTCGTCCCTGCGGGGGGCATTCTTCATTATCAACAGCATCACCAGCCGACGGCGGACCACTACAAGACACCTCTGAACGGCAAACACCTCATAGTGACACAACCCACAGACACCCCACTACCTCACTTCAACCCACTTTTGCTACGATTAAACCCGTCGTCGTCCGTTAGTTCCCCATCGTGCGAACAAGCGAACTCATTCATCTGTTCCTCCTCAGAACAGTCTCCCCTCGCCCCCGCGAGGGAATCATCCTTCTTACGGGCACTCCACCCCACACAGTGTTACCCCGGGACCGTATAACCCGGCAATCATCAGCTGAGGGTTCACACATAGAAAACGCCCCGTCTACCCATGAACCAAGAGCAGACGGGGCAACATTATCCACTACCAGAGACCTTCAAAAGAAGGCACCAACCACTATACCCACACACAATATAAAACCGCTACCACCGCCACATGAAGTGTCCCAGGTTTTGTTCCGTTTGAGTAGATGGGAAAATCTGGAATATGCCAAGAAAATTTGACCAGGATGCGAAGGATCGTGTGGTCCGTCTTGTAGAGGACCGCATCTTGGCGGAAAATAT
>NZ_JAEUWU010000007.1 GCF_019754945.1 Corynebacterium pseudokroppenstedtii
GGCCAGGCCTCAGCATTTTATTATGGTGATCCCCTGGGCGAAATGCGCCTGGTAAGCAGAGTTTTTGAAATGTAAGGCCTTTGAATAAGACAAAAGGCTGCCTCATCGCTAACTTTGCAACAGTGCCTCTGAGCGCCCTTTCCAGTCAGAACCCGCAGGCCGATCTTGCGGTCTGACAGCTCCTTCACCGTGTTGACCAGATGGGCAAGCGATCGTCCGAGGCGATCGAGCTTCCAGACCACCAGCACATCGCCGTCACGCAATGACTTGAGGCAGGCAGTCAAGCCAGGGCGATCATCACGACCGCCGGAAGCAAGATCATCATAGATATTGTCCCGTTCGACACCTGCGGCGCGCAAGGCGTCGTGCTGCAGGTCGAGAGACTGCGAGCCATCGGCTTTGGAGACGCGGGCATATCCGATCAGCATGTATCACAAACGTTGGTTTGAGGCGGCGCTTCGGCCACGATTGCATTGACCTCTGGAAATGTATCTCAACCAGCTTCATAAACAAAGCGTCTTGAACGCTATCAGATTTTGAAAAAGGAACATGTATGCCGCGTCGCGTCACTCTAACCGATCGGCAGAAAGACGCGCTGTTGCGCTTGCCGACTTCACAGACGGATTTGCTCAAGCACTATACGCTGAGTGATGAAGACTTTGGGCATATCAGGCTGCGTCGGCGCGCTCACAACAGGTTCGGCTTCGCCCTGCAATTGTGTGTCCTGCGCTATCCCGGCCGGGTGCTGGCTCCAGGCGAACTGATCCCTGCAGAGGTCATCGAATTTATCGGAGCGCAGCTTGGCCTGGGTGCCGACGATCTCGTAGACTATGCTGCCCGCGAGGAAACACGGCACGAGCATCTTGCCGAGTTACGGGGGCTCTACGGCTTCCGCACCTTCTCCGGACGTGGTGCGAGCGAGCTGAAGGAATGGTTGTTCCGAGAAGCCGAGATGGCGGTGTCGAACGAGGATATCGCCCGTCGCTTCGTAGCCGAGTGCCGACGCACCCGCACTGTCCTTCCCGCGACATCCACGATCGAGCGGCTTTGTGCCGCGGCTCTCGTCGATGCCGAGCGACGCATCGAGACGAGGATCGCCAGTCGGCTGCCTATGTCGATCCGAGAACAGTTGCTGGCATTGCTCGAGGAGACGGCTGATGATCGGGTGACCCGTTTTGTGTGGCTGCGCCAGTTCGAGCCTGGCTCGAACTCTTCGTCGGCCAACCGGCTGCTCGACCGGCTCGAATATCTGCAACGCGTCGATCTCCCCGAGGATCTGCTTGCCGGCGTTCCTGCCCATCGGGTGACTCGTCTGCGCAGGCAGGGTGAACGGTATTATGCCGACGGCATGCGCGATCTCCCGGAGGACAGGCGGCTTGCGATCTTGGCTGTTTGCGTCTCGGAATGGCAGGCGATGTTGGCCGACGCAGTGGTCGAAACCCACGACCGGATCGTCGGCCGTCTCTACCGTGCTTCGGAGCGTATTTGCCATGCAAAGGTCGCAGACGAAGCGGGGGTGGTGCGTGACACCCTGAAATCCTTCGCCGAGATCGGGGGCGCCCTGGTCGATGCACAGGATGATGGCCAGCCGCTGGGCGATGTCATCGCGAGTGGGTCAGGGTGGGACGGCTTAAAAACCCTTGTTGCAATGGCAACCAGGCTGACCGCCACCATGGCCGACGATCCGCTCAATCATGTGCTCGACGGTTATCACCGCTTCCGCCGATACGCTCCACGCATGTTGCGCCTGCTCGATCTGCGAGCTGCGCCCGTTGCACTGCCGCTTCTGGAAGCGGTGACGGCCCTTCGTACCGGTTTGAACGATGCCGCGATGACCAGCTTCTTGCGGCCCAGCTCGAAATGGCATCGCCACCTTCGGGCCCAGAGGGCTGGCGACGCTCGCCTATGGGAGATCGCGGTGCTGTTCCATCTGCGCGATGCGTTCCGCTCCGGAGATGTCTGGCTTACTAGGTCCCGGCGCTATGGCGATCTGAAACACGCACTCGTTCCGGCACAAGCCATCGCGGAAGGCGGTCGTCTCGCTGTGCCATTGCGGCCGGAGGAATGGCTGGCAGACCGGCAAGCTCGCCTCGACATGCGGTTGCGCGAGCTTGGCCGTGCCGCTCGCGCAGGCACGATCCCGGGCGGGTCGATTGAAAACGGCGTTCTGCATATCGAGAAACTCGAAGCCGCCGCGCCGACAGGCGCCGAAGATCTGGTGCTCGATCTCTACAAGCAGATCCCGCCCACGCGCATCACCGATCTCCTGCTGGAGGTGGATGCGGCGACCGGCTTCACCGAAGCGTTCACCCATCTGCGCACAGGAGCACCCTGCGCTGACCGGATCGGGCTAATGAACGTTATCTTGGCGGAAGGGATCAACCTCGGCTTGCGCAAAATGGCGGATGCGACAAACACCCACACCTTCTGGGAATTGATCCGCATTGGACGGTGGCATGTCGAGGGCGAAGCCTATGACCGGGCGCTGGCCATGGTGGTCGAGGCACAGGCAGCGTTACCCATGGCCCGGTTCTGGGGCATGGGCACGTCGGCTTCGAGCGACGGACAGTTCTTCGTCGCTACAGAGCAAGGTGAGGCCATGAACCTGGTCAACGCGAAATATGGCAATACCCCGGGCCTGAAAGCCTATAGCCACGTCTCCGACCAATATGCGCCGTTCGCAACCCAGGTGATTCCTGCAACGGCAAGCGAAGCGCCTTACATCCTCGATGGCCTGCTGATGAACGATGCTGGACGCCATATCCGCGAGCAGTTCACCGACACGGGCGGCTTCACCGATCACGTCTTTGCCGCATGTGCCATTCTCGGCTACCGGTTCGCTCCGCGCATCCGCGACCTGCCATCCAAACGGCTCTACGCGTTCAATCCGTCGGCCGCCCCGGCGCACCTGCGAGCGTTGATCGGCGGAAAGGTCAACCAAGCCATGATCGAGCGCAATTGGCCCGACATCCTGCGCATCGCCGCCACCATTGCTGCCGGGACCGTCGCGCCAAGCCAGATTCTGCGGAAACTCGCCTCCTATCCGCGGCAGAACGAGCTCGCGACAGCCCTGCGGGAAGTCGGTCGCGTCGAGCGCACCCTGTTCATGATCGACTGGATTCTGGATGCCGAACTCCAACGGCGTGCCCAGATCGGGCTCAACAAAGGCGAAGCTCATCATGCGCTGAAGCGGGCAATCAGCTTCCACCGCCGCGGTGAAATCCGCGACCGTTCCGCCGAAGGCCAGCATTACCGCATCGCCGGCATGAATCTGCTCGCCGCCATCATCATCTTCTGGAACACCATGAAGCTCGGCGAGGTCGTTGCAAACCAGAAACGCGATGGAAAGCTGCTATCGCCCGATCTCTTGGCCCATGTTTCGCCGCTCGGATGGGAACACATCAATCTCACCGGAGAATATCGCTGGCCAAAGCCTTAGCGTAGGATTCCGCCCCCTCCCGCAAACGACCCCAAGATGTTCATGGTCTCCCCGATCACTGCCCGGAAATGGGCAGGCCGCTACCGGGAAGAGGGTGAGTTTGGGATGCAGGATCGCTCCAGCAAGCCGCACCGGATCCCAGGCAGGACGCCCGAGCATGTCAAGAAGAAGATCATCAACCTGCGCTGGCGGCTTCGACTGGGGCCAGCCCAGATCGCTGCGCGACTTGGTCTCTCGACGTCGACTGTTCACGCGGTCCTCGTCCGTTGCCGCGTGAACCGCCTCTCGCATATCGATCGTGTCACTGGCGAGCCATTGCGGCGATATGAGCATCCTCATCCGGGATCGTTGATTCATGTCGATGTCACGAAGTTCGGCAACATCCCCGACGGCGGTGGACATCGTTACGTAGGTCGGCAGCAAGGCGCACGGAACAAGCTCGCGACTCCGGGATTACCACGAGGAAAAGATCACAAGCCGCGCACCGGGACGGCGTTCGTTCACACAGTCATCGACGACCACTCCCGCGTCGCATACGCAGAAATCTGGTCGGATGAGCAGGCGAGCACAGCGGTGGGAGTTCTCGAACGCGCCGTGGCCTGGTTCGCCGAACGAGGCGTGACCGTCGAGCGAGTCCTATCCGACAACGGGTCGGCATACAGATCCCACGCATGGAGGGACTTCTGCGCTCGGCTCGGCATCCGACACAAGCGGACACGCCCCTACCGGCCGCAGACGAACGGGAAGATCGAGCGATTCCACCGCACGCTCGGGGACGGCTGGGCCTATGCCAGGTTTTACGGTTCAGAGGCCGAACGACGCCTGGCGCTGCCCGGCTGGCTCCACTTCTACAACCACCACCGACACCACTCTGCGATTGGCGGCGTACCCTTCGACCGACTCAACAACGTCCCTGGACATCACACCTAACCCCCGGACAGTGGACACGTCAGGGTTAGGCCCTATGGCGGAACATACGCTATAACATATGCCTAAACATATGTCCCGCCATATGGCAAGACATATCAAGCCTTCTAGGGCTGGTGTGAGATGAGTTTTTCGTAATTGGCAAACAATAGCTCCTGGCGCTGCCGAACAGTTGTCAGCTTTCGTGGCGCGCCAAACGCTTTATCCACCTCGCGGTCGAGCGCATCATGCGCTTTGATGAGTTCCGGTGCCATCGCGAGTGGGTTGTAGTGCTCGGCCAGCGAGCGTTCTGGGTGCAGCGCGCGGGCGTCGAGCACCTTCTTGCCCGCTTTAATAATTCGCTGCCGCGTCTTCTCGTCGAGTTCTGGCACTGGGAAAGTATTCCACGTCAAAGTGTTAGCAAAACGGAGATCAGACTTGAGTCGTCCTCCGATGCTTTTCTGCCACGTAATGAACATCGACGACGACGCTAGCGCAAACATCAGGCCGTCTGGATCTTGAGCATGGAATACTAGGTCAGAAGCGATTACGTTTGATGGATACCTTTGTACGGTGAAATACGAGCGGTGTTCGCTTACTACCTTCGGCAGGCAAAGGTAATCAGTATCCGGTTGCGACCGCTGGCCGAATAAGTGCGGAGTTTCAGCCATTTTCCGTGTACTTGCCGCTTTACTGTCGGCTCGAAAAGACTTAACCGCTTCTAGACGCTTTTTCAGAACCGGACTCTGGGCAATGTCTGACGGTGCTACATCTACAAGCCATAGACACCACCGATCTAAGCCGTTCATTAGCTCTCGACTACCCCGGAAAGGGCGAACATACTTTGCCGCTACGGGGTCACTCATAACCTCGTCGTATTCGTCGACCTCAACTAGAAGGTTGCCGCCATCTCGCGCCATATTTCCAAAAGTTGCGGGCGATATTTCCGACGAAATAGGATGCCGGGATTTATCGACAAGAACATTAGGGCCGTCTACTAAATAGGCATTAATGGACTGGCCTACTTCCACTGAGACTGGCTCGCCCTTTACATCGGGATAATCCCACAGACGTGGACGTGGTTGACTCTCCTTATCGAAGCCAACAATGACGCAGTGAACAGCAGCTTTACCGGGTGCTTCAGAGTCCCACGCAAACGTGCGGTGAGCGAAACGAATACGCCACCCTGCTTTGAAGATAGGCCCAAATAGCCGTGGAACTTGATCACCTTGAGTAATTGAATTGGTGGTGACAAACGCAAAACGACCCTCTCGGGACTTAAAGAAATCCAAGCACTTTGCATGCCAGCCGGTGACGTAGTCCAAGCGTGAAATGTCCTTAGTGCCCCACAAGTCTCGGAGTTCTTGAGCTTGTTCAGCAGTTCTCGTCGCATGCCCCAAAAACGGCGGGTTACCGAAGATATACGTCTTGGCGGCAGAAGCCGAGAGTATGTCTGCCCAATCAAGCTGCAGGGCATTGCCGTGCACAATGTGCGCGGTAATCTTAATCGGCAACCGCTCCGGAGGCCTACCCACAGCGTTGGCAAGCTCCTTGTTGGCCTGATGGTCAACTAGGAACATGGCAGTCTCAGCAATCTTGGCAGGCCACCAATTCAGCTCAATGCCGTAGAACTGCCCAATGGACAGTTTCTGCTCCCACTCAATATTCAACGACATGCCCGTTTCACCGCGGCGCTGGCGTATAGCGACAATGATGTCGGTTTCAATCCGGCGCAACTCCCGATACGCCAGAAGCAGGAAGTTTCCAGAACCACAAGCCATATCAGCGAATACCAGCTCAGACAGGGAGTCGCGGAAGCGCTCTAATGCGGCCACCGACGTCGACGGAGAAGACACCAACTTATCGGCCTCAGCCCTCAGCTCGTCCAAAAACAGCGGGCCGATGGTCTTCATGATGTTGGCCTTAGACGTGTAGTGTTCGCCGTCGCTGCGGCGCGCTTCCTTCGATTTCACCAATTGGAACAACGAACCAAAGACGGAGACGTCAATGGTCGACCAGTCGAAGTCGCAGGCAGCAAGCAATGCTTCGCGCATCTGGTAGTCGAAGTACTCCGAGGCCAACGGTTCAGCAAATAGGGCACCATTGACATAAGGAAACTGAAGTGTCCCAGGTTTTGTTCCGTTTGAGTAGATGGGAAAATCTGGAATATGCCAAGAAAATTTGACCAGGATGCGAAGGATCGTGTGGTCCGTCTTGTAGAGGACCGCATCTTGGCGGAAAATAT
>NZ_JAEUWU010000008.1 GCF_019754945.1 Corynebacterium pseudokroppenstedtii
TGTGTTTTGTGGGTGTGTGCTGGGGGTTTGTGGTGTGTGGGTGGGGTGTGTAGTGTTTTTTGTCGTCGCCGAGGCAGCCGCCCGGCAGCTGGAAAGATTTGTAGCCGGTTGTTGGTTGTGTTGGTGGTTGGGGTGGAGATTCTTTCACTGTTTGTTGTTTTCCGGTTGTGGCGCGTGTTTGCGTCTGGCTGGTTGTGGTGTTAGGGTTTCTGCTTGCTGCACATGCTGGTGCATCAGGTTGTGGTGTGCTTAGTTGGTGTGTGTGCGTGTGTTGTGTGAGAACTCGATAGTGTGCCAATGTACTTTTGTGTTGGTCGCAGCAGGTGCCACAGTGTTGTGGTGGTTGCTTTGATCATCATGACAAGATTTTTTATCACCTAAACATTTTTTGTTTTGTGGTGTGGTTGTGGTCTGCCTTCCCCGTTGGTGGGCTGCAACAACTTTGTGAATTCTGATGCAGGATTTCGTTTTTGTGTCGGGGTTTGTTTTTTGCTTGGTTTTCAGGCTTTTTGTGCTTTGTTTGTATGGAGAGTTTGATCCTGGCTCAGGACGAACGCTGGCGGCGTGCTTAACACATGCAAGTCGAACGGAAAGGCCCTGCTTGCAGGGTGCTCGAGTGGCGAACGGGTGAGTAACACGTGGGTGATCTGCCCCTTACTTTGGGATAAGCCTGGGAAACTGGGTCTAATACTGGATAGGACCATGCTGTAGGTGGTGTGGTGGAAAGATTTTTTCGGTAAGGGATGAGCTCGCGGCCTATCAGCTTGTTGGTGGGGTAATGGCCTACCAAGGCGTCGACGGGTAGCCGGCCTGAGAGGGTGGACGGCCACATTGGGACTGAGATACGGCCCAGACTCCTACGGGAGGCAGCAGTGGGGAATATTGCACAATGGGCGCAAGCCTGATGCAGCGACGCCGCGTGGGGGATGACGGCCTTCGGGTTGTAAACTCCTTTCAGCCATGACGAAGCCCTTGTGGGGTGACGGTAGTGGTAGAAGAAGCACCGGCTAACTACGTGCCAGCAGCCGCGGTAATACGTAGGGTGCGAGCGTTGTCCGGAATTACTGGGCGTAAAGAGCTCGTAGGTGGTCTGTCGCGTCATTTGTGAAAGCCCGGGGCTTAACTCCGGGTTGGCAGGTGATACGGGCATGACTGGAGTACTGTAGGGGAGACTGGAATTCCTGGTGTAGCGGTGAAATGCGCAGATATCAGGAGGAACACCGGTGGCGAAGGCGGGTCTCTGGGCAGTAACTGACGCTGAGGAGCGAAAGCATGGGTAGCGAACAGGATTAGATACCCTGGTAGTCCATGCCGTAAACGGTGGGCGCTAGGTGTGGGTTTCCTTCCACGGGATCCGTGCCGTAGCTAACGCATTAAGCGCCCCGCCTGGGGAGTACGGCCGCAAGGCTAAAACTCAAAGGAATTGACGGGGGCCCGCACAAGCGGCGGAGCATGTGGATTAATTCGATGCAACGCGAAGAACCTTACCTGGGCTTGACATGCACTGGATGCGGCCAGAGATGGTTGTTCCCTTTGTGGCTGGTGTGCAGGTGGTGCATGGTTGTCGTCAGCTCGTGTCGTGAGATGTTGGGTTAAGTCCCGCAACGAGCGCAACCCTTGTCTCGTGTTGCCAGCATTTGGTTGGGGACTCGCGGGAGACTGCCGGGGTTAACTCGGAGGAAGGTGGGGATGACGTCAAATCATCATGCCCCTTATGTCCAGGGCTTCACACATGCTACAATGGCTGGTACAGAGAGTTGCGATACCGTGAGGTGGGGCTAATCTCGTAAAGCCAGTCTCAGTTCGGATTGGAGTCTGCAACTCGACTCCATGAAGTCGGAGTCGCTAGTAATCGCAGATCAGCAATGCTGCGGTGAATACGTTCCCGGGCCTTGTACACACCGCCCGTCACGTCATGAAAGTTGGTAACACCCGAAGCCGGTGGCCTAAACTCGTTAGGGAGCCGTCGAAGGTGGGATTGGCGATTGGGACGAAGTCGTAACAAGGTAGCCGTACCGGAAGGTGCGGCTGGATCACCTCCTTTCTAAGGAGCTTTACTTTTTTGTGTTGGCGCAGGGGCCGGCCGGTGGCTGGTGTGCGTTGACTGTTTTGTTTTTGTGGGTGGATGGCTTGCTTGGGCACGCAGTGTGCGTGCGGCATCGCAATCATCATGCGTTAGTGTGTGGTGGTGGGTGGTGTGTGGCTGACACAATTGTGTTTTTGGGGTGCGTTGGTGCATTGTTGGGTGTCTGGGATGGCACATGGTTGTTGTTCCTGGCCTGACCATATGTGGTTGCTGTTTGTTGGTGGCCTCGTGTGGTGTGGGTGTGTTGTGTGAGAACTGGATAGTGGACGCGAGTAATCTTTTCTTTTTGTATTTTGTCTGGTTTATTCTTGCTCCGTCGCGCATGCGTTGTTTTGTGTGTGTGGTGGGGTGAAGTGTTGCCTTTTTGTTGTTGTTTGTTGTAGGGGCGCACGGTGGATGCCTGGGCACATTACGCCGATGAAGGACGTGGAAGGCCGCGATAGTCCTCGGGGAGTTGTCAATCAAGCGTTGATCCGAGGGTGTCCGAATGGGGTAACCTTGCCGTAGTTGTGTGCGGTGACCTGCTGGTGAATGTATAGCCGGTGTGGGGGTGACGCGGGGAAGTGAAACATCTTAGTACCTGTAGGAAGAGAAAATAATAATGATTCTGCGAGTAGTGGCGAGCGAAAGTGGATGATGGCTAAACCATATGCGTGTGATACTTGCTAGGGGTTGCGTGTGTGGTGTTGTGGGGCCGTGGTGTTGGGTGGCTAGTGACGCCCTCCTGCGTGTGGTGTGTTAGCGGAAGTGGTTTGGAATGGCCTGCCGTAGACGGTGAGAGTCCGGTACGTGAAAACACATTTCATGTGGGGTGCTGTGGTGCCCGAGTAGCAGTGGGCTCGTGGAATCTGCTGTGAATCTGCCGGGACCACCCGGTAAGCCTGAATACGTGATGTGACCGATAGTGGATAGTACCGTGAGGGAATGGTGAAAAGTACCCCGGGAGGGGAGTGAAAGAGTTCTTGAAACCGTGTGCCTACAAGCCGTCAGAGCCTCGTTGTGGGGTGATGGCGTGCCTTTTGAAGAATGAGCCTGCGAGTCAGCGGCGCGTCGCGAGGTTAACCCGTGTGGGGTAGTCGTAGGGAAACCGAGTCCTAATGAGGGCGAGTCAGTGGCGTGTCCTGGACCCGAAGCGGGGTGATCTACCCATGGCCAGTGTGAAGCATCGGTAAGACGTTGTGGAGGCGCGAACCCACGTAGGTTGAAAACTGCGGGGATGAGTTGTGGGTAGGGGTGAAAGGCCAATCAAACTCCGTGATAGCTGGTTCTCCCCGAAATGCATTTAGGTGCAGCGTTGCGTGTTTCTTGTTGGAGGTAGAGCGACTGGATGGTTTAGCGGGACTATCATCTTAGCGACATCAGCCAAACTCCGAATGCCAGCAAGGTGAGAGCGTGGCAGTGAGACTGCGGGGGATAAGCTCCGTGGGTCGAGAGGGAAACAGCCCAGATCGCCGGCTAAGGCCCCTAAGTGTGTACTAAGTGGAAAAGGATGTGGGATCGCGAAGACAACCAGGAGGTTGGCTTAGAAGCAGCCATCCTTGAAAGAGTGCGTAATAGCTCACTGGTCGAGTGGTTGTGCGCCGACAATGTAGTGGGGCTTAAGTGCACCGCCGAAGCCGCGGAAACCGCGTTTGTGGTTTGGTAGGGGAGCGTCGTGTGCTCGTGGAAGCTGTCAGGTGACTGGTGGTGGAGGGTATGCGAGTGAGAATGCAGGCATGAGTAGCGAATGACAAGTGAGAATCTTGTCCGCCGGATGACTAAGGGTTCCTGGGTTAAGCTTTTCTTCCCAGGGTGAGTCGGGGCCTAAGGCGAGGCCGTCAGGCGTAGTCGATGGATAACGGGTTGATATTCCCGTACCCGTGCATGCGCGCCCATGGTGAATCAGTGATACTAACCGCCCTGAAGCACGCGTAATGGCCTTTTGGGTTGTTGTGTGTGTGGATGCGTGGGGCCTGATCTGGTAGTAGTCAAGTGATGGGGTGACGCAGTGTGGTAGCCGAGCCACTTATTGGATTGTGGTGTAAGCGTGTAGCCCGGTGTCTAGGTAAATCCGGATGCCATCGAGGGTGAGGCGTGATGCGTACCCGTTGTGGGGATGTTGGTGATCCATTGCTGTCGAGAAAAGCCTCTAGCGATGTGTGTGTGCGGCCCGTACCCGAAACCGACACAGGTGGTCAGGTAGAGAATACTAAGGCGACGGGTGAACTGTGGTTAAGGAATTCGGCAAAATGCCCCCGTAACTTCGGGAGAAGGGGGACCACTGCTGGTGACAGACTGGTTGAGCTGGTGGTGGTCGCAGAGAGTAGAGGGAAGCGACTGTTTACTAAAAACACAGGTCCGTGCGAAGACGTGAAGTCGAGGTATACGGACTGACGCCTGCCCGGTGCTGGAAGGTTAAGAGGACCTGTTAGGCCGCCCTGTGTGGTCGAAGCGGAGAATTTAAGCCCCAGTAAACGGCGGTGGTAACTATAACCATCCTAAGGTAGCGAAATTCCTTGTCGGGTAAGTTCCGACCTGCACGAATGGCGTAACGACTTCTCTGCTGTCTCAACCATAGGCCCGGCGAAATTGCAGTACGAGTAAAGATGCTCGTTACGCGCGGCAGGACGAAAAGACCCCGGGACCTTCACTATAGCTTGGTATTGGTGTTTGGTTCGGTTTGTGTAGGATAGGTGGGAGACTGTGAAGCGGCCACGCTAGTGGTGGTGGAGTCGTTGGTGAAATACCACTCTGATCGTATTGAGCATCTCAACCTCGGCCCATGATCTGGGTTAGGGACAGTGCCTGGTGGGTAGTTTAACTGGGGCGGTTGCCTCCTAAATGGTAACGGAGGCGCCCAAAGGTTCCCTCAGCCTGGTTGGCAATCAGGTGGTGAGTGTAAGTGCATAAGGGAGCTTGACTGTGAGACTGACGGGTCGAGCAGGAACGAAAGTTGGGACTAGTGATCCGGCACTGGCTTGTGGATGCGGTGTCGCTCAACGGATAAAAGGTACCCCGGGGATAACAGGCTGATCTTCCCCAAGAGTCCATATCGACGGGATGGTTTGGCACCTCGATGTCGGCTCGTCGCATCCTGGGGCTGGAGTAGGTCCCAAGGGTTGGGCTGTTCGCCCATTAAAGCGGCACGCGAGCTGGGTTTAGAACGTCGTGAGACAGTTCGGTCTCTATCCGCCGCGCGCGTGGAAACTTGAGAAAGGCTGTCCCTAGTACGAGAGGACCGGGACGGACGTACCTCTGGTGTGCCAGTTGTTTTGCCTGGGGCAGGGCTGGTTGGCTACGTACGGGAGGGATAACCGCTGAAAGCATCTAAGCGGGAAGCCTGTTTCATGATGAGGTTTCTTTTGAGGTTCCCCAGAGATGATGGGGTTGATAGGCCGGATCTGTAAGCACAGTGATGTGTTGAGGTGACCGGTACTAATTGACCGAACTAAACAACAATCCTGTGGCGGGATACGATGGTTTGTTGGTTGCTTGCGTCTACTGTTTGGTGTCTTGTGCAGCTCACCTGCTTGTTGGGTTGGGTTGTGTGTTGTCCTTGATGTGTGTTGGTGGTTAGTGCGGTGGGGTCACGCCCGGTCCCTTTCCGAACCCGGAAGCTAAGCCTGCCTGCGCCGATGGTACTGCACCTGGGAGGGTGTGGGAGAGTAGGTCGCCGCCAACCTTGACGTTGGAATAATAGAATATGGCGTGTTTGTGTTTGTGTGTGGTGCGAGCCC
>NZ_JAEUWU010000009.1 GCF_019754945.1 Corynebacterium pseudokroppenstedtii
CGTACGGCCCACAGAATGATGTCACGCTGAAAATGCCGGCCTTTGAATGGGTTCATGTGCAGCTCCATCAGCAAAAGGGGATGATAAGTTTATCACCACCGACTATTTGCAACAGTGCCAACCCATGTTATATTGCACAAGATAAAAATATATCATCATGAACAATAAAACTGTCTGCTTACATAAACAGTAATACAAGGGGTGTTATGAGCCATATTCAACGGGAAACGTCTTGCTCGAGGCCGCGATTAAATTCCAACCTGGATGCTGATTTATATGGGTATAGATGGGCTCGCGATAATGTCGGGCAATCAGGTGCGACAATCTATCGATTGTATGGGAAGCCCAATGCGCCAGAGTTGTTTCTGAAACATGGCAAAGGTAGCGTTGCCAATGATGTTACAGATGAGATGGTCAGACTAAACTGGCTGACGGCATTTATGCCTCTTCCGACCATCAAGCATTTTATCCGTACTCCTGATGATGCATGGTTACTCACCACTGCGATCCCCGGGAAAACAGCATTCCAGGTATTAGAAGAATATCCTGATTCAGGTGAAAATATTGTTGATGCGCTGGCAGTGTTCCTGCGCCGGTTGCATTCGATTCCTGTTTGTAATTGTCCTTTTAACAGCGATCGCGTATTTCGTCTCGCTCAGGCGCAATCACGAATGAATAACGGTTTGGTTGATGCTAGTGATTTTGATGACGAGCGTAATGGCTGGCCTGTTGAACAAGTCTGGAAAGAAATGCATAAGCTTTTGCCATTCTCACCGGATTCAGTCGTCACTCATGGTGATTTCTCACTTGATAACCTTATTTTTGACGAGGGGAAATTAATAGGTTGTATTGATGTTGGACGAGTCGGAATCGCAGACCGATACCAGGATCTTGCCATCCTATGGAACTGCCTCGGTGAGTTTTCTCCTTCATTACAGAAACGGCTTTTTCAAAAATATGGTATTGATAATCCTGATATGAATAAATTGCAGTTTCATTTGATGCTCGATGAGTTTTTCTGATAGTTAGTCTTTGTAGAGACACAAACCTGAAATTCCGGACACCGCGCTTCAGGACATCTCCCTGGACGCCGATATCTGGCAGTATCCGGACGGGGCACTGTTGCAAATAGTCGGTGGTGATAAACTTATCATCCCCTTTTGCTGATGGAGCTGCACATGAACCCATTCAAAGGCCGGCATTTTCAGCGTGACATCATTCTGTGGGCCGTACG